>CAWBJO010000007.1:0-1110814 GCA_963789175.1 uncultured Alphaproteobacteria bacterium
ACAGTTTCGAGCGAAGACGCGTCAGGATGCTATTGGCCACGGGCTGGCGCAGGGGTTCAATTCCCTCCTCCGCTACCACTCGTTTCCAGCCCTACTTGGTGAGGGACGACAGGCCCATCGTCTAAGAGCCTGGCAAGTCTGCCACTAGGATTATCTCAGCCGGAAATTGTGACTGGCGACTGCCTCGTCGCCTTCGCGGACTTTGCGCCGAATTTCATCAAGCTCACAGTCGTAGAGGCTGGCAACTTCCTTCCAGCACTGGTCAATCCTCTCCAACTTGGGCACGACCTCAGCCTGCCGCTCAGGAACCTCGCTCGCTAGCTGTTCCTGACGTTCCTGGGAAACTCCCTCGAAATCCAGGTCGAAACTATCGGTGACGTGGATGCCATTTAGCGTAGTGGCAAAATCGCGAAGCGCCACGACAACGCGCTTCCTCGCAGCATCAATGGAGGTCGGGTCCTTCATTTGGGTCTGATGCGATTCAAGCAACCCAATAACGTCATTTACTTTTGACTCAGTTTCATGTGCCCAGTGCGAATCCGGCACTTGGTCGAGTTCCACCGGGCCAAGGATCAAACGATAGAGCACCGTCACCAGCTTGTTCGCGGCGAGCTTGTGACTGGCTTTTTCGAATTTCCAGATCCTTAGCCCGTCCGCCAATACCTGACGAGCGGCGATTGCGGATTGAACGCGCATTTGCTTCAGCTGCGCCCGCACGGGCCAAATTGCCGCAAGCGCTGCAATGAGGGCCAACAAGCTCGCGAGCAGCGTTTGCCATTCGTGCAGGTTTCTAAGCAACGCTTCCATCGCGATTACCTCAGCTGTGAAGCAACTGGTGAATATGAGTCGGGAGTTTAGACTGCGGCGCCTTAAAGGAAGCACCAATGAAGCTGCGCGAATTGATTCCAACCTCGAGCCGCCAGCTCGCGGCACTCATCAATGGGGAGCGGAAGAGCCCATAGATCTACCCGGTTGCAAGATTGATCTCCTCAGCCCGGAGATCGCGATGGCGCAGTGCAATGCCTCTACGGGGTGATTGCGGGCTTCCAGGTACCAGCACACTTCGTAGAGCTTGATCATAGTCTCGGTAGCTGCGGAATCGCAGTTCTGAAACTCCGCCAGCAGCTCCTCCTTCACCGATAGCGGTAGAGGATGGGAAGCCAGCCTTGGCTTTACACTACGCATACGCACACACTCGAACGCTGGGTGACTAGACAACAGCCAGTTCCTGACCATGGCTGGTGAGAGGCGAGCAGATTCCGGCCTTGTCCTTGAGCTTGCCGAGAAGCGCCATTGAAACTTCCCAGTACACGCCCACGGCGTCAACCTTGCCAACCCGTTGAGGCAGTCCCAATCTTTCTCCCGCGCAGCCCATCTTCCGAAAGATGCGCTCGAGAAAGAGGTCCGTCACGGTAACGATATGAGTCATGCCCGACGCGAGGCCCATTTCGCCGACGGAGCACATGAGCTCTGCAGCGGCCACCGTGATCCGGTTCGCCGATCGATCCTGCGAGGCCTGATGATCGACACAGAAACGGCTGCTTTCCCAGATGGTGGCACTCCGCACTCTCAGGCCGTCGGTGAGTAGCTGCGGGAAGATATCGCAAAGCATGTTCGGTCCGGTGGTTGGAAGCAGCCGGAGGCTCGCCAAGAGCTGGCCGGTGTCTTGCTCGATGTTCAACACGTAGAGAGGGTCGAGGTCGTCGAAGCAATCCCTCTCCTCGTCATCCGTGATCTGAACATCCCAGCCCAGACGATCGTGAAACACCTTCTTCCGCAATCGATGCATCTTGGCGATCTCGGCGCCGTAGCGAGCCCGGTCGCTGCCGTTGATCAGAAGGATCATGCTTCCTCGTCCTCATGGTTGCGAGGCGGTGTTGTGGAAGCGCATGATGCCCAATGCTACTGTCAGATCTGACAGGTCAGCCGGGAGCGATGAGGCCGATCTGAATCGCTCTGCCCACCGCCTGCGGATTGGTGAGCGCGTTGAGCTTGTGGCGACACAAGGTCAGGTGAAAGTGGACGGTCCTTTCCGTAATCTTGAGGATCTCGCCAATGTCGGCGAAGGTCTTTCCGGCCGCACACCACTTCAGACACTCCAGTTCCCGCGGAGTCAGCTGGCCGACCATTTCCTCGAGGAGCTGGTTCTGAGAACAGGCCACACGCTGGTGGAAGAATGTCGCGATGATCTGAATGTCGCGCATGTATTCCAGCTTGTATCTGGCCCAGTCGGAGCCCTGCAGATCCGTGTTGATGCTGAAAAGGGCCGTCTCGCGCTTCAAACCGCGGACTGAAACCGTCAAACCCTGACGGCCGATTCCGAATTCCTGCGCCTCGTTGAGAAAGCGGCGCTGCGGTGACGTGAGATCGGGAAGACAGGACCAGTCTGTGGGCAGGATACTGGCGAGTCCGGCCCTGACCACCGGATCGACGAAGATCAACTGCTCGGCTTCGTAATGCCGCGCCCAGGCGTCACCGTAGCTGTGGTGAACATAGTATCCCTGGTGGGTGGGCTTCGGCAGCTGGTTGCAAATATAGGCGATGTTCTGAACGCCATAGATCTTCTTCACAGCGTGAAGAAAAGTTTCACCCGTTGCGTGATCGGTCACGTCGGCCACGCAATCCAGCAAATCGATCAGGGAATTGTCTCGCATCGCGCCGCGTGCAGTTGAAACAGCCTCGCATAGCCCCGGCGTGGTGCGCCCGCAATCATTCAATGAGCAAACCTCTCATGAAAATGCGCACGTCCCGCCAGAGCCAGGCCACGATCCTGCACGGCGGAGCCATCGTGCTTACCGCGTACAGGGATGCGGTCGGCGTATGGACGATCGGGCCCGGCCTCACGGCGGCGGGGCAGGGGCCGGTCTATCAAGGCTGTCAGAGCGTCACGATCAACGGTAAACCCGACGAGGACACCCGAACGGCCGTCGAAGCCTGCATCCGCGACGAGTCCTGCGTTTCCTGGACGCCTTCGGCGGTGCCATTCACCAAATCGTGACGGCTGGGAAACCGGCCACGCGGCGTAGTCCCAACAGAACCTTAGCTGCGCTGCGGCGTTTGGATTGGATATGCTTGACGAAAGGCGTCGCCTGATGCTCCCGATTGCCGCACTTCTTCTTGTCGCCACCCTGCCAACCGCCGCGTTGGCCCAGGACGCGGGCGGGTCGAAGGGTTTCGAGGTCACGACGCTTGCCGAGGGCCTCGACCATCCGTGGGGAATAGCGCCGCTGCCGGACGGCAGCATGCTGGTGACGGAACGGCGCGGGAGGCTCCTGCACGTGGGCGCCGACGGGACGCTCGGAAAGCCGATCGACGGGGTGCCCGAGGTCGATGCGCGCGGCCAGGGCGGGCTCCTCGACATAACGCTGCATCCGGACTTCAGCGACAACCGCCTCGTCTATCTGAGCTTCGCGGAGAAGGGTGAGGGTGGCAACTCGACGGCCGTGGCGCGCGGCAGCCTCGCCGAGGACAATCGCTCGCTTCGCAACGTTGAGATCGTCTTTTCCCAGAAGCCGAAGGTCAGGAGCAACATGCACTTCGGCTCGCGCATCGTGTTCGATCGCGAGGGGCGCGTGTATGTCGGGCTCGGCGAGCGCTCGCACAACCGGTTCCGCGTCCAGGCGCAGGACCTCAATTCGCATCTCGGCAAGGTCGTGCGCCTCGCCGACGACGGCTCGGTGCCGCGCGACAATCCCTTCGTCGGGCGAAACGATGCGCTGCCGGAAATCTGGTCCTACGGCCATCGCAACATCCAGGCCGCCGCGCTCCATCCGGAGACCGGCAAGCTGTGGACAATCGAGCACGGCCCCAAGGGCGGCGACGAGGTGAACATCCCGAAGCCGGGTGGAAACTACGGCTGGCCGGTCGTCTCGTTCGGCGTCAACTACAGCGGCACGCCGGTCGGCAGTGGAAAGAAGGACGCGCCGGGCATGGAGGATCCGATCTACACGTGGACGCCGGTGATCGCGCCGTCGGGCATGATCTTCTACAGCGGCAAGGCGTTTCCGGAGTGGAAAGGTGACCTCTTCGTCGGCGGATTGAGGGCGGGCGCGCTCGTGCGCCTCGATCTCGACGGTGAAAAGGTGACCGGCGAGGAGAGGCTTCTCACCGACCACGGGATGCGAATCCGCGATGTCGCGGAAACCGCGGAAGGTGACATCCTGGTCATCACGGATGAGAACGACGGCAAGATCCTGAAGATTTCCCCGAGCGACTGATGACACGGAACACGATCACCAGGCGGACGCTGCTGGCGGGAGCAGGGGCGGCGGGTCTCGGCGCTGCGACGGGCGCGCGTTTTCCTTCGCACGCCCAATCGGGCCCGCTTCTCAAGGCCGTGCCTTCATCCGGGGAGAAGCTTCCGGCCGTCGGGCTCGGCAGCTGGATCACTTTCAACGTCGGCGACGATCGCGTGCTGCGCGGCGAGTGCACGGCGGTGATGGAGGCCTTCTTCCAGGCCGGCGGGCGGCTGATCGATTGCTCACCCATGTACGGCTCGTCGCAGGACGTCATCGGCCACGGACTCGAAGCGCTCGGCCACCCGAAGGCGCTCTTCTCCGCCGACAAGGTGTGGACGTCGTCCGACGGGGCAGAGCAGGTGGCGGAAACGCAGGCCCGCTGGGGCGTCCCGCGCTTCGATCTGCTCCAGGTGCACAATCTGGTCGCGTGGGAGAAGCAGCTCCCCTTGCTGACGGCGATGAAGGAGGAGGGCAGGCTCGGCCATGTCGGCATCACGACATCGGAAGGACGCCGGCACGATCTCTTCGAGGAGATCATGCGCGGCCATCGCCTCGATTTCGTGCAGCTCACCTACAACATCGTCGATCGCGAAGCGGAACAGCGCCTGCTGCCGCTGGCACTGGAGCGCGGCATGGCCGTTCTCGCCAATCGGCCGTTCCAGCAGGGCGCGCTGACGCGGCGCCTCGCCCACCATCCGCTGCCCCAATGGGCGGCGGAGATCGGCGCCCGGAGCTGGGCCCAGTTCATCCTGAAGTTCATCGTCTCGCATCCGGCCGTCACCTGCGCCATACCGGCCACGAGCCGCGTCGACCATGTGCGCGAGAACATGGAGGCCGCATCCGGACCGCTTCCGGACAGCGCCATGCGCGAACGGATGGCGGCGCATGTCGCGGCGCTGTGATGGAGGATTGGTGGACCTACGGGATCTCCGACTTTCTCCTGTTCTCGCCGCGCACCTACCACCGGCTGATCGCTCAGTACAATGACGATGTGTGGCCGGCCCAGCTGGCGGCTCTCGCCGCCGGCGCCGGCATCTTCATCCTGCTTCACCGTCCCGGCGTGCCGGCGAGGCGGACGATCCATCTCGCCCTCGCCGTCAGCTGGGCGTGGATCGCATGGGGCTTTCACTGGCAGCGCTACGCGGCGATCAACTGGGCAGCCACCGCCTTCGCCGCCGCCTTCGCGCTCGAGGCGCTCATGCTCGCCGTCGCCGGGCTCGCCGCCAGACCGCCCGTCGCGGCGTCGCGTCGTCCGGCCACGGTCATCGGCGTCGGCATCTTCTTCGCCGCGCTGGTCGCCTACCCGTTCATCGCAAAGCTCGGCGGCGGTGAGTGGAACGAGGCCGAAATCTTCGGCCTGCATCCCGATCCGACGGCGCTCGGGTCCCTCGGCCTCCTGCTCGCCGGCGGGCGGGGCGGCATCCTACTCGCCGTGATACCGGTCCTGTGGCTCGTCATCGCGGCGGCGACCGCCTACGGCCTGACGCAGGCGTCGTGATCGACGCGGCCCGGTTTCGCCTGTAGCTTCGCGTCCATGCGGACGCCGATCACCATCGACCCTTCGCGAGCGGCACTCCTGATCGTCGACCTGCAGGAGGAGCAGCGTCATGACCGGCTCTATGCCGTCGACGGAATCGACGCGGTGCTCGCCAATGCGGCGACCCTGCTCGCCGCGGCACGTCACCATGGATTGCGGGTCTTACACACGGCATACAAGCGGGACTTCCAGCGCGTGCCCGCCACGCCCGTTCGAACCGCGCGACGCGGAGGGCAAGCCGACCTTCAGCGACGCCGCCAACCCGCTCAGCGAAATCTGCCGCGAAGTGGCGCCGGCGGCCGGTGAGCCGGTATTCCGGAAGAACGACGCAAGCGCCTTTTCGGAAGCAGGACTGGCCGCGGCGCTGCGCGGCGCCGAATGGGTGTTCGTCGCCGGCGTGTGGACGGAAGCGTGCGTGGCGGCAACGGTGCGGGACGCAATCGCCGCGGGCCACCGGGTGCTCGTCGTCAAGGACGCGTGCGGCAGCGGCACGGCGGCCATGCACGAGACGGCCGTTCTCAACCTCGCCAACCGACTCTATGGCGGAGGCGTCTGTGACACGGCGCGGGCCGTCGAACTGATGGCCGGCGGAAGCGCCGGGGTATGGATGCCGCCACGACCGGCACCCATTCTGTTCACCTACGAATCGGCGGCCGATCACTACAGGTCTCTTTAGCGAGCGGACCTCTATTGGGCGGGCGACTTACCGCGCTTGGCACTGTCTTCGAGGTTGGCCGCCAGCTCCTCGGCGACCTCCTCGACCTTCGTGTCCCTGCCGAGCTCGCGGGTCTCGCTATCCGTGACCTGCTCTTCGATGCCCATATGGCGGCTCATGCGCTGGAGGAGCTGAATGATCTTCGTCGCTTCCTTCTCGGAGAGCAGGTTGATCTGCAGATCGAGGTGGCTGCGCTGGTCGGCGATCGCACTCATGCGGTTCTGGCGGATGAGGACGAAGGAGGTCAGCAGCACGGCCTCGATGGCGAGGAGCACGCCCAAGAATACGAACGGGAAGGGGTCGAAGTGCCAGAGACCCGGAACCGCGCCACTGTTCATGATCATCCACAGGGCCACGCATGCAAGGTGCGTAACGATAAAGGCAGGGGTTCCAGCGAAGCGGCCGACGGCGCCGAAGTACCGGGAAGGCGCGGTTACCAGCCGTTCGTTCTCAGCCTCGAGGCGAACGATCTTCCCGATGTTGGTTTCGTGAATCTTCAACGATGAAGCGGAATCCGACGGCATTCGCGCGCCCTGGCCAATGATCACCCGGCCTTGAGAACGCGCCGACGGCAGGCGAAGTTGCGTCGAGATTTTCTGACGTTAGGGAACTCATGGCCGTCGTCCGCGTTGGGCAGATTGCGGCATCAGGGATGGAAGACATGCGACCGCGCAGCGACGTTTACGGGCCGGACGCCCTCAAGGTCCTGCAGCAGATCAACGACCGGGTCTGGCAGCAGCTCAAGCTTCAGACGGAAGTCGGTCCCCTCGACCGGCACTTCCGGCAGAAGGTCTCGCGGCTGGTGCTCGAGAAGTCGAAGGACGATCCGCTCGACTACGAAGGCATCTACCTGGCGGTCATGCAATCGCTGGGCGCCGGACCGCCCCACTAGGCGTCAGACCGGCAAGCTGCTTTTCGATCCAGCCGCGGATCTCGGCGAGCACACCCTCCTTACCGACGTCGTTCAGAAGGTCATGGTAGTGACCCTCATAGAGCTTGAGGGTCCTGTCCTTCGATCCCACGGCGACCGCAGACGCCAACCTGGTGATCCGCCAGCTCACTCGCGATTGATGAAATTCTGATCACAGGGATCGCGTGGTGCCGAAGATTTGTGCATGGCGGACTTCGCTCCCCAGGAAAAAACCGAGCAAACCCAATGGCTGCGGCCTGGCACGAATCTTGGTTAGAGCGCTCGAACGGTCGAACCAAGGGGGATGCCATGCTCGGTCGAAGATTTTGCTTTGCTGCCTTGTCGCTCCTCACACTCGCATCGCCCGCCCTGGCGCAGGACGCGGCGCCGCAGTTCGACAAGGGCGACACCGCGTGGATGATCGTCGCCACCGGCCTCGTCTTCCTGATGACCATTCCGGGGCTCGCGCTGTTCTACGGCGGCATGGTTCGACGGATGAACGTTCTCGCGACACTCATGCAGAGCTTCGCCATCTGCTGCATCGTATCGGTGGTGTGGGTGCTCGTCGGCTACAGCCTCGCATTCACGCCGGGCAACGGCTTCATCGGCGGGCTCAACCGATTCTTCCTCGCAGGGCTTGCGCCCAACTCGGTGAGCGGCCTCGCGCCGACCATCCCCGAGACCGTGTTCATCATGTTCCAGATGAGCTTCGCGGTGATCACGCCGGCGCTCATCACCGGCGCGATCGTCGACCGCATGAAATTCTCCGCCATGGTGATCTTCGTCACGCTGTGGAGCATCTGCGTCTATGCGCCGATCGCGCACTGGGCGTGGGAGCCGACCGGCTGGCTGTTCGTGAGAGGCGTCCTCGATTTCGCCGGCGGCACCGTCGTGCACATCAACGCCGGCGTCGCCGGCCTCGTCGCGGCGCTGGTCATCGGGAAGCGGAACGGCTACCCGAACGAGCCGTTCCTGCCGCACAACCTGGTGCTCAGCGTCATCGGCGCGTCGCTCCTGTGGATCGGCTGGTTCGGCTTCAACGCCGGCTCGGCGGTCACGGCGGGACCGCGGGCCGGCATGGCGCTGGCGGTCACGCACATCGCCACGGCCGGCGCCGCCTTAAGCTGGCTTTCCGTCGAGTGGGCGCTGCGCGGCAAGCCGAGCGTGCTGGGCGCGATCTCCGGCGCGGTCGCCGGTCTCGTCGCCATCACGCCTGCGGCGGGCTTCGTCGATCCGACCGGCGGGCTCGTCATCGGCCTCATCGCAGGCGCGGTATGCTTCTGGGGCGCCAGTGGGCTTAAACGCGCGCTGGGCTACGACGACAGCCTCGATTGCTTCGGCATCCATGGCGTGGGCGGCATCACCGGCGCGCTGCTCACGGGCGTGTTCGCCAAAGTCGCGATCGCCAACAGCGAGGGAGCGTTCGCCGGCGCGCTCGAGGCGGACCCCGGCTTCGGACTGGGCCTCATCGAGGGGAACGCCGGACAGCTGGTGACGCAGATCATCGCGGTGGCGGCGACGATCATCTACTGCGCCGTCGTCACCTTCCTCATCCTCAAGCTCGTCGACATCATCGTAGGCTTGCGGGTGGACCGGGATTCGGAAACCACCGGCCTCGACCTGGCGCTGCACGGCGAGGCGGTTCACTGACGAAGAAGGGGCGCGAGATACGAAACCTCGCGCCCCCAATTTGGCCTCTAACTTACGCCGCTTTAACGGTTCGGCGTCTTCAAGATGAACGACGAGTCTACGTCGTTCGCGGCCAGAGCCTGACTCGAGCCGACGAAGATCGAGCTCGAATTGCCCTCGTCAACCAGCATCTCATCCTGCTCCTTGAGCGGCAGCTCAGAGTCGACCGCGCCGGAATTCACATAACCGGACGTGCGAACCTGGGCCTCCGCCTTCTCCGGAAACGGCATGGTGGCCGCGGCAACCGGCCCCGCCACGAGGCCGAGGGCAAAGGTTGCAATAAGGATCTTCTTCATGACTTCATCTCCACTTCCGAATTAGCGAACGGGAGCTGCAATCGCACCCGCTAGAAAAACGAAACAGGCGACGAAGTCGTTCAATCACACTTTCCGTGAACCAAAGCCGATTCATCCGTTTACGGAAAATGGTTCCATCACAATTCCCCGCGCAGTTAACGGGGCCGGTTGGAAGCCGACGCGCCTAGCGGTTCTTCAGGTGGATCGACGGACCCACCCTGTCGGGCACGACGTAAAGCGGTTCCGCCGCTACCTTGTCGTTGTAGAAGCCGCCCGCGAAGTTCGGGTCATGCTCCGGTGCTGGAATCACCGCGAGCTGTGCGGTGCCGGGCTCGACATAAGACATCTGCCCGTCCTTCCAATAGACGCGGCTTTCGGCCTTCTCGGGGAATCCGGCAGCTGCAGCGGAGCCGGTGAGGAGGCCCAATGCCAGACCTGCCATGAGAATCTTGTTCATGAGTGTTGTCTCCCTTGTTTGACTAGCGGGGTGCAGGCGCGATGTGGGGAGCGGGCGAAATCGTGCCAGTCAAAAACCCGTGAGCCGTCCGAAAAAGCAAACGGCCCAGGCAGGGAGGGGCCTGGGCCGTTGTTGTGCAGGTCGTAGGGTAACGATCCCGCAGGGGAAGCAAGACTTAGCGGTTGGGCGAGAAGATCGGCGCAACCGAACCCGTCTCGTGGTCGACGGAAAGGGCCTGGCTGGAGCCGAACGAGCCGTTGTTGGACGAGGCGTTGCCACGGATCTGATCCTTGGCCTTGAGGGGCAGCGGGATCATGAGGTCACCGGCAAAGTTCTGGTTCTGGCTCGAGGTCCACACGCGGCTCTCGGCCTTCTCCGGGAAGCCAGCTGCGAGGGCAGGACCGGCGAGGATGCCGAGGGCGACGGTGGCGGCGATGAGGGTCTTCATTTGTAGTCTCCTTGGGTTCTTGAGTTTGTTGGTTTCAGTTTTGTTTTTCTTCGTTGCGCTGTTTTCCGTGCGCTTCGATGGTTACGAATGTAGCCACTTCGCCCGTCAAATCGAATCAAGCCTCTACACAGCTCGCTGAGAAAAATCGCCAACACCGGCAACGACTTGCCGGGAGCTCGAGAGCGGCGTTCACCGACGCTCACATTCGAGAGAGACCGGGCCCGCGGCACCCTCACGGGCGCGTGAACGAAACGCCCTATGTCGTGATCCAAGCGGCCTTTGGAATTATCGGATGAACGCCGGCGCGCCTCACGAAACGAAACGGCCCGGTCTTCCGACCGGACCGCCGCATCGAATGAGCTGCCGTCCTAAGCCAGGGCCTGGTCGAGATCGGCGATGATGTCCTCAACATCCTCGATGCCGACCGAGAGGCGGACGACGTCGGGTCCGGCGCCGGCAAGCTTCAGCTGCTCGGGCGTCAGCTGGCTGTGGGTGGTGGAGGCGGGATGGATGATGAGCGACCGCGTATCGCCGACATTGGCGAGATGCGAGAAGAGCCGCACGTTCGACACCATCTTCACGCCGGCTTCGTAACCGCCCTTCAGACCGAAGGTGAATACGGCACCGGCGCCGTTGGGGGTGAACTTCTTGTGCTTCTCGTAGTCCTTGTCGCCGGGCAGGCCGGCATAGGTGATCCACGCCACGCGCTTGTCGTTCTTCAGCCACTCGGCAACCTTCAGCGTGTTGTCGCAATGCTTGCGCATGCGCAGGCTCAATGTCTCGATGCCGGTCAGGATGAGAAAGGCGTTCAGGGGCGCGATGGCGGGGCCGAGATCGCGAAGGCCGAGCACGCGGCAGGCGATGGCGAAGGCGATGTTGCCGAACGTCTCGTGCAACTTCATGCCGTGATAGGACTCGTTGGGCTGCGAGAGAAGGGGGAACCTGTTCTGGTCCTTCGACCAATCGAAGTTGCCGCCGTCGACAATGGCGCCGCCCATGGAGTTGCCATGGCCGCCCATGAATTTCGTCAGCGAATGGACGACGATGTTGGCTCCGTGCTCGATGGGCCGGCAGAGATAGGGCGTCGCCAGCGTGTTGTCGACAATGAGCGGCACGCCGGCCTTGCGGGCGATCCTGCCGATCGCCTCCATGTCGGTAATCCGCCCGCCGGGATTGGCGATCGACTCGATGAATATCGCCTTGGTCTTCGGCGTCAGCGCCTTCTCGAAGCTGGCAGGATCGTCGGCGTCGGCCCACACGACGTTCCAACCGAACGACTTGAAGGCATGATTGAACTGGTTGATGGAGCCGCCATAGAGCTGGCGCGCGGCAATGAATTCGTCGCCGGGCGACAGAAGCGCGTGGAAGATGATGAGCTGGGCGCCATGGCCCGATCCGGTCGCGAGCGTGGCGGTGCCGCCTTCGAGGGCGGCGATCTTCGCCTCGAGCACCGCCTGGGTCGGGTTCATGATGCGCGTATAGATGTTTCCGAAGGCGCGGAGCGCGAAGAGGTCGGCCGCGTGCTTGACATCCTCGAACACGAAGGAGGTCGTCTGGTAGATGGGGGTGGCGCGCGCGCCGGTCGCGGGATCGGGCTGGGCACCGGCATGAATGGCCAGGGTGTCGAATGCAGGCGTGGTCTCGCTCATGTTCGTCCTCACGCGTGAAAGTCCGCGGTCTCTTATCGCAGTCCTGAAAAACAAACAATCGTTCGCAGAACAGAACACACGTCGCGATCCCACAGTCCGCAACGCGGTTCCGATTAGCGGGATGACCGAAACTGTGCCAAGCTTCGTATCTAGTTAGAGCAGGACGGACGGATGGACCAGCTACAAAGAACAAACCTGGCCGCGGCGCGGCTCGAAGAGGTGCGGCTGCCGAGCAAGGAATCGCTGCGCGCGTCGGGCCAGGTGCAGTCGCTGAGCAGGGCGCTGAAGCTCATGAACGCGCTCTCCTATCATCCGCAGGGCCGCAGCCTGAGCGAAGTGGCGCTCGAGGTCGGGCTGCCGACTTCGACGGCGCATCGGCTGCTGACCACCTTGCAGAACGAACGCTTCGTCCGCTTCGACCATGAACGGTCGGCATGGCTGGTCGGCGTGCAGGCCTTTCGAGTCGGATCCGCCTTCTTGAGGTCGCGCGACCTCGCCGCCGTCGCCCGCCCGTTCATGCGGCGGCTGATGGAACAGTCCGGCGAGACGGTGAACCTCGCCATCGCCGACCGCGGCGAGGCCGTTTTCCTGGCGCAGGTGGAATGCAACAAGGTGATGCGCGCCATCACCGGTCCCGGCGGGCGGGCCATGCTTCACTGCTCCGGCGTCGGCAAGGCGCTGCTCGCCTTCATGACCCCGCTCGACTGCGAAAAAAACATCCGGCTCATCGATTTCCGGCGCGAGACGGCGGTCACGATCCCGACGGCGGAGGCCCTGAAGAGGGAACTTGCGGGCATAACGCGCACGGGCTATGCCGTCGACAACGAGGAGACGGCCATCGGCCTTCGTTGCGTCGCGAGCCCGGTTTTCAACGAGCACGGCGACGCGATCGCCGGCTTGTCGATCTCAGGTCCGACGGCGCGCATTCCCGAAAGCCGCATCGCTTCGCTCGGGGCGGCGGTTTCGTCCGTCGCCGCCGAAGTGACCCAGGAGCTGGGCGGTCGACAGGCCTGACTTCCGGCGTCTCCGGGATAGGAGTGCATGGTTTCGATCACCAGAGACAGCGTGCTTGCAGCGCTCGCCGGTATCGGCGCGGAGGGCGGGCGTGAGGATATCGTCGCCCGCGGCCTCGTCTCCGAGATCATCGTGAAGGACGGCAACGTCACCTTCGCCATCGCCGCCGAACCGGGCAATGCCGACGAGATGGAAAACGTGCGGCGTGCCGCAGAGTCGGCAGTCAAGCGAATTCACGGCGTCGGCCGGGTCATGGTGGCCCTTACGGCCGATCGCGAGGGCCAGCGCGCCGCCCGCAGTCCGGCTGCGACGAAGCGGGGCCTGGCACTCGACGGCGTCGAGCACGTCGTCGCGGTCGCTTCGGGCAAGGGCGGCGTCGGCAAGTCGACGACGGCCGTCAACCTGGCGATCGGCCTGGCGAGCCTCGGCCTGCGGATCGGCATCCTCGACGCCGACATCTACGGCCCGTCGATGCCGCGCCTGCTCGGCATCACGCAGAGGCCGCGGCTCGTCGCGCCGGATTCGAAGATCATGGCGCCGATGGAGAAATACGGCCTCAAGGTCATGTCGATGGGGTTCCTGGTCGACGAGGCGACGCCGGTCGTGTGGCGGGGGCCGATGGTCATGGGAGCGCTCGTCCAGATGCTGCGCGAAGTGGCATGGGCGCCGCTCGACTGCCTCGTCGTCGACATGCCGCCCGGCACCGGGGACGTCCAGCTGACGCTTGCCCAGCAGACGCCGCTCTCCGGCGCGGTCATCGTCTCGACCCCGCAGGATCTGGCGCTGATCGACGCGCGCAAGGGCCTCAACATGTTCGCGCGCGTCAACGTGCCGGTGCTAGGGATCGTCGAGAACATGAGCTATTTCATGTGCTCGCATTGCGGAACGCGCCACGAAATCTTCGGCCACGGCGGTGCGCGCAGGGAAGCCGAGACGCTCGGCGTGCCCTTCCTCGGCGAGATTCCGCTCGACGCGCATCTCAGGGAGCGCTCCGACTCGGGCGAACCCATCACCGCAAGCGATCCCCAGTCTCCCAACGCCGCCATCTATCGCGACATCGCCCGGAAACTGTGGGATTCGCTCGCCAAGCCGACAGCGAAGCCACCGCCGCGGATCGTCGTCGAGGGCTGAGTCGAATTGTGGCGGACACCGCCGCTGCCCGGCAACGAAAGGCCTTGATCTCGATGCATGGGAACGCGAAAGATAGGCGAGGTTGCAGCCGGCACTCCATGATCGCGATGGGCGGCAGGCGAAGGGGGTGGCTATGACGAAGGTTGCGTTGACGATCGCAGGAAGCGTGCTTGCGGCATTGGGACTCGTCGTGGTCGCGATGGCGCTGCTGTGGCCGGGAGAGCCCATCGCCGATCTCGACCTTCAACTCGGCGCCCTGCTTCTCGTCGGCGGCATTCTCGTCATCGGAATCGCTGCGGCCGTAACGGCGGTGGACGAGCTGAGGCTGCTTCTCTCGGGCGACGAGCCCGTGCCGCAGCCGCCGTCGGCCTTCCGGCCGTCTCCGCCGCCGCAGCCGCAGGGCTTCGGCATCGAGCGCATGCAGGACAGAAGCGCCGAGCGCAGCAAGCGACCGGACAAGCCGCCGGCCGGCATGCGGCCGCTCAACGGCGACCAGCCGCCGCGGTTCGCGGAGGAACCGACCTTCGGCCGGCAGCATGCGTCGCGCGAAATGGCGCGCGCCTCGATCGACAGGGTCATCGAGGAGGTGCGTGATCTCGGCGGATCGGCTTCGGCCGACATCGAGACGGCCAACGACATCGTGTCGGAGGAGGAACTCTACGTCGTCGACGAACGGACCATCGCCGGCAAACAGGCGCGCGTCCTGTCGGACGGAACGGTCGAGGCGGAGACCGACGAGGGTTGGATGCGGTTCGAGAACGTCGACCATCTCCAGGAATACATGGACGCGGTGCGCCGGCAGCGCGGCGTCTGACTATCCCTTGAACATGCGCGGCATCAGCTCGTATGGATGCTTCCAGCCCGGCAGCGCCATGAGGCGGTCGAGCCATTTGCGGACGTTCCGGTAGGGATCGAGCGCGACGCCGGGCTCGCCGTCGAAGAACAGATAGCCACAGAGCGACAAATCGGCCACCGTCGGCCGCTTGCCCACGACGAATTCGCGCGATCCGAGGTGGCCTTCGAGGATCTTCAGGCTGTTGGCGACGCGGCCCGAGAGAAACTCGGTGACCGGCGTTTCCCCCGTCCGCGCGAACTGCAAGAGAAAGCGCAGGGTGGCGATGTAGCTCGTGAGCTTGTGGTTGTCGAACAGGGTCCAGCGCATGATCTCGAGGCGCTCATCCTCGCTCTTCGGTCCGAACTTGCGCGTCTGGCCCGCCAAATAGTCGAGGATGACACCCGACTGCGTGTACTTGCGGTCCCCATGGACCAGAACCGGGACTTCGCCCATGGGGTTCACCTCGCTGCGATAGGCGTCGCCGCGCGTTTCGCCATTGAAGAAGTCGACCGGACGGACCTCCCAGTCCAGCCGGCAGAGCTGCAGCATGAGAGCGGCCTTGTAGGCATTGCCCGACTCGCCGAAACCGTAAAGCAGGTACTCAGCCATGGAAGGCTCCTCCATTGACGCTCGCCATACGTGGCCGGCGCGCCCGATTCAAGCGGAAAGCCGGACACGAGCCGACCACACCATGTCGCTTTTTGACCGAGAAGGGCGCCAACACGTATGATAATGATGAGACGTGTGGTCGGCGCGACCCCATCCGGGGCGCCCTTGCAAGAGCAAAGGAGCAGCATATGGACCGTCGGATTCCCCTCATCGCCCTCATTCTCGCCGTATCGAGCCTGCCGGCCGAAGCCCATACCGGCATCGGTGCGGCCTCCGGCCTCGTCGCCGGATTTTCGCATCCGTTCGCCGGTCTCGACCATCTGCTTGCCATGTCGGCGGTCGGCCTGTGGGCTGCGAGCCTCGGGGGCCGGGCGATGTGGATGGTGCCTGCCGCCTTCGTGGCGGCCATGGCAGTCGGCGGCGGCCTCGGCGCGGGCGGACTAGCGTTTCCGGCCGTCGAGCTGATGATCGGGCTGTCGGTCGTTGCGCTCGGCGCCCTGGTGGCGCTCAACATCAAAGTGCCGGCGGCAGCCGGAATCGTCATCGTGGCGGCCTTCGCGTTAGCCCACGGCCATGCGCACGGTACCGAGATGCCCGCCACGGCGTCGGCGTTCGCCTACGGTGCCGGCTTCATGGCCGCGACGGCGATCCTGCACGGCTTCGGCATGGGGCTCGGGCTGACATTGCAGCGGCTGGTGGCGCCGGGGCTGTCCCGCATCATGGGCGGCGCCATTGCGGCAGTCGGATTGTCGCTCGCCTTTGCGGGCTAGCTCAGCGGACGTCGAGAACCGAGGTGTGGGCGCCGCGCACGACCTCATAGGCGACGGAGCCTCGCCATAGACGCTGCCACCACGATCGACCCTCGTCGGTGACGACGATGGCGAGGTAACTCGATCCGAGCTCGATGATGCGATCGGCCGGCCGGCCGACGGCGACGCGCGATTCGGCGACGCCGATGCCGAGCGCCTTGAGGAGCGCCTTGGCATTCTCCACGTTCTCCTCCGCGGCGGCGCGGGCCGAGGCGGTCGGGGCGGCGGAAAAAAGGGTGATAGGCTCACCCACCGAATGGGCGAGGACGGCGGCCCGCCGCACGGCCTGCATGGAGCGCGAGGTGCCGTCGGTGCAGATGAAGAAACCCCGCTTGCCTTCCTTGAGGCGCGTCACGAGGACGGAGCACGGTGACAGCATGGTCACCTGCTGGACGACGCCCGAGGTGAACCAGGATGCGATCTCGCCCCGCCAGGTGGTCGGCGCGCCGAGGATGAGAAGGTTGTAGGGGCCGAGCTCGTACTGGTCGAGAATGCCGCTCGCCACATCGGGCGCCGTCTTCAGCTTGAGGACGACCGTCTTGCCGCCCGGGCTCAGGTAGACGACCTTGTTGTCACCCGCCGCATCGCCCCAGGCCTCCTCATGCGCCATTTCCTTGGGCCACGTGGCGGCGTCGACGCCTTCTTCCTTCAAGACGTCGAGGGCCTGGCTCAGGTGGCTGACGCCGGGAAGCTCGAGACCGGCCTCGAGCACGCTCTGCCGGGCAAGGCGGATCTGCAGGCCGCCTGACCACAGGCCCTGATCGATCGGCCGGACATAGAGAACGATGATGTCGCAATCGTCAGTAGGCGAAAGTCGGGCCGCCATGCGCACCGTATCGAAGGACTCGTCGTTGGTGTTGAGGCACGCCAGGACGCGGAAGCGATTGCGGCGCTGGATGCGGAGATTCTGCAGGGTCTTCTCGAGCGCACGCTCCTGGCGGTTCGACAGCGTGGTGCGCTTGAGAATGCTCACGGGCGGCTAGTTCCCTTGCGGAGCGGCAATGAGCGGCCAGTAGAATTCGGCAAGTATGAGCAACAGCACGTAGGAGACAAGCATCATCTTCCAGCCGATCTTCCAGTAGTCCTTGGGCCGCAGATAGCCGGACGCGTAGATGATGGCGAAGGCCGGCTGGGCGGCGGCGGTCAGATAGCCGAAGGCCGAGGAAATGGCAGTGAGGAACCCGATGGCGAGAGGATCGGAGCCCGACACCTGGGCAGCCTTGAGCACGACGGGACCGAGGACGGCGACGGCGGCTCCGGCGGTCATGGTGTTGGAGACCGCGATCGTCAGCAGCGATATGGCGGCGTAGAGGCTGGTGCCGCTGGCGGCGCCGACCTCGTGGAGGAACCCGAGCATGCTTTGCGCCAGCCATTGCGCAGCCCCGCTCTCCTGCATCTCGAGGCCGAGCGACACGGCCGCGGCGTAGAGAAGCACGACACCCCAGTTGACGCCGGTGTTGATGTCCTCCCAGCGCACGAGGCCGGTGACCAGGAAGAGGAGGGCGCCGCCGATGGCGACGACGCCGAGGCCGAGCGTGCCGGACAGCGTGATCCACGCCACGATGGTGATGCCGAAAAGAAGGAAGGTCAGCCAGTCGGAGGGCTTGATCGGGCCTTCCATCTCGACCTGGGCGCGCAGGCGGGCCACGGCGCGCGACAGGTCGGTGGTCTCGGGCTTGAATGTCCACAACAACAGCAGCGTGACGATCGGCAGCCGCAGGAGGAACATCGGGAAGGCGTAGATGATCCAGGTGATGTAGTCGACGAGGTAGCGATAGGTCGCCGGATCGGTGACGTCGTAGAAGAACTGGTGCCAGTAGTTGATGATGATGATGTTGCGGGCGCCGCCCGACGGCGTGGCGATGCCGGCAATCGAGCAGCCGTAGGAGATCGAGAAGAGCAGGATGGCGGCGACGTTGCGCGTCTTCTTGGGATCGCTCGAGGTGAGGGTGATGAGCGTCATGCCGACGGGGAGCATCATGGCCGCCACGGTATGCTCGCCCACGAAGGCCGCCAGCATGCCGCACACGAGGGTGATGCCGAAGCTGATCCAGTAGAGGTTGGTGCCCGTCATCTGGACGATGAACCAGGCGAGGCGACGGTCGAGACGCTGCTTGACGATCGCCACCGCGAGCATCAGCGAGCCCATGATGAACAGCACCGAATCCGACATCAGGCTCTGGGCCACCTTGTCCGGATTGGCCTTCAGGAGCACCACCTGGCCCACGATGATGAGCAGGGGAACGGTCGGCAGCGGTACCGGCTCGGTGATGAAGAGGAGCGTCGCCACCGCCGACATGGCGAGCACGATCTGGCCGTGCTCGGAAAGACCCGACGGGGTCGGCGCCTGCAGGATGGCGAAGCCGACGAGCAGGGAAATAAAGAACCATCGCTTCTCCCAGAAGTAATGAAAGTTAATCTGGGAACGGAGGTGGACGAGGCGCTGGTAACCATGGCGCCGGAACCGCAGCAGGCGGGCCTGCGGCATATGGGCCTGGAGGCTGTCGCGGGCGAGAGAGAACGCTACCGCCATCGGGCCCCCCTTGCGCGGCGGCGCGAGGCGTCATACGGCTTTGGCCCCAATCGGAGGAAAGAATGGCGAGGATCGACGACGTTCTCGATGCGGCGGAGGCGGAATTCGAGAACTCCATCGCGCGACTGATGGACTACCTGCGCATCCCGAGCATTTCCGCCGATCCTGCGTACAATCCCGCCTGCCTCAAGGCCGCGGAATGGACGCACGACATGCTGAAAGACATGGGATTCCGCGTGCGCTACGCCGAGACGCCCGCGCATCCGGTGGTGATCGGCCACTACGAGCCCGATCGTGTCGCTCCAAAAACACCTCATATCCTGCTTTACGGCCACTACGACGTGCAGCCGCCCGACCCGACAGGGCTTTGGAATACGCCACCATTCGAACCTTCGCTAAGGAAAGACAAGAACGGCACTGAACGCATTTACGCCCGCGGCGCGTGCGACGACAAGGGCCAACTGATGACCATCGTCGAGGCCAGCCGGGCATGGTTAAAAGCGCGCGGAACGCTGCCCTGCAAGGTTACGGTGCTCATCGAGGGCGACGAGGAGTCGGACTGTTCGCATCTCGACGATTTCCTTAGCGCCAACCGGTCCGATCTCAAGGCCGACATCGCCTTCATCTGCGACACCAACATGTGGGATGCGAAGACCCCGGCGATCACGACGCGGCTTCGCGGCTGCGTCGGGGACGAGGTGGTCATCACCGGTCCGGCGGTCGACCTCCATTCCGGCTCCTATGGCGGCGCGGCTGCCAACCCCATCCACGTCCTGACCGCCATTCTCGCCGACATGCGCGGCAAGGACGGGCGCATCCGCATTCCCGGCTTCTACGACGGCGTCGGCCAGATTCCAGCTGCGACGCGGCGCCAGTGGAAGAACCTCAAATTCAACGGCCGGAAGTTCCTCGAGGGCGTCGGGCTGTCGAAACCGAAGGGCGAGACCGGCTATTCCGTCCTCGAGCAGCTATGGGCGCGGCCGACGGCGGAGGTCAACGGGATCATCGGCGGCTACACCGGCGAAGGAGGGAAGACGGTGATACCGTCGAAGGCCTCGGCGAAGCTCACCTTCCGCCTCGTGGGCACGCAGGACCCGGCGAAGGTCAAGCGCGCCTTCCGGAAGTTCGTGAAGTCGCGGGCGCCTGCGGACTGCAAGGTGTCGTTCGTGGAGGTCGGCGGCGAGGCGTCGGCCTGCGTCGTCGAGGAATCGAACGCCTACCTGCGCAAGGCGGCACGGGCGCTCAAGGACGAATGGGGACGCGAGCCCATCTTCATGGGAACCGGCGGCAGCATCCCGATCGTCGGCGCCTTTCGCCGCGTGCTCGGCATCGACAGCATCATGGCGGGCTTCAGCCTGGACGAGGACGGCGCCCACAGCCCGAACGAGAAATTCGACGTCGAGGGCTATCGCCGCGGCATCCGCAGCTGGATCCGCATCTTCGAAGCGGTGGCTGGGTAACGTGCGGCGCGCGGCCTTGCCCCGGCGCGCGGGAGCATGACAAGATGACGGCAAATCCCACCCGTTCCCCCATGTCCGACCTTTCCGACGTACTCGAAACCATCGACCGCGATCTCGACCGCAGCGTCGAGCGGCTGTTCGATCTCGTGCGCATTCCCTCGATCTCGACCGATCCGGCCCACAAGCAGGATTGCCGGAGGGCCGCCGACTGGCTCGTGAAAGTCCTGGAAGATCTCGGGTTCGACGCATCGGTGCGGGCGACGGCGGGTCATCCGATGGTCGTCGGCCACTACACGCCGCCCCAAGGCGGGCCGCGACGTGCCGCACGTGCTTTTCTACGGGCACTACGATGTGCAGCCGGCCGATCCCCTCGACAAATGGCGCTCGCCGGCCTTCGCGCCCGAGCGGCGTCGCGACGCCGACGGCGTCGAGCGCCTGTACGGACGCGGAACGGCGGACGACAAGGGCCAGCTCATGACCTTCGTCGAGGCATGCCGGGCGTGGCTCACGTCGCGCGGGCCGCTGCCGGCCCGAGTCACCATCCTGTTCGAGGGCGAGGAGGAATCGGGAAGCCCGAGCCTGCTGCCGTTCCTCGCGGCGCACGGACACGAGCTAAAGGCCGACGTCGCCTTCATCTGCGACACCGACATGTGGGATGCGCGCACGCCCGCCATCACCATGAGCCTGCGCGGGTTGGTGCACGAGGAAGTGACGGTGACGGGGCCGCGCATCGACCTGCATTCGGGATTGTTCGGAGGCGCGGTGGTGAACCCGATCCGGGCGCTCTCCGGCGTCCTTGCCGCGATGCACGACCGCAACGGCCGGGTCGTGATCCCCGGCTTCTACACGGGCGTCAAGGTTCCGCCGGCGGCGACGCGGCGGGCCTGGAAGGCGCTCAAGTTCTCCGAGCGGCAGTTCCTCGCCGCGGTCGGCGTCGGGCGGCCGGCGGGCGAGAAAGGCTATTCGGTGCTCGAGCAGATCTGGGCGCGCCCGACGGCGGAGATCAACGGCATCTACGGCGGATACACGGGCAAGGGCACGAAGACCGTGCTGCCGTCGGAGGCCACGGCGAAAGTGTCCTTCCGCCTGGTCGGCAAGCAGGATCCGAAGAAGATCCGCGCCGCCTTCCGCCGATGGGTGCGGGCGAAGCTGCCCAAGGACTGCAAGGTCGCGTTCGCGGGCGGCGGCGGCAGCCCCGCGATGGTCGTCGACGCCGACAATCCCTTCGTCGTGAAGGCGGTGCGCGCCCTCAAGGCGGAGTTCGGGCGTCAGCCGGTCATGAAGGGCTCAGGCGGCTCGATCCCGATCGTTCGGCATTTCCGAGATGCGCTCGGCATGGAAAGCGTGCTGCTCGGGTTCGGGCTCGAGGACGACGCGATCCACTCTCCCAACGAGAAGTACGATCTTTCCAGCTATCACCGCGGCATCAGGAGCTGGGCACGCGTTCTGGCGACGCTTGCGCCGTGACCGCGGATGCCTTCGCCGCAAGCCGCATGAAGTTGCTGTAGAGCTGGCGGGCATCCTTGGCGAAGGCCGGCATCAGGACCTGGGCCTTCTCCTCCAGCCGCTTCAGCGCCCCGGCGCCGAGTGTCGCCGACAGGGCCTGCTCGTAGGCCGGCACCTTGCTCCAGTCGGGGATGGTGCTCTGCTCGAGCTCGACGTGATACTGCATGGACCAGGCATGATTGCCGATGCGCATCGCCTGGATGGAGCAGACGTCGGAGCGGGCCAGCACGACGGCGCCGTCGGGCGGCTGCGCGACGCGCACCGAGTGCCATTGGAGGCATTTCTGGCGCGCCGCCATGCCGGCGAAGATGGGATCGCTGCGACCCTCGTCGGTCAGCTCGATGTCGAGGATGCCGATCTCGGCCGGACGCTGCGGGCCGCAGGTGCCGCCCAGCGCGTCGGCGAGGAGCTGGTGACCCAGGCAGACTCCCAGGAAGGGCCGCTTCAGCTCGCGCACCCAGCGGCGGATGGCCGCCTTCTCCGGTACGAGCCAGGGATGCTCGTCGACATCCCATACGTCCATGGGACCGCCCATGACCCAGAGCGCATCGTAGTCCTCGAGCGGCGGGATGGCGGCGTCCTCGTAGAAGGCGACCGTGTCCCAGTCGACGCCGTCGGTTTCGAGGAAGCTCCGGAAGATGCCCGGATGCTCGCAGTCGAGATGCTGGAAGACGAGAAGGCGCATGGGGCGAGACTACACGGACATCGGCGCGAGTAGAAGCCGGTTCACAGGGCCTGGTACTTCGCCTTGTACTGGGCGCGAAGCTCCTCTGCGGTGTGGCCGATGTCGTAGCCGGGCGAGGTGATGAGGGCGGCGCTCGTCACCGTCACGCGCACATAGGCCTTGATCAGCGGCGCATACTCTCCCCAGGCTTCGAAAGCGCGCGCCAGGGCGCGTCCGTCCTCGGAGTCGCGCTCGATGATTTCGGCGCTGCCCCTGACCTTCACCGACTTGCGGGCCAGGACGTCGAGGAAGCAGATCTCCAGCACCGGATTGCGCTTCAGGTTGGCGACGGTGCGCGGCGAGCGGATATGGCCGAAGGCGACATGCGTGTCGTCGAGGGCGAGGAAGGTGCCCTTGGGCGACAGGTTCGGGGTGCCGTCGGCATTGAGGCTCGCCACGAACCCGAGCGGATGCACCTTGATGATCGACAGCATCTCCGGCGTCAGCATGGCGCTCATCCGAGCTTCAGCTCGCGGGCATGAGCGGGCACCGCGAGGCCTGGAATGTTGCGCGGATCGTCGATAGGCGCGTGGACGTTCACGGTGAGTGGAATGACTCCGGCCCAGATGGGCAGCGCATAGTCCTCCTCGTCGTCCGAGGGCGGTCCGGTCCGCACCTTGGCCGACGCCTCGTCGAGCGGCAGGCTCAAGACCATCGTCGCCTTCAGCTCCTTGCGGCTCATGGGACGCATGATTCCCCACCGTCCGGGATAGAGGCCTTCCATGAAATTGCGCAGCCGCTCCTCCTTCTCGGCGGGGTCCGTGACCTTGGTGGCGCGGCCCATGGCCATGACGGAGCGGTAGTTGGCCGAATGGTGGAAGGCCGAGCGCGCCATGACGAGGCCGTCGATGATGGTCACGGTCAGGCAGACGTCGGTGCCGTCGCAGGTCTCGAGCATGCGGCTCGCCGAGGAGCCGTGCCAAAAGACGCGGTCGCCCTCCCGCCACTGCAGGGTCGGCGTCACATACGGATGGCCGTCGAACACGTAGCCGACGTGGCAGACCGGCATGGCATCGAGGATGGCGTTGATGCGGTCTGGGTCGTAGGCGCCGCGCTCGTGCAGGCGGCGGACACGGACGCGGTCGGTCGGGGCCTTGGTCGCGACGTTCATCGGCGATTCTCCTTGAAACGTGCCCGAGGGTAGCCGCAAACTGGCATGGAGGAAACGACCACTTTTCAGCGAAATGACCAGACCACTTTCCAAGGCGCATTCGGAAGGCTTCCTCGCCGCCCTGACGCTCGAGCGCCAGCGGGGGCGGCCGATGCACGGACAGCTCGCCGGACGGCTGCGCCAGCTCATCCGCGAACGGGGCGTGGCGTCCGGCGTCCGGCTGCCGGCGAGCCGGAAGCTTGCCGCCGACCTCGGCGTGTCGCGATCGACCGTGACGACGGCGCTCGAACAGCTGCAGGCGGAAGGCTATGTGGAGGGACGGCGCGGCGCCGGCGTGTTCGTGTGCGCGCACATTCCCGATCCCTCGCTCACGGCGCCGCCGCGCGCGCGGGGAGCGACCGCTCCGCAGCCTTTCGGTCCGCGGCCCTTCCAGCCGGCGGCGCCGGACCAGGATCTCTTTCCGCACGACGAGTGGGCCCGCATGCTGCTGCGGGCCTGGCGCGACCCGGCGCCCGAGCTCCTGCATGCCGCCGATCCGATGGGGTACCTTCCGCTGCGCCAGGCGATCGCCGATCACGTGGCGGGCGCGCGCGGCATCGCGGTCGGCCCGGACTGCGTCGCCATCACCAGCGGCGGAGCCGAAAGCGTGTCGCTCATCGTCGCGATGCTGCTCCGCCCCGGCGACCGCGTCGTCGTCGAGGAGCCCGGCTACGCGCAGCTCAACCAGGCGCTCGGGCGCGCGGGAGCCGTGCCGGTGCCGGTGGCCGTCGATGCGCAGGGCCTCGCCGTCTCGGAGCGGCGCCGGGCCGCCGCAGCGCTCGTCACGCCGTCGCGGCAGTACCCGCTCGGCATCACCATGCCGCTCGCCCGGCGGCTCGAGCTCGTCCAGTGGGCGGAGCGGCGCGGCGCCTTCCTCATCGAGGACGACTACGACAGCGAGTACCGCTATCGCGGCAGCCCGCTGCCGGCGCTGTTCAGCCTCAAGCCGGCGGCACCGGTGGTCTATCTCGGCAGCTTCTCGAAGACCATGTCGCCGGCCATGCGGCTTGGATACCTGATCGTGCCGGAGGTGCTGGCATCGCGCCTCCACCGGCTGATGGCGGAGGTCGGGGCGAAGGCATCGATCGTTCCGCAGCCGGCGCTGGCGCAGTTCATGGGCGAGGGTCACTACGGCGCGCACATCCGGCGAACGCGTCGCGCCTATGCGCGGCGGCAGGCGGTGCTGCTCGCAGCGCTCGACGCGCAGGCGCGCGGCCTGCTCAGGGCGGAGGCCGAGCCGTCGGGCATGCACGTCATCGCCGACATACTCGATCCGCGCCTTTCGGACCGGGAGGCGGCGGGGCGGGCCGAGGCAAGCGGGATCACGGCGCGGGCGCTGTCGAGCTTCTACAGCGGCGAGCCGACGCGGCAGGGACTGGTCCTCGGCTATGCGGGGTTCGCGGAGGACGCGATCGAGGCGGGAGTGAAGACGCTGGTCCGGGCGCTCAGGTGACGCGCGTGGAGAAAAGAGCGGGCGCCCGAAAATCGAGCGCGCGAACGGCGGCTTCCTTCCGCGCGCCTTGCGCAAGGCGCCCGCTCCCCATTCGCCCGTCCACTCCCGGGGACGGACGAATCCCATCGCGTCCGGTGCGACGTCAGATTTTCATGTGGTGGATAGAACTCCCTTGGCCGGCGGATTGCGGCCACCAGCGGAGTGCTGGTGACCGGGGAGTTAGAAAACCGCCTGTAGACGGCCGCATCGCTCTTTGGACTTTCATCCTGAACATGCAGCGATGCCTCCCCGGCCATAAGCCGAGGGAGACATCATTACCGGTTGATGCCAACCGCTACAGGAGAGGATTTCTACGTCCCCGGAGCCACGGTTGTCACCGCAGCTCTTATGCAACCTTAGCAGGAAGCGGGGTCTTGTAAAGCGCGGAAATCATGTAGGCTTCCCGCATGACGCCCAAACAGACCGCGCGAGCCTGGGTCGACGACAATCACCGCCACTGGTCCAAGTGGAACAGCCACATCTTCGATCTCGGCGAGACGGCGTGGCGCGAATACGAGTCGGCCGCCTGGTACGTGGCGAAGCTCCGCGACGAAGGATTCCGGGTGGAGGAGGGCTCGGGCGGCATGCCGACGGCCTTCTCCGCGACGTGGACGAACGGCCGCGGGCCGAAGGTCATGGCCTATGCGGAGTACGATGCGGTGCCGGGCAACTGCCAGGCGCCGGTCACGCATCGCGCCCCGCGGCCCGGGCTGTCGCGTTTCGCCGGCGGCCACACCGACCCGCACTCGGCGCTCGGCATGGGCGCGTTCGCCGGCACGCTCGCCGCCAAGGCGGCCATGCAGCGCCACGACATCGGCGGCACGCTGCGCTTCATGGGCGAGCCGGCCGAGAAGGTGCGCGGCTCGAAGCCGATCCACGCCGCCAAGGGCTACTACGACGGGCTCGACGGCATCATCTCGTTCCATCCCTTCTACATGCTGCCGCTGTGCAACACCGTCCGCTGGGAAACGCATTGCGGTCCCTACTACTGCGTCGCCTACGAGTTCCTGTGCGACAAACCGGAGACGTGGCTCCAGGGCGCGACGGGCGCGACCGGCATGCCCATCCCCGCCGCGCATACGGAGGCGCGGGCGCCCGGCGCCAACGACGCCGTCGTCGCCATGTACACGCTCTCCAAGATGATGCGCGAGCACATGCTGCCGCATACGGGCACGTGGACGGTGAACGAGGTCATCCTCGCTTCTGGCCAGGCGACGGCCGACAACCTCGCGGCGCAGATGGCGATGATCGTCTATGCGGTCCGCACCCCATCGACCGGGATGCTCGACAAGATCATGGCCGTGCTCGATCGGAACGCGGACGCGGCGGCGCGCGTGGCCCACGCCACCGTCAAGAAGCACTGGGTCTCGAAGTCGCGTCCGGGGCTCGCCAACCACGCCATGGCGGCGCTCACCTACCGGAACCTCGTCGAAGTCGGGCCGCCGACATGGGGCAAGGAGGCCGTCGCGGTGGCGCAGGCGATCCAGAGGGAGCTCGGCCTCAAGCCGATGCGGGCGCCTTTCCTCAAGGAGATCGAGACGCTCATGGCGCCCGAGGACGCGGAGGCGCGGCTCAGGGCCGACATCCCGTCCTGGCAGACCCACTACACGTCGGACGACTACACCGACATGACGTGGCATGCGCCGACGGTGCGGCTCTACATCGGGCGGCCGACGCTCGCCGCGCCGCCGGGCTTCGCCTATCCCGACTGGGCGCTGAACGCGCTCGGCGGAATTCCGGCGACGATCGATCCGACGGTGGCATGCGCGGCGAAGACCGTGGCCGGCACCATCCTCGACCTGATGACGGACAAGGCGGCGCGCACGGCGGCGCGCGCCGAATTCCAGGCGCGGACCGGGGGCGGCGTCGGCGGCAAGACCTGGATGGCTCCGTGGTGCGACTATCCTCCGCCCACGGAATTTCCGTGGCCGCGCTACGTCCGCACAGAGGCGGGCCGCGAATGGTGGATCCCGGAGACGGAAGCCGACCGGGCCCTTCACCGTCCGGCGAAGCGGGGACGCGGAAGGAAGCTCAAAGGCGGATAGATCTCGCGGATCAGCTTCTGCTTGATGGCGCGGGCGAACGAATCGTAGTCGGCCGCCACCTCCACGAATGCGTCCTTGCCGCCGACGACGCTCCGCCGATAGTAGACGTCGAGGCGCGGATCGTCGGACAGGATCGCCAGTCCGTTGATGGTGATGCCGTCGGCAACGGCCCGGTCGCGGGCCGGCTCGACGGGCGGCGGATCGTTGCTGCGGCCGTCGCCCGATATGTCGATGACGCGGCGCTCGCCGTCGTAGCCGTTGTTCGCGAGCAGCCGGGCGCTGAGCTCTATGGCGAGGCCCATGGCGGTCGAGCCCGAGATATCGCGGCGGCGCATCAGGCCGATGAGGAAGGCGAAGGATTTGGCGGTCCGCGCATCATAGACCTCGTGAAAAGGCAGCACGGCCGCCGAGTGCTCGCGGCCGCTCCATTGAACCAGCGAGACGGCCACGCCGCGCGGCGCCAGAGTCTCAATGGCGGCGATCACCTCGGGGCTCGCGAAAGCCTCCGACAGGCCCTTCACCTGAAGCTCGAATTCTCCGGCATCGACGCTCGCCGACGTGTCGACCGCAAGGACGAGCTCGAGCGCCACCGGCGTCTCGGCAGATGCCGCTGCGGCATATGACGTGAGCGCGGATGCGAGGCAGAGGCACCGGCAAAACGCCGCAGCCGTCATCGAGAAGCGCCGACGCGAAGCCGATTTCGCCGCGGTTTCCATGCACTCCGAGTGTATCGCAAAACGCGCCGCGACGCTCTGCCACGTTTCACGCTTCCGGGGCGGAGCACACAAATTCGCCGGCATGCGCGCCCGTATCGTCATTCAACTGATCGCGGCCATCGTCCTCACCTGTGCGGCGGCTTTCGCCTTCTCCGTGTGGGCGCTCGCCGAGGACGTGCGGGTGCAGGAGGCCTACATCCCGCCGACGCTGGGCACCGGCACCGGCGCCGTCTACATGAAGGTGCGCAACAACACCGACAGGACGGACCGGCTGCTCGGCATCTCCTCCGATGCGGCGCGAGCGGCGGACATGCACATGACCCAGCATGCCGACGGCATGATGAAGATGCGCGCCGTCGACTGCATCGCCATTCCGGCGCAAGGCGAGATCATCTTCGCGCCGGGCGGCCTGCACGTCATGCTGAGCGGCCTCGGGAAGGAGCTGAAGGTGGGGGACACGATCCACCTGACGCTCAAGCTCGAACAGGCAGGCGAGATCACGGTCGACGTGCCGGTGAAGCCGCGTCCGCTCGAGACGGCCGCAGCGGCCATAGGGATGAGCGACGCCATCCCGTCAGGGATGTGTGACTGACGTGCCGCGCCGATGTTGGCGCAGCGCTTCGTCCTCGACACGGATGCGCCAGTAGAGGAGCACGCCGTTCAGGATGCTGAAGATGACGGCGACCCACCACAGCCCGAAAGCCAGCGGCAGAATGAGGATCTCCAGCGCCACGACGATGTAGTTGGGGTGGCGGAAGAACCGATAGGGTCCCGTCTCGACGAGCTCCTCATCCGGCATAACGATGATGCGCGTCGTCCAGCGCGGGCCGAGGGCCATCAGCACCCAGGCGCGAAGAGCCTGGAGGACGAGATAGGCGAAGACGAACGGCCACCATATCTCCTTGCCCCAGCCCCACCACCACAGGCTCGCGAGCCATGCAACGTGAAGCGCTACGAGAATCACATAGTGGCCGCGGCCGGTCTCGGTGCCACCCTGGGCGAGCAGAGCCCTCGTGTTGCGCGTGGAGTAGACGAGCTCGGCGATCCGCTGGGCGGTCACCAGAACCAGAATGAGAAAGGCAGCCATCGACGTCTCAAGTCACCATGGTCAGGAAGCTGGCCGTGAAGCCGGGCCCGAGCGCGGCGAGGAGGCGCCGACCCTCGACCGGTTCCTTGCGGGCGCGGTCGAGGACGAACAATACGGTGGCGGCCGACATATTTCCATAGTCGGCAAGGACCTCACGCTCGCGCCGCAGGGTTCCCTGCGGCAGCTCGAAAGCGGCTTCGAGGGCCTGGACGACCTTGGTGCCGCCGGGATGAAAGACGAACTGCGCGATGTCGGCGAGGCCGAGACCGTGGCGGTCGAGAAAATCGTCGGTGGCGCGCCGCAGATTCTCCATCACGAATTCGGGGATGCTGCGCTGGAAGATGGCGCCGAAGCCCACGGGGTCCATGCGCCAGCCCATGATGTCGAGCGTGTCGGGCCAGGTGTGCTCGCCCATGAGCTCGACGGCGCCCTCGCCGCGGCGCCCGCCGGCCGACAGCACCAGTGCGGCCGACCCGTCTCCGAACAGCGCGGTCGCTATGATGTTCGCCTTGGTCAGCTCGTCGCGCCGGAAGGCGAGCGTGCACAGCTCGATGACGACGACGAGCACGTTGCTGCCCGGATCGGCGGCAGCGAGCCTGGCGCCGAGCGCGAAGCCGGTGACGCCGCCGGCGCAGCCGAGGCCGAAGACGGGGACGCGACGGACGTCGGCGCGAAATCCGAGCTCCTCGAGCACGCGGGCCTCGAGGGTAGGGGTCGCGATGCCCGTGGAGCTGACCGTGACGATCGTGTCGATGCTGTCGGCGTTCAATCCGGCTTCGGCAAGCGCGGCGGGCGCCACGCGTCGGTACAGCGCGAGCGCGGCATCGAGATAGGCCGCGGTGCGCTCGGGCCAGCCCTGGTCGGACCGAAACCAGGCGAGAGGGCGGCCCGAGTAGCGGCGCTTGATGCCCGTGTTGCCGAAGATCGGCGCGAGCCGCTCGAAGTCGCGCAGGCGGCTGGCGAAGATCCGCCGGCTCTCCTCCATCACGAGCGACGTCTCCAAGACATGGTCAGGCACGGCCGTCGCCAGGCCGAGGAGTGAGGCACGCGGTGCAGAATTCAGCATCGGGTAAAGTCCTGATCGAGTTTAGCGCCCCCCCTTCCTATATGCCCGCGACGCCGCTGCCGTTGCATCCGGCGCCATCACATTGCCGTCATCGAGCGGCAATTTCGCGATCAGGGAAGGGGCCGGAGACCAGAATCTCGTTCCCTGCCCAATCGGCCAGGTCTGCACGACCGACGCGGTATTCGGCGGCCGTCGACCGCGGCTCGAGCGGAATCTTGCCCATGGGCATTCCGCCATCGAGGGAGTGATGGTGGAGGACGACCTGCGGCCCGGGCGCAATGAGGGGCCACGTGGCGAGAGTGGGCAGCAAGGCCAACCCGTCGCCGCGATCTTCGACCTTGAGAAAGCGCGGCCATTCATGCGGCGGGCGCGACGTTGAAGCGCGGCGATCGTAGGGGCTCGCCGGATAGGGTGCGTCGGGCGTAACGGCATCCTCTGCATGAAGCGAGCCGGCGCCCACGACTTTCGCGTAAACCCCGCAGAAGATGTGGCCGTAGGTCTGCCGCAGGTGGACGGGCATGTTCATGTCGACCTCGTTCGATACCGGATCGATGGAGGTGGCGTTGCAGCGGGCGATGCCGCGCAGCACGTCGAGCCGCGCCGAGCCGGCGACGAGGGAACGCCCGACCAACGCAAACTCGCGCCACGCCGGCAATCCGTCGATGTAGATGTTCGCCCGGAAGCGCAGCGGGTCGATGGCCCGGCCGGCGGTGCGGGCGATGTCGCGAACCGTTTCCAGATTGATGATCGACAGGGCCGTGTCGCTGAAGTCCCAATAGCCGCCGTCGGATCGAGCCGGCGCAAGAACCGGAGCGCCCGACGGCCGGTCCTTGAACCAGCGGTGCAGCGCTTCGTTGACGGCACCGTTGGCCTCGGGCCGGCCGGCATCGAAGCCGGCGCTCTCGCCGTCCGGCGCGGAGATGCTGAAGCTCGATCCGCCGTTCCAGGCAAGGCGGTAGCGGGCCAGCTCGGGATTGCGGGACAAATAGAAGTAAGGAAGCGTGCCGCGGTCGGTGGCGGCGATGTCGGGACAGGGCGGCAGGAGCAGCGCCAGCCTGCGATCGAGAGGCATGCCGGCTCCGGCCTCGAGGCTGGCCCGATCGAGATCGTGACCCGCGAAGCCCTTCACGGGATAGCGCCGGAGGCGCGAAACGGTGATCTGGTATGCGGACAAGGGGTTTGTCGACCTTCCGAAATGCCACTACGACTTCTACGACCGTGACCGTGAAAAGGCGAGGGCGCGATGCCGCTGACGACCGAATTGCTGCTGTTCGGCGTTGGCGTGGTGGCCGGCATCATCAACGCGCTGGCGGGCGGGTCCGGGTTCCTGGCTTTCCCGGCGCTGGTGGCGTCGGGCCTGTCGCCCATCGTCGCCAACGCCACGAACTTCGTCGCCCTCCTGCCGGCCAACGCAGTCGGCTTCGCCGCCAATGTGCGCGAGCTGAAACGCGCCCATCATTCCCTGCCGGTGCGCGCCTTCGTGGCGGCACTCGGCGGAACGCTCGGCGCATTGATCCTCATCTGGTCGGGTAGCGAAGCCTTCGAGCGCGCCGTGCCGTGGCTGCTGGTCATCGCGACGGGGCTGTTCGGAGCCGGCCCGATCCTGAAGCGCCGGCTGGTGGAGCGCCACGGCTTCGACGGAACCCGGCATCCGGAACTTCTCTACCTCTTCGAGTTCGTCATCTGCGTCTATGGCGGCTATTTCGGACTCGGCATGGGTATCGTCATGCTGGCGATCTATGCGCTTCTCGGCCAGGACGACATCGGCCCAGCCAACGCGGTGAAGAACTTCGTCACCACCATCGTGACCATCATCGGCATCGGCCTCTTCATGTCGGCAGGCCTCATCGCGTGGAAGCCCGCCCTCATCATGGCCTCCGGCACGACCATCGGCGGGTTCATCAGCGTCGGCGTGCAGAGACGCGTTCCGCAGCCGGTCCTGCGAGGTTTCATCTTCGTGTGGGCGATCGTGCTGACCGCCTATGCCTTCATCAAGTACGGCTGACGTCAGCGGTGCGGCGCTTCAGCACGGACTCGCGATGGAGCGTGTACAGTCCAGATGCGACGACGAGGCCGATGCCGGCCAGCGCCCAGCGGTCGGGGAATTCCCGGAAGATGAAGATTCCCGAAAGCAGCGACCAGAGGACCATCGTGTATCGGATGGGCGCCGACACGGACACGTCTGCATATCGCAGGGTCTGGACCATGAACTGGTAGCCGAGCGCCAGGAAGAATCCCGCCGCCGCCAGGACCGCCACCTGCCGCCAGGTGGGCATCTCAAGCCCGCCCTCGAAGATGCTGAGGATGAAGGCGCCCGTCAGCACGAACAGGCTGTTCGCCAGCGCGACGACGAGGGCCGGGACCGAGCCGTGGATGCGGCGGGTCAGGATGTCGCGGACGGCGAGGGTGAGGACGAGGACCAAAGCGAGCAGCGCGGTGCCGTCGAGCTTGGTCATGTCGGGCTTGACGATCATCGTCACGCCGACAAACCCGAAGGCAATGGCAGCAAGGCGACGCCAGCCGACCCGCTCGGCCAGGAAGACGGCTGCAAGGCCGGTAACGACGAGCGGCACCGTCTGAGTGATGGAGGTGATGTTGGCGATCGGCATCCGGACGAGGGCCGATATGAAGAGGAGCGTCGAAATCGTATCCATGACGGCGCGTATCGCGATGGCGGGCGTCAGGATTTGACCCAGATGGCGCAGCGCGCCGGTGCCGCCGATGGCGAGGAGGATCAGGGTGGAGGAGAAGACGCCGCGCACGAAAATGAGGGTTCCGATCGGCAGCTCGTGCGCCAAGAGCTTCATCAGCGTGTCGTTGCAGGGGAAGGCGGCCATGGCGAGCGCCATGTAGGCGGCGGCCTTGAGCGGGTTCTGGACGGGAAGATGGCTAGGTTGCTTTGACATTGCGGGACTTGCCCGCAACCCTCACGCGGGAACGGGATGCGAGAGACTAGCCGCCGGTGACGCTCATGTGCCTGGCGAGGGACGGCTTGTTGTGGCGCCGGTCGATGATGAAGTCGTGCCCCTTGGGCTTGCGCGATATGGCCTCGGCGATGGCGGCCTGGAGCAGACCATCGCTTTCGGATGCCCGCAAGGGCGAACGCAAGTCGGCGGCGTCCTCCTGCCCGAGACACATATAAAGCGTGCCGGTGCAAGTGAGGCGGACGCGATTGCAGCTCTCGCAGAAATTATGCGTCAGGGGCGTGATGAAGCCGAGCCGTCCGCCGGTCTCGGCGACGCGCACATAGCGGGCCGGGCCACCCGTCCGGTAGGGAAGGTCGTCGAGCGTGTAGCGGTTCGCGAGACGGGCCCTGACGAGGGACAGAGGCAAGTACTGGTCGGTGCGGTCGCCATCGATGTCGCCTAGCGGCATGGTCTCGATGAGCGTGAGGTCCATGCCGAGGCCGTGACACCATTCGAGCATCGGCGCGATCTCGTCCTCGTTGACGCCCCTGAGCGCCACCATGTTGATCTTCACCTTGAGACCCTCGGTCAGCGCCGCGTCGATCCCCGCCGTTACCTTGGCGATGTCGCCCCAGCGGGTGATCGCCCTGAACTTCGCTGCATCCCGGGTATCGAGCGAGACGTTGATGCGCCTGACGCCATGTCGGGCGAGATCGGCCGCATGCCGGGCAAGCTGGCTGCCGTTGGTGGTGAGGGTCAGCTCGTCAAGCGCGCCGGAGCGCAGATGGCGCGACAGGCTTTCGACGAGGCCCATGATGTTCCGGCGCACCAAAGGCTCGCCGCCGGTCAATCTCAGCTTGCGGACGCCGCGGGCGATGAAGGCCGAGCTCACGCGGTCGAGCTCTTCCAGCGTCAGAATGTCCTTCTTGGGGAGGAACGTCATGTCCTCCGCCATGCAATAGACGCAGCGGAAATCGCAACGGTCGGTCACCGAGACGCGCAGATAGGTGATCTGGCGTCCGAAGGGATCGACGAGGCCTGGGCTATGGAGAACGAGCTGGTTCACGCGAACGATTAAACCTCAAGGAACACGATACCTTATGTCGGCTTGGGAAAGGCTGCCGTCAAGGGCGAGGAAGCCATAATGTGTGCGCCGCCGTCAATCCGTGCCAATTCTGCGCTTTCCTTTTCGTGCCGCAAGAATATGATTTACAGCACAAAAGAGCAGCGGGTGGGATTTCGACTACGGGGGTCAATCAGGGCATGGGAGACATCGCGCCCGGCGGCCAGCCCATGGTCCGCTTCGTGAACGTTCAGAAGAGCTACGACGGGGAAACGCTCGTAGTCCGGGATCTCAATCTCGACATCGCAAAGGGCGAGTTCGTCACCATGCTCGGCCCGTCGGGGTCGGGCAAGACCACGACGCTCCTGATGCTGGCCGGCTTCGAGCCCGCCACCCACGGCGAGATCTACCTCGCCGGACGGCCGGTGAACCAGGTGCCGCCCCACAAGCGCGGGATCGGCATGGTGTTCCAGAACTACGCGCTCTTCCCGCACATGACGGTCAGCGAGAACCTCGCCTTTCCTCTGCAGGTTCGAAACATGAGCAAGGCGGAGATCGCCGAGCGCGTGAAAACGGTGCTCGACATGGTCGAGCTGCCGACCTTCGGGCATCGGCGTCCGAACCAGCTGTCGGGCGGCCAGCAGCAGCGCATCGCGGTGGCCCGGGCGCTCGTCTTCGATCCCGACCTGGTCCTCATGGACGAGCCGCTCGGCGCGCTCGACAAGCAGCTGCGCGAGCAGATGCAATATGAAATCCGACACCTGCACGAACGGCTCGGCATCACCGTCGTCTACGTGACGCACGACCAGGCGGAAGCCCTGACGATGTCGGACCGCATCGCGGTGTTCCGCGACGGCGTGGTGCAGCAGGTCTCGACGCCGAACGAGCTCTATGAGCGGCCGCAGAATTCGTTCGTCGCCCAGTTCATCGGCGAGAACAACCGGCTGCGCGGCATGGTGCTGGAGATCGGTCCCAACGGATCGTGCACCGTCCGTCTCGACTCGGGCGACGTCGTGAAAGCGTCGGCCGTCCGCGTCTCCAAGAAAGGCGAGCGGACGCTCCTGTCGCTCAGGCCCGAGCGCGTGCAGATCAATCCCAACGGCAGCGGCCTCGCCAACCTTGTCGACGGCTCGATCGAGGAACTCATCTATCTCGGCGACCATGTGCGGACGCGCCTCAAGGTGGCAGGACACGAGGACTTCATCGTGAAGATCCCGAACAGCGCCGAACGCAGAGACCTGTCGACGGGGCGATCCGTCAAGGTCGGCTGGGCGGCGGAAGACTGCCGGGCCCTCGACGATGCCTGACGCGACAGATCCTGTGATTACCCTGTCACATGCCTGCGCTTGACCTTGCGCAGGCGGCAGAGGACAGTGGCGCATGCCATGGTCGAGCGGCAAGCATAGCCTAGCGCGTCTCAAATTCTGGCTTTTCGCGGCCACTCTGTGCGGCGCCTGGCTCATGCAAGGCGAGCCTCGTCACGGACCGCAAGCGCAGGCGCAGGGCGCGGCCGATGTGGACCTGGCGCTGGTGCTCGCCATCGATTGCTCGTTCAGCGTCGACACGACGGAGTTCCGCCTGCAGATGGAAGGGCTCGGACGGGCGCTCCGCCAGAAGGACGTGCACGAGGCGATCGCCAAGGGACCGCTCGGGCGCATCGGCATCTCGGTCTTCCAGTGGTCGGACGACCGCAGCCAGCTCATCGTCATTCCGTGGACGGTGATCGACGGCGCGGGGACCGCCGCGGCGGTCGCCGACCAGCTCGAGACCATGCCGCGCAAGCTTGCCGAGGGAGGGACGTCGATCTCGAGCGCCATGCGGTTCGGGGCCGCGATGATCGAGACGTCGCCGTTCCGCGCCGAGCGCAGGGTCATCGACATCTCCTCGGATGGCCGCAACAACATCGGGATCAGCACCGACCGAGTCAGGAACGAGATCGTCAGGCGCGGCATCACGATCAACGGCCTCGTCATCATCAACGAGTGGCCGACGCTCGACAAATATTTCGAGCAGCAGGTGGTCGGCGGGCCGGGAAACTTCGTCATCGTCGCCAACGACTACGCCGCCTATGCGGAGGCGATCTACCGCAAGCTGCTCAGGGAAATCACCGGCCCGGGGGTCTCCTGATGCGGATCGTGCCGGGGGCGGAGGTGCACCGGCTGTGCTCCTGGTCCGCCCTCATCGAGGCACTCGCCGAAGCGCACCGCGGTCCCATGCCATCGGTGGACCGTTCCGAGATCCACCACACGCGCGGCCAGACCCGCGACACGTTCTTCAACCTTCCCGCCTGGCTCGACGGCGTCGCCATGGGCACCAAGGTGGTCACCGTTTTGCCGGACAATCCGCAAGCCGGCGTGCCCGCCATTCAGGCCGCATACGTGCTGTGCGACGGCAAGACCGGAACTCCGGTCGCCACGATCGACGGCACGGCGCTGACCTACCGCAAGACGGCGGCGGATTCGGCGCTCGGCGCGAAGCTCCTGGCGCGGGAAGAGTGCGACCATCTTCTCATGGTCGGGGCGGGCGGGCTTGCACCCTATCTCATCGCCGCGCACTTGGCGGTCCGCCCGTCGTTGAAACGGATCAGCGTCTGGAACCGCAGCATCGACAAAGCGGAGGCGCTTGCCGCCGAGTGCGGCGGGACGGCGGCTGCCGATCTCGAGGCTGCCGTCCGCGACGCCGACATCATCTGTTGCGCTACGAACGCGACCGAGCCGCTCGTCAAGGGCGCAGTGGCTCAAGCCTGGCGCCCATCTCGATCTCGTCGGAAGCTTCACGCCGGAGATGCGGGAATGCGACGACGAGGCGGTTCGCCGGGCACGGCTCTTCGTCGACAGCCGCCAGTTCGCCATCGACCAGCCGGGCGACCTTGCCGGTCCCTTGAGGCGCGGAGTCATCGACCGCGAACGGATCGAGGGCGATCTCTTCGACCTGTGCCGCAACGGCCTGCCGCTGCGGCGACGGCCGGAAGACATCACGCTCTTCAAGAACGGGGGAGGGGCGCATCTCGATCTCTTCGTGGCCCTTTTCATTTGGGACGCCATTGCCGCCGGATCGTCTCCAGGCAAACCCGGCGGCCGATGAAACGAAGCTCGGTCGAGATCGACACGAGCCGCAACTCGCCTCTTGCCTGTGCCATCCACATCAAAGATAAGTTCGACCTTCTGATTTTCATCGCGGGCGCACCGCCGGCGCGCCGTCCTCCACGTCCGGATCAGGCATGAAAAGTTTCTCCCTCAGTGCCACGCCCGAAATCATCTTCGGAGTCGGGCGCCTCGCCGAACTTGGCGAGAGGGCGGCCGCCCTTGCCGCAGACGGTTCCGTCATGCTGATCGCCGACCCGGCCCTCGCCGCGCCCGGGATCACGGCGCGCGCCCAGGCGAGCCTCGAGGCGCGGGGCGTGCGGACCGGTTTCTACGATCGTTTCACAGGCGAACCGAAGGCTGCCGACATCGATGCGGCAGCGCACCTGGCGCGAGAAGCGGGAGCGACGTGCGTCATCGGCCTGGGTGGCGGATCGGCACTCGACACGGCGAAGGTTGTCGCCGCCGCGGCCGTGTCGGGAGAGCGGGCCGAAACCTATGCCCTTGCGAAGGCACCTTTGCCCAGGGACACGCTCCCGATCATCGCCATACCGACGACGGCCGGCACCGGCTCGGAAGCGACGCGGACCAGCGTGTTCACCGATCATCACAAGGCAAAAGTGTGGGCTTGGGGCGATATGCTCCGGCCGCGGCTCGCCATCCTCGATCCGGAGCTCACCACGGGCGTTCCTCCCCAGGTCACCGCCGCGACCGGGCTCGACGCGCTCGTGCACGCCATCGAGGCGTCCACCAACCGCAACCGCAATCCGGCGATCGACCTCTATTGCCACCGGGCCATCGAGCTCATCACGGCGCATCTCGAAAGAGCGGTGGTCGACGGCGGCGACATCGCGGCGCGCAGCGCCCTGCTGCTCGGCTCGTGCTATGCCGGCATCGCAATCGACAATTGCGGCACGGCACTCGCGCACAACATCTCGCATGCCATGGCGACGCTCGCGCCGGTGCCGCACGGCCGGGCCACCGGGCTTGCGATGCTCGCGACGATGGAGTGGGTGGCGGAGGGGGCGCCCGACGCCTTCGCCGCGGTGGCGGCGGCGATGGGCGAGACGGAGGACGCCCACCGGGCGGCAGCGGCGTTCCGCCGCCTCGTCGAACGGTCCCGCATCAAGGTCTCGCTGGCCGGCGACGGTCTCGACCTCGGCCGGCCCGACCTGCTCGCGGCGGCGATGGCCAGGCCGGAGAACGCCCCCATGCGCAACTCGACGCAGCGGCATGTCTCCGATGCCGACCTGCTGTCGCTGGCCGAGCGGGTCTACGCACTCAAGTAAGGGCGATTTCGCGCGATGACGGGGATTGCCGGCACACGAGAGCTGATCCGCGCAGTGGGCGTTCACCTGGAGCGTCTCGGGGGCGCAGGGATTGACCAGGTTCGCCGGAAACTCCGCGAGATCGAATTTGTACCAAATCCGAAGCGACCAAGGCCGCCGGCCGCGCCCGGCTGCGGGTGGCTTACCGAAAGCCTCGAGCTGGCGGCGGCCCAGGGCATGGCGCCCATGGCCGAGGCGATCGAGCATGCGATGCCCGAACTCGCGTGGCGCGCCTACGATGCCTATCCACCGGAACTCGTCGGCCCGCGCTTTGCCAATGCGCACGCCTTCGTCGACCTCGTCGGGCCGGAGGCTCCGTTCACGGCAGCCGACTTCGAGCTCGGACTCTTCCTCGTCGCGCCATGGACGTTCTATCGCGATCACCGCCACAAGGCGCCGGAACTCTACGCAGCCCTCACGGGTCCCACGCGGTGGCGGTTCAACGGCGGCGTTTGGTTAACGCGTCAGGCCGGTGAAATCGTTTGGAACGAAACGATGTATATCCACGCAACGCTCGTTGAAGCGCGTCCCTTTCTGTGCATCTATGCTTGGACGCAGGACGTAAGTCTCCCGGCGGAGATCGTGCCGGCACCGGATTGGCATGAGATCGAATCAGATTCAGAGCGACGAGTTGTACGTTAACGTCCACTGGCTGCTGAACGCCATCGTTCGCGGCCTGGAGGATCGCCGGTCCCACACTCCGGAAATCGAAAACGTACTGTCCCGCCTTTCCGAACAGGAAACCGGACATCATGCGATCACACGGCCGGCCCCGCGACGGCTGCCGGCCTGCGCACTCCTTCCCGATGCCGTGGGCTCGGCGCTGGCGGTGGCCAGCGACGTCGCGGCGGCGATCGCGGCCCTCGAAGAGGATCTGCACTGGAAGCAGAATCCCAACTACTCCGACACGGCGATGGGCATGCTCGGCTACATGGACGGCTATGCCTATGCGGAGATCATCGGCCCCAAGGGGTTTTTCGCCGGCAACGATTTCCTGCTCGGGCTCATGCTGCTCGGACCGGGCCGCCTCTATCGCGAGCACTATCACGAAGCGCCGGAGCTCTACTGGCTCCTCACCGGACCGACGAACTGGAAACAGGGCGCCGGCGGATGGACATCGCTCGCCCCCGGCAGCACCCGCTGGCACAGGCCCTTCGTGGTGCATGCCACCGAGACGACCGACACCCCGCTGCTCGCCATCTGGACGTGGACCCGCGACGTGGCGCAGGCGGCGAAGCTCGTCGCGGTGTAGGCGCGCGACTTACTGATTTTCCTTCTGCTTCAGGCGACGGCGGGCGATGCCGACCTCGCCGCGCCGATTGGGCCTGCCGAGCAGGCGGCGCAGCTTGTCGCGACGCTCGTGGATGGTGGCGATGGCATAGCCCATGGGGACGCCGACCTCGACAAGAACCGCTTCGCCGAGCTGCAGGCTCGCCTCGGTCGTCTCCGGCACCGCTTCGCTGACGCCGATGCCGTAGAGCTCCATGGCGTGGCTCTCATGCCGGGCGCGGGCCACGATCTTGATGTCGGGACGCAATTCGCGAACCGTGCGCACCACGTGGTCGACCTTGTCGGGCTCGTCCATGGTGACGACCAGGGCGTCGGCCTTCTCGATGCCGCACTTGATGAGAAAATCGGCGCGTGCCGCATTGCCGTAGTAGATCGGCTTTCCCGCCCGGCGGGCGCGGCTGACGATCTGCGGGTCGGCATCGATGGCGAGATAGTCGATGCCGTGCTCTTCGAGAAGGGAGCTGACCAGGGCGCCGACGCGTCCGTATCCGGCGATGATCACCCGCGGGGGCGCGGGCCCGGCCGGCTCGAGCAGGGCCTCGGGGTCGACGCCGGGCGGCGGCCCCATTCGGGGCGCCAGGACCGCTCCGAGCCGCTGCATGGCCGGTATCAGCATCATGGAGGCGGAAACTGCGAGCAGAATCCGGTTGGACGTCGCCGCCGAAACCAGACCTACTCCGACCGCCATCGGCAGGATGACGAAGGCGAACTCGCCGCCCGGCCCCAGCAGCAGGGCTCCCTTCAGCAGGGCGGCGCGCGGCAGGTTGAAGAGAAGACCGGAAACGTAGGTGATACCCACCTTGACCACGATCAGAAGAACGGTGAGGCCGAGCAAGGCGATGGGCTCCGAGAGGAGGAGCTTGAGATCCATGCTCATGCCGACGAGCAGGAAGTAGGCGCCGAGCAGGAGGCCCTTGAACGGCTCGATCAGCGTCTCGACCTCGCGGCGGTACTCGGTCTCGGCGATGAGCAGGCCGGCGATGAAGGCGCCGAGCGCCATGGAGAGGCCGCCGAGGTTGGTGATGAAGGCGGCACCGACGACGATGAGGAGGGTGGCGGCCAGGAAGAGGTCGGTGCTGCGCGTCGCAGCGACGAGGCGAAACAGAGGCCGCAGCGCGAACCGCCCGACGATGACGATGATGAGAATGGTCAGGACGGCCTTGAGAAGGGCCGTCGAGATGCCGAGCGAAACGGCCCCTTGCGCATTCGACCCGAGCGTCTGGACCATCAGGAGGATGGGCACCACCGCCAGATCCTGCATGAGAAGCACGGCGAAGCTTATGCGGCCCGTCTGGGTGCCGAGTCGCTTCTGGTCCGAGAGGAGCTGGATGACGATGGCGGTCGACGACAGCGACAGGGCCAGGCCGATGATCAGCGCCTCGCGCGTCGCGAGGCCGAGGAGAAGCAGGCCGGCACCGATGATCGCCGACGACCCCAGGATCTGGGCGGTTCCGAAACCGAAGACCAGCCGGCGCAGCGCCAAGACGCGCTCGAAGGAGAGCTCGATCCCCACCATGAAGAGGAGGAAGACGACGCCGAACTCGGCGAGCTGCGCGATCTGTTCGGTATCGCCGAGGATCAGGTAGGACAGCCACGGATGGTCCGTGGCCAGGGAGCCGAGAACGTTCGGCCCGATGATGGTGCCGGCGATGAGAAAGCCGAGGATGGGACTGATGCGGAGCTTATGGAAAGCAGGGATGACCACGCCGGCCGTGCCGAGCACGATCAGTGCTTCGCGATATGCACCTGGATCGACCGGTCCGGCCATGACGCCTCGTCTCCCGCTGGCGATCCGGCATCTTTGGACCGATATCGCCAATGGCGCAAGCTGTTCGCGGCCGTTCGAGGCACAAAATCGGGGACTTACGTTACTTCCCAGGGAAAGCTGTCGAGACGCACGGCGCCGTTCGGCGTGACGACCACCTGGGTCTCGAGCTTGATCGATTCCTTGCCGCCGACCTCGCCGATGAGACTCTCGACGCACAGCGTCATGTTCTCGGCGAAGACCCCTTCGTAGCTCCTGGCGAAATCCGGCTGGAGGGCGACGGATGGATACTCGTCCGCCATTCCGACGCCGTGCATGGCGCAGGAATAGCGGTTGGCCCGGTACTTCTCGGGAATCCGCCATTGCTTCTCGTTGAATTCGCGGAAGGCCATGCCGGGGCGGATGGCCGCGACGTTGTGCTCGATCTGCTCGACGGCCGCCGAATAGAGGTCCTTCTGCAGGTTCGTCATGCGCGTATGGCCGAGCGTCCAGGAGCGCGAGAGATCGGCGCAGTAGCCGTAGGGCCCGATCATGTCGGTGTCGAAGGCCACGATGTCGCCCGCTTCGCCGACATAGTCGGAGCATTCCTGGAACCAGGGATTGGTGCGCTTACCGACAGCGAGCAGGCGCGTCTCGATCCATTCACCGCCCGAGCGGATGTTCTCGTAGTGGAGCTCGGCCCAGATCTCCTGCTCCGATTTGCCGGGCACGGAATGCTCGTACATGCGCGCCATGCCGGCCTCGCAGACGCGGACCGTCCATTTCATGAGCTCGAGCTCGGCGTCGTTCTTGATCGAGCGGGCGTGCTCGGTGAGCTCCTGGCCCTCGGTGATCGTGAGCCCGAGGGCGCGAAGCGCGTCGGTTCCCGGCGTCTCGCATTTGTCGACCGCAAGCCGCATGGAGCCGCCGCCATGGGCCTTGACCTCGGCGACGATCTCGGCCGCCCATTTGCGGATGTGCTCCTGCATGCGGTCGCCGGCCGCGAAATAGAACCAGGACGTCGCGGTCCGGACTTCGTCGATCGTCGAGATGCCGCGGCCCAGATGCTCGGCGCCGCGATACTCGAAGTCGATGGCGTAGCCGTCGGCGCATACGAGGGCGTAGTGGGAGGGGTTGTGCAGCATCCATACCTGCATGTTCGACACGTCGAGGGCATGGCGGATGTTGCACGGATCGTAGAGCAGGATGGCGCCGCAATCGTGCTTGTGAAGCTCGGCGACCAGACGCTGCTTGCGATAGGCGCGGGCCCGCTCCAGCGTCGCCGCAGGGATGGCACTCTTGAGCGGCCTGTCGCTGCCCTCGGCGTTCAGATATTCCTTCTTGCGCAAATCCTTGAAGACTTCAGCCATGTTCTCCCTCTACCCACGCATGCGTTCGCCCATCGGATCGAACAGGGGCTGGCGCTGAGGTCGCGCCGGATAGCGCCTGCCGATGATCTCGATCTCAAAACCGTCGTCCTCCGCCGCGACGTCGCGGGGGACGTAACCCAGCGCGACGGAACGCCCGACATAGTGAGCGTAGCCGCCGGAGGTCACCCAGCCCAGCACCTTTCCGCCATGCCAGATCGGCTCGTCGCCGATGACGTCGACGCCTTTGGTCTCGACCGTGAACGGCAGCAGCGCGAGCCGGCCGCCGGTTTCCTTTTCCTGCAGGGCGGCGTCGCGGCCCACGAAATCGTTCTTGCGCAAGTCGACGAAGCGGTCGAGGCGGGCTTCGAACGGTCCGTAGATCGGCCGATACTCGCGGGCCCAGGTTCCCCAGTTCTTCTCGAGCCGCAAGGACATGAGGGCGCGCCCGCCGAACGGCTTCAGACCGAAGTCGCGGCCGGCCGCGGCCAGAAGGTCGTGAAGGCCGAGCAGGTAGTCGGACCGGCACCAGATCTCGTAGCCGAGATCGCCGGTGAAGGTGATGCGGCCGAGCTTGACGGGGACGAGGCCGAGCTCGGTCTCGCGGAAGGACATGAAGGGGAAGGCGCCATTGGAGAGGTCGTCGCCGCTCACGCTCTGGAGCAGCTCGCGGGAGCGAGGGCCGGCGATGGAGAGGCCGGTCAGCTCGGCGGTCAGCGGCCGCAACGCGACGCTGCCGTCCGCAGGCAGGTGCTTCTCCCAATAGCGCAGGTGATAGTTTTCGGCGGCGCCCGAGCCGAAGACGTAGAAGCGTTCGGGCGCGGCCTTGGCAACGGTGAAGTCGCCGATGAGCTTTCCGGATGCATTGAGCATGGGAGAGAGCACGAGCCGGCCGTCGCGCGGCATGCGGTTGGCGAGCATGGAGGAGAGCCACGTCTCGGCGCCGTCGCCCTTGACCTCGTACTTTGCATATCCAGAGATCTCGAACATGCCGACACCGTTGCGAACGGAGCGGCACTCGTCGCCGACGATCGAGAATGCGTTGGAACGCCGGAACGTCACCTTCTCCACCGGCTTCTTTCCCTTGGGAGCGAACCAGAGAGCCTGCTCGAGGCCGAAGCTCGATCCGAAGAATGCGCCGGCCTGCTTGAACCGGTCATAGAGCGGCGACGTCCGCACTGGACGGGCCGCAGGAAGCTCCTCGTTCGGGAAGGTGATGCGGAAGCGGCGGCCGTAGTTTTCGCGAACCTTGGCGTTGGTATAGGCCATGCCGGCCCAGCCGCCGTAGCGCGCCACGTCCATGGCCCAGATGTCGAAGCCCGGGTCGCCGTCGGCAATCCAGTTGGCGAGCGCGAGACCGACGCCGCCGCCCTGGCTGAAGCCGGCCATGACACCGCAGGCGACCCAGTAGTTCGCGAGGCCGCGGATCGGGCCGACGAGCGGATTGCCGTCCGGCGCAAAGGCGAAGGGCCCGTGGATGATGGTGCGAATGCCTGCCTTGGCGAGAGGCGGATGACGGTCGAAGGCGCGCGCGAGATTGTCGGAGATCTTGTCGAGGTCGGGAGGCAGGAGCTCGGAGGAGAAGTCCCAGGGCGCAACCTTGGGCGACCATGGCACGCCGTTCGGCTCGTAGGTTCCGACCAGCATGCCGGTGCGCTCCTGGCGCATGTAGAGCTCGCCATCGAAGTCGATGCAGTGGACGATCTCCTTGCCGGTCGCCTTGTTGAAGGCGACGACTTCGGGCAGCTCTTCGGTCAGCAGGTACTGGTGCGCCATGCACAGCACCGGCAGCTCCAGTCCGACAAAGCGGCCGACCTCGCGGGCCCACATTCCGCCGGCGTTCACGACGTGCTCGGCATGGACGCGGCCCTGCTCGGTGACGACGTCCCAGCTGCCGTCGGGGCGCTGTATCGTATCGGTGACGCGGCACTTCTGAACCACTTCGGCGCCGTTGGCGCGCGCCGCCTTGGCATAGGCGTGGGTGGTGCCGGACGGATCGAGATGGCCCTCGAGCGGGTGCCACATTGCGCCGATGAACTTCGTCTCGTCGAGGAGTGGGAAGTGCGACTTCGCCTCCTTGAGGGAGATGAGCTCGGTGGCGACGCCGAGATAGCGGTTGCGCGCATGCGCCATCTTCAGCCAGTCGAACCGGTCGCGGGTGGATACGAGCATGACGCCGCCCGACAGGTGCACGCCCGTCGCCTGGCCGGACACCTGCTCGATCTCGCGATAGAGATTGATCGTGTATTCCTGGAGCTTCGCGACGTTGGGGTCGCCGTTGAGCGTGTGAAAGCCGCCGGCGGCGTGCCACGTGGACCCCGAGGTCAGCACGTCCCGCTCGATGAGAAGGATGTCGCGGATGCCGCGCTTCGTCAGGTGGTAGAGGACCGAACACCCGACGACGCCGCCGCCGATCACAACTACCCGGGCATGGCTGCGCATGGATGAATCCTCGAACATGACGGCACTGCTCAGGGCAGCGTGCACGAAGTGCGACGATTTTCAAGCCTGAGAGGCCGTGCAGAATTGCAACGGAGGCCCGCCTGAAGCAGCAGGGTGAGCGGAGCTAACCCTTGGACCGACGGACCCGGGCCGCCGATGCGTCAGGTCACCGGGGCGGCGCTCGTAGCTTCGGGCCTGATGGGCGGCGGCGGGGGCGGTGCGTCGTCGTTACCCAGGGCGATCACCGGCTCCATGCCGAGGAGCACCTCGTCGGGGAGGTGGCAGAGGATGCGGTGACCGTCGTCGAATTCCTTTAGCGGCGGCATCTCGGTCTCGCAGATAACGCCGATCTTGCGGTGGCAGCGCGTCTGGAAAGGGCAGCCGGGCGGCGGATTGATGGGCGAGGGGAGCTCGCCCTTCAGCACAATCCGCTTCTTCTTCACGGAGGTATCGGCGATCGGAACGGCGGAGAGGAGCGCCTCCGTATAGGGATGATAGGGCGGCGCGAAGACCTGGTCGACCGTTCCCTGTTCCATGATCCGGCCGAGGTACATGACGACCACGCGGTCGGCGAGATAGCGCACGACAGAGAGGTCATGGCTAATGAACACCATGGTCGTGCGGCGCTTGCGCTGCAGGTCGGTGAGGAGGCCGGTGATCGCCGCCTGGACGGACACGTCGAGCGCCGACACCGGCTCGTCGGCGACGATGACGGCGGCGTTGCCGCCGAAGGCGCGGGCGATGCCGATGCGCTGCTTCTGCCCGCCGGACAGCTGGCGCGGCTTGCGGAACGCGAATTCGCGGGGCAGCTTGACGAGGTCGAACATCTCGAACATGCGCCGCTGAATCTCGTCGGGATCCGATGCGACGCCGAACTTCTTGATGACGCGCGCCACCTGGGCGCCGACCGAATGGCTCGGATTCAACGTCTCGAAGGGGTTCTGGAAGACCAACTGGAGCGAGCCGACGAGCTGCGGATCGCGGCGCTGCACGGGAAGGTTGGCGATGTCGCGGCCCTTGATCTTCACCTCGCCACCGGTAGCCTCCTCTAGACCCATCAGCACCTTGGCGAAAGTCGTCTTGCCGCAGCCCGATTCACCGACGATGGCGACCGTCTCGGCCTCGCGGGCCACGAAGTCGAGCTTCTCGTTGGCCTTGACGAAGCGGCTGCGGGTGCCTTTGACGAGCGCGGAGAACGAGTTGTCGCGCAGCTCGTAGTATTTCTTCATGTTGTGGACCTCGAGCACAGGCGGTCCGAACTTGAGGATTTCCTGGACGCCGCCGCGGCTCTTCTTCGCATCCCAGTCGATCTCGTCGTAGCGGACGCAACGGACCGAATGACCGACGTCGCTCAGCACGTCGAGCATCGGAATCTCCTTGTCGCAGCGACCGGTGCGAAAATGATCGCAGCGCGGGCCGAAGGAGCAGCCGGACGGGCGCTCGGCGGGAAGCGGCAGCTGGCCGCGGATGGCGATGAGCGGTCGGGCGAAGCGATCGGTGCCGGGCAGCGGAATGGAATTGAAGAGACCGCGGGTATAAGGGTGGCGCATGTGATCGAACACCTGGCCGACCGATCCCTGCTCGACCGCCTGACCCGAGTACATGACAGTGAGGCGCTGGCACGTCTCGAGGATGAGGCCGAGATTGTGCGAGATGTAGATCATCGACGTGCCGAACTCGCTCGAGATCTCCTTGATGAGCTCGATGATGCCGGCTTCGACCGTCACGTCGAGCGCGGTGGTCGGCTCGTCGAGGAGCAGGAGCTTGGGGTTCGACAGCAGCGCCATGGCTATGAGCACGCGCTGCTGCTGGCCGCCCGACAGTTGGTGCGGGTAAGCATTGAGGATGCGTTCGGGGTCGGGCAGGCGCACCTTGGCCAGGAGCTCGATCGACCGCGCCCGCGCCTGCTGCTCCGAGGCGCCCTGATGGATCATCAGGACCTCGTTGAGCTGGTCACCGGCACGCATCGACGGATTGAGAGACGCCATTGGCTCCTGATAGACCATGGCGATCTGCGAGCCGCGGATGGACCTCAGCTCCTCTTCGGACAGCGTGGTGATGTCGCGGCCCATGAAGTTGATCTGGCCGCCGGTAATGGCGCCGTTCTTGCCCATGTGCCGCATGATGGCGAGTGCCACGGTCGACTTGCCGCAACCCGATTCGCCGACCAAGCCGACCGCCTCGCCCGGCATGACCTTGAGATTGAAATCGACGACGGCGGGAACTTCGCCGCGCCGCGTGTAGTAGGTGAGGCAGAGGTCCTTGCATTCCAGGACGGGGGTGGCCGGCGAAATCTGATCCATGGCGTCGTCAATCCCTGAGCGAGATTTCACGCAGGCCGTCGGCCAGCATGTTGAGACCGAGCACCATCGTCGAGACCGCAACGGCCGGCCACAGCATGGCGTTGGCGCCGAACGATCCGAACTTCTGGGCGGCGTTGATCATGCTGCCCCAGTCGGGGGCGGGAGGAGGCAGGCCGAGGCCGAGATAGCCGAGGAGGGCGATGGTGATGGTGACGTAGCCCATCCGCAGGCAGGCATCGACGATGAGAGGCCCGCGCGCATTGGGAAGGAGTTCGACGAGCATGATGTACAGCGGCCTCTCGCCGCGGACCTGAGCGGCGGCGATGTAGTCGCGCGTCTTGAGGTCGAGCACAATGCCGCGAACGATGCGCATGACCTGCGGGCCGGTGGCGAGCGTGACGGCGACGATGATGTTGAGCGGCGTGGCACCGAAGCGGCCGATGATGATGAGATAGAGGACAATGAGAGGGAAGGACATGACGAGATTGCCGATGAAGCTCAGCACGTCGTCCCAGCGGCCGCCGAGATAGCCGGCCGCGACGCCCATGAGCATGCCGGTCGAGTAGGCGCTCAAGGTGGCGAGGCCCGCCCAGATGAAGACGCGCTGGGCGCCCCAGATGAGGCGGGAAAGGATGTCGCGCCCGAGATCGTCGGTTCCGAGCCAGAAGAAGGCGCCGTTCTTGCCTTCGGTCAACGGCCCGGCGAGCAGGAAACTCGAGTCCTGCTTCAACGGATCGATGAGGGGCAGGATCGGCGCCAGGATCGCGACGCCCAGCCAGAACACGATGATGGCGAGGCCGACCATGCCGATGGGCGATTCGCGCATGAGTGCGAGCGCGGAGACGAACTTGGTGAACGGGGAGCGCCGTATGGGGAATGGGAGTGCATGGTCGGTCATGCAAGGACCTCAGTTGAGCCTGATGCGTGGATTGAGAAACATGTATCCGATTTCGGAAATGAACTGCGTGAGCACGGCGAGGGCCACGGCCACCATGGTGCAGGCCTCGACGATGAAGATGTCGTTGAACTGCGCCGCTTCGTAGAGGCGCCGGCCGAAGCCGTCATAGGCGAAGACGACCTCGGTGACGATCACGCCCGACAGAAGGTAGTTGATCTGGAGGACCATCACGGTGAAGGGTGCGATGAGGGCGTTGCGCAGTGCGTGCTTCATGACGACGCGCTTGAACGGCATGCCCTTCAGGACGGCGGTGCGCACGTATTGCGAGCCCATGACCTCGGCCATGGAGGCGCGCATCATGCGCGTGTAGTAGCCAAAATTGAAGATGACGAGGACGGCCACCGGAAGGATGAGCTCCTTGCGGAACAGCTCGGCGGAGCCGGCCGACGTGCCCGGCAGCCAGTTGAGCCAGTAGACGAAGATGGCGAGCAGGAAGGTTGCGGAGGCGAATTCTGGCACCGAGGTGGTGAGCACCGAGAACACCGAGATGAAGCGGTCGCCGACGCTGCCCTCGGCGATGCCGGACAGCACGCCGAGAACGAGCGAGATGGCGACGGTCAGGGTAAAGACCCACAGAGCCAGGATGCCGGTGTTGGCGAGGCTCGGCAGGAGGATTTCCATCACCGGCCTGTTGAACTGGATGGAAGTGCCGAAATCACCGGTCAGCGCCCTGCCGACCCAGGAGACGTAGCGCCACAGGAAGGGTTCGTTGTAGCCATTCTGGTCGAGCCAGGCGAGACGCTGCGCCGAGTTGGTGTAGGGGCCGATGGCCTGGATGACGACCCGATCCTTGTCGTACTCAAACATCAAATACAGTATGAAGGAGGACACCAGCATGATGAGAGCCATCATGCCGAGCCTCCGCAGAATAAGTGGCAGCATCGCGCCCCGACTTTCCCTTTGATCTCCGCCGGCTCAAGGCGTCCGGCGGATCCTCCCTATCGGATTCGACCTTTTCAGGTTCTTGTGGCTTGATCATACGCAGATGAAACATGTCTGATCAAGAAATCCTCGCCAGCCCACCGCCATCGATCGCCGGGATGCCGCCGCCGATACAGATCAAGCTGACGCCGCGCGACGACCGAACGAACGGCTGGATCGACATCCTGCCGCCGGCGGGACCGGCCCGGCGGCTCAGCGGGGAGGGAAGGGCGCACGTGGCGGTGATCGGCGCGGGGTTCGCCGGACTCGCGGCGGCACGCCGGATGGCGGAACTCGACCCCGACCGCCGCGTCGTGCTGATCGAGGCGCAGCGCATCGGCTCGGGCTCGTCGGGCCGCAATTCCGGCTTCATCATCGACCTGCCGCACGAGGCCGAGAGCATGAGCGAGGAGGCGCTCGGCCACCAGCAGCGGGTGCTGCGGCTGAACCGCTTCGCGATCAAGCGCCTGAAACAACTGGTAACCGCGCACGGCATCGCCTGCGACTGGTCGGAATCGGGAATGTACCGAGGCGCCGTGTCGGCAAGGGCGGCCCGGTTTCTCGATCCCTACGAGAAGATGCTGAGGCGGCTCGGCATTTCCTATCAAAGGCTATCGCGCTCCGAACTCAAAGCGCGGCTTGGAACGGAGCTTTACGGCGAAGCGGTTCATACACCGGGGACGATCCTCGTGCAGCCGGCGGCGCTGGTCAGGGGTCTGGCGGCGTCGCTGCCTGCGAACGTCGACCTCTACGAAGACTCCCCCGTCGTGCGCCTCGAACCGGGCCGCGAAATCCGCATCGACACGCCGCAGGGCTCGGTCTGGGCCGAGAAGGTGATCCTCGCCGTCAATGGCCTGCTGCCGGCCTTCGGATTCATGACCGGCCGCCTCATCAATCTCGGCCTGTGGGCAAGCCTGTCGCGCGAGCTGACCGGCGCGGAGCTCGCGCAGCTCGGCTGCGAAAAGACATGGGGGATGACGCCGGCGGATGCGCGGGGCGGCATCACGATGCGGCTGCTCGCCTCGCGCCGCCTCCTGGTCCGGGCCAGGACCTATGCGGAGCCGGACTACCGTCCGCACACGGAACGACGGGAACGCATGCGCGCCGTGCACGGCCGAATCCTCGAGCGGCGTTTCCCTTTCCTGGCGCCGCTCGAGATCACCCACACGTGGACGGGTTTCGTTTCGAAGACGTGGAATGCCGCACCGGTGTTCGGCGAACTGGCGCCCAACATCTTTTCGGCGTGCGTGCAGAACGGTGTCGGGCTTGCCCGCGGCACCTATCAGGGGGAGCTCGTCGCCGACCTCGCCTTCGGCAACGTGCATGCGCTCGTTCGCGACATGCTCGCGCACGACCGGCCGTCGCGGCTGCCGCCCGACCCCTTCACGCTCTGGGGGGCGCGCTTCCGGATCGCCTGGCTCGAGTTCCTGTCGCGCGGCGAGCGGTAGCGCCCGCTACACCCACGGACAGTTGGAGTTGCGGTCGCCGAAGGTGCGTCCCTGCGCAAAGCGGGTCAGCGCAAAGGGCGCCAGGTCGGGCGACGGATCGCCGGTGACGAGATGGTTGGCGACGAGCTTGCCGACGCCGATCATCTTGTAGCCGTGGTTCGAGTCGGCGATCATGTAGGCGTTGTCCTTCACCCAGTCGAAGATCGGAACCGAGTCGGGCGTGAAGGCGCCGATGCCGCCATTGCGACGCTCCTTGAACTGACCGCGGTAGCCTTTGAACTGGTCGAACAGGTAGGCGAGGGTCGCCATGTAGTAGTCGGCGAACCACGGATCGGCCTGGTAGAGGTCGTTCTTGTGGCCGTAAGGGTCGAGCACGGCCTTCGGCCCCATCTTGACCGGAATGGTTCCGCCCTGGATGCCCGGGGCGCCGACCCGCTCGGCCGCGTAGCGCATGTAGGTATAGAAGTGCTTGTCCGGGAATTGCTTGCCGTCCTCGGTGACGACCGGCGTGTTCATGAGCTCGACGTGGAGGACCGGCGGGTCCTTGTCGTCGGCGGTGCGGTAGCGATGGCCGTCCTTCAGCACCACCTCGCCCTCGAGAAGGCGCCAGTAGGTCCACATGTCGGCATTCTTGACGACACCGCCATCGGGATAGCGCATGTCGAGACTGGTCGGCAGTCCCAGCCAATCCCAGTGCTGGGTGATCCAGGCGCCGGCGCAGATGACGACGCAGTCGGCCTTGATATCGCCCTGCGTCGTCTTCACGGCCGAGATGCGGCCGTTCTGCGTGTCGTAGCCGATTACCGAGGGGCCGAAGATGCATTGCACGCCCCACTGCATGCACTTGTTGTGCAGTCCCTGGACGGCGAGATGAGTCCCGGCATAGCCGGACGGCTTTTCGTGCAGGACGACGTCGGCATGATCGACGTTGAAGTCGGGCCAGATCGACTTCAGGAACTTCTTGGCATCCTTGCCAGCATACATGTCGGATGCGTAGCCGGACTTCTTCTGGCTCTTGTGCATCTTCTCATAGTCGGCTTCCTGGTTCGCCTCGCCGACCGAGACGTAGCCAACCTGCTGGAAGCCGAGATTGGCCGGATCGCTTTCCCACACGTCGACGGAATGACGCAGGATCGTGTGCAGCGGCTCGGTCATGTAGAGATTGCGGACGCAGCCGCAGGCGACGCCGGTGGCGCCGGCCCCGGGTCCGGTCTTGTCGATGAGCACGACGTCGGAGCCTTTGCCCTTGCCGCCCTTCTCGAGCTGCATGGCGAGATGCCAGGCGGTCGACATGCCGTGCATGCCGGCGCCGATCACCACGTATTTGGCCGATTTCGGCAGATTGATATCCATTACTCGTCTCCTCCCTGAGCGACAGCCTCGATCATTCAGCCGGCACACCGTCTGCGACGGTGCCTTCCCGACGTTCACTTCCCTGCCGAATGCGCGGCAGGCTTTCCATGTTGGGATGGGCGACCGGTTCTTTCGGACGCACCAGCCAATTCCTGGCGATCTCGCCGTAGCCGCGCATGAGATAGGCGCAGTTCTCATTGATCAAACGGTCGCGGTTCTCGCGATAGTAGCGGGGGATCTCGTACCACGGCAGACGGGGCCGCTCGTGATGCGGCATGTGAAGGTTGTTGTTGAGATAGAGGAGGCTCATGAGCGGCGATGCCTCGACGATGATCACGCGGCAGCCGGCCTGGTCATGAGCCCGGTGCTCGGCATAGGAGCGCATCATGGTCAGGGAGTTTCCCCAGTAGGCGATGCCGACGACGTACTGCCAGAAGGGCATGCCGCACACCCAGCTTACCCAGAACCAGACGATGGCGATGCCGACGGCATGGAGCAGCCAGTCGGGGAGGATGTCGCGCTCGCCGCGGCGGAGCCCGGCAATCTCGCTCGCGACGAGCCGGGTCGTGGTAATCGCCGGACCGAGGATGAAGCGCCCGAGCATCGTGTTGTTGACGGTGTAGAGCCAGCGCAGAGCGTTCGGGGTGCGCTCCCAGGCCTGCGGGTCGAGGTAGTACGACTCCGGATCCTCTTCGGGATCGGTGAGCTGATCGTTGCGGTGATGGGTCAGATGGAGGCGGCGGTATCGGCGATACGGGATCCACAGGGAGATTGCCGGAAACAGCAGGAGCTCGTTCAAGAGGTGGCTCCGGGTCGGGTGACCGTGGATCGACTCGTGCTGAAGGGAACCATGAAACGCGACGAGCCAGGCGCCGACCGGCGTCAGGACCCACCAGGGCAGGTCGGCGTGGAAATAGATGAGTGCGGCGAAGACGAACCACAGGCCGGCAATGGCGATCCATGTCGGCCATTCGATCGGGCGCGACCGACTTTCCGTGAATTCGGTGATGGGCTGCATCTGCATGGGTCGGGATGTAGCAAAGGCGGACGACGCCCGCGATGGTAGTCTGCGCACAATTTGTTGATTTTCGTCCACAAATGCGCCATATGTTGACAATTGTCACCAACGGAGCAGTCGAATGCAGAAGCGGGAGACAGTCGAGACGTTCCGGCGGCGGCTGGCGGAGCTCATCCAGCGGACCGGCCTGTCGCGGGCCCAGTTCGCCGCATGGGCGGGCCTCGACCGCTCGACGCTCACCCAGCTGCTGTCAGCCGAAAACGTGCGCCTGCCGAGAGCCGAAACCATCGCGCGGATCGCCAGCCGGCACAGCGCGTCGATCGACTGGCTCATGGGTCTCTCCGAGCAGGACCAGGTGGCGGCCGACATCGTCCCCCAGCTCGCCATCGAGCCCGACGCCGCGAGCCCTGCAGACGAGCGCCTGAAGCGCTGGCACGAGGAAGCCCGCGGGTTCAAGGTCCGCTACGTGCCTGCGACGCTTCCCGACCAGCTCAAGACCGACGCGCTCATCGGCTATGAAAGCGGTCAGTTCGGCGCGGCCGCCGCGGACGCCTGGTCGGGCGTCGCGCGGGTCCGCATCGCCCATGCACAGCGACCGGATTCGGAGATCGAAGTGTGCGCGCCCTTGCAGCGCTTCGAAATCTTCGCCGCCGGAGAGGGCATCTGGCGCGACCTGCCGGCCCGCGATCGCGCCGCCGCGCTTCGCCATGCGTCGAGCGTGGTGAGGAGCCTCTATCCGTCGTACCGGCTGTTCCTCTACGACGGGCGGCAGCGCTTCTCCGTGCCCTATACGGTGTTCGGTCCCAAGCGGGCGGCCATCTATGTGGGCGACATGTACTTCGTCTTCACCTCGACGGAGCACATCCGGGAACTCACCCGGCACTTCGACGATCTCATCCGCAGCGCGCGCATCCAGCCGAACGCAGCGGCCGAATTCATCGACTCGCTCGGCGGACGACTGCACTGACCGCCGGCGATTGACGCCGGTGGCGCCAGGACTAAGCTTCGCGCATGTCCGTTCTTGCCCTTCCGATGTACGACTGGCCCGAGGTCCGCGAAGCGACGGACCGTTGGGGAAAGGGCCTGTCGCTTCACCTGAAAGCGCACGGGTTCGACGACGTGCCGGTCGAGCTCACGCGCACCGGCCACTATCAGGACAGCTGGCGCAGCCCCGGCCTGCTGCTCAGCCAGACCTGCGGCTACGCCTTCGCCAACGAATTCGCACGGCGGCTGGCGGCGGTCGTCACGCCGCACTACGACGTCGAGGGCTGCGAAGCAGCGAACTACTCGAGCCACATCATGGTCAGGGTGAAAGACGGGATCCGCGACCTGCGCGATCTCGCCGGACACCGGGCGGCCTACAACAACCGCGATTCCATGTCGGGGATGCTGGCGCTGAAGCTGGTGTTCGCACCGCACGCAAGGAACGGGAAGTTTTTCGGCGCCACGGTCGAAAGCGGCGGGCATGCGAAGTCGCTCGAAGCGCTGCAGGCGGGCAGGGTGGACGTGTGTGCCATCGACTCGGTGTGCGTGGCCATCGCGCGCCGGCATCGCCCCGAACTCGTCGACGGCATCGTGGCCATCGCCCGCTCGCCCCTGGTACCCGGACTTCCCTATGTCACGCTCGCGAGCCGCGACGAGGATGAAATCGAGCGGATGCGCCGGGCGGTGGCCGATGCCTTCGCCGATCCGGCGCTCGGCCAAGCCCGTGCAAGCCTTTTTCTCAAGGGATTTTCCTTGCTGACGCCCGGCGACTATGCCGTTATGCGCGACCTCGAACGCGACATGGCGGCGGGCGGCGGCCTGTCGCTGTGGTCCGACTAGCGTCTCGCCTGCCGTCAAGGACCGCATGTACGATCTCTATACGTGGAGCACTCCGAACGGCCGGAAGATCTCGATCGCGCTGGAGGAGATGGGGCTTCCATATACCGTCCACACCGTGAACATCGAGACGGGCGAGCAGTTTCTGCCGGCGTTCACCGAGATCTCCCCGAACCAGAAGGTGCCGGCCATCGTCGATCGCGAGACGGGCCTTGGCGTTTTCGAATCGGGTGCCATCCTCATGTACCTCGGCGACAAGCACGGGAAGCTTTTCCCGAGCGAAGGCGAGCCCCGTCTCAGAGCCATCGAATGGATGATGTGGCAGATGTCGGCCATCGGCCCGTTCCTCGGGCGGGCCCACTTCTTCCTGCGCAACAATCCCGGCAAAGCACCGTTCGCGGAGGAGTGGTTCGCCGGCGAAGCGCAGCGGCTCTACCGGGTGCTCGAGAAGCAGCTCGAAAAGACCGGCTGGGTGACGGGCGACTACTCGATCGTCGACATCGCGACGTTTCCGTGGATCGCACGCCACGCCTGGCATCGCGTGACGCTCAACGACTTTCCGAACGTCAAGGACTGGTACACGCGGATCGCCGCACGACCGGCGGTAATCAAAGGATACGGCGTACCCGATGCAAGGGCCCGGATGCCGCCGCCCGACTAGACCTTGTCGGGCATGATCTCGTCGGGCCCGGGGCGCGCCTTGACGAAGGCGTCCGTGGCCTCCAGGCGCGCCGACAGCCGGTCGAGCGCCGGGTAGCGGCCGGGAACGAAATTCTCTGGAAGCCGAAGCTTCAGATAGCCCAGCATGGCGCCGGTCGTCACGTCGGCCTGGGTGAGCCGGTCGCCGAGAAAGTAAGGCTCCGTGACGGCCCGCTCGAGCCAGCCGAGGGCGCCGTCGAGCTGGCCGCCGCAGCGCGCGACCCAGTCGGCATTGACGTGGCCCGGCGGATGAAGGTGGCGCTCGTAGACGATGGTGCCCGCCTTGTCGACGGCGCCGGTCGCGAAGGCCATTATCTGTAGCACGCGGCGCCGCCGCGGCCCATCGGCGGGCGTCAGGGCGCGCTCGGCCCCGACGCGGCAGTCGAGATCGTCGAGGATCGCGCCGCTGTCTACGAGTACGGTCCCATCGTCGAGAACGAGCGAGGGTATGCGAACGATCGGCGTGATCCTCGCCATCTCCTGCGCATCTCCGAAGACCGAGATCGCGTTGCGCGTGAAGGCGATCCCGTAGAGATGGAGAGTGACGCCGACGCGGCGGACGAAGGGCGAGTCGTATTGGCCGACGAGGATCATGCCAGGCGCCTTTCAGCCCGAGCCTTTCCGATCAGCGGCAGGAGCGCGGCCAGTTCCGGGCCGTGATCGAGCCCGGTCAGGGCGCGGCGCAACGGCATGAACAGCGCCTTGCCGGTGCGACCCGTCTTCTGCTTCAAAGCGGCGGTCCAGCGCGACCAGGTCTCGCGATCCCAGGGTTCAGGCGGCAAGAGCGCCCGCGCCTCGGCCAACATGGCGCGGTCATCGCCCGAAACGTCCGTGCGCAGATCGTCATGGATGACGGCATGCCAAGTCCTGGCATCGGCGAGCACGGTAAGATTGCCCCGTACCGCGTCCCAAAATTTTGCATCGGGCCTGATTCCGAGGGCGGCTAGCCCGGGTGCGACATCGTCATAGGCGAGGCCGTGCAGGAGGCGGGCGTTGAGCTGCCGAAGCTCGGCCTCGTCGAAACGGGTCGGGGCGCGCGACAGCTTGGAGAGATCGAAACCCGCGACGAGCTCGTCCATCCTGCCGTGGGGCGCGACGGCATCGGACGTGCCGATGAGAGCGGCATGGCTGACGACGGCCATGGGCTCGAGGCCGGCGGCCCGCATGTCGGCTATGGACAGCGATCCCAGTCGCTTGGAGAGCCCCTTGCCGTCGGTGCCGATGAGCAGGCTGTGATGCGCGAAGTGCGGCGGCGTCTTGCCGAGCGCCTGGAATATCTCGCTCTGAACGGCGGCGTTGACGACGTGGTCTTCGCCCCGGATGACGTGGGTGATCCCGAAGTCGATGTCGTCGACCACCGACGGCAGCGTGTAGAGATAGGTTCCATCCTCGCGCACCAGCACCGGATCGGAGATCGTCGAGGTATCGACGTGCTGCGGTCCCCGAACGAGGTCGTTCCAGGCGACGACGGAGTGGCCGAGCTTGAAGCGGAAATGCGGGCGGCGGCCCTCGGCCTCGAGCTTCTCCCGCTCGGCATCGCTCAGGCGCAGGGCGGCACGGTCGTAGACGGGCGGCTCGCCGCGGCCGAGCTGGCGGCTACGGCGTCGCTCCAGCTCTTCGGCCGCTTCGTAGGCGCGGTAGACGACGCCCGCCGCCTCGAGCTGCTCGACCGCTTCGCGATAGCGTGAAAAGCGACTCGACTGGCGTTCGATGCCGTCGGGACGAATGCCGAGCCAGGCCAGGTCGGCGACGATCCCTTCGGCGAAATCCTCCGTCGAACGCTCTAGATCGGTATCGTCGAAACGGAGAACGAAGCGGCCGCCGGTCTTCTTCGCGAAGAGCCAGTTCAAGATGGCCGTGCGGGCATTGCCGATATGGATGCGCCCGGTCGGCGAGGGCGCGAAACGGACGACGGTCATCGCTCCGGTGCCTCGTCGCGAAAGCCGTTGGTGATCGGATAGCGACGGTCGCGGCCGAAGTTGCGGCGGGTGATCTTGACGCCCGGAGCCGCCTGCCGGCGCTTGTACTCGGCAAGGAAGAGCATGCGCTGGACGCGCTCGACCGTGGCGCGGTCGCGGCCCGCCGCCACCACGTCGGCCACGGAGCGTTCGTTCTCGACGAGCTCCTTCAAGATCGCATCGAGGTCCTCGTAGGGCGGAAGGGAGTCCTGGTCTTTCTGGTTGGGCCGCAGCTCCGCCGTCGGCGCCTTGGTCAGGATGCGATCGGGAATGACCTCTCCGCCGGGACCGAGGCTGCCCGGCGGCCGGTTCGCGTTCCGCCATCGCGCCAGCGCATAAACCTCGGTCTTGTAGACGTCCTTTATGGGATTGAAGCCGCCGTTCATGTCGCCATAAAGCGTTGCATAGCCCACCGACATCTCCGACTTGTTGCCGGTGGTGAGGACCATGGAGCCGAGCTTGTTCGAGATGGCCATGAGGATGGTGCCGCGGGCCCGCGACTGGAGATTCTCCTCGGTGGTGCCGCGCGGCGTGCCGGCGAAAAGCGCGGCCAGCGCCTGCTCGAACCCTTCGGTCGGCGCGGCGATCGGCACGACGTCGTAACGGACCCCGAGGGCTGCGGCGCAGGCCGCGGCGTCGGCGATGCTGTCGCCGCTCGTGAAGCGGTACGGCATCATCACGCAATGAACGAGGGACGGGCCGAGCGCATCGACGGCCATGGCGGCGACGACTGCGGAATCGATGCCTCCCGAAAGCCCGAGGACGACGCCGGGAAAACCGTTCTTCCTCACGTAGTCGCGAAGCCCGAGGACGCAGGCGAGCCACATCGACTCGACGGCGTCCGGAATCGGCGCCGCCGGCTGTGGAACGATCCGCCAGCCGGCGTTGCCGCGCCGCCATTCGGTCAGGGTGACGGCCTCGGCGAAGGCCGGCATCTGGAGGGCGAGGCTGCGGTCGGCGTTGAGGGCAAAGGATGCGCCGTCGAACACGAGCTCGTCCTGGCCGCCCACTTGGTTGACGTAGGCGATCGGCAGGCCCGTCTCGGTCACGCGGGCGACCGCGATGTTCAGCCGAACGTCGTCCTTGTCCTTCTCGAACGGCGATCCGTTGGGGACGAGGAGGACCTCCGCTCCCGTCTCGACCAGGGTCTCGCACACTTCCTCCGTCCAGATGTCCTCGCAGATCGGAACGCCGAGACGAACGCCGCGAAAGCTGATCGGACCGGGAGCCGGCCCGGCGGCAAAAACGCGCTTCTCGTCGAAGACGCCGTAGTTCGGCAGGTCGAACTTGAAGCGCTGGGTTGCGACCTTTCCGTCGTCGAGGAGGGCGACGGCATTGTAGACCTTGTCGCCGTCCCGCCAGGGCGAGCCGACCAGCACGGCGGGACCGCCGTCGGCCGTGTCGCGCGCCAGCGCCTCGACCGCTTCCATGCAAGCGGCGACGAAGGAGGGTTTGAGAACGATGTCCTCGGGGGGATAGCCGGAAACGTAAAGCTCGGTGAACAGCACCAGGTCGGCGCCGAGGCGGGCGGCAGCGGCCCGCGCCTTGCGCGCCTCGGCCAGGTTGCGGGAGACCGCCCCGACTGTGGGGTTGAGCTGTGCCAAGGCGATCTTGAGCGCGTCGGTCATGGCTCAAGCGTCTACGCCGAGCGGAGGCGTGCGGCAATGGCCGACCGAACGCCGCTGCCATGCAGTGGATTCGCAGCACCCGTGCGGCTGCTCGCCGAGGTTGACGCGCGCAGCACAGCGGGCCACAAATCTTTCCTGAAAGAAACGCAGGACGCGGGCGATGATCATTCGCGATCTCATCGGCAGGCAGCCGCCGGAGGCGGCATGCCTCACGGCCCCCGGCCGGCAGGCGCTGACCTATGGCGGGCTGTCACGACTGATCGATCACACGGCCGCCAATCTTGCCGCGCGCGGCATCGACCCCGGCAGCAAGCTTGCCATCGTCCTTCCCAACGGGCCGGAGATGGCGGCGGTCTTCCTCAGCGCCGCGAACTGCTGCACGACGGCGCCGCTCAACCCCGCATACAAGGAAGAAGAGTTCGCCTTCTATCTCGAGGATCTCAAGGCGCGGGCGCTCGTCGTCGAGGCCGGCAGCACCAGTCCCGCGGTAGCGGCAGCGACGAAGCTCGGAATCGACATCATCCATCTCGTGCCGGCGAGCGAGCCGGCCGGCGGATTCTCGCTCGGCGAAGCGAGCGCAAAGGCAAAGTTCAGCACGGATGCGGATCCCGCGCTCGTCCTCCACACGTCCGGCACGACGTCGCGGCCGAAAATCGTGCCGCTGACGCACCGGAATCTCATCGCGTCGGCAGAGAACGTCGGGCGCACGCTGGCGCTCCAGCCGGGCGACCTATGCCTCAACATCATGCCGCTCTTCCACATCCACGGCCTCGTCGCGGCCATACTCGCGAGCGTCGCGGCGGGAGGAAGCATCTTCTGCGCGCCGGGCTTCAACGCGCTCAAGTTCTTCGGGTGGCTCGAAGAGGCGCGCCCGACCTGGTACACGGCGGTGCCGACCATGCACCAGGCCATTCTGGCAAGAGCCGAACGCAACGCAGAGACGATCGCCCGCCATCCGCTGCGGCTCATCCGGTCGAGCTCCGCCTCGCTGCCGGCACCCGTCCTCACGGCGCTCGAGAAGCGGTTCGGATGCCCGGTGATCGAGGCCTACTCGATGACGGAAGCCGCCCACCAGATGACGTCCAACCAGCTTCCGCCCGGCAAGCGGATACCGGGGTCGGTCGGACGGGCTGCAGGTCCCGAGGTCGCGATCATGGACAGCGAGGGCCGACTGCTCGCGTCCGGCGCGACCGGCGAAGTGGTCATACGTGGCGCCAACGTCACGCAGGGCTACGAGAGCAATCCCGCCGCCAACGCCGCCGCCTTCACGAATGGCTGGTTCCGCACCGGCGACCAGGGCGTCCTCGGCGACGACGGGTTCCTGCGCATCACCGGCCGGCTGAAGGAAATCATCAACCGCGGCGGGGAGAAGGTCGCGCCGCTCGAGATCGACGAGACCCTGATGGCCCATCCGGCGGTCGAGCAGGCGGTGGCGTTCGCGATGCCGCACGACAAGCTCGGAGAGGAGGTGGCCGCCGCCGTCGTGCTGCGCGAGGGCCACACGGCGAGCGAGCCCGAGCTCAGGCAATTCGCAAGCCAGCGCCTTGCGGATTTCAAGGTGCCCCGGCACATCGTCATCGTCACGGAAATCCCGAAAGGCGCCACGGGCAAGCTCATGCGCATCGGCCTCGCCCGGCAGCTCGGCCTCGCACCATGAAGATCTGCATCTTCGGCGCCGGCGCCATGGGCGGCTACATCGGCGCGCTTCTGGTGCGCCAGGGCGAAGCCGAGGTGAGCCTAGTGGCACGCGGCGCGCACCTCGAGGCGATGAAGGCGCGGGGCCTGACGCTCAAGATGAACGGCGAGACGCACGTCGTGCGTCCGCACCTGGCCGAAGACGGGACGAGCCTCGGGCCGCAGGACTACATCATCCTGACCATCAAGGCGCACGGCATCACCGCCATCGCCGACAAGCTGGCGCCGCTGATCGGTCCGGAGACGGCGATCGTCTACGGGCAGAACGGCTTGCCATGGTGGTACTTCTACAAGCATGGCGGCCCCTACGACGGCCGGACGATCGACAGCGTCGATCCCGCCGGCAAAATCTGGAAGACGCTCAGGCCGGAGCGGGCCATCGGCACGGTGCTGTGGCAGGCGGCCGAGCTCGAAGTCGCCGGGCGTGGTGGTTCATGCGTATGGCGACCGCATGCCGCTCGCCGAGCCATCGGGAGAACGGACCGAACGCATCACCGCCTTGAGCGGCGTGCTGATCAAATCCGGGCTCAAGGCGCCCGTCAGGCCCAATCTCCGACCCGAGATCTGGCTGAAGCTGTGGGGCAACCTCAGCTTCAATCCGGTCAGCCTGCTGACGGGCGAAACGCTCAGGGGGATGGCCGAGGACACGGGCCTGCGGCAGATCGTCGGCAGGATGATGGAGGAAGCGGAAACGATCGCACGGGCGCTCGGGATCAGCTTTCCGGTCACGGCGCAGGAACGCATGGACATGGCGGCGCGGGTCGGGGCGCACAGAACCTCGATGCTGCAGGACTTCGAGGCTGGACGGGTCACGGAGCTCGATGCGCTGCTCGGCGCGGTGATCGAACTCGGCACGCTCCTCGGCATCGCCACGCCCAGCCTGAAGATGATATATGATCTGACGGCGGCGCGGATCCGCACCGCCGGGCGGGCGTAATCTCGCCTGGATCAGGAACCAAACTGCAAGGCTTCGACTTGACAGGCGGAGGCAACCAACATGCGTCTCGACAATGAACGACCGAGCGGCAACATCGAGGATCGCCGCGGCATGGGCCGAGGCTTCGGCTTTCCGCGCGGCGGCGGCCTACGGGTGCCGGTCGGCGGGCGCGGCGGCATCGGCATCGGCGGCTTGGTCGTCATCCTGGTCATCTCGTATTTCCTGGGGATCAATCCGCTCGACATCCTGAGCGGCGGCGGCATCCAAGTTCCGACCGACCGGTCGCAATCCGAGCAGTCGGCCGGCTCGGGCAGCCAGACCGGTACGCCGTCGGGCGAGATGGAGCAGTTCGTCGCGCGGGTGCTCGGTTCGACCGAGCGCGTATGGGGAGAGGCGTTTCCAAAGGCGTTCGGCCGGCAATATGAAGCGCCGAAGCTGGTGCTCTTCTCCGGTGCCGTGCAATCGGCCTGCGGAATGGCGCAGTCGGCCATGGGACCGTTCTACTGCCCGCCGGATTCGCGCGTCTACATCGACCTGTCGTTCTTCCAGGACATGGAGCAGCGGCTGGGCGCCTCGGGCGATTTCGCGCAGGCCTATGTCATCGCGCACGAAGTCGGGCACCATGTGCAAAACCTTCTCGGCATCGCCGAGAAGGTGACGCGCGCCCGCATGCAAAGCCCGGAGGCGGAGGCGAACGCGCTTTCGGTCAAGATGGAGCTGCAGGCCGACTGCTTCTCGGGGGTGTGGGCCAAGTCGGCCGACGAGACGGCCAAGATTCTCGAGGAAGGCGACATAGAGGAAGGCCTGAACGCCGCCAGCCAGATCGGCGATGATCGCCTGCAGCGGCGGTCACAGGGCTACGTCGTACCGGAGTCCTTCACGCACGGCAGTTCGGAGCAACGGGTCCGCTGGTTCAAGCGCGGCTACGAATCAGGCGACGTCAACACCTGCGATACGTTCAAGGCGCAATCACTCTAGGGCGCGCACTATTCGGCGCGGCTGCGGTTTCTGAGCGTACCGGCGATCACGGCCAAAAGCCCGCCGCCGACCGCGCCGCCGACGAGGTGCACCAGCACCGTCTGCATGGTCAGGCCGTCGGCCGGACTGTCGGTCACCAGGGCGCCTAGGACGACCCCGAGAATTGCGCCGCCAATCACTCCGGCGAGGGTATCGCCCGGCGTTCCGAGGCTGGCGTTCTTGAAGAGATTGGCGCCGATGTTTCCTCCGGCGGCCCCGGCGATGGCCGTAATCAGCAGTTCGGTCAGTGTCATAACCCTTCGCCTCTCAACGATTCGGATGCAGGCCGCATCCTAGCGCAATGCGCGACATTCCCCAAAGTCAACCATGCCTCAGATTGCACGGGGCAGAAAACGATCCAACGCATAGCGTCCGCCGCCGCGGACGATGAAGACAAGGAGAAGGATCGACAGGACCATGGGATATTCGAAGCCGTTGAAGTTCCAGAAGAAGCCCTTGGGCCAGTGATAGGCGACGGCGTTGGCGAGGAAGAGGAAGATCGGTATGGCGGCGAGCCTGGTCAGGAAGCCCGCGGCGAGACAGAGGGCGCCGACCGTCTGAATGAGCATCAGGACCCAGGTCAAAGGCATGGGGTTGGAGTAGCCCTCTCCGGCGAGCCATTCCGCCGTCTCCTGCATATGTCCGGCGATGTACCAGCCGTGCGCGAAGAGCGACAGGCCGACGGCGATGCGCAGGAGGGCCAGGAGGGGCTCCTCGAGCGAAGCCAGGACCGCCAGGAGCGGGGACGGGAGGAGGGGCGGGTTGCTTTGCATGAACGATTCTCCAGTGAATCCCGAATGTTCCGATGCGGCATGAGCCCAGCCGAACTGCGGCCCTTCCACAGTGGGGGGTCGGACCCTCATATGGGGAAGGTGACCCCAAATCGAGGACGTGATACGATTTGGGCAACTGGTTGGCAAAAGCTGGGCAGGCATGAAGAGGATCATCCTCACACTGGCGATGGTCACCGCTCTCGGAGCGCCGGCACTGGCGCAGGCCGAAGGCGAGCCCGTCCCGGTGTGGAACGGCCCCTATGTGCTGACCTCTCCGGGCATCTTCCTGTCCGGCGAAGAGGATGCGCTGGCGCAGGCGTCCATCGCCTCGCGGATGCACGGCGTAGACGACGCCATCGCCGGATTCCTCGGCGGCACAAATATCCAGACCGGCAACTGGGTGTTCGGCGTCGAGGGCGACGTCGGGTGGAGCGGCAGCGCCGCCACGGCCAATACGCTCGAGACCGACGAGGTGCTGCCCCCCGGTTTCGACGACGTGGCCCACCTGCGCGGCCGCGCCGGCATCGCTTCGGGCGACAGCCTGTTCTACGTCGCGGGCGGCCTCGCGATGGCAGATACGCCGTCCGAAACGGCGGGGGACGGCGGCGACCTCGGAAACGGATGGACGCTGGGCTTCGGGGTCGAGCGCAATTTCTCCGACAGTTCCTTCGGCCGCATCGAGTATCTGCATGACGACTTCGGAGCGAAGGACTCGTGCAGCGGCAGCGGCTGCGACGACAATGCGAGCGTGACGGCGCAAATCCTTCGTGCCGTGTTCGGGCTCAAGTTCTGAAGAGATCACTCCACACGCATTCCGATTGACGATTCGGATGTCGCTCCCTTAGATTGCGGGCGGGGATTCCGGCAAAAGAATCCCTGGGGCCTTAACAACCTCTCCAGAAGCGGCGTTTGCATCTGCCGCAATAATGATGCCTCCCTTTCATCTCACGCAGAGACTGGGGAGGCGTCGCCGCATGTCCAGGGCGAAAGCCTAAAGGGCGACGCGGTCGTCTTCTGGCGACTTGTTAACTCCCCGGTCACCAGCCTCGGCTGGTGGCCTTCATCGCCAGCGACCGAGGAGTCATCGCCCAATGCATATCATTGTCGACACGCCCGACTTTCCCATGAGGCATCCGCTCGTCGATGCCGCACACTGCATGCTGCACGCCTTCACCATCGCCGAGGCGCATATAAAGACGCGCGCCGGATGTTACACGATGCAGGATCTGGAGCTTGCCGATCAGCTGCGCGCAAGCGCCTGGACATATTATTTCCGATTCGCAGAGCTCAACCATCATGTGCGCTCGGGTTTTTCAGGCTTCATCGATCCGCCCGCAGAAATCATCGGCGCACCCAAGGGGAGTTGAGGACTAGTAACTTTTTATTCACCTCCGGCGCTTCAACTCGCCGGCCATGACCCGTCCACAGGAGAGCGACGCCTTCGCCCGCGACTATGCGGACGCGCGCAGGCGATTCCGGACCGCCTGCGACAAGGCGGGACTGGCGATGCGCGCCTATGCCAACCCCGAGACGGGACCGGGCGGCGAGGCGCTGGCCTGCGACGTCGCCTGGGGCGGACGGATAGCGGCGCCGAAGGTGCTGGTCCTCATCGCGGCGACGCATGGCGTCGAGGGGTTCTGCGGCTCGGCTGCGATGATCGATTGGCTCGATGGGGGCGGAGCAACCGCCGTGCCCGACGATATCGGCGTCCTCCTGATCCACGCCCTCAACCCGCATGGATTCGCGTGGCTGAGACGGGTGACGGAGGAGGGCATCGACCTCAACCGCAACTGCGTCGACTTCGACCGGCCGCTGCCCGAGAACCGGACCTACGACACACTCGCCGATGCCATCGCGCTTTCCTCGCTCGCCGGACCCGCTTTCGAAGCAGGCGAGAAGACCATCGCCGACTTCATCGCGACGCACGGGATGCTCGCCTACCAGGAAGGCTTCGCGGGCGGACAATACCGCCACCCGCAGGGCCTTTTTTACGGCGGAGGCGCGCCGAGCTGGGCGCGGCGCACGCTCGAGACGATCATCGAAGACTTCGCGCTCGCCGAGCGGCAACTCGTGGCGGTCATCGATTTCCACACCGGCCTTGGGGCGGCGGGCAAGGGCGAGGTCATCAGCGGCCATCGGCCCGGCACGCCGGGCTACCGGCACGCCGAGGCGTGGCATGGCGACGAGCTCGCCAATCCGTTTGCCGGCGAATCCGTCTCGACGGTCAACCATGGGCTCATCGAGGAATCGTGGATCCGGCGGCTCGGCGAACGCGTCGTGTTCGTCACGCTCGAATACGGCACGGTCGACATCGCGAGTGTCATGAAAGCGCTGCGCGAGGACCAGTGGCTCCACACGCACGGCAAGGTCACATGGGGCGAAGGCGAGACGCGGCGCATCAAGCGCGCCATCACCGACGCCTTCCATCCGGCCACGCCTACATGGAATGAGATGGTCCTGACCCGCGCGCGCGAAATCATCGCACGGACCCTGCGCGGCCTCGAACGGGCGCGGTAGGTCCTATTCGCAGATCCGCGTGCGCTCGCTCTTGCCGTGACGGCCGAGATCGAAGTGGTAGTGCGAGGCATGCGCCGCATTGGAGCCCGGGCCGAGCACGGTCGTGAAATAGCCACAGCCCGATTCGCGCAATGCCGACAGAACGCGATGGAAGCGGTGCTGGCTGTCGGCCACGTCGGCGATCTCCAGGCGAGTGCCGCCGGACAGGACCAGCCCGTCGATGTCGATGGCGTTGCCGAAGGCGTGCTCGCTGATCTTGGCGCTCGAGTCGCCATTGCGGCCGCGGCATTCGTAGCCAGGACCCGTCGAGACGGCGGCGAGCGGTTGGCCGACCCCGGTCCCCACGACCGGTACGGCGACGTCGGCGAGCCAGGTGGAGAAGCGCTGAGCGAAGCGGCAATTGAGGAGAGGGTGGCCGGGCAACTTCACCTCGCCCGTCGCCGCAGCGAGCGAGGTGAGCTGCACGGGGTTCGGGACGTTGCATTGCCCCTTGCCTTCGACACTATCGGGAACGGTGAACGTCACGCCCAGCGCGCGGAGCGCGTCGCGGCAGGCCGTGTCCGCCTCGGTGGCGAGACCTTGCTCGGCGAGCGGGTTGCGCGCCGGCGGCGGCTCGACCTTCGCGGAAGGGAGGATCGGGGCCGCGGTTGCGGACGCCGGCGGCGCGAGGGCGGCGACCTGCGGTTTCGGCTTGGGGATGGGAACGGTGCCCTGCGGGTCGGCACGTGCGACCTTCGGCGGCACGGGCGGCGCAGCGCCGGGCAGGGGCGCTTTCCGTTCCGGAGCGATGGCTTTTTCGGTTGCCGTGTTTCTTTCTGGGACCGTGGATTTGTCAGCCGCGGCGACCTTTTCCGGCGCGACGGCCGCCGGCTTGGATTTGCGAGTTGCGACCTTCTTTTTCTTCACGCCAGAAGATTTCTTCACGCAGCCGATCTTGAAAGTCTGGCAGAGAATCTTGGAAGGTGTTTCAGGGCCGCGCGTCCGAATGTTGTCGCGGGTCGCCGCCTCGGCACTGAGGCTCCAGGCAACTACCCACAGCAACGCGAACTGCAGGCTTCGTCCGATGGATGACCTCATGTGTCGTTAACGCTACCTGCGGCGACTTTGTTCCGAAGCGGTACGGATGCCTAAAGTTTTAAGGAATGCGGTTGCGATTCATTCAGCGCAGACGCAAGGCGGAAGGGCGTAAGACAATAAAAAATAGTACTTTTCCCGTCTTGATCCACGCCATCGAAGCGGGAACGTCCATGAGCAGGTTGCGTCTCATCACATTGCTGAGCTTCCTTACAGTTTGCATGGGTCCGCCGACATACGGCGCCGCATGGGACTGGGTCGTTCAGAAGGTATCGGGTGACGTCGTCTTCACGACGGCGGGCACGAAGGGACTCGCCCTCGAACCGGCGCGCATCCTGAAGCGCGGCGACGTCGTGCGCACCGGCGCCAACGGCCGCGTGCGCTTGGCACGCACGGAAGAGTCGGTCTTCATCGGACCCAACACCATCGCCTCCATCGCCAAACGCCCGACACCGGGCATGCGCACGACAGTGCTGCTCGAGCGCGGGTCGAGCGAATTCCAGATCCGCAAGCGGAGCAAGGCGCACTTCTCCGTCGAAACGCCCTATCTCGTGGCCATCGTGAAAGGCACGACCTTCAAGGTGACCGTCGGCGGGCGATCGGCGCGGGTCAGCGTCACCGAAGGCAAGGTGCAGGTGAAGTCGCTGGTGAGCGGAGAATATACGGACATCGTCGCGGGGCAGAGCGCGTTCGTCAATTCGAGCGGAGATCTCGACGTTTCCGGCAAAGGATCGAAATCTCCCATCGAGCAGGGGCAACCGCGCGCACCGATGAGCCTCGGACTGTCGCTCGGCAGCAACGGCGTGGGCAACGTCGGTATCGGCGCGCAGGTCGCGGCGGGACAGACGCAGGTCGGCGTCAGCTCCAGCGCCAGCGTGTCCGGAGGCGGCATCGCGGCGGGTGTGAACACTAGTGCCAATGTCGGCGGCACCGGCATCGCGGCCGGCGTCAACACCAATGTCGGCGGCGGCGGGCTCGGCCTCGGCGTCGGCGTGAACGTCGGCGGCCTCGGTCTCAATCTCGGTCTCGGAGGCAGGAGGCGCTAGTGTGGTTCGGGGGGCCCTTCGCCTGGATGCGGCCGACACTGATCCGTAGCTCTCTCGGCGCACTGGCGCTGGCAGGCGTCATCTATCTCGCGCACGGTGCCGGCAGCCTCGAGCTCCTGGAGCACCGGCTCGAGGAGGCGCGCTTCAGGCTCGTTCCGCGCGCGGCGACAGACAGAGTCGTCCTCGTCCAGATCGATCCCAAAAGCATCGCCGAGCTCGGAAGCTGGCCGTGGCCGCGGCGTGTCCATGCCCAGCTCCTCGACAAGCTGCGGGCGCTCGGCGCATCCGACATCGCCTTCGACGTCGATTTCAGCTCACCGTCCACCTCCGCCGACGACGAAGCCTTCGCGGCCGCCCTGCGACGGGCGGACGGCAGCGTCATCCTGCCGGCGTTCAAGCAGATCACGCATCTCGACGGCGGCATCGTGGAGGCGCGCGAGACTTTGCCGCTGGCGTCGTTCGCCGATCTCGGATGGATCGCCGGCGTCAACGTCGCCGCCGACCGCGACGGACGCATCCGCCAGCTGCCGGTAAGCGAGCCGATCGCAGGCCTCGACGTACCCTCGCTCGCGGCAATGCTGGCCGGCAACGGCAACAGCGCGACGGAAGTCAGGATCGACTTCGGGATCGACCCGGCCACGGTCGACCGCATCTCGGTCGTCGACGTGCTCTCTTCCGATGTCGACGCGGACCGCGTCAAGGGACGAAAGGTCATCGTCGGCGCAAGCGCCATCGAGCTGCGCGACTTCGTGCTCGTGCCGGTGCACGGCTTCATCACGGGAGCGAACTTCCACGCGCTCGCCGCCGAGACCCTGCTGCAGGGACGCGCGCTCCATTCGCCGGGGACGACGGGCCTCACCATCGGCTTCGCGCTTCTCGCGCTGGCCGGCGGGCTCCTGCTGGCGCGGCGGAGCTGGCTGTGGACGCTCGCGGCATTCGCCCTCATCAGCGTCGGACTGGAGGCCGGTGCGACCGTCGGATACAGCCTCCATGCCGTCATGATCGATACTTCTTCCTTCCAGGCGCTACTCGCCGGACTGGCGGTCATCGCCCTTCTGCAGGAGGTCGATCTCAACAAGATCAATCTGTGGCTCGCCCGTACCGAGGCCAGCAACCTGAAGGCCGTGCTGGCCCAGGTGGTGACCGACAATTTCGACGGCATCATCGTCGCCGACGAGTCCGGCCTCATCGAGGCGGCGAGCGGCAAGGCGGCGGCGATGCTCAACCTGCCGCCCGAGGCTCTCGCGGCAGGCAAGACGACCCGCCACCTGCCGCAGGAGCTGTCGTCGGCACTCACCGAGGCCATCGACCGGTTCCGCGACCATACGTGGACGGACGAGACGCCGCGCGAGTTCATGTTTCGACGCACGCCGCGCGATACGCGGGTCCTCGAATACGTGATCACCCCGTCGGTGCTGAAGCGCAAGGCAGCGACGTGGCGGCGGCGCCACGATACGCGGCACATCGCCTGCCTGACGTTCCGCGACATCACCGAGGAGCGGCGGCTGGAGCAGCAGACCTACCGGCTGGCGCATTTCAGCGCGCTGACCGGGCTTCCTAACCGCAACGCGCTGCAGGAACGGCTCGGCCAGGTGCTGGCCAAGCCGGAGCGCGGCAACCTCGCGCTCATCGTGCTCGACATCGACAGGTTCCAGAGCATCAACGCAACACTCGGCCAGGACTACGGCGACATGCTGATCGAGGCGGTGGCGTCGCGGCTCTCCGGGCTGACGCGCAATGTCCGCTTTGCAGCGCATCTTGGCGGCGACGACTTCGCGGTCATCGTCGACGGTTGGAAAACGCGCGCCGACCTCGAGGAAATCGCCGACCTGCTCCTGCTCGCCATGGGCCAGCCCTATGCGATGGACATCCGGCGACTGCAGCTGTCGTTCAGCGCCGGCGCCGTCGCCTGCGGGCCGAGCGTGAAAGATGCGGTCGCCGCCCTGATCATGGCCGACAACGCGCTTCTGGTCGCCAAGCAGTGGGGCGGCGGCGTGTGCAAGTTCCACGAAGAGGTGCTCGAAACCAACATCGCCGAACTGCAGTCGCTGGAGATCGACCTGTGGACGGCCTTCGGAAAGGGGCAATTCTTCCTCGTCTACCAGCCGCAATTCGACCTGGTGAGCGGGGAAATCGTCGGAGCGGAGGCGCTGCTCCGATGGAAGCATCCGACCCGCGGACCGATCTCGCCGGCGGAGTTCATTCCGCTCGCCGAGCTCACGGGCCTCATCTCGCCGCTCGGCAGCTGGGCGCTCGAGAAAGCGTGCACCGACGCTGCGAAGTGGCCGGGCAAGCTGCGCATCGCCGTCAACCTCTCCGTCCAGCAACTGCGCAAGGGCCATATCAGCGAGGAAATCGAACGGGCGCTCGCCCGGTCCGGACTGCCGCCCGAGCGGCTCGAGCTCGAAGTCACCGAATCCGTCTTCATCCGGGATTCGCGACAGGCCATCGCGGAATTGCGCGAACTGCAGCGCAAAGGCATCCACCTGGCGCTCGATGATTTCGGCACCGGCTACTCCTCGCTCTCCTACGTCAGCAGCTTCCCCTTCAACAAGCTGAAGATCGACCGCTCGTTCGTCGAACAGCTCACCGAAAGCGAGACGGCGAAGGCGATCGTGAAGACGATCATCGCGCTGACCCAGCATATCGACATCGGCGTCATCGCCGAAGGCGTCGAGACCGTCGAGCAGCTCAATGCGCTCCGATCCCTGGGCTGCAAGGAGGCACAGGGATTTTTCTTCGCCAAGCCTCTGCCGACCGAAGAGCTCGCCGCCCTGGTGCTGAGCCAGAACGGCGAGAAGGTCCACCGGCTGCGGACCGCCTGAGGGTCTCGGGAGAGGCCGCGATGGATGTCATGCCCTTCGATCCCGACGGCGAGCAGACATCCAGGCGGGAATCCCCACATACCTCAGACAAGCTCAGCGTGGCGGCCGACATGCATGAAGCGGAGCGGCTCGGATCCCTCGACCGGCTCCACATCCTCGACACGCCGCGCGAGCCGGCCTTCGACCGGATCACCCGGCTGATCAAGGATGTCTTCAACGTTCGTATCGCTGGCGTGTCGATGACCGGCGGACACCGACAGTGGCACAAGTCGTCGATCGGGCTCAAATCGAACGAGCTCACGAGGAAGGACACGTTCTGCAGGCACGTGCTGACCGGCAGCGAACCTCTCGTCGTGCGATCCTTTCAGCCTGGCGGTTCAGGCCGCCTGCGACTTGTGCTGCTTCAGGAATTCCTGAGCGCGCTTCTTGAGCTCAGCCGGCTCGATGTCTTCCTTGTGGGTCGCGATATTCCAGCTATTGCCGGCCGAATCCTTCACGGCGCCGGAACGGTCGCCGTAGAACATATCGGAGGGCTCCATGCTCACCTCGCCGCCCGCACTAACCGCCTGGCGGAAGACCGCGTCGACGTCCGGCACATAGATATAGAGCGAGACCGGCGTCGCCTTGGCGTATTCGCTTTCCTCGGCGATCATCACGTGGGAATCGCCGATCATCAAGTCGGCGTGCATGATCTTGCCGTCGAGACGGTTGAAGGGCTCGGTGGTGAGCTTCGCTCCGAAGGCGCGTTTCAGAAAATCGATCACCTTCGGTGCGTCTCGGACTACCAAGTATGGCGTGACGGTGTGAAATCCTTCGGGAATGGGCTTTGCGGGCATTGACTTTCTCCTTACTCTTCAACTCTCAAACGCCGCCTCCAGCGTAGTACTCCCACAAGGAAACGGTAGCGTTCGGTGGTCGGTTCCGATAAGGGTTTCACAGATATGTGAGGGGGTTTCGAAAGAAGTGGTCGTTCCCCGCCTGGGAGCGACAGGCTCTCTCCGCTTGGTGTTCCCTGCGCGAATTGGTAGAGGGACTCGGTAGACCAGGCTGCTTGTCGTCGATCGATCGTATTTCAAACCAAAACCGGAGCAAGAGAGTGGGCTTTCCGCCGAACTACAATCAGGACCGATCCAATCGGGAACGTACCAAATCACGCAATGCTCTCAAAAAGCAGTTGAAACGTGAGGAAAGGTCAAACCAGCGGAAGCAAGATCGGTCCACTACAGAGGATGGATCCGGCTCGCCAACAGAGGACGAAAAGAAGCCATGAAATCCAAGAGAAAATCACAAGCGGATGAAAATTACGTCATGTTCGACGTTGTCTACGAGGACGGCACGCGGAGTTCTCACAGACGGGTTCCTACATCCGACCTATCGCGAGCTGAAATGGATGCTCATGCCAAGACCGTCATCATGACTCAGGACCGAAAGATCGCCGAAGTTTCGGGACGCGATCGGGGTGCGATCCGTACGATCACGCGTTCATCGGTCAAAAGTGCAACGTGATCGGGGACTGTGTCGCTGGCTTTCAGCCGACTTTATGGACCCTAGTCAAGGTGCACTCGCCTGCGTTCGCCGCAGGCGCGGTGAAGTGGGGCGTCGGCAACATCTGTCGATCGCCACGCCCGTCAGCTTCTTGAGGGCCAGCGCATAGGCATGCGCGTGCGCGCCACTGCGCACGGGGAGGTAGCCGCCTGACGCCCGGTCGGCTCGCGAGACTCCCTCCGTACTCTTTCGACGACATTTGCCGTCTTTAAGCATTCTGCGAATTGATCGATTTTCGCTTCAGTCCCGGCGAGTGAAACCGTGGACTCGAGCTCCCAGAGGCCTGAGCGCCTCATTGGCCCGGGAACAGAACTCGTTCCGTGAGCAGTATTGAACATCTGAGGGACGTTCATGATGGTAGTTTGCCTCCAGTGGTGGGGAAAATCCTTGTCCCACACATAGAAAGGCAACGTTCATGGACATTCAATCACAGTTGAAACCCGCCATATTAGGCGCAATAGGCGGAGCAGCCGCCATCGCGATTATCGGATTTACATGGGGTGGCTGGGTCACAGGTGGAACGGCCGACTTTCAAGCAAACCAGAGAGTCGTGGCGGCGCTTGCCCCAATTTGCGTCGTTCAATTCCAGCGCGCCACCGATGCTGCGGTCCAACTGGCCGAACTCAAAAAAGCGAACACTTGGACCCAGCCTGACTTTGTTGAAAAGGCGGGTTGGGCAACGATGCCCGGCAGCACAGAGCCAGGCCAGGGCGTGGCAAAAGCCTGTGTCGGATTGCTCACCAGTCTCAAATAGAGCCAAGCATAGATAGGGCGGACTGAGACGCGACCATGGGAGGGAATTTGAACGCTCCTGGGCGGCAAGTTCCCTTGCAACACTTGATTTGGCTGAAACGCAGCTTTGCGTGAACGATCAACGCGACTCTTTATCCCAAGGCAGTTCAATTGCGTTCTGTCTTGTCAGCGAGAGCTAGTGCGGAAAGGAGGCAACTGATGCTTTCTGCCGTGCAACCGGATTCAACGAGGCGCTTACATTTCGACGCGACAGTATACAGCCATTTCAAACATACCATCTGCGATTGGAAAGGGGTGAGGCCGGGCAGATTGCAGGCGGGGACACTCCGCCCAATAGTGCCTGAGTACGTCACGGACACCACACCCAGCTTAGATATGACCGTAGGAGCCATTTAAGCTGCAGTCCGATCAATAGAGCTGAGTGTCATGCAGCTTCCACTGGCGATCGGAGCGACGACTGAATCCCGCGAGAATCTCCATCCTTGCGATTGCCCCAGTCTCCCGACAAAACTACCTCGCCCAAAACGTTGGGCACGGCGTCTCGTACTCATTCAGCCTCAAAGGTGGATCATGGGCGACTCAAACAAGACTCCAGGGACACTGTATGACCTCGTCAGGGCGCTCAGTCGCTGGGAAAACGAGGGCGGCGCGGAGGAACGTGATGACGGCTCGAGAACAGAGGACAGGGTAGATGAGGAACGCGTAATGATGTGTTTGGGAGCCGCAGTTATTCTGCAATGGAACCATCTCCCAAACGACATCCAGCGCACGCTCTTCGAGCACGCGACGTCGCTGAGCGATGATGAACACCGCTTTCAGCTGAAACAGAAAATTGCCGGGTTTCTTCACCGGCACAAGGACGCCAAGGAGTAATCGACTGCATTGTTTATCACGATTAGGCCCGGCCATTGCAGGCCGGGCTTCTCCGGCGGAGGGCTGCATTGCACTCCGCGCCTGTTACTTGGGCGAGCAGAACTCTGTGCGTGTCCCAGGCCACACCCGTTCGCTGCCGGACTGGAAGCTGGGCACCACTTGGGCTGAAATAGATCGTTTGCGGTCTCCTGGTAACTGTGATGCGCGACCCTGGCTATTGCCAACCGCGCAAGGCGCAAAGGTCTGTTCTCACCTTCATCAAAGAGCCAGAAGACGCAAAGCGCCAATTCCCGACGCATATGCGGCCTTTCTCGAAGTGGTCGCGGCAACCCGGAGAACGCCTCGTTGAATAGTTGCCATTTACTCCTCCGGCTCTTCGCAAATCTCGTCAATCGCAAAACCGTGTTGAGCGACATACCGTTTGCATGCTCGGTCCAGATCCGCCTTCGTCTTGGGCCAAGTGGCGTCGGTGTATTCCCGTCCGAATTCGTCACACGGAGTCACACCAAAGCAGGCCCTATCGGCATGCGTAACAACAACTCCCTCCTTGCACGTTGCCGGGAACCAGGTGCATTGACCTGCCTGCCCGGCCTCGCAACTGGGGGCGGCGACAAGCAATAGCAAGAGTCCGGCCATTGCAGATCGGGCTCGTCGCGGGAAACCAGAACTCAACCAGTGTGCCAAGGATGATCTCCTTCTGCCAGCGAGCGGCGCGCCAAACCACTACACCGATTCATATTGGCCTGAATTTGCCTGACAATAGGGAAAGTCCGATAGGCACTCCCGAATTTGCTATCTCTACGCTGTCTCGGCGCTGACTCAGGCGCCCGGTAGCGCGGGAGCTGAATGTCGAGTGTGAGGAAGTCAGACAAGACCATGGTGGGCGATACTGGACTCGAACCAGTGACCCCTGCGATGTGAACACAGTGCTCTACCAGCTGAGCTAATCGCCCGAGAGAGGTCGCCCGGATATAAGGTGCACGGGCCGGCTAAGTCAAGAATCGAGGGCGCGCTCGATGATCGGCCACAGCTCACCGTAGTCCGCGGCCAGGTAGTCGGGTCCGAAGTCGGAAACCGGCCGTTCCGTGTAGCCGAAGCTCATGCCGATGATCGGCACGCCGGCGGCCCGGGCCGTCTGCACGTCGATCTCGCTGTCCCCGACGAAGAGGGAGCGGGCGGCCGGCACGCCGAGCTGGCGAAGCGCTTCGCGATAGGGACGGGGATCGGGCTTGGCCACCTGGACGGTGTCCTGGCCGACGATGGCGCCGAAATATCCCTCGAGACCCAGCTGACCGATAAGCCGGCGCGACAGCAATTCGAGCTTGTTGGTGCAGATGCCGAGCGCGATCCCGCTCTCCCGGCAGCGGTCGAGCACGGCGCGGGCCCCGGGAAACAGGCGGCTGTCGACGGCGATGTTGGCGGCGTAGAAATCGACGAAGACATCGAACAGCTCGTCGAGCCGGTCGGGCTCCACCTCGGAGCCGGTCCGCGCGAATCCGAGTGCGATCAGCTTGCGCGCGCCGCGGCCGACCATGGCGCGAACGTCGTCGATGGAGACGGCCCGCCTGCCGTTCATGGCCAGAACGTGATTGGTCGCCCGCGTCAGATCGGGCGCGGTGTCGACGAGCGTTCCGTCGAGGTCGAAGATGACCGCATGGCCCTTCATGAATCGTCCATGGATAACAAATACTTGGCTCCGCCGCTGACGCCCGGCCGGCAGGCGGATGGCGCTCGGGCTCCGACATGACTACGCCGGACGCCTGTGCTATGAGGCCCGCAAATCAGAACAGAACAAGGAGGCTCACCATGGACGTGCGCAAAGGTCAAGCACTGCGCGACATTCTCAAGGACAAGACGCTTCTCAAGAGCGCCTGCTTCATCGACGGCCAGTGGGTCGAGGGCCAGGCGACGATTGAAGTGACGAACCCGGTCAACGGCGACGTCATCAGCGGCGTGCCGCGACTTGGACGGGCCGAAACGGCGCGCGCCATCGAGGCGGCGGAGCGCGCGCACAAGGGCTGGAGCGCCGCGACGGCGCGCGAGCGAGCCAAGATCATGCGCAAGTGGAGCGAACTCATGATCGAGAACCAGGAGGATCTGGCGCAGATCATGACCGCCGAGCAGGGCAAGCCGCTCGCCGAGTCGCGCGGCGAGGTCGCCTACGGCGCGTCGTTCATCGAATTCTTCGCCGAAGAGGCGCGCCGCATCTATGGCGAGACCATTCCGTCTCCGTGGACGACGTCGCGCATCGTGGTCATCAAGCAGCCGATCGGCGTCGTGGCGGCGATCACGCCGTGGAACTTCCCGAACGCCATGATCACCCGCAAGGCGGGACCGGCGCTGGCCGCCGGCTGCACCTTCGTCTGCAAGCCGGCCAGCGAGACGCCGCTGTCGGCGCTGGCGATCGCCGAGCTTGCCATCCGGGCCGGATTCCCGGCCGGCGTCTTCAACGTCGTGACCGGCTCGGCGAAGGAGATCGGGGCCGAGATGACGTCGAACCCCAAGGTCCGCTGCCTGACCTTCACGGGCTCAACGGAGATCGGCAAGCAGCTCATGGCCCAATGCGCCGCGACGGTGAAGAAGGTCGGGCTCGAGCTCGGCGGCAATGCCCCGTTCATCGTGTTCGACGATGCCGACCTCGACGCGGCGGTGACGGGCGCTATCGCCTCGAAGTTCCGGAACGCCGGGCAAACCTGCGTCTGCGCCAACCGGATCCTGGTGCAGGAGGGCGTCTACGACGCCTTTGCCGCGAAACTCGCCGAGGCCATGAAGAAACTGAAAGTGGGCAACGGCGCCGAGGCCGGCACCATCATCGGCCCGCTCATCAACCCGGCCGCCGTGAGCAAGGTAAAGGAACATATCGAGGATGCGGTCGCCAAGGGCGGCAAGGTCGACGTCGGCGGCAAGCCGCATGCACTCGGCGGAAATTTCTTCGAGCCGACGCTGATCCGCAACGCGACGCCGCAAATGGCCATCGCGCGCGAGGAGACGTTCGGCCCGGTCGCGCCGCTGTTCCGCTTCAAGACGGAGGAGGAGGCCATCGCCATGGCGAACGACACCGAGTTCGGCCTAGCCTGCTACTTCTATGCGCGGGACGTCGGCCGAGTATGGCGCGTGGCGGAAGGGCTCGAATACGGCATGGTCGGCATCAATGAGGGCATCATCTCGGCGGCCGAAGCGCCGTTCGGCGGCGTGAAGGAGTCGGGGATCGGCCGTGAAGGCTCGCGCCACGGTGTCGAGGAATACGTCGAGATCAAGTACATGTTAATGGGCGGGCTCGGAAAATAGGGCGAAGCACGGTATCAAGGGGCATGGGGCTTGAGAATCAGAAGAGGGCCGCGGCGCTTGCGGCCCTCGACTACGTGAAGCCGGGCATGCGCCTCGGCCTCGGCACCGGCACGTCGGCGTCGCAGTTCGTCATCGCGCTCGGCGAACGGATGCGCACCGGGCTCGAGGTCGTCGGTGTTCCGACGTCGGCGGCGACGGAAGCCCTGGCCCGGACGCACGGCGTCGCCCTCACCACGCTAGACCGCGTTCCCCATCTCGATCTCACCGTCGACGGTGCCGACGAGATCGACGGAAGCCTCAGGCTCATCAAGGGCGGCGGCGGGGCACTGCTCCGCGAGAAGATCGTGGCGGCGGCCTCGGAGGTGATGATCGTCATCGCCGACAGCTCGAAGCGGGTCGATACGCTCGGCGCCTTTCCGCTGCCGGTGGAAATCGTGCCGTTCGGCGCCCGGGCGACGATGCGGATGATCGAGGCGGTCGCCAAGGATTGCGGCTGCGAAGGCGAGGTCCTGCTGCGCGTGAAGGAAACCGAGGCCTTCCAGACCGAGAACGGAAACCTCATCTGCGATTGCGCCTTCAACGCCATCCTCGAACCGGAGCGCCTGGCGGGCGCGCTTTCGTCGATCCCCGGCGTGGTGGAACACGGGCTGTTCATCAACCTCGCCTCGCTCGCCATCATCGGCACGCCGTCCGGCATCAAAGTGCTGGGCCGCTGAATCGATGAGCGCCTTCGACTACGAACTCTTCGTCATCGGCGCCGGCTCGGGCGGCGTCCGAGCCGCCCGCGCGGCGGCCAAGTACGGGGCCCGGACGGCGGTAGCCGAGCAGGGCCGGGTCGGCGGCACCTGCGTGATCCGCGGCTGCGTGCCGAAGAAGCTCCTCGTCTACGCCAGCCGGTTCGCGGAAGAGTTCGAGGATGCGGTCGGATTCGGGTGGACGAGCGAGGGCGTGGCCTTCGACTGGCCGACGCTGATCGCCAACAAGGACATCGAGGTCGAAAGACTGAGCAAGGCGTATGTCCGCAACGTCGAGGGGGCGGGCGGCGAAGTGATCCGACAGCGCGCCGAGCTCGTCGACCGCAGCACGGTGAGACTGGCGGACGGCAGCCGGGTCACGGCGCGGACCATCCTGATCGCGACGGGCGCGCGCCCCTTCGTGCCCGATGCCCTCAAGGGATTCGAGCACGTCATCACCTCGAACGAGGCCTTCGAGCTCGAGCAGCTGCCGCGCCGCATCGTCATAGTCGGCGGTGGCTACATCGCCGTCGAGTTCGCCGGCATCTTCGCCGGCCTCGGCTGCGAGACCATCCTGCTCTATCGCGGCGACCAGATCCTGCGCGGCTTCGACGACGACATCCGCCACGGGCTCGCCGCCGAGATGGCCAAGAAGGGCGTCGAGATCCGGCTGAGGAGCGAAGTCATGGAGGTAGAGCGGTCGGGCGACGGCGTGCGGCTCACGCTTTCCGATCAAACCCGGTTCGGCGCGAACGTCGTCATGTACGCGACGGGGCGCACACCCAACACAGCAAATCTCGGACTAGCCGAAGCCGGGGTCGAGCTGACGCCGCAGGCGGCGGTCAAGGTCGACGCCTACTCGCAATCTACCATGCCGGGCATCTATGCGGTCGGCGACGTCACCAACCGCATCAACCTGACGCCGGTCGCCGTCCGCGAGGGCCAGGCGTTCGCCGACACGGTTTTCGGCGGGCGCCCTACGGCGGTCGACTACACGAATGTGCCGTCGGCGGTCTTCTCCCAGCCGGAGATCGGCACCGTCGGCCTGACGGAGCGCATGGCGCGCGACAAGCACAAGCGCATCGACGTCTACAAGCAGTCGTTCCGCCCCATGAAGCATACACTGTCGGGGCGCGACGAGCGCATGCTCATGAAGCTCGTCGTCGACGGCGACAGCGGACGGGTCCTGGGATGCCACATCATGGGTTCGGGAGCGAGCGAGATGGCGCAGCTCCTCGCCATCTCCCTCAAGCTCGGGGCCACCAAGGCCGATTTCGACGCGACGATGGCGCTTCACCCGACGGCGGCCGAAGAACTGGTAACCATGCGCGACAAATGGACCGGCAACTAGGCGCGCAGCACAGGCTCGCGCCGCCGCGGTTTCTGGAATAAGTTCGTCCGGCCGACCGTATAGCAGTGGGACCAGTGTCGAGATGGATTACCGCAAAGAGGTGGCAGGCCACGTCCCGCATCTGCGCCGCTTTGCGCGGGCGCTGTCGGGCGATGCCGCGCTGGCGGACGATCTCGTGCAGGACTGCGTCGAGCGGGCGCTGCGCAAGCAGCACCTCTTCGATGAAACGCGGAATCTGAAGACATGGCTGTTCACGATCCTCAGGAACCTGTTCGTGAGCGGCCTCAGGCGGAAGACTGGCGAGATGGCGACGAAGAACGTCGACGACCTCGTCGCGGGTGAGGACGCGACGCTGCCCGAACAAGAGCAGGGACTTGCGGTTGCCGAGATCGGGCAGGCGCTCGACCGGCTGCCGGCCGCGCATCGGGAAGTGGTGCTGCTGGTGGCACTCGAGGACATGAGCTACCGCGAGGTGGCCGAGATCACCGGCGTGCCGATCGGCACGGTGATGTCGCGCCTGTCGCGGGCCCGAGCATCGTTGCGGACCATGCTGAAGGATGACGGTCAGGCAGGCCTGAGGCGCGTGAAATGAACGGCAGCAACGCAAAGAACAACTGGATGCTGCACGCTTATGCCGACGGCGAGCTCGCGCCCGCCGACCGCTCCCTGCTGGAGCGCGACATCGCGGCGGATGCGGAGGCGCGCGCCGAGGTCGAAGCGTGGCGGCGGCAGAAGGAGGCTCTGAAGACGTCGTTCGCGCAGGTCCTGACCGAGGAGATCCCCCCTGCCATCCGGGCGGCACTGCGCTACCCCGGCGCCGGCCGGCGGAACGCCTGGTACCTGGCCGGCGCAGCGGTCGTGGTCGTCGCCGGCGTCGCCGCCTATTTCGCATCGACGCAAATGTTCACGGCGCGGTCGGCAGGCGAGGAGATCGCCGCCAACGCGCTGTCGGCGCACCGGGTCTACGCGGCCGAAATCCGCCACGCCGTCGAAGTCGGCGCCAACGAAAAGGACCATCTGGTTACGTGGCTGTCGAAACGGGTGGGGCACAAGCTCACCCCTCCCGACCTGTCGGGGCGCGGTTTCGAGCTGATCGGCGGTCGTCTCCTCCATGAAGACGGATTTCCGGCCGCCCAGTTCATGTACGAGGACGGGAGCAAGCGCAGGCTGACCATTTACGTGGCGAACAACCCGACGCGGCGCGAAACCGCCTTCCGGATCAACGAACAGGCGGATTACACGACCTGCTACTGGCTGGACGGTCCGTCGGGGTATGCCGTCGCCGCCGAGCTTCCGGCCAGCGAGATGCTGCCCATCGCCCGAACCGTCTACGAGACGATGGCCGGCGCGGAGTGAGCGCAAGCGGGGAGCTTGCGCGATTTAAGGCGTTTGCCGCCCTTTATTCCCCCGGCGATCGCTGTTAGAAACCGCCGCAACACGAATGCGGACATGCTGAGCCTGAAATGAACGACGTACGACCGGCCACGGGGAGCCGCGACTATCGCGAGACGCTGTTCCTGCCCAAGACCGATTTTCCAATGAAAGCCGGCCTGCCGCAAAAGGAACCGCAGTTCCTCAAGCGCTGGCAGGACATGAACCTCTATCACCGGCTGCGCGCGACGTCGCAGGGGCGGGAGAAGTTCATTCTCCATGACGGGCCGCCCTATGCGAACGGCCACATCCACATCGGCACGGCGCTCAACAAGATCCTGAAGGATTTCGTCGTCCGGTCGCGGCAGATGCTCGGCTTCGATGCCGCCTACGTGCCCGGCTGGGATTGTCACGGCCTGCCGATCGAATGGAAGATCGAGGAGGAATATCGAGCCAAGGGCAAGAACAAGGACGCCGTACCGATCAATGAGTTCCGCCGCGAATGCCGGACCTTCGCGGAGCATTGGAAGGGCGTGCAGTCGGAAGAGTTCCAGCGTCTCGGCGTCGTCGGCGACTGGAGCAATCCATATTCGACCATGACCTTTGCCGCCGAGGCTCACATCGCCAACGAGCTCATGAAGTTCGCGCGCAGCGGCCAGCTCTATCGGGGCTCCAAGCCTGTCATGTGGTCGGTGGTCGAGAGGACGGCGCTGGCGGAAGCGGAGGTCGAATACCAGGACTACACGTCCGACCAGATCTGGGTGAAGTTCCCGGTCGTCTCCGGGCTCGACGGGCGGGACGCGGCAATCGTCATCTGGACCACGACGCCATGGACGATCCCCGGCAATCGGGCGATCGCCTATTCGCCGAAGATTTCCTACGGCCTCTACGAGGTAACCGCGGCGCCTGCGGACAACTGGGCGAAACGCGGCGACAAGCTCATTCTCGCCGACCCGCTCGCCGCTTCCGTCATGCAGCAGGCGCGCGTCGAGACATTCTCCCGTCTTGCCGACGTCGAGCCGAAGCGCTTCACCGCCGCCCATCCGTTGCGTTCGCTCGGCTACGGGTTCGACGTGCCGCTGCTCGAAGGCGAACATGTCAGCGACGATGCCGGCACGGGTTTCGTCCACACCGCGCCTGGGCACGGCGCCGACGACTTCACCATCTGGGAAGCGAGCGCCGCGGCGCTCAAGGCGAAGGGCATCGATACCCGCATTCCGTTCACGGTCGATGCCGGCGGGTTCTTCACTCCCGAGGCACCGGGCTTCACCGGTCGGAGGGTCCTCACGGAAAAGGGCGACAAGGGCGACGCCAACGAGGCCGTCGTCACGGCGCTGGTCGAGGCGGGCGCGCTCGTGGCGCGCGGCCGGCTGAAACATCAGTATCCGCACTCGTGGCGATCCAAGAAGCCCATCATCTTCCGCAACACCCCGCAGTGGTTCATCTCCATGGGTGATGGGAGCTCCGGCGGCCTGCGCGAAAGGGCGCTGAAGGCGATCAAGGAAACGACCTGGGTTCCGCCGGCGGGACAGAACCGCCTCGAGGGAATGATCCTGAACCGGCCCGACTGGGTCATCTCGCGCCAGCGCGCCTGGGGCGTGCCGATTACCCTCTTCGTCAACAAATCGAGCGGCGAGTTGCTCGCCGACGACACCGTGAATGCCCGCATCGTCGACATCTTCACCAAGGAGGGGGCGGACGCCTGGTTCGAGGACGGCGCCCGCGAACGCTTCCTGGCGGGATCGGTCGCCGACCCGGCGGAGTGGGAGCAGGTGAACGACATCCTCGATGTCTGGTTCGAGTCGGGATCGACGCATGCGTTCGTGCTCGAGCAGCGCGGCGACCTGCGGTGGCCGGCCGACGTCTATCTCGAAGGTTCGGACCAGCATCGCGGCTGGTTCCACTCGTCGCTGCTCGAATCGTGCGGCACCCGCGGGCGGGCGCCGTACGGGACCGTCGTCACCCATGGGTTCACGATGGCCGAAGACGGCCGCAAGATGTCGAAGTCGCTCGGCAACCAGGTCCTCCCGCAGGACGTCATCCGCGAGTCGGGCGCCGATATCCTACGGCTCTGGGTGGCGTCGACCGACTACTGGGACGACCAGCGCATCGGCCCGGAGATCCTGAAGTCGAACATCGAATCCTATCGCAAGCTGCGCAACACCTTGCGCTACATCCTGGGCGCCCTCGACGGTTTTCAGGACATCGAACGGATTGCACATGCCCGCATGCCGGAGCTCGAACGCTTCATCCTGCACAAGCTCGATGAACTTCATCAAACGGTCGAGCAGGGCTACCGCGAGTACGACTTCAAGCGCGTGTTCGCCGCGATCCTCAACTTCATGAACGTCGACCTGTCGGCGTTCTACCTCGATATCCGCAAGGACTCGCTATATTGCGATCCGCTGTCGTCCGACCGGCGGCGGGCCTGCCGCACCGTGATCGACCAGCTGTTCCACTGCCTGACGACGTGGCTCGCTCCGCTCCTCTGCTTCACGACCGAAGAGGTATGGCTGGCGCGCTTTCCGGGCGAGGAGAGCTCGGTTCACATGGTGCCGTTCGCAGTGCCGCCGGGTGAATGGCGCGACGACGGACTCGCGGCGAAATGGGAGCGCATCCGCGAGGTGCGGCGAGTAGTGACCGGAGCGCTCGAGATCGAGCGGCAGGAGAAGAAGTCGATCGGTTCGTCGCTCGAAGCGGCGCCCGTCGTTCACGTCTCCGATCCCGAGCTTCACGCCGCGGTGAGCGGCACAGACCTCGCCGAAATCTGCATCACGAGCGCGGCGACCCTCAAATCGGAAGAGGGGCCGGAGGGAGCCTTCCGCCTTGCCGACCTCAAGGGCGTCGCCGTGACCAGTCGGCTTGCCGAGGGACGCAAGTGCGCCCGGTCTTGGAAGATCACTCCCGACGTCGGGAGCGATCCGGAGTTTCCCGACATCACGCCCCGCGATGCGGAGGCGGTCCGCGAGTGGGAACGCCGGGCGGGGCGACGTCCGCTCGGATGACCGGCTGGCTCAAACGTCACACCTGGGGGTCGCACTCCGCCCTCGGATTTTCGCTGGCGGTTCTCGTCTTCGCCGCCGACCGAGCATTCAAGTGGTGGATGCTGGACGTCCTCGACATTGCGCGCACCCAGCCGATCAGGCTCAGTTCGTTCCTGAGCCTGGTGCTGGCGTGGAACACGGGCGTCAGCTACGGGTGGTTCGCGCAAGACACGGTCGGCGGACAGATCGTGTTTGCGGCGATCGGACTCGCCGCCAGTCTCGGACTATGGGCGTGGCTGGCGCGCACGACGCACCCGCTCACCGCCGCCAGCATCGGCCTGATCATCGGCGGGGCGCTCGGCAATGCGCTCGACCGCGTCATCTATCATTCGGTCGCCGACTTCTTCCTTCTTCATGCGTTCGGATACTCCTGGTACGTGTTCAATCTGGCCGATATCGCCATCGTTGCCGGTGTTGCGCTTCTGATATATGAATCGATTGGAGAAAATCGCCAGAAAGCGCGAATATAGGCACGCTTTCGCCGTATTGAGTCGGCAGTTTTTCGAGCAATTTCTGGACATTGAGGACGGATCCGGCATGAGAACTACCCTTGCCTTTACGGCAGTCGCTCTATCGATCGCCCTCGGCGGGTGCGGCGAATCACGCTTCCTGAAATCGATGGGCATGGGCAAGACCGCCCCCGACGAGTCTCAGGTCACGCGGAACCAGCAACTCGCCTTGCCGCCGGACCTCCAGCTTCCTGCGCCGAGCAGCGCGCCCGAGCAGAGCCCTCAGGTAGCAACGGCGCCGGCAAGCCCGCCGCCGCTTCCCGACACGATCGCGTCGAGCGGCACCCAAGTCGCTGCCGGCGAACCGGCAGCCGGGCAACTCTCCACCAATCCCGACCAACCGGTCGACAATATCCAAACCGCGTCGATCGATCCCAAGGCTACCTCGAACGCGTCGGTGCAGGCGGGCCAGAAGGCGGACCTCTCCGGCGAGAAGCACAAGCAGGACGCCTTTCAGAAGTACGGCATCTCGAAGACCAAGCCCGACGGCACGGCCAAATCGCAGGTCGAACTCGACAAGGAGCTGCTCGAGGCCATCCGCGTCGAGAAGCGCAAGGGCAACCCGAGCTACGGGACGGTCTTCAACATCCGCAACATCTTCACGGGCAACTAGCCGCCAGACGTCGAACAATTGAGTGGACGATGCAGCACGCGTCGTCCATGTCTTGGCAGGCAATCGCAAGCCTGAGGATGCGTCATGGTTCTGCGCCTTTCCGCCGTCGTGGCGGTGCTCGTCGGCCTCCTGTCCACCGCCTTCGCGCCGCCGGCACCCGCCGCGGCGCTCAAGGTCAAGGTCGAATCCTTCACGCTCGCCAACGGCCTCCGGGTCATCGTCGTGCCGGACAGCCGGGCGCCGGTCGTCACGCACATGGTCTGGTACAAGGTCGGAGCCGCGGATGAGCCCCTGGGACAGGCGGGAATCGCGCATTTCCTCGAGCACCTGATGTACAAGGGAACGCCGAAGCACCCGACCGGCGAATTCTCGCGCCTCATCCGGCGCAGCGGCGGGGAAGAGAATGCCTTTACCACCCACGACTACACCGCCTACTTCCAGCGGCTGAAGCGCGACAAGCTCGAACTCGCGATGGAGCTCGAGGCAGACCGCATGGCCAATCTCGTCCTGAAGGAAGAAGACGTCATCACCGAGCTTGCGGTCGTCGAGGAGGAGCGCCGCTCGGGAACTGACAACGATCCGACGAGCCTGCTCGTCGAACAGATGGACGCCGCGCTCTTTGCCGCGCATCCGTACGGCAAGCCGGTCATCGGCTGGATGGCGGAGGTCGCCAAGCTGACGCGCGACGACGCGATGGCGTTCTACCGCTCCCACTACACGCCGCGAAACGCCATCGTCATCGTCGCAGGCGACGTCAAGCCTTCCAGGGTCAAAACGCTCGCCGAAAAGTACTACGGCGTCCTCGCCAACACGGCGGACCCGCATGATCGCCGACGGCCCGAAGAGCCGGAGCCGATCGCCTCACGACGGGTTGAGATGGCCGATCCGCGGGTCGCGATCGACCTCCTGCAGCGCAGTTACCTCACTCCGAGCTACTCCACGGCGCAGGCCCGCGAGGGCCCGGCGCTCGACGTCCTCGCCGACGTCCTCGGCGGCAGCGCCACGTCGAGGCTGTCGCGCCGGCTCGTCATCGAGGATCGCATCGCGCAGGAGGCGGGGGCATTCTTCACGGGCGATTCGCGCGACAGCGGCAAGCTCGTCGTCTACGCGGCGGCGGGGCAGAGCAGCGACATGGCGCGGATCGAGTCGGTCCTCGATCACGTGCTGTCGGACGTCGTCAAAAACGGCATCAAGGCAGTCGAGCTCGACCGCGCGAAAAAGCGCCTTCAGGCCGGCGCGATCTACGCTCTCGACAGCCAGTCGCAGCTCGCCCGTCTCTTCGGCGAGGCCCTGACGACCGGCTCGACGACGGATGACGTGCTGAACTGGGGCGACCGCATCGGGGCCGTCACGATCGAGGACATCCAGACCGTCGCGCGCAAATTCCTGAAACCCGAGAGGTCGGTCACCGGCATCATCAGACCTCCTCCATCTTCCGATCCGTGAGTCCCGCATGAAGACGCGTATGTTTAACGTTCTGGCGGTGCTGGCATTCGTCGCCGCCCTGCCGGTCACCACCGGCACGGCACAGGCGTTCACGGTGCGGGAGGTCACGAGCCCGGGCGGCATCAAGGCCTGGGTCGTCGAGGACCACACGGTTCCCCTCATCGCCATGAGCTTCTCCTTCGGAGGCGGCGGCGCAGCCGACCCAGCCGGCAGGGAGGGGCTTGCGAACTTCCTCGCCTCGATGATGGACGAGGGCGCCGGCGATCTCGATTCCGAGAGCTTCCGCGACCGGCGCGACGACCTTTCGATGCGCATGTCATTCGAAGCCCAGCCGGACCGGTTCGCGGGCAGCTTCCGCACGCTGACGGAAACGCGCGATGCATCCTTCGAACTGCTCGGGTCTGCACTGACGGCGCCGCGCTTCGATGCCGAGCCACTCGAACGGGTTCGCGGCCAGATCATCCTCGGCCTCAGCGACGACGAGCAGGAACCGGAACAGATCGCCTTCCAGGCGTGGCGAAAGAAGGCGTTCGGATCTCATCCCTATGGAAGGACCTCGCGGGGCACGGAAGCGGGCGTGGCCGCGATCCAGGCGGCCGACCTCAGGAGCCTGGCGCGCGACCTGCTGGTCCGCGACACGCTCACCGTAGCGGTGGTCGGCGACATCGACGGTCCGACGCTCGGGCGTCTCCTCGATGCGACGTTCGGCGGCCTGCCGGCGAGCGGGCACCGCGTCTCGGTGCCGGAAGCGCAGGTGACTGCGGGGCCGAGTCTCGAGGTCATCGAGCGCGACATCCCGCAGGGCATCATCCAGTTCGGCGGACCCGGTCTCAAGCGAGGCGATCCCGACTACATGGCCGGCTATGTGATGAACGACATGCTGGGGGGATCGGGCTTCGGCTCGCGCCTGACCGACGAGATCAGGGAACGGCGCGGCCTGACCTACTCGATCACCACCGAACTTCTTCCGTTCGATCACGGAGCCATCTTCATCGGGAGCGCGGCGACCCGCAACGAGCGCGTCGGCGAAACCATCGAACTCATCCGGCACGAACTCGCCCGCTTCGCCGCCGAAGGGCCCACCCGCCAGGAACTGGACGACTCCAAGACCTACGTCCTCGGCTCCTATGCTCTGCGATTCGATACCAGCGACGGCATCGCCGACCTGCTGGTCGGTCTGCAGGAGCAGAACCTCGGGATCGACTACATCACGAGGCGCGAAACCCTCATCGCGGCGCTCTCCATTGCGGATATCCGCCGGGTGGCGAAGCGCCTGATTGACTCCGGGCGGCTGATCGTCACCGTAGTGGGGAAGCCGGAGGGCCTCGCACCCTGACGGCTTCGGTATCGAGGCCAAGATGACATCTCAGATCAGGCGCCTGCCCGAGGGAACGATCAACCGCATCGCGGCGGGCGAGGTCATCGAGCGGCCGGCGAACGTCGTCAAGGAGCTGGTCGAGAACGCCATCGATGCCGGAGCGCAGTCCGTCGAGGTGGTGTTCCGCGACGGCGGGCGGACGTTCATGCGGGTCAGCGACGACGGCGATGGAATGGCGCCTTCGGACATCGAACTCGCCATCGAGCGCCATGCGACCTCGAAGATCGCCGACGACGATCTCGTCCATATCGCGACGCTGGGGTTCCGCGGCGAGGCGCTTCCGTCGATCGCCGCCGTCTCGCGCATGCGGATCGTCTCGCGCGCGCGGGGAGCAGGGGAGGCGTTTTCGCTCGACGTCGAGGGCGGCGGGAAGGGAACCGTCAAGCCGGCGGCGCTCGGACGTTCGGGGACGGTCGTGGAAGTGCGGGACCTTTTCTATGCCGTGCCGGCGCGATTGAAGTTCCTGCGGTCCGAAAGGTCCGAAACCGCCGAGGCGATCGATACGGTCCGACGCCTGGCACTCGCCCATCCCCGCATCGCCTTCTCGTTCGTCACGGAAGCCCGTGAGGTCTTCGTCCTTCGGCAGTCGGCCGCCGGGGCGGACGGGTGGCGCGATCGCCTGCAGCGCCTCGTCGGCGAGGAGTTCATCGCCAATGCCGCGCCGCTTTCGGCGTCGCAGGGCGAGTTCGAAATCACAGGTTTCGCCGGCCTCCCCACCTACCACCGCGCTCAATCCAACATGCAATTCGTCACGGTGAACGGCCGGCCGGTTCGCGACCGGCTGATCCAGGGCGCCATCCGCGGCGCCTATGCCGACGTGCTGACGCGCGGCCGGTTTCCAGTCGTGGCGCTTCATATCGGCTGTCCCGCTCACGAGGTCGACGTCAACGTCCATCCGACCAAGGCCGAGGTCCGCTTCCGGGATCCCGGGCGGCTCAGGAGCCTGGTCGTCGGAGCGATCCGCAATGCCATCGCACCCGCCGGCCGGCGCAGCGCGTCGACCGTCGAGGAGCGTCTCGGCTCGGCGTTTCGTCCGCATCCGGCCCCCGCCTTCCAGCGCAACATGGCGTTCGAGGCGCAACGGCCGCCGGCCGTCGCCGGCTTCGCGGAGGATCCGGTTCCGCCATTGGCGCCGCCAGAACCGACGAGCCCGCTCGGCGCGGCGCGCGGGCAGCTACACGACACCTACATCGTCGCGGAGACCGCCGACGGGCTGGCGATCATCGACCAGCACGCCGCCCATGAGCGCATCGTCTATGAAAGCCTCAAGGCGCAGCAGGCCATGAGGGGAGTCGCAACGCAGCCCTTGCTTGTTCCTGCCGTCGTCGACCTCGATGCCGTAGCGGTCGAAAGGCTGGCGGGCGAGAGCGCCTTCCTCGCCGAGCTCGGGTTGGTGGTCGAGCCGTTCGGCCCCCAAGCGGCCCTCGTCCGCGAGGTGCCCGCGCCACTTGCCGGAGCGGACATCACGAAGCTCGTGTGCGACGTCGTCGACGATCTCGACAGCACGCCGCCGGGCGAGACGGTCGAGGCGAGGATCCACAGGGTGCTGGCTACCATGGCCTGCCACAACTCGGTCCGCGCCGGCCGGAGGCTCAAGCTCGAGGAGATGAACGCGCTTCTGCGCGACATGGAGCGGACGCCCAATTCCGGCCAGTGCAACCATGGGCGGCCGACCCACATCGAGCTGAAGCTCAAGGACATCGAGCGCCTGTTCGGCCGCCGCTAGGCGGTTTTCAGAAACAGCACCCGGGTTTCGCCATAGTCCCGCTCGTCCACGAGGCACAGCTGCGACGGCAGGGCGACCGCGGCCTTGGCGCTTTCCTCGAGCACGAACACGCCGTCCGGTTCCATCCAACCGCCTGCGACGATGGAGGAAGCGGCCGCTTCTCCGAGGCCCTTCCCGTAAGGCGGATCGGCGAACACGAGGTCGAAGGGAGGTTGCGGGACGCAAGGGCCGAGGGCCGTCGCATCGCGGCGCCAGATCTTGCACCGGCCGATCAGGCCCAGCTCCTCGGCATTGCGGCGGATGATCGCCCGCGCCGCGGGGGCCTCTTCGACGAACTGGCAGAACCGGGCGCCGCGCGACAGGGCTTCGAGACCCATGGCGCCGGTGCCTGCGAAGAGATCGAGGACGCGCGATCCTTCGAGCGCGAATCCCGGCACGCCATGGGCGAGGATGTTGAATATCGCCTCGCGGACCCGATCGGAAGTGGGCCGCGTGGCCTCCTTCGGAGGCCCGTGCAGGGTCCGGCCCTTGAGCGTACCGCCGACGATTCTCACTTTCGCTGGCCCGCAGCCGGATGGAGCGAGCCGAGCTGGTCCCAGAGGACGCGCGGCGAGACCTCCTCGAGATCGCCGCGCTCCAGTCCACCCAGCGAAAAGGGTCCGAAGGAAATGCGGATGAGGCGGTTGACCGTGAGGCCGAGAAAGTCGCAGACCCGCTTGATTTCACGGTTCTTGCCCTCGGTGAGCGCGAAATCGAGCCACAGGTTGGCACCCTGGCGGCGCTCTATCGACGCATGGATGGGGCCATAGCGGATGCCGTCGATGACGATGCCTTTCTGCAGGCGAGCGAGCGCGACCTCCTCGGTGCGGCCGTGCGCCCGAACCCGATAGCGACGGGTCCAGCCGGTCGCCGGCAGCTCGAGCCGTCGTTCGAGCTCACCGTCGTTGGTCAGGAGAAGGAGCCCCTCGCTGTTGATGTCCAGGCGACCAACGGAGACGAGGCGGGGAAGATGGGAAGGCAGGCTCGCAAAGACGGTCGGGCGCCCCTGGGGGTCGCGGTGGCTGACCACGAGGCCAGGCGGCTTGTGGTAGCGCCAGAGGCGTGTCGACTGGCGCGCGGCGAGCGGGTTGCCGTCGACCGCGACGACGTCGTCGGCGAGCACCTTGACGGCGGGCGACAGAATGCGGGCGCCGTTCACCGTGACGCGGCCCTCGCCGATGAGCTTCTCCGCATCGCGGCGCGAGCACAGCCCCGCGCGGGCCATGACCTTGGCGATGCGGTCGCCCGGCCGGGACGGAGGCTTGAGGATCATGCTCATTCCGTTTCCTTAGCAGGCATCTTGACGGCGCGCATCACCGAGGCCTTGATGCGGGCCATGCCGAACACACTTCCCGAAGCCATGCGCCGGGCGCTCGCCGAGGCCGCGGACGCGGCGAAGCGAGGCGAGGTGCCGATCGGTGCCGTCCTCGCCTCCGCGGACGGGCGCATCGTGGCGGCGGCCGGCAACCGGACACTCGAGCTCGACGATCCGACCGCCCATGCGGAGATGCTCGCCATCCGCGCGGCCTGCGCCGAGATGGGATCGGAGCGGTTGCCGGGATGCCACATCTACGTGTCGCTCGAGCCGTGCGCCATGTGCGCGGCCGCCATTTCCTTCGCGCGATTGAGCCGGCTCTACTTCGCCGCACCCGACTTGAAGATGGGGGCCGTCGAAAACGGGGTCAGGTTCTTCAACCAGGAATCCTGCCACCACCGGCCAGAAGTCTACGGCGGAATCGGCGAAGCCGAAGCCGCGGCCATGCTCCGGGCGTTCTTCGCGGAGCGCCGGGAGCGCGGCTAGGCTTCTTCCAGGGCGGCTGCGAGCTGGCGCTTGAGGCGCTCCTTCGCCGGCTGGGCGGCAGCGAGGATATCGCGGATCTTGAAGAAATCGAACACGCGGAACTGATCGACCGAAGGCTCGATGTGGATGTCGGCCGGGTTCTCCTTGCGCCGCAGAACGGAGATCTGGCGCTGCATGATCTGGGTGGCGCCGAAGATGAGCTCGGTGTTGGACGGCCCGCGGCGGCGGCGGCGGACGATCGGGCCGCCCGTCACGTCGATGGCGACAGTGAGATCGACGTGCCGGCAGACGTGATCGATGGGAACCGGATTGACCATGGCGCCGTCGATGATCATGCGGTCATTGATGCGAGGGGCGGCGATGAGGCCCGGGATTGCGATGCTCGCCGCGACGACCTCCCGCATCGGTCCGCGGTGGAGGACGATCTCCTTGCGGTCGTAGTAGTCGGTGGCCGAGACGGTGAAGTTGATTTCCGTCTGCTCGATGCGCTCGGGCACGCCCGGGGGGAAGAAGAGCTGGGTGAGCCGCAGGCCGTTGACCATCATGGGTCCGAACGCCTGGAAGCTGATCAGGGCGGCGAGGCTGGCGTCGGACCGGGACAGGAGGCGGCGGGCGAGCTTCACCCGGTTGCTCAGGACGATCTCGGCGTGTTCGCGAATCTCGGCTGCCGTCAGGCCGGATGCGTAGGCGGCGCCGACGAGGGCGCCCATGCTGGTGCCGGCCATGCGGTGCGGCTTCACGCCGAGCTCGTCGAAGGCTTCGAGCATGGCGATGTGGGCAAGGCCGCGCGCCCCGCCGCCGCCGAGCGCCAGTCCGATGCGGGGGCTCATGCACCCGCCTCGCGCGCGAAACGCCATGCGGTCTCGGCCATCGGTCTCACTTGGCGAACCATCATGGCGGCATTGGCATTGGCGGCACTTCCATCGCGCAAGCGGCCGACAATGCCCTGAAAGATCGCGGCCAGGCGAAAGAAGTTATAAGCGAGGTAAATGGCGAGATCGGGGATGCCGGGGAGGCCGCGATGGGCGCAATAGTCCTCGACATAGGACTCCATGGTCGGGATGCCGGGCCGGTCCGCCTCCCGGCCGAGGAGAGAGCCGACGCCGCCGCCGCCGGGCGGCATGTGCCACTGCATCAGGTGGTAGGTGAAATCGGCGATGGGATCGCCCAAGGTCGAAAGCTCCCAGTCGAGGACGGCGGCGATCTCCGGCCGATCGGCATGAACGATGCAGTTGTCGAGACGGAAGTCGCCGTGAATGAGCGCCACTTCGGCCTGAGCCGGTACCGCGGTCGGAAGCCAGTCGATGAGCGAATCCATCTCGGGAACGGCCTCGGTCATGGAGGCGCGATACTGCTCCGACCAGCGGCCGATCTGGCGGCGCACATAGTCGCTCCCCTTGCCGAAATCGCCTAGCCCGATGGAGGCGAAATCGATGGAATGAAGCCGGGCGATGGTCGCATTGAGGGCGCCGAAGAGCGCGCGCCGGTCGAACTCGCCGAGGCCGGGCGCCGACGGCTCCCAGAAGATCCGGCCGTCCACGAAGGCGGTGAGGTGGAACGGCGTTCCGATCACCGATGCGTCGTTGCAGAGGAGATAGGGCGTCGGGACCGGGAAGCCGGTGCGATGGAGAGCGCCGAGCACGCGGAACTCGCGATCGACCGCATGGGCGCTCGGCAGGAGCTTTCCCGGCGGCTTGCGGCGCAAGACGTAGCGACCCGACGGCGAGCGGATCTCGTAGGTCGGATTGGACTGACCGCCCTTGAACTGGGTCGCTGCGATCGGGCCGACGAAGCCCGGCAGCTCGGCGCGCAGATAGGACTCGAGCGCCGCAAGGTCGAAGGCGAGATGCGGCGAGACCGGCTGGGTACCGGCAAAGAGCTCCTGCCTGTCGGGCGTGGCCGCCATCAGGCAGCGTGGTCCTCGAGGAACGGAAGCAGGGCGGCGAGGGTCGCCTGCGGGTTCTCCTCGGCAAGGAAGTGGCCGCTCGCAATACCGGTTCCCCTGACGTCGGGGGCCCAGTGGCGCCAAATCTCCAGAACGTCCTTGGCGCTCGCCGGAATGCCCGCTTCGCCCCACAGCGCGAGAAGAGGTACCGCAATCTTCCGTCCCGCCTCGCGGTCGGCACGGTCGTGGTCGTCGTCGACGGTCTGGCCGGCCCGGTAGTCGTTGCAGGTGGCGTGGATATGCTCTGGCGTGGCGTAGTGGAGCCGGTATTCGGCGAGGGCGCGCTCGTCGAAGGGACTGAGATCCCCGGTGCCCGACCAGCGGGCGATCGTGTAGTCGAGATAGGCGATCGGAGCGCGCTCGATCAGCATCTCGGGCAGGGGATGGGGCTGGGCGAGAAAAAGCCAGTGGTAGGTGCCCATGGCGAAGTCGACCGTGAAGTCGCGCCACATGTCGTAGGTCGGCACGATGTCGAGCGTCGAGAGGGCCGTGACGCTTCGGGGCCGGTCGAGCGCCATGCGGTAGGCGACGCGGCCGCCGCGGTCATGGCCCACCACGGCGAACCGCTCATGACCAAGCGTGCGCATGACATGGAACAGATCCTCACCCATGGTGCGCTTGGCGTAGGCGAGATTGGCGCCGTCGTTCGGCGGACAGGAGGAGTAGCCGTAACCGCGCAGGTCAGGCAGGACGACGGTGTACCGCCGGGCGAGCTCCGGCGCGAGCCGGTGCCACATGGCATGGGTCTGCGGGAAGCCGTGGATCAGAAGGAGCGGCGGACCCGAGCCGCCGGACCTCAAAAAGATTTCCGCCGCGCCCGCCTGGATGCGTTGTTCCGTGAAGCCGGGGAAAAGCGTGCCCATGGTGCGAATGTAGTCGGTCTCAGCGGAAAAGAGCAGGTCCCATCGATCGCCTAGACGTCTTCGCGTTCGACGGCCCGCCAGCCGATATCGGTCCGATAAGCGGCGTGCGGCCAGTCTATCCCCGACACCGCCACATAGGCACGCGCCTGCGCATCGCGGACGTCGCGGCCGAGCGCCGTCACGCCGAGCACCCGGCCGCCGGCGGCAACGAGGCGGTCGCCGTCGCGGCGCGTGCCGGCATGGAAGACCTTGACGCCCTCGCCGCGTTCGGCCTCGGAGATCCCGCGGATCTCGCCGCCGTCGCGATAGGCGCCGGGGTAGCCCGCCGCCGCCATGACGACGGTCAAGGCCGTCTCGGGCCGCCAGCGGGCGGAGACCGATTTCAGCGTGCCGGTCGAGGCGGCAAGAAGCAGGGTCAGGAGATCGTCCTTGAGGCGCATCATGAGGACCTGGCACTCCGGATCGCCGAAGCGGACGTTGTACTCGATGAGCTGCGGTCCGGCGGGCGTCAACATGAGACCAGCATAGAGGACGCCCCGAAAGGGCGTGCCCGCCTCGCGCATGGCCTTGACGGTCGGAAGGACGATGCGGTCCATCGTCTCGGCGATGCGCGCTTGCGTCATGACGGCGGCCGGCGAGTAGGCGCCCATGCCGCCGGTGTTCTGTCCGGTATCGCCGTCGCCGGCCCGCTTGTGGTCCTGGGCCGTCGCGAGCGGCAGGACGGTCTCGCCGTCGACGAGGGCGAAGAAGCTCGCCTCCTCGCCGGCGAGATATTCCTCGATGACGGCTTCGCCGCCCGCCGCACCGAACCTTCCTGAAAAGATGTCGGACACGGCCGCCTCGGCATCGGCGAGGGTCGCTGCGACGGTGACGCCCTTGCCGGCGGCGAGACCGTCGGCCTTGACGACGATCGGCGCCTTCTGGCCTTCCAGATAGCGCAGCGCATCGGGTGCGGAGGTGAAGCGTGCATAGGCTGCGGTCGGAATGCCGGCGCGGGCGCACAGGTCCTTGGTGAAGCCCTTCGAGGCCTCGAGCCTGGCGGCGGCCCTGGAAGGCCCGAAGGCGGTGATGCCGGCAGCCTCGAGATCGTCGACGAGACCGGCGACGAGCGGCAGCTCGGGGCCGACCACGACCAGCCCGATGGCGTTCGTCCGGCAGAACTCGACTACAGAGGCATGATCGGCGGGATCGAGCGGCACGCACGTCGCCTCCTCGGCGATGCCGGGGTTGCCGGGGGCGGCATAGAGGCGGCCGAGCAGGGGGCTTGCGGCGAGCTTCCAGGCGAGGGCATGCTCGCGGCCGCCGGAGCCGATCAGCAGGACGTTGACATCGGACACTTCGACCTCACATCGCTCTCATGCGAATCCCCCGCCGTTCTGATAGACGAGGGGGATAGGAGGAACAACCCTTGACCAGCGACTGGACCTTCGACCGCGAGACCGGCGAGCTCCTGAACGAGCCGCCGCGCAACGTCGCCGAATTCACGGTGTCGGAGCTGTCCTTCGCGCTGAAGCGGACTCTCGAGGAATCGTTCGGCTACGTGCGGGTCCGGGGCGAGATCGGCCGCGTGTCGCGGCCCGGGTCCGGCCACGTCTATCTCGACCTCAAGGACGATCGCTCGGTCCTGTCGGCGGTGGTGTGGAAGACGACGCTGCCGCGACTCAAGATCAAGCCCGAGCAGGGACTCGAGGTGGTGGTGGCCGGGAAGATCAGCACCTTCCCCGGACAGTCGAAGTACCAGATCGTCATCGAGACGCTGGAGCCCGCCGGCGTCGGCGCGCTGATGGCGCTGCTCGAGGACCGCAAGAAGCGGCTCGCCGCCGAAGGGCTCTTCGAAGAGGGCCGCAAGAAGGTCGCTGCCCTTCCTGCCTTCCGTCATCGGCGTCGTCACCTCGCCGACCGGCGCCGTCATCCGCGACATCCTGCACCGGCTCGCCGACCGCTTCCCGCGCCGCGTCCTGGTGTGGCCGGTCAGGGTCCAGGGCGAGCAATGCGCGGCCGAGGTCGCCGCCGCGATCCGCGGCTTCAACACCCTCAAGCCCGACGGCGCCATTCCGCGACCGGACATCATCATCGTGGCGCGGGGCGGCGGCAGCATCGAGGACCTGTGGGGCTTCAACGAGGAGATCGTGGTCAGGGCCGCGGCGGCCAGCGCCATCCCGCTCGTCTCGGCCGTGGGCCACGAGACCGACTGGACTCTGCTCGATCTTGCCGCCGACCGCCGCTGCCCGACGCCGACGGCGGCGGCCGAATGCGCCGTTCCGGTGCGCGTCGACCTCATCGCCGAAGTGGCGAGCCTGGCGGCGCGGCTGAGACGGGGCTGGCAGCGGCTGGGGCAGGAGCGGCGGGCACGGGTGACGGCGGCGGGGCGCGCGCTGCCGCGGCGCGACGAAGTTCTCGCATTCGTCCGCCAGCGGTTCGACGGCGCCGGCGGCCGCCTCAAGCTCGCGCTGCGGGCCAATACGAAGCACCACCGCAGCGACTTCGACCGGGCATCGGCGCGCCTTGCGCCGAACGTGCTGCGGCGAGAAAGCGAACGCCTCATGCGCGACGCCCAGCGCCACGGCAAGCGGCTGGTGCAGGCGCGGACCGCGGTCATCGAGGGCAAGCGCCGCTCCGTTGCCAATGTCGGGAAGCTCCTCGCCACGCTGTCGCACCGCTCGGTGCTGAAGCGCGGCTTCGCGCTCGTCACGGCGAATGCCGTTCTCGTTCCCGACCGGGCCGCGGCGCTTCCCGGCGCCGACGTCGCCATCGAGTTCCACGACGGAACGGTCGAGGCGCGGATCGGCAACGACAGCGGACGGCCGCCGCGCAAGACCCCACGTGGCGGCGGGCAAGGATCGCTCTTGTAACTGGAAAAGCGGCGGCAGAGCGGCTAAGGACTTCACCCATGAACCGATACGAACCCAACATCACCCCGGGCCGCGAGGCGAGGCTGCGTTATCTCGACGGCGACTACCAGGTGGTCATCCAGGGCGACTACGTGCGCTGCGCCATGACGGGGCAGCCGATCAAGCTCGACGACCTGCGCTACTGGAGCGTCGTCCGGCAGGAGGCCTATGCCTCGGCGGCACTCGCCCTCAAGCGCCACCTGGAGCTCGAAGCGGCTCGTTAACCAGCGCGAGCCGCCGTCCGAAGACCCAATTCCGCCAATCTGGCCACGCCCCCGGTCGGGGTGTATAAGCGCCCAGTTTCGACCTGGAGCATCGCGACATGACGACGAATTGGGCACCCGAGAGCTGGCGGCAGCGACCCGTCCTGCAGGCGCCCGACTTTCCCGACGCGGCCCGGCTCGCCCATGTCGAGGAGCGGCTCAAGGGATTCCCGCCGCTCGTCTTCGCCGGCGAGGCGCGCAAGCTCAAGCGCAAGCTCGCCCGCGTGGCGGAGGGCAAGGCGTTCCTGCTGCAGGGCGGCGATTGCGCCGAGAGCTTCGGGGAGCATTCGGCCGACAACATCCGCGACTTCTTCCGCGTCTTCCTGCAGATGGCGGTGGTCCTGACCTTCGCCGGCGGCCAGCCGGTGGTAAAGGTCGGCCGCATCGCCGGCCAGTTCGCCAAGCCGCGCTCCTCCTCGATGGAGAAGATCGAGGGCAGGGAGCTGCCGAGCTATCGCGGCGACATCGTCAACGACATCGCCTTCACGCCCGAGGCGCGCGTGCCCGATCCCGAGCGGCAGATCATGGCCTACCGCCAGTCGGCCGCGACGCTCAACCTGCTCCGCGCCTTCGCGGGCGGCGGCTACGCCAATCTCGAGCACGTCCATCGCTGGACGCTCGGGTTCCTCGGCGATTCCCCCGCCAACGAGAAATACCAGGCGCTCGCCGACCGCATCACCGAGGCGCTGGGCTTCATGCGCGCCTGCGGCATCAACCCCGACACCGCGCCGCAGCTGCGCTCGACCGATTTCTTCACGAGCCACGAGGCGCTGCTCCTCGGCTTCGAGCAGGCGATGACGCGCGTCGATTCGACGAGCGGCGACTGGTACGCCACGTCCGGCCACATGCTGTGGATCGGCGACCGGACGCGCCAGCCGGACGGCGCCCATGTCGAATACTGCCGCGGCATCCGCAACCCGATCGGCATCAAATGCGGCCCGACGCTGACGGCGGCCGAGCTCCTGAAGCTCATCGAGATCCTGAACCCCTTGAACGAGCCGGGGCGGCTCACCCTCATCGGGCGCTTCGGCCACGACAAGGTGGAGAAGCATCTCCCCCAGCTCATCCGCGCCGTGAAGGGCGAGGGCAGCCGCGTCGTGTGGTCGTGCGACCCCATGCACGGCAACACCATCAAGGCGTCGAACGGCTACAAGACGCGCGCCTTCGACCAGGTCATGACGGAGGTCCGCCGCTTCATGGACATCCACCAGGCGGAAGGCACCCATGCCGGCGGCGTCCACGTCGAGATGACGGGAAAGAACGTCACCGAGTGCACGGGCGGCCTCAAGGCGGTGACCGAGGAGGACCTGAAGGACCGCTACCACACCTATTGCGACCCCCGCCTCAACGCCGCGCAGGCCCTCGAGCTCGCTTTCCTGGTGGCGCACGAGATGAAGGAGGAGCAGGCGCTCAGGCCGCGCCGCGAGACGTCCTTTGAAGACGAGGAGGAGCTCGGCTCCACCGAAGCCGCCGAGTAGCCCTCCAGGCATAGACGCGAGAAAGGATCGACATTTCCGGGAGTTAGACGCTCCAGGCATGGCATTCCTGCAACAGCCGGCGCAATCATGGGCTGTGAAGAGGCGACGATATAGACTCAAGGTTAAGGGGATGCTAGCGCTCTCGAAGATTGTGTCTCTTTGGGAGATTCTTCGTGAAGTTGAAATCCTTGACCCTGCGCGCGCTGACCCTCGGCTGCACCGCCCTCATCCCTATTCACGCTGCCCAGGCGCAGCAGAGTTTCACGGTATCGAGCGGAGAAACGGTTACCTCGGGCCAGAATGTAACTGATGGCGGCACGGGAACGGTCGAGGCCGGTGGTGCAATCGAAATCGACAGCACCGGCCGCGCTATAACGCAGCTGACTTCGGCGCCGCAAACAACCGGAATACCGTCAACGTATACGGCTCAATCCTGGCATCAGGTTTTTACAATTCCGCAATCTTCCTGAATGAATACAGCGATTTCCTTCTAGGCAGAGTCAGCCACTGTCACGTCGAGTGGCGCCGTTGCCATCCAAGCATTCAAAAACACCACGATGACGATCGCCGGCGACATTGCCACAACCGGTTCAGACGATTACGGCATATTTTTGAACACTGGACGAATTCTCATATTTGCACACTGGAGAGATCCTCATCACTGGGACGGGCTCGATATCAACCACGCAAATATCGGCGGGAGGTATCCATCTCGGTGACTATGGAAAACTGACCGTCGAGGACGGCGCGAGCCATCGTCACGACCGGAAGCGGATGCTCTATGGCATCCAAGCCCGATCCAATACGACAACTGACAACTCCGGCGACATCACTACGTCCGGCGAAAATGCGAATGGTATCTATCTCGATGGAAGCTCCACCACAGCTACCCATTCGGGAACCATCACGACGGGCGGCGACTATGCCGCCGGTATCCGCATCGAGAACAACAACACAATCTCGGTCGACGCGATCGGCGAAATTGTCACCTCAGGCATCGGTGCTTACGGCGTCAATTTCGCCGGAACGGGCAATGTGCTCTCCCACGCAGGCAAAATCTCCACAGATGGCGAAAGCGCCTACGGCATCTACGCCAAACCAGGTACGAATACGGCATACAACGACATCACCGTCGAGGCGGGCGGGCAGATCATCACGGCGGGTTCGCACCGGCCTACGGCATCTATCTCGGCTACGCGCAGCTGACGATTGACGGCGCCGACGCGACGGCTGGCACCGCGGCCGGCAGTATAGCCACCTACGGCGCAGGCGCGCACGGCATCAGCGCGGCGTACAACACGACAATCGACAATGCGGGCGACATCACGACCTCCGGAAACTCTGCCAGCGGCATATACTTAAGCGGCACCGGCAACACGCTCACCCATTCGGGGACAATCACCACCGGCGGCGATACCGGCTACGGAATCTACGCCGCGGCGGGAACGAGTTCGTCCTACAACGCCATTGCCATCGAGGCGGGCGGCAGGATCATCACGACGGGCAAGAACGCCTACGGCATCTATCTTGGCGACTACGGGGTGCTCACGATCGCGGCCGCCGACACGGTGAACGGCCTGGTGGCCGGCAGCATCACCACGGGCAACTCCACCGACAGCAGCATAGGGGACGGGTCGTATGGGATCTATGCCCTAAGCAACACCCGGATCACCAATGCCGGCGACATCACCACTTATCGCTCGGGAATAGATGGCATTTATTTGGCTGGTGACTCCAACACGGTGACCCACTCGGGAACCATCACGACCAGGGGCAGTGGCATTACCTCCGCAGGAAGCAATAATGTTATCACGAATTCGGGCAGCATCCTGGTGGACGGAAACGACGACGCGGCGATCAGTGTGAATGTCTCAAGTTCCGTGATCAACTCGGGAACTATTGTTGTGGAAGGAGATGCGGTCACAGCAATTTATACCTCGGGATCTGGAAACTTTATCACGCATTCGGGATCGATCTCGACGTCCGGTGAGGACGGCCATGGCATCTTCGCGGCGTCGGGCACCAGTTCGTCCTACAACGACATCGTCATCGAGGCGGGCGGCCAGATCATCACGGCGGGCGCGACCGCCTACGGCATCTATCTCGGCGACTACGCGCAGCTGATCCTCGAAGCCGCCGACGCGACGACTGGCACCGCCGCCGGCAGCATAACAACCTCCGGCGCTGGCGCGCACGGCATCTACCGCGGCAGAACAACACGACAATCGACAACGCCGGCGACATCGCCACGTCCGGCTCCGCTGCCAACGGCATTTACCTAAACGGCACCGGCAACACTCTGACCGTTTCAGGAAATGTTGCGACGACGGGTATCGGCGCGGACGGCATTTTCGCGGAGGATGGAACGAGCGCCGCGGACGGAAACGTGATCGTCTTGGAGGACGGAGCCAGCGTCTCGGTCACCGATGAGGATTGGATGGCATCGTCCTGGGCGACTATGGCGACTTGTCCGTCGCTGCGAATGCCACGATCACCGCCGGAGCGATCGGCATCAACGCCGGAAGCAACGTGACGATAGACAACGCCGGCGCCATTGCTTCGGGACACAAGGGCATCATCGTCGCGAACGACAGCCTCATCGACAACTCCGGCAGCATTTCGACGTCCGGCTCCAATGCCTACGGCATTGATCTCTCGGGCACCGGCAACGTGTTGATCCACTCGGGACCGATCTCCACGGCGGGAAGCAGCGCCTACGGCATCCACGCGGCGGCGGGCACCAGCGCGTCCTACAACGACATCACAGTCGAGGCGGGCGGCAAGATCATCACAGCGGGCGCGACCGCCTACGGCATCTATCTCGGCGACTACGCGCAGTTCTGACGATCGCGGCCGCCGACACGGTGAACTGGCACGGCCGCCGGCAGCATAGCCACCTCCGGCGCTGGCGCGCACGGAATCACCGCGGCGAACAACACGACAATCGACAACGCCGGCGACATCGCCACCACCAACGACGATGCCTATGGGATCAATCTCATCGGCACCGGCAACATCCTCACCCATTCGGGAACGATCGCCACGACGGGTAGTTACAGCGTCGGCATCTATGCTGAAAACGGTCACGCTTCTGTAATCACATCCGGTGTGATCGCTACGAGCGGAGACTATGCTTCCGGCATGGATGACGGTGGCGGCGATTCCACCTTTGCAAACTCCGGCTCGATCACGACGAGCGGCACTCGAATCCCACGGAATGGAGATTGACGCGACGGGGAACGCAATCGAGAATTCGGGTAGCATTGCGACAACTGGCGAAACTTCCCATGGAATTTATCTCAACGCCGGTGGAAATACGATAACAACGTCCGGCGCGATCACCACCGAAGGTGACGGCAGCTTCGGCATCTATTCTGGAGATGCGGTTCAATCGAACGTCCGAATAGAATCAACCTCTCGGCGGGCGGCTCCATCACCACGTCAGGCGCGACCGCGCTACGGCATCTATCTCGGCGACTACGCGCACTGACCTGACGCGTCGACGCGACGACGGCATCGCCGGAGCATCGAGACCACCAACAGCTCGTGCCTACGGCATCTACGCCCAGGACAACACCACCATCGCCAGCGCCGGCGACATCACGACCTCCGGAAACTCTGCCCAACGGCATCTACCTAAACGGCACCGGCAACGCGGTCACCCATTCGGGCACGATCTCGACCGACGGCGACTGCCGGCCACGGAATCTACGCGGCGGCGGGCACAAGCGCGTCCTACAACGACATCACCAGTCGAGGCGGGCGGCAAGATCATCACGGCGGGCGCGACCGCCTACGGCATCTATCTCGGCGACTACGCGCAGCTGATCGCTCGACGCCGCCGACGCGACGGCTGGCACCGCCGCCGGCAGCATAGCCACCTCCGGCGCAGGCGCGCACGGCATCACCGCGGAGAACAACACGACAATCGACAACGCCGGCGACATCGCCACGCTCGGGCGATGAAGCCTACGGCGATCTACTCCTCGGCATCAGACAACGTCCTCACCCATTCGGGAACAATCGACACGACGGGCAACTGCAGCGCTCGGCATCTATGCTGCAAGCGGTAGCGCTTCTGTAGTCACGTCCGGTGCGATCTGCTACGAGCGGAGACTATGCTTCCGGCATGCGTTGAGGGCGCCGGCGCTACCAGCTTTGCGAACTCCGGCACGATCACGACGAGCGGCATTGAATCCCACGGAATGGAGATGAGCCGGACCGAATACCATCGAAAATTCGGGTACCATTGAAACAACTGGCGAAACTTCCCATGGTATTTATCTCGTCGTCGATGGAAACACGGTAACAACGTCCGGCGCGATCACCACGGAAGGTGACGGCAGCATCGGCATCTATTCAGGAGATGCGTTCAATCTAAGTGGGTTCGCTCAAGGGAATAGGATCAACCTCTCGGCGGGCGGCTCCATCGCTACGCTCAGGCGCGACCGCGCTACGGCATCTATCTCGGCGACTACAGCATCCTGACACTCGAGGACGGATCGGAGATCGAGACCACCAAGAGCTCGTCCCATGGCATCTACGCCCAGGACAACACCACCATCGCCAACGCCGGCGACATCACGACCTCCGGAAACTCTGCCAACGGCATCTACCTGAATGGCACCGGCAACGCGGTCACCCATTCGGGCAGCATCGCTACGTCGGGGAGCAACTCAAATGGCATTTATGTCGCCTCGGCGGGCGCCGCGACGGATCTCAGCAGCGTCATCATCGGCTCGGGCGGGTCGATTTCGACGCAGGCGGACCAGGCCTATGGCGTCTGGCTCGGCGACTTCAGCATCCTCTCTATCGAGGCGGGCGGGCATGTCGCGACGGCGGGCGAGAATGCCTACGGCGTCTGGGCCGGCAGCAACACGACGATCTACAACGCCAGCACCACCATCACCACCTCAGGCGTCAGCTCCCACGGCATCACCCTCGACGGTTCGGGCAACACGATCTCCCAGGTCGGTGCCATCACCACGAGCGGCGACCGCGCTTACGGTGTCTATTCCGCCGATGCAACCGCTGCCGGCACGCCGAAGACCATTGCCATGCTTGCCGGTGACAGCATCGTGACCACGGGTTTGAGCTCCTATGGCATCTACCTCGGCGACTATGGGCAGATCGATGTTGAAGATACCGGCACTGCATAGTCTCCTCCTGAGGGCAGGTTGCGCATGGCATCTATGCCGAGAGACAACACGACAATCGACAACGCGGGCGACATCGCGACCACGGCAGAACGGTAGCCTACGGCATCTAGCTTATACGGCACCGGCAACGCGCTCACTCATTCGGGCAGCATCGATACGTCGGGGAGCAGGCTCAAACGGCATCTATGTCGCCTCGGCGGGCGCCGCGACGGATCTCAGCAGCGTCATCATCGGCTCGGGCGGGTCGATTTCGACGCAGGCGGACGAGGCCTATGGCGTCTGGCTCGGCGACTTCAACATCCTCTCTATCGAGGCGGGCGGGCATATCGCGACGGCGGGCGACGAATGCCTACGGCGTCTACGCCGGCAGCAACACGACGATCTCCAACGCCAGCACCACCATCACCACGTCAGGCGTCAGCTCCCACGGCATCAACCTCGCCGGTTCGGGCAACACGATCTCCAAGGTCGGCGCCATCACCACGAGCGGCGACCGCGCTTACGGTGTCTATTCCGCGAGCGGCAACACGATCTACATGCTGTCGGGCGACGCCATCACCACCTCGGGCGCAGGCGCGCATGGCATCTATGCCAGGAACGGCAACACCATCTCGACGTCCGGCACCATCACAACTTCCGGCGATGGCGCCGACGGCATCGACCTCGACGGTTCCGGCAACGAGGTCACCAACTACGGAACGATCACAGCGTCGGGAACGGGCTCGGTCGGCATCTACTCGACGGGCGGCAACACCATCACGACCCACGGGAAGATCTCCGGCGACCAGTATGCGATCTATCTCGCGGGCACCGGCGACACCGTCAACTTCATGCAGGGCATGACGCTCGTGGGCGACGTCTATGTCGCCGATGCGGACAACACCTTCTTCTTCGGCGACGACCTCAACGCCACCATCACGGTCTCGGGCGTGCTGCCCACCAATGTCAGCGGCGAGGATTTCCTGCTCTGCGACCCGACCTACTATGTCGAGCCGGGCATCGGGGGAAGCTGCACGATCCTGGTCACCGACCCGACCGGCTTCGCCATGCTCGACGAGATGCTCGACGACGCCACCGGCCCCGTGTTCGAGGCGGTGGGCAGGCGGCTGAAGCGGCGCACCTCGGGCGCCGCCGACGTCGCCACGGTCGACGGCATGCTCGTCGCGCCGGCGGGCGGCGAGATCGGGCGGGCGCCCGTCGCGTGGGCGCGCTCCTACGGCAGCTACCGCGACCAGGAGGCATGGGGCGACATCGGATCGTCGCGGCATTCGCTGGGCGGCCTCGTCACCGGCATCGACGGCAAGGTCGGGGCCGCGACGCGCGCCGGCGCGCTCATCGGCGCCACGACGGGCGAGCTCGCCTCGGCGAGCCAGGACACGGGCTGGCAGAGCCTCTATGCCGGCCTCTATGCCGGCCGCGAGGTGGGAGAGGTCGGCATGCTCGGCCTGACGGTGATCGCCGGCGGCGCGTGGTACGACTCCGAGCGCACCATCATCGACAACACGTCGGCGACGGGCCGCGAGACGGCCGAGGCCGACTACACCGCCGCATTCGTCTCGCCCGAGCTGTCCCTGCAGTCGCGGCTCGCCTTCGTCTCGCTGAAGGCGGCGGCGCGCTATGCCGCGCTCTTCGTCGGCGATTACGAGGAGGACGGCTCCTCGTCCGATCTCTCGGTCGACGCACGGACCATCCACATGGCGGGGATGAGCGGCACGCTCGCCATTCCCTACGCCGTCAACGAGGCGCTGGCGCTCGAGCCCTATGTCGGCCTCGAGGGCCGCTACGCGTCGAGCCCGGACGTCGCCGCCGAGGCCGTCGCCCTCGGCCAGTCTGTCAGCCTCGATGCGGACGGCGACAAGACGGTCGGCCGCCTCTTCGCCGGCGCCGCGGCCGACTACCAGGCGAAGGACGCAGCACTCTCCCTGCGCCTGAACCTGCGCGGGACGCTCGACAGCGACGGCACCAAGGCGGCCGTTGCCTCGCTCGACGGCGAGCTGCGCTTTTAGGAATTTCCGCCGCCAGCGGTTAACACCAAGCCTGCCTTCGAGTGCGTTAACACACTGATTTACCTGGTTTTTTTACCACATCGGGACAATTTTAGGCTGATTCGACCGGCCAGCATCGACTCAGGGTTACGGGTTTGCTAACGCGCTCTCAGATTGTGAGTGAGTTGGAGAGTAACCGTGAAGTTGCATGCGTTGACCCTGCGCGCCCTGGCCCTTGGCTGCTCGGCGCTCGTTCCCCTTCAAGCCGCCGCCCAGACGAGTTTCACGGTCGACGGGCCTGAGACCACCACACAGACGGTCAGCGACGGCGGCACCGGAACGGTGACCAGCAACGGGTCGATCGCCATCACGACAAACAACACGAATGCGATCTTGGCGACGGGCGGAACGTCGACGGCACCGAACACGGTCAACATCCATGGGGCCGTTTCGACGACCGGCATTGGTTCCACGGCCGTCTCGCTCGGCGCATACAGCGATCTCGCTCTCGGGGCCGACGGCACGATCTCGGCGACGCGCGACACTTCCTACGGCATCAACGCCGCCATCAACACGACGATCGAGATCGCCGGCAAGATGACGACGGAAACCGTGGCGATCTACACGGCCGAATGCCGACGAGCGTCGCCGAGCGGGTGCGCGTCCTGGTCTCGGACGGCGGGTCCATCAAGACGAGCGGGAATGAGAGCGCCCACGGCATCAGTCTCGGCAGATACGGAAACCTCGAGACCGTCGCCGGAAGCTCGATCACGACGACGGGGTCGCGGTCGGCCGGCATCTACGCCAACGGCATCACGACGATCGCCAACGCCGGCACCCTCTCGACGAAGTACGTCGGCATCTACCTCGATGGAACGGGCAACACGCTCACCCAATCGGGAACGCTGACGGCGACCACAGACAACGCAATCGGCATCTTCTCGAAAGGCGGCAGCAACGCCATCACGCTTGCGGAAGCGGCGAAGGTCGTCACGACAGGAACGGGTGCGGAAGCGATCGTGCTCGGCAACTCAGACACGCTCAGTATCGCGGTAGGCGCCAGCGTCGCGACGGCAGGCGAAGACGCCCACGGCATCCTCGCGCGAAACAACGCGACGATTTCCAATGCCGGCGCCATCGCCACGCAAGGCGACGGAGCCTATGGCATCTCGCTCTATGGCAGCGGCAGCACCCTCACGCATTCGGGCAGCATCAGCACGGAGGGCGAGAGCGCATACGGCGTCTACTCGAATGACGGAACGTCGACGGGTAACACCATCACGCTCGAAGATGGGAGCACGATCGCCACGACGGGCTCGCAGGCCCACGGTGTCTATCTTGGCCAGTATTCGAGCTTGTTCGTCGAGAGCGGGGCAAGCATTTCCGCACAAACCGAATCCGCCCATGGAATCGACGCCGCCACCCACACGACCATCGAGGTGGCAGGGGCAATTGAATCAGTTGCAGTGGGGCTGTTCGCTGCGGACGCAACGAATGTGGCCGAAGGTGTCAACATCCTGGTCAAGGACGGGGGATCGATCCGGACAGCTGGCCTGACCTTTACCACTGGGCATGGCATCTATCTTGGCGATTACGGCAAGTTGGAACTCGAATCAGGAACGTCGATCGCGACCGAGGGCGAGGAGTCCGACGGGATCAATACGGGCACGCAACGTCCAGATCGTGAATGCCGGCAGCATAAAGATCGAAGCGTAGTGGAATCAGGCTGGGCGCCTCGTCGACACTCGTTCAATCCGGCGACATCACCGTGGCAGGCCCCCGCTCCGGTTCCGCTGCGATTTCGAGCAGCGGCAGCAACACGATCACTCTCACGGACAGTGCGAGGATTCTAACCAAGACGAGTTATTCTTCGGGCATTGTGTTGGGCGGCTCCGACGTGCTGAGCGTTGCCTCTGGAGCAACGATCACCACCGAGAATAATTTCAGCAATGGAATTGATGTCAGTGACAATAATGACAACTCCATAGATCATGCAGGCACGATCACGACCGCAGGTGCGAGACGCCGATGGCATCGAGGTCTATGGAGCGGGCAACTCCGTCGTCCACTCGGGAAGCATTGTCACGTCGGGATTGAGGGGTTTCGGCATCAATGTGGCATCGGGATATAGCTTGTCCCACAACGACGTCACTGTCGGCGCAGGCGGCACGATCATCACGACCGGGACCGCGGCTCATGGCGTCTATTTTGTCGGACTATACGGAGTTGACGATCGAAGGCGCATCGACGACTGCAGTTGCCGGCAGCATTAGGACGGGCAGCAGCAGCGACAGCACCCAGGGTGCGCGAGCGGACGGCATTCGCGCCAACAGCTACGCACAAATCGACAACACCGGTGACATCGTGACGTATGGCACGGAGGCTTACGGCATTCGGCTGCTAGGCCTTGCGAACTCAATCTCGAATTCCGGCAGCATCACGACGAAAACCGCCAACTCACATGGAATCTCGGCCGACATCGGTGAGCTCGGCAACGGACGCCAACACCATCACGTCGAGGACGGCGGCTCGATCGACGACGAAGGCGACTGACGCGCATGGCGTCTACCTCGGTAACTACAACATCCTGGTCGTCGAGGCGGGCGGGCACATCGAGACCAACGGCGAGAACGCCTATGGCGTCTACGCGCTCGACAACACGATCGATCGCCAATGCCAGCACGACCATCGGCACCACCGGCGACGGCATCGCACGGCATCGACCTCTTCGGCACCGGCAACACCGTCTCGCAGGTCGGCTGCGATCACAACCAAGGGCGACGACGCCTACGGCGTCTACTCCGCCGATGCGACGGACGCGGCGACCGCGAACAAGATCACCATGCTATACGGCGACAGCATCACGACTTACGGAACAAGTTCCTATGGCATGCGCCTCGGCGATTTCACCGAGCTCGACATCGCCGACGGAGCCACCATCACGACGACGGGCGATCGACGCGCACGCTCTCTTCGCATACGACGACACGACGATCGTCAACGCGGGGACGCTGACGACAAACGAGTCCGGCGCCTACGGCATCTCGCTGAACGGCGTGCGCAACTACCGTCACCACATCGGGCGACATCGACCGAGCCGGCGATGACGTCGATCGGCATCTACTCCGGCCCCGCGACCTCCGCCTCCGACGCCAACAGGATTTATGTGAGCGGCAACGTCACCACGTCGGGAGACCAGGCCTACGCGATCTACCTCGACGACTACAGCGAGCTCACCGTCGGTCGCCGCCACCACCGTCATGGCGAAGGACGCGGACACGGCCGCCATCTACGCCACCGACCAACACCATCGATCACCACCTACGGCGTTATCAGCGGCACCGACTACGCCATCTACCTCGCCGGCGCGGGCAACACGGTCAACTTCATGAAGGGCATGACGCTCAAGGGCAGGGTGTTCGTCGGCGACGAGGACAACACCTTCGTCTTCGGCGACGGCCTCAACGCCAACATCACCATCGACGTGGACAAGGGCTACGAACCTCTCTTCGTCAGCGGCGAGGACTACGTCTTCTGCACGCCGACGTACTACGTGGACGAAGGCATCTCCAAGAGCTGCACCTTCGCATCGGTCGACCCGACCGGCTTCGCCATCCTCGACGAGCTGCTCGAGGACGCGACCGTGCCCGTCTTCGAATCCGTGAGCCGGCGGCTGAAGCGCCGCGATGCCATCGGCGACGTCGCGGCCGACCAGGGCATGATGGTCGCCCCGGCCGGCGGCGGCACCTCCTGGCGGGAGCCGGTGGCATGGGCCCGCGCCTACGGCAGCTACCGCGACCAGGCCGCATACGACGACATCGCCGCCTTCCAGCACGGCCTCGGCGGGCTCGTCGCCGGCATCGACGGCAACATCGACGCGAGGACGCGGGCCGGCGTGCTGATCGCCAGCACGACGGGCACCGCCAGCTCCTCGAGCGTCGACATCGACTGGCAGACGCTCTTCGGCGGCGTCTATGCCGGCCGCGAGGTCGGCGCCGACAGCATCCTCGGCCTCACGGTCCTCGCCGGCGGCGCCTGGTACCAGTCCGAGCGCACGATCATCGACAACACCTCGGCGTCGGGGTCGGAGACGGCGGAGGCCGACTATTCGGCCGGCTTCGTGTCGCCGGAGCTGTCGCTCAAGACGTCGCTCGGAGCGGCGGAGCTCAGGCTCGCCGGCCGGTACGCGGCGCTCTTCGTCGGCGACTACGAGGAGGAGGGCTCCTCCTCCGACCTCTCGGTCGACAAGCGCACCGTCCATCTCGCCGGCGTCGGCGCGACGCTCGCGCTGCCTTACCGGGTGAACGACCGGCTCACAATCGAGCCCTATGTCGGGGTCGAGGGCCGCTATGCCTCGAGCAAGGAAATGGTGGGCGAGGTCGCCTCGCTCGGACAGTCGGTCACGCTCGATGCCGACGGCGACAAGAAGGTCGGCCGCGTCATCGTCGGCGCCAACGCCACCTACCGCTCGAAGAACAGCAAGCTCGCGTGGAAGCTGGCGCTCAAGGGCACGCTGGACAGCGACGGCACCAAGGCGGTGGTGGCCTCATTCGGCGGCGAGCTCAGCTTCTAGGCGGCGTCGCCCGGGAGACGGAGGTCCGCCTCCGCAGGCCGGGGGTGCCGGCACGATGGCCGTGTCGCCTCATTCGGCGGGGAACCTCGGTCGCGCGGCATTCCTCATCTCGACCAGGATGTGGAATGCGACTGCGGCGAGCACGACGAGGCCACCGGCGAGCGTCCACGCTCCCGGCGTCTCGTCGAAGAGCAGCCATACCCAGAACGGCCCGAGCGGAACGTCGATCAGGCTGATCAACGCCACCTCGGCGGCGGGGGCGAGCCTCGAGCCCCAGCCGAAGAGCGCCAGGCCGACGGCGCTGTTGACGACGCCGAACAGCGCCAGGATGCCGATGTCGGACGCCGGGATCGCCAGCGGCTCGCAGAAGAACCAGCAGACGAGCGTCGCAAGCCACGCCGACAGGCCGAGGGCCGGGACCATGGGGAGGTCGCTCTTCCACCTCAGAATCACGGTCATCAAGGCCATGGAGAGCGTCATCCCGAAGGCGAGAAGCTGGCCAAGGAAATCGCCGCCGAGGTCGGCCGGGTCGAGGGTGATCAGCACGCCGGCCATGGCGACGGCGCTGGCGAGGAGGGTGGTGCGCGACGGGCGCTCGCCGAGGATGAGATAGGCGCAGGCCGCGGTGACGAACGGCGCCGTCGCATAGATGGCATAGACGTTGGCGACCGTCGTCAGCCGCAGGCTGGTGATGAAGCACACCATGCCGGCGGCCGACACCACCGCCAGAAGCAAGCCGGCCAGGCCGAGCTTGCGGAAAGCGGCGATCGTCTCGCCACGGTAGGTCACGACCGTCATCGCCATGATGGCGAGGCCTGCGAAGACGCCGCGCCAGAACAGGAGGGTCCAGGCATCGGCATCGACGGCGCGGGTAAAGAAGCCGGCGGTCGACCAGGCAACGGCGGAAAGAACGATCAGGATCCATCCCTGCAGGCGCGACGGCAGGGTTTTCATGGCGAGGGCGGGCGGCGGTTCATGAGATTGCCGACGAGGATGAGGACCGCGCCGAGCGCGAGAAAGACGGTGAGCGGCTCGCCATAGAGCGCCGATCCCATGGCGATGGTGAGCGGAACGCGCAGGAAATCGAGCGGGCCGATGACGGTGGCGTCGACGGAGGCGGTGGCGCGGGTGAGGCAGTAGTGTCCCGCCGAGCCGACGATGCCGAGAAGCACGACGTAGGGATAAAGCGCGGGCGACGGCCAAACCCACGTGAAGACTTGGGGCAGGAAGGTGACGAGCAAGACGATCACCGCTGTCGCGTAGACCGCCTGGGTCCAGAACATGTAGGCGAGGATGGTGAGCGTCGACTCGCTGCCCGTCAGCTTCTTCACCAGGGTCACCGACAGGCTGAAGCCCAGCGCGGAGGCGAGGGCGGCGAGGGCGCCCGGATGGATGGCGGCGATCCCCGGCCGCAGGATGAGCAGGACGCCGGCGAATCCGAGGGCGATCGCCAGGATGCGGTTGCGGGACAGGCGTTCGCCGAGAAGGACGGTGGCGAAGATCGCGGTCCAGATGGGCATGGTGAACTCGATCGACACGACCTCGGCGAGAGGAATGAGCGCGACCGCCAGGAACCAGAAGAACTGGGCCGCGAAGTGCACCGAGTTGCGCAGGAAATGAACCGGACGGTGCTCGCTGGCGAAGATGCGGCCGCGGCTGCCGAGGACAAAGGGCGCCAGGGCGGCGGCACCGATGAAGGTCCTGAGCGCCATGATCTCGATAACCGGGATTTCGCGCGACAGCTCGCGGGCCGCGAGGGTCAGGCCCAGCGTGCACAGAATCCAGAGCGCCATCCACAGCGCGGCACGGCTGAAACCCGTCATCGATCCCCCGTCCAGTCCGAACCCGACGCTAGCGGAATTCCGCCAAGGACGGCAGGTCCTTAGCATCATGTTTGCCATGCGGCGGGGGCAGCCTTGACGGATCAACAGGGCTCGGTCATTGTGCGCGGCCATGACGAACGCCGCCATCAGAGCAGCCGCAATCCGCAGCTGCATCATTATTATCAGCTAGCATTCCCACGCTGGCTGGCGGCCGCTTTTCTTTCTTCGTGAGTTGAAGCGATCTCCGGGCCAGCAGGGCCACGGACGACATGACTCTGAAGCTCTACAACACACTGACGAGACAAAAGGAAATCTTCCAGCCGGAGGATGCCTCGCGGGTGCGCATGTATGTCTGCGGGCCGACGGTCTACGACTACGCCCACATCGGAAACGCCCGGCCGGTGATCGTGTTCGACGTGCTCTTTCGCCTGCTGCGCCATGTCTACGGCGAGACACATGTCGACTACGTGCGCAACATCACCGACATCGACGACAAGATCAACGCGCGGGCGGCGGAGGAGAAGGTTTCGATCCGCGAGCTGACGGAACGCACGCTGGCTCAATTCCACGAGGATATCCGGCCGCTCGGCGTACTCGCGCCGACACACGAGCCGCGCGCCACGGAATGGGTGGCCGAGATGATCGCTCTCATCGGCCGGCTGATCGAGCGCGGCAACGCCTACGAGGCGGAGGGCCACGTCCTCTTCAACGTACCGAGCATGGCGGACTATGGCCGGCTTTCCGGCCGGCCGCTCGACGAGATGATCGCCGGGGCCCGTGTCGACGTCGCGCCATACAAGCGCGATGCCATGGACTTCGTCCTGTGGAAGCCTTCGCCGGGCGAGCTTCCCGGCTGGGACAGCCCGTGGGGCAGGGGGCGGCCGGGCTGGCACATCGAGTGCTCGGCCATGAGCTGGAAGATGCTCGGCGAGACGTTCGACATCCACGGCGGGGGCATCGATCTCGTCTTTCCGCACCACGAGAACGAGATCGCCCAGAGCCGCTGCGCCTTCGGCACGCCGCGCATGGCGCGATACTGGATGCACAACGGCTTCCTCCAGGTCGAGGGGCGGAAGATGTCGAAGAGCGAGGGCAACTTCATCACCATCAACGCGGTCCTGAAGGACTGGCCGGGCGAGGTCGTGCGCTTCAACATGCTGCGTACCCACTACCGCCAACCGCTCGACTGGACGCTCAAGGGCCTCGAGGAGAGCTTCGATACGCTCGAGAAGTTCTACGAGAGGGCGGGAGGAACGGTTGCGAAAGCGACGGCACCGGACGCGGTTCTCGATGCGTTGGCCGACGACCTCAACACGCCGCTGGCGATCAGCGAGATGCATCAGCTCACGGGAGCCGCAAAGGCTCGCAGGATCGCTGAGGCTTCTCGGTTTCTCGGGCGATCCCGAACGGCTCGCACGGCCGCACCCGTCCCCATCGATCGACGAGGCCAGAATCGCCGACCTCATCAAGGCGCGCAACGAGGCGCGCGCGGCGCGCGACTGGGCCGAAAGCGACCGCATCCGCGACGAGCTTGCTGCGGAAGGCGTGGAGCTGAAGGACAGCCGAGACGGAACGAGCTGGAAGGTGCGGCGATGAAGGAGCGGCTCTATCTCTTCGACACGACGCTGCGCGACGGGCAGCAGACGCCGGGCATCGACTACTCGCTCGAAGACAAGCTCATCGTCCTCAAATGGCTGGACGAGCTCGGGCTCGACTACATCGAGGGTGGATATCCGGGCGCCAATCCGACCGACACGGCGCTCTTCGCCGAGGATCGCAAGCTCAATGCCAAACTCACTGCGTTCGGCATGGTGAAGCGCATCGGCCGGTCGGTCGCCAACGACGCGGGACTGCAGGACGTGCTTCGAGCCCGGGCGCCGGCGATCTGCTTCGTCGCCAAGTCGTGGGACTTCCACGTGCGGGTGGCGCTCGGCGCCACCAACGAGGACAATCTCGAGGCCATCCGGCAGTCGGTCGCCGCGGCGGTCGCGACCGGACGCGAAGTTATGGTCGATTGCGAACATTTTTTCGACGGCTACAAGGCCAACCCGGCGTACGCCGTCGCCTGCGCCAATGCCGCCCACCGCAGCGGGGCGCGATGGGTGGTGCTGTGCGACACCAACGGCGGGACGCTCCCGAACGAAGTCGGAGCCATCGTCCGGGAGGTCGCGAAAACCGTGCCGGGCAATCATCTCGGCATCCACGCCCACAACGACACCGACCATGCGGTGGCGAATTCGCTCGCGGCGGTGATGGCCGGAGCGCGACAGATCCAGGGCACGCTCAACGGGATCGGCGAGCGGTGCGGGAACGCCAATCTCGTCTCGATCCTGCCGACGCTGAAACTGAAGGCGCCCTTCCGCGATCGGTTCGAGATCGGCGTTTCGGATGCGCAGCTCGCCACGCTGACACATGTGTCGCACGCCTTCGACGAACTCCTGAACGAACGGCCGCGGCGCCAGGCGCCCTATGTGGGGGAGAGCGCGTTCGCGACCAAAGCCGGGATCCATGCCTCGGCCATCGTGAAGGACCCGGAGACCTACGAACACGTCGCCCCGGCCAGCGTCGGCAACCGGCGCCGGCTTCTCGTCTCCGACCAGGCGGGCAAGTCCAACCTGGTGACGGAGCTCGCTCGCATCGGCCTCGATGTAGCCAAGGACGACCCGCGGCTCGACATCCTGCTGCGGGAAGTCAAGGACCGGGAGGGGCTGGGCTACGCCTATGAGGGTGCCGATGCCTCTTTCGAGCTCCTGGCGCGGCGGACGCTCGGCTCGGTCCCCGCCTATTTCGACGTCGAGAGCTACAGGGTCATGGTCGAGAAGCGCCACAACGCGCTGGGCCAGCACGTCACGGTGTCGGAGGCAGTGGTCAAGGTGGTGGTGGACGGCGAGACCATCCTGTCGGCCGGCGAGGGCAACGGACCGGTCAACGCGCTCGACGTCGCCCTGCGCAAGGACCTCGGCAAGTACCAGGGATACATCGCGGATCTGGCGCTGGTCGACTACAAGGTCCGTATTCTCAACGGCGGTACGGGAGCCACGACCCGGGTCCTCATCGAAAGCCGCGACCAGAAGGGAACCCACTGGTTCACGGTCGGCGTCTCGCCCAACATCGTCGATGCGTCCTTCCAGGCCCTGAGCGATTCGATAATCTACAAGCTGATCCGCGACGGCGCCCCGGCGCCCTGAGGGCCAGGAGAGACCTGCCATGCGGGAGGAGCATGGACGGGCGCTTTGCGCTCCCGCCGCGCGCCGCTAAAAGTCGGCCCATGGCCGTCGCCGAACACCCATCCGCAGCCAGGCTGACCGAGGCCCAGAAGGGCGTGCTCTACCTCGTGGTGGCGCATGTGATCTGGGGCGGAATGGCGTACTACATCAAGCTCCTCGACCATGTGTCGCCGGGAGAGATCGCCGTCCATCGCGGCCTGTGGTCCCTGCCGATCGCCGCCGCGGTGCTGCTCGTCATCGGGGGCAGGGACGAGCTCCTGCCGGCGCTCCGGTCGCGGCGCACGGTCCTGACGCTCTTCGTCTGCTCGGCGATCATCGTCTTCAACTGGGGGTTCTACGTGTGGGCCATCCAGGCGGGCCGGACGGCGGAAGCCGCGCTCGGCTACTATGTGAACCCGCTCATGAACGTGGTCGTCGGGTTCCTGTTTCTCGGCGAGCGGTTCAACCGGGCGCAGGCCGTGGCGCTGGGCTTCGTCGTTCTGGCGGTGGTCCTGCAGACATTCGCGGTCGGCGCCTTCCCCTGGCTCGGCCTGTCGCTCGCAGCGACGTTCTGCCTCTACGGCTACCTGCGAAAGAAAGTGACGGTGGAGGCCGTGCCGGGATTCCTCATCGAGGTCCTGCTTCTCGCGCCTTTCGCCATCGCCTATCTCCTGTGGCTGATGAGCAGCGGCGATGCGGCTTTCCTCGATACACCTCTCGAGAGCGTCATGCTGGTCGGCCTCGGGGTTTTCACGGCGTCGACCCTCATGCTGTTCGCCGTGGCGGTGCGGCGCATCCGCTACTCGACGGTGGGGCTGCTCCAGTATATCTCGCCGTCGCTGGTCTTCCTGACCGCGGTGTTCCTGTTCCACGAACCGATGAACCCCATGCGGTGGGCGTCGTTCGTGCTCATCTGGATCGGCCTTGCCATCTTTTCGTGGGCGGCACTCACGGAGGAGCGGGCCCGCAAGGCGCTCGAGCGCTCTACATCTGCTGCCGAATCGGCTTGAAGGGAACGGTCTGCGGCTCGGTGCGCGACCGTTCGAGGAAGCGCGGCACCGCATCCTCGGCATTCTCCACCACGTCGAGCTTCAGCTCGAGTCCCGGCCGTATGAACTGCTGCTGGCGCATGTGGTCGAACAGCGACAGGAGGGGCTGCCAGTAGTTGGCGATGTTGCAGAGGATGATGGGCTTGTTGTGCCGGTCGAGCTGGGCCCAGGTGCCGATCTCCGACAGTTCCTCGAGGGTGCCGAGCCCGCCCGGCAGGACCACGAACCCGTCAGACCGCTCGAACATGGTCATCTTGCGCTCATGCATGGTTGCCGTGACGACAAGCTCGTTGGCCTCGGTGAACATCCGCTCCTTCGAGCCCAGGAACTCGGGAATGATGCCGGTGACCCGGCCGCCATGTTTCTTGACCGACCGCGCCACCTCGCCCATGAGGCCGTTGCTCCCGCCGCCATAGACGAGCCCGATGCCGTGGTCGGACAGCGAGCGCCCGAGCACCCGCGCCGCTTCGACATAGGCCGGATCAAGGCCGGGGCCTGAGCCGCAATAGACGCAGATGTTTGGCTGCGACTTCATTAAAACCATCCATATCCTTGTTTTCTTAACACGCGGATTTGCTGTATGAGGGAGCTTAGTACGGCCGAATCAGCAGGCCAGAAAAGTGTAACAACTCGTAAATGCCGTGTTTGCCGCCAGCACGCTAGGTACTATTGTATGCGGGCGCGGCGATTATGTGATCGAATTCCGGGCCTGAAGCGGGCCATGAATCCAAATCCCGGTGGCATGTGATGCAGAACCCTCTCGTTATCTTCGTCGGCGCGGCCGTGGCGACGCTCGCCGCTTTGCTTGGAGTGACCTACGACAAATGGTCACCCGAACAGGCGGCGGCAACCGGAATCGTGGCGCCGGCTTCCGAACCAGGCACTGCCGCCGCTCCATCCGTCGGCACTGCAGAGACCTCGACCACGGCGACGCCGGTCCCGAGCGTGGCTCCGTCAACGCCCGAAACCGAGCCGACCGAGCTCGCCGCGATCGATCCGCAGGCCGCGACCGCGCCTTCGTCGGGAACGTCCGCCGGTCCTGAAACCGCGATAGACGATTCGGTTCCCACCTTCGATACGATCCGCGTCGAGACCGACGGGTCGGCGGTGATGGCCGGACGGGGCCTGCCGAGTGCCGACGTGACCGTGATGCTCGACGGCCAGCCCATCGGCACCACCAAGATCGACAGCGGCGGCGCCTGGGTCTTCGTGCCCGAGGAACCGCTTCCGGCCGGCGATCACGACCTCACGCTGCGCATGGAAATGGCCAGTGAGGATCCCGTCCAATCGCAACAGTCGGTCGCCCTGAAGGTGCCCGAGCATGGCGGCGACGAAGCGCTCGTCGTCCTCAACGACCCGAACCAGGCATCGAAGGTTCTTCAAAAGCCGCCGGTCGCCGAAGTCGGCCAGGAGACAGCTCAAAGCGCGGCGCCCGCCGCAGGAGCGGAAGTCGAAGTCGCCGCGGCCACTCCGTCCACCGGCGAGTCGGCGACCGTTCCGCTCAAGAGCGCGGATACGCCGCTGACGCTCAACACCGTCGACTACAACGATGCGGGAGACATCATCTTCTCCGGCAGCGCGCCGGCCGGCAGCTCCGTGCGGCTCTATGTCGACAACAAGAGTGTCGGCGACGCGAACGTCGATGCGACCGGCGCTTGGACTTTCGCCGGACGCAGCCAGATCCAACCCGGGACGCATACGCTGCGGGTCGACCAGCTCGGCAACAGCGCCAAGGTGGCGCAGCGGATCGAGCTCCCGTTCGTTAGAGCCGAGCCACAACAGGTGGCCGCGCTCGTGCAGTCCACCACCCAGCCGGTGCCGACAGCCGAGCAGCCGTCGGCTCCAGCGGCGAGCGAGACGCAGGCGGCGCCGGAGCCTCCGGCCGCCGAAACCGAGACCGCAGCTGCAACCACTGCATCCGAACCTCAGGAACCGGAACCCGATGCGGCAAGCACCGTAGCGGGTACGACCGCCGTGCCAACCGCAACGGCGGAGCCCGCTCAGCCGGCCGAACTCGCCGCCATCCGAGACGGCGGCGGTGACGAGCGAGGAGCTGGCGCCAGCGGAGATCCCGGATACGGCCTCGGCCGAGCCGACACCCGAACCCTCCGTCCCGGTGAGCGGCACCGAAACGGCGGCACCGGCACCCGCACCGGTTCAGCCCCAGGATACCGCTGCCGCAGAACCATCTTCGCCATCGTCGGCTGCCGCTCCGACCGTCGCCGAATTGCCTGAACCCGCCGCAGCACCCGAACCCGCCGCAGCGCCTGAACCCGCCGCGGCTGACATGACCGCTGCGGCGAGCGAACCGGCCACCGACGTCGCTCCCGCCGACCAGCCGGCGGCGACGCAGGAGTCGGTTGCATCCTCCGCCCCTGCCGCGTCGGGACAGACCGCAACCGAGCTTGCGTCACGCAACGGCCGGGTCGTCATCCAGCCAGGCAACAATCTGTGGCGCATCTCGCGGGTGATCTACGGCCAGGGCGTGCAGTACACGATCATCTACCAGGCCAACAAAGACCAGATCCGCAATCCGCACCTGATCTATCCCGGACAGATCTTCGCCACGCCCGGAGTCAGCGGGCCCGAGAAGATCGATCCCGAGCAGCGGGCGCCCTTGGAAAGCGAAAGCGGCAGCACCACATCGGGTTAGCCGAGCACGTCCATTGGCGGGCTCCGTTCACGCCGACTGGACCGATGAGACGACTGAGCATTGATGCCGGCACCGCGGATGACCGCGGCAGGGGCGAGCACATGGCCGCCCTCAAGGCGGTGCTTCCCTATCTCTGGCCGCCGGGCCGTCCGGACCTCAAGCTCCGGGTGGTGCTGGCGCTCGTGGCGTTGGTGGCGGCCAAGGTCATCACGGTGTGGACGCCGTTCGCCTTCAAATATGCCGTCGACGGCCTGACCGCACTGCCGCGGCCCGGGACCGCCGCCGCCGTCGCGACGGTCGCGGTGAGCGTGCCAGTCGCCTTCGTCGTCGCCTACGGGGTCGGCCGGATCATGATGGTCGTCTTCGCGCAGCTTCGGGATGCGTTCTTCGCCAAGGTCGGTCAGCATGCCGTGCGGCAGCTCGCGATCCGCACCTTCCGCCACCTGCACGAGCTCTCGCTCCGCTTCCACCTCGACCGTCGCACCGGCAAGCTGTCCCGGGTGATCGAGCGCGGCACAAAGGGCGTCGACACCATCCTGCGCTATTCGCTGTTCAACACGTTCCCGACAGTGGTCGAGATCGTCTTCGTCGGCATCATCCTGTGGTGGAACTTCGGCTGGCTCTACGTGGCGGCGATCGGCGCGACCGTCGTCCTCTACATAGGCTTCACCTACTGGGCGACGGAATGGCGGATCAACATCCGGCGGGTCATGAACGACGCCGACAACGACGCCAACACGAAGGCGCTCGACAGTCTCCTCAACTACGAGACGGTGAAATACTTCGGAAACGAGGAGCACGAAGCGGCGCGCTTCGACAGATCCCTGATCAAGTACGAGCAAGCCGCCGTCCGGACCTGGACGTCGCTTGCGGTGCTGAACGCCGGACAGGCGGCCGTCTTCTCCATGGGGCTCATCGCCATCATGGGGTTGTCGGCCTACGGCGTCGCCAGCGGACGGGCGACGGTCGGCGATTTCGTCATGGTGAACGCCATGATGATCCAGCTCTACATGCCCCTGCATTTCCTCGGCTCGGTCTATCGCGACATCCGCCAGGGGCTCATCGACATCGAGCAGATGTTCGACCTGCTCGGCGTCGTGCCGGAAGTAGAAGACGTACCGGGTGCCCAGCCGCTGCGCGTCGGCAAGGGCGAGATCGTGTTCGACAAGGTGCGGTTCGCCTACGACACGCGCCGGCCGATCCTGCGCGATCTGTCGTTCAGGGCGGAGCCGGGGCACACGGTGGCGATCGTCGGTCCATCGGGGGCCGGCAAGTCGACGATCTCGAGACTGATCTACCGGTTCTACGATGCGCTGGGCGGGCGCATCCTGATCGACGGGCAGGACATCGCCAAGGTGCAGCAGGATTCCCTGAGAGCGGCGATCGGCATGGTGCCGCAGGACACCGTCCTCTTCAACGATACCATCGCCTACAACATCCGCTACGGTCGGCCATCCGCCTCGGAAGAAGAGGTCATCGCGGCTGCCGGGCTCGCACAGATCCACGACTTCGTCTCCGGCCTGCCCTCCGGCTATGCGACGCTGGTCGGCGAACGCGGCCTGAAGCTGTCGGGTGGTGAAAAGCAACGGGTCGCCATCGCCCGGACGATCCTCAAGGGGCCGCCCATACTCATCCTGGACGAGGCGACGTCGGCGCTCGATTCCCGCACCGAACGCGGCATCCAGGCGGCGCTCAAGGCGATCGCCCGGGGACGCACGACCATCGTGATCGCGCATCGCCTGTCGACGGTGGTGGATGCCGACGAGATCATCGTCATCGACGATGGCCGCATTGTCGAGCGCGGCACCCATGAAACGCTTCTTGCCCGGCGCGGCATGTATGCCGACATGTGGAGCCGCCAGAAGGAAGTCGACGAGGTGCGCGAAAGGCTTGCGGAAAGCCGGGAAGACGGCGAAAAGGACGATCGAGACGAAGTCTCGGTTCTCGAGACCGTGGACATCGATTAGTCCCTCGAAGCTTCTCAGGGTCAGGATACGACGTGCTTAAATCGATCACATCCGTTTTCGTGCCGGTGCATCGCGAAGGCTATCGGTTCGTCGCCATCTTTCTCGCCGTCGCCATCCTATTTTTCCTGCTCGACATCGAGCTGCTGGGCTGGATCGGACTCGTCCTGACGGCCTGGTGCGCCTATTTCTTCCGTGATCCCGAGCGGGTGACGCCCCTGCGGCCGGGTCTCGTCGTGTCGCCCGCCGACGGGCGCATCTCGGCCGTCGAGGACGTCGTGCCGCCGGCCGAGCTCGGGTTCGGCGACGGGGTCAGGGAGCGCATCTCGATCTTCATGAACGTCTTCGATGTGCATGTGAATCGAAGCCCCCTCGAGGGCAGAATTCTGCGGGTCATCTATGTTCCGGGAAAATTCGTCAGCGCCGACCTCGACAAGGCGAGCACCGACAACGAGCGCCAGGCCTTCGTCATCGAGGCACCCGACGGCGCGAAGCTCGGTGTCGTCCAGATCGCCGGACTCGTCGCCCGCCGCATCGTGAAGTTCGTCGGGGAGGGGACCGACGTCCAGGCAGGCGAGCGCATCGGCCTCATCCGCTTCGGCAGCCGGGTCGACGTCTACCTTCCCGAGGGTAAGCGGGGCTTCGTAGCCGTCGGCCAGCGTGCCATTGCCGGGGAGACGGTTTTGGCCGATCTTCTTGCGGGCGAGAACAAGCGACCGTTCCGCCGATCCTGAATGGCAGGTGAGCCCATGAAGACGCCCGATCTCGATCCCCCGCATGCGGACGACATCGACCGCCTGCCGCGGTTCAAGAGCATCCCCGTGCGGTTCCTGCTCCCGAACTTCATCACTCTGCTCGCCCTATGCAGCGGCATCACTGCGATCCGCCTCGGCATCGAAGGGCGGTACGAGCTCGCCGTCGGCGCGGTCATCCTGGCGATCACGCTCGACGCGGTGGACGGCCGGCTGGCTAGACTGCTCAAGGGCTCGAGCCGGTTCGGAGCCGAGCTCGAACTCGCTGACCGACTTCGTGAATTTCGGCGTGGCCCCGGCGGTGCTCATTCACCTGTGGTCGCTGCATGCGCTGCGCAATCTCGGCTGGATCGTGGCGCTGGCGCTCGCCATCTGCTGCGCCCTGCGTCTGGCCCGGTTCAACGTGTCCATCGACGATCCCGACAAACCCGCCTGGACCATCGGCTACTTCACGGGTATTCCGGCGCCGGCGGGAGCCGGGCTGGCGATGGCGCCGATGTATCTCGGTTTCCTCGGACTCATTCCAAGCGGCGAGGCGGCGGCCAAATACATCCTGCCCTATATCGCAATCGTGGCGGTCCTGATGGTCAGCCGCGTGCCGACGTTCTCCGGGAAGGCCCTCGGCCAACGGGTACGCAGGGAGCTCGTGCTGCCGATCCTGGGGTTCGCGGCCTTCAGCGTCGCCATGCTCATCGCCTTCACCTGGGAGATGCTCGCGGTTTGCGCGATCCTCTATCTCGGTTCGATCCCGCTCAGCATCCGCAGCTACTATCGCCAGCAACGGGCCTATCAGGAGCGCACGGGTGCGTCATCGCGAACGAAGTCGCTGACGAACTCCTAGAGCACCCGGTCGAGGTCGTTGCAGAGATCGGCGGCGTCCTCGATCCCGACCGACAGGCGAAACACGCCGGTTCCCGCGAATGCCTCGTAGCGGCGCAACGCCTCGCCCTCCAGGCGGAAGCTCGACCGCATGAGATCGGCGGTGGGGATCCAGTAGACGAGGCTGCGGTGATGACCGAGGGAGACGGCGTGATGGATGACTTCGAGCCTTTCGACCATGCGCTCGGCGATGCCGCGGCCGTCCTCGTGGGTCTGAAAGGCCATCATGCCGGCGAAGTTGCGCATCTGCCGGCGCGCCAGCTCGTGCTGCGGATGCGACGGCAGGCCGGGATAGAGCACGCGCTTGACCGATCGGCGGCCTTCCAGAAACTTCGCGACCGAAAGGGCGGATTCCTCGTGGGCCCGCATGCGCAGGGGCAGAGTCGCCGCACCTCTCAAGATGAGCCAGGCGTTGAATGGCGACAGGACGCCGCCGTAGTGCACCGTCGCTTCGAGGTTCAGGGCATCGAGATCGAATTTGCGGCCGAGTACGGCGCCGCCCATCGCGTCGCCATGGCCGCCGATATACTTCGTCAGGGAATGGATCACGAAGTCGGCGCCGAGATCGAGGGGCCGCGTGGCGATGGGAGAGGCGAAGGTCGAATCGACCGCCACGTCCCGGACGCCGCGGCGATGGGCCAGCTCGGCGATGGCGGCGATGTCGGACAGGCGCATGATTGGATTGGCCGGCGTCTCGATCCAGACCATCTTGGTGCGCGGCGTGATGGCGCGGTCGACGGAGTCGAGATCGGAGGTGTCGACGAGGCTCACCTCGATCCCGAAACGCGGAAGACTGTCGCGGACGAGCTCGGCGGTGCCTACGTAGTTCGCATCGGAGATCACCAGGTGATCGCCCGCCGAAAGCCGTCCGGCCAGGAGGGCATGGCTCGCCGCCATGCCGGAGGCGAAGCCGAGCGCGGCCTCGGCATTTTCGAGCGCGGCAAGCTTCTCCTCCAGCTGGCGCACGGTCGGATTGGATACGCGGGCGTAGACGAAGCCTTCATAGCCGCCGCGGTTGCGGGCCGAGAAGCCGGTCAGACCATCGGGCGCAAACGTCGCCGACATGACCAGGTTCGGGGAGGAGGCGCGGGTCACGGGATCGACGGCTTCGCCGGCGTGGACCGCCAGCGTGCGGATCCCGGGGCCGGAGTTGGCGCGATCGTGCGTCACGCCGTGATGCGCTGCCAGGCGAGCCTTGCGTCCTTGCCGAGCGCCATCAGGACTTCCTCCACGATGTGGCGGGCGTGGAGGCCGGCATCGTCGTACTGCTCGCGCGGCGAACCGTGCGAGATGAAGCGGTCGGGCAGACACATGGGGCGAACCTTCACGCGGCCAAGAAGGTCGTCGGCCGCGAGCTGATGCAGGACGTGGGAGCCGAAGCCGCCGATGGCGCCTTCCTCGATGGTGATCAGAACTTCGTGGTCGCGTGCCAGCCGACGCACGAGGTCGATGTCGAGCGGCTTGGCGAAGCGCGCATCCGCCACGGTCGGATCGAGGCCCAGGCCGGCCAGATCCTCGGCGGCGCGCAGACATTCATGCAGGCGGGCGCCGAAAGAGAGCAGGGCCACGCGCGTGCCCTCGCGCACGATGCGGCCCTTGCCGATGGCAAGCGGCACGCCGGTCTCAGGCAGGTCGACGCCGATGCCTTCGCCGCGCGGATAGCGGAACGCCGAGGGCCGGTCGTCGATCGCCGCCGCCGTTGCGACCATATGCACGAGCTCCGCCTCGTCCGCCGCCGCCATGACCACCATGTCGGGCAGGCAGGCGAGGAATGCGACGTCGAAGCTTCCGGCGTGGGTTGGCCCATCCTGGCCGACCAATCCCGCCCGGTCGATGGCGAACCGCACCGGCAGACGCTGGATCGCCACGTCGTGGACGACCTGGTCGTAGGCGCGCTGGAGGAAGGTCGAATAGATCGCGGCGAATGGTTTGTAGCCCTCGGCGGCCAGGCCGGCGGCGAAGGTAACGGCGTGCTGCTCGGCGATGCCTACGTCGAAGGTGCGGTCGGGGAACCGCTCCTGGAACTTGTCGAGCCCGGTGCCGGACGGCATCGCGGCGGTGATGGCGACGATCTTTTCATCCTTCTCGGCGAGATCCAGCAGCGCCTTCGAGAAGACGGAGGTGTAGGTTGGCGCGTTGCCCTTCGCCTTGAGGAACTCCCCGGACTCGGCGTCAAAGGCATTGACGGCGTGGTACTTCTCGCGGTCCTCCTTGGCGAAGGGGTGTCCCTTGCCCTTCTCCGTCACGACGTGGACGAGGATCGGCCCGAGCTTATCGGCGGTGCGAACGTTCTGGAGAATCGGGACGAGCGTATCGATGTTGTGGCCATCGATGGGCCCGACATAGTAGAAGCCGAGCTCCTCGAACAGGGTGCCGCCGAGCATCATGCCGCGTGCGTATTCATCGGCCCGGCGGGCGGCGGTCTGGAAGCCGCGCGGAAAGCGCTTGGCTAGCTGCTTGGCGATGTCGCGGATCGAGAGGAAAGGCCGCGACGAGACCAGCCACGACAGGTAGTTGGTCAGTGCGCCGACGGCGGGAGCGATCGACATGCCGTTGTCGTTCAGCACCACGATCATGCGGGATTCCCTGGCGCCGGCGTTGTTCATGGCCTCGTAGGCCATGCCGGCGCTCATCGCGCCATCGCCGATCACGGTCACCACATGATGTTTCCCGCCGGCAAGATCACGCGCCGTGGCAATTCCGAGACCGGCCGAGATGGAAGTGGAACTGTGCGCGGCCCCGAAGGTGTCGTAAGCGCTTTCCTCGCGGCGCGTGAAACCATAGAGACCGTTGCGCTTGCGGATCTCCCGGATGCGGCCGCGACGCCCGGTCAGGATCTTGTGGGGGTAGGACTGGTGGCTGACGTCCCAGATGAGCCGGTCGGTCGGCGTATCGAAGACGTAGTGAAGAGCGATGGTGAGCTCGATGACGCCGAGCCCGGCCCCGAAATGGCCACCCGTCTCGGAGGCGGCGTCGATCGTCTCGGCGCGAAGCTCGTCGGCAAGCTGCCTGAGCTGGGCGAGCTCGAGCCTGCGGAGGTCGGCAGGGGTGTGGATGCGGTCCAGAAGGGGTGTCGGCTTCGGCATCAGGGCGAAAATCGGTTCGGTTCCAGGTATCGGCGCCAATCTACCACCACGGGAGGCGGGGGCAAACCGTTCGGAGCGGCCAACCCCGCGTTATTGCGTAGCAATCGCTACAGACGCCAGCCGCATGGTAAATTCGTTGCGCCCGTCCGCCAGGGGGCTCAGCACCGTGAAATGATCATAGCCGCCCATCTCGAGATAGGAAGCATCGACGCCGCCCCCGGCCCAGGCCGCAACCAGGGTCCGGCTCTGGCGGATGAATTCCTCCGTCTCCTTGCGGCCGACCCATGCCTCGAACCGCCGACCGGCCGGCGTCGGCCAGAGGAGGGGGCTCCAGACCCGGGCCGTGCCCTCCTCAAGCCTGAGATCCCCGTTGATCGACGTTGCAAGAAGCGGCCGGAGGTCGAACACGCCGCTGATGGCGACCGCCGCCGGGACGATGTCGCTGCGGATGCCGAAGAGCTCCCACTTGGTGGCGAGCATGGCAGCGGCGAGGTGGCCGCCGGCGGAGTGGCCGAAAACGAACAGCCGTCGCTTCAGCCGGTTGCGCAGAAAAATGACGACCTGGCGAAGCTCGTCGATGATGTCGCCGACGCGGACGTCGGGGCAGAGCGTGTAGGAGGGGATCGCCACGGTGATGCCATGCTCGTTCAGGCCGCGCGCCAGGTGGCTGAAAATTCCCTTGTCGAAGGACCGCCAATAGCCGCCGTGAATGAACAACGCGACCGGCGAACGCTCGTCGTTGCGGGACCAAAAGATGTCGAGGCGGTTGCGAGGCCGGGCGCCATAGGCCACGTCGTAATCGGCGACCGCCGTCCGGCGGAAGGCGGCAGCGTCGTGTTCCCACTGGGCGATGTGTCGCGGGTGTTCGGTCACGCGGGCGCGAATGTTGTATTCGCTCTCGAGGTTCAAAGGGCGCTCTCCGCGACCATGTGATTGCTGCAGGCCGTCCGTACCCGTCCCAACCGTATTTCGCCCAGGGCCAAACAGGGACGGGCCTTCATACGCCATCCCGGCGGCTTTTACACGCTCCGTGGCATACGGGCGGGCCGCGACAGGCGGCATTCTACCTAAGACCAAGATTTTCAAGCAGGACTTGAGTTTCGGAGGGTGCTATAGTCCGGGCAGCGCCGACGAAAACAAACCATGCGCGGCCCGATCATGAAACTCACAGGGAGATACACATGAAACAGATCGTGCGTATCCTCATCGCCGGTCTTGCCCTCGCTTTCGTCAGCACGGGCATCGCCAACGCTGAGGTCGTGTACAACCGCGGCAATTCAGCCGATCCGGAATCTCTCGACCCGCACAAGACGTCGACGACCTATGAGAACCACATCCTGCGCGACCTGTTCCAGGGTCTGGTGATGCAGGATGCCAAGGCCGAGCTCATCCCGGGAGCGGCGGAGAGCTGGACCGTCTCGGACGACAAGACGGTCTACACTTTCAAGATGCGCCAGGGCGCCGTGTGGTCGAACGGCGATCCGGTGACGGCGAACGACTTCGTCTACTCCTTCCAGCGCCTCCAGGATCCGGCGACCGCGGCCGAATACGCCGCCATGCTCTATCCGGTCAAGAACGCGGAAGAGATCAACAAGGGCGAGAAGAAGCCGGATGAGCTCGGCGTCAAGGCCCTCGACGACATGACTCTCGAGATTTCGCTCAAGTCGCCGACCCCGTATTTCCTCGAAATGCTGACCCACATGGCGAACTATCCGGTCCACAAGGGCAGCATCGAGAAACTGGGAGCCGATTTCATCAAGCCCGGCAACCTCGTGTCGAACGGCGCCTACACGCTCGCCGAGTTCGTTCCCAACGATCACATCAAGCTCGTCAAGAACCCGAAGTTCTGGGACGCCGCGACCGTGCAGATCGACGTCGTCAACTACATCCCGACGGAAGACCGCTCGACGGCGCTCAAACGCTACGAGGCCGGCGAGATCGATTCCAACGACGACATGCCGACCGAGCAGCTGGCCGATATCAAGGCTAAGTTCGGTGACCAGGTGCGCATCAAGCCCTATCTCGGCAACTACTACTACGTGTTCAAGACAGACAAGGAGCCGTGGAACAATCCGAAGCTCCGGCGCGCCATCTCCATGGCGATCGACCGCGACTTCATCGCCGAGAAGGTCTGGGGAAACAGCATGATCCCCGGCTATTCGTTCGTGCCGCCGGGCATCCAGGGCTACGAGGCGAGCGTCGCCGACTACTCGGAGATGTCGCAGATTGACCGTGAAGAGGAAGCCCGCAAGCTCCTCGAGGAGCTCGGCATTACGCCCGAGAAACCCCTGAAGATGGAAATTCATTACAACACGTCGGAGAACCACAAGAACACCGCCGTGGCCATCCAGGACATGCTGAAGCCGCTGGGGGTCGAGGTGAGCATGGTCAACACCGACACCAAGACCCACTACGGCATGCTCGAGCAGCATGGCGACTTCGACGTGGCACGCGCCGCGTGGATCGCGGACTACAAGGACCCGGAGACGTTCCTGCGCCTCATGGTCACGGGCGACGGCAACAACTACGCGCTCTACAGCAATCCGGAATATGACGAGCTGATGAAGCAGGCGTCGGCGGAGGCTGACACGTCGAAGCGTTCCAAGCTGCTGTCGCAGGCGGAAGCGATCTACATCCGCGATACGCCGAACATTCCGCTCCTCTTCTACTCCTTCCACAATCTCGTCTCGCCGAAGCTGAAGGGGTTCGAGGACAACGTGATGGATGTCCATCCCACGCGCTTCATCCAGAAGACGATGTAACGAAATGAAGTGCCCGGCCTCTGCCTAGAGCAGAGGCCGGTCGATTTTGTGGGGCGACGAATGCTGCGCTATGCCTTGCGGCGATTCCTGACGGCTCTTCCGACACTCTTTCTGATTGTCACGATCAGCTTTTTTCTGATGCGGGTGGCGCCGGGCGGTCCCTTCAACCAGGAACGCGGCCTCCATCCGACCATAAAGGCCAACCTCGAACGGCAGTACAGCCTCGACGAGCCGCTGTGGCGGCAATATCTCTACTATCTCAACGATCTCCTGCACGGCAATCTGGGGCCGAGCTACACTCTTCCGGATTTCACCGTCGCGGAGCTGTTCAAGGCCGGACTGCCGATCTCGATACAGCTCGGGGCGACGGCGCTGATGATGGCGCTCCTCATCGGCGGGCTTCTCGGGACCATCGCGGCACTCAGGCAGAACCGGTCGGTCGACTACCTCGTGATCGCCGTGGCAACGGCGGGAAGCACCATCCCGACATTCGTCATCGCGCCGCTGCTGCAGCTGACGTTCGGCCTGTGGCTGAGGCTGCTGCCGGTGGGCGGCTGGAACGACGGCAGCCTGGCAAGCAAGATCATGCCGGCGCTGACTCTCGCGCTGCCGCAGATCGCCATCGTGGCCCGCCTCATGCGCGGCTCGATGATCGAGGCGATGCGATCCGATCACGTACGGACGGCGCGGTCGCTCGGCCTGCCAGCCATGTCGGTAGTCGTCCGGCACGCCATGCGCGGTGCGCTGCTGCCGATCGTCTCGTACGCGGGGCCGGCTGCGGCAGCGCTGCTGACCGGCTCGATCATCGTCGAAACGATATTCTCCATTCCGGGCGTCGGACGCTATTTCGTCGAGGCGGCCCTCAACCGCGACTACACGCTGGTTCTCGGCACCGTGGTGGTGATCGCCGTCTTCATCATCATCTTCAACCTCATCGTCGACCTGCTCTACGCGGTGATCGATCCGCGGGTCCGCTATGACTGACCTCGCCCTGCCGACAGCGATGAAAGGGCGGTCGCTATGGCTCGACGCATGGCGGCGGCTCAAGGCAAACCGGGCGGCCGTCGTCAGCGCCGTGTACCTCGTGCTCATGACGCTCGCCTGCGTGGCCGGGCCGTGGTTCTCGCCGCACGGCTTCTCGACGATCTACCAGGAATACGTGCGAATTCCGCCCAGTTTCCAGGAGTATCCGCCAGCCGAGATGATCGAACCGGCTCTCCAGAACGCCATGCAGCGAGCCAGGGTGGAGATCGAACGATGGCGGGAGGAGGGCGACCGCCTCCATGTGACAGTCTCGGCGGCGCGTCCCGTGGACGAACGGATCGTGCGCTATCTCGACCGGTCGAGCGTGTTCCGCGACGCCAAGGTGGAATCGAAATCGGCGGACGGACTGACGCTGACCATGAGCACACAGGTCGAACGGAAGCGATTTCTCTTCGGCACCGACAACATCGGCAGGGACCTCTTCACGCGCACGCTCATCGCCGGACGCGTGTCGCTGGCGATCGGACTTCTGGCCGGCCTGGTGGCCGCCTTCATCGGCGTCCTCTACGGCGCGACGTCGGGGTTCGTCGGGGGGCGGACCGACGAGATCATGATGCGCGTCGTCGATATACTCTATTCGCTGCCTTTCATATTCTTCGTCATCATGCTTGTCGTCTTCTTCGGACGAAACTTCGTGTTCATGTTTCTCGCCGTCGGCGCAGTGTTGTGGCTCGACATGGCGCGCATCGTCCGTGGGCAGACGCTGTCGATCAAACGGCGCGAATACGTGCAGGCGGCGGAGGCGCTCGGCGTCAGCCAGGCCGGAATCCTGTGGCGCCACGTCGTTCCCAACACGCTGGGGCCGGTAGTCGTCTACATGACGCTGCTGGTGCCGCAGGTGATCATTCTCGAGAGCTTCCTGTCCTTCCTCGGACTGGGAGTCCAGGAGCCGATGTCGAGCTGGGGCGTGCTCATCGCGCAGGGTGCGAAGAACATCGGGACCGCGACCTGGCTCCTGATCTTTCCATCCTTCTTCCTGACGACGACGCTGTTCGCGCTCAATTTCATCGGCGACGGGCTGCGCGACGCGCTCGACCCGCAGGACCGGTGAAGCCATGGCGAAACCCGCCATCTTCGAAGTGAAGGATCTCAGCGTCCGCTTCCATACCCATGACGGCATCGTCGAGGCGGTTCGCAACGCCAGTCTCCAGGTGCGGGCGGGAGAAACCGTCGCGATCGTCGGAGAATCCGGATCGGGCAAGAGCCAGATGATGATGGCCACCATGGGGCTCCTCGCTTCGAACGGCGAGGCGACGGGCGAAGCGAACTATCGCGGCACCAACCTTCTCGATTTGACGGCGGCCGAACTCAACGAGGTTCGGGGCAGGAAGATCACGATGATCTTCCAGGAGCCGATGACGTCCCTCGATCCGCTCTACACGATCGGCAGCCAGATCGCGGAGCCCATCATCCATCACCAGAAGGCGAGCGTCGCCGATGCGCGGGAGAAAACGCTCGAACTTCTGAGGCTCGTCAAGATTCCCGAGCCCGAGCGGCGGCTGGCGTCCTATCCGTACGAGCTGTCGGGCGGGCAAAGGCAGAGGGTGATGATCGCCATGGCGATCGCCAACAATCCCGACCTGCTGATCGCCGACGAGCCGACGACGGCGCTCGACGTGACGATCCAGGCCGAAATCCTAACGCTCCTCGCCGACCTGCAGAAGCGCCTCGGCATGGGGCTCGTCTTCATCACGCACGACCTCGGCATCGTCCGCCGGATCGCCGACCGCGTCTACGTCATGCAGCAGGGGGAGATCGTCGAGGAAGGCAAGACGGCCGCCATCTTCAAGTCGGCGAAGCACCCCTACACCCGGATGCTGCTCGCCGCCGAGCCCGAGGGCCGCAAGGAGCCGCCGCCGCGCGGCGCCCCGCTCATCCTCGAAGCGCGGCGCGTCTCGGTGTTCTTCTCCGTGGGCGGAGGATTGATCTCGGCGCCGCAATTCGCCTTCCGGGCCGTCGACGACGTCAGCCTGACCCTGAAGCGCGGCCAGACCATCGGCATCGTCGGCGAGTCCGGGTCGGGAAAATCGACGCTGGCACGAGCGCTGCTGCGGCTGCTGCCCGCCGAAGGCATCATCCGCTTTACCGCCAAGGACATTTCCGAGCTCGATGCCAGGACGATGCGGCCGCTGCGCCGCCACATGCAGATCGTGCTGCAGGATCCGTTCGGGTCGCTCTCGCCGCGCCTGACGGCGGGAGAGATCGTCACCGAGGGGCTCCTCGTCCACGAACCGGCATTATCCTCGACGGAACGCGACCGGCGCGCCGCCAGGGCGATGGAAGAGGTGAAGCTCGATCCGAACACCCGCAACCGCTATCCGCACGAGTTCTCGGGCGGACAGAGACAACGGATCGCGATCGCCAGGGCGGTCATCCTGAAGCCCACGCTCATCGTGCTCGACGAGCCTACCTCGGCGCTCGACCGCCAGGTCCAAAAGCAGATCGTGGAACTCCTGCGCGACCTGCAGTCGACCCACGGCCTTTCCTACCTGTTCATCAGCCACGATCTCGCCGTCGTCCGCGCCATGGCCGATTTCGTGATGGTCATGAAGGACGGCAAGGTGGTGGAGCAGGGCGAGACCGACCGGATCTTCGATACACCCGTCGAGCCCTATACCAAGCGATTGATGGCAGCCGCGTTCGCGGCGTGAGGCCCTTGCGGCACTGCAAGCGAAAATGGCAAACTGGCGAGACACAGCCATGTTCTACCACATCTCGAAATCCGGCCGTCTTTCCGCCGTGTGGGTCCGAACCCATCACGACGAGATGCTCCTCCATTGCGCGCGGATCGGCTTCAAGCCCTAGGCCGGGAGCGGTTTTGAAGCCACCCGAGCCGTTTCGGCTCTATCGCTCAATTTCGAACGCCAGGAGCAATCCGCCATGAACAAGCCAGCCAGAAACGTCAACATCGCCGAGCTGGTGGCGCAGGACACCGACCACCATTTCCATCCGTTCACGGATCACAAGTCGTTCCACGCGGGTGGCGGCGCCCGGATCATCACCCATGCAAACGGCGTGTGGATCTGGGACGCGGGCGGCGCCAAGATTCTCGACGCGATGTCGGGTCTGTGGTGCGTGAACGTCGGCTACGGACGCAAGGAGCTCGCCGAGGTCGCCTATCGCCAGATGCTCGACCTGCCGTACTACAACACGTTCTTCAAGACCTCGACCATCCCGACGACCGAACTCGCCGCCAAGGTGGCGAGCCTGCTGCCCGAACGGTTCAAGCGCGTCTTTTTCGTCGGCTCGGGCTCGGAGGCGAACGACACCATGGTCCGCTTCGTGCGCCACTACTGGGCCCTCAAGGGCAAGGCGTATCGGCGGGTCCTGATCGGTCGCCGGCGCGGCTATCACGGATCGACGATGATCGCCGCCTCGCTCGGCGGGATGGCCGGCATGCACGGGCAGGGGGGCCTGCCGCTGCCCGGATTCGAGCACGTCCTGCAACCCTATTGGTACGATTTCGGCGGCGATATTCCCCCGGAGGAATTCGGCATGCTCGCCGCGGCGGAGGTCGAAAAGAAGATCCTGGAGGTCGGTCCGGAGAACGTCGCGGCGTTCGTCGGCGAGCCGATCCAGGGAGCGGCCGGGGTCCTCATCCCGCCGTCGACCTATTGGCCCGAGGTCGAGCGCATCTGCCGCAAATACGGTGTGCTTCTGGTCGCCGACGAGGTCATCTGCGGATTTGGGCGCACCGGCAACTGGTGGGGCCACGAGACCATGGGGTTCAACCCCGACATCGTGGTGATGGCCAAAGGACTTTCCTCGGGCTACCAGCCGATCGGCGCCATGGCCGTCTCGGAAAGTCTCATCGGAGAGTTTTTCGACAAAGGCGGAGAATTTTACCACGGGTACACGTACTCCGGTCACCCGGTCGCCTGTGCCGTGGCGCTGGAGAACATCCGCATCCTTCAGGACGAGAAACTCGTCGAACGCGTGCGAAACCTGGCGCCCTATCTGACGGAGCGGATGTCCACCCTGGCCGACCATCCCCTGGTCGGGGAGGTGCGCGTTCAAGGTTTCATCGGCGCTTTCGAGTTAACCAGAAACAAGAAAACACGGGCGCGTTTCGAGGAGCCGGGGCGGGTGGGAACCCTTTGCCGCGACTACTGCTTCGCCAACGGCCTCATCATGCGAGCCTGCTGGGACACCATGGTTTTCGCCCCTCCCTTCTGCATCGAAAAGGGTGAAATCGACCAATGGATAACTCTTGCTGGCAAAGCCCTCGATCTGACTTATGATCATGTCCGATCCGAGATCGGCTGACGGCCCGTGCCGCCGGCCGACGGGCAAAAAGCACGTGGCCCAAGCGCCCAACCCACCCTTGAACATTTGAAGCAACGAAGGATGCAGTCATGACTAAACAGCGTCAATTCCGTCCCAGCCGCCGCAATTTTCTTGCGGGCTCGAGCGCGCTCGCGGTGGGCCTTACCTTCCTTCCCCGTTTCACGCTGGCGGAGGAAGAGAAGAAGCTGAACCTGTACAATTGGGATACCTATATCGGCGAAACCACCCTTGCCGACTTCAACGCGGCGACCGGCATCGAGGTGAAGATGGACCTCTATGCCGACAACGACGAACTGTTCGCCAAGCTGCGGGAGGGCAATCCCGGCTATGACGTGATCGTTCCGACGAACGACACGCTCGAGCGGATGCTCAAGGCCGACATGATCATGCCGATCGACCATTCGAAGATCCCCAACATGAGCAACATCGACGAGCCGTTCAAGGACGCGGCGTTCGATCCCGGCCGCAAGCACTCGATCCCGTACATGTGGGGCACGCTGGGCGTCGGCTATCGCGTCAGCAAGGTGAACGGCTCGATCGACAGCTGGAAGTACCTGTTCGGCAATGATTCGCCGTATGCCGGCCGCATCTCGCTGCTCGGCGACGCCGCCAACGTCATCGGCTGCGCGCTCAAATATCTCGGCTATTCGTTCAACTCGACGAGCGCCGACGAGATCAAGAAGGCCGAAGAGCTTCTCATCGCGAGCAAGAAGATCGTGAAAGTCTATGCTCCCGACAACGGCCAGGACCTCCTTGCCTCCGGCGAGGTCGACGTCGCCATGGAGTGGAACGGCGACATCCTGCAGGTGATGGGCGACGACGAAGACATCACCTACGGGGTTCCGACCGAGGGAAGCCTGGTGTGGCAGGACACGATGTGCATACCGAAGGGCGCTCCGCACCCCGAGAATGCCCACAAGTTCCTGAATTTCGTTCTCGAACCGGAAGCCGGCGCCAAGATCGCCGAGTTCATCCAGTACGCCACGGCCAACGCCGCGGCAAAGAAGCTGATGAAGAAGGAGTATCTGGAGAATCCGGCCATCTTCCCGTCGCAGGAAGTGCTCGCCAAGTGCGAGCCGGCGATCTACGTGGGAGAGGAAGCCGTGAAGCTTCGCGACGAGGCGTGGACGCGCATCAAGGCGGCCTAGCTGCCATGGAAAGGGACGGCAGTTGCGCCGTCCCTTTCTTTTCCTGCATAGTCCGGCAGTCGACGGCGCCGGGGGCCGGGCGGATGCAGGAGCGGGGACTCACTTAGAACGTGGAAAGTTGGAGGAAAAACCCGGCCGTCTTCTGGCTGCTGGCGATTCCCGGCACGTTCTGGCTCGTCGTCTTCTTCATCGTGCCGCTTGGCATCGTCTGGCTCATGTCGTTCGGCGAGAAGACGTCGATCACCGAATACGCGGTGACTGGAACGCTCTCCAACTACATCCGCAGCTTCGATCCCGTCTATCTCCAGATCATGTGGAAATCGATCTGGATCAGCGCCGCGGCGACCTTCCTGTGCCTGATCGCGGCCTACCCGATCGCCTTCGGAATCTGCTTCGCGCCGGAACGATGGAAGCCGTTCCTGCTTCTGATCGTCATCCTGCCGTTCTGGATCAACCTGCTGATCCGCACCTACGCGCTGATCGCGGTGTTCCGGACGCGCGGATACCTCAACTTCACGCTCGAATGGCTGTGGGGGATCGGCAAGACCGCGTTCTCGACCATCGGGCTTGGAGGGATGTTCGGGGAGCGCTTCGAGCCCTTCGAGATGCTCTACAACGACGGGGCGGTCATCGCCGGCCTCGTCTACGTGTTCATGCCGTTCATGGTCCTGCCTCTCTACGCGACGATCGAGCGGCTCGACCGGTCGTACCTGGAGGCAAGCCTCGATCTCGGTGCCTCGCAGTTCCGCACGTTCTTCAGCGTGACCGTGCCACTGACGATGCCAGGCATCATCTCGGGAACGATCCTCGTCTTCATACCCTGCCTCGGATCGTTCCTGACGCCGGATCTCCTCGGCGGCACGAATGCCACCATGATCGGCAACGTGATCGAGCGGCAGTTCAAGGCCGCGAACGACTGGCCGTTCGGCGCCGCCCTGTCGTTCCTCCTGATGTACGCGACCTTCGGAGCGCTGGCCTTGCGGGCGCTCGTCGCGCGTCACAGCAAAGGGGTCGACATCTAGCATGGCGGCCACGCGCGCAACCTTCGGGCAACGCCTCCTGTCCTCGGACCAGGGGCCGCTCGACTACGGCCGGCGGCTGTGGCTCAAGGTCCTGTTCGTCATCATCTTCTTCCTCCTCTACGCTCCGATCGCGACGCTCATCGCCTTCTCCTTCAATACCGACAAGCGCAACGTCGTGTGGCGCGGCTTCACGCTCGGCAACTACGTGAAGGCGTGGGAGAACGGTCCGCTCATCGAGGCCTTCACCAATTCCCTGGTCATCGCCGTTCTGGCGACGATCATCTCGACCGTCATCGGTTCGATGGTGGCGCTGCTGCTGTGGCGGTTCCGATTTCCGGGCAAGGCGGGCTACGAAGGCTTCATGGCGCTGCCGATCGTGATTCCCGAGATCTGCATGGGTATCTCGCTGCTCGTGTTCTTCGCTCGGATCGGCTGGTGGGAGGGGGTCGTCGCGCTGCCCTGGCCGCTGAACCTGTCGACCATCACGATCGCCCATGTGGCGTTCTGCTTCCCGTTCGTCGCGGTCGTCGTCCGGGCGCGCATGGTGGGCTTCAACCGGGAGTTCGAAGAGGCGTCGAAGGATCTCGGGGCCAGCGAATGGCAGACCTTCTGGAAAGTGATCTTCCCCTTCATGCAGCCCGGCATCGTCGCTGGCGCACTTCTCGCCTTCACCCTGTCGCTCGACGATTTCGTCATCACTTTCTTCACGTCGGGTCCGGACACCGTCACTTTCCCCGTGAAAGTCTATTCGCTGGTCCGGCGAGGCGTCTCGCCGGAGATCAATGCGGCGTCGACAGCCCTCATCGTGATCACCGTCGTCGCAACCGTGCTGGCCATGAAGCTTCAGGCACCCGACAAGCAGACCAAGGCGTAAGGAGACCTCCGTTGAGCGAGCCGATCATCTCCATCCGAAACATCACCAAACGGTTCGGGCCCGTCGCGGCAGTCGACAACGTGTCCTTCGACATCGCCCAGAACGAGTTCTTCGCACTGCTCGGGCCATCGGGGTGCGGCAAGACCACGCTCCTGCGCATGATCGCAGGGCTCGAAACGCCGACCGAGGGCGAAATCATCATCGACGGCCAGGATATGGCGTTCATTCCGCCGAACCAGCGGCCGGTCAACATGGTGTTCCAGTCCTATGCGGTGTTCCCCCACATGTCGGTCCGCGACAACGTCGAATACGGACTCAAGGTGGTCGGCACGCCGCGGGCGGAGACTCGCAAGCGGGCCGAGGACGCCCTCGCCATGGTGAAGCTCAAGGAGCTTGCCGAGCGCAAGCCCGATCAGCTCTCCGGCGGCCAGAGGCAGCGCGTCGCACTGGCGCGGGCGCTGGTGAAGCGGCCCAAGGTGCTCCTGCTCGACGAGCCGCTGTCGGCGCTCGATGCAAAGCTGCGCGAGCAGATGCAGCTCGAACTGACACGGCTGCAGAAGACCGTCGGCATCACCTTCATCATCGTCACCCACGACCAGGACGAGGCGCTGTCCATGGCCAACCGCATCGCGGTCATGAATGCCGGCCAGGTGAGCCAGATCGCGTCGCCGAGCGAACTCTACGAGCATCCCTCCAACCGCTTCGTCGCCGACTTCATCGGCAAGGTCAATCTCATCGAAGCCCGCATCGACCGCAGCAAGGGGAAATCCGTCGTGCTCAGCGCCAAGGGCCTGGGGTCCATCGAGATTCCGTCCGACAAGTCGGTCATCGGCGACGTGACGCTCGCCGTCCGGCCGGAGAAGCTGAAGCTCTCGGCTCTCCAACCCAAGGCTGAGAACGTCATTGCGATGAAGGGAAAGGTCCGCGACGTCGCGTATTACGGCGATACGAGCCATGTGGTGGTCACGGCGGAGCCCGGCATGGACCTGTCGATCAACATCCAGAACGACAGCCGGCTCGGCGGAAGCACCATGAAACAGGGACAGGACGTCTGGGTCTCGTGGCTGCCCGAAGACACGCTGCTCCTGACGGAATAGGGCGGGTCGGTCCGCGATGACGAGCCCCAGCGATCCCAGCGACGCCGCCTTCCGCCGGACCTCGCTCCACGGCACCGAAGTCGAGCCTACCTATGCCGGCGCCCTGTCGTTCATGCGGCGCAAATACTCCCGCGACCTCAAGGGCGTCGACGTAGCAATCACCGGGATTCCATTCGATCAGGCGGTCAGCAACCGTCCGGGCACACGGTTCGGCCCGGAAGCGATCCGCCGGGCATCGGCGCAATTTCGCCTGGGGTCCGCAATGGCCGTGGTTCTTCGATCCCTTCGACACGCTGGCCGTCGTCGACTACGGCGACTGCTATTTCGATTGGGGACTGAAGGAGGAGGTGCCCGAGCGGATCGCCGCGCACGCCGACGCCATCCTGGGTCAGGGCGCCTCGATGATCTCGTTCGGCGGCGACCACTTCGTGACCTATCCGCTGCTCAAGGCGCACGCGAAGAAACACGGACCGCTGTCGCTCGTCCATTTCGATGCGCATCGCGACGTCGAGCGCGACGACGGCAGGCGCATCGATCACGGCACGATGTTCAGCCGGGCGATCAGCGACAAGGCGATCGATCCAGCCCGTTCCATCCAGATCGGCATCCGCACGACGTTCCACGACGAACGCACCCACGGAATGACCATCCTCTATGCCGACCAAGTCCATGCGATGACGGCGAGCGACGTCGCCAACGAGGTTCGCCGGGTGACGGCCGAGCGCCCCTGCTATCTCACCTTCGACATAGACTGCCTCGATCCGGCGTTTGCGCCCGGCACCGGGACGCCCGTGCCCGGCGGCCTCTCGTCGTTCCAGGCGCTGTCGATCCTGCGAGAGCTCAAGAAGATCAATTTCGTCGGCATGGACGTCGTCGAAGTGTCACCGCCCTACGATCCCGACGGCAGCACCGCGCTCGCCGCGGCGGCGGTGGTTCTCGAATATCTCTGCCTCAGGGCGTGGGCGAAGGGCGCGCGCGGCGCGAAGATGCCGGTCTGAACGTTCAGGCCAGGGCGTCGCGAATGCGATACCAAGCCATGGCCGCGACAAGGATGGGCAGACGAAAGTGGCCGCCGGGAAAGGGAAAGTGGCGGAAGCGGGCCAGGAGATCGAAGCGCTCCGACTGGCCTCGTATGACCTCGGCCATGAGCTTGCCGTAGAGATTGGCGAGCGCCACGCCCTGGCCGGAGTAGCCATGGGCATAGTAGGTGCTCTTCCCCAACCGCCCCATGTCGGGGAGGCGATTGTAGGTGATCGCGATGTAGCCGCCCCAAGCATAGGCGATGTTGACGTCGCTCAGCTGGGGGAAAACGCGCAGCATGCGGTTTCTGATGCTGCGGCGCAGGTCCTTGGGCTCGAGCTTGGAATAGGCGGCGCGGCCGCCGAAGAGAAGCCGATCGTCGGAGGAGCGGCGAAAGTAGTCGACGACCCAGTTGGTGTCGGCGACGGCCTCGTTGCCGGGAATGAGGCTCGCCGCCCGATTGGGTCCGAGCTTTTCGGTGGCGACGACGAAACTCGTGACGGGCATGACGGCGTAGTAGAGCTTTCGCACCAGCTTCTCGATATAGGCGTTGCAGGCGACGATCATGAACCTGGCCTTGACCGATCCAGCCGCCGTCCAGGCTCCGGGCTCGCCTTCCGTTTCGCACCGGACGACGCGGGAGTTCTCGTAGATCTCGACACCGGCGCGCGCCGCGGCCTCGGCCAGCCCGAGGCAGTAGTTGAGCGGGTGGAAGTGGCCAGCGCGGCCCTCGCGCAAGCGCCCCATAGTAGGCCTTCGAGCCAAGTCGATCGGCGAGCTCGTCCTTCGTGAAGCGCTGCAGGTCGGTGTAGCCGAGGCCGCGCCATTCCTCTTCGGCCTCGTCGAGTTCGCGCAGCTTGCTCGCCTTCGGAGCCACGTGCATGTAGCCCCAGGTGAGGTCGCACGAGATGTCATGGGTGGTGATGCGCTGCTCGACCAGGCTCTTTGCTTCCTCCGCGAGCCTGAAGCACTTGACGGCATCGTCCTTCCCCACCTGCGCGACGACCTTCGACTGGCCTGGGGAAAATCCCGTGCAGATCTGGCCACCGTTGCGGCCCGAGGCGCCAAAACCTACGGTTTCGGCCTCGAGGACGACGACCTTGTAGCCGGCCTCGGCCAGCTCCAGCGCGGCGGACAGGCCGGTATACCCTGCGCCGATGATGCAAACGTCGGTTGCAATGTCCCCGGCCAAGGAAGGATAGGAGGGCGAATAGAGCCGGGTATCCCTATACCAGGACAATCCTTCACTCGGTTTTACCATGTAAATCCTTGATAAAGCTCATTTATCATCTGTTCACCGCGCGGCCTGGAGGCCATTTCTTTCGACCTTCCGACAGCGTAGATTAGTGCACGGCGGAATCAAACTCCTGCCTTCCCACACAGCCACGGTCCCCATGTCCTCCCAGAAATTCGAAGAATGGTTCGCGTCCCGGCGTATCTCTGAGGTTGAATGCCTGGTCGCCGACATGTCTGGCACGGCCCGAGGCAAGATCCTCCCGCCATCCAAATTCCTGAAGGGCAGCCGCACCAACGGCCTCAGAATTCCCGAGGAGGTTTTCACCCTTACCATCACGGGCCGCTACGTGTGGGAGACGTCGGCAGTCAGCGACAGCGCCATCGACATCTACATGCGGCCCGATCCGGACACGGTGCGGCTGGTGCCGTGGTATACGGAGCCGACGGCGGAAGTGATCTGCGACGCCTTCCACCTCAACGACGAACCGGTCGACATCTCGCCGCGTCACGTGCTGCGCCACGTGCTCGATCTCTACAAGCGCCGAGGGCTGGCGTCCGATCGTCGCGCCGGAGCTCGAATTCTACCTGGTGAAGAAGAACCTCGATCCCGACTATCCGGTCGAAGCGGCGGTCGGACGCTCGGGCCGCAAGGAGCCGGGCGGCCAGGCCTATGGAATCGACGCCGCCAACGATTTCGATCCGATCGTCGAAGACATCTACGACTATTGCGAGGTGCAGGAGCTCGACATCGACACACTGTCGCACGAGAGCGGGCCGGCCCAGCTCGAGATAAACTTCAATCACGGCGATCCGCTGGAGCTTGCCGACCAGGTCTTCCTGTTCAAGCGCACCGTGCGGCAAGCGGCCCTGAAGCACGACATGTACGCAACCTTCATGGCGAAGCCGCATGCCACCGAACCGGGCTCGTCGATGCACATCCATCAGTCGGTCATGGACGCCAAGACGGGCCGCAACGTCTTCGCAGGGCGCGACGGCAAGCATTCGAAGCTGTTCCTCAATCATATCGGCGGGCCTGCAGCGCTACATGGCGGCGGCCCTGCCGCTGTGGGCTCCGAACGTGAATTCCTACCGCCGCCTCGTGCCGGAATCGGATGCGCCGACCAACGTCCACTGGGCCATCGACAATCGGACGGTATCGCTGCGCGTGCCGGCCTCGGACCCCACCAACCTCAGGGTCGAGAACCGCGTGCCGGGTGCCGACTCCAATCCGTATCTCGCCATCGCCGCGTCGCTGGCCTGCGGCTATCTCGGCATGAAGGAGCGCATAAAGCCTTCCGATCCGGTCGAGGGCTCGGCCTACCGCTACGCGCACACCCTGCCGATCAATCTCGAAGAGGCGCTCAACAAGCTCTATTACACGAAGTCTTTCAAGGAAATCCTCGGCGAGCGGTTCGCGGAAGCCTACCAGGACGTCAAGAACGAGGAGATGCAGCACTATCGCAAGGTGATCAGCTCGTGGGAGCGCGAGTTCCTGCTCCTCAACGTCTAGCGGCGCTGCGGCGCGGAGCTCGAGGGCGCCGCCATGGATCACATCGACAGCGCGCAGAATCCGACGATCAAGCTTCTCCGCTCGCTCGCGCTCCGGAAAGGGCGCGAGGCGGAAGGGCTGTTCATCGCCGAAGGATTCGAGATGGCGATGAAAGCGCGCGCAAATGGGTTCGGGCCGCGCTACGTCCTCATGGAGCGTTCGGCCGCCGCCGATCCAGCCAATTCCACCATCCTCGACTGGGCAGGCGGGCAGGATACGCGGATCGCCAGCGTGACGACGAGCCTCCTGTCGCGCCTGACGGGCAAGGAAAATCCGCAGCCGCTCCTGTTCGCCTGTCCGCTCCGGTATCACCCGCTGCCCGAAACCGGAACGAACGGCACGTCGACGAGCCTCGTACTCGCCGGCATTCGGGACCCTGGAAATCTCGGCACCATCATCCGGACCGCGGATGCCACGGGTGTCGAACGAGTCATCCTGGTCGGAGCAAGTTGCGACGCCTTCGCGCCCGAAGCGGTTCGCGCCTCGACCGGCTCGATCTTCGCCGTGCCGATAGTGAAAACGCAATCCGACCGTTTCGTTGCCTGGGCGGCATCCTGGCAGGGTGACCGGATCGGGCTCGACGCGAAGTCGGGCGTGACCTTTCGCCAGCCTTATCGACGTCCGACCCTGGTGATGCTCGGCAGCGAGAGCGAAGGCCTGCCGCCCGAGTTGCGCCAAGTCTGCACGCGACTGGTGCGCATCCCGATGCGTGCGAACGTCGAATCTCTCAACATCGCTGCGGCGGCCGCCGTCATGCTCTACGAACTCGAAGGCGGTGCTATCGATCCTGCAGGGCCGACAAGGTCGTAAAGGCGGAGATCGCCTCTAGGCTCGATTTCACATGGATGACGGCGGGACCGGGAGCGGCCAGGGCATCGCGAACCTGCACGTCGACCTTCTGGTGGTCGGAAATCGTCACCACATGGGCTCCGAACGATTTCGCCCAGGCGGTGAAATCGGGATTCTTCAAGTCCGTGCCCGACATGCGCTTGGGAAAGTGCCGCTCCTGATGGGTCCTGATGGTCCCGTAGCTGCCGTTATCGGAAATCACGATCTTCGGCGCCGATCCGTATTGGAGCGCTGTCGCCAGTTCCTGGCCCGTCATCAGGATGCCGCCGTCGCCCACGAAGACGATCGCCATGCGCTTCTTCAGGACGAGGCCCGAGGCCGCTCCGCCGGGCACGCCGAAGCCCATCGCCCCGCCGATTACGCCGAGCAAGAGATTGTCGGGCGTCATCTTCCAGTGACGGTGCACCCAAGTGGAGATGTTGCCGGCATCCGTCACGATGACGGCGTCGCGCGGCGCCTGGGCGGCAATGCTCGCCACGACGACTCCGAAATCGACGCCGTCGGACGGGCAGGGGGATTCGAAGCGGGTGAATTCGCTCATGAAGCGGGAGATCGTGTCCACCCATAGGGCGCGGCGACTCGAAGATGCGGGCTTGCGGGAGGCGAGATGCTCTGCGGCGGCGACCGGATCGCCTACGATGCCCAGGTCGGTGCGGAACACCCGGCCGATCGGGGCGGGATCCGGATAGATGTGAACGAGCGGCTGTTGCGGCTCGGGGGCGGCGGGAAAGGTGAAATTCTGGCTCGCCACGTCTCCAAGCCGCGTGCCGAGGGCGATGACGAGATCGGCCTTGGCCAGCGTTTCACGATACTTCTGGGGAATTCCGAAACCAACGTGACCGGCATAGAGCGGCGATGAGTTGTCGAAGACGTCCTGGTTCTTCCAGGTCACTGCGACGGGCACATGGTGCGCTTCAGCAAGTTTCCGCAGGGCCGCAGCGCCGCGGGGACCGCGCATCAACCCCCCGGCGATGACCAGCGGCCGCTCCGCCTTGGCAAGCATGTCGGCTGTCCGGTCCAAGCCGTCGGTGGAAATTCCGCTGATGGTCACGGGATAGGGCTCAGGCAGAACGCCGGCGAATCCATCGTTCAAGACGTCCTCGGGCAGCGAGACGACGACAGGTCCGGGAACTCCGGATCCAGCGAGGTGAAAGGCACGGGCAAGGATCTCGCCGGTCTTGGAGCCGTCGGTGATCTCGAAGACCCCCTTGGCGATACGGCCGAAGAAGTGAGAGTAGTCGATTTCCTGGAAAGCGCTGCGGCCGCGTTCGTCGCGCGACACCTGGCCGATGAGAACGACCAGCGGAACGGCATCCTGCTCAGCGACGTGAACGGCGATCGACCCGTTGGTCGCACCCGGACCGCGGCTCACCATGAAGCACTGGGTCTGGCCGGTGATCTTCGCTTCGGCCACGGCCATGAATCCGGCCCCCGACTCGTGACGGCAGACAATTGTCTCGATCCGGTTCGAGTCATGCAGCGCATCGAGCAAGGCGAGATAGCTTTCTCCGGGCACGCAGTACACGCGCGACAGGCCATGGGCCTCGAGACTGCGCACGATTGCATCGGCTACGCGAAGTGGCATGCGATTTCCTGATTACCTCTGATTCAACGGAAGATAGGGACGGGGGGACGGCCCATCATACAGGGTCAGCGGACGGATAAGAATGTTGTTTCGAAGCTGCTCGAGGCACTGCACGGTCCAGCCGGGCACGCGGCCCATGGCGAAGATGGGAACGAACAGGTCCTTGGTGATGCCGCTCAGATGGTAGATGACGCCCGAGTAGAAATCGACATTCACGTTCACGCCATGGCGGGCATAGGGAGCCATGGCAGCAACCACGGCATCCAGGATGGCGTACCATCTCGGCTCGCCCATCTCCTTAGAAAGCGCCTTCACGCCGTCGCGCATGTGGCGGGCGCGTGGGTCCTCGGCCCGATAGACGCGATGGCCAAAGCCGGTGATCGGCTCGCCCGCGGCGCGCTTGTCGCGGACGTAGGCGGCGGCCTTTTCCGGAGTGCCGATCTCTTCCGCCATGCGCATGACGTCCTCGGCGGCGCCGCCATGGGCAGGCCCAGACAGCGCCGCGACCGCCGCGGTCACCGCCGCGTGCAGATTGGCTTCGGTGCCGATCACGACGCGGGCGGCGAAGGAGGAGGCGTTGGAGCCGTGCTCGGCGTGAAGAACGAAATCGGTATCGAAGAGGCGAACGGTGGCTCGAGATGCCTGCTCGCCCTTCAGCATCCACAGGAAGTTCGCCGCGTGGGAGAGGGACGGATCGGGCGGTATCGGGTCGCGTCCATGCCGGATGGCGTCGTGCGCCGCGACGATGACCGGAACCTGCGAGGTCAGGCGGATGCCCTTGCGCCGCGTGGCGTCGATGCCGTTGTCGTCGACCTCGGGATCATATGCCGAAAGGGCCGACACCGCGGTGCGCAACACGTCCATGGGATGGGCGTGCCGCATTGCGGCGATGAGCGCATGGACCTGGTCGGGAAGACGGCGCGCCGCAGCCAGCGCGGCCGTGAATTCGGTCAACTCGGCTGCGTTCGGCAGCTCGCCATGGAGCAGCAGATGGGCCGTCTCCTCGAAGGTCGAATGGGCGGCGAGATCGTGGATGGAGTAGCCGCGATAGCGAAGATCGCCTACCTTACCGTCGATGAACGTCGTCGCCGAGCGCTCGAAGTAGATGCCCTTCAGGCCGCGATGGATCTTGACCTTGTCTTCCTCGGTCATAGTGCCTTGTCCCTTCTAGAGCTTTCCAGTAACCCCTTCCCGCATGGGAGTCATCGACAGGGCGAAGGGCGCGATCCGCGGCAAGCGGAAGCGGGTAATCTTTCCGGAGGGCGGCGATGCGAGGATCGCTGAAGCGGCGTCTCGGCTCGAGGCCGAAGGCCTCGCCCAACCGATCCTCTTTAGAGATTTGCTTCCCGAACCGACGTCGAGCCTCGTCGACACCGTACGGGCGGCGCGGCCCGGAATGACGGAAGGCATGGCGGTCCGCCTGCTGGCGCGGCCGGTGCCGCTCGCCGGCGCGATGGTCGCCGCGGGCGAGGCGGATGCCGTCGTCGCCGGGGCCGCCCATCCGACGGCACGCATCATCGAAGCCGGCCTGATGACCATCGGTCTCGCGCCCGGCATCGCGACCCCGTCGAGCTTCTTTCTCATGACATGGCCGGACCGCGAACTGATCTTCGCGGATTGCGCCCTCAACACGGACCCGACCGCCTCCGAGCTCGCAGACATCGCCGTCGCATCCGGTCTCAGCGCGCGCCGGCTTCTCGGCGTGCCGCCCCTCGTCGCGCTCCTGTCCTTTTCCACCCACGGGAGCTCAACAGCGGCATCGGCGCGCCGCGTGGCGGAAGCCGTCGCGACGGCGAGGGCACGGGCTCCCGATATCGCCTTCGAGGGCGAGCTCCAGGGCGATGCCGCACTCGATCCGCATATCGCGGCACGGAAGATCAGAGGCGAGAGCGCCGTGGCCGGTCGCGCCAACGTCCTCGTCTTCCCGAGTCTCGAGGCAGGCAACATCGCATACAAACTGGTGCAGCACCTGGCGAGGGCAAGGGCCATCGGCCCCATCCTGCAGGGGTTCCGGCGGCCTATTTCCGACCTGTCACGCGGGGCAACGGTCGAGGACATCGTTGACACGACGATACTCCTGCTGGCCATGAGCTAGACCATCGTCCACAGCGCCCGGGCGATGCCCATGAAGGCGATCGCCATCAGCAGGATGAGGGTGGTGCGGCGAAACGCTTCCGGCGAGGAGCCGAGGAAGCGCCGCCCGCCCAGCCACACACCGAGCCCGACGACAGGAACTGCCATGACGACGAGCGAAAGGGTGCTCGACGTCACCAATCCCTCGCGCGCAAGGAATGCAAGCCCCGTGAGGTCGAGCAGGAAGAAGTAGGCGATGACGGCGGCCCGAATGTGAGCCGGCGTGTCGCCGTCCGCCGTGAGAAAGAGGGCGACGGGAAGCCCGCCCATGGCCACGGCACCGTTGGCGACCCCCGAGGCAACGCCGACCGCGGCCGTGCCGGCCGGACCGGATCGCCGCCGCAACTTGAAGCCGGCAAGCAGGAGCACGGCCGACAAGAGGACGAACCCGGCGATGAACAGCTTCAGAGGCTCACGGGGCGCGTAGGCGAGAATGTAGACGCCGAGCGGCGTACCGAACACCGCGCCGGCCATAAGCAGGGCCACCCGCTTCCAGGGAATGTCCTTCCAGACGGAGAATGCCTGCATGATGCTGGCGGCCACTTCGAGGCACAGGGCCACGACGACCGCCCGGGCGGGGTCGGTCACGAGGGACCAGCTCGACACCAGGAGGGCCGAGAAGCCGAAGCCCGAATAGCCGCGGGCGATCGCGCCCACCGCCAATCCGACGATCATCACGACTATGGCCGGGAGAGTCAGGTCCTGGGGCAGGTACCGCAAAAGATCCATCGCCCGTTTCCGCGGTTGGCCTTACGCCGGCTCGGCGACGTTGGTGTGGCGGTAGCGGTCGAGAAGGCGCTTGGGATATTTGAGCGCGTCGCGACGGAACGGATCGCCGAGCTCCATCGTGCACATCACCTCGATGACCGTGGTCTTGCCCTTCTTCTGCTGCTCGCACGCCTTGGTGAGCGCGCTCCCGACCCCGTCGAGGCGATCGACGGTGACGCCTTCGGCGCCCATGGCGCGCGCGATCTCGGCCCAGCTCGGATTATTCAGGTTCACGCCCACGAAGCGCTGGTCGTAGAAGTCGACCTGATTCTTCTTCTCGGCGCCCCACTGCTTGTTGTGGAAGACGACGGCCGTAACGGGTATGGCCTCGCGCACGCAGGTGAGAATCTCGTTGAAGCTCATGCCCCAGGCGCCGTCGCCGACATAAGCGATGGCCGGCCGGTCGGGGGCCGCGACCTTGGCGCCGATGACCGCCGGCAGCGCATACCCGCAATTGCCGAAGCTCATGGCCGCAAACATGCTGTTCGGCTGGGTGAAGCGGAGATAGGAGTTGGATACCGAGCAGATGTTCCCGATGTCGGTCGACACCATGGCGTTGCGCGGCAGTGCCTTTTCGAGCTCGCGCAGCATCTGGCGGGGATGCATGAACGGCGAGTCCCTGGATACCTGGATGGACCACGGGTCCTTCTCATGCATCCAGGATTCGAGTTCCTTTTCCCAGTCGTCCTTCTCAGCGGCGACCGTCTTCAGGCGTTCGGCCGCGTTGGCGGCGCTGGCGAGCTTGCGGTTGGCGAGCCGGTACTGAAGCGCCTTCGCCGTCTCCTTCGCGTCGCCGACGACGCCGACCGAAATCTGCTTTACAAGGCCGAGCATGCGGTGATCGGTATCGACCTGGATGATCTTCGCGTTGCGCGGCCAATAGTCGAGACCATGCTGAGGCAGGGTGCCGAACGGCCCGAGACGGGTGCCGAGCGCCAGGACGACGTCGGCCTTCGCTATCAGCTTCATCGCCGCCTTGGAACCCTGATAGCCGAGGGGGCCGGTCCACAGACGGTGGTCGGCCGGGAAGCTGTCGTTGTGGAGGTAGCTGTTGACCACCGGCGCCTGAAGCTGCTCGGCAAGCCGCACGCACTCGTCGACACCGCCGGAAAACACAACGCCGCCGCCCGACACGATGACCGGAAACTTCGCGGAGGCCAGGAGATCGGCGGCCGCATCTAGGCTCTCGTCGCTACCGGGACCGCGGGTGATGGTCTTCGGCATTGGAATGGCGTAGTCGGCCTCGCCGTAGAAGTTGTCGCGGGGGATGTTGTACTGGGTCGGGCCGCGCTCGCTCATCGCCATATCGAAGCAGCGCGCCAACAGCTCGGCGACGCGCGGGTGCTTCGACACATGCGCCTGGTACCTGGTGATCTTGGAGAAGATCGGAAGCTGCTCGGTTTCCTGAAAGCCGCCGAGGCCGATCGTGTTGGAGCCGGTCTCCGGCGTTATCACGACGACCGGCGAATGGGCCCAATAGGCGGCGGCGGTCGACGTCACGAAGTTGGTGATGCCGGGCCCGTTCTGGGCAATGCAGACGCCATGACGCCCGGAGGCGCGCGAATAACCATCCGCCATGTGGCCGGCGCCCTGCTCATGGGCGGTGGGGATGAACCGGATGCCGGCCGCGGGGAAAAGATCGAGGGCATCCATGTAGGCGGAGCCGACGATGCCGAAGACGTTCTTCACACCATAGGCGACGAGCGTCTCGACGAAAGCTTCGGATGCGGACATGACCGGCATGGCTGATCTCCTTGAACCTACTTCAACTCGACTTCGATGAACGCGTAGTCACCGTCCGTCGCGTTGACGACATCGTGCTCGACCCCGGCGCTGCGGAAGTAGGGAGCGCCCTTCTTCATGTCGGCGAAACTTTCGCCGGCGGAGGTGACGAGCTTCAGACGGCCGTCGAGCAGGGGGACGATGACATAGTCATGGGCGTGGCGATGCCAGCCGGTGTTGTCGCCCTTGGCGAAACGGTATTCTGTCACGATCACGCGGTCGTTCTCGATGTGCTTGACCGCCTTGGCACTGCCCGCCATCTCGTTACCTCCCTGACGCCGGTCACGCTGCGAGCGCGGATTCGGCGTTGATGTACTTGTAACCAAGGTCGTCGGCGACGGCCTTGTAGGTGACCTTGCCCTTGTAGACATTGAGGCCGTTGCGAAGGTGCGGGTCCTCGAGCAGGGCGCGGCGATAGCCCTTGCCGGCCAGAGCCAAAGCAAAAGGCAGCGTCACGTTGTTGAGCGCGTAGGTCGATGTCCGCGCCACCCCGCCCGGCATGTTGGCTACACAATAGTGAATGACGCCGTCGACGATGTAGGTCGGATCGGCATGGGTGGTCGGGCGCGAAGTCTCCGCGCAGCCGCCCTGGTCGATCGCCACGTCGACGAGCACGGAGCCCGGCTTCCACCTTTTCAGCATCGCGCGCGTCACGAGCTTGGGCGCGGCGGCACCTGGGATGAGGACGCCGCCGATGACGAGGTCGGCCGACTCGCATTCGTCCTCGACCGCGCCCTGCGTGGAATAGAGCGTCTTCAGGTGCGTTCCGAAACGGGCGACGAGCTCTTCCATGCGCTCGGTGCTCTTCTCGAGAACGACGACGTCGGCGCCGAGGCCCAAGGCCATGGCCGCGGCATTGGTCCCGACGACGCCGCCGCCGAGGATCACGACCTTGGCAGGGGCAACGCCCGGTACGCCGCCGAGCAGAACGCCGCGGCCGCCCTGCGCCTTCTCCAGGCAATGAGCGCCCGACTGAATGGACATGCGCCCGGCGACCTGCGACATGGGCGCCAGGAGCGGTAGCCCACCGCGCGGGCCGGTGACCGTCTCATAGGCGATGCAGACGGCGCCCGAGTTCACGAGATCCTTCGTCTGGTCCGGATCGGGCGCAAGATGCAGGTAGGTGTAGAGGATCTGTCCTTCGCGCAGCATCCGCCGCTCGACGGCCTGCGGTTCCTTCACCTTCACGATCATCTCCGCCGTCGCGAAGATCTCTTCCGGCGTACCGACGATCGCGGCGCCGGTCTTCCGATAGTCCTCGTCGGTGGCGCCGATGCCGGCGCCGGCCGACGCCTGAACCATGACCTTGTGTCCATGGCGGACGGCTTCGCGCACGCTCGTCGGCGTCATCCCGACGCGATATTCGTGGTTCTTTATTTCCTTCGGCACCCCGATCAACATGTCGAATCACTCCCGACAGGACGCCTGGCCAGGCGCCCCTGCCATTGCATATGCCAATAATTGCCCCCCTGGCCCAACGCTAGGTCCAGTTGCGTTTCACAGCCAGTGCCAGAATTGAGGATACTCCATAAAGGGCCATCAGGCGGCCCGGGCGCGATATACACGATCCATATGGACCATGAAAAGCCCGGCCCCGATGACGATGGCGGCTCCGAGCCAGGTCAGGCCGTCCGGGAAGTCGCCGAACAGAACCGCACCCCACATCACCGCCCAGAACATGGCGGTGTATTCGAAAGGAGCGACGAAGTTCACCTCGGCGATCTTGTAGGCATGGACGAAGAGGGGCATGACGGCGGCCGAGAAGACACCGAACGCCACCATCAGCAGCAAGTCGAAGGCCTGCGGGACGACCCACGGGCTGCTCAGGAACCGAAGACTTGGATGCAGTACGCCTCCGAAGCCGCCGCGCGCAAAGACGGCAGCGAGAACGAGGGCGACCAGCAGGTAGACGACGTTCTGGTAGAAGGCCATCACAGAGGAGGGGACGAGCCCTGCCAGCGGCCGCGCCATCGCCTGCCCGATCGCATATCCGAGGGCCGACCAAAGCGCCAGGAGTGCGGCAGGCTCGAAGACGCCCTGGCCGGGGCGGATCATGACGAGGACGCCGAGGAAGCCGGCGACGATCGCATACCAGCGATGGGGCAGGACGCGTTCGCCAAGCACTGGCGCCACGAGCGCAGCGACGAAGAAGGGCATGGCGAAGTAGATCGACACTGCGTCGGCGATCGGAATCGCCGCGATGGCGAGATAAAAGGCGAGATTGGCGGATGCGAGGATAAGGCCGCGGAGCAGGACGAAGGTGAGGTGCGGGGGACGGAAACCGGCAAGTCCGCCTTCATAGAGGATGTAGAGAACGAAGAGCGGAAAGCCGACCAGGCAGCGAACGACCATGAGCTCATGGATCGGATATGCGCCCGAGAGCCACTTCATCAGCGCATCGAGCGTGGAGGAAATGGCTACGGCAGCGCAGATGCACAGCGCGCCAGTCAGGCGGAGATTCGTGCGAGCGGCAGGCAAGGAGACGTCTATTCGGCGGCAATGCGGGAATAGAAGCGGTCGATACACTCGGACAAAATGCGGACTCCGGGTTCGATCTTCCGCTCTTCGATGGAGGAGAAGCCGAGCCGGAAATAGTTGCGCGGCTTGGCGGCGCCACCGAAATTGATCCGCCCCGGCTCGATCAGAACGCCTTCCGCGGCGCACGCCTTTGCGAGGAGGTTGCTGTCCAGCGACGGCGGCCCCTTCACCCAGAAGCTCGTGCCGCCGAAGGTCGGTATGGTGGCCGAGTTCGGCAGGTGCTTGTGAAGCGCGGCGCCCAGGATCTCCCAGCGGGTGCGGTAGGCGCGGTGCAGACGGCGGATGAGCATGTCGTGATGTCCCAGCGCGAGGAAGAGGGCGGCAGTGCGCTGGTTGTTGTTGGGCGCATGGCGGACCATCAGGCGGCGCAGCGCCCGGGCTTCATCCACCAGCTTCTCGGGCCCCACGAGGAAGCCGAGCCTGAGGCCGGGAAACAGTGTCTTGGACAAAGACCCGACATAGATGACACGCCCCTGATCGTCGAGGGACTTCAGGGCGGGATAGGGTTCGTTGACGTAGTTCGTCTCGAATTCGTAGTCGTCTTCGATGATGACGAAATCCCGCTCGGCGGCGAGCTCGAGGAGGCGCATGCGGCGCTCGAGCGGCATGGTGGCCGTCGTCGGGAACTGATGGCTCGGGGTCACGAAGACGATGTCGGTCTTAGCCGGCAAGGACTCGACGTCGAGGCCGTGGTCGTCGACGGGGACGAGGGCCAGGCGATCGGTGTTGAGGAGGAAGAGGTTTCGCATGTCCGGGAAGCCGGGCTCCTCCATGACCGCCGTCGTGTCGCGGTTCACCAGCAGCCGGCCCAGCAGGTAGAGCGCGTTCTGGGCGCCGAGCGTGATGAGGATCTGGCTGTCGGCCGCCATGATGCCGCGGCGGGGAAGGATGCGGCGGCGGATCTGCTCGACGAGGAGGGGATCGTCATGGGCCCAGGTGTCGTTGGTCCACGAACCGAGCCAACGCTTACCGAGAGCTTGTCGTGCGCAGTCTCGCCATTCGGCGATGGGAAAGAGCTTGTGGTCGACCTGGCCGTAGATGAAAGGGTAGGGATAGTTCATCCAGTCGAGGGGCTTTTCGATATTCTCCTGCGCGGCGGGATGGATCACCATCCGGCCCTCCCAGAGAGAAGAATGATCGGCTGCCCTACCGTTCGACGGCAAGCGGGGCGAGGGGAGCGGCAACCTTATCTGGGGAGACGCTTCGAGCGCCTTTTCACTGACGTAGTAGCCGGAGCGCTCCCTGGCGATCAGATATCCGTCGTCGAGGAGGCCTTGATAGGCAAGCACGACGGTGTTGCGCGAGACGCCAAGGGTCTTGGCCATGCGGCGCGTTGAGGGTATGGGTTCGTCCCTGGCCAGTTGACCGTCGAGGATGGCCGACACGAGAGCTTCCCGTATCTGTGCCTGCAAGCTTGCATACTCGGTTTTCCGGATATGAACGAGCCAATCACGCATCACGCACCTTGGTCTGTCGCAACCAACTAGTCTGGTACTATGATAGGGCCAAATTGAACCATACCGTATCGCCAAATCGCCGCATGAGGGCGCCGCCCTCCTACCAGGACTCACCATGAGCGAACCCGCCGTCGACACGTCGCTCAAGACCTGGAACGAGGTGAAGACGACCACCTGCTACATGTGTGCCTGCCGTTGCGGGATCAAAGTCTACCTGCGGGACGGGACCGTCACGTATATCGAAGGCAACCGCGATCATCCGGTGAACAAGGGTGTTATTTGCGGAAAGGGCGCGGCGGGCATCATGCAGCACTACTCTCCGGCACGGCTCACCAAGCCGCTGCTCAGGGTCGGGGAGCGGGGCGCGGGAGAATTCCGGGAGGTCGAGTGGGAGGACGCGCTGCGAACGGCGACGACGTGGCTGTCGGGCGTCCGCAACGAGGATCCGAAGAAGCTCGCCTTCTTCACCGGCCGCGACCAGTCGCAAGCTCTGACGGGGTGGTGGGCAGCCCAGTTCGGAACTCCGAACTACGCCGCCCATGGCGGTTTCTGCTCCGTGAACATGGCTGCTGCCGGTCTCTACACGTTCGGCGGCTCGTTCTGGGAGTTCGGAGAACCCGACTGGCCGCGGACGCGATACTTCCTCCTGTTCGGCGTCGCCGAAGACCACGCTTCCAACCCGATCAAGATCGGTCTCGGCAGCCTCAAGACGCGCGGCGCAAAGGTCGTCTCGGTCAACCCGGTCCGAACCGGGTATTCGGCGATCGCCGACGAATGGGTGGGCATCCGGCCCGGCACCGACGGTCTCTTCGCCGCAAGCCTCGTCCATGAGCTGCTCCGCACCGACCGCATCGATCTCGACTATCTCGTGCGGTACGCGAACGCGCACTGGCTGGTGCGCGACGACACCGGTCTGTTCGCGCGCGACGAGGAGGACAATCCTCTCGCGATCGACGGCACCACCGGTCGCCTGACCAACGCGAATGGAATTGGATACGCGCCCCGGCTCGCGGGCGAGGCGCAGCTTTCCGACGGTACCGCAGCCCGCACCGTCTTCGAGCTCGTGGCGCGGCGATTCCTGGCGCCCGAGCATGCACCCGAGGCGGTGGGACAGAGATGCGGCATCGCGCCGTCCACCATTCGCCGCATCGCCTCCGAGCTTGCCGCCGCGGCGTTCGACCACGACGATGGCCTGGACATTCCCTGGGTCGATTGGGCCGGCCGCCGGCACGACCGGATGATCGGCCGGCCGGTGGCGATGCATGCGATGCGCGGCATCTCCGCCCACTCGAACGGGTTCCAGACCTGCCGCATCCTGCATCTCCTGCAAATTCTCCTCGGCACCATCGATGCGCCGGGCGGGTTCCGGTACAAGCCGCCCTATCCGCGGCCCGTTCCGCCGCCGATCCGGCCGGCCGGCAAACCTGGACATGTGCGGGCCAACCTGCCGCTCGGGGGCCCGCCGCTCGGGTTTCCCGCCGGGCCTGAGGATCTCCTGGTCGAAGCCGATGGCCGTCCATGCCGGATCGACAAGGCATTCTCCTGGGAAGCGCCGCTGGCGGCCCACGGCCTCATGCACACCGTGATCGCCAACGCCGCGCGCCGCGATCCCTACGCGATCGACGTCCTCTTCCTCTACATGGCGAACATGAGCTGGAACTCGGCCATGAACGTGGCCGACACCATCGGGCACCTCACGGCAAAGGACAGCAGCACCGGCGAGTACGTCATTCCGAGGATCATCTATTCCGACAGCTACTATTCGGAGATGGTTGCTTACGCCGACCTCATCCTGCCCGACACGACCTATCTCGAGCGATGGGACTGCATCTCGCTCATGGACCGGCCCATCTCGGAGGCGGATGCGCCGGCGGACGCGATCCGTCAGCCCGTGGTGGCCCCGGACCGCGACGTCCGCTGCTTCCAGAGCGTGCTGCTCGACCTCGGAAGCCGTCTCGGACTTCCAGGCATGACGACCTCGGACGGCAAACCGCGCTATCCCGGCGGCTATCCGGACTACATCGTCAATCACGAGCGGGCGCCCGGCATCGGACCGCTGGCGGGATGGCGGGGTCCAGACGGCATGCAGAACGGCAAGGGCGAACCCAATCCGGATCAACTGGCCCGCTACATCGCGAACGGCTGTTACTGGTCGGAGGAGCTTTCGGACGACAAGAGGTTCTACAAACACGCCAATCGCGCCTATCTCGACTGGGCGGTGAACATGGGCTTCCTTCCCAACGCCCAGCCCATCGTGTTCCAGCTCTACAGCGAACCGCTGCAGAAATTCCGCCGCGCCGCCGACGATGGGACGATGCCGGCGCAGCCCGAGGACCAGCGCGACCGCATCCGCCGCTTCTTCGACCCGCTGCCCTTCTGGTATCCGCCGCTCGAGGAAGACACAGCCGCGCCCGACGAATTCCCTCTGCATGCGATCACGCAGCGACCAATGGCCATGTATCATTCCTGGGGATCGCAGAATGCCTGGCTGCGCCAGATCATGGATCGCAACTGGCTCTATCTGGCGCCCGAGCGCGCCGACGCCCTGGGGCTCGAGGACGGTGACTGGGTGTGGGTCATCAGCCGGCACGGACGCATCAAGGCGCCGGTGAAACGGATGGCAGGCGTCAATCCCGATACGGTGTGGACATGGAACGCCGTCGGCAAGCGGGCAGGTGCCTGGAATCTTTCCCCCTCGGCGCGGGAAGCGCGACAAGGCTTCCTGCTCAACCACATCATCAGCGAGCTGCTTCCTGAACGCGATGGCGGCTATCGCTACTCGAACTCCGATCCGATCACCGGCCAGGCGGCGTGGTACGATCTGAAGGTGCGCATCGAGAAAGCCGCCGACGGGGAGCCGCTCGCAATGCCCATCTATCCGGTCGTCAAGCGACCGAAGGGGCTGAGGCCGAGACCGTCCAAGCTTCCGGAAAAGGCAAAAACCCGGTGACGACACTTCCCGACACATCCGCGCCGGGCCAGAAGAAGCTCGGCCTCGTCATCGATCTCGACATCTGCGTCGGTTGCCATGCCTGCGCGACCAGTTGCAAGGAATGGAACACGCAAGGGTATTCAGCGCCGCTCTCCGACGAGGACCCCTATGAAGAGGATCCGGTCGGCACCTGGCTCAACCGGGTCCACAGCTATGAAGTCACGGCTCCCGGCGCCCAGGCGCAGATCGTCCACTTCCCACGGTCGTGCCTTCATTGCGAAACGCCGGCCTGCGTTACCGTCTGCCCGACCGGCGCATCCTACAAGCGCGCCGAAGACGGCATTGTCCTCGTCAATCCCGATACCTGTATCGGCTGCAAGCTCTGCTCCTGGGCCTGCCCCTATGGAGCCCGCGAATACGACTACGACCACGGCGTCATGAAAAAGTGCACGCTATGCATCGACCGCATCTACAACCAAAACCTGGCGGAGGAGGACCGGGTTCCGGCCTGTGTTCGCGCCTGTCCGACGGGTGCGCGCCATTTCGGCGACCTCGGCGATCCCGACAGTCCGGTTTCGCGGCTCGTCGAGGCGCGCAGCGGCTACGACCTGATGCCCGAATTCGGCTTCAAGCCGGTCAACAAGTATCTGCCGCCGCGACCCCGTCGGCCGGCGGACGGCCGTGAGGAAAGCGGGCCCTTGACTGCCGTCTTGAAGGAAGGCGCGTCGGTGGCCGAGCGTCTCTTCGCCTGGGCCGATCGCGTGCTGTCGAGATAGCCGGCCCATGCATCCCGCCTATTCGGTGATCCTGTTCACGACCGCTTCGGGCGCCGGCTACGGGCTGCTCGTCCTCCTCGCCCTTACGGCAGTGTCGCACGGACCGGTCAGCAATTGGGCCTTCGGTGCCACGGCCCTCGTCGTATCGCTCAGTCTCATCGTCTTCGGACTCTTCGCCTCGGCGGTCCATCTCGGCCGGCCCGAGCGAGCGTGGCGGGCCTTCTCGCAATGGCGGAGCTCGTGGCTGTCGCGCGAGGGTGTGCTCGCCGTTGCCGCATTCGTTCCGATTCTGGCATTCGCTGCCGCATGGCTCGGCGTCGTCCCGGCGACGGCGGCCATGCTCGCCATCCTGGCCCTGACCGTAATCGCGATGTGCGCCGCCACCGTCTATTGCACCGGGAAGATCTACTCGACGATCGCCGCCATACCGCAGTGGTGCGATCCGCTCGTCGTTCCCGTCTATCTCGCCATGGGGCTCGCGACGGGAGCCGTGCTGCTCGTGTTTCTCGCCGCAATCTTCGCCCTCAGCGCGCCGGTGCTCGGACGGCTTGCCGCAGTCGGTCTCGCCATCGCCGCAGGCCTCAAATGGCTCTACTTCCGCCGAATCGATGAAAAGGCCTCGGCCTACACCCTCCAATCGGCAACGGGCCTCGGGCATGGCGGCACGGTCCGTCAGTGGGAGGCACCCCATACCGGCGCCAACTATCTCATGAAGGAGATGGGCTACGCGATCGCGCGCCGGCATGCCGTCCGCCTCAGGAGCTACGTGCTGTCCGGCCTTCTCTTTTCCGGCGCTGGCGCGCTCTTAAGCTCCCTTCTGGACGGTTTCCCCGGCGTCGTCCTCGCCGGCATCGCCGCCTTCGGGGCGCTTGTTTCCGCCCTGATCGAACGGTGGCTCTTCTTCGCCGAGGCCCGGCACGCCAGCATGCTCTATTACGGGGCGAGCCGGGTTTGAGCGAAATCCGGACTTCACATAAAGAAATCTTTATGTGATTATATTGAACCAGCAACGGAGCCGTTCCATGGCGCGCATGGCCTTTCTCGAACTCCTGGACAGCCGACCCTGGCTTCTCGCCGACGGGGCGACGGGCACGAACTATTTCCAGATGGGGCTCACGTCGGGCGATGCGCCCGAGATGTGGAATTTCGACCATCCGGACCGCGTGCGCTCGCTGCATCGGAGTTTCATCGAGGCCGGCGCCGACATCGTCCTCACCAACTCGTTCGGTGCGAACCGGTACCGGCTCAAGCTCCACAATGCGCAGGACCAGGCCCGGGAGCTCAATATCGCGGCCGCCCGGAACGCCCGTGCCGAAGCGGATGCTGCGACGCGGCCGGTGATGGTGGCGGGTTCCATGGGCCCGACCGGGGAGATCTTTCAGCCGGTCGGCACGCTTGCCATCGAAGACGGGGCGGACTGCTTCGCCGAGCAGGCTCAGGCCTTGCGGGACGGCGGCGCGGATGTGCTGTGGATCGAGACCATGTCCTCGGAGGAGGAACTGCGGGCGGCGGTGCAAGGCGCACAGTCGGCGGGCCTGCCCATCGTCACGACGATGAGCTTCGACACAAACGGACGGACGATGATGGGAATCACGCCGGCCCAGTTCGGTGCGCTGACGCTCAACCTTCCAACCGTGCCGGCGGCAATCGGCGCCAATTGCGGCGTCGGCGCGTCCGAGCTCGTGGCGACGGTTCTCGGGATCACCGAGGCGCGACCCGATGCGATCGTGGTCGCCAAGGGGAATTGCGGCATACCGCAGTATCTCGACGGCCATATTCACTACAACGGCACGCCGGAGCTCATGGCGACCTATGCGCGGATCGTGCGCGATGCCGGGGCCCGGATCATCGGCGGCTGCTGCGGCACGTCGGCCGAACACCTGGCGGCGATGCGGAAAGCGCTGGAGACGAGCGAAAAGGGGGAACGGCCCTCGATCGCGCTTGTCGAGGAGCGACTCGGCTCGGTCTCCGCCCTTGCCAAGGGACACGATGCTGCCGCCGCGAGCCGGCGCGAGCGTCGCCGTGCCCGCGATCAGGCCTAGGGCGTCTTCACCGCGCTCAGGACCTCGAGAAACCCGTCGACTTCGACCGGCGTGTTGTAATGGGCAAGTCCAACCCGGAGGACTCCGCCCTTCTCCATGAGGCCGAGGGCACGCGTCGGCTCGACGGCATAGTTGTGGCCCGACCACACGAAGACGTTCCGGCTCGCAAAGGCGGCTGCAAGGTCCTTGGGATGATGCCCATCGAGGGTGAAGGATACGGTTGGAACGCGCCAGTCGAGCCGGTTGCCCCTGCCGATTCCCCGGAGCCGCAGGCCTTTTACCTGGGCGAGCCCGTCGAGCAATCGGCGGGTGAGGGCCTGTTCCCACTCGCGCAGCATGTCGAAGGCGGCAGCGACAGCCTTGGCACGCGCGGTCCGGCCGGATGCGCCGTGGACGTGGCGAGCCGCAACGGCGGTCGTGCCCAGATCCGCCAGATACTCGATGGCGCCGAGGCATCCTGCCATGCCTTCGTGAGACAAGGTGCCCGTCTCGAATCGATCGGGCAGGCCCTCGCCGGCCGGCCGGACCTTGTAGGCGAAAAGATCGCGCATCACGTCTTCCCGACCCCACAAGACGGCCTGGTGCGGGCCGAACCATTTGTAGGCCGACGACACCACGAAATCGGCGCCGAGGGCGGCCACGTCGATGCTGGCGTGAGGAGCGAACTGAACGGCGTCGACGTAGGTCAGCGCTCCCGCCGCTCGGGCCTTGCGGGCAAGCGTGCGGACGTCATTGACCGTGCCGGTCAGGTTCGAGGCGTAGCCGATGGCAAGGAGGCGGGTGCGCGGGCCGAGGACGTCGTCGAGGGCCCGATCCGGGAATTCATAGGTTTCCGTATCGAATTCCAGCCATCGGACCTTCAAGCCCTTCTCTTCCGCAAGCAGGAGCCAGGGGGCCACATTGGCGTCGTGATCCATGCGGGACAGGACGATCTCGTCGCCGGCGGACAGCCGCCGCCCGATACAGCGCGACATGTGGAAGGTCAGCGTCGTCATGTTTTGCCCGAACACGATCTCGCGCGCCGAGGCGGCGTTGTAGAAGTCCGCAGCCGCCTGATGGGCCTCGTCGACCAGCGCTCCGGCCGCCACGGACGTCCGAAAACTGCCGCCGAGATTGGCGTTCGCCGCAAGGAGGGCCTCGGTCATGCGCTCGACCACCCGGCGCGGCACCTGGGTACCCGCGGGGTTGTCGAAATAGATGCGGGAGCGGCCTTCGTCGGTCGCCTCAAGGGCGGGGAATTCGGCCCGGATCCGGTCGATGGGAAAGTCGTCGGTCATGCTGCATATCCCCTCGGAATGGTTACTTCACGCCCTCGATCCGATTGTTTGTCAACGGAAACTGACGTAAATGACAGTCCTGGGTCGGAATTGTGCCGCTGTGCGTCGCGCCGGTAGGGCGGCGCCGGTGCATGGGGCGTAAGAGTCGTACAGCGAATGGCCGGAGAACGTGAATGAGCGGTGATGAACTGGATCTCAAGTCGCTGAACGACGAAGAGCTCACCCAGCAGATGCATGACGATCTCTATGACGGCCTCAAGGAAGAGGTCGTCGAAGGAGTCAACATCCTGCTTTCCCGCGGATGGGCTCCCTACAGGGTCCTGACCGAGGCGCTGGTCGAGGGCATGCGGATCGTCGGTATCGATTTCCGCGACGGCATTCTGTTCGTTCCCGAGGTGCTGCTTGCCGCCAACGCGATGAAGGCGGGCATGGGGATCTTGAAGCCGCTGCTGATCGAGACGGGAGCACCGCGGGTCGGCAAGATGGTGATCGGCACCGTCAAGGGCGACATTCACGACATCGGCAAGAATTTGGTCGGCATGATGATGGAAGGCGCCGGTTTCGAAGTCATCGACCTCGGCATCAACAATCCGGTGGAGAAGTATCTCGCTGCCATCGAGGAACACCAGCCCGACATTCTCGGAATGTCGGCGCTACTCACGACGACAATGCCCTACATGAAGGTCGTGATCGACACGCTCAAGGAGAAGGGCATGCGCGACGACTATGTCGTTCTGGTCGGCGGCGCGCCCCTCAACGAGGAGTTCGCCAAGGCGATCGGCGCCGACGCCTATTGCCGGGACGCCGCCGTTGCGGTCGAGACGGCGAAGTCATACATGCAGCGCAAGCACAACCAGATGGCGGCCGCGCGCTAGAGAGGATATTCTCCATTCCACAGGCGCGCCGCTTCAAGGTTGGCGCGCCTTTTGTTTTGGATCAACCATGACCCAGGTCAATCTCAGACCGTCCGACGAGTTCACCTTCGCGAAGGGGAGCGGCGAAGTGCTGCTCATCGCCTGCGGGGCACTGGCGCGCGAGATCGTCGACCTCATCGAACGCAACCGGTGGACCCATTTCGACGTCGCCTGCCTGCCTGCCAAGTGGCACAATCGGCCGGAGCTGATCGCGCCCGGCGTCCGCGCCAAGATCCGCGAAGCGAAGGGCCGCTACCGAAAGATCTACGTGCTCTACGGCGACTGCGGCACGGGCGGGCTTCTTGACAAGGTGTTGGCGGAAGAGGGAGTGGAGCGGATCGAGGGGCCGCATTGCTACGCCTTCTACAGCGGCAACGAGACGTTCCGCACCCACGCGGAAGATGACGTCACCTCCTTCTATCTCACCGACTACCTGGCGCGCCATTTCGACAAGCTGATCTGGGAAGGGCTGGGGCTGAAGGAGCATCCGGAGCTCCTGCCGCTCTACTTCGGCAACTACACCAAGGTGATCTACCTCGCCCAGACGCGCGACGAGGAACTCGCCAAGCGCGCCATGGCGGGTGCGCGCAAACTCGGCCTCGCCTACGAGTACCGCTATACCGGGTACGGCGAACTCGAAAGCATGATGCGCGAGCGGCCGTGACCCGGCCGGTCGACGACCGCCCCTAGTCTTTCGGCGGCGGCCTTTCGCTCTTCCAATTCGCGTGCCAATATCGCGCCGCCATTGAGCGGAGCGCGAAATGCCGAAGGAGAGGGTGGCCTATTTCAACGGGAGGATCGTTCCGGAGTCCGAGGCGCGGGTGTCGTTCCGCGACTACGGTTTCTCGGTGGGCGATGGAGGGTTCGATTCGGCGCGATCGGTGGGGCACAAACCCTTCATGTTCGAAGAGCACGTCGAACGCCTGTATCGCTCGCTCGGCTATCTTCGACTCAACCCGGGACTGGAACCGAAGCAGATGCTGGCGCGGACCCACGAGGTCTTCGAGGCGAATCGCCCACTGCTCGCCGACCATGAAGATTTCTGGGTGACGCAATGGGTGTCGCGCGGACTGCGCCCCGTGAATCGCATCAACGAAGCGACGGAACCGACGGTCATCATCGAATGCTCGCCGCTGCCGTTCCAGGCGCGGGCGCGGGGGATGCGGGACGGCCTCGACGTAGTAACCCCGGCCGGCATCCGCCGCACCCCGCCCGAAGCCATCAGCCCGCGCTACAAGTCGCTGAGCTACGGAAACCTCGTGGCCGGCGACATCGAGGTCCAGGCGCTGAAGCCCGGTGCGACATGCGTGCTGCTCGATACGCGCGGCTGCCTGTGCGAGGGCCTGGGGTCAAACATCTTCGTGGTCCGCAACGGAGAGGTGCTGACACCCTTCGAACGCTTCGTGCTTGCAGGCCTATCGCGCGAGACCGTCTTCGGCATCGCGCGTGATGAGGGCATCACGCTGCGCGAGTCGGACATCGATCTCTACGATGCCTATGCCGCGGACGAGGCGTTCATCACGTCCACCAGCTGGTGTCTCGTGCCGGTGAAGAGCATCAACGGGAAGGAAATGGGGGAAGGTGCATGGGGGCCAGTGACGCGGCGCCTGGCGGAAGGCTACAAGCGGCGCCTCGGGGGCTTCGACTATGTCGCACAGTACACGCGCCACAATGCGTGACGCTTCTCATTCGCCGGACTCGGGCACGCTTCGGGCCTGTCGGGCCGGCTGCTCTTCGGCCAGGCGCGCCGCCTCCGTCCGCTTGCGATAGTTGGCGAACTGCTGGTCGGCCAGGACGCCGACGAGGATGACGCCGCCCATCACGGCGAAATTGAGCGAGCTTGGAATGCCGAGCAGGTTGACCAGGTTCTGTAGCACTTGCAGCAGGATGGTGCCGAGCACGACGCCGAGGATGGATCCTTCGCCGCCACGCAGCGAGCAGCCGCCCAGCACGGCGGCGGCGATGGCGTAGAGCTCGTAGAAATTGCCGTGCGAGGCTGGCGAGATCGAGCGCGTGTACATGGCGATGAAGACGGCGGCGAGCGCGGTGAGGCCGCAGCAGATGACATAGGCCGAGGTGATGACGCGCCCGGTGTTGATGCCGCTGTAGCGGGCGGCTTCCTCGTTCTTGCCGACCGCGAAAAGGTAGCGTCCGAACACCGAGCGATGCAGGACGATACCCATCACGACCGCGACAATCGTGAAGGCGACGAGGCTGTGGGGAATGCCGTAAGTGCGGCCGGAAGTCAGCCATTCGATGGTCGGAAAGCTCTGGCCGAACTGGAATCCGGCCGTCGCATCGTCGGTGTAGTAGCGCGCGACGCCGCGATAGATGAGCAGCCCGCACAGGGTGACGACGAAGGGCTGCATGTCCATCTTCGTCACCAGGAAACCATGCACCGCTCCCATGACGATGCCGAGGCCGATGACGATGAGGAGAGCCAGGCTCCAATGGACACCGAGGCCGGCAACGAGATCGACGAAGATGACACCGAGAAGGGCGATTAGCGAACCGACCGAAAGCTCGATGCCGCCGGTGATGATGACGAAGGCCTGGGCGACCGAGAACAGGCCGAACAGGCCAATGAGATTTGCGGTGTTCGACAGGTTGATGGGCGACAGGAAACGCGGATTGATGAGCGCCACCGCCGTTCCGACGACGAAGATGAGGAGGAGAAGACCCAGATCCTTCTTGAACATCGCCGCCTCTAGTGCAGGTTCCCGACCGCCAAATGGAGCACGTTCGCCTCGCTGAAGCGCTGTCGATCGAGGAAGCCGCTGATGGCGCCTTCGTGCATGACGGCTATCCGGTCGCTCACGCCGATCACCTCCTCCATATCGCTCGAGATCATCATGATGGCGACCCCGCTGTCGGCCAGCCGGCGCATCAAAGTGTAGATCTCATTCTTGGCGCCGACGTCGATGCCGCGCGTCGGCTCATCGAAGATGATGGCGCGGGGCTGCATGGAAAGCCACTTCGCCAAGACGACTTTCTGTTGATTGCCGCCGGAGAGCGAAGAAACGGGCGTCGCGACGTTCGGCGCCCTGATGTTGAGGACCCGGCGCTGGCGCTCGGCATTCTCCGCCTCGCTCGCGGTGCGGACGAGAAGGCCGTGGGCATACTTGTGCAGTTCGGGGAGGGAGATGTTCTCGGCGATGGACATGTCGAGGAGAAGACTCGACCGCTTGCGGTCCTCGGGCACGAGATAGATACCGCGGCCGATGGCATCGCGGGGCGAGCGGATGGAAATGTCCTCGCCCATAAGGCGAATGCTGCCGCCAAGGAGGGTGTCGACGCCGAAGATGGCGCGCGCCAACTCGGTGCGTCCCGAACCGACGAGACCGGCAAGACCGAGAATTTCGCCGCCGTGCAGGTCGAGGCTGACGCGGCGCTGCGGGTGGGTCCTGGTTTGGACGCGGTCAATTTCCAGGACGACGCGGGCGCGCGGCGCGGCGGGCGGGACATAGAGCGATTTGAGGTCGCGGCCTATCATCAGGCGGATCATCGCCGACGGCTTGATATCGCCGCCTTGCAGCTCACCCACCAGCCGTCCGTCGCGGAGAACGGCGACTCGATCGGCGCAGCGCTGCACTTCGTTGAGGCGGTGAGATATGAATATGACGGTGACCCCGGACGCCTTGAGGTCGCCGATCACGCGCAGGAGCTTCTCGGTCTCCGATAGGGTGAGGCTCGAGGTGGGCTCGTCCATGATCACGAGACGCGCGTCCAGCGACAGGGCCTTGGCGATCTCGACAAGCTGCATCTGCGCGAGGGAAAGCTCGGACACCATGACGTCGGGGCCGAAATCGGCGCCGAGGCGCGTGAGGATCGGCGCCACGCGACGGCGCATCTCGCGATTGTCGACGAGCTTCAACGGCCCGCCGTAGAGCGGTTCGCGGCCGATCAGGATGTTCGCGGCCGCCGAGAGGTTGGTGAAGAGGTTGAGTTCCTGATGGACGAAGGCAATCCCGCCCGAAATCGCATCCTGCACGGTGAGAGACGGGAATTCCCTGCCTGCGAGCCGGATGCGGCCGGAGGAGGGGGCGGTGACGCCGCCCAGGATCTTCATCAGGGTGGACTTCCCGGCTCCGTTCTCGCCTATGAGGCCAAGCACTTCACCGTGACCGACGGTCAGGGTGACATGATCGAGGGCGATGACGGCAGGATAGGTCTTCCTGATGTCGACAAGCTCGAGCAGCGCCTCTGCCATCGTTCCTCACCCCGGAGCGCCGCCGATTGTGGCCATGAAGGTTGGCACGCGCAAGAGAGGCCGGCACGCAAGGTGCCGGCCCAAGTCCAGGGAGGAACTATCCGCCGATGCTTGCTTTGAGCTCCGCTTCGAACGCATCGACGTTCGACTTGTCGATGATCTTGGTGGGAACGATGATCAGCTTGTTGTCGGGGATGACGGACTTGTCGCCCTCGAGATACTTCGCCATCAGCTTCATGCCCTGATAGCCCCACTCAAAGGGTTGCTGGACGACGGTTCCGGCGATCGTGCCTTCCCTGACGCCCCCGAGCGTGATCGGGTCTTCGTCGAAGGCGATGACCTTGACCTGCCCGAGCTTACCCGATTCCTTCAGAACTTCGTAGATGCGGGGCGGGTTGTAGGAGTAGAAGCCGACGAAGCAGTCGACGTCAGGATTGGCGGCCAGGGCATCCTCGACGTTGCGCTTGGCGCGGGTCTGGTCGATGTCGTCGCCGCGCACGTCTATAAGCTCCACCTTCGAGCCCTTGAGGGTTTCTTTCATGCCCTCGATGCGCTCGCGGGCGTTGTCGGCACCGGGAAGGCCCACGAAGCCGATGCACTTGCCGCCATCCGGCATGGCCTTGAGCGCGATCTCGCCGGCCTGCTTGCCGGCGTCGGTATTCGAGCTGCCGATGTAGGCGATGCGGTTGGAGTCCGGCGCGTCGCTGTCGGTGGTGAACAGCGGAACCTGTCCGCCGACCCGATTGAGCGCTTCGGTCGACGTTTTCGGATCGACGGCACTGACCATGATGCTATCGACACCGGCGGCGACGAGGTCGTCCATCAGGCGCTGCTGGATGGCAGCCGCGGCCTGCTCCGGATACTTGAATTGCAAGTCGTAGTTCGGAAGCTCGCCCTGCGCCTTGCGGACTCCGGCTTCAGCGAGCTTCCAGAAGTCGGACGCGCCGTTGACGACGAAAGCGAGCGTCTTCTTTTCCTGCGCGGTCGCGCCGACGGCCATCGCCGCAGCGAGAGCCACGGCAAATCCGGCCATAGCAATCCGTTTCATGTTTCCTCCATCTGTCAGTTATTTGTATGATTATTCCGGTTACTGTATCAGGTCGGCTCCGCGGCGCAACGGTTTTGTCGGACAACAGACCCGTGTCGTCAGTCGGCGAGCCACTGCGGACGCTGATACTCGCCATCGACGATCTCGTAGTAGTCTCCCTTGTCGGCGCAGAAGATGTGGCCGGCAACTTTCAGGCCGGTGGGGCCGTCGACACTGCCGGCGGCGATCGCGATGTAGTTGCGGCCGTTGCCCTGCCAGAAAAGGGTCGAGCCGCATATGCGGCAAAACCCGCGCTTCGCGGTGGCAGAGGCTTCGTACCATTCCAATCCTCTATTTTCGAGGAGGCGGAAGTTTGCGTGGCTCGCGGCCGTCGCCGCCATGAAATGACCGGTCTGCTTGCGGCACTGGGAGCAGTGGCAGCCGATCACCTCGCGAAGCGGACCTTCCACCTCGTAGCGGACGGCACCGCACAGGCACGAACCCTGGTGAACGTGTGTGGTCATCGTCGTCCCGCTCCCAGTTCCTGCGCGAGGGCGCGAACATGCTCAGGTCCGATCCCGCAGCATCCGCCGATGATCCGAACACCTTGCCCGACCCAACTTCTCGCAAGCTCAACGAGTTCCGGCGCCGGAATGATATCGACGAACTGCCAGTCGGGCATGGTGAAATAGCCGCTTTCGGGATAGCAGCAGAGCGGCCCTTTCCATCGCTCCTTCACGATGGGGATGGTCCGGGTCGTATCCTCGGGGGATGAATGCATGATCGCAAGGACGTCGACTCCCGTTTCGGACAGCGGTGCGAGAAAGTCTTCGAGACGGCAGTCGGGACGCCCGAATCCGCGCAAGTCTCCGTCCGGACCGACCTCGACGGAAAGCCCGACCCAGACGGGGAGGCCGGTCGCCACGGCGGCGTCCGTCGCCCACAGCGAGTAGTCCGCATCGCGCATCATCTCCATGACGATGAGGTCGGCGCCCGCCTTGGCCAGGCCGTCGGCCTTGCGGCGGAACAGGTCGATGGCAGCCGGTTTCGACCACCGCTGCTGCCGAGACGTGCGGTCGGTTCCCTTCTGGACGGGGCGCATGGTGGAGAAGGAGCCGGCGACGGGAACGCGACCGCCGGCCGCCTGGCGGGCGAGCTCGAGCGCGGCCCGATCGATGGACGCGACTTCGGGGGTGCGTCCGAGATATTCGAAGAGCAGCGGACTGGTCGCAAAGGTGTTGGCGATGATGAGCTCGGCGCCGGCATCGACGTAATCGGCATGGACGCCGCGCACCACGTCCGGATGGGTGAGGTTTGCCTCGGCGCACCACGTCTCGCCGCTCATGGGTACGCCGCGATTCTGAATCTCCGTTCCGGTGCCGCCGTCGATGATGACGACTGCGTCCGAGGCAAGCTTTCTGGCAATCGCGGAATAAAGCGTCATGACCATGGCCCCTTGCGGGTTTCGATTGAAGCCGACGTCATATCGACGCCGCCGGCGAACTTCGTCAATGCGGCGATGCGATCCTCGACCGACGGATGTGTCGAGAGCCATCCCGACTCCGGGCGGGCTGCCGGGCTCTCGATGAAGAAGGCATGCAACCGGGTCGGCATTCCGACGATCTGGGGACGGGCCGCAATGCGCCTGAGGGCAGAAATCATGGCATCGGGGTCTTTGGTGAGCTCGACCGAGCCGGCATCGGCTAGATATTCGCGGCTTCGCGAGATGGCAAAACGGATGAGGACGGAGGCTCCCCAGGAGACGGCGATGACGGCAACGGCGATCAATATAATGATGACGGTTCCGCCGCCTCCGCCATCGCGGCGAGGGCCGCGGCCGCGGCGCGGCGAGTAGCCGAAGGGAAAATCGACGCCGCGAAACATGATATCGCCGATGAAGGCGATGATGCCGGCGAAGATCGCGGCGACCACCATGACCTGCGTATCCTTGTTGCGGATGTGGGTGAGCTCATGGGCGAGAACCGCCTGCAGCTCGCGGTCATCGAGAGACTGCAGCAGCCCGCGGGTGACGGCGATGGAATGGTTGCTCCGGCGAAGCCCCGAAGCAAAGGCGTTCAGCCCGTCGGTCTCGATGATCTTGAGCCGAGGCATCGGCACGCCGCGCGAAATGCATAAGTTTTCAAGGAAATTGTAGAGCCGGGGCTCGGCCTGCCGATCCGTTCCCGCCGCCTTCGCGGCAAAATCGATCATGGCCTGGTGAAACGCGTAGGCCACCAGAAACCAAACGGCGCAGGCGGCCAGGGCGACGGGCCAGGCATGGTCCATGTCGGCGAGGGCGGCGTCGAGGATCTCCTCGACGGTGCCGCCGAACGCCGCCTCGTAGAGCAGCAGCAGCGAGAACAGGACGGCGTGGATCAGAACGACGAAGGCCGTGAGCAGGTAGATCGTCTTCAGACGGTTCTTGCGGATGTGCGTATAGAGTCCGAAGGCCCGGAACATCGGAGGACTAGAACTTCACGGGCGGCGGCGCGGCCTCCAGCTGGCGCCTGCTTTCATCTCCCACATCGAAAAAGGCCTGCGGAGCGAAGCCGAAGGCGTTGGCGATGAGGGATGCAGGGAAGCTCTCCCGCCGGGCATTGTACTCCGCCGCCGCATTGTTGAAGAAGCGACGCGCGGCGGCGAGCTTGTTCTCGATGTCGTCGAGCTGCCTTTGCAGCTCGAGGAAGTTCTGGTTCGCCTTCAGGTCGGGATAGGCTTCGGCGAGTGCGAGGAGGCGGTTCAGGGCGGAGGTCAGGATGTTCTCGGCACCGGCCTGCTCGGCCATGGAGCCGGCGCCGATCGCGGCGTTGCGCGCCTTCACCACGGCGTCGAGCGTCTCGCGTTCGTGGGCGGCGTAGCCTTTGACGGTCTCGACGAGATTGGGGATGAGGTCGTGTCTCTGCTTGAGCTGCACGTCGATATCGGCGAACGCCTGGCGCGTGCGCTGGCGCAGCGTCACCAGCGAATTGTAGATTCCGATCCCCAGAAAAGCGACGACAATGAGGATCGTAAAGCCGAGCCAGCCGCCCATTTTCTTCTCCGCAGGGTGTTTCGCCGCTACATCCTAACGCGTCTCACCGATTTCGGCGAGGCGGCTTGCGAGGAAGGCGCGCATGTGGAATTCCGCCTGCGGCGGTGAGTAGGTGAAGCGCGTGCCGACGGGACAGGCGCGGCGAGCCAGGCATCCACGCGTCATGCATTCGGCGCCCGCGGGGGATTTCAGGTGGCTTGCGCAGATCACGGTGTCGTAGCGGCCGGGCGTGAAGGCGTCGACCGGGCATGCGGAAAGGCATGGCTTCGAAGCGCAGGTGTCGCAGGGAGAAGCGCCTCCCGGTGCCGGAATATCGAAGGCGACCGGGAACAGGAGTGCGCCGCGATAGGCATGCCAGAGTCCGTAGTCGGGATGAACGTTGAGCCCGAGCGGCGAGACATGGCCGGCGCCGCCGCGCCTCGCCCAGGTCAGAAAGGGCAGGGGCGGACGGTCGAAGGGAAACAGCACGTCGGCCTCGAGACGGCCCGCAAGCTCGGTCAGAACTGTGCGGCACCACGAGTCCAAGGTTCCGTCGGCGGCCGACGCTTCGCGGCTGAAGCGGTCGAACATACGCGGCCCGGCGTTGCCCACCAGGATCACGAAACGCACCGGCGATCCGTTCGCCAGCTGCGGCACGCCATCCGCAGAACGCGGGACGAACCAGCCGAGCGGTGTGAACGACTCGTTGCGGATGGCGTTGAGGACGGGGTGCTCCATCATGCCCCCATCATAGCATGGCGCCGCTGCAGTCGGCTCAGTTCCGCGTCCAGCGCGGATCCCCCGGTTCCATGACCGAGCGGGGCAGCTTGATGTCGTGCCGCGACCGCAGGACGCGATCGACGTCGCTCGGCACATTGTCGGGATAGTGGGTCGACAGGATTTCCCGCTTCCTGGCCGTGGCGCGGGCGACGATGTCCGGCCTGCCCGCCTCGTTCCACTCCTTCGGACTCATCCGGTTGCCGAGGGCGGGGTAGACATATTCCTTCTGCATGAGGGTCAGCGTCTGGTCGTGCCCGAGATAGTGGCCGGGACCGTCGAGGCACACGTTGCGGATCACCTCGATGGAGAGCGTATCGTCGTTCACCTCGATGCCGCGAATGTTGCGATTGATCGATCCGAGCATGTCGTTGTCGATGAGAAGGCTTTCGAGGCAGAAGCCGAGCAGGGAGGCATGCATGCCGGCGCTTTCATAGAGCAGGTTTATGCCGGTTAGCGCCGAGATGGCGGCCGTCACGCCCTTTTCATAGCCGGCCTGGATATCGGGCAGCTTTGAATCGCACATGCCCGCCGCAGAGCCGACGGTGAGATTGTAGAAGTGACCCATCTGCGCGCAGCCCGAGGTGATAAGCGCCTGCTCGCCCGAGCCACCCGACATCGCTCCGGTTCGCAAATCGGAAACGAAGGGCCATGGCCCCCAGATCGCGACGGCCCCGGGAACGACGGCATTGACGTAGACAAGGCCGGCCAGACACTCGGCAACTGCCTGGACAATGGTGCCTGCGAGGGCGGCAGGCGCCGTCGCGCCGGCCTGTCCGGCGGAGAGCAGCAGAACGGGCATCCCGCCTCGCACCGCCGTCTCGAGACAGCGGCACGCGTCCTCGGCGAATTTCATCGGCGGCACGACAAAGCAGTTGGACTGCGACACGAAGGGCCGCTGCCGCCATTTGTCCTCGCCACCGCAGACGAGATGGAGCATCTGCAGCACTTCCTCCACGTGTTCGGCGGCGACCATGCTGGTGCCGACGTGCTTGGAGGTGCCGGCCATACAGGCATACATGGTGTTGATATCGAGATCGTGCCCGCTCAACATGTCGCGGGCGGTGAGCGTGCGCTGGAAATAGTGAATGTGTTCGCAGGTATCGACGATGCGAGCGGCATCATAAAGGTCGACGAGCAGGGACTCCCGATAGGTCCGAGTTTCTGGCTCGACGATATGAACCGCGGCTCCCGCCGTCCCGAAATAGACCTTGTTGCCCCACGGCTCCATATCGTGCCTGGGATCTCGCCCGTAGAGCGGGAACCGACGGGCGCAGTTGGCGATCGTATCCTCGACGAGCGCGCGAGGAATGCACAGGCGACCCCGAGCATTCATGGTGCAGCCACGTGCAGTCATCAGCTCGATGCAGGACGGTATCGCCTGGCCGATACCCACCGTCTCGAGCAAATGAAGAGCCGCCTCGTGGATGCGTTGAAGTTCACGTTCGGTGAGCGGCTTATAGCGGCCACCCTCCATTCCGGGGCGGACCGCCGCCTCCTCCTGGGGGATGGGCCGCGCTCGCAACGCCCGCCGCGCATCGCGGCCGCCGCGCCGGCGACCGACTTCCTCCGCTACGCTCATGATAGTCTCCAGCCTCTGCCTTATGCCGGCACCATGCCTCGATCTTCCGGCTTGCGGAAAGCCCAGTAATTCTCATGGTTTGGTGAGTACCCCTCACCAGTTCCCACAGGCTAGGCCGGGGCAGCTCTTTTCAAAACTGTTGAGAAACAGTAGTTTAGGTCTTTCGATGCGGATATGAAAGGTGAAATCCTTGAGCCGACGCGGTCTTCCTCCCCTTCGCGCATTGACGGCTTTCGAAGCGGCCGCGCGGCTCGGGTCGTTCCGCCTGGCGGCCGAAGAACTCGGCATCACGCGATCGGCGGTCAGCCATCAGATCAAAGCACTCGAAAACGGCATCGGCGTCCCGCTGTTCTCCCGCGAGGCGCGTAAGCCGGAGCTGACGCCCGCCGGCCTCGCCTACTACCCCGTCGTCAGGGAAGCCTTCGACCAGATCGAGGCACAGACCGTCGCGCTACGGCCGCAAACCAGCGACAACGAGCTCACCGTGCAGGTGTACGTCACGGTGGCACTCAAGTGGCTCATCCCGCGGCTGCACGATTTCGAGCGGCGGCATCCCGAGATGCGGGTCAGACTCTCGACTGCCTATTTCGACTGGGACTTCGACGAGGGCAAGGTCGATGCGGGCTTCGTCCTCGCCCGCAATCGCGGCAATCACTATTACAACACGCTGTTCCGCTCGATGCTGACCCCGGTGTGCACACCCGGCTATCTCGAGGGCACGCAAGCCATCCGCACGCCGGAAGATTTGAAGAAGCACAAGCTGCTCTACGTCTACACGGCCGAAGAAGACTGGCGGATCTGGCTCGCAGCCGCAGGGGTGAAGGGGATCGAGCTTTCCGATCGTCTTGCCTTCGACAGCTATATCCTGGCCCAGGAGGCGGCGGTAGAGGGGCGAGGCATCGCAATGACCATCGGTCCCTTCGCGACGGACGAGATCAAGGCCGGGCGCCTGGTGCAGCCGTTCAACCTACTCGTGCCGCACCGCCACAGTTGGCAGTTCTGCTGCGAGATCTCGCACCGGCTGAAGCCGAAGATCAAGCGCTTCGAGTCGTGGCTGGTTGAGCAGGTGGCGGCCGATCCGAACCTCGAGCCATATCGGATCGAATCGGCGGAGAGGACGGGCACGTGAGCGAGGCGGAGGCCAGCGCCGGTACCCGGCGGCGCGGACGCGACGGCGGACGCAGGCGAGACGGATCGGCGAAATCCATCCAGCAGCTGCCGCGGCGCCGCCTGGTGCGCCCCTTTCCATCCCTCGAAATGGTATCGGCGGACGAGCTCGAGTCCATTCACGAGACGTCGCTCAAGGTCCTCGAAGAGATCGGCATGGACTTCATGCTTGCCGAGGCGCGCGACATCCTGCGCGACGCCGGCGCCGAGGTGAACGGCGAGCGCGTGCGCTTTTCCCGCGCCCTCATCGAGCAGGCGATGCGATCGGCGCCGCAATCCTTCACCTTCCATGCCCGCAATCCCGAAAACGACATCGAGCTTGGCGGCGATGTCCATGGCCTTCGGGTCGGTGGCAAGCCCTCCCAACTGTTCCGACCTGGACCGCGGGCGCCGCACCGGCACTCTTGCCGACTACCGGGACTTCCTGAAGCTCATCCAATACTTCAATGCCATCAGCTTCACGTCCGGCTATCCCGTCGAACCCGTCGACGTACACCCATCGGTGCGGCATCTCGATGCCCTGCGGGACATGGCGATCCTCACCGACAAGCCGTTCCATGCCTATTCGCTGGGGGCCGAGCGCATCCTCGACGGCATCGAGATCGCGCGCATCGCCCGCGGCATCAGCGCAGAAGAACTCGACCGCGAACCGTCGCTTTTCACCATCGTCAACACGAACTCGCCCCTCAAGCTCGACACCCCGATGCTGCGCGGCATCATCGAGATGGCCCGGCGCAACCAGATCGTCTGCATCACACCGTTCACGCTGGCCGGCGCGATGGCGCCGGTGACGGTTGCCGGCGCGGTGGTCGAGCAGAACGCCGAAGCGCTTGCGGGGCTTGCCTTCACCCAAATCGTCCGGCCGGGAGCGCCGGTGATCTATGGCGGCTTCACGTCGAACGTCGACATGAAGTCGGGAGCGCCGGCCTTCGGCACGCCCGAGTACATGAAGGCGGCGCTTCTCGGCGGACAGCTCGCGAGACGCTACGGCATACCATACCGGACATCCAACACCTGCGCGGCCAATGCCGTCGATGCGCAGGCAGCGTACGAATCAGTCTTCTCGCTGTGGGGCGTGACGATGGGCGGCGGCAATCTCATCATGCACGGAGCCGGCTGGCTCGAGGGCGGTCTCGTGGCGTCGTTCGAGAAATTCGTGCTCGACGTCGACCTCATCCAAATGGTTTCGGAGTTCCTGCAACCGCTCGACATGAGCGTCGATGCGTTCGGCGTCGAAGCCATTCGGGAAGTCGGACCGGGCGGGCACTTCTTCGGCGCGCGGCACACGCTGGCGCGCTACGAGACGGCCTTCTACGCGCCGCTCATCTCGGACTGGCGGAACAATCAGCAATGGTCGGCGGCAGGCGGACCGGAGGCGTCCCAGAAGGCCAACGCCGTCTACAAGCAGGCTCTTGCCGACTATCACGAGCCGCCGATGGATCCTGCGGTCCGCGAGGAGCTCGATGCTTTCGTGGCCCGCCGCAAGGAGGAGGGCGGTTCGCCGACCGATTTCTGATGGCCATCACCAAGGATTCCACTGCGAACGCTAAGCATTCCGAACGGCGCGAGGGCCGGCGGCGGCGCGAGGGCGGAGCGAACGCGTCCATCCCGCAATCGGCGGCGCGGAACGTCCGCCTGCGGTTTCCGCCGATGAAGCTGATCTCGGACGACGAGGTGGAAGCCGTTCACACCACCGCACTCCAGATCCTCGAAGAGTCGGGCATGGAGGTTCTCAACCCCGAAGCCCGCGTCCTCTATGCCGAGGCGGGAGCTATCGTGACGGGAGAAAAGGTGCGGATCGGCCGGGAGCTTGTCGATGCGGCGCTGGCGACCGCACCCGCCAGTTTCACCATGCATTGCCGCAATCCGACCCGCAACGTCGAGATGGGCGGGAATTCGATCGCCTTCTGGCCAGTCGGAGGGCCGCCGAACTGCTCCGATACCGATCGCGGGCGGCGTCCGGGCACGCTCGAGGACAATCACAACTTCATCCGGATGGCGCAATTGTTCAATTGCGTCAGCGGCGCCGGCGGCGGGTCGGTCGACGCACTCGACTTCCACGCGTCGATTCGTCACCTGCATATCTATCGCGGCATGCTGACGCTTTCCGACAAGTTTCCGTTCGTCACCTCCACCGGACGCGAGCGGCTGTTCGACGGGATGGAAATGACCCGCATCGCACGCGGCCTCACCCCCGAGCAGTTCGAGCGCGAGCCGTCGTGCATGACGGTCATCAATACCAACTCGCCGCTCAAGCTCGACGGCCCGATGGCGATGGGAATCATGGAGCTGGCGCGACGCAACCAGGTCTGCTGCGTCACGCCCTTCACGCTGGCGGGCGCCATGGCGCCGATCACCATCGCCGGCGCCATCGTGCTTCAGAATGCCGAGGCGCTGGCGGGCCTCGTCCTCAACCAGCTGGCACGGCCGGGCGCTCCTTTCATCTACGGAGGGTTCACGTCGAACGTCGACATGAAGTCGGGTGCGCCCGCGTTCGGTACCCCCGAATACATGAAGGCCTGCATACTGGGTGGCCAGATGGCGCGCCGATATCGGCTGCCGTACCGAACGTCGAACACGAACGCCGCCAACATGGTCGACGCGCAAGCCGCATACGAGTCCGTCTACTCGCTATGGGGCGCAGTCATGGGAGGCGGTAACCTGATCCTGCACTCCTTCGGTTGGATGGAAGGTGGCCTCGTCGCGTCATACGAAAAGTTCGTGCTCGACGTCGATCTCGTTCAGATGGTTTCGGAGTTTCTTATGCCCCTGGAAACAAACGAGGACGCGCTCGGGCTCGAGGCGATCCGCGAGGTCGGGCCGGGCGGGCATTTCTTCGGCGCACAGCACACGCTGCAGCGCTACACGAACGCCTTCTATGCGCCGCTCATTTCCGACTGGCGAAACAACCAGCAGTGGCTGGCGGCCGGCAAGCCGGTCGCCTGGCAGAAGGCCAATGCGCTCTGGAAGCAGGCTCTTGCAGAGTATCGCGAACCGCCGATGGATCCCGGCATCCGCGAGGAGCTCGACGCCTTCGTCGCCAGGCGCCTCGAGGAGGGCGGCCAGCCCACGGACTTCTAGGTCAAGCTCGGGGCCAGACGACCGGAAACCAATCGGTGCGGAGTCGTTCGCCCTCGTTCATGTCGTGGCCGGGATAGGGAGGCGACGTCCTGCCGGGTCGTGCGACGTATTTCGCATCGTCGCCGAGCCAACGCATTGAAAAAGCGCGCCGCCGGCGATCCGAAAGGTTGCCGCGGGCCCCGTGCACAGTCTTGTAGTGGAATGCCACCGCGTCGCCCGGTTCCAATGCCCATTCGAGGATCCTGTAACGTTCGGGTTCGGCGTCGGGATCGGGAACCGGGAGATAGTCGTGCTCGCCGCCATAGAAATTCTGCTCTGAGAGCCAGCGAATGGGCAGCACGAATTTCGGCCAAAGATGTGAACCGGCGATGAGCCGCAGCGTCGCTTCCCGCACCGGCTCGACCGGGACCCAGAAGCTCACCGTCTGCTCGCCGTCGACGAAGTAGTATGGCGCATCCTGGTGCCAAGGGGTCGCCTTGGACGTGCCCGGCTCCTTCACCAGCACATGGTCATGGAAGATCTGAGCCGTCTTCGAGCCCATGAGCTCGGCGGCGGCGCGGGCGGCGGGCGAGTTGCGGATGACGTCGGTGAATTCCGGGATCCGTTCCCAGTTGCAGTAGTCGTCGAAGAAGCGGCCCGTGTCTCCCGGCTTCAGATTCTCCGAAGCGTAGGGCCCCGGCTCGCGCATGTTGCGCTCGATCCCGCCCGCGATGACGTCGACCCAGTCGCGGAACAGTCCCGGGAGCGCCACGGCGCCGTCGCGCCGATACGCCGCCTGCTGATCGCCGCTGACGAGATGCACCGTCATTTGCGCCGGCGGCGACGCTCGCCGCCATCGCCGCTTTCGATTACTTTCGGCGGTGGCAAGGCAACGGCTTTGGCGAGGTTGGGGAAGGGTGCGGTCTTGTGGGGGATCGCCATGGCCTCGACGAAATGCTGCTGAAAGCGCGGCTCGACGGCGGTCTCGATCTTCTCGATCCGTCGCACCACCGTCTCGATCTCGTCGCGGGCCCGCGAATTGACGAGGGCGATGCGCGCTCCGGTGCCCGCCGCATTGCCGGCCGACTGGACGCGCTCCAACGGACAGTCGGGAATGAGCCCCAACACCATGGCATACTTCACGTCGATATGGCTGCCGAAGGCGCCGGCGAGCCGGATGCGGTCGACGGCGTCGATACCGAGCTTGTCCATCAGCAGCCGGGTGCCGGCGTAAAGCGCCGCCTTCGCGAGCTGGATGGCGCGCACGTCGTTCTGAGTGATGGCGATGAACGGCTCCCCGGCCCGCACCACGTAACAGTGCGTCCGCCCGGTCGGCCGAATGCGATGGTTGGTCGAAGCGAGAGCACCGTCGATCAGGCCGTCCTGCGAGATGATGCCGGAGAGATACATCTCGGCGATGATCTCGATGATGCCGGAGCCGCAGATGCCGGTGACGCCCGTGCTCGCGACGGCCTCTTCGAATCCCGGTTCATTCGACCACAAGTCGGAGCCGATGACCTTGAAGCGCGGCTCGAGCGTTTGCGGATCGATGCGCACCCGTTCGATGGCGCCCGGTGCGGCGCGCTGGCCGCACGAGATCTGCGCGCCCTCGAAGGCGGGGCCGGTCGGCGAGGAGCAGGCAAGCAGGCGCGCCTTCGAACCTAAAACGATCTCGGCGTTGGTGCCGACGTCGACGACGAGCATGTTGTCGTCGGAGAGGTGCGGGCTTTCGGACAGGACGACACCCGCCGTGTCGGCACCGACATGGCCGGCGATACAGGGCAGCACATAGGCATAGGCACCCCGGTTGAGGGTGAGGCCGAGATCGCGGGCAGGGCGGGTGATCGGCAGTCCCGTCGCCAAGGCAAAGGGCGCGCCGCCGAGCTCGATCGGATCGATGCCGAGAAAGAGATGGTGCATCACCGGATTGCCGACGAGCGCGATCTCCAGGATGTCGCCGAGTTCGACATTTGCGTCGGCCGCCACCTGGACGGCGAGCGAATTGATGGCGGCGCGGACCGCTTCCGTCATCTCCTTGTCGCCGCCGGGATTCATCATGACGTAGGACACCCTGCTCATGAGGTCTTCACCGAAGCGGATCTGGGGATTCATGAGCCCGGCAGAAGCTACGACGTCGCCGGTCGACAGGTCGGTCAGATGGGCGGCGATGGTCGTCGAGCCGACATCGACGGCCAGGCCGAGGGCGCGGTCGTGGAACCCGGACCAGATGGCGGTAATCTCCTTCGCCCCGCCCGGCAGGCGCGAGTGGATGGCAACGGTGATCTTCCACTCGCCCTTGCGCAGGAGCGGCTGCAGCTCCCTCAGGATTTCCAGCCCGCAGGAGACACCGTCGATCTGCCACTGCTCGGACAGGGCCCGGTAGACGCGCTCGAGATCGGATGACGGCTTGTGCATGTCCGGCTCCTCGACTTCGAGATAATAGAGCCGGGTTACCGGGTGGACGTCGATCAACCGCGCCTCGGCGCGCTTGCGCACGACCTGCTTATGGACCTGAGACTCCGGCGGCACGTCGATGACGACGTCGCCCCTGAGAAGCGTCTGGCAGGACAGGCGGCGCCCGGGCGTGAGGCCGCGCTTCTCGTCGTAGCGCTGCTCGACAGCGGAGAATTCCGACAGGTGGGTCGCTCTGGAGGTGATGCCGTGCTTGGCGAAATCGCCTTCGCCGACGGTGATCTGGCAGCGGCCGCAAATGGCGCGTCCGCCGCAAACCGAATCGATGTCGACGCCCAAGGAACGCGCCGCCTGCAGGATGGGAGTGCCCAAGGGAAAACGGCCACGCTTGCCGGACGGCGTGAAGACGACCAGGGCGTCGGATTTCGTGGCGTCGGTCATGGCATCAGCCCATCTTGTCCCGCGGGGGCGCGGGGAACCGTCAGCCCCGGCGACGGCGGCGCTCCTCGCGTTCGCGGCGCCGGGCATCGGCCTCGCTCGGCGCGGCTCCCGGATCGCCGTTGGCGGCTGCGGATGCCGGCGCGGGCTCGCGGAATTTCCGGATCCAGGCCAGGCAATTGGCATCGACGCCATTCAGGACATTGGCGCCCATGATGGCATGCATGTCCTCGTCGTGGAGCGGGTTCATGATGGCGCTGGTCATTCCGTGCGAGGCCGCCATTGCCAGGAAGTATCCGGTGAGGGCGCGGCGATGCGGCATTCCGAACGAGACGTTGGACGCCCCGCACGTCGTGTTGACCTTGAGTTCCTCGCGCAGCCGGCGCACGAGACGAAACACCTGCTGGCCGGCGGTTCCCATGGCGCCGATCGGCATGACCAAGGGATCGACGACGATATCGTGAGGTTTGATGCCGTGATCGGCGGCCCGGTGAACGATTTTCCTCGCTACCTCGAAACGAACATCGGGATCCTCCGAGATGCCGGTCTCGTCGTTCGATATGGCGACGACGGCTACGTTGTACTTGGCGACGAGGGGCAGGATGGTCTCCAGGCGATCTTCCTCGCCGGTGACGGAGTTGATGAGCGGCCGGCCCTTGACGGTCTCGAGTCCCGCCTTGAGAGCGGAGGGCACGGAGGAGTCGATGCAGATCGGGATGTCGACCAGGGACTGGACGATCTCGAGAGTCTGGCGCAGCAGGGGCGGCTCGGATTCGTTGGGGTTGACGGCCGTGACGCCGGCGTTGACGTCGAGGATGTGGGCGCCCGCTTCGAACTGGGCCAGGGCGTCGCGCTTGACGGTTTCGAAATTGCCGGAGACCATCTCGGCGGCGAGTTTCTTGCGGCCGGTCGGATTGATTCGCTCGCCGATGATCGTGAACGGGCGGTCGAAGCCGATCACGTGTTCCCTCTTCTGCGAAGCGACGACGGTATGAGTCATTTCAATCCTCTTTCAGGAATTCGGCTGGCGGCCGCCGTTGTCTATAAGGGCCCGGAGAGCGATTTTGTCAAACGCCGCCTCCAGCTCCGCCACCCGCCGTTCGGCCTCGGCCGCGAGATCGGCGCCGCAGGACTCCGGATCGGCGCGCCGCCAGGCGGCGAGGTAGTCGTCGGTGCCGGCGGCGCCGTCCCGCATGGCAGCCATGTCGATGGCTTCCTGGAAGCGGTCCGAGAGCATGCGCTTCTCGCTCGCCCGCCCGGCCTTCGCAATGACCTGCGAAGGAATGTCACGCCAATAGACGACGGTCAGCTCGGCCATGAATGCCCCCTTCCTTCCCGACTTATGCGCCGGCGCCCACGGCGAGACGCCCTTCGGCACGACCTCGGCAGGCGCAAAAGCGACAGTTAACCATCGCCAGCCTTGGCGAGGACGACGCGCAGGATGCCGCGGACCGAGTTGGTGATGTAGAGGGCCTGCGCCGCCGCGAGGTCGGCAGGGAAGACGACCCTCTCACGTGCCTTCCGGACGCGGATGATCTCGGCCCGCATGATGCCGGGTAGGAGACCGCACGCGACAGGCGGCGTCACGAGCCCGCCGTCGATCTCGAGGAAGACGTTGGAAATGCCCCCTTCGCAGACTTCGCCGCGCTCATTGCAGAAAATGGCGTCGATGGCGCCCGGGACGGCGTCGAGCCGGGCGCGCCCGCGCTCATAGACGGTGCGGCGGTTCGTCTTGTGGAGGAGCAGGGGATTGCGCGACTCGAGCCGTTCGGACGCCAGTACGATCCTGGGGAGGCCGGACCCGGCCGGCGCGGCAAGCGGGGCAAGCTCCACCGCATGGCTTCCATCCGGCGCCAGCTCGACGCGCAGGCGGGATGCGGTCGCCGCCATCCGGGCCCTCTTTCGCAAGGCGGCTTCGACCTCGCGCTGCGGGAAGACGAGGCCGAGGGCGAGGGCGCTCGCCCGCATGCGTGCCATGTGGGCGGCGAGCCGCACGGCCTCGCCCGCCTCGGCCCGCATGGTCTCGATCAGGTGAGGGCGGTCCTCAGGAACTGGGCCTTGAGCAGGCACTCGTCATACTCCTCCTCCGGAACAGAATCCCAGACGATGCCGCTGCCGATGCCGAACTCGGCCTCGCCCGGCCCGGAGAGCACGGCGGTCCGGATGGGAACGGAGAATACGAGATCGCGGTCGGGCGATACATAGCCGATGGCGCCGGTATAGATGCCGCGCGGCCGCTCCTCGAGCTCGTGGATGATCTCCATGGCCCGGATCTTCGGGGCGCCGGTGACCGAACCGCAGGGGAACATGGCGCGGAAGATATCGAGGAGCGGAATGTCGGCCACCACTTCCGCCTTCACCGTCGACACCATCTGGTGCAACGTCTCGTAGGTCTCGACGGAGAACAGACCCTCGACGCCGACGCTGCCGATGCTGGCGATGCGCGACAGGTCGTTGCGGATGAGGTCGACGATCATCAGGTTCTCGGCTCGGTTCTTCGGATCGTCGTGGAGCTTTCGGACGAGCGAGCGGTCCTCGTCCATGGTCGCGCCGCGGCGCATGGTTCCTTTCATGGGTCGCGAGGCAATCGCGGAGCCGCGCTTGCGCAGGAACAATTCCGGAGAAAGGGACGCGATCTTCAACTCCGGCAGATCGACCACCGCGCCGTAGAGCACGCGCTGCATGGGCGCCATTCGCCGATAGAGCGACCAGACGTCGCCAGCCCAAGGAAAGTGCAGGGGGAACGTGAGGTTCGCCTGGTAGATGTCGCCGGCCGCGATGTATTCCCGGATGCGTGCGACCTTGGCGAGATACCGGTCCTTCGGCTCTGTGGCGCGCACATGCACCGCGTCGTTTCCGGCATGCACGGTGCGGCTTGCGATCAGGTGCTCGGCGGCATCGCGAGCAAGGCGCTGCATGTGCCGGAAGACGCCGAACTGGACGAGGGGGTGGCGCGGCGCGCGGAACAGCGGCACAAGGCGTTCCTCCACGCAGTAGCCGAGCTCGTAGGCCGCGGCGCCGGCGACGCACAGCCCCTTCGCAAGCGCCTGCTCGATCCCGTGGAAGGCGCGCTCGACGTCCGAAGGCGCCTCGGCAACGATGACGTCTTCGAGACCCGAGAAAAGCCGCGACCCGCCCTCGCCGGGCAGGCGGGACTCGTGAAGGAGAATGGATGGCTCCGAAGCGGGGCGGGCGGCCAAGGCGGTGGTCCTCATTGACCGGTGAGGTCCTAGCCCGCAGCCGAGGGTACATCAATACTCAACGGTGACGACGACGGTGTCGGCGTAGGTATCGGGCTTAGAGGTCGTCTGGACGGGAAGGCGGCCGTAGACGGTGTGGGCCTGGGTAGAGCCAGTGCCCGTCGCGGTGACACTCTGCGCCCCCCACACCGTGGTGCGAGTCGGTTCGGAATAGAGATTGTAGTCCAAGGTTGCCGTCGATCCGCTGCCTTTCATCTTCCGCTGCGCGATCGTGCCGTTCGCGCCGGTCCCAAGGCTGATCTGGTAGAGGAGGCCCGAGGTGCAGACGACATTGACCGCTCCCGTGACGTCGACATTGGAAGTGAGAAGGCCGTGGGAGCCGAAATCGACAACCGAGGTCGAAACCGAACAGGCATTCCCGTTGATGGCCATGACGGTGAACGGCACCGAGGTCGCGTTGGTCGTGCCGAGCGCCGGGCAGCTCGCAGCATTGATCGCATAGGTCACCTGGGTATGGCCGCTGAAGGAAGAGGTGTAGACGCCCGCAGGGACGGCGGTCTGGCCCGACGGTATACGCCCGCGCATCGTGACGCTCGTGGAGCCTGTGCCCGAAGAACCAAGCTCGAATGCGACGAAGACCCCGTTCGTCTGGCTGATGGCATCGAGCGAGGAGCCCCAGCGGTTCGATGCGAGTATGCTGTTTCGATAGAGCATGTACTGGAGCTGCGTCGTACCGCTCAGGAGATAGCGCGGATCTCCATCCGTATCGATGCCGCCGCTGCCGCCGGCGATGTTGACGCAGAGCGTGACCGACGCGCCGGAGGCGCCCGAGCAGTTCGCGGTGAATATCCCGCTCGTATCGAAGTTCGTGTTGCTGCTCGTCGTGATAGAGCCGAAATCAAGGTCAGTGATGCTGAAGCTGCAGGTCTGCGCGTGCGCCGGCAGAGGGACGAGCAAGATCGCAAGCAGCACAAGCGTGGCGATGTGGCGTTTCATGCGGGGCCTTGTCCGGTCGGTGCTCGGCGCAACGCGTACGCAACCCGACGACAGCCGCCCTCGACATCAATAGGTGACGGTCACCGTCACGGTATAGGTCGTGTCGAGGCGCGTGTAGGCGCTGTCGCCGTCGGGCGTGTAGCCGATGACGTCAGACTGAGTAGAGCGTTCCAAAACCGCTGTAGAAATGCGAATCGAGCGCCAGCGACCCGCCGTCGAAGACGTCGCCGTCGTCGGCGGGCCGAGCTGCCGCTGGCATAGAGCGAGTAGTTGGTGAAGAAGCCGGTGCCGGGCTCCGGCAAGACGAATTCGCCTGCGTTGCCGCCATAGACCTGCGTGACGCGATGATCGTCGCCGAGCCGGATATCGATCGCCTGGGCGGCCTCGTCGTAGGCGTAGACGAGGCCCGGAATGGAATCGAGGTAGACGACGTCCTCGGGCGCGCCCTCGCCGGGCGCGCTCGATCCCGAGCTCGAGCAGCTCGCCGCGCGTCGAGGCCATGCGCTGCGCGAAATCGAGCGTGAAGGCGGCGATGAGGCGAGCCGAGCTGCCGTTGATCGACACGTCGAGCTGCAGCGCCATGGCTTCCGGCGCGGCCTCCTCGGGCGCTGGCGGCGGGACGGATGCCGCCGCAGGACGAGGCGGCAAGCGCGATAGCGAGCGCAAAGCGCTAAGGCGCCACTTTTGCCGTTGCCTCGATCGGTCCACGGTCGTCCTTCGCGATGATGGTGATCTTGGAGCCCGCCGCGATGCCGTTCGGCGATTTCACGGTCCACTCGGATTGCGACTTGCCGAGCACGTAGCCGGCAAGCCCTTCGCTCACGACCTGCTTGCCGCCGGCACTCTTGAGCGTGAGGCCCGAGAGCTTCACGCGCTTTGCGCCGCCGTTCTTCGCAACGAGCGTCAGCGCGCCGCCGCTCATGCGGGCCGACCATGTGAGCGGCCCCGCCTTGGCGCACCGGCCTCGTTGAAGAAGATCGGGATCGAGTAGCGGACCGCGAAGCTCACATTGGGTCCGTCGGACTTGGCGGGCTTCGGCAGCTGGTCGACGAGGAGGCGGTAGGTCTCCTCGCCCTCACCGGCGTCTTTCCGACGCGCACGATGCGGACGGTGTACTTGCTGTTGGGCTTGAGCCGCGCGGCGGGCGGGCTCGCCACCACGTCCTTGGTCGGCACGAGCTCGTCCTCGGCGCCGTTGCGGATCCAGCGGAAGATGCGGATCTGCGTCGCGACGGCGTCATCGCCTTCGTTGCGCAGGGTGAGGGTCGATGTCTTGCGAGGCGCCGCGATGTCGAGTGAAACGGGTTCCACGCCGAGAGACGACGCGTCCGCCGACGATGCGGCAACGAGGAGCCACGCGAGCGCGAACCCGTTTCGGAGTTTCATGTGCGGGCTAGTAGGTTACGGTGACTTGAACAATATCCGAATAGCTGCCCGCAGTCGGCGTCGGAGGTCTGGACGGGGACCCTAACGACAAAGGATGCCGTCGTCGCAGTCCCAGCCGATAGTCCCGAGGGTCGCGTCTCCTACTGCGTATGGATCGTTGCACGACACGGTGTCGCAGAGCTGATAGGTCACATACTCCGGCGACGTTGCGCCATTGCTCATGCGGCGAATTGCATTGGTGCTGTCGTAGTTGTGCCCTCCCCCAAATCCATACGAATAGGCAGTGCCTGCAGTACACGTTGAACGTCGAGTTCCGATGCTTGAGTAAGGGCGCTGGACGTCAAATCCGTTTGTCGAACCAAAAGTGAGCATCGGTCCGAAGAATTAATCGTACAGCTGCTTCCCACGGTCAGTGTGACATCGAATTCCGTAGGCGCAGTCGCCTGCCCACGCCGTGCCACTCATAAGCGCCAGGGAAGCGGCCGCCGCACAAATGAAAGAACGCATTCTTTTTTCTCCTTTGAGGTTTGAATCGCTTTACTACCAGCGCGAGTTATCACTCTGATTCGCGCTCGCACAAGTAGTGGCACGGCAAAAGTTAGGAAATTGTTTAGGCTGTTGAAATCCGGCCACTTTCACCGGACGGGGCTAGTGCTGTCAGCCTAGGCGCGCGAACGCTTCGGCCGCGCGCGAGGTGTCACCCCGCGCGCGACCATCTGCAAGCTTTCGGAGCCTAGAGCCTAGAGCTAGAAGCGCACCATGATCGTAACCGTATCACTGTAGGAATCGGGCGGAGGCATGTCCTGCGCCGGAATCAATCCGTATACGGTGTAAGACTGAGCTCCGCCTGTTCCTTCTCGATCTGTCATCCGCTCACCCTCGTCGTCACCCCAAAGTGTGCCATGCGACGAGTCCTGGTAGAGCGAATACGTCAGAGTATCGGAGGAGGTGCCGCCGCAGTCATTTTCCGCGCAGCCGTCGTTGCGCCGTCTGCCGCCCCCATCACTGATTCCAATTGAGTATGTAGTGGTCTCGGTACATTTGACGTTGAAGGCCGCCGTCGCGGGCTGTGCAGAAACGACTATTCCCAACGCTGCCGAAAGCCAGCGTTCCCACACTGGAGACGATACAGTGGTCGTATACAGATCGCGGAGACCTGGAGATTTCCCGTCTGCCGGCTCCGCCTGCGCCCAACACGCCGACGGGAATGCAACGGCAGCGACGCATGAGAGAAGACGAAAGGCATGTTTCATGATGAGGCTCCTACTCATTGCTGGTCACTAATATTCGACAATGATGACGCAGAAGTCCTCCAGCTCGTCGGGAGCCTGCGTCTCCTGCACAGGGATGCGGCCATAGATCGTGATCGTCTCGACGGCGCCGGTTCCTGTCCCGGTGAGCCGGCTGCTGTCGTAGCCCCAGTGCTCGCTGCGCGCCGAGTTGCGATAGAGATCGTAGGCGAGCCCGCTGTCGCCATACAGCTTCCGCTCCGTGGTCGCGTTCGGCGAAGCGACCGCGTTCCCCGCGCTGATCCCGATGCTGTAGCTTGTGGTGCCGGTGCACTGGAGCGAGAAGGTCGCCGTCGCATCGATCGCCTCCGACATGACGCCGAAGCTGCCGAAGTTGAGCGTGGTCACATTCGAGATCTTGCATTCGGGAACGATTGCCGTCTTGACTTCGAGCAACGTCGTCGCCGTGCCGGCTGCCACGACGCCCGAACCGGCCGTCACGCAGAAAACGACAAGAAGTGTGCGCGCGGCATGTTTCATCGGGATCGCTGCAAGCTTGCATGCCTCAGTTTTTGCAACCAAAGATTAAATACTGTTTAATGAGACACGCGACAGTTACACTGCAATCGGAATTTTTTTCATGAGGATCGACGTTGGCGCGCGTGCCGTCGATCTCGATCCGCGCGATCCGGATTTCTTTTCAGAACCTTATCGAGCGTATCGCGCGATACGGGAAAAACTCCCGCAATTTATTTGGGAGCAATACGGCCACTGGTGCTTCGTCGCGCATGCCGATGTGAGCGGGCTGCTCCGCGATCGGCGATTCGGTCGTCAGATTCTCCATGTCATGTCGCGCGAAGAACTCAACTGGCCGGATACGCCTTCGCACGCGAAGCCCTTCTACGATTTCGAAAGCCGCTCGATGCTCGAACTCGAACCGCCGGCGCACACGCGCCTGCGCAGTCTCGTCAATCGCGCGTTCCTGTCGCGCCAGGTCGAGCGGCTGACACCGACGATCGAACGACTGGCGAACGAACTGATCGATGGCTTCGAGGAGGCAGCGAGCGCCGACCTGCTCGAACGATTCGCGACGCCCATTCCCGTCGCCGTCATCGCCGATCTCCTCGGCGTTCCGCGCGCCATGGCACCGAAGCTTCTCGACTGGTCTCACCGGATGGTGGCGATGTACCAGTTCCGCCGGGACGCGGACGTCGAGCGAAGCGCGGTCACCGCCACCGAGGAGTTCTCGGCCTACATGCGGGGCCTCGTATCGGAGCGCCGCGGAGCGCCGCAGGACGACCTGCTTTCGAACCTCATCGCCGCAGAGACCGAGGAGGGCAGGCTCCGCGAGGACGATATCGTCACGACCGCGATCCTGCTCCTCAACGCCGGCCACGAAGCGACGGTGCATGCCATCGGAAACGGGATCAAGTCGCTGCTCGAGGAGTGCGTCGACCCCGGAGCCGCATTCGCCGATGCGGCGTCTACCGCCGCTCATGTCGAGGAGCTGCTGCGCTTCGAGGCGCCGCTCCATCTCTTCACGCGCTACGCGCTCGAGGACGTCGATCTCGGGGATATCCGCCTGCGGAAGGGGGAGAAGATCGGGCTGCTGCTCGGCGCCGCCAACCACGATCCGGCGCGGTTTCCCTCGCCCCAGACCTTCCTGCCTGGCCGGTCGCCCAACCCGCATGTGAGCTTCGGGGCCGGCATCCACTTCTGCGTCGGCGCGCCTCTCGCCCGTCTCGAGCTGCAGGTCGCCCTGCCGATCCTGTTCCGGCGCCTGCCCAAGCTCCGGCTCGCCGAGACGCCCCGGTGGCGCGACACCTACCATTTCCACGGGCTCGAAAGCCTCAAAGTCGAGTGGTGAGCGGGCGCGAGGTCGTTTCCTTGCCAATCGGGGACGCTTGAGTCCCGATTTTCGCGTGAAGCTGGGCTATGTCATGTCAAATAGGCTCACGCCCGCGAAAGGACGCGCCCCTATGACCAATGCCGAAAGTGCTGCGTCCGAACGCCGATCCCGCCGGGGCGGGGGCGGGGCCGAAGCGCGGCGGGCGGCGCGCAGCGGCGTTCCGGCCCGCCAGCTCACCTACATCAAGCGCAACATTCCCCTCTACGAGGTCCTCACCGAAGAGGGGTTGTCGCTCATCGAGGCCAATGCCGAGACCGTGCTCCAGGAGATCGGCATCGATTTCCGCGAGGACCCGGAAGCGCTCGACATGTGGCGGAAGGCCGGCGCCGACATCAAGGGCGAACGGGTGCGCTTTCCCAAAGGGCTCGTGCGCTCGCTCATCAAGACGGCGCCCAAGGAATTCACCCAGCATGCGAGGAACCCGGAGCGGAGCGTCATCGTCGGCGGCAAGAATACGGTGTTCGCTCCCGTCTATGGTCCTCCGTTCATCCGCAACCTCGACGAAGGGCGGCGTTATGCGACGATCGAGGACTTTCGCAACTTCGTGAAGCTCGCCTACATCGCGCCGTCGATCCACCATTCGGGCGGGACGGTGTGCGAGCCGGTCGACGTTCCGGTGTCGAAGCGGCATCTCGACATGGTCTACAGCCACATCCGCTTTTCCGACAAGCCGTTCATGGGATCGGTCACGGCCGCCGAGCGCGCGCAGGATTCGGTCAACATGGCCAAGATCGTGTTCGGCGACGAATTCGTCGACCAGAACTGCGTGACGATCAACCTGATCAACGCGAACTCGCCGCTGGTATTCGATTCGACCATGGTCGGCGCGCTCAAGGTCTATGCGCGCAACAACCAGGCGACCGTGATCTCGCCCTTCATCCTGTCCGGCGCCATGTCGGCGGTGACGGTGGTCGGCACGCTCACCCAGATCCTCGCCGAGGCGAGCGTCGGCATGGCCTTCGCGCAGCTCTGCCGCCCGGGTGCGCCGGTGGTCTTCGGAACCTTCGCCAGCTCGATCTCGATGCAGTCGGGCGCGCCCACCTTCGGCACGCCGGAGCCGGCACACGTGCTGTTCGGCGCCGCCCAGCTCGCCCGCCGGCTCGGCGTTCCGTTCCGCTCGGGCGGCAGCCTGTGCGCGTCAAAGCTCCCCGACGCGCAGGCGGCCCATGAGAGCTCGAACACGCTGTGGCCGACGCTGCTGGCAGGGGTGAACTTCGTCCTTCACGCGGCAGGATGGCTCGAAGGCGGCCTGGTGTCGTCCTACGAAAAGTTCGTGATCGATGCGGACCAGCTCTCCATGGTGCAGCGTTTCGCCGAAGGCATCGACTATTCGGAGAACGGCCAGGCGCTATCGGCCATCCGCGAGGTCGGACCGGGAAGCCATTTCCTCGGCTGCGCCCACACGCAGGCGAACTTCGAGACGGCGTTCTGGCGGTCGACGGTCGCCGACAACAACTCCTTCGAGCAGTGGCGCGACGACGGCGGCAAGGATGCAGCGCAGCGCGCAAACGCCACATGGAAGCGGCAGCTCCAGGAGTATGAAGCGCCTCCCATCGACCCGGCGCAGGACGAAGCGCTCCTTGCCTACATGGCGAAGCGCAAGGAGACTCTTCCCGACACGTTCGCCTGATCAGGTCTCGGCCGGCAGGCGGGCGGCTCGCATGTCGGCCCAGGTGTAGTAGCCGATGCCGACCATGACGAGCGCGGTGCCCAAGGCGTTCATCGAGCGTGAACGGCTCGCCGAGGATCATCACGGCAAGAAGGATGGTGAAGAGAGGCGACAGCGTGCCGATCATTGCGGTCGCCTGCGGGCCGATGCGGCCGAGACCGGCATTGATCAGGAAGGAGGGCACGACGGTTGCGAAAAAGGCCAGCGTAGCCGCGATCGCCAGGAACCGGCCCGAAACGGTCATTCCTCCCGGACTGCCGAAAACCCAGTAGTGGATGAAGCTGGCGATTGACGAAGACGTCATGGCGACAGCCGTGAACAAGAGGCTCCCCATTTTCTCGATGAAGCCCTTGGCCAGCAGCTGATAGATCGCGAAGGTGAAAGCGGCGGAAAGCACGAGGCCGACGCCAATGACCGTATTCCAACCGCCGCCACCGGTCGCACCTTCCTGCGCCATTGCCGCGCCGAGGCCGATATAGGTGATGACCGCCGCTACGACGCCGCGCATCGTGATGCGTCCGCCGAAGAAGAGAGCGCCGAGCACCATCACGAACAGCGGATAGGAGAAGAGGACGAGCCTCTCGAGCTGCGCGCTGATGTACATCAGCCCCCCGAAGTCGAGCAGCGTCGAGATATAGTAGCCGATAAACCCGGACGCGATGCAGGCGCCTGATCGTGCGACGGCCTGGCATGGGCAGGCCCTGCGACAGCCGCCGGCGCAGCGCGTAGGCGCCGATCGCAATGAAGAAGGGAAGGGCGAACGCCATTCGGAGGGCGAGGAGCAGGGAGGCATCCGCCTTCTCAAGGTAGGCGAGCTTGACGAAGATCGCCTTGGAAGAGAAGAGGGCCGCGCCGAGAGCCGCAAAGGTGTAACCGACGGCAAGATGGCGTTGCCTTGCCTGCGCCTGGCTTTCGGTTTCCTCAAGGCCTGTTTCGCGCGCAGTCATTGTGGTTTACCTTCGCCTCTACCCTCCTATAGCCGTGCGTGCTGCGGTCGAGTCATGAAAAAAGCGGTACCCTTCCATTTCAAATCCGCAACCGCGCTCGCCCGGGACCTCCGTTCACGGAAGATATCGGCGCTCGAAATCCTCGATCAGTGCTGGCACCGCGTCGAGGCGCACAACCCCGTGGTCAATGCGATCATCTTTACCGATATCGAGCGGGCCCGCTCGGCGGCGCGCGCCGCCGATCAGCGGCTTCAGTCCGGTCGGCCCCTCGGTCCGCTCGACGGCGTTCCCGTCACCATCAAGGAGTCGTTCGACTGGTCCGGGACGCCCTCCACCTGGGGCGTTCCCGCATATCGGAACAACATCGCCCAGACCGACGCGCTCGCGGTGCGCCGCCTCGAAGAGGCAGGGGCGGTGATCTTCGGCAAGACCAACGTTCCCCTCATGCTCGCCGACTGGCAGAGCTACAACGACATCCACGGCACGACCAACAATCCCTGGGACCTGTCACGCTCGCCGGGCGGATCTTCGGGAGGCTCCGCGGCGGCGCTCGCCACGGGCATGTCGGCGCTGGAAATCGGAAGCGACATCGGGGCGTCGATCCGCAATCCGGCGCACTACTGCGGCGTCTACGGTCACAAGCCGACCTTCGGAATCGTTCCCATGCGCGGCCACGCCCTGCCGGGGATCCACGCCGCCTCCGACATCTCCGTCGCCGGTCCGCTGGCCCGCAGCGCGGCCGACCTCGAACTCAGCCTCAAGATTCTGGCCGGTCCCGACAGTTCGGATGCCGAAGCGGCCGCCTACCGGCTCAAACGCCCGAGGACCCGACAATGGGAGGAGCTTCGGGTCGCAGTCCAGCTCACGGATCCGGCGAGCGAAGTGGACGCCGCGGTCCAGGCGCAGATCGAGCGGCTGACCTCCTTCCTATCGCCCAAGGTCAGGTCGCTCTCCACGACGGCTCGGCCGGCGTTTACCTCCGAGGAAGCCTGGAGCGTTTACATCGGACTCCTGCGATCGGCGACCAGCCGGCGGCAATCGGATGAAGAGTTCGCAAGCAACGCGGCCAAGGCCGCCGCCCTGCGGCCGGACGATCGAAGCTACCTGGCCCTCATGCTGCGGGCCTACACGATGTCGCATCGCGACTGGCTCCATCTCAACAATCGCCGCCATGCGATGATTGCGGCGTGGACGGAATTTTTCAGGGATTACGACGTGTTGTTGTGCCCCGCAGCGGCGTCGGCGGCCTTCCCGCACGATCAGAAAGGTGAACGCTACGACCGGACGATCATCGTGAACGGGAAAGCGGTGTCGACCATGGACCAGCTGTTCTGGGCGGGCTATCCGGGCGGCTACTATCTGCCAGCGACGGTCGCTCCCATCGGCCTGACCGATGAAGGCTTGCCGGTCGGCGTGCAGATCGTCGCCGGACGCCACGAAGACCTGACGTCCATCGCCGTCGCGGCGCTGATCGAGCGGGATTACTGGAGCTTCCGACCTCCGCCCGACTTCGCCTGATCACGTTCAGGAATGGCGTTCCACGCTGCGGCCGTGAGCCCCATTCACCATTTGATTCGTTTTTTGCAAGTGCTAGGGTTTAGGCATCACAGGTCCCCAGCGGATCAGTGAGGGTGGACCCATCTTCACGAATGGGTTCCGGAAAAGCCCCTGGGAGGTATAGACGGAAATGTCAGACAAAGAACACGTTTGGATTCCTAAACTCAAGCAGCAGCTTGCCGACAAGCTGATCTCGCGCCGCGAGTTCGTTCGCTACTCGGCATTGCTCGGCATGTCGGCGGGCGCCGCCTACATGTGGGCGGGCAAGATCACGGGCGAGCCGTTCGCGCCGCCGGCCCGGGCGCAGGACCTGCCGAAGGGCGGAACGATCAAGGTCTCCATGCGAGTGCCGAAGGTCGACAGCCCGCACACCTTCTCCTGGGCGTTCGATTCGAACATCGTGCGGCAGGTGTCCGGCTATCTCACCCGGACTGGTACGGACAACATCACGCGTCCGCATCTCGCCTCGAAGTGGGAAGTGTCCCCCGACCTCAAGACGTGGACCTTCACCATGGCCGACGTGAAGTGGCACGACGGCGAGGACTTCACGGCCGAGGACGCGGCGTGGAACATCAAGCACTGCGTCGATCCCAAGACCGGCTCGTCGGTGATGGGACTTCTGCAGGACATCCTTCTCAACGTGACCGACTCGGGCAAGAAGGACGAGAAGGGCGCGGCGATCATGAACTACGAGTTCTGGGATGCCAACGCAATCGAGGTGAAGGATCCCAAGACACTCGTCCTGAACCTCAAGGTGCCGAACATCTCGCTGCCGGAAACGTTCTTCCACTATCCGTTCCTGATCGTCGATCCCAAGGAAGGCGGAACGTTCAAGGTCGGCTCGCGCGGCACCGGCGCCTTCACGCTGGTCGAGCACGAAGAAGGCCGCAAGGCGGTGGTCAAGGCGATCGAGGGGCGTGGCGCGTCCGTGGACACGGTGGAGTTCTTGGACCTCGGCGACAATCCGCCGGCGACCGCCGCTGCCATACAGTCGAAGCAGGTGCATCTCGCCTACAACGCCAACGTCGAGCAGCTCGAGCTTTACAAGGCGATGGAACACATCGACGTCGTGGTCACTCCCACCGCCCAGACCGGCGTCGCCCGCCTGCGCAGCGACGACAAGCTGCTCAGCGATCCCAAGGTTCGCAAGGCGTTCCGACTGGCTACGGACGCCGCTCCCGTGCTCGAAATCGCGCACAAGGGGCTGGGCGAGATCGGCGAACATCACCATGTGGCGCCGATCCATCCGGAATACTTCAAGCTGCCTGAATGGAAGCGCGACGTCGAAGGAGCGAAAAAGCTCCTTGCCGAAGCCGGCCATCCGAACGGCATCGAGACCGAGATCGTCGTGAAGCCCGAACCCACCTGGGAGCAGGCCGCGGTCGAGACGCTGGTCGGGCAATGGAAGGAAGCCGGACTCAACGTCAAGATCAACCTCGTGCCCTCCGCCAAGTTCTGGGAGGTATGGGACAAGGTGCCGTTCGGCTTCACCGAATGGACGCATCGTCCCCTCGGCATCATGGTGCTCGGCCTTGCCTATCGAACCGGCGTGCCGTGGAACGAGTCGGCGTACTCGAACAAGCAGTTCGATGAGCTGCTGACCAAGGCCGAAGGCACGCTTGACGTGAAGGCGCGCTCGGAAATCGTCGGAGAGCTCCAGAAGATCCTTCAGGAGGAGGGCCCGATCGTGCAGCCACTGTGGCGCTCGATCATCTTCCCCGTCGACAAGAAGGTGAAGGGCTTCGAGGGTCACCCGACCCGCTACTTCTTCTGCGAAGAGTGGGGAATCGAGGCCTAGGCTTCGACACAAAAGCATTCAACGACGCCCCGCCCATGCGGGGCGTCTTTCGTTTCAGGGTTCGCCGATGGCGCCTTTGTCCCTCAGTGCGTCGACGGCGGGGTCGGCGAGGCCGAGCACCTCCTTCAGGACGGCGCGGGTGTCGGCCGCAAGCTTGGGCGCGGCGCGCGACATGTCGACTGGCGAGGCCGAAAACCGGATCGGGTTGCCGACCCCCGGTACCTCCGTGCCGTCGGCCCGCGCCTGAACGACGCTCATCCGCCGCGCCTTGACATGCGGATCGGCAAAGACCTGCTCGATATCGTTGATGGGTCCGCACGGCACGGCCGCGGCCTCCAGGGCGGCGATCCACTCCGAAGTGGTGCGCTCGGGCATGGCGGCGGAAATCGCCGCCGCCAATGCATCGCGGTTGGCGACCCGGGCCCGGTTGTTCGAAAAGCGCGGGTCGTCGGGGAGAGAGGGAAGGCGGGCGATGGTGCAGAACTCGCGGAACTGGCGATCCGTGCCGATGGCGATGATGATGTGCCCGTCACGGGTGGGGAAAGTCTGATATGGCACGATATTAGGGTGGGCATTGCCGAGACGCGGCGGAGGACTGCCGCCGACGAGATAGTTGAGCGCCTGGTTGGCGAGCACGGCGACCTGCGTATCCAGCAGCGCGAGGTCGATGAACTGGCCTTCACCGGTGCGGTCGCGGTGATGCAGGGCGGCGAGGATGCCGACCGTCGCGTAAAGCCCGGTGAAGATGTCGGCGAAGGCGACGCCGCATTTCATCGGTCCGCCGCCCGGCTCGCCGTCGGGTCGGCCTGTCACGCTCATGATGCCGCCCATACCTTGAATCATGAAATCGTAGCCGGCCCGCTTGGCGTAGGGGCCTGCCTGGCCGAAGCCGGTTATCGAACAGTAGATCAGGCGGGGATTGAGGCTGCGCAGGGTTTCATAATCGAGTCCGAACTTCTTCAGGCCGCCGACCTTGAAGTTCTCGACGACCACGTCGGACTTGCAGGCGAGATCGCGGAGGAGGGCCTGGCCGGCCGGCTGCGCCATGTCGACGGCGACTGATTTCTTGCCGCGGTTGGCGGACAGGTAATAGGCGGCATCGCCCTGGCTGCCGTCAGCATTGGTGAGAAAAGGCGGGCCCCAACCCCGGGTATCGTCGCCCTCGCCGGGCCGTTCGATCTTGATGACCTCGGCGCCCAGATCGGCCAGGAGCTGAGTGGTCCACGGACCGGCAAGGACTCGGGACAGGTCTAGGACGCGAACGTCGTTCAAGGGTGCCGGCATCGTCGTTTCTCTCTGGTGGGCGCCAGTTCTTAACGCGGATCGGGCTCAACGCAAACGCCGCATGGCTCCGGCCGTCCTCCAAGATGAGGACTGCCTGCAATTCAGGGTTGGCCAGCTTCAACTGAACTGTGTGCCCAGTTCCCGGCGACCATTGCTCCCCGTCATTGAAACGTCATACTATCAGGCACAAAAATAAAAGGCTGCTCAACAGCCGAAGATCGAAATCAAGCTGTCATGCGTACATGAGAGCTGACTGGGGCGATGAACAACTTTTCCCGTGGAGGAGAGACTGTAAATGACCAAACAGAATGATTCGGCACGCTCGGCGTTGGAGACAATGCTGGCGGCCCGGCGCTTTACACGGCGTACCCTTCTCAAGGGCGCAGTGGCCGCAGGTGCCCTGACAATTGCCGGGCCGGCGCTGGTGCGCAACGCACGCTCGTCATCCGGCGAGCTCAACCTGTTGATGTGGTCGGACGAGTTCCCCGATCCCGTCATTCCGAACTTCGAGAAGGCAAGCGGCATCAAGGTCAACAAGACGCCGTTCTCGCAGAACGAGGAGCAGATCAACAAGCTGCAGGCGACCGGCGGCGAGGGCTTCGACCTCTGCCAGCCGACCCGTGATCGCTCGCCGCAGTACAAGGACCTCGGCGTGCTCGCGCCGTTCGACTTGAACAAGCTCAAGAACGCTGGGAACATACTCCCGTCGATGATGGAAGCATCGTCGAGCCTGTGGACCTGGGAAGGCGGCCTTTATCACCTTCCCCACCTATGGGGCAGCGAGGCGATCTCGTGGCGCACCGACAAGTGGACTCCCAAGGACCTGAGCTACGGGGACCTTTGGGGTGATGACGTGAAAGGCCACGTGCAGGGCCGACCGCATTCCCTGCTGCTCGGCATCGGGCTGTGGATGGATGGAAACGGAAAATTGCCCAGCAATCGCATGCTCGACTCGGTCAAGGATCCGGACTCGTTCAAGAAGATCTACGATCAGATCCTGCCGTTTGCCCTCGAGCACAAGCCGTGGATCAAGCAGTTCTGGGATTCGGCCGACAACACCAAGTCGGGCCTGATGGAGAACGACGTGTGGATCGGCCAGACTTGGGACGGTCCGCCCCTAAGCCTCAAGAAGGACGGCAAGCCGGTGATGTACCAGGCGCCGAAAGAAGGCGCCATCGCCTGGCTTGATGGTCTCTCCACCCCCAAGTCGGCAACGAACATCGACCAGATCTACGAGTTCCTGAACTATCTCTACACACCGGAAGTCTCAGCCGCCGCGGCGGAGGGCTCGGGTTACAATCCGGTCACTACGGGTGCCGATGCGCTCCTGTCCGACGTGGCCAAGAAGAACTTTGCAGAAGCCTATCCGGGCGATGCGCTCAAGAACCTGTGGCAACGTCCGCCGTCGCCGTCGTGGCTCGGTGATCTGCAGCTCGTGTATGCCGACAAGTTCAAGTCGGCATAGACCATTCGAGGGTCGACTCTGATTTCCCAGCCCCGGCAACCCGGGGCTGGGATTTTGCATTGCGATTGCAGGAACGTGCCGGCGAGGAATAAGCTGTCGGCCCGGGTAGGGGGCTTCTAAAGGTACGGTGGGGCATGAGCGCCGACGTCGAGCTTGATCACGTCACCATCAGATTTGGCAACTTCGTTGCGGTGAAGAGCGCGACCCTAAAGATCGAGAACGGAGAGTTCTTTTCCTTTCTAGGTCCCTCGGGCTGCGGCAAGACCACGATCCTCCGAACGATCTCGGGCTTTCTCGAGCCCTCCGAGGGCGCCGTCAGGATCGGTGGAGCCGACATGGCGGGTATCGGCCCGAACAAGCGCCCGACGGCGCTGATCTTCCAGAACCTGGCTCTCTTCCCGCTGATGACAGTGGCGGACAACATCGTCTACGGCCTGCGGGTTCGCGGCGTGCCCCACGCCGAGCGCATGGCGCGTGCCGATGAGCTCCTGAACCTGATCGCGCTTTCCGGCCAGGGCGGCAAGCTGATCAGCGAGCTGTCGGGAGGCCAGAAGCAGCGCGTCGCGATCGCCCGCGCGCTGGCAGTCGAGCCGCAGGTTCTTCTGCTCGACGAGCCGCTGTCGGCCCTCGATCTCAAGCTTCGTCAGCACATGCGCAACGAACTGCGCGCCATCCAGAAGCGCGTCGGCATCACGTTCATCTACATCACCCACGACCAGGGCGAGGCGCTGACCATGTCGGACCGCATCGCCGTCATGAATGACGGCGTCATCGAGCAGGTCGGCGACGGCAAGACGATCTACGACAATCCCGGCTCCGCCTTCGTGGCATCCTTCGTGGGCGAGAACAATCCCTTCCACGGCAAGGTGGTGAAGGCCGACCGGAACGAGGCGGTCATCGAGACCGCCTTCGGCCGGTTGCGCGGCCGAAATTCGGGCGGGTTGAATCCGGGCGACAGCGCCGTCCTCTTCGTGCGGCCCGAGGCGCTGCGCCTCGGCCGCAACGGCGGCGATACCGGCATCGAGTCGGTCGTCAAGAACGTCGCCTTCGAAGGCAACGCCACCCACGTCTTCCTGAAGGGAGCGGGCAAGAAGGACATCACCCTCACGGTCGGCCGCCATGGCGGCATCGACATCCCCGAGCAGGGGAAAAAGGCCGGGGTGATGTTCAGCGCAGAGCAGGCTCTCATCCTTCCCGAAGGAAAGATGGCCCGTGAATAACCGGCTCTTCGTCTTCTTCGTACCGGTGATCGTCATTGCCGCCTACTTGATGATGGCGGCTTACGAGCGGCGCGTCGCGCCGGATTCAACGCGAAGCGGGTTCCTGCAGCGCAACGGCACCGCGCTGTCGTTCTTCTTCGTCGGAGCGGTCGGCTTCTGGACCTTGTTCATGGTCACCCTGCCGTATCTCTACATGCTCCAGGAATCGTTCCATCCGACGCTGTGGCCGAAGGATCGCGGCGGACCCAAGGATGTTCTCACGCTGGAGCACTACAAGTTCTTCATCTACGGAAGCGACGGCGCGGGAAACGTCACGCACATCCGCGCCTTCGTCATCACAATCCTCGTCAGCCTCGGCGTGACGATCGCCAACTTCCTCCTGTGCTATCCAATCGCTTACTACCTGGCCCAGGTCGCCACGCAGAAGAAGCTGCGTTTGATCATGCTCATGCTGATCGTGCCGTTCTGGGTGAACGAGATCCTCAGGGCCTTCGCGTTTCGTCTTCTCCTGTCGACCAACGGCCTCATCAACAATGCGCTGGTCGGCATGGGTCTCATCGACGAGCGTTTCGACTTTCTCGGGATGGACGTCGGCCTCTGGCTCGGCCTCTCCTACGCCTATCTGCTCACGATGGTCTTCCCGCTCTACAATGCCATCGAGAGCCTCGACAAGAACCAGATCGAGGCGGCCCGGGACCTCGGCGCGCCCTGGTGGCGCATCCACAAGGAGGTCGTCATTCCCTATGCCAAGCCCGGCATCGCCTCGGGCTGCACCATGGTATTCATGCTGTCGGCGGGGGCGCTCGCCGCGCCCCAATTCCTCGGCGGGCCAAGTACGCTGTGGTTCACCTCGATCGTCTACGACTTCTTCTTCCAGGCATTCAATTGGGCGCGCGGCTCGGCATACGCGCTCATCCTGCTTCTCGCCTGCATCATCTTCGTGATGCTCATGCTGCGTCTCTTCAAGGTCAGCCTCGGAGAGACCATCAAATGAACTCCAGGCACGTCATTCGGGCCATGATCGGGTTCTATCTCCTGATCTTCTTCCTCTATCTCTTCGGACCGCTCGTGGTGATGAGCACGACGGCGTTCAACACCCCGAACTACCCGCAGGCCTACCCGTTCGAGCAGTTCACGCTCAAATGGTTTGGCGAGCTCGCCCGTGACCGCGACATGCTGGAAGGCCTGTGGAACTCCGTCATCATCGGAATCGGCGTCATCGCCGTGTCGGTGCCGATCGGCCTCGCCGCGTCGATCGTCATGGCGCAGATCTACTATCGGGCGAGGGGACTCTACTACCTGATCGCCGTCTCTCCGGTGCTCACTCCCGGCGTCATCATCGGCATCTCGACCGTCATCTTCTGGAAGGACCTCACCACGTTCACCGGCGCCCGGTTCATGTACAACGGGCTTGTTCTCGCCATCCTCGGACAGTCGAGCTTCATCAGCGCGTACTGCATGCTGATCATCATGGCGCGGCTGCAGCGATTCGACCGGGCCCAGGAGGAGGCGGCACTCGATCTCGGCGCCAGCTATCCGCAGGTCTTCTGGCACGTCCTGCTGCCCTTCCTGCGGCCGGCGCTCGCCTCGGCGGCGGTGATCGCATTCCTGTCGTCGTTCGAGAACTACAACACGACGACGTTCGCGATCCTGGCCGACAAGACGCTGGTGACGGTATTGGCGGGCCGGGTGCGGCAGGGAACGACGCCGGCTCTGTCGGCGCTGGCGGTGATCATCATCGCCATCTCCCTCATCGGCGCCATCGCTTACGAAGTGCTCAAACGGCGGGAGGAGCGTAGGTCGGAAGAGGCCAAGGCGCGGGCCAGGCTCGCCGAACGCGGCATCGCGGAGCCGATGGCCGGAACTTTGGCAACCCAGCCGGCGGAGTGATCAATACCAATTGCCGCGTTCCTCGGATTCCAGCATGACGGCAGGACGACGGTCGAGAAACGCGTCCAAGTGAACCACGGTGCGGTCGGCCTCGAGCATGACGACTGCATACATGGGGGGCTCGTCGCTGTAGACGGTCGGCACGGCGGCCGCGGCGAGCGGCAGCTGGTGATTGATTGAAGGCACGGCGGAAAAGGGAATGCGCCGCCACTGGCCGCTTACCGGGCGGTGACCGTGACCGAAGAAGAGATGCCTGACGTCGGCGGTCCTGACGATGTCGTGGAACGCATCCGGGTCGTCGAGCTTGATCAGGTCCATCAACGGATGGCCGATATCGAACGGCGGATGATGCATGAACAGAATGACTTGCCGTCCTTCCGCAGCCGCGATCTCCCGGCTGAGCCAGGCGCGCCGGGACGCGCAATAGGCGCCGGCGGACGTCTTGCCGTCCTTGACCGTGTCGAGCACGAGGAGGCGCCAGTTTCCGACGTCGATCGAGCGCTGCACGAAGCCGCCCGCATCGCAATGGGAGCGGCCGAGCACGCTCGTGAAGGTGGCGCGGTGGTCGTGGTTGCCGATGAGAAGGTAGGAGGGCATGTCGAATGCGTCGAGCCGCCCCTTCAGCAGACGGTAGGACTCCTCGTCGCCCTTGTCGGCGAGGTCGCCCGTGATCACACAGAATTCCGCATCCTTGTGATGTGCGGCAATATCCGCCAAGCAGCGATCGAAGCGCTCCAGCGGATCGAGACCCCAAAGCTTTCGACCCCGCGGCACCAGATGCGGATCGGTCAGGTGAATGAACTTCATGGATTGTGCTGGTCTCCGCTCCTGAGCCGCGATTGGCGCAAAAGTCCAGCCGCGTCGACAATTGGGTACCCGGCGGACACGATGTGCGAATTGATGGCGTGCAGGTCGCGAATGAGGTCAACGAAGAGGGCGCCGCGCCGCATGGCCCGTCCCTTCAGTCCGCCGGCCTGGAACTGGTTGCTGATGATCCTATTCTCGAGGGCGCGGAAGAAGCCCTTCTGCTCGATCAGGCGCCGGGCGCCGGAGATGTCGCCGGATCCCAGAACGCCCGCAGCCAGCCGCAAGCTGTCGAGGACGATGCCGATCAGGTCGTCAAGAGCGGTGGTCTCGGCCTGCGTGAACCGCACGCCTTCCTTGATCTTAGCCTTGATGCGGTCGGCGAGATTGAGATGGACGATGTCGCCCGCATGTTCGAGGTTGCTCACATACAGCATGATCTCGAGCGCGCGGCGGCTGTCCTCCGCCGACAGCTCGTTCTGGCTCAATTCAGCGACATAGGCCTGGATGTCGGCCTGATAGACGTTCAGGCGCTCGTCAAGGGTCCGCACGTCCTTCAGCGGCTCGACCATGTCGCTCTTCAACGCCTCGACCGAATTGCGGAACATGCGATCGAGAAGCTCGGTCATGCGCGCCGTCTCGAGGGCGGCATTGGAGAGGGCCACGCTCGCCGATTCCAGCGCGCGGCGATCGAGATAGCGGGGCTTGATCAGATGGTCGGCGGCGGCGCGCTGGTCGGGCAGCAAGCGCCTCACGATCCGCATCACGAGGCCACTCAGCGGAAGGAAGAGGAGGGCCACGGCCACATTGAAGACCACATGTGCCGCGATTACCTTTTGAATCGGATCCGGAACGTAGGCGGTGAGCAGCGGAGACAATTGCGAGAGGAAGGGCAGGAGAGCGGCAGCGGCAAGCCCGCGGCACAGCATGTTGGCCAGGGGCGCGCGGCGCGCGGCCGGCTCGAACTCCGCTGTCGACGTGAGGGCCGGAAAGCCGCCGCCGAAATTCACCCCGAGGATGAACGGCAGCGCCTGGGCGGCGTCCAGACTGCCATTGGCGACGAAGGACGCGATGATCAGCATGATGGCGAGGCTCGAATAGCTGAGCCAGGTGGCGAAGGCCGCGACGAGGAAGGCGAGCAGAGGCTCGCCGGCAACGGTCTCGAGGACGGTATGAAATACCGTCGCATCACGGAGCGGCGCCGTCGCCGACGTGACCAGGTTGAGGGCCATCAGCATGAGGCCGAAACCGAGCAGGATCCTGCCGACGTTGCGGGGCTTGAATTCGCTCGACGCGCCGAAGGTGACGTAACCAGCGAAGATGAGGACGGGCGCCAGCCATGCCGAAGCCGAACTGCCGCCGGTGGCAAAGACGGCCGTGACGATCGACGATCCGACATCCGCCCCCAGAAGCACGGCGAGGGCGCGGGACGCCTCGATCGTGCCGGCGGCCGTCAGGCCGGTGACGATAAGGGCCGTGGCCGTCCCGCTCTGAAGGAGGAGCGTCGCGCCAAGGCCGGCGCCGAGCGCCGTAATCCGGTTCGACAGGCGCCGCTCGATCAGCCGCTTCAGGCGCTCACCCCAGCCGCGGACGATGCCCGTGCGCACCATGCGGACGCCCCAAAGCAGGAGCGCCACGCCGCCCAGCAGGTTTACGATGACCAGCGTGCCCGGGCTTAGCGGGTTCATTCAACCCTTCGACCTTCGGCCTCGGTTCATTGCGGCCACGGCAGGGAATACGTCTTGGTGTTGGTGAAGAATCGCATCGCGTCGCGCACGCCTTCCTTAACACCATTGCCCGAGTCCTTGATACCGCCGAAAGGCGACATCTCGATGCGGTATCCCGGCACTTCCCAGATATTCACGTTGCCGACGCGCAGCCCGTCAACATATCGGGTGATTCGATCGAGTCTATTGGTGCAGACGCCGGAGGACAGGCCGAACGGGGTCGAGTTGGAAATGCGTATCACCTCCGCATCGTCGCTTGGCACGCGGATGATCGGTATCACCGGGCCGAACGTCTCTTCGTGAACGAGCTCGCAGTCGGGCGGAACGAAATCGAGCGTGATAGGAGGGAGGAGGGCGCCGCGACGCGGAGGTTGGTAGAGGATCCTGGCGCCGCGCTCTGCCGCCGCAACTACCCTGCTTTCGAAAAGCCTCGCCGCCTCTTCGCTCACCACCGTGCCGAGGTCGGTCGACGGGTCCATCGGATCGCCGAACCTGATGGCCTTTGCCATGTCGAGAACCGAGGCGACGAACGCATCAGCGACCTTCTCCATGACCAGAATGCGCTTTACGGCGGTGCAGCGCTGACCGGAATTCCGGGTAGCTCCGGCAACAGCCAGTTCCGCGGCGAGCTTCAACTCGTCAGGCGAGAGATCGTCGCAGACGATGAGCGGGTCGTTGCCGCCGAGCTCCAGGGCAGCCCGCCGATAGCCCGCCTTGCCGGCGATGATCTTGCCCACCGTAACGCCGCCGGTGAACGTGATGACCGCGACGTGCGGGTTCGTCACCATCTCATCGCCGATATCCCGTGGCCAGCCGGTGACCACCTGGAACATCTCCGGCGGCAATCCCGCCTCATAGAGTATGTCGGCCAGCGCAAGAGCGGTCAGCGGCGTAAGCTCGGTGGGTTTGCAGACGACGCAGTTGTTGGTCGCTATGGCCGGCGCCACCTTGTGGGCGACCATGTTCAGGGGATGGTTGAACGGGGTTATGGCGGAGACGACACCGACGGGCTCGCGCTTGGTGAAGATCTTGCGCGCCTTGCCGTGCGGGGTGATATCGCAGGAAAAGATCTCGCCGTCGTCGAGCAGCGCCAACTGGCCGGCGAGGGTGAATACATCGAAGGCGCGCCCGCATTCGTAAAGCGAGTCCTTCTTGGAAATGCCCAGCTCGAGGGTGATGAGTTCCGAGAGGCGGTCCTTGCGCCCGGCGATCAGCTCAGCGGTCTTCAGGAGTATCCGCTGGCGGTCGTAGCGGGAAAGACGGGGTCGAAAGCCGGCGGCGATCTCGAACGCACGGCGGACGTCGTCGGGCGTGCCAGCAGGGACGGTTCCGATCGTCCGGCCGGTATACGGATAGACGACCGGGATGGTCGCGCCACCGTCGATCCGGCGACCGCCGATCCGCATCGCTTCGGTAATGACGTCCCGTTCCATGTCGATCTTGTTCATGAGCATACTACTCGGCAGCCTTGGCGAGGGCGAGCATATGGTTGCAGCCGATCGCGAATGCGTCGAAGTTCCGCAACGCGCCTTCGAGACCGACGAGCTTCCGGTTGGTGAGGATGGGGATCTGCTGCTCGGCAAGGCCACCGTGGGAACGCAAGGGCTCGTCCAGCCCGGAAAGATCATGCCGATCCCGACTGGTTCCAACGACCTTCGTCGCATTCGGCCCGCCCGAGACCACCACGAGATCTCCGATGCGGTCGGGCGGCAACTCGAAGCGGCGGGCGGCCTCGTCTCGACCGAGCACGAGATCGACGCCGTCCAGCGACGCGATCGCATCCCTGACCGTCTCGAACGCCGGTCCATAGAGATAAACGGTAGCAAACGATCCAAGCGCGCCGTGATGCACGACATAGGGGTCGGTGATCGGCAGGATGACCTTCGTCGTCCCGGTTCCGACGATGCGGTCGAGGTGGTCCTGGAGGTAGATCACGTCCGGCTTTCCGTCGGCGAGGTGCTTGGCCTTCATGCCGTGATCGGCCGTGAGCACGATGGCCGTTCCGGCTCGGTCGAGGGCACCGAGGTAACGGTCCATCATCGCGTAGAAGCCGTTCGCGCCGCTGCTGCCGGGGGCATGCTTGTGCTGAACATAGTCGGTCGTCGACAGGTACATCAGATCGGGCCGAAACGTCCGCAGCAGGCGAACGCCGGCCGCGAAAACGAACTCCGACAGGTCGGCCGAATAGACTTCGGGAACGGGCAGGCCGGTCAGCTGGCGTGCGTCCTCGATGCCGTTCTCCTTCAACGTGGCAGTATCGGCCTTCTCCGAGGAAAAGCAGACGGCGGTGCCGTCGAAAACGAGCCCATGGCCGAGGAGCAGCCGGAGCTTGTCCTTGGCGGTGACGACCGCAACCCGTGCCCCAGCCTGCTGGAAGTTCCGGAATATGGTCGGCGCGCGCAGCCATTTCGGATCGTTCATCATCGTTTCCCGACCGGTCTCGGGATCGATCAGGTAGTTGCCGCAGATGCCGTGCACGGCGGGCGGGCGGCCGGTCACGATGGAGAGGTTGTTGGGATTGGTGAAGCTGGGCATCGCCGATAGCCCGCGGAGGTTCGCTCCGCGTCCGATCATGGCGAGCAGATTCGGCATCAAGTCGGCGGCGAGCGCCCGTTCGATGTAGTCGGGCTCGCTCCCATCGCAGCAGATGACGACGAGGGGCTCGTGCGGCCACCGATAGCGGCGCGCGTTGACTTCGATGGCGTCGCGCCGGGCCTCAGCCATCGGCGGCCTCCCGCCACGCGCAACAGCCTGCACGCCGCTCATTCCTCATGGATGGCCGGCGTCATGTCGCGCACGCGCATCTCGCGCAGCGAGTCGCGAACGGCGTCGACCAGTGCCTGCATCACGCTCTGGTCGACCTGGCCGATATTGCCGATGCGAAAGCTCGGACGCTTGGTCAGCTTGCCAGGATAGATGACGAAGCCGCGCGCCTTCAGCGCATCGTAGAAGCGCTGGAACTCGAACCGCCGGTCGCGCGGCGTGAGGAAGGTCTGGATGATGGGGCCGGAATCGTCGGGCGCGAGGAGGGTATGAAACCCGAGCCGCTTCATGCCGGCGAGCAGGGTATCGCGGTTCTTCACATAGCGCGCAAGACGGCCGGCGATGCCGCCCTCCTTCTCGTGCTCTTTCAAGGCTTGATAGAAGGCGACGAGGGTGTGGGTGGGCGGGGTGTAGCGAAACTGGCCGGTCTTCTCCATATGCTGCCACTGATCGTTGAGATCCAAGGACAGCGAGTGGCAGTGATCCTTGGCGGCGCGAACGAGGTCGGTCCGCGCAAGGACGAAGGCGAAGCCCGGCACGCCCTCGATGCATTTGTTGGCGGAAGAGACGAGGATGTCGATCCCGAGCTTCGCCATGTCGATGGGTATGGCGCCGAACGAACTCATGGCATCGAGCATGAAGAGCCTGTCGCGCTTCTTCACGACCTCGGCGATCTCGCGCATCGGATTGACGATGCCGGACGTCGTCTCGCAGTGCACGAGGAAAACCATGGAGATGCCGGGATCGTCGTCGAGGGCCTTCTCGATGTCCTCGACCTTCGGCCGCTCGCTGTCTGCACAGGCCAGGACCTCATGAGGCCTATTGAGCCGCTGGATCATCCTGATGGCCCGCTCGCCATAGGCGCCGTTGGTGACCATGAGGATCTTCCTGCGCAGGATCGGCGCGAAGGTGCCGATCGCGGCCTCCACGGCGAACGAACCAGAGCCCTGCATAAACACGCACGTATAGGTGTTGTCGCAGGCGGCGAGCTTGAGCAGGCGGCGGCGAATGTCGGCAACGATGAACTTGAGTTCCTGGTCCCAGGATCCCCAGTCGGCCAGCATCGCGAACTTGACACCGCGCGACGTCGTCAGCGGCCCCGGCGTCAGGAGATAGGGCATGTCCTCCTGGCCTGCCGGACCCTTGAATTGGCGTTTGACGGGCCTGAACATGACCATCGCACTCTCTCCAAAGAAACGGTCTTGAAGCTGATATGACCACTGGTATGTTATAAGTCAAATCGCTTGTTTTTATGGTCAGTATAAGTGCAGCCTATAAGAGACCACGCATGCGCTACGCCCAGCTCAAAGCCTTCCACGCCGTCGCTGCGAGCGGCGGCTTTTCGAAGGCCGCTGCTCGACTCAACCTATCCCAGCCGGCCATTTCCGACCACGTCCGGAAGCTCGAAGTCGTCTACGGCGTCGAACTCTTCCGGCGCACACGGCGGCGGGTCGAGCTGACGCCGCTCGGCCGACAGCTTTTCGCCCTCACGGAGCGGCAGTTCGAAGCGGAGGCGGAGGCCATCGAACTCCTCGGCCAGGCGCAGGGCCTGGCCCAGGGCGTCATCGCGGTGGGGGCCGATGCGGCGGTGCATGCCTTGCCGCTCATCACGCGGTTCAACGAGAAATACCCGCGGGTGGAGCTGAAACTCATCACGGGCAACACGTTGCGGCTCATCGAGAAGCTGGAGCGGCTCGAGATTGATTTCGCCATCGTTGCGGAAGCGCCGTCGGCGCCGCCTTTCCTGTCGCGGCGAATTCGGGAGGACCGCATCATGTGCCTGGCGCCGCGAGGCCATCCGCTCGCCGGGCAGGACGGCGTCCGGTTTGCCGAGCTGGCGCGGTGCGACCTCGTTTTGCGCGAAACCGGCTCGGCGACTCGCGGGCTGCTCGAGACCGAACTGGGGCGGCGGCGGCTCAAGCCGCGACGGATCGTCGAGATCGAAGGCCGGGAAGCGGCGGTCGAGGCCGTCGTCCATGGTCTTGGCGTGAGCATCGTCTCGGAAGGGGAACTGCCGCGCGACGATCGCCTGGTGGCGCTACCCATCACAGACTGGGCGGCGACGATGCGGGAATGGCTCGTCTGCCTAAGGGCCCGCGCCGACCTCCACATCATGAAAGCGTTTCTCGATCTCGTGGACGACTCGGCCCAGGTGGATCATCGAGGTTGAGACCGTTTCCACGCCAACCCGTCCTGAGGTAGGATCAGTCCATGACCGGACCCTTCAAAGTTGCCTGCATCCAGAACTCGGCCACGCCGGACCTCGGCGCCGACATCGCCACCTGCCTGCGCCTCATCGACAGGGCGGCAGGCGAGGGCGCGAAGCTCATCGCACTTCCCGAATATTGCGTCGGGCTCGACACGCGGGAGGGGCGCCTCTATCCGGCAGCCTTCCCAGAGCACGAGCATCCCGCCATCCCCGCCTTCGCGGCGGCAGCGCGCAAGCACGGAGCCGACATCCTCATCGGCTCGATCGGCGTCAGGGCGCCGGATAGGCGGATCTTCAACCGGTCCCTGCTGCTCGACGCGAAGGGAGAGGTGAGGGCGCGCTACGACAAGATCCACATGTTCGATGTCGACCTCGCCGAGGACAAGGTCTACCGCGAAAGCGCAACGATCGCGCCGGGCGAGCGGGGCGTGACGGCGGATTGCCATGGAACGAAGATCGGACTGTCGATCTGCTACGACCTTCGCTTTGCAGACCTCTATCGCGCCTATGCCCAGGCAGGTGCCGAGATGCTGGCCATTCCGGCGGCGTTCACGCGGCTCACCGGCGAGGCCCACTGGCATGTCCTCAACCGGGCCCGGGCCATCGAGAACCTGAGCTTCGTCATCGCGCCCTGCCAATACGGGACACTGTCAGGCGGGGCCGAGTGCTTCGGACATTCGCTGATCGTCGATCCCTGGGGGCGCATCCTAGCCGACGGTGGAGAAGATGAGGGCGTGATCGTCGCCGAGGTCGACCTCGCGCGCGTCGCGGCCAGCCGGTCGCGGATTCCCTCGCTGCAGCACGACAGGCCGTTCAGCCTGGGGGGCGCGCAGCTCGCGGCGGAATAGGGGTAAACGAAAAGAGGCGCCGAAGCGCCTCTTTCCAGGCTCGTTCCTGAACCCTGCCTACTTCTGAATGCAGGTGTCGGCAGTCTCCTTGGTGCATTCGTCGAGTCCCGTGAACACCGGGTCCTCGACCGGCTTGCCCTGGATGAGGTCGATCATGACGGTCGGCGCCTTGTAACCCATCTCGAAGGGCCGCTGGCCGACGAGGGCATGGACGCGACCTTCCTTGGCGAGCGCCACTTCCTCACCGATCGTGTCGGCGGCTACGATGACGAGCGACTTGTCATCGATCTGCTGCTTGTACTGGTCGGTCAGCTGGCGATAGGGCTGCGGAGCGCCGAACAGCGGCCAGCCGCCCTCGATGATGAACGCATCGATCTTGGGATTGGCGGCGAGGATGTCGGTCATCGCCTGGACGCCGGCCGGGCCGTCGTCATTGGTGAAGACCGGACAGCCGGCTACTTCCGTCCAGCCGCCTTCGCCGTTCAACCGCTCAAGTCCCTTCTGACCCGACAGCGCATCGCGCGATCCCGATGCACGACGCAGGATGTTGTCTGCTGCCGCGTTGCCCTCGATGAGGCACACCGTTCCGCCATTGGGCTTGTCCTTCTTGACGTACTCGCCGAGACGGAAACCCATGAGGTAGTTGTCGGTGCCGAGATAGGTCTTGCGAAGGGCGGCGTCTTCCGTGGTCAGGTCGGCGTCGATCGTCATGACCGGGACCTGCGGGTTAGCCGCCTTGACCGTGTTGGCGATCAGAGGCGCGTTGGACGGCGAGATGGCGATGGCAGCCGTGTCGGCCTTGCCAAGCATGTCCTGCACGATCTGCGCTTCGCCGGCCTCGTCGGACGTCGAGGCGGGACCGGTGTAGAAGCACTCGTATTCGGAGTCGGCGTTCTCCGAATTCCACTTCTGGCAGCCCTGGTTGATGGCTTCGAAGAACGGGTTGTCGAGGCCCTTCACCACGATAACCAGCTTCTTCTTCTGGGCCATGGCGGCTTCGGCCGAGATGACCAATGCCGCAGCGGCGACCAGCAACAGCAATTTTCGCATTACATTCCTCCCTTTTTGACCGGGCCGCAGCGGACCCGCCACTTCCATCATCCTGAGGACCCTGCCCGAAGCGATACATCGGGCGAACAGGCATGGCCCCAGGCTGAATCTACGAATGCTTTGAGATCAATTTTGGGCCGACCGAGCCGCCGAAATCGAACGCCCTTCCAGCTCGGATCCGCCAACACCTTGTCTATCAATGGACGCCCGACCTTCCCGGTTGTTCCGGTTTGAAGGACCAGCATGCGTCTCCTCCCTCGTCGGGAGAGCTAACCCCGCGGGAGGCCGTGAGTCAATTGAATTATCGTACAAAAGCAACGGGCTGGGTGGGTCGCAAGGCGGACTTTTGATTGACGGGCCGGCGAGCTCTCAGTTATGGGTTGGAGAAAGGAAGATGCCGAGCGCCATCGGCACGGAGAGAGGCAAGCGCGAACCGGCCGGTCGGTCAAGGGGGAGGGCGCCGGCATGCCGGTCCTGGAACTGGAAAACATCTCCAAGCATTTCGGCGCCATCCACGCATTGAACGACGTTTCGCTGACCCTCGACTCCGGGCAGGTGGTCGGACTGATGGGCGACAACGGCGCCGGCAAGTCGACCCTGGTCAAGATCATCGCCGGCAACTACCGCCCGAGCCACGGAACCATGCGGATGGAGGGGGCGGAGCTCAACTTGCATAGGCCGATCGAGGCCCGCAAGCACGGCATCGAGATCGTTCACCAGGACCTGGCGCTGTGCGACAACCTCACTGCCGCGGCGAACGTGTTCCTGGGGCGCGAGGTCCGCAGGGGTGTAGGGCCGTTCCGCATCCTCGACTATTCGACCATGTACCGGCGAGCCGGCCAGATCTTCGCCGAGCTCAAGTCGGAGACGCGGCCGCGCGACCTCGTAAAGCAGATGTCGGGGGGCCAGAGACAGGCGGTGGCCATCGCACGCACGCGCCTGTCGCAGGCCAAGATCGTCCTCATGGACGAGCCGACGGCGGCGATCTCCGTCCGTCAGGTTGCGGAGGTGCTCAATCTCATCCGGCTCCTGCGCGACCAGGGCATCGCGATCGTCTTGATCAGCCACCGCATGCCGGACGTCTTCACGGTCGCCGACCGCATCGTCGTCCTGAGGCGCGGCCGCAAGGTTGCCGACAAGGCCATCGCCTCCAGCTCGCCCGAGGAGGTGACGGGACTGATCACCGGCGCCATCGAACGCGCCGCATAGGGAAAAAGGCAAGGACCAGCAAAGGGACCGACCATGGCGATAACCCTCGAGGACACAATCAAGCAGCGGCAGCACAACTGGCTGGGCTGGATCCTGTCCCGGCAGTCGATCTGGGTCCTGCTGGCGGTGATCGCCGCCTGCATCTTCCTGTCGTTCGCGACGGAGTCCTTCGCCACCTCCAACAACCTCTTCAACGTCACGCGCAATTTCACTTTCGTAGCTGTCATCGCGCTCGGCATGACGATCGTGATCATCACCGGCGGCATCGACCTGTCGGTGGGGGCGGTACTCTGCCTGTGCAGCATGATCCTGGCGGTCACGATGCATGCCGGCTACGGCATCGAGATCGGCATCGCGGCGGCGCTCGGAACCGCGCTTCTCATCGGGGCCTTCAACGGCGTGCTCATCGCCTATGTGGGCCTGCCGCCCTTCGTGGTGACGCTCGGCATGCTTTCAATCGCGCGCAGCCTGGCGATGGTCGCCTCCAACAACACGGTCGTGTTCCAGTTCGGCCCCGACCACGACAAGCTTCTGTTCCTGGGCGGCGGCGCCCTCGTGTTCGGCATCGCCAATCCGGTGCTCTTCATGATTGCGCTCGCGCTGTTGACCGGCTTCGTTCTCCGATGGACGAAATTCGGCCGCCACGTCTTCGCCATCGGCGGCAACGAACACGCCGCAACCCTCACCGGCGTGCCGGTTCGGCCCATAAAGGTCGCTGTCTACATGATCTCGTCGCTGTCGGCGGGCATCGCCGGGGTCATCGAAACCGGCTGGCTCGGGGCCGTGACGACCAATCTCGGCGCCGGAATGGAGTTGCAAGTCATCGCCGCGGCAGTCATCGGCGGCGCAAACCTGGCCGGAGGAGCCGGCACGGCGTTCGGTGCGCTCATCGGAGCGGCGCTCATCGAGGTTATCCGGAACAGCCTCGGGCTCCTCGGCATCAATGCCTTCTGGCAGGGAACCTTCATCGGCAGCGCCATCCTGGTCGCCGTGCTATTCGACCGGCTGAAGAATTTCCGGCGCAGCGAATAGGACCTAGAGAGTGCCGGTCCCGCCATAGGCGAAGGCGGTCCTGCTCCCCGCGAGCCGGTTGCGCAGGGGCTTGCCGAATTCCGGCATCTCCATCTCGAACACGTCGCCCGGCTCGGTCTTGATGCCGTCGGAAACGCTGAGGGTCGCGGTTCCGAAGAAATGGATGTGGACGTCGCCGGGACGCCTGAAAAGATCGTACTTGAAGTGATGGTATTCGAGATTGGCGATGGCGTGGGACATGTTGGCCTCGCCGCTCAGGAACGGCTTCTTCCAGATGACCTTGCCGCCGCGGACGATCCGGCTTTCGCCGGCGAGATTGTCGGGAAGCTGGCCGGTGCGAAGCTCAGGCCCGACGGCGCAGGCGCGAAGCTTCGAATGGGCGAGGTAGAGATAGTTCTGCCTTTCGGTCACGTGGTCCGAATACTCGTTGCCGAGCGCAAAGCCGACCCGCCATGGCCTGCCGTCAGGCGCGATCACATAAAGGCCGGCGATCTCCGGCTCCTCGCCGCCGTCGAGGGCGAAGTCGGGGAGGGGCAGGTCGCCGCCGGGTGGCACCAGCTGCTGGCCATCGCCCTTGTAGAACCACTCGGGCTGAACCCCGGGACCGCTGTTCTTCGGTTTTCCGCCCGCCAGACCGAGATTGAACATCCTGATCGAGTCGGTCTCGTTGCCCGTGGCGGCGGCCGCCTTGCGGTGCATCTCGTCGCGAGCGGCGGCGCTCCCGAGATGGGTGAGGCCGGTTCCCGTGACGATGCAGTGGGCGGTATCGGGATGATCGAGAGGCGGGCAGATCGCTCCCTCGGCCAGAAGCGCGTCGTAGCTTAACGACTGGCCGCCGCCCAGGCGACCAACCGTCGCCTCGAGCGTCTCACCGGCGGCAATGGCCTGCTTTGCCAGTTCAAGGGTTCGGGAGATACCGGGCACGATCACCGCTTCCGATCCGGCGATGCGGGCGACCGCCCGTTGACCACGATGCGTCAACTGAACGAGATGCATACGACTTTCCTCTTGCTGCCGAAGCTATTATCATACAATAAGCATGCCCGGCGAGCGGTTTATCCCATTCCGATGCCGGCGCGTCATTCAAGGACACATGCCGAGAAAGTCCGTGCGAAATACAAGCGGCAGCCTGCATCAGGCAGTGGCGCAGGACATCGGCGCGCGCATCCTCAAGGGGGAGTATGCGCCGGGCACGCTGCTTCCCAACGAGGCGAGCTGGTGCAAGACATATCACGTCAGCCGCACAGCCGTCCGCGAGGCGATCAAGATGCTGGCTGCCAAGGGACTCATCGTGTCGCGCACGAAGATCGGGTCGCGCGTGCAGCCGCGGGAGCGCTGGAACCTGCTCGATCGCGACATGCTGGGCTGGTACTGCTCGGCGATGGAACCGCGGCAGTTCCTAGCCGACATCCAGCAGGTGCGGCTCATCCTCGAGCCGGAAGCGGCGGCGCTGGCGGCCGTCAACCGTACCGACGAGCAGATGCAGGTGATCGAGGTCGCCATGCGCGCCATGTGGGCGGCCCGATCGCATGAGGAGGTCGTGGCTTCGGACGTGAATTTTCACCTGTCGATCCTTGCGGCCGCCGGCAACGAGCTCCTCGTCCCGTTCGGCTTTCTCATCGAATCGGCGCTCGCCAATCTTTTCGACTACACGGTGCGGCGCACGGACGACTGGAAATATGCAGCCCCTCTCCACGCCAACATCGTGAAGGCGATCAGGCAGAGGAAACCGGCCGCGGCCCGCCTCGCCGTGCGCAATCTCCTCAACGATACCGACCGCATCATCGAGCGCGTGGCGGCGAAGCGCCTGAGGGCCAGGCGGCAGGCGAAGATCAAGGCCAACGCCTAGGAACCGGAGAGGGCGAGCACCTTCGCAACATTGGCGCGGTGCACGTCTTCGTAGGGCGCGAAATAGGAGATCCAGCCCGCCCTGAGCGGACCGGCGGCGAAATCGGCGAGCGACAGGCTGCGCAACTCCGGCTCCTGCACGCAGCGCTTCAGCGTGCGGACATATTGCTGGGTCGCGCGGATGAGCGTCTTGCGGTAGCCGCCGGCCGCTATCGTCGCGGGATCGCCGTGATTTGGGAGAATGCGTCCGATCTCCCACGCCGCCATGCGGTCGAGGTCCTCCAGATGGCGGTCGAGCTTGTGCGGTTCGGCCACGTAGGTGACGGAATCTTCGAGCGTATCGCCAGCCAGAAGCAGGCCGAGCTCGGGAATGACGAGTGTCGTGCCATCCGAGCTGTGAACGTCGACGTGACGCAGCTCGATCCGCAGCCGTCCGACGTCGAGACCCATCGACTCGGAGAAGAGGGTCGTCGGCATGACGAGCCGGGCGATGGCGGGCGGGCCGTTCTGGCTCGCCGTCTCGATCTTCCGGCGACGCTCGGTGAGCATCTTCTGGGTCAGCTCATGGGCAAGGATCTCGCAATCGGCGAAGGCCTCGTTGCCGGCGACGTGGTCGAGATGGCAATGGCTGAGGACGACGCGGATTCGCTTCACGCCCAGCGCCTCGAGGAAGTTCCTGATCTTGTGGGCGTGGTCGAGGGTGATGTGCGTGTCGTAGACCAGCGCATCGTCCTCGTCGACCAAGGCATAGCTGGCGATGCCGAGGACATAGGCGCCGTCATCGATCCAGTTCGGGCCATCGGAATGCAGACGCCTGCCTTCGCGCCCATCGTAGAACGCATAGAGAAACGGCAAGGGCTTCAGCACCCGCATGGTGCGGGCAAGGATGTAGCGGTCCATCACGCGGCCGCGCGGCCGCCGGCGATGTAGGCGTCGAGCCAGGCGGTGCGATAGCCGTCGTCGCGCCACAAGACGGGAAAATAGCTCTCGTCCATCTCGACGGAACCGACCTTCTTGTAGCGGCTGTAGATGTAGCTGATGTCGGTCGGATGGAAGGTCGCGGCGGAGGATATGCAGTGGGCGATGACGGCGCGGCGCGGCTTGTCGCCGCGATTGTCGCGCGAGCCGTGCCACGTGCGGCCATGATGCAGCACGGCGGAACCGGCGGGGATCTCGATAGGCACGATCTCGCAGTCGGCGACGCCAGCTGCCTCGGCGGCGGGCCGGAGATCGTGCAGGGGGTCGTCTGGAGCGTGAAACTGCATGATCGGCGGCGCGATCGGCCAGCGATGAGAACCGCGCACGTATTCGATGGTTCCCTGGCCGGCCTTGGTGTCGTCGAGCGTGATCCAGCAGGTGAGCATCTCGCCGGGCACGATCCACTGGTTGTAGCTGTCGTCCTGATGGAATCCGAGCGGCTTCGTCCCGGGCGGCTTCCAGATGACGTTGTCCTGGCCCATGCGCGCGCCCGGCCAGCGCCTCAGGGTCGCCGCCGCCCGGCCGATGTCGCCGCGCAGGACGATCGCGGCGACCGCCAGATCGGACTTCCATGCGTTGCAGATCTGGCGGGTAAGGTCGTCGCGGTCGCGGCCGGCCCGCCAATTCCATTCGTCGGGATAGAGACCCGTCTCGAACTTGCCCTGGAACAACGGTTCGAAGCGGCTCCTGGCCCGGGCGATCGCCTCGGCGTCGAGCACGTCACGGACGATCACGAATCCGTCGCGATCGAAGGTGGCGATATGTTCTTTCGTCAGTACCAGCATGCGGCGACCTCAATAGATGCTGTGGAAGAGGAGACGACGGCGAGAGCCGGTCATTCGTTTTCGACACCAAGCAGGTCCTGGCGGGCCGTCTCGAGGTGACGCGTTATGAGCTCGGCGGCAAGGCCGACGTCGCGGCCGCGAATGGCGTCGTACACGGCCTGGTGCTGTCGATTGTAGATGCGCATCTTGTCGGGGGTGAGGATTGCGCGCGTCATGCGCTCCCATTGCGCCTGGGCGCGCACGTCGTCGATCTCCTGGTAGATGTGCAGGATCAGCGGATTGCGCGCCGCCCTGGCGAGCTGGAGGTGGAATTCCGAATCCCAATGGGTGAAGCGATCGCGATCCTCGGCCGCCGCGGCGAGCTGCTCGAGGCACGCCTCGATGCCGTCGAGGTCCTTCTGGGTCGCGTGAATTGTCGCGAGCCGTGCCACGTACGGCTCGACGGCACAGCGCGTCTCGATGAGCTGCAGCGGGCTGATGAGATCCGCCACGTCTCCCGCCGCCGATTGCAGCGGGCCTGAGAAATTCACGTACGTTCCGCTGCCGACGCGGCGGACGACGAGGCCTTTCTGCTCGAGCTGGTCGAGAGCCTTGCGGATGGTCGAGCGGGCGGTGCCGAGCGCCACGGCGAGCTGGCGTTCGGGCGGAAGCTGATCGCCGTCGGCGAAAACGCCGGTCTCGATGGCATGGCGCAGGCGGGCGGTGATCGCGTTGGCGCTCTTGGCCGGAACGAGGCCGAAACTCTCCGGGTCCGGCCCGTCGCGAGATTGCTCACCCAGCACATCCCGCAGGTCCTGTTGCATCACCGGCACCCGATTGGTCTGCAAATTGGTCCGAATTGGAAAGAATTGGTTGCAATAGGTTCCAATCTGTGAATCATTATGCTTCCAATCGCCGGGCGCCCGTCAAGGGACAATGCTCCCCCATCACAGGCCCGGCGACCCGTAGCATTTCGGGTCCATGGAAGGTTTGGGTTCATGACTGTTCCTGCCGGCGTGAAGTACGCAGTCATCGGCGCGGGCATCCATGGTCTGAGCACCGCTTATCATCTCGCCCAGAGACTGAAGGCCACCGGCAAGGGCACGGGGTCGGACATCCTCGTCGTCGACAAGACCGCCATCGCCGCCGGAGCGTCGGGGATCGCCTGCGGCGTGGTGCGCAACAACTACTTCCAGCCGGCCATGCGCGAGCTGATGGCGCACTCGGTCGAGGTATGGGAGAGCGATCCCAAGGCCTATTCCTATCATCCGGTCGGCTACATGCAGATCAGTCCCGAGGTCATGCACGAGGGCTGCGCATCGATCTACGAGCAGCAGAAGTCGATCGGCTATCCGTCGACCTTCATCGAGGGCGAGAAGGACTCGATGACGTATATGAAGGGCTTGTTCGACGACTGGCAGGCGAAGGGCATCACGTCGGTCCTGCACGAGAAGAAGGGCGGCTACGCCAACAACACCGCTTCGATGCACGGCCTGGCGGCCAAAGCGGAAGGCGAGGGCGTCCGCATCCTGACCGGAACGGAGGTGACGGGCTTCGAATTCGGCAACAACAGCCGCGCCGTCACCGCGATCGTCACGAACCGCGGCCGGATCGCCTGCGACTACGTGGTCGTCGGCGTCGGCCCGTGGGTCAACGCCGTCTGGAACATGCTGGAACTGCCGAAGTCCATCTCCATCAAGGGACGCGACGGCAAGATGCACGACGGCGTGCGGATGTGGAAATACTGGTGCCTGGAGGAAGGGACGCTCGGCGTCGATCCCAACATGCACAAGACCAACGACGGCAAGATGCCGCCGGTCATCCACGTCGATACCGACGCTCCGCTCCATTCCGACATCGACGGATCGCTCATCACCGACAAGCTGTGGGGTCTCTACTACAAGCCGGACTTCAACTTCGGCGGCGTACAGGGCGGCTCCTCGCCCTATGTGGTCGACCAGGATCCCGATGGCGTCGAGGTCGATCCCTACGGTCCCGACAGCCCCGACTTCATCGTCGGGGACAATTTCGTGCATAGCTGGTGCTCGATGCTGGCCCATTGCCAGAAGCGCTTCGAAGGGAAGATCAGCCTCTACAAGAAGGATGAGAAATCCGGGGGGCTCGGGTGCTTCACGCCGGACAGCTTTCCGGTGTTCGACGTGTTTCGCGACAACGTGTTCGTCATCGCCGATTCGAACCACGGCTACAAGATGCTGGGCGTCGGCAAGCTGGTGGCGCAGGAGATCGCCGGGGAGAAATCGGCACTTCTCGAGCCGTTCCGGTTCTCGCGCTATGCGGAAGGCAAGCTGCACCCGGTTTCGAAAAGCCCGTTTCCATGGAGCTGACGGGGTTGTCGAAATCCGTCCGGCATGGCTAACTTCGGACGTCCGCGACGGGGCGGAGCAAAGACATAAGGCGGTTGCCGCTGGAGGGAGCGAGTACACATGTCCACCGACTATGAGAAATTCACGAGTGCGCCGGGCCGTGACGACGTCATCAAACAGGTCCGCAAGAAGATCGACGCTCTCGGAATCGAGTATCTCTATCTTCAGTTCATCTCGGTCACCGGCCGCATCATGGGCAAGGGCATCCCGGCCGATCATTGGGAGAACATCGCCAACGGCGGCTTCCAGCTCGTGTACGGCGCGACGGTCAACCTGTTTCTCAACCGCCGCGGCGAATATCTCGGATACGGACCGGAGTCGGCCGAGCTCGTCGGCGTCCCGGAGCCGGAAACCTTCATGCAGCTCCCGTGGGACAAGCGCGTGGCGCGCATGTGGTGCACGCTGTTCCGCAACCGCGAGGAGCGCGAAAATCCAGGCGGCTACCTGACAGCCGACGCCAGGGGCAATCTCCGGCGCATCCACGACGAATTCGAGAAGTCGCACGGCCTGCGCATGCGCCACGGCACCGAGCCCGAGATGATGTGGCTCAAGAAGGACGAGAACGGCAAGGCGAACGGCGGGTACTCGAATCCGTACTGCTACCACATCGACCAGTTCGAAAGTCTGCGGCCGGTCTACATGCGGGTCATCGAGTACGGCCGCAAGATGGGCCTCGACATGATCCAGGGCGACCATGAGGACAGCCCCGGCCAGCTCGAGCTCAACTTCAACTACGACGACGCGCTGCGCACCGCAGACCGGCTGGCGACCTATCGCCAGATCTGCGCCCAGGTGGCGCGCGAGTTCAACATCATCGCGTGCTTCATGTGCAAGCCGTTCATGGGCGTGTCCGCCAACGGCTGCCACCACAACATCTCGCTGTGGAAGGAAGGCAAGGACGAATTCAAGGTGCTGGGCAACGACGCCAAGAACCTGCCGGGCATGGAGCACAACTACATGTACCGGCGCGGCGGCACCAACACGTTCATGCCCGAAGGCAAGGACGTGCAGATGCCGGGCCAGATCGGCCTCTACACGATCGGCGGCCTCGTCAAGCACCTCGCGGCCCTGACCGCGATCGGCTGCTCGACGGTCAACTCCTACCGGCGGCTGTGGGACACCGGGTTCTGGGCGCCGGTCTTCGCCGACTGGGGTTTCCAGAACCGCACGACCGGACTGCGTCTCTCGGCGCCCGGCCGGTTCGAATACCGCGCGGTCGACAGCATGGTGAACCCGCATCTCATGGCGGCGGCGATCCTCAAGGCGGCGGACGACGGGATCAAGAACAAGATCGATCCCGGCAAGCCCGAAGAGCGGAACATCTATGCCGCGATGGAGGCCGGAAAGCAGGTCAAGAAGCTGCCGATGACGCTCGGCGATGCGCTCGAGGCCCTGAAGAAGGACGAGGTGATCAAGTCGGCGCTGCCGGGCGAGATGCACCGCCTGTACGACGAATACAAGCGCGACGAATGGGAGCGGTTCCTCCATACGTCGACGGAGTGGGACATCAAGATGTACATGGACTGCCTGCCGTAGGGCGGCGTCCGCCTACTTGCGAGGAGAGCGAACATGTGTGGCATTGCAGGCCTGATCCATCGCGACGGCGCCGGAAACATCGGTGCCGAGATGACCGCCATGCTCCAGTCCCTGAAGCATCGCGGGCCCGACTCGACCGGCTATGCGATCTACGGCATGCCGGGCCGGAACGAGCACGTGATGCGCTTCAAGGTCGCGGAGCAGGAGGACACCAAGAAGGGCTTCGACATCCACGACGAGATCAAGCGCCGCAAGGCCAAAGTCGAAGAGCGGCTGGCGCAGCTCGGCGTCACGGTCATCGACCGCGAAGATGCGACGGAGTACGCCTATCGCTACCGGATCCACTATGACGGCGACATGAAGAAGCTCGCCGACTACGTGGAGGACGTGGAGGGCACCGAGATCCTGTCGATGGGCAACGCTCTCGAGCTCATCAAGGATCTCGGCGATGCGGCTCTGGTGTCGAGCCAGTACAGGCTTTCCGGCTTCAAGGGCACGCACGGCATCGGCCATACGCGCATGGCCACGGAAAGCGACGTCGACATCCGCTCGGCGCATCCATACTGGGCCTATCCCTACAACGACATCGCCGTCGTCCATAACGGGCAGCTCACCAACTACTGGCAGATGCGCCGCGAGTTCGAGCGGCGCGGCCATCGCTTCATGTCGAACTGCGACAGCGAGGTCCTGGCCGTATACACGGCCTTCAACCTGGAGCAGGGCGCGACGCTCGAAGACTCGCTGCGGGCGTCGATCAAGGACATCGACGGCGTCTTCACCTATCTCGTCGCCACCAAGGATGCGCTCGGCATGGCAAAAGACTCGATGGCGGCCAAGCCGATGGTGCTCTACGAGAGCGACAACCTGGTGGCCCTCGCCTCCGAGGAGGTCGCGATCCGAAGTGTCATTCACCACGAGATCGACACCTGGGACCCCTATGACGAGGAGATTCGCGTATGGCGGGCGTAACCGAGGTCACGAAGGACCACGTCTCCCATGAAATGGGGATGCATACGGAAGGGCTGCGCGGGCGCAGCCAGCAGCGATTCTTCGATATCACGGAGGAGAACGTCGGCTTCGGCTATCCCGACGCGCTGGACGTCGACTTCAACAAGCGCGCCGAGATCGATGCGGAAAACCTGGACTCGCGTCAGATCAACCAGCAGCTACGGGAGCTGATGAAGAAGGGCTATGGCACGATCGTGCTGCAGAACCCCGGCTCCAAGCATTCGGTCGCCGTCGGCATCCTCAACCGGCTTAAGCTTCACATCGAAGGCAGCTGCGGGTATTTCGCCTGCGGTCTCGTCGACGGCCCGAACATCAGCATCAAGGGTCGCGTCGGCTGGGCGTGCGGGGAGAACATGCTTTCCGGAACCATCGTGATCGAGAAAAACGCCGGTTCGCAGTTCGGCGCCGCCATCCGCGGCGGCGACCTCGTTTGCAAAGGGTCGGTCGGGGCGCGCACCGGCATCGATCAGAAGGGCGGTACGATCCTCGTCGGCGGCGATACCGGCTCGTTCACGGGGTTCATGATGCAGCGCGGCCGCATGATCATCTGCGGCAACGCCGGCAAGAACCTGGGCGACAGCATGTACGACGGCACGATCTACATCGGAGGCGAGCCGCGCAGCCTGGGCGTCGACGCGGTGTGGGCGGACCTGACCGACCTCGACCGGCAGTGGCTGATGCGCAAACTCAGAATGTACGAGATGTTCCCGGCGCAGGGGATCGGCCACTTCCGCAAGATCGTCGCCGGCAAGCAGCTTTGGAACTACGACAATCTGGAACCCAGCGAGAAGAAGCTCGTCCTTTAGACGCGCGAGCGTCTGTTGAGAGGTAGACATGGCCAGGAAGCCAGCCAAGAAAGCAAGCAAACGGCCGGTGGCACGCCGCACCGTCGCCACGCGCACCAGCATCGCCGTGAAACCGGCCGGCGGCGAGGTGGCGCGGACGGCGAGCGGCCTTGCGGCACTGTCGCGCAGCCCGGCGGAAAGCCAGAAGTACATTCTCGGCCGCTCGCAGATCTTCACGCCCGAGGTCATCAACGACATCCACATCAAGTCCGAGCTCGGCCGCTACCGGATGCGCGGCTTCTCGCTGTTCAAGAAGATCCCGCACTGGGACGACCTGACGTTCCTGCCGGGTACGCTCACCCGCTTCGTGATCGAGGGTTACCGCGAGAAGTGCGACACGCGCACGGTGATCGGCCCGAAAGCAAAGCGGCCGATGGTGCTCGACATCCCGGTCTACGTCACCGGCATGAGCTTCGGCGCCCTTTCCTTCGAAGCCAAGATCGCGCTGGCGCGAGGCGCGACGATGGCCGGATCGGCGACATGTTCCGGCGAAGGCGGGATGATTCCCGACGAGCGACGCTATTCGGAGAAGTGGTTCTACCAGTGCATCCAGTCGCGCTACGGCTTCAACCCGCACCACCTGAGGCTCGCCGATGCCTGCGAGTTCTTCATCGGGCAGGGATGCAAGGTTGGCCTCGGCGGACACCTGATGGGTCAGAAGGTGACCGACCAGGTCGCCGAGATGCGCTCGCTGCCGGCCGGCATCGACCAACGGTCGCCCGCCCGGCATCCGGACTGGCTCGGTCCCGACGACCTGGCGCTGAAGATCCAAGAGGTTCGCGAGGCGACGAACTGGGAAATTCCGATCCAGCTGAAACTCGGGGCGGCGCGTGTCTATGACGACGTCCGCATGGCCGTGAAATGCGGCCCGGATTCGATCTACATCGACGCCATGGAGGGCGGCACGGGCGCCGGGCCGCACATCGCCACCGAAGATACGGGCATTCCGGGGATCGCCGCCATCCGCGAAGCGCGGCGGGCGATCGACGAACTCGGCAAGAAGGACGAGATTTCACTCGTCTATGCCGGCGGCATCCGCAACGGCGGCGACGTCGCGAAGGCTCTGGCGCTCGGAGCCGATGCAATCGCGATCGGCCATTCCGTCCTCATGGCGCTCAACTGCAACAAGCATATCGACGGCGTCACCGACTTCCCCGCCGAGATCGGCGTCGAAGCGGGTTACTGCTATCACTGCCACACGGGTCGCTGTCCGGTCGGCGTCGCGACGCAGGATCCCCTCCTGCGGCAAAGGCTCGATCCCGACAAAGCGGCCGAGCGCGTCTACAATTTCCTCCATACGCTGACGATGGAAGCGCAGATGCTGGCGCGCGCCTGCGGCAAGACCAACATCCATTCCCTGGAGCCGGAAGATCTCGCCGCCCTCACTCTCGAGGCATCGGCGATGTGCAAGGTTCCGCTCGCCGGCACGAACTACACCGTCGGCGTCGACAACTACCACAGCTACTGAGGGAGCGCGCCCATGGCCGGCACGAGCTACAAGGGCTCCGACATCAAGGACGTCAACCAGTTCATCGACGATAAGGCCGGTCTCGGCTCGGCGCGCGAGAAGGAGATCGGCCAGCACATCGGCTACCGCTACGACGTCAACCTGTTGCCCGACTACACGAAGCTGACGCCCTTCCTCAGGCAGTACATGGAATTCATGGGATGGGATGACCTCAACTGGCTCGAGGACGTCCACATGGGCTACGAGGAAGGGCTGCCGGCGATCTTCGACCGGAACGTCAATGGCTGGGTGCGCATCCCGAAGGATGTCGTGTTACCCGACACGCAACAGGATCGGGACATGATGGCGCGCGAGCTGCTCATCAGGTTCCAAATGTCGCCGCGCCATCCGATGATGCAGCTCAACCGCGCCTACAGGAAAGTATAGGACTACTTCTGGCCGGCCGGCCGGAAGCTCTTGCGGATCGACTTGGCCTTGGTCATCGCCTTCATGCCCTCTTTCGAGGTCACGGCAACGGTGGTCCGCAGATGGGACACGCCGCCGGTCGAACCGGCGGTGAGCAGAGCGGCCATCGAATCGGTCACCGGTCCATCCGATTCCATGATGACGAGGAAATCGAACTCGCCGAAGGTGAGATAGTGACCGAGCAGCTTGGCGCCGGACGCCTTGGCGAGCTTGCTTACGGACTCGGCCCGGTCCTCCGGGGAGTCGATCATTCCCGAAATCGCTTCACGCGTGTAACGGCCCTGCGTCAGATAGATCGTCATAGGGGGTCCCCTCCTTGATGCACGCCGCCCTTGTCTGCCAGGCGGATCGCGACCGGGAACACTGAACCCATCCCTGCAGCAAGGCAAGGTGCGATACACTCAGCTTTGCAGTTCGGGCACGGCGTTGGCGCTCTTCCAGTCGGGGCGGAAGGCGAGGACGAGGGAGTCGGAGGGGAGGGCGGGATTGAACATTCGATTGTGCGAGAGCGTCAATTCCCTTGCCGGATCACCGCGGGCCAGACGGTGCACGGCACAGAACATCGTGTAGCGCTGGCCCGATTGCTCGAATGCGAGGAGGCAGTCGCGGATTTTCAGGATGCGACGTGCCATCGGCGAAGACGCGGCGAAAACCGCGGTCATGGTGTCGCTGAACAGCTCCGGCTCCTGGTAGAAACCGCTCGCCAGAAAGCGAAGTCCCGCTTCATAGGCGTGGCGCGGCTCGTTGGTGCGCTGCACCTGAAACTTGAAGAACGCGAGGCTTTCATCGGTCTGCAAGGGCACGAGCAGAACCGTCATCGCCTCCAGTATCTCGTCGCCGTTCCGCGCCAACACCCGCGGTTGCATGCCGGGCAGCGGTTTGCCGCCATGGTCGCGGGCGCTGATTTGCCGGATGCGACATTGCCAGCCAAGAAACTGCCGGCGCAGCTCGGCATTGGAGAACCCTTTCAACATACCTACCCCGGGACCGGTGCGGAGGGACCGGAACTCTTTGACAAATTGGTTCGCAATTGGCCAAATACCGGCTCCGATTGGTATGCGCAAGTGGCGCGGGAGGAGACGAGAAGGCCTCTCCCGTCTCATATTCCCAAGGCCGAAACCACCGTTCAGGAGCAGGGTAGGATCATGTCGCAGAAAATGTGGGGAAAAGACGAGTTCTGGGGACTCGGCTTCGAATGGGATCCGCAGTGGCTTTTGAACGACAAGCAGAAGAAGCTGCAGGCGACGCTGATCGATCTGTGCGCCCAGGAGATGCGCGCCAATGCGGTGGAGAGCGACAAGAAGCTGCTTTATCCGCGCCGCAACTTCCAGCTTCTCGCTCAGCATGGATTTCTCGGCCTGATCGTGCCGAAGGAGCTCGGCGGCATGGGCGAAAGCCATGTGACGGCAGCGATGGCGGTCGAGACGATCGCGCGGTACGGATGCCCGTCGACGGCCATGTGCTACACGATGCACATCGGCGCCGTTGCCGCAGCGCTCTTCCGCCATCACAACTCGAAGCCCATCCAGGACATCATGCGGCGGATCGACAAGGATTGCCTGGTCGGCACGCTTTCGTATTCAGACCCCGAGACCGGGTCGCACTTCTGGTATCCGATCTCATCGGGAGCTGAGGAAACCAAGGACGGATGGAAGGTTCGCAAGAAGGCGTCGTGGACGACGTCGGGCGGCTTCGCCGACTGGTACATCATCCAGACGACCTCGCCCAACTTCAAGGGCAACTATTCCGACCTGTCGTGCTTCCTCATCATGGGGAACGAAGTGAAGGCCGACCCCGCAAGCTGGGATGGGCTCGGCATGCGTGGCAATCAGTCGGGCCCGATCGAGGTCGACCTGACGATCCCCAAGGAAAGGATGGTCGGCCCGGTGGGCGACGGCGCATCGTCGAACGATGAATGCGTCGACCCCTTCTTCCTTCTGTGCTCGTCGGCCTGTTGGAACGGCATCTCGATGGCCCTCGTCGACATCGCCAAGCGCCACACCACCAGCAAGACGCACAAGGACGTCGGCTTGCGGGTCGCCGACTACCCGACCATCCAGGACTATGTCGGCGAAGCGATCATCGACACGAACTCGTGCCGGTCGCTGAATTTCATGCTCGCCCAGGCGATGGACAGCGTGACCAACAATTGCGACTGGTCGCTGCACACCGACCTCAAGGCCCTTCCCAGGGCCCAGTTCCTGTCGTGGATGTGGCAGGTGAAGTTCGCGGCAGCGAAAAACGTCGCGCACGTCACCGACAAAATGCTGCATGCGTGCGGCGGCACCGGCTACAAGCCGCGGCCGCTCGAGATCGAGCGGTACCTGCGCGACGGCAAGGCCGGATGGGTGATGGGACCCACCAACGAGGTCCTGCGCCAGTTCGTCGGCAAGGCGTCGCTGCTCGGCTTTGGGTCGCTCGACTACTGGAACCAGTCTCTCAACGAACGGGTGCTCAACAACGAGGTCAAGAAAATGTCGGCCACCGAGAAGAAGGCCTTCGCCGAGAAGCTTCTCGCCGAGGCGAAGCCCGGCGCCGCGGCATGAGTCGAGCACGAAAGCTGTTTGCACCGGGCCGGCTTTAACCCTGAGGACGCGAAAGCTGCGCCCGCGGCAGTTCTGATGTAAGAACTGTCAACATGATCTGGGATTCTTCCCGTCGCGGCTATCACCACGGAAATCTGCGCGAGGCGCTGGTCCAGGCGGCGTTGGCCCTGATTGCCGAGAAGGGGCCTTCCGGCTTCAGCTTCGCGGAAGCGTCGCGCGCGGCCGGCGTCAGCCCGGCGGCACCCTACCGCCACTTTCGCGACCGCGATGCGCTGATGGCCGACGTGGCGACGCGCGGTTTTGAGCGATTTGCCGAGACCCTCAAGCAGGCGTGGCGCGACGGCAAGCCCGACCCGGCCCGTGCCTTCGTCGCCATGGGCAGGGCCTACATCGCCTTCGCGCGATCGGAACCGGCGCTCTATGCCGCCATGTTCGAAGCGGCCTTGCCGCGCGGCACCTATCCCGCACTCGACGAGGCCGGAAACCGCGCCTTCGCCGTGGTGCGCGACGCGAGCGAAGCGGTGGTCGCTACGTTGCCTGCCGCCGAGAGGCCACCGGCCCTGATGATAAGCCTTCATGCCTGGTCGATGGCGCACGGAATCGCGGCCCTGTTCGCGCGCGGTGATTCCAGCCGGCGGCCCATTCCGATGTCTGCCGAGGACCTCCTCGAGGCCGAGATGCACATCTACTTCGAAGGCCTGCGCCGGCCTGCGTCCGGCAAAGCACAAGCCTGACCTACCGGCGGCAGAAATTTTTTCGACCATGCCTTGTGGTCGGCTTGACAGGTTTCGGCGCGTTAGCCATATATGTGAATGTGATTAACATTCACATGAGGCGGTACATGGAACTCGTACAAAAGATCGACGACTTGGGGAAACCGGCATGGATCGCCCTCATGATCGTCAGTTTCATCATCTTCTGGCCGATCGGTCTGGCCGTCCTGATCTACCTGATATGGAGTGGACGCATGGGTTTTTGGAAGCATAGCGACATGGCGCGGTCGGGCCGCGGATGCGGCTGGCGTCACCATCACCATCGAGCCGCGCCGACCGGCAACCGTGCCTTCGACGAGTACCGCGCCGATACCCTTCGCCGGCTCGAAGAGGAACAGAAGGAGTTCACGGACTTCCTCGAACGGCTGCGCCAGGCCCGCGACAAGTCGGAGTTCGACCAGTTCATGGCCGAGCGCAAGAACAGGAGCGGCAGTGACGAGGCCGGAGCCTTGGAGCCGAAGCCGGCCGCCTAAAGTTTTCCACGATGAACGATGCGGCCCGGCTTTCGACCGGGCCGTTTTTTGATGTAGCTCAGGCGCGTGGTCGCGTCTTGCCGGGATCGTAGTGCGGAAAGCGGGTGACGGTCGCGGGCAGGCGCTTCTGGTGACCGTCGAGCTTTCCGACCTCCAGCGCCGTTCCCTCCTTGGCATAAAGGGGGTCGACGCGGGCGAGGGCGATGTTCTTCTTCAGGATGGGCGAGCGCATGCCGCTCGTGACGACGCCGACCTGGGCCCTGCCGCTGTGAATGCAGTCGCCGTGGCCAACCGCGTCGTTGGCGTCGATCTCGAGGCCGACCAGGACATGGCGGGGATGAGCCTTCCGCTCGATCAAGGCAGCCTTGCCGATGAAGTCTTCGGACTTCGAGGCGAGCGGGACCGTAAAGCCGATGCCGGCCTCGAACGGGTCGGTCTGGTCCGTGAATTCGGAGCGCGCGAAAATGAGTCCGGCCTCGATGCGGACCATGTCGAGCGCCTCGAGGCCCATCGGGCGAAGGCCGTGCGGCTGGCCCGCCTGCCAAATCGCATCGTATACGGTCTCGGCATCCTTGGGATGACAGAAGATCTCGTATCCGAGCTCGCCGGTGTAGCCGGTGCGCGACACGACAAGGGGAGCGCCTTCGAAACCGCCGATGCGCCCGACCGTAAACCGGAACCAGTCGAGCTCGGCGATCGCGGTCTGCGCCGGCGCCGTCCACACGACATCCTTCAGGATGTCGCGGCTCTTCGGGCCCTGGAGCGCTACGTTGTGAAGCTGGTCGGTCGATGAGCGCACCCAGGCGCGGAAGCCCTTCTTCTCGGCCTGCTGGCGCAACCACAGGCCTCCGAACTCGTCGCCGCCGATCCAGCGAAAGTTGTTCTGCGCCGAGCCTGAAGACGGTGCCGTCGTCGATCATGCCGCCCGTGTCGTAGCACATGGCAGTATAGGAGACCTGGCCGGTCGACAGCTTGCGGATGTCCCGCGTCAAGCAATACTGCAGCAGGGCTTCGGCGTCGGGCCCCGTCACCTCGAACTTGCGAAGCGGAGAGAGGTCCATGACCACGGCGCGCTCGCGGCACGCCCAGTATTCCTCGATCGGCCCATCGTTGTTGAAGCGGCTCGGCAGCCAGTAACCACGGTACTCCGTGTAGTTTCGCGTCATCTGCGAAAACCGTGAATGAAAAGCGGTCTCGCGGGTGAGCTGAGGTTCGGCATCGGGTGTCATGCGATAGGCCACCGCTCGGGAGAATTTTTCGTGGGGACTGTAGGTTCGGATGTGAATGTCGGTCGGCTGCCAGCCATTGGCGGGATCGATGTCGTCGGGGCAGGACGAGGACACGCAGACGAGATCGGTCAAAGCCCGCATGAGGACGTAGTCGCCCGGCCTCGACCACGGCTCATCGAGATAGAGCTGGTTATTCTGGTCGATGTTGGTGTTGTAGAAATAGTTGAGGGCCTCCCACCCCATTCGGGGCCGGATGCCGTAGGGCTCCAGCGCCCTGTTGAAGTTCTCCGTGCAGTTGACGTGCCCGGGATAGCCCATGTCGTCGTAGTAGCGGGAGTTGCAGGCGGTGGCGAAAGCATCGTGGCGACCGCAGGTGTCCTGCACGATCTCGACCAGCGGCTCGAACTCGCGATCGAACGCCTTGGACGGCAGGCCGGGCGTGGGATAGCTGCGCCCGGTCAGCGTGCGGGTCACCGTGGCGTCCAACGACATATCCATCCCGAGATCGACCTTGCGGAGGGCGAAGGCCTGGAAGTCGGTGCACTGGCGCCCCTCGACATCGATGACCTGGATGAACTCGCCGGCCTTCACCAGATAGGCCGAGGCGGTCGAGGCGCCGATCCGGAAATCCTGGCGGGGGTCGCGGAGCGGCTCGGGCAGGAAGGCATCTCCCGGCCGCCTTGCGTGCCCGCGCCAGATGAGCAGCTCGACCGGCGTCGCGGTGTCCTGCCGGGTCGCATCCATCCGGCGCCCGACGGCGCAAAGCAGCACGAGGCCGTCGCGGGTCACCGGAAGTTCGGCAGTCGTGCCGGCGGGTGTCTCGGCACCGAAAATCCTCAAACCGCTGGCCAGGGCGACATCGATGCCGCGCCGGGCAAGCGTCCGCCGCGTGCGCTCGGCTCCCTCGCCGCCGTCTTCCAGCGCCGCCTTCAGCCCGTCGCCCGAAGTCGTCGGCTTGGCACCAAGCGCACTGGGATCGAAGAGGCCCGCGCCGGAAACATGAAAGAGCTCGACGGGTTGCCGGCCTTCCATATCCTTCAGCTGGAGCCGGTCGCCCGCCGCCACGGCGACCACAAGGGTGCCGCCGCCGGGCACGACGTAGCGCTCGCAACCGGGCGCCAGGGACGAACGGCCCGGTCGGATGACGGTGCTCGGCCTCGGTACAAGCGAACCTGGAAAGGGCCTCGGCGTGTCGAGCAAGGAATTCTCCTGCACTCTGGAAGCGCTGCGGGGCCTCCTGTATGAAGGCTAGAGAAGGGCGGGTTGCAAATCAAGGAATTGGGTAAAGCCCGCAGCACGCCTTCGGCCAAGGAACGACGAGCCGGATTTGCAGGCATGGGCGAAGTCAGTCATCTCGACAAGATCGAATTTCGGCGGGCGCTCGGGTCCTTTCTCACCGGCGTCACCATCATCACGACCCGCGACCATCGCGGCGAGATGATCGGGACGACCGCGAACTCCTTCAACTCGGTCTCCCTCGACCCGCCGCTCATCCTGTGGAGCCTCGGGCGGCATGCCCACAGCATGAAAGTCTATCTTTCGGCGGAGTTCTTCGCTGTGAACATCCTGAGGGAAGGCCAGCACGAACTGTCGCGGCAGTTCGCACAGGCCTCCATCAACAAATGGGAAGGCGTGGACTATGGCGTTGGCCAGACGGGCTGCCCCCTCCTGCCGAATGCGCTTGCCGTCTTCGAATGCAAGATCGCTCACACCTATGTGGGCGGCGACCACGTGATCTTCGTGGGCGAAGTCCTGCACGCCGATTGCGATCCGGAAGGGAAGCCGCTCGGATTCTTCCGGGGCGGGTACACGCAGATCGGGTAGGTTGGGCTCGCTTTTGGCCTCGCAGAACGTGCGGATCTAGGGGCGATATCCAAATAGTTAAATGAATTCAATCGCCATTTGCTTAACGGGGATATCCACACGTCCGGCTGCTGCTACCCTTTGGGATATCTTGACCCGAGGGAATCAGGCTAAATTCCTTCTTCGGGATAGACACTTTTGCTCCGCACGCGACTGACAGGGATGGCGAGCTAACGGTGCGGAGAGTGGGCACGCCGCAAGAGGGGAACGTTCGATGGAAGGCAATCTCAATGCACTGACGACGGTCTTCACCGAGTTCTACTACTGGGTGACGATCGTCATGATGTTTCTGATTCATATTGGATTCTGCCTCTACGAGGTCGGAGTCTCGCGGCGGCGCAACCACCTTTCCACGCTGATGAAGAACACGATGGCGATCCCGCTCGTCACCATTACGTTCTACTTCTTCGGGTGGTGGATCTACTTTGCATTCCCGAATGGGCCGGGCTTTTCCGGCGGCATGACGGCGGCGCCCTGGGCGACCCCTTGGAGCCCGCTCATGGCCACGCACCTTTCCGGTCCGACGCCGGATGGCGGAATCGATGCTGCGACGGCCGCCTACTGGCACCGCCTCAACGGCGTGTTCTGGGGCGCGTTCCTGCTGTTCTCCATCACGACGGCCTCCATCGTCTCGGGCGCCATCATCGAACGGGCGCGTAAAGGTGCCTTCTGGATAATCGCGGTTCTGGTCGGCTCATGCCTCTGGATCCTCGATGCCGCCTGGGGCTGGCATCCGCTCGGCTGGATGGTCCGCTACCTCGGTTATCACGATGCCTATGCTTCCGGCGTGGTCCATGCCATCGCAGGCGGCGCGGCACTCGCCACCGTCATCGTTCTCGGCCCGCGCATCGGCAAGTTCCGCGCCGACGGGACGCCACGCGATATCCCGCCACACAATGTGTGGCTCGTAACGATCGGGCTCCTTTGCATCTACACCGGATTCTGGGGCTTCTACGCGGCCTGCAACATCCCGATCATCTCGCCGGAGGTCATCGCCGGCCAGATCACCGGTCCAATGTGGACGGCGACCAACATCTATCTCGCTCCGACGACCCTATCGGCGATCACCTTCAACTTCCTGATGTCGCTGTCGGGCGGCATGCTGTCGGCATACATCATCTCCAAAGGCGACCCCTTCTGGACCTTTTCCGGAGGACTATGCGGCGTCATCTCCGCCTCTGCAGGCAACGACCTCTATCACCCGATACAAGCAATGCTGGTGGCGGCGGTCGTGGTGGCGGTGTGCTACAAGCTGCACTACTGGGTCGAGCGACGCTTCAAGCTCGACGACGCGGTTGGTGCCGTCGCCGTCCATGGCTATGGCGGGTTCCTAGGCGTTGTGGTGGCCGGCTTCATGCTGTGGGGCCAGCCGTCCTCACCCTATGAGGGCTTCGCCGTGATCACGCCGTGGGGCAACTTCATCGGCGCGGTCATCATGTTCGCGCTGGGCTTCGTGCCGGTGTACGTGCTGGCGAAGATCCTCGACAGCTTCGGCCTCTTGCGCGTTCCGCGGAAGGTAGAGCTCGAGGGCCTCGACTTTGCGAGCAACGAGGCTTTCTTGGCTGCCGTCAACGAAGTCAGTATGGCCGAAAAGGCGATGATCAAGTAGCGACCGGACAAGGAGACGCAACAATGTCAACGAATGGAATGACAAGCTGGGCCGTCGACCTGAGCACGGTCGGGGCGATCTATCCCTTCCAGGGGGGCGAAGTTCTCTTCGTCATCCTCGGCCTCATCTTCTGGATCGGCTGGCACATCATCCAGACGCGCCAGGAAACGAAAGAGTACGAGGCGGATGTCGCCGCCGACCGGTCCGGTGACAAGACCAGGACATCCATCGACCGCTATTTCTAGACCGGTCGAGTGAGCAATCGGGACCCGCCGGACCTCTCCGGCGGGTCTTTTCATGTCCCCAGATAAGCCTGAAGCTCAGGCAGGTCGCGGCGGGCGAAGAAGGAAGCCGTATCGGCCTTGAGGATGATGCGGCCGGCGTGCACCAGCGCAGTGTGGGACGCCGCGGCCCTCGCATCGTCCGGATCGTGCGTCACCAGAAGGATCGTGAAGCCGTGGCGTTCGCGAAGCTCGGCAATGAGAGCCAGCATGTCGCGCTTCAACTGCGGTCCGAGAGCGGCGAAGGGTTCATCCAGCAGCATGAGCGGCCGGTTGCGCACGAGCATCCGTGCCAGGCCCACGCGCTGGCGCTCGCCGCCGGACAGCTCGTCCGGCAGGCGGTTACCGAAGCCCGCAAGGCCGACCTGATCCAGCGCATCGGAAACGGCGGCACTCTGCCGGTCGGAGAGGCGAAGGGACGCCGACATACCGAGCGCCACGTTCGTCCAAACGTCGAGATGACTGAACAGATTGTGCTCCTGGAAGAGGATCGACAACGGCCGATCGGCGGGTGGAAGTCCGGTCAGGTCGCGTCCTTCCCAGGTCATGGATCCGGACAGAGGCTGTTCGAAGCCGGCGATCAGGTTGAGAAGGGTCGATTTGCCCGAGCCGCTCGGACCGATGATCGCCAGGAACTCGCTGCGGGCGACCGACAGATCGAACACCATGCGCATGTCCTCATAGTCGAAGCGTACGTTGCGCAGCTCGAGACCGTCAGCCGGCATGCGAACCCTCCGGTCGGGCGGCGCGGTCGATGAAGGCCGAGAGCAGGAGGCAGAGGGCAAGAAGGATTAGGGCGAGGCCCGCCGCATCGGCGACGCGGTAGCTGCCGAGCCGCTGATACAGCATGAGAGGCAGGGTCACGAAGCCTTCGCTCCCGAAAAAGGCGACGGCTCCGAAATCGCCGACCGACACCAGCATGCCGACCAGCAGCGCCAGCCCGAGCGGGCGCTTCAGGACCGGCCAATCGGCAAGACGGAACCGACCCCAGCCACGCATCCCCAGGCTCGCCGCCAGCCGATCATGGGTCTCGAAACTCTGGCGAACCGCCGGCGCGAGGAGCGGCATGACGAACGGCAGGGCCATGAGGGCGTTGATGGCGACGACCGCAAGCGGCGCAAAGCGGGAAGGGTCGAGATACCGGTGAAGCAGGAGGAACCATCCCGCCGTGACGATGACCGGCGGAACGAGCAGGACGAGCCTGCCGGCGGAATCGAGGCCCGCGGCGCACATGCCGCTGCCCCGAGCGACGGCGGATGCCAAAAGGGCCGCCCCGGCAGTGGCCGCCAGCCCGGCGCACAGACTGACGGCGAGGCTCGTCCAGACCGCCCGCCAAAGCTCTGCCTCGTGCAGCAAACGCGACAGATCGCCTGCGAGACCGTCGAGCACGACCATCAGCAACGGGAGCAGAACGAACAGGGCAGCGAGGGCGAGCAGAGCCGCATCGACAACCGCCAGGACGGGCCCGGTTGCCTGCTGGATCCCGGTGCGCCGCGGCGCGGTGCGCGCGGCAAGCGGAATCTCCTTCGACACGCGGGTCGCCGCCACGAACGCGGCGCCGCAGACCAGGATCTGCAGTCCCGCCAGCCGGGCCGCGGTAGGCGGATCGAAATCGAAGCGCAGCGCCTGGTAGATCGCCACTTCGAGCGTGCTGTTCTGCGGGCCTCCGCCGAGCGTCAGCACGATGGTGAAACTCGTGGCGCACAGCATGAAAACGAGGAACGCAATTCCCGGCAGGGCCGCGCGGAGAAACGGCCACTCGATGCGGCGGAAGCGTTCGCGCGATCCGAATCCGAGGCTTGCCGCCACCCGCCAGTTCTCCGGGGGCACCGAATCGAGGGCGGAGAGGAGGAGGCGCGCCGCGAACGGCATGTTGAAGAACGCATGGGCGAGAAGGATGCCACCAAGGCCGTAGATCGCCGGCAGAGGCGGCAAGCCGAACCACGAGAGCATTGAGTTGGCCATTCCCTGCTTTCCATAGAGGGACAGCAGGCCGAGGACGGCAACGAGCTGCGGTATGCCGAGCGTCACGGCGAAAAGGCGCAGGATGAAGCCGCGCCCGAAGAAGCGCCGGCGATGCAGCGCCAGGGCGACCGGGATGGCGAGCGCAATGGAAATGACCGTCGAAAGTACGGCCTGGACCAGCGTGAAGGTCAGGACGCGCAAGACATAGGACGTCCCGACCGCCAGATCCTCACGCTCGAGACCCGACATCAGCAGGATGGAAACCGGCAATAGTACGGTCGCGGCGAGAAGGGCGCCGACGGCACCGCCCGGCGTCAGGCAAGCGCTCGCCGCCTTGCTACTTTCCCATCGCATTCAGCCACTCTTCCGTCCACGCCCTGCGGTTGGCGGCGACGTCCTCCGGCGTGAACTGAAGGGTCTTCGACGGCACGACGAGGGTGGCGAATGCCTCGGGGAGGGGCTTCGACGTGCGGCCGGCCGGAAACATCCAGTTCTTCGTCGCGATGAGGTCCTGGAACCCCGGCTCCATCATGAACCCGAGGAAGCGGCGCGCCAACGCCGGCAAATCGGACGTCGACGTCATGCCGGCGATCTCGATCTGGAGATAGTGCCCTTCGACGAACGCAGCCGCCTTGTAGCGGTCGGTCTTCTCTTCCACCAAGTGGTAGGCGGGGGACGTGGTGTAACTCAGCACCATGGGTGCCTCTCCCTTGGTGAACAGGCCGTAGGCCTCGCTCCAGCCTGGAGTGACGGTCAAGACTCTCGCCTTCAGCTTCTGCCAGGCGTCGCCCGCCTGATCGCCGTAGACGGCTTTCATCCACAGCAGAAAGCCGAGCCCCGGCGTAGAGGTCCGCGGGTCCTCGAGCACGATCTTCTCGTCCGGCGGGCCGTTCACCAAGATCCTCGAGGCTCCGGGGCGGCGCCTTCAAGGCTTGCGAGTCGTAGACGACGGCGAAGTAACCGTAGTCGAACGGAAGGAAGGTGTCGTCGGACCAGCCCGGCACGCTGTGAGCTTTTGCATCGAGGCCGTGCGCGGCGAAGAGACCCAATGCTTTCGCCTCTGCGGCGATGTTGTTGTCGAGACCGAGGACGACGTCGGCCTTGGTGCCGGATCCTTCGAGCTTGAGGCGATTGAGGATGGCGACTGCGTCCGGCAGGGCCACCCATTCCACGGTACAGCCGCACTCCTTCTCGAACCCGGCCTTCACCTGCGGCCCGGGTCCCCAGTCGGCGATGAAGCTTTCATAAGTGTAGACGGTCAGGATTTCCCTGGCGTGCGCCAGGCCCGAGACTGCCCACAGGACAAAGATCGACAAGAGAACGGCACGCCGCACGGCAACCTCCATGGCGCAGGCATCAGGACGGCGAGTTGCGAGATGAACTCCCTTTCCCTCCGCCGGCATGATCCGGATCAGGTTCATCGGGTTAGTGCGTGGAAAGCACTTCTCAGCCCATCGGGCACCCCGTTAGAGCACCTCAACAATAGGCAGTCGTTCCAGGCACTTCAAGGCCGTTTGCGCGCCACTGGTTTTTCAGGCCGGATTGCGATAGGGCAAGCGCATGTCCCTCTTTGCCATTCTCCTCAACGGCCCCATCACCGCGACCCCGAGGCTGCGCAACCAGTTACGGGTTGGCCGCACGATCGCCGCCGATGGAGGGATCGTGCATGCGGCGGCACTCGGCCTCGACGTCGAATTGTGGGTGGGCGATTTCGATTCGACGACATCCGAACTCGAAACCCAATACAAGACCGTGCCGCGCGAACGATTTCCCGCGGCAAAGGACAAGACCGACGGTGATCTCGCGTCGCAGGCGGCGATTGCGCGAGGGGCCAGCGCCCTCATATTCGTCGGCGGACTCGGTGGCCAATCGGACCACGCATTCGCACATCTGACGCTCGCGATCCGGCTCGCGGCCGCAGGAACCTCCACCATGCTGTCGACCGGCGAGGAGGAAGCCTATCCGCTGCTACCGGGCATCCGTCAGCTCGACCTGCCGCCTGGGAGCCGCCTCAGCATTCTCGCGCTTTCCGATCTGGAGGGCCTGACGCTCAGCGGCACGCGGTGGCCGCTCGAGGACGCGTCGGTGAGGCTTGGCGACACGGTGACGCTGTCCAACGTCGTCACCGGACCGGCCGCCGTCCGCCTTTCCAGCGGATACGGCATCGCCATCGCCTATCCGCTTCCATCCTGATGTATCGATGAAGAAGCGCGATACAAATACGGCGGGACTCACCGCGTTCTTCCTGGTCATGTGGAATATCGCGCGCGTACTCCCCCTGGAGGCAGCGAAATGGTTCCTATCGACGCTGATTCGGACGCTCTCCGAACGGCTCACAAACCAACGCGCCATCCGAAGGAATCTGTCCAAGGCGTTTCCGGAAATGTCGAACGGCGAAGTTCACGAGCGGGGCCAGGCCATCGCAGGCAATTTCGGCCGGCTGGCAGCCGAACTCATCCATGTCGACGATTTCCGCTCGGGCCGGGGCCGAATGCGCTGCACGGGCCTCGAGCATCTGGAAACCGTGCGCTCGGGTCCGGGCATCTTCGTCGGACCCCATTGCGGAAATTGGGAGATCGTGCCGCTCTATCTCGATCAGAACGGGATCAAGCTGACGATCATCCATTCGTCGCTCGGCAATGCCTTCATCGACCGCGACCTCATGGCGGCGCGCAAGAAGACGGGCGCGATCTATGTCGAGAAATCGGAGGCGGTGAAGACCGTCTTCGCCGCGCTGTCGAAGGGCAGGTCAACGGCCCTCCTCGTCGACCAAAGGGTGCGGACAGGGGTCGACGTCTCGTTCTTCGGTCATCGCGTCACCGTCACGAACCTGCCGGCGCGGCTCGCCATCCGATTCGGCCGCCCCATCATTCCCATGGAGTCGCGTTGGGAAGACAGCGACCTCGTCTTTGAGTTCCAGGCACCGATCTGGCCGCGGGTCGACGGCGAGGCGCTCGACGAGGTCGAACTCTCGCAACGGATGATGGCGGCGGTGGAGGCCACCATCCGGAAGAATCCCGACATCTGGTTCTGCAACACCAGCCGGTGGCCCAAAAAAGCCAAGAAAGTGAAGTCGGACGCGGAGGCCGGCTAGATGCGGCGGCCTTGCTACTTGGCGCGCTCCACATAGGAGCCGTCATCCGTCAGGACGACGATGCGGGTGCCCGCCGAGATGTGCGGCGGTACAAGCGTGCGGACTCCGTTCGAGAGCGCCGCAGGCTTGAAGGAGGAAGAAGCGGTCTGGCCCTTGGTCACCGGCTCGGTTTCGACGACTTCGAGAGTTACCCGCTGAGGAAGCTCGATGGAGATGGGGGTGCTATTGTGGAGGCTGATCTGGACCTCCATGTTTTCGGCAAGGTAGACGGACTGGTCGCCGACCATCTCCGCCCCGAGCGTGATCTGCTCGAAGCTCTTCGGGTCCATGAACACGAAGTGGTCGCCGTCCTGGTAGAGATAATTGTGGGACCGCGATTCCACATAAGCCCGCTCCACCGTATCGGTGGTCTTGTAGCGCTCGTTAACCTTTACCCCGTCGCTGATTCGGCGCATTTCGACCTGGGTGACGGGCGTGCCTTTGCCGGGATGGAAATTTTCGGCGTTGAGAACGACGTAGAGAGAACCTTTCTCATCCTCAATGATGTTGCCTTTGCGCAGGCTGCTCGCAATAACCTTTGCCACGACTGGCCTCTTCATATCCTCGGGCCTGCGGGCGTTGCCGGCACTGCAGGCGGGGTGTTCGATAGTGCCTCATAGCAGGGGTCCGGCAAAACACCAAGCCAAGAGGGGCACAAAAGGAGTGCATCGTTGACACGCACTATTCGCCCCTGGTGGGATCGCGCCGCCCATTCCGACCGCCGCCCCCTATTGGTGGCGCGCAACGCCATCGCAGCCGAAGTTCGGCGCTATTTCGCCGAGAGTGGATTCATCGAGGTCGATCCCGCGATCATAGCAATCTCCCCCGGCAACGAAACCCATATCCATGGACTGCGGACGGAGGTCCGCGATCCGTCGGGAGAGGCGGCGACGCGGTATCTTCACACCTCGCCCGAATTCGCCATGAAGAAGCTCCTGGCGGCCGGCGAGGAGAGAATCTTCAGCCTTGGACATGTCTTCCGCGACCGTGAGCGAGGTGCGTTCCACAGCGCCGAGTTCACGATGCTCGAATGGTACAGGGCAGGGGAGTCCCATGTCGCCCTCATGGAAGATTGCGCGGCCCTGCTGCGGATAGCGGCGAAGGCGGCCGGTACCGGCACGCTCACCGGCCGGCAAAAGCGGGTCGACCCGTTCGTGCCATGGAAGCGGACGACGGTCGCGTCCGCGTTCGCGAGCCATGCCGGCATCGACATCCTGTCAACGATCAGCCCGAACGGCCAAACCGACGTTCGCCCGCTTGCAAGCGCAGCCAAGTCAGGCGGCGTCTCGGTCGCCGACGACGACACATGGTCCGATATCTTCAGCCGCATTCTCGTTGCTAAGGTGGAACCGCATCTCGGGATCGATGCGATCGAGATGCTCGATGCCTATCCTGCGCCGGAGGCGGCGCTGGCGATGATCTCTTCCGAAGATCCACGGCTTGCAGAGCGATTCGAGGTCTATGCCTGCGGCATCGAGATCGCGAACGGGTTCGCCGAGCTCGGCGATCCCGAGGAACAGCGGCGCCGGTTCGAAATCGACATGGAAGAAAAAGAGCGCATCTACGGCGAGCGCTATCCGATCGACGAAGATTTTCTTGCAGCCCTCGCTTCGATGCCGCCGGCCTGCGGCTGCGCGCTCGGATTCGACCGGATGGTGATGCTGGCGACGGCCGCGGACCGAATCGAGAGCGTCCAGTGGACGCCCGTACCGTAGGCCCGGCCACAAAAGCACCCCCATTCATTCGTAGGACCGTCCCGGACGGCGCAACGAGTTCTGCGCCTGATGACGACAATATCCAAACATCCGCCGCACGCGACGACGGCAGTTCCTACCGCAGGCTGAATCGACCGCCGCGCCTCGAATACAATGGGGTCTTGACAATCACGATAAAACTTATAGAGATTGTCGCCATGAGCAAGCGAGAGCAGTTTTTGGAAGCGACCAGGCAACTCCTGAAGCGCATCGACGTTTTCGGAAGGCCGGCCCGAGCGGATGGGGAGGAACTCTTCCTTTCTGCACTCACCGAAGGCGATCTGGCCCGCAGGCGAGCAGGCCGCGGGAGCGAGGCGAGGCATCCCTGACTCGACAGACGGCAAGTCATCCACCGATTTCAGCGACAAGAAAGAGGAGCATCAGATGATTAGCAGACGCATCGTTCTTTGTCTTGCCACGGCGATGACACTGGCCGCAGCGCCGATCCATGCGCAGGCGATCGAACTTCTGAACGTTTCCTACGACCCGACGCGGGAACTCTACCAGCAGGTGAACGAGGCGTTCGCCGCGCAATGGAAGCAGCAGACCGGCGAGGACATCACCATTCAGCAGTCGCATGGCGGCTCGGGCAAGCAGGCCCGCGCGGTGATCGACGGGCTGGAGGCGGATGTCGTGACCCTTGCTCTTGCCTACGATATCCAGGTGATCGCGGATAAAGGCCTGCTCGCAAAGGATTGGCAGGTGCGGCTCGGAAACAACAGCTCGCCCTACACCTCCACCATCGTTTTCCTGGTCCGCAAGGGCAACCCGAAAGCCATCAAGGATTGGAACGACCTCACGAAATCCGGTGTCCAGATCATCACTCCCAACCCGAAGACGTCGGGCGGAGCGCGCTGGAACTACCTCGCCGCATGGGGCTATGCCCTTCACCACAACAACAATGACGAAGCGGCGGCGCGGAATTTCGTCGCCGATCTCTACCGGAACGTGCCCGTACTCGACACCGGCGCACGCGGCTCGACCGTGACGTTCGTCGAGCGCGGCATCGGCGACGTGCTGCTGGCGTGGGAGAACGAGGCCTTCCTGGCACTCAAAGAGTTCGGTGCGGACAAGTTCGACGTCGTCGTGCCCTCCGAAAGCATCCTTGCCGAACCGCCGGTGGCGGTGGTCGACTCGGTGGTCGACAAGAAAGGAACGCGCAAGGCGGCCGAGGCCTACCTGCAGTTCCTGTATTCCCCGGAGGGCCAGGAGCTTGCCGCCCAGAACTTCTATCGGCCGCGGCTGCCGGAGGTTGAAGCCAAGTATGCCGGCCAGTTCCCCAAGATCACCCTGCATACGGTGGATGAGATCGCCGGCGGCTGGAGCAAGGCACAAGCTGCGCATTTTGCGGAAGGCGGTATATTCGACCAGATCTACAAGCCCACCAACTAGGGAGTTCGATTGCCCTCCTTGATTACGGCTTGGCGAAAGCCCAGCGTGATACCCGGCTTCGGTATCACGCTGGGCCTGACACTTTTGTGGCTAGGCACGATCGTGCTCCTGCCCCTGGCGGCACTCGTCCTCAAGGCGACCACGCTCGGAGTTTTCGGTTTCTTCGAGGCGATCGCCACACCGCGCGTCATGGCCGCCCTGCGCCTCAGCTTCGGACTGTCGCTCGCCGCGGCGGCGATCAATCTGGTGTTCGGTCTCCTCATCGCCTGGGTGCTGGTGCGTTACGAGTTTCCGCTTCGCCGCCTGGTCAGCGCATTGGTCGACATTCCCTTCGCGCTGCCGACGGCGGTGGCAGGCATATCGCTGACGTCGATCTACGCGCCGAACGGCATCATCGGATCGCTGCTGGAGCCCATGGGCCTGAAGGTGGCCTTCACGCCGCTCGGCATCCTGGTGGCCCTCGTATTCATCGGAATTCCGTTCGTGGTGCGGACCGTCGAGCCGGTCCTTAGCGACCTCGACATCGAGGCGGAGGAGGCGGCCCACTGCCTGGGGGCCGGGAGGCTACAGAGCTTCATGAGGATCATCCTCCCGACGCTCTTTCCGGCGCTGGCAACCGGTTTCGCCCTGGCCTTCGCACGTGCGGTCGGCGAGTACGGATCGGTCATCTTCATTGCCGGCAACCTGCCGCTAGTGTCGGAGATCGCTCCGCTGCTCATTGTCGTGAAGCTCGAGGAGTTCGAGTACGAGCAGGCGACCGCTATCGCCGTGGCCATGCTTTTCGTGGCGCTCCTCATTCTACTGGCTATCAACCTCGTGCAGGCTTGGGCGCGTCGGCGGATGGGGGCCAATTCATGATTCGCCCGTCGGTCCGCGAAGATCCGATCCATCTCAGGGTCGTCCTCATAGCGGTTGCGATCATGTTCCTCGGCCTGTTCATCGGGCTGCCGCTGATCATGGTCTTCGCACAGGCCCTGGCGCGCGGCTGGGCCGCATATTTCGAGGCGCTCAGCGACCCGGTCGCCTTGAAGGCCATTCGGCTCACGCTGCTCACGGCCGCGATCGCCGTGCCCGTCAACCTCGTGTTCGGTGTGATAGCGGCATGGGCAATCGCCAAGTTTTCGTTTCGCGGCAAGAGCTTCCTCATCACTCTCATCGACCTGCCGTTCTCCGTATCGCCGGTCATCGCCGGTCTCATCTACGTGCTGCTTTTCGGGCTGCAGGGCTGGCTCGGTCCGTGGCTCAAGGAACATGACATCAAGATCATCTTCGCGGTTCCCGGCATCGTGCTCGCCACGATGTTCGTGACCTTTCCCTTCGTGGCACGCGAAATCATTCCCCTGATGGAAGAGCAGGGGACCGAGGACGAGGAGGCGGCATTGTCGCTCGGCGCGTCGGGACTGCAGACCTTCTTCCGCATCACGCTTCCCAATATCCGCTGGGGGCTTCTCTACGGGATCCTTCTCTGCAACGCCCGCGCGATGGGCGAATTCGGAGCGGTATCCGTGGTCTCCGGCCACATTCGCGGGCTCACCAACACCATGCCGCTGCACATCGAGATTCTCTACAACGAGTACAATTTCACCGCGGCCTTCGCCGTGGCATCGCTGCTCGCGATGCTGGCGCTCCTGACACTCATCGCCCAGAGCATGCTCGAATGGAAGCGCGCCAAGCCACAGGGAGGGGCGAAGCGATGACCATCGACGCCATCGACGTCACCAAGCGGTTCGACGATTTCGTCGCGCTCCGGTCGGTCAGCCTGTCGGTCAACCGCGGAGAGCTGCTGGCGCTGCTCGGCCCGTCGGGGTCGGGGAAGACCACTCTCCTCAGAATCATCGCCGGGCTCGACTTCCCCGACGTCGGCGACGTCCGGATCGACGAGCGCAGTGTCCTGCGCGTGAACGCGCGCGACCGTGGGGTGGGGTTCGTCTTCCAGCACTATGCGCTGTTCCGCCACATGAGCGTGTTCGACAACGTCGCCTTCGGACTGACCGTTCGGCCGCGCGGCGAACGGCCGACGCGGCCGCAAATTGCCGAGCGCGTGAACGAGCTCCTGCAGCTCGTCCAAATCTCCCGCCTGGCGCACCGCTTTCCCTCCGAACTTTCCGGCGGGCAGCGCCAGCGCGTCGCGCTGGCGCGGGCGCTCGCGATCGCACCGAGGGTGCTGCTCCTCGACGAGCCGTTCGGGGCGCTCGACACCAAGGTCCGCAAGGAGCTGCGCCGGTGGCTGCGGCGGCTCAACGAGGAGATGGGGATGACGTCGATCTTCGTCACCCACGACCAGGAGGAGGCGATGGAAATCGCCGACCGGGTCGTGGTGATGAGCCACGGGAAAATCGAGCAGGCCGGCACGCCCAGCGAAATCTACGACAGCCCCGCCAACCCGTTCGTCTGCCAGTTCCTGGGCAGCGTCAACGCCATCGAGGCGAAGGTGGCCGGGCGCCGACTGGCACACCCGGCCATCCGGCTCGACGAGCTCAGAATTCCCGCCGGTGCGCGAAAGCCGGGTACGGTCTTCGTGCGCCCCCACGATATCGAGATCCGCCCGGATGCGAAGAGCGTCACCGCCGTGAGGTTCATCTCGACGGTGGGGCCGATCGCCCGGATCGACGTCGAAGCCGAGGGGCTGGAGCACCCCCTCGAGGTGGAAGTTGCCTCGAACCGCCTGGCGGCGCTCGGCCTCGAGCCCGGCTCGAAGGTCCGCCTCACGGCCCTCAAAGGGCACATCTACTAGCGGCGAGGCGGCGCGCCGTCAGCCGTCGACGATGACCTTGAAGCCGCCGTAGGACATGCGTTTCATGTCGAACGGCATGGTCTTGGGATCCATGTTCGCCATCTCGGGATCCTTCATCATCCGCGCATTGGCGCGATTGCGATCCGCCTTCGATTTGTAGACGATCCACGAAAAGACGATGGTCTCGCTAGGCTTCGGCTTGACCAGGCGCGGGAAGGGCACGCCGAACTTCGACTTGAGGTCGTCGGCCACGCATTCCTTCACTTCGAGTGCACCGTACTTGCGGAACAACGGTGCCGCCTGGGCGGCGATCTTGCGATAGGCGTTGATCTTCTTCTTCGGCACGACGAGCAGAAATCCGTCCACGTAAGCCATGTTAAACTCCTCTTCACCCGCAATGTGCTCGTGCACGGTGGATGTGGCCACTTTTGGGCAGGGGCCCTCGGATCGCCCAGGCGTCCCGAAGCCGCCAATGGATTGACAATTCGCGACAGGCGGAGAAAGAACTAACCGGCAACACAATCGCGCAGGACCGCTCATGGCATCCGTCTCCGATCAAGGCCAAAGAGAAGAGAAGCAGATCGCCGAGCTGCTGCGGGACGAGGAATTTCACTACCAAAGCATTGTCCTGCCCGGGGAGTCCGCACGTCCGGAAACGATCGATCCAATACACTGGACAAGATCCTCCCCGCCGACATGACGGGCAAGACGGTCCTCGACATCGGCTGCCGCTACGGGTTCTTCTCCTTCGAGGCGGCGCGGCGCGGCGCGAAGTCGGTCGTCGGGCTCGACTTCGACACGGATGCATTGTCGAAGGCGCGCAAGATCGCGGCGCTGAGCAAGCTCAACGTCGCGTTCCGTGAAGGCGACATCTCCAAGGCACCCATCGAGGCGCCCTCGACGTGCTGGATCTGGCGCGAAGCGTTGCGTCGCTGACCCTCGTGAGCTCGCCTGCCGACTTGCAAACGCGGTGGTTCCAGCGCGAGACCGCCCCTAGGACCTATTTCGGCCTCTACTCCCAAGCGGTCGAAGAAGCTTCACAAGGCATTGCAGGATCGCCGAAAGGTGGTCGAGTTCTACGACCGGTGGCTGGACTTCCTTGCCGCCCGGCCGGGCCGCCACCATCTCTTCATCACCCGCAACGGAGCGGAGCACATCCACCCCGTCGGCGACTGGAGAGACCTGCGCGATTCCATCTGAGACGAGCGTAGGGTCAGCGCGCCATGGCGAAATAGATCTCGCGCTTGCCGCCCTTCAGCGGCCGCCTGTCCCGGATCTCGAAGCGCTTCGCGAGCTCTGCCTCGAAAATTTCCGGCCGATAGTCCTCGTACTGGTCGTCCTTGTTGCGCAGAAGCTTTTGGACCATCTCGTCGTCCCGGCCGACGAACTCGATGACCAGCGACGTCCCGAGCCCGGCGAGCCAAGCGATGAACTCGGCGAGGGGGATGTTGGAGCCGATCACGATGTGATGGATGAGCGCCAGGCACAGCGTCAGCTCCGGCTTGCCGCGCTCCGGCAAGGACTTGCGCTCCAGCCCGCGCCAGCCCTGGCTCGGCGACGGATCGGACAGGTCGACGACGAGCGGCAGAATTTTCGCCCGGTCGGGCCGTGACTGCTGCGCCCGATAGAGGCGTTCGATGGCCATCCAGTCGCCATCCATGGACACGACGTAGTCGGCATGCTCGCCGGCAATGCGCGAGAAAGTGCCCGTGTTGCAGCCCAAATCCCAAACGAGCCGCCAGCGCCGATGCGCCGCCGCGGCGCCGACGAAGGCGCGTTTCGTTTCGAAGTCGTCGCCGTCGTAGCTATGGGTACGGTCGTAGTCGGCCCATTCGGTCTTGGCGCCGCTCGGGCTCAGGCGCGTTACGATTGCCTTCAGGCCCTGGACGTTACGGTCGATCAGCCCCTTGCGAAAGCCGGCTTGCGCCAGGGACTGCCGGACATTCGCTTCTCCCTGCGAGTAGCGGCGCTGCAGCGCGTTCTGCATCACCACGTGCAAGAGAACTCCTGGCCTCGCCAGGTCGCGCACCGACATGAGCGCGCGTAGTCCTTCCGCTGGAATCCCGTCGATGCTGCCGCGCAGCCAGGAACGATACTCCACGCCCTTGTAGGCTTGCAGCATCAGCGGATAGAGGAACAGCTCGCAGAACTGCCGGTATCCGATCCAGGGCTGGCCCTCCGGCAGGATTTCGAAGGAGGGGATGTCGATGAAGACGGGCCGGGCGCCGTTCCATTGCACGTTGTAAGGGGAGGAATCTTTCAAGATCATTCCCTCGTTCAACGCCTCGCCCATCAGCTCCAGGTGCAGCAACGCGGCATCCTTCAGCATCCCGAACGTCCATTCGTAGGGGTAGGAAACGAACGGAATTCGTTGATGCTCCAGGACGGCGGCCCAGTTCTTCGCACTTTCTCCCAGAGGGTCCTTCGCACGCTCCGTGCGGACGATCGTTCCCGCCGCGATCCGATCGCGAAAGAATTGGCATCCGGAGAGCCGTTCCCAGTTCTGCAACGCCTTGGCGCTGATGCCGCGCAGAACGCTGGAGTCGCGATAGAACACCGCGCCGTTTCGGTCGCGATAGGAGCCGGGCTCGACAGTCAAATCCGAACGATCCTGCTTTCCACCGCCTCCATTGCCGGAAGGAGCGAGCATGCCGCGATATTCCTCAATGGTGCGTCCCTCGCGATGGCTCTTGCCGTCAGCGTCGCCCGTGACGGTCGGCCTCGGCAATGGCTGCATCCTTCTCCCGCTTCCGCAGCCCCACCAGCATCAGGAGCTTGTGCCAGTAGAATTTTCCGACCAGAGCCAGTCCGGCAATGCCGCCAAGCAACACCTGGAGGGCCATGCTTCCGGTTCCCGGATCAAGGTACGCATGGGCCGACGACGTCGTCGCTCCAACGAGCAGGGCGGCGAACGCGAGACGGAAGGCCTGAGCGGATAGTGTCTGCATGTCATAACTCCCGAACAAAACGGTATTTGTGTAGGCGGCTTGCCAGCTTAGGAGGGAACGCCTATCGTTACAAGAAGTTCACTGGATCGTCGCCAATCCGTCGCGAAGGCTTCTAGGTGCGTCTCGCCAAGGACCGAGGCTGTTCCCTCAGCGGCTGCACGTCCCAGCTGTAGGATTGGTACCGAAACACATGGCGCACCATCGGTCGACAGACGCGGCTCCGTCGGAGGAAGTCGCCGAGGATCCGCCCGCCGCTGCCGCTCGGCCAGCGACGGCGGACCGGCCGACGTCGCAAGCGGGCATTGCCGATTCTCCGCTCCATCCGTTCCTATTCGCCGCATTCTCGGTTATCGCGCCCTATGCGGCCAACCTCCGCGAAACGTCCCTTGGCGACATCGCGACGCCGCTGATCGTGGTGACGGCGGCCGCCGCGCTTCTTTTCGCCGCCTTCGGCCGGCTTGTCGGACGTTACGGCCCGCGAGCCGCACTGCTGACCAGCATCCTGCTCGCCGGCACGATCTTCCACCTGGATCTCTTCTCGTGGGTACACCGGCATCTTGGAGGCCTAGTCCCGTTCACTGCAGCCATACCTGTGACCCTCCTGTCCATGGCCGTGCTCTTGGCGATCGTTGCCACGGCGCGCTTCAGCCTGACGGTGCCGAATGCGATCCTAAACGGCGTGGCGTTCGTCCTGCTGGCGCAGCCGGTGTGGCAGGCGGGCTCCTACGAGCTGCGGCGGTGGCAGGACGAGGGATCATCGACGGCTTCCCAGGCCGCCGGCCCGGCGGCCGATGGCGCCGGCGGGGGCTCCGCGCTTGCGGCGTCGCCGCCCGGGCAAGCGCAGCCGGATATCTACTATTTCATCTTCGACCGCTATGGATCGAACGCGACACTGGCGCGCGAGTTCGGCTTCGACAATGGCGGGCTCACGCGCTTTCTCGAGAGGCAGGGCTTCTACGTCGCCACGGAGAGCCGAGCCAACTACCTGAAGACGGCACCGTCACTCGCCTCGACCTTCAACATGGACTACATCAACTTCCTCGCGCGCGACAGACGCGCGAAATATGGCGACTGGCATCCCTTGTACGACATGCTGAGGGATCACAAGGTCGGCCGGTTCCTCAAGTCAAAAGGCTACCACTTCATCCAGATCGGCTCCTGGTGGAATCCGACCGAGCACAACCCCTTCGCCGATGAAAGCTACAGCTTCGGCGTTTCGGAATTCGTATGGCTCTACATGCGGAAGACGCTCGTCCCGCCGCTCCTCGAAGCCGTCGCGCCGGGAAGCGGCCTTGCTCGCAGCCTCGCATGGGATGCCGGCCAGTGCCGGCGGGTGCCGATGCAGTTCGAGACGGTGAAAGCGGTCGGCGAGCGTCCGGAGCCCACCTTCACCTTCATCCACGTGCTTCTTCCGCATGAGCCTTTCGTCTTCGACGCGAACGGACGGTGTCACACCGCCGAGTGGAGCTGGAGGATCGGCGTCCGGCCCGGCTATGTGGGGCAGGTCCGCTATGCCAATCGTCTGATCGAGGATACGGTCTCAAGCCTGCTGGGGCGCGATGGACCGAAGCCCATCATCATCATCCAGGCCGACGAAGGCCCATTTCCGGAGCGCTATCGCCTAGACAACCGGTCGTGGGAAAAGGCGACCAAGGCGGAGCTGCAGATGAAGATGGGAATTCTGAATGCCTACTATTTTCCGGATGGTGACTATCGCGATCTCTATCGCTCGATAAGCTCGGTGAATACGTTTCGCGTCGTCTTCAACAAGCATTTCGGAACCGACCTCGAACTGCTGGCCGACCGCATCTACGCATTTCCGGACGTGTTCCGAATCTACGATTTCTACGACATCACCGACATCGCCGGAGCCGCGGCAGATTGAGCGCCGGCCGCGCGCTATCGATGATTCCAGCTAGCTTCAAACATCTGTCACAAAGTAGCGGCATGACACCCCTATGAATGACGGATCATTTAACGTCCTGTTCCTCTGTACCGGCAATTCGGCCCGTTCCATCCTGGCAGAAGCCATTCTCAACCGTGAAGGCGGAGTCGTCTTTCGAGCGTTCAGTGCCGGTAGCCATCCCAAAGGCCGGATTCATCTCTACACGCTCGACCTACTTCGTAAGCTGAACTACAAAACTGACATACTGCGCTCGAAAAGCTGGGACGAGTTCGCGAAGCCCGGCGCACCACAAATGGATTTCGTGTTCACGGTCTGTGACGACGCGGCCAGTGAGGTTTGTCCTATTTGGCCAGGACAGCCAATGTCTGCCCATTGGGGTGTCCCTGATCCCGCCGCAGCGGAAGGCAGCGAGGCCGAACGCCGGCTTGCCTTTGCGGAGGCCTACCGCATGCTGAACAATCGCATCAGCATATTTGTGAGCCTTCCGTTGGCATCGCTCGACCAGCTCTCACTGCAGCGTCGCCTCAAGGAAATTGGCGAGTCGAAGGACTAGCGCGTGCCCCCTTCCTTATCGCGTCGGATCGTTACTGAAGCCCTTGGAACTGCAATCCTGCTCGCAACTGTTGTCGGTTCGGGAATCATGGCCGCCTCCCTCGCCGGCGGCAATCAGGCTGTCGCACTCCTCTGCAATTCAATTGCGACCGGCGCTATCCTTGTGGTGCTCATCACAATATTCGGACCGACATCGGGAGCTCACTTCAATCCCGCCGTCTCAATGGCCATGGCGCTTCGTGCCGAAATGTCCTGGAGGGAAGTTGCTTCATACGTGGTCGCACAGATTGCGGGTGCGATCGCCGGTACAATCCTGGCCCATCTCATGTTTGAGCTACCGGTCCTGCAACTTTCAACGACAGCGCGATGGGGAGCTGGTCAGTGGATGGCGGAGTTTGTCGCTGCTTTCGGACTAGTCCTCGTAATCCTCGGCTGTCTACAACACAAGGTATTAGCCACAGCCTCTATCGTTGGCCTCTACATCACCGCAGCCTACTGGTTCACGGCGTCCACCTCATTTGCGAACCCCGCCGTGACAATTGCTCGCGGACTGACCAACACGTTTGCGGGTATTGCCCCGACCGGCGTTCCCGCGTTCATAGTCGCCCAATTGGTTGGGGCAGCGGTCGCTGTAGGGATCGCACAATGGCTTTGGAAAGAACCTTCCGCTCGCTAGACGGCATATGCTTGGCGCGTTCTCGATAGCGAAGCCAGCCAGCACGCAAGAAGCACGTTCAAGAGTGCAACTCCCGTCAGGACTCCCAGTACGGCGTGCTCTCCTGCCCGCGAGATGATGACGGCTCCGATGGATGGAGCTATTGCTTGTGCCAGAAGACTTGGCATAGCGAGCCGTCCCATCAGCGTTGCATAGCCCTCGCTTCCAAATAGAGCCAGCGGCAGCGTTCCCCTCGCGATGGACTCAAGTCCGATGCCGGCGCCGTATAACATGAGCGCCAGAGGAACGATCGGAAGGCCGGCAAACAGGGCGCCTATGCCGAGGGCTGCGAACCCAACGGATGCGATCTTAGTCCAGATTGGATGGTGGAATCTGGCCACCGCGAACTCGATTGCCCGCGCCGTTACTTGAGAGGGGCCGACGAGGGCGCCCAGGGCAACAGCGGCAGCCAGGGACAGGCCTGTTGCCTGCAGCAGGTTGAGCAGGTGCACCGACATGGTCGATGTCGTGATGGCAGCAAGAGTCAGCGTGCCAGCTAGGAGAATGGTGAGCAGTGATCGATGAGTCCGGGTTCGCGTGAGCATGTTGGAGGGAACATCAGAAGCGCTGGCCCGCGGCGGAGGAGCCTCGCGCGGCAGGACGAGCAGGTACAGCGGCAGAATGATCACCAATTGGATCAGCGCATATGTGACGCAGGTGCCACGCCAACCAACCTCGCCCAGCAAATAGGCAGATAGCGGCCAACAAACGGTGCTTGCAAGGCCACCAAAGAGGGTCAGCATTGTGATTGCGGAGCGGCCCTGCTGGCCGTAGAGCCGCCCTAAAGTCGCGAAAGCCGCATCGTAAAGGCCCGCTCCCATGCCGACGCCCACGACGAGCCAGGAAACTACATAGCAAAGGAGGTTCGGGGAAGCTGCCAGCCCTAAAAGGCCAAGGCAGATGCAGCCAGTTCCCAGCGCGAGAATGCCTCGCCCGCCGTTGCGGTCGATCGCAGCTCCAACCCGGGGAGACACAAGGCCGGCGATCAACAGCCCTAGAGATAGCCCGCCTACGACCCATTCCAGCGGCCATCCAGTATCCTTTGCGATTGGCGTGGCGATCACCGCCGGCAGGTAGTAGGTGGACCCCCAGGCGAGGATCTGGGCAATGCCCAACGTCGAAATGATCAAGTGGCGATTGCTGGCTGCCATAACTCTCTAAACGTGAGCGCTACAGCCACAGCCTGACTTTCCGACTGCCTTCTGCTGGGCATCCAGTAGGCAGCAGGCGTCTGCCTCGACAGGAGCAGGTCCGCCGCAGCAACCTTGTGCTTCGGCTCCTGGCTCGGCGGGCGGGCCTGAACAAATACCGGTCTCCGGCAGGACAAGCTCAATGGCATCGGCGCCCCTGATGTCGCCAGTCAGCGCGGCAACGACGGAACGCACCTGTTCATATCCCGTCAGCAGCAGGAACGTCGGCGCGCGGCCATAGCTCTTGATGCCGACAATGTAAAATCCAGCTTCGGGGTGACTTAGCTCACGGTGGCCGTGGGGCGGGACGGTTCCGCAAGAGTGTTCGTTGGGATCGATCAGAGGACCAAGAGCCTTGGCGCTTTCGAGCCAAGGATCGAGATCAAGTCTGATTTCACGGGTGATGGTCAGATCGGGCCGCTGACCGGTGGCAGCGATGATACGATCGACTGGGCCAAGCTTTCGGGCGCCGTCTTGCGACTGTCCTTCGACAAGCAAGTCGCCTTCGGTCCCGTATACCGAGGTGATAGCGAAACCAGTCACAAGCTCGACTCGCTTGTTTTCAACCAGTTCCCGGACGTTCGCACCTAGTTCGCCACGCGCCGGTAGCTCGTCGGCGTCGCCACCACTGTAGATTCTGCCGAGGTCTGAACCTCGCGTCGCCCAGATGAATCTTGTTCGAGGTGCAAGTTCCTTGAGGCGTGCAAGATCGAGCAAGGAATTGGCTGCAGAGTGACCAGCTCCGATGACGAGTGTCGTTTGGTTCTCGTACTTCGCTCGATCCTTCCCCAGCACGTCGGGAATGCCATAGGCGATGCGGTCGGCGTTTTCCAACTCGCCTGTGGCAGGCAGGCCATCAGCACCAAGTGGATTGGGTTGGCCCCAGGTGCCGGAGGCGTCTATTACCGAGCGGGCGGCATCCCGGCGGGTTCCGTATGGCGTTTTGACGAGCAGCATGAACGGTCGCGATGACCGGTCTCGACTACCGATCTTGTCAATTCCCCACCGCGAAATGGCAACGACGCGCGCATTGAGATCGAGGACGGAAGCAATCTCGGGTATGTCAGCTAACGGTTGGAGATATTGCGAGATCAATTCGCCTCCAGTCGGGAAGGCCTCAGGATCTGGCATGCGCCAGCCATGTTTCCTGAGAAGTCGAACTGATGCATGATCGACGCAATAGCGCCACGGCGTGAACACACTCACATGACTCCAGTCCCTGACGTATGAGCCCACCTGAGATCCCGCCTCATAGAGCTTCACCGGAACGCCAAGCTCCAATAGATGCGCAGCAGCTGCCAAACCAACCGGACCAGCTCCGATGATTGCGACGGGAAGTTCCTCAAGCTTGAGCATCGTTGCCTTCCATATTTCTGGAATTAGCGAAGTTACAGACAAATTTTTTATGCGGCCGAAGTTTCCGTCATGTCCGCGCAACACTCGTCCACGAGGAACCCGACCAAGTCCTTCATCTGCTTGAACTCGGCCCGGCAGATCAATGTCGTTCCCTGACGTTCCTGGGACACGAGATCTACCTGAATGAGCTTCTGCAAGTGATGAGACAGGGTCGATGCTGCCGCCCCTACCTTCGCTTGGAGCCTCCCAACGGACATTCCGGCCTCACCGGCGCGTATCAAGGCGCGAAAGACGGAAAGGCGAGTTGGATTACCAAGGGCCTCTAACTGAGCCGCAGCATCGATAAGTTTCATGCATCTTCGCTAACTGGTCCTGTTATCGAAGTCAAACTATATTTCTAGTAATTTAGAAATACTTCGGCCGCTACGGAGCAATGCGCAAAAGCGAAGAAATCGCTCCTTGCGTTCGCCTTTCGAGCTAGTGGGCAATCGACGAGGGTTTGCAGGTTGGCTGGGGGACTAGGATTCGAACCTAGACTGGCGGAGTCAGAGTCCGCTGTCCTACCGTTAGACGATCCCCCAACAGGGCCGGTCAAATCTATGCGGCGCTACATAGCCCCAGGCGAGCCAAAGATCAACCGGCAGCCTCTCGCTCGAACGGGAGCGGGACAAGATCGGATCCTGACCCTCTACGGCTCAGCCTGCGCGCAACCAGCGCCAAATGAGGTCTCGCGCCCGCAACAGCGCGTCGTGCGCCTCCAAAACCCCCCTGCCGCTCGGCCCTAGTTGACAGGACCCGCCACCCTCTAGACTCTCTGGCTCGGCCGTACTCCACTTGCGACGCCTCCCGCCTCATTGGACTTCATTTCCGCTCGATGACCGCCGCAGCCCTCGAAGACCGTGTCAGACAGCTTCCGCTGTGGAAGCACAAGGTATCGCTCGAAGTCTTGAAGGGCGGGATCAGCAACACCTCGTTCATCGTCACCGACGGCGGGGAGCGCTTCGTGGTACGGTGCGGCGACGACATACCCGCGCATCACGTGTCGCGGGAACGCGAGCGGGCGGCGAGCGAGGCTGCGTTCGAAGCGGGCCTGTCGCCGGAGCTCGTCCACGGCGAGCCCGGCCTCATGGTGTTCCGCTACATCGCCGGCAGGACCTATACGGAAGACGACATGCGCGCCAATGCGCAGCGCATCGTCGCGCTTCTCCGGCGCTGCCATGCAGATCTGCGGCGCCTGGTGCGGGGCCCCGTCAACTTCTTCTGGGCGTTCCACGTCATCCGCGACAACGTCCACAAACTGATCGGGCGCGGCGGAAGTTGGGCGGACGAGCTGCCGCGCTTTGCCGAGCTGGCTGACCGGCTCGAGGCGGTGCAGATGCCGATGCCGATCGTGTTCGGCCATCACGATTTGCTGCCGGGGAACTTCATCGACGACGGCGAGCGCCTGTGGCTCATCGACTGGGAATACGGGAGCTATGGGACGGCGCTGTTCGACCTCTCCAACTTGGCGGCGAACGGGAGCTTCGACGAGGCGGGGGAGACGCAGCTGCTGAACGGATATTTCGGGCGCGCGCCCTCGGATGAGCTCAGACGGTCGTTCGATGCCATGAAGGCAGCATCGGCGCTGCGCGAGGCGACCTGGGCGCTCGTTTCGGAAATCCACCTCGACGCGCCGGGTGCAGACTACCAGGGACATGCGGCGGAATTCTTCCGGCGGACCGACACCGCGGTGAAACGCTTCGAGGAGCGATACGGCAAACTATGACTGGTCAACTCCCCGAACGCGCTGAGTTCGTTGTGATCGGCGGCGGCATCATCGGCTGCTCGACCGCCTACCACCTGGCAAAAGACCACAAGGCCGACGTCGTGCTCATCGAGCGGGGAAAGCTCACCTGCGGGTCGACGTGGCACGCCGCGGGCCTCGTCGGGCAACTCCGGTCGTCGGCTTCGATCACCCAGGTGCTTCGCTATTCGGTCGAGCTCTACAAGAGGCTTGCCGGCGAAACGGGCCTGGAGACCGGCTGGAAGATGACGGGCTGCCTCAGGCTCGCGACCAACCCGGAACGGTGGATCGAGTACCAGCGTCTCGCGACGACGGCGCGGAGCTTCGGTCTCGACATGCACCTTCTGTCACCGGCGGAGGTCAGGGCGATGTGGCCGCTCATGGCCACCGACGACCTCGTGGGGGCGAGTTTCCTGCCGACCGACGGGCAGGCCAATCCGTCGGACATCGCGCAATCGCTCGCCAAGGGCGCGCGGATGCACGGCGCCCGCATCCACGAAGGCGTCGCGGTCACCGGCTTCGAGACGGAGGGCCGCCGCATCGTCGCCATCCGCACGAATTCGGGGCGCATCGCCTGCGACAAGGTGGTGCTGTGCGCCGGCCAGTGGTCGCGGCAAATCGGAGCGCTGGCAGGCGTCCGCGTGCCGCTTCAGCCCGTCAAGCATCAGTATGTGATCACGGAGCGGATGGACGGGATCGCGCCCGGGCTGGCGACGGTCCGCGATCCCGACCGGCGGACGTACTTCAAGGAAGAGGTCGGCGGGCTGGTATTCGGCGGCTACGAGCCGAACCCGATCGCCTGGACGACCGACGACGTTCCCGAAGACTTCGAGTTCCAGCTTTTCGAAGACGACTGGAACCATTTCGAGCAGCACATGACGCATGCGCTCGCCCGCGTTCCGAACCTGGAAAACGCCGGGATCAAGCAGATGATCAACGGTCCGGAGAGCTTCACACCAGACGGGAACTTCATCCTGGGTGCAGCACCCGAGCTCGACAATTTCCATGTCGGGTGCGGCTTCAACGCCTTCGGCATCGCGTCTGCCGGCGGGGCGGGCTGGGTTCTGGCGACGTGGGCAAAAACCGGCGAAGCGCCGATGGACCTGTGGGTCGTCGACATCCGGCGGTTTTCGCGACTGCACGACGATCGGACGTGGGTCGCCGAGCGCACCCTCGAGGCGTATGGAAAGCACTACACGATCGGCTACCCGCATGAGGAATACGAAAGCGGACGGCCGCGCATCGTCTCACCGCTCTACAGCCGGCTGAAGGCGAACCGCGCGGTCTTCGGCTCCAAGCTCGGCTGGGAACGCCCGAACTGGTTCGCCCCCGAGGGCATGGAGCCGAGGGATGCCTATTCCATGGGCCGGCAGAACTGGTTCGACGCGGTCGGGCTGGAGCATGCGCTCGTCAGGAGCAAGGCGGGCCTGTTCGACCAGTCTTCCTTCGCGAAATACGAAGTCAGAGGCAGGGACGCAGCAAAGGCGCTCTCATGGATAGCCGCCAACGACATCGGGAAGCCGCCTGGCCGGCTCACCTACACGCAGATGCTCAACACGCGCGGCGGCATCGAGTGCGACCTGACGGTAGCGCGGCTGGCGGAGGATCATTTCTACATCGTGACCGGCACCGGCTTCCGGACGCACGATGCCGCCTGGATCGCCGACCACATTGGGCCGGGCCTCGATGCTCGCCTCGAGGACGTGACCGAGGATTTCGGGACGCTGTCGCTCATGGGCCCGGCGGCCCGGCGCATCCTGGCGAAGGCGACCTCCGACGACGTCGGGGGCGCTGCGTTCCCGTTCGGCCACGTCCGCGTGATCGACATCGCCGGCCATGCCGTCCGCGCGCTGCGCGTCACCTATGTGGGAGAGCTCGGCTGGGAGCTTCACATGCCGATCGATGCTCTCGGAACGGTCTTCGACCGGTTGATGGAGGTCGGCGGACCGGAAGGACTGGCGCCGGTCGGCTACCGGGCGCTCGAATCCCTGCGACTCGAGAAGGGCTACCGGGCCTGGGGTACGGACATCACGCCGAACGACACGCCTTTCGAGGCGGGGCTCGGCTGGGCGGTCAAGCTCGGCCGCGACGAACCCTTCATCGGGCGGGACGCGATGGAACGGCAAGCGAACAGCATCCAGGTCAAGCGCCTCGCCTGTTTCGCCTGCGAGGATCCGAATGTCATCCTGCTAGGCCGCGAAACCATTTTGCGCAACGGCGCACAAGTGGGATATCTGACGAGCGGGGGCTTCGGCTATACGATCGGCAAACCCATCGGCTACGGATATGTACGCAGGGCGGAAGGCGTGACGCGGGAATTCCTCTCGGAGGGGCGCTACGAACTCATCGTCGCCACCGAGCGGGTGCCGTGCACCTATCATGACGGCGCGCTCTACGATCCCGCCAGCAGCAGGGTCAAGGCCTGAAGCCCCATGCCGTTCGCAGCGGATCGCCATGTCAAGATACTGATCATCGGCGGAGGCGCCATCGGCACTTCGGTCGCCTATCACCTCGGACGCGAGGGCGCAAAGGACGTACTGCTGGTCGAAAAGGCGCAACTCACTCATGGCTGCACCTGGCATGCGGCCGGGCTCGTCGGCCAGCTGCGCGGCAAGCGCAACTTGACCCGGCTGATGCAGAACTCGGTCGCCGTGTTCGACCGGCTCGGGGCCGAGACGGGCCAGGACATCCAGTGGCACAAAGTCGGGTCGCTGCGCCTGGCTTCGTCGCCGGCGCGGTGGAGCGAGATCCGGCGCAGCATGGGTCAGGCCAAGAGCTTCGGTGTCGAGTGCACCGCGCTGACGGCCGCGGAGGCCAAGGAGAAGTTCCCCTTCCTCACCGAAGCGGATGTCCTCGGGGCGGCCTTCATCGAGGGCGACGGCTATGTCGATCCCCATGCGCTCACCATGGCCTATGCGAAGGGGGCGCGCGACAAGGGTGTCAAGATCGAGGAGGGCGTGACGGTCACCGACATCGTGGTCGAAAACCGCCGCGCGGTCGGCGTCATCACCAATACCGGCCGCATCGCCTGCGAAATCCTGGTCAACTGTGCCGGGCTGTGGGCGAAGCGCGTGGCGGAGCTGGCGGGCATCGCCGTCGCTGCCGGCGTGGTCGAGCATCAATACTTCATCACGGAAAAGAAGCTGACCTTCGATCCGTCGCTCACGACCCTGCGCGATCCCGACCGCAATTTCTACCTGAAGCCGGATACGGGCGCGTTCGTGATCGGAGGATGGGAGGAGGGGACCCGGGGCTGTTGGCAGGGATATCCGCCGCTTGCTTTCGGGCGCGAGCTCTTCCCGCCGAACATGGAGAGGCTCGAGCTATTCGCCGTGCCGGCGGCGGAGCGCATTCCCGCCCTCAACGAAATCGGCATCCAGAGCGTTATCAATGGTCCGATCCCGGTATCGGCGGACGGCGAACCGATCCTTGGGCTCGCGCCGGAGCTCGACAACGTCTTCGTCGCCTGCGGCTTCACGGCGGGAATCGCGGCATCGGGCGGTGCCGGCCAGGCGATGGCCGGCTGGATCCTGCACGGCGACCCCGACATGGACCTGTGGCCCTTCGACATCCGCCGCTTCGGGGCAGTTCAGGCGCAGCCGCGATACCTGGAAGCGCGGTCGATCGAAGCCTATGCCTCCTACTACAAGATCCACTGGCCGGGTGAGGAGCACCATGCGGCGCGAAACCTGAGGCGCAGCCCGCTGCACCACCATCTCCTGCAGGCCGGCGCGGTGTTCGGCTCGAAATTCGGCTGGGAACGTCCCAACTGGTTCGCCCGCCTGGCGGAGAAGCCGGTGGACGAACCGAGCTTCGAAACCCTGCCGAACTGGTTCGCCGCAGTGGCGGCGGAACACCGCGCCATCCGCGAGAGCGTTGCGCTGATCGACCAGACCTCGTTCGCGAAATTCGAGTTCAGCGGAAAAGGGGCGCTCGAGGCGCTCAACCGCATCGCCGCCAACGACCTGTCGGGGCCTCCGGGCAAGGCCGTCTACACGCAGCTGTGCAACGAACGCGGCGGAATCGAAGCGGACGTCACGATCATCCATTCGGCCGACGATCTGCTCTACGTCATCACCGGCTCTGGCTTCGGGGTTCGCGACAGCCGATGGATCCAGCGGCACCTGCCGCGCGACAGCCGCATCCAGATGTACGACGCGACGAATGCATGGGCCACGATCAACATCTGCGGACCGCGGTCGCGCGAAGTTCTGCAGTCCGTCAGCGACCACGACCTCTCCAGTGCGGCTTATCCGTTCCTCAAGGCCGGCACGATCAGCGTCGGCAACGCCATGGTAGGTTGCGTGCGGATCGGTTATGTCGGCGAGCTCGGCTACGAGCTCTACGTGCCGCAGGAGTTCGCCGCCCATGTCTACGAGACGCTGTGGCAGGCGGGGGAGAAGTTCGGCATCGTCAATGCCGGCTACCGCGCCATCGAGAGCTGCCGACTGGAGAAGGGCTACCTCTATTGGTCGGGCGACATCTCGCCCGATTACAATCCCTACGAAGCCGGACTCGGTTTCAACGTGAAGCTGGAAAAAGGGAACTTCGTCGGGCACGAGGCCTTGGCGCGCATACGGCAGAACGGCGTCAAGCGGAGGCTGTGCTCGTTCGTCATCGATGGCTTCGCTCCCCTGCACGGAGGAGAGCCGATCCTTCTCGACGAGAAGGTCCTCTCGTCGACGACGAGCGCCGGATTCGGCCACACGCTCGGAAAGACCATCGCTTTCGGCTACCTGCCCGTCGAGCTGTTACGTCAATCGGACTTCGAGATCGAGGCGTTCGGCAACCGCTATGCGGCGGAACGCGGCCAGCGCAGCCTCTACGACCCCAAGATGAAGCGCCTCAAGGCGTGAAGGACGACCATGACCGTTTCGGAGGACGATCGGGGAATCGCAGAGGCGCGCGGGGCGATTGCCGCCATTCCGCTCTTCGGCACCGGCAAGGCGGATGGGGCGAGGATTGCCCGACTCGGAGGCCTCACGAACCGCGTGTTCCGCGTCGACGCCGGCCCTTCCGCCTATTGCATGCGCATTCCCGGGAAGGGAACGGAGGAATACATCAACCGCCGCAACGAGGCGCAGGCGGCTCGGGAAGCGGCGGCGTCCGGGGTGAGCCCCGAGGTCCTCTTCTTCGACGAAACGTCCGGCGTGATGGTAACGCGCTTCATCGGCGACGCCGTGACCATGTCTCCCGCCCTGTTCAAGTCGCGGACCGGCTCGCCGGCGCGTGCCGCACGGGCGTTCCGCAAGCTCCACGACTCGAACGCCGTGTTCAATTTCCGTTTCGAGCTCTTCACCATGATCGACGACTACCTCAAGATCCTCGGCGGCAAGGACGTCGACTTTCCGCCGGGATATCACGACGTGCTGCGCGAGGCCGAGACGGTGCGGCAGGCTCTGGCGATCCGGCCGCTGCCGCTCGCGGCGTGTCACTGCGATCCGCTGTGCGAGAACTTTCTCGATACGGGCGATCGGATGTGGATCGTCGACTGGGAGTATTCGGGCATGAACGATCCCATGTGGGACCTCGGCGACTTGTCCGTGGAAGGCGGCTTCGACGAAGGGGAGGAAGAGGAGATGGTGCACGCCTATTTCGGCGGCACGCCGTCGGCGGCCGAACAGGGTCGCATCGTCATCTACAAGGCGATGTGCGATCTGCTATGGACGCTGTGGGGGCTGATCCAATTCGCCAACGGGAACACGGCCGACGACTTCTGGGCCTATTCGGTCAACCGCTTCGAACGCTGCAAGACGTTGATGAGTTGGCCGGAGTTCGGCCGCCACGTCGATGCCGTCCGCCGCGGCTAGATCCTAGGAGCGGTACTGCTTGATCAGCGAAGCCAGGCTCTGCTGGGTGCTGGGCGGTGGTGAGGCTTCCTGCACGGCAGGGCGGGCCATCGTCCGCTGCAACTGCGCGCCTGCCGCCTGCTGGAGGCCGCGGGCGTCGCCCGTCCAGCCGCCGGGAGCTGCAGCCGGCGTTTCGGCCGGGGTGCTGCGGCGGAGCGAGGGTGCGGCGGCCGGCTGGGCAGGCCGCAGGCGACCGGCTCCGGCAGCCACGGCGGGGGCCGCAGCCGCGGCAGGAGCTTCTTCCTGTACCTCGGCGGCGATGTCGGCCGCCATCGGATTGTAGGTCTGCAGGCGCCAGCGCGTGATGATGTCGGCGAGGAACTGCTCGTCGCCGACCTCGCGGTTCCAGTTGAGGGTGAACGACGCCGTCGTGCTCTTGGGCAGGGCAGAGGCGGGCAGGAGGTCGAACTTGACGCGGGTCGGCAAGGCGACGCCTTCGCCGAAGGTGACCGCTTCACCGGTGCCCATGGTCGGCATGAACTCGAGCAGGCTTGCCGCGGCATCGGAAATACCGGCCTTGAGGATCTCCTGGTCCTTCTCGTTCGTCAGGCGCATGGAGAAGATGGTGTTGCACTGGGAAAGGATGGTCGGGTCGAGCTCGGCCGGACGCTGGGTCACTATGGCCAGCGACACGCCGTACTTGCGGCCTTCCTTCGCGATGCGCGAGATGGCCCGCTTCGTCGGCTCGAAGCCGAGGGTGCGGTCGTTCGGAACGTAGCGGTGAGCTTCCTCGCAGACGAAGGTGATCGGCACCTTGCCGCTGCTCCACAGGCCGAAGTCGAACGCGAGGCGCGCCAGCACCGACACCACGACGTTGATGACCTCGGACGGCAGGCCGCCGAGCTCCAGGATGGTGATGGGCTTGCCGTTCACCGGAACGCGGAACAGACGGCTCAGGATCTGCACCATCGTATCCTGGACGGTGAGGCCGCCGAACATGAAGGAATAGCGCGGATCGCGGCTGATCGTCTCGACGCGGGCCTTGATGCGCTTGAAGGGCGTCAGCTCACCGCGCATCTCGAGCTTGCCGATGTTCTCGTCGAGAAGTCCGACGAGGTCTGAGGCGCGGTAGGGAATCGGGGTGTCGACGCCGATGTTGCTGTTCTCGAGCGTCAGGCGGTCACGGCCATTGGCCGGACGGTCGCGCCTCTGGTTGCCCATGTAGCGCAGCTTGGCCATCGGGATGAGGTCGCGCAGGATCTCCGAGTCGCTGTCCTTGTTCGGCTGATTGCCGATGAGAACCTCGACGATCTCCTCGAAATTGAGGAGCCAGAAGGGGAGGTTCATGTTGTCGGGCGTGACGACCTCGGCGTATTCGCGGAACGCGGAGGCATACTCGCGGTGCACGTCGAGGAGCAGGATGTGGGCCTGCGGATTCTTCTCCAGGATGCGGCGCAGGATGAGCGCCACGGCGCAGGACTTACCGGTGCCGGTCGTGCCGAGGACCGCGAAGTGCTTGCCGAGCAGCTCGTCGATCTTGACCATGGCTGGAATGGAGCTGTCCTGCTGAATGTGCCCGATCCGGATGGCATCGTCGGTGTCGCAGGCGTAGGCCTTCGAAAGCTCTTCCTGGCTCGCCCGGTAAACGACGTCGCCGAGAGCCGGATAGCTCGAGATGCCGCGGCGGAAGTGCATGGGCTTGCCGTGCTCGTCCTTGGGCAGCTCGCCGATGAACTCGACTTCGACGATCCGGAGCTCCTGCTCCTCCCTGACATGGGAGGGCATGGGCGAGCTCAATGCCGAGATCAGCGCCAGCGTGACGCACTGGGTGACGTCGACTTTGAGGAGGGTGCCGATCTCGGGGCTCTTCTGGAGGCCCGACAGGTCGTCGTTGGCATCGAGAAGGACCATGGCGTGGGCGCCGGTGACGGCCACGATGCGTCCAATACGCTCGAACCCGGAGGCGGGAGCGTGCTTATTCGGACCGCTGCGAACTGGATTCTGGCTCATGGGCGTCCCTGCTTCATGGCTAATGGAGTGGAGTTGCCGCCGAACGGGCGGAGGCTTCGCCGTGCACGGTTCCCCGTGAGAGCGGCAACACGATGGAAATCTGCGTACCCTTGCCCTTCTCGCTTTCGATATGGAGCTCGCCGCCGTGCAGGCGGGCGAGGGCACAGGAGATCGGCAGACCGAGTCCGGTACCCTCGTGGGTACGGTTCAAAGAGGTTTCGACCTGGCCGAAGGGCCGTTTGGCGATCTCGATCTCCTGGGGCGACATGCCGACGCCGTTGTCGGTCACGCGAATGACGACGACATCGTCGGGCGCGATCTCGGCCGCGATGCGGACGTTGCCGCCGCTCGGCGTGAACTTCACGGCGTTCGAGAGGATGTTGATCAGGATCTGCTTGACGCGCAGGGGATCCGCCGAGATCGGCGGCATGCCAGCCGGAAACGCGTTGTCGATGGTGATCTGCTTTTCCTTCGCCTTGGCGTCGACGATGAGCAGGCAGCTCGCCAGCGCGTCTTCCAGTCGAATGGTCTCGGGCTCAACGGTCAGCTTGCCCGCCTGGATCTTGGACAGGTCGAGGATGCCGTTGATGAGCATGAGGAGGTGCTCGGCGGCCTGCTTTATATAGCCGGAATACTGTTGCACCCGGTCGGGTTCGCTGATCTTCAGGACGTTCAGCATGTCGGAGAAGCCGATGATGGCGTTGAGCGGCGTGCGCAGCTCGTGGCTCATATTGGCGATGAATTCCGACTTCGCCTTCGAGGCGAGCTCCGCCTCCACCTTGGCCGCGCTGAGCGCGACCATGGATTTGTGACGCGTGACGGCGCGGCCGAAATGCTCGGAATACTCCGCCATCAGCGACCCGTCGCGAAACCAGTTTTGACCGAATGTACGCATACTTCTCTACCCTCCTCCAACGCTTACTGGAAATCCAATAATGGGGGGTTAACCGTCTGTTTTCGTTCGTTCCGATTTCGGTAAGAGGTGGCGCTTTACGGTGGGGGAATAGCTGGTACACTGATCGTCAACCTAAACGATTTGTGCAGATTCACCGGTCTTCGACCCAGCGACCTTGTATAGGGCGCGGTCGGCCGGGCGGCTGCCGGGCAGTTAAGAATTGGACGCGACAAGCGGACGCTCCGGGACATGGGTTCCCGGCAAAAAACGCCGCAAATGGCCGCAATCGCGCGCCAATACGCCCCGCTATGCGCGCTCTCCCGACCGACCGGAATCGGACGTCGACCGGCTCGGCTCGCCGGTCTACGGCGCGCTCGATCTCGGCACAAACAACTGCCGTCTACTCCTGGCACGCCCGAGTTCCGAAGGATTTACCGTGATTGACGCTTTTTCGCGGATCGTGCGGCTGGGGGAGGGTGCCAGCCGTACCGGGCGACTCGGAGACGCCGCCATGAAGCGGACGATCGAGGCGTTGCGGATCTGCGCCAACAAGCTGACCTGGCAGCACGTGAAGAGGCGGCGCCTCATCGCGACGGAGGCCTGCCGCATGGCCGCCAACGGGCCCGAGTTCATCGGCAGGGTCAAGGCGGAGACGGGGCTCGAACTCGAGATCATCGACCGGGAGACCGAAGCCCAGCTGGCGGTGGCCGGCGCGGCCCCGCTCATCGACGCCGATGCGCGGTCCGTGCTCATCTTCGACATCGGCGGCGGGTCGAGCGAGCTCATGTGGCTCGGCAGGACGGAGGGAGATTTCGTGCTCCGGGAATGGGCGTCGCTGCCAGCCGGCGTGGTGACCATCGCCGAGCGCTTCGGTGGCGTCAACGTCAGCACCGACACCTATGGAAAGATGCGGGCGTTCGTGCGCGACCTCCTCGGGCCCTTCCGGTACAAGGTCCTCGACAGCAATGCGGGCAGTCTGCGGCCCGATCACATGCTGGGGACGTCGGGAACGGTTACGACGATTGCGGGCGTGCAGATGCAACTTCGGCGCTACGACCGGTCGCGCGTCGACGGGACATGGCTCAAAGCGGAGGATATCGTAGGAGTGACCGGGCGGCTGCTGGCGATGAGTTACGAGGAGCGGGCCGCCAGCCCGTGCATCGGCCGCGACCGTGCCGACCTGGTGCTGGCCGGCTGCGCCATCCTGGAGGAAATCTGCGCCGCCTTCCCCACAGAGAGGCTGCGCGTCGCCGACCGGGGCCTGCGGGAGGGCATCCTGACCCATCTCATGAAAGAAGACGGTACCTACGGGGCGGGAAGTGGCGCGGCCGGGACGGAGTAGCGCCGGGTCGCGGCTGAAAGTCCGGTTGAAGACCGCGAAAGGCCGGACGCCGTCTCAGAAGATGTGGCTCGAGCGGCAGCTGAACGATCCCTACGTGGAGGAGGCCCGCCGGAGAGGCTATCGGGCACGGTCCGCGTTCAAGCTTCTTGAGATCGACGACCGCTACCGGCTCCTGAAGCCCGGAATGAGCGTGGTCGATCTCGGGGCGGCGCCGGGCAGCTGGTCGCAGGTTGCGGCGGAGCGGATCGGTGCGAGGGAGGGGCGCGGCAAGGTCGTCGCCATCGACATGCACGGCATGGATCCCGTCCCGGGCGTTACGGTCATCCACAAGGACTTCCTCGACGAGGACGCTCCGGCGGTGCTCAAGAATGCGATCGGCGACGGCGGGGTCGACGTCGTCCTATCCGACATGGCCGCCCATGCCTCGGGGCACCGGCAGACCGACCATCTCCGCATCATGGCTCTCTGCGAAGCCGCTCTCGACTTCGCGCGCGACGTGCTCAAGCCGGGCGGGCACTTCCTGTGCAAGGTGCTTCGCGGCGGGGCCGAGCGGCAGCTGCTTGCGGACATGAAGCGGGAATTCGAGACCGTGCGCCATGTGAAGCCGAAGTCGAGCCGCGACGATTCAGCTGAGCTCTTCGTGCTGGCGAAGGGATTTCGGGGCGGGAAACCGTCTCAATAGGTGCAGGTGAAGCCGCCATCGACGGTGAGGACCTGGCCAGTAACGTAGCGGCTATCGTCGCTCGCCAGGAACAGGATCGGCCCTGCCACATCCTCCGGAACGCCGGGCCGGCGCAGCGGGAGCCGGCCGTGTCGAATGAACACGTCCTGGAACCAGTCGGATCGGTGCTCGTGCACGCCGCCGACTTTCTGCTGCGCCATGCGGGTGTCGATGTAACCGGGAGCGACGGTATTCGCCCGGATGCCCATGGGACCGAAGTCGACGGCCATGCAGCGCGTCAGATTGACGACGCCGCCCTTGGCGGTCGCATAGGCCATGGCGTGCGGCTGGCCACGAATGCCCTGCGTCGATGCGATGTTGACGATGCTCGCGTTGCTGCTGCCGCGAAGCAGGGGCAGGGCGGCCCTGGTGCACAGCAGGACGCTGTCCAAATTGACGGCCAGCACCTCGCGCCAGCGTTCGTCGGTCAGTTCCTCGATCGGAGTGTCGTCCGAGATGGCGGCGTTGTTCACGAGAACATCGAGTCGTCCCCAGGCGTCGGCAACGGCGTGGATCAGGCGCTCGACGCTTTTCCGATCCGATACGTCCGTTTCGGATGCCCGGACGTCGAGACCCTTGGCGGCGAGCGCTTGTGCGACTTCGCTTTGCAGCGCCCCATCGATGTCGCAGGCCATCACGGATGCGCCCGCATCGGCCAGCGCCGCGGCGGCGGCGAGGCCGATGCCGCGCGCGGCACCGGTCACCACAGCCACGCGGCCGGCGAGACGGCCGTCGGTCACTGCACGAGACCGCGCGCGTCGACCTTCACGGCGCCGAGGACGCGCTCGCCGTCGAGAACGATCACCTTGTCGTAGAGATTGCTGACGGGGCAGACATGGTTGGGCGTCACCCGCACGAGATCGCCGACCTGTGGCTTGGGAGATGCCGCGGATATGTCGAGATAGCCGTGCTCCTCGTTGACGTCGTACACCCTGGCCCCGCCCAGGTCGCGGACGATGCCGTAGCCCGCCAGTCCGAGGAGGTCGCTCGTCAGCGCCTTCGACCCCGCGTCGATGATGGCACGGTCGGCGGTGGGCGTGCTCACGACGGTCGCAAGCACGCTGACGGCGCAATCGTCGTAGGAGCAGGTGCCGCGCTCGGCGAGCGAGCGGTCGAAATAGGCGTAGGTTCCGGCCCGGTACTCGTTCGCCACCCGCAACCCGTCGTCGATCCACATGTCGGGGGATCCGCCGGTCGAGACTATGCGGGTCTCGAGCCCGTGCCGGCCGGCAAGTTCGCGGGCCTCGGCCAGGAATTCCGCCTGGGCCTTGCGCGTCCCCGGCCGGGCATAGGTCATGAGGCCGCCGTAGGAGACGCCCGGCGTCCGGTCGATGAGCTGGGCGAGCGCGACGGCGTCGGCGGCAGACTGAACGCCGTTCCGCGCCCCGCCGGTGTCGCATTCGACGAGCACCGAGATATCGCGACCGCCGGACTTGCCGGCGGTGCCGAGCCCCTCGACGATGGTCGGATTGTCGGCGACCACGGATATGTCCGTGCTCCGGGCGAGCCTGCCGAGCCGCTCGAGCTTCCCGCGCCCGGCAACGTTGAACGTGAGCAGCATGTCGGAGATGCCGGCGTCGGCCATGACCTCGGCTTCGCCGAGCTTCTGAACGGTGATGCCGGCGGCCCCGAGCGCCACCTGGTAGCGGGCAAGGGGCGCGAGCTTGTGGGTCTTGATGTGAGGGCGGTTGGCGATGGGTAGCGCGTCGCAACGCGCCTGCCAGCGTTCGAGATTGCGTTCGACGACGGAGATATCGACGAGCGGCACCGGGGTCTCGAGGTCTTCTATCCGTGAGGGAGCAGGCTCGAAGTCGAAGAACGATCGGATGTCAGGAGTGGTCATGGGTCCTCATTGCGGAGGCGTCAGGCGGAAGTCCTTGCCCTCGGGCAGGGTCTGGCCGCCGTCGACGACGATGGTGGTACCGGTGATATAGGATGCCTCGTCGGATGCAAGAAAGAGCACGGCATTGGCGATGTCGCGCGGCGTCCCGAGCCGGCCCAGGGGGACCGCGTCGGTCATCGACCGGATGAAGGCCGGGCTGCGTTCAGCCTGCATGCCTTCGGTTAGGATGTTTCCCGGCTCGACGCCGTTGACGGTGATGCCGAACGGCGCGAACTCGATGGCTGCCGCCTTTATGAACCCGTTGATGCCGGCCTTCGACGCGGAATAGTGCCCGTGACCGGGGCTGGTGACGCGCGGCCCGGTGATCGACGAGGTGAAGATCATGCGCCCGGAGCCTTGGCCGCGCATGGCCGGCATGCCGGCGCGGGCGGCGAGGAAGGTGCCCTTGAGATTCACGCCCAGCACGCGGTCCCATTCCTCGGGCTCCGTGTGCTCGATCAGCGTCCACGGATAGATGCCGGCGTTCTGCACGAGAATATCGAGACCGCCGAGCCGCCGGACCGTCTCCGCCACGGCCCGGGCCGCATCGCCGGGAAGGGAGATATCGGCCGCGACGAAGGATGTGCCCGACCCCAATCGCCGGGCCGTCGCTTCGCCGGCGGTATCGCGGTCGGCGATGACGACTGCGGCGCCTTCCTCAACGAAACGCTCGGCAATCCCGGTGCCGATGCCGCGCGTCGCGCCGATGACGAGGGCGCGTTTGCCTGCAAGCCTGCCGGTCACGCAAGCCTCTGTCGGACGGCGAGCTTGACGGTGTCGAGAAGCACGGCGGCGAGGACCAAGCCGCCGAGGATCATCTGCGTGTAGTGGGCGGGCAGGCCCATCAGGTTGATGGCAGTATGGATCGAGGAAAGGAGGAGGACCCCGGCATAGACGCCCGGCAACTGTCCGATGCCTCCCTTGAGGCTGACGCCGCCGATCACGACCGCGGCGAAGGCATTGAAGAGCATGCCGACACCGAGATTGGCGGTGGCCCCGGACGTGCGGATGGCAAGGAGCCAGCCGGCGAGACCGGCGATGGCGCCCGAGAGGACGAACGTGATCATCACGAGCTTGTCGACGCGGATGCCGGCGCGAAACGTAGCGACCGGATTGCCGCCGATCATGGTGATGTGGCGCCCGAAGGGAGTCTTGCGCATGATGAAGGAGAAGACGACGAAGCACAGGATCGCCACCCAGGCGATGAGCGGAATGTACAGCACCGTGTCGATGGCGATGAAGCGCAGGGAGGGTGGAAGGTCCTGGGCCGAGCGGCCGCCCGATACCGCGACGACGAGCCCGCGCACCCAGATGTAGGAGGCGAGAGTGACGATGAAGGCGTTCATCTTGAGCTTGACGATGAACCAGGCGTTGACGAGCCCGATCACCATTCCGATCGCCAGGGCGATGAAGAGCGATACGGGGAGCACGAGCCATTCAGGCGTGAAGCCAATGCCGAAGCCGACGCCGCGGGAGGCGAACAGGATGCCCACCGCCATGGCCGTGAGGGCGGCCACAGACTCCACCGACAGATCCAGGTGACCGGCAATGATGACGATGGCAAGGCCGATCGCCATCACGCCGACGAAGGTCGACTGCTCGACGATGTTCGCGAAGATGCCGATCTGGAAGAAGTTCGGAATGAAGATGGAAAAAGCGGCGAGGACCACGACCAGCATGAGCCAGACGAGATGGTCGAGCACGAACTCGACCGTCGCACGGTGATCGAACTGCGGCATCGTTGCCCCCGATCCTGCCGGACCGCGCGCAAGGCGCGGCCCGGCTTGACGCAGAACTATTCGACCGGCTTCACCGGATCGGTCGGAGCCTTCAGGTTGCCCCAGAAGCGCGCCTCGTCGACGTTGTCCTTGGTGATGGCGGCACCGGGGATCTTCAGGTTGGGTCCCCAGGATTCGACGGCGAGGACGGAGTCGAGGCCGAGCACGTTGTACGTACCCGCCTTGATCTCCTGCTTGTTCACCACCTTGTCGGCGAACATGGCGATCGCTGCGGCCTGCGCGTAGAGCGGCTGCTCCACCTCGACCTGCTCCCAGCCCTTGCGGATGAGATCGAGGCCGACCGGCGCGCCGTTCGAGGAGACGAGAAGAACGTCGCCCGGCTTCTTGCCCTTCGCCTCGAGCGAGGCGACCGCCGCCACCGCAAGGTGAGCGGCATGGACGAAGATCAGGTCGATATCAGGGTTGGCGACGATCTGGTCGGCGACGATCGTGCCGGCATTCGAAGCTTCCCACTGCATGGCGGGAAGGGAGATGATCTGGACGCCCGAGAACTCCTTCATCTTCTCCTCGAAGCCCTTCTGGATGTCGAGGGTGTAGGGGTCGGCGGGATCGCCCAGAACCTGGAGGATTTTACCCTTCACGTCGCCGTTCTTTTCCTTCAGCAGCCGCTGGATCTCGCCGGCAGCCACGTAGCCGATCTCAACCGTGCCGGCGACGGACGTGAAATCGGACGGCGTCGAGGTGATCTGGCGGTCGAAGATCATGACCGGGATGCCAGCGGCGCGGGCTTTCTCGATCGACGGCGCGAGCGCGTTGAAGTCGACGGCGGCGAGAATGATCGCCTTGGGCTTCAGGTTGATCACGTCGTTCATCTGGCTTTGCTGCAGATCGGTCTTGTTGTCGGCGTTGAGAGTCAACGGCTCGTAGCCGACGTCGCGCAGGAATTTCTCGATGGCGCTCACCGACTCAGTCTGGAATTCGTCGAGCAGGGTGGGGACCATGTAGTAGATCTGCCCTTTGGACTGGGCATAGGCAGGCGACAGGAATGCCATGGCGGCAAGGGCCACGGCACCCGCAAACATTTTCAGTACGCGTCTCATTTGACTTCTCCCTTTCAAACTCGTTCAAGGACCGTTCGGTCTCGCTTCTTGGGCTTGGCCGTAGGCGGCCTCGCCTGTGATCATGCGGATCACCTGATCCGGATTGGTCTTGGACCGCGGAACGTCGCCGGCGACCCGGCCCTGGCGTATGACGACGATGCGGTCGGCAACTTGAAAAGCCTGGACCATGATGTGGGTGATAATGAGGATGCCGATCCCTTGAGCGGCAATCTGCTTGATCATGTCTAGGCCGCGGCGGGTCTGCTCGACGCCGAGGGCCGCGAAGGGTTCGTCGAGAAGGACGAGCTTGCCGCCCCACAGCACGAACCGATTGAGCTCGATAGCCTGTCGCTGGCCGCCCGACAGGTGCTCGACGTTGGTGCGAAGCGAAGGAATCCTGGTGCCGGCGCTGTTCAGCGCCTTCGCTACCACGGCTTGCATTTCCCGCTCCTGCAGGATCGGAATGCCGAGAACCCGCTTCGAGATTTCCCGGCCCATGAAGAAGTTCGCGACGACGTCGACATTGGTGCACAAAGAGAGGTCCTGGTAGACGGTCTCGATGCCCGCGGCCTTGGCCTCGGCCGGGGAGGCGAACTGACGCTCGACCCCTTCGAACACGAGGCGGCCCGACGACGGCTGGAGACCGCCGGCGATGATCTTGACCAGGGTCGACTTGCCGGCGCCGTTGTCGCCCAGAAGCGCGACGACCTCCCCACGGGCCAGGTCGAAGCTCACGCCGCGAAGGGCCTCGATGGCGCCAAAATTCTTCTTGATGTCCTGCAGCTGAAGGATGGGAGCATCGCTCATGGCGAGGGTCCAGGCGCGCCGGCGTTCGGCGTGGCGACCGATGATGCACACTTCGCCCGCCAGCCATGCCGGCCCGATCCTCGTTCTCCACCAAGCAACGCCACGGCCCACCTACCTGACAAGCTGCAGCCGGGACGTTATCATTGCGCAAATTTTTCCGTCAATGAAATTGAGGCACAGAGCAAGGGGATGCAGTTTCGGCCCGTATTCGTGAACCGGCAATCTTACGGCCGGTCCCGCACCCGTCCCGGCAGGTGACCCGCAGTGGCGCTGGTCCAGTCCCGCAACGACCGCGAGGTGATCATCGCGACGACGCTCGCCAGCGCCATGGTGTTCGTCGACACCTCCGCGGTCAACACGGTGATGCCGGCGATCCAGCGCAGCCTCGGGGCCACCATCACCGATGCGCAATGGGTGCTGGAAATCTATACGCTGATCCTGGCGAGCCTCATGCTGGTCGGTGGCGCACTCGGCGACCGGTTCGGGCGCCTGCGCATCTTTCGGCTCGGCGTCATCCTGTTCGCCCTTGCCTCGCTCGCCTGCGCGATGTCGCAGTCGGCGCTGACGCTCATCCTGGCGCGCGCCTTTCAAGGTGCCGCGGCGGCGCTGCTGACGCCAGCAAGCCTCGCGCTGCTCAATGCGAGCTTTCCGCCGGGGCGGCGCCCGGCGGCCGTCGGAGTGTGGTCGGCGGTCACCGCACTCGCCGTGCCGCTCGGACCGGTGCTTGGCGGGGCGCTGGCGGACTGGATCTCGTGGCACTGGATCTTCGTGATCAATCTTCCCTTGAGCGCCTTCACTATCTTTGCGGGCCGCAGGCTCGAGCGGCCGACATTCGACCCCGAGGTTCCGGCCGGCTTCGACTGGATGGGAGCGATCGCCATCACGCTTTCGCTCGGAGGGCTCGTGTTCGGCATGCTCGAGGCGCCGCGCCTCGGCTTCACGCACGGATGGGTGGTCGCCGCTTTCGTCGTCAGCGCGTTCGCATTTGCGGCCTTCGTGGCGACCGAGTACCTGATCAAAGACCCGATGCTACCGCTCGATCTCTTCAGGATCCGCATATTCACGGGCATCAATCTGACGACGCTTCTGCTTTACGGCAGCTTTCATGCCGCCATGTTTCTCGTGCCGTTCAAGTTCATCAGCGCGCACGGCTATTCGGCCACCCAGGCGGGTTCGGCGCTGTTGCCGCTGACCGTCGGAATCTTCCTGCTGTCGCGATACTCGGGTTTCATAACGGACCGCATAGGGCAGGCGCCGCCGGTGATCCTCGGAAGCGTTCTGGCTAGTGCGGGTTTCCTCGGAATCGGGCTCACGCCCTTCGGCACCGACTACCTGACCGGGTATCTTCCCTTCATCGTCGTTCTCGCCATCGGGCTTGGCTTCATGGTCGCACCGCTGACGACGATCGCCGTCAATGCGGCGGGAGAAGGAAAGAGCGGCATTGCTTCCAGTTTCAACAATACGGTCGTCGACGTCGGGGCACTGATCACCGTCGCACTGGCGGGGCTGCTGCTCATCCCCATCTACCGGGACCGCCTGTTCGAGGCCTTCGCCGGAGCCGGCTTCAGCCAGGACGTTGCCCGCGACATCGCCGGCCAGGCACCGCAACTCGGCGGCATCGTTCTGCCGCAAGGCGCGGACCCGGCGCTGATGCGGGCGGCGCTCGAATCGTCGCTCGGCGAGGTGATCGCCATCGCGGGATGCGGCGGGTTCCTTGCCGCGATCGTCGCGGCGGTGATGGTCTGGCCGGTGCTGCCTCGGTCGACGACGAGCGAGTGACTCGCGATTGCCCACCTTCATGGTTCCCGCTAGCTTCCAGACTTCAAAGTGAGTGACTCATGCCGCACCCCCATCCTCTAGACCCCCTCGACGCCTCCGAAATCTCCCGCGCCGCCGACATCGTCCGGCGGCAGGCCAAGCTCGGACCGGAGGCCTGGTTCGAAACCATCACGCTCGAAGAACCCGAGCGCGGAAGCAACGGCGGCGGGCGCCGGGCTTTCGTGTGCTGCTACGATCCCGGGAGCAACCGGACATTCGACGGCATCGCCGATCTATCCGCCGGCAAGCTCGAAACGTGGAGGCACGTAAAGGGCGCGCAGGCGCGCATCGTCGCGGACGAATTCGCCATGGGTGGCGAGGTCGCCAAGGTCAATCCTGAGTTCCAGGCAGCCTGCGCGAAGCGCGGCATCACCGACATGAGCCAAGTCCTCGTCGAGCCCTGGGCGGCCGGCCATTTCGGCGTTCCGGAAGAAGAGGGCGAACGCATCGCCTACGGTCACTGTTGGGTTCGGAATGCCGCGGGCGACAATCCCTATTCACGGCCGATCGCCAACCTCCACCCGGTCATCGATCTCAGGCGGAAGAAAGTGCTGCGGGTCGACGACCTCGGCGTCGTTCCGCTGCCGCCAGAATGCACGCCCATCATCCACGGAACGCCGCGCGCCGACGTGAAGCCGCTCGACATCACCCAGTCGGAAGGGCCGAGCTTCGCCGTCGACGGAAACCTGGTGCGCTGGCAGAAATGGAACCTGCGCATCGGTTTCCAGATTCGCGACGGGATGATCCTGCACGACATCGGATACGAGGACGGCGGGCGGGTGCGCCCGATCATGCATCGCGCCTCGATGGCCGAAATGGTGGTTCCCTACGGCGATCCGACGGGCTCGAACTACCGGCGCAACGCCTTCGACACCGGAGAATACGGCCTCGGCCAGTTCCTCGATTCCCTCACGCTCGGCTGCGACTGCCTCGGTCACATCCACTACTTCAATGTCACCGTGCACGACTGGCACGGCAGCCCGAAGGTCATCGAAAATGCGATCTGCATGCACGAGGAAGACTACGGGATCCTGTGGAAGTTCACCGACTGGCAACGCGGCACCGCCACGGTAAAGCGGTCGCGGCGCCTGGTCATCTCGAGCCTGTGCACCATCGGAAACTACGTGTACGGCTTCTTCTGGTACTTCTACCAGGACGGCACGATCGGCGTGGAAATCAAGGCGACGGGCGTGCCCCTGGTGACGGGCAGAAAGGTCGGCGAGCCATCGTCGCACGGCGCCCTGGTGGCGCCCGGAATCGATGCGCACGTCCATCAACACGTATTTTCATTCCGCTTCGACATGGCAGTGGACGGAGACCGCAATTCGATCACCGAGGTCAACTTCTCCGCCGCGCCCGCCGGGAAGGACAACCCGCACGGCAATGCCGTCCGGATCACCGAAACCCGCTTGAAACGCGAGAGCGAGGCACAGCGCACGATCGACCTCGCCACTTCGCGCTATTGGCGCGTCATCAACCCCGACGTCCAAAACGGGCTCGGCGAGCCCGTCGGCTACCGGCTCGTGCCGGGTGCGAATGCGCTGCCGTTTCTGGCGCCCGAGTCTCCGGTCGGGAAGCGGGCGGGTTTCATGTTCAAGCACGTGTGGGCGACGCCCTACGCATCGGACGAACGCTATCCGGCGGGCCAGTACCCCAACCAGCACCGCGGCGGCGACGGGCTCCCGCAGTGGACGAAGTCCGACCGGTCCATCGACAAGGAGCGGCTCGTGGTCTGGTACACGCTCAACTATCATCACCTGCCGCGGCCGGAAGACTGGCCGGTGCAGCCTTGCGTCTACGCCAATTTCCACTGGATGCCGTCGGGGTTCTTCGATTCCAACCCGGCGCTCGACGTACCGTCATCGACACCGAAGGACGAATGCTGCACGTGACGCGGAGGACAGGATGAAACTCTACAACGGCCCGACCTCCCCGTTCGGGCGGAAGGTCTCGGTGCTCTACCGGGAGCTCGGCCTGCCGGTGGACGAGATCACGATCGACGTCTATTCGTCGGAGTTTCTCGATGGGATCAATCCCTTGCGCCAGATTCCGACGCTGGAGCTCGACGACGGGAGGCCCATCTACGACAGCACGGTGATCGCGCTCTATCTCGTCGAACTTGCGGGGCGCGCCGACGTCTTTCCCGATGACCAGCGGTGGGACGTCCTCACGTTCTGCGCCATGTGCGACGGCCTGATGGAGGCGGTGCTCCAGCGTCGCATGGAGACGCTGCGGCCGGACGGCGAAAAGTCTCCCTCGACGATCGCCAAGCTAGAGGCGCGCGCCAATCGGACCGTTTCGAACCTGGCCGCGCAGCTGCATCGCATCGAAGGCAACGGACTTCGCCTCGACCGGATCGCCGCCGTCTGCGCGCTCGAGTATGTGGGCTTCCGGCTGAGCGACGACTGGCGGACGCTGCATCCGTCGCTCGCCGCCTGGTGCGAGGCCTATGGACGGCACCCGGGGTTCGCGGCGACGCGGCCCAAGCCGTAGCTCAACCGTTGTAGTGCGGGACGGTGCTCGTGAAGGCCATCGAAAGGGTCTCGCAAAAGGCGCGGCAGGCTTCCGACCGCTCCTCGTCGCGCCGCCAGGCAAGTCCGACATCCATCGAATGGACCTCGCCGGCGATGTCCCGGACGTCGATGCGCTGACCTTCGAGCGACCACGGGCGGTAGACCATGTCCGACAGGATCGTCACGCCCATCGCCGATGCGACCATGCTGCGGATCGCCTCCACCGACAGGGTCCGGAAGATGACGTTCGGCCGATGGTTGGTTCGTTGCCAATAGCGTAAGGCCGACTTTTCCGCCTCATCGACCGTGAGCATCAGATAGGGGTAGCGGGCGATGTCGGAGAGCGAAACTCGCTCCTTGCGGAGAAGCTCGTGGTCGGCCGCAACCCACAAGCGGCGCTTCGACCTCAGGAGGACGTCGGAAACCAGGGTTTCCCGGCGCTGCAGGTTCGACACGAGCATGACGGCGAGGTCGAGCGTGCCCGACAGCAGGCCTTGCTCGATCTCGTCGCGGTCGAGCTCGTGGAGGTGGACCTCGACGTTCGGGAACATGCGCCAGAAACGCGCCAGGAGGGGCGGCAGGAAATAGCCCGCCACGGTGTAGGTGACGCCCAGATCGATCTTGCCGGCAACGGCGCCGGCGCTGCGGCTAGGGGCGCGCGCCGCGGCCGATACGGCAGCCGCAATGCCGCGTGAGTGCTGCAGGAACTGGTGGCCGTCATAGGTGAGGCTGACGCCGTTCGAATGGCGGTCGAACAGCCGGCGGCCGAGGGCACCCTCCAGGTCCTTGATGGCGCCCGTCACGGTCGCCTGCGAGACGCCGAGATTGGCGGCCGCCAGCGATACCTTGCCGGCGTCGGCGGCCGCGATGAAGTACCGGATCTGCCGGAAGGAGAAGGGCATCGGAATTTCCGATATGAGATGCCGAGATTTTTGATTTTACAATAGGTATTAACGGCGTGAAACATAAGTCGCTTTTTGGGTGGCAGCCGCTCGGCCCGGCAGGGAGGGCGGCCGCTGCTGGTGGTGCAAGTATGTGGGAGGATTCAATGGCATACATCAAAACAGGGGTCGGCGCTGCGCTCGGCCTTGCGTGCCTCGCGGTTCCTTTGACCGGCGCCTTTTCGCAGGACAAGGCGTGGTATCCGTTCAAGGTCGAGGTGTGGGACCCGCCGTTCAACATGGAGAGTCCGCGCAAGGAGATGGACTACAGCCCGCTCGAAAAGGCGGCCCAGAAGTGGGACATCTGCGTGTCGTTCCCGCACATGAAGGACGCCTACTGGCTCGCCGTCGCGTACGGCGTCGCCGAGGAGGCGAAGCGCGAGGGCGTCAAGATGACGCTCGTCGAGGCGGGAGGCTACACAAACCTCAACAAGCAGGTCTCGCAGATCGAGGACTGCGTCGCCGGCGGCGCCCAGGCGGTGATCATCGGGGCCATCTCCTTCGACGGCCTCAACAACCTAGTAAAGGAAGTGACGTCCAAGGGCATCCCGGTCATCGACGTCATCAACGGCATGTCGTCGCCCGACCTGACCGCGAAATCGCTCGTGTCGTTCGGCGAGATGGGCTTCAAGGCGGGTGAATACATCGCCAAGCAGCACCCGAAAGGATCGGGCAAGGTCAAGGTCGCCTGGTTCCCCGGACCGCCCGGCGCCGGCTGGGTCGAGGCCGGAAACACCGGTTTCCTCGACGCAGTGAAAGACTCCGACATCGAGGTCGTCGACACCAAGTACGGCGACACCGGCAAGGAGATCCAGCTCAAGCTCGTCGAAGACGTGATGGAGGCGCATCCCGACATCAACTACATCGTCGGAACCTCCCCCACCTCGGAAGCCGCCGTCCAACTGCTGCGCGACCGCGGGCTGCAGGACAAGATCAAGGTCCTGGCCTACTACTTCACGCCCGGCGTGTACGAGAACATCAAGAAGGGCTCGGTCCTCGCCGCGCCAACGGATTCGGCGGTCATCCAGGGCCGCGTCGCCATAGACCAGGCGGTGCGGGCGCTCGAGAAGCAGGATTTCCCGAAGCACGTCGGGCCGAAGCTCTACGTGATCGACTCCAGCAACATCGAGAGCTTCGACTATCCCTCGTCGCTGGCGCCTGCCGACTACAAGCCCGTCTTCACGGTGGACTAGCCGTTCAAGACGCTGTCGCATGCGGACGGCAGACACACCTCAGTCTTCGGCATCGGCGCCCAATGACGCCGGTGCCGCAGACCTCCTCGTTCTCAAGGGCGTTTCGAAGCGCTTTCCCGGCGTCGATGCGCTCGTCGACGTCGACTTCGACCTGAAGGCCGGAGAGGTTCACGTCCTCTTCGGCGAGAACGGGGCGGGAAAGTCGACGCTCATCTCGCTCGTCTCGGGTGTTTTGCCGCCGTCGGCGGGAAGCATGTTCCTGAACGGCGTCGAGACAAAGCTCAAATCCGTCTACGAAGCGAACCAGCTGGGCATTCGCGCCGTGTACCAGGAATTTTCGCTGGTTCCGCAGCTCACGGTCGAGGAGAACCTGTTCCTCGGTTCGGAGCTCATGCGCGGCGGCTTCCTGGACAAGCGGGAGATACACAGGCGGACCGTCGAGATCCTCGGCAAGCTGAACTTTCCCCTCAGTCCCAACGCGCGCGTCGCGTACCTGTCGCGCGCCGAGCAGCAAATGGTCGAGATCGCCAAGGCGTTCCGCGGCACGCCCTCCATCCTCGTCTTCGACGAACCTACCGCCTCGCTCACCGAGCGCGAAACGGAACGCCTGTTCGCACTGATCGACCAGACGAGGAGGCAGGGGGTCGGCATCATCTACATCACGCATCGCATGGGCGAGATCCGCCGCATCGGCGACCGCATCACGGTGCTTCGCGACGGGCGCAAGGTCGCAACCGTCGATGCGAAATCGAGCCGGGACGACCGCCTCATCGAGATGATGACCGGACGAAAGATCACCCAGGTCTTCCCGACGATCCGCTACTCGCCGGGCGAGGAATTGCTCAAGGTCGAAAACCTCACGCTCGCCTCGCGAACGGTGCGCAATGTGTCGATCACGGTCCGGGCCGGAGAGGTCGTGGGCATCGCCGGGCTCGTGGGGTCGGGCAAGTCCGACGTCGGACGAGCGGCATTCGGGCTGAGCAAGGTCGCTGCGGGTAGCATCCTATACCTGGGGCACGACATCTCGGGCGCGAGTGTTCGCAGCCGGTTGAAGGCCGGGATCTTCTACGTTCCCTCGGACCGGCGCGCCGAAGGCCTCGTCCTGTCGCGGGGCGTCCGCGAAAACATCGCGCTACCGTCGCTCGACCGGCCGGAATTCGCCGGTCCCATCCTTCTCAGGCGCAGCGAGGAGCGGCGAGTCACGCGCCGCCTCGCCGAGCGCGTCGATCTAAGGCCGCTGCAGATGGAACGCGATATCGAGCACTTTTCGGGCGGCAACCAGCAGAAGGTGATGATCGCCAAGGCCCTGTCGCGGGAGGTGAGGCTCTTCATCTTCGACGAACCCACGGTCGGCGTGGATGTCGGCACCCGCGTCGCGATCTACAGCTTCATCCGAGACCTGTGCGAGGCGGGCGCCGGCATTCTCCTCATCTCTTCCGACTTGCCCGAAATCCTGCACCTGACGAACCGCACCTACGTCATGTATCGCGGCGAGCTTCGGGCCGAACTCAAAGGAAGCGCCATCACCCAGGACGCCGTCCTCGGCCACTTCTTCGAGAGGGAGGCGGCCTGATGACGGCGACAGGCGAGCGGGCAGGCCAGGGCGCCTCGCCGGTTGCGACATGGATCAAGCTCGCCTTCGTCCGGCTCGGAGTCCTGCCGTTTCTGCTCCTCATTGCGCTCATCGTGTTCACGGCGATGTCGGGCAACTTCCTGACCATCAATAACCTCATCAACGTGGCGCGGCAGTCGACCTACCTGGTGATGGTGGCGATGGGCCAGATGCTGGCGCTGCTGACCGGCGGCTTCGACCTTTCGGTGGGCACCATCCTCGCCGTCACCTCGGTGGTCGGCGCGCTGGCGATGGCGAGCTTCTTCGCCGCCTATCCCGACATGGTATGGGCGGCGGTCGCGGTCGGCGCGCTGGCGGGCTTCGGAGCCGGTCTCGCGGTAGGCATCGTCAACGGCGCCGGGGTCGCGCTCTTCAGCGTGTCGCCATTCATGATGACGCTCGGCCTGGCGTCGGTCGGTTTCGGCGTCGCCCTCTACCTCACCGGCGGTGTGCCGGTGTACGGGATTCCCGACGTGTACGGTGCCGTCTTCGGATTCGGGCGCGTTTTCGGGCTACCGGCGCCGGTGTACATCACGGCGATCTTCGCGGTGGCGATGTACGTGCTCCTGAACTGGACCCGGCTCGGGCGCTATCTCTACGCGGTCGGCGGCAATCTCAAGGCCTCGCAGCTTTCCGGCATCGACACGAGAAAGACGCTCTTCCTCGCCTACGTGCTGTGCGCCGGCCTCACGTCGATGTCGGGCCTGATGCTGACGGCGCGGCTGGAGACGGGCGAGGCGAACATCGGAGCCTCCATGCCGCTCGAGTCCATCGCCGCCTGTGTCATCGGCGGCGTCAGCCTGCGCGGCGGCGTCGGCCGGGTGAGCAACGTCGTGCTCGGCGCCATCTTCATCAATCTCATCCAGAACGGGATGAACCTGGCGCGCATCGACAGCTACCTGCAGACGGTGGTGATTGGCGTCCTGCTGATCCTGGCGGTCGTCGCCGACCAGTTCCGGCTGCGCATCATCGCAGAGATGCGCGACTGATGATCCGTGCTGCGTCCATAGGTCTTGGCTGGTGGGCGGGCGAGTTGGCGCAGGCCATTCAGGGCAAATCCGACCGGATCCGCATCGACAGCTGCTATTCGCGCGGCGAAGCGAAGCGGCACGACTTCGCCGCCAAGCACAAGACGCGAACCCATGCGAGCCTGGAAGCATTGCTCGGCGATGAGTCCATCGACGCGATCCTGGTGACGACGCCGCATTCGCTCCATGCCGAGCACACGATCGCCGCAGCGCGGGCCGGGAAGCACGTGTTCGTTGAGAAGCCGTTCACGCTTACCGCAGCGAGCGGCCGGGAGGCGGCTGCGGCGTGCGCCAAAGCCGGGGTGACGCTGGCGGTCGGCCAGAATCGGCGGTTCTCGGCGGTCGCGCAGGAGCTGCGCCGGATGGCGGACGCGGACGAGCTCGGAACCATTCTTCATATCGAAGGAAACTTCTCATCGCCGTCGGCGACAAAGTGGCCGGCGGACCTGTGGCGGGCTAGCCGGATCGAAAGCCCGGCAGGCGGACTTGCCGGGCTTGGAGTGCACATCATCGATCTCATGACCTGGCTCGGTGGCAGGGTGCGGAGAACGTTCGGAATCGCCAAGCGGCGGGTGCTGTCGATCGACATCGACGACACGACGAGCGCGCTGTTCGAACTGAGCTCCGGAGCGACCGCCTATCTCGGGACCATGTGCGCCGCGCCGCACACGGTGACATTCAACGTCTTCGCGACGAAGGCCAGCGTGTTCGCCAACATCGACCGGAACGAATTTCGCATCGAACGGCAAGGCAGGGAGCCGGTGCTGAAGACGCTCGAACCGGTAGCGACGCTCACCGCCGAGCTCGAGGAGTTCGCCGCCGCATGCGCAGGCGAGGGGCGGTTCCGGGTTACTCCGGAAGAAGCCATCCATACCGTGGCAGTCATGGAGGCCATCACCCGTTCGGCCGCGGACGGCGGCAGGCCAGTCGAGATACGTGAATGAAACGCAAGGAGGTGGCGCGATGACGATCATCAACTGCGACATGGGAGAAGCCTACGGCCTCTACCGGATGGGCGACGACGAGGGCATCATGCCGCTCATCACCGTCGCCAACGTCGCATGCGGCTTTCACGCTTCGGACTTCAACCACATGGCAAGGACGGTCCGGCTCGCCAAGAGGCACGGCGTAAAGGTCGGTGCCCATCCATCGCTTCCCGACCTCCAGGGGTTCGGCCGCCGCGAGATGAAAATGGGGCGCGAGGAGCTCAGGAACTGCATCGTCTACCAGGTCGGCGCGCTCAAGGCGTTCCTGGATGCGGAGGGAATTGAGCTCAATCACATCAAGCCGCATGGCGCGCTCTATGGCATGGCGGCGCGGATGGAAGAGGTGGCGCAGGCGGTTGCTGACGCCAACGACGTGTTCAAGGTGCCGCTGATGGGGATGATCAACACCCAGCACGAGAAGGTGTACAAGGCGCGCGGGCACGGCTTCATCTCGGAATTCTATACCGACCTCGACTACAACGACGAGGGCGGCCTCATCATCACGCGCGAGCACGATGCCCGCGACCCGGGCGAGGCGGCGGCCCGCTCGCTGCGCGCCATCAAGGAGGGAAAGACGCGCTCCATCGGCGGCAAGGACGTGGCGGTGGGCGCCGATGCGATCTGCGTCCATTCCGATACTCCGAACGCCGTCGCCATCACGCGGGCGGTGCGCGACGCGCTCAAACCCTATCTCAATGCCGCATGAAATAACGGATCACAGGAAGACAACATGGCGAAGAAGCAGATTCTCTCCCCGTTGCCCGGCACGTTCTATCGCCGGCCGTCTCCCGACCAGCCGGCCTACAAGAACGACGGCGACACGGTAGCGGTAGGCGACGTCGTCGGGCTGGTGGAGGTGATGAAATCGTTCAACGAAGTGAAATCCGACGTTGCGGGGCGAATCGTGAGGTTCGTGACCGACAACGAAGAGGCGGTGATGGCAGGCCAGCCGCTGGTCGAAATCGAGAGCTGAAGACCGGCGCCCGCCATGCCGATCACCTCGCTGCTCATTGCCAATCGCGGTGAGATCGCCGTCCGCATCATCCGGGCGGCGCGCGAGCTCGGCATGCGCACCATCCAGGCCCACAGCGCCGCCGACAGGGAATCGCTGGCGGTGAAGCTCGCGGACGAGGCGATCGACATCGGACCGGCGCATGCGAGCAAGTCCTATCTCAACATATCGGCGATCGTCGAAGCGGCTCGGCGGACCGGCGCCGAGGCGATTCACCCCGGCTACGGCTTCCTCGCCGAGAACGCAGCTTTTGCGGATGCGGTCGAAGGAGCGGGTCTCATCTTCGTCGGCCCGAAAGCCGATACGATCCGACTCATGGGCGACAAGGTGGGGGCACGGCGGGCGGCGGCTGCGGCCGGCGTGCCGACGGTGCCCGGCAGCGACGGGCGGGTGAGTTCGCTTTCAGAGGCGCGCGACGTCATCGAGCGGACCGGCTTTCCCGTCATGATCAAGGCCGCCGCCGGCGGCGGCGGGCGCGGCATCCGGATCGCCAGGGACCCGGCCGAGTTCGAGCGGTACTTCCCGCAAGCCCAGGGCGAGGCGCAGGCGGCGTTCGGCGACGGCGGCCTCTATCTCGAAAAGGTCATCGAGCAGGCGCGGCATATCGAGGTGCAGGTGCTGGGCGACGGCCGCAACGTGGTCCATTGCTACGAGCGTGAATGCTCCCTGCAGCGCCGGCGCCAGAAAGTCTGGGAGGAGGCGCCATCGCCCAGCCTCACGAGCGAGATGCGCGCCGTGCTGTGCTCGCTGGCGGTGAAGCTCGCCAGCAGCGTGAACTACCGCGGGGCGGGAACGCTCGAGTTCCTCTATGACGAGCAGGAACGGGCGTTCCATTTCATCGAGATGAACACCCGCATCCAGGTCGAGCACCCGGTCAGCGAATTCGTCACGGGAATCGACCTGGTGCGGGAGATGCTTCGCATCGCCGGAGGCGAGCCGCTCCGCCTGAAGCAGGGCGACATCGCCATGCGCGGGCACGCCATCGAGGTGCGCATCAATGCCGAGGATCCGGACGCCGATTTCCGGCCGCAACCCGGAACGGTCGGCGAACTCCACATTCCCGGTGGCCCCGGCGTGCGTTTCGACACCATGATCTATCCGGGCTACACGGTTCCGCCGTTCTACGACTCGCTGCTCGCCAAGCTCATCGTGTGGGACGACAGCCGCGAGGCCGCCTTGGCGCGGCTAAAGCGGGCGCTCGACGAGCTGCAGATCGGCGGCATCACGACGACCAAGAAGCTGCACCAGGCCCTTCTCGCCAATAGCGACGTGAAGGCCGGGCGATTCCACACCCGCTGGCTCGAGCGCTGGCTCGACGGGGCGGTACAGTCAGCGACACAGCAGGGGAGGTGAGCATTGCCATGAAAACCCGGTATTCCTACGGGGGCGACGATCACATCTTCGTCGAGGTCGACGAGGAGATGTCGCTCGAGGCGTTCTTCAAGAGCCTGTCGGTCACCAACGCGCTCCGCGACGCGAAGATCAAGGGCGTGACGGAGATCTGTCCCGCCAACGCGTCGTTCCAGGTGAAGTTCGATCCCGACGCGATCGGTCCCGACGACATGCTCGCCGAAGTGAAGCGTCTCGAGGAGTCGGCGTCGTCGGATTCAGTGTTGAAGACACGGATCATCGAGATTCCCGTCTACTACAACGATCCATGGACCCGTGAAACGCTGATGCGTTTCCGCGAACGCCATCAGGATCCGAAAAGCACCGATATCGAGTACGCCGCGCGCGTCAACGAGCTCGACGGGCCCGACGGCTTCATCAAGGCGCATTCGGGCTCGCCGTGGTTCGTGTCGATGGTCGGGTTCGTCGCCGGCCTGCCCTTCCTCTACCAGATGGTCGACCGCAAGCGGCAGATCGAGGTTCCAAAGTACCTGCGTCCCAGAACCGACACCCCGAAGCTCACGGTCGGGCACGGCGGATGCTTCGGCTGCATCTACTCGGTGCGCGGCGCCGGCGGCTACCAGATGTTCGGCATCACGCCGATGCCCATCTACGATCCCAAGCAGGAGATCAAGTACCTGCGCGACTTCATGGTGTTCTTCCGGCCCGGCGACATCGTGAAATGGAAGCCGATCGACCGGGAGACCTACGATGCGACCGTGAAGGACGTCGAGACCGGCAAGTTCCAGCCGCTGATGCGCGACGTGACGTTCTCGCAGGAAGAGTTCAGCAAGGACATCGACGCCTACAACCGCAAGCTCGACGAGGTTCTCCATGGTCATTAAGTTCATCGCTCCCGGCCTCGCCACCATGGTCCAGGATCTCGGCCGACCGGGCTATTACAACATCGGCATTCCGCTCTCGGGCGGCATGGACCGCTTTGCGCTTCGGTGCGCCAACCGACTGGTTGGCAACGACGAAGGGGCGGCCGTCCTCGAGGCGGTCTTCATGGGTCCGGAAATCGAGTTCGGCCGCGATGCGACCGTGGCCGTCACAGGCGCCGAGCTTCCGCCGAAGGTGAACGGAAAGATGCAGGATCAGTGGACCTCGTTCGAAGTCAGGAAAGGCGACGTCCTGTCGTTCGACTACCTGAAGAGCGGAGCGCGGGCCTACATAGCGATCTCGGGCGGCATCGACGTGCCGGTGGTGCTGGGCAGCCGCTCCACCTATGCGCTCGGCGCGCTGGGCGGACATGAGGGCCGCAAGCTCCAGGCAGGTGACCAGCTGAAGCTCGGCGCGGGGCGCGGGGCGAAGGCCGGTCGATCCATTCCGGCGAAACTGCGCCGCAAGCCGGATTCGAACGTGGAGCTTCGCATGCTTCCGGGCCTCTACTGGCATCGCATCACCGACGCGGCGGGACGGCAATTCTTCGAGGATACGTGGAAGGTGGCGCCGGAGGCGGACCGCATAGGCTACCGTTTCCGCGGCGGGAAGGCGCTCGAGTTCGTTCCCCGCACGCCGCCGTTCGGCGCCGGCTCCGATCCGTCGAACATCGTCGACGCGTGCTATCCCTACGGTTCAGTCCAGGTGCCTGGCGGAACGGAGCCGATCGTGCTGCACCGCGACGCCGTTTCGGGCGGCGGCTACTGCATGATCGGAACGGTCATCTCCGCGGACATGGATTTCATCGGCCAGCTGCAGCCGCACACGCCGGTGCGATTCGCCAAGGTCGACATGTCCACCGCGGCGAAAGCCCGAAAGGATCGCCACGCCCTGCTCGACCAGATGCGTGCAGCCTTGAGCTGACGCACGATACGGTTGCAAGGCAGGGAACCAGGTCGGAGCTCGATCGTTGTCGAAGTGGTGACCAAACCACACAGGAGCGAGTTTCATGTCGACAATCATTAACAATCCCGACAGGGAGCCGCGGGAGACCACCCACATCACAACGACGGGTGATTCCTCCGCCGGCATGGTGCTGGGTATCATCGTGGCATTCGCGGTGTTGCTTGGTATCGGAATTTGGGGTCTCGACTGGAACGGCACCGGCGACACGACCACAGTTGCGGTCTCGCCGCCCGATGTCATCCAGACAGCCCCGCAGCCGGCCGCCCCGGCTCCGGAAGTGGTTCCCGAGCAGCCTGCGCAGCCCGCCCAGCCGGCTCCGTCCGGCACCGATGGCGGCACGTCCGGCACCGCTCAGTAGAGCCTTCGTTCGGTAGCATAAAATCCGGAGCGTCGATTTCGGCGCTCCGGTTTTTTGTACCTTAGGCGCCTTTCACGAACACCCCGACGAGAAGAACGACATAGGCGATCGCGAGAAGCAGCAGGACGTTGCCCGTGAGCAACGGCACAGTGGCGACAAGCCCGATCAGCGCGAGCAGAGCGATAATGAGCGAGATCGCCGCGACGACGTTGCTCGGGCGGTTAAGCACGATCCGCATCTTTCCTCCTTAAATCTGGAAGCTGGACTCGTTTCGCTACTCACCGTCGCGCAGGCGTTCCTCGTCGCGCGAATACGCTTCATCCGAATAGTCGGCGGGGAAGCCGGCGCTTCCTTTTTCCTCGAGCCAACGTGCCGGATACAGCAGCAAGGCGGCCGGCTGGGGGTGTTCAAGCGTCTCGATGGCCGCATCCTGACCCCGAACGGTGTCGAAGGCGGGATGAGCCGCCACCGGCAGGAATGGCCCCAGCCAGCATGCCGTCAGGATGAGAATGGACCGTCTCATTGGCGTGCGAGAACGATGTTGGACCGAGTTTCGGCGATGCGTTCGTCCTCAAGAGGCGTGCCGGTGACCTTCCTCTCATAGGCCAGGGCTGCGACGCTCCGCTTCTTGGCAAAAAGGCCCTGCTGGTGTTTCCAAACGCCGCCGCGGGCCATTGCTTCGGCGAGATGCTTCATGCCCCATTCCAGACCGGCGCCGCAGGAGCGAAGCTCGCTGTCAGGTCCCTTGAAGCCGAGGTCGCGCGCCGTGGCAGGCTTGATCTGCAGCGGCCCGAGCTCGCCGGCCTTGCCGCGCGCGTAGCAATCGAACTGGCTCTCCACTTCGGCGACGCGGATGGCGATCCAGATGGGCACTCCGTGGCGTTCGGCGGCAGCGGCGACCAGGCGTTGAACTTCTACGGCGGGTGGGGCGACGTCCTGGGAGAGAGATACGGCTATGGCCGCAAGCACAAGGAGCCCTTTCATCATACAACCCACCCTAAAGGCCGCCACACCCCCTGGATTTGTGCCCGGCTAGTTTGCCAATCCCATCAACGCGGTGAGTCCTTAACGTCACTTGTTAAGCTTTAGTTCCCGAATGGCAGCGGCGGCGGGCGCTGTTCCGGAACGATTCCGCTCGGGCTGGCGTTGAACCGCGGACTCGAGGGAACACAAGATGGATGTACCGGAGGGCGTCGCGCTGATGCCCGATCACAAGTTTCTCCGCAACACCGGCGCCCTGCTGGTCGTGCTGGCGATCGGCGCGGGGGCCATGACGGTGATCGGGACTTATGCCGTAGCCGAAGCTCCGCTGCAGATCAGCGAAGCGACCAGTCTCGAAAACGGGGCGGAGCAGATCCTAAGAGAGACCGCCGGGAACGTTTCCCAACGGGATGTGTTCATACCTTCGTCAATCAGCATCACGTCCACTGACGAAGGAGACTAAAATGCGCTTCAAGCCATTCCTCCTTGGGTCGGCGGCGGCCACCGGGATACTTTTCGCCACGGCCGCTATCGAACCATTCCCTTTTCCGCTGTTTTCCCAAGCCCAGGCGGCTGCCGACGTATCGGTCAGCATCAGCATCAATACGTTCTATGACCGGCTCGAGCCCTATGGCAGCTGGATCTCCTATCGCGACCGCTGGGTTTGGGTGCCCGACATCGAGGACGCCCATTGGCGGCCCTATACACGCGGGCACTGGGCGTACACGAAGCGGCACGGCTGGCTTTGGGTATCGAACGAGCGGTTCGGCTGGGCGACGTACCACTACGGCCGCTGGGGTTATGCGCGCGACATCGGCTGGTACTGGGTTCCGGGCCGGCGCTGGGCGCCCGCATGGGTGGCCTGGAGCCGCGACGACGAGTCCGTCGCTTGGGCGCCTCTGCCGCCCGGCCGCGGTGACGACGTCAGCATCTCGATCTCGATCGACACCATGCCGGATTACTACTGGCAGGTCGTGCCGGTCAGCGCGTTCCTCGAAGTCGATCTGTCCGGGCACATCGTCCGGGATCGCGACCGGGTCAGGCGCGTGATCTCGCGCGGCGAGATCGAGCCCGTCCGGATCGAGAACAACATCGTCGTCAACAACGTGATCAACGTGAACTTCATCGAGGAGAAGACCGAGAAGAAGGTCGTGATCCACGAGGAGCGGGCGGCGGACAAACCGGAATCGGCCGGGAAGGCGGACGACAACACTGTCGCCATCTTCAACGCCGAAGTCCAGGACGAGCCCGAGGCGAAGCCGAAGGAAGTCAAGAAGGTCGAAGACGTCGCCAAGGAGCGCGAAGCCAAGGGTATCGCGCCCGAGGAAGGCGCGACCGAGTCGGCCGCCGAAGGCGGTGCGACGACCGAGCCCAAGGGCGAGGCCGCACAGGGCGAGCAGCCCGCAGCCGAAGGCGGGCAGCCGGCAACCGAACAGGCGACCGAAGAAAAGAAGCCCGCCGAAGGCGAGCAGCAGGCTGAAGAAAAGAAGCCCGCCGAAGGCGAGCAGCAGGCTGAAGAAAAGAAGCCCGCCGAAGGCGAGCAGCAGGCGACCGAAGAAAAGAAGCCCGCCGAAGGCGAGCAGCAGGCCTGAAGAAAAGAAGCCGGCCGAAGGCGAGCAGCAGGCGACCGAAGAAAAGAAGCCCGCCGAAGGCGAGCAGCAGGCAACGGAAGAAAAGAAGCCGGCCGAAGGCGAGCAGCAGGCTGAAGAAAAGAAGCCCGCCAAAGGCGAGCAGCAGGCGACGGAAGAAAAGAAGCCTGCCGAAGGCGAGCAAAGCGGCGAGCAGGCCCTCGAGCCACCCGCCGACCAGCCGGCAGCCGAAAGCCTACCGAGCAGCCCGCGAAGAAACAGGAGCAGTGCGATCCGAACACGCAGGATTGCGCGAACCAGTAAGGACTGCCGACATCACGGGCGCCGCCGGTTCATGGAACCGGCGGCGTCGTCATTGCAGGATGGCGGTGTCGCCCGCCTCGAGCGACCAGACGATGCCGTTGCTTGAAAAATCGAGGCGCGCGTGGCCGTCAAGCGCCGAGGGCGTCAATCGCTCGAGGACCTGGCGTCCGAAGCCGCGCTGCGCCGTCGCCTCGACACGCGGCCCGCCGACTTCCCTCCAGGTGAGGCGCAGTCCCTGAGCGCCGTCGCTCCCCGGCGCCAGCGACCAGTCGACCTCGATCCGGCCGCGCGGGACCGACAGGGCGCCGTGCTTCGCCGAATTGGTGGCAAGCTCCAGGAACGCCATGCCGAGATACTGAACGGCGGCCGGCATCAGCACCACCGGCGGCCCCGAGGCGAGGCATCGGTCGGCTGAGCCGAACGGCTCGATCTGGGCCCGGAGCAGCTCGTCGATGGTGGCACCGCGCCACTCGCCGTTGACGAGAAGGTCGTGGGATTTCGAAAGACCCGCGATGCGCTGCTGGACTACCCGCTGAAAGTCGTGCGGGTCGGCCGTCTGGTTGGCGGTTTCCCTGATCATCGCGAGGATCACGGCATACTGGTTCTTCACTCGGTGAGCGAGCTCACGCATCAGCTCGCGAATGCGCTGTTCCGATTCCTTGCGCCTGGTGATGTCCTGGGTAATGCCGAGGATACGGCGGGCGTCGTCCACGTGAAGGGTGCGGTGATGATCGAGCCACACGATCCGCCCGTCGGGGCGGATGATGCGAAACTCGTCGCTCTCCCGCGGGACACCTCCGGCCCTGATGGTCACCGTGCTGTCCTCGATCTTCTTCCGGTCGGAGGGATGGATGCGGGATAGAAAAAGCTCCGGCGACGGGCGGTCGCTGTCGGGATCGAGCCCGAGGAGCTCGAAGAAATTGCGGTCCCATTTGAGTTGATCGGGAAGCGTCCATTCCCAGGCGGCGGCGCCGCCGGCCCGGAGGGCAAGCTGCAGCCTCTCACGCTCCCGTTGCAGCCGGCGGATGGCATCGTCGAGCAGGTCGACCACGGCGATCGTCAGCGCGCCGACGATGATGAAGCCCAACAAGGTCGCACCGGTCCAATAGTCGAAAGTCTCCCCGGGCGGAATGAACAGCAACCAGACGATGAGCGCGCTTGTTGCGACGGCGGCGCTCCCGGCGTAGCGGCCGCCGAGAAAGGCGCTGAGCAGGACGGCGGGATAAAAGGTGAGGAAAGGCGGCAGGTGCGGGAAGGCAAGGCGGATGAACGTGGCGATGGCGACCAGCATGGCCGCGGCCGCGAACCCGAACAGGCGGTGGCGCTGCAGGGAGGGCAGTCGGCGATCAATCCACAAAGCAAGGCTCCGCGATTCAGCGAAGCAAAATTATGGCCTCCCCGCCGCCGACGCAACCTTCACCGGCGGGTGCCGCCTCCGGTCCCCGTTCCTCCCGTCAATTCAGACTGTTCGGCGCATGGCGCCTGAGCAGAGAGAGGAGCAGCTCGTCGTTCATGTGGAACTTGTCGATGACCTCGGCGGCTCCGAGACGCCGCGCATCGCTGAAAACGTCGTCGGCAGTGCAGGCCGACTGGACGACCACCGGTCCGTCGAAGCCCGCCTCGCGCAAGGCCTGCAGGCCGGATCGGAAGTCAGTCTCCGGCGGCAGCCGATTGTCCAGGAGAACGATATCGGGAACGCATTCGCGAAGGCGACGCAGGCCGGCGTCCATCGTGTAGGCATGGTCGACGACACCGTCTCCGAAGCCCGACAGGCGAAGGAACGTCGAGGCAAGCTCGGCATAGTGGACGTCGTCATCGATGATCAGGATACGCGGTGCGGACATGTGGTCTCCGTTCAAAGTGGGGCATCCAGGGGCCCCCGTCGTCGGCAGACTTGCTTTCTACCTCCGAAAACATGCCGCCGGCTTAAGTGCGCCAGCTCAATTTGCGCTGCGCCGTTAACCTTCGGAAGCCACTGTGGACCCGCCAAAAAGAGCCATGGACGGGGACCTTCCGGCAGGTTAAAGACAGCCGCCAACCCACGTCGTTCAAAGCCGTCTCGACAGTCGGCGCGCCCAACGGAGTTGGCCATGGCCAAGCCCAACAATTCAGCATTTCCGGAATACCTGACCTTCGATGACGTCCTCCTCAAGCCGGGAGCATCGTCGGTGCTGCCGGCCGAAGTCACGACGCGCACGATGCTCACCAGGGCGGTCGAACTTTCCATTCCCATCCTGTCGGCGGCCATGGACACGGTTACCGAGTCGCGGTTGGCCATCGCCATGGCGCAGCTCGGCGGCATCGGCGTGATCCACCGCAACATGGAACCGGCCGACCAGGCCGACCACGTCCGCCAGGTGAAGCGCTTCGAGAGCGGCATGGTCGTCAACCCGATCACCATCGGGCCCGACGCCACCCTCGCCGACGTATTGTCGCTAAAGGAAAGGCACCGCATCTCCGGCATCCCGGTGGTCGACGAGAGCGGAAAGCTGGTCGGCATCATCACGAACCGCGACGTTCGGTTTGCCACCGACCTCAACCAGAAGGTCGGAGAACTGATGACCCGCAAGCTCATCACCGTCGACGAGGGCGTCGACCGCGAGGAGGCGAAGCGACTTCTCCACAAGCACCGGATCGAAAAGCTGATCGTCGTCGACAGCGGCTATCGTTGCGTCGGACTCATCACCGTCAACGACATGGAAAAGGCGGCGCATCATCCCGACGCAACCAAGGACGAGCAGGGGCGCCTCAGGGTGGCCGCCGCGACCGGTACGGGCGACAAGGGATTCGAGCGGGCCGAGCGCCTCATCGACGCGGGCGCCGACGCCATCGTCGTCGATACCGCCCACGGCCATTCGATCCACGTGATCGAGCAGGTGAAACGCATCAAGCGGAAATCGAACAGCGTGCAGCTCATCGCCGGCAACGTCGCCACGGCAGAAGCGACCAGGGCGCTCATCGACGCCGGTGCCGATGCGGTGAAGGTGGGCATCGGTCCAGGATCGATCTGCACGACGCGCATCGTCGCGGGCGTCGGCGTGCCGCAGCTCACGGCAATCATGGAGAGCGTCGAAGCGGCCGCGAAGTCCGGAGTTCCCGTCATCGCCGACGGAGGCATCAAGTTTTCCGGCGATCTCGCCAAGGCACTGGCGGCCGGGGCCGACTGCGTGATGGTCGGATCGCTCCTCGCCGGCACCGACGAGAGCCCGGGGGAGGTCTATCTCTACCAGGGGCGAAGCTACAAATCCTACCGCGGCATGGGGTCGGTCGGCGCCATGGCACGAGGTTCGGCGGACCGCTATTTCCAGCAGGACGTTAACGACCAGCTCAAGCTCGTGCCCGAGGGCATCGAAGGCCAGGTCGCCTACAAGGGCACGGTGGCCAACGTGATCCACCAGCTGACGGGAGGACTCAGGGCCGCCATGGGATATACGGGTGCAGCGAACCTCAAGGAGCTGCAGGACCGCGCCCAGTTCATCAAGATCTCCGGAGCCGGCTTGCGGGAAAGCCACGTCCACGACGTCATGATCACGCGCGAGGCGCCGAACTACCAGCACCAGGAGTAGCCCTTGTCGTACGAAAAGCTCCTGCTCGTCCCCGTCTTCGCGCATGTGACGATGATTTTCATCTCCGTGTTCTCGCTGGGCTTCGCCCGGGTCGCGTCGGTGCGCCGGGGTGAGGTCAAGGTGAGGGACATCGCGCTCGACTCGGAGAAATGGCCGGACGAACTGCGCAAGCGCGCCAACAACTACCGCAACCAGTTCGAGCTGCCTGTGCTGTTCTACGCCGTCGTCGCCTTCATCCTGGCGATCGGCGTCGCCGGGCCCGTCGAGCTGATCCTCGCCTGGATCTTCGTCGCAACGCGCTTCGTGCACACCTACATCCACATGGGCTCGAACTACGTGCGGCACCGATTCTATGCCTTTGCCGCCTCGGCCTTCACGCTGACGCTGATGTGGCTGTGGTTCGCGGCGCGCGTGTTCACGAGCGGAGCGTAGCATGCCCGGCCTCGAAACGTTGCTGCCGTTTGTCATCGCAACCCTGATCTTCGCGACGCTTCCCGGCCCCGGCATTCTCTACACGGCGGCGCAGACGATGGCGCACGGCCGGCGTCGCGGTCTCGTTGCGGTCGCCGGCCTGCATGTCGGCGGCATGGCGCATGTCGGCGCGGCGGCGGCCGGCCTGTCCGTTGTCTTCCAGCTCGTGCCGGAGCTCTACGTCGCGATCAAGGTGGCGGGCGCCATCTATCTCGTCTGGCTCGGCATCTCCATCATCCGCACGCGGACCGACACTGCCCCCGCGGCCCCGCCGCCGGCCCGGAAATCCACGCGGCGCGTCTTCCTCGACAGCATCGCAGTCGAGGTTCTCAACCCCAAGACGGCGCTGTTCTTCATAGCCTTCCTTCCGCAGTTCGCCGACGTCCATGCCGCGCTTCCGATTCCGGTCCAGCTCCTGATCCTCGGCACGTTCGTCAACGTGAGCTTCACGGCCGTCGACTGCGTGGTGGTGTTCATCGCCGGCCTCGTGGTCGCGACGTTCAAGAAGTCGATGCGCGCCCAGCGGCTGATCCGCGTGGCCGGCGGGACCATCCTAGCCGGCCTCGGCGTCCACATGGCCCTGGCGCGGGCCTGACGCGAATGCGCAGCGGAGGCCGGGTCGCGGCGGCAATCGAAGTCGTCTCCGAGGTCCTGGGACATTCGCGCCCCATCGCCGAGGCGCTGAAGGACTGGGGCTCGCGGCATCGGTTCGCCGGCGCGGGAGACCGTTCGGCCATCGGCAACCTCGTCTACGACGGCATTCGGCGGAAACAATCCCTCGCCCATGCCATGCAGGACGATCGACCGCGCGGGATCGTGCTCGGCGCCTTGCGTTGGGCGTGGAAGCTCGACAGCGAGGAGATCGGCGCGCTTGTCACGGAGCAGCACGGGCCGGGCGCGCTGAGCGATGCGGAGCTCGCGCGGCTGCGTGACCCGGCCCGGACGGACGCGCCGTGGATCGCGGGGGACTATCCGGAATGGCTGGACGCATCGTTCAAGCGCGCCTTCGGCGACGATCGGGCGGAGCAGGGAGCGGCGCTCAGCCTGCGGGCACCGCTCGACCTGAGGGCCAACCTCATCAAGGCGTCGCGGGACAAGGTCCTGGCAGCGCTTGCGAAATTCGGGGCCGTTCAGGGCCCTCTCACGCCCACCTGCATCCGGATTGCGCCGCCGGCAGTCGACGGACGGCTGCCGAATGTCGAGGCGGAACCGTCGCATGCCAAGGGATGGTTCGAGGTTCAAGACCAGGGATCGCAGGCCGCGGCACTGCTGTGCGGCGCGCAGGCGGGACTGCAGGTCGCGGACATCTGCGCCGGTGCGGGAGGCAAGACCTTGGCGCTCGCCGCCGCCATGGACAATCGCGGCCAGATCCTCGCCTATGACAGCGACCGGCTCCGACTGCGCCCGATATTCGACCGGCTGAAGCGGGCCGGAGCCCGCAACGTACAGGTCATTCCGGCCGACGAGGAAAGCCGCCTCGACCTGCTGAACGGGCGAATGGACATCGTGGTCGTCGATGCGCCGTGCTCGGGCTCGGGGGCATGGCGGCGAAAGCCCGACGGGAAATGGCGGCTCAGGCCGGAAGCACTGCGCAGGCGAATGGAGGAGCAGACGGCGGTTCTCGATCGCGGTGCCGACCTCGTCCGTCCCGGCGGCAAACTCGCCTACATCACCTGTTCGGTGCTGCCGGAGGAGAACGGAGATCAGGTCCGCGCCTTCCTCGATCGCCATGCCGCGTTTCGCCAAGTGCCGATCGCCAAGGCCTGGCGCGATGCCATCGGGGAAAACGTGCCGACCTCTGCCGATGGAGCTACCGATACTCTGCTGCTGACACCGCGCAGCCACGCGACGGACGGGTTCTTCATCGCCCTCCTTGTGAAATCGACGTGAGGGCAACGAGATGAACCTCGATCCGCCCTCGGAAACGATCGCCGGACGGCGGATCCTGTTCGCCATGGCGACGACGGCCGAATTCGGTCCCGAGCTCCAGCGCCGGTTCACGCCGTTCATGGTGGGCGTCGGCCCGGTCGAGGCGGGGATCAGCACGGCAAGGGCGCTCGCGCAGCTGCGGAGCCGTGGCCGGTCGCCCGATCTCGTTGTCAGCCTTGGATCAGCCGGGTCGCGGACGCTCCGGGAAACCGCGGTCTACCAGGCCGAGTGTGTCTCCTACCGCGACATGGACGCATCGCCGCTGGGCTTCGCCAAAGGCGAGACGCCGTTTCTCGGCCTTCCGGCCGTCATCGAGGTGCCGCTGCGCGTACCTGAGATACCCGCGGCGACGTTGTCGACCGGCGCGCGAATCGTGTCGGGAGACCACTACGACGAGATCGATGCCGACATGGTGGACATGGAATCCTATGCCGTCCTGCGGGCCGCCATGCTCGAGGGCAGCGCATTCATCGGGCTCAGGGGCATTTCCGACGGACGTGCGCCGCTCAAAGGGGCCGGGGACTGGATGCGCTTCCTGCATGTCATCGATGCGAACCTCGCCGCCGCCGTCGACCGGATGTGCGGTTGGCTCGAGGCCGGTGGACTCGCCCGTTAGGGGGCTTGCGGGGGCGAGGCGAAATCGTTAATCCCTCGCAATGACGACCGACCGCATCCTCATCATCGACTTCGGCTCCCAGCTCACGCAGCTCATCGCGCGGCGCGTGCGCGAGGCGGGCGTCTATTCCGAGATCGTTCCCTTCAACCATGCCGGACAGGCGCTCGAGCGTGACGGGCTCAAGGGCATCATTCTGTCCGGCGGTCCGGCCTCGGTCCACGAGCGGGAGAGCCCGGCGGCTCCAAGCGCGGTTTTCCGGCGCGGGGTGCCGGTGCTCGGCATCTGCTACGGCGAGCAGACGATGTGCGCCGAGCTCGGGGGACGGGTAGAGCCTTCGGACCACCGCGAATTCGGACGCGCCTATGTCGAGGTCAAGGCGGCCTGCGCGCTATTCGACGGAGTATGGAGCGCCGGCGAGCGGCACCAGGTATGGATGAGCCACGGGGACCGGGTCGTTGGCCTGCCGCCGGGTTTCCACGTGGCGGCGGTCTCGGAGGGCGCGCCGTTCGCGGCCATCTGCGACGAGAAGCGCCAGTTCTACGGCACGCAGTTCCATCTCGAGGTCGTCCACACTCCGGACGGCGCGCGGCTTCTGAAGAACTTCGTCATCGAGATCTGCGGCTGCCGCCCGAACTGGTCGATGGCGTCCTATCGGCAGGACGCGATCCACCGAATCAAGAAGCAAGTCGGCTTCGAGCGCGTCATCTGCGGCCTTTCCGGCGGGGTGGACAGCGCGGTGACGGCGGTCCTGATCCATGAAGCCATCGGCGAACAGCTCACCTGCATCTTCGTCGACCACGGACTGATGCGCCTCGACGAGGCGGAGGAAGTGGTGCGGCTCTTCCGCGAGGCCTACAACATTCCACTCGTCCACGTCGACGCGAGCCGGCTGTTCCTGGACGAGCTCGACGGCGTCACCGATCCCGAGGCGAAGCGGAAGACCATCGGCCGGCTGTTCATCGAGGTGTTCGAGGAAGAGGCGACAAAGGCGGGAGGGGCCGCCTACCTCGCACAAGGCACCCTCTATCCGGACGTCATCGAGAGCGTTTCCTTCGCCGGCGGACCGTCCGTCACGATCAAGTCGCATCACAATGTGGGCGGACTTCCCGAGCGGATGAACATGAAGCTGGTGGAGCCGCTCAGGGAACTGTTCAAGGACGAAGTCCGGGCGCTCGGGCGAGAGCTCGGGCTGCCCGAGCATTTCGTGCGGCGGCACCCATTTCCGGGGCCGGGGCTTGCCATCCGCGTTCCCGGAGAGGTGACCCGGGAGAAGCTCGACATTCTGCGCAAGGCCGATCACATCTTCCTCGACGAGATCCGCAAGGCCGGGCTCTACGACGCGATCTGGCAGGCCTTCGCCGTCCTGCTGCCGGTGCGCAGCGTCGGCGTGATGGGCGACTACCGGACCTATGATTCCGTCCTGGCACTCAGGGCCGTGTCGTCGACGGACGGCATGACGGCGGACAGCTTTGCCTTCGACCATGCGTTCCTCGCCGCCACGGCGACGCGCATCATCAACGAGGTCCGGGGCGTCAACCGCGTCGTCTACGACGTCACCTCGAAGCCGCCCGGCACGATCGAGTGGGAATGATCCCGCATTGGAAGATTCTTCCATCCGACCGCCTCTCGATGCAACGGAGCCCGCAGAGCGAACACCAATCGGAGCATCGTAGCGGCCGTTCGATCCGCCGTATGAGAACACCTTTCCCGGCCGTTGGCTTATGATGCGGCACCACGGCCATCATGGAGTCCGAGATGTCCCTGCTGAGGAGTTTCGAACGCTACCCGCTTACTTTCGGCCCAACGCCGATCGAGCATCTTCCCCGGTTGAGCAAGGCACTCGGCGATAAGGTGCAGATCTTCGCCAAGCGCGACGACTGCAATTCAGGGCTTGCCATGGGCGGCAACAAGCTGAGAAAGCTCGAATACATCGTGCCGGATGCCATCGCATCAGGCGCCGACACGTTGGTTTCCATCGGTGGGGTTCAGTCCAACCACACCCGCATGGTCGCTGCGACCGCAGCCAAGATCGGCATGAAGTGCGTCGTGATTCAGGAAAAGTGGGTGCCTCACTACGACTCGGTGTACGACCGCGTCGGCAACATTCTGATGACCCGGCTGATGGGAGCCGACAGCAGGCTCGTAGACGACGGCTTCGATATCGGCATTCGCAACAGTTGGGAAGATGCGATCCAATCGGTCAGGGATGCGGGCGGCAAGCCATATGCGATTCCGGCCGGCGCCTCGGTGCACAAATATGGCGGACTCGGCTATGTCGGTTTTGCCGAAGAGGTGGCCCAACAGGAGCGAGAGCTCGGGTTCGCTTTCGATTACATCATCGTCTGCGTCGTAACAGGGTCGACACAAGGTGGAATGGTCGTTGGCTTCGCCGCACAAGGTCGGGCACATACCGTCATCGGCATCGACGCGTCCGGGACTCTCGAGCGAACCCGCGCCCAAGTGCGACAGATCGTCGACGGCACCGCTGACCTCGTGAAATTGGGCCGCGCCGTCCGCGACGACGAGATCGTCATCAACCCCGACTACGCATATCCGGCCTATGGCGTGCCTTCGCAAGAGACCAACGAGGCCATTCGCCTTGCGGCCCGCATGGAAGCGATGATCACCGACCCCGTCTACGAAGGAAAATCGATGCAGGGTCTCATCGACCTGACGCACAAGGGCTTCTTCCCCGAAGGCTCAAAGGTCTTGTACGCGCATCTAGGCGGAGCGCCGGCGCTGAACGGCTACAGCTACTACTACCGGGACGGCTGAAACGCGATCATCAGAATGCCAGCGGTCCGTTGTCCTTCACTCCCTTCATGACGAAGAAGGTGCGCGTTTGCCGCACTCCCGGAAGGCCGATCAATTGCTCGCCGTGCAGCTTGTTGAAGTCCGCAATGTCCCGAACGCGAATCTTCAAGAGGTAGTCGAACTCGCCCGCGACGAGGCTGCAATCAAGGACATCCTTTATCCGGAGAACCGCCTCCTCGAACGCAGCAAAGCTTTCGGGTGTCGAGCGATCCAAAACGACCCCAACCATCACAAGGGCACCCAGGCCCACGGCTTCCGGTGCTATCTGCGCTCTCACGCCATTGATGTAGCCTTCCTCGAATAGCCGCTGCGTTCGCCGGTGGCATGTGGCCGGGCTTACGTTGACGCGCAGCGCCAACTCGGCATTCGTGAGGCGACCGTCGGTCTGGAGGAGGCGCAGTATCTTCAGATCAGTTCGGTCCAATCCGCTCGTAGAAGAATCTTCCATCTGGGGCGTCCGCTATGAGGATAGTTCATCAAAATCTAATGCACCTTTCGCCAAGTCGCAAACCCAGCCCGCCAACTGAGGGAGGACCTTTCATGCGGGGTCGCTTCTCATAATCTGGCGATCGACTTGGATATCGTGGCGATCGAAGATCGCGTGGATTGGCGCCGAGCGGCTCGTTTTCCGCGCAAGTCCGCCAAAAATCTCCGGCCTTGCTGGCGTGTTCTCAAGCCCCAAAGCTAGACGACAGCGCAAGTCAATGATTTTGCAAGGCGAATCAGTTACAGTGCGCCTCGTCTGAAACCAGGAGGACTTAATATGACTCTTGAAGCGCTCATCGTAGCGTTGGTCGTGGGTGCCATTGCGGGCTGGCTCGCAGGGCAAGTTGTCAAGGGTTCGGGGTTTGGTCTGGTCGGCGACATCGTGGTCGGCATCGTCGGCGCGATCGTCGCAAGTCTACTTTTTCCCGCGCTCGGCATCAGCCTCGGCGGGGGCATCGTCGCGGCCATCATATCGGCTGCGATCGGCGCCGTCATCGTCCTGCTGATCGTGCGGGTGGTCCGCCGCGGCGCGTAGCGTACGCGTTTCAATTCATCGAGCGTTCCAGCACACCGCAGCCAGCCCGATCCCCGCAAAACGGGATCGCCTGGCCGCGGTGCGCCGGCTATTGCAGCCCGCTCAAACCAAACCCATCCGGCGCAGGCCCTGAGCCTCGGCGAGGCCATGAATGGCGCGGATCTGGGCGAACAGATCGTTCAGGAAAGCGCGCAACGGCGCCCGCAATGGCTGCGGCACGTGGGTGTAGCGGTTGAGCAGGAAAGAGCAGAACGAGAATCCGCGCTGCTCCGTGAACTGCACGATGCCGCGCTCGAGCACGGGCAGCTCGATCTCGCCATACTGGGTGAGCTCGCCATAGAGGTTGACGACGTTGCAATGGTCGCTGACGTGGCCCACCGCCTCGTTGCGGACGGGCACGAAGCGGTCCATCTGGCCGCTGTTGAAGATCTGGCGCGCCATGCGCAGCGATGCGAATGGTCGGTCGACGATGTAGTAGACGAGCACGTAGAAGCCCTGGCGTCGGGCCTCGCCGGCGAAGTCGATCTGGTCGAAGAGGTGAAAGGTGTCGGCGAGGAGGCGGGCGGGCAGGTCGATGACATAGTCGTGCGGCGGTGTCCCGAGAATGCTGTCGATCATGGTCATCTGGCCGCCGATCTTGCTGACGTCGACGAGCCGGGTGCGCTCGGGCAGGAACGTGCGCACGCCGCTATGGGGAAACTCGGCGTCGAAGACGGTGAGCTCGCGGCCGATCAGGGACAGGTAGTCCGACAGCAGGCGCGTCACGAGCGTCTTGCCGTTGCGCGCCTGGTCGGAGCAGACGACTTGAATCTTCGGAGTCATCACGTGTGCCCCGATGCGCCGTGAGGGCGCGGAGGTTCGGTCCGGGGCGGGGCCTCGATCCCCGGACCGTGCCTGGTCGTCTTGCTACTCCGCCGCAGCAGGCGTCGCGGTACGCCCCTGGTGAATGAGGTTCTGGATAAGATTGAGTCGCTCGAATTCCTGATCAATCTCATAGCACCAGCGACGCACATACCCGCGCAGAACGAACGAGAAGGTTCCCGCCGAGCCGTCGGGCAACCGGTTGTCGATGAAGTCCCTGAACGTCACGCCGGCGAGATCGACCTGCTCAGAGGCCATTTCGTTGAGCTTCGGAACGTCGATCTCGGTCTGGTCCTTGACGCGGGCGAAGTAGCGCTTATGGGTCTTGGGATCCCACTCGAAGAAGTTCGTCTCGTTGATGAAGTTGCGGGCGAGGACGTAGTCAAGCCCGCTGATGTATTTCGCGACTTCGCCGATCTCGTCCATCGAGGCGATGGCCGGCCCGATGACATGCACGAGGCCGAGATCGAAATATCCGGCGCGTGCCGCTTCGAGCACGCCGATCTTCTCGAACGTATCGAGAGCCATGGACAGGTTGCCGGCCTTGAGGTCGACGAGGGTGAGCCGAACGTTGGCGGTGTCGAGCGTGTCGAGGATCTTCATCTGATCCGCGACGTTGTGAAGGTCAATGACCTCGGTGATTCCGGGGTAGAAGCGATGCAGCGTCCCGCGGGGATTTTCAGTGTCGAAGGCGCGGGCCATGATGTTCTTGCGCGCCACATAGTCCAACAACGCACGCGAAATTGTCGTCTTGCCAACGCCGCCCTTGTCGGCGCCGACCAAAATCAGCGTCGGTTTCATGAATGCATCCCCACTGTTGTCCGTCCTCTGGTCAAACTCGGCGTCGAAATGGGCCGATTTAAGGCATCTTTTTATGACGACTTTTAACCGTTGTTAGGTGTTAACACGGTTGAGTCGCAAGGGTTTCCGACGGGATGTAAACAGCCAAATTGAAGGCCACGCTTTCATGTTGCGGCGCGAAAGCCGCGACCATATGGTGCGATGCCGTAGGAGGCGTTTCGCCCGTCCATGCCGGCTTCCCCCTCGCCAATGCGCATCTCAGCGCCGGACATTGCGGCCCGAAAGGGCGGCGAGCCGATCGTCGCGCTGACCGCCTATCACGCCCACACCGCCACCATCGCGGACCGGTTCGTCGACTTCCTGCTCGTCGGTGATTCACTCGGCATGGTCATGCACGGCTTCGAAACGACGCTGCCGGTGCCGCTGGAGCTCATGATCATGCACGGGCGAGCGGTCGTCCGCGGCGCCAAGCGGGCACTGGTCGTCGTCGACATGCCGTTCGGGTCCTACGAGGAGAGTCCCTCTCAAGCATTCCACAACGCCGCCAAGGTCATCAAGGAGACCCAGTGCGGCGCGGTGAAGATCGAGGGCGGACGGCGCATGGCCGACACGGTGCGGTTCCTCACCGACCGCGGCATCCCGGTCATGGCCCATATCGGCCTTACCCCTCAATACATCAACATGCTCGGCGGCTTCAAAACCCAGGGCCGGTCGCAACGCCAGTGGCAGGCGCTCGAGGACGACGCCCGTGCGGTTGCCGAGGCGGGCGCCTTCGCCGTCGTCCTGGAGGCGATCGCCGAACCGCTTGCCGCGCGCATCACCGCCCAGGTCGCGATTCCGACGATCGGCATCGGCGCCTCTCCCAATTGCGACGGACAGATCCTGGTCATGGAGGACATGCTCGGCCTGTCGCCGCGCGTCCCCAAATTCGTCAAGGAGTTCGGCAAGGTTGGACAGGCGATCGAGCAGGCGATCGACGCCTATGCGCGCGAGGTTCGTGCGCGTCGGTTTCCGGGACCTGAGAACACCTATTCGATGAAGGCCGAGGACTAGATCGCCGGCCGCGACGCCGCTTTGTGCCGGTCACGCAATGAACGCAGTCTCGCGCCGCGCCGTTCTGTCGGGCGGCCTCGCACTCCTTGCCGCCCGGCCGCAGGCTCGCGCTGCGGCGGACGAAGGATTCGTCACGCTGCACGCCGGCGCGGCGAGCTCCAGCTTGCCATGGGGGCAACGCTCCAGGCTCTGGGGCTATGAGGGAACGATCCCGGGCCCGCTTCTGCGCGGCCGGCAGGGCGAGACGCTGCGCCTGCGCCTCGTTAACGGGCTCGACGTTCCCACGGCGCTGCATTTCCACGGCGTCCGGCTGCCCAACGCGATGGACGGTTCGCCGCTCACCCAGGATCCGGTTCCGCCCGGCGGCAGCTTCGACTACGTTTTCAGCCCGCCCGACGCCGGAACGTTCTGGTACCACTCTCTTTTCGGCGGCGCCGAGCAGCGCGAGCGCGGGCTCTACGGAATGCTGGTGGTCGACGAGCGGGAGGCCAATCCCGACCTTCACGACGTTCCCATCATCGTCGACGACTGGCGGCTCGATGCCGAAGGCGGACTGGACGAGGCTGCATTCGGCGATGCCAGCCTCGCCGAGGGGCAGGGACGTCTCGGAGCGGCCATCACGGTCAACGGGCGGGTCCTGCCGACGATCGACCTGCAGGTCGGGCGTTTCTGCCGGCTGCGATTCCTCAATGCCGCCAACGCGCGGCGCTTCACACTGACCCTCGATGCGGCGGGAGCGGCGCTGATCGCCTTCGACGGACAACCGTGCACACCGATGCCGTTCGACGGGCCGCTGACACTGGCGCCGGGCCAGCGGGCCGACGCGATCGTCGACGCCGCGGGCGTGCGTTCGATCCTCGCCATGCTCGACGGCGACGGCAGGACGCTGCCGCTGGCGCGCCTCGTCGCCGACAGAGCGGCGAAACCACGTGCGGCACCATTTCCCGGACTGCAGCGGAACGCCGTCGCCGACTACTTCAACGTTTCCGCCGTGACGGATGCGGCATATACGATCGAGGGCGGCGTCAACAGCCGCGTTTCGGAAGCGATGCTCGGCGGTGTCCGCATGCCCATGGCGGAGCTGAGACGGCGAGGCCTGCACTTCGCGGTCAACGGCTCGGCGGGATTGGCGCCGGAGCCGATGTTCCGCGTCCGGTCCGGCGTCACCGTCGCCGTCACGGTCGACAACATCACGCGGGTTCCCCAGGTGCTGCACATCCATGGTCACGCCGCCTGGCTCATCGAGCGCGGCGGCCGGAAGCTCGACCAACCTCTTTGGCACGACACGTTCGTGGCCCTGCCGCTCGAACCGGTGAAGGTCCTGTTCATCGCCGACAATCCGGGACGATGGCTGATCGCGAGCGCGGTCGCCGAGCATTTTGCAGCCGGCTGCCAGTCCTGGTTCGAAGTGCTGCCGTAGGTGCCCGGGCGCGACCGGTCGATTTGCCTTGATTTGGCCGCCCACCTGTTCTACCGGCTCGACGATAAAGAGGGCCTACCGCCGATTTCCGCTGGGAGCTTGCACCCGTGACCGATGAATCCCTATTTCGCGAGGTCGACGAGGAGGTTCGCCGCCAGCAGCTCGAGAATCTGTGGAAGCGGTGGGGCAACTTCATCATCGCCGGAGTCGTCATCGTGTTTGGTGGCGTGGCCGCCTACAAGGGCTGGCAATACTACGAACAGAGACAGGCGGAAGACGGTGCGGCGGCCTATTTCGCGGCCGTGCGGCTCGATACCGAAGGGAAGAAGGACGAAGCCGCCAAGCGGCTGAACGAGCTCGCGAGCGGGCCGCATGTGGGCTACGCGCTGCTCGCGCGGCTCGAGGCGGCGGCCAATCTCGGCGCAGCCGGGAAGATCGACGAGGCGGTGAAAGCATATGACTCCGTGGCCGCCGACCCCAAGCTCGATCCGGGAACGCGCGACGCCGCCCGGGTGCGTGCCGCCCTGCTGCTCATCGACACCGCGCCGGCGGCCGACCTCACGACCCGGGTCGGCGATCTCAACACCGCCAATTCGCCGTGGCGCAACGAAGCGCGCGAGATCCTCGGGCTCGCCGCCTACCGAACCAGAGACTATCTCACGGCCGACAAGTTCATGAACGAGATCCTCAGCGACCCCGAGGCTCCACCCAACCTGCGGCAAAGAGCGATGGCGCTCATCTCGCTGCTGGCCCCGCGCCTCGACAAGCCGCAGCCTGCGGTGCAGTGATCCAAGCGAACGGAACGGCGATGGAACGACAACGATTGGCAGTCCTGGCCCTATGTCTCGTCCTTTCCGGATGCGGCACGTCGGTCGGCAAGCTTCTCGATTTCGGCGACAAGGACACCGTCCTCCCCGGCCAGCGCGAAAGCGTCCTGCAATCGGCGCAGGACAAGAGCGACGGAGCCATAACCTCCGATCCGGTCGTCATCCCGGCGGCCGAGACCAATCCGAACTGGATGCAGCCGGGCGGCACGGCATCGAACGCCATGCACAATCTGGCCATCGGCAGCCAGCCGGTTCGCGCCTTCTCCGTACACGCGGGCAAGGGCTCGAACCGGGACGGCCGGCTGACGGCAAGCCCGATCGTCGCGGGCGGGCGCATCTTCGTCCTCGACACGGAAGCCAACGTCCGGGCGCTGTCGGCCGACAACGGCGGTCTCGCATGGACGCGGTCGCTGGTGCCGGACGGCAAGAAGGGGCGCGGCGCCTTCGGCGGCGGGCTCGCCTCCGACGGCAGCCATGTCTATGCGACGAGCGCCTTCGGAGAGGTGCTGGCGCTCGATGCAAGCTCGGGGGCCATCCAATGGCGCAAAACGGTCGGATCGCCCGTGCGCGGCGCGCCGACCGTCAGCAACGGTCGGCTGCTGTTCACGTCGGTCGCGAACCAGGTGTTCTGCCTGTCGACCAGCGACGGCAGCGAGATCTGGACGGCGCAGGGCGTAGGCGAACAGGCATCCGTCATCGCCAGCACGTCGCCCGCCATCCAAGGCGAGGCGGTGATCGTGCCGCAGACGTCGGGAGACCTCACCGCCTTTCACGTGACCTCGGGCGCACCGCTGTGGACCGATACGCTGTCATCGACCGACACCAGCTCGTCGCTCGCCAATCTCAACGACATTGCCGCCCGGCCGGTCATCGACCGCGGCCAGGTCTTCGCGATTTCCCACTCAGGCAGCTTCGCAAGCTTCGACCTCGGCAACGGACAGCGGCAATGGGTGCGCGAATTCTCGGGCGTGCACACGCCGTGGGTCGCGGGCGACTACGTCTTCGTCATCTCCCTCGACAACAAGCTCGTCGCCATCTCGCGCAAGTCGGGCGGCGTCCGGTGGATCAAGGACCTGCCGGCCGGCAAATGGGCGGGACCGGTCATGGGAAGCGGCAAGCTGATCGCCGTGAGCTCGGAGGGCCAGCTCGTCATGGTGTCGGCACAGACGGGCGAGGTGCTGTCGACAATCGATCTCGGCGGGAAGTTCTACATCGATCCCATCATCGCTTCCGGAACGATCTACGTCCTCGCCGACGACGGCAACCTCATCGCCCTGAGGTAGCGGGGCCCCGTCCATGGCGTTCAAAGCCGCGATCGTGGGCCGGCCAAACGTCGGCAAATCGACGCTGTTCAATCGCCTGGTCGGCAGGAAGCTTGCCCTGGTCGACAACCAGCCGGGGGTGACGCGCGACCGGCGCGAGGGCGAGGCTCGCATCGGCGAGCTGGCCTTCACCCTGGTCGACACCGCGGGGCTCGATCTCGGAGACGAGCACAGCCTAGCCGAACGAATGCGCGCCCAGACGGAGACGGCAGTCGCCGAGGCCGACGTGTCGCTGTTCATGATCGACATGCGCGACGGCGTGACGGCGGTGGACAGGCATTTCGCCCAGCGCCTGCGCCGCAGCGGCAAGCCGGTGGTCCTGCTCGCCAACAAGACCGAGGGACGCGCCGGCCGGGAGCGGCTGAACGAGGCCTACGAGCTTGGGCTCGGCGAGCCAATCGCCGTGTCGGCGGAGCATGGCGAAGGGCTGGACGAACTCTACGACGTGCTGCGGACCTTCGACACCGCTCCCGGGACCGATATCGAAGCGGAGCCGGAGACAGCTGCCGGCGAGCGACCCATCCGTCTGGCCATCGTCGGCCAGCCGAATGCGGGAAAGTCGACACTCGTCAACGCCATGCTCGGGGAAGAGCGGATGCTGACGAGCGCCGAGCCGGGCACGACCCGAGATGCCATCGCGACCGAACTCAGCCATCGCGGCCGTGACTTCCGGATCTGGGACACGGCCGGACTGCGCAAGAAGGCGCGGGTCGCGGAGAAGCTCGAGAAACTATCGGTCGCGGATGCGCTGCGGGCGATCCGCTTCTCCGAAGTGGTCGTACTGCTGATCGATGCGACGGTGCCGTTCGAGAAGCAGGATTTGCAGATCGCCGACCTGGTGGCGGAGGAGGGGCGGGGGCTGGTCATCGCGCTCAACAAGTGGGACCTCGTCGACGACAAGGCCAGCCGGCGCCGGGAACTGATGCAGGACCTCAAGGAAACGCTGACCCAGGTCAGCGGCGTGGCGCTGGTGACGGTCTCGGCGCTGCAGAGGAACGGTCTCGACCGACTGCTCGATGAGGTCCTCAAGGCTTACGAGGCGTGGAACAAGCGGGTGGCCACCGCCGCTCTCAACCGATGGCTGGCCGCCGCCGTGGAGCGGCATGCGCCGCCGGCTCCCGGCGGACGGCGCATAAAGATGCGCTACATGACTCAGGCCAATGCGCGCCCGCCGACCTTCGTCATCTTCTGCTCCAATGCCGACGACGTGCCGCGGTCCTACATCCGGTACCTGGTCAACGGGCTCAGGTCCGACTTCGGGTTCGAAGGCGTACCGATCCGCCTCAATCTCCGCCAGGGCAAGAACCCCTATGCGGGACGCTCAAAAGCTCGCGGTGACCGTTCCTAGCTCGCCGAAGCTCGCGGTGATGCGGTCGCCGAGGTCGGCGCGGAAGAGACCGGTGATGACTCCCGTCGACACGATGGCGTCCGCCTCGAGCGCCATGCCGTTCTCGGAAAGCGCGTTGGCGAGCCACTGCAGGACGCGCTCCGGCCCGCCCAGGGCGTTGGCGCCCCGGCCGTCGGTGGCGAAAGCGCCGTTGCGCGTCGCCTCGGCGGCAATCTGCGGATAGGCGGCGGCCGGCAGCGGCTTCGACGCCGACCCCAGGATGATCGCGTCGTTGAGCGCCCCGTCGGCGATGTACCAAGGAACGCTGTCGTCGAAACCGCGCGGCAGACGCGGATTGACGATCTCGATGCCGGGATGGACGGCGGCGACCGCGGCGAGCACCTCGTCTATCTCGTAGGGCTTGTCGCGCGGCTCGAGGCGGCGGCCCATGCGAAAAACGATCTCCGGCTCGATCACCCGCCAATTGTCGTCGCGCGTCACGACGAAGTCCCCGGAAACGAACGACCGCTCCTGGTAGACGGGCCCGAAGAACGGACCATCGGTCTTGAGGGATTTCTGGGCCTGCTCGCTCGTGCAGCCGACCTTCCAACCGATGGGCCGCCAACCGAGCTGCTGGGTGACGGCCTGCTGAACGGCGATCGCGTCGACAATGTCCGCGGGCGCATCGGCGGGATAGGACGTCATCTTGTGGCCGGAGCGCCGGCCTTCGGCGAGCGCCTTGGCGATGGCGACGTTCATGGGGTCCGCTTCACGATCCTACCGTCCCGGAAGTCGAAGATCTCACCATGAGCTTCGAGGTTGGGCAATACCAGCGGCAGGAACACCGCCGACAGCTCCTCGGGCGCCGGCAGGGCGGAGGGATCTTCGCCGGGGACCGCCTCGGCCCGCATGCGCGTGCGAAACGGACCGGGATTGAGGATGTTGGCGCGAACCGGCGTGGTCGCCGTCTCGGCGGCGTAGATGCGCACCAGGGTTTCGAGACCGCTTTTCGAGACCGAGTAGGGCCCCCAATAGGCGTACATGGTGCGGGCGGCGCCCGACGACATGAACACGGCGCGGCCGGCGTCCGACTGCCTGAGCAGGGGGTCGAGAGAGCGGATGAGGCGCCAGTTGGAGGTGAGGTTGAGGGAGATGACCTGCTCCCACCGCTTCGGCTCGACATGCGGCAGGGGCGACAAAGGGCCGAGCATGGCGGCGTTGCCGATGAGAATATCGAGGCGCTTCCAGCGGTCGAATATCACCCCTCCCAGTCGGTCGATGGCCGGATGGTCCTGGAGATCGAGCGGGACGAGAGAGGATGAACCACCGAAGCCCTTGATCTCGTCATCGAGCTCCTCGAGCGCTCCGCTGGTGCGCGCCACTGCGACGACATGGGCGCCCTCGCGCGCGAGCCGGATGGCCATGGCACGGCCGAGGCCGCGCGAGGCGCCGGTGACGAGGGCGATGCGACCGGCGAGCTGCTGTTCCAATTTCGGAGCTCCCCTCCCGGGAAACGGTCAGCGTGCCTCGGCGAGGAGCGACAGCTGGCGCGGATTGCGCGGTCCGTCACGGTCGGTGAGGGGAGTGGGGTAATCGCCAGTGAAGCAATGGTCGGTGAACTGCGGGCGCACAGGATCACGGCCGGGATAGCCGACGGACCGGTAGAGACCGTCGACCGAAAGGAAGGCGAGGGAGGTGACGCCGATGAAGTCGCGCATCTCGTCGAGGGAATGGGTCGCCGCCAGAAGCTGCTTCTGCTCCGGCGTATCGATGCCGTAGAAGTCGGGGTGGGTGATGGGCGGGCTCGCGATGCGCATGTGGACCTCGCGGGCGCCCGCTTCGTACATCATGCGGACGATCTTCACCGACGTCGTGCCGCGGACGATCGAATCGTCGACGAGGACGACGCGCCGGCCGGCGATGACCTGCCGGTTGGCGTTGTGCTTGAGCTTCACGCCAAGGGCACGGATCTGCTGCGTCGGCTCGATGAAGGTGCGGCCGACATAGTGGTTGCGGATGATGCCGAGCTCGAAGGGAATTCCAGACTGGTGAGAATAGCCGATGGCGGCCGGGACGCCGGAATCCGGAACCGGGATGATCACGTCGGCGTCGGCGGGCGCCTCCTTGGCAAGCTCGCTGCCCATCTGCCGGCGGACCTCGTAGATGGACCGCCCGCCCAGCACGCTGTCGGGGCGGGAGAAGTAAACGTACTCGAAGATGCACGGACGCGGGGCGAGGCGCGGAAACGGCCGCAGCGATTCGACGCCGTCTGCCGAGATCACCACGACCTCGCCGTTCTCGATCTCGCGGATGAAGCGGGCCCCGATGATGTCGAGGGCGCAGGTTTCCGAGGCGAGCACATAGGCGCCGTTGAACTCGCCGAGGACGAGCGGGCGGATCCCCAGCGGGTCGCGGACGCCGATGAGCCTGTCGTTGGTCAGCGCCACCAGGGAGTAGGCGCCCTCGAGGGCGCGCAGCGCGTCGATGAAGCGCTCGACGATGCGGCTCTTCTGCGATCTGGCGACGAGATGGAGGATGACCTCGGTATCGGATGTCGACTGGCAGATGGCGCCGTCGGCGATGAGGTCGCGCCTGAGCGTCAGCCCGTTGGTCAGATTGCCGTTGTGGCCGATCGCCAGGCCGCCGGTCGCGAGTTCGGCGAACAGGGGCTGGACGTTGCGCAGGATGGTTTCGCCGGTCGTCGAATAGCGGACGTGGCCGACCGCCATCCGGCCCTTCAGCCTGCCGATCGTCTCCTCTTTCGAGAAGTTGTCGCTGACCAGACCGAGACCACGCTCGGAATGGAAGCGCGCGCCGTCGAAGCTCACGATGCCGGCCGCTTCCTGGCCGCGATGCTGAAGCGCATGGAGCCCGAGCGCCGTCAGGGCCGCGGCATCCTCATGGCCGATGACGCCGAAAACCCCGCACTCCTCGCGCAGCCGGTCGTCCGCGTAAGGTGTTTGCTTGAACACGTCGTCCGTCATCATTGTCCCGTGGTGCTCTGGCCTCCGAACACCGGCTGCTGTTCGCTCTCGGCCGGCGCATCGGGAACGCTGTCGGGCGGCTCCTCGGCCGCAGCACCGCCTTTGCCGCCCTGGGTACTTTCGATGAGCTGATTGAGGTTGCGCTGCTGGCCGGGCTGGTAGTTCTCTTCCTCTTCCGACGGCGGCTGCGCACCGGGCTGGGGCGGGGGCTGGCCGGACGGATCGCTGCTGATGTAAGTCTTGCCGCGCAGGACTTCGGCGATGTCGGCAGGCAGGAAGGAAATGACGACGCCGCCGACATTCTCGATGACCGGCAGGAGCCGCGCATTGCGCACCCACTCCTCGTGCTTTTCCTTCGGCACGAGCCAAATGTAAAAGAGATAGGCGACGACGACGAGCAGCAGGCCGCGGCCGAGGCCGTACATGAATCCCATGGTGCGATCCACCGCGCCGGCGGCGCTGTCGAGAACCCAGTCGGCGATGCGGACGCTGATCAGCGACATGACGATGAGGACGACCAGGAAGACGCCGCCGCCAAGCGCGATCTTGGCGACGATCTCGGGCTGCAGGTACTGGCTCACCAGGGCGTTGAGCTCCGGCGACAGGACGGCCCCCAGCGCCGCGACGGCCGCGACGCCCCAAGCCATCAGGGACAGGACCTCGCGCGTGAAGCCGCGCATGAGCGCCAGAAGTCCCGAGACGAGCATGATACCGACCAGGATCAGGTCGAGAAGCTGGAATGGCATGTCAAACCGGTCCACGTGCGATTTCCTCGGGCCTCGGTGCCGGCGTGGTTATAGGGGGCGCACCCATCCTTGTCTCCTGCAAAGATGCCGCAAGAATTGCCGAGCGGGGACGAAGGGCGATAGGCATCATCCGGACTTCCGCCGCCCCTTCATACAGGTTGACCTAGCGGCTCGCAACGAAGGCGGCAAGGTCGCCCACATTTTCCAATTCCCGAACGGCGAGGCCCTTCGGCGCCTTCCATTCACCACCCGCCGCGATGAATGCGGAGGTCAGGCCGAGCTTGGCGGCTTCCTTGAGCCGAGCCTCGGTCTGGCTCACGGGCCGGATGGCTCCGGACAGGGCGATCTCGCCGAAGAACACCGCTTCGGGGGGCAGGATCGCGCCGGTGAGCGCCGAGATCAGGGCGGCCGCGACCGCAATGTCGGCGGCCGGTTCCCGCACTTTCAGGCCGCCCGCCACGTTGAGATAGACGTCGTGACCGCCGATCGAGATGCCGGCGCGCGATTCGAGCACCGCAAGCACCATCGCCAAGCGGTTTTGATCCCAGCCGACGACGGCGCGGCGCGGGTTGCCGAGGGCGGAGGCGGAGACGAGGGTCTGGACCTCCACGAGAAGCGGGCGCGTGCCCTCGACACCGGCGAACACGGCGGAGCCTGCCGTCGCCGCTTCCCGGCTTCCCATGAAAAGCCGCGACGGATTGACGACCTCGATGAGGCCGCGATCCGACATCTCGAAGACACCGATCTCATCGGTGGCGCCGAAGCGGTTCTTCACGGCGCGCAGGATGCGGAACTGATGGCCTCGGTCGCCTTCGAAATAGAGCACCGTGTCGACGAGGTGCTCGATCGCCTTCGGTCCGGCGATCTCGCCCTCCTTGGTGACGTGGCCGACGAACAGCACCGTCGTACCCTTCTGCTTGGCGAAGCGGATAAGGGCCTCGGTGCCGGCGCGGAGCTGCGAGACGGTGCCGGGCGCCGACTCAAGAACGGGAGTCCACAGGGTTTGAATGGAATCGATCACGACGACGGACGGAAGCTCGGACCGGCCGAGCGTCGCCAAGATGTCGGAGACGTTGGTGAGGGCGGCGAGGAGCACCGGGGTGTCGGCGAGGCCGAGCCGCTCGGCTCGGAGGCGCAGCTGGGCGATCGCCTCCTCGCCCGAAATGTACACCACGCGCTCGCCGCCGCGCGCCAGAAGGGCGAGCGCCTGGAGGAGGAGCGTCGACTTGCCGATGCCGGGATCGCCGCCGATCAGCACTGCCGAGCCGCTGACCAGACCGCCGCCGGAAACGCGGTCGAGCTCCGCCATGCCGGTAGTCAAGCGGCGCGGGGCCGGAGTGTCACCGCGCAGCCCGACGAGCTCGGCACCGCGGCCCTTCGGCAGGTTCTGGCCGCGGGCGCCCGAGACCGGGGCGCCCACCGCTTCCTCGATGATGGCGTTCCACGCCCCGCAATTCTCGCACCGCCCGGTCCACTTCGAGGACTGGGCACCGCAGTTCTGGCAAACATAGTGCTGCAAGGGCTTCGCCATGACCGCCTCAGGGCTTCAGCACGTCCATCTGGATCGGACCGTCCTCCCGCCCGTGGATGAACTGCTCGACGAAGTCGCTGCCGCTGCGGTCGATATCCTTGGAGGCGCCGTGCCAGACGATGCGGCCCTTGTAGATCATGGCGATCTCGTCGGCGATCTTGCGCGCCGACACCATGTCGTGGGTGATCGAGATGGTCGTCGCGCCGAGCCGCTTCACGCAATCGACGATCAGGTTGTTGATGACGTCGGCCATGATGGGATCGAGGCCCGTGGTCGGCTCGTCGAAGAAAATGATCTCCGGATCGGCGGCGATGGCGCGCGCCAGCGCCACGCGCTTCTGCATGCCGCCCGACAGCTCGGCGGGACGGAGCAAGGCAACCTCGGGCCCGAGACCGACCTGGCGCAGCTTGGTCATGGCGATGTCGCGGGCCTCGTCGCGATGGGCCTTCTTGCCCTGAATGAGGCCGAAGGCGACGTTCTCCCAGACGGGCAGGCTGTCGAACAGGGCCGCACCCTGGAACAGCATTCCGATGCGGGACAGGTAGCCGTCGCGCGAGGCTCCTTTCAGTCCCGTCACCTCGTTGCCGCCGATGGCGATCGAGCCGGAGTCGGGACGCAAGAGGCCGAGGATGCATTTGATCATCACCGACTTGCCGGTGCCGGAGCCGCCGATGACGACGAGCGAACGGCCACGCGGCACCGACAGGGTGACGCCGTCGAGAACGCGCTTCGCCCCGAAGCTCTTGCGAAGGTCGTTGAGCGCGATGTGGTGCGATGCGGCCATGTCAGTCGGTGAACAGGAGCGAGGTCATGACGTAGTTCGCCGCCAGGATGAGGATCGAGGCGGAGACCACGGCGTTGGTGGTGGCGCGGCCGACACCCTCGGCGCCGCCGCGGGAATGGAAGCCGTGGTAGCAGCCCATGAGGGCGATGAGGAAGCCGAACACGGCCGATTTGACGAGGCCGGACGCGACGTCGTGGAATTGGAGGAAGTCGACGGTGTTCTTCAGGTAGGCGACGGCGTTGAAGCCGAGCGAGCGCGTGCCCACGACGTAGCCGCCCATGATGCCGATCGTATCGGCGATGGCGACGAGGATCGGAAGCGTGATGGTGGCGGCGAGGATGCGCGGCGCAACGAGATAGCGATAGGGGTTGGTCGACAAAGTCGTCAGTGCGTCGATCTGCTCGGTGACGCGCATGGTGCCGATCTCGGCCGCAATCGCCGCCGACACGCGGCCCGCCACCATCAGGCCGGCCATGACCGGTCCCAGCTCGCGCGTGATGCCGAGCGCGACGATCGAGGACACGAGGTTCTCGGCGTTGAAGCGCGACGAGCCGACGTAGATCTGCAGCGCCAGCACGCCGCCGGTGAAGAACGCCGTGAGCCCGACGACGGGCAGCGAGAAGTAGCCGATGCGCATCATCTGCTGGAAGAGCTGATGCAGGTACCAGGGCGGGCTCAAACCCTGGACGAGCGTATCGCGCAGGAACAGGAAGGTGCGTCCAACCTCGCGCAGGAAGGACAGAACGAAGCGGCCTAGATGGGCGAGTAACGTCACGGGGCGGACCTTCTCATTGCGATTCGCCGCCGGAATATAGGCGAGCATAGCGCGTTCCCAAACGGGTCAGAATCTCGTAGGAAATCGTGCCGGCCCGACGCGCGACGTCCTCAAGCGTGACGTGATCGCCGATGAGCTCGGCCTCCGCGCCGCGCGACAACTGGTTCTCCGGCATATCGGTGACGTCGATCACGCACATGTCCATGGAAACCCGGCCGACGATGGGCGCGAAGCGGCCGGCGATGTAGACCCTGGCAGGCTCGTGCCCCGGACCGGAGCTCAAAGCGCGCGGATAACCGTCTCCGTAGCCGGCGCCGATCACCGCGACCCGGGTGGGCCTCGATGCCCGCCAGGTGCTGCCATAGCCCACCGCTTCGCCGGGCTCAATCGATTTCACCTGCAGGACGCGGGCCATGAGCCGGACGACGGTGCGGAACGGGTTTTGACCTTCGGCGAGGGGATTGCCGCCATAGAGCCCGAGGCCCGGACGCACGAGATCGAAGCGAAACCGCGGACCCAGAAAGATTCCCGGCGAGTTGGCGAGACTCGCAGGAACGGAGGGAAGGCTTCGCCGGACGGTCTCGAACGTCGCGAGCTGGTCGTGATTCATCGTCTCGCCCAGCTCGTCGCCGCGCGCCAGATGGCTGACGAGCAGGCGGATGTCGACGGCTTCGCGCCAAGCCTTTCGCTCGAGGAGGGCCGCGAGATCGCGCGCGGCGATACCGAGGCGGTTGATGCCGGTCTCGACGTGGAGGGCCGCAGCGAGCCGCGTGCCGCGATTCCGACAGTGGTCGGCCCATTCCTCCACCTCGTCGGCCTGGGCGAGGACCGGCACGAGGCCTGAGAGTTCATAGAAAGCCGCCTCGCTTTTCAGGAGGCCGCTGAGAACGTAGATGGCTACGCCAGGAAGGACCGCGCGGACGGCGGCGCCCTCGTCGGGAAAGGCGACGAAGAAATCCCGGCAGCCGGCTTGATGAAGAGCCTGAGCGGCAGGCGCGAGGCCGGTCCCGTATGCGTTCGCCTTGACCGACGCGCCGGTTCGCGCCTCGCCGGCCTGCGCCGCCAGGAGCCCGTAGTTCGCCTTGAGGGCATCGAGGTCGACCGAAAGAACGGCGCCCGCCCGCCCCGGGGCAGGATTCAATTGAACTGCTCCGGCAGATAGTCGGTGCTGGCGAGGTTCTGGAACTTGGTGAGCGTCGCCTCGAACTGGAGGGCGACCGTGCCGGTAGGACCGTGGCGCTGCTTGCCGATGATCACCTCGGCAATGCCCTCGCATTTTTCCATCAGGATCTGCCAGTCGAAGAATTCCTGGGTGTTCGGGCGCGGCTCCTTGCGGGAAAGGTAGTACTCCTCGCGGTAGATGAAGAGCACGACGTCGGCATCCTGCTCGATAGAGCCCGACTCGCGCAGGTCGGCGAGCTGCGGCCGCTTGTCGTCGCGGTTCTCGACCTGGCGCGACAGCTGCGACAGGGCAAGGATCGGGACGTGGAGCTCCTTGGCGAGCGCCTTGAGGCCGGTGGTGATCTCGGAGACCTCCTGGACGCGGCCTTCGGAGGCGCGGCGCGCGGAGCCGGCGAGCAGCTGCAGGTAGTCGACGACCATGAGGCCCAGCCCGCGCTGGCGCTTGAGACGGCGGGCGCGCGCGGCGACCTGGGCGATGGTGAGGCCGCCGGTCGCATCGATGTAGAAGGGCAGGGACTGCAATTCGCGGCTCACCTCGACGATGCGCTGGAATTCCTCCTCGGTGATGCGGCCGCGGCGGATCTTCTCAGAAGGTATCGATGCCTGCTCGGAGATGATGCGCGTGGCGAGCTGCTCGGCCGACATTTCGAGGGAGAAGAAGGCGACGACGCCGCCGTCGAGGACGCGGGTCGTCCCGTCCGGATTGTACTCGGCGCGATAGTTGCGGGCGATGTTGTAGGCGATGTTGGTGGCAAGCGCCGTCTTGCCCATGGCGGGGCGGCCGGCGAGGATGACGAGGTCGGACTTCTGCAGCCCGCCCATCTTCTCGTCGAGGTCGCGCAGGCCGGTGGCGATGCCCGAGAGGCCCCCGTCGCGCTGGTAGGCGGCGGCGGCCATGTCGATCGCTTCGGTCAGCGCGATGCCGAACGGCTGGAAGCCCTGGCCGTATTTCCCGGTTTCGGCGATCTCGTAGAGATTCTGCTCGGCGCGCTCGATGAGCTCGCGCGAGGTGGTGTCGACCGGCGTGTCGTAGGAATCGTTGACGACGTCGGTGCCGATGGCGATCAGCCGGCGGCGCATCGCCAGCTCGTAGACGGTGCGGCCGTACTCCTCGGCGTTGATGATGGTCGTCGCGTTGGCGGCGAGGCGGGCGAGATAGGACGCGCCGCCGATCTCGACCAGCGTCTCGTCGCGCTCGAAGAACGTCTTGAGCGTGACGGGGCTCGCGAGCTTGCCGGCGCGGATGAGCACCGAGGCCGCATCGTAGATGCGCGCATGGACGGCTTCGTAGAAATGATCCGGCAGCAGGAAGCCCGACACGCGGTCGCAGGCCTCGTTGTTGACGAGAATGGCGCCAAGCAATGCCTGCTCGGCTTCGAGATTGTGGGGAGCCTGCCGATAGTCGGCCTCGGCCGGCGAAGTTTCAACGGCGGCAAACTGCGGTCTGGGATTAAGGGCGCTCATGGGTCCGTTCGTCTTAGCTCAGGGCCGCACCGCCGCAAAGCGCCGGGCGACACTCTTCACGCTTTCCACAGCCGCGGAAGAATTGATCAAGGCCACCCCTAAAACACTTGATTTCAGCCGCAGCAGCCGATGCCGAACCGCCCCTCGCGGGATCGAACAGGAAGTATACCCGATCGAACGTTCAATTGAGAGAAAATTCCGCGCACGTGACGCGCGGTCAGTGCAGAGGCACCGACTTGAAGCGCGGTCGCTGCGAGTCGATGGCGCGCAGCCGCTCCTCCTCTTCGATCATGTAGTCGCGGGTCAGCGGCAGCACGTTCTGGTGGCGGGCGAACTGGATCTGGAAGTTGTTCATGCCGCCATAGCGGAAGGAGGTCTCCGCCGCTGCCAGGTAAAACTCCCACATGCGGCAGAAGCGCTCGTCGTAGATCTCGCGGGCGCGGTCGCGATGATCGGCGAAGCGGCGGGCCCATTCCTTGAGCGTTTCGGCATAGTGAAGGCGCAGGATCTCGACATCGGTGATGTAGAGATTGGAGGATTCCATGACCGGCACCACCTCCGACAGGGCAGGAATGTAGCCGCCCGGGAAGATGTACTTGGCGATCCACTTGCTGGTCACGCCCGGTCCGTCGGAGCGGTTGATGGAATGAAGCAGGCCGATGCCGTCGTCGGTGAGAAGGTTGCGGACCCTGCGGAAGAACTGGCCGTAGTGGACGACGCCGACATGCTCGAACATGCCGACCGAGACGATCCGGTCGAAGCGACCCTCGAGTTTGCGGTAGTCCAGGAGCTTGAACGACACCCGGTCGGCCACGCCGCGCTGGGCGGCCCGCTCGTTCGAGAGCTTGTGCTGTTCCTCCGACAGGGTGATGCCGAGCACCTCGGCGCCACACACCTCGGCAAGGTAGAGGCCGAGACCGCCCCAGCCGGACCCGATGTCGAGGACCTTCATGCCGGGCTTGATCGCCAGCTTGGCGGCAAGATGTCGCTTCTTGGCGAGCTGGGCGTCCTCGAGCGACTGATCGGTCATCTCGAAATAGGCACAGGAATATTGGCGGTCGCGGTCCAGGAACAGGTCGTAGAGGGCGCCCGAGAGATCATAGTGGTGGGCGACGTTGCGGCGGGCGCGGCTGGCGGGGTTGAACTGCTGGAGGTCCTTGAACAGGCGGCGGACACGAGCCGGCCATTTCAACACCGGATGCAGCTCGCGCCCCTCGATGTTCGACAGAAAGAGACTGAGGAGGTCGAAGATGGAGCCGCCTTCCAGTTGCAGGCGGCCGTCCATATAGGCTTCGCCGATGACGAATTCGGGATAGACGCTCAGCTTCAATTCGGTAGCCCGGTCGGCTAGGCGGAAGGCAAGCTGCTCGCCCGTGCCGTCCCCGAACAATTGCTGCCTGCCTTCCGCATCGGTGACGGCGAGTGAACCCCGCTTCACGATCTGCCTAAGTACGCGCTCAAGTCCTACGAACATGTCTGACGCTCCCAACTGCCAGAGCGGCAATTTTAATCACGACTCGAAAAACCTCGCAACAAGCGGCAGTTGTGTGGATTACCGAGGGTCGTACCGCTACTCCGCCTGGGCAGCGTCCTTCGATTTCTTCGGCTTGGCGGAGCCAGCGTCCTTTTCGGACTTCGCGGCCTTTCCACGCCTTCTTGCCCTTGGCCTCGGTGGCGCCCGCCTCGGCCGCAGGCGGCTCGTCGGCATCCCCGCCACCGGGCCCGGCGACCGTTTCCAATTCGAAGAGCTGCTCGGCAGCGATGCGCGCTTCCTCGCGCTCCGAGATCGTTCCGGTCAGCACCTCGCCGCGAGTCTGGGCATCCGCCTCGTCCTGGGTGCGAGCGACGTTGATCTGAACGTCGGAGATCACCTCGGGGTGGAGGGCAATGCGCACCTTGTGGATGCCGATGGTCTTGATCGGCTGGTCGAGGAGGACGTGATTGCGCGACACCTCGACGCCGCCGCCGGACGCAGCGGTGGCGATGTCTCGGGTCGTGACCGATCCGTAGAGCTGGCCGCCCTCGCCGGCCTGGCGCAGGATGACGAAGCTCTTGCCCGCCAGCTTGTGGGATTCGCCTTCCGCACCGGAGCGTCGTTCGGCATTGCGCGCCTCGAGATCGGAGCGGTCGCGTTCGAACTTCTCACGATTTGCCTGGGTCGCCCGCAGCGCCTTGCCCTGGGGCAGGAGATAGTTGCGCGCGAAACCGTCCTTGACCTTGACGACCTCGCCCATGGCGCCGAGCTTCTCGACGCGCTCCAAGAGAATGACTTGCATGACGGACTCCTTTTCGCACGATCAGGTTTTGGGTTTGACGATTGCGTGACGGTCGGCGCGGGCGCGAAGGCCGAACACGAGCTCCGCGAGGCCGACGACGATGAGAGGCACGATCAGCAGCCAGCTCAGCAGGAACAGGCCCGCATAGAGAGCCACCAAGAGCAGGGCACGTGCCGCACTGCGCCGCACGAGATGGTGGATGACTGCGAGGCCGAGGACCATGAAGGCAGCGGCGAGAGGGGCCGCGAAGACGGAGCTGACGAGGCCCAGAGTTCCGGGCAGGAAGCTTGCAGCCGTTGTCGCGACGAGTGCGACGCCCGAGAGCGGCGGAAACGCCAGGGACGAGAACGGCGCCCACGGCCTGAGCGAGGTGCCCCATCGGGTCAGCAGCCGCGAAGCGACGACGAGGTTGACGAGGGTCGCCAGGAGCCACATGGCGGCGCTGGCGAGCGGCGCGATGAGGACGAGCACGTCGACGAGCTCGCGCAGGCCCTGCTGCTGGGCAGGAGTCATATCCTTGACGATCGGGGCCGTGAGCGTATCGCTGATCTGCTTCAAAGTGGCGCGGAACGATTCCGCGTCCGGTCCCGCCACGATGATCATCACGGTGAGCAGGAGGCCGGCCAGGAATGCCGCCCAGAGCACGAGGCGGCCCTCGGGATACCATTCGGTGCCGCCGTCCTTCGCCTCGCCCTCGGCCGCAGCCTGAAGCGACGGTCGACTGATCATGGACAGGCGCGACAGGAGGACCGGCGCGGCGCCGCTCATGGCCAGAAAGAAGAGAGCGGGACGCAGGCCGGTGAATGCGGCGGTCGCCAGCGTGCCGGCGGCGGCGGCGAGGGCGGCGGGTACCCAGCCGTAGCTCAAGCCGGTGATGAAGAGCGGCAGGGGTGCGAGATAGAATAGCAGGACGGAGATCGGCGACACGGCTACCATGCTCGCATGGAGGGCCGCGGCTGCGAGGCCCGCCAGAACGGCAATGAAGATCCAGTTCAACCTGCTCAACCTGGCTGTCCCCCACTTTGTGGGTTAGAGGCGCGCACGCTCGCGCCCCAACCTCGGATGCGGCCGCCCGAGGGCGGCAGCGCCTCCTTCGTTTTACTTCAACACGTAGGGCAGAAAGCCCAGAAAGCGCGACCGCTTGATGGCGCGCGCGAGCTCACGCTGCTTCTTGGCGCTGACCGCGGTTATGCGGCTCGGCACGATCTTGCCGCGCTCGGATATGAAACGCGACAGCAGCCGGGCGTCCTTGTAGTCGATCTTCGGTGCGCCTTCGCCCGAGAAAGGGCAGCTCTTGCGGCGCCGGAAGAAGGGGCGGCGCGCCTGTCCATGTGGGGGTGCCATCAGCTCGCCTCCGGCGTTTCAGTTGTCGGTGTCGGCGTCTCATCGTTGCGGGGGCGCGGCGGACGATCGCGGAAACCGCCACCGCCACCGCCACCGCCGCGGTCCGGACGGTCGAACCTCCGGCCGCCGCCGCCGAAGCCGCCCCGATCGCCGAAGCCGCCCCGATCGCCGAAGCCGCCGCGGTCGTCGTCGCGGTCGCGCGACCGACTCTGGCGGAGGACGGCCGAGGGGCCTTCCTCGAGCTCCTCGACGCGGATGGTCATGAAGCGGATGACGTCCTCGTTGATGGACATCTGCCGCTCCATCTCCGCGACCGCAGCCGGCGGAGCGTCGATGTTGAGAAGAGTGTAGTGGGCCTTGCGGTTCTTCCTGACCCGATAGCTCAGGGGCCGGATGCCCCAGCCCTCGGTCTTCGGCACCTTTCCGCCGCCCGTCTCGATCACGGTCTTGAATTGCTGCGTCAGCGTCTCGACCTGCTGGGCCGAGGCATCCTGGCGCACGAGGAAAACATGCTCGTATAGAGGCATCGTCTATTGGCCTTTCTCGTTTCCGCCACGGATCCGGCGCAGAGCCTCACTCGAGCCCATCGCAGAGAACAGGCCAGAGTACGGTTCCTCGAAGGGAGCGGGGACACGGGAAGGCGGATCAAACCTGCCCTGACAAAAGAGCCAGAGCCTTCCGTTAAGCCCCCGACCGGACGCCGCGGACGAGGGCTTATAGGTCGAACGTCCGGTATTGGCAAGGGTCGGAGGCCACCCCCGGAATCGCGGCTAGCGGGGCGCGAGGCCGAACCGGCTGGCGATCTTGGCGGCGACGAGCTCCTGGAGCCGCCACAGGTGGGGATCGTGAATGCCCGCCGCCTCGAGGGCCTGGACGGTCTTCCGAAGATAGAGGGCGCCCGAGCCCCAGTGGCCGACGGCCTTTGAGAGAATCTCCGCCGTTTCCTCGGGCGACACTTCGGGAGCGTAGATATCGCTCTTGGAATCGGCGCGGAAGGCAATGGCCCGCCGGCGCCCCTCGGCGGACTCGACGTCGATCCAGACCGGCATGTTGGAGGCCGGCTTGCGCGTGATCTCGCGACGCCAGAGCTTGGCGAGTGCCTCCCGCTCGCTCCCTTCGGTGAGGCGATAGAGCAGGCCGTGGCATTCGCCGCCGTCGTCGAGCGCCATCATGCGCCCAGGCTGGGCGCGGTTGCCGCGAAAGCGGGTGATGCGCATGCAGAACTGCCGCCTGAGGCCGTGGGTCACGGCGCGGCGCACCGAGGTGTGCTCGAAGCAGGGATTCCAGATGAGCGAGCCGCAGGCGAAGACGTCGATGCCGTCGGAGGGCGCAGCGTCGAGGAAAGCCTCGAGATGCTCGTCGTAGTCCTGCTCGCTGAAGACGGCTGTGCCCGCCGGATAGCCCTCGTCCTCGACGATGCGTTCGACGAGAGCGACCAGCTCGGGCGTCAGGTGCATGATGCGGGCCGGTGCTTCGACGCTCAAGGTGCAGGTTCCCCAAAACCAGGGCGACAGCTTATCACGGCAGTCACCGATCCCGCCACTCCGCCCGGCTTTCGTCGCCCGCGCGGCTTGACAGCGAACCTTGGGCCATGGTGGATGCCTGACGCACGGGGAATCGCGGGACAGCGATGACAATAGCATTCACGTTTCCGGGCCAGGGCAGCCAGCACATCGGCATGGGAAAATCTCTGTCGGACGCATTCGGCGCGGCGCGCGCCGTCTTCGACGAGGTCGACGATGCGCTCGGCGACAAGCTCTCCGAGCGGATGTGGAACGGGAGCGAGGCGGAGCTGACGCTGACCGAGAATGCCCAGCCGGCGCTCATGGCCGTCAGCATGGCCGTCATGCGGTCGCTCGAAACCGAATTCGGCGTGACGGTCACGTCGGCATCGTTCGTCGCCGGCCACTCGCTCGGCGAATACTCCGCTCTGGCGGCGGCGGGCTCGTTCTCGCTCGCCGACGGGGCCCGACTGCTCAGGGCGCGCGGTCGCGCCATGCAGCTGGCGACGCCGGTCGGAACCGGAGCGATGGCGGCACTGCTCGGTCTCGACATCGGCGAGGCGAACGAGGTGGCGCGCGCCGCGGCGCAAGGCGAAGTCTGCCAGGCCGCCAACGACAACGCGCCGGGCCAGGTCGTCGTGTCCGGGCATCGCGCGGCCGTCGAGCGCGCGATCGGGCTCGCCAAAGAGAAAGGCGCCAAGCGCGCCATCCTGCTTCCGGTGAGCGCTCCGTTCCATTGCATCCTCATGGCGCCCGCCGCGCATGTGATGGCGGAAGAGCTGCAGCGCGTCAGCATCGCCGCGCCCGCAGTGCCGCTCGTCGCCAACGTCACGGCCGAAACGACGCGCGAGCCGGACGACATCCGCCGACTGCTCGTCGAGCAAGTGACCGGCACAGTCCGCTGGCGCGAGTCGGTGGCCGAAATGGCGAGGCGCGGCGTTACTTCATTCTACGAGCTCGGCGCCGGCAAGGTGCTGACGGGGCTCGTCCGGCGCATCGCACCCGAAGCCGCGGCGACGGCGCTCGGCTCGCCCGACGATCTCGCGAGCGCGGCTTGCGCACTCAGAACCTGAGGAGGCATACATGTTCGATCTCGGCGGCAAGACCGCGCTCGTGACCGGCGCCAGCGGTGGCATCGGCGCCGCAATCGCGACGGCGCTGCATCAATGCGGCGCGACGGTGACGCTGTCGGGCACGCGGGGCGAGGTGCTCGAAGAGCTTAAGGCGAAGCTCGGCGAGCGCGCGCACGTGGCAGTCGCCAACCTTGGCGATCCGGACGACGTCGAGAAGCTGGTGCCCGCCGCGGAGACGGCGATGGGCTCGCTCGACATCCTCGTCAACAATGCCGGCATCACCCGCGACAACCTCGCCATGCGCATGAAGGATGCCGAATGGCAGGGCGTCATCGACGTCAACCTGACGGCCGCCTTCCGCCTGTCGCGTGCCGTGCTGCGCGGAATGATGAAACGCCGCTTCGGCCGTATCGTCGGCATCACCTCCGTCGTCGGCGTCACCGGCAATGCCGGACAAGCGAACTACGCCGCCGCGAAGGCCGGCATGATCGGCATGTCGAAGGCGCTCGCCCAGGAAGTCGCCAGCCGAAACATCACCGTCAACTGCGTGGCGCCGGGGTTCATCGAGACCGCGATGACCGAAGCGCTCAACGACAAGCAGAAGGAGGCCATACTGGGAGCGGTGCCGGCGGGCCGCCTTGGAAAACCAGAGGAAATCGCGGCGGCGGTCGTCTATCTCGCAAGCAGCGAGGCGTCCTACGTCACCGGACAGACCATCCACGTGAACGGCGGGATGGCCATGATATGAAGAGTCAAGCGGCTTGCGCGAGCCTTTCCGATAGGCTCTTCTATGCCCCGGTAACCTATGTTAGGAAGCGACGGACTCAAGATCACGCCTTTGGGATGGGCAGACTTCTGTCGGGGGCTTGAGTAGCGGTATAATGACATTGCCTGACCAGATAACGAGGACGATCGAACATGAGTGACGTTGCAGAGCGGGTGAAAAAAATCGTAGTCGAGCATCTCGGTGTCGACGCGGAAAAGGTCACTCTCGAAGCGAGCTTTATCGACGATCTCGGAGCCGACAGCCTCGACAACGTCGAGCTCGTGATGGCGTTCGAGGAGGAATTCGGCGTCGAGATCCCCGACGACGCCGCCGAGACGATTCAGACGGTAGGCGATGCGGTAAAATTCATCGAAAAGAGCCAGGCCTGACGGTGTGGTTTTTTCCGGGGGCCTCGCACCCGGCATCACGATCGACGCGGCGGCGGATGGCCCTTCATCCTGCCGCCCTTTTTTGTACATGGCGTGAACAGGGACCGAGGCGACGATCGATGACGACGAGAAAGGCGAATCCATAATGCGCAGGGTGGTGGTGACGGGGATGGGCATGGTTTCCCCGCTCGGCGCCAGCGTGGAGGAAAGCTGGCGGGGCATCGTGGCGGGCCGATCGGCGGCGACGACGATCGAGAAGTTCGACGCGTCGGATCTCGCGTGCCGGATCGCCTGCGAGGTGAAGAGGGGCGACGGCAGCGGCCGCACTTTCAATGCCGACCAGTTCATGGAACCCAAGGACCAGCGCCGCTACGACGAGTTCATCATCTATGCGGCGGCGGCGGCGAAGCAGGCGATGACCGATTCCGGCTACGTGGCGGTCACGCACGAACAGCAATGCCGGCTCGGCGTGCTCATCGGCGCCGGCATCGGCGGCCTGCCGGGCATCGAGGAGACGACGCTCACGCTCAAGGAGAAGGGTCCGCGCCGCGTCAGCCCGTTCTTCATTCCCGGGAGCCTCGTCAATCTCGCCAGCGGCGTCGTGGGTATCGAGCATCAATGCCGCGGCCCGAACCATTCGGTCGTCACGGCGTGCGCCACCGGCACGCATGCGATCGGCGATGCGGCGCGGCTCATCGCCTTCGACGATGCCGACGTGATCATCGCCGGCGGCGCGGAGTCCGCCATCTGCCGCATCGGCATCGCCGGCTTCATCGCTTGCAAGGCGCTGTCGACCGGTTTCAACGAACAGCCCGAGAAGGGGTCGCGGCCCTACGATCGCGACCGCGACGGGTTCGTGATGGGCGAAGGGGCCGGCGTCGTCATCCTCGAAGAGCTCGAGCACGCGAAGGCGCGGGGCGCCAAGATCATGGCCGAAGTCATAGGCTACGGACTTTCGGGCGACGCCTTCCACATCACGGCTCCGTCGGCCGACGGTGACGGCGCCTACCGGTGCATGGCGGCGGCGCTCAAGCGGGCGGGACTCTCGGCGCACGATATCGACTACGTGAACGCGCACGGCACGTCGACGCCGCTCGGCGACGAGATCGAGCTCAAGGCCGTCGAACGAATCATGGGCAACCGGGCCGACGGGCTCAGCATGTCGTCGACCAAGTCGTCGACCGGCCACCTGCTGGGCGCGGCGGGTGCCGTCGAGGCCATCTTCTCGATCCTGGCGATGCGCGACCAGGTCGCGCCCCCCACCATCAATCTCGACAATCCCTCGGTCGAGACACCCATCGATCTTGTGCCGCTGAAACCAAAGAAAAAGACCATCAACACAGTTCTGTCGAATTCCTTTGGTTTTGGTGGGACGAACGCGTCGATCATCTTCCGACGCTACGACGCCTGATTCGTGGAAGGCTTCCGTGGATGCCCCCGAGAAAGAAGAAAAAGCGCCATCCGGTCTCGCGGGCGATCAGCTCGGCTTTCACGTTCATCGTCATCGTCGGCATCCTCGGCATCGTCGCGGGATTCTATAGCCGGTCGGTCTTCGAATCACCGGGGCCGCTCGCCGAAGACAGGATCTTCACCATAGAACGCGGCATGCGCACGCCGGCCATCGCCCACGCGCTCAAGGACGCCGGCATCATCGCGGACGCCAACGTCTTCATCGCCGCCGCCTATGCGACGCAAGCCTACAAGCGCATGAAGGCGGGCGAGTACTATTTCGAGAAGAACGTGCCGATGGCGGCGGTGATGTCGACGATCGTGCTCGGCAAGGAGCTCACCTACAAGGTCTCGGTGCCGGAAGGATGGACGACGGCGCAGGTCGTTGACCGCGTCTCGGTGCACGAAAGCCTCGCAGGCGAGCTGACGAGCGTGCCGGCGGAAGGCACTCTCCTTCCCGATACCTACGTTTTTCGCCGCGGCATGACGCGCGACGGCATCATCGCCGAGATGCGGGCGGCGCAGGACAAGTTGATGGGCGAGCTGTGGGACACGCGTGCGCAGGACCTGCCCTTCAAGACGCGCGAGGAGGCGCTCACGCTCGCCTCCATCGTGGAGCGGGAGACGGCTGTACCGGCGGAGCGGCCGCGGATCGCCTCTGTCTTCATCAACCGTCTCAGGGCCGGCATGCGGCTGCAATCGGACCCAACGATCATCTACGGCATCACGGGCGGCAAGGCGAAGTTCGACCGGCCCATCACCAGGTCGGATATCGAAGGGAAGAATCCCTACAACACCTATCGGATCGACGGCCTGCCGCCGACGCCGATCGGCAATCCGGGACGCGATTCGATCGCCGCCGTCCTCAAGCCTCTCGACACCAAGGACCTGTACTTCGTCGCCGACGGGTCGGGCGGCCACGTCTTCGCAAAGACGCTGGCCGAGCATTCGCGCAACGTCTCGAAATGGCGGGCCATCGAACGCGAGACGAAGGCGAAGGAAGAGGCCGGGGCGATCGCCGAAGAGGCCCTGTCGGAAGCGAAGGTCACCTCGGTCGCTGCGGGCGAGGCACCACCGGCCCCCACGGAAGCCGATGCGACGCCGCCGGGCTCGCCCCAGCCGCACCGGCTCGTCGACGTGGCCGGGCGCCTCGTTCCCATCCCCATGCCGAGTCCGCGTCCGAAATAGGACGTTCGCGACCCAGGTCCTGGGCGCACCTCATGCAGATGCACGGACGGCGACGATGCCTTCCGTCCGAGCCCTGACCTCGGGCGATGCGAGGCACGTCGCAACCGCCTCGTAGCCCGGCGAGCCTTGGCAGGGTGTGACGAGGCTCGGCGGGCGGTGGTTCGCCGGACAGAGAATGACGGTCGCGTCGGGGCCCAGCGAAGCGAGGTCGAGGATCACGCTGGAGCGGGTAAGCAGGAAGAGCGGACCGCCACGTCGGCCACCGCGTCGGAGATGCGCGCTCAGCGCCGCCTGCGCGGCACGATCGAGGCCGTGCTCGACCATGTCGACGACGAGAGGGCGCGCTCCCCGCGCTTCCAATGCGGCGAGGAGAACGACCAGGGCGGGGGTCGCCGCAGCCCCGTTGTCGACCAGCCAGTCCAGCGACCGGCCGATACGGTCCTTCAAGCGGCGGTCGGCCGACATTTCCTTCAACGGGTCCTGGTTCGCACCGGCCAGCCGATCCAAGCCGAGAAAGGCACAGCCGGGTAGCGTGTCGGCGATCATGCGGGCGAGGCGGGTCTTGCCACTGAACAACGGGCCCACGATGAAGTTGAGGGACCGAATTTCCGACAGCTCGAACCGCTCGCCGCCCCATGGCCAGGGGAGGTCGAAGGCGAGGGGAGCAGGAGTGATGCGGGCCAAGGACCGCACGCCGCCCACCTCGAGTTCGACCCGCATCCGCCGGACCCGTGCGAGCCGGTCGAGCGCCTGGTGAACCTGGTCCTCCAACGCCGACTGCTGCCCGGCCAAGGCGATGGCGAGGCGCCCGGGGCTGCCAGCCAGTATCCGACCGATCTCGGCAAGGCCAAGGCCGAGGCCGCGAAGGGCGGCGATCTCGGCAACTTGCTCCAACTCCCGCTGGCCATAGACGCGCCAGCCGGCGGCGGTCCTCGGCGGGGCGATCAGTCCCCGTTTCTCGTATAGGCGAAGTGCCTTGACCGACATGCCAAGGAGCCTTGCCGCTTCCGAAGGGCTCAGGAATTGCATCGATAACCTCACGAATCTCTCCCCGCTCTCGCCTTGCATCATCGACGCGTCCCCAGGGTCCGGGTCAATAGGACCCATGGAGGCTGTCGATGCGGCTGGGCTATGGCACGAGCCGAAACGGGGCCGCTTGGCGCATGCGGTGGCTGTCGTTAGATTGCGGCTCCAAACGATTCTGGGTGGGTTTCGGGTCAATGACGCTTTCCAGCATGACGGGATTTGCGAGAACAGAAGGACAGGCGGGAGGCCTGCGCTGGACCTGGGAGGCGAAGAGCGTCAACAGCAAGGGGCTCGACATACGTTCCCGCCTGCCGCCGGGACTGGAGACGCTCGAACCCGAGGTGCGGGCGCTGGCGCAGGCCAAATTCAGCCGTGGGAGCGTCCAGATCAATCTCGAGATCGAACGGGAGACCGGCGCCGAAACGGTGAGAGTCAACGAAGCGGCGCTGGAGCGCATCCTGGTGGTGGCCAAGGCGGTCCGCAAGAAACACCGGTTGCCGGCGCCGACCGTCGAAGGGCTCCTGGCGCTGCGCGGGGTGCTCGAGATCGGCGCCGAGGAGGTAGACGCGAAAGATGCGGCCGCCCGCAAGGCCGGGATGCTCAAGTCGCTCGCCAAGGCGTTCGACAGCCTGAGCGAGAGCCGACGCGGCGAGGGCCGCAAGCTTCGGCCCGTACTCGAAGCGCAGATCGAACGCATCGAGCAGCTCACGCGGGCGGCGCGCGACAGCCCGGCGCGGTCGCCCGACCTCGTCAAGGCGCGGCTCAAGGAGCAAGTGGCTCGACTGCTGGACACGGGCAACAGCTTCGATCCCGACCGGCTGCACCAGGAGGCGGTGCTGCTGGCGACGCGCAGCGACATCCAGGAGGAGATCGACCGGCTGACGGCCCATGCCGAGGCGGCGCGCGACCTTCTGTCGGAAGCCGCGCCGGTGGGCCGAAAGCTCGACTTCCTCGCCCAGGAGTTCAACCGCGAGGCCAATACCCTGTGCTCGAAGGCGCAGGACAAGACGCTCACCGAAATCGGCCTCAATCTCAAGGCCGTGATCGATCAGATGCGCGAGCAGGTGCAGAACATTGAATAGGAAAACGCGAACCTCGATCGCCCGCCGCGGCCTCCTGCTCGTCATGTCGTCGCCCTCGGGAGCCGGCAAGACGACCCTGTCGCGCCGACTGCTCGCCGCCGATCCCAGCATGACCATGTCGGTGTCGGTGACGACGCGGCCGCCGCGCAACGGCGAGGAGGACGGCAAGGACTACCATTTCATCGACAAGGCGCGCTTCGCCGCGATGCGCGATGCCGGCGAGCTCCTCGAATGGGCGGAGGTCTTCGGGCATTTCTACGGTTCGCCGCGCGCGCCGGTGGAGCAGGCCCTCGCCCAGGGCCGCGACGTGCTGTTCGACATCGACTGGCAGGGAACGCAGCAGCTCGTCCAGGCGATGGAGGACGACCTCGTGCGGATCTTCATCCTGCCGCCTTCCGCCGACGAGCTTCGCGACCGGCTGATCAGCCGCGCCCAGGACGCCATGATGGTGGTGGCCAAGCGCATGGCGGAAGCGTCGCGCGAGATCAGCCACTGGGCCGAATACGACTACGTGATCGTGAACGACAATGTCGAGGCGGCCGACAGCGAGATCGCCGCCATCCTCGCCGCCGAGAGACTCAAGAGAAAGCGGCGGACCGGCCTCACCAACTTCGTGCGCTCGCTTCTCGAGAAGCTCTAGGGCCCCCGAGGCTCGAGCGCCACGCGCCCGATGATCTTGCCGGCGCGGAGGTCGTCGACGGCCTGGTTGGCGTCGGCGAGCCTGCGGACCTGCACGGGAATGGCCGGAACCCTTCCCTGGCGGACGAGGGCGACCAGCTCGCGGGCTTCTGGAAGCGAGCCGACGAAGGAGCCGAGGATCGATAGCTGGCGGAGCGGCAGAAGCGGCGCCGGGATGGAGAAGCGGCCTCCCATGAGCCCAACCACCACGACGGTGCCGGCCTTGCCGACAACTCCCTGGGCAAGGGTCAGCGTCTGCTCCGAGCCCACGAAGTCGAGCGCCGCGGCAATCGGGCCGATCTCATCGCGCAGGATCTTGCGCGCATCGGGAAGGTTGGGGTCCACCGCAAGCTCGGCACCGGCCGCGGTCGCCGCCTCGCGCTTGGCGGGATTGATGTCGGCGACGCCAATGCGCCGCATGGTCATGGAACGGGCCAGCTCGAGCGCCATGAACCCCACGCCACCCAGCCCGACAATGAGGAGCGAGCCGTCACGTCCGTTGGCGATGGCCTTCTTGAGGGCGCTGAAGGCGGTGAGGCCAGAGCACATGAAGCTTCCGGCGAGCGCCGCCGGGATGCCGTCGACGTCGATCAGGTAGCGGGGATGGGGAACGAGGACGTGGGTGGCGAAGCCGCCGTCGAGATGGACGCCGAGATGCTGCGGCTTATCGCACAGATGCTCGTCGCCGGCGAGGCAAAGGCTGCACGACCCGCAACCGATCCAGGGATAGACGGCATAGAGGCGATTTTCGTGGCCCAAGCCCATGACGTCGGGACCATGCGCGGCGACATGCCCGCAAATTTCGTGACCCAAGGTGAAGGGAAGACTCCGGCCCTCGCGGATGTCGAGCCGCTTGCCCAGGCCCAAGTCGAAGTGACCGTCGATGATGTGGAGATCGCTGTGGCAAAGCCCGCAATGGCTGACCTGAAGCAGCACCTCGCCGCCCTTCGGCACGGGAAGCGGGGCATCGGTCGGCTGCAGGGGCGAGCCGTAGTCGATGAGCGATTGACGCAGCATGGCTCAGGATTCCGAAGATCGTTGGAAGGCGACCGCGAGGCGGCAGAAATCAATGACAGGGAGTTGCTCGGCCCGCAAGGTAGGATCGAGCCCGACCTGCTCCAGGAGATCGTCGCTCGATGCCGTGAGGCCCTTGAGGCTCGAGCGCAGCATCTTCCGGCGCTGGCCGAAAGCGTGGAACGTCACCCTCTCGAGGGTGGACGGGCGGCACTCGGCGACCAGCGGCTCGGCAGGAAGGACTTCAACGACGCTCGATACGACCTTCGGGCGGGGTACGAATGCCGCAGGGTCGATGTCGAACAGCCGGCGGGGGTGCGAGCGCCACTGCGAAAGCACGGAAAGACGGCCGTAATCCTTAGTGCCGGGCGCGGCGACGATGCGGTCGGCGACCTCGCGCTGGAACATTAGGGTGAGCGAGGCGAACCAGGGCGGCCAGGTCGCAAGTGACAGCCATGCCGCAAGAAGCGGCGTCGCGATGTTGTAGGGGAGGTTGGCGACGATACGGGCCGGCGGCGCGAGATAACGCTCCCATCGTTGGTCCAACGCGTCTGCCTCGATGATCGTGAGCCGCGCCCGGATAGGCGGCAGCGATCTCATGCAGCGCGGGAAGGCTCCGCGGATCACGCTCCACCGCGACGACGCGGTCTGCTCCTTCGAGGAGCAAAGCACGGGTGAGCCCGCCCGGTCCCGGCCCGACTTCGAGGACGGTGTGGCCGGCGAGCGGGCCGGCGGCACGGGCGATGCGCCGCGTCAGGTTGAAATCGAGCAGGAAGTTCTGGCCGAGGCTCTTCTTCGCCGCGAGCCCGTACCGCGCGATGACGTCGCGCAGGGGCGGCAGGCCATCGCTCATGGGCGAGACGGAGCGTGGGCCGCCATCGCCCAGGCGAGCTTCACGGCATGGATCAGGCTCGACGGGTTGGCCTTGCCCGTGCCGGCGAGAGACAATGCCGTTCCGTGATCGGGCGACGTGCGGACGAAAGGAAGGCCGAGGGTCGCGTTGATTCCCTCGTGGAAGGCCAGCGTCTTCACCGGGATCAGCGCCTGATCGTGATACATGCACATGACGGCATCGAACTGGCGGCGCGCGTCGTCATGAAACAGGGCATCGGCGGAATGCGGTCCCGAAACGTCGATGCCGTCGCGCCGCAGCCGCTCGATGGCCGGAATGATGACCGATTTCTCCTCGCCCCCCATGGTGCCTTCCTCGCCGGCATGCGGATTGAGGCCGGCGATGGCGATCCGCGGCCGGGGCAGATTGAAATAGGTCGCGAGGCCTTGGGCCACGACCCGGGTCTGGGTCACGATCAGGTCGGCGCTCAGAAGCGTCGGCACGTCCTTGATCGGCACATGGACAGTCAGCGGCACGGTGCGCAAGTCGCGGGCGAGCATCATCATGACGGGCTCGGCGGCATGGCCGCGGCGGCGAGATTCGGCGCCGAAGAAGTCGGTGTGGCCGCGATGCGCGAAACCGGCGCCGTAGAGGGACCGCTTGTGCACCGGGTTCGTGACGACGGCACTGGCGCCGCCGGAGAGGACGAGATCGAGGGCGCGCAGCAGGGACTGCTCGACGGCCCGGGCATCGTCGGGCGACAGCGTTCCCGGCGTGCCCACGGCAGCATGGTCGAGCGGCAGGACGGGCAGGGCTCGCGCGAAGGCGGCAGGCGCGGATGCGGGCCCCGCGATAACCTCGATGGGCACGTCGAGCTTCAGCATGCGGGCCCGCCGCTCCAGCAGGCGCGGATCGCCGAGGTAGAAGAAACGGATGTCGGGCTCGTGCCTGAGTGTGCGCCAAGCTTCCAGCGTGATGTCCGGCGCGATCCCGGCGGGCTCGCCCATGGTGAGCGCCAGGGGCCGCAGGCTCGGCGACATTATTGAGTAGAGCCCTGGTTCGCCGATGCGTCCTTGTAGTCGATGAGGGCGGTGCGCCGCAGGTCCTTGAGATACTTCTCCTCGTAGGTGCCGTACATCTCGTCGACCATCAGGCGCTCGACCTGCTCGCGCGACGGGGCGGGCGGAGAGACGGTGCGCTTGCCGCAGAAGGCGATGAGCTGGACGCCGTTCGGGGCGCGCATCGGCCCGACGAGCTTGCCGGGTCCGGCGGTCTCGAGCGCCGAGCGCAGACCCTTGGGCAGGTTTTCGACCGGCGCCTCGACGACCTTGCTGATCTTCACGTTGAAAATACCTTCGGCGGCGTCGCGGGTCTTGCCGCAGCCGGCGAAGCGCTGCTGCATCTGGCGTGCCTCGACCACGCGCGCCATCAGAAGCTGGTTCGCCATGGCGTCTTCGGACTTCTCGACCGGCAGCACCACCTCGATGAGTTCGAACACGGCGACGGGCTTCAGGCGCGGGTCCTTCTTGAGGTTCGCCAGCTTCTTGTCGACCGCGGCGGGCTCGACCGCGGCCTTGAGCTGGTACTTGGAGACGAGAACGCGATTGAACGACAGCGACGTGGTGAGCTGCGCACGCAGGGCCTTCATGCTGATCCCGAGGGATTTCAGCTTGCCGTTGAGACCGTCGATCGACATGCCGGATCCCTTGGCCAGGCGCTCGATCGCCTTGTCGACCTGATCATCGCCGAGGAGCGCATTGAGGCGCTTGGCCTCTGCATGTTTGAGGACGTCGTCGATGAGCTCGTCGAGCGCCTGCTTGCGGGTGAGCTTGCGGCCGTTGCCGATGACGCTCGTCATCTTGATCCGCTGGTCGACGTCGAAGGTGGTGATCGCCTTGTCGTTGACGACGGCGATGACGCCCTGATTGGCGGCTGGTGCGGGCGTCGCCAGCAGCGCCGGCAGAGCCAGCAGGGCGGCCGCGAAAAACGCGCCGCGGAAGCTTCGCTCCCCGACGAACGGGTCTATGATGGCAATCGCACGCATGACGGGCCTTTGCTTGACACAGGATTGTGGCGACTAATTGCCGTCGCTCGACCCACCCAAGGTCTTGAACCGGACCGAAAACATGACCGAGTGGCTCTTGTCGAGGTCGCCGTCTTCCTCGTTGTCGGAATAACTATAGGCGAGCTTGAAGCCGAAGCAGTCGCAGTCGTAACCAACTCCGACCGTCTGCTTGCGGAACGAGTCGTCTTCGAAATCATAGCGCAGACCGCCGAACAGGCTCCAGCCCCCGTGAACGAGGAGGCTCGCTGCCGCCCATACCTGCCGTTCGTCCTCCGGCCGTCCGTAGGCGGGGGCGGCCTCGACGTCGGTGTAGCCGGCATGGAGGTCGAAACGGGCCAGGTCGAGGTCGACCATCGCATCCTGGGCGCGGATGTCGAAGTCGTCGTTCGCCAGCCGGACCTGGTAGCTCAGCCGCAGCTTGTCGTTCGGCTCGTAGGCGAGGGCGGCCACCAGGTCGGACTGGTCGCCTTCGAGCCCGGAGCCGGCGACGAAGCTGTTCTCACCGGCAACGTGGAAGGACTCGCCGGCACTGGCGCGCAGGAAGCCGCCGTTCTCCATCAGGAAGGTGTAGAGCAATCCGGCATTCACGCGGGTCCCGCCCTCGTAGCGATCCTCGCCCGAGAAGCGGTCATGCAGGAAGAGGTTGGCGGTGTCGAAATTGAGCTCGATCGCGTCCTCGTTGCCGATCGTGTCGGTATCGGTCTCATCGCTCGACGCTATCACCTGGGCGACCGGCGTGACGACGTGCTGGCTCGAAGCGGTGTTGCGCACGAAGGGCCAGCGCAGATCGAGACCGGCGGAGGGAAGCAGCCGCCCGGTCGTCTCGTCGTCGCGGATGCCGCCGGGGAAGCCGGGGTCGGGCAGGTCCTGGTTGTAGTAGAGGTCGCCGCGCAGCCGGGTGAACGGCGTCGCCAGGATACCGCCGTCGCTGATGATCTGGCGCTGCCAATGCAAATTGGAAGTGACGCGCGTCTGCTGCGTCCCGTGGTGGACGCCGGGGTAGGGGGTTTCCGGATCGTCGCGATAGAGGCTGTAGGCGGAGCTGGTCAGGCCGAGCTCGCCGCCGGCGATCAGACCGTCGAAGGTGTAGTCGTGCTCGACGTAGGGGAGGACCAGGGGCGAGGTCTCATCGTTGTCGAGCACCAGATTGTTGAAGTGCATGGCGCGGGCGCGGAAGAAATTGCGGTCGTCGATGCCGGTCAGGAAGACCTGGCTCGTGATTTCCTTGCGGTCGTCGATGTCGTAGCGGCGCATGAACGTGTCGTCGCTCGTCGCGGTGATGTCCCAGCCCCAGGCCCAGCGCGGGTTGATGTCGAAGTTGCCCTCGGTGCGAAGCGAGCCGCGCCAGTGGCGGTCGCCCGGCGCGGAGATGTCGGCGTCGAGCTGGTAAATGCCGGCGCCGTCGACATAGTACTGACCGGTGTCGGTCCGCTGGCGCCAGATGGCGCGCGGCATGACGCCTTGCCTGGAGGTGATGAGCGGCAGGAGTGTCAGGTCGTAACTCGGATCGAGTGCGATGTAATACGGCACCTCGACGGCGACGCCGATATCCTTGGAGGCGGAAAAGCTCGGGGTCAGGAAGCCGGTGGCGCGCTTCACGCTTCCGTCGGTGTGCGAGAATTTGGGGAGCCAGAAGACGGGAACGCCTGCGAAGAGCAGCGACATGTCCTCATGGGTGATGGTGTGCTTCTCGCTGTCGTGAGTGACCTCGCGCGAGCGGAGCTGCCAGAGCGGCGTTCCGTCCTTGAGGACACAGGTCTTGCAGCGCGTGTAGGTGGCGCGCTCGAACACGGTGATGCGGCCGTCGGTGCGCCGCGCATACTCGGCGGTAACCGTGGCGTTGTTGGTGAGGAGAAGACGGAGGTGTTCGGCGAATCCGTCGCGGAACCGGTTCTGAAGCTCCAGCAGGTCGGCCTCGAGGATATTGCCGCCGGGCTCGCGCAGCCGGATGCTTCCCTCGGCGCGCATGATGTCGTCATCCTGGTCGTAGGTGATGCGCGTTGCCACGAGAACGTAGGGACCGTAGGTCAGGACGACGCGGCCCGTCGCGGTGGCGACATGGGTCCGCGGGTCGAAGGTCATGCGCTCCGCCTCGACATTGACGCGCGAGCCGGGCGGCAACCGGTTCAGGTCAAATTTCGGCTTGTCGACGTTCAGGGTCGGGGATGGAAGCTGCAGAGCGTTCGCGGGATCGGCGAGCGTGGCTGTCCAGCCGGCGAAACAGCCAAGAGTCAGGACCGCAACGCCAAACGCCTTCCGCGCCGGCAAACGGATTCCCGGGCGCGCCCCACCGCGCTCATGCCAGAGGAACTGCAAGCTTCCCTCTTCCTCCTGCAGCCTAAGATGCCCCGAACCCACCCGACGGAAATCAAGCGACTACACTCCGTTTACTTTTGTACCTGCGGTTGCCTACAAACGGAAGTCAAAAGTGCGATACAAAATGAGGAGTTAAGCCACCGATTTGCTTAAGATTGGCTTAACGCGAGCGCGTTGCGCCAGGCTGGCAAAGCCGCTACACCGGCGCTCTCTCATCCCGCCTGTCCTCGTTCACACGGTATCTGCTCATGAAAATCAAATTTGGCACCGCCAACCTGCCGTCGTCGGGCACGCTCGTTCTCTTTGCCGCTACGGGAGCCAAGCTCACGCCGCTCGCGGAAAAAGCCGACGCCGCCGCGGACGGGCACATCGCGAAGGCCCTGGCGGCCGCCAAATTCGAAGGAAACCGGGAGCAGGTGCTCGATCTCCTGGTGCCGTCGGCCAATGGAATCCGCCGGGTTCTCGTCGCCGGCATCGGTGATTCGGCGAAACTCACGCCACGGGACCTCGAATATGTCGGCGGCACGATCGCCGGGGCCATGCAGACCGCGAAACTCACGGACGCGGCACTGGCGGCGGACCTTCCGACGCCGAAGGCCATCGGCTCCGCCGAGGCCGCGGCTCGCCTCGGCTCCGGCATGCGGCTGCGGATCTACGGGTTTCTCAAATACAAGTCGAAAAAGCCGAAGGACCGCTCGGACGTGAAGGCCATCACGATCCTGACCGGAGACCCGAGAGGGGCGCAGCGCGCGTTCCGGGGTCTCGAGGCTGTGGCGCAGGGCGTGCACCTGGCGCGCGACCTGGTCAACGAACCTGCCAACATGCTGTTTCCGATCGAATTCGCCAAGCGCGCCAAGGATCTCGAAAGCGTCGGCCTCAAGGTGGAAGTCCTCGGACCCAAGGAGCTGACCCGGCTGAAGATGGGCGCCCTTCTCGGCGTGGCGCAGGGATCGGTGCACGAACCGCGCATAGTGGTCATGCAGTGGCTGGGCGGCAAGAAGGGATCACCGCCGGTCGCATTCGTCGGCAAGGGCGTCACCTTCGATACCGGCGGCATCTCCATCAAGCCCGCCCAGGGGATGGAGGACATGAAGGGCGACATGGCCGGCGCCGCCTGCGTCACCGGGCTCATGCGGGCGCTTGCCGTGCGCAAGGCCAAGGTCAACGCCGTCGGGCTGATCGGCATCGTGGAGAACATGCCGGACGGACGGGCGCAGCGGCCCGGCGACATCGTGACGTCGATGTCGGGCAAGACGATCGCGGTGCTCAACACCGACGCGGAAGGCCGGCTCGTCCTCGCCGACGTCCTCTGGTATGCCCAGAACCGCTTCAAGCCGCAATGCATGGTCAATCTCGCGACGCTCACTGGGGCGATCCTCGTCGCTCTCGGGAAGGAGCATGCGGGGTTGTTCTCGAACAACGACGAGCTCGCCGCCCGGCTGTTCACCGCCGGCGCGGAGACTGGGGAGCGCGTGTGGCGAATGCCGCTATCCAGTGAATACGACAAGATGATCGACTCCGACATCGCCGACATCAAGAACATCGGCGGGCGGAACGCCGGCTCGATCACCGCGGCGCAGTTCCTGCAGCGGTTTGTCAACGATGTCCCGTGGGCGCATCTCGACGTGGCGGGCACGGCCATGGACTCCAACAGGACGCCGATCAACCAGAGCTGGGGCTCGGGCTGGGGCGTGCGGCTCCTCAACGAGCTCGTGGCCCGGCACTACGAAGGCTAGATCCGATGGCCGAGGTCCTGTTCTACCACCTCGAGCGGCAGCCGCTCGAGAAGGTGCTGCCGCGCCTCATCGAGAAGACGCTCGAAAGGGGATGGCGCGCCGTGATCCAGGCCATGAGCGAGGAACGGGTGGAGGCCCTGTCGGCGGCGCTCTGGGTGACTGGCGAGGAGTCTTTCCTGCCGCACGGAACGGCGCGGGATGGCAATGCTGACCTGCAGCCGGTGTGGATCACCGATGGCACCGACAATCCGAACGGAGCCCGCGTCAGGTTCATGGTGGAAGGCGCGACCGTATCCAGCCTCGAGGGACTGGACAGGGCGGTCTACATGTTCGATGGACGCGACCCGGAGGCGGTCGCCCGGGCCCGCGAGCTGTGGAAGGAAAGCAAAGCGGGCGGGCATGAGGTCACCTACTGGCAGCAGGACGACCAGGGCCGATGGCAGAAGAAGGCCTGACCGGAATTTTCGCCATGCCCGATTAATTTGTGTGGCCATCCGTCCACGAATTCTCCACAATTCGACCTGAACCGTCCCGTAACTTGTGATTCGCCGGGATCCATCTCGGTACAGCGGCGCCGATCGAACGATAGGTTCTCATTTCGGCGCCCGTCGGTTCTCAGTTAGCTCGTCCCAGTTCAGTGATTGCGTGTGAGCCCGCAAGTTCGCGCAGGCAATGCATTTTGCCCGTGCGGTGGATGTGAGGGAGCGACCGATTACGTTTCATTTTTCAAAATCCCGGCCAGACACCAACGCCGGTCTCCCGCGGCCCGACCGGGCCGAACAGAGCCCGAGCGCCGTCCCTTTGCCGGAACAGACCACCTCGCCATCGGCGATCTGGTACTACCTGAACGAGTCGCGGCAAGTCGGGCCGTTCACACTGGCCGAGCTGCGGCTCCTGGCCGACAAGGACGTCATCTCGCCCGCAACGCTGGTGTGGTCGCGCGGCCGGGGCAGCTGGACCTCGCTCTGCGACGTGCCGAGCGAGCCACGGCCATCGTTTGTACGCCGGTTCCCGTGGGTCGCTGCCGCCGTCGGCATCGTAGGCGTCGCGGCCGCCTCCTTCATCATGGCAAGTCGCCTGCCGGACGATCCGTCGAGCGGCGTTCACAAGAGCCAGGAGCGGCTCGCGACGGCCGACGATCCGTTCGCGGCCCCATCCAATCCGTCTCCGGCGATCATCGGCGAGAAGGGTTCCGTCCATGTGCTGAACGAGACCATCGCCGCACCCGCCGTCGTGGCGACGGCGCCGGTTCCTCCGGCCATGATCCGCTCGCCGATCCCGCTCCATGTCCGCGAGCCCTTGTCGGAGGACGCAAAACGGGAGCTCGAATTCTGGCGCGGCATCGCCTTTTCACAGAACGTGCGCCTCTATGAATCCTATCTCCGCCGCTATCCGTCGGGGACCTACGTCGAACCGGCGGCCGCGAAGATCAAGGCGCTGCGCACGCCGGTCGCGAGCAGCACCGCAAAGGCCAAGGTAAGAAAGAAAAAAGTGGCTCCGGCGGGCGCCGTGGTCGCCAAGGAATCGCCGAAGACGGAGGCGCTCACCGTTGCGCAGAAGCCACGGACCCGGTGCTGGAACGGCGGCGGTCAGCGCTGCCGCTGACCGCACTCAATCCCTAGAACGCGCCGCCCAAGGCGTGGCCGGCACTCGAAACCACGCCGCCGACCGTATTGGTCGCACCCGAAGCCGTTCGCCCGACCACACTGCCGGCGCCCGTAACCGCATTGCCGGCGGTGTGCGTCGCGTTCGACGCGGTGCCGGCGACTGCATTGCTGGCGCCGGAGACCGTGTTGCCGAGCGACTGGGTTGCGTTCGAGACGGGCCCGCCGAGAGACCGGCCGGCGCCCGAAAGGGTACCGCCCACCAGACCACCGGCGCCCGATACGGCATTGCCGAGGGTGCTCCCGGAACCCGATACGGCATTGCCGAGGGTGCTCCCGGTGCCCGATACGGCATTGCCGAGGGTGCTCCCGGTGCCCGATACGGCATTGCCGAGGGTGTTGCTGGCACCCGATACGACGCCGCCTGCGGTTCCGGCGAGGCCCGAAGTCGTGCGGCCCAAAGTGCCGGTGACGGTCGAGAGCGCCGCGCGGCGGCGGTGCTGCCCTCGGAAATGGGCGTCACGCCGTAGGCGAGACACTGCTTCTTGATGATCAGGCACTCCATCTTATCGCGGCAATTGATGCGCACGATCTCGTCGGATTCCTGACAATGCTGACGAAAGACCGGATTTCCGGAGTCGATGAGGCGGCAGTTCAAAAGAAAATCGGCTTGTGCAGGGGCTTGAAAGAGAAAACTTGCTGGCACGGCCAGCAACGCGACGAACATGGTACGCATGGAACTGGTCCCACCCTCACTGGTTGCTTTATTCAGCCTCCCGACATGCTAACGTGCTGCAATCCTCCTGGTTCCTCAAGAGCAATTAACGAGGAAACCCAGGGGTTGTAGTTAGGTGTTCGTAGTGGGGAATGCGGGACGCGTTCCCAGGTGTGGCGTAGGTGGAGACGGCGACATGGTCAGGCGTAAGCTGATGGCGGCAGCCATTGCCGCGATCTTGTGTACGAGTTCGACGGCGGGGATCGAAGCGGCCCAGAATTTCTCCCGATATTTCGTCGAAGGCCAGCGCAACAAGCCCGTCGAAGCTCCAAAGCCCAAGACGGTGGCCAAGGAACGGTTGAAACCCGCGGCACCCCGCAAGAAGATCCCGGCCGTCGCGCCTGCACAGCCTCCCGTCATGGAAGCAGCCGCTCCGTCGAAGCCGGCTGCCAAGCCGCAGAAACAGGCGCGCCTCGAGCCCGAGACGGGCACCGCCCGTGCGCCGTCCGCAGCCAAGGCACTGCCGAAGCCGGCGCCGGCCGTGACCGTTGAGAAACAGGTGCCGCCGAAGCCCGTAGCCAAGCCGCAGAGGCAGGCCCGCCTCACGCCGCCAACGGAGGTCGCTCGCGACGTGGCGAGCGACGCCGCCACTGGGACGCGGCCGGACGTGCCGGACATTCCGCTGGTCGCCCCTGCCGTTCCATCGGCGCCGGGCAAGCCCGCGACACAGAAGGCCGAGCCGCCGGTCACCGCAAAGCAGCCGGCCGTCACCGCTAAGGCACCCGCTCCGGCAGTCGCCGCGGCGAAAGCGATTGCCGAGCCGCAGAAGCAGGCGAGCCTCGAGCCTGCGACAGACTCCGCTCGTGCGCCGTCCATCGTGAGAGAGCTGCCGAAGCCGGGGCCCGCCGCCACCGCGATGAAGCCGGAGCGGCCTAAGCCCGTTGCGAAACATCAACAACAGGCTCGTCTCACACCGCCCAAGGAGGTCGCGCGTGACCTGCCGAGCGACGTCGCGACCGTGACCCGGCCTCAGGCCGACATCGCACCGCGGCCGGACGTGCCCGACATTCCGTTCACGGTCCCCGCCATTCCCTCGACGCCACAAAAAGCCGCGACTCTGAAGTCGGAGCCTGCGGTCACGGCAAAACCCAGACCGGAACCGACCGTGACGGCGGAGAAGCCCGTCGCCAAGCCGCGACAGCAAGCGAAGCTCGATCCTTCGGCAGGCATCGCCCGCCCACCGTCTGCTGCCAAAGACGTTCCGAAGCCGGCGCCGGCCGTGACCGCGGAGAAGCCGGTGCCGCCGAAGCCCGTCGCCAAGCCGCAGAGGCAGGCGCGCCTCATTCCGCCGAAGGACGCGGCGCGTGACCTGCCGCGCGACATCGCCACCGTGACCCGGCCCCCGGTCGACATCGCCCCGCGGCCGGACGTGCCCGACATTCCGTTCGTCGCGCCCGCTGTGCCGTCGGTTCCCAAGACGATCGCGACAGCGAAGCCGGAGCCAGCGGTCACGGCTGAGGCGAAGAAAGTCCCCGCCGCCACGGCCGCGGAAGCGGTCGCCAAGCCGCGACAGCAGGCTAAGCTCGAACCTGCACTCGGCACGGCCCGCTCACCGTCTGACTCCAAGGAGCGCCCTGTCATCGCAGAGAAGCCGGCGCCGCCGAAGCCCGTCGCCAAGCCGCAGAGGCAGGCGCGCCTCATTCCGCCGAAGGACGGCGCGGACCTGCCGCGCGACATCGTCACCGTGACCCGGCCGCAGGTCGACCTGGCGCCGCGACCCGACGTGCCCGACATTCCGTTCGTCGCGCCTGCGGTGCCGGCCAAACAAAAAGACCAGCCGTCCATAGCCCACAAAGCCGACGAGGTCGCACCGCCGAAGCCCGTCGCCAAGCCGCAGAGGCAGGCGCGCCTGACGCCGCCGAAGGACGTGCCGCGCGACCTGCCGGACGACGTGGCTACCGTGACGCGGCCGTCCGTCGACCTGGCGCCGCGACCCGACGTGCCCGACATTCCGTTCGTCGCCCCTGCGGTGCCGTCGGTTGCGCGAGCGCTGCCGACGCCGCCGAGGAAGCAACCTCATGTCGCGCGCCTGACCGACGACGGCGTACCGCCGGAAGTCGTTGCCAAGCCGAACCGGCAAGAGGCCGTGGTGTCTCCGGCGCCGCGGGCGCTTCCGACTCCGCCGAAAAAGGAGCTCCACGTCGCCCGGTTGGACGACGTGCCCGAACCACCGAATACCGTGGCGCAGCCTCAGAAGCAGGCCAGTGCCGGCCCGCAAGCGCTGCCAGAGGCGGCGACGCATCCCGACCTAACGAAACCGGCGCGGCCGCACAGCGCTATGGCACCGCGACCGGACGTGCCAGGCACGCCGTTCGCTGCGCCTGCCCGTCCTTCGACGTCGCCGCCGAAGGAGTCGCAATCGCTCATCACGCGCGTGACCGAAAAGGCCGAGCCGCCAACCCCGAATGCCCGGTCGCAGGATCAACACGCGAGCGTCGAACCGGCCGTGCCATCGAGCGCAAGTGCCTCACCGGAACTGCGACCCGAGCCCAAGGTTTCGCCGAAGCCGGATGTGCCCGACGTCAAACTCGCGCAGCCGGAGGCAAAGCCGGCGAGGCCAGAGGCCGTGGCGAACCGCAAAGCCGACGAGCCCGCGGCGTCAAAGACCGTCGTCGAGCCCGAGAAACAGGCGCGGCTCATTCCGCCGAAGGAAGCAGCGCGAGATCTGCCGGCGAACATCGCCAGCGGCACAACGGCACGGCGGCCCGACACGCCCGACATTCCGCTCACAGCACCCGCCGTGCCGGCGGTGCCGCGCACGATTCCGGCGCCGCAGACGAAGCAGCCATCCATCCCGCTCCAGGCGGGGGAGACGGTGACGTCGGCACGCAAGGAGACGTTGAGCAAGGTGGCCAGGCTCGAGCCCAAACCAAGACTTCCAGACTTCATGGAACCGGTGCTGCCGCGGGATCGCCGTCCCGAGAGACTCTCGATCGACACCGCCCCGCGTCCCGACATGCCGGATACGGTGTTCATCCTCCCCGAGGTCGTGGCGAAGAACGACGAGGCGCTAAACTCCATCGCGCTGAGCCGAAGCATGATGCAGCGAGCCCGGGTGACCGCCGATGCCAAACGTCGCATCGTGAGCACGCTCTCGATCAAGCAAATAGCCGGCGAGATGCGCAACGACGGCGAAGTCGCCCTCGATGCGCCGACCACGGGTTCCGTGGGAGCAGGGCCGCAGGCCGCGGTGACGGCGACCGTTCCCGACGATTCCACCCTATCGCCTTGCGACAAGGCGAGGTCGGCATTGGCGGGCGACGATTTCAGCGAACTCGAGGCCAAGAGCTGCAAGGGCATCGTCTACAGCTTCGTCGGCAAGCGCAGCGGACGAACGTTCTCGATCAAATACGGGCCGCTGACCGGCGAGTACATCGCCATCCAACAGGCATCCAACGGCGGCATGAGCGTCGAGGTGCTGCGCGGCAAGGTGGAGAAGGCGCCGAAGGTCGAATAGGGGGGCGCGGTTCGACTCCCCATCAATTCATTCGAGCTGTTCCAGTTCGTGCTGGAGGCCGAGCCAGCGGGATTCAGCCTGATCGAGCTCGATCTGGAGGCGGGCCCGCAGGGATGCAAAGCCCTGCGCCTTCAGAGGCTCCTCGGCATAGAGGCGCGGATCGCCGAGGGCGCGATCGAGGATGGCGATCTTCTCCTCGAGTCCGGTGATGGCCTGGTCGACGTCGCCGATCTTCTTGCGCAAGGGAGCCGGATCGCGGCGGGCGGCGTCGTGCTTGGGCGGACGCGGCGGACCGCCGCCGCGGCGGATGCGGCGGGCTCGGTCGAGGACATAGGCCGTATAGTCTTCGATGTCGCCGTCGAAATCGGCGACCGTGCCCTCGTCCACCAGCCACAGCCGATCGGCGGTCGCCTCGATGAGATGGCGATCGTGCGTGATGAGGATGACGCAGCCTTCGAACTCGTTGAGCGCGAGCACCAGCGCTTCGCGGGCGTCGACGTCGAGATGGTTGGTGGGCTCGTCGAGGATGAGGAGGTGAGGCGCGTGGAAGGAGGCGAGCGCCATGAGGAGGCGAGCCTTCTCGCCGCCCGATAGGTTGGAGCATTTCGAATCGGCGAGAGAACTGCCGAAACCGTAGGAGCCGAGCGACGCCCGCCGCTGGGATTCGCTCCGGTCGGGCATGAGGCTGCGGAAATATTCGTAGGGCGAGCGCGACGCATCGAGCTCGTCGAGCTGATGCTGGGCAAAATACCCGACGGTGAGCTTGCCGCTGTGGTGCATGGACCCGTCCATCACGGGGAGCCTGCCGCACAAAAGCTTGGCGAAGGTCGACTTGCCGTTGCCGTTCTGACCCAGAAGCGCGATGCGGTCGTCCGGATCGATGCGCAGGTCGAGATTGCGAAGCACGGGGCGGCGGGCCGCATAGCCAACCGAGGCGTGCTCGAAGCGCACGAGCGGCGGGCTGAGCGGCCGCGGCGCATTTGGAAAGCGAAACGGCGCGACGTGATCCTCGATAACCTCGGCGACCGGCTCGAGCTTGGCGATGGCTTTCAGGCGGCTCTGGGCCTGGCGGGCCTTGGACGCCTTGTAGCGGAAGCGCTCGACGAAGGACATCATGTGGCGGCGCGCCTCGTCCTGCTTCTTCCTGAACTTCGCCTGCAGGGCGAGCTTCTCGCGGCGCTGGCGTTCGAAGCCGTCGTAGTTGCCCTGGTAGAGCGCGAGCCTGCCGCGTTCGAGATGGAGAATGGCGCCGACGGCATCGTTCAGGAGATCGCGGTCGTGGCTCACCATGAGCACGGTGTGGGCATAGTCGCGAATGAAGCTCTTGAGCCAGATGGTGCCTTCGAGGTCGAGATAGTTGGTCGGCTCGTCGAGAAGCAGGACGTCGGGGTCGGCGAACAGAGCGGCGGCGAGGGCGACGCGCATGCGCCAGCCGCCGGAGAGGGCGGAGCAGGGGCCGCGCTGGGTCGCCTCGGAGAAACCGAGGCCGGAGAGGATGGTCGCGGCGCGCGCCGGTGCCGAATGGGCGTCGATATCGGCGAGGCGCGTCTGGATGTCGGCGATGTCGTGCGGGTCCTCGGCGGTCTCGGCGGCCAGCAGGAGCCGGGCGCGCTCGCGGTCGGCGGCGAGCACGACATCGATGAGCGAGGTCTCACCGCCCGGCGCTTCCTGGGCCACGGTTCCGATGCGGGCCCGGCGCGGAACGGAGGCCGACCCGGATTCCGGCACGAGCTCGCCCATGACGAGCTTCAGAAGCGTCGTCTTGCCGGAACCGTTGCGGCCGACGAGGCCGACCTTGTGACCATCGGGGATGGCGACGGTCGCCCCGTCCAGGATGAGCCTCTCGCCGATGCGATATGTCAGATCGTTGATATGCAGCATGGTCGGCGCGGTCCTTAGCGCGAACGGCGCCAAAAGTCATTCCCCGGCCATGATTTTCAGGGAATGGTCGGCCCGAGACGGGCGTAACCCCGATGGCGGACCACCGTACGTGAAACGAAGGAGCAAACGATGACCGAACAGCCGAAGATCTCTCAGGAGATGATCCGTCTCTACGACGAATACACGCACCTGACGCTCGACCGGCGGGATTTTCTCAACAAGCTCACCAAGCTCGCCGGGAGCGCCGCGGCGGCGGCGGCCATCGTGCCCTTCCTCGAAGCCAGCAAGGCGCGGGCGGCGCTCATCGCCGCGGACGACAGTCGCGTGAAGAGCGAAACCGTGACCTATCCCGGCGGGGCCGGCGAGATGAAGGGCTATCTCGCGTGGCCGGCCGAGGGAGCCGAAAAGCTTCCGGCCGTGCTCATCGTCCATGAGAACCGCGGCCTCAACTCCCACACCCAGGACGTCGCCCGGCGCATGGCACTCGAAGGCTTCCTGGCGCTCGGCGCCGACTTCCTGTCGCCGGCCGGCGGAACTCCGGAGAACGAGGACCAGGCGCGCGACATGATCGGCAAGCTCGACCCGGTGGCGACCGTCAAGGACGCGGTGGCGAGCGTCGCGTTCCTCAAGGCGCACGAACGATCGAACGGCAAGGTCGGGGTGGTCGGCTTCTGCTGGGGCGGCGGGCTTGCGAGCCAGGTCGCCATCCACTCGCCGGACGTGGTCGCCGCGGTCAGCTACTACGGCCGCCAGCCCGATCCTTCCGAGGTGGCGAAGATCAAGGCCAAGGTCATGTACCACTATGCGGGGCTCGACGAGCGCATCAACGCCGGCATACCGGAATTCCAGAAGGCGCTGGAAGCGGCCAAGGTCGACCACACCATCCACATGTACGACGGCGTCAATCACGCCTTCAACAACGACACGTCGGAAGCGCGCTACAACAAGGAAGCTGCCGATCTCGCCTGGTCGCGGACGGTCGAGTTCCTGAAGTCGAACCTGGGATAGCGCGGCTTCGCTTCCACCCCGCGTCGGGGGCCGACGCTTGCTGCCGGCCCCGCCCCATGGTGTAGTGGAGGCGCCGTTCCGCGAGCGGCGGAACACCATGGCATGGGAGGAGTGTTGCATGCGTTCGAAACTGCTCGGCTTCCTTGCGGCCGTCGCCGCCCTTGCGGCGCTGACCGCCGCTGCGCCTGCCGCGGACATGATTGGAAATTGCGAGCTCACCGGGACGAAAGGGGCGAACCCCATCGCCAACCCGTACAACGCCGGCCAGATCACCGTCGCCGTCAACCTGCCGGCACCGATCTGGTGGAATGGTGACACGCCGGAGGAGATCAAGGACGGGATGGAATATTGCATCGCCGCCGAGATCGCGTGGCGGGCCGGCTACGACAAGCTCGAGGTCGTCAATGTCGGCTGGGATCCCCTGGTCGCCGGCCAGGTAAAGGATTTCGACCTGGCCATGTCGCAGATCTCGATCACCGACGAGCGCAAGAAGGTCGTCGACTTTTCGGTTCCCTATTTCAATTCCGACATCGGCGTGCTCGTCAAAGCCGCCGCGCCGGTCGATGAGGCTTCGATCAAGACGAAGACGATCGCCGTGCAGCAGGCGACGACGGGGGCGAGCTACGTCATGGACGTCCTCAAGCTCACGAACGTGCAGGTCTATCCGACGCAACCCGACATGCTCACCGCCCTCCAGGCGGGACAGGTCGACGCGGTGTTGACCGACACGGCGATCGTCCTTGCCGAGGAGCTCAAGAGCAAGGGGCAAAGCCAGGTCGTCGGACAGTACAAGACGGGAGAGACCTATGGGGCGATCTACCCCAAGGGAGGAACCAACAATGCGGCGTTCGATGCGATCCTAACGGCGATGGTCGAGGACGGCACCATGTCGAAGCTCGCCGACAAGCATCTCGCCTCCGTGTGGGGCAAGGATCCGGCCAAAGTTCCCTATTTCAACCCATAGTCTCGTCAGCCGCCGCGTGCTGCCTTGACCTCGGTCACGCACAGGGATGGAGCCGCCCAGCCGGCTCCATCCGTGCCCGGCCATGCGGGCAGCCTGAGCCTGCTTGCGGTATTGAGCGCCGCCGTTCTCGTCTTCGACGCCTTCTACGTCGGCGGCCTCGTCCGTCGCGCCGCGATCGGGGAGAACGCCCACGGCCCATGGCTCGAAGCCGCGATCTGGATCGCCATCCTTCTCGCCGCGGCTCTCTTCTGGCCTGCCGCGCGCTCGGTCATGAACTGGCATCGCGGCCGGGCGGCACTCGGAGCCGGCAACCTCGTCGAGGCGCGAATCGCACTGGCGGCGGGGCGGGAGTGGGCGTTCATCACGCTCGGCTATGCCGCCGCCTACCTGGTCGGACTTTCGATCATCGCCTTCGTGCTCGCCAACGACATGTCGGTCGGGCGGACCTTCTTCTACCTGCCGCTGATGGCCGAGAAGTGGAGGCTGGTCGTCAAGGCGTTCTGGAACAACGTCTTCATCTTCATCGTGGCGGAAGCGCTCGTCCTGGTGTGGGGACTCGTCGTGGCGATCGCGCGGCTGCTACCCGGGGAAGCCGGGCGGCCGGTGCGCATGCTCGCCGCGGTCTATTGCGACGTGTTCCGCGGACTGCCGGCGGTGGTGACGATCTATCTGGTCGGCTTCGGGCTGCCGCTGTCGGGCATCATTCCCGCCGAACTGCCGGGCATCGGCAGGGTTCCCCTCTCCTGGTACGCCATCATCGCGCTGACGCTCACCTACGGAGCCTACGTGGCGGAAGTCTACCGGGGCGGCATCGAAAGCATTCACTGGAGCCAGGTCGCGGCGGCGCGCTCGCTCGGCCTCTCCTACATCCAGGCGCTGAGGCACGTGATCATCCCGCAGGCGATGCGCCGCATAACCGCACCGCTCCTCAACGACTTCATCAGCCTCCAGAAGGATACGGCGCTCGTCAACGTCATCGGGGTGATCGACGGCTTCAACCAGGCCCGCATCATCGCCTCGAACGCGTTCAACCTTTCGGCCGTCACCATCCTGGCGATCATCTTCGTGCTCATCACCATTCCGCAGACGCGCTTCGTCGACAAGCTCATGGAGCGCGACCAGAAGCGCATGCGCGGCGGAAGCTAGCGGGCGGCCGATGGCGTTCCTCGAGATCCGCAACGTCACCAAGCAGTTCGGGCCCATCCCGGTCCTGAATCGTCTCGATCTCAGCGTCGAGGAACACCAGGTCGTCTGCCTCATCGGACCGTCGGGATGCGGGAAATCGACGCTGCTCAGATGCGTCAACGGCCTCGAGCCGATCCAGGGCGGCGAAATCCGCCTCGCGGACGACCGGGTCTCCGGCCCGGGCGTCGACGTCAACCGGCTTCGGCGCGAAGTCGGGATCGTGTTCCAGAGCTTCAACCTCTTTCCGCACATGACGGTGATGGAGAACGTGACGCTGGCGCCGGTCATGGTGCTCGGCCTGAGCCGCAAGCAGGCCGAGGCGAATGCGCTGTCACTGCTCACGCGCATCGGGCTTGCGGAAAAGGCGACGGACTATCCGGACCGGCTGTCGGGCGGGCAGCAGCAGCGGGTGGCCATCGTCCGGGCGCTCGCCATGGAGCCGCGGCTGATGCTCCTCGACGAGATCACCTCCGCCCTCGATCCCGAGCTCGTCGCGGAGGTGCTCAACATCGTGCGCGACCTCGCCAAGCAGGGCATGACCATGCTGCTCGCGACGCACGAGATGGGCTTCGCGCGCGAAGTGGCGTCGAAGGTCTGCTTCCTCTACGAAGGGGTCGTCCACGAGGAGGGACCGCCGGACGTCCTCCTCAGCAACCCGCAGCGCGAGCGGACCAGGGCCTTCCTCAAGCGGATCATCGACGCGGGGCGGCTCTAGGAGGACGACTTGAACGCCTCGTCGACCGGCACGCGATAGGCGTTGGCGAGGCGGTTCGTCATGTTGGCGAGCCCGACGACGGCATAGAGCTCGTTCAGCTGCGCCTCGGTCGCGCCCTTGGCGCGGGCGTTGAAGGTATGGCTCGCCATGCAGTAGTCGCAATTGTTGGAGATCGAGATCGCGACGTAGACGAGCTCCTTGACGAGCGGGTCGAGGCTGCCCGGTCCCATGACGTCCTTCACCGTCTGCCATACATGGGCCAACATGCGCGGCTCATGGGCGAGATACTTCCAAAAGTTGTTAACGTCCGGGACCTTGCGGGTCGCCTTGATGTCGTCCATCACGGCACGGACCTCGGGGCTCGCAGTGTCGTAGCCAATCGGCTTCATTCTCGTTTCTCCGCATGAAAATCAGCGGGTCGTCCCGCATGGACGCATCCTCGCATTCTCGCAATTTCGCCGCAAACTCGTGGCGATGTGGGCTGGAGAGACGGGCAAAAAGCGCGGGCGGCCGCGGGCAACAAGGAGTTCATCCGAATGACATCGAAACTGACGGCGACGGGCATCGCGACAGCGTTGATCGCCCTCATGGCGGCGGCGCCGCATGGGATGGCGGCCTCGTCCGTTCCCATCGTGGTCGCCCAGGCGGGCGACGTTCCCATCGTCGTCGCCCAGGCGGGCGACGAGGCAGCGACCACGGAAGCGCAAGCTATCCTGGCGGAGGCGGGCAATCTCTCCGCCATGTCCGAAGACGACATCAAGGCGCGCATCAAGTCGGCACGTCAGCTCGCGAAAAACGACGGCGTGCCTGAAGAGGTGCGCGAGCAGCTCAAGAGCTTCGTCGAAGCGGCGCGCAAGGAGCTGATCACGCGGGAGGCCCAGCAGAAACAGCAGGGCGAACAGCCTGCCCAGCAGGAAGCGCAGCCGGAGCAGCCAAGCGACCAGCCGGCCCAGCAGGAAGCGCAGCCGGAGCAGCCAAGCGACCAGCCGGCCCAGCAGGAGGCGCAACCCGAGCAGCCAGCTTCGGATTTCGATGCCAAGACGGTGGCCCAGGCCCAGGCGATCCTGAACGATGCCGGCAACATCGCATCGCTGAGCGACAAGGACCTCAAGGCCCGGGAACGGGCGGCGAGCCGTCTCCTGAAGCGGGGCGGCCTGCCGGAGGACGTCACGGCGGGGCTGCAGTCCTTCGTCCAGGCGGCCCAGCAGGAGATGGAGAACCGCCAGGCGCAGACGCAGCAGCCGGCACAGACGGAGCAGCCGGCGGCCGAGCAGGCGCAGCCGGACCAGACGGCCCCGGCGGCCGGGAGCGACACGGCGCAGCCGGCTCCGGCTCCGGCGCTCGAACCGGCGCAGGAGTCCGCCGACACGGGCGCGCCGGCGCAGGTCGACGAGCGGAACCTCGCCGATGCGAACAAGCTTCTCGCCGACCAGCGTCCGCTCAGCGAAATCTCGGAGAAGGAACTCAAGAAGCGCATCAACAGCGCCCGCAACATCCTCAAGAAGGGCAACCTTCCGACAGACGTCCGCGACCAGCTCCGCAGCCTGATCGAAACGTCGCGGGCCGAGATGCTGGCGCGGGAGTCGCCGCAGCAGCAGCCGAGCCAGCAGCAGGCCGCGCCGGTCGAGAATGCACCGGTACCGCCGCCGTCGACGGCCGAGAACCGCGCCGTCGATAAGCCCGACGTATCGCAGGAGGCCGAAGCTCAGGCGAGGAAGCTCCTGGCCGAGACCGCCTCCGTCGAGAAGCTCAACGACGACCAGCTCAGGGCGCGCCTCGAGCGGCTGCGGGACGCACTCGAGTCCGGCAACCTGTCGCGCGACACCGAACGCGAGTTGCGCAACCGCCTGAAGGAAGAGCGGCAGATCCTGCGAACCCGGGTGGCGACCCGCGATCTCGAGGAGCAGGCATCGCAGCAGGGCGGCCAGCAGGGAGCCGGCCAGCAGGGCGGCTTCAACAACGGCCCGGTCGAAATCCGGCAGTTCAACGAACGCCCGTCGCGCCGCGAAATGGACTTCGTGGTCAAGGATCGCCGGCGGCTGCGGGAGCTCAACGAATTCGAGCTGAGGCGCCGCATCCTCGTCTACCGCGAGCTCATGCGCGACGAACGCTACAGCGACGAGCAGCTTCTCTACCTGCGCGGCGAGCTCGACAAGGCCCGCCTCGAGCTGCGCCGACGCTTCGAGGAGGACAAGGTCACCCGAGCCGACGACTTCAAGCGGCGCCGGCAGCGCAACGAGCTCGACATAGACGTCAACATCGTGCTCCAGCCGGAAGGCGGACGGCCGCGCCCGCCGGTCATCTGGGCGGCGGAGGAGGATGAAGAAGAGATCGAGCGGCAGCTTTCGGCGCGGCCCCTGCGCCGGCTGAAGCGGCAGTATACGCGCGAGGTCATCTTCGATGAGCCGGAGATGGTCCTGACGCAGCCCGAGGTCCGGGAGTCGCTTCCGGGCGTCGAAGTCGACACGATCAACTTCGGCTTCAACGAGGCCTTCGTGCGCGAGGAGGAGGTGGAGAACATCGAGTCGATCGCCTCGACCATCGAACGGATCGTCGCGGCCCACCCGGAGGAGGTGTTCGCAATCGAAGGCCACACTGACGCCGTGGGCTCGGATGCCTACAATCTCGGCCTGTCGCGCCAGCGGGCGGAGGCGGTGAAAGCCATCCTGCTCGAATACTACAACATCGAGGAGGACAACATCGTGGCGGTCGGCCTCGGCGAGCGGTACCTCAAGATTCCGACGCCGGAACCGGAGCAGGAGAACCGCCGGGTGACGGTGCGGCGCGCCACGCCGCTCGTGTCCGGCTACGAGGAGGAAGAGTAGGCGGCCGCGCCCGACCCGCTTCCTTTCAGATCGCCCGAGGGCGGCGCCACCCCGCGCCGCCCTTGATGCCTGTTCGGAGCCCCGCTATAAGCCCCGGCCAAACTTCGTTCATTTCCGTTCAGGGGACTTACAGTCGATGGCCAAGGAGCGCACGCTTTCCATCATCAAGCCGGATGCCACGCGGCGCAATCTCACCGGGGCCATCAATGCGAAGATCGAGGGCGCGGGACTGCGGATCATCGCCCAGAAGCGCACCAAGTGGAAGAAGAAGGACGCCGAGGCGTTCTACAAGGTCCACAAGGCGCGGCCGTTCTTCAAGGATCTCGTGCGCTTCATGACGTCGGGCCCGATCGTGATGCAGGTGCTCGAAGGCGACAACGCGGTGCAGCGCTACCGAACGGTCATGGGCGCCACCAATCCCGCCAACGCCGATGCGGGCACGATCCGCAAGGACTTCGCGGAGTCGATCGAGGCCAATTCCGTGCATGGGTCGGACAGCGCCGAGAACGCCAAGAAAGAGATCCGGCTTTGCTTCAAGGCGAGCGAGATCGTCGGCTGACGCCGCATGTGGGTCGCGCTCTATATCGGCTCCATCGTCCTCGTCAACTGGATGTTCCTGGCGTTGCCGGCGGTGCCTACGGCGCTCGGCGACATCTACTATGCGAACTTCGTGGTCGGGGCCATCTTCGTGCTCCGCGACTATGCGCAGCGGCAGGTCGGGCACTACGTTCTCCTGGCGACGCTGGTGGGCGGCGTCCTGACCTACGTGATGGTCGATCCGGTGATCGCGACGGCGAGCCTCGCGGCCTTCTTCGTCTCGGAGACGCTCGATTGGGGCATCTATTCGTTCACGCGCCGCCCGCTCCAGGAACGCATCCTCTATTCGAGCCTGATCGCGGCGCCGCTCGACACGCTGGTCTTCCAGTGGCTCGCCAACTACCTGACGCCGGCGAGTTTTTCGCTCGAGGTGATCAGCAAGTTCATCGGCGTCGCCATCGTGTGGTGGCTCCTGCGCCGCCGCTTTGCGGCCCACCGTCCCGCGGACTGATATTCCCCTGAAAGTTGTTCTGGAACGTTGTATCTATCTCTGGTAGGTACGGCGAGATGAGTCGCGGAACCATCTTTTCGCTGCTGGGGCGGGTCGGGGCTGCATGCCTCAGGCTCGGACTGGCTCTCGCCTATCGGCTTGAAACCATGGCGTGCCGCTATCTGCAGGCGGAGGAACAGCCGCCGGCGGGACCGCGCAAGCGACCGATGGACGGGAACGCCGCCTCCGCGGCGCTGACGGGATTCCTGCGCCACGCCGGCGACGCCGGATGCCGGGTGTTCGTGATCTCGGGCACGCTGCTCGGCCTGCATCGCAACGGACGCATGCTGCCGCACGACAAGGACATCGATCTCGGCGTGATGTGGGACGATCCGGCGCTTCCGGCCCTGCTGTCGGCGCTCGAGAGTCCGGCACCGCCCGCCTCGTCCGGCAGGTGCGGCTGTCGCGGTGGTCGATCGCCATGAACCCGAAGCTTCCCGACCTGGCGCAGGGCACCATCCTCTACAAATTCGATTGGACGCCCCGGGACACGGCGCGGCCGGTGCGCATCGACCTCTTCGTCCACTTTCCATGCGGGGCGGAGATCCTGCACGGCTCCTATCATTCCATGTGGGCGAACTCGGCCTTCGGTCTCACGGAACGGAAGCTCGGCGAAGCGGTCTATCTCGCTCCGGCCGACGTCGACCGCTACCTTTTCGAGAACTACGGAGAGTTCTCCGTCGAGCGGGTGAACTTCGAAAGCTCGGTCGACTGTCCGAACGTCCGCAACTGGCTCAGCCTGCCGGCGACGGTCTTCCTTCTCGAGAAACACATCAGATTCCATGCATCGAACGATGCGCCGCGGCGAGACCGCGTCCGCATGCGCATCGAATCCCTGATCGCGTCGGGTTAGCGGCGTCGGGAGTCCAAAGGCAGCCAAAGCTCAGGCGAGGTCGAAATGCAGTCCGCACCCCAAAGAAGGCCTTCGGGCGCAAATCCGCGCGTCGTCCTGACCTACGGGACGTTCGATCTCTTCCACTATGGCCATGTGGCGCTGCTGAAGCGCGCCAAGGCCCTGGGCGACAGGCTGGTGGTGGGGGTGTCGACGGACGCCTTCAATGCCATCAAGGGCAAGCGAGCCTTTCTCTCCTACGCGCAACGGTGCGAGACGCTGCTCGGCTGCCGGCATGTCGATGCGGTCTTCGCGGAGGAAACCTGGGACCAGAAACCGGCCGACGTGCAGTCGTACGGCGCGCATGTGTTCGTCATGGGCGACGACTGGAAGGGTAAATTCGACTACCTGGCGCAGTGGTGCTCCGTCGTCTACCTGGCGCGGACGCCGACCATTTCATCGACGCTGCTGCGCACCGTTCTCAAGGCGCATTTCGAGGCGGAGGCGGCGACCGGGCCCCTCCGGACCCAGCAGGCATGAGAGCCCGGGCCGTGCTGGCGATCGTGCTCGGCTCGGCGTCGCTGGCGCTCGACCGCCTGAGCATCGCCGTGCTGGCGGGAGTCCTGATCCACCTCAAGGCGAGCGACGCCCTACCCATCGTGCCGGCAGCCCCGTTCGATCCTGCGCCCCTGCGGAACATCGCGATCGTGCCCATCATGCTCGGCGCGGCATTGGTGTTCGTCATCCAATATGCGACGGCGCGGTTCGCCCAGCGCCGCATCGTCGAGGCGGCGCAGGCGCTGGCGAAGCAGCACCGCCCGATCACGACGGCAGCGCGGCGCGGCTATGGCGACGCCTATGCTTCGGTCATCCGCGCCGCGACGTGCATCGTCACGCTCGCCCTGGCGCTTGCGCTTCTGCTTGCCTTCGCTCCCACCCTGTCGATCGCGTTCTCGCTTTTCATCGTCGCCTATCTCGTCCTGGCGGCTGCCGGTCAGGCAGTAGCGGCGCGGAAGGCGCTTCGAGATAACGCCTGCAAGGTGACGGGCAGAAGTCTCGGATGGACGCGCGAGCGCCGGCACCGGGCGCAACGGCTCGACCAGGCGGCGATCGGCATTGCGCTCATCGCCGTATTCGCAACGCAGATCGACGCTCAGTCGGTGCACTATTCGCTCGTGGTGTGCGCCCTCGTGCTCGCGAAGCTCTCAAGCGTCGTCCGCGGCGCGGCGGGACACATCCGTCACGCCGCATGGGCCTGGGTGATCCTCACGTCCGCCGTCGACAGGCCGGCAGCAGCGCTGGCTCTGGTCCCGCAGCGCGCGGCACGCGCCGAATGATCGGACGCATCCGGCGCCGCCTGCTGATCGAACGACTGCGGACGGCCTATGCCATCCAGCGCCGGGCGGCGAAGTTCCGCCGTCCGATATCCTTCCGCGACGCCGCCGCGCAAAAGCCCGCCATGCCGACCGAGCTCGCGCATGCGACGCTCGGGGCCCTGCTGCGGATCGCCGACCTGGCCGGGTGCCGTCTCTTCCTCATGTCGGGCACGCTGCTCGGTTTCCATCGCAGCGGCCGCGTCCTCGCCCACGACCACGACATCGATCTCGGCGTGATGGCGGACGATCCCGGCCTTGCCGACTTCCTCGCCGCCCTGCAGTCGACGGGTCTCGTCACGCAGCATCGCATAAGGCGTGCCGGCCAGCGGCTGGCGGCGCTCAACCCCGGCCTGCCGCGGCTTCCGGACGGCGCGCTGCTGCACAAGCTCGCTGTCGCGATCGATCCTGCCCGGGAGGCGTCGATCCTGGTCGACGTCTTCATCCATTTCGAGGTCGCGGGCGAGCTCCTGCACGGCTCGCTCAACACGCTGTGGGCGAACACGTTCTTCGACCTCGAATGGGACTCGGTCGACGGCCTCGATTTCTGGCGGCCGCGCGACGTCACGCGATACCTCACGGAAAACTACGGCGCGTTCGAGGAGGAGGTCAGGGACTTCGACAGCCACCTCGACTGTCCGAACGTCCGCAACATCTATTCGCGCTCGGCGGTGCGCTTCCTGCTGCGGAAGCACCGAACGTACATGGACGAGGGGCGGGCCGACCGGCTTCAGCGCCTCGACCGAAGGCTCACGGCCATGATCCGCGAGGAACCGCTCGGGAGCTTCCGCTAGTCCTTACGCCTTGAGGCGGGCATTCGCCGGATCCCAGGCCGGTTCGGGAATGATCTCCGCCTTGCGTCGCTCGCCGAGCATCAGGATCTCGAAACCGTCGCCGGAACTCGCCGAGCCGGGATCGACATAGGCGAAGGCCAGCGACTTGCCGACGGCGTGGCCATAGGCGCCGGAGGTCGTCAGGCCGACGAGCCGGTCGCCGCGGTAGACCGGCTCGTTGCCCATCGCATCGGAATCGGTGGCGGCCATCGCCATGTAGACGAGCTTGATGCGCTCGCCGCGCTGCTTCAGCGACAGGCTCGCCTGCTTGCCGATGAAGTCGTCCTTGTCGAGCCTGATGAAGCGGTCCATGGACCCTTCGAACATGTCGATCTCGGTCGTCAGCTCGGATCCCCAGCCGCGATAGGCTTTTTCCATGCGAAGCGAGTTCATGGCATAGGTGCCGAACAGGCGGATGCCGTGGGGCTTGCCGGCCGCCATCAGCGCATCGAACACGGCCGGCATCGACGCCATGGGAACATGCAGCTCCCAGCCGAGCTCGCCCACGTAATTCACGCGCAGCGCCCTCACTCCCTTGACGCCGGCGACCTCGATGACGCGGGCGGTGAGCCAGCGGAAGGCGGCGTTCGACAGGTCGGCACCGGTGCATGCGCCAAGGACGTCGCGCGAGCGCGGGCCGGCAAGGACGAGGCAGCCATAGTCGTCGGTCACGTCGGTGATCGTGACGTTCTCGCCGGGCTCGAGGCGCCAGCGCATCTGGTCGGCGTCGTGAAGCTGGGCGGCGGCGGCGGACAGGACGTAGAAGCGATCGGGCGCCAGCCGCGTGACGGTGATTTCGCTCTCGATGAAGCCGGCCGGAGTCAGCAGGTGGCCGAGGATGATGCCGCCGTCGCGGGCCGGTACGGAATTGGCGCAGATGCGATCGAGAAACGTGAAGGCATCCGGTCCATCGACGTCGAACTTGGAGAAGGTCGAAAGATCCATGAGGCCGACGCGCTCACGCACGGCGAGCGCCTCGCCGCGCACGGCTTCCCACCAGTTCGATCGGCGATAGGAATAGGCCTCGCCCTTGCGCGAGGCGTCGTACCAGCGGGCCCGTTCCCAGCCGAAGACCTGGGAGAACTGGGCGCCGGCCGCGGCGAGGCGGGAATGGAGGGCGGAGGTCCTGAGATTGCGTCCGACGTCGTGCTGCTCGCCGGGCTTCATGCAGTAGTACATGTGGTGATAGTCGTTGACCGACACCGCGGCGGTGTAGTCGCGGGTCGCCCAGTCGCCGAAGCGGCGGGGATCGAATTCCCGCATGTTGATCTCGGCCTGGCCGTGCACCATCCACTGGGCGAGGTACTTACCGGCGCCGCCGCCCTGGCAGATGCCGATCGAGGCGCCGCAATGCATCCAGTAGTTCCGAGGGCCCGGCGCCGGTCCGGAGAGATAGGTGCCGTCCGGCGTGTGGGTAATGGCCCCGGAAATGACGCTCTTCACGCCCGCCTTGCCGAAGAGCGGCAGGCGCTCGTTCGCCTTTTCGAGCCAGGGCGTTAGCCGGTCGAGCTCGGGCGCGATCAGCTCGCTCTCGAAATCCCAGGCGGGCGGCTTGCCGTCCCAGCAGAGATGGGCGGTCTCGGTCTCGTAGGGGCCGATGAGGATGCCGTTCGTCTCTTCGCGGAGATAGGCATGGGAGTAGGGGTCGCGGACCACCGGAAGCTCGGGCTTGAGGTCGATCAGCTCCTGCAGCGGCTCGGTGATGACGTAGTGGTGGAGCATGTTGGCGATCGGGACGTTGTGGCCGGTCCACGATCCGACCACGTCGCAATAGGAGCCGGCCGAGTTGACGACGTGCTCGCAGGCGATGTTCCCCTGGTCGGTGACGACCAGCCATTCGCCGGTCTTCTGGAGCTTGATGTCGGTCACCCGAGTGCGGCGGTAGACCTCGGCGCCGAGCCGGCGGGCACCGGCCGCCATGGCGTTGGTGATGTCGGCAGGCGCGACATGGCCGTCGGTCACGGTGAGAAAGCCCGCCTTGACGCCGAAAGTTTCGAGGTAGGGATGGTAGGTGCGGATCTCGTTGGGGCTCAGGATGTGGGCTTCGTAGCCGGCGAGCTTCGAGATCCCGTATACGTATTTGAACCAGTTCACCTCCTCGTCCGTCACGGCGAGGCGGATGCCGCCGCAGCCATGCCAGCTCACCGCCTGCCCGGTCAGGGCCTCGAGACGGGGATAGAGCTCGGTGCCGTAGACATGCACCTTCGTCATGTTGAGCGAGCCGTTGAAGTGCGGACACTGGCCGGCGGCATGCCAGGTCGAGCCCGAGGTCAATTCGCCCTTCTCGACGAGGACGATGTCGCTCCAGCCTTCGCGGGCGAGGTGGTAGAGGAGACCGGCCCCCATGACCCCGCCCCCGATGATCACCACCCGCGCATGGGTCTTCATCACGCTCTCCTTCACTGCCCCTGGCTTGGCGAATAGAACCGGTTCGGAGCGGTCCGGTCAAAGGGTTCGCCGTCGTCCCGATGCTTATGCTCGCATTATTCAATCATAGGTGAGAGGAATTACCCACTTCGCCAAGGGTCAGGTTTTACCTGGGGTTTTTGAATTCGAAAACTGGTGAAAAAATTTCCCACGTTGTCGAAAAATGGGCGTTGTCCTCTTTACTCGCACCGACGCGCCTGATTGATTGCGAGTGTAGCGCACCGGTAGGCAATGATTCGGGGGAGACTGAACATGCCTAAGCTACACGAAGTCGGTGTGCGCGAACCTTATACAGACGAACGTGTGAGGATCGGGCTTGCAGCGGCTTCGGTTTTGAAGGGAGTACGCTCCATGGGTAACCCCCTCGTGAGCTATTATTTTGAGATGGCCTGGACGGCTTACTACCAATCCATGGACGAAAAGACCCAAATCCAAATCGCTCAGGGTCTGGAAGACGCCGGCCGGTAGTTTCTTCACGAAAAGCGTGCCCTGGACTTTCCTCTTCTGCGCCCGGTCACCGATCGGGTACAAAAGGGGGGAAGCCCAGGGCGCGACATGAACATCCGCGAAACCACCAATTTCGGCTACTCGGTCTGCCCGCACGACTGCCCGTCGGCCTGCGCGCTCGAGGTCGACGTTCTCGACCGGCAGCTGATCGGCCGGGTTCGCGGAGCGAAATCAAACAGCTACACGGCCGGCGTGATCTGCGAGAAGGTGGCGCGCTATGCCGAGCGCATCCATCATCCCGACCGGCTTCTCCATCCCGTGAAGCGCAAGGGCCCGAAGGGCGCGGGCGAATGGCAGCGTATCGCGTGGACTGATGCGCTGGACGAGATTGGCGAGGCCTTCAATCGCGCCGAGCGGGCGTTCGGGTCGGAAGCCGTGTGGCCATACTACTACGCCGGCACGATGGGCCTGGTGATGCGGGACGGGATCAACCGGCTGCGCCACGCCAAGAAATATTCCGGCATGTACGACACCTTCTGCGTGGCGCTGGCCTGGCCGGGATACATCGCCGGCACAGGCAAACTCGCCGGCGTCGATCCGCGCGAGATGGCCAAGTCGGACTGCGTGGTGATCTGGGGCACCAACCCCGTCCATACGCAGGTCAACGTGATGCATCATGCGCTCAAGGCACGCAAAGAGCGCGGCGCATCGATCGTGGTCGTCGACGTCTACGAAACGGCGACGATGAAGCAGGCCGACATGGGCCTCATCATCCGGCCCGGCTCGGATGGGGCGCTCGCCTGCGCCGTGATGCACGTGCTGTTCCGCGACCACCTCGCCGACTGGGCCTATCTCGAGCGCTACACGGACGTGCCGAAGGAGCTCGAAGTCCATCTCCGCGACCGGACGCCCGCCTGGGCCGAGGCGATCACCGGGTGCCCGGCCGCCGATATCGAAGCCTTCGCCCGACTCATCGGCACGACCAAGCGGGTCTATTTCCGCATCGGCTACGGCTTCACGCGGCATCGCAACGGCACGGTCAACATGCACGCGGTGACGTCCATCCCCGCCGTCCTCGGCGCGTGGCAGCACGAAGGCGGCGGCGCCCTTCATTCCAACAGCGGCATCTACGGCTGGAACAAGCGGATGATCGAAGGCACGGACCGGCGCGACCCGTCGATCCGCTTCCTCGACATGTCGCGGATCGGTGCGGTGCTCAACGGCGATCCGAAGGACCTGGCGGGTGGACCGCCCGTCATGGCGATGCTCGTCCAGAACACCAATCCGGCGTCAGTCGCGCCGGACCAGAACCAGGTGAAGCGCGGATTGGCGCGCGAGGACCTGTTCGTGTGCGTGCACGAGCACTTCATGACCGAAACGGCCGAGCTCGCCGACATCGTGCTTCCCGCCACCATGTTCCTCGAGCACGACGACGTCTACCAGGGCGGCGGCCACCAGCACATCATGTTCGGGGGCAAGCTCGTCGAGCCCCCGGGCGAGTGCCGTTCGAACCACGACGTCATATGCGAGCTCGCCCGCCGGGTCGGCGCCGAGCATCCCGGCTTTCACATGTCGCCCCGGGACCTCATCGACTGGACGCTTGTGAATAGCGGCCGGGCCGGGCTCGACCGGCTGCAATCGGAGAACTGGATCGACGTGCAGCCGGATTTCGCGAATTCCCATTTCCTCGGCGGCTTCGCGCATCCGGACGGGAAGTTCCGCTTCAAGCCCGACTGGCGTGCCGCACGATTCCGCGCCGATGTGCCGTCCATCGGGCCGGTCGATGAAATGCCGGCGCTGCCGGATCACTGGGCCGTGACGGAAGCGGCGGACGAGCGGCATCCGTTCAAACTCGCGACGAGCCCGGCGCGCACCTTCCTCAACTCCACCTTCAACGAAACCCCCGGATCGCTCAAGCGCGAGGGGCGCCCGACGCTTTTTGTTCACCCCGCCGATCTCGAAAAGCTGGGAATCGCGGATGGGGGCAAGATCAGGATCGGCAACGAGCGGGGCACCGTGACGCTGCACGCCAAGGGGTTCGCCGAGCTCCGGCGCGGCGTCGTCATCGCCGAATCGATCTGGCCAAACGACGCGTTCGAGGACGGATGCGGGATCAACAGCCTGACCGGCGCCGACCAGCCGGCGCCGTGCGGCGGCGGGGCCTTCCACGATTCGCATGTGTGGATCAGGCCAGCGTAAATCGCGCGGTGTGATTCGCTGAACGGCGGTTGAACGGCCGGGTTCGCCGGAATTCACCGGGGCATTGCTAAGACGCCGAGCAGCCTTCGATTCGGATCCCGCCAATGCCCATGCCCCGCTCCAAGATCGTCCTCATCTCGCTCGCCGCCGGGCTTGCCGGTGCCATCGTCGTGCCGACCCTCATCATGGCATCGATGCTCTAGGACGCGTCGCTTCCGTCGATCGGAGGGACGAACAGCGGCGCGCCGGCCGAATAGTCGAGTCCGTGATGACGGTCGGCCACGACCCTCGCAAGGGCTGCCGGATAGAGGCGATGCTCGGCCTTCAACACCCGGTCGGCGAGAGATGCAGGCGTGTCGCCGGGAAGAACCGGCACCGCGGCCTGGGCGATGATCGGGCCAGCGTCGACATCGACGCCGAGAAAATGGACCGTGCAGCCATGGATCCGCACCCCGTCTCCGAGGGCGCGGAGGTGGGTGTCCAGACCGCGATAGGCGGGGAGCAGAGAAGGATGGATGTTCAGGATGCGCCCCTTCCAGCGGAACACGAAAGCCTCCGAGAGTACGCGCATGAAGCCGGCGCAGGCGACATAGGCGACGTCGTGACCGGCCAGCCGGCGGTCGACCTCGGCTTCAAAAGCGTCGCGCGTGGCATAGGATTTGTGGTCGACCACGGCGGTGGCGATCCCGAACTCGCGGGCGACGGCGAGACCGCGGGCTTCCGGGCGGTTCGACAGGACGAGGACGATTTCCGCCGGATAGGCAGGGTCACGGGCGGCACGGGCGAGCGCCTCCATGTTGGAGCCGCGGCCCGAAATCAGGATGCCGACGCGGGCGCGTTCCACGCCGCGGCCTAACGGACCGGGCCGGCCGGCACATCGGCACCGGCCGCCCCCAATTCGAGGCGCAAGGCCCGATCTTGTCCTGTGTTCTGCATGTCGCTAGGTTCCTGCGGTGTTTTTGATTGCTTCGCGCCCATGCGCAAGCGAAAAGCGGCTTCGGCGGCGGCTTGTCGGCGGATAAGGCGGCGGCTACGGGCAGGCGGAATGCCCCATCCCATATGGACGTTTCGGGAGTGCGAGCGGCGATGAAGTCAAAGAGGCTCCTTTCAAGGCTGATCCTGGCCCTGGCACTGCTGGCCGGCGTGGCGGCCGGCGACGTGCATCGCCCAGGAAAACAGCCTCTACACGGTCTCCAACATAGAGGTCGACGTCACCGGCAAGGATGCGAGCGCAGCAAAGATCAAGGCCATCTCGGAGGCGCAGGTCAAAGCCTTCCGCGTGCTCGCCGACCGGCTCGGGGGCCCGGAAGCGGTGGCGGCGACGCGGGAGCTCTCGGCGGGCGAGATCGGGCGGATGATGGCGAGCCTGTCGATCCAAAGCGAGAAGACCGGCCCCGGCCGCTACATCGGCAAGCTGTCGGTCTCGTTCCTGCCCGACAAGATCCAGATCCTGTTCACCAGTCTCAATATCGGCATCATCGAGAGCCGCGCCCCGCGCATCGTCATCCTGCCCGTGTGGAACGGACCGGGCGGCCCCTCGGCGTGGGAGGACAATCCGTGGCGCACGGCGTGGCTCAACCTCAACACCGAGAACGACCTCGTGCCGATCATCGTGCCGCTCGGCGACCTGGACGACAGCCAGTCGATCACCGCCGAGGAAGCCCTGGCCGGCGACTCGGTGAAGCTCGAGTCGCTCAAGATCCGCTACGAATCGGAGGCGGTGCTGGTGGCGGTGGGCGAACCGGCCGGCGAAAACGCGGTGCGCGCGGTGATGAGCGGCTCGACACCGCTCGGAAACTTCACCTTCGACAAGGTCTACGAGGCGAAGGATGGCGGCGTCGAGAAGGCAGCCGGCGTCGCGGCCCAACGCTTCGTCGCCGTCATCAACGAGAAATGGAAGCAGATGAGCGGCGGCGGCGTCGTCGAACAGCAGTTCCAGCCGCAGAGCCTCGTGGTGAACGTGCCGTTCTCGAACCTCGCGCAATGGAACGGAATCCGCGCCTCGCTGCTCTCGGTGCAGGGCGTAAGCGGCGTCGACGTGACGACGATCGGCGATGGGGGCGCCCAGATCAAGCTCGCTTACGTAGCCTCGTTCGAGGAGCTCGAACAGTCGCTGGCCGTCGTCGGAATGAAACTGGTGCAGATGGGGGGAGCGTGGGTCCTGCAGCCGCTCTAGGCTCCAGGAACCGATTTTCCGAAGATCAGATGAACCTCGCCAACGTCATCACTCTCGCCCGAATCCTGGCGGTCCCGCTCACCATCTGGCTCATCATCGCCGGGGACTACAGGGTGGCGTTCTGGGTGTTCGTCGCCGCGGGAGTGAGCGACGGCATCGACGGCTTCATCGCCAAGCGCTTCAACCAGAGGACCGAGCTTGGCGCCTATCTCGACCCGGCCGCCGACAAGCTGCTTCTGGTCAGCATATACATCACCCTGGCCCTCCTGAAGCTCATCCCGCCGTGGCTCGCCATTCTGGTGACCAGCCGCGACATTCTCATCGTGGGCGGGGTGGTCATCGCGACCATGCTCGACCACCCGCTGCCGATGAAACCGCTGATGGTCAGCAAGGTGAACACGACGGCGCAGATCGTGCTGGCCGGCGGCATCCTGTGCGCGCTGGGCTACGGCTTCGCCGACAGCGAGGCGTGGCTCGCCGGCTACGTGATCGTCGCTGCGCTGACCATCGCCTCGGGCACGCAGTACATGCTGGGGTGGGCGCGGTGGATGGCGTCGTCAGAGACGGGGCGGAACCAATGAACGGCCATTACCCATGACCCTGCAGCGCCAGATCGCCTTCTGGGTCAGCGGCCTCGTCATCCTGATCCTCGCCCTGTGGCTGCTGCAGGGCATTCTCCTTCCTTTCGTCGCCGGGCTGGTGCTCGCCTATTTCATCGATCCGGTTGCCGATGCGCTCGAACGGCTTGGCCTGCCGCGCGTCATCGCGACGCTCCTGATCCTCGGCATCAGCGTCCTCCTGCTCGTCGTCGCCATCGTCGTGCTGGTGCCGCTACTGGGCGATCAGATCAGCCGTTTCGCCGCCAACCTGCCGACCTTCCTCACCACCCTCAACACCCGCTTCAACGAGGTGGCGCCCGACTGGGTCAAGGACCTGCTCGCCCGCTCGGGCACCGACGTGCAGTCCAACATGACGCAGTTCGCGGGCCGCGCCGCGCTGTGGATTGCCGGGGTCCTGTCGTCCATCCTCACCGGCGGCCTAGCGCTCATCAATCTCATGGCGCTCCTCGTCATCACGCCCGTCGTGGCCTTCTACCTCCTCAACGACTGGGACCGCATGATCGCCAAGGTGGACAGCTGGCTGCCGCGCCCGCATGCGGAGACGCTGCGCGGACTGGCGCGCGAGATCGACGCCGCGATGGCGGGGTTCATCCGGGGCCAGAGCACGGTGTGCGTTTTCCTCGGGGTGTTCTATGCGGTGGGACTGAGCCTCGCCGGACTGAACTTCGGGCTGCTGATCGGAATCGGGGCGGGCATCCTGAGCTTCATCCCCTATGTCGGCTCGATCACCGGCGCGCTGCTCTCGATCGGCATGGCGCTGGTGCAGTTCTGGCCGGACTGGCTTTCCATAGCCATGGTGGCAGCCATCTTCGTCGCGGGCCAATTCATCGAGGGCAACTTCCTGTCGCCGAAGCTGGTCGGCGGGCGGGTCGGTCTTCACCCCGTGTGGCTGATGTTCGCGCTCTTCGCCTTCGGCTACCTGTTCGGGTTCGTCGGCCTGTTGCTCGCCGTACCGCTCGCCGCGGCAGTGGGCGTGCTGTCGCGCTTCGCGCTCAGAAAGTACCTGGCGAGCCCGCTCTATCTCGGTGGCCCGGCCGTCAAAGCCGATACGATCATCAAGAAATGACCGAACGGCCGCGAAGCCCCGAGCGCCAGCTGGTCCTCAACCTGCCGCACCGGCCGGCGTTCGGCCGCGAGGACTTCCTGGTGACGGCGGCCAATGCGGGGGCTGTCGCCCTCATCGACCGCTGGCCGGAATGGCTCAATCCGGTGCTGCTGCTGGTCGGGCCGGCGGGCAGCGGGAAGACGCACCTGACCGAGGTCTGGCGAATGCGGAGCGGGGCGCGGCGCTGCGGTCCCGGCGAGCTGTCGATCGACACCATGCCGACGCTACTCGAGACGCGGGCGATCGTGGCCGAGGACATCGACGCCGGGCCGCGGGACGAACGGCTGCTTTTCCACCTCATCAACATGGTACGCGAGGCGCGGGGCTTTGCGATCCTGACGAGCCGCACCAATCCCCTCACCTGGGAGACGGCGCTCAAGGACCTCGCGTCGCGGCTCCAGGCGATGCCGATGGCCGTGCTGCACGAGCCGGACGACGACCTGTTGCGCGGACTTCTCGTCAAGCTGTTCGCCGATCGCCAGATCGCCGTGGACGAGGCGGTCATCAGCTTCATGGTGGCAAGGATGGAGCGCTCGGCCGCCGCGGCCGGCGGTCTCGTCGCCGCCATCGACCGCCGGGCGCTCGAGGAGAAGGCGGAAGTGACACGCACCTTCGTCGCCAGGGTCCTTAACGATGAACCTTGGAAAACGGTGCCGCCTAAATGAAGACCGCTTCCGACACTTCATGGAAAGGTCATATGCCGTTAATATGTCTCGGTAGGTGCCATGAACATCACGCTCTCGATGCCTGAAGACGGAGCGCCCCGGGAAATCGAACTGACGAGCCCGGCGCGGTTCATCAACCGCGAGTTGTCGTGGCTCCATTTCAACATGCGGGTGCTGGAGGAGGCGCGCAATCCGCGCCATCCGCTGCTCGAGCGCCTGCGCTTCCTGTCGATCTCGGGCAACAACCTCGACGAATTCTTCATGGTGCGCGTGGCGGGCCTCGCCGGCCAGATCCGGGCCGGGCTGATCGAGCTCAGCCAGGACGGCCTCACCTCGAAGGAGCAGCTCGAACAGGTCCACCGCCTCGCCCAGGAGCTGATCAAGGAGCAGGACACGCGCTGGCTGTTGCTGCGCGGCGAGCTGGCCGAGGCGGGAATCTCGATCACGGCCGGCGACGACATCACCTCGTCCGAGCGGCAGTTCCTCGACCAGCGCTTCCTCGGCCACATCCTTCCCGTGGTGACGCCGATCGCCATCGACCCGGCGCATCCGTTCCCGTTCATACCCAACCGCGCCTTCAACATGGTGATCGAGCTCAGGCGCAAGAGCGACAAGACGGCCATGAAGGCGCTGCTGCCGATACCGCAGCAACTCGAACGCTTCATCCGCCTGCCGGCCGAGGGCCAGGCGAACATCGTGCGCTTCATCATGCTCGAGCAGATGTTGAGGCTCTACATTCCGCGGCTCTTTCCCGGCTACACGGTCGAGGGGCAGGGCATCTTCCGCATCATCCGCGACAGCGATATCGAGATCGAGGAGGAGGCGGAAGACCTGGTGCGGGTGTTCGAGAGCGCGCTGAAGCGCCGGCGGCGCGGAAACGTCATCCGCATGGAGGTCGACGCGTCGTGTCCCGAAAACCTCGTGCGGTTCATCGCCAACGAGCTCGAAGTGTCGGCGGACGTGATCGTCGTATGCGGCGGCCTCGTCGGCTACGCGGACACCAAGCAGCTCATCATCGAGGAGCGGCCGGACCTGAAGTTCAAGCCGTTCAACGCTCGGTTCCCCGAGCGCATCCGCGACCACGCCGGCGACTGCTTCGCCGCCATCCGCCAGAAGGACATCATCGTCCACCATCCCTACGAGTCGTTCGACGTCGTCGTGCAGTTCATCCGCCAGGCCGCCAACGATCCCGACGTCGTGGCGATCAAACAGACGCTCTACCGGACGTCGCGCGACAGCCCGATCGTGGCGGCGCTGGCCAAGGCGGCCGAAGCCGGCAAGTCGGTCATGGCGCTGGTCGAGCTCAAGGCCCGGTTCGACGAGGAGGCCAACATCCAGTGGGCCCGCGACCTCGAGCGGGCCGGGGCCCAGGTGGTGTTCGGCTTCATCGAGCTCAAGACGCACTCGAAGGTGTCGATGGTCGTGCGCCGCGAAGGCAAGGAGATGCGGAGCTACGTCCACTACGGCACCGGCAACTACCACCCCGTCACGGCCAAGATCTACACCGACCTTTCCTTCTTCACGTGCGATCCGGCGCTGTGCCACGACGCGGCGCGGCTGTTCAACTTCGTGTCCGGCTATGCGCAGCCGGAACACCTGGACAAGATCGCCATCTCGCCCATCAATCTCAGGGACCGGCTGGTCGGCCACATCGAGGAGGAGATCGGCCACGCCAAGGCGGGGCGGCCGGCGCAGATCTGGGCCAAGCTCAACTCGCTGGTCGATCCGGAGATGATCGATGCGCTCTACAGGGCGAGCCAGAGCGGGGTGCAGATCGACCTCGTGGTGCGCGGCATCTGCTGCCTGAGGCCGGGGACGCCGGGGCTTTCCGACAACATCCGGGTGAAGAGCATCGTCGGACGGTATCTCGAGCACAGCCGCATCATCTGCTTCGGCGCCGGCCACGGGCTGCCGCATGCGAAGGCGAAGGTCTACATTTCGTCGGCCGACTGGATGCCGCGCAACCTCCACCGCCGGGTCGAGACGCTGGTGCCGATCGAGGTGCCGACGGTGCACGAGCAGGTGCTCGACCAGATCATGGTCGCGAACCTCAAGGACAACCAGCAGAGTTGGGAGCTTCTCGGCAACGGCAGGTCGCGCCGCATCCAGCCCGGGCCCGATGACGAGCCGTTCAACGCACACGACTACTTCATGAACAATCCCTCGCTTTCGGGGCGCGGCAGCTCGCCCAAAGACAGCCTGCCGCGGCCACTGGCCAGACGTTCAGCCAAGAAAGCAGGGACGCGGAAGTGAGCGTCGACAAGCGACTGAACGTGTCCCCGCCACGCAACAAACCCGTGGCGGTCGTCGACATCGGGTCGAACTCGGTCCGGCTCGTCGTCTATGATGGCCTGCGGCGCAGCGCCTCGCCCTTGTTCAACGAAAAGCTTCTGTGCGGCCTCGGAAAGGGCGTCGCGCTCACCGGCATGCTGTCGGAGCCCGCCATGGAGCGCGCCTTGAGCGAGCTCAAGCGTTTCCGGGCCTTGTGCCGCCAGATGGGCGCCAAATCCATCTATGCGGTGGCGACCGCCGCCTCGCGCGAGGCCAAGAACGGCGCCGACTTCATCGCCCGCGCCGAAACGGCGCTCGGCACGGATATCGACATCCTGTCGGGCCGCCAGGAAGCGCAACTCTCGGCGCTCGGGGTGATGGCCGGAATCCCGCATGCCGACGGCATCGTCGGCGACCTCGGCGGCGGCAGCCTCGAGCTCATCGACATCCACGACGGCGCCATCCGCGACGGGATCACGCTGCCCATCGGGCCGCTGCGCCTCATCGACCTGTCGGGCGGCTCGATGAAGGCGGCGCGGCGGATCGTCGACGAGGCTCTGCAGTCGACGCCGCTGACGGCCAAGCTGCGGGACCGCGACTTCTATGCCGTCGGCGGCACGTGGCGAAACCTCGGGCGGCTGCACATGGCGCAGCATCACTATCCGCTCAACGTGCTCCACCACTACCGCATGAGCCGCGAGGCGGCGCGGTCGGTCGCCGACCTCGTCTCCGGTCTCTCGCCGGCGTCGCTAAAGGACATCCGCATGGTGTCGCGAAGCCGCGCCGATACCATGCCGTTCGGCGCGCTGGTCCTCGAACGACTGCTCGACCTGTCGCGGGCCAAGGGAGTCGTGGTCTCCGTCTTCGGCCTGCGCGAGGGGCTCTTGTTCTCGAAGCTCAAGAGGGAGAAGCGGGACCAGGATGCGCTCCTCGCCGCCGCCTGGGATTTCACGCGCCGCTATGCGCGCTCCCCGCAGCACGAACTCGAGCTGTGCGACTGGACGGACGGACTCGTCCAGTCGGCCGGGATGAAGGAAACCGAGGAAGAGCGGCGCCTCAGGCATGCCGCCTGCCTCCTTGCCGATATCGGCTGGCGGGCGCATCCGGACTATCGCGGCGAGCGTTCGCTCACCATGATCTCGCAGGCGTCGTTCGTCGGCATCGACCATCCGGGACGCATCTTCCTCGCGCTTGCGGTGTTCTACCGCTACGAAGGGCCGGACAGCGACAACGCGCCGAAGGACCTCATCCGCCTGGTCGAGGACGACGGCCTGCAGAAGGCACGCTTCATCTCCGCCGCGCTGCGGCTCGCCTATGTGATATCGGCGGCGATGCCCGGCCTCCTGCCCAAGATCGGCCTCAGGCAGGTCTCCGGAAAGACGCTGCTCCTGTCTCTGCCGAAGAAGCACGCCGACCTTTTGGGCGAACGCATCGAGAAGCGGCTGAAGGAGCTCGCCGACCTCATGGGTCTCGGAGCGAAAGTGGCGGTGGGCTAGGCTACTCGGCCGCCTTGACCTCACGGGCCTCGGAACGGAAGGGCAGCAGGCGCGGCTTGCCGTTCTCGAGCACGATCGCCATTTCTCCGGCCTTGATCTTGAGCGCGACCTCGCCGAAGACCTTGCGCCGCCATCCGTTCAGTACTTGGACGTCGGCATCGTCGTCGCGGGCGATGGCTTCGAGATCGCTGGTGGCTGCGACGATGCGCGGGGCGATGCCTTCCTGCTCGCAGACGACTTTCAGGGCGAGCTTGAGGACGTCGGATATCACGGACGCGCGCTCGGTGAGCATCGGCTCGTCACCCTCGAGCGCCGGGATGTCGGCGAGATCGGTTTCGAGGCCGGATGCCACGGCCTTCAGGATCGCGGTGCCCATGCGCGAGCCCGCATAGCCCTTGCGCAACGAGCGGAGCGACTTCAGCGCGTTGAGGTCGGCCGGCACCTGCGTGGCGATCTCGGCGATGGCGTCGTCCTTGAGGATGCGCGAGCGGGGCACGTTGCGCGCCTGGGCCTCGCGCTCGCGCCAGGCGGCGACCGCCATCAGCACGGCGAGCTGCTTGGCGTTGCGGGGACGGAACTTGACGCGCTTCCATGCCTCTTCGGGATGAGCCTCGTAGGTGGCAGGCGAGGTCAGGACGGCGAGCTCCTCGTCGAGCCACGGCTCGCGGCCCGACTTGTCCAGGAGCCCCCGCAGCTTCTCGTAGATCACGCGGAGGTGGGTGACGTCCGACAGCGCATAGGCCAACTGCTTGGGGGACAGCGGCCGGCGGCTCCAATCGGTGAAGCGCGACGACTTGTCGATCGCTACCTTGGCGATGCGGCGGGCAAGCGCCTCGTATCCGACCTGGTCGCCGTAGCCGCACACCATGGCGGCGACCTGGGTGTCGAAGATGGGCACGGGAATGAGCTTGGCCTTGAGCCAGATGATCTCGAGATCCTGGCGCGCCGCATGGAAGACCTTGACGACGTTGCGGTCGGCCATCAGGTCGAAGAAAGGCTGGAGGTTGATGCCTTCGGCAAGGGGATCGATGACCGCCTCGCGCTTCGCGCCGGCGATCTGGATGAGGCAGAGCTCCGGCCAGAAGGTCTTTTCGCGCATGAACTCGGTGTCGACCGCGACATAGTCGTCGCCGGCCAGCGCCGCACACAGCTCTTTCAGACCCTCCGTGGTTGCAATGATGTCCATCTGCGCTCCCGAAAGCACCTCATCTGAGTCTTCAGGCGGGGTCAACGCTCGCCGCCGGCTTATTCCGCTGCGGGTTTATAATCAGTCTGTAGCCGGCAATCACGGCCAAAATGGCCTGGACGGCTGCCAAAAAACCGAACAGGCCGAGGCCGCCGGCCCGTTCGTAGAAAACGGAGATCGCCAGCGGACCGACCATTGCCCCTACGGAAAAAAAGAACGACAGGCCGGCCGCCACAATCACAAATTGTCCGGGGTCGGCGCGGTCGTTGGCATGGGCGGCGAGAAGGGAATAGAGCGGCAGCGACAGCGCCCCGTAGCACGCGCTGCCGATATAGATGTAGGCGGGGAGCGGCGGCGCCGTGGCGAGGAAGAGCGCGGCAAGCGCCGCGCCGCCGGATGCGATCATCAGGGCGAGACGACGATTGAGGCGGTCGGACAGCATCCCCAGGGGAAACTGGAGGAGACCGGCTCCCAGGATGGCGCAGGACAGGAACGTGGCGATCTCGCTCAGACTGAAGCCCTGGGCCCGAACGTAGAGCGGGCTGATGAGGCGGAATCCCGTATTGGTGAGGCCGATGGCCACGCATCCCATGCAGGCGATGGGCGAGATGCGCCAGATGGTGCGCGGATCGACGCGAAAGTCCTGGGGCGCGGTGGGATTGGAGCGGTCGAGAAGGGCCACGGGGATCACCGAGGCGCAGGTCAGCATGGCCATGACGATGAAGACGCCCGGATCCTCGAAGCCGAGCAGCGGCAGCAGGTATTGCGCCGTCGCGACGGAGCCCAGGTTCACGACCTGATAGAGGCTGAAGATGCGGGCGCGGTTCTCGTTGCCCGATGCGGCATTGAGCCAACTTTCCATGACGGCGTAGAGGCCGGCGAAGCAGAAGCCGGAGAGGGAACGCATAACGACCCAGAAAAGAGGGTCCGTCCACAGGGCGAAGGCCAGGGTTGAGCCGGCGACGAACGCCGCATAGGCGGCGAAGACGCGGATGTGGCCGACCTCGCGGACCAGGAAGGGGTTGACGAAACAGCCGACGATGTAGCCGGCGAAGTATCCGGTGCCGAGCAGGCCGATGGCTGCGCTCGAGAAGCCTTCATGCGCACCCCGGAGAGACAGGACCGTGGCCTGCAGCCCGTTGCCGCCGAGTAGGAAGCCGACGGCGACCAAGAGCGGTATGAGCGGGGTCACGACGCGCAGCATGGACCGCTCCTAGCAGGCGCGGCCCGTCCATGCCAATGGCCGCGGCCGCAGGCCTCCCATGCGGCGGTCGGTCGTTTCCATCCAGAAATCACATTCGACGCTGGATGCCGCGCGCTTGACAAAGCGCCGGCTCAATGCACTTTTCCGGCGCCATATCCTTCGAGTGCGGGCCATTCCATGCATCCTTATCGCAGCCACACATGCGGACAACTGCGCGCCGGCGACATCGGCACGACGGCGAGGCTCTCGGGCTGGGTGCACCGGGTCCGGGACCATGGCGGACTGCTCTTCGTCGATCTGCGCGATCACTACGGTCTCACCCAGGTCGTCGCCGACCCGGCATCGCCGGCCTTCAAGGCGGCCGAGCGCCTGCGCTCCGAATGGGTCGTCCGTGTCGACGGCGAGGTCCGGGCCCGCCCCGCCGGGACCGAGAATCCCGAGTTGCCGACCGGCATGGTCGAAGTGTTCGCCGCGACGATCGAGCTCCTATCGGAGGCCGGCGAACTGCCGCTTCCAGTGTTCGGCGACCAGGACTATCCGGAAGACGTGCGCCTGACCTACCGGTTCCTCGACCTGAGGCGCGAGCGCATGCACCGCAACATCATGAAGCGCGGCGCCATCATCGACTCGATCCGCCGCCGGATGCGCGACCAGGGGTTCTTCGAGTTCCAGACGCCCATCCTCACGGCGTCGTCGCCGGAAGGGGCGCGGGACTTCCTCGTGCCGTCGCGCCTGCACCCGGGCAAGTTCTATGCCCTGCCGCAGGCGCCGCAGCAGTTCAAGCAGCTGATCATGATCGCCGGCTTCGACCGCTATTTCCAGATCGCGCCTTGCTTCCGCGACGAGGACGCGAGGGCCGACCGGTCGCCAGGCGAATTCTACCAGCTCGACATCGAGATGAGCTTCGTGACGCAGGAGGACGTGTTCAGCGCCATCGAGCCGGTGCTGCGCGGCCTGTTCGAGGAGTTCGGCGACGGCAAGGCCGTGACGAAGGTGTTCCCGCGCATCCCCTATCGCGACGCCATCCGGCTCTACGGCACGGACAAGCCCGACCTGCGCAACCCGATCGAGATGAAGGACGTGACCGAGCACTTCGCCGGCTCGGGCTTCAAGGTCTTCGCCGGGATGATCGCCGCCGACCCGAAGGTGGAAGTGTGGGCGATCCCGGCGCCGAAAGGAGGGTCGCGCGCCTTTGCCGATCGGATGAACGGCTGGGCCCAGCAGCAGGGCCAGCCCGGCCTCGGCTATATCTTCTGGCGGGAGGGCGAAGCGGAGGGTGCCGGTCCGATCGCCAAGAACATCGGGCCCGAGCGCACCGAGGCGATCCGCCGGTCGCTCGATCTCAAGACCGGCGATGCCGCCTTCTTCGTCGCCGGAGAACCCTCCAAGAGCTACCGTTTCGCGGGTGAGGCGCGGACGCGGGTCGGGGAGGAGCTCGGCCTCGTCGCCAAGGACCGGTTCGCCTTCTGCTGGATCGTCGACTTCCCCATGTACGAATGGAAGGAGGAGGAGAAGAAGATCGACTTCTCCCATAATCCGTTCTCCATGCCGCAGGGCGGATTGGAGGCGCTCGTGGGCAAGGACCCGCTCGACATCCTCGCCTACCAATACGACATCGTGTGCAACGGCATCGAGCTGTCATCCGGCGCGATCCGCAATCACAAGCCGGAAATCATGCGCAAGGCCTTCGCCATCGCCGGCTACTCGGAAGAGGACCTGCAGGAACAGTTCGGCGGCATGTACCGGGCATTCCAGTACGGCTCACCGCCACATGGCGGCATCGCTCCGGGTGTCGACCGCATCGTCATGATGCTGTGCAACGAGAACAACCTGCGCGAGGTCCAGCTCTTCCCGTTGAACCAGCAGGCCCAGGACCTGCTGCTCGGTGCGCCGTCGGAGGTCATGGCGCGCCAGCTCCGCGAGCTCCATGTCAGGCTCAACCTGCCGGAAAAAGACCGCTAGTCGTTCGCCGTCACGGAGACGGGGAGCTCGGTGACGAGGGCTGCCGGGTTGCTGGTTGCCGTCCCGAAAAGTACCTTGATCGGCACCGGCTTGCCGGGCGCCGAACGGATGGTGAGCGACTTGGGATCGGTCAGGAACGTCTTCGCCGCGGCGACCATGGGCTCGACGAGATCCGGGTTGCCCATATCGGACAGGACGAGCGCCAAAGCGGCGGTCGCATCGGCCACGAGGCTCGTCGGCTCGATCTGCTGATCGCTGGCGAGCATGGCGAGCAGCCGCCGCGTTCCCGATTGATCCTCGAAGCGGAGGACGAAGTCGGTCAGCATGAGAGGCGAAAGCAGGGGCGCCAGGGCGAACAACTGCGAGCGCGGCGCCTCCATGAAGTCACCGAGCGCCGAGGCCTGCGAACCGTCGAAGCTGCCGTTCAGCCGGAAGGTGCCGAACGACTCGATCCCGAGCACGGCGCTGAACGTTCCTGTTCGGCCGACGACGTCGCCCTTGAAGCCGAGGTCGAATACCAGATCGCCGCCCAGGAGCGACAGCACCGTGCCGGAGGGATCCGAGCGCCCGATGGCGGAGGCCGGATAGTGAATGTCGTCGATGGCGAAGTCATAGCTGAACTTGCCGACTGCCGCATCCCACTCGTGGGTCAAGCGGACCTCGCCGATGGGCAGGCTCACGCCGCCCGACGACAGAACGGACCCCGATGCGGTGAAGCGCCGTGCGAGCAGTGAGGCGGCGATGCCGTCAGGTCCCTTGGCGCGCAGGACGACCCCGGTAAGACGGGCTTCGGGAAGGCGGACGGCGGTGCCGGACTCGCCGTCCGGGTTCGTTAGCACGATCAGGTTCGAAAGCACGATCTCGCCGATTTCGAACTGCCCGTCGGCCGGCGATGCGATCCCGGAAATCGTGAGGTTCTCGACCGATACGATCATGCCTGGGGGTGGTGACGTCGCGTCCTTGGGCTCGGTGGTGAGAGATCGCAGCGTGATGGCGCCGTCTTCGGCGGTGCGATACTTGCGGTAGGAGGGTCGCGTTCCGAGCTGGACACCCAGGGCGTCGAGCAGGGCGGTCACCACCGCAGTCTCCTTCTTCGCTGCCGAGGCCGGCGTGGGACCGAAGAGCAGAAGGCAGGTCAGCACGACCGCCGCCAACGCAGGACCGGAGAACCGGCAGAATCGAATCATGGAGTGAACCGGACAGTCGATGGAATCATCTACGCAGCGCCGCCCAATGAGGCGACATTTGCACAGGCGATTCCCCTTGTCCATCGACCTCCACTGTTGCCGAACTGCAACGTATCCCCAAATCATGGGCGGGTCCTTGAACCTTTAACCTCTTTGGATGACTCTGATTTCCAATGATGCAGCATCACATCAGCATGGACGTGTCTCATGAGAAAAAGAGTTGGAGTTGCGATCGCCGGGCTCGCCGTTCTAGCGGGCGTGCTTACGGCGGACGTTTCCTGGGCGGCGACGGGGGAGTCGAAGCAGCAGAATTTTTCGTCGAGCTTCGCCAAGCCGAAGCCGTCGACGACCGGGGTCTCACGCCGTAACGACTGCCAGGACATCTTCCGCTGCCTGTTCGGCTCGGGCGGCAACCGCAAGACGAGCCCCTCATCCGGCCGGGCCTACCGCGAAGTGGTCGCGTTCGACCACTCCAAATACTCGCCGGGCTCGATCGTCGTCAGGACGCCCGAGCGGGCATTATATTATGTGCTTCCGGAGGGCGAAGCGATCCGCTACCGGGTCGGCGTCGGCCGGGACGGGTTCCAGTGGTCCGGCGCTTCGCGCATCGTCGACAAACGCGAATGGCCGAGCTGGACGCCGCCGGCACGGATGATCGCCCGCGAGGCGGCCAAGGGCCACTTCATTCCAACCTTCATGGAGGGCGGGCCGGGCAACCCGCTCGGAGCCCGGGCTCTCTACATCGGCGGCACGATCTTCCGCATCCACGGGACGAACGATGCCCGCACCATCGGCGGGGCCGTGTCGTCGGGCTGCATCCGCATGCTCAATGCCGACGTGATCGACCTCTACAACAGAGTGAAGGTCGGCTCGCAGGTGTACGTCTACCAGTGATCAATCGCCAAGCTTGAGAGGCCACACGGGCCGCCGGCTCATTTGGGTCGGCGGCCTTTCCTTTTCCGTGCGGCGTCTCGCAGCGACAGGCAACGGACGGAGCGGGTGCGAGTGATGACCTTCCACGCGACCCACAAACGCGAAGCGGCCCCGGTGGGGTTACCAGCCGGGGCCGTCTCACGAAGATATATCGAAGAAGCTACTTCTTCTTCTTCGAAGCCTTCTTGGCCTTCTTCGCCGACTTCTTAGCTTTCTTAGCAGCCATGGGTAGGATCTCCCTCTGTAGCCCCATTGGTACGGTTCAGTTTACTTACGAGACGGTGCCGAGCTGCATCAGCAATGGACACTCACGCGACTCAACAGCCGTCCTGCGTGCTCTTTTGGACCGGTTTGGGTGATTCGGCAATATGCCGGCGGCCTGATCAGTCTATCGGCAGATTCCCAGAGACGAACAGGCGGGAGTCGAGGCCACCGGAATTTTCTCAGCGCACGGATCAGTCCGCAACATAAACCCTTTAAAACCGCTGCTTTCTTCAAAACAGGCATCCCGATTTTTATCCGTATACGGATGGAAACGGTTTTTCGCCCCGAGGAAGGTCAAAAAAGTTGTTCACAGTTTTTTTGGCCGATGACGTCGAGACGACGACGAACGAGGCGGATGCAGGTCGAAACGCGACGCCGAGGCGCGAACGATTCGAAGGCGCGACGAGCCAGAAAAGGACTCATCGGACCTCATCGCACGGCTTCGAAGCGTCCGCTCTTCGCCGCTCTGAACAACGCATCGATGATCTTCATGTTCCGCTCGGCGTCCTCGAGACGCTTCGGCGTCGGCTTCTCGCGGCTACGGACGAGCTTCGAATAGTACTCGGCCTGCAGCTCGTACTGGTCGGCGGTCGGGATCGTGAAGCGCTTGGCATCGAGGCCGGCGGTGCTCGATCCATCGTGCATCAGATAGATGCAGGGCTCGTCTTGCGGCTGGTTGAAGGGGATGGTGATCTCGATGCGGCCCTTGGTGCCGAAAATGTGGACGCGCTGGTGATAGACGCTCTGGGTGGAGACGGAAAAGTTGGCGAAGCGGCCCTTGCCGAAATCCATGAGCCCGGAATAGAGCCGGTCGGTCTTGAACTTCGGATCGCGGTCGAGGAGGCCTGCCACCCGCAGCGGATCGGCTTCGAGGAACCAGCGCGCCGCGACGATGGCGTAGCAGCCGATGTCGTAGATGGCGCCACCGCCCTTGGCGGCGATATTGCGGATGTTCTTGGGATCGGTGTTGGTATAGGCGAAGGCGATGTGGATGTGGGTGACGCGGCCGATCTCGCCGCGCCGAACGCGCTCGCGGGTCTCCAGCCATTGCGGGTGGAAGCGGACCATGAAGGCTTCGGCGATGTGGACCTTGCGGGCCAGAGGCTTCAGCTTCCTGATCTCGGCCGCGTTCATGGCCATCGGCTTCTCGCACAGGACGTGCTTCCCGGCCTTGGCGGCCTTGGCGGTCCACTCGACATGAAGGTCGTTGGGGAGAGGGTTGTAGATGATCTCGATCTCGGGGTCGGCGAGAAGCTCCTCGTAGGATCCATAGGAGCGCGCGAAGCCGTTCGCCTTGGCGAATTCGGCCGCCCGCCTGGCGTTGCGCGAGGCGACGGCGGTCAGGGCAACGAGAGGCGTCTTCCGCAATCCGGGAAGAAACCGCTCCTGGGCAAAGGACGACGTCGACAATACTCCCCAACGGACAGGCTTCATGGTCAAGGCTCCTTTCGATGCGGCGCGTATTATGCCGAACCGCGAGCGCAAGGGAATGGCCGGGGGAGGGACGGGCTTGCGCGGCCGGCGTGGAGAATTCAACAGCGCAGCCGAAGCACTTTTAAAACAAAAGCGTGACCCGCGATCCAAGCACCCGGGGGATTCGTCGTCAGGCAAGGGTCACGCCATTCACGTCCAAGAGATCGGTCGATCTCAGACACGTGTAAGTGGGGCACGCGGGTATTGCGGAAGAACTTGCGGCTTTTAATACGGTCCAATCATGTTTGGACTACTACGAACTGATCGTGCCGGTATCGAGAACCGGATAGTGGACGAGAAATTTTTTTACAGAATGGATGCGATTTGCCGCCCGCATAGTCGCGCACGATCGTGGTTACACGCTGAGTAGGCGCACCTAGTGACTACAACAGCAGACGCTTGACGCTCAGAGCGAATGAAGCTTAAGTTGCAAGTGGGGTCGTGCACGACCCTGGAGTGTGATAGCTCCTCACCCAGCGGCTAGGCATTAGCCGGTAAGATGCCAAACCGGTTCTCGCACCCTCGAGACCGGGGAGGCGCTGTCGCATGTCCAGGACGAAAGTCTAAAGGACAGCGCAGCCGACTGAGTGCGGCTTATCACCTCCCCGGTCACCAGCGTGCGTTGGTGACCTCCACTCATGAAAGGGAGGCGACGCCCATGGACTACCCGGATTTCCCGCCGAAGCATCCGCTGAGCGATGCGATCCATCTTGTGTACGAGGCCACCATGATGGCGGTCAGGCACTACAACGAGCGTGAAGGCAAGCTCACGCAACAGGATGTGCATCTCTTCGAGCGTCTTCGCGAGACGGTGTGGATTCAGTATTTCAACGTCGCGCAGGTTTTCAACGAAGCCCGCAGCGACTTCGCAAAGCAACTCGTGGTGCCGCCCGAGAGGCCAGCCGCTCCGAGGAACTAGCAATTAGCGGCTGGTCTATGCAAATATTCCTTGACAATATATTCCTAGACAGGTAGATCGACGCCGTCACCTTCCACATGGGAGGCGTTGTCCGGATAGCTGACGGCGTGGCGGGTGATCGGTGCCTCGGGCGGAGTCGTCTGTGCGAAGCAGGTGACGAAGACCGGGCGGCGTCTCCGGCCTGACCCTCCTAAGACGGAGCGTGCTCAGCACAGTCGGGTGCCGAGGTTGGGTTCATCTCAACCAAGGCTCCGGCGAGATCGCAGTAGGGCGATGCCGTGGCGAAACACCGGTGGAGCGCTCCTTCACGGGGCATCCTGACTGCCACTGCCTGTCGACTTCGCGAAGTCCCCCGCGAGGTGGGCGCTCCACACTCCCTCTCCCCCGAGGCCTGAAGCCGGCGGGCGGTCGTCGCGTTTGCGCTCGATCGAAGAAGCCGGTGTCAGGCCGCCTTGTCGAACCAGTTGGTCTGGATGAGGTCCGCCGTCAGCCGGTCGATATTGTGCCAGGCCGCGAAATTGGTGGTGGCGTCCGCGACATAGACGGAATCCCCGATGCCGAGGGCCTGGACGATGACGTCCCGCACCTGGTCGGCGGAGAACTCGCTCTTGACGTACCAGAAGGTCGGCGTCACGCGTGCCCAGAGACCCAGCGTCTTGATGACCGCGGCAACCCGCTCCTGGCTCTGCTCCGGCGCCTTCAGACTGTAGGTGATGTGAAGATTTTGGGCCATCCCGGCCTCCATCCTGTGTGCCCCGCAATGTGCACGCTCACGACTCACCTGGCCATCGGCAGCCCGGGGGCTGCCAGCGACTCACCTCCCCATTATATCAGCTACAACCTATCAGCTACAACCGCTCGTGGAACCCAGTTTTTGTTGTCATTAGGACCTTGCATTCTCTGTACCGCAGGCCTTGCAGATCAATTGGCTCCCGTCTGGCACCAATGCCCTCTCAGTGCACCGTACGCAGGATTGCGGTAGGCAGCCGGGCCAAGTGTTCGATGGTGCGGCGACACTGTCGCTCCTGTTGCCCGCAGTATTAGCAGCTGTTGACGGAAAATCCTTTCCACTACTTGAAACATCTAGCCGGCTTCTAACTCGATATCCTCTTCTTTCACTTTCTTTCAAAAAGTCGATCACTACTGCGGGGAGCGGTTTTTCCTGATGAGTTTTGGGTTCAGCAAAACGAATTCTGATCAAACCTCACAGACGCTGCCTGCTGTGATAGCCCAAATTTTGCGGTTAGCTCCTCGCACGATGTAACGTTCTGTCCCAAATGGGATGGCGCCAAGAAGTATCCAGCAAACTTTTTCGCTTCACCTTCTTCGTGCTTTACTTCACCATCTTGGGCCATGCTAACAGTGGGCGATCGAAGACGTATGCCCTTATGGCCAAGGACAAGGTGGCCGATTTCGTGGGCCAGAGCATTCGCGAACGTGGATGCTTGTTCAATGCAGCCAAGTAAATCCTTTCTTGCACAAAAATTCGCCTAGTCTTGCAGTCCGTGTAGGCTTCAATTCTTCTTGGATGGACTTTACTTTCCACCACAAGTTCGAATCCCGCCATGTAGACTGACAGTCTCTTAAAAACGATGGCCATGTCGACGTAGACCATCTCGCTGATTGACAGTCGATCACGCAGCTGGAGCGCAAGGGACTCGAATTTGGGCATCACTCCGAGACATGACATATCTCCAATCTGGAAGTGGAGCCGTATCTCAGGCTCCACCACCACAACACTACTTGCGCCTTGTGTTTCCCTTGTCTGACGTTTGTGTCAGCGCCGATGCTGCAACTCTTCGCGTCGGGGATGGAGTTTTGGATCGCGAAGCAGCTTCGAAGCTATTGAGGCAATTGGTTTTGAAGTCCGTTCATTCTTAGGCATGAGTATGAGCCTTCTGTTACTAAGCTAAGTATCCGCTCGACTCTGAAATCCGACTCCGCCTAAGGTTCTCATGTTCAGTGAGGAGGCAAAATCAGCTTCTTCATCGCCCGCAGTTTCTCAGCGACTTGCCGGGTAACGGCGCCGGAACGAAAGTTCCGGCGCTAGTTTTAGGAGATAGCTATCCTGTACCTCTCTTGGATTCTGAGCCGGCGACCACGCGGCGTTGAATTGTTGGCCAGCGATCGTTTATTTCTTGGCACGCGTGGAGAAGGGCGATTCTGCGCCTCTTGAACGTGCTCGAAGCTCTAAAAACTCGCTGCTCGAATACATCGGCTACGAGACATAGCGTGGGTTCGATCTCCAGAGGCGGAGTGCGGAATGCGTCTAGCTGCCAATGCAGGAGTGACCCAAGTAGCAGTGCAGCTTCCTGGCTCAGTGGTTTGGTCTTGGATGTATAAACCTTCAATGCACCGACCTTGTTCAATCCGTTTAAACGGTCAAGGATCAAGCATTGAGGAGAGACAACTACGTGAACACCCTCAACAACCAGCTCGCTTTTCTTAGTAGGGGCACGAGCAAATGTGTGTCCCTCCAGCTCTTCGGCGCGAAAAAGAAACTCAGACTTCTTGACACAGGCGATAGCATTTGAGATGCGAATCGCATCTTGCTCGTTTTGAGGCACAATCGCGAGGTATCGAGCCTGCAGTTCCTTGAGAGGCTCAAAGTTATTCTGTAGTAGGCTCTTCGCGATTGCCTTCTGTACATCGCCATAGCGAAACAGAAACTCGGGCGGATCGATACAAGACCGAATTATTTTCGTCCGCTCTGCACTTGAACGTGCAAGACAATATTCAACAAGCTTCGAGGCTGGGATTCGTGCTGAACTCATCGTAGTCCAAGTTCCTTTTCTGATGTCTTGCTGCTAGTGCAGATCTGAAATCCATGATCGCTTGTTGGTTTTAGAGTAGTTTGAAGATGTTGTCAGCTACAACCGCTCGTGGAACCGCAAGTATCGCATTTGAGGCAGGTGCCGTTCCGGACCATCGTGAAGTTGCCGCATTCGCTGCAGCTTTCGCCGACATAGCCCTTCAACCGGGCCACCGCCAGCCGGTCGTCGTAGGCATAGGTGACCGCAGTGGAGGTCGCCGCAACGGCGCTTTGCCCATAGGCCACGGCCACCGCGGCCTCGGCGATCGCCGTTTCGCCGCGGGTTTCGAGCACCGCGGCCGAGCCGCCGACCATCGCCCCGCCCGGTATGACGACGACATTCGACAGGTTGCGCTGCCGGACGTAGCCCGTGGACATGATGCGGGCCGCCGGCACCGGGGCCGGAGCCTGTTCCGGCTCCGCCCCGGCACCCACGCCCTTGCCCACCGCATCAAAGCCAAACTCGGCAGGCTCGACATGTGCCAGGTCGTGCCGTCCGAGGTAGGACACGGCGAGCTCACGGAAAACGTAGTCGATGATCGAGGTTGCGTTCTTGATGGTCTCGTTGCCCTCCACCATTCCGGCGGGCTCGAACTTGGTGAAGGTGAAGGCGTCGACATACTCCTCGAGCGGGACGCCGTACTGGAGCCCCATCGAGACGGCGATGGCGAAGTTGTTCATCATGGCGCGCAGGGCCGCGCCCTCCTTGTGCATGTCGATGAAGATCTCGCCGAGCCGGCCGTCGTCGTATTCGCCGGTGCGGAGATAGACCTTGTGGCCGCCGACGATTGCCTTCTGGGTATAGCCCTTGCGGCGCTGAGGCAGACGGGCGCGGGCGGCCCGCTCGACCTCGACGACCCGCTCGACGATCCGTTCGACGATGCGCTCGCTGACGGTCTCGGCGCGCGACGCCGCCGGCCTCGCCAGTAGGGCCTCGACGGCATCGGCCTCGTCCTCGCCCTCATCGGCGATGAGCTGGGCGGAAAGGGGCTGCGACAGCTTGGAACCATCGCGGTAGAGCGCGTTGGCCTTCAGCCCGAGCTTCCAGGAGAGCCGGTACGCGGAAAGGCATTCGTCGACTCCGGAGTCGTTCGGCATGTTGATGGTCTTGGAGATCGCACCGGAGATGAAAGGCTGGCTCGCCGCCATCATCCGGATGTGGCTATCGACCGAGAGGAAGCGCTTGCCGAGGCGTCCGCAGGGATTGGCACAGTCGAACACCGGCAGATGGTCGGGCTTCAGGTGCGGGGCGCCTTCGAGCGTCATGGCGCCGCACACATAGACGTTCGCCGCGTCGACCTCGGCCCTGGTGAAGCCGAGATGGGCGAGCATGTCGAAGGCAAAGTCGCCGAGCTGCTCGTCGCCGAGCCCGAGCGCGGCGCGACAGAACGCGTCGCCGAGCGCATAGCGGTTGAAGACGAACTTGATGTCGAAGGCCGAGGCCAGTCCGGCTTCGATCTTCTCGATCTCGACGGGGCCGAAGCCTTTCGCTTTCAACGCAGCGTGCGAGATGGCGGGGGAGGCGTGCAGCGTTCCGTGGCCTACCGCATAGGCGATGATCTCCTCGATCTCGGCCGGCCGATAGCCGAGGCTGCGCAGGGCCTCGGGCACCGCCTGGTTGATGATCTTGAAGTAGCCGCCGCCGGCGAGCTTCTTGAACTTCACGAGAGCGAAATCGGGCTCGATGCCGGTCGTGTCGCAATCCATGACGAGGCCGATGGTGCCGGTGGGGGCGATCACCGTCGCCTGGGCATTGCGGTAGCCATGGGCCATGCCGAGGGCGAGGGCCAGCTTCCAAGCCGCCGCGGCCTGGGAGACGAGGTCCGGATCCGGGCAGTTGGCGATGTCGAGCGGCACGGGTGCCACCGACAGCTTCTCGTAGCCGTCGACTTCGCCGCGGGCGGCGCGGGCGTGGTTGCGGATGACGCGCAGCATCGGCTCGCGATTGTCCTCGAAGCCGGGGAAGGGGCCGAGCGCCTTCGCCATCTCGGCCGACGTCGCATATGCGATCCCGGTCATGATGGCGGAAATCGCGCCGCAAATGGCGCGTCCTTCCGGCGAATCGTAGGGAATGCCGCCGGTCATCAGCAGGCCGCCGATATTCGCAAAGCCGAGACCGAGGGTCCGGAACTCATAGGAGAGGCGGGCGATCTCCTTCGACGGGAACTGCGCCATCATGACGGAGATCTCGAGCACCACCGTCCACAGGCGGACGGCGTGGGCGAAAGACTCGCCGTCGAATCGGCCGGTCGCCGCATCGCGGAACTGCAGCAGGTTCAAGGAGGCGAGATTGCAGGCCGTGTCGTCGAGGAACATGTACTCGGAGCAGGGGTTGGATGCCCGGATGGTTCCGGAAGCCGGGCAGGTGTGCCAATCGTTGATGGTGGTGTGGAACTGGATGCCGGGATCGGCGGAGGCCCAGGCCGCATAGCCGATCTTCTCCCAGAGCTCGCGGGCCTGCACCGTCTTCGCCACGCCCTTGCGGGTGCGCCATGTCAGGTCCCAGGCCTGGTCCTGCTCGACGGCCTTGAGGAACGCGTCGGTGACGCGCACGGAGTTGTTCGAGTTCTGGCCGGAGACCGTCCGGTAGGCCTCGCCGTCCCAGTCGGTGTCGTAGGTGGCGAAGCGGATGTCGGTGTACCCCTGGCGGGCGAACTGGATGACGCGCTTGATGAAGTTGTCGGGAACCTGGGAGCGGCGCGCCTCCTTCACGGCACGCTTCAGGGCGGGATTCCGCTCGATCTCGTAGCAGTCGGCACCGGGACCCTCGCAGTTCACGCAGGCCTTCATGATCTGGGCGAGATGGCGGCGGATGACCTTGGAGCCGGTGACGAGGGCGGCGACCTTCTCCTCTTCCCTCACCTTCCAGTCCACGTATTCCTCGATGTCGGGATGATCGACGTCGACCACCACCATCTTGGCGGCGCGGCGCGTCGTGCCGCCCGACTTGATGGCGCCCGCGGCGCGGTCGCCGATCTTGAGGAAGCTCATGAGGCCGGAGGACTTGCCGCCGCCCGACAGCGGCTCCTTCTCGCCGCGCAGGAAGGAGAAGTTGGTGCCCGTGCCGGAGCCGTATTTGAACAGGCGCGCCTCGCGCACCCACAAATCCATGATGCCGCCGTCATTGACCAGGTCGTCGGTGATCGACTGGATGAAGCAGGCATGGGGCTGCGGATGCTCGTACGCGGTGCGCGACTTCACGAGCCGGCCGGTCTCGTGGTCGACGTAGTAGTGACCCTGGCCGGGGCCGTCGATGCCGTAGGCCCAGTGCAGGCCGGTGTTGAACCACTGCGGCGAATTCGGAGCGCATTTCTGGGTGGCGAGCATATAGGAGAGCTCGTCGTAGAGGGCGTGCGCGTCGTCCTCGCTGTCGAAATAGCCGCCCTTCCAGCCCCAGTAGGTCCAGGTGCCGGCCAGCCGGTTGAAGACCTGCTTGGCGGACGTTTCGCCGCCGCGCCTCTGCTTCTCCGGAAGCTCGGCGCATCTCTCGTCGTCGGCCACCGAGCGCCACAGCCAGGACGGCACGCTGTTCTCTTCGGTCCGCTTCAGGAACGCCGGCACGCCGGCGCGGCGGAAGTATTTCTGAGCGAGGATGTCGCATGCGACCTGGCTCCACGCCGCGGGAACCTCTATATCGGAGGCGCGGAAAACGACCGACCCGTCGGGATTCTTGATCTCGCTCGCGGTCAGGCGAAACTCGACGTCGGCGTAGGGGGATTGTCCAGCCTTGGTATAGCGGCGCTCGATGCGCATCTTTTTGTTCCCTTCTTCAGTCAGTTCGTTTCATCCGCCGGCTCGAAGGAGCCGGCACAAGCTTCTGCCGCAGGCGAACCGCCCGCCTGAACTTTGAGACGCCTCACCTGTCCGCGGGAGCAGACGCGCCCGCGCTTCGGATGACGATTGTGTTGAAACCGATCCCGTAGTCCCCGAGGTGACCACCCACCTCGTTGCCCGTACCTTCGAGAGAAAGACTACGCTTCTGATGGTCGGCGCGTCAATAACTAGTGTGTTAATGAAACATTAACACCATATGTAGTGGATAACTTGCGCTGGGCGCTGGACAGCCCGACTCCGCACGATTCGCCGCGGACCGGCAACGGAATCCGGCCTTCCACCCCCATTCCGCTGTGGAGAAGGGCGGGGCTGCCGGCACCGGTTTCCTCCGGTTTTCCACACACAGGCCTGTGGGAATCCGAAGCGGACAACGCCGATGTCGATTCCGGCAGCACCGCCGGCGATGGCCGCTACCTGAAAGTGCAGAATCGCATGCGTGGCACCATCAAAGCGACAGGGCCCCGTGGAGGGGCCCTGCGGTTGGTCGGCGACCAAGATCCAACGTCTCAGGATGTTGATTCGGAATCGCAATTGGCCGTGCCAATCATTCCTTTCCCGGTCCAATCCAGCCTCAGGTAGTGCGATCGGGTGTTCGGGCGATCGAGTAGATGAGGCCGGATATTCCAACCAACGCCCGGTAATGCCCGACCTGCAATTCGGTTCCAAGCGGCGGGACCTTTTTACGCTTTCCGCATCCGGCAGGCTCACCGCCGCCCGCACTCCTATATAGTGTGCAGGATGACCCGTCTGATCGCATCGGGATTGTTCGCATTGCTGCTGGCCGCCGGCCCCGCCCATGCCATCAACTGGGAAGGCCATGACGACTGGCTCGCAGACGTGCCTCCGGCCCAGGAGCTTGAAAAGCATTTCGAGGGCAGCGCCGCGCCACTGCGCGTTCCCAGGGCCGAGCTCCCGTGCGTGAAGCACGAGGAGGTGGGACGCGTGGCCGCCAATCCCTACGACCAGGTGCCGATGGTCTGCCCCGAGCCCTCCGATCCATGAACAGCGGCCATCACCATCATGGCCGTGCCCATTCTCACCATGGGCATGGTGCGAACGAACGCCGGCTCGGTATCGCGGCGCTCCTGACCGGCGCGCTCATGCTGGCGGAAGCGATCGGCGGACTCGTCGCCGGCTCGCTCGCGCTGCTCGCCGATGCCGGCCACATGCTCGCCGACGGCGCCAGCCTGGCGCTGGCGTGGCTCGCCTTCCGGCTGGCGCGCCGGCCTGCCGACTGGAGGCGGACCTACGGTTTCGACCGATTTTCGGTCCTCGTCGCCTTCGTCAACGGGCTGACCCTGGTCGTCGTCGCCGGATTCATCATCATCGAAGCCGTCGACCGCGTTCGCCATCCCTCGCCGGTCGAGGGCGGGCTCATGCTGTGGGTGGCCGTCGCCGGACTTGCCGTCAACATTTTCGCCCTGTGGCTTCTGAAGCGGGGCGACACGCAGGCGAACCTCAACATGCGGGCCGCCACCCTTCATGTCGCCGGAGACCTTCTCGGCTCGGTCGCCACCATCGGCGCCGCTATCATCATATTGGCGACCGGGGCGACGGTGGCCGACCCGATCCTGTCCGTCCTCGTCGCGGTTATCATTCTCAAGGCGGCGTTCGAGGTGGTGCGCGAGAGCGGCCACATCCTTCTCGAGAGCACGCCGGCGGGTCTCGACGTACGGATGCTCAAGGACGATCTCGAAGGCACAATCGACGAGGTCGTCGACGTCCATCACGTCCATGCCTGGAGCATCACGGAGGAGCGGCCGATGGTCACCCTGCATGCGCGGGTAAGCGGCAACGCCGCCCCGGATGCGGTCGCTTCGAAGATCAAGGAGCGGCTGAAGCTGCGGTTCGGCATCGGCCATGCCACCGTCGAGGTGGAACACGACGCCTGCAAGGACGCGGGCTAGTCGATCCCGAGTCGCCGCGCCGGAAGATCGGCACGGGACGAATGCCGGCCGCGGCAAAGATGGGAGCGGCACGCGCAGCTGGGAAGAGATGGTGCTGGGGCGGTGGGGGTGATTTAGATGTGGTCCCCGGCGCGTGGCAAGGGCGCAGTGGCGCGGCACCCGGCAGCTTCATGGTGCGACGCAGGCGGCGTAGTGCAGACGCTTTCGCCGCAGCAGTGAAGTGGCAGGCACCGTCGCCGCTGAGAGAACTCACCCGCGTCGGCTTTAGTTCCCGCGGCGGCGGAGGTGGAATATAGCCGCGCTTCCGGTCGTAACACTAGGCAGACGGGGCTGGGGACCAACACTCGAAGGAGATCAACATGCCGATATCCAAGGCCCTCGCGGCCGCCGCAATCCTGACGCTCATGGCTTCGCCGTCGCTGGCACAGGATGCTGCCCTGACGGGCGACAACCAGATGACGCTCTATACATTCGACAAGGACAGCGGCACGGAGTCCGCGTGCTACGACGACTGCGCGGTGAACTGGCCGCCCTACCTGGTCAAGGACGGCGAGGCGAAGGGCGACGAGTGGAGCAAGACCCAGCGCAAGGACGGCTCCATGCAGTGGGCCTATGAGGGCCATCCCGTCTACTACTACATCGAAGACAAGGCGGCCGGCGACATGAAGGGCGAAGGCAAGGGCGGGGTCTGGCACGTCGCCAAGTAACGTTCGCCGCGTCGGATCCTAGGTTCCCCAGGTGACGTAGCCTTCCGGACTGATTGGCCAGGCCGGATTCCAAGCGATTTCCCAGGCATGGCCGTCCGGGTCCGCGACATAGCCGCGAAAGCCGCCATGCTGCGGCGCGTCGCCCAGGCGGAGCATCTTGCCGCCGTGGGCGGCCAGCCGGTCGAGGAGGGGCTGGACATCGTCCCTCGAGGCGACGTTGTGCGCGAGAGCAATGGCGGACGCGCCGGTCTCGGGGGAGCGCTGCATGTCGTCGGCCAGCGCTGCCTTCAGCCAAAGTCCCAGCATGAGGCCGTTCATCTGGAAGAAATTGATCTCCCCGGTCTCGAAGACCGGACGCCATCCGAAACCATCGACATAGAAGCGCCGGGAGCGGCCAAGATCGGCAATGCCGAGCGTGACGACCGAGATCTGCTGCATGATTCCAGTTCCCTCCTTCGGTCCCTCGCGGGAAGTGTCGTTCCGAAAGCCGATTGCCGCAACGAAAAACGCAGCTATGGTGAGAGGCTCGATCAGCTAAGGATCATCAGGCGATGGCGGAGAAGGCCGAGACCGGCAAGCGCGACCCGATCGAGCTCAGACGCGGGCTCAGGACGTGGAAGGCCGAGGTGCGGAAGGCGGAGGCCGACCTGCACCAGTCCATCAAGAAGCGGCACACGAACGACTATTTCGACAACATCCGCCGCAAGGTCGACAAGCTCGAGGAGATCGACCGCCGCCTGCGCGAACCGTCCACCTCGCGCAGCGAGATCGACGTTCCGCTGCTCGACCGGCTGCTCGTCATTTGGGGACAGTTCGGCGAGCCGCTGGCGATCGCCATCTTCGTCATCATGTTCGCAATCGGCGTGGTGGTCGGCGTCGCGTTCTAGGATCGGGCTGCCTGCGCCTAGCGAACCTCCGCCACGGCCCTCTCGACATCGATGGTGAAGCGCCAGTTCACCGGCTCGCGCTGGTCGATGAACGTGATCTGTTTGGAAAACGCTACCGCGGCGCCGGCGGGCAGGTCGAGGTCGTAGAGCCCGACGCTGCGCTCGCCGTTCGTCGTGCATCGGAGCCGGATGTCCTCAACCGCCGCCTCGTTGTTGGATGGCGTGAAATAGCTGGGACAGGAGTAAAGCCTGACGCGAAGGGTCAGATCCTTCAGCATATGATCGGGCGACATGTTCCGGATCGTTCCGGCGAAGGACCACAGAAATGAGTTGGGCCGCTGGACCTGCTGACCGTCGTTTCCGACAGAGGTCTCGACGACGGGCTCGAGCTGCCGGTTGAGGACTGCGACGTCGGCGGGCTTCAATGCCGTCAGGGCGCGGCGAATGTCAGCCGGCTCGGCGGCGGGAGTGTCGAGTTCGGGCGACGGATTGGCCGAGGGCAGCAATTCATGCTCGCGGTAGTAGGTATAGGCCACGAGCGCGATGATGGCCGAGCCGACGACGGCGAAGCCGAGGAGGCGCGTCTGCCGCGACTCGACGAAGAGTCCGATCAGCACGAATGCGACGAGCAGCAGAAAGAACAGGACCATTGGCACTCTTCGGCGGCCGGCATCGCCGCCACCACGAAAACCGAACCCTGGTATCTGCGGCGGAGCCTACGTCCCCGTCAATGCCGAATTGCCGAGGTCTAGCGACCCTCGGTGGGGATGATCCGCGGATAGGTCACCGAGGCATACCGGGAAGCTTCGTTTCCACGACGTTCCGTCTGCGGATGATGGCGATCTTCGCCGAGCGCCATTTTCGGATTGGAGTTGGTCTCTGCGGCGTCCTGCGCCCGCGTGGATTCCGCGGCGTTGCCGGTGCCCCAGCCATAGGCGAGGTAGGGGGATGCCGACAGAAGGATGCTCGCAACGACGATGGTCTTCTTCATGGGCCGCGTTCCCTTTCGGTCCGATGCAAATCGACTTCGCATCGAATTCGAAGCTTACAGGGGAATCGCGGTTAACCCTCGCGGATGCGCTTGGGCTGGTGGATGAATCCTCACCGAGATCCAGACAATTTTAAAGATGTCAGGCCCGGCGGGGCGGCACGACGTCTTTAAAGGCGTTCTTCCACGACGGCTCGGTCGGCGGTTTCCCGGCTTCGGGAAGGTAAACCGAGGGCTCGCCGGTCTCGAGATTGGGAATGTAGCGCGGGCAGTTCGGGAAGATATCGACCGGGGTCACGTGTATCACGAGCTGAGATCCGGCGAATGCAGCGCGCAGCGGATCGTCTTCGGCAATGCGCGCCGTGCCGTTGACGCGCAGCCGCCTGGGGCTCGCTCCCATCGCGATGAAGAGAAGCCCGACGTTCGAATTCACCTGGATGTTGCCGAGCGTCTTGAACATGCCGTTACCGTCGTAGTCCGGGAACGCGAGGTGGTCGGGGCCCAAGACCTTCACAAAGCCCGGTGGGCCGCCCTTGAACGAGCAGTCGGGCCGACCCTCGGCATCGGCCGTGGCGATGAAGAAATAGGGCTGGCGCTCGATGAAGTCCTTGTCCTCGTCCTTGAAACGGCCGCGCCACAGACGCTCGACCAGGCGATCCGCCAGTGCGCGGCTGCCGAAAGCGTCCTGGAGCTCCCTATTTCCGGGGTGAAACATGCCCATCGCTGCCTCCAAGCCTTAATCGACTTCAAAGTCCGATTGTTTAATCGTTAACGGCCTAACCTCAGGCTGAAAAAATCGTGGCGAAACAGCAACATACGCCACGATAACGCCACAACTTTTAAGATTCGACTCCCGTTTCCCCACAGTAGTCCCTTCAATGAATTGCGAAGTGAGTACCGCGTTGGGGAGTAAATCATGAAAAAAGTGACGGGGCTTGCGCCGTTTGCGTTGGCCATCCTGCTGTTCTCAGGCTCAGCCGGGGCGGCAGACTACACGGCAAGCGTAGAGCCGATCGCAAGCTGGACTGGACCTTATGCGGGGATCGGCGGTGGTATCCGCTGGGGCGATTTCGACATCAAGAGCAAAAAGTCGAAGAAGTGCGAAGAGGACGAGCACGAGTACGAGAAGACCTCGCTGTTCGGCTGCCATGATCCCTGCGATTACGAAGCCAGCTCGAAGAGCCGCTGCGAGGATCCGTGCGCACCGGCGATCAAGAGTTCGGAATACGAGTGCGACACCGACCTGGCCGCTCTCGACATCTACACCAATCCCTTCGCTCCGAAGAAGTTCAGCGACGACGATCGGGGTTTCTTCGGAACCGTGCAGATCGGTTACAATCATGAGATCGCCTCGCCGCTCGTCGTCGGCATCTTCGCCAGCGCCGACTTCGGCGAAAAGCTGAAGATCCACGAGGCGGAAGACTCCGGTTCTTCCATGCCGACCGCCGACGTCGCGTTCGTTCCATTCGGTTCCGACAAGTCGTGGTCGGCTTCAATCGGCAACATCTTCACGGTCGGCGGACGCATCGGCATTGCCCCGAGCGACCGCGTGCTGCTCTACGTGCTCGCCGGCTGGTCATGGACGAAGGGCAAGGCCTCCTACGACCAGGATTGCGGGCTGAGCTTTTTCTGCTCCGAGATCCACGACAGCACGAGCGAGACCCTCGACGGCCTGACGCTGGGCGCGGGCGGCGAGGTCAGGATCACCGACAATGTCTCGCTCGGCGTCGAGTTCCGCCACATCGACTTCGGCTCCATCAAGCTCAACGCGGAGAACGACGACGTGCTGCTGTTGTCGGGTTTCGGCGGGGGCGCCGTCGAGACCAAGACCGACGTGACGGTGCAGTCGCTGCGCGGCCTTCTCATCTTCCACTTCTAGTGAGATCACTTTTCTCTCCGCGGCGGCCGGTCCATACGGACCGGCCGCTTTCGTTTGCGCCGCCCACAAGGCATGATGGCGAGGGTCCGCCATACGGGAGAGGCCAATGCACAAGATCCAGACACAGGGTGTCCACCACATCACGCTCGTCGGCGCCGACCGCCAGACGTCGATCGACTTCTGGCAGGGCGTGCTCGGCATGCCGTTCGTCTTCGAACAGCCCAATCTCGACGCGCCGGACCAGAACCACCTCTATTTCGATCCCGGCGATGGGCGGCTCATCACCGTGTTCACGAGCGAAAGCTGGAAGAAGGACCCGGCGCCCGTTCCGACCAAGAACGGCAGCCTGCACCACCTGGCGTTCCAGGTCTCCCGGGCCGCCTATACCCAGGCGGCGCAGCGGCTGAAGGACAGGGGATATCCGAACTCGGGCGAGATCGACCGGGGGTTCATGTATTCCATCTATTTCCGCGACCCGCTGGGGCTGCTCCTGGAGCTCGCCTGCTACAAGTTCGAGCCGCCGACCGGCTTCGCCCATGCCGACGTGCTGCGCGAAGCGCACAAGATCCGCATCGCCAAAAAGGCCTACAACATCGCCGACGAACACATCGCCGACGCGCTGGAGCTCCTGTCTCGGAAGCCGTCCATCGAGTGAGCGCAAACCTGCGCCGGAGCCCTTGAAGGCCAAGGAAATTTCCCCTTGCAATCCGGCTCGGAATGACCATGTTGAGCGCCGCTACTCTGCTTTGGACTCCGACTGTTGCGCCCCAGAGGCCTCAATCGCTGCCATTCCTGGGGTACACTTCATGCGCTGCCGACGACATCGGGGCGCGGGTTCGCAACATCGATGGAGAAAGACAGATGCCGGTTGGCACAGTCAAATGGTTCAATCCCACCAAAGGTTTCGGTTTCATTCGCCCTGACAGCGGCGGCTCGGACGTGTTCGTGCACATCTCGAGCGTCGAGCGTTCGGGCCTCGGCAGCCTCACGGAAGGCCAGAAGATTTCCTATGAGGAACTCCTCGACCGCAAGCGCGGCAAAACCTCGGCGGAAAATCTGAAGGCGGTCTAGTCCGCGCTTCCATATTCCATTCGGCGGCACCGGGAAACCGGTGCCGCTTTGCATTTGGGGCTTGCTGGACTTGAGGCGGTCGTTGGGCCATAGTCCGCCCGCAAATCTCTGAAGGAGAATCGTGGCCTCTTTCTGGAAACAGTTTTTCACGTGGTGGAACGGCACGACCCTCGGCACCCGCTTCTATACGTGGCGCAGGGGACGGGAGGTGGGGGTCGACGGGTTCGGCAACCGCTACTACCAGAGTCCCGACGGAAAGCGGCGCTGGGTCATCTACAACGGATATGCCGAGGCGTCATCCATACCGCCCGGCTGGTACGGGTGGATGCATCGCATCGTCGACGTGCCGCCCTCGCAGGAAACGTACCAGCCGCGGGAGTGGGAGAAGCCGCACCAACCCAACTTGACCGGCACGCCCCAGGCCTATCGGCCGGATGGCAGCCTGCTGTCGTCCCATCCGAGGCGACCGGAAAGCGAGTACGAGGCCTGGCGGCCGGAATAGCCTTCACGGACAGGAAGTAGCTCACGCCCATGCACAGCAACACCGTTGAGACCGTCGTCGGCGCCGTCGTCATCGCGATCGCGGCGGCGTTCTTCTTCTACGTCTACACCACGACGACGAGAGCGGTCGGCGGCGGCGGCTATCACGTAAGCGCCGAGTTCGACAACATCGGGTCGGTTGCGGTCGGGACGGACGTCAGGGTCGCGGGCATCAAGGTCGGGACGGTGACGGCCCAGGACCTCAACCCCGAAAGCTACCAGGCGCGGATCGTCATGACGATCGATCCCAAGGTGCGGCTCGCCGACGATTCGAGCGCCAAGGTGACGAGCGAGGGCCTGCTCGGCTCCAACTACATCGCCGTCGATCCGGGCGGCAGCGAAACCAGGCTCGAGGACGGCGGCGAGATTCTCAGCACCCAGGGCGCGGTCGACTTCTGGAAGCTGGTCAGCGAGACCTTGTTCAGCCAGTCGCGCGGCGGGGAAGCGGCCCCGGCCCCAGGAGGCGGCGGCGCGGCCCCCGCTCCGCAATCTCCCGATGGCGGCACGGCTGGCGAAAGCGGCACGGCTGGCGAGGGGACGGAGGCGCCATCCGGCAATGCGCAGTGACGCGGCAAGCGCGCAACGATGGTCGGCCGAAAGCTATGACCGGGACGCCCGGTTCGTCTCGGACCTTGCCGGCGAGGTGGTGAGCTGGCTCGCCCCCGCGGAGGGCGAGCATATCCTAGATCTCGGGTGCGGCGACGGCGCACTGGCCGCCAAGCTCCAGGAGCTCGGCTGCACGGTCGTCGGCATCGATTCGAGCGATGACATGGTCCGGGCGGCACGGGCGCGCGGCGTCGACGCTCGGGTCATGGACGGACATGCGCTGAATTTCTCGGCGGAGTTCGACGCCGTCTTCTCCAACGCGGCGCTACATTGGATGAGCGCCCCGCGGCTGGTCGTGCAGGGAATCGGGCGGGCACTGAAGCCGGGCGGACGGTTCGTCGCCGAATTCGGCGGCCACGGAAACGTGGCGGCGATCGTCACGGCGCTCAGGGCCGTCGGCAAGGCGCGGGGCGGCAATCCCGATCTCGCGGCGCCGTGGTTCTATCCGACGGCGGAGGAATATCGCGAACTTCTGGAGGCGGAGCACTTCGAGGTCGAACGGATCGGGCTCTATCCGCGGCCGACGCCGCTCAAGACGGGCCTGCAGGCGTGGCTGAAGGTGTTCAGAAAGCCGTTCTTCGATCAGTTCGGAACGGATGCGGAAGCCGCGGTCGACGAGGTCGAGGAGCTGCTGCGCCCGGCTATGTGCGATACGCAGGGAAACTGGACGGCCGACTACGTGCGCCTGCGCGTCGATGCGGTGAAGCCGTGACGAAGCGGGCGGCCTTGATCCTGTTCGCCCTGTCGGTGATCGCCGTGCCGCAAGCCGCCACGGCCGAGCGCCTTGCCAATCCCATCGCCATTTTCTCCGGACTCGACAAGATCACGGGTTCGATCACCACGTTCCAGGTCAAGGTCGACGAGACGCAGCAGTTCGGCACGCTCGCCGTGCGGCCGCGGGTCTGCTATTCGCGCCCGCCCGAGGAGGAGCCGAAGACCACGTCGTTCGTGGAGGTCGACGAGGTCGAGCCCGACAAGGCGGTGCATCGCATCTTCACCGGATGGATGCTCGCCGAGAGCCCGGGACTGAATGCCGTCGAGCATCCGGTCTACGACGTGTGGCTGACCGGTTGCCTCGATCCCAATGCCCCAAAGCCAGCGGTCGAAGAACCCGTCGACCCGGGCGCGCTCGAGGGGCCGGACCTGCCGAAGGACAACGAATAGGAGAGGCTAGCCCGCCGCCGGTCCGGAGGACTCCGACGCCGCCAGCGCGAGAACCGCCTCGGGATCGTGATCCGCCGCGAACGCGTGGAAGTCGGCCTCGCCGCCGAGCGCCGCATCGAGCAGCGCCTGGTAGCGGGCGCGTGGCATCTCGACGGCGCCGAACTGCCGGATGTGGTCGTTGATGAATTGGGCGTCGAGCAGGCTGAAGCCGCCGGCGCGGAGACGCGCCACCAGGTGCACGAGGGCGACCTTGCTCGCTTCCCGGCGACGGGTGAACATGCTCTCGCCGAAGAAGACGGCACCGATGCGCACGCCGTAGAGGCCGCCGCACAAAACGCCGCCCTGCCAGCATTCGATCGAGTGCGCGCAACCCATCTTGTGGAGCTGGTTGTAGAGCGAGCGGATGCGGCTGTTGATCCAGGTGGTCGGCCGGCTCGCCGTCTTCTCCGCACACATGGCGATCACCCGGCCGAAGGCGGTGTCGATGCGAACCTCGAAGCGGCGCTGGCGGACGGCCTTGCGCAAGGTGCGGGAAACGTGGAATCCGTCGAGGGGCAGGACGCCGCGGTGTTCGGGCTCGACCCAGTAAAGCGCGTTGTCCTCGGCACTCTCCGCCATCGGGAAGACCCCGGAGGCGTAGGCCTTGAGGATGATCTGCGGCGTAACGGTCGTCATGGCTCAGGTGCGTGCCAGGAATTCCTCGAGCCAATGGATGTCATAGTTGCCATTGGTGATGTCGGGTTCCGCGAGTAGGCGCTGGAACAGAGGGATGGTCGTATCGACACCCTCGATCACATATTCGCCCAGCGCCCGTTTCAACCGCATCAGGCATTCGTTGCGTGTCTTGCCGAACACGATCAGCTTGCCGATGAGGCTGTCATAATAAGGCGGAATACGGTAGCCGGCATAGATGGCGGAATCGACCCGAACGCCCAGGCCGCCGGGCACGTGAACGGCTTCGACGCGGCCGGGAGAGGGAGTGAAGTTCAGAGGGTTCTCGGCATTGATGCGGCACTCGATGGCATGGCCGGTGAAGGAAATATCGCTCTGGCTGTAGACGAGCGTGGCCCCGGAGGCGATGCGGATCTGCTCCTGGACGAGGTCGAGGCCGGTCAGCATCTCCGTCACCGGATGCTCGACCTGGAGCCGAGTGTTCATCTCGATGAAGTAGAACTCGCCGTTCTCGTAGAGGAACTCGACCGTGCCGACCCCGGCGTATCCGAACTTGGCGCAGGCTTCCGCGACCTTCTCGCCGATCTGCGTGCGGCGGCTGCTGTTGAGGGCAGGCGAATGCGCCTCCTCCCACACCTTCTGATGCCGGCGCTGCAGCGAGCAGTCGCGCTCGCCGAGATGAATGACGTTGCCTTTGCCGTCGCCTAGGACCTGTATCTCGATGTGGCGCGGACGGCCGAGGTACTTCTCGATATAGACCTCGTCGTTGCCGAAGGCGGCCTTGGCTTCGGCCTGGGCGGTCTGCAGCGCGGATTCAAGGGCGTCGGGTGTGTGGGCGACCTTCATGCCACGGCCGCCGCCGCCGGCCGTTGCCTTGATCAACACCGGATAGCCGATGTCGTCGGCGACCCGCCGCGCTTCGTCGATGCTGTCGATGCTGCCCGCGGAGCCCGGAACGACGGGAAGGCCGAGCGACACTGCGGTGCGCTTCGCCTCGATCTTGTCGCCCATGATGCGGATGTGCTCGGCGCTCGGGCCGATGAACGTGATGCCGTGCTCGGTAAGGATCTCGGCGAACTTGGCATTTTCGGAAAGGAACCCGTAGCCGGGATGGACGGCCTCTGCGCCGGTGATCTCGCAGGCGGAGACGATGGCGGGGATCGACAGGTAGCTGTCGCGCGCCGGAGGCGGCCCGATGCAGACGCTCTCGTCGGCCAGGCGGACGTGCATAGCGTCTTCATCCGCCGTAGAGTGAACGGCGACGGTGGCGATCCCCAGCTCACGGCAGGCCCGCAGAACCCTGAGGGCGATCTCGCCGCGATTGGCGATCAGGACTTTCTCGAACATGACCTACTCGATGATCACGAGCGGCTCGCCGTATTCGACGGGCTGGCCGTTGTCGACGAAGATGTGGGTCACGCGGCCAGAACGCGGCGCGTGAATCTGGTTCATCGTCTTCATCGCCTCGATGATCAGGATGGTCTGGCCTTCCTTGACCTCGCCACCGGGCTCGACGAAGTTCTTGGCGCCGGGCGCCGGGGCCAGATAGGCAGTTCCGACCATCGGCGACTTGACCGCACCCGGATGGGTGCCGAGGTCGCGGATCTCCGGGCGGGGTCACCGAATGCGGGACGGGGAGGGGATGGCCCACGGACGAAGCCGACGTGCCGGCATTCGACATGGGCGAGGACATCGCAGACGGATGGGCGTGGACCGACGGGGCTGCCGCGACGACGGTCTGGACGGCGCGCTGGACGCGCAGGCGCAAACCGGTCTGCTCGATCTCGATTTCGGTCAGGCCGGTGTCATTGAGAATGGCGGCAAGCTCGCGCAGCAGATCGGAATCGATCGAGGCAATGCTCTTCGACGGCGGGGATGTAGGTTGCTTGCCCTTGGCCATGAGTTCTACGACTTGCCCTTGTTGAGGATAGCTGCCAGCGCTTCCAGCGCAAACCCATATCCCTGGCCGCCGAAGCCGCAGATGACGCCGGACGCCACCGGCGAGACGTAACTCTTGTGGCGGAAGGGCTCGCGCCGATAGATGTTGGAAAGGTGCACCTCGATGATGGGAAGGTCGCTCGCCTTCAAGGCGTCATGCATGGCGACGGAAGTATGCGTGTAACCTGCGGCGTTGAGCACGATGCCCGATGCCTTGTCACGGGCCTCCTGGATCCAGTCGACGAGCTCGCCTTCGATGTTGGACTGGCGAAATTCGATCTCCAGTCCGAGCCCGCGCCCGCGGTCCTCGCAGGTCTTGCGGATGTCGGCAAGCGTCTCGGATCCGTAGATCTCGGTCTCGCGCGTGCCCAGGAGATTGAGGTTCGGGCCGTTCAGGATGTAGACCTTTTTTGCCATCGCGCCATGAGAGGAAAAAGTGAAAGAGCGGCGAGCCTTGCGGGCCGCCGATCGCGAATCGTCAACCGGTTATAGGGATTCTTTTGCCGTGAGGGAAGGATACGGTCCTCAACAAACCTTGCATCCACCGTTCTCGCGAACGCCGGCCACCTGCTTGGCCAGCACGTCGTGCGTGACGTAGCCGGGCGTGATCTGGTCGTCGACGAGGAAGGAGGGCGTTCCGTTGATGCCCAGATCTTCGGCGAGCTTGTACGTGCGCTGCAGGACCTGGGCCACCGACTCGTCCTCCATATCCGCCTTGAGGCGCTGCATGTCGAGTCCGATCGACTGGGCGATCTGGAGAACGGTCGACTCATCCTTCTGGCCGGGCAGCTGGTTGAGGGCGAGGTGCATTTCGGCGAGCTTGTCCTGTCGCTTCGCCGCGAGAACGGCCTTGGCGGCGACAAGGGAACCCGGGGAGAGGATCGGAAACTCCTTGATCACCAGGCGGATGTCGCTGTCGCCGGCGAGCAGTGTGGCGAGTTCGGGGATGGCCTTCTTGCAGTAGCCGCAGTTGTAGTCGAAGAACTCGACGATGGTGATCGATCCTTTCGGATTGCCGAGGACGAGATCGTCCGGCGAACGGAAGATGAGCTCGGCGTGGGTGGTGATCGTCGCCTTGGCCTTGGCTTCCGCCTCGGCCGTCTGCCGACGTTCCAGCTCCTCCAGTGCCTCCTTGACGATCTCGGGGTTCTTCATCAGGTAGTCCTTGATGAGCGCCTCGATCTCGGTGCGCTGGCCCGGGCTCAGCTCCTGCGCCGAAGCGGGCGTCAGCAGCGACACCACGCAGGCGACTGCGAGGACGGCTCGGCGTAGCGGGTTCATGCAATACTCCTTCGCGGCGACTGCCACGTCTTCATGACTTCTTCTGATCGGCAAAGTTCAGGATGTCGTTGGCCCGCAGCCATTCCGGCGAGCCATGCTTGAGCTTCGCCGCGGCCGACTTGGCCTTCTTTCCGGCGAGCTCCTTGTCGCCGCGCAGCAAGGCCGCCTCGGCGGTTGCCAGGTCGGCCATGGGAATGCTGTTCAACCGCGCATGCGCAATCGCCATCTCGGCGTAAAGACGCGGCATGTCGCTCTCGGTGCGCTGCGCCGACTTGAGCACCTTCAGCGCCGCCTGTGCGCCCGCCTTGCCGCCTTCCTCGAGCAGCGCCTGGGCCAGCATGACGTCGATGAGCCCGTTGCCGTTCGATAGCTTGGAAGCCTTCTGCAGGGGAACGATGGCGTCGCGGCCGCGCCCGCTCTCGAGCAGCGCCTGGCCTTTGAGCTCCCAGAAATAGGCATAGTTGGGCTGCGACTCGATCAGCGAATTGATCTCCGGCAAGGCGTTCTTGAGATCTCCCATGCGGAAGGCGGCGATGGCGCGCGCGTAGCGGGCAGGCAGGCCGCGGTCGGACTTGGGATATTGCCGGTAAACGGTCTGCGGCGCGTTGAGGAAGCCGGCGAGCTTCGCCTGCATCAACTTGTGACGCAGGACGAGGTCGGGAGCATCAGTCTTGCCGTAATAGGGACTCTGCTTGACAGCCGACTCGAGATTGCGGATGCGCTCGAACGGCATGGGATGGGTCAGGACGTAGGGGTTGACCATCTTCAGCGAGCCCATGGTCTGGCTGGCCAGCTTCTGGAAAAGCTCGAGCATGCCGCGACCCGACTGACCGGTGCCGTTCAGCAGCTTCACGGCTGCCTGGTCGGCGGCCGATTCCTGCGCGCGGGCGTAGGCCAAGAGGCTTCGCTGCGCGAGACCGCCCGAGCCGAAGAGCACCCCCATGCCGGCCTGGGTGCCGCCCGACTGGCCGGTCGCGGCACCGCCGACGACCGCAGCGGCGCCGATCAGCATGCCGATGATGGCCTGCGAGCTCAGCTTGTCCATCTGCTGCCCCATGCGGGCGAGATGGCCGCCGGCGATGTGGCCCGTCTCATGGGCGAAGACGCCGATCACCTCGTTCGGCACCTTGGCCTGGGCGAGGAGACCCGTATTGATGAAGATGCGCTGGCCGCCGGCGACGAAGGCGTTGATGCCCGTCTGGTTGACCAGATAGACCTTGACCGCGCCGTCCTTGAGACCCGCCGCGCGAAAGATCGAGCGGGTGTAGATGCGCATGAGGCTTTCGATCTCGGCATCGCGAACGAGCGGCAGGTTCGGACGTTCGGCCGCGGCGAGCACGCCCGGCTGCAGGACGGTCCAGGCGGCGAGACCGCAGGTCGCCGCGCGGCGCAGAAACGACTTCAACGGCCGTGCCTTCATTCCATTGCTCTCCTTGCCGCTGTCTCAATCGCAAATACGGCGAGTTTGAGGCCAGTTTGTCGGCGCTGCCGACGCCGTGCCGCTAATCGTCGCCGCGCTTCTGCCACCAACCGGCACGCCGCGTTCCGCTCCGCTCGACCGTCGGCTCGGGCGGTGTCCATTTGCGCGCGGATTCGGGCGCCGGATGCTCCTCGTCGAGGTCGCCGCCCGTGTCGCGGCCCGGAACATCGGGCGGGCTTTCGGTATGCTCCTCGCGGGACGAGTTGAAGTGAGGCGATGAAATTTCGTCCGCATCGTCCGCCGCCCGGTCGCGCCCCTGGGGTGCGCCACTGTCGTCGGCCGGCTCTGCAGGTTCGGACCTTTCGAAGTCGGTCTCGGTGCGATCGTCCTCGCCGTCATCGCTCATCGCCTGGGATACGTTCGCCGGATCGTCGTCGGGATCCGCATCGCGAGAAGTGTGCTGCGGAGTGCCCCGGCCGTTGCCACCCGGCGAGCCTTCGCGGTTGCGCCTGCCGCCGCGCCGGCCGCGGCGTCGCCGACGGCGGCCGCGACCCTGCTCGGACTCCTCGCTGGTGCGCGGCGCCGAACCTTCGGTCTCCATGGGTGCAGTCTCGTCCGGCGCTTCCGAGTCTTCGTCCTCCTCCTCCTCGACTTCCTCGGTACCCGGCTCCTCGACGAGCGCCGTCTCCATCTTGACCGGCCCGGTGAGCGCCTTGCGCTGCGGGGCGGCGCGCTCGGCGCCGCGCTCGATGACGCATTCGGCCGCCTTCACGGTGTCCGAAGGCACGATGTAGATCGAGATGCCGTAGGACTGTTCGAGGAGCAGGACATGGTCGCGCTTCTCGTTCAGGATGTAGGACGCCACCTCGCGGAAGCAGTGGACCGTGAGGTTCTCCGGCCGCCGGCCGATGAGCTGCTCCTCGATGCTGCGCAGGACGGACAGGGCGCAGGAGGACACCGACCGCACGATACCGCGCCCTTCGCAATGCGGGCACGTCTTGGTCGATCCTTCGAGCATCCCCTGGCGGAGGCGCTGGCGCGACATCTCCAGGAGCCCGAAATGGCTGATGTGTCCCACCTGGATGCGCGCCCGATCGTGCTTCAGCGCCTCCTTGAGGCGACGCTCGACCGAGCGGTTGTTGCGCTTCTCCTCCATGTCGATGAAGTCGATGACGATGAGGCCGGCGAGGTCGCGCAGGCGAAGCTGACGGGCGATCTCGTCGGAGGCTTCGATATTGGTCCGGACCGCGGTGTCCTCGATGTTGTGCTCGCGCGTCGACTTACCCGAGTTGATGTCGATCGAGACGAGCGCTTCGGTCTGGTTGATCACCATGTAACCGCCGGAGGGCAGGGTCACGGTCTGGCCGAAAAGGGAATCGAGCTGGCTCTCCACGCCGAAGCGCGAGAACAGGGGGCGCGAGTCCTTGTAGGGCTTCACGTTGCGCGCATGGCTGGGCATGAGCATCTTCATGAAGTCCTTGGCGTCGCGATAGGCGTTCTCGCCCTCGACGAGCACCTCGTCGACGTCCTTGGTGTAGAGGTCGCGGATGGAGCGACGGATGAGATCGCCTTCCTCGTAGACGAGGGCAGGGGCGGTGGAATTCAAAGTCAGGTCGCGGACGCTCTCCCACAGGCGCATCAGGTAGTCGAAGTCGCGCTTGATCTCGGTCTTGGTGCGCTGGGCTCCGGCCGTTCGGACGATAAGTCCCATGCCGTCGGGCACCTCCACCTCGCGCGCCACCTCCTTCAGACGGCGGCGGTCGGTGGCCTCGGTGATCTTGCGCGAGATGCCGCCGCCGCGGGCGGTGTTGGGCATCAGGACGCAATAGCGGCCGGCGAGCGACAGGTAGGTGGTGAGAGCGGCGCCCTTGTTGCCACGCTCCTCCTTGACGACCTGGACCAGAATGACCTGGCGGCGCTTGATGACCTCCTGGATCTTGTAGTGGCGGCGGACCGGACGGCGCGAACGCTGCGGGACCTCTTCCAGGGCATCCTCGGCCCCGACCGAATCGATAACGCGGCTTTCCGCATCCTCCTCGACCGTCTCGACGGAGGAGGATACGGAGGTCGGCGCCTCCTCGCTGTGCGGGGCCGCGGCCGCCTCGACGGGCTCGGGAGCTCCCTCGGCCGGCTGGACGTCCGCTACGTCCGTGGAGACAGAGTCATCCTCAACCGCCTCGGCGACCTCAGCCGAGCTTTCGGGTTCGGCTTGGGAAACCGCCTCATCGGCCGGCTCCGACGTCTCCTCCTCGCGGCGCGGGCGGGACGGCTGCCGCGATCCGCCGTTCACCTCGGCCGATTCGAACTCCTCGTCGCTGCGGCGCGCCTCGTCCTGCTCCTGGCGAAGCAGGGCCTGACGGTCGGCAATCGGGATCTGGTAGTAGTCGGGGTGAATTTCGCTGAAGGCCAAGAATCCGTGACGGTTTCCGCCGTAGTCGACGAACGCCGCCTGGAGCGACGGCTCGACCCTGGTCACCTTCGCGAGATAGATATTTCCCTTTAGTTGCTTGCGGGCCGCGGATTCGAAATCGAATTCGTCAATCCGGTTGCCGCGCACCACCACAACCCGAGTTTCTTCGGGATGAGTGGCATCGACGAGCATTTTGCTTCCCATTTTGGGTGTCCTTGGCGCGGCGTGGCCGCCTCATTCCATCGTGATCCGACCCGGGTACGGATCCTGTTTGGCGGAATGGCCACGCGCGCATCTGGGGAATGCCCGTCGAGCCCACAGTCGTCCTGACCGCCGCATCGTATCGGTGGGCGGGAGGAAGGGTGGCAGCAATCACAAGCATTCCGTTGTTACCTTTGCCCCGGCCTCGGCCGGAGCGGTTCAATCTCGGCCGGATCGTTTCGATCTCCGGCACTGGCCACGCCCACATGGGCGGCGGCGAACACGCGACCCGTCGGGTACACATTGCCCGGACCCGGACTGGGAGCGAAAATTCCAAATCCCGCCGGGATCACAGGCCTATCGGCCGACCCCGGATCGGGTAGAAACAGTTCCTCTTTACGAGACGAAGCGTTTGTTTGGCAAGAACAATTCCTCCTGCGTGCCGGTACGGCCATCCTTCGTTGCCGAGTTGGTTGCCAAGCCGCTGAAACCAATGGTTAACCAGAGGTGAATTACGGTGACCCGCCCTGTGGACGGGGCGGTTCCAGACCGGCCATGAGACGAGAATCATCCATCAGTGGACCAGCGGCGAAGAGTGCCGGCCGGCGAGCCGCGCCATGGGCGTGCATTCTCGCATGCCTCGCGGCGCTCACCTTTCTCCAGACCGTGCCGGCGGACGCCGGCGAGGTTCCAAAAGCCCAGGGCGCCAGGCTCGGGGGGGATGACAAGCGCACGCGCTTCGTGGCCGACCTCACGGCACCCGTCCGGTTCAACGCCTATGTCCTGGCCGATCCCTATCGCGTCGTCATCGACCTCGCCGAGGTGAATTTCCAGCTCCCCGACGGCATCGGGGAGAAGGGGCGGGGGCTCGTCAAAGCCTACCGCTACGGACTGATCAGCAAGGGGAAATCGCGCATCGTCATGGACGCGACCGGGCCGGTGCTGATCGAGAAGTCCTTTTCGATCGGGCCCGAAAACGGCCAGCCGGCGCGCCTCGTCGTCGACCTCGTACCGACGACGCCCAAGACCTTCGCTCTCCTCGAGCAAAGGCAAAAGGTCGAGCGCACCGAGCAACGCCGCGACGAAGACATGGAACCACAATCGCTCGCGGCTCAGCTGGACGAGGAGCCGAGCGAAGACACCCCGAAGCGGAGCGCTGCGGTCAACGTGCTGCGCGACATGGCCGAATCGCTCTTGAGCCTCGGCCCATCGCGCCAGCCGAGCGACGTTCCGCAAGAGCCGCAAAGACGCACGATCGTCATCGATCCCGGCCACGGCGGGATCGATCCGGGGGCGCTTGGCCGGCATGGGACGACGGAGAAGTCCGTGGTTCTCGCTTTCGCAACCGAGCTCAAGGCGCAGCTCGACGCCGGCGGGCGCTACCACGTCGCCCTCACGCGCGAGGACGACACGTTCCTAACCCTCAAGGATCGGGTGAAATTCGCCCGCGACCAGAAGGCGGATCTCTTCATCGCCATCCACGCCGATGCGGTCCGCAACATGCCCGTCCGGGGCGCGACGGTTTACACGCTTTCGGACACGGCCTCGGACGACGAGGCGGAGGCGCTCGCGCACAGCCAGAACCGGTCCGATCTCATCGCCGGCGTCGATCTCGGCGAGGAGAGCGATGAAATCACCGGCATCCTCATCGATCTCGCCCAGCGCGAGTCCAAGAACCACGCCATCCATTTCGCCAAGTCGGTGGTCGGCCGACTGAAGCCCATGATCGAGCTGACGAGCCGGCCGGTGCGGTCGGCGGGGTTCCGGGTGCTCAAGGCCCCCGACGTTCCCTCGGTACTCCTGGAGCTCGGCTATCTCTCCAACCCGGCCGACGAAAAGCTCCTGCGCTCGGAGGCCTGGCGCCGCAAGGTCGCCAAGGCGGTCGCCAGCGCGGTGAACATCTATTTCGGCGACACTCTGGCAGCCGGACAATGAGCGAACGGCCGCCAATTCTTGGCCATATTCGGGGTCTAGCCCAGACGCGTGAAATTCAGTCTAGGGGCTTAGCCGCCCCTCATGGTAATCGGACGGCATGCTGCGATTCCTAGGGTTTCTCTTCGGCGCCGGTTTCATGATCTTCTGCGGCGTCGCCGTCGGGGCGGGATACATCATCTGGCAGACCCAGAAGGACCTGCCCGACTTCCAGCAGCTTGCCCGCTACGAACCTCCGGTGATGACCCGCATGCATGCGGGCGACGGATCGCTGCTCGCCGAATATGCGCGCGAGCGGCGCCTCTTCGTTCCGGTGAACGCCATTCCCCAGAAGCTGATCGAGGCGTTCATCTCGGCCGAAGACAAGAATTTCTACAGTCACGCCGGGCTCGACTGGCAGGGGATCGCGCGGGCGACGCTGGTCAATCTCCAGAACCGCCTGAGCGGCAACAGCCGCCGGCTCGTCGGCGCCTCGACCATCACGCAGCAGGTGGCCAAGAATTTCCTGCTCACCAGCGAACAGACGGCCCAGCGCAAGCTGAAGGAGGCGCTGCTCGCCCAGCGCATCGAGCAGACCTTCAGCAAGGACCAGATTCTCGAGCTCTATCTCAACGAAATCTTCCTCGGCTTCAACTCGTACGGCGTTGCCGCGGCGTCGCTGAACTACTTCGGCAAATCGCTGAACGAGCTCACCCTCGACGAGATGGCCTATCTCGCGGCACTGCCGAAAGGCCCCAACAACTATCATCCGATCAAGCAGCACGACAAAGCAGTCGAGCGGCGCAACTGGGTGCTCGCCCGCATGGCGGAGAACGGCTACATCTCGCCCGAGGACGAGAAGGCCTTCCAGGCGAAGCCGCTCACCACCAACCCGCGGCCGGCCGGCGCGCAATTCTTCGCCGCCGAATCCTTCGCCGAGGAGGCTCGCCGCGAGGTGCTCGAGCTCTACGGCGAGGACAAGCTCTATTCCGGCGGACTGTCGATCCGCACGACGCTCGATCCGAAGCTGCAGATCATCGCCCGCCAGGCCCTAACGCGCGGCCTCCTCAAGTTCGACCGCCGGCACGGCTATCGCGGCCCGGTCACGACGATCGACGTCTCCGAGGGCTGGGCGGGCAAGCTCGCCAAGCTGAGCTTTCCCGCCGATCTCGCGCCGTGGCGGCTTGCCGTGGTGCTCGGCGTCGAGGAAAAGGCGGCGACCATCGGCCTGCAGCCGCAGGTCGGCGGCGACGGCAAGGGGGTAAAGGACGACCGCCAGGCCATCATTCCCTTCGACCTCCTGAAATGGGCACGGCGTTCCCAGCCGAACGGCTCGCTGGGCCCGGAGATCACGAGCGCCGGCGACGTGCTCAAGCCCGGCGACGTCGTATTCGCAGCGCCTGCGGCCGACAAGGGCAAGTACCACCTCGTCCAGATGCCCGAAATCGAGGGCAGCCTCGTGGCGATGGATCCGCACAGCGGCCGCGTGCTGGCGCTCGTCGGCGGCTTCTCATACGGCAAGAGCCAATTCAACCGCGCCGTCCAGGCAAAGCGGCAGCCGGGCTCGTCGTTCAAGCCGTTCGTCTACGCCGCGGCGCTCGACAGCGGATACACGCCGTCGTCGGTGGTGCTCGATGCGCCCCTCGAGGTGACGCTCGACAGCGGCGAAGTCTGGAAGCCGGAGAACTACACCAAGAAGTTCCACGGCCCGTCCACCCTTCGGCGCGGGATCGAGCTGTCGCGAAACGTCATGACCGTCCGGCTCGCCCAGGACCTGGGCATGAAGCGGGTGGCGGAGCTTTCAGAGCGGCTCGGAATCTACGACCACATGCTGCCGGTGCTCGCCAACTCGCTCGGCGCGGGCGAAACGACGCTGCTCAAGATGACCGCGGCGTACAGCATGATCGACAACGGCGGCAAGCGCATCACGCCGACCCTCGTCGACCGCATCCAGGACCGCTACGGACGCACGATCTTCCGCCACGACGCGCGCAAGTGCGACGGCTGCGCGGTGCCGGAATGGCATGACCAGCCGGAGCCGGAGCTGCTGGACAACCGCGAAGAGGTCATGAACCCCTACACCGCCTATCAGGTCACCTCGATGCTCGAAGGCGTCGTGCAACGGGGCACCGGGCAGCGGGTGCGCGTCGTCGGCAAGCCGGTCGCCGGCAAGACCGGTACCTCGAACGACGAGAAGGATGCGTGGTTCATCGGCTACACCCCCGATCTCGCGGTCGGCGTTTACGTCGGCTACGACAATCCGCAGCCGATGGGCGACAGCGCCACCGGTGGCGAGCTTGCCGCGCCCATCGTCGCCGATTTCATGCGGGTGGCGCTCAAGGACAAGGCGGCCATCCCCTTCCGGGTGCCGAGCGGCGTGCAGCTCATTCCGATCGATCCGTCGAGCGGCCAGCGCGCCGCCTATGGCGATCCGAACGTCATCCTCGAGGCCTTCAAGCCGGGCGAGGGACCGCCCAACGAGACCGTCGTCATCGGTGCCAACTCGGCGCCCGCCGACGGCGAAGCGGCGGTGATCGATGGCGGGTTGACGGTGGGCACCGGCGGCCTCTATTAGGGCGGCGAGTATCCGAGGGGCCATTGCATGCGTGCCGAAATCGCCAACGTCGTCGATGAGATCAAGCAGTCGATCGCGCTGCTGAGGAGGCATCTTTGACATCGACGCCGCACAGAAGCGCCTGGCCGAGCTGAACATCCGGGCGGAAGACCCGGCGCTCTGGAACGATCCCCAGAAGGCGCAGGCCGTCATGCGGTCGCGCCAGCAGCTCGAAGGACGCATCAGGACCATCCTCGATCTCGAGCGGTCCCTTGCCGACAACGCCGACCTGATCGAGCTCGGGGAGGCGGAGAACGACCACGGCATCGTCGCCGAGGCGGAACGGGCGCTGATCGACCTCAGGGCGAGCGCCTCCAGCCACGAGCTCGAGACCCTGCTGTCGGGCGAAGCGGATGCGAACGACACCTTCGTCGAAATCCACGCCGGGGCGGGCGGCACCGAAAGCCAGGACTGGGCGCGCATGCTGTCGCGCATGTACCTGCGCTGGGCGGAGCAGCACGACTACAAGGTGGAGGTGATCGACGAGCACGAGGGCGAGGAGGCCGGCGTCAAGTCGATCACGGTGCTCGTCAAGGGACCGAATGCCTATGGGTGGCTGAAGACCGAGTCGGGCGTGCACCGGCTGGTGCGCATCTCGCCGTTCGATTCGAACGCCCGGCGGCACACCTCCTTCGCGTCGGTCTGGGTTTTCCCGGTGGTCGACGATACGATCGACCTGGAGATCGCCGACAAGGACGTGCGCGTCGACACCTTTCGCTCCTCGGGCGCCGGCGGGCAGCACGTGAACACCACCGACAGCGCGGTACGCATCACACACCTGCCCACCGGCATCGTGGTGGCCTGCCAAAGCGAGCGGTCGCAGCACAAGAACCGGTCGACTGCCTGGTCCATGCTGCGGGCGCGGCTCTACGAGCTCGAGCTCCAGAAGAAGCAGGAGAAGGTCGACGCCGCCAATGCCAAGAAGACGGAGATCGGCTGGGGCCACCAGATCCGCTCCTACGTGCTGCAGCCCTACCAGCTCGTGAAGGACCTGCGGACGGGAACGCAAAGCACCAATCCCGCGGCCGTGCTCGACGGGGACATCGACAGCTTCATCCATGCCTCGCTGTCGCAACGGATCCACGGCGGCGGACCGGGCGAAGTCGCCGATATCGATTAGGCGGTCGCGGACGTGCGAGCGGGGCTAGCTCTGGTTGCCCTTGGCGGGCGCCTTGAAGAGCTGCACCGGCCGATAGCCCTGTTCGTCGAGGACGCCGAGCTGACGGTTGCTGTGCGCGTCTTCATATTGGCCGTCGTATTGCGGCGACGGCTCGGCCAGGGGATTGTCGGAGCGGCGGATAGAGCCGTCGACATAGGCGCCGTTGTCGATCGAGATCGTCTCGTTGATCACGTCGCCCTCGATGTGCCCACCCGAATAGACGTGGACGTGAATGCCGCGGATTGGGCCGATGATGCGTCCGCGGACCAGCACTTCCTCGGCGATGACCTCGCCGTGGATGACGCCCTGGCTGTCGATGACCACGGCGTGGGCGCGAATGTCGCCGTTGACGGTGCCGTCGATCTGGAGCTCGCCGCCGCTGATGAGGTTGCCCTCGATCACCACGTCCTCGGTGATGATCGACGGGCCCGACCGTCCGCGTACGGATTCCGTGCCGCTATTCTTCTTGCGCAAGTTCTTGAAGAGCATTTCTCGACTTCCAGAATCGAACCGGATCGACGGCCTTGCCGTAAACCCGCGTTTCGTAGTGAAGGTGAGGGCCCGTGCTGCGGCCCGTGTTTCCAAGCTTACCAATAAGATCGCCGCGGTCTACCCGCTGGCCCACGGCAACCTTAACGGAACTCAAGTGAGCATATCGTGTAGAAACCCCATTGTCATGAAGGATTTCCACCATCTGACCATAGCCGCCTTCCAGTCCGGCGCGGCGCACGACACCGTCCGCCGTCGCAAGGACGGCGGTGCTCATGTCACCCTTGAAGTCGATGCCGGCGTGCATCGCCATGGACTTCCGAAAAGGATCGCGGCGCAGGCCGAAACCGCTGCTCACGCGCTTGACCTCGCGCATGGGAAGGAAGAGCGGCAGCTCCATCGCCTCGAAGGCCATGGCGTCGTAGGCCGCATAGGTGTCGTAGACCTTGGTCATGCGCTCGGCCAGGTCCTTTTCCTCCGAACTGTCGCCGAAGGCGGGAACGAAGGGCCCGCCGACGGCATCGCGTTCGAAGTCGGAATTGGCCACGACCTTCTTGTCGTTGATGCCGAGCCGCGAGAACACCTTGCGGATTTTCGCCGCATCCGCGGTGGCGTCCTGCACCGCCTCGTCTAGGAGGGCGATCTCCATCCGGCGGTAGCGATCAAAGGAGTCGCGCATGTCGGCGAGCGGCCGTTCGGCCTCGGATTCGAGCCGGAATTGCGCGGCATAACGGGCCGTAAACGGCGCCTGGCCGAGGCCGGTCTTGCCGGGCGCCGTTTCAAGCCCGGTATTGTCGTGAGCGTCGGCCGGATCCTCTTCGGTCGGCTTCTCGGGCACGGTTCCCTCGAGCTCCTTCACGTCGAGGCCGCTGGGCGGACGCCTGGCAATGCTCTGGCGGAAGAATTCGACGAGGCGCTTGTGACGATCGACGAGCTTCTCGAACTCGGCGCGCACGACGTCCACCTTGCCCAGATATTCGCCCTGGTCGATCATCAGCCGGTCGTTCAGGCCGTCGACCTGGCGGCGAAGCTCGGCGATCCGGTCCTCGTATTCGAGGCGCGCGTCGTACATGCCGCGCTCGTTGAGGGCCAGGAGCTGGTCCTTGAACACCATGTTGATGGTCGAGAAGGCGAGCCAAAAGAGCCCGCCGAGGAGCAGCACGAGGCCGGTGACCTGGACCCATGGGCGCAGGGTGATGAACTGGACCTCGCCCTCGGATCGCAGGTAGATCTGGCGCGCGCGAAAGACATAGGCGACGGTCTTAAGAATTCCGCGGCGACGTCGACGATAACTACGTTGGCTGGGCGTTTTGCGCATGAGGTTCCGCTTTCGCTTACCGGCAGCCCGGAGAAGCAAATCCCGCGCCGTCGCCGACGGTCGGTTTCGCAGACCATGCACATGAGTTAACCGGCATTGTTCCCCCGAACAAGGTCCCGATCGCGCCCGTGGGACCTGCCATGCTTTCGTCGCTATGTTGGGTTTGTCTCCAAATTTGGGCAATTCGTTGACCGAGGTCGCGACTGCCCTGGGGCCGGGCAGAATTCTGTTTGATCACAAAGGCAAATCGGCAAGTATGAACTTCCGCCGCGGACGCGCCCGTGATTTGCGTTCGAACTCGAATCCGGCGACGAGAGAATCACGTCGCGAGACGTTGGAAACCGCACGAGTCGGGTGAAGTGCCAAGGACGATCCGTAAATTCACGCTGCTTTCGGCGATGGCGCTCATCGGCACCCTCGTCCTTCTGGCCGTCGTCTTCATGGTGCGCCTGTCGCAGGGCCCCGTCGCGCTCACCTTCCTCACCGGTCCCATCCAATCCGCCATCAATTCGAATCTCGGTGACTACAGGGTGGAGCTCGCCGGGGCCATCATCGAGCGCGATCAGCTGAGCGGCCAACCGCGTCTGAGGCTGCGAAACCTGGTGCTGAAGAACACCCAGGGCGAGGTCATCGCGCAGGCGCCCCGGGCGGCGATCGGCATCGACGGCAAGGCGGTCTTCGCGGGCAGAATCGTTCCCCGCCAGCTCGAGCTCATCGACGCTCATATCCAGATCCAGCGCGGACTCGACGGCAACTTCAGCCTCGGCTTCGGTAGCGCCCGGACGCCGGACGAGGCGGCGGACGAGGCGAGCCCCCCGGAGGCCACCGAGCCGGCGACCCCGGGCGTTGCCCTGCGCGAGTTCCTCGACCGGGAGCTCCTGTCCGGGTCACGAGGGCAGACGGCAGTCTCGACCCTCGAAACGGTGAAGATCAGCAACGCGTCGCTGACGCTCTTCGACGAGTTCAACCAGGCCAACTGGAACGCACCGGCGGCGAACCTGCTGTTCCGGCGGATGCCCTACGGATTCGCACTGTTCGCCGACGTCCGGATCGCCACGGGCGGCGAACCGTGGCGGTCGGAGCTCGTGGCCAACTATCGCGCCGCCAGCCGCACCTTCGCCATCAGCGCCCGGATCTTCGACCTGGTGCCCGCCGACCTGTCGAGCAAGGTCTTCGCCCTGCATCGTCTGGCCCAGGTCCGGTTCCCCCTGTCGGGGCAGGCGGAAGTGCAGCTCACCGACGAGGGAGAGATAACCAAGGCGAGCGCCGAGCTCACTGCCGCGGCGGGCAACATCGGGTTTCCGGACTACATCTCGGAGCCCATTTCGATCAGCGAGGGCCTTCTGCGGTTCGACCTCGAGCCGGAGACCGGCGCGTTCGTCCTTCACGACAGCACGGTGACCCTGCAGGGCGGCGAAGCCGGAGTGCGCGGCCGCATCGCGCCGCAGCGAGCTGCCGACGGCCGGCTCACGGCGCTCGCCGTCAGTCTCAACGTCAGCGATTTCGTCATGACGCCTGAGAACCGCAAGGCGGCGCGCATCGCGTTCGACCGCGTCGAGCTCAAGGGCATCGCCTCGGTGGTCGAGAACCGGTTCGACATCGAAGACTTCATCCTGCAGACGGGGAATGCGGGAGTGCGCCTGAGGGGCAGCTTCGAGGGCGGCGGCACCCCAATCGGCGTGCGCCTGAGCGGCGTCGTCCGCGACCTTCCCGTCGAGGTGGTCAAGAAACTGTGGCCGCCCATCGTGGCGCCGAACACGCGGAAATGGCTCGACGCCAATGTGACCAAGGGAGTCGTTCCCGACGGCCTCTTTCAGATCAACGTCCCTAGCGAGACGATCGCCGGAGTGTTCGAAGGTCGGCCGATCCCGGAAGGCCAGATCGACGTGTCGTTCACTCTCAAGGACGTCGAGACGGGATATTTCGGCGCCCTGCCGCCGATCACCAACGGGGTGGGCAAGGGCCAGCTCAGCGGCAACCGGCTCGAGATCACACTCGAGAAAGGACGGGTCACCGTCCCGTCGGGCGAGGTCCTCACGCTGACATCGGGCTCGCTCGTGACCACGCCGCTCACCGCGCCGGTGGTGCCCACGATCATCGATGTCGAGGCGGAGGGAAAGGCGGGCAGCGTCCTCGAACTGCTCGACCAGGATCCTCTCAATTATCCCAGCCAGGCAGGGCTGTCGCCTTCCAGCATGAGCGGCTCGACGAAATTCAAGCTCAAGGTCGAGCTCAAGGCGTCGCGCGGAAAGAAGCCGCTCGTTACGATCGCCGCCGACGCGGCGGTGAAGGACGTACATCTGAAAGGCGTCATCCAGCAGGCCGACATCACCGGCGGCGACATGACCTTCAGCTATGCGGCGGGACGCGTCGGGGCGAAAGGCGTGGTGAAACTCGAAGGCGTTCCGGCCGCGGTCAGCTGGTCGCGCGCCGTCGGCAAGAACGTGCCCAGCGACCAACGCATCAGCCTCGAAGCCGAGCTCGACGACGCCGAGCGGGCGAAGCTCGGGCTTTCGACCGCCGGCTTCGTGCGCGGGCCGGTGCGCATCAGGCTCGCGGCGGCGGAGGCGGGCGGCAAGATCACGCGGGCCGAAGTGGAGGCCGATCTCACTAAGGCGCAGCTCCATGTCGACGCCATGCGATGGTGGCGCGAAGCGGGCGCCAATGCGAAGGCGACCTTCGAGCTCGATGCATCCGATCCCGAACGGCGGGCCATCAACGACATCGTCGTCACGGGCGAAGACCTGTTGATCAAGGGCAGCCTGGTGCTCGGCAAGCAGGGAGAGGTCGTCTCGGCGGACTTCCCGAACACGACCCTCGACGACAACAACCGGTTCTCGCTAAAAATCCGGAGGAAGGAGGGCGTCGTCGCCGCCACGATCTCAGGCCAGGAGTTCGACGCCCGGGCGCTCATCAGCGGCACCTTCAAGTCGACCGTGGCGCCGCCGTCGCCGGTGGAAGCGGTGATGACCCCGGTCACGGTCGATGCGAACTTCGACAAGGCCCACGCCCATCGCGGCGAAGCCATCGCGGGTGCAACGGCAAAGCTTTCGGTCATCGGCAACTTCGTCCAGTCAGCGGACATCTCAGGCACCTTCCTCGGCGGGGCGCCGGTGACGCTGAAGATCGCCCCCAATGCGACGGGCGGCCGCGACATGCGCTTCGTCGCCCGCGACGCCGGAGCAGCGCTCAGGGCCGCCAACCTCTATTCGAAAGTGTCGGCCGGGCAGATCGAGCTCTTCGCCCAGCTGGGCAGCGTTTCCGATTCCTCCATCCAGCGCGGCCAGCTCGTCGTCAGGAACTTTGAGGTCCGCGACGAAACGGCGCTCACCGACATCGATCGCCAGAACACCACGCGCGGCCAGAAGTCGGGCCCGCGGCGTGAAGCGCTGACCTTCACGCGCTTCACCATGCCGTTCTCCACCGACAAGACGTTCGTGCGCATCGGCGACTCTCTCCTCAAGGGACCAGACATGGGGGCAACGCTGCAGGGCGTGATCCGCAAGCGCGACGGGGCGATCGACATCGGCGGCACGATCATTCCCGCCTATGCGCTCAATGCGGCGCTGAGCGACGTGCCGCTGCTCGGCGAGATCCTCACCGGTGGGAAGGGGCAGGGCGTGTTCGGCCTCAATTTCGCGCTACGCGGAACGATGTCGCAGCCGCAGTTCGTGGTGAACCCGGTATCGGCCATCGCCCCCGGCTTCCTGCGGCGCCTGTTCGACATCGGCGGCAACTATCCCGAGCCCGGGCAGAAGAAGCGGCGGGCGGAACCCAGCAACTAACTCGGCCTGATCAGAACGTGCTTCTTGCGGCCGAGCGACAGCTTGACGGCGCCGGCATCGCCGAGATCCCGTTCGGTGAGGACATGGCGGTCGTCGCTCACCGGCGCATCGTTGACGCGGACGCCGCCGCCTTGAACGGCGCGCCGTGCTTCGCCGTTCGACGTGGCAAGGCCGGCGGCGACGAGCGCCTTGAGAAGTCCGAGCCCGGACTCGATCTCGGCACGCGCCACGTTCACGCTGGGCAGGCCGGTGGCGACGCCGCCTTCCTCGAAGGTGCGCCGTGCCGTCTCCGCCGCCACATCGGCGGCTTCGCGGCCGTGGAGCAAGGCCGTCGCCTCCGTTGCCAGCGTCTTCTTGGCGTCGTTCAGTTCGGCGCCGCGCAAACTTTCGAGGCGGCCGATCTCTGCCATCGGCAGGGTCGTGTAGAGCTTGAGGAAGCGGCCGACGTCGGCGTCCTCGGAATTGCGCCAGTACTGCCAGTACTCGTAGGGCGACAACATTTCCGCATTGAGCCAAACGGCGCCCGAAGCCGTCTTGCCCATCTTGGCGCCCGACGAGGTCGTCAGCAGCGGACAGGTAAGGGCATGCAGCGGATGGGTTCCGAGCCGGCGGCCGAGATCGATGCCGTTGACGATGTTCCCCCACTGGTCCGAGCCGCCCATCTGCAGATTGCAGCCGTAGCGGCGGGCGAGCTCCACGAAGTCATAGGCCTGGAGAACCATGTAGTTGAATTCGATGAAGGAGAGCTCGTGCTCGCGCTCGAGCCGCAGCTTCACGGAATCCATGGCGAGCATGCGGTTGACCGAGAAATGCCGCCCGACGTCGCGCAGGAACTCGATGTAGTTCAAGGGCGCAAGCCACTCGGCATTGTCGACCATGACGGCATCGGTGCGGCCCGATCCGAAGTTCAGGAACCTGGCGAAGACCGACTGGATGGACCGCTTGTTCTCCTCGATCTGCTCGACGGAGAGGATGCGGCGCGTCTCGTCGCGGCCCGACGGGTCGCCGACCCGGGTCGTGCCGCCGCCCATGAGCGCGATGGGCTTGCCCCCGGTGCGCTGGAGCCAATGGAGCATCATGATCGACAGGAGGCTGCCGGCATGCAGGGACGGGGCGGTGCAATCGTAGCCGACATAGGCGACGATCCCGCCCGCGGCGGCCAACCCGTCCAGGCCCTCAGGATCGGAGATCTGATGAAGATAGCCGCGCTCCGAGACGATCTTCAGAAATTCGGACTTGAAATTTGCCATGGATGCTTGCTCTGTGCCGGTCGCGAGGGCTCTTAGCACGAGATTTCACGGTGGCAAAACGGGTGCGGGCGATCGGATTGATGAGCGGCACGTCGATGGACGGGATCGACGTCGCCGCCATCGAGACGGACGGCGATAGCGAGCTGGCGCGGGGTCCGTTCCTGTCGGTGCCCTATGATCGCGAGCGCATGGACCGCATCGCGGCCGGGCTGGGCGAGGCACAGTCGATCGTCCATCGGCAGGACCGCCCGGGGGGGCTTTCGGCGCTCGAGCGGGACCTCACCCACTGGCATGCGGAGGCAGTGCAAAATTTCCTTGCGCAGCATCCGGGCGACAAGCCGGACGTCATCGGCTTCCACGGCCAGACCCTCCTGCACCGCCCGCAGGATCGGCTCACGATACAGGTGGGGGACGGACGACTGCTCGCCGAGCTCACGGGGATCGACGTCGTCAACGATTTCCGCGCCGCCGACGTCGAGGCGGGAGGCGAGGGGGCGCCGTTCGTTCCCGCCTACCACCGGGCACTTGCAGCGTCGCTGCCGGACCGCCCGGCCGTGTTCGTGAACATCGGCGGGGTCGCCAACGTGACGTTCATCGGCCGGGACGGAGACCTCGTCGCCTTCGACACGGGTCCCGGCAACGGCCTCATCAATGACTGGATGGAGCAGCATCTCGGCCAGCCGGCCGATTTCGACGGCCGCCACGCCATGCGAGGAAAAGTGAACGCGCGCGTTCTCGACGCGCTTATGGACAATCCCTATTTCGAGCTGCCGCCGCCCAAGTCCCTCGACCGGAAAAGCTTCACGCTCTCCCCGGTCGGTACACTGCCCCTCGAAGACGGTGCGGCGACGCTCGCCCGTTTCACGGCTCGGTCGATCGCGGCGGCCCGCCGCCACCTGCCCGGCCAGCCGTCGCTGTGGGTCGTGTGCGGAGGCGGCCGCCACAATCCGGCGCTGATGGCGGCCCTGGAAGAGGAAGTGGGAGGAACGGTGACTACTGCGGAAGCACAAGGGTTCGATGGGGACGCCGTAGAGGCGGAGGCCTTCGCCTATCTGGCCGTCCGCTCGCTGCGCGGGCTGCCTCTCAGCTTTCCGCGCACCACCGGTGTCGCCCGCCCGACAACGGGCGGCGTGCTTCACACCGCCTGAAGGTCCTTCGCCAGACGCCGGTCGAGATAGTCGCCGCAGATCTTGACGAGCTCGTCGATGCGGTCCTGGAAGAAATGGTTCGCGCCCTGCATCACCTTGTGCTCGATGGTGATGCCGCGCTGGGTCTTGAGCTTCGAGACCAGACTTTGCACGGCTTCGGGGGACGTGACCGAATCCATGTCGCCGTTCACGAACAATCCGGAAGCCGGGCAGGGCGCTAGGAAAGAGAAGTCGTAGTGCTTGGCGAGCGGCGCGATGGAGATGAAGCCCGAAATTTCGGGGCGCCGCATCAGGAGCTGCATGGAGATCCAGGCGCCGAAGGAGACGCCGACGATCCAGCAGATCTTCGCGTCCTTGTTGTAGGACTGGAGCCAATCGAGCGCCGCCGCCGCGTCGGAAAGCTCACCGGCGCCGTTCTCGAACATCCCCTGGCTGCGGCCGACGCCGCGGAAATTGAAACGGAGGACCGAAAAACCTCGGTCGACGAAACCATAGTGGAGGGCATGAACGATGGGGTTGTTCATGGTTCCCCCAAACTGGGGATGCGGGTGAAGCAGGATGGCGATCGGCGAGGACGGCGCCTTGTTGTGGTGGTACCGGCCCTCGATGCGCCCGGCGGGACCGTTGAAAATGACCTCTGGCATCGGTGGGAAGTACCTGATTTTGCTCAGTCCAGCGCGCCTGGGTGAGGGAAATGCGCCTGGGACCCGCCCTTATCGAATAAGTTGACTGCCGAAGTCGGAATTCCTATATCCATGATTTAGAACGGTTCAAGGAAATCCCGGCAAAACTTTCTCTTGGACCGGCAGGCGTCTTAGCACACTGGCGCCCGGCTTTTGCAAGCTTTTTGCCGCAAATCCCGGGCGAAAGGGGCAAAAATGAAACTCTCGACAAAAGGCCGATATGCGGTGATGGCGATGGCGGACATCGCCAGCCAGCCGTCGGACGCGCCGGTTTCGCTCGCCGCGATCGCCGAGCGCCAGCACATCAGCCAGGAGTATCTCGAGCAGCTGTTCGCAAAGCTCAGGCGGCGCGGTGTCGTCGAAAGCGCCCGCGGACCTGGCGGGGGCTACCGCCTTGCCCGTAATCCCGAGGACATCCGGATTTCCGACATCGTATTGGCCGTCGACGAACCTCTGCAGGTCACCCGCTGCGCCGGCGACGCGATCGAAGGCTGTGTCGACGGGCAGAAATGCATCACGCACGACCTGTGGTCGGCACTCGGGCGGCAGATCTTCGGCTTCCTGTCGGCCGTCACCCTTGGGGACGTCATCCACAAGCGGAACTTCGCCCTGCAGGCGGCGGTCCGCCGGGCCAAGGCGCATCCGGTCCGCGCCGCAATCTGAGGACACCTATGCCACGCGCCTATCTCGATCACAACGCGACAAGCCCGCTCAAGCCGGCGGCGCGCGCGGCCATGCTCGCGGCGCTCGATGGACACGGCAACGCGTCTTCGGTCCATCGCGAGGGCCGTGAGGCGCGCGCGGCGGTCGATTCGGCGCGGGACGCCGTCGCGCGACGGATCGGCGTCCTGCCGCAGATGATCGTCTTCGTGTCGGGAGGAACGGAAGCCAACAACCTGGCCGTCAAGGGACCGGCGGTCGAGCGCCTCGTCGTCTCGGCGATCGAGCACCCGAGCGTGGCGGAGGCGGCCCGGGCGCGCGGATTGCCGATCGAGGTCATACCCGTCGACGGCAACGGCCGGGTGAGGACCGAGGCGCTTCAGGCGATCCTCGATGCAAGCCCACTCCCGACACTCGTCAGCGTGATGCTCGCCAACAACGAGACTGGCGTCGTGCAGCCGGTCGCCGAAATCGTCAACATCGCCCGGTCGCGGAACAGCATCGTCCATGCCGATGCGGTCCAGGCGCTGGGCAAGATCCCGGTCAACGCTCCGGCGCTGGGGGTCGACCTCATGACGGTATCGGCCCACAAGCTCGGCGGACCGGTCGGGGTCGGCGCGCTGATCGTGCGCGACGGCCTCGCCCTCGAGCCGTTGATTGCCGGCGGCACCCAGGAGCTGCGCCGACGCGCCGGCACCGAGAACGTCGGCGCCATCGCCGGCTTCGCGGCGGCTCTCGAAGACACGCCCGTTGCTCTTGCATCGCTGCGCGACAGGCTCGAGCGCGAGCTCTCCGAAATCTCACCCGACGTCGAGTTCTTCGGCAAGAGCGTGGAACGATTGCCCAACACGAGCTGTTTTGCGGTTAGGGGCATCGCCGCCGACACGGCGCTGATCAGCCTCGACCTCGACGGCGTCGCCGTCTCGTCCGGGGCGGCGTGCTCGTCGGGAAAGGTCGGGCATTCGGCCGTTCTGGAGGCGATGGGCGTGGCGCCCGACACGGCGAAGTCCGCAATCCGGGTAAGCCTCGGCTGGAACACGACGCCCGGGGACATCGAAGCATTCATCGGCGCCTGGCGCCGCATCATCGAACGAAGAAAGAAGAAGGCGGCGTAACCATGCCCGATTTCGACACCATAGAACGCGTCAAGGACATCGACGTCGACAAGTACAAGTACGGCTTCGAGACCGACATCGAGTCCGACAAGGCTCCGAAGGGCCTATCGGAGGACATCGTCGCATTCATCTCCGCGAAGAAGGGCGAGCCGGAGTGGATGCTTGCCTGGCGGCTCGAGGCCTATCGCCGCTGGCAGCAGATGATCGAGCCGACCTGGGCGCGCGTGTCTTACCCGAAGATCGACTTCCAGGACCTCTACTACTACTCCGCGCCGAAGCGGCTCAACGGCCCGAAGAGCCTCGACGAGGTCGACCCGGAGCTGCTCAGAACCTACGAGAAGCTCGGCGTTCCGCTGCGCGAGCGCGGGATCCTGGCCGGCGTGGAAGGCGCCAGAGTCGCGGTCGACGCCATCTTCGATTCGGTCTCGGTCGTGACGACGTTCAAGGAGGAGCTCGCCAAGGTCGGCGTGATCTTCTGCTCGATCTCCGAGGCTCTGCGCAATCATCCCGATCTCGTGAAGAAGTACCTGGGCTCGGTGGTGCCGCAGGGCGACAACTTCTATGCCGCCCTCAACTCCGCGGTCTTCTCGGACGGCTCGTTCGTCTACGTGCCGGAGAACACGCGCTGCCCGATGGAGCTTTCGACGTACTTCCGCATCAACGAGAAGAAGACGGGTCAGTTCGAGCGCACGCTGATCATCGCCGAGAAGGGCGCCTATGTCAGCTATCTCGAAGGCTGCACGGCCCCGATGCGCGACGAGAACCAGCTGCACGCGGCGGTCGTCGAGCTCGTGGCGCTCGAGGATGCCGAGATCAAGTATTCGACGGTCCAGAACTGGTACCCGGGCGACAAGGAAGGCAAGGGCGGCGTCTTCAATTTCGTCACCAAGCGCGGCGACTGCCGCGGCCGCAACGCCAAGATCTCGTGGACGCAGGTGGAGACCGGCTCGGCCATCACCTGGAAGTATCCAAGCTGCATCCTGCGCGGCGACGGCTCGCGCGGCGAGTTCTACTCGATCGCCATCTCCAACGGCAGGCAGCAGGTCAACTCCGGCACCAAGATGATCCACCTCGGCAACGACACGTCGAGCCGCATCGTGTCGAAAGGCATCGCCGCGGGACGCAGCGACAACACCTACCGCGGCCTGGTGAGCGCACATCGCAAGGCGCGCAACGCCCGCAACTTCACCCAGTGCGACTCGCTACTGATCGGCGACAAGTGCGGGGCGCACACGGTGCCCTACATCGAGGCCAAAAACTCCAGCGCCCATTTCGAGCACGAGGCGACGACGTCGAAGATCTCGGACGACCAGATGTTCTACTGCATGTCGCGCGGCCTTTCGCAGGAGGAGGCGGTGGCGCTGATCGTCAACGGCTTCGTGCGCGACGTGCTGCAGCAGCTGCCGATGGAGTTCATGGCGGAGACGCAAAAGCTGATCGGCATCAGCCTCGAAGGCAGTGTCGGATAGTCAACGAAGAAGAACGAGACCGGAATTCATGAGCATTTTGAGCATTCGCGACCTTCAGGTCGAAGTGGACGGCAGGAAGATCCTCAACGGCATCGACCTCGAGATCGGTGCCGGCGAGGTACATGCCATCATGGGGCCGAACGGCTCCGGCAAGTCGACGCTCTCCTACGTGCTGGCCGGCCGGTCCGGCTATGAGGTGACACACGGGTCGGTCACCTATCGCGGCGAGAACCTGCTCGCGATGGAGCCCGATGAGCGCGCCACGGCGGGGCTGTTCCTCGCCTTCCAATACCCGGTGGAGATTCCGGGCGTGGCGACGATGCAATTCCTGAAGGTGGCGCTCAACAGCCAGCGCAAGGCGCGCGGCCTGCCCGAGCTCACGACGCCCGACTTCATGCGGCTGGTCCGCGAACGCGCCGCCGCCCTGCGGATCGATCCGGAAATGCTCAAGCGGCCGGTGAACGTCGGTTTCTCGGGTGGCGAGAAGAAGAGGGCCGAGATCCTGCAGATGGCCGTCCTGGAGCCGTCGCTTTGCGTTCTCGACGAGACCAATTCCGGGCTCGACATCGACGCCCTGCGCATCGTCGCCGACGGCGTGAACGCGCTGCGCTCGAAGGAGCGCGCCATGGTCGTCATCACCCACTACCAGCGGCTCCTCGAATACATCGTTCCGGATCACGTGCACGTCCTGTCGCAAGGCCGCATCGTGCGGTCGGGCGACAAGACCCTGGCGCTCGAGCTCGAGGAGAAGGGCTATGCGGGCTTCACGGGAGCGGCCGCCTAGATGAACGTGACGCTGCAGAAAACCCAGGCGGAAACGGCGTTCCTCGAGGCGGCGGCCGCCGTAAAGGATGCGCAGCGAAGGCAGGCGCTCGATGCGTTCATCGGGATGGGCCTGCCGCACCGCCGGCTCGAAGACTGGCGCTGGACCGACCTCCGGCAGCTCATCGACGGCGCCTATCCTCCGGTCCCGGCGGGGCGCGCGCCACAGCCGGCCGACGGATGGAAACGATCGCCGATCCTGGCGCTGGTGCGCAACCGCATCGTCATCGTCGACGGCGTCTATTCGCCCGACGCATCGCAGTTGCCGACCGACGGCTCGGTCGAGGTCGACCGGCTCGAGACGGCACGGCAGCTCGTACAATCGCCGGCGGCCGGAACCGACCAGGATCCCATCCGCACGATGAACACCGCCTTCCTCGCCGGCGGCATCGCGATCCGGGTGCGGCCCGGGCGCACCATCGACTTGCCGGTCGAGATCGTGGTGCTGACGACCGCGGGCGACAGGCGCATGATCGCCTCGCGCATCACGCTCGAGGTCGGCGACGGCGCCTCGGCGTCGTTCATCGAGACCCATCTCGACGAGGGCGGCGCCCATCTCAGCTGCACCGTCACCGAAGCGCGGATCGGCAAGGGGGCGCGGCTCGACCGCATCAAGCTCCAGCTCGAAAGCGAGGACGCGATCCATCTGTCCAACTTCGAGGCCGCGTTGGCGGACGATGCCATCCTGCGCGATTGCACGCTCACCGCCGGCGGGCGCGTGACGCGCCAGCAGGGGTTCACGACCTTCGACGGCAAGGGCGGCGATGCGCGCATCCTCGGCGCCTACCTCCTGAAGAACCGACAGCACTGCGATACGCGCCTGGTGATCGACCATCGCGCTCCCGGCTGCACAAGCCGCGAGATCTTCAAATGCGTCATCGACCAGGAGGCGCGGGGCATCTTCCAGGGCAAGGTCATCGTCCAGCGCGGCGCCCAGAAGACGGACGGCAAGCAGTCGAGCCACGGTCTGCTGCTGTCGCCGACCGCCGAGTTCGACGCCAAGCCGGAGCTCGAGATCTATGCCGACGACGTCGTCTGCGGCCATGGCGCAACGGCGGGCGAGCTCGACGAAGACCTGCTGTTCTACCTGCGTTCGCGCGGCATTCCGCAGGCCGACGCCAAGGCCCTCCTGGTCGCAGCCTTCGCCGCAGAAGCGCTCGGCGACATCGGGCATGACGCCATCCGCGACCGGCTCGCCGATCTCGTCGAAGACTGGGTCAAAGGAGCGGAGATCCGGTGATGGCCGACGGATCCGCCGACACCAAGTTCGACGTCGCCCGCGTGAGGGCCGACTTTCCGATCCTGGCCTCCCGGGTATACGGTAAGCCGCTCGTCTATCTCGACAACGCGGCCTCGGCCCAGAAGCCGCAGGCGGTCATCGATGCCGTGACGCGCGCCTACCGGGACGAATACGCCAACGTGCACCGGGGCCTGCACTACCTCTCGAACCTCGCGACCCAGAACTACGAGAACGCGCGCGAGACGGTCAGTCGGTTCCTGAACGCGCCGTCGACCGCGGAGATCATCTTCACCCGCAACGCCACCGAGGCCATCAACCTCGCCGCCCAGAGCTTCGGCGGCCTGGTGATCGGGGAGGGCGACGAGATCATCCTTTCCATCCTCGAGCATCATTCGAACATCGTGCCGTGGCACTTCCACCGCGAGCGGCGCGGGGCGGTGATCAAGTGGGCGCCGGTCGACGACGACGGAAACTTTCTGCTCGACGAGTTCCGCAAGCTCATCGGACCGCGCACCAAGATGGTGGCGATCACCCACATGTCGAACGCCCTCGGCACCATCGTGCCGGTGAAGGAGGTCATCCGCATCGCGCATGCGCACGGCGTTCCGGTCCTCGTCGACGGCAGCCAGGCGGCCGTGCACCTCGAAGTCGACGTCCAGGACCTCGACTGCGACTTCTACGCCTTCACCGGACACAAGACCTACGGTCCGACCGGCATCGGCGTGCTCTACGGGAAGAAAGAGCATCTTCGGCGGATGCCGCCCTATCAGGGCGGCGGGGAAATGATCGGCGAGGTGAAGCTCGATGCCATCACCTATGCCGAGCCGCCGCACCGGTTCGAAGCGGGCACCCCGGCGATCGTGCAGGCCATCGGGCTCGGCGCGGCGCTCGACTACATGATGGGCGTCGGTCGAGCCAACATCGTCGCCCACGAGGCATCGCTCATCGCATATGCCACGCAGCGCCTGTCGGAAATCAATTCGCTGCAGCTGTTCGGCCGGGCCCGCGACAAGGGCGCGATCCTGTCGTTCGCCATGCGGGGGGCCCATCCGCACGATGTCTCGACGGTGATCGACCGGTACGGCGTCGCGGTCCGGGCCGGGACGCATTGTACCCAACCCCTTCTTGAACGGTTCGGGGTGACGGCGACATGCCGAGCCTCGTTCGGCATGTATAATACTATGGAAGAGGTCGACGGGCTGGCGGATGCCTTGATTGCGGCCCAGCGGCTTCTCATGTGAAGGACGACGATGATGGAAGCGGATACGACCACAGTCGAGACGAAGCCAGAGGGTGCGGCGAGCGCCATCCCCCAGGATGAGCTCATCCGCCTCACCGACAGCATCACGGCGGCGGTCAAGACGGTCTACGACCCGGAAATTCCGGTCGACATCTACGAACTCGGCCTTATCTACAAGGTCGATATCGACGACGACCGCAACGTCACCATCGACATGACCCTGACCGCTCCCGGTTGCCCGGTGGCGGGGGACATGCCCGGGTGGGTCCAGAACGCGGTCGGGGCGGTCGAAGGCCTCAACGAGGTGAAGGTCAACCTCGTTTTCGAACCGCCCTGGGATCATTCGCGCATGTCGGATGAGGCGCGCGTGGCCTTGAATATGTGGTAGAATGGACGGACGAGGAATTCGAAGCCCATGGACATGTCGACCCGCTCAAGACCGAAAGTGATGACGCTGACCGAGGCGGCTGCCGTCCGGGTGCGCGAGATCATGGCCGCCAATCCGGGCCCGGTTGCGGGTCTGCGGATCGGCGTCAAGAACGGCGGGTGCGCCGGCATGGAATACACGATGGAGTGGGCCCCGACGCAGGCGAAGTTCGACGAGGTCGTGGAGGACAAGGGCGTCAAGATCCTCATCGATCCCAAGGCCGTCATGTTCCTCCTCGGCACCGAGATGGACTATCGCGTCGAGAAGCTGAAGTCGGGATTCATGTTCAACAATCCCAACCAGACTGGGGCGTGCGGCTGCGGAGAGTCGGTGCAGCTCAAGCCGGCGAGCGAGCCCGCCGAAGCCTAGACTCAAACTTTCACTATCAGCGGACGGGCCGTGCCATGAACGCCGGCAGGTGGCCTGCGAAGGGTTGCTTGTCGGTCGCCGCGGAGCGCGGGTTCGGCGCGGCGGCGGGCGGGCGATGCGGCTGCACCGGGGGAGCGGCGGCCTCGCGGACCTGAACCTTCCTCTGCTCTGGTTTCGCAGCGCGAGGCGCAGACGGCTTCGGCGCATGGGGCGCAGACGGCTTCGGCGCGTGGGGCAAGGCGGCCGACTTCTGGCGGCCACGCGGCTTGGCGGCGTCGCTCGTGCGCTCGCCGCGCTCGCGATGTCCCCGTTGTTGCGGGGCGCCGCGGCCACGACCCCGGCCACGACCACGGGCGGGAACGGCCTGCGCCTCCTCATCGGAGATCGCGTTGCCGGCCCACGGGATCTGCTTCTGGATCAACTCCTCGATAACGCGCACGGCCTTCAGCTCTTCGGGAGTGACCAACATGAAGGAGTGGCCCTCGCGCCCGGCGCGGCCGGTGCGGCCGACGCGGTGGACGTAATCCTCCGGATGGACGGGCACGTCGAAGGTGAAGATGTGGCTGACATCCGGAATGTCGAGGCCGCGCGCCGCGACGTCGGAGGCGATGAGATAGGTGACCTCGCCGGCGCGGAACGATTCGAGCGTCTTCAGCCTGGCGCGCTGGTCCATGTCGCCATGGAGCGCGGCGGCGTTGAAGCCGTGCCGCTTGAGGGAGGTCTCGAGCACCCCGACTGTCGTCTTGCGGTTGGCGAAGATGATGGCGTTCTTGACGGTCGTCTCTGTCCGCAGGAGATCGCGCAGGGCGGCCCGCTTGGCCGTGAAGTCCGATGGCGCACGGACCAGACGCTGGTCGATGCTGGCTGCGGTGCTCGACGGCGGCGTCGCCTCGATGCGGATGGGATTGTGGAGGAACTGGTTGGTGATGCGCTGGATCTCGGGCGGCATGGTGGCCGAGAAGAACAGCGTCTGGCGCGTGATGGGCAGAAGCTTGCAGATCTTCTCGATGTCGGGAATGAAGCCCATGTCCAGCATGCGGTCGGCCTCGTCGACGACGAGGATTTCGATGGCGTTGAGCAAAAGCTTGCCGCGCGCGAGATGGTCGAGAAGACGGCCGGGGGTGGCGATCACGACGTCGGCGCCGCGATCGATCTTGCGGTCCTGCTCATCGAAGGAGACGCCGCCGATCAGCAGCGCCACGGTGAGCTTGTGCTGGCTGCCGAACGTCTCGAAGGCATCCTGTACCTGGGCGGCGAGCTCGCGGGTCGGCTCTAGAACGAGCGTCCGCGGCATGCGGGCCCGGGCCCGGCCCTTTTCCATGATGGTGAGCATGGGCAGGGCGAAGGCCGCAGTCTTGCCAGAACCGGTCTGGGCGAGGCCCAGCACGTCGCGCCGCTCCAGAGCGGCAGGGATGGCTTGCAACTGAATGGGGGTGGGAATGGTGAAGCCGGTCAGCTTGACCGCTTCGATTACCTTGGGGCTTAAGCCCAGATTTTCAAACGACATTTAGTGGTTGGGAACCGTTCTGGCGACATTTCATCGGAGGGCGCTGACTGTGCTGAGTCGCCGGTCATCATGGGCGCCATGTTGAGGGGAACATAGTAACAAAGGCCGAAAAGTCAATTTGCGCGACTGTCACAGGATTAATGAAAGAAGAGGGCGGCCCGGAGGCCGCCCCAAATTTGCTACGCATCGGGAGGTTATGGGTTGTCGCCGAGGTGCTTGTCGAGGAGCCCGCCCAGGGCGCCTCCGAGCAGGGGGGCGATCCAGAACAGCCACAGCTGCTGCAGGGCCCAGCCATCGGCAAATAGGGCCGTCGCGGTCGAACGCGCCGGATTGAGAGACGTATTGGTGACCGGAATGCTGATGATGTGCATCAGCACCAAAGCGAGGCCGATCGCCACCGGCGCCATGAACCCGGCACCGTCCTTGACGCGCGTGACGCGCAGGATGACGAGCAGGAACAGCGCCGTCTGCACGACCTCCATGAAGAACGCAGCGCCCATGGAGTAGCCGCCGGGCGAATGCTCGCCGTAGCCGTTGGAGGCGAAGCCGCCGGGCGCGAAATTCGCCGTCGTCGAGAGGACGAGATAGAAGAAGAGGGCGGCGACCGCGCCGCCGAGAAGCTGGGCGATCACATAGGCCGGAATGTCGCGCGCCTCGAAGCGCCCGGCGACGGTCAGGCCGAGGGTGACCGCCGGATTGAAGTGGCCGCCCGAGATCGGGCCGACCGCATAAGCCATGACCAGAACCGACAGGCCGACGGCGAAGGCGACGCCGAGGCCCGCCGCATTGCCCGATACGATCGCAGCGCCGCAGACCGCGGACACGAGCGCGAACGTGCCGAGGAACTCGGCGATAAGCTTTCTCGACTGCACCATGAAGTCCCCGTCCGACTCAAGGAAGGCGCGGGGAGTATGCCTGATTCTCACGTAAGGGAAGACGAAAGTTTTCCCCCGGTCGCCGCGGCTCGCGGCCGGCTACTCGGCGAGGCGGGCGGGCCATGCCTCGCCGCCGGCGACGGGGACGAAGGAGATGAGGTCGCCGTCGCGCGTGATGGCGTAGCAGTCCCAGGTCTCCGAGGGCGGCCATTGCGAGCAATACTGGTCATCGCGGACCTGCCACTTCCCGTGGTCGGTGCGTCCGCGCGTACTGTAAACCGTGGTGCCGGCCACCCCGAACTCCTGGCGCCACTCAGCGCCCACATGGATGCCTTCGAGCGTTGTGCCGCTCAGCAGGGCCACGATCTCCGCGCCCGACAGGGTGAGGGGTTCGGCGGAGGCGATCGGCGCTGTGTAAAGGAAACAGAGGGCGAAGAGAGCCCGAAGGATCACTCCGTGTTCTCCAGCGTGTAGCGCGTGCAGACCTGCCGCAGGTTCTTGAAGAAGATGCCGGGCTCGGCCGTCCAGTAGCACTTCTCGACATAGGGCGTCTTCTTGCCGCCGCGCACGTTCACCGTTCCGAAATCGTAGACGACGTCGCTCGGGTAGCGGGCGTGCGGATCGAGCCTGCCGGCGCCGTTGCGGGAGAAGCCGACGCGGTCGTCCGTGCGGTCGCCCGTCTTCGCCAGCGCGGCGGGAGCGAGCACCAGAGACAGGGCGGCAGCGGCCAGAAGCATGCGTTTCATCGAGGGAGTCTCCGTTTGCGTCGTCGGGCGTGAGCCAGTATAACCAATTGCGGCCAGGGCCAAAACCCCTCCCGTTTGCCAATCAGTTCCGATGCTATGTCATACTGGCGTTCCCCCGTGATTCGACGGGCGAACCGCCATCCCCGACGCTCAGGAACCCATGTCGAAAGTCCGCGATCTTTTTGAAAGGCTTGAAGCTGAAATGTCTCCAGATTCCACAAAGGCCCGGGTGGTCAAGGGCGCGTCGCGCTCGGGCGAGAGGGGCTATACCGCCGCCGACATCGAGGTGCTGGAGGGGCTTGAGCCGGTGCGTCGCCGCCCGGGCATGTATATCGGCGGAACGGACGAGAAGGCGCTGCATCACCTCTTCGCCGAGGTGATGGACAACGCCATGGACGAGGCCGTGGCAGGGCATGCCGACTGGATCGAGGTGGACTACGCGAAGGACGGATGGCTCTCCGTCACCGACAACGGCCGCGGCATCCCGGTCGATCCGCACCCGAAGTTCAAGAACAAATCGGCGCTCGAAGTCATCATGACGACGCTGCATGCGGGCGGCAAATTCGACTCGAAGGTCTACGAGACGTCGGGCGGGCTGCACGGCGTCGGTGTGTCGGTGGTCAACGCCCTCTCGGAAATCCTCGAGGTGGAAGTGGCGCGCGGCCAGCAGCTCTACCGGCAGATCTACAAGCGCGGCAAGCCGACGACGAAGCTCGAGAGCGTCGGCAAGGTGCCGAACCGACGCGGCACCATGGTGCGCTTCAAGCCCGATCCCGACATCTTCGGCAAGAGCCCGAAGTTCAGCGCCGCGCGCCTCTACCGCATGGCGCGGTCGAAGGCCTACCTGTTCGGCGGGGTCGAGATCCGCTGGACGTGCGATCCCTCGCACATCAAGCCCGGCGACGACGTGCCGCAAAAGGCGGCCCTGCATTTCCCCGGCGGCCTCAAGGACTTCCTCGAGGACCGGCTCAAGGGCAATCCGAGGGTGGTCGACGACATCTTCTCAGGCAAGGTCGCCAAGCCGGGCGGCCACGGCTCGGTCGAATGGGCCATCGTCTGGTTCGGCGGCGACGACGGGTTCGTCTCCTCCTACTGCAATACCATTCCGACGACGGACGGCGGCACGCACGAGCAGGGCTTCCGCAATGCGCTGCTGAGGTCGCTCAAATCCTATGGCGAGCTCGCCGGCAACCGGCGGGCCGGCGTCGTCACCGCGGATGACGTGCTGACGTCGGCGGGTGCCATGCTCTCGGTGTTCATCCGCGAACCGGAGTTCCAGGGGCAGACCAAGGAGCGTCTCGCCACCGGCGAGGCGACGCGGATCGTCGAGACGGTCGTGCGAGATCATTTCGACCACTGGCTGACGGGCCATCCGGCGCAGGCCGACAAGCTCCTCGAATGGATCATCGAGCGGGCCGAGGAGCGCGTGCGGCGCCGGCAGGAGAAGGAGGTCGGCCGCAAGAGCGCGGTCCGCAAGCTGCGCCTGCCGGGCAAGCTCGCCGACTGCGCCGCCACCCAGCAGCAGGGATCCGAGCTTTTCATCGTCGAGGGCGATTCGGCCGGCGGCTCGGCCAAGCAGGCGCGCAATCGCGAGATGCAGGCCGTCCTGCCGCTGCGCGGGAAGATCCTCAACGTCGCCAGCGCCGGCAAGGACAAAGTGCTGCAGAACCAGCAGCTCGCCGACCTCGTGCAGGCGCTTGGCTCCGGCGTCGGGGCGTCGTTCCGGGAGGAGGACCTGCGCTACGACAAGGTCATCCTGATGACCGACGCCGACGTGGACGGAGCGCACATCGCCTCGCTCCTCATCACCTTCTTCTATCGCCAGATGCCGGAGCTGATCACGAAGGGGCATCTCTATCTCGCGGTGCCGCCGCTCTACCGGCTGTCGCAGGGGCCGAAGGTCGCCTATGCGCGCGACGACAAGCACAAGGAAGAGCTGATGAAGAAGGAGTTCGCCGGCCGCGGCAAGATCGAGATGTCGCGCTTCAAGGGACTCGGCGAGATGCTTCCCGCGCAGCTCAAGGAGACGACGATGGATCCCCGCAAGCGCACGCTCCTGCAGGTGCGCCTGATGGAGGACGAGAAGAAGACGACGGCGGTCGTCGTCGAGCAGCTCATGGGCAACAAGCCCGAGGAGCGCTTCCGCTTCATCAGCGAGCGGGCCCAGTTCGTAACCGAGGAGGGGCTGGATATTTAGCTCGGGCCGTCGGCGAGGCGGAGCGCGCCAAATGCGATTGACGGCGAAACACGATCATCTATAAGTTGCAGCGGGGCCGCGATGCGGCCCTGGGGTGTAGCAGCCTCGGAATAGCGGTTGGACTTTCCGTTCGGAACGTCTACCCGGTTGCATCCCCGTTTGACCGGGGAGGCGCTGTCGTATGTCCAAGGCGAAAGCCGAAAGGGCAGCGCAGCCGTCTATTCCGGCTTGCTAACTCCCCGGTCACCAGCGCTCGCTGGTGGCCTCACCCACGAGGCGAAGGGAGTTGCGGCATCTCATGCCCCAAAAGCTGAATCCGAGCGCTCCTTCACTCACTCAATTCATCGACCGCTCCGACGTCACTCAAAAGACGGTCCGGAATCGGTCACACACAAGGAAGACAACGCATGCAAGACTTCGTGCCGCTCATGCCTGACCGGCCCAAGCTCGAGGAAGCGATCATGATGGTCAGCCAGGCGGTCAACATCGCGTACGAGGCCGACGACGAAAGCCACGCGCCGACCGACATGGACCTGACATTGATGGGACGGCTTTGCGAGACGCTGTGGTCGCATTACTTCGTGGCAAACCACATCCTTCGCGGCATGTGCAAGCGGGTGGGGACGGGGGAGCCGAAACGACCCTAGAACGTGGCGATGAAGGCCATGCCGCTCGGCGAGGCGACCGCGACCTGGCCCTCGCGGGGCGCGGCGGTGTCGTTGTCGAGGCCGGAGGTTTCCCGCCGCGCCTGCTGGGTCTGCCTTGCCGCCGCCATGGCGAGCGAGGCGGCGGCTGAACCGGAGATGATGTCGGCAAGGCGGGGCATGGGGGCAAATCCTCTCTGGCTAGCGGCGGGCGAGGCCGACGTCGCGCAGCATGCGGTCGTCGAGACGCGCGAGCTGCCGGATGCCGACCTGGCGGCGGGTGCGGCCCTTCAGGGCGCGGATGATGTGCGAAAGGATGGTCTCACCGGTCGTTTCGACGTCGGCGAGGGGGCGGTCCAGGGTCAGCGTCATCATGGGGTCATCCTCCGGTTAAGTCGTTCTTGTTGTCGATTTGCCGATCATGCCTTGGCGCTTCGGAACGCGCCTTGAACGGGCCGTTCATCTCCCGTTCAAGGGACTAGCGGGCGCGGCCGATCTCCATCGCTTCCAGGTTGCCGTTCTCGACGTGGTTCCGCGTCAGGCCGAGGTCGTTCAGCATGCGGTCGTCGAGCCTCAGGAGGGCGCGGCGTGTGTTGCCGTCGACGATTCGCTTCATCATGCGCTCGAGTGCGGTGCCGAGCCAGGCAACGTTCCAAACGGCCGGGGGTGTCATCGTGATCGTGGGGTACATGGGCGTCTTCCTCTCAGGTTCTGGGTTTTTTGGATGGGCGGCACCGGTTTCCCGGTGCCGCCGCCTGTCTGCCGTCCCGGCTTTCAGGCAAAGATCAAAGGGTGTCGGAGTGGCTTATCTGCGAGATCCGGCCAAGGCTGAGATTGCCGAACTCGACGTCGTAGCGGGTGAGGCCGATGTCGTAGAGCATGTGGTCGTCGAGCTTGCGCAGGTCGTTGCGAAGCCGGCGGGCGCGCATCCCTTCGGAAACGTAGGACATGAGCCGGGAGATGAGCTCAACGATCGAGTCGGTCGCGGTCTCGCGGGCGTCAACGGCGGCCATTGTGCGGGCTACGATAAGCGGCTTCATGGGGGTCTCTCCTGTGGTTTCTGCGTTGTTGTTGATCCCTGTATGCCACCCCCATCGGGAACCAGCCCTGAATGCCGCGTTCATCCGACGTTTAGGAAACCGAGCGGGTTCGCCCTTAACCGAGGCGCAGCGAAGCGCCGCAAAAGACAAGCGTTTCCGCGGCTTGACGATTGGCACTTGCTCGCCCATCGTTCGGCCAGCCCATGACGAACAAAGCCATCCTCATCACCCACGACCGCGACGAGATGGACGATCGCGCCTCCGCCTTCCTGAAAAAGAAGGGATTCGCGTGCATCTGGGCGTGCCCAGCAGAGGGGGATGCCCTTCCGGCGATCGACGAATCAGTCGCGGCACTCGTGGTCTATGGCGGGAAATACGGCGTTCCCGACAAGGAGACGCACGCCTTTCTCAAGGACGAGATGCGAATCATCCGCGACGCGCTCGACCGCGACATTCCGGTCCTCGGCATATGCCTCGGCGCCCAGCTGCTGGCGCACGAGCTCGGCGCCGAGGTCGGGCCGCATCGCGAGGGCTATCACGAGTACGGGTACTATCCGCTCGCGGCCACCGAGGAGGGCAGGAGCGTCATTCCGGATGGGCTCATGGCGCTGCAGTCCCACTATCACGGCTTCGACATTCCACCGGGCGCGGCGCGGCTCGCGGGAACCGAGCGCTATGCCAACCAGGCCTTCCGCCATGGCGACAATGCTTTCGGATTCCAGTTCCACCCGGAAGCGTCGCGCAACGCACTGACGCGCTGGATCGGGCGGCGCGGCGAGCGCAATTTCGCGAAGGGCGCATTCGCACCGGAGCGGCAGCTCGAGGACAACGCGAAATACGACGGCGCGCTCGGCCGATGGTTCGAGGATTTTCTGGAGCGCTGGATCGCGCCGGCGCTCGCCCGGTCGCGGGCCGCCTAGACGCCGCCGAACACCCAGTTGGCGTTGTCGAAGCCGAACACGAAGCTGAAGGCGACGACGACGTGCGTCACGCGATCGCCCGCGTCGTTCGCGAAGGGCAGATAGAGAGCTTCGTAGCGCCCGAACGGGCTTGCCATGTAGGCCATGCTCTTGACGCAATAGTTGGCGTGCCGCTTGTCGCGAACATCCATCATCCGGTGGCGGACGTCGGCGAAGTTGGGCTCCGGCGTCTGGTCCTTCAGCGGCGCGTCGGCCTTGGCATCGGGAATCTTCAGATAGGCCAATGGTCCTTCGCCGAGATAGACGGTGTCGACCGCCGGGTCGCCGCCCTCGCCGATCGTCCAGATGCCGAGGAACGGCTTGAGGTCGTCGAGGCTCTTGGAGGCGAGGGCCGCATAAGGCGGCACGTCGAGCGCGGCGGCGTTGCGCTCCTCATGCCAAATCTTGTAAAGTGCCTGGAGAGCAACGCCTCGAAACAGCCAAGGTTCGGCAGGAGCCTTCTCGTAAAGGACCCAGGACGGCACGAAGTGACGTGCATCCTTGCTCGCCGTGACGCGTGGATCCGTTGTAGACGACATTCGCGCGACCTGCCCCGATCCCGCCCGACACGGGATCCATCACTCAAAACGCTCATAACATAGAACGAACCCGGGACAAGAACAAACATGACCGGTATGTCGCTCGATGTCGGCTCGCAAATCCATTGAAGCGGAACGAAATCCGATTCATTGTTGCTGCCGGGAACGGAGGAATGGTAGGTCCGAGTCATGTCCACCCTTACACGCATGCCTGTTCTTGAATCTCCGCACCTCATCATCCGGGAATTGAAGCCGCGCGACGCGGTGGACTTCGCCGCCTACATGCTGCGCGAGGACTACCAGCGCCATATCGCGGTCCGCCTGTCGTCGGAAGAAGCCGTACAGGGCCAGGTGATCCGCGCCGTGGCGCGGCAGAACGCGAAGGAGCGAACGGCGTTCTACGTGGCGGGCGAACTCAAGGCGACGGGCGTCGTCATCGCCGACGGCTTCATCCTGTGCCGCGGCAAGCTCGCCGAGATCGGCTGGGGCGTCCATCCCGACCATTGGGGGCACGGCATCGGCAAGGAAGTGGCGCGGGCGCTCCTCGCCCTCACTTTCGAGCGGCTCAACTGCAGCCGCGCCTGGAGCAAGGTGATGGCGGGCAACACCGCCTCGCTTCGCCTGGCGCGAAGCATCGGACTGAAGCCGGTCAAGACGCATCCCGACTATCCGGTCGCCAAGGGCCGCTTCGAGGCGATCGAATTCTTCACCATGGAATCGCGGATGTATTTCGAGGCCGCCTACTGACGCCTGGAGGAGGGGACTCATGGACAAGGTGAGCGAGCCGCCGGTGCCACTGCGGGCGCGGCGCGAGAACGGCGGCACGCCGGAGATGACCAAGTGGCATCTCCGCTCGGAGACCGGACCGCTGCGCGACGTGCTGCTCGGCCCGGCCGAAAGCTTCCGCTGGCTCGGCATGGAGAACGCCGCGTGGTCGTCGCTGGTGCGCGACACGATCCGCAGGGGATACAAGTTCGACAAGCAGCTGGCGATGCGCCAGCATCGCGAGATGGTCGACGCCTACGAGGATGCCGGCGTCGCCTGCCACTTCCTGCCCGCCGACGAACAGGTGCCGTACCAGGTCTACGCACGCGATTCCTCGTTCATGACGCCCTACGGAGCGGTGATCTGCCAGCTCGCCAACCCGCGGCGGCGGGGCGAATACGCTCCCGTCCTGCGCTTCTACCTCGACAACGGCATCCCGATCTACGACATGGTCAGCGCCGGCAACTTCGAAGGCGGTGACTTCAACATCATCCGTCCCGGAGTGGCGCTGGTCGGCTACACCGATCATCGCAGCGAAGAGGTCGCGGCCCGGCAGGTGGCCAACTGGTTCATCAAGGAAGGCTGGGAGATCAAGTACGCCCCGATCGACCAATTCTACGTGCATATCGACCTGATGGTGTGCATGCTCAACGAGCACTGTGCGGCCGTGTGCCTCGAGACGACGGATGACGACATCGTCGCCTGGCTCAAGGCGAAGAAGATCGAGATCATTCCGTCGAGCTTCCGCGAGACCATGGCGCTCGGGTGCAACGTGGTGGCACTGGGCAACGACCGCGTGCTGTCGACGGCGGGGGCCAAGGACCTCAACGGCAAGATGCGGGCGGCCGGCTTCAAGGTTTACGATCCCGAAATGACGATGTTCACCTGGGCCGGCGGCGGGGTGCACTGCATGTGCCAGCCGCTCCGGCGCGACGCAGCATAGCCTTAACCACGCGGCGCCGCGGCCAAGGCCGGCGAAACGCCCGCCTCCCGGCCCGGCAATGATTTGAGATTCCTAACGAAATCCGGCTCGACTTCATTCAAAAGCGCCGAGTTATTGAAGGGCTTATTAACCGGGGTCGGATAAGACTCTGCCGTCATTCCATGAGGGGGATGCGGCTTTGTCCATGGGTCCGAAACGCTATCTCGCAATGGCTGCAGTCGCTGTGCTGCTCAGCTGGGTGGCGCTGCTTGCCCTGGTATACAACGGCACCGACAAGCTGCGGTCGCAGCGCGAGAACTACGATCGCCTGACACAGCAGTCGGTGACGCTCGAGCAGATGCGGGCGGCGATCCTGCAGATGGCGGCGGCGAGCGACGAGTATCTCATGCTCGGCGCCATCAACCGGTTCGAGCATTCGATGCCGCCGGAGCAGCTGAAGAAGGATTTCAAGCGCAAGCATCTCGACAGCCGCAACCAGTTCGCCAAGAGCTTCCTGCGATTCCAGTCGCTCCTGAGCATGAAGAACTGGGCCGGCTCCGAAGGCAGCGCGTCGGCCAGCGCCGGCGACTTCGCCTTCATGCAGATGATCCGCGACAAGTACTACGACTACATCGTCTCGACCGACAAGCTGCAGAAGCTGGCGGGATCGCACGTCTATCTGAGCTACATCGCGCGCCTGAAGGGCGAACAGCGCTCGATCGAGACCTTCCTCCTGCACGAGGTCAACGGCCGCATCGAATCCGTCAATCAGCAGCTCGGCAGCGAGAACCCGCATTTCGAATCCACGATCACCGATGCGCGCAACCTGATCCTCGGCTCGATGCTGCTCGCCATGATTCCGGCGCTCATCACCGGGTTCCTCGCCTACCGCGGCATCGTGGTCCTGTTCAACGAGATCTCCGCCCAGCGCGAAGACAACGCGCGGTCCAATGCCAGCCTCGAAGCGGCGCTCGCCGAATTGAAGCGGCTCCAGGACACGCTCGTGCAGTCGGAGCGGCTGTCGACGCTCGGCAAGCTGACGGCGACCGTCAGCCACGAGCTCCGCAACCCGATGGCGGCGATCCGCAACTCCCTGTTCCTCATCCGCGAGTTCTCGAACGAACGCGACAAGGTCATCAGCAACGTCGAGCGCGCCGAGCGCAGCATCGCACGGTGCGACAACATCATCGGCGATCTCCTCGAGTACACCCGGCAGCGCAACCTGAACATGCGGGTGACGCCGCTTTCCGACTGGGTGCGCGACACGCTGTCGGAGCAGAAGCTGCCGGTCGAGGTGCAGCTCAAGCTCGATCTCAGGTCGAACGACGCAAAGGTGGCGCTCGACGACGACCGCTTCCGCCGGGTGATCATCAATCTCGTGCAGAATGCCTCCGAGGCGATCAAGGTGTCGAAAGGGCATGGCGAGATCACGGTGCATACGGGCGTCATCGGCGACAGCGCCTACATCGACATCGTCGATGACGGGCCGGGCATCGCCGACGACGTCCTGCCGCGCATCTTCGAGCCGCTGTTCACCACCAAGAGCTTCGGGGCGGGCCTCGGCCTGCCGACCGCGAAGCGGCTCGTCGAGCAGCACAGCGGCAAGATGACGGTCAACTCGAAGGTCGGCTTCGGGACGAGTTTCCGGGTCGTACTCCCCGTATCGACGGGACAGCAGGAGCAGGCGGCATGAGCAGCGGCATCGAAGTTCTCGTCGTCGACGACGATCACGACATCGCCGATTCGCTCGCCATGGTCATCGAGGCGCGCGGCCACAGCGTCACGGTGGCCTACAGCGGCGATGAAGCAATGAGGCTGGCGGCGGACCGGAAGTTCGACGTCGCGTTCTTCGACATCGTGATGCCCGGCAAGACCGGCGTCGAGAGCCTCTACGAGGTCAAGAAGCTGCAGCCCGACATGACCTGCTACATGATGACGGGGTTCAGCGTCGAGGCCCTGATCAGCCAGGCGCTCGCCGGCGGCGCGCTCGGCGTGCTGCACAAGCCCCTGATACCGGAAGAGGTGCTGAAGCTGCTGCCAAGCGCCCACGACGGTTCGGTGCTCATCGGCGATGAAGACAGCGACATCGTCCGCGCCATCGGTCCCGCCCTGATGCGGGCCGGCTGGCCGACGGTGACGGCGCGCAACGCCGCCGAGGCCCACGTCCAGTTCAACAAGGTCCACATCGACGCGATGATCCTCGATCTGTGCGATCCGTTGATGACCGGCGCGGAAGTCTGCGCCGAGGTCAACCGGATGGGCAGGCAGGTTCCGACGCTGCTGGTGACGGGCGAACAGACGAGGACGGGGCCGATCAAGCGCGGCGCCGTCGCTTATCTGCACAAGCCGGTAGACCCGGTCGAAGTCCTGGCGCTGATCGATCGCGCCCGGCCGGCCCTGCGGGTCGCCCAATAACGACACGACGATCGCGACGCGCGCGGAAGGACGGAAGATGGCGAAGACGGAACTGGACGTATTGCTGGTAGACGACGACGAGGAGCTTCTGGCGAGCGTCGAGGATATCCTCACCAGCATGGGCTACCGCGTCAAAGCGTGCTCGAGCATCGACATGGCGCTCGATGCGGCGCTCAGCAAGGATTTCGCGATCGGGCTCATCGACTATCGCCTGGGAAGCCTCAAGAACGGCCTCGATCTGATCGAGGAGCTGCAGGTCTATCATCCGAACGCCAAGTTCGTGATGATCACCGCCGACATCGAGAAGGCGACCCAGGTGCGGGCCGCGCATCTCCAGCTCTTCGACTACCTGCGCAAGCCGGTGCCGCCGCAGACGCTGATCCGGACCGTGCAGAGGGCGCTCGCCGCCTAGGGCTTGCGGGCGAGAGGCGAGGGCGCCCCTCAGATCACCACCACGACTGCTCCGAGGCGAACGTGCTCGTAGAGCTCGGCCACGTCTTCATTGAGCATGCGGATGCACCCCGATGACGCCGCCTTGCCGATCGAGGCCGGCTCATTGGTGCCATGGATGCGATAGATCGACGAGCCGAGGTAGATGGCGCGGGCGCCGAGCGGGTTTTCCGGGCCGCCGGCCATGAAGGCGGGCAGCTCGGGACGACGCTTGCGCATCGGCGCGGGCGGCCGCCAATCCGGCCAAGGCTGCTTGGCGCTGACGCGCTCGATGCCCGACCAGCCGAAGCCCTTCTTCGGCACGGCGACGGAATAGCGGGCGGCTTTGCCGTTGCCCAGGACGAAGTAGAGCGCACGCTCCTTGGTGTTGATGACGACCGAGCCGCGATCCATGCTAGTCGCGAAATCGACGATCTTCGCCCGCTTCAGCACGCCGCGGGCCGGCATGTCGGGCGACAGGAAGGTGGGAAGGATTGGCCCGGTCGCGGCAGGCGTGATGACGATGGGCCCGTCCTTCGCGCCGGCGACGGCGGCCGTCGAGGGTGCAAATAGGAGAAGGAGCCCCAACGCCACCGTGGGGATCAGCTGGGTGAAGGTCCTGGGCAGTGCGGGGCGCTTCATGGCGGGTTCTCCTCTCCGATGAGGCCGTTCGTAGGGCCCCGGGCCTGAAACGTGGCTGAAGGGAGGATTTAGCTGCCGTTCACCTGGGCGGGCCGGGACCGGCAGGGCCGACCAAAGAAAAAGCCGGAGGATTGGGCATCCTCCGGCGCGCCTCACCCAGGGAGAATGAGGACGCTCTAGCAGGAATAGTACATGTCGAACTCGACCGGATGGGGAGTGTGCTCGAAGCGGATCACCTCTTCCATCTTGAGGTCGATGTAGCTGTCGATCAGGTCGTCGCTGAAGACGCCGCCCTTCTTCAGGAAGTCGCGGTCGCGGGCGAGATTGTCGAGCGCCTCGCGCAACGAGCCGCAAACGGTCGGAATGTTCTTCAGCTCGGCAGGCGGCAGGTCGTACAGGTTCTTGTCCATCGGGTCGCCGGGATGGATCTTGTTCAGGATGCCGTCGAGGCCGGCCATCAGCAAAGCCGAGTAGGCGAGATAGGGATTGGCGGACGGGTCGGGGAAGCGAACCTCGACGCGCTTCGACTTGGGGCCGGTGCCATGCGGTATGCGGCAGGAGGCCGAGCGGTTGCGCGACGAATAGGCGAGCAGCACCGGTGCTTCGAAACCCGGCACGAGCCGCTTGTAGGAGTTCGTGGACGGGTTGGTGAAGGCGTTGCAGGCGCGGGCGTGCTTGATGACGCCGCCGATGAAGTAGAGGCACTGCTCCGACAGATCGGCGTACTGGTTGCCGGCGAAGAGAGGCTTGCCGTCCTTCCACAGCGAGAAGTGACAGTGCATGCCCGAACCGTTGTCGCCCTTCACCGGCTTCGGCATGAAGGTGACGGTCTTGCCGTAGGCGTGAGCGACGTTGTGGATCACGTACTTGTAGATCTGCATGCTGTCGGCCATGCGAACGAGGGAGGCGTATTTGATGCCGAGCTCGTGCTGGGCGGAGGCGACCTCGTGATGGTGCTTCTCGACCCCCAGGCCCATGCTGGCCATGGTGGAGAGCATCTCGGAACGGATGTCCTGCGCCGAGTCCTGCGGGTTGACGGGGAAGTAACCGCCCTTGGTGCGCATGCGGTGGCCCGTGTTGCCGCTGTCGTAGTCGCGGTCGCCGTTGGTGGGCAGCTCGTAGGAGTCGAGCTTGAAACCGGTGCTGTAGGGATCGGTGGAGAAACGGACGTCGTCGAAGATGAAGAACTCCGCTTCCGGCCCGACGTTCACGGTGTCGCCGATCTTAGTCTGCCGAAGATAGTTCTCGGCGCGCTTGGCCACCATGCGCGGATCGCGCTCGTAGCCTTCGCCGGTGAGCGGCTCGAGAATGTCGCAGAATATCGCAACCGTCGCCTGGGCGTAGAAAGGATCGATCTGGGCCGTATCGGCATCGGGCATCAGGGTCATGTCGGATTCGTTGATGACCTTCCAGCCCGAGATCGATGACGCGTCGAACATGATGCCTTCCGAGAAGGCGTCCTCATCCATCAAGCTCACGTCCATCGTCACGTGCTGCAGCTTGCCGCGCGGATCGGTGAAGCGGAGGTCGACGAACTTGATGTCCTTCTCCTTGAACAGCGCGAGCGCGGCATCGACTCCTTTGGATTTAGCCATGTCTTTTCCCTGTCAGTTTGCTTGATCGTTTTCGTTGCTAGAGGGCGTCCGTGCCGGACTCGCCGGTTCTGATGCGGATCGCCTGCTCGACGGTGGAGATGAAGATCTTTCCATCGCCGATGCGGCCGGTGCGGGCTGCGGTCATGATCGCCTCGACGGCCTTGTCCACCATCTCATCGGCGAGTACGATCTCGATCTTCACCTTCGGCAGGAAGTCCACCACGTATTCCGCACCCCGATAGAGCTCGGTGTGGCCCTTCTGGCGCCCGAAGCCCTTCGCTTCGGTCACCGTGATGCCTTGCAGCCCCACCTCGTGAAGGGCCTCCTTCACTTCATCGAGCTTGAAAGGCTTGATGACGGCTTCGATTTTTTTCATTGGACGACCCCCATCGGTTGCGCGCACACCTTGGCAAGGTCCGTGCCAGTCTCCGAAAATTCGAAAATTCAGTCGGTGCAGGCGCTTAGCGTTTCGCTCGCGACCGGATGCGGTGGGGCCATTGCCTAAGAAACGGGCAGGTGCACAAAAGGCGTGCAGACCTCAGCCGAGGGAGACGTCCGCGCTCCGGCGCGCACGGGATGGCGGCATGGCCGCCAGCTTCTGAAGCATGTCGCACGGGAGCATGTGGTCGCTCCCCGAAACGCACGCCTCCAGCACATCGTCGATGCCATCGACCGAGAGGCTCACGGCGAAGACTTCGACTCCGGCCGACTTGATGGCACGGCAGAGATCCAGGGTGCGGCTGTCGGCCAAGACACGGTCCTTGCCGTCGTGCGCCGGATAGGTCGGCGAGCGCGTGTTGCCGCCATCGGTCATCACGACAACGATCCTCCGCACCGAGGCTCCCGTCGGCCGTTCGACGGCAGGCGGAAATCCAAGCTTGCTGCCGGCGAGTGCGCGGTAGCCCCAATAGAGCCCGCTCGCCAGGTAGGTTTCGCCACCTGCGGTCAGTGAGCCGATCTTGAGAGCGATCATCGCTTCGTCGGAGGTGAGCGGGAGGATCTCGGCGGCGCAGCCGACCGACGTCAGGCCCGGAATTCGCGAGCCAGACGCATTGGTGATGTCGACATCGGCGGGGTAGGCCGGCGAACCGACGCATCCTCGCCAGGCGTCCGGATTGGGACCTTCCTGGCAGATCATTTCGGGCGGGCCGAATTCCGTGTCGCACTGGGTGCTGGTGTAGGTGACGGACTCGCCGTCGCTAAGCTCCGTCTTCTCGACGGCCTCGCAATTGCGCTGGGCCACGACAGCAAGCGTCGTCCGGCAGGAGTAGAGCGGCGGATCCATTTCCACGTCGATCGCCAGCCACGGCTCCAGGCGGCGGCCCGCTCCGACGTTGACATACTGCGCGAACGGAACCACCGCAAACCGTGTAACGCCGCCCGGACGCGCCAGCGACCGCTCGACGAGATCGATCGCAGTTGCCTGCATGGCGGCGAGCTTCGCACCCGACATGGACGAGCTCGTATCGAGGACTAGCGCCACGTCGATCCGTTCACGTCCCTCGAACATGGCGTGCGACAGCGGGATGGATGCGGAGGGAGGACTGCCGACCGAGCTTCCTTCCGCCGCCATGTGGACGATCAGGAGCACGGCAAGTGCCAGGCCCATCAAGCTCCACAACCACCTCGATCGAATGTACGCCATGACGTTTGCTCCCGGGACGATCCGCCTACTGGTAGAGATGGACGTCCATCAGCTTCGTCGCGATGTTTTCGAAGGCCGTGTGGAATGCCGCCGAGTTGTCGGCATCGTAGAAGTAGCTCGGCGAGGTGGCGCAGTCCTCCATGAGGTCGAGCGTGGTCGCGTCGGTGATCTCATAGGCGACGACGAAGAGCAGAATGCCCTTGGTCTTGATGCTGGTGCACAGCTCGGCGGTCAGCTCATTGGCCAGCACCGTGTTGTTTCCGTCATGGCTCGGGTAGAGCGGCGAATGGCTGTTGGCGCCGTCGGTCATCAGGACCATGGCCTTCTTCAGGGTTCCGGCAGCCACGGCGGAATAGGCACCGGCACTGGTCAGCGGCTCCTCGGGAGAGAGAGTGCGCAAGCCCCAGACGAGGCCGCTCGGAATATACGTCTCGCCCCAGGCCGCCATGCTCCTGAGCTTGGCCTCCACGGCCGCGGTGTCGGGCGTCAGCTCGAGCATCTCTTCGCCGCACATGCGGTTCATAATGCCGGGAACGAGATCGCCGGGAACATTGTCGTCGACGTCGAGCGGATATTCGCGAGAGCCGACGCAGCCGCTCCAGATCCGGCCCGCCGTGTCGGTCGTGCAGACCTTGGCCGTTTCGCCGGTCTCCTGATCGCACTCGGTCACGGTGTAGGTGTAGGGGAGGCCGTCGCTCAGGCCGGTCTTCTCGACGGCCCGGCAGTTGCTTTCCGAGACGACCACCGCCGTGTTCTCGCAGCGCTCTTCGACCCAGCTCGAATCGTCCTCTACCGTGAGCCACGACGCATTTCGATTGCCCAAGCCGACGTTGACATATTCGGTGAAGGGAACGACGGCGATCTCCAGCAGGCCCGCGGTCGCCTTCGCTTCCAGGGTTTCCACGAGTCCGATGCTGGCCTCACGGAGCGTCGTCATCTTGTCGCCTTCCATCGAGCCGGTGGTATCGAGAACGAGGGCGAGCTCGAGCGTGTTGCCGCCGGTCTTCGCGGCGGAGGTGACGTTGATCTCCACCTTCTCGATGCCGAGGACACCGCTCAGCTTGGTCGGCACCTGGGCGGAGGCCGTCGCCCTGATCTGCTGGGCCTGGACGTCGAACACGAACTGAATGGGAATGTCGGCATGGTCGTCATACCAGTTCTGGATGAAGTATCGATCGACCATGGTCTCGGCGGAGGTCTCGGTCGTCGCGCCATGGGTCAGTGCGGCGAGTACCGCGCCGTCGAGCGCTTCCTGCAGCGCTGTGCGAATCTGCAGGGCGCGGACCATGTCGACGCTGATTCCGATGACGCCGACGACCCCGACGGCGGCGATGGCAAAGAGCACGCCGACCGCGCCCTTCCGGTTGGCGACCAGCCGGTGGGCGCTTTGAAAGCATGAAGTCATTTTCAACCCTCAAGTGTGTAATGGATGTATGCGAAACTGGGGGTAGCAATAGGACGTTCGGGCTTTTGCAGTCGTTAAGGGACATGGTCTACGTGGGGGGATGGTTAAGGTGCCGTTGGCAGGAGCGGGTACACGATCGGCACGATGTCACCTTCTGAACCGAAGCTAGAACTTCTCACGCCCCAAGAGATGGCTACTGTCGATCGCCTGGCGATCGATGGCGGGATACCGGGCCATGTCCTCATGGAGAATGCCGGACGCGCCGTCGCGCAGGAGATCGCGCAGCGCTGGTCGCCACGCCCGACAGCCATTCTGTGCGGGCCCGGCAACAACGGCGGCGATGGCTTCGTGGTCGCGCGGCTCCTTCAGGCCTCCGGCTGGCCGGTCCGCCTCGGCCTCGCTGCCGACCGGGGACTTCTCACGGGCGACGCACACCGGATGGCGGATCAGTGGTCCGGTGCCATAGAGCCGGGTGGAGCGCCAGTGCTCGACGGAGCGGCGCTCATCGTGGATGCCCTTATCGGCGCCGGCCTCGCGCGGAACATCGAAGGACTGCAGGCTGAGCTCGTCGCCGCCATGAACGCGGCGGGCGTTCCGGTCGTGTCGGTCGACATCCCGACCGGGATCGACGGTGCGAGCGGCGCGGTTCGCGGAACGGCGGTGACGGCCGACCTGACGGTGACCTTCTGCCGGAAGAAACCCGGACATCTTCTCTATCCCGGCCGGGCTCATGCCGGCGACCTCGTCCTGCGCGACATCGGCATCCCGGAGGCGGCCGTCGCCTCGATCGGTGCGCAACTCGTCGAAAACGGACCGGCCCTGTGGCGCCTGCCGTGGCGGCGGCCGGATGATCACAAATATCGTGCGGGCCACACGGTGGTCGTCTCCGGCGGTGCGACGCGGACGGGAGCGGCGCGACTTGCCGCCCTCGGAGCGCTGAGGGTCGGGTCAGGACTCGTCACGGTCGCGAGCCCGACCGAGGCGCTGGCCGCAAACGCGGCACATCTCACCGCCGTGATGCTCGCCGAGGCCGATGCGCCGAACCAGCTCAGGACACTCCTGGAGGATCGTCGCAGGAATGCCGTCGTCGTCGGGCCGGGCAACGGCGTCGGCGACCGCACGCGCGCCATGGCGCGGGTGGCACTCGCCTCGGGCGCTGCCACGGTTCTCGACGCCGACGCTCTGACGTCGTTCGAGGCGGATCCCCAAGCTCTGTTCGACGCGATCGCGGACAGACCCAAGCGGACCGTCGTGCTGACGCCTCATCAAGGCGAGTTCGAGCGGCTGTTCGGAACGCACGACAGGGGAGCATCGAAGGTGGAGCTCGCCCGCTCCGCCGCGAAGACGTCGCAGGCAGAGGTGATCCTCAAAGGGCCGGACAGCGTCATCGCGGCACCGGACGGCCGGGCGGCGATCAATGCGAACGCGCCGCCGACACTGGCGACTGCGGGGTCGGGAGACGTGCTGGCGGGGCTCGTGGCCGGTCTTCTCGCCCAGGGAATGCCGGGTTTTGAGGCGGCCGCAGCGGCGACCCATCTTCACGGAGAAGCGGCGACGCTCTTCGGGCCGGGACTGATAGCGGAAGACCTGCCCGGGCTACTGCCGGCCGTTCTGGCGCGAATGCAGCCTTAGGAAGGCATGCCCCAGGTCGCCATGACGCGCCGGGGCCGTTCCACCGCGAGCGGCACGCAGACGCCGGCCGACATGGTGGTCGAGAAGGCGGCCGGGACGTCCTCGACCGGCGGGACATGATTGCCGCCCGAGAGGATCGGGTCGAACCCGGACCGGACGCCGCCCGGATCGAAGCCCGGTCCTGGATTTCCATGATCGAAAAGTCGGGCGGGCTTGGTTCGCATTCCCTATCATAGCCGAGACGAGGGTCGGGCTCACCGAGGGGTTCCAAACAATCCACACGATTCACACATCGGGTTGGGCCGCGGGCCGCACGAGGGCGGTTTCGGACCGGGGTCGAAACGCCTTGGCATCGGCCCGACGGCTTTGCTATAGAGGCGCGCGATTGCGCGGCCCTCGTCGCTTGATGCGCGGGCGTGGTGAAATTGGCAGACACGCAGGATTTAGGTTCCTGTGGGCGAAAGCCCTTGGGGGTTCAAGTCCCTCCGCCCGCACCATTTCACCGTTCGTCCCCGAGCGGCTTGCGCAAATCGCGGTAGACAGTCACGTTGAAGGCGCCGACCGAACGCGCGAGAGGACCCGATCCTGCCATGCAGATAACCGAAACCCTGAACGAAGGCCTCAAACGCTCCTTCAAGGTGACCGTCGACGCGTCCGAACTGGAACGTGACTTCTCGGCGAGGCTCGGAGAGCTCAGCGGCAGCGTCCGCATCAAGGGCTTCCGGCCCGGCAAGGTCCCCGTCCAGCACCTGCGCAAGGTCTACGGCAAGTCGGTCATGGCCGAAGTCCTTCAGAAGAAGGTCGACGACACGACCAAGAAAGCATTGGCCGATCGCCAGCTCAAACCGGCCTATACGCCGGAGGTCGAGCTGCCGAAGGACGAGGCCGAGATCCAGAAGGTGATGGACGGCAAGGGAGATCTTTCGTTCACGGTGAGCTTCGAGGTTATTCCGCCGATCGAGATCAAGGATTTCTCGGGACTCGAGGTCGAGCGGCTGGTCGTCGATGTCACCAACGACCATGTCCAGGAGGCGCTGAAGCGGATTGCGGCGCAGCAGAAGGAATTCGAAGACAAAGGTCCCGACGCGCCGGCGGAGACGGGCGACCGGGCGATGCTGTCCTTCGTCGGGCGCATCGACGGCGAGGCGTTCGAGGGCGGCAGCGCCGATGACGTGCCGCTGGAGCTCGGCTCGGGCCAGTTTCTTCCGGGCTTCGAAGACCAGCTTCTCGGCGCCAAGGCGGGAGACGAGGTCACCGTCAAGGTGACGTTCCCAACCGAGTATGCGGTTCCGCATCTCGCTGGCAAGCCGGCCGAGTTCGAGGTCAAGGTCAAATCGGTCGGCCGTCCGAAGGAACCGAGCATCGACGACGCGTTCGCCCAGAAGCTCGGCCTCGAGAACCGGGCAGCGCTCGAGGACACGGTTCGCGGCCGGATCGCCGGCGAGTTCGGACAGATGACGGCGCTCAGGCTCAAGCGCGACCTCCTCGACCAGCTCGACGCGCTGTACGACTTCCCGCTTCCCAAGCGGCTGGTCGATTCCGAGTTCGAGCAGATCTGGCGGGCGCTCGGTTCCGAGATGAAGCGCGAAGGCAAGACTTTCGCCGACGAAGGAACGACGGAGGAGGCAGCGCGCGAGGAATACACGTCGATCGCCAATCGCCGCGTCCGGCTCGGGCTGCTCCTCGGCACGGTCGGCGAGCAGGCCGGCATCACGGTGAGCGATGACGAGATGCAGCGCGCCCTGATCGATCGCGCCCGCCAGTTTCCCGGTCAGGAGAAGAAGGTCATCGACTACTATCGCAAGAGCACTCACGCGCTTCTCGAGCTGCGCGGTCCGGTTTTCGAGCAGAAGGTCGTCGACTTAATCGTTTCAAAGGCAAAGGTGGCTGAAAAGAAGGTGACCCGGGAAGAGCTGGCGAAAGCGGTCGAAGCCGACCAGGAGCACGACCACCTTCATGACCATGACCATGACCATGACCATGACCATGCCCATGATCACCACGATCATGAACATGGCCACGACCATGGTCATCACCATCACGATCACGACCATGACCATGACCACCACCACCACGATCATGACCACGACCATCATGACCATGGCCCCGGTGACGAGCGTGGCCCGGAGGCAACGGAGAAAAGCTGACGTGCCGGGCAACCTGGTCCGCCCCTTCCCCGGCGGGGAGGGATCACCTATCTATGCCTCGGCCGACTGATTCTCTCTGACCCAAGGCACCCCCATGAAAGACCCGATCGATACCTATGCCAACGTGCTCGTTCCCATGGTGGTCGAGCAGACCAGCCGGGGCGAGCGCGCCTACGACATCTATTCACGCCTTCTCAAGGAGCGAATCATCTTCATGGCTGGACCCATCGAAGACAATGTCGCGACGCTGGTCGTCGCCCAGCTCCTGTTCCTGGAGGCCGAAAACCCGAAGAAGGAAATCGCCATGTACATCAACTCCCCGGGCGGCGTGGTGACGTCGGGGATGGCGATCTACGACACCATGCAGTTCATCCGGCCGGGGGTTTCGACGACGGTGATCGGCCAGGCGGCCTCCATGGGGTCGCTCCTGCTGTGCGCCGGCGAAAAGGACATGCGATTCGCCCTCAAGAATGCCCGGGTGATGGTCCATCAGCCGTCCGGCGGCTTCCAGGGCCAGGCGTCCGACATCGAGCGGCACGCCAAGGAGATCATCGAGCTGCGTTCCCGGCTGAACCAACTCTACGTCAAGCACACGGGACAGAAGCTGAGCGTCATCGTGGATGCGCTGGATCGCGACACGTTCCTTACCGCCGACGGTGCGAAGGACTTCGGGCTGGTGGACAAGGTGATAGACAAGCGACCCTTGCCGGCGGAAGCAAAAGCTTAAGCAAGAACTCGTCGAATCGCCCCCAAGAAGCCGTTACGCGGGGGCAAAAAGGCCCTGAATCAATCCTTGATTAACCATCGGGGCGCATGCTGTGATGCATTGCTGCGTCGGTGATTTGACGTAGACGGCCCGTACGTGGTTTCAACGAACAGGCAAAGCCGCAAGTGGAGCGTAAGATTTCCAGACGCGGCATGAGGAGAAGGCATGAGCAAGTCAAGCGGAAGCGACAGCAAAAACACTCTCTACTGCTCCTTCTGCGGAAAGTCGCAGCACGAAGTCCGCAAACTCATCGCTGGACCGACCGTATTCATCTGCGACGAGTGCGTCGAGCTGTGCATGGACATCATCCGCGAGGAGAACAAGTCCTCGCTCGTGAAGTCGCGGGACGGCGTGCCGACTCCGGGCGAGATCTGCAAGGTGCTCGACGACTACGTGATCGGCCAGGACTACGCCAAGCGGGTGCTGTCGGTCGCGGTGCACAATCACTACAAGCGCCTCAACCACGCCGCCAAGAACAACGACGTCGAGCTCGCCAAATCCAACATCCTGCTCGTCGGCCCGACCGGATGCGGCAAGACCCTGCTGGCCCAGACGCTCGCCCGCATCCTCGACGTGCCCTTCACCATGGCGGATGCGACGACGCTTACCGAAGCCGGCTATGTCGGCGAGGACGTCGAGAACATCATCCTGAAGCTGCTGCAGGCAGCCGACTACAACGTCGAGCGGGCCCAGCGCGGCATCGTCTACATCGACGAGGTCGACAAGATTTCGCGCAAGTCCGACAACCCCTCGATCACCCGCGACGTTTCGGGTGAGGGCGTCCAGCAGGCGCTGCTCAAGATCATGGAAGGCACCGTCGCGTCGGTTCCTCCGCAGGGCGGCCGCAAGCATCCCCAGCAGGAGTTCCTGCAGGTCGACACGACCAACATTCTCTTCATCTGCGGCGGCGCATTCGCCGGCCTCGAGAGAATCATCACCGCGCGCAGCAAGGGCTCGGGAATCGGGTTCGGCGCCGAGGTGAAATCGATCGACGACCGGCGCACCGGAGCGGTGCTGCGCGAGCTCGAGCCGGAGGATCTCCTCAAGTTCGGCCTCATTCCCGAATTCGTCGGCCGCCTGCCGGTCGTCGCGACGCTCGAGGATCTCGACGAGGCGGCGCTCATCCAGATCCTGGTCGAGCCGAAGAACGCGCTCGCCAAGCAGTATCAGCGGCTGTTCGAGATGGAGGACGTCCGTCTCAACATTACCGAGGACGCGTTCAAGTCCATCGCGCGGCGCGCCATCGACCGCAAGACGGGAGCCCGCGGCCTGCGATCGATCATGGAAGCGATCCTGCTCGACACGATGTTCGATCTGCCGAGCATGAACGGCGTCCAGGAGGTCGTGATCTCCAAGGAAGTCGTCGACGGCGAGGCGAAGCCGCTGCTGATCTACTCCGACCGCGAGAAGCCCGCCAAAGCGGCACCCGTTTCGGCCTGACGGGCCCCTGAAGGTCGGCCAAACCGGCCCGTCGCCGGGAAGCGGCCCGCAAACCGGCGCAGGGGAGGGTGAATCGCCCTCTTCGGCTTCCCGGAAACCATTGGCACCACTATCGTTTTCCATGCCTGCGGAGAGGGGTTGAATTCCCCTCCGCACGCATCCATTTTGATACACCGAAGCAACCGCCTCTCCAGAGCGATTCGGGCGTCTTGGAGAGGACCACCCAGGTTCAAAAAACGGCACCCGTCGTTTGTCCCTCGAGAGTCCAGTTCGTTCGCCTGCATCGGGGCGCAATACCGGGGCAGGAATGAGAGGGTGCCTATAAAGAAAGGACAAGCCCCATGACCGACACGCCGACGAAACCCCCGCGCAACCCTGAGCTTGAGACCATCTATCCGGTCCTGCCGCTGCGCGACATCGTCGTCTTCCCGCACATGATCGTGCCGCTGTTCGTCGGTCGCGAGAAGTCGATTCGCGCCCTCGAAGAGGTCATGCGCGAAGACAAGAAGGTGCTGCTCGTCGCCCAACGGAACGCCGCCGACGACGATCCGGAGACCTCGTCGCTGTACGGGATCGGGACCATCGCGTCGGTGCTGCAGCTCCTCAAGCTTCCGGACGGAACCGTGAAGGTCCTGGTCGAAGGCGCGAGTCGCGCCAAGATCGTCGACTTCACCGGCCGCGACGACTTCCACGAGGCCATCGTCGAGAACCTTCCCTCCACGGTCGGAGAGGAGAAGGAGACCGAGGCGCTGGCGCGCACGGTAGTGTCGCAGTTCGACAGCTACGTGAAGCTCAACAAGAAGGTGCCGCAGGAGGTGCTGGCGACCATCGGCCAGATCACCGACCATGCCAAGCTCGCCGATACGGTGGCGTCGCACCTCGCCATCAAGCTCGCCGAAAAGCAGGACCTGCTGGAAATCATCGCGGTGCCGGCGCGGCTCGAGAAGGTCTATGCGCTGATGGAAAGCGAGATCTCGGTCCTGCAGGTTGAGAAGCGCATCCGCTCGCGCGTCAAGCGGCAAATGGAGAAGACGCAGCGCGAGTACTACCTCAACGAGCAGATGAAGGCGATCCAGAAGGAGCTCGGCGACGGCGAGGAGCGCGACGAACTCAACGAGCTCGAGACGCGAATCAAGAACACCAAGTTCACCAAGGAAGCCCGGGAGCGGGCCGAGACCGAGCTCAAGAAGCTCAGGCAGATGAGCCCGATGTCGGCAGAGGCGACGGTGGTGCGAAACTACCTCGATTGGCTGCTCGGCATTCCGTGGGGCGACAAGAGCAAGGTGAAGCGCGACCTGTCGTTCGCCGAGGACGTGCTCGACCGCGACCACTTCGGCCTCGAGAAGGTCAAAGAGCGCATCGTCGAGTATCTGGCGGTGCAGACGCGGACCAACAAGCTGCGCGGCCCCATCCTGTGCCTGGTCGGACCGCCGGGCGTCGGCAAGACGTCGCTCGGCAAGTCGATCGCGAAGGCGACGGGACGCGAGTTCGTGCGCATGTCGCTCGGCGGCGTGCGCGACGAGGCGGAGATCCGCGGCCATCGGCGGACCTATATCGGCTCGATGCCGGGCAAGGTCATCCAGTCGATGCGCAAGGCGAAGAAGAGCAACCCGCTCTTCCTCCTCGACGAGATCGACAAGATGGGCATGGACTTCCGCGGCGATCCGTCCTCGGCGCTGCTCGAGGTGCTCGATCCCGAGCAGAACTCGACGTTCATGGACCACTATCTCGAGATCGAGTACGACCTTTCCAACGTCATGTTCGTGACGACGGCGAACACTCTCAACATCCCGCCGGCACTCATGGACCGGATGGAGATCATCCGCATCGCCGGTTACACGGAGGACGAGAAGGTCGAGATCGCCCGCCGGCACCTCATTCCGAAGACCATGGAGCACCACGGTCTGGCAAAGGAAGAGTTCGAAATCTCCAAGGATGCGCTCCTCGAGATGATCCGCCGCTACACGCGGGAGGCGGGCGTCCGCAATCTCGAGCGCGAGATCAACACGCTGTCGCGCAAGGCGATCAAGCAGCTCCTGAAGTCGAAGTCCAAGAAGTCGGTCAAGGTGTCCAAGAAGTCGCTCGAGAGCTTCCTCTCGGTACCGAAGTTCCGCTACGGCGAGGCCGAGCTCGAGGATCAGGTCGGCGTCGTCACGGGCCTCGCCTGGACGGAGGTGGGCGGCGAGCTCCTGACGGTCGAAGCCGTGATGATGCCCGGCAAGGGCAAGATGACAGTGACCGGCAACCTTCGCGACGTGATGAAGGAATCGATCTCGGCGGCTTCGTCCTACGTGCGGTCGCGTGCCCTGGATTTCGGCATCCAGCCGCCGCTGTACGAGAAGCGCGACATCCACGTTCACGTGCCGGAGGGCGCGACGCCCAAGGACGGTCCGTCGGCCGGTATCGCCATGGTCACGGCGATCGTGTCGGTGATGACGGGCATACCCGTCCGCCGCGACGTGGCGATGACGGGCGAGATCACGCTGCGCGGGCGGGTCTTGCCGATCGGAGGCCTCAAGGAGAAGCTCCTGGCAGCCCTGCGCGGCGGCATCAAGCGGGTCATGATCCCGGAGGAAAACGTCAAGGACCTCTCCGAGATTCCGGACAACGTGAAGTCCGGCCTCGAGATCATCCCGGTCGCCCGGATGGATGAAGTGCTGAAGCACGCGCTCACCCGCAAGCTTCAGCCGATCACCTGGGACGAGGAGGCGGCAGCGGAAACGCCCCGCACCACGCCTCCGGGCGGTGAAGAAGGAATCCGGGCGCACTAAAGAGGCGCCTCGGGTCTACGGATCGGGGCGGATCTTCGGGTCCGCCCTTTTCATTTTGCCGGCGCGGCGAACGGTTCGTCGAATCGCTGCGAGGGGTTCGCGCAGGCGGTGCCGGCAATTCGCCGTGTTATCCGTTCCGGTTTTTGCGTTGCGTTTACAGGCGCGTAGGGCGCGGCGTCGCCGCGTTAACCGGTTCTTAACCAAAATCCCTTGGATTTCAGCCATTCGGACCCGTGGCCTGCCATCCGCGGAAGTCAGTCTGCCTGCTGAGTTCCCGATTCAACACACAAGCAAAGGATGTCAGGACATGAACAAGATGGAACTCATCAACAAGGTGGCGAAGGAAACGAAGCTGACGAACCGGGACGCGACGGAAATCATCGAGGCGACGCTCGAGAACATCATGAAGGCGCTGCAAGGCGGCGACGAAGTGCGCCTGGTCGGGTTCGGCACGTTCACCGTGTCGCGCCGCAAAGCCTCGGAAGGCCGCAACCCGCGCACCGGCGAGCCCATCCAAATCCCCGAGACCAAGAATCCGAAGTTCCGCGCCGGCAAGACGCTGAAGCAGGCGGTCAACGGCTGAGGGTGGAACGAGTCTTGCGAGTGAGGCTGTGCGTGGCGGAGAGTTGAGCTTCTTGCATCCCGCCCGCGCTTAAGACTAATGAGGTGGGGCCGGGCGGTTAGCTCAGCTGGTAGAGCATCTCGTTTACACCGAGGAGGTCGGGAGTTCGAGTCTCTCACCGCCCACCACCATCGGTTCTTGAACTAAGTCCGAGAAGGACACGAACAATCGTTGACAGGGTATGGACCCTGTCTTATTTGCAGCGCTGGACTGCGGGTGTAGCTCAGTTGGTTTAGAGCGCCGGCCTGTCACGCCGGAGGTCGCGGGTTCGAGCCCCGTCACTCGCGCCATTGCATTTCAAGCCCACAACCCCACATAAGCGGTGAAAGCCGGCACGCCGCGGTGCCGCCCGGGCACCTGAATGGACTTGCGGACTCCGCCACCTGTGCGCTACGACGGCACGGCGCTATAGCGAGTTCCAAGCCCGGGCAAATCTCCTTTAAAGTCCATGGATCAGTCGATACCAGGTTTGCTCAAAGACTATCTTCCGGTGGCGATTTTCATGGCCGTCTGCGCGGGCATCGGTCTGGCGTTGATGGCGTCGGCGCTCGTCATCGCGGTGCGGCGCCCGGACCCCGAGAAACTGTCCGCCTACGAATGCGGCTTCGATCCGTTCGACGATGCCCGCATGAAGTTCGACGTCCGATTCTACCTGGTGTCGATCCTGTTCATCATCTTCGATCTCGAGGTGGCGTTTCTGTTCCCGTGGGCGATCACGCTCGGCGACGTCGGCCTGTTCGGATTCTGGTCGATGATGATTTTCCTCGCCATCCTGACGATCGGCTTCATCTACGAGTGGCGAAAGGGAGCGCTGGAGTGGGATTGATCGAGAAACCCGCAGAAGCCGTCCTTGCACCGGGCCAGCTCGAGTTCTTCACGACGGTCAATGCCGAGCTCGCCGACAAGGGCTTTCTCGTCACGACGACCGACGACCTCATCAACTGGGCGCGCACCGGCTCGCTCATGTGGATGACCTTCGGGCTCGCGTGCTGCGCGGTCGAGATGATGCAGGCGTCCATGCCGCGCTACGACCTCGAGCGGTTCGGCTTCGCGCCCCGCGCCTCGCCGCGCCAGTCCGACGTCATGATCGTCGCCGGCACGCTCACCAACAAGATGGCTCCGGCGCTCAGGAAGGTCTACGACCAGATGCCGGAGCCCCGCTACGTGATCTCGATGGGGTCATGCGCCAACGGCGGCGGCTACTACCACTATTCCTATTCGGTGGTGCGGGGATGCGACCGGATCGTGCCGGTCGACATCTACGTTCCCGGCTGTCCGCCGACGGCGGAAGCGCTCGTCTACGGGATCATGCAGCTGCAGAAGAAAATCCGTCGCACCGGAACGATCGAAAGGTAAGGCGATCCTTTGACAAGCGCAGCACTCGAGCAGCTGGGAGACAGGATCGCTCAGAGCCTGGCGGGCGCGATCGCCAGCCATGGCGTCGCGTTCGGCGAGCTGACGGTCACTACCGGCGCCGACGCGATCGTCAAGGTGCTCACGTTCCTGCGCGACGATCCGGGGTGCCGGTTCGTCAACTTCATCGATATCTGCGGCGTCGACTATCCGGAGCGCGAGATGCGTTTCGAGGTCGTCTATCATCTGCTCAGCCCATATCGGAACGCGCGGATCCGCATCAAAGTCGCGACGGATGAGGAAACCCCGATCCCGAGCACCATCTCTGTCTTCCCCGCAGCGAACTGGTACGAGCGCGAGGCCTTCGATCTCTACGGGATCCTGTTCTCCGGGCACCCGGATCTGCGGCGAATCCTCACCGACTATGGATTCTCCGGCCATCCGATGCGCAAGGACTTCCCGCTGACCGGCCATGTCGAGGTGCGGTACGACGACCAGGCGAAGCGCGTCGTGTACGAGCCTGTCAAGCTGATGCAGGAGTTCCGCTCCTTCGACTACCTGTCGCCGTGGGAGGGGACCGAATACGTGCTTCCGGGCGACGAGAAGGCGCCGAAAGTGAACTGATCCGCCATGGCCGAGACGGACGTCCGCAACTTCACGATCAACTTCGGGCCGCAGCACCCGGCGGCGCACGGCGTTCTCCGCCTCGTGCTCGAGCTGGACGGAGAGGTCGTCAAGCGGGTCGACCCGCATATCGGGCTCCTGCACCGCGGCACCGAGAAGCTCATCGAGTACAAGACCTATCTCCAGGCGATACCCTATTTCGACCGGCTCGACTACGTCGCGCCGATGAACCAAGAACACGCCTTCGCGCTGGCGGTCGAGCGCCTTCTCGACATCAAGGTGCCGCGCCGGGCCCAGCTGATCCGCGTACTCTATTGCGAGATCGGACGGCTTCTTTCGCACCTCCTCAACGTCACTACCCAGGCGATGGACGTCGGCGCGCTGACGCCGCCGCTGTGGGGCTTCGAAGAGCGCGAGAAGCTGATGGTGTTCTACGAGCGCGCCTCCGGCTCGCGCATGCATGCGGCGTACTTCCGGCCCGGCGGCGTGCACCAGGACCTGCCGCAGATGCTCGTCGACGACATCGCCGCGTTCTGCGAAACGCATCCGCACGTCCTCGACGACATCGACAACCTCCTCACCGAGAACCGCATCTTCAAGCAGCGCAACGTCGATATCGGCGTGGTCTCGCTCGACGACTGCTTCAAATGGGGATTCTCCGGCGTCATGGTCCGCGGCTCGGGCGCCGCCTGGGATCTCAGGAAGTCGCAGCCCTATGAATGCTACGAGGAAATGGATTTCGACATACCGATCGGCAGGAACGGCGACTGCTACGACCGCTACCTGATCCGCATGGAGGAGATGCGCCAGTCGGTCAAGATCATGCGCCAGTGCATCGAGAAGCTCAACGCCGCGGAGGGCAAGGGTCCTATCGCCACGGCCGACGGCAAGGTAGTGCCGCCGCGACGCAGCGAGATGAAGCACTCGATGGAAGCGCTCATCCATCACTTCAAGCTCTACACCGAGGGCTACAAAGTGCCGCCCGGCGAGGTCTATGCGGCGGTCGAGGCGCCGAAGGGCGAGTTCGGCGTCTATCTCGTCTCAGACGGCACCAATCGACCCTATCGCTGCAAGCTCAGGGCGCCGGGCTTCGCGCATCTGCAGGCGCTCGACTACATGTGCCGCGGCCACATGCTTGCCGATGTGTCGGCGGTGCTGGGCTCGATCGACATCGTCTTCGGCGAGGTCGACCGATGAGCGTACGGCGTCTCGATCCCGTCCAGCCGGACAGCTTTGCCTTCACGCCCGACAACCTGCAGTGGGCGGAGGGGGCGATCCGAAACTATCCGGACGGCAAAAGCGCGGCGGCGGTCATCCCGGTCCTGTGGCGGGCCCAGGAGCAGAACGGCGGCTGGGTGTCGCGGCCAGCGATGGAGTACGTCGCCAAGCTCCTCGACATGAGCTTCATCCGTGTCTACGAGATCGCCACCTTCTACACCATGTTCCAGCTGTCGCCGGTCGGCCGGAAGGCACATGTCCAGGTGTGCGGCACGACGCCGTGCATGCTGCGAGGCTCTGAGGCGATCATCGACGTGTGCCGCCGCAGGATCGGGGCGCAACAGTTTCACGTGTCGGCCGACGGCGATTTCTCCTGGGAAGAGGTTGAATGCCTCGGGGCGTGCGTCAACGCGCCCATGGTACTCATCGGCAAGGACACCTTCGAGGACCTCACTCCGGAGACCTTCGAGAAGGTCCTCGACGACATCGCAGCGGGCAAGGCGCCGAGGCCCGGCCCGCAGAACGGCCGGCAGTACTCGGCGCCCGACGGTCCCTTGACCACGCTCAACGATCCCAAGCTCCATGAGGCGCGACCGCGGGCTGACGCAAGGTCGGCTCCGCTGCCGCAACCCGCATCGTCGCCATCGGCGCCGCCTTCCGTTCAACCGCCACCTGCCCAGCAGGCAAAACCGCCCCCGCCGCCCGTTCAGCAAGTAAAGCCGTCGCCACCGCCTGCGGCCGCAGCGCCCGTCCCACCGCGGCCGGCAGCCGTCACGCCACCGAAGGCGCCGGAACCGGCCATGGCCGCGGAGGCGCAGGCGGTCACCAAGGCGCCAGCCGCTCCGGCATCGTCCGAACCGGCGAAGTTCGCAGCCGGCGAGGACAAGCGAAACATTCGCGGAGTGAAGAAGGCGGGATCGCCAGGTCCCGATGCCGAAAGCGCGGCCGTCAAAGCAGCGCGCAAGCAGCAGGCCGCCAAGTCGGCGTCGCCGGCCAGCCGCGGCACGCCCCGCAAGCGGCCGCGGAAGGATGATGCCTGATGCTCGCCGACAAGGATCGCATCTTCACCAATCTCTACGGCCTGCACGACTGGCGCCTGAAGGGCGCGCAGCAGCGCGGCTGCTGGGCCGACACGAAGTCGTTCATCGACAAGGGCCGCGACTGGCTGGTCGGCGAGATCAAGAACTCGGGCCTGCGCGGACGCGGCGGGGCGGGCTTTCCGACCGGGCTCAAATGGTCGTTCATGCCGAAGCAGGTCGGCGACCGGCCGCATTACCTGGTGGTCAATGCCGATGAATCGGAGCCGGGGACGTGTAAGGACCGCGAGATCATGCGGCACGACCCGCACCTGCTCATCGAGGGCTGCCTGCTCGCCGGCGCAGCGATGGCCGCCAATGTCGGATACATCTACGTGCGCGGCGAGTTCATCCGCGAGCGCGAGCGCCTCGAGGCGGCGATCCAGGAAGCCTATGACGCCCGGCTGATCGGGAAGAGCAACGTCCACGGCTGGGATTTCGACCTTTATGTCCATCACGGGGCCGGCGCCTATATCTGCGGGGAGGAGACGGCGCTTCTCGAAAGCCTGGAAGGCAAGAAGGGCCTGCCGCGGATGAAGCCGCCGTTTCCGGCCAATGTAGGGCTGTTCGGAGCGCCGACGACGGTCAACAACGTCGAGTCGATCGCCGTGGTTGGAACGATCTATCGGCGCGGCGCCTCCTGGTTCGCCGGCCTTGGCCGGCCCAACAACACGGGCACGAAGCTCTTCTGCATCTCCGGCCACGTCAACCGGCCGTGCAACGTCGAGGAGACGATGGGGATCCCGTTCCGCGAGCTCATCGACCGCCACTGCGGCGGGATCCGGGGCGGCACGGACAATCTTCTCGCCGTCATACCGGGAGGCTCTTCGGTTGCGTGCGTGCCGGCCCACGAGATCCTCGACTGCCCCCTCGATTTTGACAGCCTCAAGAACCTCAAGTCGGGACTTGGCACGGCGGCGGTGATCGTCATGGACAAGTCGACCGACATCGTCCGGGCGATCGCGCGGATCGCCTACTTCTACAAGCATGAATCGTGCGGCCAGTGCACGCCCTGCCGCGAAGGCACGGGGTGGATGTGGCGGGTTCTCGAGCGGATGGCGAAGGGCCGCGCCCAGAAACGGGAGATCGATATGCTGCTCGACGTCTCCTACCAGATCGAGGGTCACACGATCTGTGCGCTGGGCGATGCAGCGGCATGGCCGGTGCAGGGGCTGATCCGTCACTTCCGGAGTGAGATCGAGGCGCGGATCGACCAATATGCGGCCAATCCGGATCGCGATGGCGCGGTCAGCCCGATGGCGGCAGAATAACATCGACGAAGAGCGGATTAGAACGCGCATGCCGAAACTGAAAGTCGATGGCAGGGAGATCGAGGTCGAGAGCGGCACCACGCTGCTCCAGGCCTGCGAGATGGCGGGAGCGGAGATCCCGCGCTTCTGCTATCACGAGCGCCTATCCATCGCCGGCAACTGCCGCATGTGTCTCATCGAGGTGAAGGGCATGCCGAAGCCCCAGGCTTCGTGCGCCATGTCGATCAATGACCTGCGGCCCGGACCCAACGGCGAGGCGCCTGAACTGTTCACGCGGACCCCTGTGGTGCGCAAGGCCCGCGAAGGGGTGATGGAGTTCCTGCTCATCAACCATCCGCTCGACTGCCCGGTCTGCGACCAGGGCGGCGAATGCGACCTACAGGACCAGGCCATGGCCTACGGGATCGACAAGAACCGCTTCGGCGAGAACAAGCGGGCCGTGGAGGACAAGGACATCGGCCCGCTGGTCAAGACGTCGATGAACCGGTGCATCCACTGCACGCGCTGCGTCCGCTTCGCCACCGAGGTTGCAGGCGTGGAGGAGCTCGGCGCCATCGGCCGCGGCGAAGACATGGAGATCACGACCTATCTCGAGCAGGCGCTGTCGTCGGAGCTGCAGGGCAACATCATCGACCTGTGCCCGGTCGGCGCGCTGACGTCGAAACCCTATGAATTCAAGGCGCGCCCGTGGGAGCTGCGCAAGACCGAGACCATCGACGTCATGGACGCGATCGGTTCGAACATTCGCGTCGATACGCGGGGGCGCGAAGTGATGCGCATCCTACCGCGCGTCAACGACGACGTGAACGAGGAATGGATCAGCGACAAGTCGCGGTTCGTGTGGGACGGACTGAAGATGCAACGGCTCGACCAGCCCTTCATCCGCAAGGACGGCAGGCTCGCACCCGCCAGCTGGAGCCAGGCCTTCGCCGTGATTGCCGACCGGCTGTCCAAGGCGGGCCCGGCGAAGACGGCGGCCCTCGTGGGCGATCTCAACTCGTGCGAGGACATCTTCGCGTTCAAGGAGCTGATGGCAAGGCTCGGTGTCAAGAATCTGGATTGCCGCCAGGACGGTTCGCGGCTCGGCGACAAGGGCGGGCGTGCCGGCTACCTTTTCAACGCCGGCATCGCCGGCATCGAGCAGGCGGACGCCATTCTCCTGATCGGGTCCAATCCACGGCTCGAGGCGCCGGTTCTCAACGCCCGCATCCGCAAGGCATGGCGAAACCGGTCAGTGGCCGTCGGCCTCATCGGTGAACCGGCCGAACTCACTTACGAAGCCAGCTATCTCGGGTCGAAACCGCGCGCCATCGGCGAGCTTGCCCGCGGCGGGGCCTTCCTCGACCAGCTGAAACGCGCCGCAAAGCCGCTCGTCATCGTCGGCGCCGGCGCCTATGCGCGGCCGGACGGCGAGGCCATCATGGCCGAAGCGGCGAACATCGCCAAGGCCGCGGGAGCGATCAAGGACGGCTGGAATGGCTTCTGCGTCCTGCACACCGCAGCCGCGCGGGTCGGGGGGCTCGAGCTCGGCGCCCTGCCGTCCGATGGCGGCCTTTCGACCCGTGATGCCGTTGCGGCGGCCGGGCGAGGGAACATCGAGGTCGTCTATCTCCTCGGCGCCGACGAGATCGAAATGCAGGCTCTCGGTAAGAGCTTCGTGATCTACCAGGGGACGCACGGCGATCACGGCGCGCATCGCGCCGACGTGATCCTTCCGGGCGCGGCCTATACGGAAAAGGCCGGCACCTACGTCAACACCGAGGGTCGCCCGCAGGCGGCGCGCCGGGCCAATTTCCCGCCCGGCGAGGCGCGCGACGACTGGGCGATCCTGCGCGCTCTCTCGGAAATTCTCGGCGCCAAGCTGCCGTTCGACACCTTCACTGAGCTCAGGGCACGAATGTACGAGGTCGTGCCGAACCTGGCGCGGATCGGAAGCCGTCTGGAAGGCGACGCGACAGGGCTCGCCGAGCTCGGCGCGGCGACAGGCAAAATGCGCGACGAGCCGTTCGTCAACGCCGTCGCCGACTTCTACCGGACCAATCCGATCGCGCGCGCTTCGCAGACGATGGCGAAGATGAGCGAGCTCAGGGCCAGGCAGCGCAGGCTGCAGGCGGCGGAATAGGGGAAGCCATGCTGGAACTGGCAACCGCCGTCGGTATCGTCGTGCTGCAAAGCGTGGCCCTGCTGGTCTCGTTGCTGATCGTCATCGCCTATCTCCTGCTCGCCGACCGCAAGGTGTGGGCCGCGGTACAGATGCGCCGCGGGCCGAACGTCGTCGGCCCGTGGGGGCTGTTCCAGTCGTTCGCAGACCTTTTGAAGTTCGTTTTCAAGGAGGTCGTGATACCCGACGGCGCCAACAAGGGCGTTTTCGTCATCGCCCCCCTCGTGACCTGCGTGCTGGCGCTTTCGGCCTGGGCGGTAATTCCGCTGGCGGAGGGATGGTCGATCGCCGACATCAACGTCGGCATCCTGTTCCTGTTCGCCATATCGTCGCTCGGCGTCTATGGCGTGATCATGGGCGGCTGGGCTTCCAACTCGAAGTACCCTTTCCTCGCCGCCCTGCGCTCGGCGGCCCAGATGGTGTCGTACGAAGTCTCGATCGGCTTCGTGATCATCACGGTGCTCCTGTGCGCCGGCTCGCTCAACCTCACCGAAATCGTCAAAGCGCAGGAGATCGGGCTTGCGACGAAGCTCGGCATTCCATGGGCGAGTATCCTGAACTGGTACTGGCTGCCGCTGCTGCCGATGTTCGTCATCTTCTTCATCTCGGCTCTGGCGGAAACGAACCGGCCGCCCTTCGATCTGGTCGAGGCAGAATCGGAGCTCGTTGCCGGCTTCATGGTCGAATACTCTTCGACGCCGTATCTTCTGTTCATGCTCGGCGAATACGTGGCCATCACGACGATGTGCGCCTTGACCACGATCATGTTCCTCGGGGGCTGGCAGGCGCCGTTCGCAGTAGCGCCGTTCACCTGGATCCCAGGCGTCGTCTGGTTTCTCGTCAAGGTAATTTTCGTCTTCTTCATGTTCGCCCTCGTCAAGGCAATCGTCCCGCGATATCGCTACGACCAGCTCATGCGCCTCGGCTGGAAAGTGTTCCTGCCGTTCTCCATCCTGTGGGTGGCGCTGACGGCGGGAGTGCTGGTCGCCATGGACTGGACGCCGTGAGGAGCCATGATCGCGATCACGCCCATCAGCATCCTCATCGGCCTTGCAGCGGCGGTGATCGGCTTTCTGGAAGTCATCATCGCCGACCGGCTGGTCTATCCGGCGGTGCGCAAGCGGCACGAGCTCAGGAAGGTGACGGGGCGGCAGGGAACCGATCCCGCCATCGTCATGCAAATCCTCAAGGTGCAGAGCCTCGTTCTCCTGCCCATCCTTGGCCTATTGTTCGGAGAGCATATGTTTGGCGCGTTCGTCAGGAACATGATGCAATGAGCCGGGAGCCGAAGCCATGAAACTGGCACGTGCCGGAAGAGCGCTCTTCCTCGCCGAGTTCGTTTCGGCGATCGTCCTAGCCATGCGTTATTTCTTCGCGCCCAAAGCGACGATCAACTATCCGTTCGAGAAGAACCCGCTGTCGCCGCGGTTCCGCGGCGAGCATGCGTTGCGACGGTATCCGAATGGCGAAGAGCGATGCATCGCGTGCAAGCTATGCGAGGCCATCTGCCCGGCCCAGGCGATCACCATCGAGGCGGGCCCACGGCGCAACGACGGCACGCGGCGGGCGACGCGCTACGACATCGACATGGTGAAGTGCATCTATTGCGGCTTCTGCCAGGAGGCGTGCCCGGTCGATGCGATCGTCGAGGGGCCGAATTTCGAGTTCGCGACGGAGACACGGGAAGAGCTCCTGTTCGACAAGCAGAAGCTGCTTGCCAACGGCGACCGGTGGGAACGCGAGATCGCGAGAAACATCGCGCTCGATGCGCCCTACCGATAGCGTGGTGAGGAGGGGATTCGACAAACGATGATAGGCGCGGGTCTGTTCTTCTATATTTTCGCCACCGTCGCGGTCGCTTCGGCGGTCATGGTGATCACGTCGCGCAATCCGGTTCACTCGGTGCTGTTCCTGATCCTGTGCTTCTTCAACAGCGCCGGGCTCTTCCTGCTGCTCGGTGCCGAGTTCCTGGCGATGATCCTCGTCGTCGTGTATGTCGGCGCCGTCGCGGTACTGTTCCTGTTCGTGGTGATGATGCTGGACATCGACTTCGCCGAGCTGAGGCAGGGCATGCTCAACTACCTGCCGATCGGCGGCACGATCGGCCTCATCCTATTGGTGGAGCTGGCGCTGGTCCTTGGCACCTGGTCGATCCTGCCGGATGCGACGGCCGCAGTCGCCGCGCCCGCCCCGCCGGCCGACGGCATGACCAACACGGAAGCGATCGGGCGCATCCTCTATACGCAATACGTCTACTATTTCGAGGCGGCGGGGCTCGTCCTGCTCGTGTCGATGATCGGTGCGATCGTCCTGACGCTTCGCCACAAGGAAGGCGTAAAACGGCAGAACATCGGCCAGCAGGTCGGCCGTGATCCGGCCACCGCGATCGAGGTGCGGCAGGTCAAGCCGGGGCAGGGCATCTGATGCTGACCATCGGGCTTTCCCATTTCCTCACCCTTGCCGCCATCCTGTTCACGATCGGCATCTTCGGCATCTTCCTCAACCGCAAGAACGTCATCGTCATCATGATGTCGATCGAGCTGATGCTGCTTGCGGTGAACATCAATCTCGTGGCTTTCTCCGCGTTTCTCAACGACCTGGCCGGGCAGATCTTCGCGCTCCTGGTGCTGACCGTCGCGGCGGGCGAGGCGGCAATCGGGCTTGCCATCCTGGTCACCTACTTCCGCAATCGGGGAACGATCGCCGTCGAAGACATCAACCTGATGAAGGGCTAGGAGAACCGTGTACCAGCTCATCGTCTTCCTGCCGCTCGTCGGCGCCATCCTGGCCGGGCTCATCGGCACGGCCCTGCCGCAGGCCGTGGCGCGCAGCCCGAGGATCGACATCGACTCGGCACACGGGCACGGCAACGGCGGAGGCCACGGTGAGGCACACGGGCACGGACACGATCACCATCATTCGCCGGCGTGGCCCGGCTATCTCACCTCCGCGCTGCTGGTCGTCACGGCGGTCCTGTCGTGGGTCTCGTTCCTCGGATCGCTGCATGGCGGCGAGACGCTCAAGGTGGCGCTCTTCCCGTTCATCCACTCGGGCGATCTGATCGCGGACTGGTCGCTCCGGGTCGACACGCTGACGCAAGTCATGCTGGTCGTGGTGACGACGGTGTCGTCGCTGGTCCACGTCTATTCGATCGGCTACATGAGCCACGATCCGCACCAGCCACGGTTCTTTGCCTACCTGTCGCTGTTCACCTTCGCGATGCTGATGCTGGTCACATCCGACAACCTGGTGCAGCTGTTCTTCGGCTGGGAAGGCGTCGGCCTCGCCTCCTATCTCCTGATTGGCTTCTGGTACCAGCGACCCTCGGCCAACGCGGCGGCCATGAAGGCCTTCATCGTGAACCGGATCGGAGACTTCGGCTTCGCGCTCGGCATCTTCGCCTGCTTCGCGGTGTTTGGCTCGATCGACCTCGACACGATTTTCAACGCAGCGCCGGCGGTCGTCGGTAAGCCCCTGGAATTTCTTGGTTTCCAGGCCGACACGATCACCGTGATCGCGCTTCTCCTGTTCATGGGCGCCATGGGCAAATCGGCCCAGTTCCTGCTCCATACCTGGCTGCCCGATGCCATGGAAGGGCCGACGCCGGTCTCGGCGCTCATCCATGCGGCGACCATGGTGACCGCCGGCGTCTTCCTCGTGGCGCGGCTGTCGCCCATCTACGAGGTGGCTCCGACGGCCCAGACGTTCGTCATACTGACCGGCGCCGTCACGGCGTTCTTCGCCGGCACGGTGGGCTTGGTTCAAAACGACATCAAGCGCGTCATCGCCTATTCGACATGCTCGCAGCTCGGCTACATGTTCGTGGCGCTGGGCACGGGCGCCTACGGGATCGGCATCTTCCATCTCTTCACCCATGCCTTCTTCAAGGCGCTGCTATTCCTGGGCAGCGGTTCGGTCATCCACGCCCTGGCGGGAGAACAGGACATGCGGAACATGGGCGGCCTCGCCGGACGGCTCAGGATCACATGGGTGATGATGCTGATCGGTACCCTGGCGCTGACCGGATTCCCCCTGACCGCAGGCTACTTCTCGAAAGACGCCATCATCGAATCGGCATTTGCGCATCATTCCGGCATCGCCGAGTTCGCGTTCGTGCTGCTAGTCGTCGGTGCCTTCCTCACGTCCTTCTATTCATGGCGGCTCATGTTCATGACATTCCACGGGCGGACGCGCGTGCCGCGCGAGGTTATGAGCAAGGCGCACGAGTCGCCTTCCGTGATGCTGGTTCCGCTCTACCTGCTGGCGGCGGGATCGCTGTTCGCAGGGATGCTGTTCGCCGAATATTTCATCGGCCACGAGGAAAGCCTGTTCTGGAGCAACGCCATCTATCGCGCGCCGGAGAACGAGGTCATCACTGCCATCCACCATGTACCGGTGTGGGTCAAGTGGGCGCCGACGGCCATGATGGCGGCGGGATTCGGGCTGGCCTACATCTTTTACGTCTTGCGCCCGGAACTGCCGCGGCGGCTCGCAGAGACGCATTGGCCGATCTATCAGTTCCTCCTCAACAAGTGGTATTTCGACGAGCTTTATGATCGGATCTTCGTGCGGCCTGCCATCTGTCTCGGCCGGATCCTGTGGAAAAAGGGTGACGGCCTCATCATCGACGGCATCGGCCCGGACGGCGTGTCGGCCCGCGTACTCGACGTGACGCGCAACGTCATCCGCCTGCAGACCGGCTACGTCTACCACTATGCCTTCGCCATGCTGATCGGGCTGGCGGCCCTCATCACCTTCTTCATGTTCTGGGGCGCACACTGATGCCGAGCTGGCCGATCCTCACCCTGGTGACCTTTCTGCCGCTCATCGGCGCTCTGTTCGTGCTGGTGGTCCGCGGCGAGGACGAGACTGCATTGCGCAACATGCGGTGGACGGCGCTGTTCACGACGGTGATCACCTTCCTCCTGTCGATCAACCTCTGGATCGACTTCGATCCCGCCCAGGCCGGCTTCCAGTTCGTCGAGGAGCATGCGTGGCTCGGCAACTTCGCCAGCTACCGGCTCGGCGTCGACGGCATTTCAATGCCATTCGTGCTGCTTACCACCTTCCTCATGCCGATCTGCATCCTGGCGAGCTGGACGATCCGCTGGCGCGTGAAGGAGTACATGATCGCCTTCCTGGTCCTCGAGACCATGATGGTCGGCGTGTTCACAGCGACGGACCTCTTCTTGTTCTACCTCTTCTTCGAGGCCGGCCTCATCCCGATGTTCCTGATCATCGGCATCTGGGGCGGGCCGCGACGGGTCTATGCCAGCTTCAAATTCTTCCTCTACACGCTGCTCGGCTCGCTGCTCATGCTGCTCGCGATGTTCGCCATGTATTGGCATTCGGGCACATCCGACATCGCCGTGCTGCTCAAGGAGGCGAACTTTCCGGCCTCCATGCAGACGTGGCTGTGGCTCGCGTTCTTCGCCTCATTCGCCGTGAAGCTTCCCATGTGGCCGGTCCACACGTGGCTTCCGGACGCGCATGTCGAGGCGCCGACTGCAGGGTCGGTCATCCTTGCGGCCATTCTCCTGAAGATGGGCGGCTACGGATTCATACGGTTCTCGATACCGATGTTCCCCGATGCGTCGGTGATGTTCACACCACTCGTCTACACGCTTTCGGTCGTCGCCATCGTCTACACCTCGCTCGTCGCTCTCGTGCAAGAGGACATGAAGAAGCTGGTCGCCTATTCGTCGGTCGCCCATATGGGCTTCGTGACGATCGGGATCTTCACGATGACCCGGCAAGGCATCGACGGAGCGCTGTTCCAGATGATCTCGCACGGGCTCGTTTCGGGCGCGCTCTTTTTGTGCGTCGGGGTGGTCTACGACCGGCTCCATACGCGCGAGATCGCGGCATATGGAGGCCTCGTGCAGCGCATGCCGTTCTATGCCATGACATTCATGGTGTTCACGCTCGCCAATGTCGGACTGCCGGGAACCAGCGGCTTCGTCGGGGAATTCCTCGCGCTTGTCGCCGCCTTCAAAGCCAACTCGACGGTCGCCATCTTCGCGACGCTCGGGGTAATCCTGTCGGCCGCCTATGCCCTGTGGCTGTATCGCCGTGTAGTGTTCGGCGTGATCGACAAGCCGGCGCTCGCCCACATGCCGGACATGAGCGCCCGCGAAATGGCGGCGCTGGTGCCGCTTCTAGCCTTCACGATCTATTTCGGCTTCTACCCCAACGCCGTCCTGGACATCTTTGCGGCGTCCGTCGATTCGCTGCTGGCGAACCTGCAGGTCGCTGGCGACTTCGCACCGGCCGTCCAGGCCCGGATGCAACCCTAGAAGGCCGGAGCTGCCCATGCCGATCGAAACCGAAATGGTCGTCGCAGCGCCGGAAATCCTCCTGGCGGTCGCAGCGATCGTCATCCTCATGATCGGGGTCTTCATGAGGAATGGCTCGGCGGAAACGGCGAACGTGCTGTCCCTTGTCACGCTCGCCGGCGCCGCGGCGCTGGTGATCTGGATACCGCCCGAGCACCGCAGCGCCTTCGGAGGGGCCTTCGTCCTCGACCAGTTCGCCAGAGTGATGAAGCTGCTCGCGATCTTCGGCTCGGCCGTCACCCTGGTACTGTCGCACAACTTCATGAAATCGGCGGGCATGGCGCGCTTCGAGTATCCGGTCCTCATTCTCCTTGCGACAACCGGCATGCTGATGCTGATTTCGGCGAACGACCTCATTGCCCTCTACATGGGCCTCGAGCTCCAGTCGCTGGCGCTCTACGTGGTCGCCGCGTTCGACCGCGACAATGCACGGTCGTCGGAAGCCGGGCTCAAGTATTTCGTCCTCGGAGCGCTTTCGTCGGGCATGCTCCTCTATGGAGCGTCGCTGATCTACGGCACCGCCGGCTCGACCAACTTCGACATCATCGCCCAGAACGTCACCGCCGGGAACGACGGCCTGGGCCTCATCTTCGGTATCGTATTCCTCATCGCCGGTCTTGCGTTCAAGGTTTCGGCGGTGCCCTTCCACATGTGGACGCCGGATGTGTACGAAGGCTCGCCGACTCCAGTCACGGCGTTCTTCGCCGCTGCGCCCAAGGTCGCCGCAATGGCCATATTCGTGCGCGCCATGATCGCTCCGTTCCCGCAGGTGGCAGCCGACTGGCAGCAGATCGTCGTCTTCATCTCCATCGCATCGATGGTGCTCGGGGCATTCGCCGCCATCGGCCAGCGGAACATCAAGCGACTGCTCGCCTATTCGTCGATCGGCCATGTCGGCTACGCGTTGGTCGGACTCGCCGCCGGCAGCCAGGAGGGCGTTCGCGGCGTCATCATCTACATGGCGATCTACGTCATCATGACGCTCGGCACGTTCGCCTGCGTCATGGCCATGCGGCGCAGCCACGGCCAGGTCGAGGACATCCAGGACCTCGCAGGTCTGGCGCGAACCGACAAGACCATGGCGTTCATCATGGCGATGTTCATGTTCTCGCTGGCCGGCATCCCGCCGCTCGCCGGGTTCTTCGGCAAGTACTTCGTCTTCCTCGCCGCCATCAAGGCGGGCCTGGTGCCGCTGGCGGTGATCGGCATGGTGGCGAGCGTCGTCGGCGCCTACTACTATCTGCGGATCGTGAAGCTCATCTATTTCGACGAAGCGGTCGACAGCTTCGTGAAACCGCCGGCCGAGGTGCGCCTCGTCATCCTGCTCGCGGGCATCTTCGTCATAGGCTTCGTCCTATTCGCCAAGCCGTTCGTGGCGCTCGCCCAATCGGCGGCCATGTCGCTGTTCCTCTAGCGGCATGAACGGCACCGAGCCGCTGCTGCCGCAAGGCTACAGGCTACTCCATGTCGCGGAGATCGATTCCACCAACGCCGAGGCCCTCCGGCAGTCGGCGAGGGGAGAGAAGGGGCCATTGTGGATCTGGGCCGACAGCCAGCTGCAGGGCCGCGGCAGGCAGGGGCGGCAATGGGAATCGCGCCGCGGGAATCTCTATGCCAGCCTGCTGCTCACCCTGCCGGTGCGAGCCCCCGACTGCGCCGGCTTGAGCCTAGCGGCGCCGGTCGCCGTGCGGGCGGCGTTGCAGACCCTATTGCCGCCAGGCGTGCCCGTGGAGCTCAAGTGGCCGAACGACGTCCTTCTGCCGGACGGCAAAGTGGCCGGCATCCTCCTCGAGTCTGTTGCAAGGGAGGGGTCGACCGTCGTGGTGGTCGGATGCGGCCTCAACGTCAGCGACGCGCCTTCCGGCACGCGCTACGGAGCCACGGCGCTGGCCCGCCACGGGGTTGAAACGTCGGCCCGCCAGGTCCTCGAAGAACTCGCGCGCCACATGGATGAAGTCGTTGGGCGCTGGAACAACGGCAAGGATTTTGAGACCATTCGCAAGCAGTGGCTGGCGGCGTGCCCGGGGGTCGGCCGCAGGATCAGCATCAAGGCGGGAGCCGAGACGATGGAGGGCATCTTCGAGGGATTGAATGCCGACGGCGCGCTGCTGCTGCGGCTCGATGGCGGTGGGGTGGAAGTGGTGCGGGCGGGGGACGTCGCGCCTTCACCCGCCGAGAGCGGGCTGCCGGCATGAGCGAGGGGCGTCGCGGTCGGCCGGAGCCGGTTCCGGAATTCGTCTTCCTGCCGCTCGGCGGCATGGGCGAGATCGGGATGAACTGCTACGCCTATGGCTACGGGACGCCGCGAAACCACAAATGGATTCTCATCGATCTCGGCGTGAAGTTCGGGGACGAGACGGAACCGGGAATCGACGTCGTGGTACCCGACCTCGGCTATCTCGAAAAGGAACGAGAGAACCTTCTCGCCATTGTCCTGACCCATGCGCATGAGGATCACATCGGCGCCGTGACCTGGTGGTGGGAGCGGCTGCGGGTGCCCGTCTACTGCACGCCGTTCGCCGCCGAGGTTCTCAAGGGCAAGCTGTTCGAGGCAGGCCTCATCGACGAGGTGCCGCTCGAGGTGGTGGCCCTCGACGGCCGGCTGCGTCTCGGCCCGTTCGAGGTCGAGTTCGTGTCCGTCACCCATTCCATTCCGGAATCGAATGCGATTGCCATCCGGACCCCGCACGGCTGCGTCCTTCATTCCGGCGACTGGAAGATCGATCGCACGCCGACCATTCCTCCGCCGCTCGCCGAAGACCGGCTGCGGGCCATCGGAGCGGAAGGGCTGGTGGCGCTGATCTGCGATTCGACCAACGTGCTGAGGCAGGGCATGTCGCCGTCGGAATCGCAGGTGGCGGCAGCGCTCGATGCCGTCGTCGCGGCAGCGCCGGGACGCATCGCCGTCACCACGTTCGCGTCACACATCGGCCGGCTCGACTCGGCGCTGCGGGCGGCTCGCCGGCACGGGCGGGAGGTCGCCGTCGTCGGCCGGGCCATGCGCACCATGATCGACGCCGCCAAGGCCGTGGGCCTGCTGCGCGACATCGGCGAGATCGTTCCCGAAGAGGACGCGGGATACCTGCCCCCCGAGAAAACCATGCTGCTGTGCACGGGCAGCCAAGGTGAGCCGCGGGCGGCGCTGGCACGGATCGCCGACGGCTCGCATCCACTGGTGGAGCTCGAGCCCGGTGACACGGTCGTGTTCTCGTCGCGCACCATTCCCGGCAACGAGAAGGCAGTGAGCGCCGTCATCAACAACTTCGCCCGCCAGGACATCACCATCATCACGCCCGACCAGGCACCTGTCCACACGTCGGGACACCCGCGCCAGGGCGAGCTCGCGGAGTTCTATCGATGGCTACGGCCGCGCCTCGTGGTGCCCATGCACGGCGAGGCCTGGCACCTGCAGGAACATGCGAAGTTCGCGGCCGCAGCCGGGGTGCCCGAAACCATGATCCTGCGCGACGGTGAAATCCTGAGGCTGGCGCCGGAGCCCAGAACCATCATCGATCGGGTCCCGGCGGGCCGCCTTCACGTCGACGGCAACCTCCTGGTGCCCGCCTTCGACGGCCCGGCGCGGGCGCGGCGCAAGCTCTCCTTCGTCGGCATCGTCTTCGTGAGCCTGGTTCTCGATCAGAAGGGCCTCATCGTGAGCGGTCCCGCCATCCGGGCCGAAGGCATCCCGCCGGCCGACGAAGAGGGGACGCCGTTCGAGGACTTCCTGCTCGAAGTGACGTTGACGGCGCTCGACTCGATGCCGCGGGCTCGAAGACGCGACGACAATCTGGTGCGCGAAACGGTGCGCACGTCCGTCAGGCGCGGCGCTGAGTCCCTGTGGGGCAAAAGGCCGCTGTGCCAGGTCGCCATTCATCGGCTCTAGGTCTATAACCGTCGCGAATCGACGACGATCTGATATGCGATAGCGAAATTCTCGAGGACGGTAGCCGATGGGCAAACGAATCGATCCGCCGCAACCCGAATCGGTCGAGAGCGTGAATCTCCGGGAGGCGCTGGAGGAGCGCTACCTCGCCTACGCGCTGTCGACGATCATGCATCGCGCGCTGCCCGATGCGCGCGACGGTCTGAAGCCGGTGCACCGCCGCATCCTGTACGGCATGCAGATCCTGCGACTCGATCCAGGCACGACATTCAAGAAGTGCGCCAAGATCGTCGGCGACGTCATGGGCTCGTTCCATCCGCATGGCGACCAGGCGATCTACGATGCCCTGGTGCGACTGGCGCAGGACTTCGCGTCACGCTATCCGCTGGTCGAGGGCCAGGGGAACTTCGGCAATATCGACGGCGACAACGCGGCGGCCTACCGCTACACGGAAGCGCGGCTGACCGAGGTGGCACAGGCGCTGCTCGAAGGCCTCAACGAGGCGACCGTCGATTTCCGTCCAAACTACAGCGGTGAGAGCGAGGAACCCGTCGTCCTGCCGGGAGCGTTTCCGAACCTCCTCGCCAACGGCGCAAACGGCATCGCCGTCGGCATGGCGACCTCGATCCCGCCGCACAACGCCGCCGAGTTGTGCGAGGCCGCCCTGCACCTGATCAAGACACCAAACGCAACGGTGCAGAAGCTTGTGCAGTTCGTTCCCGGGCCCGATTTCCCGACGGGAGGCATCATAGTCGACGACCACACGACGATCCTCGAGGCCTACAAGACCGGGCGCGGATCGTTCCGTGTGCGGGCGCGGTGGAGGAAGGAAGAAACGGGGCGCGGGACCTGGCAGATCGTGATCAGCGAGATTCCCTACCAGGTGCAGAAAGGCCGCCTCATCGAGCGGATCGCCGAGTTGCTGTCGCAAAGAAAGCTGCCGCTGCTGGCCGATGTGCGCGACGAGTCGGCGGAAGACATCCGGCTGGTTCTCGAACCGAAGAGCCGGAGCGTCGATCCGGTCATCCTGATGGAATCGCTGTTCCATACGACGGAGCTCGAATCCCGCATCCCTCTCAACATGAACGTGCTCAGCCGCGGCAAGGTGCCGGCGGTACTGTCGCTCAAGGATGCCCTGCACGAGTGGCTCGATCACCGGAAGGAGGTGCTGGTCCGGCGCTCGAAGTTCCGGCTCGGCGAGATCGCGCGGCGGCTGGAGATCCTGGACGGCTACCTGATTGCCTATCTCAACATCGACGAGGTCATCCGCATCATACGGCGCGAAGACGAGCCGAAGCCGGCGCTAATGAAGCGGTTCAAGCTCAGCGACCTTCAGGCGGAGTCGATCCTCAACATGCGGCTCAGGGCCCTGCGCAAGCTCGAGGAGTTCGAGATCCGCAGCGAACACGAGGGCCTCAAGAAGGAGGAAGAGGATCTCAAGAAGCTGCTCAAATCGGACGACGCCCAATGGCAGCGCATCGCCGACGAGATCAAATCGATCCGCGACAAGTACGGGAAAAAGACGCCACTCGGACGGCGGCGCACCGACTTCGCGATGCCGCCGGAAGTCGACATGGATGCCGAGCAGGCGCTGGTCGAGAAGGAAGACGTGACGGTCGTGTGCTCGGAGAAGGGGTGGATCCGAACCCTCAAAGGCCATATCGAGGAGGTTCAGGGGCTAACCTTCAAGGAGGGCGACCGCGTCAAGTTCGTCGTCCGGGCGACGACGATGGACAAGGTGATGCTGATGTCCTCGGCCGGCCGGTTCTATACGCTTGAAGCGTCGAAACTGCCGGGCGGCCGCGGCCATGGCGAGCCGGTGCGCCTGATGGCCGACCTCGAGGCAACCGATACCATCGTCGCCCTGTTCGTCCACGATCCGTCCCGCCGGCTCCTCGTCGCGTCGAGCCATGGGGACGGGTTCATCGTTTCGGAAGGCGAGTGCGCGGCCACGACGCGCAAGGGCAAGCAGGTGCTCAACGTCAAGGTGCCAGTGGAGGCGCAGGCGTGCAGCTTCGTGGCGGCCAATTCGACGCATGTCGCGGCGATCGGCGAAAACCGCAAGATGATCATCTTTCCCATAGCCGACGTTCCGGAAATGGCGCGCGGCAAGGGGGTCAGGCTGCAGAAATACAAGGACGGCGGCCTATCCGACATCCGTGCGTTCAATCTGAAGGAAGGCTTGAACTGGACCGACTCCTCCGGGCGGAACTTCACCAATACCGATCTTCGGGACTGGGTCGGTGAACGTGCCCAAGCCGGGCGGCTCGCGCCCAAGGGATTCCCGAAGAGCAACCGGTTCGGCTAGCTAGCGCTTCAGCATCGAGACGTGGCCGTGCTCGTCGACGATCAGCGGCACGTCCTCCTTAGCCGAAATCTCCAACCGGCGATCGAAGGGGTGGAAGGCCTGGTGCCAGTGGCCGTGCGTGCCCGGACTGTTGGTGACCGTCTCATCGCCGAACTCCGCTTCGAACCAGCTCAGCACGCCGTCGGCGGTCCCCGACCGGTAGGCGAGTACAGTGCACGGCACGGTCGGCTTCTCCGACAGGTAGGAATATTCGTGCATCAGGAACGCCTCGGAGAGGGGCGTGTAGTCGTAGAGCTTCTCGCGCACCGGAAAATAGGTGCGCGTCGAATAGGCATTGAGAGGCGATATGTCGAAGCCGCAGGCGGAATGGACGCGATTGAGCTTCATGAGGGTCGGCGCCTCGACCAGCATGCCGTATTGGAGGATGCGGCTCGGAACGACAAGCGTCCGGGGGCCGGCCACGGCGCGAATGTCGCGCGACACCGACCAGAAACCCTCGCCGACCACGCCGCAATCGAGCGTCTCGGTGAAGATGAAGTCCGGCGAACCCGGGAGAAGGCCGCGCTCGATGACGCTCGTCGAGTCGCTGCAATAGAGCGTGATGTTATTCCTGTGCTCGGTGCCGCCGATGACGGCCCGGGCGATCTCGGCCATCTTGGCGTTGATCTCGCAGGTATAGACGTGGCGGGCGCCGTACTTGGCGAAAAGAAGTGCTATGAGCCCGCAGCCGGTGCCGATCTCGAAGACGATCTTGTCCGCAAGATCGAGCCTGGAAATCGTATATTCGATGGCGGTGTTGCGATCCTGATCGTTCAGCATCGCGAAATGCCAGGCAGGAAAGTCACGCGTAAGCGGCACGATCATTCGAATGTCTTCGGCGAAGTCGACACCTTTACCAATTAAGGTCCTATTTGTGTCCGCCGTAAGGTCCGGTTTGGCAAGCGTACTCAGTGCAGTCATCACCCACCCACTCACTCAATAATCACCCGCTGTATCAATATCCTGCAGGCTCTTAACGTCCGGTTGATGTTCAGGGGTCGAACAGCCAAGATTTTCGATACCACTCATCCCAGAGTCTGCGCCACCACCCTGATGCAACCTCTAAGGGACGTCGGAAAACTTAACACAATTTTTGCACTGAATTGCTCAACTGCTCGACTGGCGCGGCGAAAAGCGAATACTCACAATCGGGCGGCTTCTGAAATTCCTCGAAAACCGTCCACGCCGTGCGCTTGGAGCGTCATGTCGAACGAGGTCGTATGGGTCGCAAATGGCAAGCTCTCGGCGCCGCCGCAGGGCGACGCGGAGCCGCGAGCCATCGAAGAGCGCGCCCTGCAATGGGACGGCATGGCGAAGATCGTGCTCGGGCCGGACGGCACGGAAATCAAATGGTCGGTGTTCTCACCGAACTGGGCGACTCTGTTCCACGTCGTCGAATCCATCGACTACTTCCCGCCGCCGTTCAAGCTGCGCTACTTCCTCATGGGTTGGTTCGAGGAGGACGTCGAGTCCACCGATGAAGCCAAGACCCGCGTCAGCACCATCATCGCAAAGAGCGACATCCACCTGACGCAGCGGACCTTCGTCCGCGAAGCCGATCCGGCTCGCAAGGACATCCCGCTGCTCCTGCGCAACGCACTCAAGGACCGCGCCGTGCTGCCGGATTTCAGCATCGACTGCGTGCTCGACGAGGTGCACAGGAAGTTCCGCGTCGGCCGCATCGGCAGCGAGACGCCGATCGCCAAGGTGTACGGATTTCATCCCGTCTCCTATCCGTGCATCAACGGCCTCTCCTACGATTACCTGGTCAGCGAAGCCTACGGAAAGGTGGTCGCCACCGGTCAGCCGCACTACGACCACGTCATCGCGGCGATGACGACGCCGGACGGATCGGTCGTCTGGTTTCCCTATCAGCGGGTGATCCTGCCGCATCACCTTCCGGACGGCCGCAAAGGCGTGTCCGTCGTCAGCCAGGTCGCCCCGGTCGACATCAGGATAGTGTAGCGGCACGCTCCTCGATCATGAACTCGAGGTCGGGGCGCTCGCTCAGGGCGAGCCACTCCCGGGCTTCGGCACCTTGCGGCAGCCACTGCCACTCGAAGAAGCCGCGCTCGAGATGAGCGTAGCCGATGCGGGTCACGAAGCCCTTGGTGGCCATTGAGTCTTCCACGATCCCCCATACGGCATCCGGGTTCCATTTGATAGCGGCGATCAGCATGCCGAGCAGCGGGATCGTCTCGACCGCCTGGCGCTGGCGGACCTCCTTGGCGATCCAGATCTCGCCATGATAGACGACGCGGCCCTTGATGCGCTCGGCAATGGAATTGCGGGGCGGGCGGGTCTTCGAAGGCACGATGATCTCACCGCGCTTGACATAGATGCCGATGACGAAGCCTAGGGCCCAGTCGGCGAGGCTCGTATCGACCGTATCGATCCGGAACGCCTGCAGCGACACAACCTTGTTCGCGGCATCGTAGCCCACGGTCCAAAAGCCCTTGGTGGCATCGAGCTGGGTGACGCTGGGGTCGAAGAACGGGGACACAGGCTCGGCGCGGACGGTCCTGCGCAAAGCCGCAAATGCCTCGAAATCGCCCGAGGTCTCGATGCGGATTCCGAAGTGCCGGGCCTGCCGGTAAAGCGAGTCGACGACCCGCGCGGCGGCAAGGGGGTTGGCTAGGCCGTTCAGCATCGGACCCTCACGAGGTGCCCAAAACCGGTTAGTTAAAGGACGTTAAGCAAGTTTGGTGCCACCGCACTAGGGGGCCCAGCAGGTGCCGAATTGGTGCAGATGCAATCAGACGGGGTGGGGAGGAACGGTCGTTTCGGGCTCGGTCTCGGTCTTGCCGGCCAGGCGCCAGATGCCGAGGGCAAGCAGCGTCAGGAAAATAATCATCCCGCCGATGAAGGCATTGAAGGTGGGGAGTTCGCCGAAGATGAACCAGATCCAGACCGGGGTGAAGACGGTATCAAGCAGGAAGAACATGGCGACCTCGGGCGCCGGAATATATTTCGGTCCCAGCGCGATGAGGCCCGAGGCGAGGGGAATGACCAAGAGACCGTTCAGCGCCAGCCAGCCCCAGCTCTCCATGGAGAGGCTCGACGGGTTGGCCCCGAGGAAGACGTAGGCGACCATGGCGGAGGCGAGGCTGCCGACCGCAAGGCTGGGCACGACGTTGCGTCCCGATTGGCGAACGACGGTGAGGCCGATGGCGGTGCACAAGGCGACGCCGACAGCGAGTGAGTCCCCGAGATAGGTGCCGGTCGCCAGTCCATCCCAGACGATGATGGAGACGCCGAGGAGCGACAGGGCGATCGAGGCCCACACGACGAATGACATCCGCTCGCGCAGGAACAGCCAGCCGATGACGGCGCAGAAGATCGGGTTGAGCGCCAGGATGAACACGAGATTGGCTGCCGTCGTCTTGGTGACCGCGGCGATGAACATGATGTTGGCGATCGTGTTGGTCAGGGCCACTATGGCGCCGGGCCAGCCGTTTATGAACGGCATCCGGCCTCCGTAGCTCCTGCGGAAAAGCACCCACCAGAGCGTGATCGCAGAGGCCAGGAAAATGCCGCGGGCGAAGATCATCGTCCACTGGTCGCCGGCTGCCAGGCGCAGAAGTGGAACGTCGAGCGTGAAGAGCAGGCCGCCGATGGCCGTGATTGCCAGTCCGCGGCGATGGTTCATTTCAAGGCGAGAAGAAGCTGTCATTCAGCGGGATTCGGACGACCGTCGACGAACAGGGGAGAAACTCAACATCCACCGTGCGAACCCGCACGAATCGAACGCCATCTATATGTATGTGAAGCCCAGAATATTCCTAAAAAGAAGGGATTCGGGAACTCGATCAGCGCCGAATTGAACGCAACCGTATCGCACAGTCAAGTAGCGATTCCTGATCTATTTCTGGACGAGCAGCCAGCCGTCGCGCATGAGCCGTTCCTGGGGCAGGAAGCGCGCCTTGTAGCCCATCTTGCCCGATCCGCTCACCCAATAGCCGAGATAGACATAGGAGAGACCGAGCTGTTCTGCCCGCATGATGCTGTCGAGAATCATGTAGGTGCCGAGACTGCGCGACGCGATGTCGGGATCGTAGAACGAATAGATGAGTGAGATGCCGTCCTCGAGCACATCGAACAGCGCCGAGGCCACGAGCCTGCCGTCCGTCCGACGCCGGCCCGTCCGCGGCAGGCGATATTCGACCATGCGGGTGTCGACGAAGGATTCATCGACCATGGCGGAAAAGTCGAGCATCGTCATATCCGCCATGCCGCCATCGAAGTGGCGGGCATCGATGTAGGACCGGAACAAGGCATACTGCTCGGACGCGGCCTTGGCGGGGACGATCCGCGCGACGAGATCCTTGTTGGCCTGCGCATTGCGCTTGAAGCTGCGGGTCCATCGAAACAGGCGAACCGGAACGCGCACCGACACGCAGGCGCCGCAGCCGTCGCAGGCGGGACGGTAGGCGATGTTCTGGCTCCGCCGGAATCCGCCCTGGGAGAGGAGGTCGTTCAGCGTCTTGGCGTCCTGGCCAATGAGATGGGTGAACACCTTTCGTTCCATCTTGCCCTGCAGATAGGGACAAGGGGCGGCGCCCGTAATGAAGAATTGCGGAAAGTTGCGGCGTTCGATGCTCACGGCCTGCTCCGGAGATGACCTCGAAGCGACATCTTATTCGCGCCCGGGCCGGCTGAAAAGCACCTCAATGGACCTCGCGGCCGGCCGGGGCGTCGAGCACGCGGGCCGTGAACCCCTCCCGCTCGATCAATTGCACGATCGACGCCGCATGGTCCCGGTCGCGTGTTTCGATCATGATCTCGAGCTCGGCGCCCTTGGCCGGGATGTCCAGGAACATTCGGCGATGGGAGACTTCGAGGATGTTGGCGCCGTTCTGGCCCATGAGGCTCGAGATCCTTCCGAGGACGCCCGGCCGGTCGTCGATGGTGATGCGGAGGCTGACAATGCGCATCTCGCGCTGCAGCTCGCGGGTGATTACCGAGGAGAGGATGCGCGGATCGATGTTGCCGCCGCAAAGGACCAGACCGACGCGCAGCCCGCGGAACGAGTCGGGATCGGCCATCACCGCCGCGAGGCCGGCGGCGCCGGCGCCTTCGGCCAGGGTTTTCTGATCGGACAGATAGGCCATCACCGCCTGCTCGATGTACGACTCGCTCACCAGGCGGACCTCGTCCACGAACCGCTTGCACATCGACACCGTCCGCTCGGTGACGTTCTTGACCGCGATGCCTTCCGCCAGCGTCGAGCCGCCGCACTTCGCGGGTGCGCCGCGCAGGGCGGAATGCATCGACGGATAGAGCTCGACCTCGCATCCCACCATCCGGATCCGCGGCTTCAGGTGCTTGGCGGCGAGCGCCGTTCCCGACATGACGCCGCCGCCGCCGATCGGGACGACGATGACGTCGAGCTCGGGCTCGTCCTCGAGCATCTCAATGCCGATCGTCCCTTGGCCGGCGATGATGCGGTCGTCGTCGTAGGGATGGATTAGAAGCAGTTTCTTCTTCCGCACGATCGCTTCGGCGGTGACCTGGGCATCGGCAAGCGTCTCTCCCGACAGGATCACCTCGGCGCCATGAGCGCGCGTGCGCTCGATCTTGGTGGCCGGCGTCGTCTCGGGCATCACGATGGTCGCCGGGATACCGAGGCGCTTGGCATGGTAGGCGACCGCCTGGGCGTGATTGCCGGCCGACATGGCGATGACCCCGATCTTCTTCTCCGCTGCCGAAAGGCTCGCAAGCTTCACATAGGCGCCGCGATCCTTGAACGAGTTGGTGACCTGCAGGTTCTCGAACTTCACGAAGATCTCGGCGCCCGTCATTTCCGACAGCTTGGCGGACCGGAGCTGCGGGGTGCGCACGACGTGTCCCTTGAGTATGGCTCTTGCAGCTTCGATGTCGTTGAAGGTCGGGCCCATCGACGTCCTTGCCTTTCATCACCGGCGGTCCATCCGGATCGGGTTGTAACACGACGCGATAGCCGTTAGTTGAGACGCTTGGCCGCTGGCCGGATCGATTGCCGGTACATGCCTCAGGACCGCGGAGGAGAAACGATGGCTCAAAGCTTTGCGTGGATCGGTTTGGGCGTCATGGGCTATCCGATGGCCGGTCACCTCGCGAAAAAAGGCGGCCATCCGGCGACGGTCTACAATCGGACCGGAGAAAAAGCGGACAAATGGGTCGGCGCATTCGGCGGCAAACGGGCGGCGAGCCCGGCCGAGGCGGCGCGCGGGGCGGATTTCGTCTTCTCCTGCGTCGGCGCGGATGACGATCTGCGCGACGTCACGATCGGCCCGGACGGCGCCTTCGCCGCGATGAAAGCCGGCTCCGTCTTCATCGATCACACCACGGCCTCGGCTGACGTCGCCGAGGAGCTGCATGCCAAGGCCGTCGAACGGAAGATCGGCTTCATCGATGCACCGGTGTCGGGCGGCCAGGCGGGAGCCGAGAACGGCGTGCTCACCGTCATGTGCGGCGGCGATGCCGACCACTACGCGAAATGCGAACCTCTCATCGCCGCCTATTCGCGGATGCGCAAGCTCCTCGGTCCGTCGGGCTCGGGCCAGCTCGCCAAGATGGTGAACCAGATCGCAATCGCCGGGCTCGTTCAGGGCCTGGCCGAGGCCGTCAACTTCGGCATGAAGGCGGGTCTCGACATGGAAGCGGTGGTGGAGGTGATCTCCAAAGGCGCCGCCGGATCCTGGCAGATGGAAAACCGGCACAAGACGATGATCGCGAACTCGTTCGAATTCGGCTTCGCGGTCGACTGGATGCGCAAGGACCTCGGCATCTGCCTCGCCCATTCGCGGCGGACGGGAGCGCACCTGCCGGTTACGGCGCTCGTCGACCAGTTCTACTCGGAGGTTCAGGCCATGGGCGGGCGGCGCTGGGATACCTCCAGCCTGATCGCCCGGCTGCGCGCCGCGGAAAGCCTCAGCCGCCGGTGAGCGTGGAGGCGATGGTGGCGCCGCAGGCGGCTATGGAGAGCAGAAGGACGGCCAGGATGACCTTGAGTGAAGTCGTGTCGGGCAGGGATTGAACCTCAATCCGTCGCTTGGTCCTTCTGTTCATGGAAATGACTCCAGTTCCTGAAAAATTCCATTCGGCTGGATCGTCAACGCCATTGGAAGCGGTGGGTTCCACCACACGGATGGGGCTGGCTATGCCTGGGACGGGGGACTGGCCGCCAACGCCCGCTCACTGCGCCGGCGCGCCAGCACGTAGGCGAGCTCCGCCCCGAAGAAGATGATCTGGGCGGAGTAGTAGACCCAAATCAGCAGGACGACGAGGGAGCCGGCGGCGCCATAGGCCGAGGCGATGCCGCGGGTACCGATGTAGTAGGCGATCGCCAGCCTGCCGAGCTCGAACAGGAGCGACGTCACGATGGCTGCCAGCCACACGTCGCGCCAGGCGACGTAAGTATCGGGAAGCCATTTGAAGGTCATGGCGAAGACGACGGTAAAGATGGCAAGCGAGGTCAGGAAATTCATCGCGCGCCCGCCGAAGGCCGGCAATGCGAATGGGATATACTTGCCGAGGACGGCGATGCCCGTGCTCGTCACCACCGCGACGATGAGCAGGACGCTCAGGCCGAGGATGATGGTGAGCGAGATGAGGTAGCCGCGCAGCCAGTGGCGGATCACGCCCGAAGGCAGCACGACCTGCCAGATCCGGTTGAGGGCGGATTTTAGCTGGAAGACGACGCCGCTCGCCGCGAAGACGAGAGTGACGGTGCCGATGACGATGGCGAGGAAGCTCGAACTCGCCGCGATAGACGCGGACCATGAGTAGCTCGATCACGCGGGCGCCTTCCGGACCGACGAGGGTCCGGAATTCGCCGACGACCTGTTCGCGTACGGCGGCCTCGCCGAGGAACGAGCCGGCGACGGTTACGGCCAGGACGAGTGCCGGCCCGACGGAAAAGATGAAGTAGTAGGCGAGCGCGGCGCCCATTTGCGGAGCGTCGTTGGCGATCCAGTTGGCAATCGTGTCACGCAGGATCGTCGCGACGGTTCTGGCCGCTTTCAGCGTCATGATGGTTCACCCGCATGGGGCACGGTCGCGGTCTATGGCTTCCGGTCCTGGAATCACGGGAATGCAGGATTGGGAGATTCGTCAACCGCCGGCCTTGATCCGCCGGGCGGCGTCCAGGGCGAAATAGGTCAGGATTCCATCGGCACCGGCCCGTTTGAAGGCGAGAAGACACTCGTCGATCACGCGCGAGCCGTCCAGCCAGCCGTTTTCGGCCGCGGCCATGATCATCGCGTACTCCCCCGAGACCTGATAAGCGAAGGTCGGAACCCCGAAGGTCGTCTTGATCCTGTGAAGCACGTCAAGATAAGGCAGGCCGGGTTTCACTATCACCATGTCGGCGCCTTCGGCCAGATCGAGCTCTACTTCGCGCAGGGCCTCATCGGTGTTGGCGGGATCCATCTGGTAGGTCTTCTTGTCGCCCACGAGCGTGCCCGCCGACCCGACCGCATCCCGGAAAGGGCCATACAGGCCGCTCGCATATTTCGCGGCGTAGGACATGATCAGGACGTCTTCGAAACCCTGCTCCTCGAGAGCCGAGCGGATGGCGCCCACCCGGCCGTCCATCATGTCGGAGGGGGCCAGGATGTTGCAGCCCGCCTCGGCCTGCACGAGCGCCTGGCGCACGAGCGACTCGATGGTGGCGTCGTTGAGAATACGGCCGCCTTCGAGCAGTCCGTCGTGACCGTGGCTGGTATAGGGGTCGAGGGCCACGTCGCACAGCACGCCGATGTCGGGCACGGCGCGGCGAATGGAGCGGATGGCTCGGCACACGAGGCTCGACGGGTTGAACGCCTCGCGGCCGTCGGCGGTCCGCAAGGAGCGGTCCGTGTTGGGGAAGAGGGCGATGGCCGGAATGCCGAGCCCGGCCGCTTCCTCGGCGGTTTTGGTCGCGAGGTCGATCGACATCCGTTCCACGCCCGGCATGGAAGCTACCGGTTCACGCACACCGTCCCCGTCGATCAGGAAGACCGGCAGGATCAGGTCGGCCGGCGACAGCGTCGCCTCGCGCACCAGCCGCCGCGTCCAGTCCGCCTGGCGCAGGCGCCGCATGCGCGTCGCGGGAAAGCCGCCAGCCGGCATTTCCGGTGGCCGTTCAGCCGGGCGGGCCGCCCGGAGTGACGCCGGCTTTTCGCTCGATCTCGTCATTTCGATCCTTAGTTTTGGCCCCGCCCCATTATGCACTCGAAAAGACGGGGCGACAAACGCATCGCCTGTCGCAGTTTTACGATCGAGCTAGCGACAATATTTCCCGCGGCCCGGCCTGAGTTTCATCAGGTCCACGTGGAAATGGGTCTTGTGGAAGACATCGGACCCGGGACCAAGCACCGTGTTGAAGTGGGCGCAGGCGCCCTTGCGCGCCTGGCGGAGGAACTTCGAGCGGCGGCTCGCGGGCACCGAGCCCTGGAAGCCGGCCCAGCCGCCGACGACGGCGATGCGCGCCTTCTTCTCGAACTTGAACTCGGCGATGTCGAGCGCGTTGCCGAGCGCGTGCTCGCTCATCTTGCCGGCGGAGGCATTGTTGCGGCGGCGGCAGGCATAGGAGGAGGCGTTCTCGATGCCGATGACGCTGGCGCCGAGCTGGCGACGGGCCGCAGGCTGGATATCGGTCGCGAGCCACCTGTGGAGGGCCGCCACCATGCGGCAGTTGAGGGTCGCGGGCGGCGAAATCTTCACGCCGTCGATCGCGGAAACCTCGAGCGGATAGGCGATGCCACAGCCGCCGGGCCGGCCAATGGGCTTCTGAAGCTTGTAGGCGACCTCGATGTTCCTGAGCTGGCGCTCGCAGGTCTTGCGCGCGTCCTCGACCTTGGACTTCGGCCACTTGCCGAGGCTTTTAGGGAGGGGCAGCGGCTTCGCCTTCGGCTTTGCCTCATCCCCGGGTACGGCGAAGGTCTGGACGACGGACAGTGATGCGAGCGCCATGCGGAGCTCCGGAGGCTTCGGCGGCGGCATCGGAATGTCGGCGAGCCGCGCCTCGATGGGCATCACGTAGGGCGGAGGGGTGGGGTCGGGAGGCTTCGGGCGCGGCGTCGGGACCATGGAGGACTTTCCCGCCACAGCGATGATCGAGGCTGGCGCCGCCAGCAGGCACACCGCCACGATCCCCAGCGACACTAGACTGCGCGGTCTCCCACTCTTCAATTCCGATCCCCTTCGATCCCTGGCCGCCCGGCCGAACCTTGGCGTGAAAATTGGCATCAGATTAAGGCAGACCCGAGCTGCAACCCCCATGCCAGGCAGAGCGCGGGGTGTTCCCAAGTATTAACGGCTGAGTTACCAAGTAGAGCCAGTAAACGGTAAGACTGCGTCAATGTTACCGACAATTCACTGCAATAACGCAGAAAATAAGGACAAGTTTACCTAACCATTTGAGGCGTCCTTAAGAGGGTAAATCTATTTTTGCCTGCATTAGGGGAAGGGATAGTCACAAGAAAAGCCCTCCTCGGGGACTATCAGGGCAGGTGTCAAATGCGTAGCCAAATACAGACTGTGGTTCCGGACGGAGCCGCACCCTCGAAACAGGAAGTCAAGCATCGCTATGTCGAGGCGTTGACATTGATCGAGCGTCTTCACCGCCGGTTGCTCGACGTCATCAAGGACGAATTCGAGCGGCAGGGCGATCCGGAAGTGAACGCCGTGCAGGCCCTCCTGCTGTTCAACATCGGCGACGCCGAGTTGACGGCCGGAGAGCTCAAGACGCGCGGTCACTATCAGGGATCGAACGTTTCCTACAATCTCAAGAAGCTCGTGGAAGCGGGTTACGTGAACCACGAGCGTTCGACGTCGGACAAGCGTTCGGTCAGAGTGCGCCTCACGCCGCGCGGCCAGGAAATCCGCCGCAAGGTCGATGCGCTCTACAATCGGCAGATCCTGTCGATCACGGACGTCGCCGGGCTGTCGATCGAGGAGTTCGATCGCCTCAACCGGGCGCTGGCGCGACTCGAGCGGTTCTGGACCGATCAGATCCTCTACCGCCTCTAGGCCAGCTGAAAGCTTAAGTCGAAAACCCCGCAAGGCGCCTGCTTCGCGGGGTTTTGCTTTGCCTCACTCGATCTTGAACGGCAAACTATTGCCGGAATCGGCAGGCATGAGCTTTGATGATGGCGGAGGCACGGCCGCCATTTTGTGACAAAATGGCCACAGTTGCGGCCCGACCACGTGCGCCTATGTGATATGGCTCCCGGTCGTTTTGACCGTGTCGAACCGCGTTGGTAGGTATGCGTCGGTTGACGTGCATCGATGGGACGAACGAGGCGCGAGGGATTGGATGGGCGGTAGAGGAATGCGACCTGGGGACGTAAGGAAGCCGGAATCGAAGCGCGACTTCTCGCGCCGGAGCTTCGTCTGGCTGGCAGGGTTGGCGTTCCTGGCCGTCAGCAGCGAGTCCGCCCTGGCACTGTTCAAGAAGAACAAGGACGGGGCCGCCACCCAGAATTTCTCCAACTCGACCTCCGGGAAGAAGAAACCGAAGGCGGCGACCGAAACCCAGATCGTGGAGAACGAGCGGGAAGCGGCGCCGATGATCTATCAGGGCGCCGATCTCACGATGCTGCGCGCCATCGCGTGGTACGACCGCATCGTTCAGTCCGGCGGCTGGCCGATGCTCGCTCCTACGGACACACTGGAGGAAGATTCGGAAGGTCCCGAGGTCGCGCAGCTCAAGCAGCGCCTGGCCATCGAGGGCTATCTCGCAACCTCGAACGAGGTCGACGAAAAGTTCGACAAGATCACGGAGGATGCAGTCCGTCGCTTCCAGCGGAACCACGGGCTCGTGCCGTCCGGCAAGGTCGACAACGCGACCGTCGATGCGATGAACGTGCCGGCGGAGGTGCGCCTGGCGACGCTCAGGTCGAACCTTCAGCGCGTCGAGGTTTACGCAAAGGATCTCGAGGACCGCTACATCATCGTCAACATTCCCGCCGCACAGCTCGAGACCGTGTCGGGCCGCTCGGTCTACTCGCGGCACAACATCATCGCCGGCAAGCCCGATCGGCCGACGCCCGTCGTCATCACCAAGATCAGCGACCTGAACTTCAATCCCTACTGGCATGCGCCGGCGAGCATCGTGGCCCGGGACATCATTCCCGACATGCTGAAGAATCCGAAGCATCTCCAGAAGCTCAACATCAAGGTGTTCGATGGCGCCGGAGGCCCGGAGATCAATCCGGCCACCATCGACTGGACGAACACGGCACCCGACCGGTACCTGTTCCGGCAGGAGCCGGGCGGCGAGAACGCCATGGCTACCGTGAAAATCAATTTCCCAAGCCCGTTCGGCGTCTACATGCATGACACGCCCACCAAGCAGCTGTTCGCGGAAGGACAGCGCTATTTCAGCTCCGGTTGCGTGCGGGTGGACAAGGTGCAGATCCTCGAAGACTGGATCCTGCGCGGCCAGAACGGATGGGACATGGACCGTATCCAGGCCATGGCGGAAAGCGGCGAGCGGCTCGACTACAAGGTCCAGGATGGTCCGCAGGTCCGCTGGGTCTATCTCACCGCCTGGGTCACGGATGACGGCGGCGTTCACTTCCGGCCGGACATCTACGAGCTCGACGGATCGGGATTCGTGCTCGGCCAGCCACTGCCGGTCGGCCAGGGTTCGGACGGTCAGCGCTGGACGCTGCAGCCGGCGCCCTTCGGCTACGACGAGGCATCGACGGCGGCCCCCCCACCGATCGAGCCCGATGAGACGCCGAGCGCAATTCCGCTGAAAAAGACCAACAAGCGGTCAAATTTCAATCAACCATCCGCCTCAGTCACGACGATGATCGACGACGTCCCGGGAACCCCCGCCTTCGGCCAGGACGACCCCTCGAACTGATCGTTGCCGACATGCGGCAATCCGGCAGCTGAAAGTTCGACGCGCGGGCAGTAGACCTTTTGTCCTGTCGTTGAGCGGAATAACGATGCTGAACTACGGTAAGTACTTCGCGGCGGCCGTCACCCAAATCAAGCGGGAGAACCGCTATCGCGTCTTCGCCGAGCTCAGCCGATGCTCTGGCGCGTTCCCGAAGGCGAAGCTTCGCAGCCCCGGCGGGGAGCGCGAGGTCACCGTCTGGTGCTCCAACGACTATCTCGGCATGGGGCAGCATCCAGCGGTACTCGACGCGATGCACCGGGCGATCGACGAGGTCGGCGCCGGCTCCGGCGGAACCCGCAACATCTCCGGCACGACGCGATTTCATGTCGAGCTCGAAAGCGAGCTCGCCGACCTGCACGGCAAGGAAAGCGCACTGCTCTTCGGATCCGGATATGCCGCCAACCAGGGAACGCTCGCCGCCGCGGCGAAGATCGTGCCCGACCTCGCCATCCTATCGGACGAGCGCAACCACGCCTCGATGATCGAAGGGATCCGCCACGGCCGGGCGCAGAAGCACATCTTCGCCCATAACGACCTCGCCGATCTCGAAAAACAGCTCAACGCGCTGCCCATCGGACAGCCGAAGCTCATCGCCTTCGAATCGGTCTACTCCATGGACGGCGACATCGCACCGGTGCGCGGCATCGTGGCGCTCGCCAAACGTTACCAGGCGCTCACCTATCTCGACGAGGTGCATGCGGTCGGCATGTACGGGCCGCGCGGCGGCGGCATCGCGGAGCGGGAAGGACTGCTCGACGACATCGACATCGTCGAGGGAACGCTCGCCAAGGCCTATGGGCTCATGGGCGGCTACATCGCGGCGGACGGAGCCGTCATCGACGCAATCCGGTCGACGGCGGCGGGCTTCATTTTCACGACGTCGCTGGCGCCGGCAATCGCTGCGGGAGCGATCGCCAGCGTCCGGCATCTCAAATCGAGCAACGCCGAACGCCAGCTGCAAAGGCTGCACGTGACGCGGTTGAAGATCGCCCTCGCCGAGCGCGGCCTTCCCGTCCTGGCCGGAGAGAGCCACATCGTGCCGCTCGTCGTGGGCGACGCCGCCCGCTGCAAGACGCTGACGGATGCTCTACTCGACAGCTATGCGATCTACGTTCAGCCCATCAACTATCCGACCGTGCCGCGGGGGGCGGAACGGATCCGGCTGACCCCGGGTCCGCTCCACACGCCGGAGGAAATCGCGCGGCTTGCCGAAGCGGTCGGCGCCCTGTGGGACGAGCTTGCCCTGCCGCGAGCGGCCTGATCAAAACTTTCGGGCTTTCCAACGAAATTCGAACATGGGATGCCGGTCCGGGACAGGTGGTCCCCTTGCGCCCTGCACGAAAAGCTGCGCATGGAATTCGGCGCCATAGAGGGGACAGCCATGAAGAAAAAGGTGAGCCGCAAGGCGACGCGGAAGCGGGGCAAGCCGCTCTATCCGGGGTTTTTCAAGGAACGGCTCGCCGCGGCGGACAAACCGGTTGCGAAGGCGATCGGCCGCGAGCTCGGGCGGCAGCAGCACGAGATCGAGCTTATCGCCTCGGAGAACATCGTGTCGCGCGCCGTGCTCGAAGCGCAGGGATCGGTACTGACCAACAAGTATGCCGAGGGCTACCCGCGACGGCGCTACTACGGCGGATGCCAGTTCGTGGACGAGGTCGAGGACTTGGCCATCGCGCGGGCCCGGAAACTTTTCGACTGCGCCTTTGCAAACGTCCAACCGCATTCGGGAGCCCAGGCCAACCAAGCCGTGTTTTTTGCTCTCTTGCAGCCGGGCGACACCTTCATGGGACTCAATCTCGCCGCGGGCGGACATCTCACCCATGGATCGCCCGTCAACCAGTCGGGCAAATGGTTCCGCGTCGTACCTTACGGAGTCCGACGCGACGACCAACGCATAGACTATGACGAGGTGCAGCGCGTCGCCGAGGCGGAACGGCCGAAACTCATCCTGGCCGGCGGGTCGGCCTATCCGCGGATCATAGACTTCGCGCGCTTCCGGTCGATCGCCGATTCGGTCGGGGCCTATTTCATGGTGGACATGGCGCACTTCGCCGGGCTGGTGGCGGGTGGCGTTCATCCAAGCCCGCTCCCGCATGCGCATGTCGTCACGACGACGACGCACAAGACACTCAGGGGACCACGCGGCGGAATGATCCTTTCCAAGGACGAGGAGATCGGCAAGCGCATCAACTCCTCGGTGTTTCCCGGCCTGCAGGGCGGACCGCTCATGCACGTCATCGCGGCGAAGGCCGTGGCGCTGGGTGAGGCCCTCAAGCCGGCATTCAAGACCTATGCCCGCAACGTCGCGGCCAATGCCGCCGTGCTGGCGCGGACGATCGTGGATGGCGGCCTCGACGTGACGTCGGGCGGTACCGATACCCACCTCATGCTCGTCGATCTCCGCCGCAAGGGCCTAACGGGGCGCGGTGCCGAGCACTCGCTGGGGCGGGCGCACATCACGTGCAACAAGAACGGCATTCCCTTCGATCCGGAGAAGCCGATGGTGACGTCCGGCGTCCGTCTCGGGACACCGGCGGGCACGAGCCGGGGCTTCGGCAAAGACGAGTTCCGGGAGGTCGGAGAGATGATCATCGAGGTCCTGGACGGGCTTGCGAAGAATGGCGAAGAGGGCAATGCTCGCGTGGAATCGGCGATCAAACGGCAGGTCATCGCGCTGACCGACCGGTTCCCGATCTACGGGTAGACCAGAAGGGAAACGGGATGCGCTGTCCATACTGCGGGAGTGGCGATACCCAGGTTAAGGACAGCCGCCCGAGCGAAGACGCATCGGCGATCCGGCGCCGGCGATTCTGTCCGGACTGCGGCGGACGATTCACGACGTTTGAGCGCGTGCAGCTGCGGGAGCTGCAGGTCCACAAGCGGTCCGGCCGCCGCGTTCCCTTCGACCGCGACAAGCTGATGCGCTCGATCCAGATCGCGCTCCGCAAACGGCCCGTCGATCCCGACCGCGTCGAGCGCATGGTGTCCGGCATCGTGCGCCGCCTCGAAGGCCTCGGCGAGAACGAGGTCAAGTCCGAGACGGTCGGCAAGCTCGTCATGGAAGCGCTGCGGACCCTCGACGACGTTGCCTACGTGCGCTTTGCCTCGGTGTACAAGAACTTCCGCGAAGCGAAGGACTTCGAGGAGCTTCTCGGCGAGCTGTCCGGCGAAGAGGGCGAGGATACGGCGCCGCGATGACGCCGTGACCACGCCCATTCCAGCTGCGCGGTACCCACTGAACATGACCGACGACGACCACATGCGGCATGCGCTGGCGCTGGGACGCCGCGCGCTTGGCGTTACCGGCGCGCGGCCGGCGGTCGGATGCGTGATCGTCCGCGACGGCAACATCGTCGGCGTGGGCTCGACGGGGGAGGGGGGAGCGCCCCACGCGGAAGCAGCGGCGCTCGCCATGTCCGGAACTGCGGCGCGCGGAGCGACAGCCTTCGTGACGCTCGAACCATGCAGCCACCATGGACGCACGCCGCCATGCGCCGACGCCCTCGTCGAAGCGGGCGTGGCGCGCGTCGTCGTTGCGCTTCGCGATCCCGATCCGAGAGTGGACGGCAGGGGGCTCGCACGCCTTCGCGAGGCCGGCATCTCGGTCGAGTGCGGTCTTCATTCCGACCTGGCGCGCCGCGACCTCGCCGGCTTCCTCATGCGTATGACCCGCGGGCGGCCCGAGGTGACGCTCAAGATGGCCGTTTCCGCCGACGGCATGATTGCCGAGGCACCGGGGCGACGCACCGCGATCAGCGGCGAACGCGCCAACGTCCGCACCCATCTCCTGCGCGCCCGCTCCGATGCCATCATGGTCGGCGCGAACACGGTGCGCGTCGACGACCCGTCGCTTACTTGCCGTCTTCCTGGTCTCGAGCAGCGCACTCCCATCGCTATCGTGGTCGATGGCAAATTGTCGATCCCGCCGTCGTCCCGACTCGTCCTCAACGCCCGGCACCGCCCGCTTCTCATCCTGGCGGCGCGGGATGCCGAGAATGCGGAGCTCGCCGCGAGCGGTGCCGAGATCATTCGTTGCGGTGTCACGGCGGCGTCCCGGATCCGGCTCGCGGAGTGCCTCGACCGGCTCGGCCGGCGCGGCATCAATACCCTCCTCGTCGAGGGAGGGGCGGAGCTCGCTCGCGCACTAGCGGCGGAAGACCTGATCGACCGGATCGTCCTCATCACCGGGCGCGTGCGATTGGGGCCGCAAGGAGTGCCCGCGGGGCTCACCATTAACGCCTTCCGTCCGGTCGAAGAGGAAACGCTTGGGGAAGACATGCTGACGCTCTATGAGAGGGCGGTGATCTGAACGAGGTTGGATGTTCACCGGAATCGTCAGCGACATCGGCGAGGTGCTTTCACGCGAAGAGCGCGGCGACACGCTCGTCGAGATCGCCTGCGCCTATGCGGTCGACTCCATCGCGGTCGGCGGCTCCATCGCGTGTTCCGGCATCTGCCTGACGGTCATCGGATCCCGGCGTCTCGCCGACGGGCGCAGCGCCTTCGCGGTGCAGGCGTCGGCCGAGACACGGGCGAGAACCACGCTCGGGACGTGGCGGGTCGGCACGACGATCAACCTCGAACGGGCGCTGCGGGTCGGAGACGAACTCGGCGGCCATCTGGTCAGCGGACACGTCGACGCCGTGGCGCGGATTTCCGACGTCGCTCCGGTTGGGGAATCGCGAACCCTCCAGTTCGAGCCGCCCGAGGCGCTGGCGCCGATGCTCGCCGAGAAGGGCTCCGTCTGCCTCGACGGCGTGTCGCTCACGGTCAACGAGGTCGAGGGTCGGCGGGTCGGCGTCAACATCATCCCGCACACGCTGGCAGTGACCACCCTGGGCGCGGCGAAACAAGGCGACTTCGTCAATCTCGAGGTCGACATGCTGGCGCGCTACGTCGCACGTCTCACGGAGTGGCGGCGATGACGAAGCGCGACGCGAAGCAGACCAGCGAGCCGATCAAGGCCCATGTGCTGATCGTGGAAGCACGCTTCTACGAGGATCTCAGCGACGAGCTCGTCCGCGGCGCGGTCGGGACGATCGAGGCGGCCGGCGCGAGCTGGGAGAGGCTCGCCGTGCCGGGCGCCCTCGAGATCCCGGGTGCGATCCTCCACGCCGCAGGGTCGGGGCGCTATGACGGCTTCGTCGCGCTCGGCGTCGTGCTGCGGGGCGAGACGTCGCACTACGATATCGTCGCCGGCGACAGCGCCCGCGGGCTGATGGACCTGACGCTCAAAGGCATATGCCTTGGCAACGGAATCCTGACGTGCGAAACCCTCGACCAGGCATGGGCGAGGGCCCGCGTCGAAGACATGAACAAGGGCGGCGGCGCGGCCGATGCGGCGCTGCGCATGATCGCGATCAAGCGATCGATGGACGGACGAGAGAGAAAGCAACCGGCGTGAGGAAAGCGAAGGCGGCATCGCCCAGGCATCGTCCCGTCTTGCGTTCCGCGGCCCGCCTTGGAGGCGTGCAGGCCCTCTATCAGATGGACGTCGCCCAAACCGATCTCGGAGAGGTCCTTTCGCAGTTCTCCTCGCAGGAGGGGTTGAAGCTCGACGAGACCGAGAATGCCGCGGCGGATGTGGGGCACCTGAAGAACATCGTTGAGGGCACGGTCAGGGAGCAGCGCACCATCGATTCGCAGATCAGCCGCCATCTCAATCCGAGCTGGCCGCTTGAGCGGCTCGACAGCGTGCTGCGCGCCATCCTGCGGGCCGGCGCCTATGAGCTCATGTTCCGTCACGACGTGCCGGCGCGCACGGCCATCGACGAGTACGTGAACGTAGCCCACGCCTTCTACGAGGGAGACGAGCCCGGCTTCGTCAACGGGGTCCTCGACAAGCTGGCGCGCTCGCTCGCGATCCCGAGGATCGAATGACGAGCGCAGCGGCTGCGATCCACGACGACACCCGCGCCCGGCGGAATGCCATCGTCCTCTCGATCGCCCAGGCGCTTTCCACGTCGTCGACGGTGGTCCTGATCGCCACCGCCGGACTCATCGGCGCCGACATCGCGCCGAACCGGAGCTGGGCGACGCTTCCGGTATCGAGCTTCGTCATCGGTACGATGATCTCGACGATTCCCGCCTCGTTGCTCATGCGGAGATTCGGGCGCAAAGCGGGCTTCGTCGGCGGCGCGCTGATCGGGCTCGCCGGCGCGGTTCTATCCATCGTCTCCATCTATTTGCGGGATTTCGGGCTGTTCGTGCTCTCCACGGCGCTGCATGGAAGCTTCGCAGCGGCGGCCCAGTACTACCGCTTCGCCGCCGCCGACGATGCGAGCCCCGACTTTAGGCCGAAGGCCATCTCGTGGGTACTGGTCGGCGGCGTCGCCGCCGCACTCTTCGGCACGCTCATCGTCATGAGCACGGTCGAGCTCCTGGCGCCGATCCTGTTCGCGGGATGTTACGTGGCGACGGCGATGCTCGCAGTCGCGTCCATAGGCGCCCTTCTATTCCTCGAAACTGGACAGGTGGTGGAGATCGCCGGCCAGGAGGCGCGCCCGCTTTCCGCAATCATCGCCCAGCCAAGGTTCATCGCGGCCGTCGTATGCGGCATGATGTCGTTCGGCATGATGAACCTGGTCATGACCGCAACGCCGATCGCCATGTTCGACTGTGGCTTCTCGGTCGGCGACGCAAGCTGGGTCATCCAGTGGCATGTGCTCGGAATGTACGTTCCGAGCTTCTTCACGGGTTCGCTCATCGCGCGCTTCGGCGTCGAGCGGATCACGGGCGCCGGCATGGTGATCCTCGCCTTCGCCGGAATCGGTGCGCTCGCCGGCATCCACTTCGCGAATTTCGCCGTCGCCCTCGTCCTTCTCGGGATCGGTTGGAATTTCGGCTACATCGGCGGCACGACGATGGTCACAGAATGCTACCGGCCCTCGGAGCGCAACAAGGTCCAGGCGGTCAACGACTTCGCCGTGTTCACGACGGTGGCGATCGCCTCGCTGACCTCCGGAAAGCTGCTCGACGGTCTGGGGTGGAACGCCGTCAACCTGGCAATCTTCCCGATGGTGGCAGTGGGGCTCGGCCTGCTGCTTTGGTACACGAGGCTGCGTCCGCAGGCCCGTGAGGTGATCCGATGACCGTCGAACTCTGGCTGGCCTTCGTCGTCGCCAGCACGATCCTGCTGATCATTCCAGGTCCGACCATCCTCCTCGTCGTCTCCTACGCCCTGGGGCAGGGATGGCGGTCGGCCTTTCCCATGGCGATCGGCGTGGCGCTCGGCGATTTCACCGCCATGACGCTCTCCATGCTCGGCGTCGGTGCGCTGCTCGCGGCGTCGGCAACCCTGTTCACGGCAGTCAAGCTCGTCGGCGCGGCCTATCTGATCTATCTCGGCATAAAGCTGTGGCGGGCCGGCGGGCGGCTCCACGTCGAGGCGCGGGCCGACCGGGCACCGGCCCTGAAGATGCTCGGACATGCCTGGATCGTCACGGCGCTCAATCCAAAGAGCATCACGTTCTTCGTGGCGTTCCTGCCGCAATTCCTCGACGCCAAGGCGAGCTTCACCTCGCAGATGATCGTATTTGAATCTACCTTCCTGGTGCTTGCCTTCGCGAATGCGCTCGGCTACGCGCTGGTCGCGAGCCGGGCGCGGACCCTCGTCCGCAACGAGCGGGCGGTCCGCATCATCAACCGGGTGGGCGGCAGTCTCCTGGTGAGCGCCGGCATCGCGGCGGCGACGGTTCGCACCTCGCAGGCGTGAAGGCGAACCGGCGCCGTCGGAAAATCAGCCGGAGCGGCGCTTGCCGGGAATGTTCTCCAGGAACTGCGTCGGCGTCAGGCGTCCCTCGGCAATCAGGCTCTTGTAGACCTCGGCCGTCTTGGTCGTGAAGCTTGGATAGGTCCTGAGCGTGGTGAGCGCGATGAACACTTCCATGATGCCCTGCTCCGGCGTGATCTCGGGCTTGAAGGCCAGAAGCTTGGCGATCTTTTGAGTGTTCAGCCGCATGTCCGCTTCGGCCGGCCGGCCGGGCTCGAAATCGACAGCGATGGCGAGCGGCAGGGTGTTCTGGATCTTCTCGGCAATCTGCCGGACCGAATAATTGCCGGCGGCGAGATTGAAGACCTGGCCGCGCACTGTCTCGACCGGCGCTTCGACGGCTTCGACGAAGGCGCGGGAATAGTCGCGCACGTGGATGAGCGGTTGCTGCTCCTCGCCGGCACCGGCGATCGCAACTTTCTTCGACTTGAAGGCCTGGAGCGTCAGGGCATTGAGGACGAGGTCGAACCGCATGCGGCGCGACAGGCCGTAGGCGTTTCCACCCCTGAAGACCGTCACCGCAAATTCGTTGTCGCTCAGGCCGAGAAGGGCGTCCTCGGCGAGTTTGCTGTACTCCGCCTGAGCGGTCTTCGGCTCGACGGAGCCGGTCTCGGTCGCTTCCCGTCCCGGGGCCGCGCCATAGACGGAGGCCGAACTGCCCAGGACGTAGCGCTTGACGCCCAAACCTTTGGCGAGAAGGCCGAGGCGGCGGCGGGCCCGGTAGTTGATCGACGAGGTGAGCTCGGGATTGAGATCGCCGGATTCGTCGTTCGCAAGGGCGGCTAGGTCGATGACCGCATCGACGCCCATCATGAGGTCGGGCTTGAGGCTCCGGACGTCGGCCCTCACCTGACGGAAGAGGGGGTTGTCCGCATGAGGCGCGAGGGGATGGCGGCCAAAGACCATCCAATCCACGGCCGTGACCGTGTGCTGCCGCTCGAGCAGCTGCGTTACGAGGTGACTCCCGACGAAACCGTTCGCACCAGTGACCAGAACATGCGCCATCTCCCAAAGCTCCTTCCAGTTACCTTACGGGTGGGCGGTTGTTCCAATCCGAAACATCGCCGGACACCCTCGAAGGGGCTTCAGCAAGGAGCGTGCAATTAACCACTTATGCGCGGGGTTACCTGCATTAACGCTGGTAGAAGTGAGCCGACAGCGGGACGACGCGATTGCCGTCCGGACGCCTCAAATGCGGCCAAGCGTTAAAGGCGTTGCCTAATTGAGGCAGTTTTGGCAAATTCCGCCGCGATTTTCCGGGGACCAGGGGAATCGAGGCGGGCTAGAAGCAGGGATCACGTCCCTGGCCACGGGTTGCCAAGAAATCCCGTTCCGAATCCTTCAGCGATTTCAAAGGAATATTCCATGAGTTTGACGCTCTGGCTCATCATTCTGTGCGGCGCCCTTTCCCTCGTCTACGGCTTCGTTACGACACGAGCCCTGCTTGCCGCCGATGCCGGCACGGCCCGCATGCAGGAAATCTCGGCAGCCGTCCGCGAGGGTGCGCAGGCCTACCTCAAGCGCCAATACACGACGATCGCCGCGGTGGGTGTCGTCATCCTCATCCTCGCCGGCGCGACGCTCGGCTGGTACGCCGCCATCGGCTTCGCGATCGGCTCCATCCTGTCCGGCGCGGCCGGGTTCATCGGCATGAACGTGTCGGTCAGGGCAAACGTCCGAACCGCCCAGGCCGCCACCAAGTCGCTCGCCGGCGGGCTCGAGATGGCATTTCGGGCCGGCGCGGTGACCGGACTCCTGGTCGCCGGGCTGGCGCTCCTCGGCGTGACCGTCTATTTCGGATTTCTCGTCGGCGTGCTCGGACTGGATCCGACCAGCCGAACCGTCATCGACGCGCTCGTATCGCTCGGCTTCGGCGCTTCACTCATCTCGATCTTCGCGCGTCTCGGCGGCGGCATCTTCACCAAGGGTGCGGATGTGGGCGGCGACATGGTCGGGAAGGTCGAAGCGGGCATTCCGGAAGACGATCCGCGCAACCCGGCGACCATCGCCGACAATGTGGGCGACAATGTCGGCGACTGCGCCGGCATGGCGGCGGACCTCTTCGAGACCTATGCGGTCACGGCGGTCGCTACCATGGTGCTGGGGGCGATCGTGTTCACGGCTCCGGAACTCCGGCTGGCGGCCATGCTCTACCCGCTCGCCATCGGCGGCGCCTGCGTCGTCACGTCGATCATCGGCACGTACTTCGTCAAGCTCGGCAGCAACAATTCGATCATGGGCGCCCTCTACAAGGGCTTCATTGCCACGGCCGTCCTGTCGCTCGTCGTTCTCTTCCCGGTGACGGCGTACATCTGGGGCTCGCTCAGCATCGACCTCGGCGGCTTCACGCCCATGCATCTCTTCTGGTGCGGCTTCATCGGCCTCGTCGTCACGGGCCTGCTCATCTGGATCACGGAATACTACACTGGAACCGGGTTCAGGCCGGTGCGGTCGATCGCCGAAGCTTCGGTGACCGGGCACGGCACGAACGTCATCCAGGGGCTTGCGGTGTCGCTGGAATCGACGGCGCTGCCGGCTCTCGTCATCATCGGCGGCATACTCGTCACCTACAATCTCGCCGACCTCTACGGCGTGGCGGTCGCCGTTACGACCATGCTGGCGCTCGCCGGCATGGTGGTGGCCCTCGACGCCTTCGGACCGGTCACCGACAATGCCGGCGGCATAGCCGAGATGGCGGGGCTGCCGAAGGACGTACGCAAAAACACCGACGCGCTCGACGCCGTAGGCAACACGACCAAGGCCGTCACCAAGGGCTATGCAATCGGCTCGGCCGGCCTCGGCGCACTCGTCCTGTTCGCAGCCTATACTCAGGACCTCAAGCACTTCAGCTCCACTGCCACCGAAGGCTCGTTCTTCTACGGCCTCGGCGACATCAGCTTCTCGCTCGCCGATCCCTATGTGGTGGTCGGCCTGCTGTTCGGCGGGCTGTTGCCCTACCTGTTCAGCGGCATCTCGATGACCGCCGTCGGACGGGCCGCGCAATCCGTCGTCGTGGAAGTGCGGCGCCAGTTCAAGGAGCGCCCCGGCATCATGCAGGGTACGGAACGGCCCGACTACGGGCGGGCGGTCGACATGCTGACCAAGGCGGCGATCCGCGAGATGGTGATCCCGTCGCTTCTGCCTGTGCTGTCGCCCATCGTCTGCTTCCTCGTGATCTGGGGTATCGCCGGCAAGGCCTCCGCCTTCGCGTCGCTCGGCGCCATGCTGCTCGGGGTGATCGTCACCGGCCTGTTCGTCGCGATCTCGATGACGGCGGGCGGCGGCGCCTGGGACAATGCCAAGAAATCCTTCGAGGACGGCTTCACCGACAGCCGGGGAGTCGTGCATCAGAAGGGATCGGAGGCACACAAGGCTTCGGTCACCGGAGACACGGTCGGCGATCCCTACAAGGATACCGCCGGTCCGGCCGTCAACCCGATGATCAAGATCACGAACATCGTCGCCCTGCTGCTGCTGGCCGTCCTCGCCCGTCTCGGGTGAGGAGGGGCCAGCAAGGCAAGCCTAGCCGAGCCAGCTATTGTCCCGGCACCGCCGAACCCTCCTTGGAGCTCGTCCGGCCCGGGCCTTTGAAACGGCCGATATTGCCGAGCAGCTGCTGGACGATGGTCAGCTCCTTGCCCTTGGTCGGAGTGCGGCGGGTGTTGAAGTCGATGACCTCGCCGTCGGTCAGCCCGTAGTTGGCGAAGGAGACGACCTGGTCGGTCTGGTCGAACCGGACTGCGAAGACTTGGCGATCGGTCTCGACCGGATCGAGGAACGCCTTCTGCTCGACGCGGCTGGAGATATAATAGTAGCTGTCGCCTTCGACGTTGATGCTGGCGGTCGTCGAAGGCGAGCCGAGGAGGCCTTCGACCTCGGATTTTGCCATCCCGACCTGGACTTTTGCCAGATCGCCGCCCCGCGACTGATAGCCTCGATAGTCGATGGTGGGCTGGCAGGCGGCGAGGGCAGCTGATGCAGCACCCAAGAGGAAGGTACGTCGCGTGAAATTTGCCGTCGGATGTGTCATCGAAACCTTGTGTGCTAAGGAAGGTTGCTGGCTAGCATATTGCCGCTTGAAGGTCGACCTGATCCGCACTCTCGCACCGGTTCTCAGGGAAGCAACGCAATGGCGCTAAGGAGCTTGTTCCGTACGGCGGCGCGCGACGATGCGGCAAGCGAGGTCTATGCAGCAATTGTGGCCAAGGCGCGGCAGCCCTATTTCTACGAATCACTCGGCGTCGCCGACACCATCGAGGGGCGCTTCGACATGCTGCTCCTGCATGCAGTCCTGGTTATGCGGAGGCTCAAGAGCGGCTCGCCGGCGGCGCGGGACCTCTCGCAGAAGGCATTCGACCGGATGTTCGAGGACATGGACGGGTCGCTGCGGGAGATGGGCGTGGGCGATCTCTCGGTCGGAAAGAGAGTGCGCAAGATGGGCGAGATGTTCTACGGACGGGCCGCCGCCTATGGCGAAGCGCTCGACCGGAACGACGCCGCTGCGCTCGAGGCCGCCATCGCGCGCAACGTCTACCCGGACGGCGGAGATGCGGAGAAGGTGAAGGCGCTGGCGCGATACTGCCGCGCCGCTGCCGTCGATCTCGATGGGCAGGAGGAGACGGCGCTGCTCGAGGGCAAGGTGCGGTTCCCATCTCCCGATCCGGCTGGGAGGGCGCCGTGATGCCGGAGTTCAGCCGCCTGATTGCCGTTGACCGCGTACCGCTCGAAGGCATGACAGAGCGCATCGCCGCCGACGGGCGCGAACGAGCGACCTTGGCGCAGCGGTTCGGACTCGTCGGAATTCACGAACTTTCGGCCGTACTGAAGCTCGAGCCGTGGCGGCGGGGAGGACTCAAGGTGACGGGTCGGATGGATGCGCGCATCGAGCAAACCTGCGTCGTGACGCTCGAGCCGTTCGAGGCGACGCTCAGGGAGCAGCTGACGCGCTACTTCGCCGGACAAAGCGAGCCTGGGGCAACGCCCGTCGTCCATTCCGTCGAATCGCTGGAAGAGGACGAGCCCGACACGATCGCCGGCGGGTCGGTCGATCTCGGGGAGCTGGTCGCTGAGACCCTCGGTCTCTCGCTCGACCCCTATCCGCGCCGGCCGGATGCCGAATTCCGCAGTGCGGAAACAGCCCGCGAAGACAGCGAGCGCATGGGTCCGTTCGCCGCCCTGCAGGCGATCAAGCAGAAAACCGGCCGCAAAGGCCCGTCTTGAGCTTTGACATTCCACCATGTTTTCGTGAAATGGGCCGTGCCGGACCGGCCGTTAGATGTATGATGGCGCGGCACGCCACGACGGGACGCCCCCAGATATTTCCATGAACGAGCATATCGTACTGGCCATCGACGCCATGGGCGGCGACCTCGGACCCGAGATGGTCGTGCCGGCGCTCGAGCTCGTCATCGCGCGCCATTCCAAGGCTCGGATCCTTCTCACGGGTGATGCGGCTCGCATTCGCCCGCTGCTTGCACGCGCGAAAATGGCGGTCGGCAGGGTCGACGTGCAGCACTGCGACGTCGCCATCGGCATGCACGACAAGCCCAGCCAGGCGCTGCGCCGCGGGCGCGGCAAGAGCAGCATGTGGCAGGCGATCGAGGCGGTCCGCAGCGGCGCCGCCCAGGTGGCGCTCTCAGCCGGCAACACCGGCGCCCTGATGGCGATGGCGACCGTCATCCTGCGCACGATGCCGGGCATCCGGAGGCCGGCGATCGCGGCCATCTGGCCGACGCTCAAGGGCGAAAGCATCGTCCTCGACGTCGGCGCGACGATCGGAGTCGACGCCGAGCAGCTCGTAGACTTCTCGATCATGGGGGAAGCGATGGCACGCTGCGTGTTCGGCATTCCGCGCCCCACCGTCGGTCTCCTCAACATCGGCGCCGAAGAGATGAAGGGCAACGAAGTGGTGCGCGATGCCGGCCGCATTCTGCGCGATGCGCGGCTTCCCATCGAATACTACGGATTCGTGGAAGGCGACGACATCGGCAAGGGGACGGTGGACGTGGTCGTGACCGAGGGGTTCACAGGGAACATCCTCCTGAAGACGGCCGAGGGAACCGCCAAGCAGTTGATGACATATCTTCGCTCGGCCCTCTCGCGGACGTTGACGTCGCGGCTTGGGGCATTTCTGGCAAGAGGCGCGTTCGAGGCGCTGAGGGCCAAGATGGACCCGGGCCGGCACAACGGGGGAGTGTTTCTGGGCCTCAACGGAATAGTGGTAAAGAGCCATGGCGGGACTGATTCGTTCGGGTTTGCCGCTGCCGCCGACCTCGCCATCGAAATGGCCCGCAACGACGTGATTGCCAAAATAGCAGCCGATCTGGCATCCAAGGACGCCACGCCGACGAGCGCGACCGAAAAGCCGCCGGCCGAACAGAACGCTTGATCAAAGGCAATTCTTGATTTCATGCGCCGTTCCATAATCAGGGGTGTGGGCTCCTACCTGCCGACCAAGGTGCTCACCAACGCCGAACTGTCCAAAATGGTGGACACGGACGACGCTTGGATCGTCGAGCGAACCGGCATCAGCGAACGGCGGATCGCCGCCGAAGGGGAGCTCACCTCCGACCTGGCGCTGGCCGCCAGCCGCCACGCGCTGGCCGATGCAGGCATGGAACCCAAGGCGATCGACCTCATCGTCCTCGCCACAGCCACCCCGGACCAGACTTTCCCGGCAACCGCAGTCACCGTCCAAGCCAATCTCGGCATCACCGGCGGGGCGGCGTTCGACATCCAGGCGGTGTGCTCCGGCTTCGTCTATGCGCTGGCGACGGCGGACAATTTCATCAAGGCCGGGCAGTCCAAGGCCGCCCTGGTGATCGGGGCGGAGACCTTCTCGCGGATCATCGACTGGAAAGATCGCGGCACTTGCGTCCTGTTCGGCGACGGGGCCGGCGCCTTCGTGCTGGAGGCTGGGGAAGGGGCGGGCAAGACCACCGACCAGGGGATCCTGACGACCCTGATCCGCTCGGACGGGCGTTATCGCGACAAGCTCTATGTCGACGGCGGCCCGTCGTCGAGCGGCACTTCGGGATATGTCAGGATGGAGGGCCGGGAGGTTTTCCGGCACGCGGTCGTCAACATCGCCTCCATCATAGAAGAGACGCTCAAGGACCAGGGAATAGCGGCCGGGGACATCGACTGGTTCGTGCCGCACCAGGCCAACCGCCGGATCCTCGAGGGAACGGCCAAGAAGCTCGGCTTGCGGGAGGATTCGATCGTCATGACGCTCGACCGGCACGGCAACACCTCGGCGGCGTCTATCCCGCTCGCCTTCGACGCCGCCAAGCAGGACGGGCGGATCAAAAGGGACGATCTGGTCCTGATGGAGGCCATGGGCGGAGGGTTCACCTGGGGGGCCACCCTGGCCCGATATTGAGTCCCAAGAGAACCGCAAGGCGAGGAGGGCGGCGCGTTACGCGTTTTTTGGCGTAAGTCTTTGAGATTGTTGATGAGCTGCGCAGTTCCCTATTGATTAACCGGCCCAACGCCTATAATTTATCAATGAGACGTCGATGAGGGGCACCATGGCTGGCAAGACGTTGACCCGAGCCGATCTCAGTGAATCCGTGCACCGGCAGGTAGGTTTGTCGAGGACAGAATCAGCTGATCTCGTCAAGCTCATCCTCGATACGATGACCGATTCGATCGTCTCCGGTGACAGCATCAAGCTGTCGTCCTTCGGTACGTTCCTTGTACGTCATAAAACAGGTCGCGTGGGTCGTAATCCCAAAACTGGCCAGGAAGTCCCCATTACCCCGCGTCGTGTTCTCGTCTTCCGGCCCAGCCAAGTGATGAAGAACGTCATCAACGGTTTACCCGCCGGCAAGGAAGACTAGAGGGAATGAACCTAATCGCGCGTTCAAATCGGGAAACGCCTGAAGAAGAAGGCGTGAGCCCATCCAAGTCGCCCGAAGCCTTTCGAACGATCAGCGAGGTAGCGAGCGACCTCGACGTACCGCAACACGTGCTGCGGTTCTGGGAGACGCGGTTTTCCCAGATCCGGCCGATGAAGCGCGGGGGCGGGCGCCGCTATTACCGACCGGCCGACGTCGATCTGCTCAAGGGCGTGCGACGTCTTCTCTACGGCGAGGGCTACACGATCCGCGGCGTCCAGCGCATCCTAAAGGAAAGCGGCACCGCCTACGTGGTCGATATCGGTCGCGGCGAAGTTCGGGCCCAAGCACCCGAGGTCGCCTCGAACGAGCCGAAGTCCATCGCCATTGCGCCGCGGCGGCCGCGCGTCGTCATGTCGTCGGCAAGCGAGGCGCGCTCGTCATCGGCGGCGAAACCGCCGCTCGTCGGAAGCAGCCAGCCGGCACCGCGCGTGCCGTTGAGCAAGGAACAGCTGACGGGGTTGCGCGATGCGCTTTCAGACCTCGTCGCGGCGCGGCGCTTCCTGGCAAGCCGCGACAACAGCTGATCTCCGACTTTCCGCCTTTCTCGGTCCGGCCGGGGGTGCTATATCCCCCCGTCGTCGGAGCGTAGCGCAGCCCGGTAGCGCACTACTCTGGGGGAGTAGGGGTCGCTGGTTCGAATCCAGTCGCTCCGACCATTTTGCGGGCGGGCGGGCAGGCATCGCTTCCGGGTTGGCCCGATCGGCGGCGCCCGCGAACCGCCAGCTTGAGGATATCGACGAGCACTGCGGGCACGACCAAAAGAAAAAGCGTCTTCAGCATGCCGAGCAGGCACAGGAGTTCGTGGTCGCGGTAGCGCCACTGAATCTGCAGCCGGTTGACGAGCTGGCCCGTACGGCGGCGGCGCGAGATGCTGCCGGCGTTCTCGATCTTGCGCAGCAGGACGCGCTGGATGTTGTCGAAGCCGACCCCGTACTTCGCCGCCCTGCACATCAGCTCATAATCCTCGGCGACCTGAAACTTGTCGCTGTAAAAACCGATGTCGCGAAAGACCGAGGTTCGGATCATCAACGTCGGATTGACGAACGGCATGCCGAGCCTGAGCGCGCTCCTGATCGTTGCGTGGCCGGAGGGACTGGAAAAATCGTAAGACCAGTCGCGCTCCTCCAAGATCATCAGGGCGCCGGTCCCGAGAATTCCGACATCGGGCCTGGCGTCGAGGAACCGCCGCTGCACCTCGAGGCGCTCGGGATGGGCGATGTCGCCGCAGTCCATCCTTGCCACATAGGCATGGCCGTTCTTCAGGAGCTCGGACAGGCCGCAATTCACGGCGATACTGATGCCCCAGTTCCGGGAGAGCTCGATCAGCCTGTAGTCGAACCCGGCGAGAAGGGCGGCGTAGTCGGGCTTCGGAGCGCTCCCGTCGTCGACCACGTAGAGCGAGAACGGCACCGTCTGGGCCCTCAGGCTGTCGAGCGTTGGGCGCAATTTGCTTCCCGGGTTGTAGATCGACATCAGCACGGCAATGTCTTTCATGCGGTCCTCCATGCGTCGGTATGCCGTTTCGGCCACCGCAGGAGCCCGAGGAGCGAGCAGTCCAGCGCGTGATCACGACGGAGTCGCGATATGGCAAGAACGTTCCAGGCGATCATGCCGAAGGCCGTGGGTGCGGCGACCCCGGCGAGCCCGAAGACTTGCGCCAGGCATAGCTGCGCCGGCAGCACGATCGAATAGCTTGCCAGCAGAGATCGAAAGTAGGCCTTTTCCTGTCCGATCATCTGTTGGAAATAGCCGGTCGGCCCGCAGGCGGCGCTGAAGGCGAAGCCGCCGGCGAGGATGACGAGGGCCGGATAGGCATCGACGAAACCGGGATCGAAGATCGCCAGCATCCAACGACCTGCAAGCAGCAGGAACGCAAAACCGAGGATGGCCGGCAGTCCCATGACGAGCGCCGCGATCCGGCAGAAGCGCTCGAGGCTGATCCGGTCACCGTCGTGAAAGGCACGTGATACGATGGGCGCACCGACGACGTTTCCGGCGATCGACAACAGGCCGAGCAGGCTTGCGGTGCGGATGGCGGCGAAGTAGCTGCCGCCTTCCTCGGGGGAAAGCAGCATGCCGACGACTACGACGTCGAACTGCATGACGAGGGCGAAGAGGACGGCCGAGCCCCACATGGGCAGCACCGCGGCCAGCCACCGGCGGGTCGCGAACGACGCCCCGGTACCGGCGAGAACCGGACCGAGGGATCGCACCGCGTGGACCGCCTGTACGGCCACGACGAGCGCGAGCGAGCCCGCAGCGAGCAGGAGTACGCCCGCCGCATGGAGCGTCGCGCCGGCCAGCATCGCGATCCCTGCACCGGCGACGAGCAGAATGCGCCAGGCGACGTCGCGCGGCAGCAAGGCCCAACCCACGCTGCCCCTGGCGCGGAGAACACTTGAAACGAGTTCACTCACCGCAAAGATCGCGGCGAGAAGACCGATAAACGGAAGATGGCTGAAGTCGCCGGTGGTCCCTGCCCATGTCAGGCCGTACGCAACCGCACCGAAGATCACTACGGCGAGGAGGGAGGCTGCAAGCGTAACCCCGACAGCAAATACGACAATACCCTTGCCGAGATCCGGCCGCCGGCGCGCTTCGTATTCCGGCGAGAAACGCAGCAGCGCGGTCGTCACGCCAAAGCCAGCAACGGTCGATGCCACGATGGCGAGATTGAAGCCGACAGCAAAGATCCCGTAGTCCCGCGCCGGAAGAAGCCTGGCCAGGACGAGGAAGGAAAAATAGCCGAGACCCGCGGAGGCGAGCTTCGCCAGGAGTGCGACTACGCCGTCCGACGCCAGCCGGACGGCGTAGTCGCACGCATAGCCGCGCTGCGATGCCCAATGGAGGATGCGGGTCTTCATGGGCCCCTCGCCTGCGTTCGCCATTTCAGCATCGCGCCGTAGTATCCCCACAGCAGTCCGAGCAGCAGGTGGAGGTGACGCCAGTGATCGGTGTCGATCTGGATGCCCTGGAACAGCGTGGTGGCGAGCGGGCAGAAGACTGCCAGGGCCTGCTGGCGCCAGGGATGATCGGTGAAGATCAGATGACATCCCGCCACGAGCGTCAGCACGTTCAAGGCTGCAAAGGCGAGGCCGCCCAGCCAGCCGTAGGATGCGAAGGCGTTGAGGAAGACGTTGTGCGGGTCCTGACCGAAATAAGTGCGGAATTGATGCGGCCCCATGCCGTTCGGCATTTCCAGGAGAAGCGGGATGCTGTTCAGCTGGTTGCCGAACCGTCCGGTCTCGCCGCTGTCGTATGAGTTGAGAAGATTGGCGCGCGCATCGAACAGCTCCCGCACCGAATCGAACGAGAGCGCGACGGCGACGATCGTGCCGGCGAGGGTGGCTGCGACGACGGCCGCTATCACGATGCGCCGCCGAACGGCAGCCGACGACGCCGTCAGGAAAGCGAGCCCGGTGAGCAGGGACAGCGCCACGGCGGCGTTGAACCAGGCGCCGCGGGAGAATCCGAAGAACAGGCCTGCGAAGATCGTGGCCAGGGCGGAGGCGGCGAGGATGCCGCGGCGGTGATTGCCGAGCAGGAAGCCGTGAACGAGGAAGCAGAGCGGCGGCACCAGGAAGACGGAGAAGACGTTCGGATCCTTGAACGTGCCTTGGGCACGGTCCCATTTCGACAGCGCGATGGCGGTGCCGCCGAGATCGAAGTAGCCGGCGAGACCGAGGATGGCGGCGATCACGCCGGCGACGATGTAGGCGTTGACGACGAGCTGTCCGCGCCGGAGCGGCTCACCGACGATCACTGCCGCGTAGAGGATGGCGGAGATGGCCAGGAAGATCGACACGGCGGCGAAGCGTACGGCGCGGGGCTCGTCGAGCGCCGGTACCAGGCTCAGCAGGCCGCCGATGTTGTAGAGAAGGAGGCAGGCGATGAACGGCAGCAGGCTCCGGGGAAACAGAAGACCGGCCGGCAGGAAGATCAGGAGGACGATGCAGACGAGAAAATCGTATGGCGCCGGTTCGATGTAGAGCAGCCAGCCCGACGCAACGAGAAGCCACAGGGCGACGTCCTGGATACGGAAGAGGCCAGGAACCGCCAGTTCGCCGTGCGGCGCATGTGTCCGACCCGACAGCGTCAATACGCATTCTCCGTATCGAGCAGCGACAAGGGCGTGAGCGCGAGGATGTAGAGGTCGAACAGCAGCGACCAATTCTCGATGTAGTAGAGATCGAACTCGACGCGGCGCTGAATCTTCTCCGGCGTGTCGGTGTTGCCGCGCCAGCCGTTGACCTGGGCCCAACCGGTGATGCCGGGCTTCACCTTGGTGCGCGCGAAATATTCCTCGACGATGTCCGCATAGACGGTGTTGTTGACACCCGCCATGGGCGCCTGCGGCCGCGGGCCGACCATCGACAGCTCACCCCTCAACACGTTGAACAGCTGCGGCAGCTCGTCGAGCGAGGTCCGGCGAATGAAACGGCCGACACGGGTGACACGCGAATCATCGCGGGTCGTCAGCCGGCGCGCATCCGGGTCGCCGCGGTCGACATACATGGAGCGGAACTTGAAGATTTCGATCAGCTCGTTGTTGAAGCCGTAGCGCTTCTGCTTGAAGATCGCAGGCCCCTTGCTGTCGAGGCGAACCGCCAGCCAGATTGCGACCATCAGCGGCGCGAGAAGAAAGATGGCGAGTGCGGCGAGGATGCGATCCTCGATCGCCTTGAGGACGGCGCTCCATCCGGCGATCGGCTTGTCGAATAGGTCGAGGAACGGCACCGAACCGATGTTCGAATAGGCCCGCGGACGATAGCGGATCTGCTGGGAGTGAGCGCTCAGCCGGATGTCGACGGGCAGAACCCAGAGTTTGCGCAGGAGCTCGGCAACGCGCGTCTCGGCCGACACCGGCAGGGTGACGAGGAGCACGTCAAGCCTCACCCGCCGTGCAAAGTCGAGCAGCGTCTTCACGGTGCCGAGTTTCGTGCAGCCGGCGACGGAGCGGGGGGAACGCGCATCGTCGCGATCATCGAAGATGCCGACGATGGCGATGTCGTTTTCGAGGTGGCTCCTCAGTCCGGTGATCACTTCTTCGGCCGCCGGTCCACCGCCGATCAAGGCCACCCGTCGGGCCAGCCGACCGTTCTTGTGCCAGCTGCGGCACAGTCTTCCGTAGGCGGAGCGAAATACGATCGAGACGGTGGTCGCAAGGAGGAGCCATTGAACGAGGGAAGTCGATTTGATGGCCGCTGGCTCGGAATGCGTCAGGATCGCCAGAGCGGCCAAGAACGGGACACACCAGCAAAGGACGGTTCGTCCGCGGTGCCGCCCAGGATCGAGCAAGACGCGCAGGGCGTAGGCGCGCTCGAGATGGAGAAGGGCCGGGCCGCCGGCCACCATGAGGCCGAACACGAGCCAGCCGACCTCGGTTTCGCCCAGCCCAAACGTCGCGACGAAGGCGATGCCGAGCCCCAGGCACAGCAAGAGCTCCAGTAGTCTCGCCAGCCCGCAAGCGACGCTGACGGCTATGTGGGGCAGGCGGCCAGGTGGCGATAGAGAGACAAGGGCGGTCGCTGCCTCGACGGCTTCCAGACTCGGCGCATCGTCCTGTAGCAATCTCCGGTAGAACATAGTGACCTGTTTCAATCTCACACAGCCGGATGCGAGTTGTCAGGTTTCTAGCAACCTTGAGGCCGTATTGACGGCCCGGTGCAATTTCCGGTTCAGGCCGTCTTCCGTGCCGTCTCCGCCAGGACTTCTGCGTAGAACGAGGTAACGGCCTCTCCCATCCGGTATGCGTTGAAACGGGCTCTCACCTCGGTCACGCGCAGGATCGCATCGCGCTTTCGGTCTGAAAAATGGAGGAGAGCTTCCGAAATCGCCTTTGCGAGCCCGAAGGGATTTCCGGGTTCCACGAGACAGTCCTGCGGCAGCACCTCGGGCAGGCCGCCGACGTGCGAGGCGATGATCGGCACGCCGGCCGCCATCCCTTCGAGGGCCACGTATGGAAGGGCCTCCTTCTCGGAGGGGACGACGAGGAGCCGTGCCCGTCGCAACATCTCCGGCGCCGGCCGACGACCCACGAAAGCGACGCGGTCGTCGATCCCGAGGTCGGCGGCAAGCTTCTCGAGCTGTGCCCGCGAAGGACCGTATCCGACGATGGTCGCCGATACCGGAGGCTCGGGTCTCAGCATCGCAATCGCCTGGAGAAGCACATGAACGTTCTTGAGGGGGCGCAACTCACCCACGAAGAGGATATCGATGTCGCCGGCAAACGACGGATCGGCAAAATCGTCGTCTCTGAGCCCATTGTGAACAACGCGATGGGGAACATCGCGGAGCCCCACTTTCGAATCGAAGCAGCGCTTTTCCCAATCGCATACGAACAGGAGGCCGGCGGTGCGGCGGCGCATCCAGCGTTCCGCCGCCAGGAAGACAAGGCTTGCCGGCGTTGCGTGGTCGTAGTGCAGGCTACCGCCATGCGGCGTGTAGAAGGCGCGTGCGCCGGCCGAACTCGCCGCCAGTCGGGCAAGCGCGCCTCCCTTGGCGCCGTGGCCGTGGACCACGTCCGGCGCGATGCGTTCGACAAGACTGCGAAAACGCCGATAGACCAGCACGTCTGCAACGCCCGGCAGGCGCGACATCGGGAGATGCGCCACGCCCAGACGACAGCATGCGGCGATCGGCTTCGCGGCCTGCGCGACCTCGTCTTCGGAGCCGCCGCAGGCGAGGCCCACCTCGTGCCCGAGGGCTGCCTGGACGCCGATCAGATCCGTCACATGACGCATCAGGCCGCCGATGGGGGCGCGAAGGACGTGAAGGATTCGCAACCGACTTTCCGTCAGAACCACCGCTCGCGAATGAGCAGGATGTCGCCGGGAAAGAGCTGGGCGGTGACGGGGACCCGATAGGTTTGCGTGCCGGTCGTCGATTTCCGCGTGAGGAGGGCGGAAGCGCGGTCGGCGCGCACACCGTAGCCTCCCGCGACGGCGACGGCATTCTGCACCGTCATCCCCGGCTGGTAGGAGTAGGCGCCTGCCTGGGTGACTTCTCCGGTGATGTAGACGGGGCGCGTGGCGATCACCTGGACCGACACCTGCGGCCGGCGGAAATAGCCGCGGCGCAACCCGGTTGCGATCATCCGACTGGCCTCGTTCGATGTCAGTCCGGCAAGTGTGACCTGGCCAAGGAAGGGGAGGATGATCGCGCCGGTGCCGTCAACCAGGTGCTCGCCGGAGAGGTCGGTTTCGCCCATCACGGACACCAGGACCTTGTCGCCAGCTCCGATGCGGTATCCCCCGTCCGCTTCGTAGGCGTTCGGCACCCCTGCAAAGGCGTAGGGCGGCGAGGTGGCGCGGGCCGAAACTGATCGAAGCGGTTGGCCGCCTCCGGATCCCATCGGGGCCGTCTCCCATTCCCCGCGACAAGCGGCCAGAAGCGTCACGAGCACCAACACGCCAAGAAAACTCCATTTCCGCACGAATTCTATCTCCGATGGCATTCAAATGTAAGTTCTTGCTTAGCGTGCAGGCTAACCGAAGGTGGTTAGCGGCGAATTAAGGAGGGACGCGCCGGCGCTTAACCGAATGGTTACCGGAAAAGCTGATCTTGCTTACATCAGGTTGCACGAAGGATGGAGTACAATGTCAGGTTCAAACCCTGTTGCTGCGGCCCCTTCCCAGCTCGCAGCGCCGCTCGACTTGCGGGCAGGACTTTGGAGGCGCCGGCTTCTGATCGGCTGGGTCGGTGGACTGTCGCTAGTTGCCGGCCTGGCGGTGACGTTCCTCTCCGCTCCCTCCTATCGGGCCGAAGCGCGCGTGCTCATCGAGAACCTCGAGACCTCTTACGACCGATCGGAGAACGAGACGGTAATCGCGTCCCGGGTGCTCGACGAAAGCGAGCTTGGAAGCCAAGTCCAGGTCATCGCCTCGGGCGATATCGGAAAGCGGGTTCTCGAGGAACTCGATTTTCCGTCCGCCAGCGAACTCTCGGGAAAGCTCGCACCCTCCGGGCCATTCGGCAGAGTCCTAGTCGCTCTCGGCCTCAAGGGAGACGCCAGCGGTCAGAGTGAACAACAGCGGGCGCTCGCCATCTACCGCGATGCGCTCACCGTCTATCCCGTTCCGCAGTCGCGCGTGGTCGCCATCCGGTTCACGGCGACCGATGCCAAGACCGCTGCGGCCGTCGCCAACCGGGTGGCCCAGGTCTATGTGACGGCGACCCGCGAAGTCCAAAACGACAACATGGGGCGAGCGCGGGCCTGGCTCGCCGACGAAATCGAGCGGCTGCGGTCGAAGCTGGCGGGGGCGGAGACGGCGGTCGAGCAGTTCCGCATCGAGCACGGTCTGCTCAAGGGCACCGAGAACACGCTCGCGGCGCAGGAGCTTTCCGAACTGTCGAGCCAAATTACCCTGGCCGAGACTGCCCAAGCCGAACTCGAAGCCAAGGCAAGGGCCATCCGCGGAATGATGCGGGACCTAGGGACGGTCGATGCTTCGGCGCCGGTGCTCGATTCGGCGTTGATGCAGCGCCTGCGCGAGCAGCAGATCGCTTTGTCACGCGAGCACGGCGAGCTCTCCGCCGTCTATCTCGCCAACCACCCGAAGATGATCGCCGTCACCCACGATCTCAAGGAACTCGAACAGGCGGTGCACGATGAAGCCATGAAGGTCGTGCTGTCGTCCGAAAGCCAGGCGCAGACGGCTGCGGCGCGCGTAGCGGCACTCAGGACTCGCTTTGAATCCCTCAAGGCCGAGGCTGGCCAGGCCAACCGCGAAGAGGTGAGACTGAGGGCGCTCGAACGCGAAGCGGCGGCAAGCAAGACTGTTCTCGAGACCTATATGAGCCGCCTGACCGACGCCAATGCGCGGGGAACGCTCGCCGCGCAGCCCGGCGTGGCGAGGATCATCGAAGAAGCGGAGGTGCCGCCGAACCCGTACTTCCCGAAGGGAGGCCCGATTATCGTCCTCAGCGGCGCCGGCGGCCTGCTTCTCGGTGTCGGCCTGGCGTTCATGGCAATGGTCATGAGCCCGGACGAGAGTGTCCGGCGTCCCGCGCTCCCGGGTGCGAACGGTCCCGCGCCGCCGCCATCTGGTGAAGGCGCGACGGCGGTCCGAACGATGTGGCCGAAGCCGGTGGAGCAGGATCCGAATGGCACGGCCGATGCGGCCAACGCTTCCCGTCCGCTCGAGCCCCTGTGCGAGATCGAGCCCTGCGAAACCGCGACGCAGGCGCGCATGCATGCCGCGGCGACCTTCACCCGTCCAGGCACCGGCTATTCCTTGGCCGTCAGGCCGATGGTCGGATGGATCCTAGGACTTCGCCAATCCCTGGCGGCGCGGCGGATCCTGGTGACGGGCATCGGCTACGAGCGGCACGAAGCGGCAGCCGTCTCCCTGGCGCTCGGCCGCGCACTTGCTCTCAAGGGGATGAAGACGATCCTCGTCGATACCGACAGCGGTTCACGCGCGCTCGACCTCGCGCTTGGCGATCGCTTCCGGCGCACCGGCGCGGCGGGTGAGCAGATTCCCGCCGACAGCATCATGAAGGAAAGCGAGTCCGGCCTGTTCATATTCCAGGCGCCTCTCGATCCCGCGGCGTTGCCGGCACCCGCCATGGGCAAGATCCTCGAGACGCTCGAGAGGACTTATGATCTGGTGGTCACGCATGGTTCGCCGGCCAGCCCGGTCAATGCAGCCTCGTGGGACAGCTTCCAGATCGGCCTCGTCGTCGCGTCGGGGCGGTACACGCGAGAAGCCGCAACTGCGGTCGACATGCTGCGGGCCGGAGGCTTGAGCGATGTTCGGTTCATCCGAACACGCGATTCACGTATCCAAATCGACATGAAACGTGCAGAAGGAGCTTGAAAAGACAAGGGTTAATGAGGACGGCAGGCAAAGGGCCATGAACCGTTTGGATCTGATTCGCGGCGGAATCGAGCTCCTGTTCTATTCCGGTGCAGCTCGCCTGCTGACGCCCCTGTGCCGGGGGATCGGAGCCGTCTTCATGCTGCATCACGTCCGCCCCGGCGGCGGCCAGCAGCGCGGCTTCGCTCCCAACCAGTCCCTGGAAATTGCACCAGACTTTCTCAACCGGGTCATCGAGCATTTGCGATCGCTCGGCTACGAGTTCGTCAGCGTGGCCCAGGCCGTCGAACGGATCCGCGAGGGCCGGGGGCAGCGGCGGCGCCCCTTCGTTGCCTTCGCCATCGACGACGGCAACAGGGACATCCTCGTCCACGCCTGGCCGGTGTTCCGGAAGCATGCCTGTCCGTTCACCATCTTCGTCGCCCCGGCCATCACCGACGGCACTTGCGAATTGTGGTGGCGTGGCCTCGAGGCCGTGATCGCCGGCGAGCCGCACCTGTCGATCACCGTCGGTGGGCGTCGGTTCGACATGCCGACGGCGACCGACGCGCAGAAGTCGGCGGCCTGGCACCGCCTCTACTGGGCCGTCAGAACCATGGGAGAGTACGAGCAGCGGCAGTTCATCCGCGCGCTGTGCTCGGATCGGGGCATCGACCTCAACGCCATCTGCCGCGCGGAAGCCATGACGTGGGACGAGCTCAAGGCGATCGCCTCCGATCCCCTGTGCAGCATCGGAGCCCACACGATCAACCACTTCGCCCTGGGCGGACTTCCCATCGCGGATGCCGAAGCGGAAATGCGAGGCTCGGCGGAACGCATTACCGCCATGCTCGGCGTCCGGCCGCGCTGGTTCGCCTATCCCTACGGCGACCGGATCTCGGCGAGCCAGCGCGAATTCGAGCTGGCGCGGAATGCCGGCTTCGAGGCAGCTTTCACAACGCGGCGCGGCCTCATCCACAGCGCCCACGGCAATTCGCTGATGGCGCTGCCGCGGATCTCGCTCAACGGCCTCTTCCAGAATCTCCGCTATGTCGACGTGATGCTGTCGGGAGCGCCTTCGGCGATCTTCAACGGCTTCCGCCGCGTTGTGACCGTCTAGGCATCCGGCCGCAGCATCCAGCGGATGATCAGCATGGCGACCGGCAGCCAGGCAAAGCCGGCGGCGAGGAAGTAGGCCATCTGCGCCACAGGGCCGCATCCGCGTAGCAGTGCGCTGCCGATCAACATGGCTCCCAGGCAATAGCCCACCAGGAACGCCAGAGTGCCGAATGTGCCGATGAACTTTCTCGTCCGCATGCGCATGCGGCACCCATAGGGTCGTTGCCGCGGCCATGCAAGCTGCGTCGGTTGGCGCCTTGTCGCGATCGAAGTAATTTCCTAAAGCCGCATGGGATGAGCAGGTCAGCGGGCAGACAACAGCGGATCGACGGCTTCGCGCGGGCCTGGCTATGGTGCATCGCCTTCCTGGTGTTCGCCATGGTCATGGTGGGCGGCGCAACGCGGCTCACGGATTCCGGCCTGTCGATCACGGAATGGCAACTCGTGCTGGGCGTCGTTCCGCCGCTCGGCGAGGCGGACTGGACGGCAGCTTTCGAGAAATACAAGGCCATCCCGGAGTTCGCGATCGTCAATCCCTCGATGACACTGACCGAGTTCAAGTACATCTACTGGTGGGAGTGGAGCCACCGCTTTCTCGGCCGCATCATCGGGTTCGCTTTCTTCGCGCCTTTCGCGGTCCTAATCGTGATGCGCGGCCTGGAACGGTGGACGATCGTGAAGCTGGCCGTGCTCCTCACGCTCGGCGCGCTGCAGGGCGCGCTCGGCTGGTACATGGTGAAGAGCGGTCTCGTGACGCGGGTCGACGTCAGCCAGTACCGGCTTGCGGCGCATCTATTCCTGGCGGCCGTGATCTATGCAGGGCTCGTGTGGACGGCACTCGGCATCGGCATTCCCCCGCGGCCCCTCAGCCGTCCCTTGGCAATGGTCGCCGTCGTGCTGGTGGGGCTCGTGCTCCTGCAAATCGGGGCCGGCGGATTCGTTGCGGGCCTCGATGCCGGGCTGTCTCACAACACGTTTCCGCTGATGGACGGGAAATGGATACCCGACGGCCTCTTCGTCATGACGCCGTGGTGGACGAACGTCTTCGAGAATGCGCTGACGGTGCAATTCAACCACCGCATGCTGGCCTACGGTGTCTTCGCCGTGGCGCTCCTCAATGCCGTCGCGATGACGTCCTCAGGCCAGAAGGGTGCGCGCGAAATCAGCGCGTGGGCCGTCGTGTTCGGCGTCATGGTGCAGATGGTGCTGGGAGTGCTTGCGCTTATCGCGAGCGTGTCATTCCACCGGGCACTGGTTCACCAGGCGAGCGCGTTCGTCCTTCTCACTGCGGCCGTCATCCACCTTCACCTGACGGCACGCCGGATCTAGCGATTGCGGGATGCCAAGATCGTCCGCTCGGGCCGCGTCTCGGCTTCGACCGTGCCTTCGTCGTCCGGAAGCACCAGGCGATGCCACTCGCCGCTGTCGAGCACCATGTTTTCCTTGATCTCGCGCTCGAAGGCCCTGGATACGTCGTTGTTCCCGGCCAGGGCGACGATCGCGGAAGCCGATAGCAGCGCCATCGCTACAAATCCCATGATGAGCTTGTTGGTCATCGATGAATTCTCCGTCGTCTAGGTCTTGAACTTGCGAGGGAACATAAGCGTTCCATGGCCGCATGCCATTCAAACCCCTACACGCTTTGCGCGACGGGAATCCGCATGAGGTTCAATGAGTTGATTGCGCCGCTGGGGCAGGCTATCACGGCCGCTCGCGGCGTCGTGATCGAGCCATCGGAAGCGATGCGACGGCTTTTGCGCCAATCGGAGTTCCGCTAAAGGAACTGCGGGCGAGAGTTCTTGAAGGGGACTAAGGGCATGGCGCGGCAGGACAAGATCAGGATCGGCGTCATCGGCGCTTCAGGTTACACCGGGGCAGATCTTGTCCGCCTCGCGGCACGGCATCCCGGCATCGAGATCTCGGTCCTCACGGCGAACTCGCATGCTGGTAAGCCGGTCGCCGACGTCTTTCCACATCTCGCGCCCCTCGGCCTGCCGCCGCTGATCCGCAACGAGGAAGCCAACTGGGCAGACATCGATGCGGTGTTCTGCGGGCTGCCGCACGCGACGAGCCAGGAAGTCATCGCCGGTTTGCCGCGCCATCTCAAGGTGATCGACATGTCGGCTGATTTCCGGTTGCGGGACCCGGCCGTCTATGCGCAGTGGTACGGGGGTCCGCACAGGGCGCTCGATCTCCAGAAAGAGGCCGTCTACGGACTGACGGAATTCTACCGCGACGACATCCGCCAGGCGCGGCTCGTGGCGTGCCCGGGCTGCTATCCGACGGCCGTGCTGCTCATGCTGCTGCCGCTCGTCGAAGCTGGCGCCATCGACGCTGGCGATCTCATCATCGATGCGAAGTCGGGCGTCTCGGGCGCCGGCCGCAGCCTGAAGCAGAACCTGCTCTTCTGCGAGGCAGGCGAGGGCCTGTCGCCCTACGGCGTCGCCGCCCATCGGCACGCCCCGGAGATGGAGCAGGAAATCTCGAAGGTGGCGGGCCGGGAGGTGACCATCAATTTCACGCCGCATTTGATCCCGATGACCCGCGGCGAGCTGTGCACCACCTACGCACGCCTGAACAAGGGCACCACGGCGCAAGATGTCGTCCGCATCCTGGAGAACCGCTACAGGGACGAGCCGTTCGTCGGGCTGGCGCCGCAGGGCGTTTTCCCGGCGACCCAGCACGTTCGCGGCTCGAACATGGTGATGCTCGGCGCCTATGCCGACCGGATTCCCAACCGCATCATCCTCATCTCGACGCTGGACAACCTGGTGAAGGGATCGGCCGGTCAGGCCATCCAGAACTTCAACCTGATGTTCGGACTCGGGGAAACGACGGGCCTGATGCAGGTCGCGTTGTTCCCGTAGAGATGGACGGAACGCCCATGCGGTTTCCCAATCTTTTCTCGCCTTATGCCCTCAAGGGCACGACGTTCCGCAACCGCATCTTCTCCACAGGGCACGATACGTACCTGCCGGAAGCCGGCCTGCCATCCGACGCTCTTATCGCCTACCAGGTGGCGCGGGCGCGGGGCGGCGCCGGGCTGATCGTCATCCAGGTCGTCGGCGTCCATGAAAGCGCCCGCTACACCGACGCCCTTCTCATGGCGACGGACGATGCGGCGATTCCATCCTTCCGTCGGCTCATCGCCGCGATCCACGAGCACGGGACGAAGGCCATCGTCCAGCTGTTCCATCCCGGTCGCGAGTTGCTCGGCCGGCCGGAGGGCGTGGCGCAGGCTTCGTACGCGCCGTCGTTCTCGCCGTCGGAGCGGTTTCGCACCGTGCCTCGGCAGATGAGCGCTGCGATGATCGAAGACATCATCGCCGGCTATGGCAGCGTCGCCGGGCGGATGGCGGAGGCGGGCGCCGACGGCGTCGAGATCGTCGCCAGCCACGGCTACCTGCCAGCCCAGTTCCTCAGCCCGAAGGTCAACAGGCGGAACGACGACTATGGCGGCAGCCTCGAGAACCGGCTGAGATTCACGCGAGAGGTGATCGCCGCGATCCGCAACGCCACGCCACACGAGTTCATCGTGGGCCTGCGGTTCTCCGCCGACGAGTTCGATGCTGACGGCATGGACGAGGCGGAAACGCTCGGCATGGCGCGCCTCGTCAAGGACGAGATCGACTACTTCAACGTCATCGCCGGCACGTCCGCCGCATCGGGCGGGGCCGTCCACATCGTTCCCCCGATGACGGTCGGGCATGCCTATCTCGCGCCCTACGCCGCGAAGCTGAAGCAGCTGACGGGATCGGCCGTGTTCGTCGCCGGACGCATAAACCAGCCGCATGAGGCCGAACGCATCGTCGCCGAGGGCGGGGCGGACATGTGCGGCATGACGCGCGCCATGATCTGCGATCCCGAAATGCCGAACAAGGCGCGGCAGGGGAGAACGGACGACATCCGCGCCTGCATCGGATGCAACCAGGCCTGCATCGGGCATTTCCAGCTCGGCCTGCCGATCTCTTGCATTCAACATCCGGAAACAGGCCGGGAGCTGCTGTTCGAGACCAAGCCCCGCGCCGCCGCCGCCAGGCGCGTGGTCGTCGTGGGCGGGGGTCCGGCGGGGCTCAAGGCGGCCGCGGTCGCAGCCGAGCGCGGTCACGACGTCACGCTCCTGGAGAAGGAGGGACGGCTCGGCGGCCAGGCGCTCCTTGCCCAACTGTTGCCCGGGCGGGCGGAATTCGGCGGCATCGCGACCAACCTGACGCGCGAGGCAGAGCTTGCGGGGGCGAAGATTGTCACGGGTGCGCCGGCGACGGCGGACTCCATCGCCGCCTTGCGGCCCGATGCGGTGATCCTGGCGACAGGGTCGCGTCCGGTCCGGCCGCCGATCGAAGGCGAGAGCGAGGCGATGGCGGTCGTCCACGCCGCCGACCTGCTGAGCGGCAAGGCGAGGGCGGGGACGAGCGTCGTGATCTACGACTGGCTCGCCGACTGGATCGGGCCCGGCATCGCGGAGAAGCTTGCCTCGGAAGGCTCGCGGGTGAGGCTTGCGGTCAACGGCGTCTCGCCCGCCATCAACATCCAGAACTACATCCGCGACGTCCATCTCGCAAAGCTGTTCCGGCTGGGCGTTGAAGTGCTGCCCATGATGCGCCTGCACGGCATCGACGAGCGCACCGCCTACTTCCTGCACACGGCGGCGCAGGAGCCGGTCATCCTCGAAGACGTGGACACGCTCGTGCTGGCCTGCCCGAACATGCCGGTCGACGAGCTCGCCCCGGAGCTCAGGGACATGGGGATCGAAACCTATCTCGTCGGCGACTGCCTCGCTCCGCGCACGGCGGAGGAAGCGGTCTACGAAGGGATGAAGGCTGGACTGGCCGTCTAGACCCCGTCAGCCGCAAATGTGGCGCAGATCCTGCCATTGCCGCTCGTCGAGCGCCGGCTTGACCGTTCCGGCGAGCGGCTTGATGCGTTCGATGCGCGCTTCCGTCCCAGGATGCGTGCTGAAGATGTTGCCGAGAGTGGCGAACCTGGACGCGCTCGCATCCTCGTCCTTGAGGCGCTCGAAGAAGCGCTTGAGGCCGAGCGGGTCGATCCTCGACTTCGCCAGAAGCTCCTGGGCGTAGTCGTCGGCGCGCTCCTCGGCGGCACGCGAATAGCGAAGGAACGCGGCAAGGCCGACGACATTGGAGACCACGTTGCCGCCGTCGCTGCCGCTTGCAAGGCTCAAGAGCAGCTGCAGCCCGGTCAGACGCAGAAGAGCGACTTCAGGGTCCTGGTAATGGGCGTGTCCGAGCTCGTGCGCGAGCACCCCGGCGACCTCGTCTGGCGTCGTCGCCGCGGCGATCAACGAACCCGACAGCACCACCTTGGCGCCTGGCAACGTGAAGGCGTTGACCACCGGAAGCTTTCTCACCTCGATCGTGACCGTCTTGGCGAGATCGGGCTCGGCGACCCTGGCGATGAGATCCCGCAGAGCGACGTTGCCGGCCGGGCTGCTACATTCCGGGTAGGAGCGGAGAAATCGAGCGGCGGTCTGTTCTCCGAGCCGCTCCCGCCAGCTGTCCGGCATCATGTGCACGACGACCGGCGGCAAGACCGTCAAGAGGAGGTATCCAAGTCCGGCCACCACGGCAAGGCCGAGCACGGTGACGAGGGCGAATTTCAGAACCGTGCGCGGATGCACGCTTCGCTTCAGATCGGGGCGGCGCTCGACGAGGCTCTCGACCAGCGCGGCGTCCGAAACGATGAGCCGTTCGCCGGGTACGAGCGGGTAGCGCATTCGGAAGGGGGTGCCCGGGCGGGGCGGCTCGATGGCCTCGATCGCCTCCAATCTCCAGCGGCGAACGGCATTCAGGCTGGGCGCCGAAATGCGCAGCTCCTCCGCATCGATGACGACGTCCACTTCGTGAGCAATCGCCGTTTCGCCGTCGTAGAACTGTGCGCGGGCCACAGCCATCAGAACATGTCGATGTCGAAGGCTTCGGCCAGGCCTTCACCGCGCCGGTCGACCGGATGGCGGGATTGCAGGATCGACTGGATGTCGATGGTGCCGTCGACCGTGAGCCGGTTGCAAACATAGCGGGCGTTCCTCTGGACGATGAAGGGTATGGCGATGCCCAGGGTAAACACGAATAGCGCTAAGTTGCCGAGCCACAGGCGCATGAGGCTGCCGGCGGTGGCGTTCATGCGGAAGCGGGCATTGTGGAAGGTGGTGTAGGACCAGAACACCCGCATCTCGCGCGCCTGGTAGAAGCTCCAGATGATGCCGCCAATGACGTAGTAGCCAAAGACGATGACGATCACCACGGCGAGTATCAGAAAGCCGACGATCTCCGTCCCGTCGCTCGGAGGGCTCTGCGCCGGTGTCGTTACCGATTGAAAGAACAGTTCGATGACCGGCCCAAACGACGCCCATATGCCGATGCCGACGAAGGCAAGGAGCGTGACGAGCATGATGAGCGTCGCGAACCAGCATACGGCGTAGGTCGGGTAGAGAGGTCCCGCCCGTCCCTTGAACCCGAATGCCGCATCGCCAAAGCGCATGTCCCGGATGAGCCGCTGCTGCAGCTCGAGATTCATCGCCGGAGTCGTCCAGCCCATGGTCATGCTGCGCAGGATGATGGAGCCGAAATAGAGGAGGCTGAACGTCCATGCGGAACCGACCAGCGTGCCCCTGATCCCCCGCCACAGCGTGCGCGACAGCCGGTATCGGCGGGCGCGGTAGACAGCCATGCCGTAGAGCAGCAGGTAGACGAAAACCACCGCCAGCTGGGTGACCGCGAGCGCCCAATGGTCGGGGCCGAGGACGATGCTGAGGACCGCAAACAGGACGATCGTCGGGAGGAGGAGCACCAGAAAGACGATCAGGGCGCCGAGGAACAGCTCCTTTCCGGTGCCTGTGTATTCCAGCGGTTCGCCGTTGAGTCGAATCGAGGCCCAAATGTGGCGGCGGACTCGGGTCTTGGCCCAGAATCGGTAGATGAAAAGGGTCAGTATGTTGAGGATGAAATTGACGATGGCCAACCGGACGAGGCCTGGCCGCTTCACGTACTCGACCGTCACCGCCTGTCCCTGGGCGAGCGGCCTCTGCATCGACCCGACTTCGGTGGACATTGGCTTTCCTTAAAGTCACGGACGTCGTCCGTCTACCGTCCGTGCCGCTTCATAGCCGGCGAACGTTAATGCAACCTAGCCGCGCCGTGAAATCGTGAGGTTGCGAAATTGCCACAAGGATGGTTTTTGTGCATCACTCCCCAATGTTCACCATATTTCCCCTACTTTCTGCCTCAAACCGAGCTTAGCGTCATTCTGCGCGGCGGCTGAATTCGACTGTCCTCACGAAGGCTAAGTCCGTACTGCGGGGCTTTCTCTGCACAATCGGCGCGGAGGAGGATACCCGTACCGGTTTGTAGTCCAGCCGGAGTCGCCAGTCGCGAGAACAGAGGCGGGCCACAAACACCCGCCCGAATTCGACGGGATGCGATTGGGAAGATGGATGCCAAGACCTTCAGCAAGGCGAGACTGCCGAGCCGGCACGTAACGGAAGGGCCGGAACGCGCGCCGCATCGCTCCTACTACTATGCGATGGGGCTGACGCCGCAGCAGATCCATCAGCCGTTCGTCGGCGTCGCCTCATGCTGGAACGAGGCCGCCCCCTGCAACATCGCCCTCATGCGCCAGGCCCAGGCCGTCAAAAAGGGTGTGGCGTCGGCAGGCGGCACGCCACGTGAATTCTGCACGATCACGGTGACCGACGGGCTCGCGATGGGCCACCAGGGCATGAAATCGTCGCTGGTGTCGCGCGAGGTCATCGCCAATTCGGTCGAGCTCACCATCCGCGGCCACAGCTATGATGCGCTGGTCGGCATCGCCGGATGCGACAAGTCGCTCCCCGGCATGATGATGGCGATGTGCCGGCTCAACGTTCCCTCGATCTTCATCTACGGCGGATCGATCCTGCCCGGCACCTTTCGCGGCAAGCCGGTCACCGTCCAGGACGTGTTCGAGGCCGTCGGCAAGCATTCGGTCGGCGCCATGAGCGAGGAGGACCTCGAGGAGCTGGAACAGGTGGCGTGTCCCTCGGCGGGGGCGTGCGGCGCACAGTTCACGGCGAACACCATGGCAACCGTGTCCGAGGCGATCGGACTGGCGCTTCCCTATTCGGCCGGCGCTCCAGCACCTTATGAATTCCGCGACCGCTTCTGCATGACGGCGGGCGAGATGATCATGGATCTCGTCGCGCAGCGCATCCGGCCGCGCGACATCGTCACGCGAGAGGCGCTCGAAAACGCGGCGACGGTCGTCGCGGCATCCGGCGGCTCGACCAATGCAGCCCTGCACCTGCCGGCGATCGCGCACGAGTGCGGCATCCGTTTCGACCTCTTCGACGTGGCGGCCATCTTCAAGCGCACGCCCTACATCGCGGACCTGAAGCCGGGCGGAAAATACGTCGCCAAGGACATGTTCGAGGCGGGCGGGATCCCGCTCCTCATGAAGACGCTGCTCGACAACGGATACATGCACGGCGACTGCCTGACCGTGACCGGCCGCACGATCGCAGAGAACCTCAAGTCGGTGCCCTGGAATGCCGAGCAGGACGTGGTCTACCCGGCCAACAAGCCGATGAGCCCGACCGGCGGTGTCGTGGGACTCAAAGGGAATCTCGCTCCCGACGGCGCCATCGTGAAGGTCGCCGGCATGAAGAACCTGAAGTTCAGCGGCCCGGCGCGCTGCTTCGACAGCGAGGAAGCGTGCTTCGAGGCGGTATCGAAGCGGCAGTACAAGGAAGGCGAGGTGCTGGTCATCCGCTACGAGGGGCCGCGCGGCGGCCCCGGCATGCGCGAGATGCTGGCCACCACGGCAGCGCTATACGGCCAGGGAATGGGCGACAAGGTCGCGCTCATCACCGACGGGCGCTTTTCGGGCGCGACGCGCGGCTTCTGCATCGGCCATGTCGGCCCCGAAGCGGCGCTCGGCGGACCCATCGCCGTCCTGCGCGACGGCGACCGAATCGTGATCGACGCGGAGGCGGGGCGTCTCGACGTCGAACTGGCGGACGGGGAAATCGAGAAGCGCGCCAAGAGCTGGAAGCCGCGCGACAACGGCTCCGGTTCCGGTGCGCTCTACAAATATGCTCAGCAGGTCGGTGCGGCGCGATGGGGTGCGGTCACCCATCCGGGCGCTGAGGCGGAACGTTCGTGCTATGCGGATATCTAGGAAGTACATCGAAACTCGGAAGCCTGTCGGCGGCGCTGCTGATCGCATCGCTGGTCGTGGGTTCGCTGTCGGCGGCGGCGCCGGTGCGCGCCCAGGAATCGATACTCGACTTCTTCTCGATCCTGCCCGCCAAGCCGCAGCTCAAGACCCCCGAACTCGGCGGCGGGCCTGCGCCTTCCAACGACGAGATGCGGCAGGCACGGGAGGCCTACCAGAGCGGCGAATTCGAGCGGGCCCGTGGCTATCTCGAGCGCGCCTCGGCAGAGGGCAACATCGTCGCGTCGTGGTATCTCGGCCACATGTACAGGCTCGGGCGCGGCGTGCCGGCGAGCCTGAACAAGGCCTACCACTACTATTCGATGGTCGCCGAGGCCTTCACTCCCGAAGAGCCGGACCCGCGCCGCCTGCGGATCATGATCGACGCTCTGGTTCGCGTCGCTGACATCTACCGGAAAGGAGACGCGGACGAGGGGATCGCCCGCAACTTCTCGGTCGCCTTCCAGCTCTACAACACCGCCTCGTCCTACGGCCATCCGGCGGCACATCATGCGGAAGGCCTGATGATCCTCAAGGGCCAGGGCGTCAAAGCCAATCCGTCGAAGGGCCTGAAGTGGCTGTTCCTGGCCGCCAAGAAACGGTACCCGCCGGCGGAAGCGCTGCTCGGCGATCTCTACTGGAAGGGCGAAGTCGTCAAGCGCGACCGCATCCGCGGTCTCATGTGGTACACGCTCGCCGCACAGTCGGCGCGGCCCGAGGAGAACCCGGAGATCTTCGACCGCCTCACCTCGATGCAGGGCCAGACGAACGAGGACCAGCGGCTCGCCGCCGAGAAGAAGGCGGCCGAATGGGCGGAGAGATATCCGCTGCCGCCGCCGGCTCCCGGCGGCTGGGACCCCAGCTGATCAGACGTCGAGCTTAGCCAGAACCGGGACGTGATCCGACGGGCGCTCCGTGCCGCGGACGTGCTTGTCGATGCGCACCCACTGCAGTCGGTCGGCGGCCTGGGGCGAGAGAAGGCAGTGGTCGATGCGGATGCCGTTGTTCTTCTGCCACGAACCGGCCTGGTAGTCCCAGAAGGTGAAGACATCGCCGTCGCGCGTCGAGGCGCGGACGGCATCTATGAGGCCGAGATTGAGGAGCACCCGATATTTCGCCCGGGTCTCGGGGAGGAAAAGGGCATCGCTCACCCACAGGGCGGGGTTCTTGGCGTCCTCCTCCTCGGGGATGACGTTGAAGTCGCCGGCGAGGACGAGCGGTTCTTCGAGCGTCAGGAGATGGCGCGCCTTGGCCGCGAGGCGGTCCATCCAGCGAAGCTTGTAGGCGTATTTGTCCGTATGCGGAGGGTTGCCGTTGGGGAGATAGATGGATGCGACGCGAACGATACCCGTGGCGCCGGGGATGACGGCCTCGAGATAGCGGGAGTGGGCATCGGAGTCATCGCCGGCGAGGCGTGGGGTCACGTCCTCCGGCGGGCGCTTGGAAAGGATGGCGACGCCGTTGAACCCCTTCTGGCCGTGGACCAGCACGTTGTAGCCCAGGTCCTCGAACGGGGTTTTCGGAAACGACGCATCCTCGCACTTGATCTCCTGCAGGCAGCAGACGTCGGGCGAGGCTTCCTTGAGCCAGGGGATGAGGGAGTCGAGACGGGCCTTGATGCCGTTGATGTTGAAGGTGGCGATCAGCATGGCGCGAAAATGTGCTTCCCGCCGCGCCGAAAGCAAGAGCTAAATGGAGAAGCTCGTACCGCAGCCGCACGAGGCGGTTGCCTGGGGGTTCCTCACCTTGAACGATGCGCCGATGAGGTCGTCGACATAGTCGATCTCGGCACCCTCCATGTAGGGTAGCGACACGGAGTCCACCACCACGGTCGCCCCGTCGCGCTCAACGGCGACGTCGTCGGCGGTCCGCGCGTCATCGAGCGCAAATCCGTACTGGAAGCCCGAGCAGCCGCCTCCCGACACCGAGATGCGCAGGTGCAGCTTGGCGGGGTCGTCGGCGATGATCGCCTTGATGCGGCTGGCGGCGCGCGCCGTGAGGGTGATAAGGGACATGGCAGCGCCTATGTTGTGAAGCGGGGTTCAATTGTCAACCAGGGCGGATTCGGTGGCTCTAGAGCTCAAACCCTACGCCGTTCACCATGCCCGGAGCCGGGGCCGGCTGGTGATCGAACCGGACAGCCCGCCGCGCACCGCCTTCGAGCGCGACCGCGACCGCATCATCCATTCGGCCGCTTTCCGGCGGCTGAAACACAAGACCCAGGTGTTCGTGTTCCATGAAGGCGACCACTACCGCACCCGCCTGACCCATTCAATCGAAGTGGCGCAGGTGGCGCGCTCGCTCGCCCGGGCACTCGGCCTCGACGAGGATCTCGCCGAGGCCCTGGCGCTCGCCCACGATCTCGGCCACACGCCGTTCGGCCACGCGGGGGAAGAAGAGCTGAACCGGCTCATGCTTCCCTATGGAGGCTTCGATCACAATGCGCAGACGCTCCGCATCGTCACCAAGCTCGAACGCCGCTATGCGGATTTCGACGGCCTCAACCTCTCGTGGGAAACGATCGAGGGCCTGGCGAAGCACAACGGGCCGCTCGAGACGCCGCAGGGGACGCGCATGCGCAAGACCGCCGCCGCCACGCTCGAGATCGCGCGGCGACACGGCGTCGAGGCAGCCGGGTTCGCCTCGGCAGAAGCCCAGGTCGCGGCGCTCTCCGACGACATCGCCTACAATGCCCACGACATCGACGACGGCCTCAGGGCGAAGCTGTTCGACATCATCGATCTCGGCGACATCCCGCTCGCCGGCGAGGCGCTGAGCAGCGTCCTCAAGCGCTATCCAAAACTCGAGCGGCCGCGCCTGGTTCACGAAACGGTTCGCCGGGTGATCTCGGCCATGGTCAGCGACGTCACCGCCGAGTCGGAGAGACGCGCCGAACGACTGGCACCTTCCGACGCCGATGCGGTCCGCGCCCTGCACGAGCCGCTGGTGGCGTTCACTGATCAGATGAAAGAGCAGAACCGTGTGCTGCAGACCTTCCTCACGCGCAGCATGTACCGTCATGAAAAGGTCAATGCGATGATGGACCGGGCCCGTCGCGTCGTGCGCGACCTGTTCGAGGCCTATATGGGAGACGCCTCGCTCCTGCCGCCGGACTGGGGCGACGAGGCGCTGCGCGACAACGAGAGCCGCTATGCGCGCCAGGTGTGCGACTTCATCGCCGGCATGACCGACCGCTACGCACTCGAGCAGCACAAGCGGCTGTTTGACCTCGATCCCCTTTTTCGCTAAGCGCTGGATTCAAGGCAGGGTTTTCCAGGTCATTCATGGATTTGTTTTCCCACGTCCGCTCGGCTGTGCTCGAGGCGCTCGGCCAGATGGCCGGCGACGGCGCCCTGCCGCAGGGAATGGATTTCGAACGCGTCATCGTGGAGCCGCCGCGTGATGCGGCCCACGGCGACGTCGCGACGAATGCCGCCATGGTTCTGGCCAAGCCGGCCGGACTGCAGCCGCGGGTCATCGCCACCGAGCTCGCCCGGCGTCTGGCCCTGCACGAGGACATCGCCGCGGCCGAACCTGCAGGACCGGGCTTCATCAATCTGCGGCTTGAGGAGTCGTTCTGGCCGAAGGTCCTGCGCTCCATCCTCGAGCTCGGCCAATCCTACGGCTCCTCGTCGAAGGGACAGGGAAAGCGGGTGAACGTGGAGTTCGTCTCCGCCAACCCGACCGGACCGCTGCATGTCGGCCACTGCAGGGGGGCGGTGTTCGGCGATGCGCTTGCCAACGTGCTCGAAGCCTCCGGCTACGGAGTGGTGCGCGAGTACTACACGAACGACGCCGGCGTGCAGGTGGACACGCTGGCCCGCTCCGCCTTCCTGCGCTACCGCGAGGCGCTCGGCGAGCCGATCGGCGAGATTCCGGCAGGTTTATATCCCGGCGACTACCTGAAACCCGTTGGGGAGGCGCTCGCCCGCGAGCACGGCCGCAATCTCACGGGGCTCGCAGAGGACGAGTGGCTGCCCGTCGTTCGCGGCAAGGCGATCGCGATGATGATGGATCTGATCAAGGAAGACCTCGCGAGCCTCAACATCCATCACGACGTTTTCTTCTCGGAACGGTCACTGCACGAATCAGGGGCCATCGGCCGGACCGTCGATCTCCTGCGGCAAAAGGGTTTCGTCTATGAGGGCCGGCTCCCGCCGCCCAAAGGCCAGCTGCCGCAGGATTGGGAGGACCGCGAGCAGACGTTGTTCCGGGCGACGGAATTCGGCGACGACATCGACCGTCCGCTCCTCAAGTCGGATGGCTCATTCACCTATTTCGCCGCCGACGTCGCCTATGCCAACGACAAGATCGGGCGCGGCTTCGATGAACTCGTATATGTGCTCGGCGCCGACCATGGCGGCTATGTGCGGCGGCTCAAGGCGGTGGCGAGGGCGCTGGCCGGCGACCGCGTCGAAGTCTTCGTTCCCATCTGCCAGCTCGTGAAGCTGTTCCGGGCGGGAGAGCCGGTGCGCATGTCAAAGCGGGCCGGGGAGTTCGTCACGCTTCGCGATCTCGTCGAGGAAGTGGGGCCGGATGTCATCCGGTTCATCATGCTCTACCGGAAGAACGACGCGCCGCTCGATTTCGACTTCGCCAAGGTCACGGAACAGTCGCGCGACAATCCGGTCTTCTATGTCCAGTACGCGCATGCCCGGATCGCATCGGTGTTCCGGAATGCCGCGGAGGAGGGAATCAAACCGGGCGAGCGTGATCTCCAAGCGGCGAAGCTCGGACTCCTCACCGACGCCGCCGAGGCCCAGCTCATCAAGCGGCTCGCCCAGTACCCCAGAGTCGTCGAGTCCGCCGCCACGACCCACGAGCCGCACCGGATTGCCTTCTATCTCTATGATTTGGCTGGCGATTTTCACAGCCTATGGAACAAGGGCAAAGAGTCGCCGCAATTGCGGTTTATCCTTGCGGGCGATACAAAAGTTACAAATGCACGGCTCGCATTGTTGCGTGCTATTCGCTATGTTCTGACCAACGGCCTTCATATCCTCGGCGTGAGGCCCGTCGAAGAGATGTAGAAGCGGAATCAGGGGACATGGATCAGAATAGTCCTAAGAATCATCCAGATGGCCTGAAAGCCAGCTGGCGAAACAAGCTGGGGATCACAGAAAAGTTGCCGAAGATAGCCGACGAATTCCATCCTTCCTCCGGGGATGCCGCCACATCCCAGGAACCGCGCGAAGCTCCCCCCATCGCCGCATCGCAGCCGCGACCCGGCGCACCGATCAGCCGACCGGCGCCGATGGCCCCGCGGGCTCCAGCCGCCACGCCGCCCATGGATTTCGGCGAGCGCATCCGCCAGCAGCGCGAGGCTGCCGAGCGCATGGCAGAGCAGCGCGTCGCCGAAGCAAAGGAGCGCGCCACGCAGGAGCGGAATGCCGCGACGCCGGGATTTCTTTCGACCGCTCCCCAGAACATGCAGAAGCCGCGGTTCACGTTTGCCGACGAAGAGCTGAAGCAGGCTCACCAGGATACGGTCGCCCATACCGCAGTGGCCGGACGGCAGTCGCGTCCCATCTTCACCGCCGAACGTCCGCAGCGGGCTCCCGAAGCAGCGCAGCGTCCGGCCGTCGCGGCCCCGCGGCCGTCCACGCCGCCGTCAGGTCCTTTCCAGCCGCGTCCTGGCGCAGCTCCCGTTGCCGGCCGCGCCCAGCCGGTCTTCAACCCCGCTTCACACCAGCATCCGCGCAGCAACGAACCTCAGCGGCCGCCTCCGCAAGCTGTCCCGCCGCGCGAGGGATATCGCCGCGACGCACAGCTGGCCGGCCACGTGCCCGAGAAGGGCTATAGCGATCCGCAGGGTTTCCGCGGGCCGGTGCGGCGACCGGAAACGCCGCGCGACCGCAACGATTATCGCGGCGCCCATGCCCGTGAACTCGCGTATGTCGAAGAGGAATCAGAGGAGCTGTTCGAGGACGATCGCGGCGGGCAGCAGCAGCGCCGGCGCGCCGGCGCGCAAGACTATGCACAGGCCTACCAGGAATATGACGGCCCCGAGACCGAGGAGCCGCGGCGCCGCACCGGTCCCTTCCTGCTTCTCGCGGCCCTGCTGGTGGTGGCGGCCGTCGCGGGCGGCCTCATCTATTTCTATCAGCGCTCGGTCGGGACCGAGGCCGGAACGGGTGCCGTTCCGGTAGTCTCCGAACCCGCGCTGTCGCCGAAAACTGTGCCGGAGGCGGGGCAGCTGACGGACGAGACGCTGGCGCCGGAGGACGGAGAGACCCGACAGGCGTCACCGGATCCGACGTTGCAGACGCCGGCCCAGAAGAAGCAGATCTACGATCGAATCCTCGGCGATACGACGCAGGACGAGACGAACCAGCTCGCACCGAGCGAAGAACAGCCGATCGTTCCCAACCCGACCGGCGATAGCGATCTCGATCCGATCCCACTACCAGAGCCTCCACAGCCCGGAGACACGCAGGGTCAGTCGGGGTCCCTCCAGGAGCCACAAGCTCCCCAGTCCGCGAGGACCGGGGTCTCCCAGCCGACCGCCGTGGCACCCGAGGAGACGAGCTCCGTCGCCTCGGTCGAATCCGTCACCGAAAGCGAAGCGAGCGAAACAAGCGAGCCGAGCACCACGCCTGCTCCCCCTCCGACCGCCGCCGGCCAGGGCATCACGCAGGTTTCCGACAGCGCCGCGCTGAACGTGACGCCGGAGCCGGCGCCCGTCGCGGTACCGACAGAGCCCGAACTCGTGACCGGATCGACGACCACCGATCCGCCGGCGCCGCCGGCACCGCGGCAGGAAGTTGCGACCGCCGAAACGTCGACGATCACCGGATCGGGTCCGATCCCGCTCCTGCCCGGCACCACCAGCAATGCACCGCAGGCCGCCGGCTCCTCCATCGGCGATCCCGCTGCGCCGCCGCCCGCAACCTTCCTTCCCGACGTCGCGACGCCTGCACCCGTCGCATCGGCAACGCGGCGGACCGGCACGCGGGCCGGCGACCGCTTCGTCTCCAGCGCCAACACGAATTTCAATCGCTCCAACCAAGGCCAGGAGCAGGTCGCCATCATCGAGCCCGACGTGCTGACGGGAACGATCGCGCCTGCCGAGCCGGCGGCGGTACCCGAAGCGCCCGCGGTTGCCACGACGCTCCCGGCTCCAGATCCCATCCAGCCCCAGCCGTCGGCTCCCATCGCGACCGGCACCCCATCGAGCTATGTTCTGCAGCTCGCCTCCTACAAGTCGGAGGCGGAGGCGCGGGCCGACTACGAGCGTCTTCGCCAGAGACACGGAACCATCATCGGCGGTCTGGCGCCCGAGGTCGTGAAAACCGACCTTGCCGGCGGCGGCACTTTCTATCGGCTCAGCCTCGGACCCGTCGATTCCCGACAGACGGCGCGCACTTTGTGCAATTCGCTCCTCGCAGCCGGCGAGCGCGACTGTCTCGCCAAGGCCCGCTAGCCGGAAGCTTTCGTCCATGCCTAACCTCGCAAGCCCGTCCAGCTGATGGCGATCGGCGCATTCATCTCCGGCTGCGCCGGCCTTACGCTCACCTCGGAGGAAGAGACCTTTTTCCGCGATGCCAAGCCCTGGGGGCTCATCCTCTTTCGCCGCAACGTCGAATCGCCGGAGCAGATCCGGTCGCTGACGGCAGCATTCCGGGACCTGGTCGGGCGGCGTAACGCCCCGGTCTTCATCGACCAGGAGGGCGGACGGGTGCAGCGGATGGGGCCGCCATCGGCCTTCTGGCGCAAGTATCCGGCGGCACGGCGCTATGCCGATCTCTACGCGACGGATCCGGTGGGCGCGGTGCGCAAGGCGCGCCTGATCGCCCGTCTCATGGCCGACGATCTCTATCAGGTCGGCGTCACGGCGAACTGCGTGCCGGTTCTCGACGTGCCGCAGGCCGACAGCCACGAAGTGATCGGCGACCGGGCGTTTGGAACCACACCCGAAACGGTGAGCGTGCTGGCCCGCGCCGTGATGGCGGGGATGCTCGGAGGCGGCGTCCTGCCGGTGATCAAGCATATCCCCGGCCACGGCCGGGCCAATGCCGACAGCCACCATGCGCTACCGGTGGTGAAGACGCCGCGGCAAATGCTGCAGGGGATCGACTTCGTGCCATTCGCGGCCCTTGCCGACGCGCCCATGGCGATGACCGCGCATGTGGTGTACGACGCCTTCGACCGCGAGGCTCCGGCGACGCAGTCGCGGAAAGTCGTCAACATCATCCGCAAGAGCATCGGCTTCGAGGGATTGCTGATCACCGACGACCTTTCGATGAACGCGCTTTCCGGCGGACTTGCCGACCGGGTCCGGGGATCGCAGCAGGCCGGATGCGACATGATGCTTCACTGCAACGGGACTCTCTCGGAAATGGCGACGGTTGCCGCGGCGGCAGGCGAGCTCAAGGGCCGGGCTCTGACGCGGGCCCGGACCGCCTTGAAACAACAGCGGAAACCCCTACGTTTCGATCGCCGGGCAGCGTTGAAGCATCTCGAGGAAATGCTGCTCGTCGGGGCGTAGAGTTGCGGATAAACTCTGGGCCGGGCGCGAATCAGGGCTGGGAGCGCCATGGCCATCGGACGATGGTTGGCGGCCGGATCCGGCCAGTAAGCAAGCGGTTAGGATGATCGAGGGTACGAACACAGCTCCGAACGGGGCAGAGGAATCTTGGCCGGATGGAGAAGGTCCGGTCCGGCGCGAGGAGGAGGGCGGCTCCTTCCTCGTCGACCTCGGTGCGTTCGGAGGGCCCCTCGACCTGCTGCTCGAACTCGCCCGCCATCACAAGATCGATCTCTCCCGAATTTCGATCCTGGCGCTCGCCGAGCAATATCTCGCCTTCATCAGCGACGTCCGGAAGCTGAGGCTCGAAGTCGCGGCGGACTACCTGGTGATGGCGGCGTGGCTCGCCTACCTGAAATCCCGGCTCTTGCTGCCGCAGGTGGAAACCGGCGACGAACCGCCGGCGGAGGATCTTGCCGCGCGGCTGGCCTTCCGGCTGCAACGCCTGCAGGCCATGCGGGACGCAGCCGCAAAGCTGATGGCCCGCAACCGCCTCGGCCGGGACGTGTTCGAGCGCGGCGCACCGGAGCCCATCGTTCTCGATACCCAGCGCCAGTACGTCGACAACCTCTTCGACCTGCTCAAGGCCTATGCCGATCGCCGACAAAAGTCGGTCACGCATCGCAGCTACCACGTCCGGAAGCTGCCGGTCTGGTCGATCACCGAAGCGCGCGAAGTCCTGACGCGCCTCATCGGCCGGATTGACGACTGGGGGCGGTTCGACAGCCTCCTCAGCGAGTATCTGGTCGAACCCAAACGCCGCCGGTCGGTCACCGCATCGAGCTTTTCAGCGAGTCTAGAACTCGTAAGGGAAGGGAAACTTGAACTACGACAGGAACAGGCCTTCCGGCCAATTTACATGCGGCGCCGAGCATCCGCCGACCTCCGCTAATCTCGCAAGGAGAACCGAGCCCATGGCCAATACCGGAGCCGCGGCCGAGATCATGCTGCGCGAGGAGCCGCTGCCGCGTGCCGACAACGTCGCGCTGCATCCGCGCGTCGATCGCGGCCAGCTCCTGAGGATCGTCGAGGCGCTGCTGTTCGCGGCCGCCGGGCCGCTTCCGCCAGAGGCGTTCCAGCGGGCCCTGCCGGAGGGCACCGACGTCGGAGCGCTGCTCGACGAGCTGCAGCGGGTCTATGCCAATCGCGGCGTCAACCTCGTGAAGGTGGCGGGAAAATGGGCGCTTCGCACCGCCGAAGACCTGAGCTTCCTGCTGCGCCGGGAAACCAGCGAACAGAAGCGCCTTTCGAAGGCGGCGCTCGAAACGCTGGCCATCGTTGCCTATCACCAGCCGGTGACGCGGGCCGAGATCGAGGACATCAGGGGCGTGGCCATCAGCAAGGGCACGCTCGACATTCTCATGGAGATCGGCTGGGTAAGGATGCGAGGCCGCAAGCGCACGCCGGGCCGGCCGGTGACCTACGGCACGACGGAGGCGTTCCTGCATCACTTCGGGCTCAACGATCTCGTCGACCTTCCAGGCGCGCTCGAGCTCAAGGGAGCCGGGCTCCTCGAAACCAACCTGCCGCCCGACTTCGACGTGCCGCAACCGCGCCTGAGCGACGAGTTGACTGAAGAGGAAGAACCGCTCGATTCCTATGAAGAGGAGCTGACGGCGCTCGACGGTGACCTGCCGGAGCCCGAAGACGAACTTCCCGAAGCGGTGGGCCACGACGTCGCACGCGGCAGCTGACGTTAACAATTGGAAACTCGTGTGCAGCGCAATCGATTTAGGCAATTGAATCAGGCGTCCGCCACACCCACTTGAACTAGAGCAGACAGGCCCCTTCGGTTGCGGGCAGGGGGGCTTTCTGCAATAGTGCGCCCGACCTCGGGCCGCGCCTCGCGCGGGCTTCGCGCAATCTCTAAGGGAGTAGGTGATGGGTTCCTTTTCAATCTGGCACTGGGCGATCGTCATCCTGATCGTGGTGCTGCTGTTCGGACGCGGAAAGATCTCCGATCTCATGGGCGACGTGGCGAAGGGCATCAAGAGCTTCAAGAAAGGCCTCGCCGAAGAGGAAACTGCCGCCGGCGACGATACGAAGGTGCTGACGAGCGACATGCCGGCCAAGGCCAAGGACACGGCGAACGACAAGGTGAGCGGCTGACTCCGCTCTTGCCCGGCGACGATGACGTGACCGGGCGCTCTGGAATCTAGCGATGTTCGATTTCGGACTTGGTATGAGCGAGATCATGGTCATCGCCATCGTGGCGCTGATCGTGGTCGGTCCGAAGGATTTGCCACGCCTGCTCAAGACGATCGGCCGCTACGTGACGCAACTCAGGTCCATGGCCGGCGAGTTCCATCGCCATCTCGACACGGCGGTGCGCGAAGCAGGGCTCGAAGACGTGAAGAAGGAGGTCCGCAACATGACCAACTTCACCGTCACCAACGACATCGGGAAGCAGATGTCGCAGGAGTTCAAGAAGCAGGGCGACGAGATGAAGAAGCTGCTCGAGGCGAAGCCGGCGGCCGCCTCGCCGGCTCCGACGCCGCCCGAGCCGGTACCGGCCGTCGAACCCTCCGCGGCGCCTTCGGCCGACGCTACCGCCGAGAAGCCCAAGGCGGAATTGCAGGCGTCATGACCCAGGATGACATCGACAGCTCGCAGGCGCCACTCCTCGACCACCTGATCGAACTCCGCCAGCGGCTCATCTACTGCGTCATCGGGTTCTTCTTCGCCTTCATCCTTTCGTTCTATTTCGCCCAGACGATCTTCAACATGCTGCTGTGGCCCTATCGCTGGGCGCAGGGCGACGACAGCCATCTGAGGCTCATCTACACCGCGCCGCAGGAGTATTTCTTTACGCAGCTCAAGATCGGCATGTTCGGCGCGCTGTGCATCACCTTTCCGCTGATCGCGCTGCAGATCTACAAGTTCGTGGCGCCCGGCCTGTATCGCAACGAGCGGCAGGCGTTCCGCCCGTATCTCGTCTTCACGCCCATCCTCTTCGCGCTCGGCGGGGCGCTCGTGTTCTTCCTGGTCATGCCGCTGGCGCTCAGGTTCTTCGCAAGCTTCCAGCAGACCGGCGAGAACGGGCAGGCGATCATCGAGCTGCTGCCGCGGGTGAGCGAATATCTCAGCCTGATCATGACGCTCATTCTGGCGTTCGGCATCTGCTTCCAGCTGCCGATCATTCTGACGCTGCTCGGCCAGGTCGGCATCCTGACATCCGATCAGCTGAAGTCGGGGCGCAAATTCGCCATCGTCGGCGTCTTCGTCCTGGCGGCGATCTTCACGCCGCCCGATCCGTTCTCCCAGATCGGCCTCGCCGTGCCGCTGCTCGTCCTCTACGAACTCTCGGTGTGGTCGGTGAAGATCATCGAGAAACGCCGTCTCGCCGCCGACCAGGCGAGCCAGCAGCTCGACCAGAACGCCTGAGCTTCCGAAGCCCGGCCTTTACGCAACAGCCGGCCTGCGCCTATACACGCCCTGGAGAGGCAGAAGGGCGCACGACAGGCATGCACGACATCCGCTCGATCCGGGAAAATCCCGAGGCGTTCGACAAGGGGCTTTCCCGCCGCGGATTGAAACCGCAGGCCGCCGAGATCCTGAGCCTCGACCAGAAGCGGCGCGAAGAGGTGCAGAAACTCCAGGATGCACAGGCGCAGCGCAACGCGACGTCGAAAGAGATCGGCGAGGCACTCGCCAAGAAGGACGCGCCGCGCGCCGAAAAGCTCAAGGGCGAGGTCCAGGCCCTGAAATCAGCGATCCAGGCGGGCGAAGAGGAGGAGCGGCGACTGGGTGGCCTTCTCACCGAGATGCTGTCGGTGCTTCCCAACCTGCCGCTGCCCGAGGTGCCGGACGGCGCCGACGAGACGTCGAACAAGGAAGTGGCGAGGCATGGCACGCCGCCGACCTTCGCCTTCGCGCCCAAGCAGCATTTCGAGATCGGCGAGGCCCTCGGCCTCATGGACTTCGATACGGCCGCGGCGCTGGCAGGAGCGCGGTTCGTGGTGCTCAAAGGGCCACTGGCCCGCCTCGAACGGGCGCTTGCCCAGTTCATGCTTGATCTTCACACGTCGCGACACGGCTACAGCGAGAACTACGTGCCGCTGTTGGTCCGCGACCAGGCCGTCTACGGCACCGGGTCGCTGCCGAAGTTCGCGGCGGACCTTTTCGCGACGACCGACGGACGCTGGCTCATTCCCACCGCCGAAGTCTCGCTCACCAACTTCGTGCGCGACAAGATCACTCCGGAAGCCGAACTGCCGATGCGGCTCACCGCCTATACGCCGTGCTTCCGGTCGGAAGCCGGAGCAGCCGGCAAGGACACGCGCGGCATGATCCGCCAACACCAGTTCTCGAAGGTCGAGCTCGTGTCGATCACGGTGCCGGAGCAATCGCGCGACGAGCTCGAGCGAATGCGCGGCTCGGCCGAAGCAGTGCTGAAGGCGCTCGGGCTCGCCTATCGCATCGTCGTCCTGTCGACCGGCGACATGGGCTTCGCCTCGCGCATGACCTACGACATCGAGGTGTGGCTCCCCGGCCAGAACGCCTATCGCGAGATTTCGAGCTGTTCGGACTGCGGCGACTTCCAGGCGCGGCGCATGGAGGCGCGATACCGGCCAAGCGATGCGAAGTCACCGCGCTACGTCCATACGCTGAACGGCTCGGCGTTGGCGGTCGGGCGCACCCTCATTGCCATTCTCGAGACCTACCAGCAGCCGGACGGCAGCGTCCGCATACCGGAGGCACTCAAACCGTATATGGGCGGGCACGAGGAACTCAGGCGTGCCTGACTTCCCGCTCACCGCCGACGGGCGGCCGCTGCGCATCCTCGTCACCAACGACGACGGCATCCACGCTCCGGGGCTCGAAAGCCTCGAGCGCATCGCGCGGGCGCTGTCGGAGGACGTGTGGGTGGTGGCCCCGGAGACGGAGCAGTCGGGCAAGTCGCACTCGCTGTCGCTCAGCGATCCATTGCGCATGCGCCGGAGCGGGCCCCGTCACGTCGCGGTGCACGGCACGCCGGCCGACTGCGTGATCCTGGCGGTGCGGAAAGTCATGCCGGCGCCGCCCGACATCGTGCTTTCGGGCGTGAACCGCGGCCAGAACATGGCCGACGACGTGACCTATTCGGGAACCATCGCGGCGGCGATGGAAGGAACGTCGCTGGGCCTGAAATCGTTCGCCCTCTCGCAGGCCTGCGGGATCAGGAAGGGGGGAGATGTCCCCTGGACGGTGGCCGAAACGCACGGACCGGCGGTGCTGCGGCGGCTCGTCCTCGCCGATCTCGGGCCGGGGGTCCTCGTCAACATCAACTTTCCCGACTGCCGGCCGGAGGACGTCCGCGGCACGGAGATCACCCGGCAGGGTAAGCGCGACCAGAACCTGCTGCTCGTCGACGAGCGCGTCGACACGCGCGGCCGCGCCTACTACTGGCTGGGGTTCAAGCGCGAAAAGTCCCGGCCCGCCCAGGGCACGGACTTGCACGCCGTCTACAACAACTGCATCTCGGTCACGCCGCTGCACATGAACCTGACCCAGGTCGAGGCCATGGAAACTTTGAGGAGCCTGCTCGAAACCAGGGAATGAGACCGCAATGATCGGCGACCCGCAGAAGATCGACCTCATCATGAAGTTCCGCAAGCAGGGCATCAGGGACGTGCGGGTGCTCGAGGCCATCGAGAAGGTGCCGCGGGAGATGTTCGTGCCGCCGAGCTTTGCCTGCGAGGCGTATGCCGACCACGCGCTTCCGATCGATTGCGGGCAGACGATCTCGCAGCCCTACGTCGTCGCGTTCATGACCGATCGGCTCAAGGTCGGAAAGCGCATGAAGGTCCTGGAGGTCGGCACGGGATCTGGCTACCAGACCGCCATCCTCGCCATGCTCGCCCGGCGCGTCTACACGATCGAGCGTCATCGGCCGCTGCTCGCCGAGGCGATGGAACGGCTCAAGGTCCTGAAGCTCGGAAACGTCACGAGCATGGCGGGCGACGGGAGCAAGGGCTGGCCGGCGCAAGCACCGTTCGAGCGCATCATCGTGACGGCGGCGGCGCGCGAGGTGCCGCCGGCGCTTCTCGATCAACTTGCCGTCGGCGGGCACATGGTCATCCCGGTCGAGGCGCCGGAGAACCGGCAGGAGCTCAAGCGCATCACCCGCCGGGCTTCGGGCTACGAGACGGAACCGCTGCTCAGCGTCCGCTTCGTTCCCCTGGTCGAGGGAGCGGTACCCCCTTAAAACTTTATCAATTCCATAAACCGGCTCTTAACCTAAACACGGCACACTCCGCCCAAGCGTTAGTTGGTGGAGTGGTGGGTTATGCGTCGTACCCTTTCAGGCTTAAAGTCGGTATTTCCGGCTAAATCCTCCCTGTTTCTGGCGGTCGGCAGCCTCCTTCTGGCGGGCTGCTCGAGCTCGATCGATCGGTTTGCCGACTATCCCGGCAAGAAATCGACCCCGAGCCACACGGCTTCCTATCAATCGTCGGCAGACGACAGCGTCGAAAGCGCACCGCTCGGGGGCACCGCGTCCCGCACGGCGCAGAGCTCCCCCTACCAGGCGCCCGTCTACGGCAAGCCCTGGACCTACCAGGGCGGAAGCCAGCCGGCCTACCAGCAGCGAACAGCGGCCTACGAGCCCAACGACTACAGCGAACCCACCTATAGCGAACCGAGCACGGATGAGCCGTCGCGGCCGCGCGGCGGCACGGTGCGGGTCGAGCCGGGCCAGACGCTCTACTCCATCGCGCGGGCCAACGGCATCGCCGTCGGCACCCTCGCTTCGGTCAACGGCATCCGCGCGCCCTACACGGTGCGCGTCGGTCAGAAGCTCCTGATCCCGGGCGTCGACGAGCCGCGGGCGGAAGCCGCCTACGCTCCGGCCAACAAGAATTTCTCCCAGAGGCAGGGAATCCACACCGTGCGGCCCGGCGAGACGCTGTACTCCCTCGGCCGCAAATACGGCGTCCATCCCTACGAGATCGCCGATCTCAACGATCTCCCGAACGACGTGTCGCTCAACATCGGCCAGCGCGTCCGGGTTCCGGGTGCGGCCCCGGAGCGGACGGCGCATACCGAGGAGTCGGACTACGACACGTCGGGCAGCGAGCCGACGATTGACGAGGAGACCACGAGCAAGGTCGACCGCGGCTACGACAAGGAGCAAGGTCGCATCACGAACGACGAGCAGTACGCCGACGACCAGGGCGGCTATGGCGACGACACCGAGACGAACGTCGCCCGGGACGACTTCGAACCGTCCGGCGAGTCCTACGTCGAGAAGCAGGACATGACCGCCGAGCCCGCGGCACCCACGTTCCGCTGGCCGGTCAAGGGGCGGATCTTGTCGCGCTACGGCTCAAAGCCGGGCGGCACGCGCAACGAAGGCATCAACATCGCAGTACCCGAAGGCACGAGCATCCGGGCGGCCGAGGACGGTGTCGTGGCCTATGCCGGCAACGAGCTGAAAGGCTACGGCAACCTGGTGCTGATCCGCCACCAGGGCGGATGGGTCACCGCCTACGCCCACAACCGCGATCTCTTCGTCCGGCGCGGCGACACGGTGCGGCGCGGCGACGTCATCGCCAAGGCGGGCCAGACCGGATCGGTCGAAAGCCCGCAGCTGCACTTCGAGCTGCGCAAGGGTGCGACGGCCGTCGACCCGATGAAGTATCTCTCCCGTTCTCAAACCGCCAGCAACTGATCTCCCAATCGGCGGTGGTTCAAGCGGGGTCCGCATGTCGGGCCCCGCTTCGCATTTGCGGGCGGCGTGGCCGGGCCCTTGTTTTTTGTCCGGTGGAGAGGGAGTGTGGAGCGGCTTCACGCAAAGGGGAGAGCGGATGCGATGATCACGGTGTGGGGGCGCCGCAACAGCCTGAACGTCCAGAAGGTCCTGTGGGCCCTGGGCGAACTCGACCTGCCGTTCGAGCGGCACAATGTGGGCGGCTCGTTCGGCGGCAACGACACGGCCGACTTCAAGGCCCTGAATCCCAACGGCCTCGTGCCGGTCATCCGGGACGGCGACATCGTCATGTTCGAATCCAACGCCATCGTGCGCTACCTAGGCGCCCGCTACGGCCACAACGGGCTCAAGCCTAAAGATGCCGCCGGGCTCGCGGCCTCCGAGCAGTGGATGGACTGGACGCAGCTGACACTCGGCCCGCCGGCCATGGCGCTCTTCATGCAGCGCGTCCGCACGGCGCCCGAGAAACAGAATCCGGCGGCGATCGAAAACGCGATCGGCCAGCTCAAGAAAGTGATGCCGGTCGTCGATCAGGCGCTCGCGGCATCGCCCTATCTCGGCGGTGACGAGCTGACCTTCGGCGACATTCCGCTCGGCGTCTATCAGTGGCGGCTCAACGCCTTCGACTGGCCGCGGCCGGCGCTTCCCAATCTCGAGCGCTGGTTCGAGCGCCTGCAGGATCGCGCGGCCTTTCGGAAGTGGGTGATGATCCCGGTCGGGCGATCGCCGGAAGAGTGGCTCGCCAACGAGAAGGCGCTGGCCTAAGTGAGCCTTGCGCCCAGCTCTCCGGCAAGGTCCTGGATGAACTGCCAGGCGACGCGGCCGGATCGGCTGCCGCGCGTCGCCGCCCATTCGATGGCGCGCGCATTCAGCGACTCGCCCGGAATGTTCAGCTTGAAGTGCCGCGCATAGGCATCGACCATCGCGAGATAGTCGTCCTGGGTGCAGTGATGGAAGCCGAGCCAGAGGCCGAAGCGGTCCGAAAGCGACACCTTCTCCTGGACGGCCTCATGCGGGTTGATGGCGGTCGATCGCTCGTTCTCCACCATCTCGCGCGGCAGCAGGTGGCGGCGGTTCGACGTCGCATAGAGGATCATGTTCTCCGGGCGCCCTTCGATGCCGCCTTCGAGCGCGGCCTTCAGCGACTTGTAGCTCGTGTCGGCGGCGTCGAAGGAAAGATCGTCGCAGAAGACGATGAAGCGCGCGGCGGGCAGAGTGCGGATGCGGTCCATCAGAAGGGGCAGGCCTTCAATATCCTCGCGATGGATCTCGACGAGCTTGAGCCGTCCCTTCGACGTCGCACCGACGGTGGCGTGGGCGGCCTTGACGAGCGAGCTCTTCCCCATGCCGCGGGCGCCCCAGAGCAGGGCGTTGTTGGCGGGAAGGCCCGCGGCGAAGCGCCGCGTGTTCTCGAGCAGGATGTCGCGGACCTGGTCGATCCCCTTCAGGAGCTCGATGCCGACGCGGTTGACGCTCTTGACGGGTGCCAGGCGCCCGTCGGCCGCGTGCCAGACGAACGCGTCCCCCGCCTTCAGATCGACGGCGCGGGCGGCGGCCGGCGCCAGGCGTTCGAGCGCGGCCGCAATGCGCCGTGCAACGCCAAGCAGCTCGCCCTCCGGTTTCCTAGCCATGGTCCTCCATAACCTCCCGCGATGTACTGAGGCAAGCCGGCCTTACCCGTAGTTGCAAATGGAGGCTTGATCGCTATATTCCGCCGTGCTTCGCCCCGAAACGCCCACACAACTACCGGACGGGAATCCAATGCTCATCACCCCTGCATTTGCACAGACTGCCGCCGGACCCGGCGTCAACGACATGTTCGGCATGATGCTTCCCCTGGTCCTCATCATGGTCGTCTTCTACTTTCTCCTTATCAGGCCGCAGCAGAAGAAGATGCGCGACCATCGGGAGTTGGTTAAGAACATCCGGCGCGGCGACACGGTGGTAACCACAGGCGGTCTGGTGGGTAAGGTCACGAAGGTCGTGGACGACAACGAAGTCCAGATCGAGATCGCCGAGGGTGTCCAAGTCAGGCTCATGAAGCACGCCGTTTCGGAAGTGCGGACCAAAGGAGAGCCCGTGAAGTCGGCCGAGCCGGCAAAAGCGGCGAAGAAGTAACCACACCCCATGCTCCATTTCCCGCGTTGGAAATCGCTTCTCATCATCGGCTCCGTCGTGCTGGCGGTCATCCTGGCGCTTCCGAACGCGTTTCCCCAGGCCGTGCGCGACGGGATACCGCTGCTCCGAAACCTCACGCCAATGGTGCTCGGTCTCGACCTGCAGGGCGGGTCGCACCTCCTGCTCGAGGTCGATCGTGCCGACCTGGAGAGCCAACTCTCCAAGCAGCTCATCGGCGACATCCGGCAAACGCTCAGAGAACAGAAGGTCCGGTATTCGGGACTGGGACGATCGGGCGACGGCGTCAGTGTCCGCATCACCGAGGCTGCCGACCGCGACCGGGCGTTCACGGAGCTCCAGAAACTGTCGCAGCCGGTCAGCACGGGGCTGTTCGGCAATGGGCTGACGTCGCGCGAGTTCGACGTGTCGCAGAACGGCGAGATCGTCGTGTTCCGGTTCACGCCGGGCGGCCTCGACGCCAAGATCAGCCGCGCCATCCAGCAGTCGCTGGAAATCCTCGACCGGCGCATCAACGCTTCCGGAATGACCGAGCCGACCGTGCAGAGGCAGGGCGTGGACCGCATCCTCATCCAGGTTCCGGGACTGCAGGATCCAGGCCGATTGAAGCAGCTGCTCGGACAGACGGCACGACTGCAGTTCCGCCTGCTGTGCGACGTGCAGCCCGAGGCGCAGGGGCAGCGGCCGCCGCCCGACTGCGAGGACGTCAACATGAAGGACAACCCCGAGCAGAAGATGTGGGTGCAGACGGCGAGCGCCGCGACGGTGGAGGGCGAGGACCTGACCGACGCGCAGCCGACCTTCGACAGCCGCAGCAACGAACCGGTCGTGAGCTTCCGCTTCAACCAGAAGGGCGCGCTGCGGTTCGGCCGGCTGACGCAGGAAAACGTCGGGAAACCCTTCGCCATCGTGCTCGACAACGCGGTGGTGAGCGCGCCCGTCATCAACGAGCCGATCCTCGGCGGCACCGGCCAGATCTCCGGCCGCTTCACCTCGCAGGAATCGACCGACCTCGCCATCGTGCTGAGGTCTGGCGCGCTGCCGGCGAAACTGATCGCGGTCGAAGAGCGGTCGGTCGGGCCAAGCCTCGGCTCAGATTCCATCCGCGCCGGCGTCGTCGCGTCGGTGATCGGTTTGATTGCCGTATTCGCATTCATGCTGTTCAGCTACGGGCTCTTCGGAATCTTCGCCAACATCGCGCTGGTGGCGAACCTGGCATTCCTCATGGGCATCCTGTCGGTCATGCAGGCGACCCTCACCCTCCCGGGCATCGCCGGCATCGTGCTGACGATGGGCATGGCGGTCGACTCCAACGTGCTCGTCTTCGAGCGCATCCGCGAGGAATGGCGATCCGGACGTTCCACCTTGAGCGCCATCGAGCAGGGCTTCACGAAGGCCTTCGCCACCATTCTCGATGCCAACCTCACCACGCTCCTTGCCTGCCTCGTGCTGTTCGGGCTTGGCTCGGGACCGATCCGCGGCTTCGCCATCACATTGGCGCTGGGCATCTTCACGACCATCTTCACGGCCTACACGCTGACGCGCTTCATCGTCGCCGTCTGGGTCAAGCAATGGCGGCCGAAGGCCGTTCCGCTCTAGACCGCGATCCAGACCATGTTCCTCAAACCCGTCCGCTACATTCCCGACGACACCAAGATCCCGTTCATGCGGTTTTCCCGCTTCGGGTTCTTCCTGTCGGGAGTCTTCTGCACCCTGTCGCTCATCTTGTTCATCGTCCTCGGCCTCAATTTCGGCGTCGATTTCAAGGGCGGAATGCTCATGGAAATCCGCACGCCGCAGGCCGCCGACCTCGGTCAGCTGCGTGAGCGCATCAACGGGCTCGAGCTCGGCGATGCCGAGCTCCAGGAGTTCGGGGCGCCGACCGACATCCTCATCAGGCTTCCGAGCCAGCCGGGCGGGGAGGAGGCGCAGCAGGCGGCCGTCAACAAAGTCAGCGGGGTCCTGGGAACGGGAGTCGAGATCCGGCGCGTCGAAGTCGTCGGCCCAAAGGTGTCGGGCGAACTCACGCAGCAGGGCATCATTGCGGTGATCATGTCGATCGTCCTGGTGCTGATCTACATCTGGTTCCGGTTCGAGTGGCAATTCTCGCTCGGAGCGGTCGCATCGCTGCTGCACGACGTCATCCTCACCATCGGCCTCTTCTCGATCGCGCGGATCGAGTTCAACCTGTCGACGATCGCTGCGATCCTGCTGATCATCGGCTACTCGCTCAACGACACGGTCGTGGTGTTCGACCGAATTCGCGAGAATTTGAGGCGCTACAAGCAGATGCCGCTCGCCGAGCTCATCGAATCGTCCATCAACTCCACCCTGTCGCGGACGATCATGACCTCGATGACAACGATGCTGGTGCTGCTTGCCCTTTTCATCTTCGGCGGCGAAGTGATCCGCGGCTTCAGCTTCACGATGCTGTGGGGCGTGGTGATCGGCACCTACTCGTCGATCTTCATCGCCTCGCCGGTGCTCATCCTGCTCGGGAGCGTACGCGAAGCCGTCCGAGCCGAGGCGGAACCCCAGAAGGCACAGTCCTGAGCGGCAAGCGCCCACACCTGCCTTCACAAGTGCCGATCGACGCTTACGGCCAGGGGGAGTTCCGCTTCGCGGGCATGAGCCATCGCGGCTCGCTGCTTGCCCTTCCGAGCGGCATCCGCCAATGGGCGGCCGACCGGGCAGCCAGACTCGCGCCGCAGGATCTGGCGGAGGTGATCGCCGAACGGATCGCCATCGACATCCTGGTGATCGGAACGGGACCCGCGATCGAGGTTCTGCCGCGCCCGGTGCGAACGCTGCTCGAAGATCACGGGCTCGCCTATGAATTCATGGACACCGGCGCGGCGCTGCGGACCTACAACGTCCTCCTGGCCGAAGGCCGCCGCGTTGCCGGGGCGTTCCTCATGGCCGCGGCCGCCTGACGGAACGAGGGTTGCCGTGAACTCCCGCCAGAGCAGCGTCGAGCATTGCCAGGACATCGTCCGCACGCACGACAAGGACCGCTACCTTGCGAGCCTCTTCGCTCCCGACGCGGTTCGCCCGCAACTGTGGGCGCTCTATGCTTTCAACTACGAGGTGGCGCGCATCAGGGAGGTGACGAGCGAGCCGCAGCTCGGCGAGATCCGCTTGCAGTGGTGGCACGATGCCATCGCCGGCATCACGCGAGGGCAGGGTGCGGACGGCCCTCTCTTTTCGCTGCTCCAGGAGGCGATCGAAACTGGCAGGCTGCCGCGGCCGGCGCTGTTCAACCTGCTCGAAGCGCGACGGTTCGATCTCTACAACGATCCGATGCCGGACCTCGCCACGCTCGAAGGATATCTCGGCGAAACGTCGTCGGCACTCATCCAGCTTTCGGCCATGCTGCTCATCGGCGCCCGGGCGACGGAAACCGCCGAGGCGGCCGGTTACGCCGGCATCGCCTATGGGATCGCCGGACTGTTGCGGGCAATTCCCGTCCACCGGGTGCGCGGCCAGTGCTACATACCCGCCGAGCTCCTGCACAAGCACGGCGCGACGGTGGCGGAGGTGCTGGCAGGACACTCCACGCCCGGCGTGCGGGCGGCCGTAGCCGAGCTCGCCGACCACGCGCAGAGGCGACTTGCCGAAGCGCGCCAGAGGAGCTCGGCGCTGCCGGCCGGCGCACTTGCCGCCTTCCTGCCAGTCTCGCTCGCCGATCTTTATCTCGCCCGGCTGTTACGGCCGGGTTCCGATCCGCTGAACACGACCGCCGACATCCTGCAGCTCGTCCGCCAGTGGCGGATGTGGTGGCGGGCGATGCGCGGACGCTTTTGAAGGAGACTACCCTATGACATTTGCCCAGCGGCTCCACAAGCTGGTCCCCGACCTTTCGGCGACTCTCATGCGATTTCCGGCGCCCGCGCTTGCCTCTCTGATTGGCGCTTTCATCGTCAACGCCGCGATCGTGAATGACACGCTTTGGACGAACCAGACGTCGACGCGATTGTTATCCGCGGCGGCGGCCGCATTCGCCGGGTCCGGTGCCGCCCATCTCTTCGCCGAAGGACGGAGGTGGGACAGGGCCCCCAGCCTTGCACTCGCGTTCGGGGTGGGAATCGTGCTCGCGCTGGTCGTCTGGTTCGAGGGCCTGCTTGCCCTGCATCCGCTCTACTTCGGGGTCGGGATGGGTCTCGCCCTTATGACCGCCGGGTTCCTGCGCAGCGACGCAACGCAGGGCGCCTTCTGGCTCTTCAACTTCCGGCTCCTCCTTGCGGCCCTGCTCGCCTTCGTGGTCTCGGTCGTCTTCTGCGGCGGCTTGAGCGCCATCATCGCGAGCCTCGAGTTTCTCTTCGAAATCAAGATCCCCAACGACCTCTACACGCATGTGTGGTCGACCGGCGCCTCGCTGATCGCGCCCCTCTACGGACTCTCGCTTGTGCCGACGCGGCTCGACGAGGAGGTGGCGCTCGATCGGCACGCGGATCCGATGGTCGACAGGGGTGTGTCGGTCCTCGTCAACTACGTGCTCGTGCCGATCATCCTCGTCTACGCCCTGATCCTGCACGCCTATGCGGTGAAGATCGCCGTCACGATGAACCTGCCGAAGGGCCAGATCGGCAGCCTGGTGACGATCTTCGCCCTTGGCGGCACGGCCACCTATCTGATCGCCCACCCCTGGCGCGACACGGGAACGCGCCTCCTCAGATGGTTCCTGGGTTCGTGGTTCTGGATCACGCTCATCCCCGTCGGGCTGCTGGCAATTGCCGTATGGCGGCGGGTCAGCGACTACGGGCTGACGCCCGACCGCTACGGCCTCATCCTCGTCGGGATCTGGCTTGCGGCCATGGCCGTCTATCTCGCCTTCCGGCGTCGGAGCGCGGACATGCGGGTGATCGTCGCGAGCCTCGGCGTTCTGCTTCTCGGCGCCTCGCTCGGTCCGTGGGGCGCGCAGGGCGCTTCGATCGCAAACCAGTTCGGCCGGCTCGAGGCAATACTGACCACGACGGGCCAGCTCAGCGACGGCCGGATCGTTCAAGCGGCGGCAAAGGACGAGTTGTCCGGCACGGATCGCAATAAAATCGGATCGATTGTCTGGTTCCTGCTCGATGCCAATGCAGGCGACCGCCTGAGGCCCTGGTTCGCCGGCAGCGGAAACGATCCGTGGGCAACGAGCGACACGCACCTCGTCAGGGAACGCATCGGCAAGGCCCTCGGCGTCGAGGTCGCCCCCAACATCGAACAGATGCAATCCGTCTACTTCAATGCCGACAGGCCGCTGGCGCGACCACTATCGCCCGCCGGCGTGCTGGTGGGGCCCGTGCGGGTCCCTCCGCAGGATTCAACGCCTGCTGCGGCGGAAGCAGCCTCGCCTGCAAGAGCCGTGAACCGTGGCGACAGAATAGAATTCATCTCCGGAAGCCGAAGCTGGACGGTCAAGGCCGCCGACCTTCTGGCACGCTTGGGAAATGCGGTCCCCCAGGCACCAAATCGGGAACCCATCGTCATCGAGGTCATAGGCGAGACGGGGCAGCTCATCGTCATCATCGATCACCTCCAGGGCGAGGACGACGGGGCCGTCGGCAAGATCACCTCGGGGGCGGTGTGGCTCATTCTGCCGCAATAGCGATCCTGCCCAGCCAGCCGTCGAAAGCCGCGAGGGCGCGCGACGTGTAAGCCCTCTTGCGGGCGAGCTGGCGGACCTTGCCGCGCAGCCGGCTGCCGTCCGGGGGCTTCTTGAGCTGCACGGGCGGCATCAAGCCGAAATTGACGTTCATCGGCTGGAACGAGCGCCCCGGCCGGTCGGTCGTCTCGATATGCCCGCCGGTGATGTGGTTGAGGAGCGCGCCGTGGGCGGTCGCGGGCGGCGGCGGCACGAACGCTTCCGCGAGACGCTCGGCCGCGGCCATGCGCCCGGCGAGGAGCCCCATGGCGGCACTCTCAACATAACCTTCGACGCCGGTGATCTGGCCGGCGAAGCGGAGCCGCGGGTCGGCCTTCAGGCGCAAGCCTTCGTCGAGGACCTTCGGGGAATTGATGAAGGTGTTGCGATGCAGGCCGCCCAGCCTAGCGAATTCGGCCGTCTCGAGCCCGGGAATGGTGCGGAAGATCCGCACCTGCTCGGCGTGCTTCAGCTTGGTCTGGAATCCGACGATGTTGTAGAGCGTGCCGAGCCGGTTGTCCTGCCTGAGCTGCACGACGGCATGGGGCTTCACGTCCGGTGCGTGGCGGTTGGTCAGCCCGCGGGGCTTCATCGGTCCATGGCGCAAAGTCTCCGAGCCGCGATCGGCCATGACTTCGATGGGCAGGCAGCCGTCGAAATAGGGTGTTCCCTCCCAATCCTTGAAGGCGATCTTGTCGCCGGCCACCAGGGCGGCGACGAAGCGATCGTACTGGTCGCGGTCGAGCGGGCAGTTGATGTAGTCCTTGCCGGTGCCGCCCGGGCCGGGCTTGTCGTAGCGCGACTGGAACCAGGCGACACCCATGTCTATCGACTCGCGATGGACGATGGGGGCGATGGCGTCGAAGAACGCAAGGTCGGCCTCTCCGGTCAGCTGCTGGATCGCCCGGGCCAGACCGGGAGAAGTGAGGGGGCCGGTGGCGATGATCACGCTCGACCAGTCGGACGGCGGCAGCCCGTCGACCTCCTCGCGCACCACGGCGATCAGCGGGTGGGCTGCGAGCTTCTCCGTCACGGCGGCCGAGAAGGCGTCGCGGTCGACGGCCAGGGCACCGCCGGCCGGGAGCTTGTGGCGGTCGGCAGCCGCCATCACCAGCGAGCCGGCGCGGCGCATCTCCTCGTGCAGGAGCCCGACGGCGTTGGTCTCCTTATCGTCGGCACGAAAGGAATTCGAGCATACGAGCTCGGCCAGCCCGTCGGTCTTGTGAGCCTCGGTGCCGCGCACCGGCCGCATCTCGTGGACGACGACCGGCACGCCGCGCTCGGCCGCCTGCCATGCGGCTTCCGACCCGGCAAGGCCACCGCCGACGATGTGAATGGGGGGCAACGTCATTGCCGTGATCTATCATGGGTCGCCAAAGCATCCAATTCCCGATTGACGCAGGCGGATTCTTGGTTTTGAAGACGTTGCACGATCCTTTCAGACCGAAGGAATTCGCGTGGGCCAGGTTCTCGACGACATCGTTCTCGAGCTCGAGGAGATCCGCAGGCAGAACCTGTGGAAGACGGAGCGGGCCATCCTGTCGCCGCAGGCGGGGCATGTGCGCGTCGCCGCGGCCGCAGGGGAGCGGCCTCGCGACGTCATCAATCTCTGCGCCAACAACTATCTCGGCCTCGCCGATCATCCGGAACTCGTCGCCGCGGCCAAGGCTGCGCTGGACACGCATGGACTGGGAATGGCGTCCGTCCGGTTCATATGCGGGACATCCGATCTCCACCGCGAGCTCGAGACGTCCATCGCAACCTATCTCGAGATGGAGGACGCCATTCTCTACGCGGCGTGCTTCGACGCAAACGGCGGCGTGTTCGAGCCCCTGTTCGGCGACAAGGACGCCATCGTATCCGACAGCCTCAACCATGCCTCGATCATCGACGGCGTGCGCCTCTCCAAGGCGCGCCGCTTCCGCTTTACCAATGGCGACATGGACGACCTCGAGCGGAACCTTAAGGAAGCGCGAGCCGGCGGAGCACGGCGTCTCGTCGTCGTGACGGACGGCGTCTTCTCCATGGACGGCTATTTCGCGAAGCTCGCCGACATCCGCAGGCTCGCCGACCGCTACGATGCCCTCATCATGGTCGACGATTGCCACGCCACCGGCTTCATCGGCCCGAAGGGGCGCGGCACGCCGGCCCGGGCGGGCATCAAGGTGGACATCCTCACCGGCACGCTCGGCAAGGCGCTCGGCGGCTCGGCCGGCGGATACATCGCCGCGGCGCGGCCGATCGTCGACCTCATGCGGCAGCGGTCGCGGCCCTATCTCTTCTCGAACGCCCTGCCGCCCGCCGTCGTCGCGGCCGCCATCAAGGCCATCGAACTCGCCGAAAAGGGCGACGACCGACGGGCCCGACTGTTCGCCACTGCAGAGCGCTTCCGCAGCGCCATGGGCGCGGCGGGCTTCGAGCTCCTGCCGGGGGAGCACCCGATCATCCCGGTGATGCTGCACGACGCCGGCCGGGCCCAGGACATGGCGGCCCGGCTCTTCCAGGAGGGCGTCTACGTCACGGGCTTCTTCTATCCGGTCGTTCCGCAGGGCCAGGCCCGCATCCGCACACAGATGTCGGCGGCGCTCGCGCCGGAGGACATCGACCGCGCCGTCGCCGCCTTCGCCAAGACGGGCCGCGACATGGGTGTGATCTAGGAGGAAACGATGCGCGCGCTGGTCAAGACCGAACGAGCCCCCGGCCTCGTCATGCGCGAGGAGCCGGTGCCGGACATCGGTCCCGACGACATCCTGATCAAGGTCCGCAAGACCGGGATCTGCGGCACCGACCTCCATATCTGGAATTGGGACGACTGGGCGCAGAAGACGATCCCCGTTCCGATGGTGGTCGGCCACGAATTCTGCGGCACCGTGGAAGCGGTCGGCACGCATGTGCGCACCGTCCGGGTGGGAGACCGGGTGTCGGGCGAAGGACACCTCATCGGCATGAAGAGCCGCATGGCGCGGGCCGGGCACTTCCACCTCGATCCGGAAACGCGGGGCATCGGGGTCAACGTGCCCGGAGCGTTCGCCGAATATCTCAAGCTTCCGGCGTTCAACGCCATCATCCTGCCGGACGACATCGACGATGAGACTGCGGCCATCCTCGATCCGCTCGGCAACGCCGTCCACACGGCGCTGTCCTTCGACCTCGTCGGCGAGGACGTTCTCATCACCGGCGCCGGGCCCATCGGCATCATGGCCGCGGCGGTCTGCCGCCATGTCGGCGCCCGGCACGTTGTGGTCACCGACATCAACCCCTATCGCCTCGAACTGTGCACCCAGGTGGCGGACGTGGTCACGGTCAACGTCGCGGAGGAGGATCTCAAGGCCGTGACGGCGAAGCTCGGCATGAAGGAAGGCTTCGACATCGGGCTCGAGATGTCCGGGGCGCCCAAGGCGTTCGACCAGATGGTCGATGCCATGATCATGGGCGGGAAGATCGCCATGCTCGGCATCCCGACCGGGCCGACGCCGGTCGACTGGGGGCGGGTGATCTTCAAGGCGCTGACCATCAAGGGCATCTATGGGCGCGAGATGTTCGAAACCTGGTACAAGATGATCGCCATGCTGCAGTCGGGCCTCGACATCTCGAAGATCATCACCCACCGCTTCCGGGCCGACGATTTCGCCGCGGGCTTCGCGCTGATGAAGCAGGGATCGGCGGGAAAGATCGTGCTCGACTGGCTGCCGCCGGCCGGTTCTGCGCGAAAATGACGCAAGGCTTCCGCATGGTGAAAGCGTGCCACCTTCGGCGCGCGCCGTCATGCATGATGCCGCAATACCCACCTGTAACCCCATTCTCCGAGGGAGCCGATGTCACACACCCGTTATGATCTCAGGCGATCGAGGCTGCAGCGCAGCGAGCTTGCCGTGCCCGGCTCGAATCCGAAGATGATCGAGCGGGCGGCGGCCAGCGAGGCGGACTACGTCTTCCTCGACATCGAGGACGCGGTGGCGCCGGCCGACAAGGAGCAGGCGCGGGCCAACATCATCAAGGCGCTCCAGGAGATCGACTGGCGGGCGCGCGGCAAGACGGTATGCGTCAGGATCAACGGCATCGACACCCACTACATGTACCGCGACCTGGTGGACGTGATGGAGCAGGCGGGCGACCGGTTCGACACCATCCTCGTGCCGAAGGTCGGCGTGCCGTCCGATCTCTACCTGTGCGAGGCCATCATGAACCAGATCGAGATGGCGAAAGGCTACAAGGAGCCGGTCGGGCTCGAGGCCCTGATCGAGACGGCGCTGGGCATGGCCAATGTCGAGGCCATCGCCCGGGACGGTTCGAAGCGGCTCGAAGCCATGCATTTCGGGGTGGCCGACTATGCCGCCTACAACAAGGCGCGGACGGTGAACATCGGCGGGCTCAACCCGGACTATCCGGGCGACCAGTGGCACTTCGCGCTGTCGCGCATGACGGTCGCCTGCCGGGCCTACGGCCTACGGCCGATCGACGGTCCCTATGGCGACTTCAACGATCCGGACGGGTATTTGGCGGCGGCCCGGCGGGCCGCGGCCCTCGGCATGGAAGGCAAGTGGGCCATCCACCCCTCACAGATCGCGCTCGCCAACCAGGTGTTCTCGCCGACCGAGTCGGAAACCAAACGCGCACACCGCATCCTCGAGGCGCTGGACGAAGCCGCCAAGGCGGGCAAGGGCGCGGCGCAACTCGACGGCAAGATGATCGACGCCGCCTCGGCGCGCATGGCGCAGAACGTCATCTCGGTCAACAAGGTGATTGCCGACCGCACCGCGAAGTAGGCTGCACTTCCCCGGCGGTGAAGGTTAATCCGAAAGCGGTGTTGCGCGGCGCCGCACGCCATGGCATGGCTTTGCCGCCGCGTGCAGACAGGCCAAGGGGAACCCGCGCATGATCACGGCCTTTGGCGCCAGCAATTCCTGCCTGACCTCCCTCGATGCGACGATCGACGATCCGGTGCCGGATGGCACCGTGTGGATCGACCTTCTCGCGCCTTCCGATCCAGAGGAGCGGGCGGTGGAGGCGGCGCTCAAGCTCGACATACCGACGCGCGAGGAACTGGCCGAAATCGAGGCGTCGAGCCGCCTCTACCAGGAAGACGGCGCGACGTTCATGACGGCGACGCTGATCCGGCGCGGCGACGACGGGCGTGCCGAGGCGCAGCCGGTGACCTTCATCCTCAAGGACAAATGGATGATCACGGTGCGCTATTCCGAGCCGCGCGCCTTCCCGCTATTCGTCCGCCGCGCCCAGAAGCCCGGCGCCTGCCCGCGCTCGGCGGAAGGCGTGCTGCTCACCCTCCTTGAAGCCGTGGTCGACCGGGTCGCCGACCATCTCGAATCGGTGGCGCTGACCATCGACCGCACCTCGCACGTCGTCTTCCACAGCCCGAGCGGCCGCAAGCCGCGCGGCCGCGACTTCGAGGGCCTCCTGCAGAGCGTGGGGGAGGAGGGCGACTTCAACTCCAAGCTCCGGGAAAGCCTGGTCAGCATTGGGCGGATGGGCGCCTACCTGACGACGGTGCTCGACGGGGCGAGCACCAAGCGGGTGAGCCGCGACATCAAGGCCCATCTCAAGACCCTGCAGCGCGACGTGCAGTCGCTGACCGACTACTCGACCTTCATCTCGGGCAAGATCAACTTCATCCTCGATGCCATCCTGGGACTGATCTCCATCGAGCAGAACGCCATCATCAAGATCTTCTCGGTGGCGGCGGTAGTATTCCTGCCGCCGACGCTCATCGCCAGCGTCTACGGCATGAATTTCAGGTTCATGCCGGAGCTGGCGTGGCCGTACGGCTATCCGATGGCGGTGGGGCTGATGGCACTCTCGGCGCTGCTGCCGATCATCTACTTCCGGCGCAAGGGCTGGCTCTAGGCCGCCGACCTCACTGCGGCGGCGGCTCGATGACGATGGACGGATCGAAGGTGATCGTCTGCACGATCGTGCTCTTCATGCCGCCGGCCTCGCCGTCGATCTGCTGGACGGCGGGAAGTCCGGTCGACGGATCGAGATAGAGCTTTACGTGCGAGGTCGCGTCGATGCCCATCGGCTTGCCCGATGCGTCGAACTCGATGAGGCGGAACGAGCGTCCGTCGCGTTCGGCATCGCTGCACACGATGTTGGTGGCGGCTTCGGCGGAAACGAGCTCGGCCTGCTTGACCATGCCGGTGATCGTGCCGCCCAGGCCGGGGATCTCCATCCACTGGCCGCCCATGCTCATCCACGACTTGTCGCCGACTATGACGGCCTGTCCCTGGGGCATGGTCATGCGGAAGCGGTCGGGCATGATGACCTCGGCGGTGATGACGGTCGGGTTGTCGCCGCCGGTCATCGTCATCTCGACGCGGTAGGGCCCCAATCGCGGGTGCTTGTCGACGACGGCCTGAAGCTCGTCCTGACAGTCGGCAAATGCGGGGCCCGCGACGAATGTAAGTGCGGCAATAGCGAGAGTGCAGCGCTTCATGGGCAGGCCTTTCGATGCGTGATGAATGACGATCCGGTTACTCCGCCGCCTCGGTGGCCCGCTCGGAGCGCTTGCCGCGGCGCAGGACGCCCTTAAGAAACTGGCCGGTATGGCTGCGGGGCTCCTTGGCGCAGGCTTCGGGCGTACCGGCGAACACGATCTCGCCGCCGGCATCACCACCATCGGGCCCAAGGTCGATGATCCAGTCGGCGGTCTTGATGACCTCGAGATTGTGCTCGATGACGACGACCGTGTTGCCCTGGTCGACGAGCTGGTGGAGCACCTCGAGGAGCTTCTTCACGTCGTGGAAATGAAGGCCGGTCGTCGGCTCGTCGAGAAGGTAGATGGTGCGGCCGGTGGCGCGCCTGGAGAGCTCGCGGGCGAGCTTGACGCGCTGCGCCTCGCCGCCCGACAGCGTGGTCGCCTGCTGGCCGATGTGGATGTAGCCGAGGCCGACGCGATCCAGCGTCTCGAGCTTGTCGCGCACGGCAGGGACGGCCCGGAAGAACTCGGCGCCCTCGCTCACGGTCATGTCGAGCACGTCGGCGATCGACTTGTCCTTGAAGCGGATCTCCAACGTCTCGCGGTTGTACCGCTTGCCGTGACATTCGTCGCAGGTCACGTAGACGTCGGGCAGGAAGTGCATCTCGATCTTTATGACGCCGTCGCCCTGGCAGGCCTCGCACCGGCCACCCTTGACGTTGAAGGAGAAGCGGCCCGGCCCGTAGCCTCGCGCCTTCGCCTCGGGCAGGCCGGCGAACCAGTCGCGGATGGGAGTGAAGGCGCCGGTATAGGTCGCGGGGTTCGAGCGCGGCGTGCGGCCGATGGGCGACTGGTCGATGTCGATGATCTTGTCGAGATACTCGAGTCCTTCGATGCGGTCGTGCTCCAGAGGGTGCTCGCGGGCGCCCATGAGGCGACGGGCGGCGGCCCGGTAGACGGTGTCGATCAGGAGGGTCGACTTGCCGCTGCCCGAGACTCCGGTGACGCAGGTGAAGAGGCCGAGCGGGATGCTCGCCGAGACGTTCTTCAGATTGTTGGCCCGCGCGCCCTTCACGATGACGCTGCGCTCCGGCTCCGGCGTGCGCCGGCGCTTCGGAACGGCGATCTGCTGCAGGCCGACGAGGTACTGCCCGGTCAGTGACGCCGGATTCGCCATGACCTGATCGGGGGTACCCTGGGCTACGACATGGCCGCCATGGACGCCGGCGCCCGGCCCGATGTCCACGACGTGGTCGGCCATGCGGATGGCATCCTCGTCGTGCTCGACGACGATGACGGTGTTGCCGAGGTCGCGCAGCCGGATCAGCGTCTCGAGCAGGCGCGCGTTGTCGCGCTGGTGGAGACCGATCGACGGCTCGTCGAGCACGTAGAGGACGCCGGTCAGGCCCGAGCCGATCTGCGAGGCGAGCCTGATGCGCTGGCTCTCGCCGCCCGAAAGGGTGCCGGAGCGGCGCGACAGCGACAGGTAGTCGAGGCCGACGTCGACCAGGAACTGCAGGCGTTCGCGGATTTCCTTCAAGATGCGGCTGGCGATCTCCCGCTCTTTCGGCTTGAGGCGGGCGGGGAGGGCGGCAAACCAGTCGAGCGCCGCCCGGATGGCAAGATCGGTGACCTGGCCGATGTGAAGCCCGCCGATCTTCACGGCGAGAGCCTGGGGTTTCAGGCGAAAGCCGCCGCAGGCCTCGCAGGGATGGTCCGACTGGTATCGCGACAGCTCCTCGCGCATCCACTCGGAGTCGGTCTCGCGCCAGCGGCGCTCGATGTTTCCGATGACGCCCTCGAAGGCCTTGCGCGTCCGGTAGGTGCGGATGCCGTCGTCATAGGTGATCGCGACCTCTTCCTCGCCCGTTCCGAAGAGCACGGCGTCGCGCACCTTCTTGGGGAGCTTCTCCCAGGGCGTCGTCATCCCGACGCGAAAATGCTTGGCGAGGGCTTCGAGCGTCTGCATGTAATAGGGCGAGGTGGCGCCGGTCTTCGCCCAGGGCTGGATGGCGCCGTCGCGCAGCGACAGGTTCTGATCGGGGACGACGAGGTCGGGCTCGAACTTCAGCTCGGTGCCGAGACCGTCGCAGGTCGGGCAGGCGCCATAGGGATTGTTGAACGAGAAGAGGCGCGGCTCGATCTCGTCGATGGTGAAGCCGGAGACCGGGCATGCGAACTTCTCGGAGAAGATGATGCGCCGCGGCTCTCCCTTCTCGCCCTTCTCGTCGGTGAACTCCACGATGGCGAGTCCGTCGGCCAGCTTGAGGGCCGTCTCGAAGGAATCGGCAAGACGGGTGGCGAGGTCGGGCCGGACGACGACGCGGTCCACCACGACATCGATGTCGTGCTTGTACTTCTTGTCGAGCGCCGGGACGGCGTCGAGCTCATGGAAGGTGCCGTTGATCTTGACGCGCTGGAATCCCTTCTTCTGGAGATCGGCGAATTCCTTGCGGTATTCACCCTTCCTGCCCCTGACGATGGGGGCGAGGAGATAGAGCCGGGTGCCCTCCTCAAGCTCCATGACGCGGTCGACCATCAGCGAAACGGTCTGGCTCTCGATGGGAAGGCCGGTGGCGGGCGAATAGGCGATGCCGATGCGGGCGAACAGGAGCCGCATGTAGTCGTAGATCTCGGTCACCGTGCCGACGGTGGACCGCGGATTGCGGGACGTCGTCTTCTGTTCGATGGAAATGGCGGGGGACAGCCCGTCGATCTGGTCGACGTCGGGCTTCTGCATCATCTCCAGGAACTGGCGGGCGTAGGCGGCGAGCGATTCCACATAGCGCCGCTGGCCCTCCGCATAAATGGTGTCGAAGGCGAGAGACGACTTGCCCGAGCCGGAAAGCCCCGTGAATACAATGAGGTTGTCGCGTGGGAGCTCCAGCGAGATGTTTTTCAGGTTGTGCTCGCGGGCACCCTGAATGGCGATCACTTTCTTATGCTCGGCCATGGGACAGGACTAGACCAAAACGTGAACACGGGCAATGCCGAAGTCGGCGCTCTCCCCATCAGATAGGCATGTCGGCCCGACATTTCGAAGGCCTCCCGACAGCGTGTCGTCAGGAGCCGCTATTCGGGGTGATAGGTGGTGGAGATGTAGGCCTTGTCGTTCTGGGCGCTGCGCTCGAAGGAGAGGAAATCATAGTAGCCGCAGCGGCCGGGCCCCGGATATTCGCGGCAGCCGGCCGGCCGTGCGCCGTAGATGGTGCAGCACCGCTTCTCGATGTCGAAGAACTGGCAGGTGCGGCCGAAGTACTTGTCCTTCTTGCGGCGCATAATGCGTTTGTAGCCGTAGCCCGACTTGCAGTATCTCTTCTCCGCCTCCTCAGGGGTGAGGGAGAAATGGGCCGCGAGGCGCTCAAGGTCCCGCTTGGTTACGATCACGGCCGGATACGAACAACAGTAACCGGGACACTTACTGCAATTGTACAGCCTGGCCATCACTCGCTTCTTCTTCACGACAATGGCGCATCCTTAAACGCCGGCCACGGCATCGCAAAGTCTTTTCTATGACGTATGAACGCCAAGAGTCGGGGACCGTTGCGAAACTGTCGACAAAGCATGCGACCACCGGCGCCAGGATGGCCGGGCCGAAGCGAGTCGTGATATGATGGACCGCAGATGATCGATGTTGCGCTGACGCTTGCCGCCGCGGCCTTTTGCGCCTTCGCCGTCCTATGCCATGCGGGGAGCATCGCCACCGCTATCATCGCGCAGCGGCGCGGCGCCTTGCCCACGACAGATGGGCTGCCGCCCGTCTCCATCGTTCGCACGCTGTGCGAACGGGACAACTTTCTGCGGCAGACTCTCGCCAGCACCTTCGCCGTCTCCTATCCCGACTACGAGATCCTGTTTTGCGCCGCCCGCGAGACCGACGGGGCCGTCGAGACCGCCCGAAGCGTCATCGCCGCCAATCCCGGCCGCGATGCCCGCCTGCTCGTCGGCGAGGACCGCATCAGCTCCAATCCGAAGCTCAACAACCTCGCCAAGGGATTCGCGGCGGCCCGCCACGATCTCCTGGTCTTCGTCGACAGCAACGTCCTCATGCCCGAGGACTACCTCCTGCAGATGATCGCCTTGTGGAAGTCCGACACCGGCGTGGTGACGGCGCCGCCCATCGGCTCGCATCCCGACAGCTTCTGGGCGGAGATGGAATGCAGCTTCCTCAACACCTATCAGGGGCGCTGGCAGCTTTTCGCCAACCTGCTCGGCATCGGCTATGCGCATGGGAAGAACATGATGCTGCGGCGGTCGCTGATCCAGGGCGCGGGAGGCATCCGGGCGCTCGCCGTCCAGCCGGCCGAGGACGCGGCGGTGACGAAGATCGCCCGCCAGGCCGGCCTCGGAATCGCCCTCAGCCCGAAATGCTTCGTCCAGCCGCTCGGCAAGCGGTCGGCACGCGAGGTCTGGGGCCGCCAGGTCCGGTGGGCGAAGCTCCGCCGGCGGACGTTCCCGATCGCCTTCGTCGCGGAACCGCTTTCCGGAAGCCTTGTCCCGCTCCTCGCCGCCGGCATCGTCGCCGGGGCGGCCGGAGCCGACATTCCCTGGGTCGTCGGCCTCATGGCGCTGGCGTGGTACGGGGGCGAGGTGCTGCTCGCGCGCAGCCTCGGCTGGCACCTAAAGCCCCTGTCGCTGGTGACGCTGCCCCTGCGCGACCTGATGCTGCCCGTCATCTGGATCGCGGCATGGGCCTCCGACGTGTTCGAGTGGGGCGGTCAGGAGATCAGCACGACCGCAAAACGCGGACCGGCCGAGGAATTCACGCCTCCGGCAGCGGAATGAACTCCGTTTCACCGGGCACCGTCCGGAAGCGGCCCGACTTCCAGTTCTGCTTGGCATCCTCGATGCGCTCGCGGCGCGAGGAGACGAAGTTCCACCAGATATAGCGGGGACCTTCCATCGCGTTTCCGCCGAGGTACATCATGCGGGCTTCGGTGACCGCCGTGACCGTGATGGCGTCGCCGGGGCGGAAGACGAGGAGCTTCTGGCCGGTGAAGCGTTCGCCGCCGATTTCGATCTCGCCCTCGATGAGATAGATGGCGCGCTCCTCGTGGGTCGCGTCGAGAGGAGCGGTCCTGCCGGCGGCGAGCACGACCTCGGCATAGAGCCAATCGGAATGGGTGGCGACGGGCGAGGCCTGGCCGAAGGCGCGGCCGGCGACGATCCTCGCCCAGATGCCCCCGGCCTCGACGACCGGCAGCGTGGCGGCGCTGAAATGCTGAAAGGAGGGATCGCCTTCCTCCTCGTCGCGGGGCAGCGCGATCCAGCTCTGCAGGCCGTGGATGCGGCCGCTGCGTCCCTTCAGGTCTTCCGGCCGGCGCTCGGAATGGGCGATGCCGCGACCGGCGGTCATCAGGTTCATGGCGCCCGGCGTGATCTCGCGGGCATTGCCTTCGCTGTCGCGGTGCATGACCCGACCGTCGAAGAGATAGGTGACCGTGGCGAGGCCGATATGCGGATGCGGGCGGACGTCGACATTGGTGTCGGCCATGTACTGGAGCGGGCCGAAGTGATCGAAGAAGATGAAGGGTCCGACCATCTGGCGCTGTGCATGGGGTAGGGCACGGCGGACCGAAAAGCCGCCGAGGTCGCGAACGCGCGGAACGAGCATGAGCTCGAGCGCGTCGCACGAGGAGGCATCGCCGAGAACGGGGTCTTTGGCCGGCATCCAGCTCATGGCGCCATTATGCGCCAGTGCGGGAGACGTGAGAAGCCGGAAGGCAGCACGACGACCCGGGCGGCCTTAGGCCTCCGGGAGAGAAGGGAGTGTGGAGCGCCCACCTCGCGGGGGACTTCGCGAAGTCGACAGGCAACGGCAATCAGGATGCCCCGTGAAGGAGCGCTCCACCGGTGTTTCGCCACGGCATCGCCTTACTGCGATCTCGCCAGAGGTTTCCAAGATCGAGCGAGCTCTACCCTGGAAGCCTCCGACTGTGCTGAGCACGCTCCGTCTTAGGAGGGTCAGGCCGGAGACGCCGCCCGGGCTTCCGTCTCTTGCTTACGCTTGAGACTTCATCCCGAGGCACCGATCACCCGCCACGCCGTCAGCTATCCGGACAACGCCTCCCATGTGGAAGGTGACGGTGTCGATCTACCTATCTAGGAATTTATTGTCAAGGAATTTTTGCATAGAGCAGTTTGGCAGTCGCGCCGGGAAATCTTTTTTCGCGGCTACCCCGATACGGAAGCGTCGCGCGCAACCTGGGCGCGGAGGCAACTCGAAGGGACTCGCCAGGGTCGGGGTGACCCTCGAGTCATTTTCGGCCGCCAGCCGGAACGCACGCGAAAGGAGGCCTCTAGGAATTTACTGACGAGGAATAATTGCACAATCAGGTTCCCTGCCGAAGTTGTGGGAAAGCTGGGGATTTTCGACTCGACAAACTGTGCCGAGCCTGTGGATAAGTTGTGGAGAAGCTGTGGAGGCAAATCGGCGACCGAGGCGGCGGCTTCAAAAACGAGTCAAACCGGACTCCAAACCGGAGGTGTTGCTCGTCCGTTCACGGTGCAAATTCCCCCAAACCACTCCAAACGGTCGAAAAACCGTGTGCGGACTAAAATCCTCGATCGTGCAAAAAGGCGCGACCCAAGTCGGTAATTTGGAGTCCGCCGAACAGGTTAAGGGCCAAACCGGCGCCAATGATGTTGGTCTTGGAGTCGCGGTGCGAGACGAGGTTCCGCACCTGCTGCTCCCACATCTCTTCGTTGGCCCGGGTCTGGGATTCCGTAACGTCACCTGGGGTGAAGTCGAGGTAGCGGGGGAGCTTCCGACGGATCTCCTCGAGCGAGGCCACGCCCTCGGGGCTCCCCGCCAGAATCTTCAGCGTCGCGAGTCCGACCTCGGCCTCGGTCAGGCGGTGCGGTTTCTGGGTCATGGGCGATCTCCTCGGCCAAGCCTAAACCGCGGGATTTGATGCGCAAGGGTCTGGGGCGAACTTGCGCCGAGTTCCAAGATGGCGCGGAAAAAGGGTTCGTCGCGAGACCGTCGGGAACGTCTTTCTCCTCAAGGGAAGGAGTTGTTGATGGATATGAAAGGAAGGCCGATCGCAGTGGAAAAGTTTGGCGACTCGGATACAGCATTCATCCCCTGAACTGAACGGAGATGCGAGATGAAGATCAAAGTGAGGGAACTTGGTGTCGGCCTCCATCCGAGCGAGAAACTGGTAGAGGTCACGACGACGGAGGGACCCGCCGCCGTGCCGCTCGACTACCGGACGGTCGTTCATGGTCACGTCGACGTCGGGTATCCGCTGGCGAGCGAGCCCGACCGAGCATTGGTCGAGCTGCCGCAGGAAACCATCAACGGCATGTGGAGAGTCTGGGTGCCGCGGTCGGAGATCGTCGAGGACGCAGCGTGATCCTGACCGATCGGGAGATCCAGATCGCCATCGAGGGGAAGGGGATCACCATCGATCCTCCCCCGCAACCGCTTGCGTACAGCTCGACGAGCCTCGACCTGACGCTCGATCCGCGGATCACGGTTTTTCGTCAGCCGACGGACGGCGTAGAGATTGCTCTCGACCCGACGCATCCCACGTTTCACCCGGAGAGAAGCCTGCAAGGGCTTACGGAAAACCTGGTCATCGACGGCGCGGGCTACCTGCTTAGGCGCAATGTCCTCGTGTTGGCATGGACGAAGGAATCCGTCGAACTCAAGCTGCAGTCGCGAATCGCAGCGCGGGTCGAGGGGAAGAGCTCGCTCGCCCGGCTCGGGATCGGCGTCCATGTGACGGCGCCGACCATCCACGCCGGATTTCGAGGTCAGATCCGGCTGGAGATGATCAACCACGGTTGCGTGCCGGTGCGCCTTCGCGAGGGCATGCGAATTTGCCAGCTCATCTTCGAGCAAAGCCTCGGCACACCCGAACGCGGGTACAAAGGGATGTTCGCTTCACAGAGCGCAGCTGCGTAGTCCGGTCAGTCGCCGCGCACGCGAACATATCGTCCGGGGGCGTCCTCGATCGGCTTCAGCGGACCGTCGGCGGGGCTGCGGGCCTTCACCATCTGGCCGGCGCGCTCGCGGATCCACTGCGCCCAGTCGGGCCACCATGAGCCTTTGTGCTCGGTCGCGCCTCCGAACCACTCGTCGAGCGTCGGCGCGCCGTCCTCATTGGTCCAGTACTGATATTTCTGGGCGTCGGGCGGGTTGACGACACCGGCGATGTGACCGCTGCCGGCGACGACCAGGCGCACCGGCCCGCCCAGATGGTCCCCGACCTTGAACACGGAGGGCAGGGGCGCGATGTGATCCTCGCGGGCCGCCATGTTGTAGACGGGGAGCTTCACCTTCCGCAGATCGATGCGCTCGCCGTCAAGCGCCATCAGCCCCTTGGCGAGATTGTTGTGAAGATAGCATTCGCGCAGGTACTGGCTGTGGACAGTCGCGGGCATGCGCGTGCTGTCGGAATTCCAGAAGAGCAGGTCGAAGGGCGGCGGATCCTTGCCCATCATGTAGTTGTTGACGACGTAGGACCAGATGAGGTCGTTCGAGCGCAGCAAATTGAAGGCGTCGGCCATGCGGCGGCCGGGCAAATAACCCTTCTTCTCCATGGTGCCCTCGAGCATGGCCAGCTGCTCTTCGTCGATGAACACCTTGAGGTCGCCGGCGCGCGTGAAATCGACCTGGGTCGTCAGGAAGGTGACGGCATTGACGCGGTCGTCCCCGCGCGCCGCCATGTAGGCCAGCGCAGCGGCGACGAGCGTTCCGCCGACGCAATAGCCGATGACGTTGGCCTTGGGCTGGCCGGTCTGCTTCAGGACGGCATCGACGGCGGCGAAGAACCCTTCCTTCATGTAGTCGGTGAGCGTCACATCGGCATCGGTCTCGCCCGGATTGACCCACGAGACGACGAAGATCGTGTGGCCCTGGGCGACCGCCCATCGGATGAAGGACTTCTTCGTGTTGAGATCCAGGATGTAGTACTTGTTGATCCAGGGCGGCACGATGAGAAGCGGCACCTCGTGCACCACCTCGGTGGTCGGCTCGTACTGGATGAGCTGCAGCACGCGGTTCTCGAACACGACCTTGCCGGGCGTCGTCGCGACGTTGCGGCCGACTTCGAAGGCGCGCGCATCGGTCTGCGAGATCCGGAGCTCGCCGCCTCCCGCCTTGAGGTCGGCTTCGAGCCGGTCTAGCCCGTCGACCAGGTTCTGACCGTTGGTCGCAAGCGTGGCGCGCAGCACTTCGGGGTTGGTGAGGACGAAGTTGGTCGGCGCAAGCGCGTTCAGAATCTGCTCGACGTAGAAGCGCGCCTTGTGCCGCGTGTGGTCATCGAGGCCGTCCGCCTCGCTCACCATGTCGCGGGCCCAGCGGGCCGTGATGAGATAGGACTGCTTCAGGAAATCGAAGAACGCGTTGCCCTCCCAGTCGGGGTCGGCGAAGCGCCGGTCGCCGCGCTCGGGCGCCGCCAGGGGCTCCGACCCGCCGCCGACGCCGAGGAAGCGCTGCCAGGCGTTCATCCAAAGCTGGGTGTGATCGCGGAAGAAGCGCATCTGCGCCTCGGCGAACCGCCTCGGATCGCGCACATAGGCCTGCGCCACCGTGCCCAGAGTCTTCGACAGCTGCTCGAGCGGCACGGGCCGGTCCTGGCCGTTCAGCGGCGCTGCGTCGCGCCGACCGGCCATGAGATTTGCAATCCGCGCCGCCCGGTCGGCCATCTTCAGGATGTTGCGGCTGAGGGCGACGGGATCGGAAAGGCGGAATTGGCCGGGATTCGGTATGTTTGCTTCGGTCATTTGCGGGTTCGATCTTAGCAAGGGCAGGCACCTATTGAAAATGCCGTTCGCCGTGCCATAAGGAGCGCCCGGCGTCGACGTGGCGGCGCAATCTGGGTCGAACTTATGAAAGGCGCATTAAGAATAGGGCTTGCGGGCCTAGGGACCGTCGGCAAAGGGGTTCTCGATTCCTTAACAACGCAGCGGGAGGCCATCGGGTTGCGCGCCGGCCGGCCGATCGCCGTTGCGGGAGTCTGCGCCCGGTCGCGGACGCGCGACCGCGGCCACGACCTCTCCGGGGCCGCCTGGTTCGAGGACGCGACGAAGCTCGCCACCTCGCCCGACATCGACGTGTTCGTCGAGCTGATCGGCGGGGAGGAGGGCGTGGCGCGGGCAAGCGTCGAGGCGGCCCTGAAGGCCGGCAAGCCGGTCGTCACCGCCAACAAGGCGCTGCTCGCCCATCACGGAGCAGCGCTGGCGGGGCTTGCCGACGAGCACGGGGCGCTTCTCTATTTCGAGGCGGCGGTCGCCGGCGGCATACCCATCGTCAAGACGATGCGCGAGAGCCTCGCCGGCAACGGCATCCGCCGCGTCTTCGGCATCCTCAACGGCACCTGCAACTACATCCTCACCAAGATGACGACCGAAGGGCGGGAGTTCGCGGACGTCCTCGCCGAGGCGCAGAAGCTCGGCTACGCGGAGGCCGATCCGACCTTCGACGTCGGCGGGTTCGACACGGCGCACAAGCTCGCCATCCTTACCTCGCTCGCCTTCGGCACGGTGCCGGACCTCGGCTCCATCTCGGTGGTCGGCATCGAGAACATCACGCGCGAGGACATCCGCAACGCCGACGACCTCGGCTACAAGATCAAGCTGCTCGGCGTGTGCCTCGACAGCGAGGACGGCATCGAGCAGCGCGTCCATCCGACGCTCGTCCGCAAGGGCTCGCCGATCGCCGACGTCGACGGCGTCTTCAACGCCGTGACCGTGAAGGGCGACTTCGTTGGCGACCTCATGCTCGAGGGCCGCGGCGCGGGCGCGCATCCGACGGCGTCGAGCGTGCTCTCCGACCTGTGCGACATCGCGCGCGGCAGCCGCCTTCCGGCGTTCGGCGTGCCGGCGAAGCGTCTCAAGCCCTACCGGCCGGCGCGACGGCGCGCGCACGAGGGCGGCTACTACGTGGCGCTCGAGCTCTTCGACCGCCCCGGCTCGGTCGCCGGGATCGCCAACCGGCTGGCGGAAGAGAAGATCTCCATCGAAAGCATCGTCCAGCGGGCCCCGCAGTCGGAGGCCGCCACCGCACCCTTCATCCTCATCACCCACGACACGCTCGAGCACACCATGCGCGAGGCGTTGCGCAAGATCGAAGCGGACGGCCACGTCGCCCGCAAGCCGCGCATGATCCCCATCGAGCGGCTTTGACCACGTCATGACGGGAGACAGCCCATGCTGAATCGCATGCTCACCATCGAGATCGCTCGGGTGACCGAATCGGCGGCGATCGCGGCGGCGCGCTGGCGCGGCCGGGGCGACGAGAAGGCGGCCGACCAGGCGGCGGTGGATGCCATGCGCCAAGCCCTCAACCAGGTCATGCTGGTCGACGGCCTGGTGGTGATCGGCGAAGGGGAACGCGACGAGGCGCCGATGCTGTTCATCGGCGAGAAGGTCGGCGGCGGCGGCAGCCAGCAAATCGACGTGGCGCTCGACCCGCTCGAAGGCACGACCCTGTGCGCCAAGGCCATGCCGAACTCGATCGCCGTCATCGCCATGGCGGACACCGGAAGCCTTCTGCACGCGCCCGACACCTACATGGACAAGATCGCCATCGGCGGCGGATATCCCGAGGGCACGGTAGACCTCGACGCCCCGCCGCAGGACAACATCAAGGCGCTCGCCAAGGCCAAGGGCGTGCGGCCGAGCGGCATCACGGCCTGCATCCTCGACCGGCCGCGGCATGCGGAGCTCATCGCCGCCGTGCGCGAGACGGGCGCGGCCGTCACGCTCATCACCGACGGCGACGTCGCGGGTGTCATCCACACCACCGATCCCGACACGGGCATCGACATCTATATGGGCATCGGCGGCGCGCCCGAGGGCGTGCTGGCGGCGGCGGCGCTGCGCTGCACGGGCGGGCAGATGCAGGGGCGGCTGCAAACCAAGAGCAGCGAGCAGCGGGCGCGGGCCGAGAAGATGGGCATCAAGGACTTCGACCGCAAGCTGACCCTCCACGACATGGCGTCGGGCGACGTCATCTTCGCGGCGAGCGGCGTCACCGACGGCTCCATGCTGCGCGGCGTACGCTTCGGCAGGCTGTGGACCGAGACGGAAACGGTTGTCATGCGCTCGGCGACGGGTACGATACGGTGGATCCGGAACCGCAAGAGGATCGAGGACGAAGCCCACGTCTGACCGAGGCCATTTTCTCGACGTGTCGCGCTCGCTGAGCGGGCGCTCCTGGCAGCCGCGCCTGGTCGACGACCGGCTGGCGCTCGCCATTGCGCAGAAACATGCGCTGCCCGAGGTGCTGGGACGCGTGCTGGCCGGGCGCGGCATCGCTCTCGACGAGGCGAGCCGGCATCTCAACCCGACGATCCGCGAGCTCATGCCGGCGACGCTGGAGCTGCGCGATCTCGACCGGGGGGCCGAGCGCCTCGCCGCGGCGATCCGGGGCGCGGAGCATATCGGCCTCATCGGCGACTACGACGTCGACGGCATCACGTCGGTGGCGCTCGTCATCCGCTTCCTGAAGGCGGTGGGCAGCGGGGCCGACGTCCACATCCCGGACCGCATCACCGAAGGCTACGGGCCGAGCCGGCTCGCGGTCGAATCGCTCAAGGCCAAGGGCGTGAAGCTTCTCGTCACGCTCGACTGCGGCGTGATGGCCCACGACCCGCTGCTGCTGGCCGGCGAGCTCGGCATGGACACGGTGATCGTCGATCATCACCAGGCGAGCGCCGAGCTGCCGCGCGCCGATGCGGTCATCAATCCGAACCGGCAGGACGACGTGTCGGGCCTCGGCTATCTCTCGGCGGTCGGCGTCGCCTTCGCGCTCGTCGCGGCCACCAACCGCATCCTGCGCAGCGGAGGCTGGTACGGCGAGACGCGGCCGGAGCCCGATCTCCTCGGTCTTCTCGACCTCGTGGCGCTCGGCAGCGTCTGCGACGTCGTACCCCTCGTCGGCCTCAACCGCGCCTATGTCACGCAAGGACTGAAGGTGATGGCGGGCCGCGGCCGCATCGGGCTTGCGGCGCTCGCCGACGTCTCGCGGCTGAAGCGCGCGCCCGACACCTATGCGCTCGGCTACCTGCTCGGGCCGCGGCTCAATGCAGCGGGGCGCATCGGGCACGCCATGCGGGCACTGGAACTTTTGCTCGCGGAGGACCGCGGCAGCGCCATGGCGATCGCCATGGAGCTCGAGAAGCTCAACCGCGAGCGCCAGGAGATCGAGCTGCGCATCGTCGACCAGGCGGTCAGGCAGGCCGAAGCGGCGGCGGGGCAGGAGGGATTGGCGACGGCGCTCGTCGTCGCGGGCGAGGGATGGCATCCGGGCGTGCTCGGTCTCGTCGCGGCGCGGCTCAAGGAACGCTTCCACCTGCCGTCGATCGCGCTCGGCTTCACAAAGGGAAGCGACGAGGCGAGCGGCTCGGGGCGCTCCATCGCCGGCGTCGATCTCGGCAGCGCGATCCGCGCGGCGATGGAGGCCGACATCATCGAGCGGGGCGGCGGGCATGCCATGGCGGCCGGCCTCACCGTGCAGCGCCACAGGCTCGGAGCGCTCCGTGCCTTCCTCGAGGATCGGCTCGGCGATGCGGTGCGGGCGGCGCGGCGCGACATCAGCGTGTCGATCGACGGGGCGCTGTCGGCGCGGGCGGCGACGCTCCCCCTCGTCGAGCTTCTCGAGCGGGCCGGGCCGTTCGGCGCGGGCAATCCGTCGCCGGTCTTCGCCTTCCCGGCGCACCGCATCGACTACGCCGACGGAGCGGGCGCCGACCACGTGCGCTGCTCGCTCGTGTCGGACGACGGGGCGCGCCTCAAGGCGATCGCCTTCCGGGCGATGACGGCGCCGCTCGGCGAACGGCTCCTGTCGGAGCGCCGAAGCAGCCGCTGCACGTCGCGGGGCGGCTGTGCATCGACGACTACAACGGGGCGCGCCAGGTGCAGCTCATGATCGAGGACGCCGCGGAAGTACCGCATTGACGCGGCTTACGCAGCCCGGCCGCGTGCGCGGCGGTCGTCGCCGCTTGCCTCGTTGCGCGAACCTCCCTATAGAGGGCCGATATTCGTCCTCCTTGAGCGAGCGCCCTTCGTCTATCGGTTAGGACGGCAGCCTTTCACGTTGCAAAGACGGGTTCGATTCCCGTAGGGCGCGCCACTCTCCCCTACACCGCCATCACGTTCATCCACATCAGCCAGGCGACGGCGATGAGGATGCTCAGCGTGCCGATGAGCAGGCCGGAGCGGGCGAAGTCGCCGAAGCCCAGCGTCACTCCCTGCGAGGCGGCGCGCTCGGCGACGATGATGTTGCACAGCGATCCCGTGAGCAGCAGGTTGCCGGCGAAGGTCGACAGCAGGGCAAGCCCGGTCAGCACGCCCGCGGAGAGGTCGGGCAGGAGCTTCATCAGGACGACGACGGCGGGAACGTTGCCGATGGTGTTCGCCGCGAGCATGGTCAGCGGCGCCATTACCGTAAGCGTCTGCGGCAGGAGGCCCATGCTTTCGAGCGACGCAAGCGCGTCCTGCGCGATTCCGGTCCTGGCGAACGCTTCCGTCACCGCGAAGAGCGAGGTGAACAGCAACAGCAGATGCCAGTCGACAGCGCCGATCATGTCGCGCGACGACAGGCGGCGCGACAGGAGCAGGACGCCGGCGATCGCCAGCGCCGACACCTCGTGCGGCACGCGCGTCGCGAACATGCAGATCAGCGCGACGACGGCCAGAACGGCCTTGGCGAGCTGATAGCGATCCAGTTCCGCCCGGCCGGTCTCTCCCAGCGCCTGCGGCGCAGCCAGCTTCCAGGTCGCGACGATGACCGCGAAGGTGACCGCCAGCGCGGCGATGGACGGCGGTGCGGCCACGAGCAGATATCGCCAGAAGTCGAGCTCGCCGGCCTGGCCGATCAGGATGTTCTGCGGATTGCCGATGAGCGTCGCGGCGGAGCCCCCGTTCGCGGCGGCCGCCACGCCGATCAGGTATGGCCGCGGATCGATCCGCAGCGCCATCAGGCCGGCACAGAGCGGCGGCGTCAGAGCGAAGACGACGACGTCGTTCGTCAATATGGCGGAGAGGACGCCGGCGAAGGCGATGATCGCGGCGAGAAGGGTGCGCGGGCGCCGCGCCGAGCCGGTGACGCGAGCGGCGATCCAGTCGTAGAACCCGGCCTGCTCGAACTGGGCCGAGATAATCATCAAGGCGAAGAGGAGCGCGATGGTCGACATGTCGACCGCCTGGCCGACGTCGGCCAGCGTCATCGTATTCGTGCCGACGAGGACGATCATGCCGAGAAGCGCAATGCCGGTGCGGTCGAGGGCGAGGCCGGGCACCTTGCCCAGCGCCATTCCCAGGTAGACCAGCAGGAACACCGCGACAGGAACGGTCATCAATCGCCTTCCGGGGGAATCGGTCTTCGAACCGATAAGCCACAAGTCTCGTCAATGCGCCAGAAGGCGGGACCAGTCGCGGGCGGGCATTCCCCAAAACCGCCTTCAACCTGTCGCTTCCGGACAAGCCGGCGCGCGAGCCCGGCCGCACAAATCCTCTCCATGATGACTCGCAACCTCAAGGGTATAGCGTTCCTCGCGCTCGGCATCGCCGTCTTCTCGATCCAGGATGCCGTCATCAAGGCGGTCAGCGCGTCCTACCCGGTCACCGAGGCGGTGGTCATCCGCTCGCTCGTCGGCCTGCCGATCCTGCTGGCGCTCGTCCACTACGAGACGGGAGTCGGCGCCATCCTGTCGCGGCGTTCGCCGATGCTCGTCGTGCGCGCGACGGTGATGCTCGCTTCCTACCTCGTCTTCTATCTGGCGTTCCCGGCGCTGCCGCTCGCCGATGCGGTGGCGCTGTGGTTCATGGTGCCGCTGATCGTGACGGCGCTCGCCGGTCCCGTCCTCGGCGAACGCGTGCCGGTCCAGGCCTGGCTCGCCGTCGGGGTCGGGCTCCTCGGCGTCGTCATCATGCTGCAACCCGGCACCGGGCTCTTCAAGCCGGCGGCGCTGCTGTCCCTGATCGCCGCCTTCATGTACAGCGTCGCCATGCTGATGGCGCGGCGCATGGGCGGGACCGAGCGCGCCTCGGTGATGGCGTTCTACCAGAACCTCGCCTTTCTGTTCGGACCGCTGGCGCTCGCCGGCGCCTTCCACGCGGCGGGTCTCCAGGGCTCCACCGATGCGAGTCTCGACTTCCTGGTGCGACCGTGGGTGATGCCGCCGCTCGACGACCTGCTGCTCATGGGGTCGTGCGGTTTCGTCGCGGCGGCTGGCATGTCGCTCCTGACCGCCGCCTATCGTGCCGCCGAGGCGCATGTCATCACGCCCTTTGAATATACGGGCCTGCTGTGGACTCCGCTGTGGGGCTACGTGTTCTGGCGCGAGGTGCCGGCGGCGACGACGGTGGTCGGCGCTGCGCTCATCGTCGGCGCCGGGCTGTGGGCATTGCTGGCGCGGCGCGTCGCGGACCACAAGCCGGCAACGGCGGCCGCCCCGCCGGCGCCGTGAGCTACCAGCTGCCCGTGTTCGGCATGGAGGTCCACGGCTCCTTAAGCGGCTGGGCACCGCCCCGGTTCAGGAGCTCGATCGAAATGCCGTCGGGCGAGCGGACGAAGGCCATGCGGCCGTCGCGCGGCGGCCGGTTGATGACGACGCCCGCCTTCATCAGGCGATCGCAGGTCGCGTAAATGTCGTCGACCTCGAAGGCGAGATGACCGAAATTGCGGCCGCCCGAATAGTTCTCCGGGTCCCAATTGTAGGTAAGCTCGATCTGGGCGTCGGGGGTTTCGGGGGCGGCGACGAAGATCAGCGTGTAGCGGCCCTTGTCGTTCTCGAAGCGGCGCGTCTCGACCAGACCGAGCTTGTTGCAGTAGAAGTCGAGGGACGCCTCGACGCTGGAAACGCGCACCATGGTGTGCAGGAACTTCATTGTCAGGCCCTTCATGACGGATGGAAACCGAGGTTCGGCAGCAAGCGTTTCACTATAATGAAAGCCGGTTCAAACGAAATAGAGACGCTTGGACGCCTGATCGAGGACGCCGAGCGCATCGTCGCATTCACGGGTGCGGGAATCTCCACCGAATGCGGCATTCCCGACTTCCGGTCGCCGGGCGGGCTGTGGACGCGGCACAAGCCGATCCCGTTCCAGGAGTTCGTGAGCTCGGCCGACAAGCGGCGCGAGGCCTGGGAGCGCTACTTCAAGGTCTACGAGGCGGTGCGGCAGGCGGAGCCCGGACGCGGCCACAAGGCGCTCGCCCGCCTGCTCGACCAGGGCAAGCTCACGTTCGTCATTACACAGAACATCGACGGGCTGCACCAGCGCTCCGGCGTGCCGGCGGACCGGGTCATCGAGCTGCACGGCAACGGCTCCTATGCCCGCTGCCTGTCATGCCTCAAGCGCCACGAGCTCGACTGGGTGCGGGAGGAGATGGCGAGGAGCGGGCCGCCCCACTGCACGGCGTGCGGCGGCCTCGTCAAGACGGCGACGGTGTCGTTCGGCCAGCCGATGCCGCCCGACGTCATGGAGCGGGCCTATGGCGCGACGGAGGACTGCGACCTGTTCCTGAGCCTCGGCTCGTCGCTCGTCGTCTACCCGGCGGCGACCCTGCCGATGCTCGCCCGGCGCTGGGGTGCAACGCTTGTAATAGTCAATCGAGAGTCGACTCCCTTCGACGACGAAGCGAATCTGGTAATCGGCGACGATATCGGGGAGACGCTGGCACGCGTCGTAGCCTGAATCGGCCTCTCGACTCCCGTTCGTGAAATTCCCCCATGGCTGCTTTCACTTAATCGGCACGATGCGTGACCATTTCGCAACACATGGCGAGTCCGGCGAAGACTCGACGAGTCGAAACGCAATTCGTCCGTTTACGAATTTGTAAGTAAACACGGTGTTTTGGAGTCGCTTCGGAAAAGCAAGTGATTCGCAGCATGATTCAACGTGTCGCATGCCTGTTCGTTTTCCACATTCGAGCCCGCCGAAGCCCTGTACAAATCTCAGTGAGTTGATCAGATTGGTTTTGGACGTGCGTTTGGAACGGGAACGCACGAGAGGCACAGAGGCAATGGGTGTCAGATATGTCGGGGAGCGGCCCCCTTCGCATACATCATGTCGAGTCCCTCGAGACTCCTGAGGCATCGGCAAGAATTTTCCAGGTCACCGGCTTCGTCAAATGGTTCGATGTTGCGCGTGGCTATGGGTTCATCATCCCGGACAACGGCGCTGCCGACGTCCTCCTTCACCTGAGCTGCCTGAAGCGCGACGGCTATGATGCGCCGCTCGAGGGCACGCGGGTCACCTGCGAGGTGGTCGAGCGCCAGAAGGGCATGCAGTGCCTGAGGGTACTGGCGGTCGACACGTCGACGGCCATCCACCCGGTGGAGCGCGCCAGCCGCACGCATGTGACGGTCACCGCGACGAGCGCCTGGGTGCGGTGCAAGGTAAAATGGTTCAATCGGGCCCGCGGCTTCGGCTTCGTCACCGAAGGGGACGGCCAGCCGGACATCTTCGTCCACATGGAGACGCTGCGGCGCACGGCGATTCCCGAGCTCTTGCCAGACCAGTGGGTTTATGTTCGTTTTGGCGACGGACCCAAAGGCAAGATGGCGGCCGAGGTGCGCCTGACGCTCGACAGCGGCGGCCCCGGCTACACGCACTGATCGTTCTTCCCGAAAGTCCGGCTGTCTGCTTCTGAACGGAGGAACAGGTGCTGGGTCGTCGGTTGGTCGCGTCGGGTCTTGCTCATTTCGCCCTCCTTGGACTTCTCGTCATCGTCGCCCGGCCGGGCCTTGCGCAGGACGCGGCGCGCATAGAGCCCATCGTCATCGAGACCGACGAGGGCGCCCAGATCCTCAACGTTGAAATCGCGGATACCCCGGCGCTGCAGGAGCGCGGCCTCATGTTCCGGCAGCGGGTGCCGGAGGACCGCGGCATGCTCTTCCTCTTCGGAAGCTCGCAGCCGATCAGCATGTGGATGAAAAACACGCTCGCTCCGCTAGACATGATCTTCATACGTGCCGACGGGACGGTGTCGGAGGTGGTGGAGAGCACCAAGCCGCTGTCCCTCGAGATCATCCAGTCGAAGGAAAACCTCCCGGCGGTGCTGGAGCTCGGCGCGGGAGGGGCCAAAAGGTTCGGGATCAAGCCCGGAACCCTCATCCGCACCAGCTATTTCGGCAATCTCGGCTGACCATACCGGGGGCCCGGCGACTTGAAGCCTCGGGACAAACCCTTATAAGGACGATGGGTCCGCTGAGGTCGGCGGCCCGGCCGACGTGGCCAGCGGGGCGTAGCGCAGTCTGGTAGCGCACCTGCCTTGGGCGCAGGGGGTCGTCAGTTCAAATCTGGCCGCCCCGACCACGTGCGGGCTCAACGCGTAGGACGACAACGGAGACACGCCATGACGGCGCGCATCTATAGACCGGCACGGAACGTCATGCAGTCCGGCAAGGCGAACACCGAGCAGTGGTTTCTCGAATTCCTGCGGGAGGAGGAGCCGACCTACGAGCCGCTGATGGGCTGGACATCGAGCGGCGACACCAAGCAGCAGGTCCGTCTCGTGTTTAAGACCAAGGAGGAGGCCGTCGCCTTCGCGCTCAAGGAAGGCATCGCCTTCGAGGTCAAGGAAGACGAGCCGAAACGCGCCGAGAAGAAGACGTACGCCGACAATTTCCGGTGGGGCGCCAAGGAAAACTGGACGCACTGAGCCCCGCCCATGACGGCCCCGTAGCTCAGAGGATCAGAGCAGCAGCCTTCTAAGCTGTTGGTCGGAGGTTCGAGTCCTCCCGGGGTCGCCAAACTCGCCTCAGACATTGCCTGCAAGCATTGCGTGCTGTATGATTCGATAATCGCGCGGTGGTAGAATCAGAAGCGAACGCAGCCCGATGCAGACAAAGCATGCCGTCGACGGTGGATCCGGGCCGCATCGTGAAGATCAGCGGCCGCCGGTCGTGAGCGACGAGCTCATCCAGCGCGCCAACGCGGCCTATCTCGCAGCGTGGCGGCCGTCGTGGTGGGCACGACAGTTCTTCGCGAGGTCGTCGCGCTTCGAAGATTGGCCCGAAGAGGTCAGGCGCGAACATCTCAACTGCATTCGGGCCGCACTCGCCGCCGCTTTCGACCCAGATCGCGAAATCGACACGTCAGTGGGCTGAGATTGGTCGCGATCGGCGTGCGGATACCAACGCGAACGCCGCGGCTGTTTCAAAATAGGCCATAAAAATTTTTCAACCGGCGATCCATCGCCCCAAATTTGCTGTATAGTCTTCCTCGCTATGGTGAGTGCAGGTCTTGCGGCGAGACATGTCACCCGTAGTTTGCTCGCCCGCGAGAACTACTCATCGACGCGTCCGGATCGGCAGCGGCGGTCCTGATCTCTATCGGTGGGCGGTCATTACGTGAAACATGTGTTTGTGGCGTTGTTACTGACGCAGGTCGCGGCTGGCTGCGTGGCGACGAACCAGCAGCTGAGCACGGCCAGCGCCGATCAGGCTATGAGCCAACCGCGCCGGACGGCAAGCGCCGAACCGGCGCCGAATCAGTCCGGACAGGACGAGCTCAGGCAGCGGATCGTCTATCTCGAAACCCAGCTAGAACAGATCAAGCGCATGGGCGCGAAGTCGTCGACGCGCACGGTTTCGACCGATCGCGTCGCCGCCATCGAGGCCCAGCTCGCGGTGCTGCAGCGGGCCCACGACACTACCCTCACGACGGGCAGCATTGAGGGCGCCAGCGAGCAGCTTCGGGCGCTCGAAGCCCGGCTGGCGGCCGTCGAACAGGCGAGCCGGACCGCGGCCTATCAGGCGAGCCGGACGGCGGTCGACCCGCCGAGCCGGGCGGACGGCGGGAAGAGCGACGAGGCGATCCTCAAGCGCATGGCGGCGATCGAGGCCGAGCTTGAGAAGATCGAGAAGAGCAGCGAGCTCGCCGTCCAGATGGGACTCATCACGACGGTCCATTCGGACCGCAACGAGGAAGGAATCAGCACCGTCCGAAGTGAGCTCGACAAGATCGCGACCGACATCGCGGCGCTGCGCTCGCGGCTCACCGAGAGCGACCAGCAACTCGAAGTCGGGCTGCTGCAACTGAGGGAACTGTCGGCACGACTCAAATGACCAAGATCGTCGCAACCATCGCCCTTACGGGCCTCTTCCTCATCGCGGGCTTCTTCACGGGCAGCGGGTTCACCGGCCGGCAGCCGGCCATGACGGACATCGAAAGCCTGCGCCAGATGCAGCCGAACTCGACCTCCGTCTGGAGCCAGTACCTGGAAATGCAGGAGGACGGCATCGAGTACGCCCTGCAGCGGCGCCCGAAGGACGTCGAGCGGGCGCTCGTCTACTATCGCGACTGGCCTTCGAACCTCGAGTCGTTCATGGCGGATGCGCCGGAGACGACGTCGAAAGGCATGCGCAACTTCTTCACCCCCGGGATGCTCGGTACGGCGGAACTCGAGCAGCTCGATTCGGTCATCGGGGAATGGATGCGCGCCAAGCCGGCGGCGGCGGAACTCGACATCAAGCGGGCGAGGGAGAACATCGCCCATTCGCTTGAGGCCGTTTCGGCCATGACCGAGCTCCAGGACGGCCGCGAGCGCAAGCAGCGCACCATCGGCCAGGTGGTCGCCATCATCATCGACGTGATTCTCGCCCAGGAGGAGAACGGCGTGGGCCTGATTCCGCCCCCCGGCAAGGGCGACCGCCTGCCAGGGGCGAGCCTTGCGCCGACTTTCGGCGAGGATGGACGCTACGCCACCCGGGAAAACCTCGAAAATGCCGAGGTGGCGGAAGCGCCGTAAGCATTTCGCTAACCATTTATTTACCCCGCCTTATCAGACTCCCGGTTGAGTCATACAACCCTATCGGAGATGCCTTTGGCCCCGCCGCTTCAGCTTCGCCTCATGACCGACATCGTCGGGTTCGACCTGACGCATGTCTATCTCACCCTCGACGTGATGGACCGCGAGCGTGCGGACGGTGAACCGCGCCAGAAGCAGTCGCTGCTCCGTCTGACGCTTCCAGAATGCAATCTGTTCCTCAAGGCGCTCCGGGAGTTCAAGGGCCAGGAGGGCAGCATCGAGGTGACGACGCCGGTGCTCGAAGAGGCAAAGCGCGCCCAAGGGCCGAAGCCCGCCGGCGTGTCGCGCGTCCTCGAAGGCCAGACGCGGCTCAAGGACCTGCCGCGCACCGAGGGTGCCACAGGCGATGGCGGCCAAGCCGCCAATCTCGGCGACATCATCGAGAAGCTCAACGTCAAGGCGGCAGCGCCAGGCGGGCGCTAAGCTTCGATCCTGCGTGCCGCTAGTCGGACAGGAACTCCGCGCAGCGCGGCGCGGGTGAGCCGCTCCACGGCATGATCGGTACGGTCGAGGTCGAGTTCTGCGGCGATCCCTCGATGATCCGGTCGGTATAGACGAGATAGACGAGCACGTTGCGCTTGGTGTCGCAGCCGCGCACGATCTGCATCTTCTTGAAGAACAGCGAGCGCCGCTGCCGATAGATCTCATGACCCTGCTCGAACTTCGTCTTGATGGCGATGGGTCCGACCTGGCGGCAGGCGAGCGAGACTTCCGAGCGTTCCTCGGCGAATCCGGCCCATCCCTTCCAGCCGCCGATCTCGGGGACGGTGAAGTGGCAGGCCACGCCGTCGACGTCGGGATCGTCGATTGCATAGGTGGCGAGCTTCGCATCGGGCGAGAAGAAGCGGAACACGGTCGTCTTCTTGAAGATCAGTTCCGGATCATCGTTCGCGGCCGCCGCTGGCGAAACGGTCGTGAACAACAGGCTTGCGAGCAGCGACAGGAGAGGCAGCGTTCTCATCATCGGTCACTCCGTTTCGACAAGGCATGACATGGCGACATGACATGGGTCGCGCGCGGCCAAGATCAAGAGGCGTTCTCGCCGCGGGCGAGCCGCTCGAATCCCGCCGCGAGATCGGCCTTGAGGTCGTCGGGGTGCTCGAGCCCGATGTGGAAGCGCAGCGCCAGGCCCTTGCTCGGCCACGGCGCGACCTTGCGGCCGGCCGATGGATCGAAGGGAACGACGAGACTCTCGTAGCCGCCCCAGGAGTAGCCCATGCCGAACAGCGCGAGCCCGTCGAGCATCGCGCTCATGGCCGCCTCCGAGGTCGTCTTGAGAACGGCGGTAAAGAGCCCCGACGATCCGGTGAAGTCGCGTTTCCAGATGGCGTGGTCGGGATGGTCGGGAAGGGCAGGGTGGACGACCCGCTCGACCTCGCTTCGGCCCTTCAGCCACTCTGCCATGGCGATGGCATTCTCCTGGTGGCGTCGCAGGCGCACGTCCATGGTGCGCAGTCCGCGCAGCGCGAGGTAGACGTCGTCCGGTCCGGCGCACTGGCCGATCGCTCCGAACGCGTCGGCGAGCTCGCGCCAGACATCGGCAGCGCAGGTGATCGTGCCGAGCATCAGGTCGGAATGGCCGCCGATATATTTGGTGCCGGCCTGGAGCGACACGTCGCAGCCGTGCCGGAAGGCGTCGAAGAAGTAGCCGCCGCTCCAGGTGTTGTCGAGAACCACGCGGATGCCGCGGGCCCGCGCCACCGCCGCGATGGCGGGAATGTCCTGAACCTCGAACGTCTGGGAGCCCGGGCTCTCGGCATAGATCACCTTGGTGTTCGGACGAAGCAGGCCTTCGATCTTCGCGCCGATGCGCGGAGCGTAGTACTCGACCTCGACTCCATATCGTTTCAGAAGCGTGTCGCAGAAATGCCGGGTCGGGGCATAGACGGCATCGGTCACCAGCAGGTGGTCGCCAGCCTTCAGGAACGCCAGCAACGCTGTCGTAACCGCAGCGAGTCCCGAGCCGCACACACGCGTATCGTGACCGCCTTCGAGACGCGCGACGGCGGTTTCGAGGGCCCGCGACGTCGGCGTGCCGCGTCGTCCGTAGAGATACGGCTGCGTTCGGTCGCGCAGCGCCTGGACCGTCGGAAACAGGATCGTCGAAGCGTGGTAAACAGGCGGATTGACGATGCCGAACTCGGCAAATTCGCGCGCCGCCGCGACCAGCCGCGTCTCGGCCCGGACACGGGAAAAATCGATTGGTTTCTTGCTCATGGAAGTCTTTGTTGAAGGCTGCTGAAAAGCAATTTAACGAGAGTAAACAAGGGCCGCTAGCATAGTGGCGATTCCGCCAAAAGCACTCGCTGATTTGTGGTTTTGGGTTGACCCGGCAGACGAATTAGGGTCGGATGCCGCGATGTGCAGAACCCTGCACTGACTGGGAGCAACTCTTAAGACTGAACGTGCCCGAACCAGGCTGGACTCTCGCCGGTCCACGACCATTTGAGGGCTGTACTGCACTTTGGTGCGGGGGCGTATCGTCAGTAAAAGGTAGGAAGATGAAAAGTAAACTGCTTTCGTATGCTATCGGCGCTGTGGTGAGTGTAGCGGGAGTGAGCGCGGCTTCAGCGGCCACTCTCGACGATGTGAAGGCCAAGGGCTTCATACAGTGCGGCGTGAGCCAGGGTCTCATCGGCTTCTCGAATCCCGACGACCAGAACAACTGGACAGGTCTCGACGTCGACTACTGCCGGGCCGTTGCCGCGGCGATTTTCGGAGACGGGCAGAAGGTGAAGTTTACGCCGCTTTCCGCCAAGGACCGCTTCGCGGCCCTGACCTCGGGCGAAATCGACATCCTGTCACGCAACACCACCTGGACGATGGGCCGCGACACCGCGCAGGGCATGACCTTCGCCGGCGTCATGTACTATGACGGACAGGGCTTCATGGTGAAGAAGTCGCTGGGCGTCGACAGCGCGATGAAGCTCAACGGCGCGACCGTCTGCACACAGACGGGAACGACCACCGAGCTCAACCTCGCCGACTACTTCCGCGCCAACAACATGACCTACCAGGTCGTGGCGTTCGAGAAGAACGAAGAAGTGCTCAAGGCCTATGACGAAGGTCGCTGCGACGCGTACACGACCGACCAGTCGGGACTGTATGCCGAGCGCCTGAAGCTCGCCGCACCCGACGAGACGATCGTGCTTCCGGAGATCATCTCCAAGGAGCCGCTCGGACCGGTGGTGCGCCAAGGCGACACCGGCTGGTACAACATCGCCAAGTGGACGTACTACGTGCTCGTCAATGCCGAAGAGCTCGGCGTGACGCAGGCGAACGTCGACGACATGAAGACCAACTCGCAGAACCCGGAAATCCGCCGCATGCTCGGCGCCGAAGGCGATTTCGGCACCGGCATCGGCCTCACCAACGACTGGGCCGTAAGCGTCATCAAGGCGGTCGGCAACTACGGCGAGATCTTCGAGCGCAACGTCGGCGAAAACACGCCGCTCAAGATCAAGCGTGGCAAGAACGCCCTGTGGTCGCAGGGCGGCCTGCAATACGGTCCGCCGATCCGCTAGGAGATCGTCCTATACCCGGCTGGCGCTTGCGGTTCTCGGGGAAGAACTTGCAACGCCAGCCGGTCTCAATAGAATAGCAGTCCATGAGAATGCGGAGCGCGCCATTGCGAGGCGCGCCGTTGGGGTGGGTCGACTGCATGAGTGCTGTGACCGGGGATCGCAGTGTCCCGAAGGTAACGTGGATCAACGATCCCCGAGTTCGTTCCCTCATCGTCCAAATCATCCTCATCGGCATCATCGGCTGGCTGGCGGTCGAGGTCGCCGTCAACGCGGCCACCAATCTCGCCCGCCTCAACCAGAACTTCGGCTGGAGCTTCCTGTGGAGCACCTCCGGCTTCGACATCATCCAGCGGCCAATCACCTATACGTCAACACTCGACCTACGGCCGGGCGCTGCTCGTCGGCTTCCTCAATACCCTCATCATCGCCGTGCTCGGCATCGTCGCCGCGACGATCCTCGGCTTCATCATCGGCATCATGCGGCTATCGCGCAACTTCGTGATCTCCGGCGTCGCCACCGCCTATGTCGAGACAATCCGGAACATCCCGCTCCTCCTGCAGATCTTCGTGTGGTACGCGACGGTGCTGAAGCCGCTGCCGGCGCCGCGCCAGGCGATCGCGCTCGGCCTGCCGCTGCCGTCGACGGGGTTCCCGGTCTTCGTGCCGCTCCTGCTCCTGGCGATCTACGGCTACATCCAGGTGTTCCGGAAGGTCGCCAACGGCTTCATCAGGGTTGCCGCAACGGTCGCAATCTTCGTCGCCTACTACCTGATATCGCGCCTGACGGAAGTGTCCTTCGGACCGGTCTTCTCGGTGTACTCGCTCGGCGGCTGGCTCAGCAACCGCGGCCTCATGGTGCCGCGGCCGATCTACGAACCCGCCGCAGTCGCCATCCTCATCGCGTTCGTCGCCGCGATCATCGCCGCGATCGTCATCAGTCGCTGGGCGCGCAAGCGGCAGGAGGCGACGGGCAAGCAGTTCCCCGCGACGCTGGTTTCGATCGGCCTCATCCTCGGCCTGCCGGTCATCGCCGCCGTGGTGACCGGCATGCCGGTGTCGTTCGAGCTCCCGGAGCTCAAGGGCTTCAACTTCGCCGGCGGCTTCACGGTCACACCCGAGTTCCTGGCGCTGTTCCTGGCGCTCTCCATCTATACCTCGACCTTCATCGCCGAAATCGTGCGCGGCGGCATCCTCGCCGTCAGCCATGGGCAGACTGAAGCGGCGCGGGCGGTGGGGCTGAAGCCGACGGCGACGCTGCGGCTCGTCGTCATTCCGCAGGCGATGCGCGTCATCATCCCGCCGCTGACCAGCCAATATCTCAACCTGACCAAGAACTCGTCGCTGGCGGTTGCCATCGGCTATCCCGATCTCGTGGCGGTGGGCGGAACGGTCCTGAACCAGACGGGCAAAGCGATCGAGATCGTCACCATCTGGATGGTGGTCTATCTGAGCCTCAGCCTCCTCACCTCGGCGGCGATGAACTGGTACAATGCGCGCGTGCGCCTGGTGGAGCGCTGAGAATGGCGTCCGCCAACAACGAAGTCGCCTTCGTCCGCACCGCCGATGCACCGGTGCTCCCGCCGCCGCCGAACGTCATCGGCGTCAACGGCTGGCTCCTGCAAAACCTGGTGTCGAGCTGGTGGGTGGCGCTGCTGGCCGGCCTGTTCGCGTTGCTCGCCGCGAACGATTGATCTGGGACATGATCAAATGGGGGATCATCGACAGCGTCTGGGTGGCGGAGAACCGGGAAGGATGCATCGCGCCGCTGGCCGAGGGCAAGCCGCTCGGCGCCTGCTGGGCCTATGTAAAGGCGAAGCTGCCGCAATGGATCTACGGCATTCTATCCGATCGAGCTGCGCTGGCGGCCGGCGATCGTGTTCCTGCTGTTCTTCGCGCTGCTCGTTCCGCTGCTCATTCCGCGCGTCCCCTATAAGGGCCTCAATGCCGGGCTGTTGTTCGTCGCATTCCCGATCCTCAGCTTCTATCTCCTCTATGGAACGCCGATTCCCCATGCGGCGCTCGGCTTCGCCATATGGCTGGTGAGCACGCTCTTCTGGTTCGTCGGCTCGCTCGTCGCGGCCATCGGCTTCATCTTCGACACGGTGCTCGCCTTCCTCAATGCCGGCTCGGCCTTCTCGACCGTGATGTCGTACGTCGCGTATCCGTTCCGGTGGATCTCGGAGGCGCTGGACGCACTTCTCGGCTTCGCGGCGGCGCGCCTCGGCATTCCCGGGGTCTTCTGGCTCGACTACCTGCTGACCTCGGCGCTGATCCTCGGGTTCCTGGCGGCGCGGCCGGCGGCGCAGACGCCGGGCTGGCGAGGAAGCCTCGTCAAGGGCGCGGTGACGATCGTCGCGATCGGAGTTTTCATCCGGCTGGTAAACATCGACGAGGGACTGACCGTCGTCGACACAGGAGAGTGGGGCGGCCTCCTGGTCACGATGATCGTCGCGGTGACGGGTATCGTGGCGTCGCTGCCGATCGGCATCATGCTCGCCCTCGGGCGTCGATCGAAGATGCCGGCCGTGCGGCTCCTGTCGGTCGCGTTCATCGAACTGGTGCGGGGCGTGCCTCTGATCACGGTGCTGTTCATGGCCTCGGTCATGCTGCCGCTCTTCCTGCCAGCCGGCACGAACTTCAACAAGCTGCTGCGGGCGCTTGTCGGCGTGGCGCTGTTCTCATCCGCCTACATGGCGGAAGTCGTGCGCGGCGGCCTGCAGGCGATCCCGCGGGGACAGTACGAGGCGGCGCAGGCGCTGGGGCTCACATACTGGAAAATGATGGTGCTGATCGTGTTGCCGCAGGCGCTGAGGATCGTCATTCCCGGCATCGTCAACAGCTTCATCAGCCTGTTCAAGGACACGACCCTCGTCTCCATCGTCGGCATCTTCGACCTGCTCGGCATCGTGCAGGTGGGATTCGTCGACCAGAAATGGGTATCCGCCACCACGCCCGCCACCGGATATTTCGCGGTGGCGGCGATCTACTGGGCATTTTGCTTCAGCATGTCGCGCTACTCCCTCTACATGGAGCGGCGGCTCGCAACAGGATACAGACGCTAGGTAAGCACGATGGCAAAAGCAGCAGCGAAGAAAATGGACGTATCGGACGAGGTGGCGATCGAGATCACCGCCCTCAACAAGTGGTACGGCGACTTCCACGTGCTGCGCGACATCAGCCTCACCGTCTACAACGGCGAGCGGATCGTCATCTGCGGGCCGTCGGGGTCGGGGAAGTCGACGCTCATCCGGTGCATCAACCGGCTCGAGGAGCATCAGCAGGGGCGGATCGTGATCGACGGCACCGAGCTCACCAGCGACGTGCGGCGCGTCGATGAGGTGCGCCGCGAGGTTGGCATGGTGTTCCAGCACTTCAACCTGTTCCCGCACCTGACCGTGATGGAGAACCTGACGCTGGCGCCGATCTGGGTGCGCCACATGCCCCGCGCCGAGGCTGAAGAGATCGCCACCCGCTACCTCAAGCGCGTGAAGATTCCCGAGCAGGCGAAGAAGTATCCGGGCCAGCTGTCCGGCGGCCAGCAGCAGCGCGTCGCCATCGCCCGCGCCCTGTGCATGAACCCGCGCATCATGCTGTTCGACGAGCCGACCTCGGCGCTCGATCCGGAAATGATCAAGGAAGTCCTGGAAGTCATGGTCGACCTCGCCGAGAGCGGCATGACCATGCTGTGCGTGACCCACGAAATGGGATTCGCCCGCCAGGTCGCCAATCGCGTGATCTTCATGGACCAGGGCCAGATCGTCGAGCAGAACACGCCGGAGCTGTTCTTCTCCAAGCCGAAGAGCGAGCGCACCAAGCTGTTCCTGAGCCAGATCCTGCACTGAGCGTCAGGAAAGGGTGATCACCTTGTTCTCGCGGCCGCAAGGCGTGAAGCCGAGACGCTGGTAGAGGTGGAGCGCGGCTGGGCTGTCGAGGGTGCAGGTCTCGACGTGCACGCGTCGCGGCGCATGGCTCCAGCAGGTGGCGATGGCCTCGGCGAGCAGCCAGCGACCGATGCCGCGGCCGCGGAACTCGTCGACGAGGCCGAAGTATTTGAGCTCGACGTCGTCGGTGCGATGGTCGACCTCGTAGAAGCCGGCGGGCACGCCGCCGACATAGAGCACGAAGATGTCGGTGCCCCTGTCGTGGATGGCGGCGCGAAGCTCCGTGTCGCCGAGGGCCTTACGGTCGATCCAATGCAAGGAACGGCCGACGGTGTCGTAGAGATAGCGATAGAAATGCACCGGCGGGGTCTCGGCCTTGAGGAGCGTGAGCCTGACATTGGCAGGCGAAGGCACATGATTGCGGGGGTCGGCCGTCATCTCGAGGAAGGTGACGACCGTTTCGACCCGGTTCGTCGGCCGCGGTTTCCTGGTCACGGCTCGGTGCCCGTCTTCAAGGGCAGCTCGGCGCGCGAGCCCCATTCCGCCCATGAGCCGTCATAAACCGAGTGGTCGTGGCTGCCGATGGCCGCGAGGGCGAGATCGACGATCGCCGCCGTGACGCCGGAGCCGCAATAGGCCACGATGGGCTTCGCCGGATCGATGCCGCTTTGGCGAAACACGTCCGCCAGCATGTCCGGCGACTTCATGGTGCCGTCGGGGTTGACGAGACGTCCGAAGGGAACGTTGCGGGCTCCGGGAACGTGTCCCGACCGCACGCCGACCCGCGGCTCCGGCTCGATGCCGGCGAACCGTCCGGGCGAACGGGCATCGGCGATCTGAACGGCGCCGCGCCGGGAAATCTCGGCGACCTCGCCGCTGTCGCGCACCAGCATGGACTGGACGCGCGCCGTGAAGTGGCGTTCCTGCGGCTGGGTCGGCTCGCCCGACTCGACCGGGCGTCCTTCCTGCCGCCACTTCAGGAATCCGCCGTCGAGAACGGCGACGTCGTCCTTGCCGAAGACGCGGAAGGTCCACCAGGCGCGCGGCGCCGAATAGATGCCGTAGGTATCGTAGACGACGACCTTCTTGCCATCGCCGACCCCCATCCGTCGCATGCGCGAGGAAAACTTCTCCGCAGCCGGCAACATGTGGGGGTAGGGGCTCGAGGAGTCGGAGATGTCGTCGATGTCGAAGAAGCGGGCACCCGGGATGTGGGCCTCCAGGAACTCGGCGCGGGCGTTGCGGCCCGACGTCGGCAGATGCCAGGTGGCGTCGAGAACGACGATATCGGGCGCCGACAGCCGATCGGCAAGCCACGCGGTCGAAACCAGATGGTCGCTCACGCTCCCTCCCTCTAGGCGGACGCCGGAACGAGCGTCACGCGAATGCGGCGGTTCTGCTTGCCCTTGCTTTCCAGCCGTCCGACGGTGACCGGGCCGATCTCGCCGGTGGCACGCACATGGGTGCCGCCGCAGGGCTGAAGATCGATCTCGCCGTCCGGGCCGATGGCGACGAGCCGGACGCGGCCGGAGCCCATTGGCGGCTTCACGGCCATGGTGCGCACGAGCTCCGGCTTGCTCGCGAGCTCGGCGTCGGTGATGTAGCGCGTCGCGACGGGATGGTTCTCGCGGATGAGCCGGTTGAGCTCGGCCTCGATGGTCTCGCGATGGACGGCGCCCGGATCGGGAATGTCGAAATCCAAGCGGCCGCCGTCGGCGGCGATCTGCCCGCCGGTGACGGGAAATTTCACCAGCGAGCACAGGAGATGGAGCGCGGTATGGGCGCGCATGTGAGCATGGCGCGTGTTCCAGTCGAGCACCGCACGTGCCGCCATGCCGGGGCGCAGCTGTGCCTGGGCCTCGGCCGGCACGTGAATGACCTCCGCCTTGCCGTCGTCATAGACGGCGGTGGCGATGGCGATGTCGCCGGCCTCGCCGGTGAGGCGTCCGCGGTCGCCCGGCTGGCCGCCAGAGGTGGCATAGAAGACCGTTCGGTCGAGAACGATGCCGCCACTGCTCGTTGACGGCGACGATGCGGGCGTCGCATTCGGCGGCATAGGAATCGTCGCGAAACAGGAACTCGGTCATCAGGCTTTCACCGCTTCTTCGAAAACCGTCGGCAGGGGGCGACCGGGCTCGGTGAGCCACCGCGGAACAGGGAGGTTCTTGGCGCGCAGGAATTCGGGATTGAACAGCTTGGACTGGTAGCGGGTGCCATAGTCGCACAGCATGGTCACGATGGTGTGGCCGGGTCCGAGGGCGCGGGCGAAACGGATGGCGGCGGCGATGTTGATGCCGGTCGAACCTCCGAGGCATAGGCCTTCGTCGACGACGAGATCGAAGACGATGGGCAAGGCTTCCTCGTCGGGAATCTGGTAGGCCTCGTCGACCACGGCGCCTTCGAGGTTCGCGGTGATGCGGCCCTGGCCGATGCCCTCGGTAATCGAGGAGCCTTCCGCCTTGAGGACGCCCGTCTTGTAGTAGCCGTAGAGTGCGGCTCCGAGGGGATCGGCGAGCACGATCTTGACGTCCTTGTTGCGAGCCTTGAGGCCGGCGCCGACGCCGGCGATGGTGCCGCCGGAGCCGACGGCGCTCACGAAGGCGTCGACGGTTCCCTGGGTCTCATCCCAGATCTCCGGCGCCGTCGTCCGGATGTGGGCTTCGCGGTTGGCGACATTGTCGAACTGGTTGGCCCAGACTGCGCCGCCGTCGAGCTCGCGGTCGAGCCGCTCGGCGAGACGGCCGGAGTATTTCACGTAGTTGTTCGGGTTCCTGTAGGCAACGGCAGGCACCTCGACGAGCTCGGCGCCGAGAGCGCGGATCGCGTCCTTCTTCTCCTGCGACTGAGTATCGGGAATGACGATGACGGTGCGAAACCCCATGGCATTGGCCACGATGGCGAGCCCGATGCCGGTGTTCCCCGCGGTGCCCTCGACGATGGTGCCGCCGCGACGCAGCTTTCCCCGGGCGACGGCGTCCTTGATGATGAACAGTGCGGCCCGATCCTTCACCGACTGGCCGGGATTCATGAACTCGGCCTTGCCCAGGATCGTGCAGCCGGTGATTTCCGAGGCCTTGCGGAGCTTGATGAGCGGTGTGTTGCCGATTGCGGCAACCACGTCGTTTTTGATGTTCATCCGCTCACTCGGGGGGTTCGAGGGCCCAGGGGTTAACGCGAACGGTACTTGGGAGGGCATCGGCGATCAAGCGTCCCAAAACGGCTCGTCGTTTGCCGAATCTTACCACTCCTGAAGGGGTTGTCGCGGCAATGCCCACAATTGCGCGACCGCCGTTCACCACTTCTTCACGAAGCGGCGAAATGGCTCAAATTTTAGCTTTGCATCAAAGCGGGAGGAAACAACGACGGAGCATTGTCGTTGCCGGTGCGACCGCAATTCTCTAGTGAAGGTCGTGGGAGACAAACATGAATCCGATCCAGAAGACCTACGTTGAGCCCGTCGAGACGGAGGCCCCGGTCTGGCGTCCGGCCCTTCACGCCACCCCGCCCGCCATGCGCCTCATCGTCGTCTCGGGCGCCGATGCGGTGGAGTGGACGATGGTCGGCGTGCGCGCCGTGAGCAACGGCCGCTGCCCGGCGTTCGGCGAAGGCGTCGAGCTCGGCATGAACCTCATCAAGAGCGAGCTCCTGCTGCCGCTCAGCCGCGAGCTCACCGTCCAGGAGATCACGCGCTGCTTCGCCTCCGCAACCGTCAACAGGCGGAACGCCAAGCTCAGCCGCATCCTCTATCTCGTGCGCACCTATCCCGGCGCGCCGCTTCTCCACAAGGGCCTGCGCTTCGTCGCGGCGGCGCTGTGGGCGGCGTATGCTTCGCTCGGCGTCGAGGGCGAGGAAGGCCAACTGCAGAGCACCAGGATCAATGCGGCCGGCGATGCCGTCTGGAAGACGCTCGGCTGGAAGACCGAAGCCCCGAAGGGCGAGTAGCCGTCCCACCAAATCCCATTTGCGAATTCTCGGCGCGGGCGTCAGGCTCGCGCCGATGGTCGTTCTGGAAACACCCCGCCTCGTCTTCCGCCACTTCGCGGCGGCGGACCTTCCCGCGCTTGCGGCTCTCTATGCGGATCGCGACGTGCGCCGCTACTTTCCCGAAGGAACGCTGAGCCTTGCCGAGACCGAGGCGGAACTCGACTGGCACCTCGCAAGGGCGCGCGCCGGCGACAGGCTCGGCCTATGGGCAGTCGTCGACCGCCGGTCGGGCGTGCTGGTGGGGCGTTGCGGCCTCATCGCCTGGACGATCGAGGGACGCCCGGAGGTCGAGGTCGCCTATCTGATCGGCAAGGACCATTGGAGGCAGGGTCTCGGCACCGAGGCGGCTTGCGCGCTGGTGCGGCACGGTTTCGATGCCAGCGGCTTCGACCGCCTCATCGCCCTCATCGACGAGGACAACGCCGCGTCACGGCGCACGGCCGCGAAGGCAGGATTCCGGTTCGAGCGGTCAGTCGAGGTCGAAGGATCGCCGGCCGAACTCCATTCCATAGAGAAGCCGTCGCGCGGTCAAGACGGCGCGAGGGGCCGCAAACACCAGACGGAAGCCTAAATTGCGCCCAAGCCCGGTCAGGCCGCCGCCGCTTCGCGATTGAGCTTGCCTTCGGCGATCTGGGAGAGGAGCCGATCGGCATTCTTCTCTTCATCCAGGGTTTCCTGGAGCAGGTTGGCGGCTTCGGTCATGCCGAGCTCCTGCGCCCAAGCCACCATCGTGCCGTAGCGCGCGATCTCGTAATGCTCGACGGCCTGTGCCGCGGCGAGCATTCCGGCGTCGAGGGTGTCGTCGTTGTCGGCCTCCTGCATCAATTCCTTGCCTTCCTCGAGCAGCCCGTCCATGGCCGGACATTTCTTGCCGCGCGGCGTCGCCTCGCAGGCGGCGAAGATCTGCTCGAGACGGGTCACCTGGTTCTCGGTCTCGCGCAGATGACTCTCGATCGCCTGGGCCAATTCGGGCGAACTTGCCTTCTTCGCCATCTTGGGCAGGTTCTGAACGAGTTTCTTCTCCGCGTAATAGAGATCCTTCAGACCGTGCATGAACAGATCGTCCATAGATTTTAGGCTCATGACCTTCTCCTTCGTGGGTGGTGGCTTGGTGGAATCACCCGACCAACGTCAGGAGGGCTAATCCGTTCCAGAGCTTCCGGACGGAAGCGGACGTACGCTCCGTCGCGCGGGGCAAAAAACAATCGGGGCGACCCTTGGATCGCCCCGATCGCCAGCCTAAAAATTGGCTTGAACTACTGCGGCATGTCCTTGAACGCATCCTTCATACAGGCATCGTGGAACTGCTCCTTCGTCAGGATCAGCGTCGTCTCGTTCATGCTGCCGCCGGACTTCACGTAGGCATCCTTGTAGGTGTTGATCTCGGTGCCGCCCACGGTTCCGTCGCCATTGGCGTCAGCCTTGGTGAAGAGCGCCTGACAGCTCGCATCGTCCGCCGCAAAGACCGGCGTCGCAACGACGAGGCCGAGCAGAAGGGCGGATGGAATGATCAACGATTTCATTGTGCTTTCCTTTCGATTGTGGAATCCAACATCGATCCCCAATGGGGGAACACATAGTCACGGCCATGGTTCCCGCATTTGGGCGCTGAGTTTTGCAGCGCAACATCGGTCACGGGAAGTGAAGTGACGCATGGGGAACGTTTGGGCGCCGACATCGATCGGCGTGGCTTTCGCTCAAATCCTGCGGCTGTCGTAAGCCCAGTGAGCAAAGCCTGGCGTTGCCGGCGGCGACAGTCGAAATCGCCCGGATCGCAGTTGCGGCGAAGCTGCGCGACGTGCCGGCGGACCGCCCTCCAGCGCGCGATCTGGCGACGGTCTTCGTCGGGCAGGCGACGCCCCATGTAGTAGCGGCAGTACCACGGAAACCAGCCCCGCGGATCATCGGGATGGATCCAGCCCTTGCGGCGCCATTCGGAGAGCGGCTGGCTCGCATCGACACCGAAATAGTTGCAGGCCGGATCGCGATGGGCCGAGAGCTTCGCCTTCGCAAACCAGCTATCGGGAAACTCCTTGCGCGCGTCGGTCATGTACTTGCCCCCGAAAGACGCCGAGCTCCAGCATCTGCTTCGGGGTGAGGTGGGGGCTGAAACCCTCCGCGAATCCCCGGCCGACCGCGGCCGTGCGCTCGTACCGATAGCCGCGTTGCATGCGATCGTTCACGACTACGAGCTTCTTCTTCACTCGGGAATCCGGAACAGGCTGGTGGAACCAAATGGGGCGGCCACCGATTCTCGCCAGCGAGAATTGGTGGGTCCAGCCGGTACGCATACTGGAGACTCCGGCTGGACCCGGTGACGCCAAAGCCTGGAGGCCCGGCATCACTGTCGAAAAAGTCGATTGACGGCGAGTCAAACTCGACGGGTGCCGGTAGGTTCCGCAGACGCCGCTTCGGCTATATGAAAGCACAGAGATGACAGCCTTATCAACGTCCTGCGGCGGGGGCGGGGACACCCTTCTATACGGTCATTTCGTTTCGGACGACCAGGGAAAGTTCACGTAGCGGTCGCGGGTATCGTAGCAGATGTTGCCGTACATCCGAAGGTAACGGGCGCGCCGCTCGGGATCGGCATAGACGGTGGCCGGGTCGGCAAGATCGGCCTCATACTGGGCAATGTTGCGCGCATTGAGGGCGATGGGGAGAATATTCATGGCTTGCGGGATGCTCTTTCCTTCCAGCCAGTCGGCGGCGTGCTGGCCCATGGCATAGCCGAAAACCGGGGAAGCCAGGCTGATACTGGTCTTGTAGGGGCTCGTTCCCGTCTTCAGCTCGGCAACCGCTTCCGGCTCTCCGTCGATGCCGCCGAAGAACTGGTCGGGCCTGGCCTTGCCCGCCTTACGCACCGCCTCGAGGGCCCCCAGCACGACCGTATCCGCACCGAGCACCACATCGACCTCGGGGACGGCGAGAAGGATGGTGTTCATCATCGCGAAGCCGCCTTCCTTGTTGACGGTCACCGGCGAGATATCCGCGACGATGGTGGCATCCGGCACCGCCTGAAGGGAATCGCGGATGGCGGCAAAACGCGGCGCCAGGAACTCCAGGCTGTCATGAGTCAGGAGGACGACATTGGCCTTGCCGTCGAGCCGCGTGCGAATGTGGTCGGCCGCGGCATCGCCGAGCGCCTTGCCGGTCAGATATTGGGGGGCGTTGAGGAGCGACGTCGCCGGCGGCGGCACGATCGTGCCCACATAGCTGCCTGACCAGATGAGCTTCTGAAGGTGCGGGGCAAGCGAAGCGGGGTCGACGGGAGCCGCGACGACGCCCCCGAACCGTCCGGCGTGGAAGGCTTCGATCTGAGAAACCATCAGGGCCGAGTCGTTATTGGCGACCGCAAGCCGATACGCGAGGCGCCGGTCGCCGGCGGCGCGCGCGAGGCCGTAGTCGACGCCCCGCATGAAGTCGCGATCGTTGTCGCGCGCGAAACCCAGGGCCCTCTCGAGGCCGGGCGGCGGCGTGCAGGCGGGAACATCGGGATCGTGGGCGGGAAAGACGGTGGGCTCGACGATCCCAGGCGGGCCCTGCTGGGCAAGAGCCGGCACGGAGGCCGACAGCGCCGCGCCGGCCACAGCCCAGAGCACTGCGAGCGTTCGAATGCCGGACATCGAGAACGCCGGTGTCATGCCGCCTCGAGCGGAAAAACGAGGCGTGCCGCCGTGCCCGGCCGCCGTTCCAGGTACTCGACCTCGGCGCCCATGCTGTGAGCCATGGCGGTAACGAGCTTGGTGCCGAGGCCGGTGCCTCGTGCAATTCCCCCGCCGCCGCGGCCGACGCCGTCGTCCTCGACGATGAGCTCGCCGTTCTCCTCGGGCAGATGCTTGAGGCGCACCCGAACCTCGCCGGCCCGATCGGGATAGGCATATTTGAACGCGTTGGTGACCCACTCGGTCACGACCACGCCCAGATTGATGCTGGCATCCGTGCGGAGCCGCACGGGCTGCAGCTCGCTGCTGAGGACGGCGCCGTGACCGGCGCTGTGCATCGATGTCTCCAAATTCTCGAGGAGCCCCGACAGATATTCGTCAAGCGCGACGAAGCGAACGTCGCCGGAGCTGTAGATGCGCTTGTGAACGGAGGCGATGGCATAGATGCGCGCCTGAACCTCGTCCAGGACTCCCCGCGTCCGTTCATCGGGGGCGGAACGTGCCTGAAGGCTCACCATCGATCCGACGAGGGCGAGACTGTTCGCGACGCGATGGTTCACCTCGGCGAGCAGCAGCTCGGCACGGTCGCGGGCCCGGGCAAGCTCGGCGGTGCGCTCCTCGACGCGCTGCTCGAGACCGGTGTTCAGGGTCGCGACCTCGTCGCGCGCCGATGCGAGGGCTCGCGTGTAACGGACCACGGTTACAATCACTCCGGCCATCACGAGAACGATCAGGATGCCGCTCAGGATCGTGGCCAGGCGCAGCAGCAGGGCGTTCTCGCGCACTTCCACCACGCCCTCGGTGAGCCGCGCATCGGCGGCGCGGATCATGCTGGACAGGAAGACGTTGGCCTCGTCGGTCAGGGCCTTTCCGCGGTTGGTGCGGAAGATGGCGAGCGCCTCGTCGTCGCGGCGGTCGCGCTTCAAGCCGATGGTCCGGTCCATCTCGGCGAACTTCTCGGAGACGATGGCCTTGAGCCGGTCGAGGGACTGTCGGGCCCCGGCCACCGGCTGCAGCAACCGATCGACAGCCGCGAGCTGGCGCGACGCCTGGGCCTTCGCCGTGGCATAGGGGGCGAGATAGACCTGGTTGCCGGTTACGATGTAGCCGCGCTGGCTCGCCTCCGCGGTTTGCAGGGCATGCCTGAGCTCCGACACCGCGTTCCACGTGCTGCGGGCCTCGAGCGCCCCGTTGAAGAAGTACTGCGACCGCTCGCCGAGCCAGAGAGACATGGCCATGATGAAGAGTAGGGCGAGGAAGCCGATCAACATCAGGGCGATGGCCGATTGGACGAACCCAATGCGGTCTCGCAGGCGGTCGATGGGTTCGAACAAAGCCCGCAACCCGAAGCGAAGGGCAGGAGCAGGCGTCACGGCGAAATTCCGACCAAGAAGGGGCCCTCGTGATTGGACGCTCAGACCTTAGGGGGAGGGCCGTGGAATTCCAAGTGGCAGGCCCGCGGAGAGGGGAGTGGGGATTTAGCGCTGAGGCAACTTGGCGTTGAGGGGCCGGCTTGTCCTTCCGGCTTCCACCAGGCAATGAAGCTCGTCGATCTACGTGTCCGTGCCCCCCTGCGACCGCTCGTCCGAGCCGGCCGGCTTCGGAGCACGCGAGTCCCGTTCGCGTTGCAGTCGCAGCTCCCGCAGCCGTTCGGTATTGAGGGTGCGGGCGGTAGCCTCCTTTGCCGAGATTTCGTGGGCGGCGCGCGCGGTCGCCTCGTGGGCGGCGCGACGCTGAGCGGACGTCGTCATCCAGATCTCCCCTGTGCGTGTCTCCTTCCAAGGGAGTCGAAACACGCCTGCGAGGCTTCAGGTTCCATGGCGGGGGAGAAGACGGCGAAATTGAAGGCAATATCGCTGCGTCCGCCAAGCGGGGGAGGCAACCGAAAAGTGGCTCCCCGAGCTGGACTCGAACCAGCGACCATTCGATTAACAGTCGAATGCTCTACCAACTGAGCTATCGGGGAACAGCCGGCTCGCGATATACCAAACGCATCTTGGGGGCGCAAAGGCTTTTCACAAGCCTCAAGAGCCTTGTTGGGCGGTCGAGGGACCTTTATCTAGTCCCCCATGCCAAAGATCACGTTCGCCGGCCGTTCCGTCGACCTGCCCCGAAGCCGGCTGCTGCGGATCGTGATCGGTACGGGTCTCATCATTTTCGGGCTGCTCGGCTTTCTGCCGGTGCTCGGTTTCTGGATGGTGCCGCTAGGTCTCATCGTCCTGTCGATCGACATCCCCAGAATTCGGAGGGGGCGCCGACGCACGCTCGTCCACGTCGGCCAGTGGCTGAAGCGCCACTACCCTTCGCTCGCGGCGCGGCTCGGATTTGGCTCCGGCAAGAAGATTGGGGCCGGGGTCGCTCCCGACGCTCGCAAGGGCTGCGATCCGGCCGGCGAGTAGAGGCGAGCATCGAAACGTTGGAGGCCTCGCCCGGAATCGAACCGAGGTACACGGATTTGCAGTCCGCTGCGTAACCACTCCGCCACGAGGCCTGTGGCGGGCCTTATAGTCGAACCTCCAGCAAGAAACAACTTCCGGTCAGTGCCGGCGCGGAGCCGATTGCCGCTTGGCCCGGGCGGGAAGTATGGATAACCATTCGGCTGACGGTACCTCCTTCCAACCCACCCAGGCATCACGAATGATGGACTTTGCCCAGGCGCGCACCAACATGATCGAATCCCAGGTGCGCCCGAACGGGGTCACCGATACCCGCGTTCTAGCGGCGATGGCGCACGTTCCGAGGGAAATGTTCGTGCCTGCTGCCAAGCGCGCCTTCGCCTACATGGACGCGGACGTGGAGATCGCCGCCGGCTCGAGCCAGGCACCGGCGCGCTACCTGATGGAGCCGATGACCTTCGCGCGGCTCGCGCATCTCCTCAGCCTTGAACCCACGGACCGGGTGCTCGACGTCGGTTGCGCAACCGGCTACTCCGCCGCCGTGTTGTCGCGGATCGCGGCCCAGGTCGTCGGGCTGGAAGCGAATGCCGAGCTCGCGGCCGAAGCTCGAGCGAACATGGCGCGCATGGGCATCGGCAATGTCGAGATCGTCGTCGGCGATCCCTCCGCCGGAGTGGACGCCGGCGGGCCCTTCGATGCCATCCTGGTGAACGGCCGCATTCCTGAAGTCCCGGCGCGCCTCACCGCGGCGCTTGACGAGGGTGGGCGGCTCGCCGCGGTGGTGGGCGAGCGTGACGTCGCCAGGGCGCTCCTGCACACACGGGCGGGCTCGGGCATCAGCGTGCGGGCGGCATACGATGCGTCCGTCGAACCGCTGCCGGGCTTCGCGCTGCGCAAGCCCGCCTTCTCGTTTTGACGGACTGTTGCACGGCGACCGCAATCGAGGATTCAACGTCCCGTAATTTCGCATCTTCTGCGGGAAACTAAAGTGTTCTTTAACCATAAACGGGCTTCTATGAGGCGGCGAAGGAGCAGCCGGCCCGATGACATCACGCCATATCGGAAAAGCCGTTTTACTCGGCACAGCCGCGCTCCTGTGGGTGGGCAGCGCCTCGCTCGAGGCACGTGCCGAGACCATCGCGGAGGCCCTGGCGAGCGCCTATAGCGCCAACCCGACACTGCAGGCGGAACGGGCCCGCCAGCGGGCGACCGACGAAGGCGTAGCGCAGGCTCTGTCCGGCTGGCGCCCGACCGTGAGCGCCAGCGCCGAGGGCGGATGGGAAAGGACCAATCCCAAGCCCGGTGCGACGAACAAGACGAAGCCTGCGGACGTGTCGATCGCACTCGAACAGCCGCTGTTCCGCGGCTTCCGCACGATCAGCGGCACGCGCGTCGCGGAAGCGACGGTCAAAGCTGGCCAGCAGACGCTCGTCGCGGTCGAGCAGCAGGTCCTCCTCGACGGCGTCGTCGCCTACATGAACGTCATCCGCGACCGCGACATCCTTCTGCAGCGCCGTCGTTCCGCCGGCATTTTCGCCCAGGAGCACAAGGCCACGCGGGCGCGCTTCGAGGCAGGCGAGATCAATCGCACCGACGTCGCGCTGGCGCGGGCCCGGGCAAGCCAGGCGGATGCGGACGTGTCGACGGCGCGTGCCGACCTTGCCGCAAGCTCCGCGGACTATCTTCGCGTCATCGGCCGCCCGCCTACCGCGCTCACCATGCCGAAGCCCTGGCAGTTCATGCCGGACTCGCTGGCCGATGCCCAGACCATCGCCCGCCGCAACAATCCCGATCTCCTGACCGCGCTTCACATCGAGGAGGCGTCGCGGCACACCATCGACCTCGTCGAGGGCCAGCTGCTGCCCGAAGTGTCGCTGCAGGCGAGCTATGCCGCGAGCCGCGAGCCGCTCGACGACATCGACCAGTCGAACACGGCCTTCGTCGGCGGCGCGGTCACGATGCCGCTCTACGAGTCGGGATCGGTCTATTCCCAGGTTCGCGAGGCCAAACACGTCGCGAGCCAGCGGCGGCTACAGATCATCGAGCAGGAGCGGTCGATCCGCGACCAGGTGACGACGGCTTGGACGACGCTCGAGGCGGCGCGCATGGCCGCCATTGCCATCCGCGAGCAGGTGAAGGCCAACGAGCTCGCCGTCGAAGGCGTGAAGGAAGAACAGCGGGTCGGGGCGGGACCTCTCATCCGCGTCCTCGACGCCGAGCGGGACCTGGTGGAATCACGGGTTGCATTGTCGCGCACCGTGCGCGACGGGGTGGTCGCCGCCTACCAGCTCCTCGCCTCGGTGGGGCAGTTAACCGCCGAAAATCTCCGCCTGCCGGTCCGGCCCTACGATCCGGAAGCGCACTACCGGTCGGTCAGAAACAAATGGATCGGCACCGACGCCGACACAATCAAGTAGAACAGGGCGCGAATCACCACTAGATTGCAGGCTCAGCGGTGAGTCGCGGTTTGCTGCGCAGGTACCATTTTGTACTTCTGCGAACACTCCACGATTCCAAAAAGAACAAGAGGTTTGGGGTCCATGAACAAAGTGCAGAGAATCGGGGCCGAGCCGAAGGTCGAGGATCTTCTCGCTTCCATCCGGCGGGCCATCGGCGAGGAAGACGCCATCGAGGAACCGCAGCGGATCGAACCGCGCTTCCGAGGCGAACCGGCGCGCATCGTTCACCGCGACGAGAACAAGATCGCCCGGCTGGGCAATCCTCCCTTCCGGACGCCCAACCGCGAGCGCTTCGTCGAAGTCCAGGAGGTGAGGACGCAGGCCGATCTCGAAGAGATCGAGGAGCTGCGCAACCGGATCGTCCGCGAGATCTCGGCACACGAGCTGCAGGGCCGCATGGCGAATGCGATTTCCACGATCACGCCCGTGGTGCCGATGGCGGAACCGCGGCCGGCGCCGCAGTCGAAGGGCTCGCTGTTCAAGAATCTGCTGGGTGGGTCACCCGACGAGGGCGACGAGTCGATGTTCGAGCCCCAAGAGGTGCGCGAGGCGTCGCCGGCAGCACCCCCGGCGCGGCTCAGAGGCACGCTTGCGGATGGCGAGACGTCGTACCTGCGGCCGGTGCCGAACGTGCCGCCGCCCCAGGCGATGAACCATCCGTCACCGGCCGCCGGTCGCGCAACGTCGCGACCGACACCGGCCCCCCGGCCACCGTTCGGCCAGAGTGCGACGGGCATCCGGCCTTTCGCGCCGACCCCGGAAGCGCCGCAAATGGTGTCTCGGGAAGCGGCAACCGAGACCATGCAGTCGTTCCAGAAGCTCGCGGAACAGATCCTGAGCGGAGAGGACGCCGGCAGCCGGCTCGACGCGCTGGCGAGCGAGCTCCTGCGGCCCATGCTCAAGCAATGGCTCGACCAGAACCTGCCAGGGGTCGTCGAGGCGCTCGTGCGGGAAGAAATCGAACGCGTCTCGCGGCGGTCCCGCCGCTAGCACCACCATAGATCCGTCGCGGTCCCTCCCAGTTGCCACCGGCACGGGCGCTCGTTATACCCCGCTGACTTCAATCGGCGATGGGATCAACAGCTTGCGCCCCGCTCATGCTTGAAAAGACGTTCAACCCGCAGGACATCGAGGCGCGGCTCTACAAGACATGGGAGGAGGCGGGGGCTTTCCGGGCCGGACGGCGGCCGCGCGCCAAGCCGTTCGCGATCGTCATCCCACCGCCGAACGTCACGGGCTCCCTGCATATGGGGCATGCCCTCAACAACACAATCCAGGACATCCTCGTCCGCTTCGAGCGCATGCGCGGCAAGGACGTGCTGTGGCAGCCGGGCACCGACCATGCCGGCATCGCCACGCAGATGGTCGTCGAGCGACTTCTGGCGGAGGAGAACCGGACGGATCGGCGGACGATGGGGCGCGACGCCTTCATGGCGCGGGTATGGGAGTGGAAGGCCCATTCCGGCGGGCTGATCAGCCAGCAGCTGAGGCGGCTCGGCGCCTCGTGCGACTGGAGCCGCGAACGTTTCACCATGGACGAAGGGCTGTCGCGCGCCGTCATCAAGGTGTTCGTGCAGCTGCACCGGGAAGGGCTCATCTACAAGGACAAGCGCCTGGTCAACTGGGACCCGAAATTCCTCACCGCCATATCCGATCTCGAAGTGCAGCAGGTGGAGACCAAGGGCACGCTGTGGTACTTCGACTATCCGCTGGCGGACGATCCGGGGCGCAAGCTCACCATCGCGACGACGCGACCCGAGACCATGCTCGGCGACACGGCGGTGGCGGTCAATCCCAAGGACGAGCGCTATGCCGCGCTCGTGGGCAAGCAGGTGATGCTGCCGCTGGTCGGGCGACGCATCCCGATTGTCGCCGACGAATATTCGGATCCCGACAAGGGGACCGGCGCGGTGAAGATCACACCCGGCCACGACTTCAACGACTTCGAGGTCGGCCGGCGCCATGACCTTCCGCTGGTCAGCATCCTCGACCGCTTCGGCAAGCTGACGCTGCGCGAAAATCCCGATTTCCTCGATGGCGCCGAGGTGGCGGAGACGACGCTGGCGCTGCACGGCCTCGACCGCTTCGCGGCCCGCAAGCGCATCGTCGCGCTGATGGAGGAGAAGGGGCTTCTCAACAAAGCCGAGCCCCACCTCCACCAGGTGCCGCACGGCGACCGATCCGGCGTCGTCATCGAGCCGTGGCTCACCGAGCAATGGTATGTCGATGCCAAGACGCTCGCCGGACCGGCCATCGCGGCGGTCGAGGCGGGCAGGACGGTATTCGTCCCGAAGAGCTGGGAGAAGACCTACTTCGAATGGATGCGCAACATCCAGCCGTGGTGCATTTCGCGCCAGCTGTGGTGGGGACACCAGATACCGGCGTGGTACGGGCCGGAGGGCAAGATCTTCGTCGCCGAGACCGAAGACGAGGCTGGCGCAGCGGCCACTTCGCACTATGGAAAGACCGTCACGCTGACGCGCGACGAGGACGTTCTCGACACGTGGTTCTCCTCCGCACTGTGGCCCTTCTCAACGCTCGGCTGGCCGGACGCAACACCGGAGGTCAAGCGGTACTATCCGACCGATGTGCTGGTGACCGGCTTCGACATCATCTTCTTCTGGGTGGCCCGGATGATGATGTCCGGCATCCATTTCATGGGCGAGGTGCCGTTCCACACCGTCTACATCCATGCGCTGGTGCGCGACGAGCGCGGCCAGAAGATGTCGAAGTCGAAGGGCAACGTGATCGATCCGCTCGAGCTCATCGAGAAATATGGTGCGGATGCGCTGCGCTTCACCCTCGCCGCGATGGCGGCGCAGGGGCGAGACATCAAGCTCTCGCCGCAGCGCGTCGAGGGCTATCGCAATTTTGCGACCAAGCTCTGGAACGCGGCGCGCTTCGCCGAAATGAACGCCTGCGTCCGCCAGGCGGAGTTCGATCCGCTGGCGCTGCGGGCGACCGTCAACCGGTGGATCGCCGGCGAGGCGGCACGGACCCGCGACACCGTCACGAGCGCGATCGAGCAGCATCGCTACAATGAGGCCGCCGGCGCCGCCTACGGCTTCGTGTGGCACGTCTTCTGCGACTGGTATCTCGAGCTGATCAAGCCGATCCTCGGGGGCAGCGACGAGGAGGCCAAAGCCGAGACGCGCGCGGCGACCGCCTGGGTGCTCGACCAAATTCTCCTGCTCCTCCACCCGTTCATGCCGTTCATAAGCGAGGAGCTGTGGCAAAAGACGGGTGAGGAGGGTCCCAAGCGCTCCAGCCTGCTGATCGAGGCTCCGTGGCCGGCCTATACCGGACTCGGCGACGGTGCGGCAGACAGCGAGATCCGGTGGGTCATCGCGCTCGTCTCGGAGATTCGGTCGGTCAGGGCGGAGATGAACGTTCCGGCCGGCGCGAAAATCTCCTGCCACCTCGTCGGAGCGAATGCCCAGAGCCGGGCCCGGGCGATGTCGTGGATGAACGAGATCATGCGGCTTGCCCGCCTACAGTCCCTCAGCTTTGCCGATACGATGCCGCCCGGGTCGGCGCAGATCGTGCTGGGGGAGGCAACGCTGGCCCTTCCACTCGCAGGGGTCGTTGATTTTCAATCGGAGAAGGCACGGCAGGAGAAGGAACTGGCCAAGATCGAGGCCGACCTCCAGCACATCGCCGGGCGGCTCGGCAACGAAGCCTTCGTCGCCAAGGCGCCAGAACACGTTCTCGAGGAGGCGAGGGAGCGAAAAACCGAGCTTCAGGCCCGCCTGGCGAAGATTTCCGACGCGCTCCGAAGATTTTCCCAAATCGGTTAGCGATTAACCGAGTAGGCTGCGGGAAAGGTTACTGGAAACATACACTTAGGCGCCATCTCCACAATCGCGAGTTAACTTGATAAGGTAGCCGCGCTGGGGGAAGAATCGATGGCGAAAAAAGCGTCCAAAGCAAGGCATGCCGTGAAGAAGGCCGCCCCCAAAAAGGCGCCGGCCCGGAATGCCAAGCCGGCAAAGGCAGTTGCCGCACAGCACAACGACGACAATCTTGCCCTGCTCAAGGACTACTACAAGAAATGGGGCGAGACGAAGGGCGGCAACTTCGAGGACATACTGCAGAACCTCGCCGACGACGTCGTGTGGCGGTCGATCGCCAACGGCCTGCAGGGGCTCAATTTCGCCAAGGAGCCGCTCACCAAGCCTGGGGTGCGAAGCTACTTCGAAAACCTGTTCCGCGACTGGGAGCTCGTTTTCTACGACGTCGAACGGTTCATCGGCCAGGGCAACACGGTGGTCGTCCTCGCCGAATGCTCGTTCCGGCATCGTCGGACGGGGAAGTCGTTCATGTCGCCAAAAGCCGACGTGTGGGACTTCCGGCGCGGCAAGGTCGTCGGTTTCTGCGAGTTTTTCGATACCGCGTCCGCCATACGATCGGCGCTCTAGACGGGTTGCATCCAGGCGCCTTCAGGGGAGCACCTGCGGGCGCCCTTGATGGAGGTGCAAAGAGCGATTACGAAGGGCGCGACTCAAGGGAGGCCATTTTGCGCTCGGAAGACCGCGTCGCGGACAAACGCCATTGGATCACGGGCGCGACGGGCGATTGGGAGATCGTCATCGGCATGGAGGTCCATGCCCAGGTGTCATCGAACGCCAAGCTCTTTTCCGGCGCCTCGGCGTCGTTCGGCGGTGAACCCAACACGCATGTGTCGCTCGTCGACGCCGCCATGCCGGGGATGCTTCCCGTCATCAACGAATTCTGCGTAGAGCAAGCAGTCCGCACGGGGCTCGGGCTGAAGGCCGCCGTCAACATGCGCTCGGTGTTCGACCGCAAGAACTACTTCTATCCGGATCTTCCGCAGGGCTACCAGATCAGCCAGTACAAGCAGCCCATCGTAGGCGAAGGGCAGGTGGTGGTCGATCTGCCCGAGGGTTCGGTCACCGTGGGAATCGAACGGCTGCATCTTGAACAGGACGCCGGGAAATCCCTGCACGACCAGCATCCGTCGGCGAGTTTCGTCGATCTCAACCGGTCCGGCGTCGCGCTGATGGAGATCGTGTCGCGCCCCGACATGCGCTCGGCGGACGAGGCGAAGGCTTTCGTCACCAAGCTCCGGACGATCATGCGCTATCTCGGCACGTGCGACGGCAACATGGAGCAGGGATCTCTCAGGGCCGATATCAACGTCTCGGTGCGCAAGCCGGGCGAGGCGTTCGGCACGCGCTGCGAGATCAAGAACGTCAACTCCATCCGCTTCATGGGGCAGGCCATAGAATTCGAGGCGCGCCGGCAGGTCGGGGTGATCGAAGACGGGGGCAGGATCGAACAGGAAACGCGTCTCTTCGACCCGCGCAAGGGTGAGACGCGCTCGATGCGCTCCAAGGAAGAAGCGCACGACTATCGTTATTTCCCCGATCCGGACCTGCTGCCGCTCGAGCTCGACGACGCATGGGTCGAGCGCGTCAAAACGCGGCTGCCGGAATTGCCGGACGAAAAGAAGACGCGGTTCATGAGCGACTACGGCCTATCGCTCTACGATGCCGGCGTGCTGGTGGCGGAGAAGGACAAGGCCGAATTCTTCGAGGCGGTGGTGAGAGAGTTTCCGAACGGCAAGACGGCCGCGAACTGGATCATCAACGAGCATTTCGGGCGACTCAACAAGGAGAGCAAGGATGTCGAGGAGAGCGGCGTTTCGGCATCGGCCAATGCCGCGATCCTGAAGATGGTCGCCGACAACACCATCTCGGGCAAGCAGGCGAAGACGGTCTTCGACATCGCCTGGACGACGGGGCGGGATCCAAAGGAGATCGTCGCGTCGGAGGGGTTGGTCCAGGTCACGGATCTCGGCGCCATCGAGCGCGCCGTCGAGGAGATCCTGGCTGCCAATCCCGACAAGCGCGAACAGGCGAAAGCGAAGCCCACCATGCTCGGCTGGTTCGTCGGGCAGGTCATGAAGTCGACCGGCGGCAAGGCCAATCCACAGGCCGTGAGTGATCTCTTGAGGAAGAAGCTCGGCATCTAGCGGCCGGCCAACCGAGAGGACGATGGCACAGCATGACGTGGAAGGACGATCCCCTGATCCTCGATGAATACGACAAGCTGGCACCGACGCCACGCTCGGCGGCGCCGCCCATCCCCGTGGATCACCGGCCGCGGCGACGGCGCCGGACGCGCGGCAAGACGCGCTGCCTGCTGGTCTTCCTGCTGGCCGCCGGGCTCCTGCTGGCGACGCGCCTTTCCCAATTGTGGCTGGTGTTCGACGTGCTCAACCAGTTCACGCTGCAATTCGCCATCGTCGCCGTCGCGTTCCTGATCGGATATTTCATACCGTTCGGGCGCGTGCTGACGGGCATGCTCCTGACGATCGCCGGCATGGCGGCCACCGGCCTCTACCCGCAATATTTCAGCGACAAGCCGCAAATCGTCGGCAGCGTCCAGGCCAACGAGAAAGAGCTGAGGCTCTTCTCCTTCAACAGCAGGCTCAACAACGACAACGCCGAGGCGGTGGCGGACGAGATCCTGCGCATCGATCCCGACATCGCGGTGCTGATCGAATTCGGCGAGGAGAAACGGGTGGCGCTCGATCGCCTCCGGTCGACCTATCCGCACGTCGCCGGGTGCATGAACGAGCCCTACTGCCACCTGGCGATCATCTCGAAAATTCCGATCGCATCGAGCGAGGCGCGGGCGATCTGGACGGGGCCGCCTCTCATCCGCGCGACGCTCGGCGGCGAATTTGCGGGAACGGTCGTCGTCGGCGTGCATACGATCAGGGCACCGCACGTGCGGGCCCAATTCACTCAGATGAACGCGCTTGCCGAATATCTCTTCCAGTTCGACAAGGACGCGATCGTCATGGGCGACTTCAACGCCACGCCGTTCTCGCGCCTTCTCGAAATCTTCTCCGACCGGACGCGGCTTAGACGCCTTACCTGGCTGCCCAGCTGGCCGGCGACGGTCGAACTGCCGCAACTCGCCATCGACCACATCTTCGTCAGTCCGCAGATGCGGGTGATCGAGCGGCAACGCATCGGCCGATCGTCGGGATCCGATCACTACCCGGTCACGGTGAAGGTCGCCGTGCCGGCACGGTGAGCTCGAATCCTTCAATCCGGCGAAGCTGGTAAGCAATCGGTTAACCGCAATGGCCGGGCAGGCATCGCCTTTCGGTGCGGCGCCGTTGAATTCGCACGACATTTCCACCGATCTGTATGGACAGGCCCCAGAGATATGGCGCTTGCCTGTGCCGCCGTCTTAACCTTTCATTGGGCTCCGAACCGCCAGACTTCACCGCGGCGACAGGAGTCGAACATGACTGCAACGGCATTGCGTGAAGAACCCGTCCAGGCCGAAGCGAGACGGGGCAATTCGGACGAGGGCGATTCGCTTTTCGATCTCGGCTTGATGTATTGCCTAGGGCGCAACGTGCCCAAGGATCTCGTGCTGGCGCACAAGTGGTTCAATCTCGCGGCGATGCGGGGTTGCGAAGCGGCCCGTCAGTATCGCTCCGACGTGGCGTGCGAAATGTCGGCCGCCGACGTCGCGGAAGCGCAAAAGCAGGCGCGGGCCTGGCTTCAGGACAAACCGGCTTAGGAAAATCGCTCAGTAGTCGGGAGTGAGAAGCGGCTCGGCCGAGAGATCGTGGTCGATATGGCGCTGCAGCTGGCTTTCTATGAGCTTGCGTTCGCGCTGCACCCGATTGATCTCGCTCTCGTAGAGGTCGGCCTGGCCGATGACGCGATCCTGCCAACTGTTGAGAGGCGGAAGAGCCTGCCGCTCGGGCGAGTAGCCCAAGCCGAGGGGTACGAAGTTCTCGGCCGCCAGCGCCCAAGACGGGGCAGCAGCAACACAGGCGGCAACCACAAACCCAACCCAGCATTTCCGCATCGTCATCTCCGAAATCGCGCAAAACACACGCTCTGATATTCGCCACATTGTATCCCGGTGGCGCCTTAATTTTCAATTAGCCAATGCGAAAGTCTCTCCCCGGGTTCCGCCTGCTATCGCCCTGAGAGGGCGAACAATTCCAAAAAATCGCAGTTTGCTCCGGCTTCGATCTCCGGCTTTCCCAGGACCGAGGGTGAATATGGCGGATTTCGGCCGCTTCGGCCGCGCTTGAGGACTCACCCCCTATGTTGGGCGGCCGTGACAAATTTGTCGCAAAGGCGCGACCTGGCCGACTCAGGTGACGATCCCGAAGCCGCGGGCCATGAGGGCGGCGCAGAGGATGACCAAGGCCACGCCGACGAGCTCGAGATGCACGATCGACCGCACCCTGCGCAGTCGTTCAGGAGAGACCGCGGGGAGCTCATCGCGGCGGACGCTCTCCCGCCACGACAGGAACTCCCGCGTCGGATAGATCGACAGCAGGCCGACCGCGATGAAGAGGGTCATCTTTGCGATGAAGGCGTGGTTGTGGGCATAGTAGTCCCAGCCCTTCTCGAAGAAGACGACGCGCGAGATGCCAACGACAAGGACGATCGTTGCCGACAGTCCGAAGAGCATGTCAGCCCGCAGAACCTTTCGGGCGGTGGCGGCGGTCAGCGGACCGCGCAGCAATACGAGCTCGACCAGCAGAGCGCCGAAGAACGTGAAGGCGGCAAGGTGATGGAGAAAGGCGAACAGCGCACTCATATGACCCTCCGCGACGAAACGTTTGCCGGTACCGTCGGTTTAGCACCAATCGCGGGGCGAGGATAAGGGATCGAGGGCGAGCGTGGCCGAGGATCGAATTCCCCATCTCCTGGTCATCGGCGGCGGTTTCGCAGGCCTGACGGCGGTCCGGCGGCTGAAGCGCGCGGCGCTACGCATCACGCTCATCGATCGCTGCAATCATCATCTGTTCCAACCGCTGCTCTACCAGGTGGCGACGGCGGGCCTGTCGGCGCCGGCGATCGCCGCTCCGCTCCGCCAGATCCTGCGCCGGCAGGAGAACGTGACCGTTCTTCTCGGCGAAGTCTCCTCCATCGATCCCGCCGCGCGGCTCGTCACCCTGGGCGACGGAGCGACCTTCGCATTCGACTTCCTGCTCGTGGCGACCGGGGCCCGGCACTCCTATTTCGGCCATGACGATTGGGCGCGGTTCGCTCCCGGCCTCAAGACGCTCGGCGACGCATGGGCCATCCGCAGGCGGATCCTCCTCGCCTTCGAGGCCGCGGAGCGCGAGACCGACCGAAAGCGCCAAACCGATTGGCTGAGCTTCGCGGTGGTCGGCGGCGGGCCGACGGGAGTCGAGCTTGCCGGCACGCTGGCCGAAATCGCGCAACATACGCTCAAGCGCGAGTTCCGGCATATCGATCCGACCAAGGCGAGCGTGCGCCTCATCGAGGCGGGGCCGCGCATCCTGCCGACCTTCGACGCCCGGCTGTCGGAGAATGCACGGCGAAAGCTGGTCAAGCTCGGCGTCGAGGTCCATGTCGGAGTGCCGGTCACGAATATCGACGGGGAGGGCTTCCGCTTCGGCGACCGCACCATTGCGGCGCGAACCGTGCTGTGGGCGGCGGGCGTCGCCGCATCGCCGCTCGGCAGGATGCTGGGGGCGGAGGTCGACCGCTCCGGGCGAGTTTCCGTCGCGCCGGATCTCTCGGTGCCGGGCCATCCCGACATCTACGTCGCCGGCGACCTCGCCGTCGTCCGCCAGGATGGCGCGCCGGTTCCCGGGGTCGCGTCCGCCGCGAAGCAGATGGGGAAGCATGTGGCGAAGGCGATCCAGCATCGGCTGCGGGGCGAGACACCACCGGTCTTCCGCCATGTCGATCAAGGCCTGCTCGCCACCATCGGGCGGCTCGCGGCAGTGGCGCAGTTCGGGCGCATCAGGCTCAGCGGCCCCGTCGCCTGGCTGGTGTGGCTCGTCGCCCACATCTATTTCCTGATCGGCTTTCGCAACCGACTGGTGGTGATGATCGATTGGGCGTGGGCCTATGCCACCTACCAACGCTATGCACGCGTGATCGTCGAGGAGTCGGAGGAGAGCAAAACAGGCGACGAGGATCCCTCACGCATCCGATGAGCTCGCCGCGCCGCGCGTCCAGGTCTGCGGCCGGCGCAGAAAATCGGCGAGCGTCTTGCCCGACTCGCCGCGAAAGCGGTCCGCCTTGACCAGGAAGTTGTCGATGCGGTCGAGGCGGAAGGTGCGGAAGTCTTCGCGCAGCTCGCACCAGGCGGCCAGCAGCCAGACGGGACCGAAATAGGCGAGCGACAGCGGTCGCACGGTGCGGCTCGAGGCGACGCCCACGGCGTTGCGGTACTCGAAATAGACCTTGAGCTGGTTGCGCAGGGCCTGGCGCAGCTGCGCCATGTCGAAACTGATCGGCTCCATGAAATGCTGCTCAGGAGCCAGCAGGGCCGTGTTGGCCATGTAGCTCCTCAGCCGCTCGGGGATGACCGCCTCGACCTTGGCGATGACATCGGTGGCGGCCGTGGCGAGCTGCGCATCGGCCCACGACTCGACGATGCGGGCGCCGAGCACGAGGGCCTCGATCTCCTGCTCCTTAAACATGAGCGGCGGCAGGTCGAATCCCGCCTTCAGGACGTAGCCGAGCCCGGCCTCACCTTCGATCGGAACGCCGGATGCGATGAGATCCTGGATGTCGCGATAGATGGTGCGCTCGGACACCTCGAGCGTCTCGGCCAGCTCACGGGCCCGAACGAGCTCCTGCCGGCGCATGAACTGGATGATCTCGAACAGGCGATCGGCGCGGCGCATGGGATCGACCCCGTTTTCCACAACTCGACGAGCCTAGCCTAACTCTCCTGACACGCGCTGTCAGGAGCCTGTCAGACCTCCTGACAACAGGCTGTCAGGAGCCCATCATTATAATGATCTCAATACGGTAGAGGACAAATCGGTAAAGGAGAGAGCCATGAGAAACTATGCATTGTTTCGCGCAGAAAACGAGCAGATGGCAAATGTGGGTACCGGCCGGCTGGTCCGGATGTGGAGGAATTGGAAGGCCCGCCAGAGGGTCCGCCAGCTGACGGAGCTCGACGACGTCATCCTCCAGGACATCGGCATCACGCGGGACGAAATCGACCGGGTGAGACACCTGTCGCTCGACAATGACCCGGCGGCCGAACTAGCGCGCGTTCGCCAGCGTGCCCGCTCGACCTTCTGGAAGATCTGAGGCCGGCGGGATCGACCGGCTCTCCACCCCTTCATCGATGGGCCGGCGCTCGGGCGTCGTGCCCCTCGAGGTCGGGAATTGCCGCCTTGGGCTCCAGAGGCGCGCGGATGGTGCAGACTACGCCGTCTTCAGCATAGTCGATGTCGACCCTGCCTCCGAGGTCCTGGGCGACGCTCTGCTCGATCAACCGCGATCCGAAGCCGCGGCGGGTCGGCCGGGAAACCTTCGGTCCATCGCGCTCCCGCCAGTCGAGGCAGAGCTCGCGGGCGCCTTTCTGGCCGGCAACGGCCCAGACGATGTCGACGCGCCCCTTGCTTTCGGAGAGCGCTCCGTACTTCGCAGCATTGGTTCCGAGCTCGTGCAGCGCCATGGCGAGGGCGAGGGCGAATCTCGGCGTCAAGGCGATATCGGGACCTTCGATGAAGAAGCGGTCGTGCTCCTTGCTGCGGTAGGGTGCGATCGCCTTGCCGACAATTTCCTGCAGGTCGGCCCCTTCCCAGTTCTCGCGGGTCAGGACGTCGTGGGCGCCGGCCAGCGCAATGAGCCGCGAGTCGAACCGCGCTCCGGCTTCCTCGAGCGTCGGACTGGTCCGCAGCGTCAGTCCGGCCATCGATTGAACGGTGGCCAGGGTGTTCTTGACACGGTGATTGAGCTCGTTGATCAGCAGCTTCAGATGCTGCTCGAATCCCTTGCGTTCCGAGATGTCCTGGAGCACGCCGATCATTCCGGCGGGCGTGCCGTCGGCCGAGTGGATCAGCCGGCCGCGCGATGCGATCCATGACTGGCGCCCGCCTGGCTTGTTGACCCGGTACTCGACCGCATAGTCCTCACCGCTCGTCATCGCTTCGTCGACGGCGCGCGAGGCGCGCACCGCATCCTCGGGATGAAGAAAGGTCAGGAGCTTCGACCAGGTCAGCCGCGAATTCTGAGGAAGGCCGAACAACTCGTAAACACGCGGCGAGACGTCGAGCTCGTCGGTCGAGGCGTTCCACGTCCAATCGCCGAGGGCGCCGGCATCGAGGGCAAGGCGCATGCGGTCCGTGCTCCGGCCGAGCCGGGCTTCGCTTTCGCGCAGCCGCGCCAGCGCCTGCTTGTGGGTGGTGATATCGGTATCGGTGCCGATCCAGCGAAGAACGTTGCCCGCCGCGTCGCGAATGGCGCGGCCGCGGGTCATCAGCCAATGGAGGCTGCCGTCGGGAAGCGTCAGGCGCCACTCGTGCTCGTAGACCGCGCCCGGCGACTGCGCGGCATCCCATGCCTTCTGGGCCCGCTCCATGTCTTCCGGCACCATGCCGGGAAGCCACGGCTTGCCGATCGCCTCGGAGACAGGACGGCCGGTGAGCTCGGTCCAGCGATTGTTCACATATTCGATGATGCCCGTCGCATCCGCCTGCCAGACGATCTGCGGCATGAAATCGGAAAGCTCGCGGTAGCGCTCCTCGCTTTCGCGGAGCCTCTCCTCCACGGCCTTGCGCTGGGTGATGTCGAGATCGACCCCGAAGATGCGTCGTCCATCGGGCTCGTCCGGTCCGACAACGGAGCGGCGCTCCACCCATCGAATGCGCCCGTCGGCACCGCGAAGCCGGAGTTGGATGATGAAGCGCGACCCTTCGGGCGCCGCCTGTTCATCGGCCCGGACCGCGATCAGACGCTCCCGGTCGTCAGGGTGGGTGAAATCGAGGAAGGCGTCGAGCGACGGTTCGACGGCGCCCTCGGGCACGCCGATCTGGAAATAGCCGCGCGGCGACCATTCGACGCCGCCGGTCCGGAGGTTGTAGTGCCACGGCGCAGCTTCGGCACCCTCGAGGGCGACCTCCAGAGCCAGAACGGCGCGCGCAAGGGAGTCCTGCGAGTCGCCCTCGGCTCGCTTCATCGGGTCACCCGCGACAGGACCGTGAACGTTCTTCTTTGCCATTTCCAGTGGCCTCGGACACGGACCGTTTTAGCCGGTCTCGACGGAGGATACTACTCGGCCGGGATCAGAACGTGGCCGAGCCGCGCCCCGCCGTCCGAGAACGAATGCGGTCGCCGCCCCTTGCAGCCGATTCACGGCGAAGCCGGTGGCGATGCCGATGTCTCGTTAGACCACCCCGCGGCTTCCGATGATGAGAACGGCGAATGGTGAATTCAGAGAGATGGACTGCGAAGTCGCCACAGTCCAGATTCAGCCATGCGTGCGCGGCATAGGTGGAATGTGGGCTCGAAGGCCGGCACGACGGCCAAGAGCTTGTGCCAACTTCCAAAACTCGAGCCGCTATTGCACTTTGATTTCCACGGCCGGCGGTGAAAGATGAAATGTGATCGATCGGCGCGCAGGAACGTTCATGGCCATACACGATCCGACATCCACCCTCGCCGATATCCGCGCCGGCGTTGCGAGCGTGTGCCGGCGGTTTCCGGGGGACTACTGGCGCGACTGCGACCGGAAGCGGACGTATCCCGCCGACTTCGTAGACGCACTCACCGACGAGGGCTATCTCGCCGCCATGATCCCCGAGCAGTACGGCGGCTCGGGACTAAACCTCACTGCCGCCGCCGCCATACTGGAGGAGATCCACAAGAGCGGCTGCAACGCCGCGGCCTGCCATGCGCAGATGTACACGATGGGAACGGTCCTTCGTCACGGCAGTGCCACGCAAAAACAGACCTATCTGCCGAGGATCGCCGACGGCTCGCTGCGCCTGCAGGCCTTCGGCGTGACCGAGCCGACGAGCGGAACCGACACGCTGTCGCTCAAGACGACGGCGAAGCGCGACGGCGATCACTACGTGATCAACGGCCAGAAGATCTGGACCTCACGCGCGGAGCATTCCGACCTCATGCTGCTGCTCGCGCGCACGACACCTCGTGAAGACACCGCCGAGCGGACCGACGGACTTTCGGTGTTCCTCCTCGACCTCCGGAACCTGGTGGGCAATGGCGTCACCATCCGGCCGATCCCGACAATGATCAATCATGCCACAACCGAGGTCTTCTTCGACAACGTCCGAACCCCGGCGGCAAGCCTCATCGGGGAGGAAGGCAAGGGCTTCCGATACATCTTGTCGGGCATGAACGCCGAGCGGATCCTGATCGCTGCCGAGTGCATCGGCGATGCCAAGTGGTTCCTGGACAAGGGTTCGGCCTATGCACGGGAGCGGGTCGTGTTCGGAGCGCCGATCGGCCGGAACCAGGGAGTGCAGTTTCCGTTGGCACGAGCCTTTGCGCACATGCTGGCCGCGGAGGCGATCGTCTATCGGGCCGCGGCCCTCTACGATGCCGGAGAGGACCCCGGCGTCGAGGCCAATGCCGCCAAGATGCTGGCGGCGGATGCCTCCTGGGAAGCCGCCGAGGCATGTCTGCAGACGCATGGCGGCTTCGGGTTTGCGGAGGAGTACGACATCGAGCGCAAGTTCCGCGAGACGCGGCTCTACCAGGTCGCTCCCATCTCGACCAATCTCATCCTCTGCTATCTCGCCGAACGCGTGCTCGGACTGCCCAAGTCGTACTGACAATCGAGAGGGAGACTGTGAGCGCGACCACCCATATGGACCATCTCCTCGCCATCGCCGCGATGGATGAAGCGCTCATCCCGACGGCAGCGCGGCGCATGGCGATGTTTTCGCTGTTCGACTGGATGGTGGTGGCGCGTGCCGGCTCGGAACAACCCTCGAGCCGCATCATCAGCGATTTCGTGCTGGAGGAGGGCGGGCAGCCGGTGGCGTCCGTGATCGGCAGTCCGGTGCGAACACCGGCGCGCGCGGCGGCGCTCGCCAACGGCACCATCTCGCATGCCCTCGACTACGACGACACGCACTTTGCGCATGTCGCCCATCCCTCAGTCGCCATCCTGCCGGCTGCGCTGGCTGCGGGCGAGGCGCGAGATCAACGTGCGTCATCCGTCGTCGCCGCGTTCCTGCTCGGTGCCGAAGCTTCCTGCCGGATCGGCATGGTCCTCGGTCGCGACCACTACGATCGCGGGTTCCACCAGACCGCCACCGCAGGTGCAGTCGGCGCCACAGTTGCCGCCGGCCGCATCTATGAACTTTCGACGGACCAAATGCGGAATGCCTTGAGCCTCGTCACGACAAGGGCGTCCGGCCTCAAGTCGCAGTTCGGAACCATGGGAAAGGCGTTCAACGCCGGCATCGCGGCGGCAAATGGCGTCGAGGCGGCGTCGCTCGCAGAACTCGGCTTCATCTCCAGTGAAGACGGCTTCGGCGGCATGCAAGGTTTCATCGAGACGCATTCGCTCGCCCCGATCGAGGCGGGACCGTGGCGCGATCCTCCGCCGAAGCGCTTCGTGTTCGAGGACATCAAGTACAAGCTGCATGCCTGCTGCCATGGCACGCACGCCATGATCGAGGCCCTGCGGGAAATCAAAAACCGGCACGACATAAAGCCCGAACTGGTGAAAGGTCTCGTGCTGCGCACCAATCCGCGGTGGCTGAAGGTGTGCGACGTGAAGGCTCCGCGCACCGGCCTCGAGGCGAAATTCAGCTACGCGATGCTCGCCAGCATGACGCTCCAAGGCATCGATACGGCGTCCGATGCGGCCTACAGGGATGAGCTTTGCGCCGATGCCGCCCTCGTCGACGTTGCCAGGCGAGTGGGGGTGGCGGCCGATGAGACCATTGCGGAAATGGCGGCAGACGTGACGCTCACGATGGCGGACGGCACGACACACCGCGCGTCGCACGATCTCGCGGTGCCGATGGCTGCCGACGCACTGGAACGCGGATTGAGGGAAAAGGCCGGGAGCCTGCTGGGCGAAACCGCAGCCGGCAGGCTGTGGGACGCCGTGTCGAACATCGAGAACCGATCGGCAAGGGAGATCGGCGGGCTCCTCACTTGCTGAATTCGCGTCTCACATCCGCGGTGTGCTGGCCGAGATCGGGAACGGCTCCATAGATCACCGTCTCACCCCTCACTCGCGCGCCCGGCGACTGCATCTCGATTCGTCCCCCGCCACTGTCGACGACAATCAACCGTTGTTGGGGATGAACGAGAACGTCTTCCATGTCCGACAACCGCCCGCAAGCAATACCGGCCGCACCGAGACGTTCGATGGCGGCTTCGCGCCTCAGCCGTCCGACCTCCATGGCAACGAGTGCGTCGAGCCCGGCACGATTTGCCACCCGTGACACGTTGGTTGCGAAGCGCGGATCGGTCGCAAGATCGGCACTGCCCAGGACGTCGCGGCAAAGCCCCATCCATTCGCGCTCGTTCTGAACGGCCAGCAATACGATACTTCCCGTCGCTGCAACGAAATGCACCATAGGGCGCAATCGTCGGATGCCGCATGCCGACGCGCGGCGGCGGTGACTTTCCGTAGCGTGTCTGCAGATAGGGCACGTTCATCCAATCGGCAATCGAGTGGAAGAGCGACACCTCGATCGATCGTCCCTCGCTGGTTCGCGCGCGCGCGACGAGAGCCTGAAGGATGGCGGCGTGGGCCGTCATTCCCGCCGCGATGTCGCAAATGGATATACCGACCCGGGCGCATTCCTCGGGCGTGCCGTTGATGGCGAGGAGACCGCTCTCGGCCTGGACCAGCAGGTCGTAGGCCTTCTGGTCGCGATACGGTCCGTCTTCGCCATAGCCGGAGATGGAACAGAAGATGAGCTTCGGATTTCGCAGGCGGAGGGACTCGCCGTCCAACCCGAGACGTGCGGCTGCTCCGGGCGCGAGGTTCTGGATGAAGACGTCAGCCTCGCCGATCATCGCCAGCAGGAGATCGAGATCGGGCTTCGCCCGCAGATCGAGGCAGACGGATTCCTTGCCGCGGTTCAGCCAGACGAAATATGCACTCTCACCGTGGACGTGAGTGTCGTACCGGCGAGCGAAGTCGCCTTCTGGACGCTCGATCTTGAGGACGCGCGCACCACCGTCCGCCAGCATGCGGGAGGCGTAGGGGGCGGCGACGGCCTGCTCCAGCGATACGACGAGCAGCCCCTCGAGATCCGGCATCGCTATTCCCCTTGGGCTCCGTGGCGGGTCGGAGACATATCACGGCCCGACCAGGGTCGCATCAACCGCCGCGGAGACGGGCGGCGCGGCAGGTCGGCATTTTGGGGGTCAAGCCGGTTGACAGTGCGCGGCCGACTGGGGCATTGAAACCCGGTTGTCGACCTCGGCGTGCAGCACAATTCAGGGCCGATGATGCCGGAGACGTGGCCGAGAGGCTGAAGGCGGCGGTTTGCTAAACCGTTATATGCCCTTAAAGGCATATCGAGGGTTCGAATCCCTCCGTCTCCGCCACTTTATCCCCTAAGCACTTGAAATTAAACAAGATAAAAATAGAACGATCCAAGCTTGCCCATACGCTTGCCCATATGGACACAGCTGCTTGCCGGACAGTATCCCGGCGAATGGGAGCTGTTTGCCCGCCCGGCCAGTGAGGATTACTGGCAGCCTAAGGGCTAGGCTCGCTTTCTGGCAGCTTGGCGATCGTATTGGCCATCACGAACGCCTCCTCATCGGTGAAGTAGGTATCATACATGCCAGGGCCTTCGCGCTGGTAGATGTAGGCGAGTGAGAAGCCGTTGGCGTCCTTGACCACGAAGTGGTTGCCGGCAGTCCGCTCTACCTGCCAGGGCCCGGGAAACTTGCGCCGCTCAGCCATGCTCGACCTCCGAAGTCGTGAGACCTCAACCATTTGAATAAAGGCTATTGTCCCAAGGTGGGTTCTGACTTACCAACGAGGCGATCCAAAGCTCAACAGAGAGGGAGAAGTGAAATGATGCTTGCAACAACGAAAGTCGCGGATGTCGATCAGTTCTTGAGGATCTTTTCGACGAAGGGACTGCAAAAGAGAAAGCAGCACGGATGCAAAGGTGCACAGTTTTCCGCGATCCTGTCGAGAACGACGGCGTGTGGGTGATTTTCGATTGAGATGAGGCCGGCTTCAAGAATTTCGCTGCTGATCCGGACGTGCTGGCAACCTTCAGGAAGCCGGTCGTCAGGTGATGCCCAGGCGCCAAAATATCTGCGGCCTGGATGAAGCAGCCATTGGACGAAGCGCGCCAGGTGCGTCACGCTGCGCTAATCCAGCGTTGGAGACCGTGAAAGCGCTCGACCCACAAAGAGCGCTGATGGCAAAAGCGCGTTTCTCGCAACGCCTTTATGGCTCACGGCCTAAATCTGTATTTATCCGCAGATTTGGTCGGAACGCCCTAGCGATTTTCTCCCAGGGGACAAGCTTAAAATTTTGATGCTGAGAATTGCCAGAGTCATCGTTAGCGTCATCATGAGCAATTAAAATCCCATTAGGAAAGCGGGCACCTAAAAATCGGCCACTCACTTCAATGCCATCAGTGTGACTGACACCGTCGATTGAACCGTCACCAATGAGGAAGTTTCCTAAGAACTTGCTATCTCCGATATTGTAAATGGCAAAGGAATCGCTTCCTTGGCTGGAAGCGATCAAGTAGTTTTCCTTCCCTGCATTGTATATAGCGAGCCCTTCTACATCTGCTTGGAGGTTTCCAGCCTCCTCTGTGCTAGCGACTAAAACGCCTTCTAGCGGCTCTTCGGGCTCGGCTGGGAAACGCCAAATTCCAACTGTTTGCTCCGCGACGAATAAAAACCCCATTGCATCGTCAGCCACGCATGCTTCAGCTCTGCTACGTAATTTCCAACTCCGACGCAGTTCGAGAGTGAGAGAATTTCCCAGCGCCACAATTTCCCACTGCTCGACCTGGGTACTTTTTCCATTTTTACCAATATTGAATGCAAAGTAGCGTCCCGTCTTTGGGCTGCGAAACATGCAGATTCCGTGAACTTCTACTTCAGATCTATTGTTGTGAGCCATAATTGGTTTGAGCCTTCCGGACCGCGGATCCAAAAGTAAAAGAGCTATCTCTTTGTCATTTGGGTTGCTCGCAACAACGAGAATCTCCCTCTTGTTGCTCAGTGGAAAGTCGTCTCGCAAGTCAACATTGTTCACGGAAGGCATTTGCAGAAACTGGATCTCACGCCCCTGCAGGTCATAGACTGCGAGACCGGGAGTTTCCTTGTCGGTCCCAATCACAAAGCTTAAATCAGGGTTTTTCGGGTTTACCCACAGTGCTGGATCGTCAGCCGCATCTCCGCTACTGCGGACTGGGACGGTTTCCACTATTGCTTTGACCCCACTCCTTTCATCGGAATGTGCTGGGTCAGCGCTTAACAGGTAGAGAAAGCACGTAGGAAGGAGTAGCACAGACTTAAGCAGCAATTGGGCACTCGCGCTGATAGAGGTAGGCGAGCGAGAACCCGTTGGGGTCCTTGACCACGAAATGATTGCCGGCCGTGCGCTCAACTTGCCAGGGCCTGGGAATTTGCGCCGTTCAACCACTAGTAAGGCACCATTCACGTCCCTTGTTAGGCAACCAACGCACAATCTGGACGTTCGGCTCCTTGAAGGAGTCGTCGTGAAGAGTACCGTTAGACGTGTACCTGCCAATACCGCCTCTAGCGTCAATCGGCAAATTCGCGAGGAACTAGCCGAACGCGTACGATTTTTCGCTGCTCATCCTAAACAGATCCCCAGACGTCTAAAGGAACTCGACAAGGAATGGGATATTGAGCGAGCGATTGAAGCCAATGCATCAGCGGTAGCCTTCGCTGGCATCGTACTGGGTGCCACGAGCAATCGACGTTGGCTCCTCCTACCGGCTCTGGTCACGGTCTTTCTGTTTCAGCACGCGGTTCAAGGGTGGTGCCCACCCGTGCCGGTGCTTCGTCGTTTGGGCTTCCGCACCGCCCATGAGATCGAACAGGAACGCCACGCCCTTAAGGCCATTCGGGGCGACTTCCGTCCGTTCGGAAAGCGTCTGGCAAGCCGCAGGCCGCACTCAAAGCCGTTGCGGCCTGAAAATAGTGCCCGTGAGGCGCGTGCTTTGTGGAACACGAATGAGGACTTCCGAGATCCGGTCAAAGCGGCCGGATTTTGTTTTCAAGACGCACCCGGGATAAACTCAGTCCAGAGTTTCGACAGGCGTCGACTGGCCTAGACGTTTATGTTTGATGCGAACGACTCCCACAAATTCTCGCGCGCCTGAGACGCAACAAAGAAACACCAACCCCTCCGCAAGCTTCGAGAATTGCAGAGAGGTTGGCTGCCCTCCAGTTGTCGGGCACTACCGTGTCTGTTCAGACAATTCAGCGAAGTGGGCTCTGTCATCGATCGGGATGACTCCCGTGCCCAATGCACCGCAGCCGACGATGATTGTGGCCAAACTCACGCCCAACATCATCGCGAGGACATCACGACCCACGGGCCGGAAATGCATCGCACAAACTCCCAGAAACACGTCTCTGAGTCCAATGTGCGAAACGAGGGAATTGTTCCTTGGGCGCGGGGAACGGCACGACTTCAGAAAGGTTGGAATTTTAAGAAAGTTTAAGAGGTTCCAATGCGTAGCGTGTTAGTTGCAATCGGGTTGCTACCTGCACTTTTTGAGCCTGTGGCGGCGGACTACTTGCTCAATTGCCGGCTGATGGATCCCGGCCACCCTCTCTACGCCAGCACTGTAAAGAGGCCTCGCAGGTCATTCGCCTAAAGTGTGCAAGCGAGGAGGACTGTATGAAAACACTGGGGGACAGTACTTCGCCAAACGGGACCATTGTAGACGACGGCGGCGCGGCAGTCGGCGCAGCGGGCGTTGCAGGATCATCAGCGGTAGGGGGAGCAGTCCGGGAGCGGGAAACCTGCCCTGAGAGCTGTGGATTGGGCCTAGGTACTCAAACCCAAGCAGGAACCTACGGCCACTACATGGGTTGTCTTGGCTGCCTTCTTGGCCATGTATATCTCAGTGCGATCCTAACCCTGGAAACCCGGCAGCCCCAAAGCCGGGTTTTCTCGTCTGGTCCAGGAACCGAAGTCTCCATGCCACGTTGCCCTTTATCTTCATGGCGTCTCCACTAGAGCCCGGCCTGTTTGCGGCAGCGCCGGGCTTCTCCTTTGGAAGCCCAAGTTCTGCGCGGGCTTTAAGAGCGTTAACGGCCACTGGGTCTCCTGTGGGAGAGGGCACAACTATTTCTTGGTGTCCGCCTTGAGCGCCGCACGTAGAAGGGTGGAACTCGGTTGGCTGTTCTCAGTTGGAGTCAGTAAGTCGAGCTTCGAGCATTGTACGACGCACTCATCATGGAAGGGCCCGCCAATGATTGACGCGGGCTCTTTCATTAGCGCTGGTCATAAATTGCTTAACGCAGTGAGCCGGCAGATTGGCTGCCTACCGATCTACCGGATGGGCGTCAGCTTTTCCCTTCCGATCTCTGCCTTATGGAAGTCGTCGAAAAAAGTGCCCTCTATGGTACCATCCTTTGCGACCTCATAGATGCCTACCCCGGGGCGCTCCGCGAAAAACATAAGACACAGCAAGGGTCGCACCTTTCAACATACAGATGCCCATAGATCCGTCCCGCCCATTTGATGCGGCAGGTGTTCTCAGACATCATCACGATTTCTGCTGTCCCCAAAATGTTCACTCCAGCTTGGTTGGTAGTCTCCGCCCTGTAACGACCGGCTGATGTCTTGGGCAGCGGCTGACGAGCCCGCTGCAGCGACACAGAGAAGCAAAGCTGAAGCTCTTATAACCATCGATCTCCTCCCAGAGGCTTGTCTGAGTTACCCAAAATTTTGCACTAAGTATTGGCCGTGAGGATCGTCCAAACGAACGCCACAACCATGCTGGCATAGTGGAATCTCTCGTCCAGGTTGGAGAACCAGCCGGCCGCATAGGCTTCCGTGATGGAGCGGACGAACTCCTGGCCGAAGCTGGCAAGCAGGGCCAGGAACGCGAGTGCCTTGCTCTGCAGGTATATCCAGCGGCCGAAACTGACTTGCATCTGACAGTGCGACTAGCGCCTCCAATTTTTGAGGCCAATCTCCAGAAGCTCCCGCATCGCTTCGGATCGGCTCTGTTCGCTTCGCTCTGCGTAGGCTGCAATTCGCTTTACTAGGTCATCCGGGAGCCGCACGGTCGTTACCGGATCCCTGCCGTAGCCGGCCTGCCTCGACCGCGTTTTTTCGGTGTTACCGGTATTGACTTCGCCATATTAAGGTGATACCAGAATAAGGCGAGCCAAGCAAGTGCTGTAACACTTGCCCGGCTCTAACCACAGCAAACCCACCGGAGGTTCACTATGGCTGAGACGACAGTAGAGATCGCTGAGGAAACCAACAAGCTACGAAGCGAAATTCCAAGGCCTATCTCGACATGGAGGCGAAGGTTCGTAACCTTCACCATTTGAGCGGGATCGCCGATCGCTATGTCTTTGACCTGCTCGAAGGTGCTGCCACCACAGCCAACTTCGACCCGGAAGTCCCCATGGAAAGTCGAGTTCAGGTTTTCTACCTCCTACAAGCGATTTCCGATGCGGCGAGGAGCTGCACAGGTTCTAACATCGGACACGGAGAAAGACACATGAATAACCAGAACCCTGAACATCCCAGGCTTTCGCCGCCGTCTGCGAAATGGAGGAGCTTGTCCAGTCGTACGGGACTACGGCGAACTTACCCACTCTGTCTCTAGACTTGAAGCGAGGGGGAGAGCCGGATTTCTCTCGCCCTCTACCGATTGGCCGTATTGACGAGGGATGCTGCCGATGAACTTGAAAAGAAGCGAGTGCATGATCTGGCGTGAAACGCATCCTCATAAGGATAGGCTGGACAGCGAGAATGCAGTTGGGTCGGAGGATGATTAAGTATGCCAAGGGCGGCTCCTAACAGAGCCGCCCGCGGATTAGATCGGCTCCAAAGGGCCGTACACTGCCGGTGTCGCTACAAGGGAGACGGCCAATGACACCCGACGAGACCGTGATGGTCGATGAGGTAACTGCCAAGATCCTTCGCAAGCTCACCGACCTCCGCACCCACTTTGCTGAGGCGACAGGGAAGCCTGAACCGAAAGAGTTCGAGGAGGTTGCCGACTACATTCGGTCGATCTCGCGGGCCTTGCTGATAGCCACCAACGATGCGGCCCGTTTCGCCGCCGAAGCTAAGGGAGACAGACGATGAGGAAAGGTGCTGTTGCCCTGGCCGTCATGGCCTTCGTCGCGATCGCCTGCGCCCCGTCAGAGCCCCAGGCCGCGCCCGAAGCAGTGCGAGTGGTATCCGGAGACGTGTAAGGGCGGAGCGATCATGGCGCCCGTCGATCCGCTTTGCCTCGACGACGAGGTTATGTGTGACGAGCTTGGCCGAAAATACACCGAGGCGACGTGGCCCAAGACAGCCGAGGAATATGGCCGAGCCTGCGAACGGTATATGCGACAGCACGGCGTCCGCACCGACGAGCTGTGCACCGAATAAAAAGCCCGACCATCGGTTAAGATGATCGGGCAATACGACGCGCCTCACCTTGCCTCTGGGCGCTTCGTCAGGCGGCGACAATCTATCGCAAGAACACGCGGGAAGGATGCGCCCGCAGAGTCAGTTCGATTGCTCGCTATCGATGTGTCCGAAGGGAGTGTCCTTCTATGTCTATCCAAAGTCGACGAGCAGTCTTGGCACTTGAGAATTCCCATTCATGAACGATTAGTGAAACTGCCTGGCCTACTCGGTTTGCTGCTTGGGTTTCGTTGCAACAAAGCCTGAGAATGTTGAGCCGCGCAAATCTTGGGCTCCCACTGCTTACCCCAAATCGTTTAGCCAAGCGCTTCATGTCAGGATCGCAAGTAACCAAGATGCAATCTTTTTTAGAGCGGTAGTAGCAACAACTTCATCTGGGGTTTTTTCAGGGAGGACATTCCTGTGAAATATGACTTCGTGACCGCTTTTTTGGAGGATGACGCCAACTGAATCTGGGACACACGAGTTTAACAGGAAACGAAGCTGCCCCTCCGCACTCAAGCAGCCACGACATAGTTGATGGCAGCGCGAATATCTTTCTCGGTTAGTGTCGGATATTCTTTCAGGATCCGCTTCACACTGTAACCTGCCTCGTGGAAGGCCTTTATACTTCTTACGGGAATGCGCGTACCTGCAATGACAACCTGATTGAAAGCAATCGAGCGGTTGCGTTCAGTCTTTCCAAAATCCGCGCTATTTCGAGCGGTAAGTACCCGCGCCGCTGCCTCGAGTTGCCCAGTTACGACCTTGAGAGGAATTTGCAAAATCCCCTGCCCGGAAACGACTTCCTCCTTTGCGTTCGTCTCCGGATTGTAGAAAATGACGCGCTTATTGAGAACGTACAGGGTCGTATTGGCCCACAAGTCATCGCCCAGAAATGACAGCTTCTCCTTGACCTCCCGGAGATGAGGAAGCGGAACGGTGGCTTCATTCCTGAGAGCATTGATTACTTTTAGGCAAGCAACATCCCGAAATGAGTAGATACGACTGAAGGGCGCCCGCCTGTTCTCGTACGCAAGGCTTGGTTTGAAAAAGCCGGTATTGTCCCAATAGTGGAGCTGTCGCTTGCTTATACCCGTAAGACGAACGGTTTGTTCGTCTGTGAAGGCTGCGGCAACTACGTTTGCTGCTCGAGTACCCATTATTTGATTTTAACCTTCCTCTACGAAGCCCAAAAGGGCTTGGGAAAAAAATGGGAAAACAGCAGCCAACCCGAACTAAAAAGCCGGGTGGTAGAACAGTTTAGGAGCCCTTCGTCATTGCTCTTATCGATGGGGCCCAAACCCAACTCATCCACGTCATCGCTAAATACCCCTTAGTCGTGCCACCCAAACGAGTCCAATCTGATGTCAGACTCGCTCGAATTGTTGCCATTCCCTGACTTACAGAGAGTCACCAGCGGCCGTTCTCAGTTGACTCATCACAGTGCCTCCGGACCCGAAAACGACTCCAGCGACTCTCCTAGGGGTTTAGCGACTCATCGGCTTCCTCCCTGACGTCTCGTCCCGCTTGATAGCGGGGGTGGGGCTTCATCCAGCTGAGAACGGTGATGAAGTCGCCCGGCTGGGGATTGGCGAGTGCTTCCCGGTGGGCTCTCTGAGCTCCTCCCAGACGTAGAGCTGTCGTCCGGCAGGTTTAGCCTTCTCCAGGGCTGACACTCGGCTCTCAAGCTTGCTTGGCATTTACTTCACACTCCGCTCATTGCTTCTGTCCCGCTTCCAGTCTGGTGAGGCGCGCCTCAATCTCACCAGTTTCGACAATCCGCCGCTGCGTTTCGACGAGGACAGAGATGTCCTTCGCCTCATCCAAAGACATCTCGCCCTGCGAAACGGCGCGCAGGACGTTGGTGTGGACTTCAGTGAGCCCCGCAGCGGATCGGACATCATCAGACAATGCGAACTTCACCCACCGACCCTCCGGCTGAGGCTTCGGATGCAGGTAGGGTGCAGCGATACGTGCCGCGTGGAGCCTTTCCACATCCGGCTTCGTCTCGTCATTCATGATCCCCAGACAAAAAGCCACCGGGGTTTTCCCGTCCTCGACGAGAGCTAGCGTTTCGGCGGTGATCCTGTTGCGGCTTCCTACAGGTCGAGACATAAATTTCCTTAGTTTACGGACGAGATCAGTGAATGCTCATGCTAGGGGAGGGGCCAACTAGCGTCGTTTCGGATTTCAGCGTCGGTTGAATGAACGGCATCGGCACATTGCGGATTTCGAGTGCCCGCTCAATCTCGCGAACGACTGGCCGCTCCCAATCAGGAAACGCAAAGCGCGGCACGGGGCGCAGATCGCCATCAATCGAGCCGATGGCCACCAATGGGAAGGCATGGCTCAGAAGCGAACGCCTGACCTTGAGAAACGGATTGTCGTCCGCGGATCCGAACGGATTGTAAAACAGTGCCTCGTCGCCCTCAGGGTATAGGCCCACGTAAATCAGGATCCACAGCCTGTCGTCACAGCCGACCATCGCCCACCGGCGAGGCTGGAGAGGCGAGCAATCACTCAGGAGAAAATCGCCGGGCTCGAAGCAATGCGCCGGCCGGTCGAGATAGGGCGCCCAGACGCCATCGATCGATTGGGGGAATGAGCCGCGGATGCGGTCGAAGTCGTCACTCTTTTTCCTCATCAAAGCTCGGTAGAGGAAGTCCGCCTCGATGGTAAGGCCATGATCGCGAAGGCTCAGCATGCACGCGATGAGCCTGGCATCCTCGCTCTTGCCGTCGGACTCGCTCAGGGACATATTTACGGCATGCCGCTTCTGCACAAGCTCGATCCTTGCTGCTCTGTTTTTCGTGGCGATGTACTGGATCGCCAAGGGAGCTCATTGGGGCGTCGGCCGGTGGGGCCTTGCGTTTACCCTGCCGGTGCTTGCTGGGCTGTTTCTTTACGGAGCGTGGCACGATGGCTACCTGTCACGCGGCGGGATTCAGCGATTTATCGCCCAGGAGCTGCCGCTGAAGGTGCAGAACGTCCTCGCGAATATCGGGGTCACTCGAAGCGACAAAGCCTAGGTTGGACGTGAACCGCTGAATTGCATTGCTGCCTCGGTCCCCGCTCTTGGCAAAGCCGGTCAGCATTTTGATGAAGTTCGGCGAGGTCATCATTCGACCGGTGACCCAAGGTCCGGCGAGAATGCCGACTGCGACGGGCACGTTGCCGGTAAACAGGGCCGTTGCTGCAGCGGCACCCTGGCCAGCAGTGAGAAGATGGCGAGCCGTGTTGGACGTGTTAGCCAGTCGTTGAGTGTCCTTGGCAGCCGAGACAGTCTTAACCAGATCATTGATCGCCGGCGCTAGCCCCTGGTAACGCTTGCCAACGAACAGCACGAGTTTCGCCTCGGGCGACAGCTTCTCCCAATTGGTGAGGAACGTCGAAACCGAGAAGTCCTTTGCCGCTCCGCCAAGTTCGGTCGCACCGCGTGCCCCGGGTGATGCTTTGCCGAGTTGGTCAAAGACGGTTGCCGAAACCGTGTCCCATTCATCGGCCGTGAAATTCCGTCGCAGAGTTCCGAGGCGCGATCCGCCATGCTGCGCACCCTGGAGGGCGTAGCGATAGGCGAGCTCATCCGCCTGAGTGTTCTCCAGCTTCTGCCAGAGCTTCTGATTTATTGTTAGATTGAACCGGGTGTAGCGATCGGCAACGGCCAACGCTCGCTCCGCATGCGGGCCGGCCTGGCGGGCCACTTCCTTCATATCCTCGGAGAGTGCGCCGTAGAGAGTCTCGCATTTTGTCCTGCTGGGCACTTTCGCTCATGCCCTGAGGACGAACCTTGAGCATTTTGCCGATGTCGGTGCGCAGGCGTCGGAAGTCCTCGAAGGGAATGCCACGAGTGCCAGCGCGGACGATGCTCTGCACCTTCGCAATCACAGGGCTGAGAGCGTGTCATCACGCGAGCCACCGGCCGCTTGGTCTCTCGCGAAGAGCTGATTGAGTAGCCTCGACGTGTTCGGCGTCGTGGTCCGAGCCTGAGCGCCAATGGCGCTGTAGGCACGATTGTAGAGGGCCTCCTGGCGGGTCTCAAAACGCTCAGTGGCGCGTTGTCGGGCGCCTTCGCGCATGACCTCCCCGGCGCCTTGTGGAGTTGTCGGTGTGCCGAAGCGGTTTGCAATCTCGTCGGACCGCTGGGCAATGTCGTCAGCCTGCTGCGTCCAGACGTTCTGCATTCGGCCGGCGGCTCCGGGCGTGCTCGCCAAGGCCTGCTCGGCAAGCTGGATGGGCCGTGAACCGGTCACGGCTCCGACAGTCGGACGAACCCCGGCGCGTGCAAACTGACGCCAATCGCTCGCCGGCCTGAGGCCCACCGAATATGCGCGTAACTCCGCGGTAGCCCGCACCAAGAGCCTGACCCACCGGGGGAACGGCGCCACCTACTATTGCACCGGTCTGAGCACCGCTTTGCGCTCGGGACAGGCGATCCTTCAGGCCGTCGCCGGAATTGAAGCCATGGACGCCCCCGAAGGCTGCGCCAGTCGTTGCGCCACGAGCCATCTTGCCTATCAGAGAAGGGGCCTTGAGAGCGGCGCGAGCACTCCCGCCGCCAGGCACGACGACGGCGCCGGCAAACTCGGTCACGGGCGCTAGCGTTGGATATTGCTCGTAAGTCGCGGCGAGCTGCGCATCGAGCATCGCCTTTTGCTGATCGTAGTTCTCGCCGATCGATGTCGGACCTTCGCCACGCACGGCATTCTGAAATGCCATGATGGGCGCGGTGGCGCCGGCGGCAAATTCATCGGCGCCGGCGAGCATCATGCCCTGCATGGTCGAGGCATGGAGATCCGGCTTGATGCGATCACCGGGCTTGCGGTCGCCCTTATGCGCAATGTTCGGACGCTGTGGCTCGATCGCCGGCGGAGCATCGAGCTCGAAACCAGGCGGCAGGGCCGCCGAGGGCAGGGCGCCTCGTCGAGGACGAAACCAGGAGGAAGCGAATTGGGAGTCGGCATCTACTTCACCGGCCTCCACTGTTGGCCGTCCCAGATGATCTGCTCGCCCGTCTGAGGATTGCGTGCCGTCTGACCTACGACGTTGCCGCCGCTCTGCTGGCCGTAACCAGGAAGCCGGCGAGAGGTCGCCCGACTGGCCGGGCTGTTCTCCACCCTGGGCTTCGGGAAACATCGGGTTTGCTTCCGACCAGGCCGCGAGCTCCTCGTCAAACTGGGCGTCGAGATATTTCTTGCCGGTGCGCTTGAGGTAGTCGCGAGCGAACTTCGCCACCTCGACCTTGCGCTCGGCGAGGCGCCGCTTGGTGGCAATGAGCTGCTGGTTACCTGCAGGGGTGAAGTCGAGATTGGCATTGGCCTGCGAGAGAAACAGCACGTCGGCATTGGACACGCCGGCGCCGAGCGATCCAATCTCCTGGCGAATGGCGTCATTGGCGAGCGCCTTGAACGACTCGATGTCGCGCACGCCGTTCGGATCGAAGCCGAGAGTGGCCGCGATCTGCTTTGCCTTCATGACCTTCGAGGCGCCGGGACCGCTGTAGAAATCCGGCGACTGGGTGAGCTGGTTGCAGCTTGTCATAGACGCCGATCGCACTGCGGGCCTTCATGGCATCGCCCTGCAGCGTCTGGTTCTGTTTAAAGCGCTCCTCGCCTCCGGTTTTCCACTGGAGCTCCTCGCGCTTGATGTCGAGATCCTGATTTTTCACGCCGAGGTCGGCCGCGTTCTCCATGCGGCTTATCTCTGCCTGGGCGGCCTGGGCGAGATTGTCATTGCCGGCGAGCTGTGCCTGGCTCTTGAGGGTGTAGAGCTGCTGTATCCGGCCGGGATCGTATCCGCCACCAGTGCAGCAGGGGCAGGGGCGTCGGCAGAGACTTCGCCATCAATGCTTGGCGCCGCACCCGTTCCTTGAAGCAACGGAGCATACTGCGTGTAGAGAGCGTGCGCCGAGGCCGCCGAGCGTGATGCTTCGTTGTACTTGAAATAGTTCTCCGGGCTCGTCCTCGCCCATGCGGGCGCGTCCTTGTCGCTGTCGATCGTGCTCCACATGAGGCCTTCGCGATCGCGCTGCTTTGCACGATCGGACATCTCCCCTTCCATGTTTCTCATCTGCATGGCGCGGTAGGCGTTCTCTGGACCCTGAGCGGCCATGCCGGAGATCGCGCCACCGAGGGCCTGCATCGGGCGCTGCGTCGAGTTGGCGAGCATATTGCCGCCGAGCTGCAGAAACGCATTGGCGCGGGCTGCCTTCATCTGCTCGGGTGTCATGGCAGGAGCGATGCTGCCGAACGTGCCGCCCCCGTACTGGAGGCCGACGAGGCCGTTGCTGATGTTATCCCAAAAGCTCATGTGTTCTTTTCCTTTTTCAAGCCACTAAGCACTGACTCCCTGCCGTCGCAGGAGATGATTGCGCTGGCGGATGATCTCGAAATGATCAAACCGATTGACCGGCACGGGCAAAGCGGCCTGCACCGTGTCGTAAACGTCGGCCGGGTTAGAGGATGGCCGCACAGAAGGCGGCATGCTCCGAATATCGGCGTAGGTCGCGCGAGAGGAGTACGGATTGGTGTAGGGTCGTCGCATCAACGCGAGTTCAGGCCAGTTGGACTCGCGTGGGATCGAGGGCAGAGGTGGCGCCTGCGGAGCTGGCGTGCGCGCCTGGTTGTTCGGCGTTCTACTGGCCGACGCAAACCTTGTGTCGCGACCCTGCTGGCCCGGTTGTTTGGTCCGTGTGCCTGGCTGCCGTTTGGCGGGACCGTAAAAGCCAGGAGGCGTGATGCTCAAAGGGCCACCGAAGCTGTCGGGGAGAATGGTGCGCGGGGCTCCTACGCCATCGGGGATGATTTTCTGCGGCGCATTGAGTTGAGCCATCTGCTGCGCCTGCGGCGGCGACATCGGCGGAGCAACGCGACGGCCGGGATAGGACGAGCCAGCGACATCGGCAATGCCGTACCTGCCATCAAGTGGAGGCGCCGGACGTGGGGCGAGCGAACCAAAAGCAGAGGGATCGACCTGATTGCCTGCAAACTGGCGGGAAGGCGCTGCGCCGTACTCGCCCGTGGTAAGGCGAGGCTGAGCATAGCCGGGATTGTTGGCGATGACCTGCGCCTGCGAGAGCATGCGTGCGGTCGTGGGGTCCTGCGAACCGAACGCACCAGGGCCAACCATGTTGCCGGCGAATTGCGACGAGGGCTTTGGCCTCGCGTAAGGCCCATCGAAATTGATCTGCTGCCGAGCATAATCAACGGCGGTTGGAAACATGCGCCGCTCCAGGGTGTTGAGGCCCGGGACGAAATCGGATGGGGCCGAGGGCGGCGCTGCCGAGGAGTTCGCCATGACCGGTTGGGGCATTGAGCGAGCTGATATGGGCGTCGGCGTATGAGGTCGCGCCGGAAGCGACGGGGCAAACTCGCGGCGAGCCAGTTGAGCGAAGTCCCTGAGGTCTGCGAGCTGTTGAGGCGGAGCTCCTGTCGGGGCGCCACCCATCGGAACAGGACGTGCTGAAGGCTGCATTGCCATGTCGATGCTGGCAAGTGAGGCGGGGCGTTGATCGTAGGCGTTCGGCTGCGAGCCGATGTTCGCGACGCGGTCGGGCGTGGCCCCAAACCCACCGCCGGGCATTTGCTTGCTGCCTAGCCGGATGTCATCGGCCACTGTCCGCCGCGGCTTGCTTGGCGCCCCATAGATGCCAAGCGCGCCGCCGTAGTCCCCCATCTCGACATGCGGCTGATCTAAGCCCTGAGGCCGCACGCCAAGACCGAGGATCGAGGCATTCTCGCGCAGATAGTTGCGGATCGGGCCGCGGTTGGTGTCGACGGCAAGGCCATATTGGTGATTGGATGCGCCAGGCGGCGCCGCTATCCCGCCAACACCTGCCTTGTACCGATCATAGTAGCCCTGCTGCACGGCGTTCGACCGCGTGCCCTCGTTGAACAAATTCCGCTGCACCAGGCCGAGATTGTTCGCCGCGACGAGGCCATTGAACAGGCGGTTTGCAAAGCCGGGCTGAAAGTTGGCGTTGATGTTGCCGAAGCTGTTGAAAACGTCGCGCTGGTAGTTCTGCTGGTTCTGGATCATGCCGCGACGAGCGGCTGCGAAGGGATCGGAAGCAAAGCTGCCGGACTGCAGTGCAGTCCCGGACCGCAATGCAGACCCAACTCCGCTACCGGCGTTGCGCGTGCCGGTCATGGAGGCAAGAGAGCCTCGAGGGCTGGCGGTGACCGAGCCGCCGCCAGTGGCGCGATTGCCGACGCCGGCGGAACGAGCAGCCTCGTGAGCCGCATTGGCGGCGGCCTGAACGCCACGAGTAGACGCCTGAGAGGCGACTGGGCCACGAGCGCCCAGTTGGCTTGGCGGGGCCGTTGAAGTTGGCGACCCTGGAGCCGGTAACGACGCCTGAGGGCATTAGGGGCGCTCCTCTGTAGATTTGCCGAGGAGTCCCATTGCGTGGGCGTGTTCTCGCGCCTTTGTCAGATCAGAAATCAGTCGATCAAGGTGGCGAACGCCGAGACTGACATACCGGGCGGTGCCCTTCATGCCGTTGAGCGAATGCCGGCCGGAGTCGTCTCGCACCACGGCAATGTTGCAAAGGTCGACCCCGTTGTATTCGGTCAGCTCGACCTCGACGCGCTCCAGGGAGTTCTTGTGAAAGCTGCCGATCTTGTGTCGATAGCGCGGCGGCCGGTTCATTTTCGGCGCGGAGTGAGGTGTGAGGTTCATGCGCGCGCTCCTTGGGCAAGTGCGGACTGGAGTTCCCGAGTGACGAACTCCGGTGGCAACTTGCAGCCTCGTTTGCCGGGGGCCGGGCCCCACTGGGGCGGCCAGAGTCTGGTTTTCGTCGCCGCTTGGGCGTTGCGCTGCCAATCCGCGCTGCTGAACGTCTTGGGATCCGGCGGCGGCGGGATATTTCCGCAGAGCCGCCTCGATGTAGCTTACCGGGTCAGGCGTGCCTGCTCCCTGCGCAGCCCTCACCGCGGCCAGCAGTTCTTTCTTTGCCAACGCAGTTGGCGTTCGCTTCTGCCATTTGCCGATCAGAGATCGCTGCTGAGGCTCAGAAAGAGGGCTGTGAGAGAGAAGGCTGAGAGCTTCCTTCCAAATCTGTCCACTCACTGACGGCGCCGAGGCGCCCGCTTCGTCAGAAGCGGAACTCTCTCCGTAAGGAATACTACGGGTAAGGACGGGTTGGGTGACACCCATGTCACCGTTTCTTGTCGCAGATGTCACCGTTTCGGCTGTAAAGGGTGACACCATGTCATCGTTTGCCACGGCCGGTTTTTCCGGCTCTGGCTCCCTCCTCGGCGACTGGTTTGGCGTCTGGGAGACGGTCAATGGCTGCGAGGTCGAACCGATACTCGGTCGGCCGATTGCGTCCTCCGCCCTTACGCACGACGACCAGGAGACCGGCCTCCCTGAACTCGTCCATGATGCGCTGGACCTGGCGCTCGCTGAGCTCAGCCTCGCTCGCTACCGTGGCGATGGATGGATAGATGCTCGTCCCGTCATCATTGGCAACATCAGCGAGCTTGATGGCCACGATCTTTCGAGAGGGGGAACCCCAACGCTTTGGCAGGACTCGGGAAATGACTCGAATGCTCATGCCGCCAACTCCTGTTCGGAGAAGTCGGCGGGATCGCGCACCACATTGGAGGCCATGTCGCACCACAGCTCGATGGTCCCAATTGGGCCGTTGCGCTGCTTTTCGATGAGGATTTCTAGCCGATTGCGTTCGACGTCCAGATCCGCCATGCGATCAGCTTCTGCGCAGGTATCGTCCTGCAGCTTCTTGCGCTCGAGGTAGTAGGCGGGCCTGTACGCAAACATCGCTGTGTCAGCGTCCTGCTCGATCGAGCCGGACTCCCTAAGATCCGACAATTGCGGGCGCTTATCGTCTCGCGCCTCGGTACTTCTGTTGAGTTGGGCCAGTGCGAATGTCGGGCACATCAAGTCGCTTGGCCATTTCGGCGAGCCGCGAGGAGATCTCGGTGAACTCGGAGACCTTCGACTGACAGCCGGGGTGGCGCATCTTGTGGATGTGATCGACAACCACAAGATCGAGTGATTTGCCCTTCCGCTCGAACTTGGCTTTGGCGATCTGTGCCCTGGCCTCGACTTCTGAGGCGGTCAGGCCTGGTGCTTCTTCAATGACAAGAGGCCATCCTCTCAGTTCCTCGGCTGCGCTTGCAAGCCACCGTGCAGCCTCTGCTCATCGACGTTCCCCTCCAGGATGTTTTTGTAGGGGATCGAAGTTGACGCCGTCCGGCGCCCACAGGCGGCAGGAGACAAAACGCGGTGTGATTTGCGCCGTCGGCATTTCAAGGGAGGCATAGAAAACACCCCCTCCACGAGCAGCCACGTTGTAGGCGATCTGGCGTGGCAAGAGCGGTCTTACCCATGGAGGGTCGCGCACCCAGCACGATGTACTCGCCTCGGTGAAATCCGCCCGTGAACTTGTCGAGGACGCCAATGCCGGTTTTGACAGCGTTGGGATCAGCCTCGCCGGCTCGCATGCGATTGACACGCGTAACCAGGTCGGCCGCTGCTTCGCCGATGGAAAAGCTGGTCTTTCGTTCGCTACCATCCTCAAAGAGTCGTTGGATGCTCTCGACATGTGCGGCCATGGCCCGGCCGAAAGCTATTGTCCGGCGATACCACCCCCGCTTCCTCAATGAAGTCTCTGGGCGGCGCCAATGGCTTCGCGCCGAGCAGCTAGATCGCGAATGACATCGGCATACGCGCGCGCCGATAGTGGCGTTGCTGCGTTTGCAGCGAGGTTTGCCAAGTATTTGGTTCCGCCCAGTTCATCGAGCGTCTTGTCCTGCTCGAATGCATTCTTGACGGTGACAAAGCCCGCCACTTTGCCGGCGGCCGCCAACATATCAATCGCCGCGTATATCCGCGCGTGAACGGGCTCGGCGAAGTGATCTGGCCTCAACGACCGTACAAGTGGCCATGTCGAGGCGCTGTCAACAAGCAATGCGCCTAGAACCCCCTGCTCCGCCTCGATGTTCACGAAGCGGCGGCGAGTCTGATTGTCCGGCCACACTCACGCTCGCTCTCTCACGTGCAGGGAAAACCGGCGGCGATCCAATCAGTCAAATACTGGTGTGGGATGCTTTACCGGCCCAAAGGGAAGCTCTGCGCACGACGGATCGCGCAGCGTGCTTCGGGGAGTTCAACGGTCATCGGCCTCGTCTCATCATGAGGCAGGCCCTTGATATGCAGGCGGTGGACAACATCTACAGCCGCCTTGCATGTCGTCGCTCGAAACGGTATGATTTTCATGTTCACTCCAATTTCTCTGCCGGTCTCCAAACCGGGCCTTCTCAAAAAGAGCGCCGCCCTTCGGTGGGGCGGCGTTTTCATGTTCGCTAAGCAGCTCGGGCTGAGTTTGATATTCGGTGGTCGAACCAAAGCGGTGTTCCTTAGCCATGCATCAAGGTCGGCCGGGTCATAGATGACCCGCTTTCCGATTTTGATGAACTTTGGGCCTCCACCCGTGAGGCGAAGCTTTTCGAGGGTGGATTTGCCAACAGAGCAACGTGCTGCAGCATCGGCGGTGCTGAGCATCCTGTCAAGGAAATATCGGAAACTGACATTCAACCTCTCCAACAACGACGGGAAACTCCCGACTGTTGGAGGAAAGATGCACGACTGCAGCCTAATGGAGCGAGTAACGACTATGGAGGTCAGTGCAGGCTCCGTATGGAGGACATCTCCATAGGACACCTCTTTGCGTCAAGAAATGTTTCGGGGATTTATTTAACGCCGGCGCGCGGTTTCGATTTTCGCTGGGGATATTTCTTTCCCATAGATCCGCTGTTGAAGCGCGTTCCAAGCTGATCCTCGGATTCCCCACTTTCGTGCCCTTTCGACAACTCCGCCAGCAGCGTCCTTCACTGACGAGCAATCTTGTTTTTGACAATTGACGGGCATTTCCTCGATCAACTTTCGCATCTTGGGCTTCGAAGGATCGCGAAATGTCGCCAATCTGGCTTTTTCTGTCGCTCCCACGGTAGGTAGGGCGAGTTAAGCAGGCATTCAAGCTCTCCGTCGGTTACAAAAATCCAATGACTGGCTTGGGCTAACCTCGATTTCGGTGAGAATGGATTTTGCCGGGTTCATTTGGCCCATGCCAAAAACGAGTTCCCCATCGTTCCGTGTTCCAGTGCGAAGCTGGCAGTCGGTTTCCCCACGGGCCCACCATCGAAGGGGCGTAAAACTGGACTAAGTTCACCTGACCTCAACCAAGTCACCATTTTCAGCTGTAACTTCCGTGCTAATGGCAGCCGATTCGTTGCGGATCTGGCCGACTCATCTCCAAAGCTGGCCGAGCTCCTCTTCGTTGCGATCCACTCCTACCGAATTATCGGTGGCGATAGCTGGGTCTAATGGCGTCCCCCGTCCTCCGGAACTGGACGCATAGGGCTCGGCGCTCTAAGGTCCGGTCGTCGCTCAGCAAGCAAGTTGCTAGCAACGTGAATCTCTGTTCCCGTCCAGCTCCTCAGGCGGCGGGAAGCCGCGGCGGCATAATGCTCGTACGGTACTCTTGGTCGTTCCACTCATCGGAAATTATGCGCCTGGCCGACTGCTTAGCGCCCGCAGCAAGAAACATATAGCCAGGGTTGATCGTACGGCCAAACGCGTTTTTTCGTTCGGCCCAGAACTTCATATCACAACATCGCACTCATCGCCACACCTTGCGATCACCAGAGGAGCGCGGGGAAACCGGTGGTGTATTCCGGCTTGTCGGGTGGCCGCCCTATCCCCACGCGTTCACAAACTACTTCCGTCGCCGCAGCTTGGTAACTGAAGCGGCAGGCTTACCTGTCTCACCCATGGCAGCCGCAATGCGGGCGCCGATACGATTGCTCGCCCGCCGAAGCGGGTTGTCCGCGACGTGAGCGTACCTAGCGGTTACTTGTGGGCTTGAGTGGCCGAGAAGCTTGCCAACGAGTTGGAGCCCGATGCCGCTGCCGGCGCCGACGCTGGCATGTGTGTGCCTCAAATCGTGAATGCGGACGTTATCGAGCCCTGCCCGTCGCGAGACCAGCTCCCAAGGACGCTTCAAGTCTGCCCGGTGCGTCTTTGGATCGTCCCCGGGAATGATGTACGGCCCCACCTTGGTGAGGTTGCCGAGAACGCCAATGGCCGGCGCGTTCAGAACAACCACCTTGGGGCCCATGCTCCGAATAGTCTTGTGGTCGGGGAGTTTGAGTACCCCCTGCTCCAGGTCGACATGCTCCCAGCGTGCGTGGAGGATCTCGCGAAGCCGGCATCCCGTCAGGATCAGGAGGCGCAGAGCCGCAGCGACGTGCTTGGTAATTTTGTTGCGCCGCTTGTCAGCATCCTTGGGCAGGTGCTTGGAGCCCGGCTTGTTGCGGTCAATCGCCCAGGGCAGGCCGACCGTCTCCGCCTCACGAATGGCCGCGCCCAGTTTGCCGAGCTCCTCATCGTTCAGGTACCGCTCACGGCGGGTGCCGCCATATCGCTTGATACCCTTGGCAGGGTTTATGCCCTCAGGCACCAGACCCACCCCCGCACCGAATGAATAGACGGTCCCGATAAGGGCAACCATGTTGTCCGCTTGAACGGGCGTTCGCTTCAGCTTCAGGTGGAGTTTGGCGATGTCTGCCCGCGAAACCTCCGCGGCCTTCCGCGTCCCCAGTTCAGGAATGACCAGCCGGTTGAGGATGTCCTCGTAGCCGGCCGCTGTACGGGCTTTGCGCTTGGCCTGGGCGTGGTCCTTGATGAAGGCCTTGGAGAGCTCGGCAGAGCGTGCTCGCCTGCCGCTGGCGGGCTTTCTCGGCGGCTGGGTCGCGCCCTATCTGCGCTTGTGCAAGGAGTGTCTTGGCCCGCTCACGGGCCTCGTCGGGCGGAATGGTCGCGGCGGATCCGATGGTAAACCGCCGCTTGGCAGTCTTACGACCGCGCGGGCCGGGGCGATATTCGATCACCCACGACTTCTCGCCGCTCGGAAACACCCTCAGGCCGAATCCGGTGAGGCTTTTGTCAAAGATCGTGTAGCGGTCGCTCTTGGGAAGGGCAGCATCAACGGTGCGCTTGGTGAGATTGGCAGTTGCCATGGGTCCTCGAACGGCCATTCGGGACGGGCTTTACAATTTCGGTAATGGTCACCAGTTCGTCTGGGTCGCCACCGGGTCGCCACCGTTCGCCCATAGTCCCGGCAACGCCCGGAAACTAGATGCGATCAAAATGTCCACAGTTCAAGGGTAAAGGTGGCTGTGGAAAACTCCCGGAAACATGCTGGCAACGGCTTCCCTCTATTTCCTAAACTGAGGGTCACAGGTTCGAATCCTGTCGGGGTCGCCAGTCAACTATCCGAAAAATGACCACACAAGCGGCCACCAAGGCATACCAACGTAGATCGTTGAGGATTTGGTCTCAGGCGAACCAGAAGCGCACGCCTGCGATTGCAATCGAATAACTTTTCGATAGCAGGCGTCCCAGGCTAGGCTGCGACGTCTCGCGCGCAACGACCCGGCGGCTCTCGCAGTTGGAACGGCGCACCAAAGTGAGAGAGCCCGGTCGGCTAGTGCCTGACCGGGCTCAGCTACAGCCAACTAGTGCTTTGTCGCGTGAATAATTATCGAGCCTTGAGACACCTTTGGCGCATCTACGCCAATGTTGCCGGCGTTTTTCGCGATCCATTCCTTCGCTACTCGACCGCTTTCTTCAGTACCTGCCCTGTCTTGGCAAACGGTCATCGAAAGCCCGCCCTCACCGCTGCTGCTACGGGCAAGCGTGTAACTCTCAAATCCTTTGACTGAGCGCATAAGGTTTTCAACCTCTGTCTTACGCTGCTCCAACAACGAAAACAGTTCTTTCGAACCGTCGCCAGTGTATGTTCTGACTACGACGTCCATAATGAGTTCCAATTCAACTGATGGCGTTCATTTCCCGAACGCGAGGGGTGGACAGCATCGATCTGAGCCCACGGCTCTGGTCCTGCAGTCCTGTGTTCCCAACATGGGGATCCCATCGACCTTTTACGATGTATTGTTTGCAGCGCACAACGGGGAATGCACCCCAAGTGGCTGGCATACTGACTCTTATTGAGCTCCGCGCCGATTTTCTTGCGCGATGTGTGCTGTCCCATCTCGTTTCTCGAGTCCCTGCTTGATCCCTGCATGGGCCATCTCGTTGCGGTGAACCATCAGCGTCCTGGCCGTCTCGGATGCCTTGTCCCACCGCCTGACACGCAGATCAGGTCGAGTCGAGGACCGCTTTCGAATGTCGCAGTCGGCAAGATACTTAGAAGCGATCAGTCGGACGAACAGCATTGATCTCCAGTCAGCCAATTCCAGAGACTGATCATTTGTGACTAACCTCCGGCACGTTAAGGGCGTAAACCTTGGAGCGAGCAATAGCGGGGCAGTCTTGATGCCGGTCGCATGCAGTAGCCGGCAAGCCTTTGCCTGGGAGGAGGGCCGTCGATGAGCGGACGTATGAGTGGGCGGCGAGTGGTCGTGACCCAAGCGATGGACTTCATGGGGCCAGCCATTGCCGAGCTGTTCCGCGAGGAGGGAGCGGAAGTCGTGGCCGATTCACGAGATCTACGCCGTGTTGACGCCTCAGCTGAGCTGATCAGGGATGCCGGGCATGTTGATGTTCTTGTCGCAAACCTCATCGCGCCTGACCCGCGTATCATCGCTGAAGAGGATACCACGGAAGCACTGTGGAAGACGATGTTTGATACCATGGTTCATCCGCTTTACCGGCTTGTGCACGCCGTGCTTCCCCAAATGAAGGCCCGCCGCGCTGGAAAGGTGGTGGTGATGGGAAGCGCAAATGCGCTTCGGGGTACACACAACCGATCGGCTTATAGCGCCGCTCGAGGTGCACAGGTTTCATACGTTCGCTGCGTTGGGTTGGCCATGGCGCCCCACAATGTGCAGATCAACCTTATGGCTCAGAATTTCGTTGAGAATCCCACCTCATTTGCGACTGCGGCAGGGAAAGTGCCGGACCTTGCGACGCGGCTGCAGGAAGTTCCAGTAGGTCGGCTCGCCACTGGCCGCGAGAGCGCGCTGACTGCCTTGTTTCTAGCGGGGCCGGAGAGCGACTTCTTTGTCGGCCAGATAGTACCCTTCGCCGGCGGATGGACGGCGTAACAATCCGAATAGTGTGATTGCCCGGGAAGATTGGGGCGGGTCCCTTTAGATAAAGAGAGCTCTCATGCGCAAAGTGCTGCTTGGATGGAGTATTTCCCTGGGTCTGTTCGTGGGAAGCGCGGGCGCTCAAACGCTGCCCCTCCCCCAGAACTTGATCAATCTGAATAGCGATCAAGGCTCAGCGCTACTCCAGGCTAGTGAAGCGCTGGACGCCTATTGGCCGTTGAGTATCCATTTTGTGACCCAGACAAATCAAGCCTACTGCGGGGTCGCAAGCATTGTGATGGTGCTCAACGCTCTAGAAATCCCAGCTCCTACGACCCCTGAGTTTGACCCCTACAGGTCATTCACTCAGGACAATGTTTTCACCGAGGCAACAGAGAAAGTCTTGCCGCGGCAAACTCTGCGTGAAATCGGAATGACCCTCGACCAGATCGGTGGGTTCATCAGCACTTTCGGCATTGCAGCGGAAGTCCACCATGCCTCTGACAGCAGTGTCGAGAAGTTTCGGGCCTTGGCCAACGAATACCTCGATGCGCCGGGACACTATGTCATCGTGAACTATCTGCGCAAAAGCATCGGCCAGGAAAAGGGCGGACATATCTCACCACTTGCTGCCTATGATGCCGACACAGACCGCTTTCTCTTGCTTGATGTCGCGCGATACAAATACCCGCCGGTTTGGGTGTCTTCCGCGGATCTGTTCGCGGCAATGAACACGACTGACTCCGACAACGAGGACCGCACGAGGGGTTTTGTTCTGCTAAAGAGATAGTTTCGTCTATCCCATGAGTGCGAACCGGGAGCATTGAACGGATAGGTCCCGGGGCGAAGGTTGACCCTTCGCATTCAAGTTAGCCCAGCCTCGCAAGTTCTCTCGAGACTGAACGCAACGTTCGTCGGCAGTCCACCTTGCCCGTTTTGAGGGTCCGGGCGACCGCCCCTGGATCGAGTGTCACCGATTCGAATCTTGTCGGAGTCGCCAGACTGTAACTGCAACGGAATGCCAACCCCTTTCGAGGTTGCTCCAAGGCCCCCGATCGGCTCAGGATGGCCGGGCGCATGGAGATTCCTCGCCGATATGGCTGCTCTGGACATCAGGGTACTCGGAGAGCTGAAAGTCTTGCGGCACGGCCAGGAAGTCGCCCTGCCCCGCTCGAAGAAGACGCGTGCGCTGTTGGCCTACCTGGCGGTTGTCAACCGCCGCCAGCGCCGCGATCATCTCTGTCGGATGCTCTGGGATATGCCGGACGATCCCAGGGCGTCGCTAAGATGGAGTCTCTCCAAGCTAAGGCAGGCGCTCGCTTCCGGTGACGAACGGTCCCGCCTGCAATCGGACAAGGACTCCATCCATCTAGACACGGACGGGCTTGACATCGATCTCCTGCAGGTCGGTCACGTAACGACCGAGACTCTGCCAAATTTCACCACGGCCGAGCTGGAAAATATCGCGGCGAAGTTCCGTGGCAGGTTTTTGGAGGGCCTCGACCTGCCACGCTGTCCCGTTTTTGAGGCGTGGCGCACGTTCCATGCTGATGTCCTGGACCGTACAAGACTGATCATCTTGGAGGAGCTTGTCGCACGGTTTCGGAGCGAACCGCACAGAGTGCTTCCCTATGCTGAAGCTCTTACCGAAATGGAAGGGTCTCAGGCGGTTCGGGTGTTGGCTGGGTCTCCCCCACCGGCCTCCGTTGGGAATCCGGTTCGGGGCGCCGGCACCGTCGGGCGGACCCAGGAGATCCGCTACTGCCACAGCTCCGATGGCGCCCGGATTGCCTTTGCAGTGTCGGGAAAGGGCTCTCCGGTCCTTCGCGCCGCCCACTGGATGTCGCATCTTCAGTACGAGTGGGAAAGCCCCGTCTGGCGACACTGGATAGACGCCCTTTCCGTCGAGAATACGCTGGTCCGCTATGACGAACGCGGCAATGGCCTCTCGGATTGGAATCCGCCAGACATGTCGTTCGAAGCGATGGTCGCCGACCTTGAAAGTGTCGCCGATACGATCGGCCTTGACGTTTTCGCACTCCTGGGCGTTTCGCAAAGCTGTGCGGTTTCGGTCGCCTATGCCGTTCGCCACCCGGAGAGGCTTTCTCATCTTGTGCTTTACGGCGGCTATGCCAAGGGCTGGCGCAAGCGCGGCAGCCGGAATGAAATCGACACCCACGAGGCGATGACGACTCTGATCCGGGAAGGATGGGGCAAGGACAATCCGGCTTTCCGACAGCTGTTCACGGAGACGTTCATACCCGGGGCCAGCCGCGAGCAAATGTCCTGGTTCAACGATCTTCAGAGAGAGACGGCCTCTCCGGTCAGTGCCAGCAGGCTTCATCAGGCATTCGGCGACATGGATGTCTCGCACATTCTTGGCAAGGTTCGCGTACCCACACTCGTGCTTCATGCCAGGAACGATGCCGCGGTTCCCTTCGAGCAAGGCAAGGCCCTGGCGGCCGGAATATCCGGTGCGCGATTCGTCGATCTCAAGAGCGCCAATCACATACTGTTGAGCGATGAGCCTGCCTTTGACGATTTTATCCGCGAAGTGAGGGCTTTCCTTGCCGGATCTGCCAATCGCCACTGACCGGGACGGCCGGAGAACTTCCAACGCTCGACCGTGCCGTTTCAACACCAATTCCAACATCAATTGCACGGGATGCCAGCCAGCATCGGATCGTATCCCCAACGGAGGATCCGATGAACATTCATTCAGTGGCAGGCGGCGGTGGAGTGAAGTTGCATGTGCGTGAATGGGGCAAACCAGACGGCCCGGCCATCCTCTTCATACATGGATGGTCCCAAAGCTATCTGTGTTGGCATCGGCAATATGAGAGCGAGCTCGCTGGGCGGTTTCGTCTCATCGGATTTGATCTGCGCGGCCACGGCATGTCGGACATGCCTGCACAACCGGAAAACTATACGCGATCCCAGCTGTGGGCGGATGACATTGCTGCCATCGTCGAGCACCTCGGCCTCAGGAGCGTAGTCCTCGTTGGCTGGTCCTATGCGGGCTTTGTCATTTGCGACTATGTGAGAAGCTTCGGTCAGGACGCAGTCGCAGGAATAAACTTCGTTGGTGCGGCGACGGAGTTGAATCTCGCCGCCTTTGGGACCCTCATAGGTCCTGGATTTCTCGATCACGTACCTGGGGCGACCGCTGACGATCTATCGGCGAACATCAAAGCCATCAGAGCTTTCCTTGAAGGATGTACGGCGCGTCCCCTGCCCCGCGACGACTTTGAAAGCGCCCTGTGCTGGAACAGCGCGGTACCGGCGAAAGTGAGGGCGGCACTCGTCACCCGCTCCGTAGAGTCCGATGATGTGCTGGCTGCCTTGACCATGCCTGTCTTGGTGACCCACGGCCGGCTGGATACCGTCGTCCTGCCATCGATGAGCGAGCGCCTTCTCGCGAAATGCCGGACGAGCGCTGCATCTTGGTTCGCTGAAGCGGGACATGCACCCTTTCTTGAGGAGCCGACGCGGTTCAACCGTGAGCTCGCGACGTTCGCGGGAAAGGTATTGTAGATCGATCGTGGGGTAACTGCCGGCGAATCACGCTTCTTTTGGCGGGGGGTCGACCCGGGTGAGGTCGAGCGCGGGCAGCGCTGCTACTGCATCGGCCGTGGAGCGAAGCTCCCGCGGCGGGGAAGACGCGGATTGACCTTGTCCATGGGGATTAGACCTTCGCGCTGGGCTTTTTTGCGAGCGAGTTTCCTCGCCCGGCGGATACCTTCTGCTTTTTCCCGATTGCGACGTTCGGAGGGTTTCTCATAGGCCTTTCGCCGCCTCAGTTCGCGAAACACGCCCTCGCGCTGCATTTTTTTCTTCAGGGCCCGAAGAGCCTGATCGACGTTGTTGTCGCGCACGATGACTTGCATCTTGTGTCTTGTTCCTCCTGCCGCCTTTCAGCGGACGATGTCGAACGTTCGCCAAGCTTCCGCCGTTACGTCCACGGGTTCGGAAGCTCGGCAGCGCTGCTTTGGTTACTTCAGCTCCAGCCGCTCGGCCGACGACTTGCCGCGCTTGTCGGCGACAATCTCGTAGGAGACCTTCTGGCCTTCGGCGAGGTTGCTGATGCCGGCCTTTTCCAGGGCGCTGATGTGAACGAACACGTCATTGCCCCCGTCGGTCGGCTGGATGAAGCCAAACCCCTTCTGGGAGTTGAACCATTTTACTGTACCCGTATGCATGACAAGCCTTTCGCGTAAAAAGTATCAGGACGCCGCAGATCTTTCTGCGGCGCAAAGCATCGATGTTCTGGATAAGAGGTGGGCAGAGGGTCCCAAATCGGGACGCGTAGCCGAGCCTGGCCGAAACTCGATGCTCTCATACATGGGCTCACGAGGCCACAATTGCAAGCATTAATACCGTACCGAGCGCGCCTTCGACGCATCGCGCCTCTGTACGCGATGGACGCGGATCGCGCCTAGGATGTGCTGGCGCCTGCGTGATCGCAGGTGGGACTTGGCTGGGTGCGAGCCGCCGCGGTGCGCAGAAGCTCACTCACCGCATGCTCAATCGTCTCCGCGACGGACAAGCCCCGTGTGATGCAATCGTCGATCATGTCCTTCAGATGTCCAAACGCATAGTCGTGGCGGAGAGTGGCAAGCAGCATCGGGTTTCGCTGAACTGCGATGGCCCACACCGTGTCGAGAATTCGACCAGTGCTTGTATCCTCGGGACCCTCTGACGGCATCTCGAACTCCTGTGTCGGTGACCCTGGCTCGATTGGGACAGCACAAGGGGGCAAGGGTATTTCGCGCAAGCGGCTAGAGGTCTTTTCGACCCATTGGCGGGGAAGTCAAGGCCGTCACGATGTCGAAATGATTGCCCGGCTCCAACGGCATTCTGCCCTAAGACGAACGTGGACGCAGCGCGGGAAGTGGAATTAGCTTGTGAGGGGGCGTGTCACCGCAGGAGCACTCCATGCGAAACCTTCTGGCACTCACGGCCGTCTTGGCCCTTCTCGGTTCACTGTCGTCGGCAGCTGCAGCCGGTTCCGCCAGGAGCGACGCCGATGCGATAAATGCCGGAATTATTGCCGCCTATCTTGAAAAGGATTCTGCCAAAATCGCATCCTTTTACTCGGAGGATGCCGAGATCCTTCCGCCCAGGTCCGAGCGGAGTTCAGGGAAGGCCAGCATTGAGAAGATGTGGCGGGACTCGCTCGACGGAGGCGTCTTCGATCTGGCGCAGCGCGCCGTCGAGGTCGTGGAGAGCGGCGACTTCGCATACGAAGTTGGCGTGTACGAGCAGAAAGTCCCTGGAGATGACGGCAAGACGACGCACGTCGTGGGAAAGTTCGTTCAGATCCTGATGCGGCAACCAGATGGCAGTTGGCGCATCCACCGGGAAATTTGGAACGCCGACTCCATAAGGATCATCGACTAGCGGCCGCACGACGATCGACGGTAAGGCGGGCTGGTGGTCCACATCAATTGACTGTGTGAGGCCCATCAACACCCTCCCCTACGTGGCGAACAAGATGTCCGGGTACTACAAGCTCGAGGCGAGCTGCCACGACGAGGACTACGTCAAGCGGCAGCAGTAACGCGCTCCGCGACTTCGGATTCCACTAGACCGGCAGGATCGGCGGCGGACGGAACCAAAGGCCGAGCTTACGGTTGTCGTGCCAGTCTTTTCCTCGTTAGTAGCGTTGTGTTGACCGTCGAAAGCCCGGCTCCCGCGAGCCGGGCTTTCCCGTTCCTCAAAGCCGCCTCGGTGTTGGGAACCTTGAGCGGGGCCGTTGGTTGATGTTCTGTCACCGATCCCGTTCTGCGCACGGAGTGCTTGCCAATGTCGACGACAGCCAGACGCCGCCCCGCCCACGACGATACCATTCGTATTACATTCGAGAACAGGGATCACGCCGCCGCGGAACGCGCCGAGAAGATCGCCCGACAGAGAGCTGCGCACCTCGATCGTCAGCTCGCGCTGCTGCCCGACGGTTATCCCGCTGGACCGCGCGAAGCGGACGGGTCGTCATCGCTCTAGAGTACGCGACAGCGGTCTTCATCCTGCTTACTCGTCGTCAACGCCCGCCGAGGCCTGCGTTTTGCGCATGCTGGGAACGGAGTCGGACAATTCGAGTTGAGACTCCATCAAGTCTTGTACTCCCCTCCCAAGCCAAGGAGTCGGCTATGAGCATCAAGTCGATCGACGATCTCTTTTTGCACGGCGTAAAGGATCTCTTCTACGCCGAGAAGAAACTCGTTCAGACCCTTCCCAAGATGGCCAAGAAAGCCAACTCCGCTGAGCTGAAGCAGGCGATCGAGCAGCACCTCGCCGAAACTCAGGACCAGGTGGAGAGGCTCGAGCGCATCTTCGAGCTGCTCGACGAGACGCCGCGCGGCAAGAAGTGCCCGGCGATGGATGGCCTCATCGCGGAAGGCAAGGAGATCATGGAAGAGGCCGAGGACGACGACGTCCTCGATGCCGGCATGCTCGCCGCCGCCCAGGCCGTGGAGCACTACGAAATCGCCCGCTACGGCACGCTGATCGCCTGGGGCGAAGTGCTCGGAATGGGCGAAGCGGTTCAGCTTTTGAAGGAATCGCTGAAGGAGGAGAAGAACGCCGACAAGCTTCTGTCGTCCTTGGCCGAAGGCAAGCTCAACCGCGAGGCGGCGTAGCCATGGCCGACACCGAGAAGCCGGAAGGCTACGACCCCGTCGGCGATCCGCGCACCGGCCGGCCGCCCTTGGCAATCGATGCCGAACGCATTCGAAAGGAAGCCAAGGAGACGTCTCACCGAAACGAGACTGCGCCAGCGGAAGACGATACGGAATAGCCGGCGCAGTCGATGCCGATGGGCGCAGCATCCTGGACGACTTGGCGGAAGAAGTGACCGGCGAGGCGATAGAGGCGCCGGCGATGTTGCCCGCCGTGAAGCCCGTGGCCTGAAGTCTCAAATCTGTTTGGCGTCTCTCTTTCGGTGTACCGTGCTGGGCCGGGCCCCGCTTCCGGTAGTGATGGAGCCCAAGACGGGAGTTGCCCCATGAGGATTGGTTCGCTGGCCTTTGTCGTCGTGCTTCTAGTGGGAACGAGTGCATCGCACGCCCAAGGCACCGTGTCGGTCGAACGGGGTCTGCAGGTGTCCATCGTCGGCGGATGCCATGACTGCCACACCGAAGGCTACAACGAAGCCGAAGGCAAAATCGATCCGGCGAAGGCGATGCTGGGCAACCACGTCGGTTTCCGCGGACCGTGGGGCACGACTTACGCCTCAAATCTCCGGCAGATCGCCAGCCTGCTCACCGAGAACGGCTTCGTGGTTGCCATGAGGCATCTGCAAACGTCGCCGCCGATGCCGTGGTTCAATGTCCGCGCCATGGACGAGAGTGATATCCGTTCGTTCTACCAGTACGTCAAGTCGCTGGGCGACGCAGGCGGACCGGTCCCAGATAGCATCGGTCCCGATGTGGAACCCAAGACTCCCTTCATCCGGCTGGCGCCGCCTGAAATGCCCAAGAGCTAGGAATCCACGTCGTGAAACCGGCCTGAGCTTCTGCCGACCGAATGAACGAGACCGTCTTTACCCTGGGCTTCTTCGTCATCCTGGCGCTGTTCGTGGCGTTCTTCCCGACCGACTTGCGCCATGCGAGCGCCGGTCGTCGTCTGGCGTGGACGACGGCGGGATGTGCCTTCGGCATCTTTATGATCTACGCGGCGCTCTACTACACTTATCGCAGCGAGGGTATCCGCTCCGATTTGAGCGCGTTGCAGCTGATCGCCCACATCACGACGGCGAACGTGATCTTCCGCGGCCTGCGCATCGTCGCGTTCCTCGCGCTTCTGTGGAGCGCATTCCAGCTCTGGATACGGCACCGTGAAGGTAGGTAAGACCGGAATTACGGTGCCGACGGACACTCATGTTCGATCTCGCGCCCCGCATCCACGGCGAGCCTGCGGAATGCGATGACCGTGCTCGCCTCGCAGGCCGTGATGGGGTTCACGTCCGCTCCGCAATGCTCGCAGGTGATGGGGGTACTGGCCGCGACCTTGTAGACGCCGATCGCGATGTCGCGTGCGCAATCGGGACAGGTAAAGCGAATATGCATTTCGGGTGCCTCCGCCACTGGGCCATCCGCCATGCACGTGCCGATCTTCGTTCCGCCAACGAACTCAAAGCCGAGAGACCGCATCGCGCAGGAACTTCAAAAGCCTTCCGGACGTTGGGATGATGCCACCCTCAACTATCCCGTCAAGGCCATCTCACATGTCTGGCAATCAATCCTGGCAACTCTATGGCTCGCCGTTTCCGACGGGCCCCGGTCATGACCAATGTCGAAGGCCTGAAATTCGGCAGGATCGGTGACCGCGCGCTGCATCTGGCGATCGACCTGCAGGTGATGTTCTCGGAAGCGACCAAGTGGGCATCGCCCGCCGTGAGCCGCATTTTGCCGGCCGTCGAGGAATGCGTCGCCTGGGCTCCGGAACGCACGGTATTCACACGTTTTCTTACGCCGTCGGGCATCGAGGATGCGAAAGGCCAGTGGCGCCGCTTTTACGCCGATACGCCGTCCATGCTCGCGTCCCGGCTTCCGCCGGAGGTTTTCGAGATCGTGCCGGCTCTTCGCGCCTATGTCCCACCGGCCACCGTGGTAGACAGATTCGTCTACTCGGTCTTCGCATCCAGCCGGCTGCGCGAAATCCTGTACGACCGACGGCCCGACACGTTGATCATCAGCGGTGTCGAGGTCGACGTCTGCGTGCTCGCAAGCCTGATCGACGCCATCGATTTCGGCTACCGGGTCATCGTGCTGAAGGACGGCGTTGCAGGCTCGAGGGCCGATGGCGAGGCGGCGATGCTCAAGGGCCTCCTGCCGAGATTCGAGCAGCAGGTGGAGCTGGTCGAGACCGAGGTGCTCCTGCGCAATTGGCGGACGGTGGAGGTCAGCGCGACTTAGAAAGCAGGCATGCGCTGGGGGAGCGATCGAGAAGCGCGCCGATCGGGTGTCTTTGACGACCGCTTCGTATCCGGACTGGGCGGGGAGCGGACCGCTTCGCTCCCGCTTGGTCGATGCGGAACCAAGGCTTGGCGTTTGCGGTTGACCTGCTGCCTTCAATTTCCGTTGGCTTCTTGAGGAGAGATTCCGCGTGAAACAGCCAATCAAGCGTTCTGCCAAGTCGACCCCGGTGAAAACGCCGCCGCCGCCGAGCCCGGCCTACGATCTCGAAGGATCAGACCATCGCGATCCGGCCTCGCGCGACACCGCCGGACCCCGCTCCATGGCTGGCGCCTCGCTGGTCGTCGCCGTGGCCGTCGTCGCGATCCTTGGCTTCGGACTTTGGATCTTTTCGAGCATTCAGGCGCCGCCGCCCGATGGCAGCAATGCCGTCGAGACCGGCTCGACGACCCAGGCGCAGCCCGGAACGAGTCCCGAGCAGCAGCCCGCGCCGTCGCAGCAGGGAACGACCCAGCAGTAGTTCAGCCCTGGGCGTTCGACCACGGTCCATGCGCGACTTCGCCGGGCCGGTCGCGGTGCTCGAACCCGTGCGCGCCGAAGAAGTCGCGCTGGCCTTGGATGAGGTCGGCCGTGGATCGCGCCGTCCGCATGTAGTCGAAGTAGGCGAGAGCTGACGCGAGCGCCGGGACGGGAAGCCCGCCGCGGACGCCGGCGGCGACCGCACGTCTGAGGGCGCTTTCGGTCTTCTTGAGCACGCCGGCGAAATGCGGCGCCCGCGTGAGGGTGTCGGCTCCCTCGCCGCGTCCATAGACCGCGGCGATGTCGTCCAGGAAAGCCGAGCGGATGATGCAGCCGGCCCGCCAGATTTCCGCGATCGTGCCCAGGGGCAGCGACCACTGCCAGTGCAGCGATGCCGCCTGCATGACTGCGAAGCCCTGCGCGTAGGCGATGATCCGCCCGGCGAGCAGCGCGTCTTCGAGCGTGCCGATGGCTTCGGTCTCGCTTCCGAGGTCGCCGGGTATGAGTCCCGCGGGCCTGCCGAACAACCGCTCGCCGGCGATGCGTGCCACTTTCTCGGCGGCCCAGCTTCGCGCCGCGACCGCCGCTTCGATCACCGTCGCCGGCGTCCCGAGATCCTGGGCCTCGATCGCCGACCAGCGTCCCGTTCCCTTCTGCCCGGCCTTGTCGACGATGGCGTCGACGAGCGGTCCGCCCGTTCTGCTGTCGCGCGCCTCGAGCACCCTGGCGGTGATTTCGATGAGGTAGGATTGCAGCGGCCCTCCGTTCCAGGCCGCGAAGATCGCCGCCATGCGATCGGGTGAAAGGCCGAGCCCGTCGCGCATCAGGCCGTAGGCCTCGGCGATCATCTGCATGTCGGCGTATTCGATGCCGTTGTGGATGGTCTTGACGAAGTGACCCGAGCCGTCCGGCCCCACCCTGGCGCAGCAGGCCCGGCCCTTGGCCTGGGCGGCGATGCCCTCGAAGATCGGGGCGATCCGGCGCCACGCATCCTCGGGTCCGCCCCCCATGATCGATGGCCCGTTGCGGGCCCCCTCCTCGCCGCCCGAAACGCCGACGCCAAGGAAAGCGACCTTTCTGGCCGACCATGTTTGGCACCGGCGCTGCGTGTCCCGGAAATTGGCGTTTCCCGTGTCGATCAGGATGTCGCCGCCCCCCAGATGGGGAGCGAGCGTCTCCGCCTGCTCGTCGACGGCCGGCCCCGCCTTAATCATCAGGATGACCGGTCGCGGCGGCCTTATGGCCCTGACGAGCTCCTCGAGACTAGCCGTGGGAACGATCCGTTCACCAAGCGCGCCGGCGCCGCCCAGGAATTCCTGGGTCCGGGCCGGCGTTCGGTTGAAGACCGCGACCGTGTGGCCCTTCTCCGCCATGTTGAGCGCGAGGTTGGCGCCCATCACGCCGAGACCCACGAGACCGATATCAGCGACCGTCATGTCCCACCCGACCGTTAATCCGCTGCCTTGGGGACCGTTTTAACAAGGGCTTGGGGACACGGGAAGCAGCGGCAGCCTCCCTCCGCGCTCGATGAAACCTCACAAAGCGCGAAGCAACTTCGTAAACTTACAGTAAACCGCCTGTATCTTTTTGGCTGCTTAAAGATGTTAGCTCGCAATTCGCGTGTATCTATTCAGTATTGGTCACAAGGATATACACAAAACTACTTAACTAAATATTAAAGTCCAAAACAATTCAAGTAAAAGCTCATGTAAAACCTCCTCAGATGTGGCGGTTCAATTGAGACGCTGACGCCTGCACCACCTTTTTACGGGCTTTTCCGTGGAAAGAGACGGCCGCAACCGAGGCGCGCACCGTCTGTTTGGGGAGATCGAATGAGCAAACCTACTTCTGAAGTTCCTGATTCCTTGACACCGGAAATTGCCCTCGGGAGCCGGAAATCCGGCACCGTTCTTTTGGGCGTGATGAGGACTGTTTTCGTCGTCGCCAACACCCTGGCGATCTCGGGTCTTCCGATCCACGCCAACGCGATGACCCTGCCCGTCAAGGCAGGTCTTGCCACCGAAGCCTCCGTCACGGCGATGGAGCAGTTCATCAAGGTTTCGGGCAAGGGCAAGCAGAGCAGAAACGAGCGCGGCTCCAAGTCCCACCAGGGAAATGGAAATGACAAGTCCGACCAGTACAACCCTGGTCGCGGCGACGATGACGATGACGACGACGATGATGACGACGATGATGATGATGACGACAGTATGACCCTGGTCGCGGCGACGATGACGATGATGATGACGACGATGATGACGACGATGACGATGATGACGATGATGATGATGACGATGATGACGATGACGACGATGATGATGACGATGACGATGATGATGATGACGACGATGATGATGACGATGATGACGACGATGATGATGACGACGATGACGATGACGATGACGATGATGACGATGATGACGATGATGACGACGATGATGATGATGACGACGATGATGATGATGACGACGATGATGATGACGATGATGACGACGATGACGATGATGACGACGATGACGATGATGACGACGATGACGATGATGACGACGATGATGATGACGATGACGATGATGATGACGATGATGATGATGACGATGACGACGATGATGACGACGATGACGATGACGATGACGACGGAGACGACGATGATGACGACCGCGGCAACTGCGGTCCGGACGGGCGCTGGACGCCTGGCATCTCTGGTACGCTCCGTTGGTGGTGCATGCCGCCCGAAGTTCCGGGCGCAGCCGTCCTGGGATCGCTTGTCCCTGGCGAGGGCCTGATCATCGATCAGACCGGACCGGAAAGCGTTTCCGTGGCCGATGGCAGCTACGCTGTCACTCGGGTGAAGTGGGAAGACGGCTCGAGCGGCTGACGAGGCCGAGATCGTGACGGCAGCGCGGAGCGAAAGCTCCGCGCTTTTTTGTTGGCACGCCGGCCAGCGTTAGCGTTCGGTTAAGGACATCGATCGCTTTTGATGGATCGCCGGCATCGGCGATTCTAGAAATGATGGATAGCTAGGACGGAACGTCATGACCGCCATCAACTCGGTGAATGCCGCGAAGATCGCCCGCCAAGGGGCGATGATGCTTTCCCGCCTTGTCCTCGACAACGGCCGCTTCATCTACCGCTACCGCGCCGGTGAAACGCCGCGGCCGGGACGCAAGTACAACGTCCTGCGCCATTGCGGCTCGGCCTGGTCGATGCTCGACGTCGCACGTCGCCTTGGCGACTTGGACGAGGTGATCGAGACGGCTCGCCGGTCGCTGCGCTACCTGACGGCGGAATGCATTCATCCCTACGGCGACGGAATGTTGTGCGTCGTCGACGACGGCCATATCAAGCTCGGCGGCAACGGTCTTGCGCTGCTTGCCCTTGCCGAACTCCATGAGATCCGCCCCGAACCGCGCCTCCTCGAAACGGCGCGCGCGCTCGGCCGCTACATCGTTTCCGAGCAGCGACCCGACGGAGACTTCGTTCATTCCCGCGTCTATTCGACCGGCAAGGAGCGTGACTTTCGCTCCGACTACTACACGGGAGAGGCCCTGTTCGGGCTCCTTCGCCTCCACGAGGTCACCGGCGAGAAGCAGTGGCTCGATTGCGCCGTGCGCGGCGAGGACAGCCTCGCCAAGCGCGACTACGGCGTCGTCGCCCAGAGTCACTGGATGCTCTATGCCCTCGAGCGGCTCTATGCCGCCCGCCCGCTCGACGTCTATGCCGAGCACGCCCGCCGCATTGCCGAGCACATTCTCTATTTCCCCAGGTACCGCCGCGACGGCCGCAGCACGCCGATCGCCTGCCGCTCCGAAGGACTGCTCGCCTATGTGCGCTTGCGCAGCAGGGGCAGCGATGCCGACGCCTCTCCCTCCCTGGCGATGATGACCCAGGAGGTCCGCGAGAATCTCCGGCTGCAGCTTGAAAGCCGCGCCCCCGGTGGCGCGTTCATCCGCGGCGGCGGCAGCGACGAAGTGCGGATCGACTACATCCAGCACAACATCTCGTCGTTCCTGGCCTTCAGCCGCTTCGTGTCTAATGCCGCAAGCGGACTGCGCCAGGATGAGGCGGGCGTGCTTGCCCTCCTCGATCACGCATCGTGAGCGAATACACGAAGGCTCGGCGCTAAGGGGCTGTAAAAACAGCAGAGCCGGGTGTGACGACCACCCGGCCCAGCCTGACTGCAGCAACCGATGACGGGGCTGCAACAGCTGTCTCGTACTTAGATCCTTCTGCCGGGAGCGGGCAAGGAAGGCCTGCCGTCAACGCTAACTTATCGATGGCGATCGGGGCTTAATGGGCTCCCGATGAAAGCACGAGCCGGATGTGCCATCCGTCGCGGTCGCAACCGGTCGTGACATCGCCGCCCCGCAAATCCGGGCAGCGGTCTTCGAGACGCTTCAGGAGCTCCGCAAACTCGCTCGCCGCGACGAACCGCGGGCGGAAGTGTGTCGCTTGGTTGTTGGATACGATCGGGTAGAGAAGCAGGGACTTCTCGATCCCTCCCGGGATGTCTGCCAGCCTGAGCCGGCCGAGAAAGCTCAGCGGCGGGACATCGGCCTCGCCATACTGGCCGTCGCTGTTGAAGATGAAGTTGCCCAGGCCGTAGACCACCCAGCGGTCGTTGACCTTGGCGATTTCCTGGGCGTGGTGGGCGCCATGGCCGACGATGAGGTCCGCACCTGCGGCGGTCAGCCATTCGGCGATCTCCGCCTGTTCGTTCGACCGCCAGGCATAGCTCGGCCCCCAATGCGGGGCGACGACGATGAGCCCATGCGGTTCGCTGTGCTTGAGCTCGGCGATCCTGTCGAGCAGAGCGCCGGAAGCCGGGGAAACACCGGGTCGCGATGCATCGGCATAGACCCCGAGGCTATCGAACTGATTCTCGTACTGGAACGCTGCCAGCACGTTGATGTGGACCGCCTTGTCGCGGATCCTGGCCGTGATGCGCAGCGGGCGCTCGGCGCTCCGCGCGTCCATGCCCGCGCCGAGCGTATGGAGGCCGCCGGAGTTGGCCGCTTCCAGCGTCTCGGCCAGGCCGTCGGCGCCGAAGTCCATGGCGTGATCGTTGGCGAGCGCCAGCGCGCCGACGTTGGCGAGCTTCAGTGCGCGCAGCGTCTGTAGAGGATCGCAGTGAAAGATGCGCTTGCTGTCGTGCAGGGGTGACCGGCGCTCGGCGGTGAGCGGCGTTTCAAGATTGGCGATCGCGAAGTCGTTGCGGGCGAGGAAGCCGTGCACGAGCTTCAGACTGTAGCCGTATCCATGCCGGGCGAGGTAGTTGAGCCGTCCGCGTTTTTCGCGTCGCTCTTGGTAGTGCTCGCCGAAATAGGTATCGCCCAGGAAGGCGATGTCGATCTTGTGACGCGCCGCCAGGACGGGTCCCTCGCCCATGGGCAGCGTCCGGTCCGTATCGATCGCCACAGGTGCCGACGGCCGGCCGTACCGCAAGTCCTGCATCACCCGTTCGAAGGCGCTGGTGATGCTGCAGCCCTTGGCCGACACGACATCGCCGGGCCGCACCTCTTCCAGAACCGCGCCGGCCAGCATGTGCGGGTCAGCCGAGTGCAGGCCGAGAAGCCGTTCCGGCAGCTTCCGGCGCAGCGACAGCAGCCCGTCTCCATAAGTGAAGACCTTGTCGACGCCCGAGGCGATGAGCGGCCCGGAGAGCTCGGCATGCGTTTCTTCCGGGTTGGTGAGGCCTCCGATCTCGCCGAGCACGGCGATCCGTCGTCCGCCGCTGCGCGGCCTAGCGAGCGACAGCACTTCGAAATTGGCGATCATCGAGGCCTGTTCGGCGCTGAAGCTGTCGTCGATGAGCTCGAAGTCGCTGCCTCCGATCGGCACGCGCAGGCGCTTGAGCTTGCCCTCGTTCGTCTCGTAGCTCGTCAGGTCCCGTGCCGCCCGCCGCCAGTCGGCGCCGACGGCATCGGCGGCCGCGAGCGTGGCGAGGCTGTTCAGAATCATCGGGCGCCCCGGCAGCGGCACTTCGTAGGTGATGCGTTCGCCGTGCACGGAAGCGACGACCGTGCTCCACTCCGACGCGAGCTCGGCTTCGAGCAGACGCACGTCTGCACCAGGATCCTCTCCGAACGTGACGACGCGCCCGGCGCCGTAGGCAAGAGCATGGTCGCGCACCCGTTCGAACAGCGGCATTTCGCGGTTCAAGATCGCGGTGCCCCCCGGCAATAGCCCCTTGAACATGCGCGACTTCAGGTCGGCGATGGCCTCGAGCGATTCGACCTTCGGTTCGAGTCCTCGGCCGATGGCGGTGAAGATGGCGACGTGCGGCTGCACCATCGTCGTGATCGGGCCGGGCTCGCGGTAGAGGCTTGTGATCGCGTTCTCATAGATTGCGAACCGCGTCTCGCGCGGCGTCTGGGCGAGGCAAAGGGGCACGCCGAAATAGCTGTTGTAGTTCGCCATCGTCGCATAGGTCGGGCCTTGCCGGCCGAGCACGTGGCGAAGCATCTCCTTGGTGGTACTTTTGCCGACCGTCCCGGTTACCGCGATCGCCTTGCCGGTGAACCGGCGCCGCGCCGCCCGTGCCAAATCGAGAACCGCCAAGCCCGAATTCGCCACTCGCAGAAGTGGCAAGCCCATGGGGGGCACGTCGCGCTGCGCGATCACCGCCGAGATGCCGGCCGCGATGAAGGTCGGAAGCTCTTCCGCCGTATCCCATTCGTTTAGCTGCAGCGGTTTGCGCAGCTCGACCCGCCGCCGGGTCGCCATGTCCATGGCGACGAAGATGTCGCCGGGTTTCAGGAACTGCAATCTCCGCATGTAGGTAATGCCGGCCGGCAACCAGGACGGATCGGGTTTGCGAACCCACGTTCCGCTCGTCGCCGCGACGAGTTCGTCGGGCGTCCATAGCGGCGTCGGGAAGGTAAAGAGTTCGGCCATTTCCATGCCTGCGCCTGCAATAACCAGGCCGCCTCTGCTTCGTCTCAACCTTGGCACGCCGCATGCATCTTTCCGGCATTAAGGATTTCGCCGAATGCTGGGGCCTGATCGATGCTGACCGTACCGGACGATCTTGACGAGCTGAGCCGTATCGCCCTCAGTGACCAGACGACGTTCGTCGGCGCCGCGACCGCGAGCGCCCAGCGCTCGTGGCTCTACTACTTCCCGTTCCTCTACGGCTTCGCGCAGGGAGCGACCCAGACGCTGCTCTGGGAGGTCTTCGACGGCGCTATCTGCCTCTACTACCTGCGCCTGCGCGAGGAGGTGCTTTATCTCGATCTTTTTCTGCCGCCCTATCCGTTCTCTCCGAAGGCCCTGAAGCATGCCCAAGGCCGGCTTCGCGAGTTCAACGAGCGCAAGACGACACGCATCATGTGGGTGGACGACGCGCAGAAGGGAGCCGTCGGGCGATGTGGATTCGATTTCCGCGCGGTGGAGGCGGAGTACATCTACGACAGCGAGCCCATCCGGGAAGCGAACGGTCCCGAATTCTATCGCCTGCGCCGGAACCTGAGCAAGGCTCGCCGCATCCCTGCCCTCGAGATTCGCGAGTACCGCGAAGGCGACATCGCGCCCTGTCTCGAACTCCTCAAATCCTGGCGCCGCCACCTGCAGAACGACCGCGACATCGAGGTCTCGGGCTTCACCTACATGCGCAGCTGCGTCGAGGATGCCCTTTCCTTCTCCGACGGCATCATCAAGGGTGAGATCATCACCATCAACGACCGCATCTGTGCCTTCAGTTTTGGCGGCGGCATCACCCCGGCCTATGGCAGCCTCTATGTGGCGATCTCCGATCACGGCGTGACTGGTTTGGGCTACCTTCAGCGCCACCACCTGATGATGAAGCTCGACGGTGTGCGCTACTTCAACGATTCATCCGACGTCGGCCGCTCAGGTCTCGCCGACGTCAAGAAGTCCTTCAATCCGATTGCGATGAATACCCTCTATCGCGCCGTGTCGTGACCGGCGAGAGGAACCTCGAGATAGCGGCCGAACCGGTCGCTGCCGCCTTTGATCTCGGCCTGGAATTCCTTCGGCTCCGGCGACCGCTCGAGGAGCAGTTCGCGAACCTCGTGGAACTCGCCTTCGGTTACGAACCGCGTCTGGTAGCCCGTGGCGCGGTTGTTGGTCATGAGAGGATAGAGGCGCATATGGCGCGGACGCCCGCCCTGCTCGAAGACCAGCCGTGCCACCAGGCTGTAGGGAGGCACGCCCATCGCCTCGTAGCGGCCGGGACTGTTGAACACGAAGTTGCCGAGCCCGTGCGCCACCCAGCGTCCCTCGATTTTCTCGATCTGCTGCATCATGTGGGAGCCGTGGCCGATGACGAGGTCGCTGCCCGCCCGCAGGAGGGTGCGGGCCGCTTCCTGCTGCTGGCGCGACCGCCACCGGTAGTCGCGCCGCCAATGAAGGATCGTCACCACGAACGCATCGGGGTCGAGGGCCTTGGCGAGTTTCACGTCGCGGGCGAGCTCGGCGACGGCGAGCGGGTTGGTGCCCGGCTTTCCCTCGCGCGCATAGGCCTGGAACTGGGATTCGTACTTGTCGTCGACGGCAAAGGCCGCGAAACACAGCAGTTTCAGCCGCTTTCCCTGCATCGGGGGCATCGGGAAATCGACTTCGTGACTGAAGGCGAGACGGGCCTCGTCGAGATCGAGACCAGCCCCGAAGCTCGCTATGCCCGCCGCCGACAGGGTTTCCAGCGTCTGCCGGAGGCCGTCGACGCCGTAGTCGATGCTGTGATTGTTGGCGAGGCTGACGGCGCGGATATTGTGGGCGAGAAGATGGCGCGGCGTTTCCACGACGTCGCTCCAATGCACGTAGCCCTTGCTGCCGGCGAACGGTGACTGGTCGATGTCGGTCACCGGTGTTTCCAGATTGGCGATGACCAGGCTCGATTCGGTGAGGATGGGCGCCACCTTCGCCATCGTATAGGCATAGCCGCGCGACTTGAGGACGTTTTCCCGCCCCCGCGCTTCCTCTCGTTCCTGGTAGTTCTCTCCGAAACTGGTGTCGCCGGTGATGACGAGCGAAAACTCGGGCAGTGGCATGGGGGTGGGATCGCTCCCGCTACCCTGCCGCCTGCCCGAGCTGGTCGGCGTCTGTCAACGTCTCCATCCTGCCCGCTTTGGGCATTCACCCGAAACCCGCTGTGGAAGGAGCAAGCGTCATGCCAGTTCGCAACCGTGCGGCGGTTGGTGCGCTCGAAAGGCGTCGCCTTCGGTTCCCGCTTCACCGTGATGACAATTTGGCTCACGGTCGCTTATCGCATGTGTCGACTTTGTGGGCCTTGCCCGCCTATGATCGGGGCGGATGCGGCGATCCTTCCGCTGGGGATTTTGGGGATGGCTCGCTGGGTGGCGTGGCGTTTGATTCTGGTGTGCCTGGTTCTCGGGTCTTCCGAGGCAGGTGCTGTCGAGAAGGTGGCCTTCGACGGCTACCCGCGCGGTGCGATCGTCGTGAAGACGGCCGAGCGCCATCTCTACTATGTGATCGGCAAGGAGCAGGCGCTCCGCTATCCCGTCGCCGTCGGCCGGGCCCAGCGCCAGTGGCAGGGCCGCACGCGCGTCGCCCGCAAGCTCCGCAATCCGGTGTGGATCCCGCCGCCGGCCGTGCGCAAGGACAAGCCGAACCTGCCGGCCAAGGTGCCGCCCGGCCCGTCGAACCCGCTCGGCGTCGCCGTGCTGATCCTGGGCGACGGCCGCTACGGCATTCACGGCACCAACAATCCGGGCTCGATCGGACGCGAAGCCTCCTATGGCTGCATCCGGATGCACAATTCCCACATCCTCGAACTCTACGCCAAGGTCTCTGTCGGGACGCCGGTCTACGTGCTCAAATAGGGTCAGTCCTTCCGGACCCCTTGCATGTTCGACAAGCAGATTTTCGCCTGGACGGAAAAGCCGGCCGTAACGATCGCGGCCGCGCTGCGCCGGCGCGGCATCGGCGCTGACCGGCTGACGCTCGCTGGGTTCGCCGCCGGGCTCGCCGCGCTTCCCCTCCTCGCCGGTGGCCACTATCTGTGGGCTCTACTTTTCATCTTGCTCAACCGCTTGTGCGACGGGCTCGACGGTGTCGTGGCCCGTCTCGGCCGCACGAGCGATCGCGGCGCCTTTCTCGACGTGGCGCTCGACTTCTTCTTCTATGCGTCCGTTCCTTTCGGCTTCGCACTCGCCGATCCCGAGGCCAATGCGCTCGCCGCCGCCTTCCTGCTCTTCGGGTTCATCGGCACCGGCTCGAGCTTCCTCGCCCTCGCCGTCCTCGCCGAACGGCAGGGCCGGCGTTCGGCCGAGTTCCCGACCAAGGGCATCTACTATCTAGGCGGCCTCACCGAAGGTGCCGAGACGGTGCTCGCCTTCATTCTCATGTGCCTCCTTCCGCGGAGCTTCGCGACCATCGCCTATGCCTTCGGCGCGCTCTGCTTCGTGACGACCGTCATGCGCTGGTGGTGGGGATGGCGGCTGCTGTCGCGCTGACCGGTCAGGACGTCTCGCGCACCGGAGCCGACAGCGTGCGCGAGACAGCGTCTTTCCAGCCGGCGTACTTGCGCGCCCGCACCGCATCCGTCATGGCCGGGCGGAAGCGCCGGTCGAGCTTCCAGCTCTTGGCGAAATCGTCCGGTTCCGGATAGAAGCCCGCCGCCAGCCCGGCGAGATACCCCGCGCCGAGCGCCGTCGTTTCGAGAATACGCGGCCGGTCCACCGGCGCATTCAGGATGTCGGCCAGGAACTGCATCGTCCAGTCCGAGGCCACCATGCCGCCGTCGACCCGGAGCACCGTCTCCGAACCCTTGGCGCCGTGCCAGTCGCCGCGCATCGCTTCGAGAAGATCGCGCGTCTGGTAGCAGACCGACTCGAGCGCCGCGCGCGCCAGTTCCGCCGCCGTCGTTCCCCGCGTGATGCCGTAGATGGCGCCGCGCGCCTCGGCATCCCAGTACGGCGCGCCGAGGCCGACGAAGGCCGGAACCAGATAGACGGCCTGCTGCGCATCCGCCTTCTTCGCCAGTGTCGCGGTGTCCGAGGCCTTGCGCACGAGCTTCAGGCCGTCGCGCAGCCACTGCACGGCCGCGCCGGCGATGAAGATCGATCCCTCGAGCGCATAGGTGACGTTGCCGCCCAGCCGGTAGGCGATGGTGGTGAGGAGCCGGTTGCGCGACTGCACCGCCTGGCGGCCCGTGTTGAGGAGTGCGAAACAGCCGGTGCCGTAGGTCGACTTCACCATGCCGGGCTCGAAGCACGCCTGCCCGATCGTCGCCGCCTGCTGGTCGCCCGCGACGCCGAGGATCGGGATCGCGCCGCCGAACAGTTCCGGCAGCGACGCGCCGAAGTCGGCCGCCGAATCCTTCACCTCCGGCAGGATGCCGCGCGGCACGCCGATGATGCGCAGGAGATCGGCGTCCCAGTCGCCGCGGTGGATGTTGTAGAGCATGGTGCGCGACGCGTTCGTCGCGTCGGTGGCATGCACCTTGCCGCCGGTGAGGCGCGAGATGAGGAAGCTGTCCACCGTGCCGAACGCAAGCTCGCCCCGCTCGGCCCGCTGGCGCGCTCCTTGGACGTTGTCGAGGATCCACGCCGCCTTCGTGCCGGAGAAATAGGGATCGGCGAGCAGTCCGGTCTTGGCCGCGATGTCGGTTTCGAGCCCCTTGCTCTTGAGGCCGGCGCACACATCCGCGGTCCGCCGGTCCTGCCAGACGATGGCGCGGTGGATCGCCTTTCCCGTCTTGCGGTCCCACACGACCGTCGTCTCGCGCTGGTTGGTGATGCCGATGCCGGCGATGTCCTTGGCCCGCGCCCGCGCCTTCCGCATGGCGCTCCTCGCCGTTGCGACGACGGTCTTCCACAGGTCCTCGGCGTCGTGCTCGACCCAGCCCGGCTGCGGGAAGTGCTGCTTGAATTCCTGCTGCGCGCTCGCCGCGGCTTTGAAGCGGCGGTCGAAGAGGATGGCCCGCGACGACGTCGTGCCCTGGTCGATGGCGAGAATGTAGCTCGGCATTGAGATCTCCCCGGCGGTGCAGGCTTGCGAGCCGGGGAGGTTTTCACGGGGCTCAGGTCCCCGTCAATCGGCGTTGCGTCTTTTTCTGCCCCCGGCCTACGGGTTCGCCGCTTCGGCTTCCTTCAACAGCCCTTGGACGTCGAGGCGGCGGGTATGCATGGCGAGCTTGCCTTGCGCATCGCGCGGCCATTCGGTCTCCGGGCGATCCCAATAGAGCTCGACGCCGTTGCCGTCGGGATCGCGCAGGTAGAGCGCGTCGCTCACCCCATGGTCGCTCGCTCCGTCGAGCTCGATCCTGTTGGCGATGAGCCGCTTGAGCGCATCGGCGAGATCGGCGCGCGTCGGATAGAGGATGGCGACATGATAGAGGCCCGTTGTTCCGGGTGGCGGCGGCGACCCGCCGGCGCTTTCCCAGGTGTTGAGTCCGATATGGTGGTGGTACCCGCCCGCCGACACGAACGCCGCTTGCGTTCCGTATTTCTGCATGAGCTCGAAACCGAGCACGCCGACGTAGAATCCGAGGGCGCGGTCGAGATCGGCCACCTTGAGATGCACATGCCCGATGCGGGTGCCGGACGCGACGGGCTTGTGGGATGCGGACATTGCGAACCTCGATAATGTAACAGCCGTCGTTACATATGATGGGTCGGCGGGAGACTGCAAGCCCCTCTCCGAGAATTCACGGGCAATATCCACAAACGCCGGCGAATGGCCTTGGTTCGGGTGCGCCGGCAGGCTTATCGTGATTTCCAGAAGGCCGGCGGACTGACGACGGCCCGGTGAGACATGGGAGGTATCGAGATGAAGTTGTGGTTGGGACCGGCGGCGCCCTCGCGGCGCGATGTTCTGAAAATTGCGGGCCTGGCGGGTGCCGCGGCCATGGTCGGAAGCTCGTCCGTGCGGGCCCAGGCTGCCGCCATCAAGACGGCGGCCATCTACACCGTCCCGGTCGAGCAGCAATGGGTGAGCCGCATTCACAAGGCCGCCAACACCGCCAAGGAACGCGGCGACATCGAGTACGTGTTCTCCGAGAAGGTCGCCAACACCGACTACGAGCGCGTCATGCGCGAGTACTGCGAGGCCGGCCAGCAGCTCATCATCGGCGAGGCCTTCGCCGTGGAGGATGCGGCGCGTGCCGTCGCCCGCGACTATCCCGATCGCGCCTTCCTCATCGGCTCGAGCTTCAAGCCCGATCCGGCGATCCCGAACTTCTCGGTGTTCGACAACTACATCCAGGACGCCTCCTACCTGACCGGCATGATCGCCGGCGCTATGTCTCAGAAGAAGAACATCGGCATGGTCGGCGGCTATCCGATCCCGGAGGTCAACCGCCTCATGCACGCCTTCATGGCCGGCGTCGCCGAGACGAGCCCGGACGTGAAATTCCAGGTCGCCTTCATCGGCAGCTGGTTCGATCCGCCCAAGGCGAAGGAGACGGCGCTCGCCCAGATCGACGCCGGCGCCGACCTCATGTATGCCGAGCGCTTCGGCGTCTCCGACGCCGCCAAGGACCGCGGCGCGCTCGCCATCGGCAACGTCATCGACACCCAGGCGGACTATCCCGAGACGGTCGTGACCTCCGCTCTCTGGCACTACGAGCCGACGCTCGACGCGGCCATCGCCAAGGTGAAGGCCAAGGGCTTCGCCGCCGAGGACTACGGGATCTTCTCCTTCATGAAGCACGGCGGCTGCAGCGTCGCGCCGCTCGGCACCTTCGAAGGCAAGGTTCCCGCCGAGGTCATGGCCAAGGTGAAGGCCCGCGAGGAGGAGATCAGGTCCGGCAAGTTCGAGGTGAAGGTCGACGACAGCGAGCCGAAGTCGACCTGATGCCGGCGGACGCGGCCGAGCCGGAGGTCGTTCTCCGGCTCGACGCCATCACCAAGCGCTTCGGCAGCCTCACGGCCAACGACGCCATCGGCCTCGAGCTCCGGCGCGGCGAGATCATAGCGCTTCTCGGCGAGAACGGCGCCGGCAAGACGACGTTGATGAACATCCTGTTCGGTCACTACGTGGCCGATGGCGGATCGATCGAGGCGTTCGGCAGGCCCCTGCCGCCGGGCGAGCCGCGCGCCGCCATCGCCGCCGGGATCGGCATGGTGCATCAGCACTTCACCCTCGCCGACAATCTCACCGTCCTCGACAACATCATCCTCGGCACCGAGAGCCCGTGGCGCCTGACCACCGACCGCGGCGGTGCCCGCCGCCGCATCGCCGAGCTGTCGCACGCTTTCGGTCTCGCCGTCGATCCCGACGCGACGGTCGGCAGCCTCGCGGTCGGCGAGCGCCAGCGCGTCGAGATCCTGAAGGCGCTCTACAGGAACGCGCGCATTCTCATTCTCGACGAGCCGACCGCGGTCCTGACTCCGCAGGAATCGACCGCTCTCTTCGAGACGCTGCGGCGGCTGGTCGAGGACGGTCTCTCCATCATCTTCATCTCTCACAAGCTCTACGAGGTCATGGCGGTGAGCAGTCGGGTCCTCGTCCTGCGCCAGGGCAGGCTCGTCGCCGAACGACCGACCGCCGGCGCCACGCGCCAGGAGCTCGCCGAGCTCATGGTCGGACGGCCGGTTCCGGAGCCGAAGCCCGAGCCGCAGACGCCCGGCCCGCCGCTCGTCTCGCTTCGCCGCGTGTCGGTGCGCGTTCCCGGCCGCCACCCCCTTACCGACGTCGACCTCGAGCTCAGGGCCGGCGAGATCGTGGCGCTCGCCGGCGTGTCCGGCAACGGCCAGAACACGCTCGCCGATCTCCTCGCGGGCCTTCTGCCGCCCACCGGCGGCGAGATCGTCATGGGAAATGATGAAAAGGTCCGCCTCGATCCGCGGCGCGCCGTCGCGGCCGGCATCGGCCGCATCCCCGAGGACCGCCTGCACCAGGGCCTCGTCGCCGACATGAGCGTCGAGGAGAACGTGATCGCCGAGCGCTATCACCATCGCGCCTTCAGCCGCGGCGGCTTCCTCGACTGGCCGGCTGCCCGCCGCTTCGCCGAGACCATCATTCGCGACTACGAGGTGAAGTGCCCGCATCCGGGCGCCGTCGTTCGGCTGCTGTCCGGAGGCAACCAGCAGAAGCTGCTGCTCGGCCGCGTCCTCACCGCCGACCCGAGCATCATCGTCGCCAACCAGCCGACCCGCGGCCTCGACATCGGCGCCATCGGCTACGTCCATTCCCGCCTGCTCGCCGCCCGCCGCGCCGGCGCCGCCATCCTTCTGATTTCCGAGGATCTCGACGAGATCATGTCGCTCGCCGACCTGATCGCCGTCGCCTATCGCGGCCGCATCTCGCCGCCGCTTCCCCGCGCCGCCGTCACCGTCAGCGCCCTCGGCGAGCTCATGGCCGGACACGGTTTCGACAGTCCGGTTGCCGGGAAGGAGGCCGATGCGGCTTGAACCGCGCACCGAGACGACGATTGCGGTCGCCATCGTCTATCCGGCGGCGGCACTGCTCGTCACGCTCGTCCTCGCCGGATTGCTCGTCCTCGCCAGCGGCGTTTCGCCCTTCTCCGTTTTCTATCTCGTCGCCCGCGGCGCTGCCGGCTCGCCCTTCGCGCAGCTCGAGACCTTGACCCGTGCGACGCCCCTCATCTTCACCGGGCTCGCCGCCGCCGTCGCCTTTCGCGCCAAGCTGTGGAACATCGGCGGCGAGGCCCAGCTCTACATGGGCGCGGTGACGACCGTGGTGCTCGGCACCGGACTTCTCCCCCTGCCGGCGCCGATACTCGTCCCGATCCTCATGATCGGCGCCGTCCTGGCGGGCGGCACCATGTTGCTCGGCCCTACCGTTCTGAAAATGCGGTTCGGTGTCGACGAGGTGGTAACGACCTTGCTCCTCAATTTCATCGTCGTCCTGTTCGTGAGCTATCTCCTCGAAGGTCCGTTGAAGGATCCGATGGGCCTCGGCTGGCCGCAGTCGTCGAAAGTCGTCGCCGATGCGCAGCTCGTCAAGCTCGTGCCGGGGAAACGCTTCCACCTCGGCTTCGTGATCGCCGTCGTCGCGGCCCTGGTCGTATGGGTCATCAACACGCGCACCGCCACCGGCTACGAGATGCGCGCCGTCGGTCTCAACATGCGCGCCGCCGCCTTCGCCGGCATTCCGGTCAACTGGGTGATGGTGAAGACCGCCCTCCTGTCGGGCGGTCTTGCCGGTCTTGCCGGCATGTCGGAGGTTTCGGGGCTCAAGGGCAACCTCACGCTCGACCTGTCGCCCGGTTTCGGCTACGCCGGAATCGTCGTCGCGATGCTGGCCCTGCTGCACCCGCTCGCCGTCGTCGTGGCGGCCGTCTTCGTTGCCGGCATCTTCGTCGGCTCCGATGCCATGAGCCGCTCGGCCGGCGTGCCGAGCTACATCGCCCAGGTCATCGTCGCGCTGGCGCTGCTGAGCATGGTCGCCGCCGTGATGCTCACGCGCTACCGGCTGCGCTGGAGGTGATGCGTGGACGCGATCGAGATCCTGTTCACGGCCAGCATGTGGGCGGCGGCGGTGCGCATCGCCTCGCCGCTCGTCTTCGCGACCATGGGCGAGCTGCTGTGCGAACGCGCCGGCGTGCTCAATCTCGGCATCGAGGGAATCATGACGGCGGGCGCTTTCGCCGGCTGGCTTACCGTCTATCTCGGCGGCAGCCTGTGGCTGGGCGTGCTCGTCGCCGCCCTGACCGGCGCGGCCTTCGGGCTGCTCCACGCCTTCATGGTCGTACCCTTGGGACTGTCGCAGCACGTCACCGGCATCGGCATCACGCTGCTCGCCACCAGCCTCACCTACTACGTTTATCGCCTGGTCCTGCCCGAAGTCACCTCGCCGCCCAAGATCGAGCCGTTCGTTCCCTATCCCATCCCCGGCCTGTCCGACATCCCGCTCCTCGGTGACGCGCTCTTCCGCCAGACGCCGCTCACCTATCTGGCCCTCCTGCTCGTCGCCCTCGTCGCCTGGTTCCTCTACCGGACGCCGGCCGGCCTCGCGGTCAGGACCGTCGGCGAGAACCCGGCCGCCGCCGAGGCCCAGGGCATCGACGTCACCCTGGCGCGCACTGCTGCCGTCGCCGCGGGCAGCGCCCTCATGGGCATCGGCGGCAGCTTCCTCACCCTGTCCGCCTTCAACTCCTTTTATTTCGACATGGTGAACGGCCGCGGCTGGGTCTGCATCGCCCTCGTCGTGTTCGGATCCTGGCGACCGCTCAAATCGGCGTTCGGCGCCCTTCTCTTCGCCGCCTTCGACGCCTACCAGCTTCGCCTCCAGCAGCTGGCCGGCGCTTTCGTGCCCTACCAGGTCTTCCTGATGCTGCCCTACGTCTTTTCCATCCTCGCCCTTATTGTCATGTCGCGGCGGGCGAGCTATCCACGCGCGCTCATGGTGCCCTATCACCGGGGCGAGCGCTGATCGCGGAGGGTCCATGCAGGTCGACATTCTGGTCAGGAACGGCACCTTGAGCGATGGCCGCCGCGCCGACATCGCCATAGCCGCCGGCCGAATCGAGGCGATCGCGCCGCGCATCGACGCCGAGGCCCGCGACACCATCGACGCGGCCGGCTGCCTCGTCGCGCCGCCGTTCGTGGACGTGCACTTCCATATGGACGCGACGCTGTCCTACGGCATTCCGCGCATCAATCGCTCCGGCACCCTGCTCGAGGGCATCGCGCTGTGGGGCGAGCTGAAACCGCTCCTGACCCACGAGGCGGTGCTCGAACGGGCGCTCGCCTATTGCGACTGGGCCGTGGCCATGGGCCTTCTTGCCGTGCGCAGCCACGTCGACGTGTGCGACGATCGGCTGCTGGCCGTCGAAGCGCTTCTCGAAGCGAAGAAGCGGGTCGCTCCCTACCTCGACCTTCAGCTCGTCGCCTTTCCGCAGGACGGTTACTTCCGCTCGCCGGGCGCGCTCGCCAATCTGTCCCGTGCCCTCGACCTCGGCGTCGACGTCGTCGGCGGCATCCCGCACTTCGAGCGCACCATGGAGGACGGGCGCGCCTCCGTGCGCGAACTCTGCGAGATCGCCGCCAGCCGCGGCCTCCTCGTCGACCTGCATTGCGACGAGACCGACGATCCGCTGTCGCGCCATGTCGAGACGCTCGCCTTCGAGACGCAGCGCCTCGGTCTTGGCGGCCGCGTCGCCGGCTCGCACCTGACGTCCATGCATTCGATGGACAGCTACTACGTCTCGAAGCTCCTGCCGCTCCTGCGCGAGGCCGGCGTCGCCGCCATCCCCAATCCGCTCATCAACATCGTCATCCAGGGCCGCCACGACACCTACCCGAAGCGTCGCGGCATGACGCGCGTGCCCGAGCTGCTCGACCACGGGATCGAGGTGGCGTTCGGCCAGGACTGCGTGCTCGACCCGTGGTATCCGCTCGGCACCGCCGACATGCTCGACGTCGCATTCATGGGGCTGCACGTCGCCCAGATGACGAGCCCCGCCGCCATGCGGCGCTGTTTCGACCTCGTCACCGAAGCGCCGGCCCGCATCATGCATCTCGACGGCTACGGACTTGCGAAAGGTTGCGTGGCGAGCCTCGTCGTCCTCGAGGCCTCCGATCCCGTCGAGGCCGTCAGGCTGCGTGCCACGCGGTTGGCCGTGATCTCCAAGGGCCGCATCGTCGCGCGCACCGCGCCGCGCACGGCCGCGCTTGCACTTTCCGGGCGGCCGGCCACCGTCGACCGCCGTCACCGATTGTCGAAGGAACCAAGCCCGCATGGCGAATAAGAGCGCCTATCCCAACCTGACCGTCGTCGATCATCCCCTCGTCCAGCACAAGCTCACCTTGATGCGCGACAAGGATACGCCGACCGCCATCTTCCGACATCTGCTGCGCGAGATCAGCCTGCTGCTCGGCTACGAGGTCCTGCGCGATCTGCCGATGGAGCTCAGGACCATCGAGACGCCGCTCGGGTCAATGCAGGCGCCGCTCCTGCAGGGCAAGAAGGTCGTCGTCGTTTCCATTCTGCGCGCCGGCAACGGTCTTCTCGACGGCCTCATCGATCTCGTGCCGTCGGCCCGCATCGGGCACATCGGCATCTACCGCGATCCCAAGACGCTCGAGCCGGTCGAGTACTACTTCAAGGTGCCGACCGACGTCGCCGAGCGCCGCGTCGTCCTCGTCGATCCGATGCTGGCCACCGGCAATTCCGTCTCGGCCGCCATTCAGCGCCTCAAGAACGCCGGCGTGCGCGACTTGAAGCTCGTGACGCTGCTGGCGGCGCCGGAAGGCATCGCCAAGCTCGCCCGCCAGCATCCCGACGTTCACGTCTTCACCGCCGCAGTCGACTCGCACCTCAATGAACACGGCTACATCGTGCCGGGCCTCGGCGACGCGGGCGATCGCATGTTCGGTACCAAATAGTTTCACGCCGAACATCTTTTGTTAACTGCGCCTGTTCGAATTGTGCCACGCCGTGTCGTTTCGTGCTCGCCGAGCCGTTCTGACGCGTTCGAATAAACACCTTCTTCACTCTGTCCCGCTAACGTTACCGAACTGTCGCGACGACGATCGACGCGACGCTTGGGGAACGTGAGTGCAGATCGTGAGTGGGAGTGATGGGCGTGCTTCTTGATGCTGATCCGTTCAACCGGAAAAGCCCACACAAAATAGTCTGCAGCGACGGGTCGCGCCCACGTGTTCTTCTTGCCGAAGACTCGGGCGCGGCCCGCATCCTCACCGCGGCTCTTCTCGGTCGCATGGGATGCGACGTCGACGCGGTCGAAGACGGGGAAGAGGCGCTCGCATGCGCGCGAACCAATCACTACGATGTGATCGTACTGGACATTGAAATGCCGGTCATGGACGGCGTGGTGGCGGCCCGCGAAATCCGTGCCCTCGGCGGTGTCAAGGCGAAGACCCCGATCGTTGCGTTCTCTGCGTTCCTGGCCGACATGTCGGCGACCGGCGCCCTGCGCGCCGTGTTCGACCAGACTCTCGCCAAGCCGGCCGGCCGCCATGCCATCCGCCTGACGCTCGAGCGCGCCCTGAACGAGAACGCGCCGCCGGCCCGCCCCATGGGCGAGGGCCATGTCGTCCGCGTCTCCGAGCTCGGTCTCGTCGATGCCGATGCGCTCCAATCCTTCCGCACCCATCTCGCCCAGAAGATGTGGAACGACTTCGTAACCGCCGCAATCGCCGAGGTGATGGAGAGCTTCGAAGGCGCCGAAGGTGCCTTCACCCGCGCCGACCGCGACGATCTCCGCTGCCGCTGCCACAAGATCAAGGGTTTCGCCCGCACTTTCGCCGCACCGAAGATGGCCGCGATGGCCGAGCGCCTGGAACTGCGTCTTCTCGCCGAGGACCTTCCCGGCTGCACCGCCGATTTCGCGACGTTGAAATCCTGCGTCGGCAGCACGATCGCTGCCTTGGGCGCCATGGGAACGGCATGAGATGAAGCCTCACGCCGCAAGCGGAGACTCAAGGCACGGCGCAGCCGCTCACGGCTTCGTGGGCGAAAGCCCGGTCATGCAGGAGCTCTATGCCCGTATCGCCCGCATGGCGGCCTCGAAGGCGCCGGTTTTCGTGACCGGCGAAAGCGGCACCGGAAAGGAGCTCTGCGCCCGCGCCGTCCATGCCGGCAGCAGCCGCCGGTCGGGACCGTTCATTGCCGTCAATTGCGGCGCCATTCCCCGCGATCTCATGGAATCCGAGATGTTCGGGCACGTGAAGGGCTCCTTCACGGGAGCGGTGGCCAATCGCAGCGGCGCCGCCAAGCTGGCCGACGGCGGCACCCTCTTTCTCGACGAGATCTGCGAGCTCGACCCGCTGCTGCAGACCAAGCTCCTGCGTTTTCTCGAGACGTCCACAATCCAGCTCGTCGGCTCGGCCGTCGCCGAGCCGGTCGACGTGCGCATCGTCTGCGCCACCAATCGCGATCCGGCGGCGGAGGTCGCGGCCGGCCGTTTCCGCCAGGATCTTTACTTCCGCCTCTTTGTCCTGCCGTTGCACATGCCGAAATTGAGCGACCGCGGCCACGACGTCATCCTCATCGCGCGTCACCTCCTCGATCGTATCGCCGGGGAGGAAGGCCGTCGCTTCTCGTCCTTCTCTCCCGAGGCCGAGCAGCGGATCAGCGCCCACCCCTGGCCGGGCAACGTCCGCGAGCTTCACAACGTGATCCGCCAGGCCGTCGTCCTCCATGACGGCGACCGCATCGAGGCTCACATGCTTCCGCTCGCGTCCGCCGCCCTCCCCTCGGGCGACGCCGCTGTCCGCGATCCCGTGACGGCGCTGCGCGATGTTCACGCGACGATGGCCGGCGAACGCCTGCCCGGCAATCGCCAGATGTCCGATATCGAGCGCGACGTGATCGAGGGAACCATCGCCGTCTGCGGCGGCAGCGTGCCGAAGGCGGCGCGCGTCCTTGGGCTCAGCCCCTCGACGATCTACCGCAAGCGCGAGAGCTGGGGCAGCGAAAGCCGCCACTGATCAGGACGGTCGTTCTTAACCTTGATTTGAAGATGGAGGATGGACCTAGCGGCGCGTCGCGGCCGCGGCCTCTTCATAGGCGTCGAGCATGCTGAGGACCTCCGAAATGTCCGGGCTCAGCGCGGAACGCCGGGTGCGCCTGGCCTGGGTGCCCTGTGTCGAGGGAGCCGTTGCCTGCGGCTGGGGGGTCAGCATGTCACTCACCAAACTCATTGAACTAAATTACCATTGCATTGGAGACACTAAGAAAATCCTAACTCCGCTCGGCTGAACCCTGCCCGGCCGGGCGGTTTGGCCGGGGTTCATCTCTGCCCGGGGGTTACGTTGGAATAGTTGTTAAGTGTCAGGCGTATTGGTAACGTCAGGTGATACAATTCAGCCCCAAAAAACAGGGAGACGTCTGATGAGGAGACGAATTTTGGCGGCGGCCGCCGTCGGCCTCGGCCTGTCGGCGACCTTGGCATTCGCAGGCCCGATCGAGGATCGCCAGCAGCTGATGAAGGAGAACGGCGCCGCCATCAAGGCTTTGGCCCAGATGGCCCAGGGCGAGGCTCCCTTCGACACCGGTGCTGTCCAGCAGAACGCCCAGAAGCTCGCCACCGACTTCCAGATGCTCAAGGACCTCTTCCCCGAGGGATCCGACAAGGGCCCGCCCGAGACATGGGCCAAGCCCGAGATCTGGACCGACCGTGAAGGATTCGAGGCGGCTCGCTTGAAGGCCCTGGAGGCATCGAACGCCGCTGCTGCCGTCACCGAGCAGGCCGCCCTCGGCGCTGCGGTCCAGGCGATCGGCGGATCCTGCCAGGGCTGCCACGAAAAATACCGCACGCCCAAGTCCTGATTGGCTCTGCGGCGGACGAGGCTTGCGACTCTGTTGACCGTCCTGGTGGCGCTCGGCGCCATCGGGATTGTCCTTTTCTATCTCCTGAGCCGCGCCGACCCGATCGAAGCCGCCGCCCTCCCCGCCCACACGCCCGACGTCGAGAACGGGCGCATCATGTACACGATCGGCGGCTGCATCGGCTGTCACCGTCCCGCCCCCGATGCGCCGGGGCGCCAGGCGGACTTGCCGTCCGGCGGCAAGCCGCTCGCAACGCCGGTCGGCAATCTCTATCCGCCCAACATCACGCCGGATCCCGAGACCGGCATCGGCAACTGGACCGATGCCGAGTTCGTCAATGCGGTGAACCGCGGCATCACGCCGGGCGGTAGCCACTACATTCCGGCCTTCCCGTACACCTCCTACAATCGCATGCGGATCGAGGACATCCTCGACCTCAGGGCCTATCTCGCTTCGTTGCCGGCAGAGAAGACCGACAATCCTGCAAGCCGCCTGCCGCTCGACCCGCTGGCGCGCCCCGCCATCGGCGTTTGGAAGCATTTCGCGCTTGCTGACTTAACTTTCACGCCCAACCCCGCCCAGAGCGAAAGTTGGAACCGTGGTTACTACCTGGTGACCGGCCCGGGTCATTGCGGCGAATGCCACACGCCGCGCAATCTCTTCATGATCGCCGACCGCGACCGATTTCTCGCCGGCGGTCCACACCCGGAGGGCAAGGGCCGCGTTCCTTCCTTGCGCAATCTCGTGCCTCGCCGCTATGCCGACGTCGACGAGCTCGTTTCCGCCATGCGCTTCGGGGAGACGATGGGCTTCGACCGGCTGTCGAGCGGTGGCATGGCGGAGGTCCAGGCCAATCTTGCGAAGCTTCCCGAGGCCGACGTGCATGCCATCGCCGAGTACCTCACGAGCCTCAACTAGGAAGGGTTTCGCCCGAGGGATTGCGCCGCAACCGCGGCCGACGCCACGCCCTCGACGGCCATGGCCGCGGCGCATGCAACGGCGGCGCCCGTCATCCCGTGCTCCGGAATGAGCATGATCCCGAGCCCGACGTCGATGATGACGGCGCCGGCGACGATGCCGGTCGCCGCCGTCTGCCGCCCGGTGGCGATAAGAAACCCTTGCGAGGCGCCGGCCGCCGCTCGAACGAGCCAACCGCCGGCAAGGATCGCAAGAGGCACGTAAGCCGCGGTGAATCCCGGTCCGAATAGGGACAGCAGGGGATGGCCCACCGCCACCATCGCCGCCGCTCCCGCAAGCGACGTCGCGAAACACCACCGCCGCGTCTCCCGGAGCAGATGCCGGCTGGCATCCGGGCGAGCCTCCGTTTGGAGAGTCGAGAATCTGCCGGTTGCCGCAGCGGCGACTGCGAACGGAACGAAGCCAAGCAGCGACGCCGCCCGCACCGCCGCGAAATAGGCGCCCGTCTCCTGCGGTTCGCGCCACAGGCTCATGAGCACGACGTCGACGTTCGACATCAGCAGGATCGAACCCTCGAACAGCGTGAGGGGCAAGCACGCCGCCAGCCACCGCCCGAACTCGAATTTGCGGGCGCCGAGCAGCAGCGGCTTGAGTCTCGTCCGCAGGATCGGCCATTGGATTGCCACCGCCGCCCAGCTCGCCGCCGCAAAGGCCGCCGCTGCGCCGGGGGCATCGAGGTCCGCGCCGGCCGCCAGGACCGCCGCGATGCCCAGCGCCAGAAGCGGCCTCGCGAGATAAGGGGGCGCGAGGGCAAGGACCATCCACTGCCGTGCACGGGCGACGCCGTCGAGGAAGTCGGTGAGCGCATAGGCCGGAAGCGCTGTCGCGGCGATGAGGAGCGCAACCGCCAGGCTGCGATCGAGTCGGTCGATCGCCCACAGTACGAACGCACCGATGAGCGCTGCCGCGAGGCCGCTGCCGAAGAGTGCGATCGACGCGCCGGCTCGCATGAAGCCGGCGGCGAGGCCCGTCTCCGCTTTTGCGCCATAGGCCGGAATGAACTGCAGAGCCGCCGAGCCGAACCCGAGGACGGAGAGCGAGCCCGCGATGGCGACGACGACGGCGACGCTGCTGTAGATGCCGAATGCGTGGCCGCCCATCCAGCGCGCCAGCAGGACCTGCGACGCGAAGGCGAGTCCGGCCCCGACGACCCTTATGATGAACGCCGCGATCGCGCCGCGCGGCACCGATGGCGTGCCGGCGAATGGCGGGACGATTCCACGGACGATGGATGGTGCGAGAGATGGTCGCATGCGTCTCCGGTTCGGCGAAACCAAGACCGGAGTGATGCGGGAACCGGCGTCGAAGGCACGAGGCTAGGCGGGAAGCGCTAAGATTTTCTTTCTCCACCGATTATCCCGCGCTGTTCCCGCGAGCGACTTTCGGTGAGTACACCTGGAATTTGGACTAACTATGTGAATCTTCTGGACTTATTTCAATTCTAAACTGGTTCTGATCGCTTGCTTCCCGGTCATCGGATGTCTATTCGACAGGCAGTCCCGAACCGATGGAGTGCCGGATGCAGAACCTCGCCTCGCCTTGGATCCGTTGTGCATTTGCAATTGCCGCGCTGCTGCCCGTCGCCGGCGCTGCTGCCGCTGCAGACGTCAACCTGTACACGACGCGCGAGCCGGGATTGATCGAGCCGCTGCTCGCGCGCTTCACTGCCGAGACCAACATCAATGTCAACACGGTCTTCGTGAAGGACGGTCTGGCCGAACGCGTCGCCGCCGAAGGCGAGCGCTCGCCCGCCGACGTGCTGATGACGGTGGATTTCGGAAATCTCATGGACCTCGTCGACCGCGACGTCACCCAATCCATAAAGTCGGATGTCATTGCCGCCGCCGTGCCGGAGCAGCTCCGTGATCCCCAGGGCCGTTGGTTCGCCCTCTCCCTCCGTGCACGGATCGTCTACGCCAAGGCGGAAGGCGGCCCCGACGCCATCACCTACGAGGAGCTGGCCGACCCCAAATGGAAGGGCAAGATCTGCATCCGCTCCGGCCGCCATCCCTACAACACTGCGCTCATCGCCGCCTTCATCGCCCATCATGGGGAGGAGAAGGCGCAAGCCTGGCTGACCGGCGTGAAGGACAACCTTGCCCGCAAGCCGGCCGGCGGCGATCGCGAGGGCGCCCGCGACATCCTGGGCGGCATCTGCGAGCTCGCCATCGGCAACTCCTACTATGTCGGCCTCATGCGCAGCGGCAAGGGCGGCGATGAGCAGAAGACCTGGGGCGACGCCATCAAGGCGGTGCTGCCGACCTTCGAAGGCGGCGCCACCCACGTCAATGCATCGGGCGCGGCCGTGGCGAAACATGCGCCGAACCGCGACAATGCGGTAAGGCTCCTCGAATTCCTGGTGTCTCCCGAGGCACAGGATCTCTATGCGCGCGCCAATTTCGAGTATCCCGTCAATCCCGGGGCCAAGGTCGATCCGATCATCGCGGCCTTCGGCACGCTGAACCCCGACTCGGTGCCGCTGACCGAGGTGGCGAAACACCGCGGGCGCGCCGCCGACCTGGTCGATATGGTGGGCTTCGACAATTGACCGCCGCGTGACATCCCTGCGGAGGCTTTGACTCTGGCCGCGCCGGAAGCGCGGCATCGACGGATTGGAATGGCATTGCCTGGAGCACGTGTGTTTGGCCTGCGCCGCGGTGAGCCCTGGGGCTGGATCGCGGCGTCGGCTCTTCTCGCGCTCCTCGTCGCCGCGCCCGTGCTGGCCCTTCTCGTCATCGCATCCGGCAGCTCCGGCACGCTCTGGCCTCATCTCTTTGCCTACGTCCTCCCCGTCGCGTTGAAGGACACCGCCCTCCTCCTCCTCGGCGTCGGCATCGTCGTGGCGGTGATCGGCACCGGCCTCGCCTGGCTGGTGACGGCCTACGAGTTCAGGGGCCGGCGCACCCTCGACTGGTTGCTCCTCCTGCCGCTCGCCATGCCGACCTACATCGTCGCCTACGCCTATCTCGATCTGCTCCACCCGCTCGGGCCGGTGCAGGCCATGCTGCGCTGGATCCTGGGCCTAGATGATCCCCGCGCCCTCTCCCTGCCCGACATCCGCTCGCTTGGCGGCTGCATCGCACTTTTCGGACTGGTCCTTTATCCCTACGTCTTCGTCACGACCCGGGCCATGTTCCTCATGCAGGCCGGCAGCCTGCTCGAAGTCTCGCGCACCCTCGGCGCCGGCCGGCTCAGGACCGTCTTCGCCGTGGCGCTGCCGCTTGCCCGGCCGGCCATTGTCGTCGGCGTGAGCCTGGCGCTCCTCGAATCGCTGAACGACATCGGCGCCGTCGAATTCCTGGGCGTCGAGACGCTCACCGTTTCGATCTATTCCACCTGGATCAACCGCTCGAACCTGCCGGGTGCTGCGCAGATGGCCATGGCCCTCCTCGCCATCGTCGTGGCCCTGATTCTCGTCGAGCGGCAGGCACGCAGGCATCAGCGCTTCGCCGCCTCCGGCCATCGCGTTCGTCCCGCCGCGCCGACCCGCCTGGTCGGCTGGCGGGCGACGCTCGCGCTCGGCATCGGGCTCCTGCCCTTCGTCTTCGGCTTCCTCCTGCCCGTCTTTCAACTCGTGAACGAAACCCGCAAGCGTATCGGCTTCGCTGGTCTCTCGCCGGCGATCGGGCGCGAGATCGTCAACACCCTGCTTGTCTCCACCGCCGCCACGGCCCTGGCGGTGGCGCTCGGCCTCGTCGTCGCCTACACGGCCCGCATTTCGCGTCGTCGCATCGGCAACGCCCTCATGCGGATTGCGAGTCTCGGCTATGCGATTCCGGGCACCGTGCTCGCCCTCGGCGCCGTCACCACGCTTGCCGCCATCGACAACGCGACTGGAAACTTTCTCCAGGTCGCTTTCGGCCTGTCGACGGGCCTCATCCTCTCCGGCAGCGTGGCCGCGGTGATCTACGCTTACGTCGTCCGCTTCCTCGCCATTTCGGCTGGCGGCATCGAGGCCGGCCTCGGCAAGCTGTCGCGGTCGCTGGATTTCGCCGCCCGCAGTCTGGGAGAAACGGCGTCCGGAGCGGTGCGCCGCGTGCACCTGCCGCTCATCAAGCCGGCTCTCGGCGCCGCCGCCCTTCTCGTCTTCGTCGATTGCATGAAGGAGCTGCCCGCCACCCTTCTCCTGCGCCCCCTCAATTTCGAAACCCTTGCGACTCACCTCTATGGCGAGGCAGTCCGCGGCACTTATGAGGACGGCGCCGTTGCGGCACTGTGCATTGTTGCCTTCGCGCTCATTCCGGTGATTGCTGTGGCGCGACTGAGCCGGCCGGCGGCTCCGGCCTTCTCGGCCGGCCGCCGCATGGCGGCCGATGACCTGAGCCCCATTGCGGAGCGCTCGCTGTGAAGGCGACGGTGCGACATGCCCTGGAGTTTGCCGATGTGGGCTTCGCCTATGGCGGGCTGGCGGCGCTCGACAGGGTGAGCTTCGCGGTCGAGCCGCGCGAGATCGTCTGCCTGCTTGGCCATTCGGGCTGCGGAAAGACGACGCTCCTGCGCCTTGCCGCCGGCCTCGACCTGCCGGCATCCGGCCGCATCCTCCTCGGCGGCCAGGAAGTGTGCGGGCCTAACCGTTTCGTGCCGCCCGAGCTGCGCGGCGTCGGCCTGATGTTCCAGGACTACGCACTCTTCCCCCACCTGACGGTTGCCGACAACGTCGCCTTTGGCATGCGCAAGCACCCGCCCGAGCAGGCCCGCCAGGGCGTCGCCGAGGCGCTCGGCCGCGTCGGTCTCGCCCGCCACGCATCCGACTTTCCCCACATGCTGTCGGGCGGCGAGCAGCAGCGGGTCGCTTTGGCGCGAGCTCTCGCTCCCGCTCCCCGCGTTCTCCTCATGGACGAGCCCTTCTCCAATCTCGATCAGCGCACCCGCACCCGCATTCGCGGCGACACCGTGTCGCTCCTGCGCGCCAGCGGCATCACCACTCTCGTCGTCACCCACGACCCGGCCGAGGCCATCGCCATCGCCGATCGCATCGTGCTCATGCGCTCCGGCCGCGTCGAGCAGATCGGCACGCCGGGCGAACTCTACATGGAACCGCGCTCGCTCTTCGCGGCGCGCTTCTTCTCCGATGCCAACGAGTTCGACGGCACCTGCCGGGGCGGCGTGGCAGGTTTCGCGCTCGGCACCGCTCCGGCCGGCGACGTTCCCGATGGTCCGTGCCGTGTCGTCGTGCGCCCCCATGACGTCGCGATCGTCGCGGCCGAATCGGGAAGGGATGCGAGCCGCGTGGTCGAGCGGCGGTTCATGGGCGAGTTTTCGATGCTGCAGGTGGCCCTCGACGGGGCATCGTCGCCGGTCTGGGTTCGCGTGCCCCTCGATGACGGGCTGCGGCCGGGCGACCGCGTCGCCCTCGCCGCGCTGCGCAGCTACGCCTTCCCGTCCGAAGGATAAGAGCGGTCTTTTTTCTAGAATTCGGTCTTGGCGGGCAGGATCTGCTTGCCGCGGTAGAGGCCCGTCTTCAGGTCGACATGGTGCGGACGATGCAGCTCGCCGGTCTGCTTGTTTTCGACGTAGGTGACAGTTTCCTTGCGGTGTCCCGAGCGACGCTGGCCGCGTTTCATCGGGGTTGTCTTCTTGCGTGGAACGGCCATGGGCGAAACTCCAGAAGGCGTGATTTCGGGCTGTCGGCGGCGCTTATAGCGGCCGGCCCGTCAAAAGGCCAGCCTCAAAAAAACCGCCGGTCGAGGCAGGCGAGAAAGGCGTCCATGGCCGCCATCCGCTGCAGGACGACCGCCGCCTTGCGCCGGACCGCCGCCGAGGGCTTGCCCGCATGGCGCTTCAACGGGTTCGGTAGCACCGCGGCAAGGAGCGCCGCCTGCTGCCGTGACAGCCTGGCCGCCGGACGTCCGAACAGCCGCTGCGCCGCCGCCTCTGCCCCGTAGATTCCGGGTCCCCATTCGGCGACGTTGAGGTAGACCTCGATCTGCCGCCGTTTCGTCCACGTCCCGTCGATCCACATGGCAAGCGGAACTTCGAGCGCCTTGCGCACCACCGAACGCCCTTCCCACAGGAACAGGTTCTTCGCCGTCTGCATGGCGATGGTGCTGGCGCCGCGCAGCGGCTCCTCGTCGCTTCCGAACGCGTCCTCGACCGCCATCTGCATGGCGCCCCAGTCGACCCCCTGGTGCAGGCAGAATTGGGAATCTTCCGCCGTGATGACCGCCGCGACCAGCGCCGGCGCCATCTTTTCGAGCGGCACGTAGCGATAGTCGAGGCCGCGGCCCTCGAGCGCCCGCCACGCCATCAGCGCGCTGATCGGCGGCGGGATCACGGCATAGTAGATGGTCAGCATGAACGGCAGCGCCAGGAGGAACGCGAGCGTCACGCCCACCGTCTGCACGAACCGCGGCAGCGGCCGATACGGCTGGCGGGCGACCACTGCCTCCTTGACTTCGCTTTTTGCCATGCGTCAGATGCCTGCCGGCGCTACCAACCGAGGCGGAATGCGTCTCGCGCCCCTTATCCCACCCATTGCATCTCCGGAGCAAGGCGGCCGCTCATGAGTTTCGAGGAAGCGTTGCGCAGGCGCGGTGCGGCCGTCGAGGCTTTTCTCGATGCGGCCTTCGCGTCGCGGCGATGGCCAGCACCTCGCCTCTCCGACGCCATGCGCTATGCCGCTCTCGGCCCCGGCAAGCGCATCCGCCCCTTCCTGTTGATCGAGAGCGCCGCGCTCTTCGGGATTGCCGAGGCGACGGCCCTGCCCGCCGCCGCGGCGCTCGAATGCGTTCACTGCTATTCGCTCGTCCACGACGATCTGCCCGCCATGGACGACGACGACCTGCGCCGCGGCCGACCGACCGTCCATCGCGCCTTCGACGAGGCGACCGCCATCCTCGCCGGCGATGCGCTCTTGACCTTCGCCTTCGAACTCGTCTCCGACGCCGCCGACGTCGATGCCGAGACGAGGACGGCCCTCGTGCTGGCGCTCGCCCGCGCCGCCGGAGCGGCGGGAATGGCGGGCGGACAGGCGCTCGATATCGCCGCCGGCGCGGCTGACGCCTCCGACCCGCGCCGCGTCCTCGAGCTTCAGGCCCTGAAGACCGGGGCGCTGTTCGGTTTCGGGCTGGCGGCCGGCGCCATCCTCGGCCGCGCCGGTGCGGAAGCGCACGCCGCGCTCCGCCTGTATGGCGGGAAGCTCGGCCTTGCCTTCCAGATCGCCGACGACCTCATCGACCGCCTCGCCTCCGTTGCCGCCGCCGGCAAGCGCACCGGCAAGGACGCCGACCAGGGCAAGGCGACCGTCGTCGACCTCTATGGAATCGAGGGTGCACGGGCCGAGGCGGGCGCGCTCGCCGATGCCGCCGTCGCCGCCCTTGCGCCGTTCGGCTCGAAGGCCGCGCCGCTGGCCGATGCCGCCCGTTTCGTGGTGTCGCGAATCCCCTGACGCTTCAGGAGCCTGCGGGAGAATCCTCGACGACCTCGTAATGTGCCGAGCGGGCGTCGAACCGCTTGAGGACCTGGCGGGCTTTCGCCGGCACCACGGCCGTCTCGTAGTCCTCGCCCGCGAACGCCTTCACCGCGTCCATCGAATCGAAGCGCATCAGCGTGACGAACTCGACCTCCTCGCGAAACGTCCGCCGCGCCAGCCACATGCCGCGATAGCCGGCCACCTTGCGCGCCGCGATGCCCGGCATGACCTCGCTCCTGAGCAGGTCCTCGTAGGCTTGCGCGTTGTCGGGCGTCGTGTAGCCGCGCCACAGCCTCACGATCATTTCACGCGCCCCGGGCTTTCCCTCTTGCCCCAGCGCTTCGCCACATAGTCCTCGACGATCGCCTTGAACGCGTCGGCGATGTTGTCGCCGCGCAGCACCGTGGACTTCTTCCCGTCGATGAACACGGGTGCGGCCGGGATCTCCCCGGTCCCCGGCAGCGAGATGCCGATGTCGGCATGCTTCGATTCCCCCGGGCCGTTGACGATGCATCCCATGACCGCCAGCTGCAGCCGCTCGAAACCCGGATAGGCCTCCCGCCAAGCGTTCCTCCGCGCACTGACGAAATCGTGGATCTCGCGTGCGAGCTCCTGGAACACCGTCGACGTCGTGCGCCCGCAGCCCGGGCAGGCGATCACCATCGGTGCGAAGGCGCGCAGGCCCATGCTCTGCAGGAGCTCCTGCGCCACGATCACCTCGCGCCGCCGGTCGCCGCCCGGCTCCGGCGTGAGCGAGATGCGGATCGTGTCGCCGATCCCTTCCTGCAGCAGCACCGCCAGGCCCGCCGCCGAGGCGACGATGCCCTTCGAGCCCATCCCAGCCTCGGTGAGCCCGAGATGCAGCGGATACGCCGAGCGCCGGGCGAGGCTGCGATAGACGGCGATCAGGTCCTGCACCTCGGAGCATTTCGCCGACAGCACGATGCGGTTTTCGCCGAGCCCGAGCTGCCGCGCCCGCTCCGCCGACGCCAGCGCCGACTGCACCACCGCCTCGTGCAGGATGGCGCGCGCCGCCAGAGGCTCGGCCGCCTTGGCGTTGGCGTCCATGAGATCGGTGAGCAGCGCCTGGTCGAGCGAGCCCCAGTTGACGCCGATGCGCACCGGCTTGTCGTGGCGCAGCGCCAGCTCGATCAGCGTGCCGAAATTGCGGTCCTTCTTTTCCCGGAAGCCGACATTGCCCGGGTTGATGCGGTACTTGTCGAGCGCCTCCGCCGCCGCCGGGTGCTGGGCCAGCAGGAGATGCCCGTTGTAGTGGAAATCGCCGATGAGCGGCACGCGGACGCCCCGGGCGGCGATCCGGTCGCGGATGTGGGGCACGGCCGCCGCCGCCTCCGGCCGGTCGACGGTGATGCGGACGAGTTCCGAGCCGGCCGCCGCCAGCTCCAGCACCTGCTCGGCCGTCGCCCCGACGTCGGCCGTGTCGGTGTTGGTCATGGACTGGACGGCGATGGGCGCGCCCCCGCCGATGGTCGCCGGCCCGATCTCGACCTTGACGGATTCCCGCCGCCGGGAGGCGGCCGAGAAGGTCATGCTTAACTCCTGTTTACGTTCCTACGGCCTGTGTCTATCGACCAATGACCCGTGGCGCAACGTCCGGGGTTAACATATGCTCGGCGGTCCAAACGCCAGGGAGGAACTATGGCTAAGACGAAGAAAAAGGCCCCGAAAGCCGCACGGCCGGCCGCCAGGGCATCCGCCAGGCGCACGCCGGCCAAGAAAATCGATTTGCGCCGCATCGACGCCGGCCCGCGCATGAGCTCGGCCATCATCCATGACGGGCGCGTGTTCCTCGCCGGCCAGGTGGCCGACCGGTCCAGGGGACGGTCCGTCCGCGAGCAGACGGCCGAGGTCCTGCAGCAGATCGAGAACCTGCTGAAGCAGGCGGGCAGCGATCGCACCAAGATCCTCACCGCCAACATCTGGCTTTCCGACATTTCGACCTTCGGCGAAATGAACGCCGTGTGGGACGCCTGGGTGGTTCCCGGCCGCACGCCGGCCCGCGCCACCGTCGAAGCGAAGCTGGCCGCTCCCGAGTACAAGGTCGAGATCATGGTGACCGCCGTACTGTGACGGCGATGAAAGGACATCGATGGAAAGGGCAACGGCCAGACTAGCCACCGAGGACATGATCCTCGCCGAACACCTTCCGTTCACGACCGACGGCGGCATCGCCTCCCGCGCCGCCATCGGCCTCATCGTGCTGGCGACCGACTATACGATCGAGCACGAATGGCGCCGCATCATGGGGCCGCTCGCCGGCGTCGCGCTCTATCAGAGCCGCATCTTCAACGACACCAAGATCACGCCCGAGACGCTGCGCGCCATGGAGCCGCGCATCGCCGATGCGACGAGCGTCATCGTCCCCGGCGCCGCCCTCGACGTCGTCGCCTATGGCTGCACGTCGGCGTCGATGGCGATCGGCGAGGAAAAGGTCTTCGACCGCATTCGCAGCGCGCGGCCGGGCGTGCGCTGCACGACTCCCATCACCGCCGCCTTTGCCGCCTTCCGCGCCTTCGGTGCCCGCCGCATCGGGGTGCTCACCCCCTATCGCGCCGACGTCAACCGCATCGTCGCCGACTACATACGGGCCCGCGGCTTCGAGGTCCCCGTTTTCGGGTCGTTCAACGAGGAGAACGACGACGTCGTCGCGAAGATCACGCCGCAGGCGATCCTCGACGGCGTTTTGAAGATCCGCGGCCTCGCCGCGATCGATGCCCTCTTCGTCTCCTGCACCAGCGTCCGCCTCGCCGAGGCCGCCGCCGACATCGAGCGCCGCATCGGCATTCCGGTCACCTCCTCCAACCACGCCATGGCCTGGCATTCATTGCGCCTGGCCGGCGTCACCGACCCGCAGCCCGAGTTCGGCCGGCTCTTCACGCTCGCCCCGGCGGCATGAGCCTGCCGGTCGCCGGCGCCTGGTACGAGATCGAAACCTTGCCGGACGGCGTGTCGCTGATCGGCGAGACGCACGTCCGCCCCTTTCTCCGCGCCAACATGTGGCACGTGCGCGGGCGTGACCGCGACCTGCTCGTCGATTCCGGCATGGGGCTCAGGCCGCTGAAGGACATCGCCCTCCTTGCGCGGCGGCCGGTGGCCCTGGTCGCCACCCACGCCCACTTCGATCATATCGGCGGCGCGCATGAATTCGGCGAGCGCCTGGGCCATCGCGCCGAGGCCGCCATCCACGCCGATCCGACGCTCGAGCGGACCTGCGCCACCGGCTGGATCGATACGCACTTCCTCGCCGCCCTCCCCGAGGCCGGTTACGATCCCGCGACCTACGGCCTGCGCCCCGCGCCGCTCACCGGCTTTCTCGACGAGGGTGGCGTCGTGGACCTCGGCGACCGGTCGTTCCGCGTTCTCCATCTGCCTGGCCACTCGCCGGGCTCGATCGGGCTCTACGAGGAGCGCACCGGGATTTTCCTCAGCGGCGATGCGATCTACGACGGCGAGCTCATCGACGACTACTATCACTCCGACGCCGAAGCCTATCGCGCCACTCTGCGCCGCCTGCGCGACCTGCCGGTGTCCATCGTCCATGCCGGTCACGACCGGTCGTTCGACGCCGAGACCATGCGGAAGGTGATCGATGCCTACCTCGCCGGCGGTCAGCGCATGACGAGCATCGACGACTATCTGAAGCCTTATCGACGCGCTGCGCCCTAGCGCCGCTCCGACACCGCCTCCGCCATCACGCACAGGAGCTCCCACATCACGGTCGCGCCGTTGTAGGCCGTGTAGCCGGTAGCGTCGAAGGGCGGAGACACCTCAACCATGTCGGCGCCGACGATGTTCAGGCCGCGCAGGCGCCGCAGCATGGCGATCGCCTCGCGGTTGGTGAAGCCGCCGGCTTCCGGCGTCCCGGTTCCCGGCGCGTAGGCCGGATCGAGGGCGTCGATGTCGAAGGTGACGTAGGTCGGCCTGTCGCCCACGATGCCGCGCGCGATGTCCATCGTCTTGGCGACTCCGAGCTCGGCGAACTCCTCGATCTCGATGATCCTCACGCCGACGCTTTGCGCGTAGTCGCGGTCCTCGTAGTCGTACATCGAGCCGCGGATGCCGATCTGGACCGTGCGCTTGGGATCGAGCACGCCGTCCTCGATCGCCCGCCGGAACGGCGTGCCGTGGGTGATCTTGAAGCCGCCGAAATAGGTGTCGAACAGGTCCGTGTGGGCATCGAAGTGGATCATGCCGACCGGCGCGTCGCGCCCGACGGCGCGCAGGATCGGATAGGAGACGAGATGGTCGCCGCCCGCCGACAGCGGCCGGACGCCGAGCCCGACGAGCTTCGTGTAGAACTTCTCGATGCGCTTGAGCGCGTCCTTGAGGTCGGCGGGATTGACCGGGCTGTCGCCGAGGTCGGCGATGTTGGCGAGATCGTAGGGGCAGATCTTGGTCGCCGGATTGACGCGCCGGATCATCTGCGACATCTCGCGGACCTGCCGCGGTCCGTGCCGGGGACCCGGCCGGTTCGTCGTGCCGCCGTCGAAGGGCACCCCGATGAGCCCGATGTCGATGCCCTTGGCCTTGCTCGCCTGGATGAGCGGCAGCCGCATGAACGTCGAGATGCCGGCGAAACGCGGCACGTCGAGGCTGGAGACGGGCTGGTTGAATTGCTGCTTGGCGGTGTCCATCGTCGTCTCCCTGTCGTTTTCTCGGGCCTGATGATAGGGGAGCTCACCCGGCCCTGACAACATCGCGCCGATGGTGCTAGAAGCGGGCATGTCCAGGGGATCGGACGTCATCGTCATCGGGGCCGGCATCGCCGGTGCGTCGCTTGCCGCCGCGCTCGCCCCGACGCTTCGCGTGCGCCTGCTCGAAATGGAGGAGCGCGCCGCCTACCACACCACCGGGCGCTCGGCGGCCCTCTACGAGCCGAACTACGGTCCGCCCGTCATCCGCGCCCTGACCCTTGAATCGAAGGCCTGGTTCGATGCGCCGCCCGACGATTTCGCGGCCTCTCCCATCCTGGCCGCGCGTCCCACCATTTTCGTCGTTCCGCATGCCCAGCGCCACATGGAGGCTGCGTTCCTGAACGAGGCCACCGGCATCGAGCCAATTTCGCTTGCCGACTCCGTCGCCCGCGTGCCGGTCCTGCGCGTCGCGGCGCTCGCATCGGCCTATGTCGATCCCGTCACCGCCGATATCGACGTCGACCTGCTGCACCAGTCGTTCCTGCGCGCCATGCGCCGGTCGGGCGGCGAGCTCGTGACCGAAGCCGAAGCGGCAAGGCTCGAGCGCCGCGACGGCATGTGGGAGGTCGCGACCAGGGCCGGCACCTTCACCGCACCCGTCGTCGTCGATGCGGCGGGCGCCTGGGGCGACGTCGTGGCGACGCGGGCCGGCCTCCCCGCCATCGGCCTCGTCCCCAAGCGCCGCAGCGTCGTTCTGCTGCCGGCGCCCGACGGCATGGACGTGCGCGCCTGGCCGGCGGTGTGCGACATCGGCGAGACCGTCTATTTCAAGCCGACCGGCGGCGCCCTCCTCGTCTCGCCCGCCGACGCGACGCCGGTCGAGCCGCACGACGCCTTCGCCGACGACATGGCGCTCGCCGAGGGGATCGAGCGGTTCCAGTCGATCGCCGACGTCGAGGTCACGCACGTGCAGAGAAGCTGGGGCGGCCTGCGGACCTTCGCTCCCGACGGCAACCCCATCGTCGGATACGATCCGCGGGCGGAAGGATTCTTCTGGCTCGTCGGCCAGGGCGGCTATGGCATTCAGACCTCTCCCGCCCTGTCGATTCTCGCCGCGGCGCTCGTCCGCCGCGACACTCCGCCCCCCGGTCTCGGCGCGCCGGAAAATCTTGACGCGCTGTCGCCCGCCCGGTTCGCCGCCTGACCGCGACAGTTCCCTTCCCCGGCAAAAGCTGCTTAGATGCCGGCCATCCGCTCCGGCCCTGGAGCGCGCCTTAATTCTTAATCGAACCAGGGAGGTTTGTTCATGAAACGCTACAACGTCTTCGTAGCGGCGTTCCTTTGCGCCTCGGCGCTTGCCACCGCTGCGGCGGGCGCCAAGACCCTCGTCTACTGCTCCGAAGGCTCGCCCGAAAATTTCAATCCGCAGATCAACACTACCGGCACGAGCTTCGATGCCGCGCGCCCGATCTACAACCAGCTCACCAACTTCGCCCGCGGCTCGACGACAGTCGAGCCCGCCCTCGCCGAGAGCTGGACGGTCTCCGACGACGGCAAGACGGTCACTTTCAATTTGCGCAAAGGCGTGAAGTTTCACTCATCGAAGGCATTCACGCCGACCCGTGACTTCAACGCCGACGACGTGATCTTCTCCTTCAATCGTCAGTGGAAGGAGGACAATCCGTTCCATGCCGTCTCGGGCGGCGCCTACGACTACTTCAACGACATGGGCATGCCGGACCTTCTCGAGTCGATCGAGAAGACCGACGACTACACCGTGGTGATGAAGCTCAAGGAGGCGAACGCCCCGATCGTCGCCAACCTCGCCATGGACTTCGCCTCCATCATGTCGGCGGAGTACGCCGATGCGATGCTGAAGGCGGGAACGCCCGAGAAGGTCGACCAGGAGCCGATCGGCACCGGACCGTACTCCCTCGTCCAGTACCAGAAGGACGCGGTCATCCGCTACAAGGTCTTCGACGCCTATTGGGGCGGCAAGGCGAAGATCGACGATCTCGTCTACGCCATCACGCCCGATCCGACCGCCCGCTACGCCAAGATCAAGGCCGGCGAATGCCACGTCATGATGGGTCCGAACCCCGCCGATCTCGAGGCGATGCGGTCCGATCCCGCCGTGAACCTGCTCGAGCAGGCCGGCCTCAACATCGGCTACCTGTCGATGAACGTCACCAAGAAGCCCTTCGACGACGTGCGCGTCCGCCACGCCATCAACATGGCGATCGACCGCGACACGATCCTGAAGGACGTCTACCAGGGTGCCGGCCAGAAGGCCAAGAACCCGATCCCGCCCACCATCTGGTCGTATGACGACGCGACCGAGGACTATGCCTACGATCCCGAGAAGGCCAAGGCGCTGCTGAAGGAAGCCGGCGTCGAGAGCCTGCAGACGGATCTGTGGTGGATGCCCGTGCAGCGGCCCTACAACCCGAATGCCAAGCGCATGGCGGAGATCATGCAGGCCGACCTCGCCAAGGTCGGCATCACCGCCGAGCTCAAGAGCTTCGAGTGGGGCGAGTACCGCAAGCGCCTCCAGCAGGGCGAGCACCAGTTAGGTCTTCTCGGCTGGACCGGCGACAACGGCGATCCCGACAACTTCTTCTTCCTGCTCGGCTGCGCCGGCGCCCGCGAAGGCGGCCAGAACATCGCCAAGTGGTGCAACAAGGAGTTCGAAGATCTCCTGCTCAAGGCCCGCACGCTCTCCAACAACGAGGAGCGCACGGCGATGTACAAGCAGATGCAGGCGATCTTCAAGAAGGACGCCCCGTGGGTGACCATCGCCCACTCGACGGTCTTCGAGCCGATCCGCAAGGAAGTGATCGACTACAAGGTCAGCCCCCTCGGACGCCACGAGTTCTACGGCGTCGACATCCAGGAATAGGCGCATGAACCTGCCGGGCCCCATGACGGGGCCCGGTTTGTTTCAGGGGGTGGGGCCACCATGCTGAGGTTCCTGCTGAAGCGCGCGGCACTGACGGTGCCGACCTTCCTCGCGCTGATGTTCCTGACCTTCATGATGATCCGGCTCGTCCCCGGCGACCCGATCGAGGTCCGCCGCGGCGAGCGCGGCATCTCGCCCGAGCGGCTTGCCGAGCTGCGCCACGAGATGGGCCTCGACCAGCCGGTCTGGAAGCAGTTTGCGGACTATGTCTGGCAGCTGCTGCAGGGCGATTTCGGCATCTCCATCATCAGCCACGAGAAGGTGACGACCGAGTTCTTCACCCTCTTCCCGGCGACCGTCGAGCTCACCGTCTGCGCCATGCTGTTCGCGGTGCTGCTCGGCATCCCGGCCGGCGTCTTCGCCGCCGTCAAGCGGGGCAGCGCCTATGACCAGACGCTCATGGGCTTCGCGCTCACCGGCTACTCCATGCCGATCTTCTGGTGGGGCCTTCTCCTCATCATGCTCGTCTCCGGCTATTGGGGCCTCACGCCCGTGTCGGGCCGGCTCGATCCCATCAAGTACTACTTCGATCCCATCACCGGCTTCATGCTGATCGACACTCTGCTGATCGCCCAGGCGGGCGCCTTCAAGGACGCGGTCCGCCACCTCCTCCTGCCGACCATCGTGCTGGGCACCATTCCGCTCGCCGTCGTCGCCCGCATGACCCGTTCCTCCATGCTCGAGGTTCTCGAGGAGGACTATGTGCGCACCGCCCGCGCCAAGGGCCTGTCGCCGGTCCGCGTCGTCGGCCTGCACGCCCTGCGCAACGCGCTCATCCCCGTCGTCACCACCATCGGGCTCCAGACGACGACGCTCCTCGCCGGCGCCGTGCTGACCGAGACGATCTTCTCCTGGCCGGGCGTCGGCAAGTGGCTCATCGAGTCGATCGGCCGCCGCGACTATCCCGCCCTCCAGGGCGGCATCATGCTCATCTCCGGCATGGTGATCGTCCTCAACCTCGTCGTCGATGCGCTCTACGGCCTAATCAACCCGAGGATCCGCCATGCCCGCTGACGTCGCCCAGGCCCTGCCGCGCGCCGCTCCGCCCGGTCCCTTCGCCGAATTCTGGCGGGCCTTCCGCGAGAACCGCGGCGCCGTCATCGGCCTCGCCATCGTCGCCGCCATCACCCTCATCGCCATCTTCGCGCCGTTCGTCGCCCCGCATTCGCCCATCGAGCAGTTCCGCGGCAGCGTGCGCATCCCGCCGGCCTGGCTCGACGGCGGCGACTGGAGCTTCCCCCTGGGAACCGACGCCGTCGGCCGCGACATCTTCTCGCGCATCGTGCACGGCGCCCGCATCTCGCTCTTCATCGGCCTGTCGGTGATGGTCGTCTCCGCCTTCGTCGGTGTCTCGCTCGGGCTGATCGCCGCCTCCTTCGGCGGGCTCGTCGACATCCTCATCATCCGCGTCATGGACCTGATCGTCGCCATTCCGAGCCTCGTGCTCGCCATCCTCATCATCGCCGTCATCGGGCCCAATCTCGCCAACACCATCATCGCCGTCACCATCGTCTACCTGCCGCGCTACGTGCGCCTGATCCGCGCCTCCGCCCTCGCCGAGCTCACCAAGGACTACGTCACCGCGGCGCGCGTCGCCGGCGTCGGCCGGGCGCGCCTCATGCTCGTCAACGTGCTCCCCAATTGCCTGGCGCCGCTCATCGTCCAGGCGGCGCTCGGCATATCGGACGCCATCCTCGAAGCCGCCGCCCTGGGTTTTCTCGGCCTCGGCGCCCAGCCGCCCACCCCGGAATGGGGCTCCATGCTCGCCGATGCCCGCGAGTTCATCCTCGCCGCGTGGTGGATCGTCACCTTCCCGGGCCTCGCCATCCTGGTGACCGTTCTCAACATCAACCTCATGGGCGACGGCTTGCGCGACGCGCTCGATCCGCGTCTCAGGCGGAGCTGACGACGTGCCCCGCCCGCCCTTGCAAATTCCCCTCCATGAGCGCAAGTGAGGCTCCAAGCGAAAAGATGAGTCTTCTCGAGATCCAGAACCTCACGGTGGAATTCGCCACCGCCCACGGCGCCTTCCGCGCCGTCGACCGCGTCTCGTTCACCCTCGACCGCGGCGAGGTGCTCGCCATCGTCGGCGAGTCGGGCTCCGGCAAGTCGGTCGCCATGCTCGCCCTCATGGGTCTTCTGCCGTGGACGGCGCGGGTCACGGCGGATCGCATGCGCTTCGACGGCCGCGACATGCTCTCCCTGGATGCGGGCGCCCGCCGCCGGATCGTCGGCAAGGACATGACGATGATCTTCCAGGAGCCGATGACCAGCCTCAATCCCTGTTTCACCGTCGGCTTCCAGCTTGCCGAGGCGATCGAGACCCACCTCGGCCTGTCGCGCGCCGAAGCGCGCCGGCGCGCCGTCGAGGTATTGCGCGACGTCGGCATTCCGGCGCCCGAGAAGCGGCTCTCCGCCTATCCGCACCAGCTGTCGGGCGGCATGAACCAGCGGGTGATGATCGCCATGGCCATCGCCTGCAAGCCGAAGCTCCTGGTCGCCGACGAGCCGACGACGGCGCTCGACGTGACCATCCAGGCGCAGATCCTCGACCTTCTCCTGAAGCTGCAGCGCGACACCGGCATGGGCCTCGTGCTCATCACCCATTCGATGGGCGTCGTCGCCGAGACCGCCGAGCGCGTCAGCGTCCAGTATGCCGGCCAGAAGGTCGAGGAGCAGCCGGTCCTCGGCCTCTTCCGCGATCCGCACCATCCCTATACGGCCGCACTGCTCGCAGCGCTGCCCGAGCGTGCCCTTGGCCGCGAGCTGCCCTCGATCCCGGGCGTCGTGCCGGGCCAGTTCAACCGCCCGACCGGCTGCCTCTTCTCGCCGCGCTGCCGCTTCGCCACCGACCTGTGCCGGACCGTGCCGCCTCCGCCCCAGCCGGGCCTCGGCGATGCGCTGTGCCACTATCCGCTGATCGCCGGCGTCCCGCAGGGATGGCCGGGCCGCGCCGAAGGTGCGGCGGCATGAGCGGGCGCAAGGTCCTCGAGGCCCGCAATCTCTCGCGCCACTATGGGATCTCCCGCGGCATGATGCAGGAGACCGCACTCCTGAAGGCGGTCGACGGCGTGTCGTTCGACTTGTGGAGCCGCCGCACCCTCGCCGTCGTCGGTGAATCGGGCTGCGGCAAGTCGACTCTCGCCCGCCTCGTGACCATGATCGAGCAGCCGACCGGCGGCGAGCTGAAGATCGCCGGCCATTCGGTCGTCGATGCATCGACCGAGACGCTGCGCATGCTGCGGCCCAAGGTGCAGATCGTCTTCCAGAACCCCTACGGCTCGCTCAATCCGCGCCACAAGATCGGCTTCACGCTCGAGGAGCCGCTGCTCGTCAACCGGCGCATGGGCAAAGCCGAGCGCCGCGAGCGCGCCGAGGCGATGATGGCGAGCGTCGGCCTCCGGCCCGAGCACTACGACCGCTATCCGCACATGTTCTCGGGCGGCCAGCGCCAGCGCATCGCCATCGCCCGCGCCCTGATGCTCGATCCCGAGATCCTCGTCCTCGACGAGCCCGTCTCCGCCCTCGACGTTTCGATCCAGGCCCAGGTGCTGAACCTGCTGATGGAGATCAAGGAGAAGCACGACCTCGCCTATCTCTTCATCAGCCACGACCTCTCCGTCGTGCGCTACATCGCCGACGAGGTGATGGTCATGTATCTCGGCCGCACCGCCGAGCAGGGCCCGCGCGACGAGATCTTCGCGACGCCGCGCCATCCCTATACGCGCGCCCTCCTCTCGGCGACGCCGATCCCCGAGCCGGGACAGAAAAAGGAGCGCATCGTGCTGAAGGGCGAGCTCCCCTCGCCGCTCGATCCGCCGCCGGGCTGCACCTTCAATCCGCGTTGCCCGCTCGCCTTCGATCGCTGCCGCGTCGAGCGGCCCGAGCTGCTTCCCGCCGGCTTGAGCCTTGTCGCCTGCCACGCCGTGGAAGAGGCGGTTCGCGCCGGCCTCGGTGCGCCGCCGCCCGTCCTGCGCGAGCCCCTGGGGGCGCATCCGTGACGCGCCCCGAGATCTCCGTCGGCGAGGCCCTGGTCGGGCTGCTCGAGGACTACGGCGTCGATACCATCTTCGGCATTCCGGGCGTCCACAATGTCGAGATGTACCGCGCCCTGCCGCGCTCCCGCATCCGCCACGTCCTCACCCGCCACGAGCAGGGCGCCGGCTTCATGGCCGACGGCTATGCCCGCGCCACGGGCAAGCCCGGCGTCTGCTTCACCATCACCGGCCCCGGGCTCCTCAACGTGCTGACGCCGATGGGCGAGGCCTGGGCGGATTCGAGCCCCGTCCTCGTCGTGTCGAGCGCCCTCGACATCGTCGACGCGGCGCAGGGGCGCGGCCGTCTGCACGAGATGCAGAACCAGCGCCAGGCGGCGGCGAGCGTCGCCACCCGCAGCGTGACGGCGCTCACCCCCGCCGACGTGCGCGACGCCCTGGCGGTCGCTTTTTCCGCCTTCGCCGCCGAGCGGCCGCGGCCCGCCTATCTCGAGGTTCCCCTCGATCTCCTGAGCGATCCGTGCGGCGAAGGCTGGCGCGCCCGCCAGCGCCCGAGCCGGCCGCTGCCCGATCCCGCCGCGGTGGAGCGTGCCGTCACCCTTCTCGCCGGCGCCGAGCATCCGCTGCTGCTCCTGGGCGGCGGCGCGATCGATGCGGCTCCCGCCGCGCTCGCCATCGCCGAGACCCTCGGCGCCGTCGTCGTCACCACCGTCGCCGGCAAGGGCATCGTGCCGGAAAGCCATCCGCTCAATCTCGGCGGCCGCATGGCGCAGGTGCCGGTGAAGAAGCTCCTCGGCGAGGCGGACGTCGTCCTCGCCGTCGGCAGCGAGATTTCCGAGACCGACCTGTGGGATTCGAGCGTGCGCATCCTGGGGCGCCTCATCCGCGTCGACCTCGATACGGCCAATCTCGCCCGCCCCCACCCGGCCGAGGTGCCGATCCTCGCCGACGCCGCGCCGACGCTCGCCGCCATCGCCGAACGCCTGCCGCGCAAGGACTGGAAACATCGCCACAAGAAGAACGAGGCCTTCGTCGCGGGCTACCTGGCGCGCGAGCCCGAGCACGACGACGAGCTCCATGCAATGCTTCGCCGCGTGCTGAACGTGATCCGCGCCGCGCTGCCGCGCGACACCATCGTCGCCTCCGACATGACGCAGATCGCCTACGCCGCGAACTACATGTTCCCCATGGAGGTGCCGCGCGCCTGGCTGCACCCGACCGGCTTCGGAACCCTCGGCTTCGCGCTTCCCGCCGCCATCGGCGCCAAGTCGGGCGTCGGCGACCGCCCCGTCGCCGCCCTCCTCGGCGATTACGGCTTCCAGTACACGCTGAACGAGCTCGGCACCGCCGTCGAGCTCGGCCAGTCGCTACCGATTCTCCTGTGGAACAACGACGCCCTCGGCCAGATTCGCGACGACATGGTCAGGAAGGGCATCCAGCCCAACGCCGTCACCTTGCGCAATCCCGATTTCCAGGCGCTCGCCCGTGCCTATGGCTGCGCCGCGGAGAAGCCGCGCTCGCTCGATGCGCTGGGCGATGCGATCCGCGCCGCCCTCGCCGAGCCGCGTCCGACCGTCATCGAGATGACGTCCGCCATGCTGCGCTAGGGCGGGCGGATGCAGCGTATCGTGGTTTTCGACGTCGACGGCGTCCTCCTGCACCTGACGCCCGCCGAGGAGGAAGGGTTCTTCCTCGCGCTTAGGGAGCTACACGGGCTCGAAGGCCTGTCGCGCGACTGGGACAGCTACCGCATCCGCAACGACGTCGACATCGTCGCCGAGATTCTCGGGCGCCATTTCGGCCGTGCCGCGGCGCCGGACGAGATCGAGGCCTGGCGGAGCCGCTACCTCGCCATCATGGAAGACTGGCTCGCGCGCGGCGTCTTTGCCGTCGAGCCCGTCGCCGGGGCCGCGGCACTGCTGCGCGCCCTCAGGGCCGCCGGCATTTCCATCGGCATCGCCACCGCCAACATCCGCGACGCGGCGCGCCTGCGCCTCGAGCGGGCCGGCCTGTGGAGCCTCATCGACCATGCGCAGGGCGCCGACGGCGGCGGCCCGAAGCGCCTGCTGCTGCAGCAGCTGCTCGCCCGGCTTGACGTGCCGCGCGCGTCCGTCGTCTATGTCGGCGACAATCTCAACGACGTCGAGGCAGGGCATGCCCACGCCGGCCATTTCATCGGCTTCTCGGTCGACGAGAGCCGCCGGAGAAAACTCGCCGCGCACGGCGCGCGCCATGTCGCATCGACGCATGACGAGACGCGCCGCCTGATCGAGACAATGTTGGGCAGTTCATTCGAGGAAAGGACATCATGACCAAGACCGATGTGGTGAAGCTGGAGCGGCACGGCGATGGGACGGCGACCGTCGCCGTCAACCGGCCGCAGGTGAAGAACGCGCTCAACATCGCGACCAGGCAGGCTCTCGCCGATGCCTTCGCCGAGCTTGCCGACGATGCGCAGGTCCGCGCCATCGTCTTGACCGGCGGTCCCGACACCTTCGTCGCCGGCGCCGACATCAACGAGTTCGTCGCCGAGACGCCCGTCGGCCTCGTCCGCCAGCGCCACGAGCGCAACTGGCAGGCGATCGCCTCGGTGCCTCAGCCGGTCGTCGCCGCCGTCACCGGCTATGCGCTGGGCGGCGGCATGGAGCTCGCCATGAGCTGCGACATCATCGTCGCCGGGGAGAATGCGAAGTTCGGCCAGCCCGAGGTCAAGATCGGCATCATCCCCGGCGCCGGAGGCACCCAGCGCCTGACCAAGGCGGTCGGCAAGTATCACGCCATGCGCATGGTGCTGACCGGCGACATGGTGACGGCGCGCGAGGCGCTGGGCATGGGGCTGGCGAGCCTCGTCGTTCCCGATGCGGAGGTGGAAAGCGCCGCCCGCGCCATCGCGCTGCGCCTCGCCGCGCTGCCGCCGCTTGCGGTGCAGGCGGCGAAGCAGGCGGTGCTGCTGGGCGACGACGTGCCGCTCAGCGCCGGCCTCTACCTCGAGCGCAAGGCCTTCGAAGGCCTCTTCGCCTCGGCCGACAAGACCGAGGGCATGAAGGCCTTCCTCGAGAAGCGCAAGCCGACCTTCAAGGGGGAGTGAGTGACGTTTCTCTTGGCCCTAGGCGGCCACGCGACTGCCTGCGGCGCTGGTCTTGATTTCAGCCAGCTTCTTCGCCACGGCCATCAGCTCGTGTGCATCTTCATTGCGGATGGCACGGTTGATTTGGCGAACGATCTTGGCCTCGATCACCACGCGCCGCTCGACCGCCCGCTGCCTTCGGAACAGCCACCGCGAAACCGAGACCCAGTCCCACAGAGGACTCTCAGTCGTGACGCGGGCAACTGGAGCCGGAAAATCCCTGCCCCGCTCCCCCTTGGCATAGAGAGACGCGGCTGCTCGCGAAAGTCCGGCGCGGCTGGCGATATCGGAGAGGTTCACCAGATGATCCGGCTCGATATGCTCGATCCGCGCCCCCGCCGTCGTCACGTCGCGAATGGCGGAGAAGATCGCCTGCGAAAAATTCCTCGCTTCCCTCCCGAACTCCAGGACGAGCGCGCCTTTCTGAACGGAGATCGTTGCATCGCCGCAGCCCGCTTCGAAAAGGCGATCCTCGAAACGATCCTCGGCGGGATCGATGCCTGACGCAATGATCGTGAAATCGTAGCTAGCCATTTTCACTCTCCGTGATCGCATCTCTCGACGATCTTGATGATCCTTCGGGCATGATGCTCGGGAACCTTCGGCGTGGACCAGATGGAGATCTGGCAGCCCTCGACGGTGTGATAGGGGCAGAGGATTCGGCCCCAAGCATGCCCATCGGATATCCTGACGGCCCATCCATGACTTTCTGCATACTCAAGGGCTCGCTCGATCTCCTTGTTCGGATGCCTTGGCCTAGGCATGCACGAGCCTCACTCTATCAGGGTGTAAACATATGTCAACAGGTGACATGAATGGTTCCCTAATGCATTGTAAAAAAAGTGAATTTGCTGAATTGCGCAGGAGGACCAACCCTACCTTGACGGCGCGCGGGTTTCAATATTAAGTTGCAGATGGGGTCGTGCACGACCCTGGAGTGTAACAACTCCACGCTAGCGGCTGGGCATCAGCCGGTAAGATGCCAAACCGGTTCTCGCACCCTCGAGGCCGGGGAGGCGCTGTCGCATGTCCAGGGCGAAAGCCTAAAGGACAGCGCAGCCGTCTGACGCGGCTTGTTACCTCCCCGGTCACCAACGCGAGTTGGTGACCTCCACTCATGAAAGGGAGGCGACCATGGACTATCCAGATTTCCCGCCGAAGCATCCGCTGAGCGACGTGATCCACCAGGTCTACCAGGCGATGGTGGAGGCGCACCGGCACCTGTGCGCGCGCCAGGGCAGCCTGACCGAGCAGGACATGCATCTCTTCGGCCGCCTGCGCGAGACGATGTGGATGCAGTACTTCACCTCGGCGCACATCCTTGACCAGGCCCGCATCGCCTTCGCCAAGCAGCCCGAGGTCCCGCCGGAGATGGTGGATCGGCAGGTTTAGCTGCTTCGGCATCCCAGGAGTGCTTGAAGCACTTCTATGCAAAAATTCCTTGACAATATATTCCTAGATAGGTAGATCGACACCGTCACCTTCCACATGGGAGGCGTTGTCCGGATAGCTGACGGCGTGGCGGGTGATCGGTGCCTCGGGATGAAGTCTCAAGCGTAAGCAAGAGACGGAAGCCCGGGCGGCGTCTCCGGCCTGACCCTCCTAAGACGGAGCGTGCTCAGCACAGTCGGGTGCCGAGGTTGGGTTCATCTCAGCCAAAGGCCCCGGCGAGATCGCAGTAGGGCGATGCCGTGGCGAAACACCGGTGGAGCGCTCCTTCACGGGGCATCCTGACTGCCACTGCCTGTCGACTTCGCGAAGTCCCCCGCGAGGTGGGCGCTCCACGCTCCCTTCTCCCCCGGAGGCCACAGAGCCGACCGGCCATCGGCGCTTGCAGCCCGTCAATCCACTTACCAATGCGCCAGAAGATCGACGACTGGGAGCGACGCAATCGCTCTCGTCGCGCGCCGACGGAGATTTGTCGGAGTGGTCAGTGGCAATCACGCGGGCAGTGTCTAGTCGCAGGCTTCGAGTGTGCAAATCCTTGCATCCTGCCGCCTTCTCCTGCGCCTTCGCGAGCGTCCAATCCACGGCGAGCTTCTTTGCCGTGGCCATCTGCTCTGGGGTCATTTTCGTGGAAACGGCATCGCGGTCCCTGGCGGCAGCCGATTCGCCGGCCGCGGCCGCAAGGCTCAGCCACTTGTACGCCTGGATGCGGTCCTGCGGAACGCCCCGGCCTTTCTCATACATGATCCCAAGATTCTTTTGGGCAGCCACAAGTCCCTGTTCGGCCGCGAGTCCATACCATTTCATTGCCTGCAAGTTGTTCTGCGGCACGCCCCTGCCTTCGTCGTAAATCAGCGCGAGGGTGAGCTGGGCCGTGGCATCGCCCTGTTGGGCGGCCAGCCTGTACCACTTCATCGCGATGCTGTGATGCCGGGGCACGCCCATGCCCTGGTCGTACATGAGCGCCAGTTTCAGCTGGGCAGGCGCATGGCCGCGCCCGGCCGCATGCCGATACCATTTCAAGGCTTCGGCGGCGTCGCGTGGCACACCCTGGGCTTCGGCGTACATGGCCGCGAGATTGTACTGGGCGATGGCGTTGCCCTGCTCGGCCAATGGCTTCCACAATTGCACCGCAGTCGCATAGTCGCCGCGTTCTTGGGCAGCCAGGCCGTCCTCGAATTGTCCCGCAGCCAATGGCCCGGCGACCAGCGACGAGGCCAGGACAAACGCGGTCATCCAGCAATTGCGGCGGTGTCTCATGGAGCATGCTCCAAACCGGATAAGCCGCCCTTCCAATACCTGCCTGGCGCGGGCTGAGCGGCTCCATGGAGCATATCACCGGTCGGTTGCGGCACAATCATCGACCGAACGCGGCCAACTCGGTGCTGAGATCGATGGTGATCGCTCCACGTTCCCGCCCTCCCCGAGGCTAGCGAGCCGACCGGCCATCGGCGCTTGCAGCCCCGCCAATTCTCTGCCCCTATACGCCCGACCGTGAACGGGACGGGAGAATCGCCGCGTGAGCCAGGGCCAGCTGTCGCTTCTGAGGACGGAGCGCTTCCTGCCGCTCTTCGTGACCCAGGCGCTCGGCGCCTTCAATGACAACGCGCTGCGCTACGCCATCACCATCCTCATCGTCTTCGATCTCGCCCCCCGCCTTGGCATCAACGGCGGCGCCTTCGTCGCGGCCGGCACCGCCCTCTTCATCCTCCCCTATTTCCTCTTCTCCGCCACCGCCGGCCAGATCGCCGACAAGTTCGACAAGGCCGTGCTCGCCCGCAACATCAAGGGTCTCGAGATCGGCATCATGGTCGCCGGCTGGGCGAGCCTCCATACCGACTGGATCTGGCTGCAGATGGCCGTGCTCTTCCTCGCCGGAACGCAGGCCGCCTTCTTCAGCCCCGTCAAGTACGGCCTCCTGCCCCAGCACCTGACGCGCGACGAGCTCGTCGGCGGCAACGGCCTCATAGAGATGACGACGTTCGTCTCGATCCTGCTCGGCACGCTGTTCGGCGGCGGCATCGTGCTCCTCGGCTTCGGGCGCGACATCGTCGGCGCCGCCGTCACCGCTCTTGCCGTCGTCGGCTGGCTGATGGCCCGCCGCATCCCCGCCGCGCCGGCCCCGGTGCCCGACCTGCGCGTCGGCCTCAACCTCTTCGCCGAGACGAAACGCATCCTCGGCTACGCCCGCGACCGCTCCGACGTGTTCGAGGCCATTCTCGGCATCTCGTGGTTCTGGTTCGTCGGCGCGCTGATGATGACGCTGTTCCCGCCGTTCACGCGCGACGTCCTCCATGCCGACGCCGCCGTGGCGAACCTCTTCATCGGCGCCTTCTCGCTCGGCATCGGGGCGGGCTCGCTCCTCGCCAATGCCTGGCTCAAGGGCGAGGTCTCGGCCCGCTACGCGCCGATCGCCGCGATCTTGATGACGCTCTTCATCCTCGATCTCTATTTCGCCTCGCGCGGGCTGCCCATTGCACCCGCCGGCGGAGCGCTCCTCACCGTCACCGAAATGCTCGCCGAGGTGCGCGGCTGGCGCATTCTCGTCGATCTCTTCGGGCTCGCCTTCTTCGGCGGCATCTACGTCGTGCCGCTCAACGCGCTGATGCAGAACCGCGCCGCGCCGCCGCGCCGGGCTCGCGTCATCGCCGCCAACAACGTCGTCAACGCCGCTTTCATGACGTTGTCGTCCATCCTCGCCACCGTCGGCTTCCGCACCGGCATGTCGGTGCCGCTGATGTTCCTGATCCTGGCCATCGGCAATGCCGGCGCGGCGCTGTTCTGCGTGCTGCTCCTGCCGCAGGAGCTCGTCAAGAACGTCGGCTCGCACGTCCTGCGCTTCCTCTACCGCGTCGACGTCTTCGGGCTCGAGAACGTCCGAGCCGCCGGGGCCCGCGCCGTCATCGTCGCCAACCACCAGTCGTTCCTCGACGGCGCGCTCCTCGCCATGTTCCTTCCCGACCGCGCCTGCTTCGTCGTCAACACCCACGTCGCGGCGCGCTGGTACATGCGCCCGGCCCGCGCCCTTTTCGAGATCATCCCCATCGATCCGTCGAGCCCGATGGCGCTCAAGACCCTGATCCAGACGGTGCGCCGCGGCCGCAAGATCGTCATCTTCCCGGAAGGGCGCATCTCGGTGACCGGCTCGCTCATGAAGATCTACGAGGGACCGGGGATCGTCGCCCAAATGGCGCGGGCCCGCATCCTTCCCGTGCGCATCGAGGGCGCCCAGTATTCGCTGCTCTCGCGCATGCACGGCAAGCTGCGCCTGCGCCCCTTCCCCAAGATCTCCATCCACTTCCTCGCGCCGGTGTCGCTGAGCGCGCCCGCCGGCATGCGCGGCCCCGCCCTGCGCGATCACCTGGCCCTGAAGCTCTACGACATCATGACCGACATGATCTTCAGGACGAGCCGCATCGACCAGCATATCTTCCACGCGCTGCTCGATGCCCGCGCCGTCCACGGCCGCCGGACTGCGATCATCGAGGACGTGCAGAGGAAACCCCTGACCTTCGACCGCATCGTCATGGGAAGCTTCGTGCTCGGCCGCCGCCTCGCCGCCGAGACGCGCGGCGAGCGCAACGTCGCCCTGCTCCTGCCCACCGCCGCCGCCACCGTCGTCGCCATCTTCGGCCTGCTGGCGCGCGGCCGCGTGCCGGCCATGCTCAACTTCTCCACCGGCGCGGTGAACATGGCGGCGGCCCTGGCTGCCGCGCAGGCGACCACCGTCGTCACCTCGCGCCGCTTCGTCGAGCAGGCCCAGCTCGAAGACACCATCCGCCTCCTCTCCGACAAGGCGCGGATCGTCTATCTCGAGGACGTGCGCGCGCGCCTCAATGTCGTCGACAAGCTCTACGGCCTTCTCGCCGCCCGCCTGCCCCAGCCGTTTCTGAGGGCCGGCCGCTTCGACCCCGACCCGAACGCGCCCGCCGTCATCCTCTTCACCTCCGGCTCGGAAGGCGTGCCGAAGGGCGTTGCGCTGAGCCACCGCAACATCAACGCCAACCGCCACCAGATCGCCGCCCGCATCAGCTTCACGAGCCAGGACATCGCCTTCAACGCCCTGCCGCTCTTCCATGCCTTCGGTCTCACCGGCGGCATGCTTCTTCCCATGCTCGCCGGCATCCGGACGTTCCTCTATCCATCGCCGCTGCACTACAAGATCGTGCCCGAGCTCGCCTACGACACCGATGCGACCGTGCTGTTCGGCACCGACACCTTCCTCATGGGCTATGCGAAGAACGCCCATCCCTACGACTTCTACGCCCTGCGCTACGTCGTCGCCGGCGCCGAGCGCGTCAAGCCGGAGACGCGCGACATCTGGATGGAGAAGTTCGGCCTTCGCATCCTCGAAGGCTACGGCTGCACCGAGTGCGCTCCCGTCCTCGCCGTCAACACGCCGCTGCAGTTCCGCTCCGGCACCACCGGCCGCCTGCTCGACGGCATCGAGACGCGGCTCGAGCCGGTCGAGGGCATCGACGGCGGCCGCCGCCTTTTCGTGAAGGGTCCGAACGTCATGCTCGGCTATCTCCGCGCCGACGCTCCCGGCATGCTCGAGCCGCCGCCCGGCGGCTGGTACGACACCGGCGACATCGTCGAGATCGACGCGCAGGGTTTTCTCGTCATCCGCGGCCGCGCCAAGCGCTTCTCCAAGATCGCCGGCGAGATGGTGTCGCTCGGCGCCGTCGAGGCGAAGCTCGCCGCCGCGTTCCCCGATCACCAGCATGCGGTGGTCGCCGTTCCCGATCCGCGCAAGGGGGAGCAGCTCGTGCTCTTCACGACCGATGCCGAACTCGATCGCCAGAGGCTCGCCCAGGCGCTCAAGGCCGAGGGTGCCTCCGAGATCATGATCCCGCGCCTCGTCGCCGCCCTGCCCGAGCTGCCGAAGCTCGGCTCGGGCAAGACGGACTACGTGTCCCTGAACGGCCTCGCCCGCGAACGGATCGAAGCGTGACGGCGCCGGCGCTTGCGCTCGACGACGGCGACCGCGCGCTTCTCGACGGCGCCCGCGGGCCCGCCATGCAGCTCGCCATGCGCCTGCTCGTCCGCGCCGCCGAGATCATGGGCGCGCCGCGGCTCATCCCCATCGGCTTCGCCCATATCGATTCCTGCTTCTACGTCGGCAAGGCGCATGTCGACTTCGCCGAATACCTTCTTGCCAACGGCGCCGCCCTCGCCGTTCCCGCCTGGACCAACAACGGCGTCGTGAGCCTCCATGATCAGGGCCTGCGGCCCGAGAGCGAAGATCCCGAGCGCGTCGCCGGCGCCCGCCGCCTCATGGAGATCTATCGCGCGCTGGGCTGCCGGCCGGTCTGGACCTGCGCTCCCTACCAGCTGCCGGGCGGTCCGGCCTTCGGCGATCACATCGTCGCGGCCGAGTCGAACGCGGTGACCTACTACAACTCGGTGGTCGGCGCGCGCACCAACAAATACGGCGACTATCTCGACGTCGCCTGCGCGCTCGTCGGCAAGGCGCCGTACGCGGGCTTCCATCTCGACGCGGCGCGGCGCGGCGACATCCTGTTCGACGTCTCCGGCATACCCGACCGCATGAAGACCGAGGGCATCTTCCACCATCTTCTCGGCCACCACGTCGGCCGTCGCGCCGGGCGGCGCGTTCCCGTCGTCGCCGGTTTGAGCCCCGCGGCGACCAAGGACGATCTGAAGGCGGTGAGCGCCGCCGTCGCGGCATCGGGCGGCGTCGAGCTGTGGCACGGGCTCGGCATCACGCCCGAGGCGCGCGACGAGGCGCAGGCATTCGGCGGCCGCGCTCCCACGGACCGCCATGGCGTCACGCTCGATGACCTGCGCCGCGCCATGTCCGAGCTGACGACCGGGCGCGACGGACCGCTCGACATGGTGGCGCTCGGCACCCCGCATTTCTCGCTCGCCGAGTTCGCGGCACTCGCCCCGCTTCTCGAAGGCCGGAGGATAAAGTCCGGCCTCGTGCTCTACGTGTCGACGAGCCGCTTCGTCCGCGACCTCGCCGCCGCGCGCGGCTTCATCGCTGCGCTCGAGGCGGCGGGAGCGACGATTGTCGTCGATACCTGCACCTATTTCTCGCCGGCGGTGCGCGGCGCTCGCGGCCGCGTCATGACCAACGCCGCCAAGTGGGCCTACTACGCGCCGGGCATGCTCGGCGTCGAGGCCGTGTTCGGAAGCCTCGCGGAATGCGTCGAATCCGCCGTGCGCGGTGAGGTGTGGCGCGATCCCGACCTGTGGCCGGGCGGACGATGACCATCCTCACGGCCAGGATCCTCAATCCCGGCGAGGCCGAGGCACCGGTCCTGCGGCTGACGGAGCCGCTGAGCTTCTGGGGATCGTTCGATCCGCTCACCGGCCGCATCGTCGACGTGCACCATCCCGAGCACGGCGCCGTCCTCTCCGGCCGGATCCTGGTCATGGCCGAAAGCCGCGGCTCGGGCAGCGCGCCGGGCGGCATCGCCGAGGCCATCCGCCTCGGCACCGCGCCCGCCGGCATCGTCCTCGGCCGCGCCGACGTCAATCTCGCCATGGGCAGCCTCGTCGCCGCCATTCTCTACGGCAAGGCATGCCCGGTGGTCGCCCTCGACGAGCCGGACTTCGCGCGCGCCGCGTCGGCCGCGCGTCTCGCCATCCGCGCCGACGGCACGGTGGCCCTCGCCTAGGCGGCGAACGTTGCGAGTTCCTCTTTCCGCTTGGCCATGTGCGCCTTGAGCGCCTCGTCGACGGCGCGATCCATGGCCGGCGCCTCGTATTCCGCGAGAAGCCGCTTGTAGACCTCGTGCGCCCGCTGCGTCGCGCTCTTGGCGCCGTCGATCTCCCAGGCCTGGTAGTTGCGCCAGTCCGAGATGATGGGAGCGTAGAACGCCGTCTCGAACCGATCGAGCGTATGCTGGGTTCCGAAGAAGTGCCCGCCCGGCGCGACGCCCTTGATGGTGTCGAGGGCGAGCGACTCATCGTCGACCGCGATGGGCTTCAGCATCTCCGCCCACGCCCGGATCATCTCGGCATCGACCACCGTCTTCTCGAACGACGCGGTGAGCCCGCCCTCCAGCCACCCGAGTCCGTGATGCACCATGTGCACGTGCCCGAGGACGCAGGCCATCAGCGACATGCCGCTCTCGTAGGTCGATTGCGCGTCGACCGCATTCGAGGCGTTCACGTTGGAGGCCCGGTAGGGCAGCCGGAAGGCCCGCGCGATCTGCCCGCCGGCCAGCGTCGCCTTCACGTATTCGGGGGTGCCGAAGGCCGGAGCGCCGGACTTCATGTCGACGTTGGAGGTGAAGCCGCCGAACATGACCGGCGCCCCCGGATTGACCATCTGCGTGAAGGCGATGACGGCAAGTGCCTCCGCCGTCTGCTCGACGAGGGCGCCGCCGACCGTCACCGGCGCCATGGCGCCGGCCAGCGTGAACGGCGTCACCATGTTGACCTGCCCGTATTCGGCGAAGCACATCAGGCCGTCGAGCAGCTCCTCGTCCACCCGGCGCGGCGAGTTGACGTTGAACGAGGTGAGCACCGAGGGTTGGCTCTTGAGCTCCTCGCGCGTCACGCCGCGTGCGATCGCCGCCATGTCGATCGCATCCTCGGCCCGGAAGCGGCTTACCGTGCGCGCCATGATCGGCCGGTCGGTATAGCGCAGCAGCGCGTAGATGTTCTCCAGATGGCGCGTCGGAACCGGAAGGTCGAGCGGTTCGACGACGGCGCCGCCGGCCAGGTGGATCACGCCGAGCGCGTGATTGAGCTTGATGAGGTCGCAGAGATCCTCGTAGGTCCCCGGCCGCCGCCCGCGTGCGATGTCGGAGACATTGGGCGGGCTTCCGACCGTGTTGAAGTTGATGCGCCGTCCGCCCATGACCGTGTCGTGCTCGGGATTGCGGGCATGGACGTCGAAGCGCTCGGGCGCCAGGCCGACATAGTGGCGCACCAGCGCCCGGTCGAACCGCACCATCTGCGTCGCTTCGTCCACATCGGCGCCGTGCTGCCTGAGGATCGCCAGTGCCCGCGTCGAGCGGAATTCGAGGCCCGCCTCCTCGAGCAGGCGGAAGGCGGCATCGACGATGCGGTTCAGCGCCTCTTCGGACAGGATGTCGAACGGCGGATAGGGTGTCTCCACCGGCCCCAGCGCCGGATAGCGGGAGAGCGCGCCGCGTCCGGCGCGTAGCGGGCGTTGCCGGCGCGCGGCGTGTTCGCGTCTTTCGCTCATGGATCGGCCTTGGGACTGGTCGGCGATCGATGTTACGGGCGAAGCGGCCTCGCCGTCCAATCTATTCCGCCGGCTGCGGCGCCGGCTCGCGCATCGGCTCCGGGGTTTCGTCTGCAGGGCCGGTCGATTCCTCGGGCGTCACGAAGACGCCGAGCCGCCGGGCGGCGAGTCCGAAGGCCGACGACGCCGTCGCCCACGAAACCGCGGCCGAGAGCAGCAGCCCGAGGGTCAGGGGCAGAAGCCACAGGAACGTGTGCCAGGAGACGGAGAAGGCGGCAAGCCCGATCGCCGCCCCGGAAACGACGTGACCCCAGTGCCATTTGAGTGCCGCCCGGAACGAGAGCTCCGCCTCCGTGCGGTTCTGCTTCGCCCAGCCCGAGTCCCGGCCCGCCACGATGTCGGCGACGAAACGGCTCTGGATCAGCATCGCGACCGGCGAGATGAGGAGCGACAGTGCCGTCTCCGCAATCATGCTGGCGATCACGCCCATGGTGCCGCCGCATCCGCGCCTGAGCTTCGCGTCCTTGATGGCGAGGATGACCGCCAGCACTTTCGGCAGGAACAGCACGACCATGGTGAAGACGAAGAGACGCAGCGCCCGTTCCGGATCGAACACCGGCCAGCGCGGGAAGAGCGCGAAGCCGTCCGGGAAATATTCCGGGCGGATGTACTGGGCCTGCGCCGACAGGCCGAGGCCGAGCAGCAGGAAGGCGAGCCACAGCGGCGATGCGAGATAGCTCATGATCCCTTGCAGGAGATGCAGCCTGCTGACCCACGACAGTCCCTTTGCGCCGAGGATCTTCGCATGCTGGAGATTGCCCTGGCACCAGCGGCGGTCGCGGCCGGCGAGCTCGATGAGCGAAGGCGGGCATTCCTCGTACGAGCCCGGAAGGTCGGGCACCATGTAGACGGCCCAGCCGGCCCGTCGCATCAGCGCCGCCTCGACGAAATCGTGGCTGAGCACGTGGCCGCCGAGCGGCCGCCGCCCCGGCAGCTCCGGTAGCCCCGCCGCCTCGGCGAATGCCCGCACCCGGATGATGGCGTTGTGGCCCCAATAGTTTCCGTCGCGCCCGTGCCATGCGGCGAGCCCTTCGCTGACCACCGGCCCGTAGACGCGGCTGGCGAACTGCTGCATGCGCCCGTAGAGGCTGGTGCGGTTGCGAAGCACCGGCAGCGTCTGGATGATTCCGGCGGTCTCATCCCTATGCATGAGGCGGGCAAGCCCGACGAGCGCGCTACCCGACATCGTGCTGTCGGCGTCGAGGACGATCATGTGATCGTATGCGCCGCCGAAGCGCCGCACGAAGTCCTCGATGTTGCCGGCCTTGCGGTGGCGGTTCGACTGCCGGCGGCGATAGTAGGCGTTCATCGAGCCGGCGAGCCTGGCGCGCAGGGTCTCGAAGCAGTCGCGCTCCCGGTCGACGATCACCGGATCGCTGCTGTCGGACAGGACGAAGATGTCGAAATCCGCTTCCGCGCCCAGTCGCTTGAGCTCGCCTGCCATGCCGAGCAGCGCCGCGAGTATGCGCCGCGGCTCTTCGTTGTAGACCGGCATCAGCAGCGCCGTGCGGCCCATCGGCCCATCGGTTGGGACGTCGGGTACGAACTGCACGCCGCACAGGATCCGCCAGAACCCGAGATAGGCGCTTGCCGCGGCGAAGGCGATCCACGCGAAAGTCATGGCGAAGAAGATCGCGAACACCGCCTGGAGCCAGGTGACGCCCGACACGGCAATGACCTTGTAGACCTCGTAGGTTCCGATCGCCGTCAGCACCAGCGTCGATCCGAGAACGAAGGCGCGCGCCCACGTCACGTTGTGCGCCGTCCGCCACGGCCGCCGCGCCCGCCCCTCCGGCCAGTCCGAGAGCGACTGCGTCGGCACGGCGAGCGGCGACGGCGGCGGCAGGTGATCCCCGCCGGCCGGCCGCTGCTCGAGGTCGAGCCGCTCCGCTACGCTGTCCATCGGTAGAGCCATGTTTCGGTCACCGGTGCTCCGTTGCGCGTCAGTCGTGCCCTGAGTTCGACCGCCGCCGCATCCCCCGGTTCGAGTTCGAAGCCGAGGCGGTAGCCGCCTGTTTCCGGATTGTAGGTCGGCACGACGTTGGCCACGGTGCCTGGCCTCGCGGTGACCTCGCCCTCGAGCTCGCCGCTGAGGTTGCCGCCCGTGAACTCGATGATGAACAGGCGCCGGTTCTGGTCGAAATTGAGCCCCGCGCCTGAGAACTGCGTCTGCGCCAGTTTTGGTTGGCCAGGCGGCCACGTCTGGCACCAGTGCAGGCGATAGGTGAGCGGAAACTCGGTTCCTTTGGCGATGATCTCCTTGGGATGCCAATAGGCCACGATGTTGTCGTGGTACTCCCGATCGGAGGGGATCTCGACGAGCTCGACATGCCCCGCACCCCAGTCGCCCACCGGTTCGACCCACAGGCTCGGGCGCCGCTCGTAGCGGGCTTCGAGATCGAGGAAGTCCCGATAGGCGCGCTTGCGCTGCATGAGGCCGAAGCCGCGTGGTCCGCTGTCCATGAAGGCGCTGATCTGCAGCGTCTTGGGGTTGTTGAGCGGCCGCCATAGCCACTCTCCCGCGCCAGTTTGCATTGCCAGCCCGTCATTGTCGTGAACTGCCAGGCGAAAGTCATCGAACTGTGACCGATTCTTGTCGTCATAGAGGAACATGCTTGTCAGGGGAGCGAAGCCAACGTGATCGAGGTCAACGCGGGGAAAAAGCATCAGTTCAACGTCCATCAACGTCTCTTCGCCGGGTCGCAGCGTGAACCGGTAGGCCCCCGTGCACGACGGCGAGTCGAGCAGCGCGTGCACGACGATCGATCGCGTTCCGGGCGTTGCCTTGCGGACCCAGAACGCGCGAAACAGCGGAAACTCCTCACCCTGCGGCTGCGCTGTGTTGATGGCTAGGCCGCGCGCCGACAATCCATAGAGCTGCCCCTTGGCAACGGCGCGAAAATACGAGGCACCCTGGAATACGGCGAACTCTCCCGTGGTTCCAGGCGGGTTCAGGGGATAATGAAGGCGGATGCCGGAATAGTGCAGATCGCGCTCTCGGGACGGGGCCTTGACCTTGGACCCGAAGATGAAAAGGTCCGGCGCGTAGCTGAGCTTGCGCTGCTCGCCGTCGCTGACGAGGTAGACGTCGACCGGGTTCTTGTAGAAGAACCCCGTGTGGAAAAGGTCGAGGGAGAAGCCCGCCGGATCGTTGCGCCAGATCGCCCGGTCCGGGTTGAACTGGATGTCGCGGTACTGGCTGTAGGTGAGATCGGCGAGCTCCGGCGGCAGGTCCACCGTGGTATCGGCGAACGGATTGGCGGCGAGCGCGCGGGCCGTCGCGATGACGTAGTCTTCGGGAAAAGGCTGGGGCGCGCCGAGCAATTCCGGCTCCGCCGCCTCCTGCGCCCAAGCCGGGGTGGGCAGGACGGCCAAGGCGAGCGCTCCTTCGAGCAGTCCGAGTGCCTGGCGGCGGTTTAAGAGCATCGTAACTCCAACAATACGAAGGCCAAAGGACAACCCCGCCGCGGGACATCCGGCCTGCACGTCTGCACGATATGGTGCAATGCAGCAGGATTGCGACAATCACGGGTCTTTGTAAAGCAGCCCCTCGAAAAATAGTTTTCGATCAGGCGGTTGGGAGCGGCAAAACAGCGCGGGGGCGCCTCATGCCCCGTGCATGAGGGTCAGGCTCTGTTCCCGCATGTACCGCGGAATGGTGTGCGGACCGAGCCCGCCCTTGCCGTCGATGCCCGATCCCTTCCAGCCGCAGAACGTCTGGAAACCCGGCCACGCTCCCGTCGTCGCGCCGCTGCGGCGGTTGGCATAGAGCACCCCGGCCTGCGCCGTGTTGCAGAACTGCTCGAGCTCGCGCTCGTCCTGCGTATAGATCCCCGCCGTGAGGCCGTAGACGACGGCGTTGCCGCGGGCGATCCCCTCCTGGAGGCTCGCCACCGGCTGCACCGACAGGAGCGGCAGGAAGAGCTCCTCCCGGTTGATCCAATGCTCTGCCGGAAGCTCGCTTACGATGGTCGGCTGCACGAAGAGGCCCCGGGCGCACGGGCCGGTCCGGATGCGCTCGCCGCCCGCGACGATCCGGCCGCTCGCCTTCGCGGCCTTGACCGCCTTCTCGAACCGTTCGAGGGCCGCTTCGTCGATGACCGGCCCGACGAACACCGCGCGCTCTTCCGGATTTCCGACCTTCAGCGCCAGCGTCTTTTCCGCCAGCCGCTCGACGAAAGCGTCGTGCACCGACCGGTCGACATAGGCGACCGAGCAGGCCGAGCATTTCTCGCCCTGCAGCCCGAAGGCAGACCGCGCCACGCCTTCCGCCGCGATCCCGAGATCCGCCTTGGCGGTGACGTAGGCGGGATTCTTACCCCCCATCTCGCAGATGAGCGGCTTGGCGAACGCGCCGCCGGCGATGCGGCGGAAGATCTTCATGCCGACTTCGTGGCTGCCCGTGAAGGCGATGCCGCCCACCTCGTCGTTCTCGACGAGCAGCCGCCCTGCGTCTTCGCCGCACAGCATGTTGAGGACGCCGTCCGGCAGGCCGGCGGCATCGGCCGCCTCCATGAGGAGCGCCGCCGTGAGCCCGGCGCCGGGCGACGGCTTGAACACCGCGGTGTTGCCGGCGACGAGGCACGCGCCCAGCATGTTGCACGGAAGCGCGATCGGAAAATTGAATGGCGCGATGACGGCGAATACGCCGACTGGCCTCAGCACGCAGATCGTCTCTTCCTGGGGAACGGCGCGTTTCATCTGCCGGGCGAAACCCTGGTTGCGCTCCATCTCGTCGCAGTACCAGACGAGAAGGTCGACGGCCTCCTCCGCCTCGCCCACCGCCTCGAGGCGCGATTTGCCGACTTCGTAGAGGGCCGCGAAGGCTAGATCGTATTTCCGCTTGTCGACCTCGGCGGCCCAGCGCCGCATGACCCGCACCCGCTCCCGCCAGTCGAGTGACGCCCAGGCAGGGAACGCAGCCTTCGCCGAGCCGACCGCCCCTTCGACGGCCTTCTTGTCGGCCGCCACGAGCCGCGCCACCAGGAGCTCGCGGTCGAACGGCGCATGGACTTCATAGGCGGTCCCTGACACGTCCTGCCGCCCGGCGACCACGTTCGGCCATGCCCGCCCCAGCATGTCGCGCCGGAAGGTCGGCAAGGCGCCGTCCATGAACGCATGGAGCGGTTCGAAGTCGGCATTGACGTTCGAATAGGTGACGCGCGGCAACGTTTTCGTCATGGGGCATGGCCTCGTGCTTCGGTGCTCGCGCTAACCTACCGTCCGCGCTGCAAACCGCAACCGGTCCGGCGCCGCCCGACGAGCGCCCTCGACCGTCCGGGCGGGATTGGCTAGAAGGCCGGGTCTGGCAAATCTCCTCGAGGGGCGTGCATGAAGTTTGCTTCCATTACCCGGCGCTTGGAGGGCCTCGGCTCCGACAAGTGGCGCGTCCACATCGAGGGCGCCGCCCGCCGCAACAGCGGCGAGGACGTCATCATGCTGTCGATCGGCGAGCCCGATTTTCCGCCCCCCTCCGCCATCCTCGATGTCGCCGCCGACCGGATGCGCGCCGGGCGCACGCGCTACTCCAACGGCCGCGGCGAGCCCGCCGTGCTGGCCGCCATCGCAGCCCATTATTCGCGACGGACGGGAAGGACCATCTCCACCGACCAGGTCGTGTTCCTGCCCGGCACCCAGACTGCCCTCTTTGCGAGCTTCCTCGCCCTCGTCGAGAAGGGCGATGAGGTTCTCGTTCCCGATCCCTACTACGCGACCTATGAGGGCGTGATCGCGGCGAGCGGCGCCACCCTCGTTCCGATCGCGATGGATCCCGAGAACGGCTTCCACCTGCGGGCGGCCGACCTCGCCGCGGCGGTCACGCCGCGCTCGCGCGCCCTTCTCCTCAACTCTCCGAGCAACCCGACCGGCGCCGTCCTGTCGGCGACCGAGATCGCCGCCATCGGCGACGTCTGCCGCGAACGCGATCTGTGGATCGTCAGCGACGAGGTCTATGCCGACATCGTGTTCGAGGGCAGCTTCGCATCGCCCTTCGACGATCCCCGTCTGTGCGACCGCACCGTCGTCGTCTCCTCGCTGTCGAAGTCCCACGCCCTGCCCGGCTTCCGCTGCGGCTGGGCCGTCGGCTCGGAAGCCTTCTCGAACGCGCTCGTGCCGCTGTCGGAGACGATGCTCTTCGGCTCGCAACCCTTCCTCGAGGACGCCGCCGCCTTTGCGCTCGAGAACGACTTCCGGGAATGCCACGCCATGCGCGCCGCCTATCTGAACCGTGCCCGGCTCGTCGTCGATGCGCTCGCCAATGCGCCGGGCATCTCGGTCCACATGCCGGAGGGCGGCATGTTCATCATGGTCGACGTGCGCCGCACCGGCCTGTCGGGCGACGAGTTCGCCATGCGGCTTCTCGACGAGGAGCGGGTCGTGACCATGCCGGGCGAGTCCTTCGGCCAGGCGGCGCGCGGCCACGTGCGCGTCAGCCTGACCGAAAAGGAGGAGCTGATGGCAGAAGCCTGCCAGCGGATCGTCCACTTTGCGCGTCGGCGGATGGGTGCGTCCTAGATCACCGTGTAGCCGAATTCCTGCGCCTGCAGGGTCAGCCAGTCCCAGAAGCTTTCCGAGAACCCGCGGAACAGCGACAGCTCGAAAGCGTCTTCGCCGAGGCGGGTCACGAAGACGCCGGCATGCGCCATCTGGGTCGCCGCCGTCGCGCCGACCGGGAAGGCGCGCGGATGGAAGTCGACCGGCGAGCCCTTGTTGAGCAGAAGCCGTGCTTTCCGACCCGACACGCCGATCACGACGCGCCCGTGGCTTTGGTCCGAGATCGAGGCGAGGCCTTCGAGCTCCGACACGAGTCGACGATATAGCGCGCCCTCGCCGAACCCCGCTCCCGTCACGTAGTACTGGTCGGGCCCGCACCACGCCACCGTCACGTCGCTTCCGCTCGACATTCGCCGCGCCGCCGGTAGGGCGGTTCCGAACCGCTCCGCCATCCGGCGCGACAGCTCGTCCGCCTTGCCTTTGCGGGCGATCACCGTCGCGATCGACAGCGGATGCCGGACGGTGATCTCTACGCCCGGCCCATCCGCATCCTCGGCGCCGTAGCGTCCGGGCTTGATCTGCGCCTTGAGGGGCAGCGCCCGGTCTGCCGCGGGAAGTGATCTCGGCATGGCCGAAGCCTCAGGCATGGAGTTTCCTGTTTTCCGGATCGTAGTGGACCGGATCGCAAAGGACGGCGTCCATCCGGAAGCCCCGGAGGTCGTCGAACACCGTTACCGTCTCGCCATGCCGGTCGCGGCCGCGCCTGCACAAGGCGAGCCCGATCCACTGTCCGAGCATGGGTGAATAGGCGACCGAGGTGATGTAGCCCTGGTCGTTCGCCATCGATGGCTGGTCGCCCCGCGTCAAAAGATGCGCACCGGCCCGCAGCCGGTCATCCCGCCGCGCCGGCCTGATGCCGACCACCGCTTCGCGGTCGGTCCGCGTCAGTCCCTCGCGCGCCGCCATCATGCGCCCGATGTAATCCTTCTTGGTGGACATCATGCGCCCGAGCCCGAGATCGGCGGCCGTCGTCGTCCCGTTGAGCTCGCCGCCCGCCACATGGCCCTTCTCGATGCGCATGACCGACAGCGCCTCGACGCCGTACGGCGTGATGCCGAACTCCTTGCCCTCATGCATGAGCGTCCGCGCCGCGAAGTTGCCGTAGTCGGCCGGCACCGACAGCTCGTAGGCATGCTCGCCGGAAAACGAGATGCGGAAAAGCCGCGCCGGCAGGCCGCCGAGGATGCGGACCTCCTTCGCTGCCATGTAGGGGAAGCTCTGATCGTCGAGCACGACGTCGTCGACGATCTTCTGCAGCGTCGCCCGCGCCTTCGGGCCGGCCACTGCCATCTGCGCCCACTGCTCGGTGACCGACACGTACTGGACGTCGAGATCCGGCCACAGCGCCTGATGGCAGAACTCGATGTGCGACATCACGCGCGCCGCGTTGGCGGTCGTCGTGGTCATGAAGAAGTGCGTGTCCGACAGGCGCGACGTCGTTCCGTCGTCGAAGACGATGCCGTCCTCGCGCAGCATCAGCCCATAGCGTGCTTTGCCGACCTCGAGCGTACTCCAGCCGTTGCAATAGAGCCGGTTGAGAAGCTCCGCCGCGTCGGGTCCCTGAATGTCGATCTTGCCGAGCGTCGAGACGTCGCAGAGGCCGACCCCTTCCCGTGTCGCCGTCACTTCCCGCGTCACGCTCTCGAGCCAGTCCTTCTCGTGCGGCAGCGGAAACCAGCTCGACCGCATCCACAGTCCCGTCTCGACGAACACCGCCCCGTTCTCGGAAGCCCAGTCATGAAGCGGCGTTTGGCGCACCGGCTGGAAATGATGGCCCGAGAACGGACCGGCAATGACCCCGAACGACACCGGCGAATAGAACGGCCGGTAGGTCGTGGTGCCGATTTCGGCAATCGACTTTCCGGTCGCGCTGGCGAGCAGCGCAACGCCGTTGATGTTGGAGAGCTTGCCCTGGTCGGTCGCCATTCCGAGCGTCGTGTAGCGCTTGGTGAGCTCGATATGGCGATAGCCCTCCTGCGCTGAGAGCAGCACGTCCTTGGCGGTGACGTCGTTCTGGAAATCGACGAATGCCTTGCCAGCGCTTTTGACGTGCCACAAGGGACTTAAGGCGTAGCGTTCATCCTTCGACCGAGGCACCGGGGCGGGCTTGGCATCGAACCCAGCTGCGCCCGCCGCCCGCGCGCCCTTCTCCGCTCCCTGCCTCAGGCAGTCGGACAGCACCATCGTGCCGTTGGCCGCTCCGGCGATCGCGAAAGCCGCATGGTCGCCCGCCGGAACGAAGGCGCTGAGCGTGTCGTTCCACTGCGGCTTGGCGCCGCGATGGCAGGCGAGGTTGAGCGTCGGATTCCATCCGCCGCTCATCGCGACGAAATCGCAGTCGATGTGGTCGTGTCCGGCCGACGAGTTAACGCCGACGCCGTTGATCGCGCGTCCTCCCGAGACGTCCGTGACGACACCGCCGGCGATGACCCGCGCCCCGCCCGCATCGAGATTCGGCGCGGTGTCGCGTGAATCGACGACGGCCTGCACGCCGATGCCCGCGGCGATGAGGTCGCGCGCCGTCCGGTAGCCGGAATCGTTGTTGGTGAAGACGACGCCGTTGCGGCCCGGCGCCGCCGCGTAGCGATTGACATACGTGCGCACTGCCGAAGCCAGCATGACGCCCGGCCGGTCGTTGCCGCCGAAGACGAGCGGCCGCTCCTCGGCTCCCGCCGCCAGCACCGCCTGGCGGGCGTGGATGCGCCAGTACCGTTGCCGCGGTTCGTGCGGTCCCGGCACCGGCTTGTGGTCCGCCACCCGCTCGACGGCCCCGAAGATGTTGTCGTCGTACCAGCCGAACACGGTCGTCCGCGGCAGCAGCGTGACTTCGGGGAGAGCTTCGAGCGCCGCCACGATTCCGGCGGCCCAGGCATGGCCGGGCCGCCCGTCGATCTCCTCGCGCTCGTTGACGAGCGAGCCGCCGAGCATCGGGCCTTCCTCGGCCACGATCACGCGCGCTCCCGCTTGCGCTGCCGTCAGCGCCGCCATCAACCCGGTGGGACCGGAGCCGATGACCAGTACGTCGCAATGCGCGTAGGCCTTCTCGTAGCGGTCGGGATCGGGCGCGTGCGAGGCGCGCCCGAGGCCGGCGGCGCGCCGGATCAGAGGTTCGTAGATCTTCTCCCAGAACAGGCCCGGCCACATGAACGTCTTGTAGTAGAAGCCGGCGACGAGGAACGGCGAGAACACCTGGTTGATCGCGCCGAGATCGAAACGGAGCGACGGCCAGCGATTCTGGCTCTTGGCGACGAGCCCCTCGTGGAGCTCGATCGTCGTCATGCGCGTATTGGCCTCCGTGCGCCCGCCCTGGCGCAGCTCGACGAGCGCGCTGGGTTCCGAGGCCCCCGCCGTGATGATGCCGCGCGGCCGGTGGTATTTGAAACTGCGGCCGACCAGGTGGACACCGCTCGCGATGAGGGCCGAGGCGAGCGTATCGCCGGAAAAGCCGCTGTAATGTGCTCCGTCGAAGACGAAGCCCAACGGCGTGCTGCGGTCGATGAAGCCGCCGCGCTCGAGACGGTATCCGCTCACGGCTTCCGTCCTTTCGCGAACTCGCGCGCCGATACTGTGGCCGCGAATGCATGGGTATCCGTGTTGCGCCGCGCCACCAGCCAGCTGCGGCACCCGCCCGAATGGTGCCAGTACTCGAGCATGTCGCCCTTCGGATTGTCCCGGAGATAGACGTAGTCGAACCACTCATCCATGGTCGCCGGATCGTTGCTCGTCGGCCGCTTCGGGCCGGCGTCGCCGAGATAGGTGAACTCCTCCGAAGGCCGCTCGCCGCAATGTGGACAGGTGATGCGCATGTGTGGTTGCCGGCTCTTAGTGCAGGTTGGGCGTCGCGCCCTGGCCCTTCTCGTCGATCATGTAGCCGCGCCGGAAGCGGTCGAGCCGGTAGGCGGCATTGAGCGCGTGCGGCTCGTCCTTGGCGATGGTGTGGGCGAAGCACCAGCCCGAAGCCGGCGTAGCCTTGAAGCCTCCATAGCACCAGCCGCAATTGAGATAGAGGCCTTCGATGTGCGTTTTGTCGATGATCGGGCTGCCGTCCATCGACATGTCCATGATCCCGCCCCATGACCTGAGGACGCGGATCCGCGAGATGCCCGGGATCATGGCGACCCCCGCTTCCACCACGTGCTCCACCATGGGAAGATTGCCGCGCCGCGCATAGGAGTTGTAGCCGTCGAGGTCGCCGCCGAAGACGAGCCCGCCCTTGTCGGACTGCGACACGTAGAAGTGGCCGGCGCCGAAGGTCACGACCTGGTCGATGAACGGCTTGATGCCTTCCGACACGAAGGCCTGCAGCACGTGGCTCTCGATCGGCAGCTTCATGCCGGCCATGCGCGCCACTTCCGAGCTGTTGCCCGCCGCCGCGAGTCCGAGCTTCTTGCACTTTATGACTCCGCGGCTCGTCTCGACTCCCGTCACGCGGCCGCCCGTGGTCTGGATTCCCTTCACTTCGCAGTTCTGGATGATGTCGACGCCCTGCCCATCGGCGCCACGCGCATAGCCCCAGGCCACGGCGTCGTGGCGCACCGTGCCGCCGCGCGGCTGAAGGATGCCGCCGCGGATGGGAAACCGGGCGTTGTCGAAGTCGAGGAACGGCACCAGCTCGCGCACCTGCTCGCGGTCGAGCAGCTCGCCGTCGACGCCGTGGATGCGCATCGCATTGCCGCGTCGGGCGAACGCGTCGCGCTGCGGGTCGGTGTGATAGAGGTTGAGCACCCCGCGCTGGCTGATCATCGCATTGTAGTTGAAGTCCCGCTCCAGGCCCTCCCACAGCTTCATCGACCATTCGTAGAACGGCTCGTTGCCGGGCAGCATGTAGTTGGAGCGGATGATGGTCGTGTTGCGGCCGACGTTGCCGGAGCCGAGCCAGCTCTTTTCGAGCACCGCGACGTTGCGGATGCCGTGTTCCTTGGCGAGATAGTACGCCGTCGACAGGCCGTGCCCGCCGCCGCCGACGATCACCACGTCGTAGGACGGTTTCGGATCGGGGTCCCGCCACGCCGCCGGCCAGTGCTTATGGCCTTTGAGCGCGTTGGAGAGGATCGACCAAGCCGAATAGCGCATGGATGGTTCCGGGAGAGGACGGCCGGAGCGGCCGGAGCCGTTATAGATCAATCCGCGGGCGTCGCAAGACGTGCCGCCTCGTCAGCTCAGCAGTCGAGCGTGGTCTCCTTCTCCCAGGCTGACAGATGGCGGCAGTACGAGTTCCATTCCTTCGTCTTGAGGTTGATGTACGCCTCTGAGAATTCGGTCCCGAGCTGCTGCTTGAGGTAGGTGTCCTTGCCGTAGTTGCGGAGCGCATCGAGGAGATTGAGCGGCAGTTTCTTGGCGTCCTTGACCTTGTGGCCCTCCGCGTACATGTCGATGTCGAGGCGCTTGCCCGGGTCCATCTTCTCGTCGATGCCGTGCAGGCCGGCAGCGAGGATCACCGACATGAGGAGATAGGGATTGGCCGCCCCGTCGGCGAGCCTGAGCTCGATCCGGCCCTCGTCGGGGACGCGCACCATGTGGGTGCGGTTGTTGCCGCCGAAGGTGATCGTGTTTGGCGACCACGTGGCGCCCGACAGCGTCGTCGACGCGTTGATGCGCTTGTAGCTGTTGACCGTCGGGTTGGTGATGGCGGCGAGCGCCTCCGCGTGGTGCATGAGGCCGCCGAGGAAATTGTAGGCGAGCGACGACAGGCCGAGCTCGCCCTTCTTGTCATGGAAGAGGTTCTTCTGGCCGGGCTTGTCCCACACCGAGATGTGCACGTGGCAGCCGTTGCCGGTCAGGTTGGCGAATGGCTTCGGCATGAACGTGGCGCGGAAGCCGTGCTTCTCGGCGATCGACTTCACCATGAATTTGAAGAAGGCGAGCTGGTCGGCGGTGGTTAGCGCGTCGTTGAAGTTCCAGTTGATCTCGAACTGGCCGTTGGCATCCTCGTGATCGTTCTGGTAGGGGCCCCAGCCGAGGTTGATCATCGTGGTGCAAATTTCCGCGATCACCTCGAAGCGCCGCATGATGGCCGACTGGTCGTAGCAGGGCTTCTCCTGCGTGTCGCGATGGTCGGAGATCTGCGAGCCGTCGGCGTTGATGAGGTGGAACTCGGGCTCGACGCCGGCCATCAGCTTGAAGCCCTTCTGCGCCGCCTTCTCGATGAGGCCCTTCAGAACCAGCCGCGGCGCTTGGGCGAGCGGCTTGCCGTCCATCCACGGATCGCCGGCCACCCACGCGACCTCCGGCTTCCACGGCAGGGGGATGACGGTCGCGGCGTCCGGAATGACGAAGAGGTCGGGATGGGCGGGCGTCATGTCGAGCCAGGTTGCGAACCCTGCGAACCCCGCGCCCGACTTCTGCATGCCGCTGACGGCTTCCGCCGGCACCAGCTTGGCGCGCTGCGACCCGAACAGGTCGGTGAAGTTGAAAAGAAAGAATTTGACCTTGTTGTCCTTTGCGAAACTCGCGAGATCACCTGCCATGCGCTAACTCCCCTCCTGACTGTGTCGGCATTCCTGAATGCCGCGATGTACCGATATCTTACCCGTTCTTGCCCGGAATCCAGTTCGTGCCGGCGAGCGGCACTTGCGCCATGGCGGCGGCTTCGACGGTGAGCGCCACCAGGTCTTCGGGCTCCAGATTGTGCACGTGCGACTTGCCGCACGCCCGCGCGATCGTCTGCGCTTCGAGCGTCATGACCTTCAGGTAGTTGGCGAGCCGCCGTCCGGCCTTGACCGGATCGAGCCGTGCCGCCAGCGCCGGGTCCTGGGTCGTGATGCCGGCCGGATCGCGCCCTTCGTGCCAGTCATCATAGGCGCCGGCCGTCGTGCCGAGCGCGTTGTATTCCGCTTCGAGAGCCGGGTCGTTGTCGCCGAGCGCCACCAGGGCCGCGGTGCCGATCGACACCGCGTCGGCGCCGAGCGCCAGCGCCTTCGCGACATCGGCGCCGTTGCGGATGCCGCCCGACACGATGAGCTGCACCTTGCGATGCATGCCGAGCTCCTGCAGCGCCTTCACGGCCGGTCGCACGCAGGCGAGCGTCGGCTGCCCGACATGTTCGATGAACACTTCCTGCGTTGCCGCGGTGCCGCCTTGCATGCCGTCGACGACGACGACATCGGCGCCCGACTTCACCGCGAGTGCAGTGTCGTAATAGGGCCGCGCACCGCCGACCTTGACGTAGATGGGCTTCTCCCAGTCGGTGATCTCGCGCAGCTCGTGGATCTTGATCTCGAGATCGTCCGGTCCCGTCCAGTCCGGATGCCGGCAGGCCGAACGCTGGTCGATGCCCTTCGGCAGGCAGCGCATCTGCGCCACCCGGTCGGAGATCTTCTGGCCGAGCAGCATGCCGCCGCCGCCCGGCTTCGCCCCCTGTCCGACCACGACCTCGATGGCGTCCGCCTTTCTGAGGTCGTCGGGATTCATGCCGTAGCGCGACGGGAGGTATTGGTAGACCAGGATCGACGATTGCCCGCGCTCCTCGGGGGTCATCCCGCCGTCGCCGGTCGTCGTCGACGTGCCCGCGATGCTCGCCCCGCGCCCGAGCGCCTCCTTCGCCTGCGCCGAAAGCGAGCCGAAGCTCATGCCGGCGACGGTGATCGGGATCTTGAGCGTGATGGGCTTTTTGGCGAACCGCGCTCCGAGCGTCACGTGCGTTCCGCACTTTTCGCGGTAGCCCTCGAGCGGATAGCGGGAGATCGACGCGCCGAGGAACAGGAGGTCGTCGAAGTGCGGCAACCGCCGCTTCGCACCGGCCCCGCGGATGTCGTAGATGCCCGTGATGGCCGCCCGGCGGATTTCGGAGAGCGTGTAGTCGTCGAATGTGTGTGACTTGCGCGGTGTCGTGCGGGGTGTCTCGTCCATGTGTATCTCAGTAGGAGTCGGCGTGGTCGACGTGGAAGTTGTAGAGCTTGCGCGCCGAACCGTAGCGTCGGAACGATCGCGGGTCCGCCTTGAGCCCGGCTGCCGCCAGGAGCCGCGACAGGTCCTCTAGATGCTCGTCGCGCATGTCCTTCTCGATGCAGTCGGCGCCGAGGCTCTCGACCTTGCCTTTGACGTAGATCCGCGCCTCGTAGATCGAATCGCCGAGCGCTTCGCCCGCGTCGCCGCATACGACCAGGTTGCCCCGCTGCGCCATGAAGGCCGACATGTGGCCGACCGACCCGCCGACGACGATGTCGATGCCCTTCATCGAGATGCCGCAGCGCGACGACGCGTCGCCTTCGATGACGAGAAGCCCGCCATTGCCCGTCGCGCCCGCCGACTGGCTGGCATTGCCTTTGACGCGCACCCGTCCCGACATCATGTTCTCGGCCACGCCCGGACCGGCATGGCCGTTGATGACGATGTCCGCCTCCTTGTTCATGCCGCCGCAATAGAATCCCACATGGCCGTCGATCTCGACCGCCAGCGGTTGCGTCAGGCCGCAGGCGATGGCGTGCTGGCCCATCGGATTGCGGATGAACCAGCTGCGCTCGTTGGTGTGTGCCGGCAGCCCGTGCAGGCGGGAATTGAGCGCTCGGACGCCGTCCTTCTCGAGATTGATCTCGATCACGCGTTTCCCCACGTGTAGATCGTCTGCGGCGCCGGCTCCCAGATGCGGGCCTTGTCGGCGCCCGGCAGATGCGACAGCGCGCGGAACTCCGTCGCCATCGCCACCCAGTCGTCGGTCTCGGCAAGGACCGCATGCTTGCAGGCGATCGGATCGCGCACCACGGCGAATCCGTCCGCCGTGCCGATGCAGAAGGTGTAGAATCCATCGAGGTCGCGGACGCCGTCCTGCAACGCCTGCCGCAGGCTCGCGCCCTGGCGGAGCTTCCAGGTAAAATAGGCCGCGGCCACCTCGGTGTCGTTCTCGGTGCGGAAGTCGAGACCGCGCCGGCGCAGCTCCTCGCGCAGCCGATTGTGGTTGGAGAGCGAGCCGTTGTGCACGAGGCACAGGTCGGCGCCCGTTGCGAAGGGGTGCGAGCCCGCCGTCGTCACTGCGCTTTCGGTCGCCATGCGCGTATGGCCGATGGCGTGCGAGCCCTTCGACTCCTCGAGATCGAATTTCTTCGCCACGTCCGCCGGCAGTCCGACTTCCTTGAAGATTTCGATCGAATGTCCGGAGCCGACGATGCGGATATCCGGCTTGTGCGTCTTGAGCCAGGCGGCGACCGCGTCCTCCTTGGCGTTGGTCGTCAGGACGGCATGGTTTCCGATGACTTTGGTCTTGGCCCGGCTCTTGAGGGCCTTCGCCATGGCGGTGGCCGTCGCCTTCCATCCGAACTTCGGATCGTCGTGAGCGAGCGTCAGCTTGATCTCGCCCTTCTTCACCGGATCGCGATAGATCGCGAAGCCGGCCGAGTCGGGCCCGCGGCTCGACATCTCGACCAGCATCGGTGTGAACATCTCACCGAGCCTGGGCTGCAGCTTGGCGTTCTTGAGGAAGAGCCCGACGATGCCGCACATCAAATCACCTATGGGAGAAGCGAAGGTCGGCCCGTCATATCAGATCGCCACTCCCTCCTCAACCAGAGGGAAAATTATTTTCCCTACATGAATGAGAAATCAGCCTTCCCGCAGATGGGAGATTACTGAGAGGAAACGGATCGGCAGACGCCGCAGCTCTTCCGGTCCATGGGGAACGTCGGAATCGAAATAGAGGGAATCCCCCGGCGTCAGGACATAGACCTTGTCGCCATGCCGGTATCCGACTTCGCCCTCGAGCATATAAATGAGCTCGATGCCCTCGTGTTGGAAAACAGGAAACACATCTGACGTTTCCGTCAACGTCACAAGGTAAGGTTCCACCACGAGCTGCCCCTCCCGCGTATGGCCCAGGAGCTCGTATTGATGGCCCGCTCTCGTCCCGCGCCGCTCGATCTTGAGGCCCGCACCAGATTTTACGTAGGTGGCGTCGCGGGTTACCTCGAAGCTGCGGAAGAGTGACGTAACCGGCACCTGGAGTGCGCGGGCCAGCGCCTGGATGGAGGACAGAGACGGCGAGGTCGCGCCATTCTCGATCTTTGAAAGCATCCCGGCGGACATGCTGGCGATCCTGGCGAGCTCGCTGATCGTGAGATTGAGCTTCTCGCGATAGCCGCGGACCTGCCGTCCGATGGCCTCCTCAAGGCGGCCGGGTCGCGAGCCGGCGTGCGGATCCTGGTAGGGCAATACGTTTGCAGCACTCATTTCTGGGGTGATCTTCTTCCGGTTGCGTTCCCTCATCCAACTACACCTCTAATTTAGAGAATGCTAGACAGCCCCCGAAATTATTGTGCCCGCCCGCTGTGCGGCATTCCTATGATTAAACTAAATTGTCTTTCACTCCATCGTCCTTCCGCCACGGGCCAACGAGGCCTTCGAGCCGACTTCTAGAGAGCGCTCTGGGGCGTGCGCGTTGACAAAAGAGACGCCGGTACCGCAAAACGCAGGCCCTGCGATTGGAATCGGAATGCCTGCCCGCACCCTCACCCACCTCGAGCGACTCGAAGCCGAGAGCATTCACATCATGCGCGAAGTGGTGGCCGAGTGCGCGCGCCCCGTTATGCTCTACTCGATCGGCAAGGATTCCGCCGTGATGCTGCATCTGGCGCTCAAGGCATTCGCGCCCGCCAAGCTTCCGTTTCCGCTGATGCATGTCGACACGCTATGGAAGTTTCGCGAGATGATCGCCTTCCGCGACCGCATGGCGTCGACGCATGGTTTCGAGCTGATCGTCTATACGAACCCCGAAGGCATAGAGAAGGGTATCGGGCCCTTCACCCATGGCTCGGCGTTGCACACGCAGATCATGAAGACCGAGGCGTTGAAGCAGGCTCTCGACAAGCATGGGTTCGACGCGGCATTCGGCGGGGCCCGTCGCGACGAGGAGAAATCGCGCGCCAAGGAACGGGTCTTTTCCTTCCGCGACGGCCGCCATCGCTGGGATCCCAAGAACCAGCGCCCCGAGCTGTGGAGCCTCTACAATGCCCGCATCGGCAAGGGTGAATCGATCCGAGTCTTCCCGCTCTCCAACTGGACGGAGCTCGACGTCTGGCAATACATTCACCAGGAGAACATCGACATCGTGCCCTTGTACTTCGCCAAAGAGCGGCCCGTCGTCGTCCGCGACGGCCAGACCATCATGGTCGATGACGATCGCATGCCGATGCTTCCCGGCGAGAAGCCGCAGATGCGGACGATCCGCTTCCGCACGCTCGGCTGCTATCCCTTGACCGGCGCCATCGAGTCCCGTGCCGCGACGGTCCTCGACATCATCGAGGAGATGCTCGTCACCTCTTCCTCCGAGCGCCAGGGCCGCGTCATCGATCACGACCAGTCCGCCTCCATGGAGAAGAAGAAGCAGGAAGGTTATTTTTGATGTCGCGGCGCGTCGACTTCCACTCTGGCGACGTCGAATCCTATCTCCGCGCCCAGGAGAAGAAGGACCTTCTCCGCTTCATCACCTGCGGCAGCGTCGACGACGGCAAGTCGACGCTGATCGGTCGTCTTCTCTACGAAGCGAAGATGCTGTTCGAGGATCAGCTCTCGGCCCTGGAGCGCGACTCGCGCCGGATGGGAACTCAAGGCGGCAATCTCGATTTCGCGCTCCTGGTCGACGGTCTCGCCGCCGAGCGCGAGCAAGGCATCACCATCGACGTCGCCTACCGCACCTTCACCACCGATCGGCGCAAGTTCATCGTCGCCGACACGCCGGGCCACGAGCAGTACACGCGCAACATGGCGACCGGAGCGTCGACGGCCGATCTCGCGGTCATCCTCATCGATGCCCGCAAGGGTGTCCTCACCCAGACGCGCCGCCACAGTTTCATCGTGTCCCTCCTCGGCATCACCCACGTCGTGCTTGCCGTGAACAAGATGGACTTGGTCGACTTTGACGAGGCGACCTTCGCTGCGATCGTCGCCGACTACCGCGCCTTCGCGGCGAGCCTGGGTTTGAAGAACGTCGTCTGCATTCCATTGTCGGCCTTGAAGGGCGACAACGTCATCGAGCCTGGTTCCAACATGCCTTGGTATCGCGGGCCGACGCTCATGCACCATCTCGAGACGGTGTCGGTGGCGCCCGTGGGAGCCGAGCTTGCCTTCCGCATGCCGATCCAGTGGGTGAACCGGCCGGACCAGTCCTTCCGCGGCTTCGCCGGCACGGTCGCCGCGGGATCGGTCGTCCGCAACGACCCCGTCCGCGTCGTCCCGTCGGGCAAGACGTCGCGCGTCGCCCGTATTCTCGGTCCCGGCGGCGATGTCGAGGAGGCGGGCACCGGCGAGGCGGTGACGCTCACCTTCGCCGACGAGATCGACGTCAGCCGCGGCGACGTCGTCTGTGCCGCCGACGAGCCTGTCGCCGTCGCCGACCAGTTCGAGACCCACGTTTTGTGGATGGATTCGGCGCCGATGCTCCCGCACCGCCCGTATCTCATCAAGATCGGCTGCCGCAGCATCCAGGGTTCGCTGTCGCAGCCCAAATACAAGGTCAACGTCAACACGCTCGAGCACGTTGCCGCAAAGACGCTCGAGCTCAACGAGATCGGCGTCTGCAATCTCGAGGTCGATAGCCACATTCCATTCGCTTCCTATGCCGAGTCCCGCGAGCTCGGCGGGTTCATCGTCATCGACCGCTTCACGAACAACACCGTCGGCATGGGCATCATCCACTTCGCTCTCAGGCGCTCGACGAACGTGCATTGGCAGGCTCTCGACGTGAACAAGACGGCGCGCGCCGCCAAGGCCGGCCAGAAACCCTGCATCCTCTGGTTCACGGGCCTGTCCGGTTCCGGCAAGTCGACCATCGCCAACCTGGTCGAACGCAAGCTCCACTCCCAGGGCCACATGACCTACCTGCTGGACGGCGACAACGTCCGCCACGGCCTGAACAAGGACCTCGGCTTTACCGCCGCCGACCGCGTCGAGAACATTCGCCGCGTCGCCGAGGTCGCCCGCCTCATGGCCGACGCCGGCCTCATCGTCCTCGTCTCCTTCATCTCTCCCTACCGGTCCGAACGCCTTCTGGCGCGCGAGCTGATGCCGGAGGGAGAGTTCATCGAGATCTTCGTCGACACGCCGCTGGAGATCTGCGAGGCACGCGATCCCAAAGGCCTCTATCGCAAGGCGCGGGCCGGCGAGATCAAGAACTTCACCGGCATCGATTCCGCCTATGAGCGTCCCGAGGCGCCCGAGATCGTCCTCGAGACCGTCCGCGGCACGCCCGCCGACTGCGCCAACACGGTCGTCGACCATCTCGACCGGACGGGGCACCTGTCGCCCCCGGCGCGCCAGCCGGGATGACGATCACCCTCACCTACCTTAACGGCGAGCACATTGCGCGCCTTGCGCTCGGCGACGACGAAATACTCGCCGCCGTCGAGCGTGGCCTGCGCGCTCAGGGAGAACGCCGGACCGTCATCGAGCCGCGCGTCCACCTGACGCCGGATCCTGCGTTCCACGGCCACTTCAACGTGCTGAGGGGCTATGTCGGGCCGCTCGACCTCGCCGGGGTCAAGATCGTCGGCGATTACGTCGACAACTACAAGGTCGGCCTGCCATCCGAGATGGCTCTGCTCAATCTGTTCGACCCCCGCACCGGCATGCCGCGCGCCATCCTCGATGCGACCGCCATCACCGACATGCGCACCGGCGCCCTGACCGCTCTCGGTGCCAGGCATCTCGCCCGCCGCGATGCGAAAGTCCTCGGCCATGTCGGCGCGCGCGGCACTTCATACTGGAACGTGCGACTGCTCGACCGCCTTTTCGATTTCACCGAGATCCGCGTGCACTCGCGCCGGCCGGAGAGCCGCGCCGCTTTTGCCGAGAAGCTGTCGCGCGATCTCGGCAAGACTATCGTCGTTGCCGACGACTGGCGGTCCTGCCTCGAAGGCGCCGACATCATGGTCGAAGCCTCCCGCCTCGACAGCCGCGCCGAGTTGCTCAAGGCCGCTTGGATGCGGCCCGGCTGTCTCCTTGTGCCCTATGGAACGGTGAGTGCGCTCGAGCTTTCCATTGCCGATGCGGTCGACAAGCTCGTCGTCGACGATGTCGGGCAGTTCCGCGCCGGCAGCTTCGGGGCGCTGCGTCCGCATATCGATGCCGGCCTTTTCACCGAGAACGACATCCACGCCGAGCTCGCCGACATCGTCGTCGGCGCCAGGCCGGGGCGCGAGAGCGACTCGGAGCGTATCCTCTTCTGGCACCGCGGATTGTCCCTGTCCGACATCGCGCTGGCCGACGCCATGCTGAAGAAGGCCGCATCGCTCGGCATCGGCGAAACCCTCGACTATCGCTGAAGGCCCGCTTGCATGGCGAGGTCGCCTGACCGGGCGAGCGTCGCGGCGATCCGTTCGACCTCGGCGCCGAGCGGGCGATCATCGGCAATGAACGGCGACAGGGCGCGGACGGCCCGATGCGCCACGACGAGGCGGGGCGCGATCCGCGCGGGTTTCGCGAGATCGATCGCCTGGGCGCCGGCGACGAGCTCGAGCGCGATGAGAAGCTCGTAGGATTGCAGGAGGGCTGCGAGCTTCGCGACCGCGAGCGGAGCCAGCGTCAGCGCGTCCTCCTGTCCGTCGGCATTGTGGCTGGGCAGCACCGGCACAGGGGTGGACTGGTGGATGATCTCCGCCCTGAGCGCCTCCGCCGGCTTCATGAGTGGACCGAAACCGGCCCGCTCCGCCGCATCGGACGAAAGCAGCGGCGGCAGGCCCGAGAACGCCGGGCTGAGCAGGCGGGCAATGCGCGACACGCCGTCGGTCGCCGCCCAGGCGAGCGATCGCGACAGGCCGTCCGCCGTTGCTGCCAGCTGCGGCAGATGGAAGTTTCCCGTCGTCAGGATCTTGCCGGCTTCCGGAAGCACGGCGGGATTCTCGGACGCGGCGTTGATCTCGACGGCGACGGCATCGGCGAATTGCGCAAGCTGCGCATAGGCCGCCCCGAAGACCTGCGCCATGCACCGGAACGACAATGGATCCTGCAGGCGCCGCGCGTTTCCCTCCTCGAGCAGCAGTCCGCCCTCCAGCAGATGGCGCAGGTCGGCGCCGGCCTCGACCACGCCGGCCTGCGGCCTGAGTGCGAGGATGTCGTCCCTGAACGGGCTGGCATTGCCGCGGAATCCTTCGAAGGCGAGCGCCGCCGCGACGACGTGCGTCTTGAGCAGCCGTTGCGCCTGTCCCGCGGCGAGCGCCGCCTGGCCAACGGAGAATGCGGTGTTGTTGCACAGGATGTGGCCGTCGCGCGGCTGGAGCCTGTAGGGTTCGAGGCCGCAGGCTGCAAGCGCCTCCTTCGCCCCGACGCGTTCACCATTTTGAAAGGCCTCGCCCTCGCCGGCGATACTCGCTGCAAGGGCAGCCATGGCGACGAGATCGGCCGCCCCGATGGACGCCTGCCGCGGCATGACGGGATGGAACCGGGCATTGAGGGCGCGGGCAAGGAAGTGCGCTAGCCCCTCGCTCTGCCCGGTCGCGCCCGACAGCATGGTGTTGAGGCGTACCGCCATGACGGCGCGGACCGAGTATTCGGCAAGCGGCTCGCCGACGCCCTGCGCGCGGCCGCGCACCATCCGCATCGAGAAATCCTGAAGCGCCGCCTCCGGCAGCATTTCGGTCACTCGCACGCCGAGGCCGGTCGTGAGGCCGTAGGCGGGCAGCTTGTTCTTGAGATAGGTCTCGACGACGGCGCGGCTCTTTTGCAGGCGCAGCGCCGTGCCGGGATCGATCGCCACGGACGCTCCCTCGATCGCGATCGCTTCGATCTCGGCGATCGTAAGGTCCTTGCCCGTGAGGCGAACGGTATCCGCCATGGCTATCGCGACCTGCTCACCCCGATAAGGGGCCCGACCAGGTCGGCGAACCGCCGCCCGGTGATGAGCGCCGCTGCCGCGGCGATGTCGGCGCTGAACTCGCGGTCGACCGTGCGCCGCTCCACCACGGACCTTATGAGTCCGTGCGCCGTTTCGATGGCGGCGCTGCTGGTCAGCGGCCGGCGGAAGTCGATGCCGTCCGCCGCCGCGATGAGCTCGATGGCGACGATGTTGCGGGCATTGGCGTTCATGCGCCGGAGCCTCAGCGCGCCGTGCGTCGCCATGCTGACGTGATCTTCCTGGTTGGCCGAGGTGGGCAGGCTGTCGACGCTCGCCGGATGCGCCAGCATCTTGTTCTCGGCCGTCAGGGCCGCTGCCGTCACATGGGCGATCATGTAGCCCGAGTTCAGCCCCGGTTCGGTCGCCAGGAACGGTGGCAGGCCGCTGATCGAGGCATCGGTCAGTGCGGCGATCCGCCGTTCGCTGATCGATCCGATCTCGGCGATGGCGAGCGCCATCGCGTCCGCCGTGAAGGCGACCGGCTCGGCGTGAAAATTGCCTCCCGACAGGACGACTTCGTCCGCACCGAACACCAGCGGGTTGTCGGTCACGCTGTTCGCTTCCACTGTCAGCGTGCGTTCGGCATGCCCGAAGAGGTCGAGTGCGGCACCCATCACCTGCGGCTGGCAGCGGAAGGAATAGGGATCCTGGACCTTCTCGTCGTCGGTCAGGTGCGAGGCGCGAATGGCGCTTCCTTCCAGAAGCCGTCTATAGATCGCCGCCACCGCCACCTGGCCGGGATGCGGCCTGAGCGCATGGATGCGAGGATCGAACGGCGTGTCGCTGCCCTTGACCGCGTCGACCGACATGGCCCCCGCAAGGATGGCCGCCTGCATGACCGCCTCGGCCTCGAGCAGCGCATGCAGCGCGATGGCGGTCGACACCTGCGTGCCGTTGAGCAGGGAGAGGCCTTCCTTGGGACCGAGCGAGACGGGCTTCAGTCCGGCGGCCTTCAATGCGGCGCCGCCGGCCATGCGTTGCCCCTTGGCCGCAGCCTCGCCCTCGCCGATGATCACGAGCGACAGGTGGGCGAGCGGCGCCAGGTCGCCCGATGCCCCGACCGAGCCTTGCGACGGGATGACCGGAAGGACGTCGGCGTTGATGAGGTCGGCGAGCAGCGCAACCGTCTCCGGGCTCGTGCCGGAATGGCCGCGGGCGAGCGTGGCGAGCTTCAGCACCATGATCAGCCGGACGGTCGCCGCCTCGAGCGGCTCGCCGGTTCCGGCGGCATGCGAGCGCACCAGATTGACCTGCAGCCGGCTCAGGTCGTCGCGCGCGATGCGAGCCGCTGCGAGCCGCCCGAATCCGGTGTTGACGCCGTAGATGGCGTTGCCGCCGTCGAGCAGCCGCTGGACGGCCGCATGCGACTCCTTGACCGCCGTCTTCGCCTTTGCGTCGAGAGTGACCCGGCATGGGCCCGAGAGAGCGCGCGCGACGTCGTCGAGGCCGAGATCGCCCGCGCCGATGGTGATCGTCTCCATGACCTGCTCCTATGATTGCAGCCGGCTGAGCGCCGCCTTGAACCGTTTCGCGATCGCCGCCTCTTTCGCGTGTCGCCCGTCCTTCACGACCTGCCGACCGGCCACGAACACGTCTTTGACGCAGGCATTGCCGCCCGAGAAGATCCAGCTGTCGACGATGCCGTCGCCCGTTCGACCCACGAGTGCCGGATGCTCGCCGTCGAGGACGACGACGTCGGCGCGGAATCCCGGCGCCAGACGGCCCATCTTCTGCGCGAGCGCCTGCGCCCCGCCGCTCAGCGCCGCATCGAGAAGCGACCGCCCGGTCGACGCCCCGGGCCTGTCGGCAAGGACGTTGCGGCCCCGATGGAGAAGGCGCTGCGAATATTCGAGCTGCCGCAGGTCCTCCGCAGGGCTGACCGAGATGTGGCTGTCGGAACCGATGGCGATCACGCCTTTGGCGGCAAGATAGGCGCGGCCGTTGAAGATGCCGTCGCCGAGATTGGCTTCGGTCGTCGGGCACAGGCCGGCGGCCGCGCCGCTCGCTGCCAGCGCCTGCGTCTCCGCACTCGTCATGTGCGTCGCGTGAATGATGCACCAGCGCGGCGACAGCGCTTGGATCGACGCCAGGAGCTCCACCGGCCGCTTGCCGATGAAGGCGAGGCAATCTTCGACCTCCTTGACCTGTTCGGCGACGTGGATGTGCACCGGCGCGCCCGGCCGCAGCGCATCGAGGCCGTCGACCGCGCCGGCCAGGAGATCGGGAGCCACTGCCCTGAGCGAGTGCGGCGCGATCCCGAGCTCGGCCAGCGGCCGGCTGCCGATCTTCTTGTCGAGGTCCGCGGCGATACGCAGGAAGCCGTCGAGATCGTTGACGAACCGCCTCTGTCCGGCAGCGGCGGGCTGGGCCCCGAAACCGCCGTCGCGATAGAGAGCAGGAAGCATCGTGATGGCGATCCCCGCCTCCTCGGCGGCCGCCAGGCACCGCAACGACATTTCGGCCCGCGCGTCGTAGGGCCGCCCGTCGGGCGCATGGTGGAGATACTGGAATTCGCCGATCGCCGTGAAGCCGGCTTTCAGCGCCTCTACATAGAGCTGCGTCGCCGTCGCCTCGAGATCGTCGGGAGTCATCTTGAGCGCGAAGCCGTACATCGTCTCCCGCCACGTCCAGAAACTGTCCTCGCCAGGGCCCGCCTGCTCGGCAAGGCCGGCCATCGCGCGCTGGTGGGCGTGCGAGTGCACGTTCGCCACTCCCGGTATCGCGAAGCCGCCGATGCTTTCGGCTCCGGCGGCCGGACCGTGACCGATCTCGGTGATCGTGCCCGCTTCGTCGACGTGCACAAGCACGTCCCTGCGCCATCCGCTCGGCAGCAGGGCATCGGCAAAGTGCAGCTTGCGTCCCGTCATCGCGCCACTCTATATTGTATATACAACCTCCTGCAAGATGAGCTGCATGGCGGCATCGCCCTCCCTCCTGCTGCGCAACGCCCGCCTCGCCACCATGGCCGACGACGGGCCATACGGTCTGATCGACAACGGTGCCGTCTTGGTCGAAGCCGGCCGGATCGCCTGGGTCGGACCGAATCGGAAGGCGCCTCCCGCCCGCCGCGTTATCGACGTCGAGCGGCGCGTCGTCACTCCGGGGCTCATCGACTGCCATACCCATCTCGTCTTCGGCGGCAGCCGCGCCGACGAGTTCGAGATGCGCCTCAAGGGCGCCACCTATGCCGAGATCGCCAAGGCCGGCGGCGGCATTCTTTCGACCGTCCGAGCGACCCGCGCCGCCTCGCCCAAGCGGCTCTTCGACGCCGCCGCGCCGCGATTGCGGCGCCTGCTCGCCGAAGGTGTGACGACCGTCGAGATCAAGTCCGGATATGGTCTCGACGTCGCCACCGAGCGCAAGATGCTCGCCGTGGCCAGGCGGCTGGGCAGCGCCTGCGGCGTCGACGTCGTCACTACTTTTCTGGGCGCCCATGCCATTCCCCCCGAATATCGCGACGATCGCCGCGCCTATGTGAATCTCGTCTGCGAGCAAGCGATGCCGGCCATTGCGCGCGCCCGCCTGGCCGATGCCGTCGATGCCTTCTGCGAGACCATCGCTTTCACGCCCGAGGAGACCGAGCAGGTGTTCACGGCGGCGGCGGCGCTGGGCCTGCGCGTCAAGCTCCATGCCGAGCAGCTTTCGAACCTGGGCGGCGCCAAGCTCGCGGCCCGCTACGGCGCGCTGTCCTGCGACCATCTCGAATACCTCGACGAGGACGGTGTCCGGGCGATGGCGGCCGCGGGATCGGTCGCCGTCCTCCTTCCCGGCGCTTTCTACTATCTGAAAGAGCGCCAGCTTCCGCCCGTGGAGGCCCTTCGCCGGCATCGCGTGCCGATCGCGGTCGCGACCGACCTCAACCCGGGAAGCTCTCCCGTCCATTCCCTTCTGGCGGCCATGAACATGGCCTGCGTCCTTTTCGGTTTGACGGCCGAGGAAGCTCTCCGGGGCGTGACCCACCATGCGGCGCAGGCGCTCGGGCTTGCCGACCGCGGGCGGATCGTCGCCGGCGCCAGGGCCGACCTCGTCGTATGGAACGTCGCGGCGCCCGGCCATCTCGCATACCCCTTGGGCGACAATCCCTGTCACCGCATCGTGCGCGGCGGGCGGCTCGTGCCATGACCAGGAACGCCGTGAAGGCAAGGCCGGCCGAGCCTCTCTATCAGCAGATCAAGAGCCACGTGACTTCGGCCATCGACGCTGGTCGCTGGCCGCCGGGGAGCCGCGTGCCGTCCGAGAACGAGCTCGTATCGCGCTTCGGCATTTCGCGCATGACCGCCAACCGCGCCTTGCGCGAGCTCATGCAGGCCGGATATCTGGAGCGCCGGCCCGGCATCGGCACCTTCGTGTCGGACGCGCCGCGCCAGACGAGCCTGCTCGAGCTCCGCAACATCGCCGAGGAGATCGTGGCGCGCGGCCACTGCCACGCCTCGCGCCTCGTCGCGCTGCGGAAGGTCAGGGCCGACCGCCGGCTCGCATCGGCATTCGATGCGCGGCCCGGTGCGCCGCTCTACTTTCTTTCGCTGGTGCACATGGAGGATGGGACGCCCGTCCAGCTCGAGGAGCGGCATGTCAATCCCGCCGCCGCCCCGCGTTTTCTCGATCAGGATTTCACCGCCTTGACGCCGACCGCCTATCTTCTCTCGGTGTCCGATGTCGACGAGCTTGAGCACGCCGTGCGCGCGGTGCTTCCGTCTCCGGCGACGCGCCGGCTCCTGAAGGTGCCGCCGCATGTCCCTTGCATCGAGCTGCATCGGCGCAGTTGGCGCCGCGGCATCGTCGTGACCGACGCGGTGCTGACCTACCCCGCGGATCGATATGAGCTGAGGAGCCGCTACCGGACGACGCCCGGCGGCCGGCTGGTCGCCCCTGCGTCCTTGAACGAGAACGGGAAGACGCCATGAACGAGACCCTTCGCCGCGACAACACCCGCCGCATCAAGGCGCCGACCGGCACGCAGCGGACCGCGAAGTCGTGGCTGACCGAAGCGCCGCTTCGCATGCTCATGAACAACCTCGATGCCGGGGTCGCAGAGCGGCCCGAGGAGCTCGTCGTCTACGGCGGAATCGGCCGCGCGGCGCGCGACTGGAACGCCTTCGACCGCATCGTTGCCGGCCTCCGCAGCCTGGAGGACGACGAAACCCTGCTCGTCCAGTCGGGCAAGCCGGTCGGTATCTTCCGCACCCATGCCGATGCGCCGCGCGTCCTCATCGCCAATTCGAATCTCGTGCCCGCCTGGGCGAACTGGGACGTGTTCAACGCCCTCGATCGCAAGGGATTGATGATGTACGGCCAGATGACGGCCGGCTCATGGATCTACATCGGCACCCAGGGCATCGTGCAGGGCACCTACGAGACGTTCGTCGAAGTCGGACGGCGCCACTTCGGCGGCGATCTGCGCGGGCGCTGGATCCTCACCGCCGGACTGGGCGGCATGGGCGGCGCCCAGCCACTCGCCGCGACGATGGCCGGCGCATCGCTGATCGCCATCGAATGCCAGCCGTCACGCATCGAGATGCGCCTCAAGACGCGCTATCTCGACGCCCGGGCGGCGAACTTCGACGAGGCCTTGAAGATGGTCGAGGCATCGCACCGGGCCGGAAACCCCATCTCGGTCGGCGTTCTCGGCAACGCCGCCGAGATTGTGCCCGACCTCCTGGCGCGCGGCATCCGTCCCGACGTCCTCACCGACCAGACGTCCGCCCATGACCCGCTCAACGGCTACCTGCCCACCGGCTGGACGCTCGACATGTGGGAGGAACGGCGCCGCACCGACCCGAAGGCCGTTGTCGAGGCGGCCAAGCGCTCGATGCGAACCCATGTCGAGGCGATGATCGCTTTCCACAAGAGCGGCGTGCCGACCCTCGACTACGGCAACAACATCCGCCAGATGGCCTTCGACATGGGGCTGAAGGATGCCTTCGATTTTCCGGGCTTCGTCCCGGCCTACATCAGGCCCCTCTTCTGTCGCGGCATCGGCCCCTTCCGCTGGGCGGCGCTGTCCGGCGATCCGGAGGACATCTATCGCACCGATGCCCGGGTGAAGGAGCTGATCCCCGACGATCCCCACCTTCACAACTGGCTCGACATGGCGCGCCGGCGCATCAGCTTCCAGGGCCTGCCGGCCCGCATCTGCTGGGTGGGACTGGGGCAGCGCCACCGCCTCGGCCTGGCCTTCAACGCGATGGTGCGCGACGGCACTGTCAAGGCTCCCATCGTCATCGGCCGCGATCACCTCGATTCGGGCTCCGTCGCCTCTCCCAACCGCGAGACCGAAGCGATGCGCGACGGCTCGGATGCCGTGTCGGACTGGCCTCTGCTGAACGCCCTTCTGAACACCGCCTCGGGAGCCACCTGGGTGTCCATCCATCACGGCGGCGGCGTCGGCATGGGATATTCGCAGCACGCCGGCATGGTCGTCGTGTGCGACGGCAGCGAGGCGGCCGACCGGCGGCTGGAGCGCGTTTTGTGGAACGATCCGGCGAGCGGCGTCATGCGCCATGCCGATGCGGGCTACGAGGAAGCGATCGAGTGCGCCAGGACCATGGGCCTTCGCTTGCCGGGCCTGACCGACCAGCCGCCGTGACCGCCCGGCGCCGTCGCATGCCATTGGTGTTCCGCATTTGATCCGCTAGAAATACTTTGCGGGCAGTCGAGAGGGGAATCGCGCAGATGACAGGTCGGGTGAAGGGAAAGACGGCCCTCGTGACAGCGGCGGCCCAGGGCATCGGGCGCGCCGCGGCGCTGGCCCTTGCCCGCGACGGCGCTCGTGTTTTTGCGACCGACATCAATGAGATCGCCCTGCGGGCGCTCGAGAAGGAGCACGTCGGCATCACCGCCCGCAAGCTCGACGTTCTCAACGCCGAGGACATCGAGAATGCGGCGCAGGCGATCGGCGCGCCCGAGATTCTCGTCAATTGCTCTGGCCACGTTCACCACGGCACCATCCTCGATTGTGAGGAGGACCAGTGGGACCTCTCGTTCGATATGAACGTCAAGGCGTATTACAGAATCATCAAGACGTTCCTGCCGGCGATGATCAAGAACCGCGGCGCCTCGATCGTGAACATCGCGTCCGTGGTTTCCTCGATCAAGGGCGCACCGAATCGATTCGCGTACGGCGCCACTAAGGGGGCCGTGATCGCCATGACAAAGCAGATCGCCGCAGATTTCGTGTCGCGAAAGATTCGCTGCAACGCCGTCTGCCCCGGCACGATCGACACGCCGAGCCTGCAGGAACGCATGCGCGCCCAGGGCGATGTCAATACGGCGCGCGCCGCCTTCATGGCCCGCCAACCCATTGGACGATTTGGTTTACCGGAGGAGGTCGCGAACCTCATCGTCTATCTCGCCAGCGATGAATCCGAATACGTCACCGGCCAGCCGTTCGTCATCGACGGCGGCTGGACCATGTGACGGTCGCACCGTCCGTGTCTTGAAATCGCCACAACTAGTCCACATTGCGGTGACGATTGCTTCGCAGATTGGTTAACGGGATGGCGTTGCGTTGAACCCGACACTCAATTGCGGCGAGTGTCAAAGAGGCGGGGTTCGGGTGAGGAGGCAACCATGGCGGCGTACGTCCGGCGGACGGTCGGGATTCTTTTCTTTGCATTCGTATTTGCGACGGGAGCATGGGCGCAGAGCGCCGCGGACCTGATCAAGAGTGCCGCGACTCCCGGGTCCACGGACCACAGTTCCAGGGTCCAGCAGGTCAACGGCGGCACCATCGGTGTCATTTCAGGCAGCATTACCGGCACTTACAGCCGCATCGCCGCCGATCTCTCGGCCGTGCTCGACGACGGCACGCTGCGCGTCCTTCCTATCCTCGGCAAGGGCTCGATTCAGAACATCACGGACATTCTGTATCTGCGCGGCGTCGACGTCGGGATCGTCCAGTCCGATGTGCTCCAGTACATCCGCGACCAGGGCCTCTATTCCGACATCGGAAGCCGGATCACCTACATCACCAAGCTCTACAATGAAGAGGTTCACCTGCTCGCCCGCGACGACGTCAAGTCCGTCGAGGATCTGAAAGGCAAGAAGGTCAACTTCGCCAACGAGGGCAGCGGCACCTACATGACCGCCCTCGTCATCTTCAACCTGCTCGGCGTCAATTCCGAGATCACGACCTTCGACTACGAGCTTGCTCTCTCCAAGCTGAAGGCGGGAGAGATCGATGCCATGTTCTACGTGGCGGGCAAGCCGGCACCGATCTTCGCCGCCATCAAACCCGGCGAAGGCCTGCATCTCGTACCCCTCGACTTCACGCCCGAGATCGAGAAGACCTACCTGCCGGGCGACTTTACCAGCACCGACTATCCGGGACTCGTGCCCAACGGCGAGCAGGTCAACACCGTCGCCGTCGGCGCCATCATGGCGGTGTTCAACTGGCGCAAGGGTCACGGCCGTTACTACAAGCTGAAGCGTTTCGTGGAGTCGTTCTTCACCAAGTTCGAGGAGTTCGCCAAGGAACCGCGGCATCCCAAGTGGCGGGAGGTGAACCTCGCCACCGACGTGCCCGGATGGCAGCGCTTCGAACCTGCCCAGACATGGCTCGACGCGCAGGGCGCGCCCGACCAGACGACGCAGGCGGATCAGTTCAAGACTTTCTTGAGCGGTGCCGCCGATATCCAGGGTCTAAGTGCCAAGGACCAAGAGGACCTGTTCAAGAAGTTCCTCAAATGGAAAGAATCCAAGAGCCAGTAGTGCTCTTCTGGAATTCCCCATAGATCTGGCCCAACAGGGAAGGAGTACGTGGCGTGAGTCATCGCGGATTCAACGCGCCAGGTGACGATCACTCGACATCGCCCGAGTTCGGCGGCTCGCAGGGTCTGAAATCGTCCTCCGCCGCAAGGCCGGGGAAGGATCACGGCACCATCGTCGACCAGATCACCGAGGCGGCGCGGCTGCGCAGCGAGATGATCGCCGCGATGAAGCGGCGTCTCGCCGGTGGCGGCGAGGACCGCCCTGAAGAGCTACCCCTGCCGCCGCAGGCCGAGGAGCCCGAGCCGCAGATGGAGCACGCGGAAGCGGCCGCCGGGAGGTCGCCGGAAATGGCGGCCCAGGGGCCCGACCGCGCCAATCGGACGGCATCGCGCGTCGGCTGGGCGCCGCGCTTCGCTCCCGTTGCATCGCGTGCGCCTGAATACGCGCGCGGCACGGATGAGCGCGAGCCGCGCCTCTCGATGGTCGAAGGTGGCGAGGCTGCGCGGCCCGACGACTATCTGTTCTCCGCCGACGAAGACGGAGGCGACGGCAAATCGCCGCGCGATCCGGCCTGGGAGAAGACGTGGAACGACGCCCAGAGCATGGAGCACGCGCTCGTGAAGTTCGCCGAGGTCCTCGCCCGCGACGGCCGGGACAGGAGCGAAGCGCCCCGCCGGACGGCACGCAAGCGGGCCAAAGGTGCCGGCGTCGGCCGGCTCTTCAAGGTTTTCACTCTGTCCTTCCTCGCCAGCACGTCCCTCATCCTCGTCGCTTACGGCTGGAGCACGGCCTCCGGCAATTTCGACGAGAAGGTCGCACCGCTCGTCGAAGGCGTGGTCGAATCGGTCGGCACCATACTGCTCGAGGCTGCCGACGGCAGCGATCCCCGGGTTCCCATCGGCGCCAGTGCATCCACCGGGCCCGAAGAAGGCTCGAGCACCGCCGACGCGAAATCCTCCGCCACTCTCGCGCCCGCTCCCGGCAAGCCGATGGAGACGGCGCGCCTGAAGGTGGCCGACGCTCAGGGTGAAAGCCAGAACGAGATCAACCTGTCGCTCGAGGTCGTGCCCGCCGATCCTGCCCGTCCCGTCGACGTGCGCCTGACCGGGCTTCCCGGCGATGCGGTGCTGACGCGTGGCGAGCGCCAGTCCGACGGTTCATGGCTTCTCAAGCCGGGCGACGAGCGCGATCTCTTCCTGTCGCTTCCCTCCATCCAGGCCGGAGACGTTCTCCTGGGCGTCGAGGCGGTGGAGCGGGACAGCGGCGAGCTCGCCGCTCCGCCCCAGGAAATGCGGGTGAGGATCAAGCCGTCGCGCGTCGTCGTCGTCGAGCCTGCCGCCGAATCCATCGCACCGGCCGCCCGGCGTCAAAACGACTCGGCAACCGTCGCGCTGGCCGCACCGGGCGATGCCGGCACCGAGCTCCCCGCTCCGCCGGCCTTCCCGACCGAGTCGAAGAGCGGACCGGCCAAGCAGATCGCCTCCCTCGATCCAGTGCCGGACCAGCCCGCCGACCAGCAGGATGAGGCCTCGGCCTTGGCGACACGCACCGAAGCAATGATCGCGCGCGGCAATTCACTTCTCGAGGAAGGCGACATCGCGTCCGCCCGAAGCTTCTACGAGCGTGCCTATCGCCTTGGCAACGAGCGAGCCGCCCGTCCTCTCGCCCGCACCTACGATCCTCTCGTGCTCAAGTCCTTGGGCGTGAAGGGTCTGAGGGCCGATCCGGAAAAGGCGCTCGCCTGGTACGCCAAGGCGCGGACGGCCGGCGAGGAGGAAGTCGCCGCCGACATTGAAGCGCTTCAGACGTTCCTGAACGACTGAGCTATCCGAACCAGCCTCCCATTGGCGTGCCTCCGTGACGCCGGGGCCGTGCCGTTCTTGAAGCCCACGGTTGGCAAAGCCTTCCCACCGAAATATGCTCGCCGGCGCTGCGGGTATGGGAGGTATGCGTGGATAGGCCCTTGGAGCAGGCCGGAGAGCGGTCGGCGTCCCCCGCTCGCCCTGCGCAACGCCCTGTGGCGATCGAGATCCGCGAAGTTGGCAAGGCCTTCGGAGTAGGCGAGGCGGCCGTGCGGGCGCTGGAGAACGTCTCCCTGGCGATCCGCGAGAATGAGTTCTTCACCCTCCTCGGGCCCTCCGGCTGCGGTAAGACGACACTTCTCCGCCTCGTGGCCGGTTTTGAGCTTCCGAGCCATGGCCAGATCCTCCTCTACGGCACCGACATTTCCGCCCTTCCGCCCTTCCGCCGTCCGGTCAACACGGTCTTTCAGAACTACGCGCTGTTCCCCCATCTGAGCGTCGCCCAGAACATCGCATTCGGACTCGAGATGCTGGGTCGCCCGCGCGCCGAGACCGAAGCGACCGTGGCGCGCATGCTGAAGCTCGTGCGCCTTGAGGAGCTGAAGGATCGGCGCATCAGCCAGATCTCCGGCGGCCAGCAGCAGCGAGTAGCCCTGGCCCGCGCCCTGGCGCCGCAGCCGAAGGTCCTGCTGCTCGACGAGCCGCTCTCGGCGCTCGACCTGAAGCTGCGCAAGGAGATGCAGATCGAGCTGAAGCAGCTCCAGCACGAGACCGGCATCACCTTCATCTTCGTCACCCACGACCAGGAAGAGGCGCTGACCATGTCGGACCGCATCGCCGTCATGGATCGCGGCAGGGTTCTCCAGGTCGGTACGCCGCGCGACATCTACGACCATCCGCGCAACCGGTTCGTCGCCAACTTCATCGGCGACACCAACTTCCTCTCGGGGCGCATCGTGAAGGCCGAAAGCGGCCGTGCCACCGTCAAGCTCGTCTCCGGCGCGACCATCACCGCCCATCTCGGCGACCGGTCCGGGCGAAGCGGCGAGGCGACGATTGTCGTCCGCCCGGAGCATGCCCGCATCGTCGCCCCCGGCAACGGCGCCGTTCTGACCGGGCGCGTCGCCACCGTCGTCTATTTCGGCACCGACACGCACTATCACCTGGCGCTCGACGATGGCAGTCCCTTCACGATACGCCACCAGAATGCCGGCGGCGCCGCGGCGGCATGGACCGAAGGCGCACCCGCCGGCGTCGCCTTCGACGGCGAGGCGGCGCAGGTACTGAGCGACTGACACAGGTGGCCGACATGACCGACACGGCAATCGGCGAGAGGCGACGGACCGCGGCGGAGGTCGCCGACGACGCCGAGCGCGCCGACATCCGCAACCGCTGGATTCTCTCCACACCCGCCCTGCTCATCGTCGCATTCGCGGCGATCGGGCCCCTGTTCATCGTCCTCGTCTACTCGTTCCTCGAAAAGGGTTCCTATGGCGGGGTCGTATGGAATTTCTCCACCGAGGCATGGTTTCGGGTCATCTTCGAGATCGACATCTTCGACGACACGGTGACCTTCGCCGACGCCCACCTGTCGATCCTGTGGCGCTCGCTGAAGCTGTCGATGGCGACGACCGTCCTTGCCCTCCTCTTCGGGTTTCCCACCGCCTATTTCATCGCCACCCGCTCCGAGCGCACCCGCGACGTGTGGCTCTTCCTAATCACCATCCCGTTCTGGACCAACCTTCTCATCCGCACCTTCGCCGTGCTCGAGGTCATCCGCAACGAAGGCATCGTCAACTCTCTCCTGATCCATTTGGGGCTGATCTCGACGCCGATCCAGATTCTCTACACCGACGCGGCGATCATGATCGGCATGCTCTACGTCTACCTGCCGCTCATGGTGCTGCCGCTCTATGCGAGCATGGAGAAGATCGATTTCCGCCTGGTCGAAGCGGGCTACGATCTTTACGGCACCCGCTTCCAGGTGCTGCGGCGGGTCATCATCCCGCTCGTCAAGCCGGGCATCGTGGCCGGTTCGATCCTCGTCTTCATTCCCTCGCTCGGCGCCTACGTCACGCCGCGGGTCCTCGGCGGCGGCAAGAATCTCATGCTCGGCAACCTGATCGAGCTGCAGTTCGGCCAGGGCCGCAACTGGCCGCTCGGCGCCGCCCTGTCGATCACCCTCATGACGTTCGTGATGGTCGCCCTGCTCTTCTATGTGCGCGCCACCGGCCGTTCGAGTTCAGCTCATGAGTGAGGCGCTGTTCAGCCGGCCGTTCTCGGTGCGCCGCCAGACGGGCTTCACGACCATTGCGATGCTGTGCTTCCTCATGCTCTACGCGCCGGTCGTCACGCTGGTCGTCTATTCCTTCAACGCCGGCACGTCGATCGCCATCTGGGAAGGCTTCTCCTGGCGATGGTACGTGAGCGCCTGGCACAACGAGGACATCAAGGAAGCCTCGCTCCGCTCGCTCCAGATCGCCACTTTCGCCGCCATCGTCTCGACCGTCGCCGCCACCATGGCGGCGCTTGCCACCACCCGCACCCGCCGGTTTGCCGGCCTCACCTTCATCTACGCCGTCATCAACCAGCCGCTGATGGTGCCGGAGATCGTCACCGGCGTGGCGCTCCTCATCTTCTTCGCCATCATCAAGGTTCACACCGGCTACACCGGCCTTGCCTACCTGATCGCCGCCCATACCGCCTTCTGCATTCCCTTCGCCTATCTGCCGATCCGTGCCCGGCTGGAGAACATGGATATCTCGCTGGAGCGCGCCGCCGCCGACCTCTACGCCACGCCGTGGAAGGCGTTTCGCCGGGTTACCCTGCCGCTTCTGTGGCCCGGCATCTTCGCCGGGCTGATGCTCGCCTTCGTCATCTCGCTCGATGACGTCGTGATCACCGAGCTCGTGAAATCGGGAGGCCAGGAGACACTGCCGACCTACATGCTCGGACGCCTGCGCCGCTTCGTCGACCCGGAGATCAACGCCATTTCGACCGTGTTCTTCCTTCTGTCGTTCGTGATCGTCACAATTTTCTTCTTCCTCAACCGGAGGAAGCTGTAAGTTCAAAGGCGAGGTAAAGGAGAGTTGGAGATGAATGCAAAACTTGTGATTGCAATCCTCGGCTGCGCCGGCCTTCTGGCGAGCCCGGCCTGGGCCGACGGCGAGCTGCACATCTATAACTGGGGCGACTACACCAGCCCCGACCTGATCAAGAAGTTCGAGCAGGCCTACAACGTCAAGGTCACGATCACCGACTACGACTCGAACGATACGGCGCTTGCCAAGGTGAAGGCGGGCGGACACGGCTTCGACATCGTCGTCCCGTCGGCGAACTACGTGCCCATCTGGATTTCCGAGGGCCTCCTTATTGAAACCCGGCCTGACCAGATGGAGAATTTCAAGAACATGGACCCGAAATGGGTCGACGTGCCTTTCGATCCGGGCCGCCGCTACACCGTACCCTGGCAGTGGGGCACGTCGGGAATGCTGGTCAACACGGACATCTACAAGGGCGATCCCAACACGTCAGCCATCTTCATGGACCCGCCCGCGGAGCTGAAGGGCAAGATCAACGTCGTCCCGGAGATGGGCGACGTCATGCATCTCGCCATCCGCTATGTCGGCGGCGAGCCCTGCACGGGCGACAAGGAGGTTCTGAAGAAGGTTCGCGACAAGCTCATTGCGGCCAAGCCGAGCTGGATTTCGATGGAATACGCCAATCCCGAGAAGTACTCCAAGGAGGACTTGGCCGCCGGCGTCAACTGGAACGGCTGGTCCTTCCGCGCCCGCCTGCAGAATCCGAAGCTCGTTTATGGCTATCCGAAGGAAGGCTACCCGATCTTCATGGACAATGTTTCCGTCCTGAAGGACGCCAAGAACGTCGAGAACGCCAAGCTGTTCCAGAACTTCATCATGGACCCGGAGAATGCTGCCCTCATCTCCGCCTATGCGCGCTACGCCAACGGCATCAAGGGATCCGAGCAGTACATGCCGGAAGACATGAAGACGGCACCCGAAGTGAACGTCCCCGCCGAGCACGCGGAAAAAGGCCTCATCAGCGTTGCCTGTCCGCCCGAGGTCCAGGAGCTTTACACGGCCATCTGGACCGAGCTCACGAAATAGGCTTCCGTACGCGAACCGAGGGTCCGGGAACGCCACCTGGGCCCTCGTCCCTTTCCCGGTACACATCCGACGCCCCGATGGACGATATCGAGCTCTGCTATCTCCCGGCCACCGAGGCTCTCAGCCTGTTCCGGCAACGGAAGCTGTCGCCCGTCGAGCTGATGGCCGCCGTCATCCGCCGCGCCGAAGCCGTCAACCCGACGATCAACGCCTTCGCCGACACCTACTTCGAGGAGGCGATGGAGAAGGCGAAACAGGCGGAGACGACATTTGCGCGGCGCAGCGGCAAGGCGCGCGCTCTTGAAGGCATCCCCCTCGCGGTCAAGGACGCGCAACGGGTCGGGGGCAAGCGGACCACCTACGGCTCCCTGATCCACAAGGACAACGTCGATTCCCAATCCGACCCGATGATCGAGCGCCTCGAGGCGGCGGGCGCTATCATTCACCTGCGCACCACGACGCCTGAGTTCTGCCTGTCGGGCACCTGTCAGACGCGCATGTGGGGGGTCACGCGCAATCCCTTCAACCCCGATTATGGTCCCGGCGGATCGTCCGGCGGCAGCGCCGCGGCGTTGGCGGCCGGTGCGACGACGCTGGCGACCGGCACCGACATCGGCGGCTCGGTGCGCATCCCCGCCGCTGCCTGCGGCGTCGTCGGCTACAAGCCTCCGCACGGCCGCAACCCCGACGGCTATCCGTCCAATCTCGATATCTACAATCACTGCGGGCCGATGACCCGCGACGTCGCCGACGCCGCCCTGATGCAGAACATCGTTTCGGGGCCCCACCCGCACGATCTCCATGCCCTGCGCGACAAGGTCGTCATTCCCCTCAAGCACGACTCGGACAAGCCGCTCAAGATCGCCTACTCGGTCGACCTCGACTACATGAACATCGATCGCGAGGTGATGAGGAACACCCTTGCCGCCCTGGACGTCTTCCGCGGGCTCGGCTGCACCGTCGACGAGGTATCGCTCGGCTGGACGATCGATTGCGAGCGCGCCGCGGTGCACTGGTACAATGCGAACACCTATGGGCGCCAGACGATCTGGTTCGCCCGCCGCCATGCCGCGCTCATGTGCGACTATTCCCTGAAGTTCGCCGCCAATGCCGAGGCCGCGACGACGCTCGACGACGTGGCCCATCACTGGGAGCAGGTCCACCGCATGTACCAGTCGTTCGGTCCCCTGATGGAGAAATACGACGTATTCATCTGCCCGACCAACGCCGTTCCGGCCGTGAAGGCGGACCACGATCCCTGGGCGACCGATTTCCGCATCAACAACGTCAAGGTCGATCCCGAGAACGGCTGGGTCCTCACCTATCCATTCAACATGTTGAGCGCCTGCCCGGTCATCAGCGTGCCTTCGGGCTATTCGCGCTTCGGCGTGCCGACCGGCATACAGATCGTCGGTCGCAGCTTTGACGACGTGAAGGTGTTTCGCGCCGCGGCGGCCTACGAGGCGGCTGTTCCCGGCGTTTTCGTCACCGCCCGGAACCACCCGATGTGACGGCCCCGGTGCCGTCGAGTGAGAGCAGCGGACCGTAGAGCTCGGGCCGCCGGTCGCGGAACACGCCCCAGCTGCGTCGCAGTTCGCCGATCGCATCGAGATCGAAGGATGCGGTGATGACCGCTTCACCTTCGCGGCCCGCTTCCACCACCTTCTCGCCCCGCTGATCGGCGATGAACGACGAGCCGTAGAACGTCACTTCCGTTCCCGACGTCGCGCGCTCGGTACCCACCCGGTTCGCCGCGGCGAGCGGCATGATGTTGGCGGCGGCATGGCCGCGCATCGTGTTCTGCCAGTGCAGCGCGGAATCGTAGAGCGGCGCCTGCGGCTCGGAGCCGATGGCGGTCGGGAACAGCAGAACTTCGGCTCCCTGGAGCGCCAGGGCCCGCGCCGTTTCCGGAAACCACTGGTCCCAGCAGATGCCGACGCCGACCCGTCCATGCGCCGTGTGCCAGACCTTGAAGCCCGTGTCGCCGGGTGAAAAGTAGAATTTCTCCTGGTAGCCGGGCCCGTCGGGAATGTGCGACTTGCGATAGTAGCCGAGGATGCGACCGTCGCTGTCGATCATGGCGATGCTGTTGAAATGCGTCGTCCCGGCCCGCTCGAAGAAGCTCACGGGCATGGCGATGCCGAGCTCCTTGGCGACCGCGCTGAACCGCGCGATCATCGGATGTCCGTCGCGCTCGTGCGCCAGGTCGAAATATTTCGGATCCTCCTCCTTGCAGAAGTAGGGGCCTTCGAAGAGCTCCTGGACGAGCACGATCTGCGCGCCCTCGCCATGCGCCTGCCGCACCAACCTTTCGGCCGCGTCGCCGTTGGCCTTGCGATCCTTGCCGGCGCCGAACTGGGTGACCCCGATGGTGACCGATCTCATGGGAAGCTCCGTGGAAAATCCGCCGACAGATGCGGCACCTCGCGCCGGAACGAGGGAACGTCCGGATCGACGTCGTGGTCGAGCTCGCGCCCGAACCGGTGGCCGGCATAGACGGCGTGCGCGATGAGGCCCGGCGCTTCGCAGTCGCCGATCGCCTTGAGGCGCGCGATGCCGTGGGCGGCCCACCGGTCTCGCTCCGCCTTCAGAGCCAGCCACAGCTCCTCCTCCGGCAGTCGCGCCGTCACCATGACGACGGCGTCGGCCGCCAGGTTCGACGCCCGGTCCGTGTAGACGCAGCGCGTTTCGACTTGGCCACGCTCGACTGCCGTCACGGCGTGGCTGAGCCTGAGGACGACGCCGAGATCGAGAAGGCGGCGCTGCACGAGCCTTTGTTCGAGCGTCAGGGTCGTGAAATCCGAGACCATCGCAGACGGGGTGACGAAGGTGACGCGTGCGCCCGCAAGCGCGGCGATCTCCGCGATCACGCTGCCCATGTAATAGTGGTCGTCATCGAAGATCACCACCTCTCCCGAGGGCACCGTGCCCCCCATGACGTCGTCGGGCGTCAGGACCCTGACGCCCGCCTCGATCGCGACAGGCCGCAGGTGATAGCGCCCGACGCCGTCGCTCCGCCATCGTGCTCCCGTTGCCACTGCCACGTTGGCGAACCCGAAATTGAGGATGTCGTCGGCGGACAGGCGGCTCGACAGATACGTCTCGACGTTGGCGCGCTGCGACAGCTGGTAGGTTCGATAGTCGGCGACCCGGCCCCACGCCGATAACCCGGGTAGCTTGCGTTCAAGGATCACCCGGCCGCCGAGCTCGGTGCCCGCCTCCGCGATGGCGACGTCGTAGCCGCGCAGCGCCGCGACCCTGGCTGCTTCGAGCCCGGCGGGCCCGCCTCCCACGATCAGGACGCGACCGCTGCCGCCCGCCTTGGCGAAGCGCTCCGGATGCCAGCCCCGTCGCCATTCGTCGCCGAAGGTGGCGTTCTGGGTGCAGCGGCTCGGGCTCATCAGGGCATCGCCGGTGACGCAGATGTTGCACCCGATGCATTCGCGGATGTCTTCCGTCCGTCCCTCCTCGATCTTGCGCGGCAGGAACGGATCGGCGATTGACGGCCGCGCCGCGCCGATCATGTCCATTGTCCCCGAGCGGATCTGTTTGACCATGAGGTCGACGGAGGTGAAGCGCCCGACTCCGACGACCGGCTTCGTCGTCAGCGCCTTGAGGCCGCGGATGTGCGCCTCCTGGAATCCTTCCTCGGAGAAGCGCGACGTCTGCGAGTCGTAGGGCCACGTCCCCATGCAGAAGTCCCACAGGTCGGGGAGCTCCGCCAGAAGCCCGACGACGTCGCGCATCTCGGACGGCGTGATGCCGTTCTCGCCGAGCATCTCGTCGACGGCGATGCGCACCGGCACGGCGCAAGTCGCGCCCACCGCTTCCTTCGTGTCTTCAATGAGTTCGCGCAGGAAGCGCACCCTGTTTTCGAGCTTGCCGCCGTACTCGTCGGTGCGCTGGTTGGTCTGCCGAGACAGCAGATGCTGGGCCGTCGACAGCCCGTGTCCGGCATAGACGTAGACGAGGTCGTAGCCCGCCTTCTGCGAGCGCAGCGCCGCGTTGCGGTGCCAGCGGCGGATGGCCTTGAGGTCTTCCTTGTCGAACGCCCTGGCCTGCAGTGCCTCGTTGTGAGCCGTGGTGGTCGGCAGGTTGTGAAGGCCGATGGGGATTTCGCGCGATGCGTTGTTGGCGCTCGATCCGCCCTGGAAGCACAGCTCGATCCCTGCCAGGCTTCCATGTGCATGGACTGCCGAGACGATGCGTTCGTGCAGGGGGATGTCGTCGTCGTCCCACATCCGAAGCTCGACATAGGGCGAGACGTCGGCGGCCGGATGGATGTCGGTCTCCTCCGTGCACACGACGGCCCACCCGCCTTCAGCTTTGATGCCGCGCATGGTCGCGTTCTGCGTCCCGTCGCGCCATCCCATGCCGTTGCAATGCGGCACCTGGTAGAACCGGTTGCGGGCGACCTTCGGCCCTATTCTCACCGGTTCGAAGAGGATGTCGTAACGTGGATCGCGGCTCATGGGCCCTTCGCACTCACGCGGCGTCTTCGAAGCCTTCGAGCACGTTGACCGTGTTGATGCCGATCGCCTCGATGGCGTAGCCGCCTTCCATGACGAACAGGCTCGGGAGCTTCATCTTGCCGATCCGCGCCCCGTAGGTCTTGAAGTCGGCCGAGGTAAGCTTGAAGAAACTGATCGGGTCTTCCTTGAATGTGTCGACGCCGAGCGACACGATGAGCGCGTCGGGACCGAAGGCCTTGATGCGCTTCAGTCCGCTTTCGAGCGCCCTCCCCCATGCGGCGTAGCGGGTGCCGGGCGGCATCGGGTAGTTGACCGTGTAGCCTTCACCCTCGCCTTCGCCTTTCTCGTCGGCATAGCCGAGGAAATACGGATATGCCTCTTCCGGCTGACCGTGCAGCGAGACGAACAGGACGTCCTTGCGCCGGTAGAAGATGTCCTGGGTTCCGTTGCCGTGATGGAAGTCGACATCCAGGATGGCGACCCGTTTGGCGCCCTTGTCGAGGAACATCTGCGCCGCGATCGCTGCATTGTTGAGGAAGCAGTAGCCGCCGTACATGTCGCTCGGCGCATGGTGCCCCGGCGGCCGGCACAGCGCGAAGGCGGCGCGCTCGCCGTTCGCGACCAGGCGCTGGGCGGTCTGCGCGACGGCGGCGCTCGATTGGGCCGCCTTCCACGAGCCGCGCGTGATCGCCGTTTCCGTCGCCAGCGCATAGTACCCGGCCTTGCCGTCGATGTGCCGCGGCACCCGCTGCTGCATCCGGCGCATGGGAAACCCGGTCGGAATGATCTCGCCGCGGAAGCCGGCCTTCACCCATTCGCCCCATGCGGTTTCGAGGAACTTGAGATAGCCCGCGTCGTGGATCCGCCGCACCGGCGCGAAGTCGAGCTTCTTGGGCGCCGCGATATCCTTGAAACCGCGCTCCTTGAGCCGGCTCAGGATGTACTCGACCCGCGACGGGCGTTCGAACGGCGTGACGAACTCCCCGCCGCTCAGCTCGCCCTGCGCGAAGTGGTGGCGGTGGTCCTCGGAATAGATGACTTTCATCGGCAATTCCCCGTACTCGGCCGCAGACATTGGACCGCCGGCCTCCCGTTTGACAAGAGGCCGGCCGGAGGCCGCGATTTCGTTGTGTGGGGTAAAAGGCCGGTGGAAGTCAGCTACTTCAGGACTTCGACGCTCACCTTGGCGATGCCGCTCAGGCCCACAGCGCGCGCCGCTCCATAGGCGAGATCGATGATCCGGCCGCGGATGAAGGGGCCGCGATCGTTGATGCGGACGACGACGCTGCGGCCGGTGTCGAGATTGCGCACCCGAACCTTGGTGCCGAAGGGCAGCGACCGGTGCGCGGCCGTGAAGCCGCGTGGATTGAAGTCTTCGCCGTTCGCCGTCACTTTTCCGCTCTTGTAGTACGAGGCGATGCCGATCTGTGCGGCGTCCGCCGGAGTATGAAATCCTCCCAACATGTATCCGGAGGCGAGGAAAGTGACTGTGAGTACGAAGATGGCTGCAACTTTGTTCATCATAACCCCATGTCTTGCACTGCAACGCTCGTGCAGTAGAAACCTCATGGGGCGAAAATGTGTCGCCGCAATCCATTTTTGCCACACCTGTTAATAACCGTGAGGCCGCCGGGCGAGATATTCCGCATACGGAATATCAACCGCGCACCCCCATCCCGTCGAGCCCGATCGCCGGCCGGCGGTCGCCGATCAGGTCCGCGGTGATCTGGGCCGCGCCGTGGCTCATCGTCCAGCCCATGTGTCCCTGGCCGGTGTTGTACCAGAGGTTCCTGTGTCGCCCGCGGCCGAGGATCGGAGTTCCCTCGGGCGTCATCGGACGCAGGCCCGCCCAGTATTCCGGCTCGCGGTAGTCGGCCGCGTCCGGGAACAGCCGCTTCGTTTGCGCCAGCATGTACCGGAAGTTTTCCGGCCGGTGCGACCGGCCGTATCCGGAGAACTCCGCCGTGGCGGTGACCCTGAGCCGCTCGCCCATCGGGCAATAGGCGATGAGGTTCTCCTCGTCGACGCCGCCGCGCTGGGGAACATTGTTGCGGCCCGCCGTCGGGACGGTGATCGAGTAGCCCTTGACCGGGTAGATGGGAAGGTCCTGGCCGAGCGGCCGGACGAGATGCGGACTGTAGACCCCGAGGCACAACACGTAGGCGTCGGCCGTCTCGGTGCCGCCGCTCGTGACGACGCCGCTGATCGCATCGCCGTCGGTCGCGATACGCACGATCTCCGTGTTGAGCTTGAAGTCGACGCCCCGCTCCTGGAGCCATTTTGCCATCTCGTGCGTGAACAGCCGGCAGTCGCCGCTTTCATCGTCCGGCGCGAAAAGGGCTCCCGCGATCTGGTCGCTGACGGAAGCGAGAGCCGGCTCCTTCGCCACGACGCCGGCCCGGTCGAGAAGCTCGATCTTGCACCCGTTGCGCGTCAGGATGCGCGATTTCTCCGCCGCCTTGTCGAGCGTCGCGGGCGTTCGGTAGAAATAGAGCAGCCCGCCGCTTCTCCCGTCATAGGCGATGTCGGTTGCCTTGAGCGTGTCGTGAAAGACGGACAGCGAGTAGAGGCAGAGCCGGACCTTCCGCTCCGTGTTGATGGCGGCGCGTTCGGCCGTGCATTCCTTCCAGAACTTGAGCATCCAGCTCAGGAAGCCGCGGTCGAGCGATGGGCGCATCACCAGGGCCTGGTCGCTGCGCCACAGGGAGCGCAGCAGGATGCGCGGAGCGGCGGGCGACGACCACGCATAGGAGTGCGCCGGCGCGAAAAGGCCGGCGTTTCCGTAGCTCGTGAACGATGCCGGCAGCGCCTCGCGGTCGATCACCGTGACGTCGTGGCCGTCGCGATGGAGGGCGTAGGCCGTGGTGACGCCGACGATTCCTGCCCCGAGCACAAGTACGCGCATGGCGACCTCCTCTTTTCTCCTGTCGTACCGAGCGCCGCCGCCCTGCGCAAGCTTCTGGCGCGCCGGGATGATCTGGGTTACGGAAGAGCCCGAGGGGCAGTCGGGGCAGCTGGTTCCTGCCCGAAATCCCTGAGGGGCAATCGACGGGGAACCATGCGCCGCACTGAGAAGCGATCGATCCTCATCGACTGCGATCCCGGACTCGACGACACGGTCGCCCTTGCCCTCGCCGCCGCCTCCGAGGAGCTCGACATCGCGGCGATCACCACCGTCGCCGGCAACGCGGCCGTCGAGCGCACCACCGACAATGCCCTTTCGGCCTGCGCGACCCTGGGCCTGCAGACGCCGGTCTACGCCGGTGCGGCCCAGCCGCTGCGCGCCAAGTCGGCTTTTGCCCACGAGATCTGGGGTGGCGCCGGCGATCTCGGGCTGAAGCGGCCGCGGCGCGGCGCCGTGTCGGAAAGCGCCGTCGACTTCCTGCAGCGCCACTTCACCGACGCGCCCGACCACTCCATCCTGATGTGCCTGCTCGGCCCTTTGACCAATCTCGCGCACGTCCTGCAGCGCGATTCCGCCCTGGCGCGCAAGATCGACCGCCTGCTCGTCATGGGCGGGGCGTTGGGCAAGGGGAACGCCACTCCGGCGGCCGAGTTCAACATTTGGTTCGATGCGCACGCCGCCCGCCGCGTCCTTGCCGCCGAGGTTCCGACCGTCGTCGTCCCCTACGACCTGACGCGCACCGTCATCGTCAAGAAGCCCCAGGCGCGGCGACTGGCGAAATCCACCCGCTCGCCGGCCCGCCTCGCCGCCCGCATGTTGACGCTCGCCGGACAGGACGGCCATCCCGCTGCCATGCACGACGCAGTCGTCATCGCCTGCCTGCTGTGGCCCGATCTCTTCGTCTTCGACCGCGGACGGATCACCGTCGGAGTGGAAGAAGGTCCGGCCCGCGGGCAGACGCGCTTCATGCCGGGAGAAGGACCGCACATCCTGCTGTCCTCCGTCGATCCGGACCGTCTCGTGCAGCAGCTCATCGGCCGCTTGCTCGGCAAGGCGAAGGAGCGCAAGCGATGATCGCGGTGTGCGGCAGCATCAATATCGACGTCACCGCCTATTGCAGGATGCTTCCGAAGCCGGGTGAGACCGTGCATGGTCATCGCTACCTGACCGGCCTCGGGGGCAAGGGCGCCAACCAGGCCGCCGCCGCGGCGCGCCTCGGCCATCCGACCTCCTTCATCGGCCGCGTCGGAACGGATCGTTTCGGCGAAGAGGCCCTCGCGCGTCTTGGAGAGTTCGGCGTCGATCTGCGCCACGTGGCGAAGGACCCGGCCAGCCTCACCGGCATCGCGGTGATCAATGTGGCCGATGGCGGCGAGAACGCGATCACCGTGGTCGGCGGCGCCAACATGGCGATGGACGCCGGCGACGTTGCCGCGGCGGGCGACGTTCTCGACAGGGCCCGCGTGCTGCTCCTGCAGCTCGAAATCCCGGTTTCCGCCTCGTTCGCCGCCGCCGCCCGCGCCAAGGCTCGGGGAGCGACGATCGTGCTCGACCCCGCCCCCGCAGCAGCCGACCTGCCGGGCGAGCTCTTTGGCCTCGTCGACATCCTGACGCCCAATGAATCCGAAACAGAAACCTTGACCGGCATACACCCCCATGACGAGGCCTCGGCCCGTCAGGCCGCGCAGGTCCTGCACGAACGGGGCACCGCCGCCGTTGTCGTGAAGTTGGGTTCCAGGGGCGTCTTCGCCAGCCGCCAGGGCCGATCGGTCCTCCTGCCCGCCTTTGCGGTCGAAACCGTGGACACCGTTGCCGCCGGCGACTGCTTCAATGGCGGTCTGGCCTGCGCCCTGGCCGGGAACAAGCCCCTTTTCGACGCCGTTCGCTTCGCGAGTGCCGTCGCCGCCCTGTCCACGACCCGCCTCGGCGCTGCATCTGCTGCACCCTTTTTGCCTGAGGTTGAGCGGCTACTCGCCGCCTCCTAACGAATGGCGAAGGCCGAAGCCTTCCGCTATGCTTGGCGGATTGAAGGTTACGGGAGGAATGTCATGTCGTCTTTGAGTGTTACCAGGCGCGCTGCGGTTGCGGCGGTTGCTTGTATTTTTGCCGCCGGGCTTGGCGCCTCGGCTGCCTTTTCGCAGGCCAAGGAATTGAAGGTCCTCAACTGGCAGGGTTACGGAACCGACGAGAAATGGGCGCTCGACCTTTTCGAGCAGAAGACCGGCATCAAGGTCGTCCACGACTACTTCAATTCAGAGCAGGAGATGCTGACCAAGCTGCGCACCAGCCCGGGCACCTACGACGTCGTGCTGATGAACAACACTTTCGTCATGGAAGCCGCCAACGAGGGCCTGATACAGCCCGTCGACTCGGCGAAAATTCCGCACTTCAACGACCTCAACGTGGCGCTCCGCGACTCCGAGAGGTTCGTGAAGGACGGCAAGCACTATGCGGTCGCCTGGGTTTGGGGTGTCACCTCCTTCGCCTATTCGACCGATAAGATCGCCACTCCGCCCGACACTCTCGAGGCGCTGTGGGACCCCACCAATGCCGGCAAGGTCGGATGGCGCGACGATGCGATTGAGGCCATCCAGTTCGGCGCCCTTGCGACCGGCCAGGACATGAACGCGCCCACCGACATGGAGAAGATCAAGCAGAAGCTCATGGCGCTGAAGCCGCAGATCAAGACCTTCTGGTCGTCCGAGGACGAGTGGAACAAGTACATGGCCGCCGGCGACTACACCATCTCGACCTACTGGTCCGGATCGGCTGCCCGCTCCAAGAAGGCCTTCAAGCTGCCGGTCGATTTCGTGGTGCCGAAGGAAGGGGCCATCGGCTGGTTCGACGGACTGGCGGTCGCCGCCAACGCGCCAAACCCCGACGGCGCCCATGCCTTCATCGACTTCATGGTCGATCCCGAATTCTACGTGAAATGGGACACCGACGTCGGTGCGCCCGCCTCGGCCAACGCCAAGGCGAACGAGGCGCTGCCGGCCGACGCCATGAACAGGACCGTGCTGGGCGATCCCAAGGTCGTGGAGCGTCTGCAGTGGATGGCGCCGCTGACCGACGATCAGCGCAAGGCCTACCAGGAAACCTGGGACGCCGTGAAGACGACGTTCGCCCAGTAGATCCGATGCACGATGGGGCGCGGGCGGTCTGACCGCCCGCGCTCGATTCGCCCGACTGGGGAGAGGGAATGGTGGGGCTTCCGGCGAGACAGACGCGAGCGATCCTCGCCCTCACGGCGCCTGCCTATCTGTGGCTCGCTCTTACCGTCTTCCTGCCGCTTTCGGCGATGGCCTATTTCAGCTTCCTCACCGTCGCTCCGATCGGCGGCAGGGAGGCGCAGTTCACGGTCGAGCACTACGTCGCCTTCTTCACCAAGGAGGTCTATTGGCGCAACGCCTGGCGCTCGTTCGAGCTTGGCGCCTACGTAACGGCTCTGTGCCTTCTCTTCGGCTATCCCGCCGCCTTCGTTCTTGCCAAGCACGTCCGCGGCCGGTGGCGCGAGGCCCTCTTCCTGCTCATCATCCTGCCGTTTTGGAGCAACGCGCTCGTCCGCACCTTCTCCTGGACCATGGTGCTGCGCGGCGAGATCGACCTGCTCTTCACCTATTGGGCGATCGTCATCGGACTCGTCCATGCCTACCTTCCCTACGCGATCCTGACCTGCTACATCGCGCTTGAAGCCGTCGACGACACCCTGACCGAAGCCGCCCGCAGCCTCGGCGCCTCGACCTTGCAGTCCTTTCTGCGCATCACCCTGCCCCTGAGCGCCCCGGGAATCCTCGCCGCCGTCATCCTCATCTTCGTGCCCGCCATCGGGTCCTTCATGGAGCCCCGCATCCTGGGCGGCAAGAATGCCATCATGCTCGGACCGATCATCGAGAACCAGTTCACCGCGGTGTTCAACTGGCCGCTCGGCGCGGCCCTGTCCTTCATCATGCTGGCCATCGTCGTCCTGATCCTGGCCGCGGCCTCGCCCGTGCTCCGCCGGCAGCTTCAATAGGAGGCATGCGAGCCATGGCCGGGGTGCGCATCGCAAACGTCGTCGCCAGAACATACCTGGCGCTCGTGCTCGGCTTCCTCTACGTGCCGATCGCGGTGATGATCGTCATGGCGTTCAACCGCTCTCCGCTCTACGAGCTTCCCTTCGATTTCGATCTCGTCTGGTTCAAGGCCCTCGCCGGCAACGAACGCCTGCTGCGCGCCAGCTTCAACAGCCTGGCCCTTGCCGCCGCCAACACCGCGATCGCGACGGTTATCGGGACGGCCGCCGCCTTGGGGCTGAACCGCTACGCCTTCAGGGCGCGCCCCCTCCTCGAGCTTCTGCTTCTCCCGCCGGTCACCATCCCGTGGCTCATCATCGGCACCTCGATGCTGATCTTCTTCTTCTGGACCGGCATCGGCCGCGGGTTCCACGCCATCCTGCTAGGGCACGTGGCGCTGTCGCTGCCGTACGTCATCATCGTGGTGGGCACGAGACTCAAGAGCTACGGCACCCTTCTCGAGGAGGCGGCCGCCAGCCTGGGTGCCTCGCCGCTGCAGGCCTTTCTGCGCGTGACCCTGCCCGTCCTGTCTCCCGGCATCGTGGCGGGCGCCCTCTTCGCCTTCGCCGTCTCGTTCGATCAGTTCGTGATCTCCTACTTTCTCGCCCCGCCCGGCACTTCGACACTGCCGGTGGAGATCTATACGGCCATCCGCAAGGGCTTCACGCCCGAGATCAACGCCATATCGGCGATCATCATCCTCGTATCGATGGGACTGATGCTCGCCGTCGCAAGGCTCTTCAAGTTCGGCGGAGAGCGGGCGTGAGCCGCGTCGAGGTCGCATCCGTCACCAAGCTCTACGGGACCGTCGAGGCCCTGCGCGACGTGACCATTGCCTTCGAGGATGGCGAGTTCTTCGGCCTCCTCGGTCCGAGCGGCTCGGGCAAGACCACCCTGCTCAGGGCCGTCGCCGGATTCGTCACCCCGGATTCCGGAACCATCAGCTTCGACGGCGAGCGGGTCGAGGATGTGCCGGTCCACAAGCGCCGGATAGGCATGGTGTTCCAGAACTATGCGCTCTTCCCGAACCTCGACGTCGACGCCAACATCGCATTCGGGCTCGACGTGCGGCGCGTGCCCCGGGAGGAGATCCGGTCGCGCGTCGCCGAGATGCTCGCTCTCGTCCGCCTGTCCGGGCTCGGCGACCGCAAGCCGCGCGAGCTGTCGGGCGGTCAGCAGCAGCGTGTGGCGTTGGCCCGCGCCCTCATCACCCGTCCGAAGGTGCTCCTCCTCGACGAACCGCTCGGCGCCCTCGACCGCCGCCTGCGCCAGGAGATGCAGGTTGAGCTCAAGGACATCCAGCGCGAGACCGGCGTCACCACCATCTTCGTGACCCACGATCAGGAGGAGGCGCTGACCCTGTCGGACCGCATTGCCATCATCGACCGCGGCCGGCTCGTCCAGATCGGCGCTCCGCAATCGGTCTACGAACGGCCCGGAACCCTCTTCGCGGCTCAGTTTCTCGGTGATGCGAACGTGTTGTCGGGCGTGCGCAGCGGCTCCGAGATCGTTCTCGCCGACGGCAGCCGGATCGAAGCGCCCGGGCACGAGCCGACGGTCGTCGTTCGGCCCGAGAAGATCGAGGTCGCCTTGGGAGCCGAGGAGCTTCCGCCGTCTCTCGGGAACCGCATGCGGGGCGTTGTGCTCCAGGCGGTCTATTCGGGTGCGAGTGTCACCTACCGGATCGGAACCGATGCACTGGGATCGACGCCGCTTCTCGCCTTCGTCCAGAACCGCAAGGGCGAGGTACTCGAACCCGGCCGCGCCGTGACGGCGGCATGGGCGCCTGAGCATTCCGTCCCGGTCGCGTCATGAAGCTCCCCGCCCCCGAGCGCTACTGGTCGACATGGCGCGCCGGTCGCCCCGCGGAGATGTTCCACTTGCCGCTCGGCATCTCGGTGCGCCCCTTCGCTTATGCCGCGAGCGCCGCGGCCTCGACCTGGTTTCCCCCCGGACCGGCCGTCCGTCTCGGCGAGCACGCGCTCAACTCCAGCGTGGTGCGTCTCGCCCTTTCACATGCCGGAACCACGCTTGCCTGGGAGTATCGGAAGGACGATCCCGATACGCTCGCGGGTTCTTGGCGCACGAAGAGCCTCGGCGAGTGGGGATTGCGCTTCTGGGTCTGCATCTGCTTCACCTCCGAGGACGGCTACCGTTGGCGTTTCGATCGCCGCAACGGGGCTTCTGACGACCGAGGTCGATCGCTTCTCGATCGCCGTTGCCTGCCGCAAGGCCCCGCTGCTCGTCACCATCCATGACGGCCCCGACGAGCTCGCGCAGGAATTCGCAACTTATGGCTACTGGTGCTTGCGGTCGCGGGCCGCCGAGGGCCGCTTCATCGCCCTGCGCTTCAATCTTGAGGAAATGCCGGACAACGCATTCGCCGTGGCGGTCGCCGGTTCGCGCGAGGCCGCCTCCCGCATCGCCGCTCAGGCGTGCGACGGAGGGTCGGCGAAGATGCGGGACGGCGGCGCCCTCGCCGCGGTCAGGGACATCATGGCATGGAACACCGTCTGGGATCCGGTCAATGCGCGGCCCTACACGACATGCAGCCGCCACTGGGACGTCGGGAAATTCGGCGGCTTCGGCATCTGGCTCACCGACACCGCCGTAAACGCTCTTCTCCACTCCCAGTTCGGCGAGGACCAGGCCTGGGAAAATCTCGAATGCATTCTGTCCGGCCAGGCGGATGCGGGGAATTTCCCCTGCCTTCTCACCGGCAACGATGCCTGGATCGACCGCTCCCAGCCGCCGCTCGTGTCTCTCATCGTGTGGATGATCTACTTGCGCTCGCGGTCGCGCACCCTCCTCGAGCGGTTCTATGAGCCCCTGAGCCGAAATCACCAGTGGTGGTGGGAGAATAGGGACGGCAATCGTAACGCGCTCCTCGAATACGGCTCCTCTCCCGTCGGCGACGGCCTCTATCTCGGCACCAAGCTTGCCGCCAAGAATGAATCCTTCATGGACAACTCGCCCGTCCATGACGAGGCGAGCTGGGTTCCCGACGCCCGCACCCTCGACTGCGAGGACGTCGGTCTCAATTGCCTGATTGCGCTCGATGCCGAGATGCTGGGTTTAATCGCCGCCGAGCTCGGGCGCGAAGCGGAGGCGGAGACCCATCGTTCGCGCGCCGCCGACCACCGCGGCCGCGTCTCGAGCCATTTCTGGGATGACGCCAGGGGCATTTTCGCAAACCGGCTTTGGGACGGCGACTTCGTCGCAAGCCTTGCGCCGACGAGCTTCTATCCTCTGCTGATCGGGGCCGCCGATGAGTCTCAGGCCCAATCGCTCGTCCGGCATCTGCGCAGTCCGCGCATGTTCGGCGGCCGCCACATGCTCCCCTCGGTGAGCCGCCGCGACCGCGCCTATCGCGACAACGTCTATTGGCGTGGCCGCATCTGGCCGGTCCTCAACTGGCTCGTATGGCTCGGGCTGAAGCGCGCCGGCTTCGATGCCGAAGCCGCCTCTCTGGTCGCGAAGGGCGGGCAGCTGTTCGAAGCATCGTGGCGCGACCGTCTCGCCCCTGAAAACTTCAACGCCGAGACCGGCGAGGGAACGGACCAGCCCGACACCGACACGTTCTACAGCTGGACGGCGCTGTTGCCTTTCCTGGAGGTGAGCGCCCGCATCGATTTCGACCCCTGGCAGGGATGGTGCCTCGTGAACGACGGGCGGGACTTCGCGCTGGACATGGTCATGACTCCCTTGGGGCCGCTTGCGGTGCGGCATCGAAACGGCCGCTACGTGTTGCTGCGCGATGGCCGGCTCTTGCTTGAAACCGACGTCAGGGGCCGGATCGCCCAGCTGCGGATCGAGGATGCTCGGATGTCGTTCGTCCTGCCGGCCGATCTTCGGGCCGGCAGCACCATGCGCCTCGCGGCTGCCGTCACCTCCGCCACGCAGGGCGGCCGCGAGCTCGCCGTCGAACACAAGGGAAGCAGGAGCATGGTGACGTTCGCGGCGGCAAGCGCGCCGGAAACGGTCGGGATTGCGCTTGGCGCGCCGCTCTAGGCCGGCGAACGGTCCCCGAACCGGTTGAGTCGCACGACGGTGCGGTCCTGCCGCATGTCGCGCAGGAAGTCGGTCGCTTCATCGCCGTTCAGTGCCGGGCTCCACAGGAATCCCTGGCCGCCGTGGCATCCGCACTGCCGCAGGAGATTGGCGATGCCCGTCCGCTCCACGCCCTCGGCGATGATCTTGAGCTTGAGGCTGTCCGCCATGTCGATGATCGACTTGACGATCGAAAGCCCCATGAGGTCTCGGTCGACGTTGTCGATGAACGATCCGTCGATCTTGATCTGGCGGATCGGAAACTTCCGCAGGTGGATCAAGGACGCGTAGCCGGTTCCGAAGTCGTCGATCGCCACCGTCACGCCGGCATCGCAAAGTGCCGTCAGCTCCTCGACCGCATTGTGCACGTCGTTGGCGAGAACCGTCTCCTCGACCACCTCGACGGTCAGCGACGATGCCGGGAGGCCGTTGGCCTTGAGCAGCTTGCCGACGCGGTCGGCGAAACCCGGCTGCGCCAGCTGGCCGTGCGACACGTTGACGGCGACGCTGCCGAAGTCGAGACCCGCCTTCGCCCATCGCGCCATCTGCTTGACCGCCGCCTCGAGGGCGAAGTTGCTGAGGTCGCGGCTGAGCTTGAAATCGGCGAGCGCCGCGGCGAATCCGCCGGCACTGAGGCGGCCTTCGGTCGGATGGTTCCACCGCAGCAGCGCCTCGAATCCCATGAGCTGGTTGTTGGCGAGCGCGATCTGCGGCTGGAAGTGGATGTCGAACTCCCCGCTCTCCAGGCCGGCGCGCGCCTCGAGCAGCGTGCTCTGCCGCTCCTCGATCCTCTTGCGCATGTTCTTGTGGAAGGCGACCGAGCAGTTCCGGCCCTTGGCCTTGGCGTTGTAGAGCGCGATGTCGGCATCCTTGAGGATCTGCTCGCGCCGGAGCTTGCGGCCCGCGAACACGCGAATGCCGATGCTGATGCCGATGTTGACGGCGTGGTCGCCGTACGCGAACGGCGAGGCACCCGCGTCGACGATCTGTTGTGCCGCCTGGCGCGCGCCGTCGATGTTCTTCACGTCGTGCAAAACTATCGCGAACTCGTCGCCGCCCAGCCTGCAGATGGCGTCGCCGTCGCGCAGGCGTGCCTTCATGCGTTCCGCGAACTTACGGAGGATGAAGTCGCCGGCGTCGTGGCCGAGCGTATCGTTGACCGACTTGAACCGATCGAGGTCGGCGAGCAGCAACGCCGCCGGCGAGCTCGACTCGGCGCTCTCGCGGATCGCATCGTCGAGCGTGTCCATGAGCGCGATCCGGTTCGGCAGTCCGGTGAGAGGATCGAAACGCGCCTGCTGCTCCACCTGCTTGCGGCGCTCGTAGTGGTTCGTCACGTCCTGCAGTGTTCCTTTGAGCCGCAGGACCTCGCCGTTCGCCTTGTCGGCTTCGCAGGTGATGCGAATGCGCCGCGCCTCGTCCGACGCTCCGACATGGCATTCGAGATCGAACGACCCGCCGTCCTCGATCGCCAGCTTGACCATGCGGTCCACGCGCTCGCGGTCGGTTTCGGCGATCGTCTCCAGGAACGTCTGCAGCGTGAGATCCTTCTCAGGCGCCAGGCCGAGGACGCTGTGGGCATTCTTCGACCAAGTCAGCTGGCGTCCGGAGACGTCGTAGCTCCACCCGCCGATGCCTGCGAGATCGGCGGACTGCTCGGCGAACCGGCGTTGGCGATTGAGTGTCGCCCGCTGCCGCATGAGCCGTTCCGCTCGGCGGCGCCGCGTCGCGACTTCCTGCGCGAGCTCGACCGTCGCCTTGTGATGATGCATCTGCGCCATCACGATCTTCGCCATCCGCTGCAGGAGTCGGATCTGGATTTCGCTCATGCGGCGCGGCTTGAGGTCGATGCCGCACAGCGAGCCGATCGCCAGTCCGGGTCGTGCAAGCAGCGGCACACCGGCGTAGAAGCGCACGAATGGCGGCCCCGTCACGAACGGATTGTCGGCGAAGCGCGCATCCGCCCTGGCGTCGGCGAGCACCAGCGGCGTGTCGTTGAGGATCGTGTAGGTGCAGAACGACGTCTCGCGCGGCACCTCTTTCAGGTCGATGCCGGAGCACGCCTTGAACCAGTGCCGGTTGCGGTCGGCAAGCGAGATGAGGACGATCGGCAGGTCGAGCTGCTCCTTGACGATCTCGCAGATCTCGTCGAAGCCCGGATTGGGGGCGGTGCCGAGAATCTTGAATTCGTGCAGCAGCTCCAGTCGCTCGGCCTCGTTGTCGGGGACCGGGTGGGAGCTATGGGCTTCGATCATCGTCTCTCCGGCAGGCGGCTGAAACCGCCTTTCAACATGAGGGAACCTATTCCCCGCCGTATTAAGCATGTGCTAAACGCCGGCGCTCGATTGGCGCATCTTCGCGAAAAGCATCCGCTCGCGTCCTAGAGAAACGAGAAAGTGCTACTGAATGGCTTCCGCCATTGCTCGAATTTTAGCCGAATTGATGTCGTGCTGCGCCTCGTCGCCGTCGCAGCGAAAGCAAAAGACCGCCTCGCGGCCTTCAGGCGGCGAGACGGTCTTTGATTGAACGGATTCGCCGGATCGAAACCGGCGGCTATCGTCAGATCGCTTCCTTGACTTCCTTGGCGACCCGGAAGGCGACCTTCCTCGACGCCTTGATCTTGATCGCTTCGCCGGTGGCGGGATTGCGGCCCATGCGCGCCGGACGATTGCGGACCTGCATGATGCCGAGCCCGTTGATGCGCACCTTGTTGCCTTTCTTCAGATGCTTCACGGTGAGATCGATGAAGTCGCCGAAGAGCTCTGCGAGTTGCTTCTTCGACATCTCGTGCTTCTCGGACAGTTCGGCAAGCATCTTGGAAAGTGGCACCGTCATCTGGGCTTTGTCAGCCATGATTTTCTCCTCAAGTCTTCAGTTACAAATTGCGTTCCCTCGTCGGGAGAATCAAAAAACGCACGTCAATTGGGGTGGTTTTGCGTTGGTTCTTTGCGATTGTCCAGTGGTTCTGCGGGTTTTCGTGCTGCAGAAACGTAAAAAAATGCCCTAAAATAAGCTTCAAACGGATTCTTGGGGCGGGATCGGGCATCGAATTGGGTCTTGGAGACGCTTCGTATCACACGCTTGGGTTCTGCCGGCGAGGGGATCGCTGACCATCTCGCGCGCCCCGTACGGGTGCCGTTCACCCTCCCCGGCGAGATGGTGACGGCCGCCGTCGAGGGCGATCGCGCCCGCTCCGTTTCGCTGGTGCAAACGTCGCTCGACCGCACTGCACCACCCTGCCCCCACTTCGAACGCTGCGGCGGATGCGTCGCCCAGCATATGGCGACTGTTCTGTACCGGGAGTGGAAGCTCTCGCTCGTCGGCGCCGCTCTCGCCGGCCGCGGAGTGGAGGCAAAGCTCCACGACATGATCGACGCCCACGGCGACGGTCGCCGGCGCGTCACCATGCACGTTCGAAACGAGGGCGAACCGCAAGCCGGTTTCATGGCGGCGCGAAGCCATGTGCTGATCGACATCGACCGCTGCCCGCTTCTGGTCGGTGCGCTGGACCGCGCCTTTTCGGCGGCCCGCGCCCTTGCCGTGCTGCCGCGGGGGCGCGTCACCTTCGACCTCTGCCTGACGGCCGCCGACAACGGGATCGACGCCGACATTCGCGGCCTCGACAGGTCGAAGGATATCGCCCTCGATGCAGTGGCGGCGGTCGCCCGCGCTCAGCGCCTCATCCGTGTCGCACGGCATGGCGACGTGCTCTACCAGTCGGAACGCCCCTATGTGACGTGTGGCAGGGCGAAGGTGGAGATTCCGCCCGGCGCCTTCCTTCAGGCGACGGCGTTTGCCGAGCAGGCCATCGCCGAGCGGATCCTGGGCCATGCCGGCAAGGCGCGCCGCATTGCCGATCTCTTCTGCGGCATCGGGCCCTTCGCCCTTCGGCTGGCGGACCGCGCCCCGGTTTTCGCCTTCGATGCCGATCGCCCGGCGATCGCGGCGCTGTCATCGGCGGCCGCCCGGACGCCCGGCCTGAAGCCCGTAGCCGCGACGGTGCGCGACCTGTTCCGCAATCCGCTCACCGCGGCCGAGCTCGAAGGTATCGACACGATCGTGGTCAATCCGCCCCGCCAGGGCGCCGAGGCCCAGTGCCGGCATCTCGCCGGCGCAGCGACGCGAACGGTGATCATGGTTTCCTGCAACCCTGCCACCTTCGCACGCGACGCTGACATCCTGGCTGCGGGGGGCTATAGGCTTCTGGAGGTAACCCCCGTCGACCAGTTCCTGTGGTCGCCGCACGTCGAGCTCGTCGCGCTTTTCGTGAAGTCCGGGAGACGCACATGACGTTCGAGTTCCATATCGCCTGCCAGCTCAGGCAACCGTCGTGAGCGACGTCCGCGACAACTCGGCCCAGCTCGCCTCGCCCGCCTATCGCCTGCCTGCTTTCGATCAGGATTTCCTGCTCGGCGATTCCATGCGCGGGGTGCGCTTTCTTCTCGAATACGCGAAGGCCGAGGAGACGCTGCGCCGCTGGCTCATCGATTCGACGATCGTCGTCTTCGGCAGCGCCCGCATCGCCGAGGGTCACCGGTGGTACGAGACGGCCCGCCGCTTCGGCCGCATCGCGTCCGAGAAGGGCGGCTCCCGCGAGTTGCGCGACGGTGTCCGCCAGAACGTCATCGCGACGGGCGGCGGACCGGGGACCATGGAGGCGGCGAACCGAGGCGCCACCGACGCGGGAGCACCCAGCATCGGATTCAACATCTCCCTGCCCCGCGAACAGGCCCCCAATGCGTTCTCCACTCCCGAGCTCACGTTCCGCTTCCACTACTTCGCCATGCGCAAGATGCATTTGGCCATGCGCGCCAAGGCGCTCGTCGTCTTCCCCGGCGGGTTCGGCACTCTCGACGAGCTCTTCGAGATCCTCACCCTCCGCCAGACGACCAAGATGCCCGACATTCCCATCGTCCTGGTCGACCGCCCCTACTGGACGTCCGTCATCAACTTCGACGTTCTCCTCGAGTTCGGCATGATCGAGCCGCCCGACTTCGACCTCTTCACTTTCGCCGACGATGCCGAGTCCGCCTGGAAAGCCGTACAGAAGGTGTCCGCATGAGCGTGCGACTGACCTTCCACGGCGCCGCGCGCACGGTGACGGGCTCCTGCTACCTGCTCGATACCGGCTCGGCCCGCCTCCTCGTCGACTGCGGCATGTTTCAGGGCAACAAGACTCTCGATGCGCTCAACTATCGGAGTTTCCCGTTCGAGCCGGCCGGCATCACCACGCTTCTTCTAACCCATGCCCACATCGATCACTCCGGCGTCGTGCCGAAGCTCACCAAGCATGGTTTCCGCGGACCCATCCATGCCACCGCGGCCACCGCCGACCTTTGCTCCATCATGCTGCCGGACTCCGGCCACATCCAGGAAGTCGAGGTGCGCCAGCTGAACGCGCGCAACCGCAAGCGCGGCCTTCCCGAGGTCGAGCCGATCTACACCGCCGCCGATGCCGAGGCGGTCGCAAGCCAGTTCCGTGCCGTCGACTACGGCAGCTGGTTTGCACCCGCCGACGGCGTGCGGGCCCGCTACTGGAATGCCGGCCATCTCCTCGGTTCGGCTTCGATCGAGCTGGAGGTCGCAGCACCCGCCGGCCCCTTGCGCATCCTGTTTTCCGGCGATGTCGGCCCCGCCCACAAGCTGCTCGAGCCCGATCCGACCGCCGGCAAGTCCTATGACTACGTCGTGTGCGAGTCGACCTACGGCACCACCGACCGCGACGACGAGACCGAGGCGACGCGCCGCCAGGTTCTCGCCGCCGAGATTCGCGATGCCTCGAAGCGCGGCGGCGCCCTCCTCATTCCCTCCTTCGCCGTCGAGCGAACCCAGGAGTTGATGACCGACCTCAGCATCCTGATCGATGAGGGCACCCTCGTGCCGATGCCCATCTTCATCGATTCACCGCTCGCCAATCGCGCCACGGCGTTCTTCCGGAAGTATGCCGACACGCTCGACAACGGCGAGATGCTGCTCCGCGCCTTCAATTCGCCGCACGTCCGCCTGACCCAGAGCGTCGAGGACTCGAAGGCCCTGAACCGCCTCGGCGGCTTCCACGTCGTCATCGCGGCAAGCGGCATGTGCGAGGCCGGGCGCATTCGCCACCATTTGCGCAACCGCCTGTGGCAGCCCAACACCACGGTGCTCCTCGCCGGCTACCAGGCCGAAGGCACGCTGGGCCGGCTCCTCCAGGACGGCGTCGAGCGCGTGCGCATCCAGGGCGAGGAGATCCTGGTCAAGGCCCGCATCCGCCGCATGGACGACTACTCGGGCCATGCCGATAGCCCGGAGCTCGTCTCCTGGGTGAAGGAGCGGTTGCCGATCTCCCGCGGCATATTCCTCACCCATGGCGAGGATCCCGCCATGGACGGCCTCACCGCCGCCCTGTCGGCGGGTGTCGTGCCCGGCGACCGCATAGTTCGGCCAGCCCTCGACGAATGCTTCGAGCTGGCCGGGGCCCGCCCCGAGCTCGTTCCTGGCGAAACCCGCAGGCGGGTCGATCCCGGTGTCGTGGGGAGACTCGACTGGCACAACGACCTGACCAGGTTGATCCTGGATATCAACGAAACGGTCGCCGCGACCGCCGACGAAAAGGCCCGCGGCGTCATTTTGCGCCGTCTGCGGCGGGCCTTGGACGACCGGACGCCGCGCTGACGTGGTTGAGGCCATGCGGCGCGCCAAAGGTAAACGCCGGCGGCGCCTCTCCGGCCATCGCACTTGACCTACATGGTCGGAAAGCGTTTGAGTTTCCGTCATTTCCGAGGCTACGATCCGAAATCGCCGTGCCGCCGCGTCCCGCTCCTGCGAACGCCGGCCGGACCCGGCTCTTGGGGAGGAATTACATGACCGTTAGTCGTCGTCAGCTCATCGTCGGTGGGCTTGCGCTGGGGCTCGCCCCCGTTGCCGGACGCATGCCGGCCGTCGCGCAGGCCCCCGCATCCGTGACCATCGCCTATCACGTCAACCTGCCGTCCTGGGATCCGACCGTCGGACCCTCGGCGGTGAACCCGACCATCCAGTCCTTCTACCAGAGCGTCTTCGACCAGTTCATCCCGCAGAATCCCGACCTTAGCTTCGCGCCCGGCCTCGTCGAGAAATGGGGCTGGAACGACGACCGCACGCAGGTCGTCATGGATGTGAAAAGCGGCGTCACCTGGCACGACGGTTCACCCTTCACGCCCGAAGACATCGTGTGGTCGCTCGAGCGCGCCGGCAAGCCCGAGACCGGCAACCCCATCCAGTTCATGTGGTCCAAGGTCGGCAACTTCAAGATCGACGGCAATCGCATCACCGCCGACGTGAAGGAGTTCGAACCCGCCTTCTTCAAGTGGATGAGCTTCCTCACCGGCTACGTCCTGCCCAAGGCGTATTACGAGAAAGTCGGTCCGGAAGGTTTCGAGAAGGCCCCCATCGGAACCGGCCCCTACATGGTCGAGGCGTTCGAGCGCAATGCCTTCGTCCGCCTGAAGGCCAATCCCAACTACTGGGGCGGCAAGCCGGCGATCGAGACCGCGGTCTTCAAGTTCGTCACCGACGCATCGGCGCGCGTCGCCGAGATCGAGAGCGGCTCCTCCGACGTCACCCTCGAGATTCCCTATGAGGAGTTCGATCGCCTCAAGGCCAAGGAGGGTCTCAAGGGCCTCACCACGCCGGTCTCCGACATCGGCATGATCTTCATCAACGATGTCGACGTCATGCTCGACCGAAACGTGCGGCTCGCCGCACATCACGCCATCGACAAGGACGCCATCGTCAAGACGCTCCTGCGCGGCTACGGCGTGCCCATCGCGACGCTCCAGGCGCCGGAATATGCGGCGTTCGATTCCTCGATCACCGTCGTCTACGATGCCGCCAAGGCCGAGGAGCTCTTGAAGGCGAGCGGCTTCTCGAAGGACAATCCCGTCCGCTTCAAGCTCCAGACGACGCGCGGCTTCAAGCCGAAGGATTTCGAGATGATCCAGGCCATCGTCGGCATGTGGCGCAAAGTCGGCATCGAGGCGGAGATCGAGGTCTACGAGATCGCCAAGCACTATGAGCTGCGCGCCGCCGATCAGCTCGCTCCGGCCGCTTTCTACAACTGGGGCAACTCGATCGGCGATCCGTCGACCTCGACCGGTTTCGCCATGTTCGGCCCCTCTCCGCACTCGGTGTGGGACGGCAAGGACATGATCGACATGATCGGCCCGCTGTGGGGCGAGAAGGACGAAGCGAAGCGGATCGACGGCTACAAGGCGGTCGACCGCTACATTGCCGAAAACGGCCTCGTCATTCCGCTGCTGCAATACGTTCAGCCCATCGTCCACAAGGCCTCGCTGACTGTCGTGCCGCATGTGTCCGGCGCCCTGCAGCCGCACAGGATCGCCGCCGCGTAGGTAGGAGGGGTTCCGGCGAAGCCATGATCAGACGGTTTGTCCTGGGCCGCCTCGTCGAGGCGGTCCCGACGCTCGTCGGCGTGGCGGTCGTCGTGTTCGTCCTCGTTCGCCTGGTTCCCGGCAATCCCATCGCCTTGATGATGCCGCCCGGCGCAACCGCGGCAGACATCGAGAATCTCCGCGCCCTGTATGGACTTGATCGTTCGATCCTCGAGCAGTTTCTGATCTGGGTGTCGGGCCTCCTGCGCGGCGAGCTCGGCACGTCGATCAGCCTCCGTCAGGACGTGCTCGACCTCGTCCTGTCGCGGCTGCCTGCCACTCTCGAGCTCGCCGTCGTGGCGATCGTGATCGCCGTCACGCTCGGCACCGCGCTCGCGGTCGTGGCGACGGTGAAGCGCGAGACGTTCGCCGACGCTGCAATCGATGGAGTGATCGGGCTGGCCCTGTCGATTCCGGATTTCATCTGGGCCCTCATCTTCATCCTCGTCCTCGGTGTCATGTTTCCGTTGCTGCCGATCTCGGGACGCGCCGATCCGACCGTGGCCTACGGCTTCGTCACGTCCTTCCACCTCATCGAGAGCCTGGTGCGCCTCGACGCCGCGGCGGTCCGCGATCACGTGGCGCACATCGTCCTTCCCGCCCTCTCACTGGCGTTGCCGCTCGCCGCGATGATCGCCCGCGTCCTGCGCGCCTCGCTCGAGGAGGAGCTGGTTCAGGACTACATCGTCATCGCGCGCGTCAAGGGCTTCGGGCGCTGGCGGATCATCGTCCGCGAAGCGCTGCGCAACGCCGCCATACCCGCAGTCAGCCTGACCGGGGTGCAGATCACCTTCCTGATCGGCGGCACCGTCCTCATCGAGAAGATGTTCTCCTATCCGGGCATCGGCAATCTCGCCATCGATGCGGTCATCAATCGCGACCTGCCGCTCATCCAGGGGCTCATCCTCACCTTCGCGCTGCTGTTCATTCTCGTGAACCTCCTCCTCGACCTCGCCTACGGCGCTCTCAACCCGAAGATCCGCCATGGATAGGTCGCTCCTCCTCGACTTTGTCGACCATCCGCGTTGGAACTGGCGCCTCGTCGTCGGGGGGTCGGCGATCGTGCTCCTGCTCGTCGTCGCGCTGGCCGCACCGTTGTTCGCCCCCTTCGACCCCCTGGAGCAGGACCTGCTGGCCCAGTTCGCACCTCCGGGCCTCGCAGCGGCCGGCGGCCACGCGCTCGGCACCGACAGCCTCGGCCGGGACGTTCTGTCGCGCCTCATCTACGGGACGCGCGTCGCCTTCACCGTCGCATTCGTCGCTGGCCTCGCGACGGCGCTCATCGGCACCGTCCTCGGCCTGGCCGCCGGTTTCTTCGGCGGCTGGTGGGAGCGTGTCGTCATGCGCCTCGTGGACGTGTGGACGTCCTTTCCGCCCGTTCTCCTGTCGGTCATCCTCGTCGCATTTCTCGGAACCGGGCTTCACTCGGTGATCATTGCCATCGTCGTCATCGACTGGACGCGCTTCTGCCGCGTGATCCGCGCCGAGACCTTGAAGCAGAAGAGCATGGACTATCTCGACGCGGCGATCGTCGCCGGGGAGACCCGCCTCGCCATTGTCGCGCGCGAGATCCTGCCCAACGTCCTGCCCCTGCTCCTCGTTCTGCTGACCCTCGAAATGGGCATTGCCGTGATCGTCGAGGCGATCCTCTCCTTCGTCGGCCTGTCGGTGTCGACCGACCTTCCGACCTGGGGCGGCATGATCGCCGAAGGTCGCCAGGTCATCTACCAGGCGCCGTGGATCATGGTCTTTCCCATGCTCGCCATTCTTGTCACCGTCCTGGGCTTGAGCCTTCTCGGCGACGGCCTCAAGACGGCGCTCGATCCGGTGCTGCGCTGATGACCGCGCTGCTGGCCGTCGATCACCTCCGCGTCGGCCTGCGCGCCCCGCCGGCGAGCCCGCTCGTCCGCGACGTGTCGCTGCGTATCGGCGAGGCCGAAGTGCATGGCCTCGTCGGCATGAGCGGGGCGGGAAAGTCGATGGTGGGAAAGGCCATACTCGGTATCCTGCCGCGCGCCGCCGCCGCCACCCATGGCCGCATCCTGTTCGCGGGCGAAGACCTCGCCGCCGCATCGGCGGATCGCCGCCGCGAATTGATGGGGCGATCCATCGCCCTCATCCCTCAGGACCCCTTCACCTCGCTCAATCCGACCCGGCGGATCGAGGCGCAGATGACCGACGTGCTGCGCCTTCGGCTCGGCCTCGGCGCAGACGCGGCGCGTCGCCGGGCTCTCGAGCTTCTCGACGCCGTGCGCATCCGCGATCCAGCCGCCGTGCTGCGGCGCTTCCCGCACGAGCTGTCGGGCGGCATGCGGCAGCGCATCCTCATCGCCAACGCCTTCGCCCTGGAGCCGCGCCTCATCGTCGCCGACGAGCCGACCACCGCCCTCGACGTCACCATCCAGAAGCGCATCCTGCGCCTCATCCGCGACCTGCAGACCCAGCACCGTACCGCGCTCCTCTTCATCTCGCACGATCTCGGCGTCGTTGCGAAGATTTGCGATGCGGTCTCGGTGATCGAAGCCGGCCTCATCATCGAGCATGCCCCGGTCGGAGAGATCATGGCGCGGCCACGCCACCCCTTCACCCGGGCTCTCTTCGCGGCCATGCCCCGCTATGACCGGCCCGATCTGACCCTTGCTCCCGTGCCGCCGGGCGTGCGGGCGGCGGTGGCCGCCGACGCCGCGGCGAGCGACCGCGCCACGGCCATGCGAGGGAGGCCATGACCGCCCTTCTCAAGGCGTCGGCGCTCCGCGTGTCCTTCGCCGACCGCGCCCGCAAGCCGCTCTTCGGGCCGGTTCCCGAACTCGAGGTGCTGCACGGCGTCGACTTCGAGATCGCTCCCGGCGAATGCGTCGGCATCGTCGGCGAGTCCGGTTCGGGCAAGACGACCCTGGGCCGCGCCCTTCTTGGCCTCGTGCGCCCCGCCTCCGGTGAGATCGTGTTCGAGTCCCGCAGCATTGCGAACCTCCCCGAGCGCGATCTCCGCCCGCTGCGCGCCCGGCTGCAGATGGTTTTCCAGAACCCGCTCTCGGCTTTCAATCCTCGCCGCACCGTGGGCGAAAGCATCGCCGCACCCGTCGCGGCCACCGGTCTGGCCCATGGCGGCGCCGCCCGTGCGCTGGCGCGGACTGCGCTCGAGCGGGCCGGGCTCGCCTCCGCCCTGTTCGACCGATACCCCCACGAGCTTTCGGGCGGCCAGCGCCAGCGCGCCGGCATCGCCCGTGCCATCGTCACCTCGCCGAAGTTCATTCTCGCCGACGAGATCCTCTCCGGCCTCGACGCCTCGACCCAGGCCCAGATCCTGACGCTGCTGCGCGAGCTTCAGAAGGAGCTCGGCCTTGCCCTTGCCTTCATCGCCCACGACCTTTCGGTCGTCAGGGTCCTTTGCAGCCGGGTGATGGTCATGCTGGCGGGCAAGGTCGTCGAGCAGGGTCCGACCATGTCGCTTTTCAACTGGCCGCGCCACGCCTATACGCGCCAGCTGCTCGACGCGATCCCCCTTCCCGTCGTCGACCGGGAATGGCTCGACCGGCTCCCGCCTTCGATCCACGAGACGACGGCCGAGCCGGCGCCGTACGATCCACCAATTGCGCATCGGAGGAATCCGCTCATGGGAGAGTTCATAAAGGTGAAGGCCAGGGATGGAGGCAAGTTCCGCGCCTATCTGGCGACGCCGGAGAAAGGATCCGGTCCCGGTCTCGTCCTCGTCCAGGAGATATTCGGCATCAATGCCTTCATGACCGACATGGCCGACCGTTTCGCCGAGGAGGGCTACGTCGTCCTCGTCCCCGACATATTCTGGCGGCTCGAGCCCGCCGTGTCGCTCGGCTATTCGGATGCCGATGTCGCGAAGGCGCGCGGGCTGCTCGGTCGGCTCGACATGGACCAGGCGGTCGAGGATATCGGCGCCGCCGTCCGCGCCCTGCGCAAGCGCGACGAGCACAAGGGCAAGATCGGCGTTCTCGGCTATTGCCTCGGCGGATCCCTCGCCTATCTCGCTGCGGCGCGCGAGGATGTCGACTGCGCGGTCTCGTACTATGGAAGCGCCGTCGATGCGCATCTGGGCGAAGCCAAGAACGCCAGCTGCCCCATGGTGTTCCATCTCGCCGGTGACGATGCGCATTTCCCTCAGGCCGCCCAGGAGCGCCTCAGGCATGCCTTCCGCAAGCGCAAGGACGTCGCCGTCCATGTCTATCCGGGCGCCAAGCATGCCTTTGCCAACCACCACCGCGACACCTACGACAAGCCCGCCGCGATGATGGCGTATTCACGCTCCCTCGCACTCCTGCGCGGTGCGATGGGACCCGTCTACGACCTCGGCCATCTCTGGGACATGCATTGCTATCACGAGTTCGCCACCCGCGACGTCGACGCGACCATGCAGACCATGGTTCCCGAGCCCTATGTCAATCACATCCCGACCATGACCGGCGGCGTCGGCCACGATCACCTCAAGCGGTTCTACAAGTATCACTTCGTCGACTCCAACCCGGATGACACGAAACTCATCCCGATTTCGCGCACCATCGGCAGCGACCGTGTCGTCGACGAGATGCTCTTCTGCTTCACCCATACCCGCGAGATCGACTGGATGCTTCCCGGTATCAAGCCGACCGGCAAATACGTCGAGGTCCCGCTCGTCGCCATCATCTGCTTCCGCGGCGACAGGCTCTACAACGAGCACATCTACTGGGATCAGGCCTCCGTCCTGCATCAGATCGGCGTGTTGAACGCCAAGGGATTGCCCGTGGCCGGCATCGAGACGGCACGCAAGCTCCTCGACGAGACGCGGCCCTCCAACGATCTCATGGCCGACCAGTGGAAGAAGAGCGAAGGCAAGCCCGTCTGAGCGCACCTGAACTGCGCTTCACGGACGGGAGCGGATGTCGCGAAATGCGGCGTGGACCCGCCTGAAGGCGTCGAGCCGGCCGGAGACGTCTTTGGCTGCGCGTCGCTGCGGATGGAACCGTGCTTCGATCGCGGGAGGCAGCGCGACACTGTCTGCCGGCTCGCCCGTGAGTGCCATCCGAGCGAGACGCGTCGCTCCGAATGCCGCGGCGAATTCCGCTCCTTTGTATCGCATGACGGGCCGGCCGAGCGCATTGGCAAGCGCCTGCATCACCTCGGCATTGCGTGCCGCACCGCCCACCACGCCCGGGCTCTCGGCATGTCCCACGTCTCCCGCGACGTCGGCAAAGGAAAGGGCGACGCCCTCGATGGCGCCGCGCACCAGCGAGGCCGCATCCGTCTCGTGGCCCAGTCCGATGAGACTGCCGCGGAGCGCGGAATCGTTGTGCGGCGTCCTTTCACCGGACAGATAGGGCAGGAAGAGAGGCACCGGTCCTTCGCGCCTGTGCCTGGCCAGGGCCAGCATCGTGCCGACGTCCAAGCCGAGGAGCCGCGCAAGCCAGCCGAACGGGCTTGCGCCGTTGAGCAGTGCCGCCATGTCGAACCATCGGTTGGGAACGCAGTGCCCGAAGGAATGGACGAGCCGGCCGGAGCGGGGCGCGAACCGTTCGCGCGCCACGAAAAATTGTCCCGACGTTCCGAGCGAGATGTAGCTTCGGCCTTCGGCGATTGCCCCGAGCCCGACCGCACCCGCCGCCGCATCGCCGCCGCCGGCCGCCACGACGACCGAGGGCGACAGCCCGAGGCTGCGCGCGACGACGGGCCTCAGCGTGCCCGTCATGGCAGTGCCTTCATGGAGCATCGGAAGCTGATCGACTGTAAGCCCGCAATGCTCGACGATCCTCTCCGACCACCGCCGCCGGCCGACATCCAGAAACAGGGTGCCCGAGGCATCGCTCATGTCCGTTGCCCGCTCCCCCGTGAGTTTCAGGCGGATGAAATCCTTGGCCTGGAGAATCGAGACGGCGCGCTTCATCCGCTCCGCTTCGTGCCGAGCGAGCCAGAGGAGTTTCGGCGCCGTGAAACCCGGCATGGCGAGAATGCCGGCAACGGCCGCGATGTCGGGAAGGGCCTCGTTGATGGCTGCCGCTTCGGATGCCGCGCGGCCGTCGTCCCACAGGATGGAGGGCCGGAGCGGCCGATGAGCCGCGTCGATCAGCACCGTCCCGTGCATCTGCCCCGAGAGCCCGATGGCGCAGATGCCTTCATAGTCGCGTGCCGCTTTCCGTTTCAGCTCGCCGAGCGTCGCCTTGACGCCGCTCCACCAGGACTCCGGGTTCTGCTCAGTCCATCCCGGTCGCGGCCGAGAGGTGGCAAGGGCGAAACTTGCTTCGGCCCTAATCCTCTGCCGGCCATCGGCCAGCACGCTCTTGACCGAGGACGTGCCGATGTCGATGCCGAGGAAGACTGTCATCGCCTAAGGGAGCAGGCGATCATAGTCACCGACCAGGAGGTGGAGCGGCGGCTCGTCCTCCTCGATATCCGGAAAGCGGCCGATGGCGTCCCTGAACACGTTGTCGGTGAGGTCATCGTTGACGGTGGAAACTTCGCCGACCAGTACGTCGCGCTCCTCGCCCCAGAAGGCATGCCAGACGCCCGGCAGCAGGGTGATGCTCTCGCCGGGTGAAAGCGCCAGCCGGCCCCCGGCCGGCAGGCGTTTCCGGATTCCGTCGCTCGCCACCTCGACTTCGGCTTTGGGATCGATCCGCCCGTCATCGTCCGACATGAACAGCTCGATGACGAGCTTGCCGCCGCCGCGATTTATGATGTCCTCCGCCTTGAGGTTGTGCCGATGCATCGGGCAGACCTGGTTCCGCCGCGAGATCATGATCTTCTCGGCATAGAGCATGCCACGGCCGCGCCCGAGATCGGCGAGATTGCCGTTCCTGACCGTGAACAGGAACACGCCGGTCCGGTCGAACTCGCCGAGGCCGTAATCCGTGATGTCCCATCCGAGCCGGCCCTCGACGATGGCGTCGGCCTCCCGTCGGCGGCGGCGGAAATCGTCGGGCGACCAATAGGCGAAGGGCGGCAGCAGGAATCCGAACGAGCCGATGAACGCATCGGCCTCGCGCATGATGTGGTTGATTTCAGAGCGCAGCATCGCACACCCCTTCCCTCGCTTGATTGCATGCGCCACGGGCGAGTTGACAACCCGCCGCCGGTGGCGTGAACTTACCGAAGCTTCGCATGTTTTCAGCCGCAGCAAGGGGATGCTCGTTCAGAAAGCCCCCGGCGACCGGCTCCTCGCACCGTTTCATCAGGGAGAAAACTCGCATGTTTTCCAGGCTCGCCACAACCGCCGCCGCGCTCGTGTCCATGGTGACGCTGGCGGCCGCTGCCGAAATCAAGCCAGCGATCGTTTATGACCTTGGCGGCAAGTTCGATAAATCCTTCAACGAAGGCGTCTTCAACGGCGCCGAGAAGTTCAAGGCGGACACCAGTGTCGAGTTCCGCGATTTCGAAATCCAGAACGACAGCCAGCGCGAGCAGGCGCTGCGCAACTTCGCCAAGCGCGGCCATACCCCAATCGTCGCTGTCGGCTTCTCGCAGGCCCAGGCGGTCGAGAAGGTGGCAGCCGAGTTCCCGGACATCCAGTTCGCCATACTCGACATGGTCGTCGATAAGCCGAACGTCTCCTCCATCGTGTTCAAGGAACAGGAGGGCAGCTACCTTGTCGGCGTTCTCGCCGCGCTCGCGTCGAAGTCGGGCAAGGTCGGATTCGTCGGCGGCATGGACATTCCGCTCATTCGGCGTTTCGCCTGCGGTTTTGTCGGTGGCGTCAAGTCGGTGAAGGCGGACGCCGAGGTGTTCCAGAACATGACCGGCACGACCGGCGCCGCCTGGACCGACCCGGTGAAGGGCGGCGAGCTTGCCAAATCACAGTTCGATCGCGGCGCCGATGTCGTCTATCACGCCGCCGGCGGCACCGGTCTCGGTGTGCTGCAGGCCGCGGCCGACGCCGGCAAGCTCGGCATTGGTGTCGATTCCAACCAGAACTACGTCCATCCCGGAAAGGTGCTGACGTCCATGCTGAAGCGCGTCGACGTCGCGACCTACAAGGTCTTCGACGATGCCAAGAACGGCAAATTCCAGCCCGGCGTGCAGGTGATGGGCCTCGCCGAGGGCGGCGTCGGTTGGGCGCTCGACGACAACAATCGCTCCCTGGTTACCCCCGAGATGGAAGCTGCCGTGAAGAAGGCCGAGGACGACATCAAGTCCGGTGCCGTCAAGGTCCACGACTACATGGCGGATTCGGCTTGCCCCTACTAATAGGCTGATCTTGGGTCGGCCCGGCCGCGGCGCGGCGATGAAGTCCGGCGATGTCCCCGCAGCCATCGAGCTGCGGGGAATCGACAAGCGTTTCGGAGCCGTGCACGCGAACCGCAACGTCTCGCTTCGCGTCGAGCGCGGCACCATTCACGGAATCGTCGGCGAGAACGGCGCCGGCAAGTCGACCCTGATGTCGATTCTCTACGGCTTCTACACGCCCGACGACGGCGAGATCCTCGTCAACGGCACGCCCGCCGTCATCCGCGCGCCGAGCGATGCCATCGCCCGCGGCATCGGCATGGTTCACCAGCACTTCATGCTGGTCGAGAACTTCACCGTTCTCGAGAACGTCATTCTCGGTGCCGAAGGCGGCGCCATGCTCAATCGCGGCATGGCATCGGCCTATGCGATCCTCTCCGAGCTTCGCCAGAACTACGGGCTCGACGTTCCGGCCGGCGCCCTCATTTCCGAGCTGCCCGTCGGCCTGCAGCAGCGGGTCGAGATCCTGAAGGCGCTGTTCCGCGGCGCCGAGACGCTCATCCTCGACGAGCCGACCGGAGTCCTGACGCCGGCTGAAGCCACGCATTTGTTCACGGTGCTGGGTCAGCTCCGCGACCAGGGCAAGACGGTCATTCTCATCACACATAAGCTCAAGGAGATCATGGCCATCACCGACACGGTGTCGGTCATGCGCAAGGGAGAGCTGACCGCCACCCTTCCCACGCGGAGTACGACGCCTCAGAAGCTCGCCAAGCTGATGGTGGGAAGAGCCGTCGTTCTCCGCGTCACGAAATCCCGCGCCAAGCCTGCCGCCAAGGTGCTCGAGGTGAAGGACCTCACCTACCGCGACGGCGCCGGCGTTGAGCGCCTGAAGGGCGTCAGCTTCGATGTCCATGCCGGCGAGATCGTCGGCATCGCCGGCGTCGCCGGAAACGGTCAGAGCGAGCTCCTCGAGGTGCTCGCCGGCATTCGCCCGATGACCACCGGCGAAATCCGGCTCCATGGCAGGCCACTCACCGAGCGCGACTGCAACGCCCGCACCATGCGCGACGTGCGCGTCGCCCACGTGCCCGAAGACCGCCAGCGCATGGGCCTGGTGCTTCCCTTCGAGGCCTGCGAGAACGCCATTCTCGGCTATCATCGCGACGAGGCCTATGGAAGCGGCGTCTTCCTCAACCGTGCCGCCGTCACCGGTGACACCCGCGCCAAGATGGAGCGCTACGACGTGCGCCCGCCGCACCCCGAACGGCGCATGTCGTTGTTCTCTGGCGGCAACCAGCAGAAGCTCGTGCTGGCGCGCGAGATCGAGCGTGATCCCGACCTGCTGATCGTCGGCCAGCCGACGCGCGGAGTCGACATCGGCGCGATCGAATTCATCCACCAGCGCCTCGTCGAGCTGCGCGATCGCGGTAAGGCGATCCTTCTCGTCTCGGTCGAGCTCGAGGAGATCAAGGCGCTTGCCGATCGACTGCTGGTCATGTTCGCCGGAACGATCGCGGGCGAGCGGCCGCCCTCTGCCTCCGAATCCGAGCTGAGCGCTCTCATGGCCGGCCTTGCCACCGACGAGGCCGCATGAGCGCCAAGGGCGAGATCCCCCGCTGGGCGCACTACGCGCTGCTTCCCGCCCTGAACCTTGCCGCCGCCTTCGTCGTCTCGGGGATCGTGCTCCTGAGCATCGGCGAGCCTCCCCTGTCCGCCGCACTGACCATCCTGCGCGGCGCTTTCGGTACTGCCGAAGGCATCGAGTACACTCTTTTCTATGCTACCAACTTCATGTTCACTGGACTTGCCTTCGCGGTCGCGGTCCATGCCGGGCTCTTCAATATCGGTGCCGAGGGACAGGCCTATGTCGCCGGTCTCGGCGTCGCGCTCGTCTGCCTCAATCTCGACTTCCTGCCCGCCCCGCTGATCATCCTTGCCGCCATCCTCGCCGCCGCGGCGTTCGGCGCCGCCTGGGCCTTCGTTCCAGGCTACCTGCAGGCGACGCGCGGCAGCCACGTCGTCATCACGACGATCATGTTCAACTTCATCGCCTCCTCGCTGATCGTCTATCTTTTGGTCAACGTGCTGGCGCCGCCTGGCTCCATGCAGCCCGAGACCCGTACCTTCGTCGAAGCCGCCCGCCTGCCGTTCATGCACGAGCTGCTGTCGGGCGTCGGGATTTCGGTTCCGCCGTCGCCGCTCAACCTCTCCTTCCTCTGGGCGCTCGCCTGCGCCTTGGGCGTTTACGTCCTTATTTGGCGGACCAAGCTCGGCTACGAGCTCCGCACCCTCGGCGCCAACCCGTATGCCGCCGTCTATGGCGGCATGTCGCCCCCCCGTCTCATCGTCGTCGCCATGATGATCTCGGGCATGCTTGCCGGCTTCATGGCGCTGAACGAGATCATGGGCTCCCAGCACCGCATGATCCTCGACTTCACTTCTGGCTACGGCTTCGTCGGCATCGCCGTCGCGCTCATGGGCAGATCGCATCCGATCGGCATCATCCTCGCCGCAGTGCTTTTCGGGGGACTTTACCAGGGCGGCGCCGAGCTTGCCTTCGACAGCCCCAACATCACCCGCGACCTGGTGGTGCTGATCCAGGGACTGGTCATCATGATGGCCGGCGGTCTCGAGCATCTGTTCCGGCCGCTGGTCGTGCGTCTCTTCGCGGCCCGCTCCGCGCCGCGCGCCGTGGCGGAGGCGTGAGATGGAGGTCTTCTCGGTTCTCATCCTCATCCTCGACTCGGCCATCCGCCTGTCAGTCCCCTTGCTCTTTGCTTGTCTCGCCGGCCTATATGCCGAACGCGCCGGCGTCTTCGATATCGGCCTCGAGGGCAAGATGCTCGTGGCCGCCTTCGCGGCCGGCACCGTCGCCGCGCTGTACGGCTCAGCCTGGGCCGGCCTCGCCGCCGCCATCGTCGCGTCCGCCGTCTTCGCCCTGCTGCACGGGTTTGCCACCATCTCCAACCGCGGCAACCAGATCGTCTCCGGCCTCGCCATCAACATCCTGGCCGCCGGTCTCACGGCGCAGCTCGGCGTCACGCTCTTTCAGCGCGGCGGCCAGACGCCGCAGCTCGAGCCCTCGGCCCGCTTCCTGGAGATCACGCTGCCCGGCGCCGCGTCGGTGCGTCGGCTACCGATCCTCGGAGACGTCTATGCCGACCTCGTTTCGGGCCACAGCATTCTCGTCTATGCCGCCTATCTCATGGTGCCTCTGACCTGGTGGATCGTCTACCGGACGCGCTTCGGCCTGCGCCTGCGCGCCGTCGGCGAGAACCCGGCAGCCGCCGATACCGCGGGCATTTCGGTCCCCCGGCTTCGCTACCAGGCCGTGCTGTGCGGCGGCATCCTGTGCGGCTTCGGGGGTGCCTATCTGGCGATCGCCCAAAGCTCGAGCTTCATTCGCGACATGACCGCCGGCAAGGGCTTCATCGCCCTGGCCGCCCTCGTCTTCGCCAAGTGGCGACCGGTGCAGGCCATGGGCGCCTGCTTCCTGTTCGGGCTGCTCGATGCCGCATCCATCCGCCTCCAGGGCGTGCCCCTGCCGGGAATCGGCGTCATGCCGGTTCAATTGACCCAGGCCGTGCCGTATATTCTGACGGTGGCCCTCCTGGCCGGCTTCATCGGCCGCGCCGTCCCGCCCAAGGCCGGCGGCGTGCCCTATGTGAAGGAACACTAGATGGCAGACAGGGAGCTCTTCGACGCCGCCATGCGCGCCCGCACCACTGCCTACGCGCCCTACTCGCGCTTCTACGTCGGTGCCGCGCTCCGCGACGAGCGCGGCCGCATCCATGTCGGCTGCAACGTGGAGAATGCGGCCTACCCCCAAGGCCTCTGCGCCGAGGCCGGCGCGCTGGCCGCCATGGTCGCGGCGGGCGGCCGCCAGTGCGTGACCATCGCCATCAGCGGCACCGGCACGCTGGTCACGCCGTGCGGCGGCTGTCGCCAGAAGCTCCGGGAATTCGGCGACGACCGCATGCCCGTCCATGTCTGCGACGAGACCGGCATGCTGCTGCGGTCGTTCCTTCTCGAGGAGCTTCTGCCCTTCTCTTTCGGCCCTGAGAATCTCGAAGGCACGATGTGACGACCGCCAGACCCGTCCAGTACCTGCGCCGGCGGCTGAAGAAACTTGCGCCGTCCGTTGCCGTCGTGCTCGGCTCGAGCCTCGGCCGCGTCGCCGATCTCGTCGCCGATCCCGTGACGACGCCCTATGCGAGCATCCCCGGCTTTCCCCGCCCCGGCGTGTCGGGCCACGCCGGACTTCTCGTCGCCGGACGGGTCGGCGCCAACGACGTTCTGGTCCTCAACGGGCGCGTCCATCCCTATGAGAAGGGCAACCCGGCCGCCATGCGGCCCATCCTGGAAACCCTTGCGGCGCTCCGGATTCGGGTCGTCATCCTGCTCAATGCCGCCGGCTCCCTGATGCCGGGCGTCGGCGCCGGTCGCCTCATGATGATCACCGACCACATCAACTTCACCGGGCTCAATCCCCTGACCGGCGACAAAGGCAACGAGCGCTTCGTGTCGATGACCGATGCCTATGACCGCGGGCTCGCCGACCGCCTGCGCGCCGCGGCCAAGGCCGAGGCGATCGACCTCGCCGAGGGAACCTATGCCTGGTTTTCCGGTCCCTCCTTTGAGACGCCGGCCGAGATCCGCGCTGTCCGGATGCTCGGTGCCGATGCGGTCGGCATGTCCACCGTTCCGGAGGTCATACTGGCGCGCCGCTTTGGCCTGAGGGTCGCCGCCGTCTCCGCCATCACCAATCTCGCCGCCGGAATATCCGGCGCCTCTCCGTCACACGAGGAAACTCTGCGCGAGGGCGGTCGCTGCGCCGCCGATCTGTCGCGACTCTTGAGCTCGGTCCTGGAGCAGCCCATCGATGGATGATGCCTGCCGGATCATCCGGCTTCTCGACCTGACCAATCTCGACGACAACGCCACGGCCGAGGCCATCGATCGCCTGTGCGTCCGCGCGTCCACCCGCTTCTGCGATGTCGCCGCCCTCTGTGTCTACCCGCAATGGGTGCGGCGGGCCGCGATCCGCCGACCGTCGAGCCTCATCCGGGTCGCGTCGGTGGCGAACTTTCCGCATGGCTCTACCGATGCCGCCGCAGCGGCGCGGACCACGGCCGAGTGCTTCGCGGCCGGTGCCGACGAGATCGATGTCGTGCTCCCCTGGCGTGCATGGCTCGACGGCGACCGCGAGGCGGCCCGCAACGTCCTGCGCTCCTGCCGCGCCGAAGTCCCTTTCAATGGGCGCATGAAGGTCATCCTCGAGACGGGCGAGCTGAGGATACCGCAGGCGATTGCCGATGCGACGCGCCTCGCCCTCGATGAGGGTGCCGGATTCGTGAAGACGTCGACGGGAAAGACCGGCACCGGCGCCACGCTCGATGCGGCTCGCATCATGATCGAGACGATACGTTCGACCGGCGCTGCGGCAGGCTTCAAGGCTTCGGGCGGCATTCGGACCGGGGAGCAGGCGAAAACCTATCTCGCCCTGGCCCGCGAGATCATGGGCGACGACTGGATTGCCCCTGAGACGTTTCGGTTCGGGGCGAGCGGCCTGATCGACGACCTGCAGGCCGCCCCCGGAGCGCCGCCAGCCGGCGGAGCCTACTGACGTGCTGATCCAGGAAATCATCCGCAAGAAGCGCGACGGCGGCACGCTCTCCTCCGCCGAGATCGGTGCCCTCATCGAAGCCGTGACTCGCGACGAGGCCGCCGCTCCCCAGGCCGCCGCCTTCGCCATGAGTGTTTTCTTCCGTGGGCTGAGCGATGCCGAGACCGTCGCCCTGACCACCGCCATGCGCGACAGCGGGCCGGTCCTCGCCTGGCCCAAGTCGGAATTCCCGGGGCCCATCGTCGACAAGCATTCGACGGGGGGCATCGGCGACAACGTCTCGCTTCTACTCGCCCCCCTGCTCGCCGAGGTCGGCGCCTACGTGCCGATGATCTCGGGCCGCGGCCTCGGCCATACCGGCGGCACCCTCGACAAGCTCGATTCCATTCCCGGCTACCAGTCCCAGCCCGACATCACGCGTTTCCGCGACACGGTGCGGACCGTCGGCTGCGCCATCGTCGGGCAGACGGCGGAGCTTGCGCCCGCCGACCGGCGCCTCTACGCCATCCGCGACGTAACCGCGACCGTGGAGTCCGTCCCGCTGATCGTCGCCTCGATCCTCTCGAAGAAGCTTGCCGCCGGCCTCGAGACCCTCGTGCTCGACGTGAAGGTCGGCTCCGGCGCTTTCATGACGACGATCGAGGACGCACGGCGCCTGGCGCGGGCCCTGGTCGCTGTTGCCGGCGGCGCCGGCCTCAAGGTGTCCGCCGTTCTGACCGACATGGATGAACCCTTGGCGCCCGTCGCCGGTAACGCCCTCGAGGTCGCCAATGCCATCGCCAACATGAAGCAGCCGGTCGACGCCCGCCTCGAGACGGTCACCTTCGCGCTGGGCGCCGAAATCATGCTGCTCGCAGGCTTGGCGACATCGCGGGCCGATGCGCTGTCGCGGCTCGCCCGGGCGCGCGACAGCGGCGCGGCGGTGGAACGCTTCGCCCGCATGGTGAAGAAGCTCGGCGGACCCGCCGACCTCGTCGACAGGCCGGATCGCCACCTGGGTGCGGCACCGGTCGTCCGTGCGGCCGTTCCGACCGGGGCCGGACGCGTCGCCGCCATCGACACGCGGTCGATGGGGCTCGCCGTCATCGGCCTCGGCGGCGGCCGCCGCCTGACTTCGGATGCGATTGACTATGCCGTGGGGCTGTCCGCGCTGGCCGGGATCGGCACCGAGGTCGGGCCGGATCGGCCGCTCGCCCTCGTTCATGCGCGCACGGAGGCGAAGGCGGAGGAAGCCATTGCCATCGTTCGCTCGGCCTATGCGATCGGCGAGGCGATGCCCCGTGCTCCGGTCGTCCGAGAAACCGTGACGGCGGGTGGGTGATGGCGCGGGCCTTCCTGCTCGTCCTCGATTCCGTCGGTGTCGGCGGTGCGCCCGACGCCGCGCGATATGGCGATGAGGGTGCGAACACCGTAGGTCATGTCGCCGGATCGCGTGCCGCGGCCGCCAGCCCGTTCCGCATTCCCCATCTGCTCGACCTCGGCCTCGGCCATTCCTGCGAGCTCGCGAGCGGAAATTTCCCCGCCGGGCTGTCGCGTCCCGAGCGTCTGAAGGCCCAGTGGGGCTGCGCGACGGAACAGGCCAGGGGCAAGGACACTCCGTCCGGTCATTGGGAAATTGCGGGCCTGCCGCTGGCTCTCGACTGGGGTTACTTCCCCAATACCGTTCCGTGCTTCCCGGCGGGCTTTACCGAAACCCTGATCCGCCGTTGCCGGTTGCCGGGCATTCTCGGCAATCGCCACGCCTCCGGCATCGAGATCATCGAGACGATGGGCGCCGAGCACCTCGCCACCGGCAAGCCCATCGTCTACACCTCCGTCGACTCCGTCATCCAGATCGCCGCCCATGAGACGGCCTTCGGCCTGGATCGCCTTTACGAGGTGTGCGCCGTCGCGCGTGAGCTTGCCGATCCGCTGAACGTCGGGCGCGTCATAGCGCGGCCCTTCATCGGCAGCGACCCGGCCACCTTCGCGCGCACCCCAAACCGCCGCGACTTCGCGGTGCAGCCCCCCGGCCCCACCCTGCTCGATCACGCCGCCGCCGCCGGACGCGCCATCGTCACCATCGGCAAGATCGCCGACATCTTCGCCCACCGGGCCACCGGCCGGGTGTTGAAGGCCCCCGACAATGACGGGCTTTTCGATCGCACCGTGGAAGCCTCGCTCGATCTCGCCGACGGCGGTCTGCTGATGGCGAACTTCGTCGACTTCGACACGGTTTACGGTCACCGCCGCGATGCCGACGGCTATGCCGGCGCGCTCGAGGCCTTCGACCGGCGGTTATCAGAATTCTTCGAGATCCTGCAGCCTGGCGATCTCGCGGTCATCACCGCCGATCACGGCTGCGATCCAGGCTTCCGCGGCACCGATCACACCCGCGAGCGCGTGCCCGTTCTCGCCTTCGGGCCTAGGATCGAGCCGCGCCCGCTCGGCATCCGCGACAGCTTTGCCGATATCGGCCAGACCGTCGCTCGCCATCTGGGGCTCGAGCCGCTGCCCCACGGAACCGCCTGGAACTGACTACTTGGCGGGCACCGGCTGCGGCCGCTTGGCATTGGGATTGTTCGGGTGCTCGAGCCAGGTGATCTTCTCGCCGACCCGGCGGCCGGTGCGCTTGTCGATCTGTCCCGGCGCCAGCGGCACCATGGTGATGCAGTCCTCGACGGGACAGATGATGGCGCACAGGTTGCAGCCCACGCATTCCTCGTCGATGACTTCGAAATGGCGAACGCCGTCGCGCATGCTGGAGATGGCCTGATGCGAGGTGTCTTCGCAGGCAATGTGGCACCGCCCGCATTTGATGCACAGCTCCTGGTCGATGACTGCCTTCACGGCGTAATCGAGATTGAGATACTGCCAGTCGGTTGCCTTCGACACGGCGAGCCCGCTGAACGCCGCGACGTTGCGATAGCCCTTCTCGTCCATGAACGTCTCGAGGCCCGAGATCATTTCCTGCACGATCTTGAAGCCGTAGACCATCGCCGCCGTGCACACCTGGACATTGCCGGCGCCGAGCGCCAGGAACTCCGCCGCGTCGCGCCACGTCTCGATGCCGCCGATGGCGGAGATCGGGAAACCGCGCGTCGCCGGCGCGCGGGCGATCTCGGTCACCATGTTGAGGGCGATGGGCTTCACTGCCCGGCCGCAATAGCCGCCGTGCGTGGCATGGCCGTCCGTGTGCGGCCACGGCGCCATGGCGTCGAGATCGACGCCCATGATCGAGTTGATGGTATTGATCAGCGACACGGCATCCGCACCGCCGCGTTTCGCTGCCTCGGCGGGTCGCCGAATGTCGGTGATGTTCGGCGTGAGCTTGACGATGACCGGCATGCGCGTATGCGCCTTGCACCAGCGCGCCACCATCTCGACATACTCCGGCACCTGTCCGACCGCCGATCCCATGCCGCGCTCCGACATGCCGTGCGGGCATCCGAAGTTGAGTTCGACGCCGTCGGCCCCGGTCTCTTCGACGCGCCGCAGAATGGCCTCCCAGTTGCTTTCCTCGCACGGCACCATGAGCGAGACGACGAGCGCCCGATCTGGCCAGTTCCGCTTGACGGTCTTGATTTCCTGGAGATTGACCTCGAGCGGCCGGTCGGTGATGAGCTCGATGTTGTTGAAGCCGATGACCCTGCGATCCGATGCATGTATGGCGCCGTAGCGCGGGCCGCTGACGTTGACGATCGGCGGGTCCTCGCCGAGCGTTTTCCACACGACGCCGCCCCATCCCGCCCGGAACGCCCGTTCGACGTTGTACTGCTTGTCGGTCGGTGGCGCCGAAGCGAGCCAGAACGGGTTCGGAGACTTTATCCCGCAGAAGACGGATTGCAGATTTGCCATGTTGGGCTCTCCATTGCGGCGCTCAGGCGGCAACCTTGGCTTTGAGATAGGCATCGATGGACGCGGCGGCGATCTTGCCGTCCTCGACGGCCACCACCGTGAGGTCCCGTCCGCCGGCCGCGCAGTCGCCGCCCGCCCAGATCCCTTCGATGCTCGTGCGGCGATCCGCATCGACGCGGATGCGGCCGGCTTCGAGTTCGGGAGCGGCCGCCGCTCCGGCAATGTCGTCGACCGCGAACGTCTGCCCGATCGCCTTGAACAGCTGGTCGCACGGCAGCGTCAGGAGTTCGCCGGTGCCTTCGAGCTTGCCGCGCAGTTCGCGCGTGTACTCGAGCTGCACGCCGGCGAGCACGCCGTCGCGCGCGATGACCTTCTTCGGCCGCATCCAGTGCCGGATCAGGACGCCGTCGGTCTGCGCCAGCTCCTGTTCGTAGCGGCTCGCGTTCATCTGCTTGGGCCCGCGGCGGTAGACGATCGTCACCTCTTCGGCACCGAGCCGCTTCGTCTGGCTGGCGATGTCGATGGCCGTCATGCCGCCGCCGACGACCACGATCCGCCGCCCCACCGGCAGGCCAGCGAGATTCTTTGCCTGCCTCAGCCTGGCGATATAGTCGACGGCGCTGATGACTCCCTCCACCTTGCCTTTGACGTCGAGATCGTTGACGCCGGTTAGGCCGAGGCCGAGGAACACGGCATCGAATGTCGAGCGGAGTTCGGCGAGCTTGAGGGTCTTGCCGAGCCGGCGTCCATAGGTGATGGCGATTCCGCCGACGCCGAGGATGTAGTTCACCTCGCGCTGCGCGAAGTCGTTCACGGTCTTGTAGGCCGCGATGCCGAATTCGTTGAGCCCGCCGGGTTTCTGCCGCCCTTCGAACACCGTCACGTCGTGGCCGCGTTGGGCGAGCGCATGGGCGCAGGAAAGCCCTGCCGGTCCGGCACCGACCACGGCCACTTTGCGCCCCGTGGGTGCCCCCCGAGAGTAGAGTTGCTTGTCCACCGTGAAAAGATGGTCCGTGGCGTGACGCTGCAGGCGGCCGATCTCGACCGGCTTGCCTTCGGCGATCTCGCGCACGCAGACTTCTTCGCACAGCGTCTCGGTCGGGCAGACTCGGGCGCACATGCCGCCCATGATGTTGGAATCGAGGATCGTCTTGGCCGCGCCGACCGGATTGGCGGCGGCGATCTCGCGGATGAACAGCGGAATGTCGATGTTGGTCGGGCAGGCCTTGACGCACGGCGCGTCGTAGCAGAACAGGCACCGCTCGGCGGCCACGCGCGCGTCATTCGCATCGAGAGGCGGATGCAGGTCGGAGAAATTGCGCTCGATCTCGCCGCGCTTCAGCCGGCCCGCGGCGATGTCCGGGCTGCTGGCCATCGATTCCTCCCTTGGGCCTCGAAATGGCAAATTTTGACCATTTGATCAAAGGCCTTCCGGGCTGTCAATGCGGAAACGTCAGCCCGCCGCCGACCAGCCGCGCCGTATGTTCTTAATCCCGTCGCGGTAAACGGACTCCGGCGTCGGAAAGTAGTCGCGCCACACGCGCGTCGCGGCGGCAAGTTCGGGCAACGCCCGTCCGAACGCTTCGATGGTGAGCCAGCCGTCGTAGCGGATCTTCCTGAGTGCCCCGTAGATGCGCGGCCAGTCGATATGCCCCTTGCCCGGCGTGCCGCGGTTGTTCTCGGAGATGTGGACGTGCGAGATGTGGCGCCGCGTCCGGCCGATGACGGCGACCTGGTCGTATTCCTCGATGTTGCTGTGGAACGTGTCGTACATGCCGGTGATGTGCGGGTGGTCCACTTCGTCCAGATAGGCGGCGAGGTCGTCCATGGTCGTGAGGAAATAGCACTCGAACCGGTTAAGCGCCTCGAGCGCCACGCGCACGTTGCGCTTGGCGCAGTGATCACCGACGGCACGGTGGAAAGCGATCGCGCGCTTCCGCTCCTCCTTCGTGGGACCGCCGCCGGAGAACTGGCCGAGCGTCGAATGGAGCGGGCCGCAGGCGATCCGCGCATCGAGGGCATCGCAACAGTCGGCGATCCATTTGAGGTATGTGACGGCGGCCGCCCGCGTCGCCCGGTCGCCGGCGAGCGGGTTCCGGTCGGCGCTCGGAATGACGGAGACGACCGTGCGCTCGAGCCCGATCTCGTCGAGCATCTGGCCGAACTTCCGATAGTGCGCCGGCGTGCCCTCGAACATCGGCACCTCGACACCGTCATAGCCGGCTTTCTTGATCTTGCTGAGCAGCGGACGGTGGGTTTCCGTTACATGCGTCGTCCACAGGAGGAGGTTGAAGCCGATCTTCATGCGGCCTCGACCTTCACCCACTTGCCGTTGCCCTTGGACGACTTGACTGCCGCCTCGATGAACGCCATCCCGTCGTAGCCGTCGGCGAGGTCCGGGAACGACACCTCCTTGCCCCATGACTTCTTGCCCTGCCGGCGGGCACGGATGGCGCGCGCCAGTTCAGTGTAGATGTTGGCGAACCCTTCGAGATAACCCTCCGGATGGCCGGGCGGCACCCGCGTCACGCGCGCCGCCGCCGCGTTCGAGCCGGCCCCGCCGCGCGTGAGCAGCCGCTTCGGCTCGCCGAACGGCGTGTACCACAGATAGTTCGGATCGGCCTGCGTCCATTCGAGACCGCCCTTTTCTCCATACACTCTGAGCTTCAGCCCGTTCTCGTTCCCCGGCGCCACCTGGCTCGCCCACAGCATGCCGCGCGCCCCTCCCTTGAAGCGGAGCATGACCTGCACGTTGTCGTCGACCTTGCGGCCCTTCACGAACGTGGTGAGCTCGGCGCTGAGCGACTCGAGCTTGAGCCCGGAGACGTAGCAGGCGAGCTGGTAGGCGTGCGTGCCGATGTCGCCGATGCATCCGCCGGCGCCGGTGTAGCGCGGATCGGTGCGCCAGCTCGCCTGCTTCTGCCCCGTGCCTTCGAGATAGGTCGTGAGCCAGTCCTGCGGATACTCCGCCTGCACGACGCGCAACGGGCCGAGCTCGCCGCCCTGGGCCATTTCGCGCGCCTGACGGATCATCGGATAGCCCGAATAGTTGTGGGTCAGCCCGAAGACCAGCCCGGTCTTTTTCTGGAGCGCCATAAGCGCCCTGGCTTCCTTGGTGGAAAGCGCGAGCGGCTTGTCGCAGATGACGTGAATGCCCGCCTCCATGAACGCCTTCGAGATCGGAAAGTGAAGATGATTGGGGGTCACGATGGCGACCGCCTCGATGCCGTCGGTCCGCTTCGCTTCCTTGCGCGCCATCTCCTTGTAGTCTGTATAGATGCGGTCGGGAGCAAGCCCGAGCTCGATCCCGGAGGCGCGCGACCGCGCCGCATCGCTCGACAGGGCGCCGGCCACGAATTCGTATTGGTCGTCCATGCGCGCCGCAAGCCTGTGAACGGCGCCGATGAAGGCGCCCTGTCCGCCGCCGACCATGCCGAGCCGGATCCGGCCGCCACCCCGTGCGTCACCCCGTCCTTCGATTGCCATGCTGGTCTCCCTTACTTGAGCCCGAGGGCGCGCTTGATCTGTGCCGTATCGGTCTTCCCGCCGGCGAAGTCGTCGAATGCCTTCTCGGTGACGCGGATGATGTGCTCGGCGATGAACGGTGCGCCCTCCGCCGCTCCCTGCTCGGGGTGCTTGAGGCAGCATTCCCATTCGAGCACCGCCCAGCTGTCGTAGTCGTACTGGGCGAGTTTGGAGAAGATGGCCTTGAAGTCGACTTGTCCGTCGCCGAGCGACCGGAAACGGCCCGCCCGGTTCACCCACGGCTGGTAGCCCGAATAGACGCCCTGGCGCCCGGTCGGATTGAGCTCGGCGTCCTTCACGTGAAAGGCCCTGATCCGCTCGTGATAGATGTCGATGAAGGACAGATAGTCGAGATGCATCAGGACGAAATGCGACGGATCGTAGTTGATGGCGCAGCGCGGATGGCCCTTGAGCTTGTCGAGGAACATCTCGAAGGTCGCGCCGTCGAACAGGTCCTCGCCGGGATGGATTTCGTAGCAGACGTCGACGCCGACCTTGTCGAACGCATCGAGGATGGGCTTCCACCGGCGCGCCAGCTCGTCGAAGGCCGTGTCGATCAGGCCGGCCGGACGCTGCGGCCACGGATAGACGAACGGCCATGCCAGAGCGCCGGAGAACGTCACATGCGCCTTCAGGCCCATGTTCTGCGACGCCTTGGCGGCGGCGAGCAGCTGGTCGACCGCCCATTTCTGCCGTTCGGCGGGCTTGCCGTGCACGGCGGCCGGCGCGAAGGCGTCGAACGCCTCGTCATACGCCGGATGGACGGCGACGAGCTGTCCCTGGAGATGGGTCGAAAGCTCGGTGATCTCGACGCCGTTCGATTTCGCGATGCCGAGCGCCTCGTCGCTATAGGATTTCGACTCTGCCGCCTTCTTGAGGTCGAAGATGCGGCCGTCCCAGCTCGGGATCTGCACGCCCTTGTAGCCGAGCGACGCCGCCCATTTGCAGATGGCGGCAAGCGAGTTGAACGGCGCCGTGTCGCCCGCGAACTGGGCAAGGAAGATGGCTGGCCCCTTGATGTTCTTGGCCATGTCGATTCGACCTCCGAGACTATGAGTGGCGGTTGATGAGACCTTCGAGATATTCCTGGCGCCCCGAGACCGGCTCGGGATTGATGCGGTTCTTCTCGACATGCGCGGCGATGGCGTCGAGCGGCATCTTGCCGGCGAGCATCTTCTTTCCGAGCGAGCCGTCCCAGCCCGCATAGCGCCGCTTCACCGCCTCGTCGAGCTCTCCCTCCTTGATCATCTCGGCCGCGGCGATCACCGCCCGCGCGCAGGCGTCCATGCTGCCGATATGGGCGTGCAGCAGGTCGTCGGGATCGATCGACTGGCGCCGGATCTTGGCGTCGAAGTTGAGCCCGCCCTTCGTGAAGCCTCCCGCCTTCAGGATGTGATGGAAGGCGAGCACCAGCTCCGGCACGTTCATGGCGAACTGGTCGGTGTCCCATCCGAGAAGGTAGTCGCCGCGGTTGATGTCGATCGACCCGAAGATGCCGAGCGCGATGGCGAGCGCGATCTCGTGCTCGAAGCTGTGTCCGGCCAGGATGGCATGGTTCTGCTCGATGTTGACGCTGATCTCCTTGTCGAGCCCGTGATTCTTGAGGAAGCCGTAGATGCTCGCCACGTCGTAGTCGTATTGGTGCTTGGTCGGTTCCTTCGGTTTGGGCTCGATGTAGACTGCCCCTTTGAAGCCGATCTTGTGCTTGTACTCGACGACGAGGTTGAGGAACCGGCCGAGCTGCTGCAGCTCGCGCCCGATATCGGTGTTGAGGATCGTCTCGTATCCTTCGCGTCCGCCCCACAGGACGTACCCCTCGCCCTTGAGCGCATGGGTTACGTCCATGGCGTTCTTCACCTGTGCGGCGGCATAGGCGAACACATCGGGATCGGGGTTGGTCGCCGCGCCGGCCATGTAGCGGCGATGCGAGAACAGGTTGGCCGTCCCCCACAGGAGCCGCACGCCCGTCGCCTTCATCTTCTTCTCGAAGATCTCGGCGATCTCGCGGACGTTGCGATTGGATTCGGCGAGGCTCGCGCCTTCGGGTGCGATGTCGCGGTCATGGAAGGCGAAGAACGGCACGCCGAGCAGCCGGAACATCTCGAAGGCCACGTCGGCCTTCGCCTTTGCCTGCCGCATGGGATCGCCTCCGCCCTGCCAGGGCCTAAGAAAGGTGTCGCCGCCGAACGGATCCGTTCCCGTCCAGCAGAACGAATGCCAGTAGCAGGCCGCGAAGCGAAGATGCTGGGAAAGCGGCTTGCCCATCACCTTCTTCTTCGCGTCGTACCACTTGAACGCAAGCGGGTTGCGGCTGTTCGGCCCTTCGTAGCGGACCGGTGTCGTAATCGAGAAGAACGAGCTCATCGGGACTGAACCTTTTTTATGGCCGGATAGAGTAGTTTGTACTGCTGATATCGATCGTCATAGGCGGACGTCGCCTTGCGGTCGGGCTCGACGCGTCCCGCCATGCGCGGCCGCTTGAGCACGTCGGCGGGCTTCGCTTTCGTCGCCGCGAGAAGCCCAAGCCGGGCTGCGCCGAACGCGGCGCCGAAATCGCCGTCCGCCGGAACGTCGATCGTGATGCCGAGCGCCGTCGCGATGATCTTGAGCCACAGGCGCGACTTCGATCCGCCGCCGACTGCCGTCGCCCGCGTCACGATCGACCCGGCCGCCTTCAGGGACTCCAGGCAGTCGCGGAACGCGAAGGCGACGCCGTCGAGGACGGCATGCGTGAGGGCCTTTCTGTCGCTCTCGTGCCCGAGGCCGTGGAATACGCCGCGCACTGTCGCATCGTTCACCGGCGTCCGCTCGCCGGACAGGTAGGGCAGGAACAGGACGGATGACGGCCCCTTCAACGTATTGCCGAGCGCCGCCGTGAGATCCGGCCCCGGCTGCTTCAGGATGCCGGCCAGCCACTCGAGGCTCGCCGTCGCCGACAGGATGACGCCCATCTGGTTCCAGCCGCCGGGCAGCGAATGGCAGAAAGCATGAACGGCGTTGGACGTGTTGGGCGAGAAGCGGTCGGTGGCGACGAAGAGTACGCCGGACGTGCCGATGGAGATGAAGCTGTCGCCGCTCTGGACCGCGCCTATGCCGCACGCCGCCGCCGCATTGTCGCCTCCGCCGCCCGCCACTACCGGCCGCGACGTGAGCTGCCACTTTTTCCTCAGCTCGTCCGAGAGCTCGCCGGTGGGCTCGCTTCCTTCGTAGAGCTTCGGCATGTTCTCGAGTTCGAGGCCGCTGGCTTCGAGAAGCTCGGGCGACCACCGCCGGTGCCGGACGTCGAGCCACAGGGTGCCGGATGCATCCGACATCTCGCTCGCATAGTCGCCCGACAGGAGCAGGCGGACGTAGTCCTTGGGCAGGAGGACCTTGGCGATCGCCGCGAATTTGTCGGGCTCGTGCTTGCGCACCCACAACAGCTTCGGCGCGGTGAAGCCCGGCATGGCGATATTGCCGGTGATGTCGCGCAGCCGCGGCTCGGAGTCCTCGAGTTCCCGGCACTCTTCGTGCGCCCGCCCGTCGTTCCAGAGGATGGCCGGCCGGATGGGCCGGTCGGCGGAATCGAGAAGCGTGGCGCCGTGCATCTGTCCCGACAGGCCTATTCCGGCGAGCGCCGCGAAGGGGCGCCGCTTGCGATTGCGGATTTGCTGGACGGCGTCCTCGGTGGCCTTCCACCAGTCGCGCGGGTTCTGCTCCGACCAGCCGCTGCGCGGCCGCGAAACGCTCAATGCCGAAGACGCGCTGTCGACGAGTTTCTGCTTATCGTCGATCAGGACGGCTTTGACCGACGACGTGCCTACGTCGATGCCGAGGAAGGTGCTCATGGGCCGGGCAAGGCGGCGCCTCGGCCGGCTTTTCCCTTACGGCTCTTGTTTCCTCGGCCTCTCCGGATTGACCGAACAGCAGTCGTCACGCGCTCAACTCCCCGAGATTCGATGCTTGCATGGCGAGCCGCGTCCTTGCAACCAGCCATCGGCCCGGAGACGACCGTGCTCGAAAATGCCCGAAAAACGCGGGCCGTTTGCCCGGTCCGGGAGGGCGGCCGCCGCGCCGCTCGCGCCGTCTTTGTCTTGCCACATCCGTTCCGCTATAACGCACCGAAATCATCCTCGCGATCACGCATTGTGGAAGCCGGCGACGGCCCGTGCTGATCCGACGATTGCCGAGGTCCCATGGTGCTGGCAAGACTGTTCGAATGGCTGGAGAAACGGCGTCCGCCTTTCGTGCGCGAGAAACCGCCCAAGCCCCCCACCACGCTCGTGGGGTTCATCGTCCACTACTCGAAGCCTTTCGGGCCACTTCTGCTCGCCAGCTCGCTGCTTGCCGCTGCGACGGCGCTGATCGAGGTCTCGCTCTTCGCCTTCCTGGGCCGCCTCGTCGACTGGCTGAACGGCGCCAGCCGCGAGACCTTCTGGCAGGACCACGGCTCGCGCCTGGTGGCTATGGGCGTCCTCGTGCTCGTCGTGCTCCCGATCCTCAAGCTCTTCTACGAGGCTGTGGTGCACAACGGGCTGCTCGGCAACTTCGCCATGCGCATCCGCTGGCAGGCGCACCGCTATGTGCTGCGCCAGAGCATGGACTTCTTCCAGAACGATTTCGCCGGCCGCGTCGCGACCAAGGTCATGCAGACGGCGATGGCGGTCCGCGACGTCGTGATGACGGCGTCGGAAGTGCTTCTCTACGTCGCGATCTACTTCACCGGTGCCCTCGTCCTGCTGGCGACCAGCGACCTGCGCCTGACCGCGCCGCTGTTCGTTTGGCTCGCCGGCTACGTCTGCACGATGTACTACTTCATACCCAAGCTTCAGCAGGCCTCCAAGCGACAGGCCGACGCCCGCTCCGCCGTCACCGGCCGCATCGTCGACAGCTACACCAACGTCGGCACCGTGAAGATGTTCGCCCATGCCGACCGCGAGGACCGCTACGCGCGCGAGGGAATGGAGCCGTTCCTTGAAAGCGTCCACGGTTCGATGCGGCTGGTCACCACCCTGACCATCATCCTCAACACCATGAACAGCATGCTGCTGTTCTCGATCACCGCTGTGTCCATCTGGCTCTGGTATGTCGGCGCGGTCACCACCGGTTCCATCGCCTTCTCCGTCGGGCTCGTACTTCGCCTGCAGGGCATGGCGCACTGGATATTGTGGGAGGTCTCGGGCCTCTTCGAGAACATCGGCGTCGTCCAGGACGGCATCGAGACGATCGCTCGCGACCGCGGCATCACCGACCATCCCGAAGCCCGGCCTCTGGTGGTGACCAAGGGAGACATCCGCTACGAGGGCATCTGCTTCGACTACGGCCGCGAACGGGACGACGGCTCGCGCGGCGTCATCGACGGCATGACACTGCATGTCAAACCCGGCGAGAAGGTCGGACTTATCGGCCGTTCCGGGGCGGGCAAGTCGACGCTCGTCAGCCTGCTGCTGCGCTTCTTCGACCTGACCGGCGGCCGCATCCTCATCGACGGCCAGGACGTCGCCAGGGTCACCCAGGAGAGTCTGCGCGCCCAGATCGGCGTCGTGACCCAGGACACCTCGCTCCTGCATCGCTCGGTGCTCGACAACATCCGCTACGGCAAGCCCGATGCCACCCTCGACGATGCCGTCGCCGCGGCGAAGCGCGCCCATGCCGATGACTTCGTCGTCGGCCTCGAGGATCCGAAGGGTCGGCGCGGCTACGAGGCCCATGTCGGCGAGCGCGGCGTCAAGTTGTCGGGCGGTCAGCGCCAGCGCGTCGCCATTGCCCGCGTGCTGCTGAAGAACGCTCCCATCCTCGTGCTCGACGAGGCGACGAGCGCGCTCGACTCGGAGGTCGAGGCGGCCATCCAGGAGAGCCTCTACGACCTCATGGAAGGCAAGACGGTGATCGCCATCGCCCATCGCCTCTCCACCATCGCGGCCATGGATCGCCTGATCGTCATGGACGAGGGCCGGATCGTCGAAGAGGGCACGCACAATCAGCTGCTTGGCCGCGGCGGCCTCTATGCCGAGCTGTGGGCTCGCCAGTCGGGCGGGTTCCTGGCCCGCGAGGCTGCCGAATAGTCGATTGGTCAGGACGCGGCGACGAGCTTCTGCCGCTGCTCGCCGAGGCCCGTGATGCTGAGCCGCATCGTCTGGCCGGCCCTGAGATAGACCGGGTTCGGCTTCTGCCCGAGCCCGACGCCCTTCGGCGTTCCCGTCGAGATGATGTCGCCCGGCTGCATGCTCATGAACTGCGAGATGTAGCTCACCAGATGGGCGACGCCGAAGATCATCGTCGCCGTCGAGCCGTCCTGGTAGCGCTTGCCGTCGACCTCGAGCCACATCGGCAGCTTCTGCGGGTCCGCGACCTCATCGGTGGTGACGAGCCATGGTCCGATCGGGCCGAACGTATCGGCCGACTTTCCCTTCACCCACTGCCCGCCGTGTTCTAGTTGGAATTCCCGTTCCGACAGGTCGTTGATGACGCAGTACCCGGCGACGTGCCTGAGCGCCGAGGCCTTGTCGACGTAGCGCGTCTCGCTGCCGATGACGACGCCGAGCTCCACTTCCCAATCGGTTTTCTTGGAGCCTCGCGGGATCATGACGTCGTCGTCCGGTCCGTTGATGGCGCTCGTCGCTTTCATGAACAGAACGGGCTCCTTGGGCAGTTCGAGTCCCGCTTCGGCCGCGTGGTCGGCATAGTTGAGCCCGACGCAGATGAATTTGCCGACCTTTCCGACGCAGGCCCCGAGCCGCGTTCCGCTCTTGACCTGCGGCAGCCGCTCGGGGTCGAGCTTCCTCAGCCTTTCCAGGCATTCGGGAAGCAGCGCCTCGCGCGCGATGTCGTCGACGAAGCCCGACAGGTCGCGAATCCCGCCCGCGGCATCGATGAGTCCCGGCTTCTCGGCGCCGCGCGCCCCGTAACGAACGAGCTTCATGTGGCGATCCTCAGATGTTTGCCCAGCCGCCATCGAGGGTGATGGCGTTCCCCGTCATGAAAGCAGATTCATCGCTCGCAAGAAAGACGGCGAGCGCCGCCACCTCTTCCGGTCTCCCAAGCCGCTTCATCGGTTGCCGTTCGATGAATGCCGCCCGCGCCTTCTCGAAGTCGCCGAGCGCCCGCATGCGCTCGTGCAGTGACGGCGATTCGACCGTGCCGGGGCAGATGGCGTTGCACCGGATGCCCTGCGTGACGAAGTCGGCGGCGACCGACTTCGTAAGGCCGATGACGGCCGCCTTGCTGGAACCGTAGACGAATCGGTTCGGCGCGGCGATGACGGAAGATGCGACCGAGGCCATGTTGACGATGGAGGCCCCGCCGTTGCGGATCATGCCGGGCAGGAAGCAGCGGATCATTCGGTACATGGACTTCACATTGAGCTCGAAGCTGAAGTCGAAGTCCGTCTCCGTGCAGTCGAGGATGGTTCCGTTGTGGACGTAGCCCGCGCAGTTGAATAGCACGCCGACCCGTTCGAAACGTGCCGCGACCGCCGCAATGGCTTCCCCGTCGGTGACGTCGAGCGCCTCCACGGTGATGCCTTCGACACCGGCGAGATCAGCGAGCTTGTCGGCGGCGACATCCGTTGCGATGACCTTGGCGCCCGCCTCGGCGAAGGCAAGCGCCGTCGCCCGCCCGATGCCCTGCGCCGCGGCTGTGACGAATGCCGTCTTTCCCTTCAGGCGGCCGGACCGTTGTGCATCCTTCGGCACGCGCCTTTCCCCCTATTCCGGAACGGGCGCATCGGCGCGGATGAGCTTTTCCGCCTTGAGCGCCTGCCACAGGGCGGGCGGGATCTGCGCCCCGAGGGTTCTGAGATTGGTCGCCACCTCGTCCGGATGCCGGGCGCCCGGAATGACGCTGACGACCGCCGGATGCGCGAAGGGGAAGCGCAGCGCCGCCTCGACCAGTCTCACCCCATGGCTCTCGCACACATCCTGGAGCGCGGCGACCCGCTTGAGCACCTCTGGCGGCGCGGGGTCGTAGTCGTAGAAGGCGCCGGGCTTCGGACCGGATGCGAGGATGCCCGAATTGTACGGGCCGCCAATGACGATCCCGATGCCCCGTTCGACGCAGTAGGGCAGGAAGCTGTCGAGCGCCTCCTGCTCGAGCAGCGTGTACCGCCCGGCCAGCAGGAACACGTCGAACTGGCCGCGCCGGGCGAGGATTTCGGCTGCTTCCCATTCGTTGATGCCGGCCCCGAACGCCTTGATGACGCCCTCCTCGCGGAGCCTGACCAGCGCGCCGTGACCGCCGCCCTTCTTCGCCATCAGTTCGGCGATCCGCCGGTCGCGGGCCTCTTTCGATCCGTGGGTGAAGACGTCGACGTCATGGGCGTAGACGACGTCGATCGAGTCGAGGCCCAGTCGTTCGAGCGATGCCTCGAGCGACCGCATCACGCCGTCATGCGAATAGTCGTAGACCTCCTTGCGGGACGGCGTGTCGAAGAACTTGCCGATGCCCGTGCGCGTCTCGGGAGTCGAGACGACGAGGAGCCGGCCGATCTTCGTGGAGATGAGGTAGTCGGGCCGCTTCTTCGATCTCAGGAAATGGTTGAGCCGCGTCTCCGAGAGACCGAGCCCGTAGAGGGGCGCGGTGTCGAAGTAGCGAATTCCCGATTCCCAAGCCGCCGCGAGTGTCGCCTGCGCCTGGTCTTCACTCAGGGCCGTGAACAGGTTGCCGAGCGGAGCGGCGCCGAAGCCCAGCGCCGTGAACGACAGGCGGGCGCCCGACGGCGCCGTGAACAGTCGCGCATCCATCATGCGCCGCGGCCGGCCGGGGCCTGTCCGTCGGCGAAGATGTCGGGCTGCTTGCGGGCATGGGCGAGGAGTTCCGCCATCACTGCATCGAGATGCCGCTCCATGGCCGCTGCCGCCGCTCCGGCATCGCGCGTCTCGAGGGCCGCCAGGATCGCCTCGTGCTCTTCGAGCGTCACGGCATGCCGCCGCGGCGAAGCGAGCAGCCGCCGGGCTCGTTCGAGGCCGAGACGCGCGCTTTCGACGCCCGCTTTGAGGCGGGGGAACCCGAGCGCGTTCAGCAAAATGTCGTGAAACTCGAGATCGAGCTTGTGGAAGCCCGGCCGATCGTCCGCTTCGACGGCGGTGCGCTGGTAGCGCAGGTTCCGGCGCAGCGCCTCGAGAACGTCGGCCGTGACCGCCGGCGCAAGCTCCTTGAGGACGGCGGCTTCGAGCGACCGCCTGAGGAACATGTTCTCGCGCGCATCGGCGAGGCGGATGAGCGTGACCGTCGTGCCCCGCTGCGGCTGGATTTCAACGAGACCTTCCGACTGGAGACGCGACAGGGCCTCCGATACGGGAAAGCGCGACACGCCGAGGCGGTCGCACAACATCTGCTTGTCGAGCGCGGCGCCCGGTTGAAGTTCAAGCGAAACAATGGCTTCGCGAAGCGCTTCGATGACGCGCGTCGTCGCTCCGCCGCGCGCGGGCGACCGGACCGTGGAAAGAAAGTCGTAAGATTTAGCTTTCGCGCCCATGCTAACATGTTAGAATTAACGACCTGAAAAGCAACTGCTTTCTGGCGCAGCGGCGGTCTGCCGGGCGATGCTTCGCTCCATCGCCGGGGAAAGCGATTTGGAAGTCTCAATGACCTCGATGAAATCCGTGTCCACGCCTCCGCGCACGCTCAAGCTTGCGCCCACCGATAATGTCGCCGTCGCCGTCGACCAGATCGACAAGGGCGCCGAAGCCTCGGGCCTGGTCGCGTCGGCGCGCATCCCGCGCGGCCACAAGATGGCACTCGCGCCCATAGCTGCCGGGGCGCCGGTGCTGAAGTTCGGGCAGATCATCGGCTTCGCGAAGTCCCCCATCGCGCCGGGCGAATGGGTGCACGAGCACAATGTCGGCATGGCCGATTTCGAGCGCGACTATCAGTTCTGCGTCGACGCGCGCCCCGAGGAACCGCTGCCCACCGCCGAGCGAGCCACGTTCGCCGGCTTCCGCCGCGCCAACGGCCGCGCCGGCACGCGCAACTACATCGGCGTGCTGACCAGCGTCAATTGCTCCGCCTCCGTCGCGCGCTTCATGACCGAGGCCGTAACCCGCTCCGGCATTCTCGCCGATTATCCGAACGTCGACGGCGTCGTCTCCTTCGTCCATGGCTCAGGCTGCGGCATGGCTGCTTTCGGCGAGGGCTTCGACATCCTGAAGCGCACCCAGTGGGGCTATGCCTCCAATCCGAATCTGGCCGGCGTGCTGCTGGTCGGCCTGGGTTGCGAGGTCTTCCAGATCGGGCGCATGAAGGAGCTTTACGGGATCGTCGAGGACGACACCTTCCAGACCATGACCATCCAGGAGACGGGCGGCACGCGCCGGACCATCGAGGCCGGCATCGCCCGCATCCGTGACATGCTGCCGAGGGCGAACGCAGCTCGGCGCGAGACGATTCCCGCTTCCGAGCTCACCCTTGCCCTCCAGTGCGGCGGCTCCGACGGCTATTCCGGCATCACCGCCAACCCGGCGCTCGGCGCTGCCGCCGACATCCTCGTCCGCCACGGCGGTACCGCCATCCTGTCCGAGACGCCGGAGATCTACGGAGCCGAGCACCTTCTGACGCGTCGCGCCGCGACGCGCGAGGTCGGCGAGAAGCTGATCGAACGGATAAGGTGGTGGGAGGACTATACCCGTCGCAACGGCGGCGAGATGAACAACAACCCATCTCCCGGCAACAAGGCTGGTGGACTGACGACCATTCTCGAAAAATCCCTCGGTGCCGCGGCCAAGGGCGGCACGTCGACCATGACCGCCGTCTACGAGTATGCCGAGCCGGTTCGCACCCGCGGCTTCGTGTTCATGGACACGCCCGGATACGATCCGGTGTCGGCCACCGGCCAGGTGGCGGGCGGCGCCAACATCCTGTGCTTCACCACCGGCCGCGGCTCTGCCTATGGCTGCAAGCCGACGCCGTCGATCAAGCTCGCCACCAACAGCGATATCTATCGCCGCATGATCGACGACATGGACGTCAATTGCGGCGACATCCTCGACGGCGTCACGATCGCCGCCAAGGGCGAGGAAATCTTCGAGCTCATCCTCCGCGTCGCCTCGGGCGAGCGCAGCAAGTCCGAAACGCTCGGCTACGGCGACAATGAGTTCGTGCCCTGGCAGGTCGGTGCCGTCATGTGACGTTGCACGGCCATTTCCCTTGTTGTACGGTCGTTCAACTAGGGAAGGGCGCCCATGCAGTCGCGAATTCGCACGGACTTTCCATTCGCGGTCGAGTGCATCGATCCGCTTTGGATCCCGCTGTCGGACGGCGTGCGCTTGGCGGCGACCGTCTGGCGTCCGAAGACCGGCGCACCCTGCCCCGTCGTCGTGGAGATGATCCCCTACCGTCGGCGCGACGGCACGGCGTTCCGCGATCTCGACATCCACCCCTACTGGGCCGGCTTCGGGATGGCCTGCGTCAGGGTCGACATCCGCGGCACCGGCGACTCCGACGGCCTGCTGCTCGACGAATACCTGCCGCAGGAGCAGGAGGACGCCTGCGAGGTGATCGCCTGGCTCGCCGCCCAAAGCTGGAGCAACGGCCATGTCGGGATGACGGGCATCTCCTGGGGCGGCTTCAACTCGCTCCAGGTCGCCGCCCGCCGCCCGCCGGCGCTCAAGGCCATCATCACGCTGTGCGCATCCGACGACCGCTATTCCGACGACATCCACTACATGGGCGGCGCGCTCATCACCGAGCAGGAGATGTGGTCGAACTTCATGCTGGTGAAGCGCGCCATGCCGCCCGATCCGCAGATCGTCGGCGCGCGCTGGCGCGATCTCTGGGAGCGTCGTCTCGACGTCAACCGGTCCCTCTCCGAGATCTGGCTGTCGCACCAGCGCCGCGACGACTACTGGAAGCAGGGTTCCGTCTGCGAGGACTATGGCGCGATAGGCGCGGCGGTCATGGCGGTTTGCGGCTGGGACGACAGCTACTCGAACTTCGTTCCTCGCCTCCTCGCCAATCTGCGCTGCCCGAAGCTTGGAATACAGGGTCCTTGGACGCACAACTTTCCCTGTCGCGACGAGCCCGGTCCCAATATAGGCTACCTGCAGGAGGGGCTGCGCTGGTGGAAGCACTGGCTGGCCGGTGAGGAGACCGGCATCATGGACGAGCCGCAGTATCGCGTCTGGATCACGGCCGAGGAACGGCCTAAGCCCTTCTATTTCCCCGATCATCGCGGCCATTGGGTGGCCGAGCCGTCCTGGCCGTCCGCCAATGTCCGCATGGAAACCTACCATCTCAACGACGGCGGCACCCTCGGGGCCGCGCCCCGTCCCGGCGAGCGGCGCTCGATCCGGCCACCGGCCACCGCCGGCACCGACTGCGGTCGCTGGGGCGGATATGGCGGTGAAGTCCCCGACATGCCGATCGACCAGCGTCGCGAGGACGGCCAGAGCCTGTGTTTCGATACCGCTCCACTGTCCGAGGACGTCTGCCTGCTCGGTGCGCCGGTCGTCGATCTCGACATCGAGGTCGATCAACCGCGTGCCAATCTGATCGCCCGCCTCTGCGACGTCTACCCCGACGGCACCTCGGCGCTCATGACCTATGGCGTGCTCAATCTCACCCATCGCGACGGCCACGAGTTTCCGGCCGACTGTCCGGTCGGAAAGCCGTTCCGTGTCCGCCTGCAGCTCAATGATTTCGGCCGGATGGTCGAGAAAGGCCACCGCATCCGCATCGCGCTGTCCACTCAGCATTGGCCGATCGTCTGGCCCCAGCCGAAACTCGTCGCGTTCGTCTGCGTGCCGGGCACGGGGAGGCTGAGTTTGCCCATCCGCGCTCCGAGCCCGCTCGACGACAAGGTCAGGTTCGAGCCGCCCGAGATCGCCATGCCGCTCCCGACCGAGACGCTGGCCCCCGCGCGTCATAGCCGCACGGTGACCGACGACGGCACCACCGGGCTTCGCAGCATCGAGCTGTTCAGCGATCACGGTCGCACCTTCATCCTCGACCGCCATATCGAAACCGCTTCCAAGGTGACGGACAGCTTCCACATCCTGCCCGACGATCCGCTGTCGGCGCGGCTCGTTCAGGAATACAGCTGGGCAGTCCGCAGCGGCGAGGCCGACACGCGGGCCGTGAGCCGGACCGAGCTGACCGCGGATGCGGATTTCTTCTATCTCACGTGGCGCATTGAGGCCTATGAACGAGAACGCATCGTCCATACCGCCGCCGCCACCAAGAAGATCAAACGAGACTTCACCTGAGGCAGCGGCGCCGGAGACCCGTCCGATCATGTTGCACTATGCAACGAAGCGTATAGCCCTCGGACTTGTCATCCTGATTTTCGTCATGCTGGCCATGTATGCGGCCGTCTTCCTGGTTCCCGGCGACCCGGCGTCGGTCGCCCTGGGCCCGCGCGCCACGCCGGCCCTGAAGCAGGCGCTCACCGAAAGGATGGGCCTCGACCGGCCCGTCTACGTCCAGATCTTCAACTTCTTCCGCAACGCCTTGACCGGCGACCTCGGCTACGACGTCTGGTCGAACGAGCCCGTCGCCCGCGAAGTCCTCGACGTTCTCCCCAACACCATCATCCTCGGCGTCGCCGCGCTCGCCTGGTCGCTTGCCCTCGGCATCGCCATCGGCTGCTACTCGGTCATGCACCGCGGCACGATGGTCGACAACCTGCTCGGTGTGTTCTCGGTGAGCCTCATCGCCATCCCGTCCTTCGTGGTCGGCGTCTACGGGCTGCTCATCTTCGCCGTGACGCTGAAATGGGTGCCGGCCATCGGCGCCGGGACGCCGGGCGATATCGGCAGCCAGGTGAGGGCGCTCATCCTGCCTGCCGTAGCCATCGGCCTCGGTTGGGTCGGCTACGTCGCCCGGCTGGTGCGCGCCTCCATGCTCGAGGTCATGGGCGAGAACCACATCCGCACTGCACGCGCTTTCGGATTGCCGGAGCGGCGCATCGTCTACAAATATGCCTTGCGCATCGCCATCATCCCGACCCTTTCGGTCATCGCGGTCGGCCTCGGCGCCATCCTGTCGAGCGCCGTGTTCGTGGAGGTGGTGTTCACCCGCCCCGGCGTCGGCAAGCTCATCGTCGATGCCGTCGCCAAGCGCAACTATCCCGTCGTGATGGGGACCGTCCTCATCATGACCACCATCTACGTGTCGGTGACCATTGCCGCCGACCTCCTCATTGCCAGGCTCGATCCGAGGGTGCGCGATGTCTTCCGCAGCTGAAGGGATCGGCACCGCTTCCTATCCGCGCTTCGGCCGCATCGCGCACCTGTTCGCAAGCCCGGTGAGCGCGCTGGGGCTCGCCATCGTGCTGCTCATCGCGCTGAGCGCCCTCTTCGCCCCGCTCATCGCGCCGTACGATCCCACCCAGATCGCCGTGACCCAGAAGCTGAAGCCGCCGTCGCTCGCCCACTGGTTCGGCACCGATCAGCTCGGGCGCGACCTCCTGTCCCGCATCGTCTACGGTGCCCGCACCGCCCTTTCCATCGCTTTCCTGTCGACGCTCCTGGCGGGCGCGGTCGGCCTGTTGCTCGGCATGGTGGCCGGCTACGGGCCGCGCTGGCTGGACGGCCTCCTGGTGCTGCTATTCGATTCGATGAATGCGCTGCCGATGATCATGTTCGCCCTGGCCGTCATCACCGTGCTCGGCGGCGGAACCGCGACTCTGATCCTCGTCATCGTCCTCACCTCCATGCCCGCCTATGCGAGACTCGTGCGCGCCCAGACGCTGGCCCTCAAGAACAGCGAATTCATTCTCGCCGAACGCTCGCTCGGCGCCGGCCCTGTGCGCATCATTCTCGTGCATCTGCTTCCCAACGTCGTCGGACCGCTGGCGATCCTGCTCAGCATGGACGTGCCGGTCATCATCATGGTCGAGGCCGGCCTGAGCTTCCTGGGGCTGGGCGTCCGCCCGCCCACGGCATCCTGGGGCAGCATCCTCTACGATGCCTACGCCAACCTCCGGGGCGCGCCGAGCATGGTGGTGTTCGGGGGCCTGCCGCTCGTCCTCGCCACGCTCGGCTTCACCTTCCTCGGCGAGGCCTTGCGCGATGCGCTGGACCCGCGCCTCCAGGTCCGGAGGTCGTTGTGACGGGCCCTCTCCTCGCCATTGCCGACCTGTCGGTCGACTACACCACCCCGTCCGGACGAGTAAGCGCCCTGCGCCATGTCGATCTCGAGGCACGGGCCGGCGAGGTCGTCGGCATCGTCGGCGAAAGCGGTTGCGGCAAGTCCACGCTCGTCGCGGCGATCGCCAACCTGCTGGCGCCCAACGCCCGCGTCGTCTCGGGCGCGATCCGCTTCGCCGGCCGCAACGTCCTCGACCTGCCGGCCGAGGAGCAGCGGCGGTTGCGTGGCCGCGATATCGCCATGGTCTTCCAAGACCCCATGACGTCGTTCAATCCCGTCCTCACCATCGGCGAACAGCTCGTCGATTTTCAGCATCAACGTGCCGTCGGCGTGCGCCGCGACAAGCGAAGGCGCGCCGCGGAGATGCTGGCCCGCGTCGGCATTCCCGATCCGCTGCTTCGGCTTGACGCCTACCCGCACGAGCTTTCCGGCGGAACGCGCCAGCGCGTCGCCATCGCCGCGGCCCTCCTGGTCAATCCGAGCCTCCTCATCGCCGACGAGCCGACGACGGCTCTCGACGTCACCATGGAAGCCCAGATCGTGCATCTGATGCGCGAGCTCCGCCGCGACTACAACGGCTGCATTCTCATCGTCTCCCATCACCTCGGCGTCATCGCGGAGCTCTGCGACCGCGTCTATGTGATGTATGCCGGCGAGGTCGTCGAGACCGCCCCGGTCGACGATCTCTTCCACGCGCCGCGCCATCCCTATACGCGCGCCCTCCTCGCCTGCGATCCCGCGGCGCTGTCGCTGAGCGACGGTCCGATGCCGACCATCGGCGGCGAGATCCCGAACCTCGTCGACCTGCCGTCGGGCTGCGTGTTCGCACCGCGCTGCTCGCGGGTCCACGCCCGCTGCGTCGAGCCGCCGCCCTTCGTAACCCTTGGCGGCGAACATCGCGCGCGCTGCCACGAGGCGCGCCCATGACGGCCCCGCTTCTCGCCGCCCAGGGCCTGTCGGTCCACTTTCCGTTGGCCGGCGCCTGGGCCGCCGCCTTCACGGACCGCCCGCGCTATCTCGATATCCTGAGCGATGTCAGTCTAGATGTCGCCGCCGGCGAAACGGTCGGCCTCGTTGGCGAATCCGGCTCCGGCAAGACGACGCTGGCCCGTAGCATTCTCGGCCTCGTTCCGCATCACGCCGGCACCGTCACGTTCGACGGCAGGCGCCTGGAGCGGAGGGCCGACTATCGGGCCCTACGCCGCCACACCGCCATGGTCTTCCAGGATCCGGTGGCCTCCTTGAGTCCGCGGCTGAAGGTCGGCTCGCTGCTGACCGAGCCGTTCGTGATCCACGGCGTCGCGCTCGACAGCCGTCGCCGCAAGGCGCAGGAGCTTCTGGCCCTCGTCGGGCTCCCGTCCGGCTTCGCCGACCGCTTCCCGCACGAGCTGTCGGGCGGGCAGGCCCGCCGCGTCGCCGTGGCGCGTGCCCTCGCGCTGCACCCCAAGCTCGTCGTCGCCGACGAGCCGACCGCCGGGCTCGACGTCTCGGTGCAGGGCGACATCCTGAACCTCATGGATGCGCTGAAGACGTCCCTGTCCCTGAGCTATGTCGTCGTCACCCACAACCTCGCCATGGTTCGCCACGTGTCGAACCGCCTGGCCATCATGTATCTCGGCCGCCTGGTCGAGCTCGGGCCGACGCTGGAGGTGTTTCGCAGGCCCTTGCACCCGTATACCCGTACGCTGATCGAATCCGAGCCGGTGCCCGATCCGCGCCGCCGCCGCGCCGACGTCGCCATCAAGGGCGAGATCCCGAGCCTGCTCAATCGTCCGAAGGCCTGCGAATTCCATACGCGCTGCCCCATCGCCCGCGACCTCTGCCGCACCCTCGCGCCCGAGTTTCGCGAGCTGTCGCCCGGCCGCTGGGCGCGCTGCCATTTTCCGTTGCAATGAGTTCGTCATCGTTTCCAAGGGAGGAACACATGAGTGGTGAGTGGAATTTCAATCGCCGTGACTTTCTGAAGGTGGGCGGCGCGCTGGCGGCCGGCCTCGCCTTTCGGCCGACCATCGCCTTTTCGGCAGAAGGCGACCTCTTGAAGATCAGGACCAACGGCGACCTTCAGGTCCTCGATCCGGCGTTCATGATCGGCAACATCGAGGAAATGATCATGCGCTGCGTTTACGTGTCGCTCAATCGCCTAGGGGACATACGTCAGGGGGCGCCCTGGGTGCCCTACGGGGCGGAGACGCTCGAGCAGGTCGATGCCAAGACCATAAAGTTCACGCTCATTCCGGGACTGAAATGGACGGGCGGGTTCGGCGCCGTCACGCCCGAGGACGTCAAGTTCAGCTACGAGCGCATCGCCAATCCCGACAACCAGTCGCCCTGGGCCTATCAGTTCGAGAAGCTCGACAAGGTTGAGGTGGTCGATGACCGCTCCGGCATCATCCACCTGAAGGAGCCCTACCAGCCGATCTTCGTGACCTCGATTCCCTACTACGGCGGCCACATCGTGTCGAAGGCGGCGACTGAGAAGGTCGGCGGCAAGTTCACGACCGAGCCGCCCGCGTTCTGCGGTCCCTACGTGATCGAGGCGTGGGAGCAGAAGCAGAAGGTTGTGCTCGCGTCCAATCCCGATTGGCCTGCGGCGCGCCCCGATTTCGGAAGGATCGAGATCTATATCGTCGAGGACGACCAGGCGGCCCAGCTCGCATATGAAGCGGGATCCTTCGACTACACGCGTATCGCGGTCAGCGCCGCCAAGACGACCAAGGAGAAGATGCCGCCCGACAGCAAGCTCATCGAGGCCCAGTCGACGCGCTACATCTGGCTCACCATCAACATCGGCAATCCGAAGCTCGGTGATCCGCGCATCCGCCAGGCCATCCAAAGTGCCATCGACGTCGACCAGGTCCTGGCCGGCGCCTACGACAATCTCGTCGGCAGGTCGACCGGCGTCGTCCAGCCGGGCACGCCCTATGCCCGCAAGGAGAATCTCATCGCCAAGCCCGACTACGATAAGGCGAAGGCGCTCCTCGCCGAGGCGGGCGTGCCGGATCTCGCCGTCAATCTCGTCGTCGTCAACGACTCGACCTCGCTCGCGACCGGACAGATCATCCAGGCGAGCCTCGCCCAGGCGGGAATCACCGCCGAGCTGCAGCCGACCGACGATGCCGCCTACTGGGCGCTGGGCGACAAGACCCAGGGCGACACCTACAAGACGCTGGATCTGGTGCTGATGGGCTTCGCCGGCGGCGTCGATCCGTCGGAGAATCTCGTCTGGTTCCGTCCCGACCAGATCGGCGTCTACAACTGGTCGGGCTTCGACAGCGCCGAGTACGAAGAGCTCTACCAGAAGATCCTGAGCGAGACGGATGAAGCCAAGCGCATCGAGATGACCAACCGCATGGAGAACCTCATGGAGGAATCGGGCGGCTTCGTCTTCATCTGCCACGAACCGTTCGTTGCCCTGCATCGTGCCGGCATCGAGCCGGTCATTCTGCCGGACGGCCATATCAATCCCGCCGCCGTGAAGAAGACGGCGTAGCATTTGCGTGGGTCCGGGCGGGCATCAACTGGTGTCCGCCCGGTCTGCCACGCTACGAGGTCGAATGGACGCCGCACGCCGAAAATTACGCTCGCCTGCTCCGGCCGGACCGCAATTCTCCCGCGAGAGCCCGGCGACCCGCCGGCGGCTGCTGGTCGAGGCCGCCGTCCGCTGCCTGGCGCGCGGCGGCATCGCCGCCTTCACGGTCGACAACATCCGCAAGGAGGCGGGAGTGTCCCGCGGCCTTCTCAACCACTACTTCTCGAGCAAGGATGAGCTTCTCATCGAGATCTACCGCACCTCGCTCTACGACGGCATGATGAACCTGATCGGCGACGCCGCCTCGCCGAAGCGGGCGAGCGATCCCGAAGCGCGCCTGTGCGCCATCGTCGAGGCCAATTTCGCGCCCGACTATTTTTCGCGCGCCAACGTGCTCGTGTGGCTCGCTCTGTGGGGCGAGATCGCCGTCAATACCCGACTCCGGGCGACCCATCGCAAGCTCTACGATTCCTATCGCCGGGCGCTGACCAGGGCGATTGCCGCCGTCGCCGCCAGGCGCGAGCGCAAGGTGGATGCGCCGCGCCTGTCCTTGAGCTTCATATCGCTGGTCGATGGCCTGTGGCTCGAATGGTGCCTCAATCCCGAGGCCATCTCGTCCACCGAAGCCCGCCGGGCAAGCTACGACCTCCTCGAATCGAGGCTCGGTTCCCTTGCCGCCTAGTTGACCGGCACTCCGCCCTCGCGCTTGCGGCGCTCCATGAAGTCTTTAAGCGACTCGTCGACGGCGGGATCGATGGCCGGCTTCTGGTACTCGCCGAGCAGCTGCTTCCAGATGGCGTTGGCCCGTTCCCGGGCGGTCGCCGAGCCGCGCTCCCGCCAGTTGTCGTAGTTGTCCCAGTTCGAGAGCATCGGCGTGTAGAACGCGGACTCGTAGCGCGCCATGGTGTGCGCCGCGCCGAAATAGTGCCCCGCCGGACCGACTTCGCGCATCGCCTCGAGTGCCAGGCTTTCCGGCGACACCTCGAAGGGTTCGAGATAGGCCGACATCATCTGCAGCATCTCGGCATCGACGATGAGCTTTTCGAACGACGCCGTGAGTCCGCCGCCGAGCCACCCCGCCGCGTGCAGGATCAGGTGGGCCTGACCCGTCATCGCGCCCCACAGCGCCATCTGGCTTTCATACGCCGCCTGCGCGTCGACGTCGTTGGCCGTCGTCACGTTGCTCGACCGGAACGGCACGCCGATGAACCGGGCGAGCTGCCCCGAAGCCTGCGCCGCCTGTGCATACTCCGGCGTTCCGAAGGCCGGCGCACCGCTGCGCATGTCGACGTTCGAGGTGAAGCCGCCGTACATGACCGGCACGCCGGGTCGCACGATCTGGCACAGCGCGATGCCGGCCATCGCCTCCGCATGTTGCTGGGCGAGCGCCCCGGCGATGGTGACGGGCGACATCGCGCCGGCGAGCGTGAAGGGCGTCACCACCACGCACTGGCCGTGCTCGGCCATCGTCATCAGTCCCTCCGCCATCGGCACGTCGAGCTGCAGTGGCGAATTGGTGTTGATGATGCAGGTGAAGACCGTGCTGCCTGCGAGCCCTTCCCGCGTCGTGCCGAGGCTGCGCGCGGCCATTTCGAGTCCGTCGATCGCCCGCTCCTTGCCGAGTCCGAGCGGTTGCCAGTTCTTGTCGGTGAGGGTGATCTGGGCGTAGTGGAGATCGAGATGCCGCGTGTTCGCCGGCAGGTCGAGCGGCTCGAACGGCCCGCCGCCCTCCTGGTGGATGACGTTGAGGCTGTGGATCAGCCGAATGAAGTCGCACATCTCCGCGTAGGTGCCGGCCCGCCGCCCGCGGTCGAGATCGGCCACATAGGCGGGCCCGCCGACCGCCGAGAAGAACGCGTCCTTGCCTCCGACTTTCAGGCTGCGCGCCGGGTTGCGGGCATGGAGCGTGAAGCTCGCCGGCGCTTTGGCGATGAGCGTTGCGACGAGGTCGCGCGACAGCCGGACCCGCATCTCTGCATCGTCCACCTCGGCCCCGGCGTCGCGGTAATGCCGCCGCGCCCGCGGTTCCAGCACCTTCATGCCGATCTCTTCGAGCACTGTGAGCGCCGTGTGATGGATCGCCTCGACCTGGTCGCTGCTGAGGATTTCCATGGGTCGATAGCGATAGACGGGCTGGCCCCAAGGGCGCTGCGCGATCATGCCCGGCTTGCGGCTGGCGCGATCGCCGCGGCGGCGCCCCTCACGTTCCATGTCGGCCCCTCCTCATAGCGGGCGCTCGCGCCGTACCGGCCCGGCCTCGGGCGTCTCCCCGAATTGCCGGGCATGCCGGTGCCCGCCGAAGACCGCATCGGCGATCGACGATGGCACGAGGCAATCGCCGATCCGGTCGACGGAAACGATGCCGGCGATGTCGAGGCCCGCCCGGTCTGCGAGCAGCGCCCCGTAGAGCTCGGCGTCGGGAACCCGCCCCGTGACCAGAACGATATCATCGAAAGACTCGCTCCGCTCGCGGCCCGAGTAGATGCAGGCGAGACGGGCGCGCCCAGCCTCGATGGCCGTGAGTTCATGTGAAACGACGAGCCTCACGCCGAACTCGATGAGGCGGCGCTGGATGAAGAACTGCTCGTCCGTCATCGCCGTCCAGCTCGACACCACCGGCATGGTGGTGACGAGCGTCACGCGATGGCCGGCCCTGGTCAGCGTCTCGGCCAGTGCACCGCCCATCGCATAGTGATCGTCGTCGAAGACGAGGATGGCGGCGCCGAGCTTCGCGCCGGCGAAATAATCGTCCGGAGTCAGCGGTGATGCATCCCTGGCGACGGCGACTTCGGTCTCCTGCAGCGCGCCGATGCCGTCGCGCCGCCATCGGCTTCCCGTCGCGACCACGATATGCGGGGCGCCGATGGCAAGAATATCCTCTGGCGTCATCCGGCTCTCGCGGAAGATTTCGACTTGCGGAAGCTTGCCCAGCATGTGTTCGCGGTGATCACGCACGCGGCTCCATTGGTTGAGGCCCGCGAGCGATGCTTCGCGCCCGACCCGCCCGCCGAGCTCGCGGCGCGCCTCGGCCAGCATGACCGGAATGCCCCTCCGGCCGAGCGTCAGCGCGCATTCCAGACCGGCCGGTCCGCCGCCGACGATCAGGACCCGGTCCTTCCGCGAAGCCTCGGCGACCTGCTCCGGGTGCCACCCGCGCCGCCATTCCTCCCCGATCGTCGGGTTCTGCGTGCAGCGCAACGGAACCGCTTCGTTGTTGGCGGCCCGGCAGATGTTGCAGCCGATGCACTCGCGGATCTCGTCCTCGCGTCCCTCGTCGATCTTCAGCGGCAGGAACGGATCGGCGATGGACGGACGGGCTGCGCCGATGAGATCGAGGACGCCGCGCCGGATCTGGCTCACCATCGTGTCGGGCGACGTGAACCGCCCCACCCCGACCACCGGTTTCGACGTGTGCGTCTTCACGAAGGCCACGTAGTCTTCCTGGAAGCCCTCGCTGGAGAAGCGCGAGCTCTTCGAATCATCGCCGAGGGTGCCGGCGACGTTGACGTCCCAGAGGTCCGGCAACTCGGCAAGAAGCGCAATGATTTCCCGTCCTTCGCCGTCATGCGTGATGCCATCCGGCCCGTGCATCTCCTCGACCGCGAGGCGCACGGCGACGGCGCATGTCGCCCCGACCGCATCCTTGGTGTCTAGGATCATCTCCTTGAGGAGCCGCACGCGATTCTCGAGGCTGCCGCCATATTCGTCGGTCCGCCGGTTGATCCGCGGCGACAGGAACTGGAACGGCAGATATCCATGGCCGGCATAGACGTAGACGATGTCGAACCCCGCCTGCCTCGCCCGGACCGCCGCCTGGCGCTGCCAGTTGCGCAGATTGCGGATGTCGTCCTTGTCCATGCCCCGCGCCCCGAGCGGCTGGATGTAGTGGGCGGGCCGGTCGGACGGAGCGAGCATCGGCTCCCGCGTCAGCCGGTTGTTGGACTGCGAGCCGCCGTGCCACAGTTCGACTCCGGCGAGGCTGCCGTGCCTGTGCACGGCCTCCGCGGTGCGGGCGAGCGACCGGACGTCGTCGTCGTCCCACAGCGACACGAAGGCGTGCGGGGAATCGTCGGAGGACGGATGGATCGAGCAGTATTCCGTATTGACGACGCCCCAGCCGCCTTCCGCCTTGATCCCCCTGAGCGCCGCTGCGCTCTGCGGCCGCATGTAACCCATGCCGGTGGCGTGCGGCGTTTGATAGAAACGGTTCGGCGCAGTCACCGGCCCGATGCGGACGGGTTCGAAGAGGATGTCGTATTTTGGATTGCGGGCCACCGCTCTTCCGCTTATTGAACAAATGTTCAATAAGAAATCGCACTATTCCCGCCCGCGATCAAGGCCCAGCCGGTGCGTGCCGGTGGCCGGCTATTTCCCCCAGCGCAGGGCGGGCGTAAGGACCGGCGCGTCCCAGTGCCGCTTGATGTCGGCATCGAGCCCCGTCACCGTGATCGAGCACCCCGCCATGTCGAGAGACGTCACGTAGTTGCCGACGAGCGACCGCGCCACGGTGAACCCGTGCTTGGCGAGCTCGCGGCTCGCCGCGTTGTAGACGAGATAGAGCTCCATGAGCGGCGTCCCGCCGAAGCCGTTCACGAACAGCAGCGCGTCCTTGCCCGCCTTGCCGGCGAGGTCCTTGACGATGGCGTCGACGAATTCCGCCGCGATGGCATCGGCGGTCATCATCTTGACGCGCCGCCGCCCCGGCTCGCCATGAATGCCGACCCCGAGCTCGATCTCGTCCTCACCGATCGCGAAGGTCGGCTTGCCGGCCGCCGGCACCGTGCAGCTCGTCAGCGCCACGCCCATGCTGCGGGTACGGGCGTTCACGCGGCTGCCGAGCTCCTGGAGGTCGGACAGCTTCGCGCCCTGTTCCGCCGCGGCCCCCGTGACCTTCTCGACGACCAGCGTGCCGGCCACGCCGCGCCGGCCGGTCGTGTAGAGCGAGTTCTCGACGGCGATGTCGTCGTCGGTGACGACCGTTGCCATCTGGCGTCCCGACATTTCCTTGGCCATGTCGAAATTCATGACGTCGCCTTCGTAGTTCTTGACGATGAGCAGGACGCCGGAGCCGGTATCGACGGCTTCGGCGGCGGCCAGCATCTGGTCCGGCGTCGGCGAGGTGAAGACCTGGCCCGGACACGCGGCGTCGAGCATCCCCTCGCCGACGAACCCCGCATGCAGCGGCTCGTGCCCCGACCCGCCGCCCGAGATGAGCGCCACCTTGCCCTTGGTGAGCTCGCGCCGGCGCACGAACTTCCGCTCCGGCCCCAGCGTGACGATGTCGGAATGCGCTGCCGCGAACCCGTCGAGGCTCTCGGACAGCACGGCGCCCGTGTCGTTGATCAGCTTCTTCATGAGCCCTTTCCCTTCGCCGTTCCCTCTTCGATGATGCGTACCAGGCTGCGCACGAATTCGGTGAGCAGGCCGTGCAGCCGTTCGTTGCCGGCATCGTCGCCCATGTCCGGCAGGTAGACCGTGTGCGCCTTCAGCCGGTGGCCGTCCTGGGTGCCGGCATGGCGGCGCGGATGCGCGCGCCGATACGCCTCCGCGAACCGCCGCCGCTCTGCCGGGCTGAAGTGGCAGATCTCGAAGATCGTGTCGACGTGGCTCGCCGGGATCGGGGTCGCATAGGCGTCGCTCGAGATCTGCGAGATGAAGCTGCGGTTCTTGCCGAGGGCCGAGGCGAGGCGCTGCCGTGTGCCGGACGGCCTGCGGTCGAGCACCCCCGCGAGCTGCCGCTTGTACTCGAACAGAGCTTCCTGCGCGTCTTTCTCGTCGATGATATCGATCCGCGCCACCCGTCATGCTCCAAGCGCGATGTCGGCGATGGCGGCCTTGACCTGGCCGAGAGCGGCAGGAGCCACCGAAAGCGACGTGAGTCCGGCCTTGAGCAGGTCCGCGACATGGCGCGGGTCGCCGGCCATGTCGCCGCACAGGCTCACCGGAATGCCCGCCTTGGCGCCGTATGCCGCCACCGTCGCGACGAGCCGCAACACCGCCGGATGGCCGGCATCGTTGAGGCCCGCCACCTCGGCGTCGTCGCGCGCCGCCGCCGTGACGTACTGGGTGAGATCGTTCGATCCGATCGAGAAGAACGCTGCGCGTGCGAACAGCTCGGGAGCGATCGCGGCCGCCGGCACCTCGACCATCATGCCGAGTGGCGGGCGCGCGCACGCCTTGCCTTGCGCCTCGAGCTCGGCGACCGCCGCGTCGAAGAGCCGTGCCGTCTCGTCGAGCTCTTCGGGGATCGTCACCATCGGCACCATGACCTTGAGCGGGCCGAGCGCCGCGGCGCGCGCCAGCGCCCTGAGCTGGGTTCGGAACACGTCGCGATGGCGCAGCGTCAGCCGGACGCCCCGGATGCCGAGAAAAGGATTGCGTTCGCCGGCCGGCGTCAGCGGCCTGACCGGCTTGTCGCCGCCGATGTCGAGCGTCCGGATGGTCACCGGCCGCCCCTGCGCCCACTCGATGAACCGGGCATAGGCGCGAAATTGCGTCTCTTCGCCGGGGAGCGGCTCGCCGTCGTGGAACAGGAACTCGGTGCGCATGAGCCCGATGCCGTCGCAGTTGCCGGCCTCGAGGTGCTCGAGCTCGGCGACCGAGGCGATGTTGACCAGAACTTCGATACGCCGTCCGTCGCGTGTCACGGCGGGCTTGCCGAGGAAGGCGGATTCCCGTCGCCGACGCTCGGCGATCTCGCCCCGCCGCACCTCGAAGCGCGAGCGCTCCCGGCCGCCGGGGCTGAGCACGACGATGCCCGCCTCGCCGTCGACGATGGCTTCGCTGTGGCCTTCGAACGTCGCGTCCCCGAGGCCGACCACCATCGGCACCCCCCTCGAGCGGGCCAGCATGGCGACGTGGCTCGACGGGCTTCCGCCCGACAGCGCGACGCCGCCGCCCTTGCTCCAGTCGGTCTGCAGGAAACGCGTCGGTGCGACGTCGTCGCCTGCGAGGATGGCGCCCTCCGGGCTCGCGCCGCTCTCCCGCTCGCCGGCGAGATGCCGGAGCACGCGGTTTCGCAGATCGCGCAGGTCGGCGGCCCGCGCCCGGAAGTAGTCGTCTTCCGCCGCGCCGTAGTCGGCGATCTGCAGGTCGACGGCCCCCCGCCACGCCTCGCTCGCCGCGTCACCGCCCGCGATGGCGGCATGTGCCGGATCGCGCAGGTTGTCGTCCTCGAGCATCGCGATCTGGAAGGCGAGGATGTCGGACCCTTCGCCGCTGACGCTCGCGCTGAGCGCCGCAAGCTCGGCGACGGCCGTATCGATGGCGGCGTCGAGCGCTTGCCTTTCAAGCTTGGGGTTGCCGCTGTTGGGCCGCCCCGCTACCTCCGCGGTAACGATGACCACCGGCCCGATCGTGATCCCGCCGGACGCCGCCCGCCCTTTCAGTTCAAGGGTTTGCTGCATCCGCATGATCCTCATCGAAATCGTGTTCGACAAGTGCGACGAGGGCCTGGAGGGCCGCGTCCGCATCCGCCCCGTTGGCCCTGAAATGCAGGATCGTGTCCTTCCGCGCCTTCATCGCCATGACCTTGACGATGCTCTTGGCGTCGATCCATGGACCGTCGGCTGCAGCGGCCAGTTCGATGGCGGACTGGAAGGACTTGGCGAGCTTGGTCAGCTTCACCGACGGCCGCGCATGGAGACCGATCTCGTGCGTCATGAGGACCGAGGCCTGCTTGTCGATTGTTCGGGTGTCCATGTCTCGATCCATCATGCCGGCGACAGCTCTTCGGCCGTGCGCTTCACGTCCTGCAGGCTGGCCCCGCCCCACGACTCGGTCGCTGCCATGACCGCTCCTTCGACGATTGGCGCGTTGCACACGACGACCTTGCCCTGCTTGTCCTGCGGCAGGAGCTCGATGGCCATCTCGCTGTTGGTCTCCGCCCCGCCGAGATCGACGAGGATGGCGACTCCTTTCTCCGACCACGCCGCGTGAATCGCCGCCATGATCTTCTCGACGCTGGTGCCGAGCCCGCCGTCGGGATTGCCGCCGCAGAAGCTCAGGGGAATCTCGTCGCCCACCATCTGCCGCACCATGTCGGCGGTTCCCCGCGCCACGTCGGGCGAATGCGAAACGATGACGATGCCGACCCGGTCGGTCATGCGCGGTTCTCCAGCACGTCGCAGATCGCCCCGATCATGATCTCGCTCGACCGCGCTCCCGGGTCCATGTGTCCGATGGATCGGTCGCCGAGGAACGATGCGCGCCCCCGGGTCGCCTTCATGGGAATGGTCGCTTCCGCGAGCGACCGCGCCCTCGCCCGGATGTCCGTCGTGCTCGCCGTGCCTTCCTTGAGCGCATCGGCGATCGGAGCCAGCACGTCCAACATGGTCTTCTGTCCGAGCTCCGCCTTGCCGCGCTGCTTCATGGCGTCGACGGCGGCGCCGAGCGCCCGTCCGGCGTCGGCCGCCGAAGGTTCCCCGTCGAGCTCCTTGCCGAGGGTCATGAAGAGCGTGCCGTACATCGGTCCCGACGCTCCCCCGACCTTCATGACGAGGGTCATGCCGATCGCCTTGAGCGCTTCCGGCAGCGGCTTTGCGGCAAGCGCGTCGATCTCGGCCAGCACCGCCTCGCAGCCGCGCTTCATGTTGAGCCCGTGATCGGCATCGCCGATCGCCGCGTCGAGCGCCGTCAGCTCCTCGGTGTGGGCGATGAGCCTGCCGGCCACGGTTTCGGTGAGTTTTCTGAGATCGGGTGCCATGGTCAGATCGCGATACGGTTGCCGTGCGAATCGAAGTAGAGCGGATTTTCGAGGTCGATCGTCACCCTGTCGCCGACATTGAGATCCGCCGATGGGGTCGTGAGCGTGGTGATGCGATGCGATCCGACCTTGACGTGAAGATGGTTCTGGTCGCCCAGATGTTCGACGAGCTCGACCGTTCCGTTGGCGTCCTTGGCCGCCTTGCGGATGCTCAGATGCTCGGTCCGCGCCCCGACCGTCTTGGCGCCGGGCGGTGTGCCGCCGTTGGCGAGCACGCCGGCCGGAAGCACGTTGATCTGCGGCTGCCCGAGGCGCTGGGCGACGTAGAGGTTCGACGGCTTCTCGTAGATTTCCCGCGGCGCGCCGATCTGGATGAGGCGGCCTTCGTTGATGACGCCGATGCGGTTCGCCATCGTCATGGCTTCGATCTGGTCGTGGCTCACATAGAGGATCGTCGCGCCGAGATTTATCTGGATGCGCTTGAGCTCGAGCCTCAGATCGCCCCTGAGCTTGGCGTCGAGCGACGACAGCGGCTCGTCCATGAGATAGATCGAGGGTCTGCGCACCAGCGCCCGGCCGATCGCCACTCGCTGCATCTCGCCGCCCGACAGCTGCGTCGCCCGGTTCTTGAGCTTCGGGGCGATCCTGAGCAGGCTCGCCGTTTCCTCCACCAGCTTGGCGATCTCGGCCTCGCTCACGCGCCGCGCCGGGCTGCGCAACGGGAAGGCCAGGTTGTCGTAGACCGTGAGGTGCGGATAGAGCGAGTACTGCTGGAACACGAAAGCCATGTCGCGCCCCGCCGGCTCGAGACGCGTCACGTCCTGCCCGTCGATGTGGACGCTGCCCGCATCGGGCCGTTCGAGGCCCGCCGCCAGCCGGAGCGTCGTCGTCTTGCCCGCGCCAGTGGGGCCGAGCAGCACGACGAACTCGCCGTTCGCGACGTCGAGCGACAGGTCGTCGATCGCCGTGGTCTTGCCGAATCGCTTGGTGAGCCCGTTGAGGGTCACGTTAGCCATCGCCGCCTCTTTCGTGCAGGGTCGACCGCACCGCCCGTCCCGAGGTGCGGTCGAAGAGCGACAGTCTCGGCGACAGGAAGCTGATGCCGACCTGTTCGCCGATCGTGACGAAGCGGCTCGCCGACACCCGCGCCTTGATCTGGCCGTGGTCGGTCTTGAGCGTCACGATCTGGGTCGTGCCCAGATATTCCGCCCCGAATACTTCGCCGCGCAGTGCCGAGGCGTCGTTGAGCTCCACGTGCTCCGGCCGGACGCCGAGCACGATCTCGTTTCCCGGCGTGTCCTCGCGAAGCTTCGGAATGTCGATCTTCGCTCCGTTGATCGACGCCGTCGAGCTCCCCTTGGCGAGCCCGCCGGACAGCGGAATGAGGTTCATGGACGGCGAGCCGATGAAGTCGGCGACGAACAGCGTCGCCGGCCGGTCGTAGATCTCCTGCGGCGGGCCGAGCTGCTCGATGACGCCGCGGTTCATGACCGCAATGAGATCCGCCATCGACATCGCCTCGAACTGGTCGTGCGTCACGTAGACGGTGGTGGCGCCGATGCGGTTGTGGAGCTGCCGGAGCTCCGCGGTCATCAGGTCGCGGAACTCGGTGTCGAGCGTGCCGAGCGGCTCGTCCATCAGGAAGGCCTTCGGCCGCCTGACGATGGCGCGCCCCAGCGCCACGCGCTGCCGGTCGCCGCCGGCCAGCCCCGAGACCGATCTGTCGAGGAGATGGTCGATCCTGAGGAGCTTCGCCGTTTCCTCGACGCGCCGCCGGATTTCGCCTCCCGGCACCCCCTGGCAAACCAGCGGGAAGCCGATGTTCCGCCTGACGTTCATGTGCGGGTAGAGGGCGAAGAGCTGGAATACGAAGGCGATGTCGCGCTCCGAGGCCCGCTTGAAGGCGACGTCTTCCCCGTCGAGCAGGATTTTGCCCTGTGTCGGCAGCTCGAGGCCCGCGATCATCCTGAGTGTCGTCGTCTTGCCGCAGCCCGAAGGCCCTAGCATCACGAAGAACGACGTGTCGGGCACCGTGAAGTTGGAATCGCGCACGGCGACGAAATCGCCGAACGTCTTGTTGAGGTGCTCGACCCGGATTTCCGCCATCGCCTACTCCGGGAACTTCGAGACGATGATGAACATGGCCGTGCCGACGAGTGTCGTCAGGAACGAATAGGTGTAGAGCGTCATCGAGAACGGTTGCATCAGCATGACCACGCCGAGCCCGATGATCACGGTGGCGATGTTCTCCCACGGGCCTCGCCGCAGCCGCGCCACCCCTTGGAAGAAGCTCTCGCGCTCGCTGCCGTTGCTCATTTGCGTACCGCCCCGAACGTGATGCCGCGCAGCAGGTGCTTGCGCAGAAGTACCGTGAAGACCAGGATCGGGATCAGGAACAGGGTCGTGCCGCCGCCTACCGCCGGCCAGTCCATGCCGCCCTCGCCGATGATCGTCGGGATGAACGGCGGTGCCGTCTGGGCGCTGCCCGATGTGAGGAGCACGGCAAAGGCATATTCGTTCCACGCGAAGATCAGGCAGAAGATCGCCGTAGCCGCGATGCCGGTCGCCGCCTGGGGCAGCACGACCTTCCGGAACGCCTGCATCCGCGTGTATCCGTCGACCAGTGCCGCCTCCTCGTATTCCTTCGGGATCTCGTCGATGAACCCCTTGAGCAGCCACACGGCGAGCGACACGTTGACGGCCGTGTAGAGCAGGATCATGCCGAGCGCCGTGTCGGAAAGCCCGAGATCCCGGTACATGAGGTAGATGGGGATGGCGACGGCGATCGGCGGCATCATGCGCGTCGACAGGATGAAGAACAGCAGGTCGTCCTTGAGTGGCACCCGGAAGCGCGAGAATCCATAGGCCGCCAGCACACCGAGCACCACGGCGCAGAACGTCGAACCGAAGGCGATGATGAGCGAATTCACGAATCGCGGCCAGTAGTTGGACGCCCCGGCGATCACCATGTCGCGGCTGCGGGTGATCTCGTCGCACTCCGTCGTCGGCGGCCCCAGCGCGTCGATGTAGTCCTGCGTCTGTCGCGTCCGCGTCGTGAACAGGTTGCAGTAACCCTCGAGCGATGGTTCGAAGATCACCTTCGGCGGATAGGATATCGAATCGGGCGGTGTCTTGAAGCCGGTGATGAAGATCCAGAACAGCGGGACCATGGTGATGAGCGCGTAGAGGACGACGAGCGTCGCCGCCACCCATTTCGCCCGCGGCGACGGTTCGACCACCGAATGCGCCGTGCTGAGATAGCGCGTCATCGCTGCTTCACCCGGTTGAGCGCCTTCACGTAGATGTTGGCGAGCCCGAAGACGGTGACGAACAGGATGATCGCGAAGGCCGACGAATAGCCCGTCCGCCACTTCTCGAAGGCCTCGCGCTTCAGCGTGATCGACGCGACCTCGGTGACCGAGCCCGGTCCGCCACCGGTGAGCAGGTTCACCATGTCGAACATCTTGAAGTTCTCGATGCCGCGGAACAGCACCGCCAGCATGATGAAGGGCAGCGCCATGGGCAGCGTGATCGACCAGAACTGCCGCCATTTGGAGGCGCGGTCGACCTCCGCCGCCTCGTAGATGTAGCCCGGTATCGATCTGAGCCCGGCGAGGCAGATCAGCATGACGTACGGCGTCCACATCCAGGTGTCGACGATGACGATCGCCCACGGCGCTAGGTTCACCGAGCCGGTCATCTCGAAGGACGACGGCGGAATGCCGGTGAAGAACGAGACGATGTAGTTGAAGAGTCCGATCTGCGGCTGGTACAGGAACCGCCAGAAATTGCCGACCACCGCCGGCGACAGCATCATCGGGATGAGGATCACGGTGGTCCAGAAGCCGTGGCCGCGGAATTTGCGGTCGAGAAGATAGGCGAGCCCGAAGCCGATCACCGTCTGCAGCACGATCGTCCAGATGACGAAATGCGCCGTCGACTGCATCGCCGCCCAGGTGTCGGAATTGCTCAGGATCGCGGTGTAGTTGTCGATCCCGACGTTCTTCACGACCGCGTTCGGCCGATTGGCGCGATAGTTCGTGAACGACAGCTTTATCGTCCAGATGAGCGGGAAGATGTTGATGGCGAGAAGCAGGACGATGGTCGGCGAGATGAAGAGCCACGCAATCGCCGTATCCGACATGCCGCGCACTCGCCGGGCGATGCCGAGCGGCGTCGCGCCCGCGACGGTGTCCGCAACTCTGTCGATGTTGGCTGTCATGGCCCGCGCCTGATGCCTCGCCGCCTCGTCGTGGCTCCCCGCCCTTAGGCGGGGAGCCACGCTCAGGCAGTGGGAAGTCGAGCTACTCGATCTTGCCTTCTTCCTTGAAGACGGCCGTCCAGTCCTCGATCAGCTTGTCGAGAGCCTCTTTGGCCGTACCCTGGTCGGCGACCACGAAGTCGTGCAGGCGCTTCTGGCTGGCCTGCAGGAGCGAGGCGTAGGCCGGCTCCTGCCAGAAGTCCTTGACGCCGCCCATCGCCTTGAGGAAGTCGGCCGCGAAGGGCTGCGAGTTCGGGAAGCCCGGATCGTTGAGGACCGCGTTGTGGCAGGCATAGCCGCCGAGCGACCACCACTTCTTCTGCACGTCCGGCTGCGCGAACCATTTGATGTAGGCGAGCGCGTCTTCCATGTTGTCGGTGTTGGCGACCACCGAGATGCCCTGCCCGCCGAGCGTCGAGGCTTCGATCTTCTGGCCGGGATTGACGAAGAAGCCGACCTTGTCGCCGCCGACCTGCTCGTCCTTGTACATGCCTGGCATGAACGCGAACCAGTTCATCATCATGGCGACCTGGCCCGACTTGAACGCGTCGAGGCCTTCGCCCATGTAGCTGTCGGTATAGCCGGGCGGCGTGCAGCACTTGTAGATTGCCTTGTACATCTCGAGGCCCTTGACGGAATCCTCCGAGTTGACCGCGCCTTCCATGTCGTACTTGCCCGGCGTCTTCTCGTACTGGAAGCCGTACGAATAGAGCGCCGAGGTGGCGCCCATGGTGATGCCTTCCGAGGCGCGTTCGGTGAAGATGGCGACGCCGTAGACCTTCTTGCCGTCGACATCGCGGCCCTGGAAGAACTCGGCCGTCTCCTTCATCTCGTCCCACGTCTTCGGCGGAGCGAGATCGCGCCCGTACTTCTCTTTGTATTCCTTCTGCAGCTCCGGCCGCGCGAACCAGTCCTTGCGGTAGAACCAGCCGTTGGCATCGCCCATCGCCGGCAGCGCCCAGTAGTTCGGCGTGCCCTTCGGCCAGGTCGAATAGGCATAGACGGTCGCCGGAGCGAAATCGTCCATCTTGATGCCTTCCTTGTCGAAGAAGTCGTTGAGCTTCACGTAGTAGCCGTTCTCGGCCGAGCCGCCGAGCCACTGCGAGTCGCCGATCAGCAGGTCGCAGAGCTTGCCGCCCGAATTGAGCTCGTTGAGCATTCGGTCGGCGAAGTTCGGCCACGGCACGAACTCGAATTTCATGGTGACGCCGGACTTCGATTCGAAGTCCTTGGAGAGTTCGACGAGGGCATTGGCGGGATCCCACGCCGCCCAGCACAGCGTCAGATCTTTCGCTTGCGCTTGCGTCTGGCCCGCCGCGGCGGCGAAGCCCGCGACGCCGAGCGCCAGCGCAGTCTTCAACAGTTTGGTCATCAGCTTTCCTCCCATGTGAGAACTACGCCTCCGGTCCGTTGTGGTGCCGGTGTGCGTTTCAGTGCCGCCAGCTTCGCGGCCTGAATTCTTGGCTCGGCGGGTGCCGGGCATGTTTAGTAGTTTTGTTTAGTAAGAACCAATTCACTAAACAATGCAAGTCGCCTTCCGTGCGCCTGCGAAGGTCTTGCTGCACCGCGTCAGCTGGCGGCCCGGAGTCCGTCGGCCAGGTCCGCCTTATCGAGGATTTCGCGGACCCGGGTGACGACGAGCGACCCGTCGGCGGCGCAGTTGGCGCGTGTGAGGTGTTCGCCTTTTCTCACCGGTTTCAGGATCTTCGCCTTCTCGGCAAGCCCGATCGGGAGCGCTTCGAGCCGCTGCGCTTCGGCAGAGGTCATCGCCCAGGCGCGATAGTCGCTCTCCCCGATCCTGCCCATGGTCTCCCCCGGCTGCAGGTCCCGTTTGGCGACGGCGACGGCCTCGGCGACCGGATGGTCGAGCGGCTCCATATCGGGACGGTTGAAGAGGACCGCACGGGCGGCGGTGAGCGGCACTTCGAGGCTGGTGAGATGATAGGGGCGGTGCAGGGTGAAGTACGGTCCCTCGCCCACCTTCAGGTCGATGAGGCGTTCGCGCAGGCGCGGATGGTCCGTCGTGACGACGCAGAACACCCCCGGCGCCACGCCCTTGCCGATCGAATAGTCGACGCAGCCGGCCTTGGCGAGGATGCCGCCGTCCGACTTGGGCACCAGCACCCGTGCGAGCTCGCTCACCGTAGCGGCCGGCCCGTGCATGCCCGGCCGGTCGGGAACGAGTCCCGTGGCGTTTGCGATGGCCACCATCTCGATCATGGTCTTCGAGCCGTCGACGAATTCGACGAGCATCCGCGCGTTCATGTTTCGGGCCCGCGCCTCCGCCTCGTAGTCGCGCGGCACCGCGTCGAATTTGAGCGGATTGTTCTTGCCCTTGCCTGCCGCGATCACGTCGAGGCCGATGCTCTGCGCGAAGCCGATGAGCTCCAGCGCCGCCGCCGGCTCGTCGCCTGCAGCGCCCGTATAGACGAGCCCGGCTCGCTTCGCCTCGGCCTTGAGGTGGCGTCCGACGGTGATGTCCGCCTCGACGTTGAGCATCACGATGTGCTTGCCGTGCCGGATGCAATGGAGGGCCAGCGTCGTTCCGGCGTTGGGATTGCCGGTCGCATCTATGACGACGTCGATGCGGCCCGCCGCGGCCAGGGCCTCGAAATCCTGCGTCAAAGCGATCTTGCCCGCTTCGATGGCCCGGTCCACTTGCTGCGCCGTCAGCGCCTCTTTGAATTCGTCGCGTCCGTGGCCGGCGAGCTCGGCCGCCGCCGCGGCGCGCGGAATGTCGAGCTCGGCGACGGCGCCGATCCGCAGGCCTTCCATCCGCGCCACCGCGACGACGATGTCGGTGCCCATTTGCCCGGCACCCGCCAGCCCGATGGTGACCGGCCCGCGGGTGCGGGCCCGCTCCTGGAGCTGGGCGGTGAGACTTGAGACGTTGGCGATCATCGATCCGTCAATGCATGGCCGACGGCGGCGGTTTCTTGGCGCCCGTCATGAAGGCGACGGCGTCGGACATCTCGTACTGCTTGGGATCGATCACCGTCAACCGCCGTCCGAGCCGGTGGATGTGGATCCGGTCGGCTACCTCGAAGACGTGCGGCATGTTGTGGCTGATGAGGATGATGGGCAGGCCGCGGGCCCGGACGTCGAGGATGAGGTCGAGGACGCGCCGGCTTTCCTTCACGCCCAGCGCGGCGGTGGGCTCGTCCATGATGACGACGCGCGACCCGAAGGCGGCGGCCCGGGCCACCGCCACGCCCTGGCGCTGCCCGCCGGACAGCGTCTCGACCGCCTGGTTGATGTTCTGGATGGTCAGGAGCCCGAGCTCGCTCAGCTTGTCGCGCGCGACCTTGTTCATGGCGGTGCGGTCGAGCGCCCGGAGGTACCGCCCGAAGGCGTTCTTCTGGCGGATCTCGCGCCCGAGGAACATGTTGTCGGCGATCGACAGCGCCGGCGACAGCGCCAGGTTCTGGTAGACGGTTTCGATGCCGGCATTGCGGGCGTCGATGGGCGAGCGGAAATTCACCTTCTGCCCCTCGACCAGGATGTCGCCGCTGTCGGGGATGACGGCGCCGCACAGCGCCTTGATGAGCGTCGACTTGCCGGCGCCGTTGTCGCCGATGACCGCCAGGATCTCGTTCCGCTTGAGTTCGAAATCCGCGTTGTCGAGCGCCACCACCCGGCCGTAGCGCTTGGACAGTCCCTTGCCCTCGAGAACGTAGTCGCTCATGCCGAAATCTTCCTGATCCACTGGTCGATGGTGACCGCGACGATGATGAGCACGCCGACGGCGAAGTCCTGCCACAGCAGCGCGAGGCCCGAGAGCGCGAGTCCGTTGCGGAACACGCCCACGATGAAAGCGCCGAACAGCGTCCCGACGATCGAGCCCCGCCCCCCGAACAGGCTCGTGCCCCCGATCACCACGGCGGTGATGGAATCGAGATTGGCCGTCTGCCCCGCCTGCGGGCTGACCCCGCCGATGCGTCCTATCAGCGCCCAAGCGGCGATGGCGCAGATGAGCCCGGCGAGCGCATAGACGGCGAGCAGCACGCGGTCGGTGTTGATGCCCGACAGCCGCGCCGCGTCGGGATCATCGCCCGTCGCATAGACGTGCCGGCCGAACGCCGTTCGCGCCAGCACGTAGGAAAGCACGATGGCGAGCGCGATCATCAGGATAGAGCCGTATGTGACCACCCACCCCCGCAGGGCCGGCAGGTCGAGGCCGAAGCTCAGCCCCACGTCGTAGACCTTGATGAGCTTGCCGAGCCACAGGAGGAAAGGCGCTTCCGCGGCCATGTCCTGCGAGCGGATCGTCTCGCTGTTCGAATACCAGGTGTTGAGCGCCCCGAAGATGCTCCACGTGCCGAGCGTCACGATGAACGGCGGCAATCTGAGCCGCGTCACGATCAGCCCGTTGAGCAGCCCGCACAGGAGGCCGCACATGAGCCCGAGCGGGAAGGCGATGGTGACCGGCACCCCGTAGACCACGGCGGTCCGCCCCATCACCACCGAGCACAGGATCATCATGAGGCCGACGCTGAGATCGATGCCGGCGGTGAGGATGACGAGCGTCTGCGCCATGCCGAGGATGGCGACGATCGTCACCTGCTGCAGCACCACGGAAAGGTTGAGGGGCGACAGGAACTTGCCCGGCGCCGCGATCGTGAAGATCACCACGCCGAGCATCAACACGATCAGCGGGATCATCGTCGGATAGGAATGCAGGAAGCCCTGCACCTGGCGGATGAGACCCTTGTGGTCTTCATCGAAGCTGGCGACCGCTTGCTCCGCGCCCTGCAAACCGCGCTCGGCTTTCGTCGAGCCGACGGCGTCGTCACTCATGGCGAGCACACCTCCCATGTGGCCCTAAATGAAGGGACGCCGAAGCGTCCCTCCACATGCAACAATAGCGGTCCTCGGGCCGCGACGGAAGCCGTCAGCCCCAGCAGAGCTCCGTACCCTTGGCGGTGTCGATCGACTCGACGCCACCGGCCGGCTTGTCGGTGATGAGCGTGGCGCCCGTATCGAAGAAGCCTAGCTTTGCGTCGATCTCGGGCAGCTTGCCGCTGGCGATCGCTTCGAGCGCCATCGACGCCATCTTGTGCGGATATTGCTGGCTCGTCGCGCCGATCACACCTGCTTTCACGTTGGCGACGCCCGGGCAGCCGCCGTCGACCGAGACGATCATCACCGAGCCGTCGTCCTTGCCGACGGCCTTGAGCGCTTCCCAAGCGCCGGCGGCGGCCGGCTCGTTGATCGTGTAGACGACGTTCACGTTCGGGCACTTCTGCAGCGCGTTCTCCATCGCCGTGCGGCCCTTCTCCTGGTCGCCCTGGCTGATTTCGTGCGTGCAGATGCGCGGATCGTCTTCATCGCCGTACTTGTTCGGATCCTTCACGTCGATCCCGAAGCCCGCCATGAAGCCCTGGTCGCGCAGATAGTCGACGGTCGGCTGGTTGGTCGCGAGGTCGAGGAACACGATCGAGGCGTCCTTGGCCTTGTCGCCCAGCGTCGCGGCCGCCCATTTGCCGATCAGGTCGCCGGCCTTGCGGTTGTCGGTGGCGAACGTGGCGGTGGCCGCGTCCATCGGATCGAGCGGCGTGTCGAGCACGATGACCATCAGCCCTGCATCCTTGGCCTTCTGGATGGTCGGGACGATCGCCTTCGAATCCGACGGCACGATCGCAAAGCCTTTGGCGCCGGCCGAGATCAGGTTCTCGATGGCCGCCACCTGGCTGTCGTTGTCGCCGTCGAACTTGCCGGCCGCTGCGATGAGCTGAACGCCGAGCTCCTTGGCCTTTTCCTCGGCACCCTGGCGCATCTTGACGAAGAACGGATTGGTCTCGGTCTTGGTGATGAGTCCGACGATGTCGGCGGCGAATGCCGGCGACGCGATGCACGCCGTGCTCACGGCGAGCGCGGTGAGAAGTCTCTTCATGCAATTCCTCCCTTGCGGACCGGGTCGGACGACCCGATCTCTTTTGACTGGGCACCCGTTGATGCCAGGGGCCCATATTCGTCCTTCTATCGCGGCGGTTTCGCGGCGTCAATAATTAAATCATGTTGATTTAATTATTCACCCCGAATATCCTCCGACCATTCTTTCGCTCGTGCGGGAAAGGGTTTAGGTCTCTCCTCATGACAGACGCGGCCATTGCCGAGCCCCTCCTTCCCCCGCGCCCCGACGACTTGGCGCGGGGAACGAGCCAGAGCGGGGTCCGCATATATAATGAGCGCCTTGCCCTCTCCCTCATCCGGCGCCACGGCAGCATGCCCAAGGCCGAGATCGCCCGCCGCACCGGGCTCTCCGCCCAGACGGTGTCGACCATCGTCCGCCAGCTCGTCCGCGATGGATTGCTGCTCAAGGGTAAGCCGCTCAGGGGCAGCATCGGCCAGCCCCCCGTACCCGTCTCGCTCAACCCCGACGGCGCTTTCTTCGTCGGCATCAAGATCGGCCGGCGCAGCGCCGACATCATGCTCGTCGATCTCGTCGGCAACGTCCGCGCCAAGGTTCACGACGTCTTTCCCTATCCCGTCCCGCGCGACATCCTCCGCTTGGTGCGCAGCGGTTTCGACCGCGTCACCGCCGTGCTGCGCCCCGAGCACAGAAAGCGCCTCTCGGGCCTCGGTATCGCGACGCCCTACGAACTGTGGAACTGGGCTGAAGAGATGGGCGCGCCGTCCGACGTACTGGCCGAATGGCGTCTGTTCGATCTGAAGCGCGAGCTCGCCAGCGCCTTCGGCCTTCCTGTCTACGTTTGCAACGATGCATCCGCCGCCTGTGCCGCCGAGCTCACCTTCGGGCGCGGCGATCGCTTTCGCGACTTCGCCTATTTCTTCATCGGCACCTTCATCGGCGGCGGCGTCGTCTTGAACGGCAGCCTCTTCCAGGGACGCACCGGCAACGCCGGCGCCCTGGGCTCCATGCCGGTTCCCGACCGGCTGCCGGGAGACGGCCAGCTGATCAACCGCGCCTCGCTCTACACGCTCGAACGCAAGCTCGTGAGCCTGGGCCGCGATCCGTCGGTGCTGTGGAAGAATACCGAGGATTGGGGCGACATCGGCGCACCGCTCGATGCGTGGATCGACGAAGCATCCGCCGCGCTCGCCACTGCGATCTTGTCCGCCGTCGCGGTGATCGACTTCGAGGGTGTCATCGTCGACGGCGCGGTGCCGGCGGGCATCTTGAGCCGACTCCTCGATGCGGTCAGGGCAAAGCTCGCGCGCCTGGACCAGCAGGGCCTTTCGTCATTCGTCGTCGAGACGGGAACCATCGGCGCCGCCGCCCGCGCTCTCGGCGGTGCGAGCCTCCCCCTCCTCGCCAATTTCGCGACCGACCGCGACGTTCTCTTCAAGGACCACGCCGCATGATCCTTGTCTGCGGCGAGGCGCTCGTCGACCTCTTCGTCTTCGGCCAGAACGGCCCGCGCCTCGCTGCCGAAGCGGTGGCCGGCGGCTCGCCGTACAATGTGGCGATCGGCCTCGCCCGCCTTGGCTGTCCTTCCGCCTTCTGCGGCGGCTTGTCGACCGACCGTTTCGGCGAGCTCCTGATCGGCCAGCTCGAGCTCGAAGGCGTGGCGCTCGACCATGCGGTGCGCAAGTCGGAGCTCACCACCATCAGCGTCGTCGCCACCGATGCGCACGGCGTCCCGCTCTACTCGTTTCACGGCGAAGACGCCGCCGACCGCAGCATCACCGCCGCCGATCTGAAAATTCCTCTTCCGGATACCATCGAGGCGATCACCATCGGGTCCTATTCCCTGGGAGTCGAGCCGTCCGGATCCGCCTACTATGCGCTCGCCAGTCGCGAAAGCCGCCGTCGCGTCGTCAGTCTCGATCCCAACATCCGCCCCACCGTCATCGGTGACCCGCGCGCCTACCCCGGCAAGCTGGCGCGATTCCTCCAAGCGGCCGCGATCGTCAAGGCGAGCGCGGAGGATGTCGAACTGCTGTACGGCAAGGGCACCGCGCTCGCCGATGTGGCGCGCAGCTGGCTTCGGGCCGGGCCGCGCCTCGTCGTGCTGACCAGCGGCGCCGACGGCGCGGTGGCCTGGTTCGGCGACGACAGCTTGGAAGTGCGTGGCCGAAAAGTCGACGTCGTCGATACTGTCGGCGCCGGCGATACCTTCCATGCCGCCCTGCTCGCCCAACTGCGAAGGACCGGAGATCTCACGACTGCTGCGGTCGAGCGTCTCGGCCGGCAGGCGATCGGTCGCGCGCTTGAGTATGCCGCGGCAGCCGCCGCCGTCACCTGCAGCCGCCGCGGCGCCGACATGCCCCGTGCCGGCGAGGTCGAGGTACTACTGGAGACGGCATAGAGTCATGGCAAAGCAGGCAAAATCCACCGGTCACCGGCGTCATCGCCGATCTCAAGGCGCATCGGAAGCGTCGCGGCGACATCGGCATGCGGTCGCTCTTCGTCGCCGACCCCGAACGGTTCCAGCGCTTCTCGGCGGCGACCGAGGGCTTGCTTCTCGACTGGTCGAAATGCGCCGTCGACGCGGAAACGATGCAGCACCTGTTTCGTCTCGCCGACGCGGCTGACTGGGCGGCGCGCCGCGACGACATGTTCGAGGGCCGGATCGTCAACGACACCGAGCAGCGTCCTGCGCTGCATGTGGCGCTCCGCAACTTTTCCGGCCGCCCGATCATGGTTGACGGGCACGACGTCATGCCGGACGTGAAGGCGGTTCTCGCCAGGATGTCGACGTTCGGCGAGGCGTTGCGCGACGGAACGCTCAAAGGCGCCAACGGCGAGGCATTCACCGACGTGATCAACATCGGCATCGGCGGCTCCGATCTCGGCCCCGCCATGGCGACCCGCGCGCTGTCCCCCTATCACGACGGCCCCAACCTCCATTTCGTGTCCAATGTCGACGGCGCCCATATCGCCGACACGCTGCGGGACCTGAACCCCGGCACGACTCTCGTCATCGTCGCCTCCAAGACTTTCACGACCGTCGAGACCATGACCAACGCCGCCACGGCACGCGCCTGGATCGCGGGCAAGCTCGGTGAAGGCGCCGTCGGCGATCATTTCGCCGCAATCTCGACCGCTCTCGATCGCGTCAAGGCGTTCGGCATCCCGGATGAGCGGACCTTCGGCTTCTGGGACTGGGTCGGCGGCCGCTATTCCCTGTGGTCGGCGATCGGCCTGCCCATACTGATCGCCGTCGGCAAGGCGAACTTCGAGCGCATGCTCGCCGGCGGCCATGCCATGGACGAACACTTCCGCACCGCGCCGGCCGAGAGCAATCTGCCCCTCGTCCTCGGGCTCATCGGCATATGGCATCGCGACATTTGCGGCTATCCGACGCGGGCCATCATCCCTTACGACCAGCGTCTGGAGCGGCTTCCCGCCTATCTCCAGCAGCTCGACATGGAGTCGAACGGCAAGCGTGTGACGCGCGACGGCAAACCTGTCGCGCTGGGGACCGGACCGGTCGTCTGGGGCGAACCCGGCACCAACGGCCAGCACGCCTTCTTTCAGCTGCTGCATCAGGGAGCCGATGTCGTCCCCGTCGAATTCATGATCGCCGCCCGCGGCCACGAGTCCGATCTCGGACATCACCATGACCTGCTCATCGCCAATTGCCTTGCCCAGTCGGAGGCCCTCATGTGGGGCCGGACGCCCTCCGAGGCGGAAGCTCAGCTCGCGGCAATGGGCCGAAGCGCCAAGGACGTGGCGCGGCTTGCTCCGCATCGCGTCTTTCCAGGCGACCGTCCATCCCTCACCCTCGCCTATGGCAAGCTCGATCCCTCTACGCTGGGGCGCCTCGTCGCGCTCTACGAGCATCGCGTCTTCGTCGAGGCGACCGTCTGGAATACGAACCCCTTCGATCAGTGGGGCGTCGAGCTCGGCAAGGAGATGGCGACCAACCTGCTCCCCCTGGTCCAGGGGCGGGCCGCGCGCCAGGCCGACAATTCATCCACGGAAGGCCTTCTCTCCTTCCTGAACCAACACCGTCTGACGGAAAGCCAATGACCGATCTTTCTCTCGAACCCAAAAGGCGGCGCAGGCCTTCGGCACCCGAGCAGGAAAACCGTTCTCCGGTTCCCGCCGCCGCCCGCAGTCGCAGCGTCGATCCCGCCGCCTTGAGCGCCGAGATCGTCGCCAAGCTCACCTACGCCATCGGCAAGGATCCCATCGTCGCCCGAAGTCACGACTGGCTCAACGCAACGATACTGGCGCTGCGCGACCGCATCATCGACCGCTGGATGGCCTCCACCCGCGCCGCCTACCGCTCGGCGGAGAAGCGCGTCTACTATCTGTCGCTCGAGTTCCTCATCGGTCGCCTGCTGCGCGACGCCCTCAACAACCTCGAGCTGACCGATGCCTTCCGGGCCGCGCTCGACAGGCTCGGCGTCGAGTTCGACGTCATCGCCGAGCTCGAGCCCGATGCGGCGCTCGGCAATGGCGGCCTCGGACGGCTCGCCGCCTGTTTCATGGAGAGCATGGCGACGCTCTCCATTCCCGCTTACGGCTACGGCATCCGCTACGATCATGGTCTCTTTCGCCAGAAGGTGATGGAAGGCTGGCAGGTCGAGCTTCCTGAGGACTGGCTCGACCACGGCAATCCCTGGGAGTTCGAGCGCCGCGAGGCGACCTACGAGATCGGCTTCGGCGGTGGCGTCGAGATCCGCGAGACGGCGCCCGGCGCGACCCAGCATGTCTGGAAACCGGCCGAGCGATACTACGCCGTCGCCTACGACACGCCGATCGTCGGCTGGCGCGGCCGCCGCGTCAACACGCTCCGTCTGTGGAGCGCCCGCGCCGTCGACCCGATCCGTCTCGAAGCGTTCAACAGCGGCGACCACTTGGGCGCGCTGAGCGAACAGGCCAAGGCGGAGAGCATCTCCCAGGTTCTCTACCCTTCCGACGCGACGCCGGCCGGCCAGGAGCTGCGGCTGAAGCAGGAGTATTTCTTCACCTCCGCCTCGCTCCAGGACCTGCTGCGCCGCCACGTCCAGCAGTTCGGAGACATCCGCACGCTTCCCGACAAGGCGGCGATCCAGCTCAACGACACGCATCCGGCCATCGCCATCGCCGAGCTGATGCGGCTGTTGATCGACAACTACGGGATAGCCTGGGAAGATGCCTGGCGAATCACCAAGGCGTCGACCGCCTACACCAACCACACTCTCCTGCCCGAAGCGCTCGAAAGCTGGCCGATGCAGCTGTTCGAGCGGCTTCTTCCCCGCCACATCCAGATCATCTACGCCATCAACGCGAAGCTCATCGACGAGGCGCGGGTGCAGCACGGCACCGACTTCGACATGCTCGCCGCCGTCTCGCTCATCGACGAGCAAGGCGGCAAGCGCATCCGCATGGGCCAGCTGGCCTTCGCCGGGTCGCATCGCGTCAACGGCGTGTCGGCGCTCCACACCGAGCTCATGAAGCAGACGGTGTTCCGTCATCTCCACCGGCTCTACCCCGACCGCATCGTCAACAAGACGAACGGCATCACCCCGCGCCGCTGGCTGCAGCAGATCAATCCCGATCTGACGGCCCTGCTGCGCGACGTCATCGGCGGCGCGTTCGAGGACGATGCCGCGGCGCTGAAAGCGCTTGTTCCCCACGCCGGCGACGCAGCCTTCCGCGACCGTTTCGCGGCCATCAAGCGCCGCAACAAGGAGAGGCTTGGCGAACTGATCTCGCAGCGGGTCGGCGTCAAGGTCGATCCCGCCGCCATGTTCGACGTCCAGATCAAGCGCATCCACGAATACAAGCGCCAGCTCCTGAACATCCTGCAGACGATCGCCGCCTACAGCGCCATCAAGGCCGAACCCGGCCGCAATTGGGTTCCCCGCCTCAAGATCTTCGCCGGCAAGGCCGCGCCCAACTATTGGCAGGCGAAGGTGATCATCAAGCTCGTCAACGACGTCGCCGCCGTGGTGAACGGCGACCCCGCGGTGAGCCCGTTCCTGAAAGTCGCCTTCCTGCCGAACTACAATGTCAGCCTCGCCGAGGTCATCGTCCCCGCCGCCGACCTCTCCGAACAGATCTCGACCGCCGGCATGGAGGCCTCCGGCACCGGCAACATGAAGCTCGCGCTCAACGGCGCTCTCACCATCGGAACGCTCGACGGCGCCAACATCGAGATCCGCCAGCACGTCGGCGAGGAGAACATCTTCATCTTCGGCATGACGGCATCCGAGGTCGAGACCTGGCGCCGCCGCACGCCCGATCCCGCTGTCGAGGCCGGTCCGGTTTTGAAGGACGTTCTCGCGCTTCTCCGCAGCGGTCATTTTTCGCCGGGCGACCCCGGACTCTATCGTCCTCTGGTCGATGGGCTGCTCGCTCACGACTGGTTCGCGGTGACGGGAGACTTCACTGCCTACGATGCCACGCAGCGCAAGGTCGATGCGCTGTGGCTCGACGAGGAGCGCTGGTTCGCCAAGGCGGTTCTCAACACCGCCAACGCAGGCTGGTTCTCGGCTGATCGCACGATCGGGGAATATGCCCGCGACATCTGGGGCGTCGCGGTCGACTAGCAGCGAAGAGTCCATGGTCAAGAACGGATGGAAAGCGAGCGAGGGAGAGGTTGCCGCCGTGGTTTCCGGCAGCCATGGCGATCCCTTTGCCGTCTTGGGGATCCACCGCACGCCGAAGGGCTGGGTGGGGCGTGCCTTTCTTCCCGGCGCCAGCCGCGTCGCCGCCACCCGCATCGACGGCACCCCGCTCGGTGAGCTCGTTCGCCGCCATCCGGAAGGATTCTTCGAGGGCAAGCTCGACACCAAGGAACGGTGCATCCCGCGCTACCTCGCGTCAAACGCCGAGGGTGCCTGGCAGGTCGTCGATCCCTATGCCTTCGGACCGGTCCTTGGACCGATGGACGACTACTACGCCGCCGAGGGCACTCACCTCAGGCTTTACGATCGCCTCGGCGCGCATCTCATGGAGCACGAGGGAGTCGCCGGCGTGCACTTCGCGCTCTGGGCGCCGAATGCCGAGCGCGTGTCGATCGTCGGCGACTTCAATGCCTGGGACGGGCGGCGCCACGTCATGCGCCGGCGCCCGGGCTCCGGCATGTGGGAGATATTCCTTCCCGGCATCGGCGAAGGGGCCGCCTACAAGTACGAGATCGTCGGCGCCGACCGCCAGCGGCTTCCCCTCAAGGCCGATCCTTTCGCCTTCGCATCCGAGAAGCCGCCGCGCACCGCCTCCATCGTCGCCCGCACCGACGGCTACTCATGGACCGACGCCGGATATCTGGCTCGCCGCCAAGCCCGCAATCATCGCCGCACGCCGGTATCGATCTACGAGGTCCATCTCGGCTCCTGGAAGCGCAAGGCCGACGGGGCCTATCTGACCTACGACGAATTGGCGGCCGAGCTCATTCCCTACGCCAAGGGTCTCGGCTTCACCCATATCGAGCTGCTGCCCGTGTCCGAGCATCCGTTCGATCCCTCGTGGGGATATCAGCCGACCGGCCTCTTCGCGCCGACCTCGCGCTTCGGAACGCCCGCAGCCTTCCAGCGTTTCGTCGATGCCGCACATGCCGCCGATCTCGGCGTCATCCTCGACTGGGTCCCGGCCCATTTCCCGACCGACGAGCATGGCCTGTCGCGCTTCGATGGCACCGCCCTCTATGAGCACGAGGACCCGCGCCGCGGATTTCATCCCGACTGGAACACCGCCATCTACAATTTCGGCCGCCGCGAGGTCGCCTCCTGCCTCATCAACAACGCACTTTTCTGGTTCGAGCGCTACCATGTCGACGGGCTGCGTGTCGACGCCGTGGCCTCCATGCTCTACCTCGACTACTCGCGCAAGGAAGGCGAATGGCTGCCCAACGAGCTGGGCGGTCGCGAGAACACCGACGCAGTCCGCTTTCTCCAGCGCATGAACGAGGTCGTGTACGCGGGACAGCCCGGCGCCATGACCGTCGCCGAGGAGTCGACCGCCTGGCCCGGCGTGTCGCAGCCCGTATACGGCGGCGGCCTCGGCTTCGGCTTCAAGTGGAACATGGGTTTCATGCACGACACGCTCCAATACCTCGGCCGTGACCACGTCCACCGCCGCTTCCATCACAACGAGATCACCTTCGGCCTCCTCTACGCGTTCTCGGAGAATTTCGTCCTGCCGCTCTCCCACGACGAGGTCGTCCACGGCAAAGGCAGTCTCCTCGCCAAGATGGCAGGCGACGACTGGCAGAAATTCGCCGGATTGCGGGCCTACTATGCCTTCATGTGGGGGTATCCCGGTAAGAAGCTCCTCTTCATGGGCCAGGAATTCGCCCAGCGGCGCGAGTGGTCCCATGCCTCGGGCCTCGACTGGGAGCTGCTCGAAGCTCCCTGGCATGCCGGCGTTCGGGCGCTCGTCGGCGATCTGAACCGGCTCTATGCCAACCTGCCCGCTCTCCACGCCCGCGACTGCGAGCCGGACGGCTTCCAGTGGCTCGTCGCCGAAGATGCCGAGCATTCGGTATTCGCCTGGATCCGCCGGGCCGAGTCCGGCGACCGGCCCGTCGCCGTCGTCACCAACTTCACTCCGGTTCCGCGCCCCGCCTACCGGCTTCCACTCCCCAATCCGGGCCGCTGGCGGGAACTGATCAACACCGACGGCGTAGCCTATGGCGGGACCGGAATGGGTAATTTCGGCGAGGTTCGGGCCGGTCGCGAGCCCTGGTTCGGCCAGCCGGCCAGTGCCCAGGTGACCTTGCCGCCGCTCGCCACGTTGTTTCTGGAGTATGTTGGTGACTGAATGTCGTGAGGTGCGGATGCCGTTGCGTAGGAGCGTTCTCCCATGATCAGGCTCGCCAAGCATTCTCCCCTTGCCCGCGACGCCATGGCCTACGTCCTGGCCGGCGGGCGCGGCAGCCGCCTGATGGAACTTACCGACAAGCGCGCCAAGCCCGCCGTCTACTTCGGCGGCAAGTCGCGCATCATCGACTTTGCGCTCTCGAACGCCCTCAACTCCGGCATCCGCCGCATCGGCATCGCAACGCAGTACAAGGCCCACAGCCTGATCCGCCATCTCCAGCGCGGCTGGAACTTCCTGCGCCCGGAGCGCAACGAAAGCTTCGATATCCTCCCGGCGAGCCAGCGCGTCTCCGAGACCCAGTGGTATGCCGGTACGGCGGACGCCGTGTTCCAGAATCTCGACATCATCGAGAGCTACGGTCCGCAATACATGGTCGTGCTGGCCGGCGATCACATCTACAAGATGGACTACGAGCTCATGCTCCAGCACCACGTCGACAGCGGTGCCGACGTTACCGTCGGATGCCTCGAGGTCCCGCGCCTGGACGCGACCGGCTTCGGCGTCATGCACGTCGACTCGAGCGACCGCATCGTCACGTTCCTCGAGAAGCCCAAGGATCCGCCCGGCATGCCCGACAAGCCCGACATGGCGCTGGCGTCGATGGGCATTTACGTTTTCGACATGCGTTTCCTCGCCGAGCAGGTGAAGCGCGATGCCGGTGAGCCCGAGACCTCCCATGATTTCGGCAAGGATCTCATTCCCTACATCGTGCGCAACGGCAAGGCGATGGCCCATCGCTTCTCCATCTCCTGCGTCCGGTCCGACAACGAGTCCGGCGCCTATTGGCGCGACGTCGGAACCGTCGACGCCTATTGGGAAGCCAACATGGACCTGACCGATGTCGTGCCGGAGCTCGATCTCTACGACCACAACTGGCCGATCTGGACCTATGGCGAGGTCACGCCGCCCGCCAAGTTCGTCCATGACGAGGATGGCCGCCGCGGCAGCGCCGTGACGTCGCTCGTGTCGGGCGGCTGCATCGTCTCGGGGGCGTCGCTCCGGCGCTCCCTGCTTGTTCACCGGCGTGCGGGTCAATTCCTTTACGAGCATGGAGGAAGCCGTCGTCCTTCCTTATGTCGAGGTCGGCCGCCACGCCGCTCTGAAACGCGTCGTCATCGACCGCGGCGTCGAGATTCCGGAAGGGCTCGTCGTCGGCGAGGATCCCGAGCTCGATGCCAAGCGCTTCCGCCGGACCGCCAGCGGCGTGTGCCTCATCACCCAACCGATGATCGACAGATTGGCCTCGTAGAGCTTCATGCACGTTCTTGCCGTCGCCTCCGAGATCTACCCGCTCGTCAAGACCGGGGGGCTTGCCGACGTCGCAGGCGCGCTGCCCGCCGCGCTCGCGACGCACGGGTTTTCGGTGCGCACCTTGGTGCCCGGCTATCCTGCCGTGCTCGCTGCGGGCCCGGAGCTCGCGCCCGTCCATCATTTCGTCGACCTGTTCGGCGGGCCGGCCGACCTCCTGGCCGGACGATTGCGGGGCCTCGACCTCCTTGTCCTCAAGGCCGATCATCTCTACGACCGGCCCGGCAATCTCTATGTCGGCCCCAGCGGCAAGGATTGGCCCGACAATGCCATGCGCTTCGCCGCCCTGTCGTTCATCGGCGCCGAGATCGCCCGCGGCCTCGTGTCCGGCTTCGCGCCCTCGATCCTCCACGCGCATGATTGGCAGGGAGCGCTCGCCGCCGCCTATGTGAGGTTCGGTCCACCATCCCCCGCCCGCACCGTCGTCACCATCCACAATCTCGCGTTCCAGGGCCACTTTCCCGCCGCCGTCTTTTCGGCCTTGGGCCTGCCCCCGGCCGCTTTCTCGATCGATGGCGTCGAATATTTCGGCGGCGTCGGATTCCTCAAGGGCGGCCTGCAATGCGCCGACGCCGTCACGACGGTGAGCCCGACCTATGCCGCCGAGATTGCCACGCCGGAAGGCGGCATGGGGCTCGACGGCCTGCTGCGGGCCCGCGCCGCGGTGCTGCACGGCATCGTCAACGGCGTCGACACGGGCGTCTGGGACCCCGCGACCGACCCGCACATCCCCGAGACCTACGAGGCAGCGAGCCTCGATCGCCGCCGGCGCAACAAGCGCGCCGTCGAAACGCGTTTCGGCCTGCGCGAGGACGACGGCCCGCTCTTTTCGGTCGTCAGCCGCCTTACCCATCAGAAAGGCGTCGACCTCATCGAGCTCGCGGTCGATGCGCTCGTCGCGTCGGGCGGCCGTCTCGCCGTTCTGGGCTCCGGCGATTCCGGCCTCGAAGGCGCCTTCCATGCCGCCGCCCAGCGCCACCGCGGCGCCGTTGGCGTCGTCACCGCCTATGACGAGCCCCTGTCCCATGTCCTCCAGGCCGGCGCCGACGCGATTCTCGTTCCCTCGCGGTTCGAGCCCTGCGGCCTCACCCAGCTTTACGGCCTGCGCTACGGCTGCCTGCCCATCGTCAGCCGAGTCGGCGGCCTCGCCGATACCGTCATCGATGCCAACGATGCCGCGATGGCCGCCGACTGCGCCACCGGCATCCAGTTTCAACCCGTCGACCGCATCGCCTTCGGCCACGCCTTGGAGCGCGCCCGGTCGCTCTACGCCGACCGCGAAGTGTGGACGCGCATCCAGAGGAACGGCATGCGCCAGGACGTGTCTTGGACCCGCAGCGCCGCCCGCTATGCCGAGCTCTATCGCGCCCTGCACGCCGGCACCCCGTCCGAGGAGGTCCGATGATCGTCACCCTGCCGACCAGGCCGTTCGACGGCCAGAAACCCGGCACCTCCGGCCTCCGGAAAAAAGTCGGCGTCTTCCAGAAGCCGCACTATGCGGAGAACTTCATCCAGTCGATCTTCAACGCGCTCGATGGATACGCGGGAGCGTTGCTGGTCGTGGGCGGCGACGGGCGCTACTACAATCGCGAGGTCGTCCAGTCCGTCATCCGCATGGCCGCCGCCAATGGTTTCGGCCGCATTCTTGTCGGCCGCGGCGGCTTCCTGTCGACGCCGGCGGCCTCGAACCTCATCCGCAAGTATGAGGCTTTCGGCGGCATCGTCCTGTCGGCGAGCCACAATCCGGGCGGGCCCGATGGCGATTTCGGGATCAAGTACAACGTCGCCAACGGCGGACCGGCGCCCGAGAAGGTCACCGAAGCGATCTTCGCCGAGACGAGGAGGATCGACACGCTCAAGACCACCGACACGCCCGACCTCGATCTCGATCGGCTGGGCACGACTCGCATCGAAGGCGCGTCCGTCGAGGTGATCGATCCCGTCCGCGACTACGCCGAGCTGATGGCGAAGCTCTTCGATTTCGGGGCCATCGCCGATCACTTCGCCGGCGGCTTCACCATGTGCTTCGACGCCATGCACGCCATCACCGGCCCCTATGCAGAAGCCATTCTCGAGGAACGCCTCGGTGCGCGTGCCGGCACCGTCGTGAACGGCACGCCGCTCCCCGATTTCGGCGGCCATCATCCCGATCCGAACCTCGTTCACGCCCGCGCTCTCTACGACCTGATGATGTCGCCGGCCGCTCCCGATTTCGGCGCCGCGTCCGACGGCGACGGCGACCGCAACCTCATCATCGGCCGCAATCAGTACGTGACGCCTTCCAACTCGCTTGCCATGCTGGCGGCCAATGCGAAGCTCGCGCCGGCCTATGCCGGCGGTCTTGCCGGCGTGGCGCGGTCCATGCCGACGAGCGCCGCCGTCGACCGCGTCGCCGGGCGCCTCGGCATCGCGTGCTACGAGACCCCGACCGGATGGAAGTTCTTCGGCAACCTCCTCGACGCCGGCCTCGCCACCCTGTGCGGCGAGGAAAGTGCGGGCACCAGTTCCGACCACATCCGCGAGAAGGACGGGCTGTGGGCCGTCCTGCTGTGGCTGAACATTCTGGCGCGGCGGAAGGAGAGTGTTGCCGAGATCGCCCGCCGGCATTGGGCCGAGCATGGCCGCAACTATTACACCCGCCACGACTATGAGGAGGTCGACGCCGGCGCCGCTCAAGCCCTCATGGCCGATCTGCGCGGCGGGCTCGCCGGCCTCGTCGGCCGCTCCGTCGGCGGCGAGGTCGTGCGGCATGCCGACGACTTCGCCTATCGGGATCCGGTCGACGGCTCCGTCACGACGGGCCAGGGCATTCGCGTGCTGTTCGAATCCGGCTCCCGCATCGTCTACCGCCTGTCGGGCACCGGCACCGAGGGCGCGACGCTCCGCGTCTACATCGAACGCTTCGAGTCCGATCCGAGCCGGCTCGCCCTCGACACCCAGGCGACGCTGGCGGGATTGATCGCGGCCGCGAATGCCATCGCCGGCATCGCGCAGCGGACCGGCCGCGCCGCGCCTTCGGTCATCACCTGATCTCATGCCGCCCTCCCGACCCATAGCCCGGCCGGGCGAGCCTTCGCCGCTCGGCGTCACCGTCGCCCGCGGCGGGATCAATGTGAGCGTGCTCTCGGAGCACGCCTCCGAGGTTTTCTTCTGCCTCTTCGACGCCAAGGGCGGGCGCGAGGTGGCGCGCCTGACTTTGCCGGGGCGCACCGGCGACCGCCGTCACGCCTTCATCAGCGCAGTCAAGCCGGGCGCCCGCTACGGGCTGCGGGCCGACGGACCCTACGATCCCGCCCGCGGCCGCTGGTTCGATCCATCGAAGCTCCTGGTCGATCCCTATGCGGTGGAGCTCGACCGCCCCTTCGTTTTTCGCTCCGAGCTCACGGCGCCGCGCGAGGCCGCCGTCAACTCCGCGCCCTTCATGCCCAAGGCGATCGTCCGGGCCGCGCTGCCCCGCATCGCGATCGAGCCGCGGCTGCCGCATATGGTCTACGAGGTTTCGGCGCGCACGTTCACCCGCAGGTTCGAGGCGATTCCGAAATCGAAGCGTGGGACGCTCGCCGGCCTCGCCCATCCGAAATCGATCGCCCATCTGCGCCGCCTCGGCGTCGACACCGTCGAGATCATGCCGATTGCCGCTTGGTGCGACGAACGCCATCTCCCCGCCCTCGGCCTTGCCAACGTGTGGGGTTACAACCCGGTGACCTTCATGGCGCCCGATCCGCGCGTGGCCCCGGGTGGCATGGTCGAGGTGAGGGATGCCGTCGCCGCCCTCCGCAAGGCGGGCATCGGCGTCATCCTCGACGTCGTCTTCAATCACACCGCCGAAAGCGACGTCGAGGGCGCGACGCTGTCTCTTCGCGGTCTCGACAGCCGGCTTTACTATCGCCACGACGAAGACGGCCGCCTCGTCAACTGGACGGGCTGCGGCAACACCCTGGCGACCGAGCGGGCGTCGGTGCTGCGACCACGTTCTGGATGCGCTGCGCCATTGGGCCGCCGCCGGCTTCGATGGTTTCCGCTTCGATCTCGCGACCGTCCTCGGCCGCACGCCGCACGGCTTCTCGACCGGCGCCGAGCTGTTTCGGGCCATCGAACGGGATCCCGTGCTCGGCCGCCTGACCATGATCGCCGAACCGTGGGACGCAGGTCCCGATGGATACCGGCTCGGCGCTTTCCCGTCCGGCTGGCGCGAGTGGAACGACCGCTATCGCGACGACGTGCGCCGCTTCTGGCGAAGCCCCGAAGGCGGCATCGGCGCTCTCGCCACCCGGCTCGCCGGCTCCTCCGACGTGTTCGCTTCACCCGGCCGCCGGCCGTCGGCGTCCATCAACTACGTCGCCGCGCACGACGGCTTCACCCTGCGCGACCTGGTTTCCTATTCGGAGAAACACAATCTCGCCAATGGCGAGAACAATCGCGACGGCAGCAGCGAGCCGACCTCGTGGAACAACGGGGTCGAGGGCGACACCCTCGATCCCGGGATCGAGGCGCGCCGCACCCGCGACGTCCACGCCCTCCTCGCAACCCTCTTCCTGTCGCGCGGCACGCCCATGCTGACCGCCGGCGACGAGCTCGGCCGCACCCAGGGCGGCAACAACAACGCCTATGCCCAGGACAATGAGACGACCTGGATCGACTGGAGCGCCGCCGACCAGGCCCGCATCGCCTTCGTCGCCGGCCTTGCCGCGTTCCGCAGGCGCCATCCCGCCGTCGCTGCGGACCGTTTCCTGACCGGGCTTGCCGCCGCACCCGGCGGGCTGCCCGACGTGCGTTGGCTGACACCTTCGGGAGCGGACATGAGCGAGGCCGATTGGCACGCCGCAGATGCGCCCGTGCTGGGCGTTCTCTTGCACGACGATGCCGAGGACCGGGTCTTGATCTGGTTCAACCGCGGTACGGAAAATGTCGATGCCGTGCTGCCGGCGACCCGGCCCGGCCATGTGTGGGAGCTCAACGTCGAGTCCGCACGAACCCGTGCCGACCTCGAGGAGGAGGTCGAGGGCGAGCGCATCGCCCTGCCGCCCCGTTCCGTCGTCGCGCTGGCTGAAATTCGACTGTCGCCCCGCCGCCTGTCGCGCCGGGCCGAGGATGCCGTCGTCGAGGAGATCGCGGCGGCGGCCGGCATCCAGCCCGACTGGTGGACCATCGACGGCGAGCATCACATCGTCGGGCTCGACACCAAGCGCGCCATCCTCGACGCGATGGGCCATTCCGTGGCCGGCGCCGCGGCGAAGGAAGCGCTCCGTGCGCTGATGAAGGAGCGTGTTGCCCGTCTTCTGCCCGCCATGCACGTCGCGGAGGCCGACCGTCCCTTCGAGCTTCCCCTTCGTCTGGCATTGGCCGAGGTCGACCGGCGACCCGCCCTCCATCTCACGCTCGAATCCGGTGAGACTCGGGACATCGACATCGATCTCGCCGCCGCCGAAAACGGCCGCACGAGCTTCGAAGGCGAAGACTACGCTACGCGCCGCGTCGCCATGCCGCCTCTGCCCATGGGGTACCACGCCCTCCGCATCGGCGACGACGGGCCGGCCTGCCGCCTCGTCGTTGCGCCGCCTGCCGCATACGTGCCGGGCGAGCTTGGCGACGGCGGCCGCAGCTGGGGCCTCGCCGCCCATCTCTATTCGCTCCGCCACGACGGCGACCAGGGCATCGGCGACTTCGAGACGCTGACGCGTTACGGCACGGCGACGGCGGCGCTCGGCGGCACACTGGCCGGCATCAACCCGCTACACCATCTCTTCCCGACCGATCGCGGCCGCGCCAGCCCCTACCAGCCTTCCGATCGCCGTTTCATCGATCCGATCTACATCGACCTCGCGGCGCTCGTAACGGAATTCGGCGAGGGCGGGGCGCGCCGCCTGTTCGCCGATGGCGAACGCCGTTTTGCCGCCCTGCGCGCCGGCCGCTATGTCGACTACGAGGCGGTGTGGAAGATCAAGCGCAGGATCCTCGAAGCCGCCTTCGACCGGTTCGCGCGGCAAGGGGATTCGGCCGAGCGCCAGGCCTTCGCGGCGTTCGCAAGGGACGGCGGCGAAGCCCTGCGCCGCCACGCCGCCTTCGAAGCCTTCGCGGACGAGGCCGGCACCGTCGACCGCGGCCGCTGGACCGCCGAGCGTCGCAAGGCGAGCCCACGCCTGCTGGAGCGAAGCGCGCGCCGCCTCGCCGATGCCATGGAGTTCCGCGTCTGGCTGCAGTGGATCGCCGGCCGGCAGCTTGCCGATGCCGCCGAGCGCAGCCGCACGGCGGGACTGACGCACGGCTTCTACGGGGACCTCGCCATCGGGACCGCGCCCGACGGCGGCGAGACCTGGGCCGATCCGCAGCACTTCGCCGGCGGCGTTTCGCTCGGCGCGCCGCCCGACCCCTTCGCCGCGGCGGGCCAGGTCTGGAGCCTGACGCCCTTCCGGCCGCAGGCGCTTGCCGAAAGCGGCATGGCGATCTATCGCGACATCCTCGCCGCCGGCATGCGTCATGCCGGAGCGCTGCGCATCGACCATGTGCTCGGCTTCATGCGCCAGTTCTGGGTGCCCGACGGCGCGCCCGGCAGCCTCGGCGCATATGTGACCTTTCCCGACGATGCCCTGATCGCGACGACGGCGATCGAGAGCCACCGTGCCCGCTGCATGATCGTCGGCGAGGATCTGGGAACCGTGCCCGAGGGGCTGCGCGCCCGCCTCGCCGCGGCGAAGCTCTTGTCCTACAAGCTCCTGTGGTTCGAGCGCGACGGTCCGGCCTTCCGCTCGCCGCTGGGCTATCCGCATCTCTCCGCCTGCTGCCTCTCCTCCCACGACCTGCCGACCTTCATGGGCTGGCGCCGCGCCGCCGCGCCCGGCGAGGTCGATGCATTGAAGGCGGCCATCGCCGCCGAGGGCATCGCGCCGGGTGACGACGATGCGCAGATGATGGCGGCCACCCACGCGATGGTTGCCTCCGCGCCGTCCGCGCTGATGCTGGTGCAGGCCGACGACCTTTTCGAGGAAGCCGAGCCGCTGAACGTGCCCGGCACCGACCGCGAACGTCCGAACTGGCGCCGCCGCCTCCCGGCGCCGATCGACGAGCTCGCCGGCCGCCCCGTCGCGCGGGCCGTCGTCGCCGCGGTCCGCGCGGCGCGTCCGACTCCGGAGAAATCCTAGAGCGACTCGAGATAGCGGATGAGGGCCGCCTGCTCTTCAGCCGGCAGCGCCTCGAAGCGGCCGCGCGCCGCCGTCGCCTCGCCGCCGTGCCACTTGATGGCCTCGCCGACCGTCGCCGCCCGTCCGTCATGCAAATAGCGCCGCTTGCCGCCGCGCGGTGCGAGGTCGAGGAGCGGCGCCGTGCGCCATTCGCCGGCGCCGGCATCGCCGTCGGGCGCCGGGCCGCTCAGGTTCGCGCCCATGTCGTGGAGGAGGAGATCGCTGAACAGCGGCACCGTTCCGCCGCCGCGGGCCGCCACTTCGGGCGCATGGCAGGCACCGCATCGGGCCTGCTCGAAGGCGGCCGGCGGCTGCCCCGGGCGGGCCGGCGGCTTGAGCGAGGCGACGAAGGTCGACAGCAGCGTCACGGCCTCGTCGTCGAGTTCCGCTTGCGAGCCCGCTTCGATGCCGGTGAGGCGGGCGAGGCATGCCGTCTGCAGCGTCGTGCAGTCGCCGTGCGGGTGTGGATCGAGGCGCGAGCCGAGCCCCATGTCGACCGCGGCCGCCGTGGCGATCGATACCGCCAGCGACGGCGAAGCCGATTTCCAGCCGAAGCGTCCGACCGTCTCGCGCCCGTCGAGCGTCGCGATGCGGCGCACGCGGCCCGAGATGCCGTCGCCGTCGCGGTCGTCGGGATCGGCGAGCGCCATGACCGCGTGCTCGTCGGCCTGCTCGATGAGTCCGCGCCCGGCGAGCGACGGCGCGACGCGGATCTCGCTCAGGCTCGTCGGCACCGGCCCGTTGAAGCGCACCACCGCGATCATCCGCGTGAGCGCATCAACGCCTTCACCCCCGCCTTTGACGAGGGTCGGGAAGATGCGCGCCTCCGGCACCATGCCGGGCACGCCGCGCTCCTGCAGCTGGCGGCCGTAGAGCGGATCGGGCATGCCGTCGGGCGCCACCAGCCGGACGACGAAACCGCGTGCCGCGAGCGAGTCGCCCGCGACGGAGAAGCTGGCGGGACCGCCGCCCTTGTGGCAGCCGTCGCACGATGTGGCGTTGAAGAGCGGGCCGAGGCCGTTCGCCGACGACGTCGACGACGGCGAGGCGATCCATCGCCGTTCGAAGAGCGCCTTGCCGGCATGGATGTCGAGCCCGTCCGCGATGGCGGCCATCGCCGTCGCGGCAAGCGCAATGACACCCATCATGCCGGCCGCGGCATGGCGCATGGCTGATCTCTCCCGTCAGGGCCGCCATTCTAGCCGCAACCGATCCCGTTCAGGAACGGGAAATACCGTCCCTGGAACCCTTCCAGCGTTGGAAATTGCCGAGCAGATTCGGTGGCCCATTGCCCTCGGGTAAACGCCGCGCCGGCCAGCTTAGCCTTAACGCTAGAGGATATGGGGGCACTTGATGACGATGCGATGCGGGGATGAGCGGAGATCGATATCGAGCGTCAAGGTGTAGTCGCTTCTGCCCTCCTCCTCGCTCCACAGGGGGAGGTCGATTCCGATCCATTCGTCCGCCTTCGGATCGCCGAAGATGGAAGCCAGAGCGAGATGATCGGCGGGCGGAGCGATGAACGTCACGTCCATGCGGTCGAGATACGGCCAGAAATGCTCTTCCCCCAAGATCTCCAGGGCCGCGATGCGCGCCATGCGGTCGCGGTCCTTGGTCGCGATGGCGAGGACGATCTCGTCGATGCGTTCGGCATCGCCCGAATGAATCTGCGCAGGCTTCATGCGCGAGTCGCCGCCGGCTTCAGGGCTTCGCAGGTGGCGTTGGGGATGCCGGCGAAATGATCGCGCAGCCGCTCCTCCACATGATGCAGTTCCAACATCGCCGCGCATCCGAGGCCCTCGATCGCGCTCAAGCTCGCCGGCCGCACGACGCCGCGGCGACCGCGGTCGGTTTCAGGGCTTCGCAGGTCGCGTTGGGGATGCCGGCGAAATGGTCGCGCAGCCGCTCCTCCACGTGATGCGGCTCCCACATCGCCGCGCATTCGAGGCCCTCGATCTCGCCCAAGCTTGCCGGCCGCTCGACGCCGCAGTGATAGATGCGGCATTCGCCGGTGACGATGTCCTGGGTGAAGAAGCGCGGCGGTGCGAGGAGGCAGGGTTCGAGCGCCCGGTTGTCGAGAACGGGCCATGCACCCACGGCGATGGCCTTTTCCATGACGCGGATCTTGAAGACCACGGGCGCGGCGAGGATGACATCGATTTCGGGCACTTCGCCGAGGCGGAGATCGTAGAACGCGACGATGGCGCGATCGAGCACTCGGCCGAAGCCGTAGTGGCCGTCGCGCAGCGGAATGAGGATGACGTCTCCCGGGCGGGGCCGAACCCGCTTTCCCTGCGAGCGCATTGTTGAAAAGTCCTTAAAGCGAATGACCGGCAAAAGAAATTTTCTGGTGCGGGCGATTTTCGCGATCAGGGGAAGGCGCCGTCGAGGACGCGCAACGCACACCCGGCCGAGCGGCGGCCCTTGCTCCGGAGAGGAAGGGCGGCGGATCGCAGTCGAAGCGCGACGGAGCGGCTAGCGCAGGCAGCTCTTGCCGTGCGAGTTCGACTGGGCCATGGCATTCTGGAAATCACGAATGGAGAACCCGATCTCGATCAGCTTTTCCAACAGCGCGTCGACCTCCGCGGGCGTGCGCGCTTCGAACGCGAACGTGCCGCATGGCTGCAGGACATCGACGACATATCGGTCGCCGTCTCTTCGTATCGTCAGACGCCGAAGCTTTGCAACCTTCGATCTGCGCATGGGTGTGGATTCTTGTTGCGAAGGAAATTTGATCGACTACCCGCGCGCGGTGCTGCTCGTTCGCACGCCACCTGCGCGGAAATGTCGGGCAGTCCATGTACGAAGCCGCTTGATGTGCGATGACATCGCCGCTCACTTGGAGACTCCCGAAGATGCCGGTGACGCCTCCGGGACTTCCGTCTCCGGCACGGGGATGATCGTCGGGTCGCCGGGTCCGATGGAGTGGACGGGAAGCCCTGTCGCGGGATCGGAGGCGCCCATTGCATGCGCGTCGGACATCGATTCCGATTCCGCAGACTCGAACGACATTGCAAGCTGCACGGGTTGGGTTTCAGTGGCGAATGCGAGGGTCGCAGGATAGGACATCGAGAAAGCAATTAAAAAAGCACCGGACTGAAAAAATCGCGTCATGAAAACTCTCTGAACAACCGCGCGCAATCGGAAATTGGTGACGTAAGCAATCGATCTTCAATGGTGGAGTCGCGCCGAAGTGTCAATCGGTTGCAGCGCCATCGGATATTGTCTATTTTTTTCGCGCGCAATCTTGATGAGAAAGAATCGTGAAGTCTGTGAAGCCCACGGGCTCGGATCACTCTTCACGTGATAAAATTTTTCAACGACAGTTTGGGCAAAGATCATTTCTCAATACGCCACTCACCAAATTTGCCCGCGAAGTCGATCCAATCCAATAGAACCGCAAGATTGAGGACATCCCAGCAATTGCAGGCAGGACTACATTCCAGCCGCATTGTGCACGTTTGGTACGCACCGATTGTCATTTCTCCATCCAGGCATGGCCAAGGGGATCGCACAGATTGACCGGGTTATTGTCGGCATAGGCGTAGCGGTTGGTGCCGACGCCGGGGAGGGTCGGGTCCCACGGATCGGGCTGGATGAAGCGGCCAATGACCGGATCGAGATAGCGGGCATGGAGATAGAGGAGCCCTGTCTCGGGATCATGCCGCTCCCCGATGTAACCCTTGCCGGCCATCGCCTGCCTGGGCTTGCCATATCCTCCATAGGCGAGGCTGCGGCTTAGCCCCTCGCCCTCCGTCTCGACCCGGATCGAGCCCAGGTGGTCGCGGGAAAGCGACGTCGTAATCCCGCCCTCGACCCGCACATCGTCATGGATGTAGGCGGTGGTGAGCCCGCCCCGGACCTCGACGTCGTCGCCGAGAAAGACGGTGGTGCCCGACGCATCGCGCTTGGCGATGCGCTCCCCGTCCGGCCCGTAGGCAAAGAACACCGACCCGTTGACCGACTGGAGCCGGTTCTCCCCATCCCACTTGTAGCTCTTCGCCCCGAAGCTGAGGAGATTGCCGTTGCCGTCATAGGTGAGCGTCTCATCGCCGATCCGCACCGGCGCATGCGGCCGGACCGAGCCCGCTCCCTGCATCGGGTACCGTACAGCTCTACACGGCTGTTCGACAGCATGTTGCGGCGAGGTCATAGGCATAGGTCTCGTCGAGCGGATCGTCACCTTGGTTGTCGGCCCGGACCAGCCGGTCGAGCGTGTCATAGCTGTACGACCAGGTCTCCGCCGCGCTCGATCCGGTGATAGCCTCGATCCGCCTCGTCGGCCCGCGCGAAGAGGTAAGCGACTGGAGCTGCGCCGCGCCCATCGTCGTCGACCTGCTGACGAGCCAGCAGCGCGCCGCATCGTAGGTGGAGACGGTGCGCGCCCCCGTCCGAGCTCGACGCCGACCGCCTGCCCGCGCGCGTCGTAGCGCATCGCCGTGATGGCGAGCCCGAGCCTGTCGAGCCAGCCAGCCGCGTTGTAGGCGTGCGTGCCCGACGACGTTCCATCCGGATAGGTCCGCTCCACCACGCGTCCGCCGGCGTCGTAGGTGGACGACAGCGTGTGGGTGACCCCCTCGACAGTCCAGCTCTGCCGCGCCAGCCGCCCCGCTTCGTCCTGGTCGTAAGCGGTCTCGGCGACCGTCGCGCCGCCGACGCTGCGTGTGGCGCCCGTCAGGAACCCCGCATTGTGATAGCCGGGCCGCGCCTCGTCGTAGCGGTTGACGACCAGCAACGTGACGCCGTCCGCCGACACGGTGCGCCGCTCGGTGAGCCGGTCGTGCACGTCGTAGGCGAGGCTCGTCGACTGCCCCTTCGCGTCCACCTGGCGGACGAGGCGGCCTTGGCATCGTAGGCGTAGCTCCACGCGCCGAGGTCGGGGTCATCCGCCCGCGTCCGCCGGCCGAGCGAGTAGTAAGAGTACCGCCAGGCATTCCCCAGCGGATCGGCCATATCGGTGACATTGTCGGCATGATCGAAAAAATAGGTCGTCGCGACGTCGATGCTGTCGAGCCGGCGCACCTCGCGCAGCTTCCGCCCGTACGCATCGCTGTGGAGGGTGGCCGTGCGGCCGAGCTCGTCGGTGACGGTGACGGTAGCGAAGCTCGACGCTGACAAGCCGTAGGCCGTGGCGATCGCCGTGCCGTCGGCATGGGTGCGGCGGATCGGCCGGTCGAGCCCGTCATACCGGTAGACCGTCGCATAGGCATTCTCGCTCTCGAAATAGGGTGCCGTCTCGCTCTCGACCTGGCCGCGCGCCGCATAGCTTCGCGCGACGCGGATAGGCTGCTCGGCGGTCGGCCCGCTGCTGCGCGTGACGACGCTGCGTCCGAAGCCGTCGAGATAGGTCTCGTGCCAGGCCTCGCGCGAAGCGCTGTGCGGCGGATTGGTGGCGACGCGGATATGCTGCGCGCGCGGCGTTCCCAGCGACTGGTAGCTGGTAGTCGCATATTGCGTTTCGGAGCCCCGATACGGACGGTCGACCGGATGTCGCGGCACAGGGCGTCGCGCGCCAGGCGCGTCGTGAGCGCGTTGACGTCGGTCTCGCTCGTCTTGACTGGCAGACGGGATCGAAAACGCAGTTACTTCGAAGCACTAATAGCTTGATGAAAGTCAGAAGAAGGCTTCGTACGGGAAGAGATTGTAGGTGGCATTCGAATTCGATGGTCGTGCTGTTGCAGACCTCGTCCGTCCGGCCGACCAGGTTGCCGAAGCCGTCGTAGCGCGCCGAAGTGGTCACGTAGCCGTCAGAGCCGCTGTCCCAGCGGCGGGTCTCGGTCTCGTCGCAGCGGAGCGGCGGCGTCTGGTGCGATGCCGCGCCGTCATGGAGATGCAGGGTGTCCGTGAGCACGTCGCCGTGCCGGTTGGAGTGGCGATCAGCTGCTCGCGCGCCGGGCAGCTCGCCACATAGGCCGTCCGGTTGGGAAAGAAGGACGTCGCGACGGCGCGCTCGTCGCCCGTCACGCATCGTCGCCGTGATACGTGCGCTGAGTGAGGTTGCCGTAGGAATCGTAGGAATAGGAAACGCGCGCGGTTTTCGTGGCGCCGCCCGCATGCTCCGTCTGCGCCTCCCCCGTCACCAGCGCCGTGAACGGTGCCGCCGCGTTGTTGCTGCTCCAGGTCCGCGCGAGCGACCGGAGAACGGTCCCGCTGCCGTCCTGCTCCTCGATGTGTTCGGGCGCACGCGCCGCCGCGAGGTCCTGCCGCGCGGTGATGACGGTCTTCGGACAGGCCGTCTCGCCGGTATTGCACGGATGCGTGACGGTCACTGTCTTGAAGCCCAGGAACCGCCGCTCCTTGGCGTCCCACTTGCCGCCCGCATAGGCAAAGCGCGTCGTCGCCTTCGACGACGCCAAGCCGAGACCGTCGTCAGCCGTGACGCTCGCCACCGTCTGCATCACGAACGGCAGCCGTGACGTCGGCGCCTTGAGTGCGGCGGCGTTCGTTCCGTTCGAGGCGCTGAATGAATGGTAGGCGATGGTCGTGACGCCGCCCATCGGGTACCTGACCGCCGTGAGGAAATCGGGCTGCGGTCCATTGGAATAGGCGATCTTGCCGTTCCAGGCGGTGCTGTCGGTCTTGCTGCCGAGCAGGAAGTCCGGCAGCCCGTCGCCGTTGAAGTCGCCGGCGCCGACGAAAACGCTCGAGCGGACCGACCAGCTCGACGTCGCAACACCCTGGGCATGCGCCAAGGGGACGCCGCTTGCCGAGAGACTCTCGTAGCATCGGCGCGTCCGTCGCCATTGAGGTCGAGGACCCCGGGCTTCTGCGTTCTCGTCCACTGGCCGATGGACACGGTTTCGAAGCCCGCGCCCGTCAGATGAGTGGATAGTAGGTGGTGACCTTCGACTGGGTGGCGCTGGCCAGCAGGTCCGCCCGCCCGTCGCCGTTCACGTCGGCGACCGTGCTGGCACCGCCGGTTATGGCTGTCAGGTAGACGAAACCAGTGCTCGAGGCGAGCCTGATCGTACGACTGGTCGGACTTTTGATCGTGATGTAGATGATGTCGTCGCGCCCGTCGCCGTAGACATCGGCGATCTGCGCGAAGTCCGACCTTGAAGTTGTAGGTGCACCGCCTGGCTGCCCAGGAACTCGCTGCCCGTCGCGAAAAAGACCTCGCGTGACTTTCCCGAGGACGTCAGGACGTCGGTTGCCCCGTCGCCGTCGAAGTGCGCCAAGCGCCGTCACGCTGCTCGGCAGGCTGTAGGATTGCGCCGTGAGCACGCCCTTGTTGTTGAGCTCGAGGATCTTCTTGCTGACGACGATGTCCGTGTTGAGGTCGCCGTCGAAATCCCCGAGCGCCGTGCTGAGGTTGGGATAGCCGGTGCATTCGTCCTTCTCATTGCCGTTGAAGAAAATGACGCCATTGAGGGTATCGAAGCCATTGCTTGAAGACAGATGAAAGTTCGAAATCCCCGCGCTGCACGAATAGTACTCGTACTCGATTTCGCGGCTTCCCTGTTTCCTGTAACTCCAGCTCGACGTTCATAGGCAACGTCGCTGCGCCCGTCGCCGTTGCAAATCGCCGAGGATCCGCTGCGTCACGATTGCGCTCTTCGACGATTTAGTTATTGGCGTACGATGTCCCGCTGTCACAAAGCCCTGTATCGACGTTGCTGAAGGATCGTACCTCCTCGGAATAGGAGAGCTCCGTCGCGGGCAGCGCGCTGCCGCCGGTGATCGCCCCCGTCGTGGCATCGACGCTGGCATCCGAGCCGAACTGCTGCACCGAGGCGAGACGCGAAAGCTGGGTGCTCGGGCTCTGGGCGTAAGTGAGGCGATACGCCCGAACCCGCTCGCCGCTGGTTGTGATGTCGACCGTCGCGATACGCGATTTGGCCTGCGCGAGGCTCACGCCGTCGCATAGCTGTTCTGGTCCTCGGTCGGCCGCGCTTCGAGGTGGAACGTGACGACGGTCCCGTTGTAGCGGATCGATTTCGGATAGCACTGCGCGTCCGCCTCGCATGGGTAGTCGTAGTTGACGCGATTGCCGCGCGTGTCCGCGACGCTAACGAGGAGCCAGCGAAAGTTGCTGATGAGCTGCGCATTGCTCGAAGCGGATCCCAACCAGGTCGCAATCGGATGATAGACATGCGCCGTTCCATCCCGCCCCGTGATCGTCCATTGATTGGCCGAAGCGTCCCGCGCGATGCGCAGGTAGTTCTCGACCCGCGTCGCATGCGTCCCGCCGCTCGCGCATCCCGGGCTTGCCGTGCCCGACGGGCAGGCGAGCAGTTCCTCTCCGTCGAGGAGGAAGACATCGCGCGCATCGTCGAAGAATGGCGTTCCCCGCCCCGGCGCTGCCCGCTCGATGCTTGAGTGACCCTCGAGCGTCCATCCGATGCCGAGCCAGTGCCGATGCCTGGCCGCGTTCGCCAGCGTCTGGCTGAAGTGTACGCCAGGCGCAGTTGCGGCTCGAGACCGCGGAACTGCGGCACCGCGAGATCGATGCCGTATGTGAACTTTCCGTTCTGCGATTGCCCGCTGCGCGCCGCCGAGAGACGATCCGGCGCATTCGGGATCGCTGCGGAGATGGATTGTGGGAACGCACTGTCTGAGAAAAGCGAGATGAACAGAATGAATAGAAAAGCTACGCAGCGCCGGCGCTCTGCCATGAAAATTCCTTTAAGAATATGCAACAATCAGAATTGGTTAGTCAGTAACGGAGCGCTTCATGAGCGAGTCGCATCGACCTGTCAAAGCCTGCGATCGCTTATCCCCAGCCAGCTTGCTTGGCCCCACCGAACTGATAGCGTGAACGCAATGCAGGAAATTCCTCAGCTCGGTTTCGGCACCTGGCCGCTGCGCGGCAAGGAGGCGCACGATTCGATTGCCGTCGCCTTCGAGGCGGGCTTTCGCCATCTCGACACCGCGCAGCTTTACGACAACGAGAGTGACGTCGGCGATGCGGTGCGCGATTCAAGCCTGAAGCGGGACGAGGTTTTCGTCACGACCAAGGTGGCGCCCGACAACCTCGGGCCCGAGCGGTTTTTCGACTCCGTCAGGAAGAGTCTCGATGCGCTGCGGCTCGACCGCGTCGACCTTCTCCTGATCCACTGGCCGAGTCGCGACAAGAACCTGTTCGACGGCGCCATAGACAGACTCGTGGAGTGCCAGACGATGGAGCTAGCGAGCAAGGTCGGCGTCAGCAACTTCACGCCGAAGATGCTGGAGCGCGCTGCGAAGCGCGCCAAGGGCAAGCTTGTTACCAATCAGGTGGAGTATCACCCGCTGATCGACCAGCGGCCGCTCGAGAAGGCGGCGCGCGACAACGACATGAAGCTCACCGCCTATGGCGCGCTGGCACGCGGCGAATGCCTGAAGGTGCCGGCGATCCAGCGCATCGCCGACAAGCGCGGCGTCGGCGCCGCCGAGGTGATCCTGAACTGGGCGCTTGCCCAGGACATCTACGTGCTGACGCGCTCCAACAAGCCGGCCCATATCCGGGCAAGTTGGAACGCGCAGAAGCTGGAACTTTCAACTGACGAGCTTGCGGAGATTTCATCCCTTCGCGAAGGAAATCGCCGTTTCATCGAGCCGGCGAACCTTGTGCCCGGATGGGATTTCTAACAATAAGAGTTTGGCCGACCTCATTGATTTCGGGAGTCCCACCAGCAACTTAGCGCGTAAGCAGCTGAATCGATTTAAGATTCTTGATTTAATCATCCCTTCGTGACATAGTGTTCGTGGTGGGAGACGCCGGGCAAACTCGGGGCCCTTCTGTTCCGACAGATGGGCAGTTGTGCTGGATGGTTGCCCCTTGGATGGCGACCTGTACTACCAGCCGATGGAAACGAAGCCGGGGCCCACCACTGAAAACTGATAGCCATAAAACTCGAAAATCCTCTTCTGTGCTGGGAGAAGTTTAGCCTTCCAAGGCGGAGTAGGTTGGAGACAAACACCATAGTCAGCGCACGAACCGTTCTCCGTCGCTACAAGTGGTCTCAGCGCTTCTGCATAGCGAGTGTCGTTCCGGCAGTCCAATAGGTCGGCAGCCTGAAAAAATGAACTTGCAACTGCATCGGCTATCTGAAGGCCGGCGACTTGCGAATGATTGGAAGGCTGGATAAGTGAGCCATCCAAAACCTGCCACTTAATTTGCCGCTTCTGAAGGTAGCTAGTCCCAGCGCGAGCTTGCATCCTAAGAAGCTCCGCATACGCAGCTGTTTGGCCATAGGAGAGGCCTCCCCGCTGGGAAAAAACAACTCTTACTTTTTTTACTGAACCAAATTCCCTAATTGATCGTCTTTCGCAGTAATCTGTAACGCGCTCTAGAAGCAACCGAATACAAAAGTTGTAAAACATTGACTCGATTGAAGGTAACCACCTCCAGCTTCCGCCCTCGGGTTGCGGTAACCACGCATGTTTTTCTTGTTCGATGCAAGCACAGAGAACGGTGTAGGTAGCTTGGCCATTGCAGTGCACAGTTGAAGCTTTCGATCCCGTCAAATGTCGAAAATGCAGATCTCTGCGCTGTCTTATTCGCATTTCGAGCAGCAGCGAAGCACGAATTCAACCAGAGATAGATCGGGCTTTTTTCTAACTAGGAGGCTTGCTAGGGACACCAGTCTGTACCACCAACAAGGTCAATCGGCCGAACACGATCAATTCCAGGATCTCGGCTTCATCAATGTACGCTATGTATTCGTAGGGCATCATTCGAGAGACTCACCACTCCGACGGCAATTGTCGCTTAGACGAACTTAGAGCCGCCTCAAAGGCAAAGAGTCCACTATATGTGATGAGCAGTTCATCTAGTGAACAAAATGTGCAAATATTCCTTGACAATATATTCCTAGATAGGTAGATCGAAACCGTCACCTTCCACATGGGAGGCGTTGTCCGGATAGCTCCGACGGCGTGGCGGGTGATCGGTGCCTCGGGCGAAGTTGTCTGTGCGAACAGGTGACGAAGTCCGGGCGGCGTCTCCGGCCTGACCCTCCTAAGACGGAGCGTGCTCAGCACAGCCGGGTGCCGAGGTTGGGTTCATCTCAGCCAAAGGCCCTGGCGAGATCGCAGTATGGCGATGCCGTGGCGAAACACCGGTGGAGCGCTCCTTCACGGGGCATCCTGATTGCCACTGCCTGTCGACTTCGCGAAGTCCCCCGCGAGGTGGGCGCTCCACACTCCCTTCTCTCCCGGAGGCTCGAAGCCGCCCGGCGGCGAAGCCTGTTCAGCCGCCGACGCGCCCGAGCGCGATGATCCGATCGAAGGCGACGCCCTTCGGCAACGTGCCGTAGGCCCGCCCCCAGTCGTCCTCGAGCCGGGAGGCGAGGAACGCGTCCGCCGCCGCTTCCGGCCCGTGCCGCACCATGAGCGATCCCTGCAGGACGAGCGCCATCCGCTCCGCGATCCGCCGCGCCCGAACCTCGCTGTCGCTCTCGTCGGCGATCTCGTCCTTGAGCCGCACGACCGCCCGGTCGAGCCGCTTCTCGGTTCCGCGCGCCGCTTCCGCCTCGCCAAGGACGGCGGCGAGCGCCGCCGGCTCGCGCTTCAGCGTGCGCAGGATGTCGAGGCAGATGACGTTGCCCGATCCCTCCCAGATGCCGTTGAGCGGCGCCTGCCGGTAGAGCCGCGGCATCGTCGAATCCTCGACGTAGCCTGCCCCGCCATGGCATTCGAGCGCTTCCGCCGCGTGGCCGGGAAGCCGCTTGTTGTTCCAGTACTTGGCGAGCGCCACGGAGAGCCGCGCGAAGGGCAGCGCCGCCGCATCTTCATGCGCCTCGTCGAAGCCGCGCGCCACCCGCGCCGCCAGCAGCGTCGCCGCCGCCCATTCGACGACGAGGTCGGCGAGCACGTTGCGCATGAGCGGCTGCTCCGCGAGCAGCCTGCCGAACGCCCGGCGGTGATGGGCGTGGTGCACGGCCTGGACGACCGCCTGCCGCATCAGCCCCGCCGCGGCGAGCGCCGTGTCGAGGCGCGTGTGGTGCACCATCTCGATGATCGTCTTGACGCCCTCGCCCTCGGGCCCGACCCGCCGCGCCCATGTGTCCTTGTACTCGATCTCGGAGGAGGCGTTGGCGCGGTCGCCGAGCTTGTCCTTGAGCCGCATGATGAAGAAAGGGTTGCGCGTGCCGTCCGGGCGCCAGCGCGGCACCAGGAAGCAGCGTGAGGCCGCTGCCCGTCTGCGCCAGCGTCAGGAACGCATCCGACATCGGCGCCGAGCAGAACCACTTGTGGCCGGTGAGCGCGAAGCCGCCGTCGCCGAGCTCGCTCGCCCGCGTCGTGTTGGCGCGCACGTCGGAGCCGCCCTGCTTCTCGGTCATCGCCATGCCGATCGTCGCCGAAGCCTTCTCAGCCGGCGGCACGAAGCGCGGATCGTAGGCGGCGGCGGTGATCTTCGCCTCCCACTCCTTCGCGACCGCCGGCTCCCGGCGCAGCGCCGGCACCGATGCGTAGGTCATGGTGATGGGGCAGCACACGCCCGCCTCGGCTTGAACGAGCAGGTACTCGAGCACCATATGAGCGGCGTGCCCGCCGCGCGCCCCCGCCGTCCAGCCGATGGAATGCACCGCGTGCGACTTCGCGATCGCCATGAGCTCGTGATAGGCGGGATGGTAGGAGACCTCGTCGATGCGCTGTCCGAAGCGGTCGAAGCTCGAAAGCTCCGGCGGATTGCGATTTGCCGCACGGGCAAGTTCCATGACCCGCTCGCTTCCGAGCACCTCGCCGAGTGCCCGCGCCCGTTGCGCCGCGAAGGATGCGCCCTCGCGTTCGAGCGCCGCGACGATGAGCGGGTCGGTGTCGAACAGGTTGACGTCGACGAGCGGCGGCGGCTGGTTCGTCACCGCGTGGCTGTCGAGGACGGAAATGGGTTGCCGTGGAGGCATGGGCTCGCGGGAAGGCGGCGTCGTATACGAGGTTTAAACCTTAACTCCGAATGGAATCTTAGCACAAAGACCCTACAATAATTGGTGAATACGCTCTGGCAGGGAAGTGAGTGGGCCGGCTCTCCACGAAAGCCGGAACGGAGCGAACGTCTCAAAGGCTTCATGAATCGCAGCCCGGAATTTGAGATCAACGAAGCGTTCTACGAATGGTGCGTGAGGGCGTTCTCCCTTTTGCGCCGCCGGCTGGGCATTAACATCAAGGTGCACGACGCCGACGGCCATATCGAGGCCGGCCAGATCTTCCTCTTCAACCATTTCGCGCGCATCGAAACGGTCATCCCTCAATACTTCATCCACCAGGCGACCGGCGCCTACTGCCGCTGCGTCGCCGCCCACGACCTGTTCGCAAAGAACGACCGCTTCGCCAAGCTCCTGTGGAGCTGCGGCGCGGTGCCCAACAACTACCCGGGCCTCCTGCCCTTCCTCGCCGCCGAGATCCTGCGCGGCCGCAAGGTGATCTTCTTTCCCGAAGGCAGCATGATCAAGGACCGCCGCGTCTCCGCCGACGGGCCGGCCCTCGACCGCCGCCTCGGCGCCGTCCGCGAGCCGCGCAAGCATCGCCAGGGGGCCGCCGCCCTCGCTTTCGTCCTCGAGGTGTTCAAGAAGCGCATCCTCTCGGTCGATGAGGCGGGCGACGTCGAGCGCCTCGACCGCTGGGTCGCCGCCCTGGGCCTGAAGGACCGCCCCTCCCTCATCGCCGCGGCCCGCCTGCCGACCCTGATCGTTCCGGCCAACATCACCTTCTTCCCCATCCACACCGGCGACAACATCCTGAGCAAGGCGGCCGAGTTCTTCGCCGGCGAGCTCGAGGCGCGGACCCGGGACGAGCTTCTCGTCGAGGGCAATCTGGTGCTGCGCCGGACCGACATGGACATCCGCTTCGGCAAGCCCATCCATCCCCACATCACCTGGAACATCTTCGACCGCCTGCTACTCGGCCGCATCTTCGAGCGCGTCGAGAGCCTGGAGCAGCTGTTCGCGCTGAAGGACACCGCCGGCCGCTGGATCGAGCGCATGGTGAACATGCGCATGAAGAGCCGTGTCGAGCACCTGCGCGACCTGTGCATGGAGGAGATGTACGGTCGCCTCACCATCAACCTGAACCACCTCGCCTCGCGTCTCGTCACCCTGCTCTACGGCCGCGGCGAGACCGGCATCGCCCGCGACCGTTTTCACCGCCTGCTCTATCTCGCTTTCAAATACGCTCAGGGCGAGCCGTCGCTCCACCTGCATCGAAGCCTGCTCGACCCCGATCTCTATGGCGGCATCCACGACGGGTCGAGCCCGCTTCTCGCCGACTTCATCGCCACCGCCGTCGCCTCCGGCCTCATCGAGGTCGACGGCGAGCGCTACCTGTTCAAGCCGCGCCTGCGCCAGGAGAGCGGCGGACGCGATCCGCGCCTCGAGAACGTCGTGCTGGTCTACGCCAACGAGGTCGCACCCGTGCCGGCGGCGCGCCGCGCCGTCGACCGCGCTCTTGCCGAGGAATCTCTGGACGGCAGCGACCGCATCGCCCGCGGTCTCCTCGACGACGAGATGCGAGCCTATCAGCGGGCCCGCGGCCGCTCGTCGCCCCATCTCGAGCCGCAGGGGAACGCCGCGACTCCCGGTGAGCCCTATCTGCTCCTTCCCGAAACGCGCCGCCCGCTCGGCGTCGTTCTGGTCCACGACTTCCTCGCCTCGCCGGCCGAGCTCAGGCCCTTCGGCGATGCCCTTGCCGCCGCGGGATATACGGTCGTCGGCGTCCGCCTCGCCGGCCACGGCACCTCGCCGGCCGACCTCCGCGACCGCAGCTGGCAGGACTGGCTGAAATCGGTGCGCCGCGGCCACGAGATCGCTTCCCTCCTGTGCGATCGCGTATGCATCGTCGGCTTCGGCCTCGGTGGCGTCCTGGCGCTGCGGCTGGCTGCCGAGGCGCCGCAAGGATTGACGGGCGTCGCCTCCGTCTGCGCGCCGGTGAAGTTCCGCAACCGGTCGCTCGCCTTCGTGCAGGTGCTGCACAACCTCAATCGCCTGACCGAATGGACCTACAAGGAGGAAGGGCTCGTTCCCTTCCGCCCCAATGCGCCCGAGCATCCCGACATCAGCTATGCGAGCGTGCCGATCCGCGGCCTGTTCGAATTGCGCCGCGCCATCGACGAGATGGACCGCCGCCTGCCCGACGTCCGCTGCCCCGTCGCCGTGCTCCACGCCTCCGACGATCCCGAGGTCGACCCCGAAAGCGCCCGTCATATTCACGACCGGCTGGGTTCGCCGCGCAAGTCGATCCATTTCGTGGCCGCCGAGCGCCACGGCATCATCCGCGACGATATCGGCGACACGCGAAGCCGCCTCCTGTCGTTTCTCGCCCGCGTCTCCGAACCGGTCGCCGCGGCCGCCCCGGCTCCGGCCGCCGTCCGCCGCCGCCTCGCCCTGCCCGCGACCGTGCTGCGCCCGTTCCGCTTCCTCGCCCCGCGCACCGCTCCCGCGGCCGGTGCGCCGCATGCCTGGGAGAAATCCTATCCGCCCGGCCTCGACTGGCGCACCCCGATCGAGCCGCGGCCGCTGACCGCGCTCTTCGACGAGGCCGTCAAGGCCTATGCCGATCGGATAGCAATGAGCTTCCGCGGCAAGCAGTACCGCTATCGCGACCTCGCCCGCCTGGTCGACCGGACGGCGAAGGGGCTGCAGGCCCTCGGTGTCGGGCGCGGCACCAAGGTCGGCCTCCTGCTGCCCAACTGTCCCTATGCCGTCATTTGCTTCCACGCCGTGCTTAAGGCGGGGGGCATCGTCGTCAACATCAATCCGCTCTATGCCAAATACGAGATCGAGCGGCAGCTCGTCGATAGCGGCGCCCGCATCCTCTTCACCCTCGACCTCAAGGGCCTCTACGACAAGGTCGACGACCTGGCGCGCAGCGGCGGACCGCTCGACAAGCTGGTCGTCTGCCCCATGCGCGGCGTGCTGCGCTTCACCGAGAAGGTCATGTTCGGCCTCCTCAAGGGAAACGAGATCGCCGCCGTCGTCGAGGACGACCGCCATCTTCCGTTCTACCGGCTCCTGGACAACGACGGCGCCGTGACGCCGCCCGACATCGATCCGTCGACCGAGGTCGCCGTGCTCCAATACACCGGCGGCACCACCGGCATGCCGAAAGGTGCCCAGCTCACCCATGCCAACCTCAGCGCCAACGTCGAGCAGCTCCTCCTGTGGGCGCCCGATGTCGTGCGCGGCGCCGAGAAGACGCTTGCCGTCCTCCCGATCTTTCATTCCTTCGGCATGACGGCGGTGATGAACATGGGCCTTGCCATCGGTGCCGAGATCATCCTCCAGCCGCGCTTCCAGACGCGCGACGTCCTCCAGGCGGTGGCCCGCGAGCGGGCGACGATCCTGATCGGTGTCCCGACCATGTTCTCGGCCATGAACGCGGTGCGCGACATCGCCAAATACGACTTGAAGAGCCTCAAATTCTGCATCTCGGGTGGCGCGCCCTTGCCCGCCGCCGTTCAGGACCGCTTCGAAAGCCTGTCCGGTTGCCGCCTGCTCGAAGGCTACGGCTTGAGCGAGGCGAGCCCGGTGTGCACCATCAATCCGCTGTCGGGCGGCAAGCCCGGCTCGGTCGGATTGCCGCTCCCCGGAACGACGATCGAGATCGTCGCCCTCGACGATCCCGACCGCCTGCTCGGACCCAACATGCGCGGCGAGATCTGCATCTCCGGTCCTCAGGTCATGGTCGGCTACGCCAACCGGGCCGAGGACAATGTCGACATCTTCCGCGGCATGCGGCTTCATACCGGCGACGTCGGTTATCTCGACGACGACGGCTACCTGTTCATCGTCGACCGCATCAAGGACCTGATCCTGAGCGGCGGCTTCAACGTCTATCCGCGCCAGGTGGAGGAGATCCTTCATCTGCATCCCGCCGTCGAGGAGGTCGCCGTCTGCGGCGTGGCCGACCCGCATCGCGGCGAGATCGTCAAGGCTTTCGTGAAGACGCGCGACGGCATGACTTTGACGGCCGGCGAGCTCAAGGCGTTCTGCAAGGAACGCCTGGCGCCGTTCCAGACGCCGCGCGAGATCGAATTCCGCGATACACTGCCCAAGACGCTGATCGGCAAGATCGCCAAGAAGGAGCTCCTCGCCGAGGAGGCCCGTAAGGCCGGCAGCGAGACCGCCGATCGATCGGCGAGACAGACAGGATGAGACCATGAAGAACGTCGTCGTCGCCGCCTATGTGCGCTCGCCCTTCACGCCGGCGAACAAGGGCGATCTGCGCAAGGTCCGCCCCGACGACCTGGCCGCCCAGGTCGTGAACGGCCTGGTCAGGCGCGTTGGCATCGATGCCGGCGACGTCGAGGACCTGATCCTCGGCTGCGCCATGCCGGAGGGCGAGCAGGGCTTGAACGTCGCCCGCCTCGTCGTCTTCCAGGCCGGCCTTCCGAAGTCCGTCGCCGGAGCGACCGTCAATCGCTTCTGCGGCTCGTCCATGTATGCGATTCACATGGCCGCCGGCGCTATCCGGATGAACGCCGGCGAGGCCTTCATCTGTGCCGGCGTCGAATCCATGACCCGCGTGCCCATGATGGGCTTCAATCCGATGCCGAATCCGAAGCTCTGCGAGACCTATCCGCAGGCCTATATCTCCATGGGCGAGACCGCCGAGAACCTGGCCACCCGCTACCAGATCACACGCACCGAGCAGGAGGCGTTCGCCGTCGAGTCCCACAAGCGCGCCGCCGCCGCACAGAACGCCGGACGGTTCGATGCGGAGATCGTCCCCATCGCGACGGACGGCGGCACTATCGGCCGCGACGGCTGCATAAGGCCTGACACGACGGCGGCGGACCTCTCCAAGCTCAAGCCCGCCTTCGATGCCAATGGCAGCGTGACGGCCGGCACGTCGTCGCCGCTCACCGACGGTGCCGCGGCCACGCTCGTGTGCAGCGAGGACTATGCCGCGGCCCACGGCCTGAAGCCGCTCGCCCGCATCCGTTCCATCGCGGTTGCCGGCTGCGCGCCGGAGATCATGGGGATCGGTCCGGTCCCGGCCTCCCGCAAGGCGCTCGAGCGGGCCGGCCTCACCCTTGCCGACATCGACCTGATCGAGCTCAACGAAGCCTTCGCGGCCCAGTCGCTCGCCGTCCTGCGCGATCTCGGCCTCGACCCGGAAAAGGTCAATCTCGACGGCGGCGCCATCGCGCTCGGCCATCCGCTCGGAGCGAGCGGCGCCCGCATCACCGGCAAGGCCGCCAGCCTCATCGCCGAAGGCCGCGGCCGCCTGGCCCTGGCGACGCAGTGCATCGGCGGCGGCCAGGGGATCGCCACCGTCCTCGAGGCCGTGGCGTGACCGAGATTCGCAAGGTCGCCGTTTTCGGCGCCGGCGTCATGGGCGCCGGGATTGCCGCCCACGTGGCGAACGCCGGCGTGCCGGTCAGGCTGTTCGACATCGCCGCTTCCGGCGCCAACCGCAATGCCGCCGCCGAAGGTGCCGTCGCCCGCATGCTCAAGGCCGACCCCGCGCCCTTCATGCATCCCCGCAACGCCGAGCTCGTCTTCCCAGCCAGCATCGACGACGAGATCGGCCTCGTCTCCGACTGCGACTGGATCATCGAGGCCATCGTCGAGAACCCCGAAGCGAAGCGCGCCCTCTATGCGAAGATCGATGCCGTCCGCAAACCCGGCTCGATTCTCTCCTCGAACACCTCGACCATCCGCCTCGCGGCCCTGACCGAGGGATTGCCGGCGTCCCTCGCCCGCGACTTCCTCATCACCCACTTCTTCAATCCGCCCCGCTACCAGCGCCTCGTCGAGATCGTGCGGGGGCCGCACACCCGTGCCGATGCCGTCGATGCGGTGACCCGCTTCGCCGATCATCGTCTCGGCAAGACGCCGATTCCGTGCAAGGACGAGCCCGGCTTCATCGCCAACCGCATCGGCATCTACTGGCTCCAATGCGCCGTGCTCTCCGCCATCGACCGCGGCCTCACCGTCGAGGCAGCCGACGCGACCCTGTCCGCGCCGTTCGGCATCCCGAAAACCGGCGTCTTCGGTCTCCTCGACATGGTCGGCATCGACATCGTCCCGCATGTCCTGTCCAGCATGACGGCGCTTCTGCCGCCGGACGATCCGTTCCACGCCGTGGCGAGGAAGCCCGAGCTCGTCGAGCGCATGATCGCCTCCGGCCTCACCGGCCGCAAAGGCAAGGGCGGCTTCTATCGCCTGAAAGTCGAAGGCGATGCGAAGGTCAAGCAGGCGATGGACCTTGCGACCGGCGACTACCGCGACGCGCATCCATCCCGTGGGAAGAACGACCGCGGCAATCCCCGCGCCATGCTCGGCCGCGACGACGCGGCCGGCCGCTACGCCTGGGAGGTGATGTCGCGCACCCTCGCCTATGCCGCCGCCGTCGCGCCCGCGGTCGCCGACGATCTGGCCGCCGTCGATGATGCGATGCGCCTCGGCTATGGCTGGCGCTGGGGTCCGTTCGAGCTCATCGACCGCATCGGCCCCGACTGGTTCATCGACAGGCTTGTTGCGGATGGCAAGAGCCGTGCCGCCGCTGCTGGCGAAGGTGCGCGGCCGCACGTTCTATCGCGTGGCCGGCGGCCGGCGCCGCTACATGACCTTTGCCGGCGGCGAAGCCGACGTGCCGCGCCCGCCCGGCGTTCTCCTGCTGTCGGACGTGAAGCTTCGCTCGAAGCCGGTCGCCCGCAATCCCTCCGCGAGCCTGTGGGACATCGGCGACGGCGTCCTCTGCCTCGAGTTTCACAGCAAGATGAACGCGCTCGATCCGCTCTCGCTCGCCATGGTCCGCAAGGCCCTGAAGCTCACGCCGCGACCGCCATCGCGCCCTCGTCGTCTACAATGAGGGCAGCCAGTTCTCGGTCGGCGCCAACATCGCGCTTCTCCTCCTCGCCATGAAGCTCCGCGCCTGGTTCCTGGTCGACTGGCTCCTGAAGCAGGGCCAGCATACGTATCGCGACCTGAAATACGCGCCCTTCCCGGTCGTCGGGGCTCCCGCCGGTTTGAGTCTCGGCGGCGCTTGCGAGATCCTCATGCATTGCGACGCGGTCCAGGCCCATGCCGAGACCTATGTCGGCCTCGTCGAGACCGGCGTCGGAATCATCCCCGGCTGGGGCGGATGCAAGGAGATGCTGCTGCGCCGGGCGGCGGCGAAGACCCCGCCATTCGGTCCCATGCCGCCGGTCGTCAGGAGCTTCGAGACGATCGCCATGGCCAACGTTGCCAAATCCGCCGAAGAGGCGAAGGACCTCGGCTTCTTCCGCGGCCGCGATGGAATCACCATGAACCGCGATCGCCTCCTCGCCGACGCCAAGGCGAAGGCGCTAGCCCTCGCGCCATCCTATCGCGCGCCGGAGCCCGTCCGCATCTCGCTTCCCGGACGGACCGCCGCTGCGGCGCTCCATCTCGCGCTCGACGGATTTCGCCGCCTCGGCAAGGCGACGGCTCACGATGCCGTCGTCGGCGGTGAGCTCGCCAGGGTCCTGAGCGGCGGCGACACCGACGTCACCGAAACCCTCGGCGAAGACGACCTCCTCGGCCTCGAGCGCCGGTCGTTCCTGGCGCTCGCCCGCACCGGCGGCAGCCGGGCCCGCGTCGCCCACATGCTCAAGACCGGAAAGCCGCTGAGGAACTGACGATGACGCTCGCCATCCTGCTGCTCGCCGGTCTCGCCTTCGTTGGCCTCCTCTATCGCGGTCGTGCCTACTGGGCATGGACGTCCGCCGTCGCCCTCGTCCTAGTGGCGTGGGCGGTCTCCGTCCCCTCCGTCTCGATGCCTTTTTCATGTGCTGCTCATGGCGTTCATCGCCGTCGCGCTCGTCTTCGGCCTGCCGCCGCTCCGCCGGCTCCTGGTGAGCCGCCATCTCATGGCCGTGGCGCGCGGCTTCATTCCCAGGATGAGCGACACCGAGCGCACCGCTCTTGAAGCCGGCACCGTCTGGTGGGACGGCGAGCTGTTCTCCGGCAATCCCGACTGGCGGAAACTTCTCGATTTCCGGATCGCCGGCCTCAGTCCCTCCGAAGAGGCCTTCCTCGACGGCCCCGTCGACGAGCTCTGCCGGAAGCTCGACGACTGGAAGATCGTACAGGACCGCGAAATTCCTGCCGACGTGTGGGACTACATGCGTCGCGAGAAGTTCTTCGGCATGATCATCCCCGAGGCCCATGGCGGTCTCGGATTTTCCGCCATCGGCCATTCGGCCGTCGTCGTCAAGGTGGCGAGCCGCAGCATTCCGGCTGCGTGCACGCTGATGGTGCCCAACTCGCTAGGTCCCGCCGAGCTTCTCCTTCACTACGGCACGCCCGCCCAGCGCGACCACTACCTCCCGCGCCTCGCCCGCGGCGACGAAATTCCCTGTTTCGCATTGACGGAACCGCACGCCGGCAGCGATGCCGCGGCGAGCCGCAGCACCGGCGTCGTCTGTCGCGGCACCTTCGAAGGCCGCGAAGTCCTGGGCCTCAGGCTCGACTTCAACAAGCGCTACATCACGCTCGCTCCTGTCGCCACCGTCATCGGCCTTGCCTTTGCCATGGTCGATCCCGACGGCCTCCTGGGCGGCGCGGCGCGATCTCGGGCTGACCTGCGCGCTGATCCCGCGCGACACGCCGGGCCTGACCATCGGCGACCGCCACGATCCCATGGGCGTGCCCTTTCCCAACGGTCCCATCACCGGGAAGGACGTGTTCATCCCGCTCGACTTCATCATCGGCGGGCGCGACGGCATCGGCCAGGGCTGGCGCATGCTCATGGAATGCCTGGCCGCCGGCCGCTCCATCTCTCTGCCCGCCCTGTCGGTGGCGGCGGTCGAGGTCGCGCTTCGCGTCGCCAGCGCCCATGCGTCGGTGCGCGAGCAGTTCGGCATGCCCATCGGACGTTTCGAAGGCATCGAGGAAGTGCTGGCCCGCATTGCCGGCCATGCCTATCTCATGAATGCCGTTCGCACCCTGACCTGCGGCGCCATCGACAGCGGCGAGCGTCCCGCCGTCCTGTCGGGCGTGGCCAAGGCCTACCTGACCGACTGCATGCGCGCCTGCGTGTCCGACGCCATGGACGTGCTGGCGGGCTCGGGCATCTGCCGCGGGCCCCGCAACCTGCTGTCGCGCATCTACGTCGCCGCCCCGATCGGCATCACGGTCGAGGGCGCCAATATCCTGACCCGCTCGCTCATCATCTTCGGCCAGGGGTCGGTCCGCTGCCATCCCTTCGTGCGCGACGAGATGCTCGCGGTGGAGAGGAACGACCTCGCGCTTTTCGATCGTTCCCTGTTCAAGCACCTGTCGTCCTGCGCCCGCAATGCCGTTCGCGCCCTTCTCCTCGCGCTGACCGGTGGACGCCTTGCCGTCGTTCCGGGAGCTGCGCCGTCGCTCGCTCCCCATCTCTCCGAGCTCACCCGCCTGTCCGCCGCCTTCGCCTTCGTGACCGACATCGCGCTCTTCTCACTGGGAGGCGCGTTGAAGCGTCAGGAAAAGCTCTCCGGCCGCCTTGCCGACGCACTCGCCTGGCTCTATCTCGCATCGGCGGCGGTGAAGCGCTTCGAAGACGACGGCCGGCCCGACGGCGACCGACCGCTTCTCGACTGGTCGTGCGATCTCGCCCTGTTCCGGATCGAACAGGCCCTCGCTGGCGTGCTCGACAATTTTCCGAACCGCGTGGCGGCGGCAGCCATGCGGCTGTTCACCTTTCCCCTGGGCGCCCGCCGGCGCCCGCCGCGCGATGTCACCGGCGCCGAGGTGGCCCGCGCCCTCCTTGATGACGGGAACCTCCGCCATCGCTTGACGGCCGACATCTTCGTGCCCGACGGCGGCGAGGACGGCATCGCGACGCTCGAGGCGGCGCTCGACCGTGTCGTCGAGGCGCGCAATGCCCAAAGGAAGGTGCAGGCCGCGCTGCGCTCCGGCCGGCTCGATCCATATCCGTTGCCTACCGTCATCGAGCGCGCCATGAAAGCCGGCATCCTCAGTGCCGAAGAGGCGGCGTGCTCCGAGCGCGCCCTGCGCGCCCAGGACAAGGCCATCGCGGTCGACGCATTCGGTGCCGCGACTTATGCCGAGCTCAAGGGCTGAACGAGTGTCGGTAGCCTGCATCGGCGAATGCATGGTCGAGTTCGTCGCATCGCGCCGCCATCCGGGCTTGTTCGAACGCGGCTTCGCCGGCGACACGCTGAACACCTGCCTCTACCTGGCCCGCCTTCTCCGGCCGGCCGGCCACCGCGTTTGCTACGTGACGCGGCTCGGCGACGACACCCTGAGCGCCGCCATGATCGCTGCCTGGCAATCGGAAGGCATCGATTGCTCGCTCGTCGAACGGATCGCCGGGCGGCTGCCTGGAATCTATCTCGTGGATACGCGACCCGATGGCGAGCGATCCTTCACCTATTGGCGCGGCCAGTCTCCGGTCCGCGAGCTTCTCGGCGAACCGGCGCCGGCGCTCGAAGCCGAGCTTCGGACTTTCCGGCTGCTGGTTTTGAGCGGCGTCACGCTCGCCATCCTTTCCGAGGCCGGCCGCCGCCGCCTTCTCGACCTGCTCGTCGACGCCCGCTCCAGGGGCGCCACCATCGCCTACGATACCAACCATCGCCCGAAGCTTTGGGAGAATGCCGACGCCGCCCGCAGCTGGAACCGGCAGGCGATGCAAGCCGCCACCATCCTGCTCCCCTCGCGCGAAGATCTGGACGTCATATTCGACGCACGGCGGACCGCCGCCGAATGGCTGGCCGAGCTCGAAACCTCCGGCGTTCCAGAAATCGTCGTCAAGGATGGCGCGGCAGCCGCACACGGCACCGCCGGCGGCTTTGCCGCGACGGTGGCGCCGCATCCCCGTCGAGCCAGTGGACACCACGGCCGGAGGCGACAGTTTCAACGCTGCCTATCTTGCAGCGCGGCTTGCGGGGAATGATATAAGACGGAGCATGGAAATGGCCCATGCGCTGGCCGGCATCGTCATCCGCCATCCCGGTGCGATCATACCTGCCGCCGCCATGACTGCTCTGGGCCAGGCATAAGGACTGCGCTCATGGCTGTCTCGACCCCGCCTCTCGACCTCGGCAAGTCGGCCCGGAACTTTCGTCTTCCGGCTACCGACGGCCGGACCTATTCGCTCGACGACATAGCTGGGAAGAAAGGAACGGTGATCGTTTTCATCTGCAACCACTGCCCCTATGTGAAGGCGGTCGCCGACCGCTTGGCAGCTGACGCCCGCAAGCTGATGAGCGAAGGCATCGGCTTCGCCGCCATCAATGCCAACGACGTCGCCGTCTACCCGGAGGATTCGCCGGAGAACATGAAAGCCTTCGCCGCCGCCCACAAATTTCCGTTTCCGTATCTCTATGACGAGAGCCAGGAAACGGCGCGCGGTTACGGCGCCGTCTGCACGCCCGACTTTTTTGGCTTCGATGGTGAACGAAAGCTGAAATACCGCGGTCGCCTCGATGAAGGCCGGACCACACCGCCGCCGGCCGGCGCCCGCCGCGAGCTTCTCGAAGCCATGCGCGCCGTCGCCGCTGGCCGGGAAACTGGCGAGCAGGTCGCCTCCATGGGCTGCTCCATCAAATGGAAGAACGACTGACCGTTACCTAGAATTGAGGAATTCTAGGCGTTTACGAATTACTTAGGTGCCGGCGGTACCCTCCAGCCGCGACGTCGACGAAAGCGGTGGGTATGCGCACACGGGTACGAGGACAGCTTGGCGATGTCGCCAAGGCCTCGGTCATTTTCGGCGTAGCGGTCTGGATCGGCCTCGCCTTCACCGGTCCCGAAGGCCGCGTCGCTTCCGTGTGGCCCGCCAACGGTGTCCTCCTCGGCTTCCTTCTGACCGTCGGCCAGGTCCATTGGCATCGCTTCCTGGCGGTCGGCTTCTGCATCAACCTCCTTCTTGCCCGCTACTTCGGTGACGATGCCTCGACCGCCATCTTCCTGAGCGGCTGCAACACCCTGGAGGTGCTGCTCGCCGCGCTCGCCCTGAAGCCCCGCATGCGCTCCACCGATCCGGTGAGCGAGATCGAGTTTCAGTTCGCGTTCATGACCCTGGGCGTCCTGGCCGCGCCGCTCGTCGCTGCAGGTCTGGCCGCCGCCTACCTCCATCATTATTCGGCCGCCGGCTTCGCCGAAGCGTTCCGGAGCTGGCTCGCCGCCGACGCCCTGGGCGTTGCCATCGTCACGCCGCTCATTCTCGTCTTCCGCAGCTCGGAGATCAGGCCGCTCCTGGAAGGTCGCCGGCTCGTCGAGACACTCGCGATCTGCGCGCTCGTCACGCTGGTGACGACGTTCGTCTTCTGGCAGTCGCGCTACACCTTTCTCTTCTTCATCACGCCGGCGCTGCTGCTCGCGACGTTCCGCCTCGGCCTGCCGGGCGGTGCGATCTGCATTTCCATCGTGGCGCTCCTCGGTACCTCACTCGCCATCGGCTGGCCGTCCGCGGCAAGCTTGTTCCCTTCGGCGCTGACCGCTGAAGGCCGCATCGTCCTCACCCAGATCTTTCTCGCCGTCGCCCTGCTCACCACCGTCCCCGTCGCCATGGCCCTGGCGCAGCAGAAGCGCCTGGAGAACTCGTTGCGCCGGGCGAAGAACGAGCTCGCCAAGCTCGCTTCCACCGACCAGCTAACCGGCCTGCCAAACCGGCGGCTGTTCCGCGAGGTTCTCGACCGCGAATGGGGCCGCGGCGGCCGCGAAGGCACGGCGCTCGCCATCGTCGTGCTCGACGTCGATCACTTCAAGAATTTCAACGACACCTACGGCCATGCCGAAGGCGACAACTGCCTGTCTCGCATCGGCAAGCTCCTGCGCGAGACCGTCTTTCGCCCGACCGACCTCGTGGCGCGCTATGGCGGCGAGGAGTTCGCCGTCATCCTGCCCGATACCGACCTCGACGGCGCCGTTCGTGTCGCCGAGCGCCTGCGCGAGCTCATCGAGGGCTTGGGGATGCCCCACCGCTCGAGCACGCTCGGCCTCGTGACCGCCAGCATGGGCGTGACGAGCCTCATCCCCGATCCGCGCGGTGATTCGCGCATTCTCTTCGAGCTTGCCGATACGGCCCTCTATCGCGCCAAGCGCGCCGGCCGCAACCGCGTCGAGGCGGAGACGCGCGACGATCCCGGCACCGCCGCCAAGTCGGGTGGCCTCGGGGTCACCGCTCCCGTCACCGATCTGCCGGCTTAAGGCTGCCGCAAGGCTTACGACGCCACGGCTGCGTCCTGCACGGCCATGTTGGCGCGCGACATCTTGAGCGCGAGATCGCTGCTGATCAGCCGGTGGATGACGGCCCCGACGTCGTGGTTGTCCTCGCACAGCCGGTTGAGCTTCAGCATGTCGAGGGCCATCACGCGGCCCCGCCCAGGGCGACGACCGTTGCACTGGCCGGCTTGCCGGTGAGAAAGGCCATTTCGCCGATGAACGAGCCGCCCGACAGATATGCGATCGGATTGTCGGCGATCTGCACGCAGGCGCGGCCGTTGCAGAGGAAGTAGAGGGCGTCGACCGCCTCTCCCTCGCGCGTCAGCTGGCGGCCGGACTCGATGTCTTGGAACGAGCTCGCCTTCATGATGCTGGCGATCTGGAAGTCGTCGAGCCCGACGAGCGCCTTCTTCAGCAGCACGCGGTCGCCGTCCGAGAGGCTGAGGCCGTACCGGTCCTTGGCGAGCCTGTAGATCTGGAAGAGGTTGATGGCGATGAAGATGAGGTCCCATGAGATGCCGGCGTAAAGATCGCTGCTCGTAAGCATGAAATAGAGGATTTCAAGGAACAGCCCGGCGACCGCGAATACCCTGAGCCATTCGCTTGGCTCACCGTGCTAGAGCGCCATCTGGGCGCGCCCGAGCTCGGTCAGGTCGGCGACCGACGCGCGTCCGCGGAAGTCGACCTCGTAGTCCTCCGCCGCGAAATCCGGTGCGCTGCGTCCCTCGAGGAACGCCTTGGCCTGCTTGACCGCATAGGCGCGGTTCTTCTCGCAGCGCGGCGAGGCGCCGATGTAGATCACGTTGGAATAGCCCTTGCCGGCATGCTCGTTCTCGACGGCATGCACCGTGTCGGGATGCCACCACACCGTGTCTCCGGGTTCCATCTGGGGGATGGAGACGAGACCCTTCATGAGCTCCGGGTGCCACTCCGGCTTGACGCTCAGCGCTCGTCCCGGCTCGGCGCCGCACAGGTCGTCCTCGGCGACGTCGGCTTGCAGGGCGCGCAGCAGCATGTAGACGATGCCGATCGAGATGGGCACGACCTGCAGCGTGCCGTCCTTCGGCCCCTGCGGCGTCAGCGCCGTCCACCCCTGGAAGGTGCGGAACATGGAGCAGACGGCGGGCGAGGGATATTCCTTCGTCCTCGTCCGGTAGGCCGCCTTCCAGGGATCGTAGTCTTCCCATTTTCCGGCAAAGACCGGAGCGTAGATCTTTTGGAATGCCGGGTCGGTCCAGCGCTCGTAGGACCCGGAATCCATGTGCGGCGACAGGCCGAGCGTCTTGTCGCCGGGCCGCCGGCGCCGCGTGCGGTCGGCATAGGTGTAGTCGTTGTCGGGATCGAACTCCTGGCCATCCGGTCCGGCGACGTCCCACAGGCGGTTGAGGAACCGCTTGACCTGGGCGATGCTCGACCCCTGCCGCGCCATCACCTGCGGCTTCGACCAGTAGATGCCGAAGATCTGGGGCTTCGCCGCGTCGAGCTGGCTGAAGTAGTTGTCGAGCCCCCGCTTCTGTTCCGCCTTCGCGAAGTATTCGTTGTCCTCGATGTAGCGGCCGAGTTCGTCGTTCCACGCTTCCGCCTGGGACCCCGGATAGACGCCGCGCACGATGGCGAACCCGCGCTTGCGCATCTCGTTCTTGGCGGCGTCCGAGACGGTGCCCGCGGCGACCGCCTTGAAATCGACCTCGGGCAGCGGCGAGCGTCCGCCGGCGAGGCTCGACTGGATCGTATCGGCCTCACGCCTGATGCGCTCCGTGATGCGCTCGAAGGCCGCCTTCAGCTGCGGCGAGCCGGCCTCGAGCTGGCGCTTCGTCTTCCGGATTTCGCCTTTGATCGTCTCGTCCATGGGGTCCTCCTCACGCGCCAGGCTGAATGGCCGGTTTGCGGCCTGCCGCGCCTGCCTGATGCGTCTCCGGCTTCTGTAGGTATTGCAGCTCGTCGACAGTGCGCTCGGCGATGCGTCCGAGCAGCAGCCGGCCCATGATCTCGCCCGCCGCCGTGATGTCTTCGTGGATCGTCTCGATCCTCGGGCGGATCTGGCCGAAGAGCCGCGACGTCTGCTTGGCGATGATGTCGACGTCCTCGCCGATGCTCAGGCCCCGGTCGGTCAGTCCCGCCATCACCGCCAGCGCCGACACCTCGCCTGAACATACGTAGCCGTCGGGTCCAGTCCGCGCGTCTCGTGCCGCGACGCATCGCCGGATGTCCTCCGCCGGGCTGTCGAGGTCGATGCCGTCCGGGATTTCGTAGGCCACGCCCGCCTCCCTGACCGCCGTCATGAAGCCGTGCTGCAGGTGCTGGCAGAAGGTGAAGCGCCTGGGCGGCAGGATGATCGCGAGCCGCTCCCGTCCCTTGTCGATAAGGCGCCGCGTCGCCGCGTAGGCGAAGGCGTAGTTGTCGAAGTCGACGAAGGGATGCGGTGTCGAGAGCTCCGTCCGCCCGTGGCAGACGAACGGAAAGTCGTGTTCGATCAGCAGCCGAACCCTGGGATCGAGCGGCTCCGTCCGCGAAAAGATGATGCCGTCGGCCATGCGGTGGCGCAGGATGTAGCGGACCGGATCGATGCTCGGCACGTCGGCGAAGTGCGGCGTGATGATGAGCTGGTAGGGCGTGTCCCGCAGCGCCGCGGTGATGCCGCTGACCAGCGACGTCCCGAAGCCCAGGAGCTCGTCATGGGGGTCGAGCACGAGGCTGATGACGTTCGTCCGCCCGGTCCTGAGCCGCTGCGCCGCCCGGTCCGGCAGGTAACCGATCTCGGCGGCGACCCGCTGCACGCGGCCTCGGGTGGCGACCGCGATCTCGGGTGCGTTGGCGAGCGCCCGCGACACGGTGGCGACGGCGAGCCCGGTCAGCGTTGCAATCGTTTGCAGGGTCGGCTTGTCCGCTCCTGCTGCAGGGCCATTCCCTCTCCGACCGCGCGACGGTTTAGCCCGCATCACCAGCGCCTCCCAGGCATTTGTCGTATTATTGCCGGCTATGAAAATATGAAACCCGCGTTCCGACAAGCGTTTTGTTGACCCGGCCCTATGGCTTGACAGCCACCGGACTTATATCGTTTTAAATAGTCAGGGCTGCCGGAGTGCGGCCATCCGAAAGGGAGGATTTCATGTCGATGCAAAGGATAGTGCGGCTCGCCGCCGGTGTGGCCATGATCGCGGTTGCCGCGACGAACGCCCGGGCGGCCGAGGTCGAAGTGCTTCACTGGTGGACATCGGGAGGCGAGGCGGCCGCGCTCGACGTTCTGAAGAAGAATCTCGAGTCCCAGGGCGTGACGTGGCAGGACATGCCGGTCGCCGGCGGCGGCGGCGAGCAGGCCATGACGGCGTTGCGCGCCCGCGTCACGGCCGGCAATCCTCCCACTGCCGTTCAGGCTCTCGGTTTCGACATCACCGACTGGGCGAAGCAGGGTGTCGTCGGCGACCTGGGTGAGATCGCCGACAAGGAAGGCTGGGACAAGGTCGTACCGGCCGCCCTGCAGAATTTCTCCAAGTATGACGGCAAGTGGATCGCCGCGCCCGTCAACGTCCATTCGACGAACTGGATGTGGATCAACAAGGCGGCGCTCGACGCTGCTGGCGGCAAGGCGCCCGAAACGTGGGAGGAGCTCATCGCCGTTCTCGACAAGATGAAGGCGAACGGCATTTCTCCGCTCGGTCACGGCGGCCAGGCCTGGCAGGACGCCACCATCTTCGACGGAGTCGTGCTGGCTCTCGGCACCGACTTCTACAAGGCGTCGATGGTCGATCTCGACCCTGCCGCCCTCGGCTCCGACAAGATGAAGGAGGCCTTCGACCGCATGGCGAAGCTCCGCACCTATGTCGACGACAATTTCTCCGGCCGCGACTGGAACCTCGCCTCCTCGATGGTCATCGAGGGCAAGGCCGGTGTTCAGATCATGGGCGACTGGGCGAAGGGTGAATTCCTGAAGGCCGGCAAGAAACCCGGCGTCGACTTCGTCTGCATTCGCTTTCCCGGTACCCAGGGCGCCGTCACCTTCAACTCCGATCAGTTCATGATGTTCAAGGTCGGCGACGACAAGAAGGACGCCCAGCTCAAGATGGCCTCCGCCATCGAGGATCCGGCCTTCCAGTCCGCCTTCAACGTCGTCAAGGGCTCGGTGCCGGCACGCACCGACGTTCCCAACGACGCCTTCGACGATTGCGGCAAGAAGGGCATGGCCGATCTTGCCGAAGCCAACACCAAGGGCACGCTCTACGGTTCGATGGCCCACGGCCATGCCGCGCCGGCGGCCGTCAAGAATGCCGTCTACGACGTCGTGACCCGGCACTTCAACGGCGAGCTCGACTCCGATGCCGCCGTGAAGGAGCTTGTGACGGCCGTCGCAGCTGCGAAGTAAACACATGTCTTTCGGGATCCCGGTGGCTTTTGCCGCCGGGATCCACCCACTCGACGAGGACCGGAGATCGACGTGACGTTCAACGTCGCGCGCGCTGAATTGCAGGCATGGCTTCCGCGGCTTGTACTGGCGCCGAGCTTCTTCGCCGCTTTGCTGTTTGTCTACGGCTTCATCCTGTTTACCGGCTATCTGTCCTTTACCGACTCGAAGATGCTGCCGAGCTTCGGACTGGTCGGCTGGGAGAACTACGTCAAGCTCTGGAACCTGCCGCACTGGTGGCGGGCCCTCACCAATCTCGCCATATTCGGCACGCTCTATATCGTCGTCTGCACTGTTCTCGGGATGGGGCTCGCCATCCTGCTCGACCAGAAGATCCGCGCCGAGGGCGTGCTGCGCCCCATCTATCTCTATCCGATGGCGCTCTCCTTCATCGTCACCGGGACCGCCTGGAAATGGTTTCTCGACCCCGGCATCGGCCTCGAGCACGTCGTCCAGACCTGGGGTTTCGAGACCTTTCGCTTCAATTGGATCAAGGACCGCAACATGGCGATCTACACCGTCGTCATCGCCGCCGTGTGGCAGTCCTCCGGCTTCGTCATGGCCATGTTCCTGGCGGGCCTCCGAGGTGTCGACAACGAGATCATCCGCGCCGCCCAGATCGACGGCGCATCGAACGTCCGCCTCTACCGGCGCATCATCATTCCCATGCTGCGGCCGGTCTTCCTGTCCGCCTTCGTCGTTCTCGCCCACCTCGCCATCAAGTCCTACGACCTCGTCATCGCGTTGACTAACGGCGGACCCGGCCAGGCGACCGAGCTGCCCGCGACCTTCATGTATTCCTATACGTTCACGCGCAATTCCATGGGCATCGGCGCGGCCTCGGCCACCGTGATGCTCATCATGATCGCGTCCATCATCGTTCCCTACCTCTATGCCGAGCTGAGGCCGGGGCGCCGCCAATGAGCGTCACTGCCGTAACTACCGCCGTCAGCACCACCCGGTTCGCCCGTATCGCGATCTACGCCGTCCTGATCTTTTTCGCCGTTTACTACCTGCTTCCCCTCTACGTCATGGTCGTGAACTCGGTGAAGCCGCTCGACGAGATCCGGCAGGGTGCCATGCTGTCGCTACCCGGCGCATTCACGCTCGATCCGTGGCGCAGCGCCTGGAGCACCGCGCAGATCGGCGTCCAGCCGACGGGCTTGCGTCCCTATTTCGTCAATTCGATCCTGATGGTGGCGCCCGCCGTCCTCGTCTCCACCCTTATCGGGGCCGTCAACGGCTACGTGCTCACCAAATGGCGCTTCCCGGGCGACCGCATCGTCTTCGGCCTCATGCTCTTCGCCTGCTTCATTCCCTTCCAGATCGTTCTCATACCGATGGCGAAGGTATTGGGCCTGCTCGGCCTCGCCGGCACCACCGTCGGGCTGGTGCTCGTCCACGTCGTCTACGGCCTCGGCTTCACCACCCTCTTTTTCCGCAACTACTACGACGCCTTCCCGACCGAGCTCGTCCGCGCCGCCATGATCGACGGCGCCGGCTTCTGGCAGATCTTCTACCGCATCCTGCTGCCGAGCTCGGGCCCGATCTTCGTGGTGACCGTCATCTGGCAGTTCACCAACATCTGGAACGACTTCCTGTTCGGCGTCTCTTTCGCAGACGCCGATTCTCTTCCCATGACGGTCGCCCTCAACAATCTGGTAAGCTCCTCGACTGGAGTGAAGGAGTACAACGTGCATTTCGCCGGCGCGATCCTCGCCGCCTTGCCGACCCTCGTCGTCTACGTCGTGTCGGGACGCTATTTCGTGCGCGGCCTCATGGCCGGCGCCGTGAAGGGCTGACGGCGATGGCGTTCCTCGAAATCGCCCATCTATCCAAGCGCTTCGGCAGCGTTGAGGTCCTGAAGGACATCAGCCTCGATGTCGAGGAAGGCAACTTCCTCGTCCTCGTCGGGCCATCGGGCTGCGGGAAATCGACGCTCCTCAACACCATCGCCGGACTGGAGACGGTCACGGCGGGCGAGATCCGCATCGCCGGCCGCCGCGTGAACGATCTTCACCCGAGTGCCCGCGACATCGCCATGGTGTTCCAGTCCTACGCCCTCTATCCCAACATGACGGTGGAGCAGAACATCGCCTTCGGCATGGAGATGCGCAACATCCCGAAGGCCGAGCGCATCGCCGCCGTCCGCAAGGTGGCCGAGGTCCTCCAGATCGGCCACTTGCTGAAACGCCGGCCGAGCCAGCTCTCCGGCGGCCAGCGCCAGCGCGTCGCCATGGGCCGGGCCCTGGTCCGCGATCCCCAGGTCTTCCTGTTCGACGAGCCGCTCTCGAACCTCGACGCCAAGCTGCGCGTCGAGATGCGCACCGAGATCAAGCGCCTCCACCAGCGCCTGGGGACGACCATCGTCTACGTCACCCACGACCAGATCGAGGCGATGACGCTCGCCAGCCACATCGCCGTGCTCAAGGATGGGACGCTGCAGCAGTTCGGATCGCCTTCCGAAATCTACAACCGCCCTCAGAACCTGTTCGTGGCGAACTTCATGGGCTCGCCGGCGATGAATCTCATCTCCGGCACCGTCGCCCGGGCCGGCAACGGATTGTCCGTCTCCATCGCCCGTCACGACATGCCGCCCCTCGAATTGCCGGTCAACGGCGCCGATCTCGCGCCTTTCGAACGCCGCGAGATCATCTTCGGCATCAGGCCCGAGGCGCTGACCGACGTCGACAGCGCCGATCGCAACGCCCGCCACACCGCCACGGGCGACTGTCTCATCGAGGTCGTCGAGCCGACCGGTTCCGATACCTTCGCCGTCACCCGCATGGGCGGTGTCGAAGTCACCGCGCGCCTGCGTGCCGATTCGAGGGTTGCACCCGGCAGTAAGGCGACGCTGCTCTTCAATCTCGACAAGGCCGTCTATTTCGACAAGAGCGATGGCTCCCGCATCGGCTGACGGCGATCGGCTATTCGACGTCCACCCCGACCATCTCGTTCCAACGCCGCGTGATCAGGTCCTTGGCCGCCGCCTGCCGGTCGAGCGAGGGAAAGATGACGTTTTCATAAGCTTCCGCCGGCGGCAGGCGGGCCGCGAGTTCCGGCGGAATCTTGCCGCGCCGGACCAGATCCTCGTATCGGATGGGATGACAATGGCCGGCGAGCCATCCGAGCTGCCCCGTATCCGAATAGAGATGTTCGAGCCACAGCCTTGCGGCGTTGGGATGCGGCGCGTTCGCAGCCAGCGCCATGATGAAGTGCTGCCCGACGTTGCCGCTCCGCGGAATGACCACGGCGACGTTGGCGCGGCCCTTGAGCGTCTGGCGGTCGGCGAGCGCACCGTGGTCCCATCGGATGATGATCGGCGTCGTTCCCTCGGCGAGCGTCGCTGCCGTTCCGACCAGGGGCACGAAGTTGCCCGCCTTGCGGAGCTTGGCGAAGAAACCGAGACCCGCCGCTGCTGCCTCCGTCGCGGTCTTGCCGCCGGCCGCGATGCCGGCCGCATGGATGCTCTGGATCGCCTGGTTGGACGTAAGGGGATTGCCGGCGAGCGCCACCGCCTTCGCATAGTCGGGTTTGAGAAGATCGCCCCAGTCGTCGGGCAGCGTTTTCACGACGTCGGTGTTGATCTCGAAGGCCACGACCCCGAAATAGCTGCCGTACCACGACCCGTCTTCATCCTTGAGATCGTCGGGAATGCTCGACCACGTCGCGACCTTATAGGGCTGGAGCAGGCCTTCCGCCTTGGCGGACGGGCCGGAGGAAAGCCCGACGTCGATCACGTCGGGGATGGTGCTTGCTTCCGCATCGGCATTTCGGATGGCGGCGATCGCATCGCCCGCTTCGGCGGCGGGGTCAAGCTCGATGACCGCGATGCCGTATGTCGCCTCGAACCTGGCGATCTGCTTGCCGTAGCCGCACCAGTCATGGGGCAGCGCGATGATGTTGACCTCGCCTTCCCTCTTGGCCGCGGCGACGAGATCCGCCATGTCGTCGGCTTGTGCAGCCGACCCCAGGACGTGAAGCACGATGGCGGCGAGCACGACTGGTTTTGCCCCCATCGGTCTCCCCCTCATGCCGACTTCGGCCAGGTATCGGAAATCCGGTAGCCCTCCGGCCACGGATCCGTCGGGTCGCAGGCGAGCTGGCTGAACCCTGTGATCCACGCCCGGCCCGCTATGGTGGGAACGATGCCCGCCCTCCCGCCGACCGTCGCTTCGCCGGTGATCCGGCAATGGAAACGCGACTCGATGATCGACCGCCCGAGATAGCGATCTCCGGTCTTGAGCCGTTTCTTGGCGTGCAGCACCGCCATCAGCGCCGAGCAGCCCGTGCCGGTCGGCGACCGGTCGATCTTGCCGGGTCGGACGCAGCAGGCGTTGCGGCTCGACACCGTGCCCTCCACCTCCTCGAGCTCCCCGGTCACGAAGCAGAAGGAGATGTGATCCCAGCCGGTCAGGACGGGATGCCGGAAACCGAGCTGCTCGTTCGCCGCCCGCGTGATCTTCATGCCGGCTTCGGCGATGTCGCGCGCCTCGTCGGGCGTTATGGCGAAGCCGAGCGCATGGCCGCGCGCCATCACGAAGCTGTCGCCGCCGAAGGCGACGTCGACGCCGAGCGTCCCGAGCCCTTCGACCTCGAGAGGCGCATCCAGGCGATCGGCGAACGACGGGACGTTGGTGAGCTCGATGCTCGTCGCCTTCCCGTCCCGGCATTGCGCCTTGACCGTGATGAGTCCGGCCGGCGCCTCGAGCACCAATTCGGTCTCCGGACCCGACATCGGCAGGATGCCCGTGTCGAGGAGCACGGTCGCGACGCAGATGCAGTTGGAGCCGGACATCGGCGGCGTGTCCTCGGGCTCCATGATGATGAAGCCCATTTGCGCCCGCTTGTCCTTGGGAGGAACGAGCAGGTTGACGTGCCGGAAGACGCCGCCCCGCGGTTCGTTGAGGACGAAGCGCCTCAGGTGGTCATCGCTCGCGATGAAGCGGGACTGGTCCCAGAGCGTCTCGCCCGGCGGCGGCGCCACGCCGCCGACGATGACGTCGCCGACTTCGCCCTCGGCATGGCAATGAACAATATGGATGACGCGGGAAGTGAGCATGGAGGACGTCCAGCATAGGTCACTCCTGCTGTCGAATGGAAGATCATGGCCTTAAGGGGCCTGAAGGGGCCCGCGGGCGGGCTCCCTGTCGGGGGTGCCCCCCCCTGTCCCTAGCGGCGGTCTTCGGCGTGGCGCCGGCTGCTCGAGGCCTCGCCCCCCTTCCGTCCGGCTTCGGCGGCGAGGCTGCGGTTTCTGGAAAAACTGCGAGACCCGGCCGGGACGCTTTCGCCGCCCTTGCGGCCCGCCTGGCGTGCGAGCTCCGGGTCCTTGGAAAAGCTGCGCTCACCGGCGGGAACGCTCTGGCCGCCCTTGCGGGCGATCTCCCGCTGCTTTGCCGTGTCCATCGAGGCGAATCCCCGGCCTTCGGTTCTTGGTGTGTCGTTTGCCATCGTGTCCTTGTCCTTCGGCGTTCTGGTTGGCGCGCGGCGATCGTCGACCGCACCTCTGCTCTGAACTTCTGATTTTTGCGATGGTTTCACGCCGGACGCGATCGAGGCTCGGAATTTTGCCTTACCTAACGACAGCCATTTGACTTCGCCGGAAGCGGCAACTATTCGCTAACCGACGATCGTCCGGTGACGATAGAGTGAAGGACGCTCGCACGTCGGCCCCGTAGCTCAACGGATAGAGCATCTGGCTTCGGACCAGAGGGTTGTGGGTTCAAATCCTGCCGGGGTCGCCATTTTGTGGCAAGGCGTACCTTCTCATGAGCGAAATTGTCCTGAAGCCCGTCATACCCATCCTGTTCGTTAAGGACGTCCCGGCGAGCGCCGCCTTCTTCCGCGAAAAGCTGGGGTTCGAGATCGATTTCCTTTACGGCACGTCCCCGTTCTATGGCTCGGTCTCCCGCGGCGAGGCCTGCTTCCACCTTCGCTTCGTCCATCGGCCGAATTTCACCGAGCTTGCATCGTGCGAAATCTCCCTGATCCTTGCCACCGTCGAAGTCTCCGACGTCCACGCGTTGTTCGAGGAGTTCGAGGGACGGGGGGTGGAGTTCGCCCAAGTCGCAGACGGTCGTGCCGTGGCTCGCGGGCCACGTCGGCGCCTGGGCACCTCGCGAGAGCCGTGGACGGACGAATGTTTCCAGGTCCGTGGATGAGCCGACGACGAACTAGCCGCTGTGGGCCTCCGTAGCCGCGCCACGCTTCGCCGGCAGTCTAGCGGCCGTCATATTGCGCGTCGCTGACGTGCTCCATCCACTCGACGGCCTTGCCGTCCTCCACCTCCTGCACGGCCATGTGCGTCATGGACGAGGTGGGACTGGCGCCGTGCCAGTGTTTCTCTCCGGGCGGGAACCACACGACGTCTCCCGTGCGGATTTCCTCCACCGGCCCTCCTGCGATCTGCGCCCGCCCCGTTCCGGCGGTTACGACGAGCGTCTGGCCGTGCGGATGCGTGTGCCAGGCCGTCCTCGCTCGAGGCTCGAACGTGACGCTGGCGCCCTGCACCCGCGCCGGATCAAAGGAGTTGAACAAAGGCTCGATGCGAACCTTGCCGGTGAACCAGTCTTTGGGGCCTTCACGCGAAGGCTGCGATCCTGCACGCTTGATTTCCACGGGCACCGTCTCTCTTCTGTTCGTTGAACGGCAGTCTGGCGGAGAGGGGGTCCGCCACACTATCGTCTACTAACGCCTGCCACTGTCAATGGTTGGCGGAAATTACTCAACAAAATCCGGGGATTGTTCGACCGATGACTCCCAATGCTCCCTAACGTCTGCCACAATCCACGCTCGCTGGTGGGGCAGGTGGTTGGACAGAGGGAGCGATGGCTCGCGAAACGGGACGGTTTAATGCACGCAGGGTAGCGACCCTGACGAAGCCAGGGCGGTACGCCGATGGTGGCAATCTCTATCTGCTGATCTCGCCCAATGGAGGCCGGCGCTGGACGTTTCTTTATCGGTCGGGGACCTCCGCCAATGGGAGCCGGCTTCGGCGGGAGATGGGGCTCGGAAGTGCCGCGAAGGGTCAGGTCTCACTCGCAGATGCTCGGGCAAAGGCAACCGACGCCCGCAGGCTCCTCAATGCAGGGATCGACCCCCTAGAAGAAAAAGCTGCCCGTGAGCAGGCAGAGCGACCGATTCCTACCTTTGGTGATTTCGCCGATGAGTACCTGAAGGCTCATCGGGGCAAGTTCCGAAGTGCCAAGCATGCCTCTCAGTGGGAGGTGACGCTGAGGACCTACTGCCAGCCCATTCGGTCCTTGCCGGTGGGAGGATCAACACCGACGCTATTCTGAAGGTGTTGCAGCCCATCTGGACCAGGATACCGGAAACGGCGTCCCGGCTCCGGGGTCGGATCGAGAACATCCTCGACGCCGCCAAGGCCAGAGGCTTCCTAGCGGGCGAAAACCCAGCTCGCTGGCGGGGGCATCTCAAAAGCCTCCTCCCCGCCCGCCAGCGCTTGTCTCGGGGACACCATGCCGCTTTACCCTATGACGACCTTCCGACCTTCATGACCGAGTTACGGTCCCGAAAGTCGACAGCTGCGCTAGCCCTGGAGCTTGCCATCCTCACTGCGACACGAACGGCGAGATCCTAAACGCCAAGTGGGATGAGTTCGATCTGGAGAAAGCGGTCTGGACCATCCCCGCCCCGCGGATGAAGGCCGGATTTGAGCATCGCGTCCCGCTGGTCCCGCGCGTAGTCGCCATCATAGAGTCGTTGTCGGTAGGGGCTCAAAGCGAGCACGTGTTTCCCGGCAATGCAAGCGGGAAGCCATTGTCTGCAATGTCAATGACTATGCAGCTCAGGCGCATGAAACGAAGTGATATAACCGTCCATGGCTTTCGATCGACGTTCAGGGATTGGGCATCCGAGCAGACCTCCTTTCCCCATGAGACCTGCGAGCACGCGCTAGCCCATCGGATCAGCGACAAGGCGGAGGCCGCCTACAGGCGGGGCGACCAGTTTGAGAAGCGGCGGAGGCTTATGGAGGCCTGGGCTACCTTCTGTAGCATTCCCAGGAACTCGAAGGCCGCCGTGCAGAATGGGCGAATGGAACAGCTCCAGAGGACGTAGTTCACCGGCCCTACCCCTCCTATTGAAGCGACGTCGCGCCTACTCAGACTGCGCTTGACCTTCGGCTGGCAAGTAACGCAGGAATACGTGGGCGGCGTAGAAAGATAAATCGCATGTCCAAGCGCTCAGACAACAGCGGCGCCATTCCTTCTGAGCTTACTACGCCTATTGAGCGTAGCCTTCTTAGAGACGGCGATTTGGTGAAGCGCTTTCGCCTCCTGTTAAGGCGGTACAAGATTTCCCCGACGGCGCCCGATAAATACGTTTTGCTGGCAACTTGCCTCGCCGTCGAAGCGTATCGCGGTTTTCAGTTGTTGGATCAGCCTGCGGCTCGACGAGGCAGGCCAACTAAATGGACGTTCGCTCGATATGTTGCTCTCGATCAAGACGTTCGTGAGCTTTGTGCCCGACCCCACCGCAACACGATTGCGGATGCCTGTCGCCATCTACCGCTAAAAGATCAGTCCGTTATCCGCGTCATTTCGACCGGACGGGCAAGGATAAGACGTCTCAATACTATGCAGCACGGTTGCGGGAGTTCCGCAACGGCTCCTATCGCAATCACGTCCGTCTACCTTGGTGGAGAACCGCCATCCATGTCGACCCCCCTTCCGCGGTTGAGGTCTTGCGGGACGCACTGGTCAAGGCGGATCAAAGAAGCCGGAGACGAAGGAACTCGAATACCCCCGGCGACGAAAATTCTTCGACCTAATTGTCGTCGCGAAAACGTGTGCCCACCCTGAACTTTCCGTTGATCCTAGCGCGGACTTTCCCGAACTTCAGCGAGTTCGTGGAAGTATTAGAGAATTCAGATGACAGAAAAATTGGCCTTCAGCGTAGGGGAAGCGGCCCGTCTTGCAGGAGTAAGCCGCGCCACGGTCTACGTGGCAATTAGTCAGAAGCGGCTCGTAGCAAAAAAGTGTGGGCGCAGGACATTGATATTCCTCGAGGCTCTGGAAGGCTGGCTTAAGGACCTTCCGGAACTTCATGCCAACTCAGTCACACGGCGTCGGAGCTCACGCTAGTGCGCATGGACGACGGTACCTCGAAGGCGAGTCCAAGCGTGAGGGACTCTCGCCCAAGCAAGCGCGGTCCTACCCAAGCGGATACTCTCGTAGATCTTTCAAGGGATGCTCAACTCTTCCATGATCCCGACGGAAAGGCCTATGCCGATGTTATTGTTGGCACACACCGGGAGTGCTGGCCAATCTTGTCAAAAGGGTATCGGCAGTGGTTGGTGCGCGGATACTACCATAGGACCCAAGCGGTTCCTAACTCCGAGGCGTTGAAAAGCGCACTGAATTTGATCGAGGCGCAAGCCCGCTTCGATGCACCGGAGCGATCCGTTTATGTGCGGGTCGGTGAACTTGAGGAGTGCATCTATCTGGATCTTGGTGACTCGAGCTGGAGGGCCGTCAAGATCAGCGTGGATGGATGGGAAATTGTGGCAGACCCCCCTCTCCGCTTTCGGCGGTCCACAGGAATGCAGCCATTACCCAGTCCAGAGAGGGGCGGCGCTATCAGCGCCCTGCGCTCGTTCCTAAATGTGAAGTCCAATGCCGATTTTGTGTTGGTCGTCAGTTGGTTGCTTTCGGCGCTACGTGGACAGGCACCCTACCCGGTGCTTGTGGTCTCCGGTGAACAGGGATCAGCTAAGTCAACTTTTTCGACAATCATTAGGTCACTGGTTGATCCGAACTCTGCGCCCCTTCGGGCCCTTCCGAGGGAGGAGCGCGATCTATTCATTGCCGCCAGTCACGCCCATGTGCTCGCATTCGACAATGTCTCAGGCCTCTCACCATGGGTTTCCGATTCCCTTTGTCGAGTCGCAACCGGCGGCGGCTTCGCCGCTCGTCAACTGTACACCGACCAAGATGAGGTGCTTTTCGACGCCGCTCGACCGATTATTCTCAATGGAATTGAGGACATTGTAACGCGCCCCGATCTTGCTGATCGTGGGATTTTCCTGCATCTGGAACCGATACCGGAAAAGCATCGACGTTCGGAACGAGACCTCCTCACAGGGATCCAGACCACGCGCCCTCAACTCCTCGGGGTCCTACTTGATGGCTTGGTCCAGGGTTTGAGCAGCATCACTACAACGAGCCTTCCCGGGTTGCCGAGGATGGCTGATTTTGCTCTTTGGGGCGTTGCCTGTGAAGCGGCCTTCTGGTCCAAGGGAACCTTTTGGCAAGCGTACCGAGGCAACCTCGACGAAGCTGTCGATGACGTGATTGATTCGGACGTCGTCGCAGCTGCCCTTCGTACACTTATGTCCTCGCAACGAATGTGGAGGGGGACCGCTTCGCAACTTCATGCACGTCTGGGTGAGATAGTCACCGAACCCACGGTCAGGTCCAAGTCGTGGCCGGCTAATCCACGAGCCCTAGCAGGTCGGCTTCGCCGTGCTGCAACTTTCCTTCGCAAAGTTGGTATCGAAACTACCTTTGAAAGAGAAGGGCAAGCACGTGATCGGATTGTTTGCATTGAGGTCAAGCCCAGCCTCCAAGCAGATTCGGAGATACATTCATCGTCCGTACCGTCCGCAACCGAGACCATTGCGAGGATGGACAGCGAAATTGCAGTAACGCACTCTTCCTATCCCCAGTCCGATGTGAGCGCGGACGATCCGGACGCAAATAAACAGCCCCCCTCAGAAGGAGTGGAAGAACGTCCCAAGGCCTGGAGTGCACGGCTGTGAAGGCAGCAGAGATCCTGAGAGAGGCCAGGCACACGGGTATCCACTTTCGCATCGACGGTGACGCACTTATATTGGATGCTTCTGTCCCACCGCCCCCCGCCTTGTTGGACTTGCTCGTTAGGCATAAGGCTCAAATCATACAGCTGGTAGCACGCGGGGATGACGGCTGGTCAGGCGAAGATTGGCAGGCACTTTTCGATGAGCGGGCCGCCATCGCAGAGCACGACGGCGGGTTTCAGCGGCTCGACGCGGAATTGCTAGCATTCGAGGAATGCGTGGATAGATGGCTGTTGAGCCATCCCCCCCATCCAGGGCCTGCAGGGTCTTGCGTCTCCTGCGGGCAGCTGATTGACGAACGTGACCCAGGGGCGGTTGCAATTGTGTCCGTAGTAGTAGCTCCCACGGTCGCCAAGCTTCACCCATCGTGCGCCTCTACTTGGTACACTAACCGTAGGTGGCATGCTCGGCGGATCGTCAACAAGCTCATCGGGTTTCATTGAGGCCGGCTTAGCAGTGCCAACCAGCGGCCACTGATGGACGATGCATTTCGTATACGCAGGCCAGTTGCCCAAGAGCAGGAGCAGGATATATGTAATCGCCCTCGTTTCCGCGTTAAGCACCGAACTATTGGGAAGCAAGCGACGAAGGACGTGACCCTACCGCCACAGGATTAGTATACGCACCACAACCCGCGTCGCGATGGCAACCTGTGCATATGCGGGGGCCCGTCCCTAGCGCCCTGCTCGGTAATCCTCGATTACTTGAGACGGACTTCGCGGAATTTATAAGGACGTCCCTGTCCAGCTCTGTGGCAACTACGATTGCGCGCTCAAGAGGTACAACTTTTGCTGACGGTAGGGATACGTTCATCCGGGCTTTGGCACAGCACCCTTTGCCCAGCTGGGACAATCCACCTCCGCGCAGGCGACGTTCTCGCTTGGAGATTCTGAAGCTCCTATTTGCCCTTCAAAGTGCATGGGTGGTCACCCAGTGACGCATCGGCGACAGTACGTCCCTTGAACCAAACAGGGACGAAAAGGACGCAAAAAGTCGACCCGAATCCGGTCTTGACGGAGGAACGCGGAGCGTTTGGAGGACAAGGCTGTGAGAGCTGCCGAAATTCTGAGGACGGCGCGACACACCGGAATCCAACTCAGAGTCGAGGGCAACGACCTGGTTTTGGAGGCTGCCGCAGCCCCATCACCTGGGCTCCTAGAGCTGCTCGCAAGCCACAAGTCTGAGATCATAGCGCTGGTACGCCCTACCGCATGCGGCTGGTCAGGCGAAGACTGGCAGGCCTTCTATGAAGAGCGAGCCGCCATCGCAGAGCATGATGAGGGTTTCCAGCGATTGGAGGCAGAGCTAGTGGCACTTGAGGAATGCGTTGATCGCTGGTTGGTAACCCATCCTCCGGCGATGGCGCCCCGGGCCACGTGTCTCCATTGTGGAGTGGTCGTTGAGGAAGGCGACTCTGCGGTTTCAATCGCCTGCACTTCCCAATCCCTTGCTAAGCTGCATAAAACGTGCGCCCCGCGCTGGCTCAACAACAGGAAATGGGAGGCCCGCCGGACCATAATGTAACTCGTCAAATTTTAACTGAACAAGCTGGAGGAATGGCCTTCGACCAGGGACGGCCGCGTGAAGACCAAGGGTAGAAAAAAGGGACTTGAGGTGAATTGTATTCCAGGAGCTCGCGCTTGCTCCCCCAGTATACGCTGCGCAGTATCCCGCAAGTACGAAACCGATACGACGGAGAACGAGGAGCAAGAAGCCTCTGCCCGGCAAAACCCCGGCGAAACGCGCTTAGAAGAGAGCCTTCACAGTATACGTTGAGTGGGCGCTCTGCTCTCGAGCAACTGCTGCTGTTGACGGTGATAGCAACAGAGGTCCACGGAAGAAACTGGAGGAGGTCTAAGTGAACGCGTCCCAGCGAACAGCCCAAGTGGATCCTGCGCCAGTAACCTATTTCGTCGATTCCGAATGGGCAAAGCGCGAGCTCACCTACAGCGACCTTGTCGCTCTTCACGACCTTATTTTAAGTTGGGCCTTGTATGACGACCGGTTAACGCCGGACCGGCGAACTTGGCTTGTTAAGGTAGCTTGCGACTACGAGGCGGTGGCTAGGTGGCTTGGTCCGGAATGGCAGGCCAGTGATCCTTCACGAGATCTACCGGCTGTGAAGTACTTGGCCGTCCGCTTCAAACGGCAACGCGGCTAAAGCGTCCACGACTGGAGCTGCTTAGCCCGTGAAGATCCCAGCGGCGCTGGCTCCTGACTTCTGGGTGCATTGCGTACAGCCGCGGCAAGTCGATTGCAACAGACCGGCTCTGCTTTCCCTTTTGTCTCGACCGCTTTGGAACAATCGTAGGACTATGAAGCTTGGGATCGACTTACGTCCGCGACCCAGTCCTCCGAGTGCGCGCCCTCTTACCGCCCTCCGCTAGTTCAATCCAAACCGGCGCATGGTCGCTCGTCTTTTCCCAGCTGCGGACCCCGCGTGCAACCCCTGCTGAAACGAGTCGTGACTTAACAGCTGGACTTAACAGTAAGTGATCGATGCGGAGCCCCGCATCGCGAGCGAAGGCATTGCGAAAGTACTTCCAGAACGTATAGATGCGCTTATCGGGATTAAGCTCGCGTAGGGCGTCGGTCCAGCCCTGTTTGACCAAGTCGGCGTAGGCTCTACGAACTTCCGGCCGGAAAAGGGCGTCTTCGCGCCAACGCTCTGGAGCATACACATCCAGATCTGTCGGCATCACATTGTAGTCGCCTGCTAAGATGGAAGGCTGCCCCGACGCGAGGAGTTTTTTGGCGTGACGGTGAAGCCGTTGGAACCACGCCAGCTTATAGTCGAATTTCGGACCAGGTGCGGGATTGCCATTAGGCAGGTATAAGCATCCGACCCTGATACCAGCAACGGCGGCCTCTATATAGCGACTGTGAAGATCCTCACGGTCGCCTGGAAGGCCCCGTCGGATTTCCACGGGTTCAACACCTCTTGCAAGAATTGCAACGCCATTCCACGCCTTCTGGCCGTGCCATATCGCACCGTATCCAGCCTTTTGAATCTCAGTGAGCGGGAATTTCTCCTCGGGAACTTTCAATTCCTGTAGGCATGCGATGTCCGGCTTCGCATGGTTGAGCCAGCGCAAGAGCACTGGCAGTCGGCCAACCACCCCGTTGACGTTATAGGTAGCGAATATCATCGTTTATTGAAGTTTCGCTTCGATACGGGCTTCCAGGTTGTCGTCTAGGACACGCGTCCTTACGCAATTCCCCCGCATGATGGCGGTTCCGTCTTCCGCCAACACGACCCCCAATTCCCGTGTAGAAGCAGTCCATGCCCGACAGTGCAGTGCGCCTGTCCAACCAATTGTCCTACCATACTTAGTGATTGGCGCATCGATATTGGGGCTGCCCGAGCAGCCAAGAGTAAGCTGGCAAAAGCGACCTTCTTGCGCAATGCTCGCCGGTTCTTAGGGCTTGCCAAATTAGCCCATGCTTACCAATCCAAAGGCATAAAGCATTTTGGAGCGCCCCGCCCCGTCAATGACCCTTGGATCGAGATGTGCATTCGCGACGCCATTGCACGGTGGCTAGAGGATCTTAACGTCCGGCATCCGGATTGGGGCAAAGCACGGCGGTAAAGCTACATACTCCTAGTCTGGTGTACGATTTGCATAAGTTTTCAGAGGTTTCATAGCGCTTTCGCCGCTCAAATCCCGCCGCCGATCTCTTGAGCATCCAAGCCATTCATACCGTCCGGCGTTTGGACATCGAAAATCGGTCGGGCGGAATCGCACTGACGAGGATGGCGGTCAGGATGAAGAGCATCCCCGCGACCTGTTCCGGGCGAAGGGATTCGTTGAGCACCGTGAGCCCGATGACCACGACCGTCACGAGTTCGAGTGCCGCGACGATGCCGAACACGCTCGCTCCTAGCCGTTGGATGCCATACGCGAAGAAGCTGACACCCAGGACGCCTCCGGCAAGCGCGCAGGCAAGGACGAGCTCCCATTCCCTCAAATCGGCAGGAGCCTGCACGCCTTCAAAAAGAGCCACACACAGGTACCCAGCCATCATTCCGACCTGCAGCCTGATGGCGCGGCTGACGGGATGACGGGGGTTGGCGACGCGGGCGCTCAGGGACAGGAAGATCGCATAGAGGATCGGCACCGGCAGGGCCCAGGCCGCGCCGGCGCGCCCGAGTTGGTCGTTGAAGCCGGAATAGAGGGTCAGCAACGCGCCGATGATCACGAGCGGAACGGCAAGCGCCACCGGCGTCGTCAGCCTCACGCCGAAGACCAGGCGTTCGAGGATCACGGACGCCAGCGGATAGAGGAAGAAGATCAGCGTCGCGAACCCGGTCGGAAGATACTTCATCGACATGAAGAAGCAGAAGCTCTGCGCGGCACCCAGTAGGCCCACCAGAGCAAGCCGCCATCCTGCACGCCATTCCTGCCTCGCTGCCGGGAAGACGAAGATGGCGAGCGCCATCAGGACGAGGGCCGATAGTCCCACGCGCCAGACGAGGACGGACACCGGGCTGAACCCAGCGGCAAAGAGTTGCACGGCGAAATAGGGAATGACGCCGAAGCAAAGCCCCGAGGCGAGCGAAGTTGAAACCGGCAGCAAGCTGCGCTTGAGCGATCGATCTTTACTCATGCCGTTCGATGAAGGCGACCGCATCAGCCATTGATGATGAGGTCGAGGCTTCGAGAGCTCAGGGCCTCACAGCCTTTCTCCGTCACCAGCACGGTGTGGCCCAGCGTCATCGCACGTTTGGTTTCGTAGTTCGGCAGGATCATGTGCAGGAAGAACACCATGTTCGGTCGGATCACCAGGGGGTTGCCCTTGTAGAACATCGGCGGATCCACCCAAAGCGGGTTGTAGACGGCGCCAAGTCCGTATCCGCAGGCGTGAAAGCGATGATCGGCATATCCGCCATCGTCGATGACGTTGGCCTGCGCATCGAACACCTCGCCCATCGTATTGCCGGGCTTGATCTTGCTTTCCGCCGCGGACATTGCATCCCGGCACACGTTGTACATGTCGATGTTCCGGGGGTCGGGCCGCCCCACCAGGATCGTCCGCATGAGGCAGGCATGATATCGACGATAGGCGCCGGCGAACTCGAGCGTGAGTTGGTCGTCCTTGTCGAGGTGGCGTCGGCCGGTAACGTAACGGACCATGAGTGCGCCGTCCCCGGACCCGATAATGAACTCGTTGCCCGCATAGTCGCCGCCGCCTCTAAAGACGGCGCCCTGCATCGCGGCAAGGATGTCTCCCTCGAAGGCGCCGACGCGCGATAGCTGCGCTGCCTCGTCGAGGGCAAGATCCCCGAGTTGCGCCGCCTTGCGCACATAAACGAGCTCTGCGGGACTCTTGATCGACCGATGGCCGCTCACCAGGTCGGACGAATCCACCAGCTCGCAGAAGCCGTCCAGAGCCGATTGTACTTGCAGCCAGTGAAATGCCGTCAGCCCATAGCTCGCGAGCTCGATGCCAAGGCGCTTGCCCTGCAGCTTGTGCGAGACCAGGACTTCCTTGAGATCGGCGGCCGGATTCATTCCTTCGCGATCCACCCACACGCGGACATCCTTGATGATGGATGTGTACCAGGCCGTGCGTAGATCCGGAGCGCGGGTGAGGAGCGTGATCGTGCCGTCACTTTTGAGCACGAGGCATTGGAACATCGAGTAGCCGAACGTGTCGTAGCCCGTGAGCCAGTACATGCTCTCCTGCCGAAACATGAGGAGCGCGTCGAGCTTTCGCTCCTGCAGGGTCCCGCACACGGCCTTCCGCCTGCTTTCGAGCTCCTTTTCTGAAAAATGAATAGGCATGGATTTCCCTTCTAGTCTCGCGTTAGGAACGTTGGTTCGAATTCTTGTGGCTCGGCACGAAGCCGTAGAAGCTCGACAGAAACTGCCGGCTGAACTTGCCACTGCGCCAGTCGTCTTCGAGAGCCGCGCGCGGACGTTCCTCGGGCGGTCCGTACCCGCCGGCCCCCGGCGTTTCGATGGCGACGACGTCGCTTTCCGACAGCGCGATCCCCGACGGCTTGATCGGCAGCGTGCGGGATTCCCCGTTCGAATCGACGAGCGTGAAGCTTCCCCGGGCTCCCGCCTTTCCGCCGAAGATTCCCCATGGGGCATTGGCGAAGCGCTCGCCCTGTCCGTTGAACGTTGCGGTGTGACCAATCGGACGTATGACCCGGCGAATGCCCATCCCGCCGCGATGCCTCCCCGCCCCGCCCGAATTTTCGATGAGAGAATATTCCTCCACGAGGAGGGGATACTCGGCTTCTATCGATTCGACCGGAAGGTTGGAGGTATTGGTGATGTGGACCTGGACCCCATCCTTACCGTCCTTGCCCGCCCGTCCGCCGAACCCGCCGCCGAGGGTCTCGAGATAAAGGTAGTCGCGCCCGCGCTTTGGGTCGTGGCCGGAGAAGACGGCCGTCGTGTTGGCTCCGTTGGCGGCTCCGACCACCGCCATGGGAATGGCTTCCGCCAGCGCGCCGAGGATGACGTCGACGACCCTCTGGCATGTGTTGGCACGGGCAGCCACCGCGGCGGGAAACACAGCATTCGTGATCGTCCCCCTTGGCGCGATGATCTCGACGACGTTCATCAGCCCCTGGTTGTTGGGGAGGTCCGGGTCAAGCAAGCTCTTGATCGTGTAGAGGACGGCGGCCTGCGTGGCGTTGATCGTCATGTTGATGTTGCCCTGCACCTGCACCGAGGATCCCGTGAAGTCGAACCGGACGGGATCGTCTGTGGATTGCGGAACATGGATGGCAACGGTGATCGGAATATCGACGGTGCCGAGCCCGTCGTCGTCCATGACGTCGGTGAAGCGGTAGGTACCCGGCGGTATCCGCTTCAGCGCCTCACGCAACCGCATTTCGGTGCGCAGGATGATTTCGTCGAACGATTTGCCGAGGAGGTCGGCTCCATGGTGCGCGACCATTTCACCGACACGACGTGCCCCGAGCCGGCATGCGGCGATCTGGGCGAAATAGTCGCCGCGACGTTCCTCGGGCAGCCGCGCGTTCAAAAGGAAGAGGTCGAAGATGTCCTCCTGGAGCTCACCCTTGCGGAACAGTCGCACGACCGGGATCCTTAAGCCTTCCTGATAGATTTCCCGCATGCCTCCCGCCATGCTGCCTGGCGCCATGCCGCCGATATCGGCGTGATGGGCGATGTTGCAGACGAAGCACAGCACCTTTCCCTTCTCGAAGACGGGCATGGCGAGATTGACGTCGGGCAGGTGGGTGCCTCCCGCCACGAAGGGGTCGTTCGCGGCGAAAATGTCGCCTTCCTGCATGGCGGAGAGCGGATGTTTGGCGAGGAGCGCGTCGAGCAGTCCCTTCATGGAGCCGAGATGAATGGGCAGCGAGTTGTCGGCCTGGGCGACGAGGCGGCCCCGCGCGTCCATGAGTGCCGTCGAATGATCGTGACGTTCCTTGATGTTGGTGGAGTAGGCGCTCTTCATCAGAGCAACGTAGGTCTCGTCGGCGATCGACCGAAGTCCGTTGGAAACGATCTCGAGCGTCACAGGATCGATTTCGAACGCGCTCATGACGCCAGCTCGACCATCATATTGAGGGCACCATCGACCGTTGCGCGGTCGCCTGGATGAAGAAGGGTGGTGGCATCGAGTTGCTCGACGACTGCCGGGCCGACAATGATTTGGCCTGGGTTGAGGTCGGCGCGGGCGAAGACAGGCGTCGGCACGGGCCCGTCCTCGAACCACACCGGCCGTGTCTCGAAGGGAAGCGCCTCTCCGCGCTGGTCGGTAGCAGGCACGCCGGGCTTCCCGTGGCGGCCGACCGCCGTCAACCGCACGTTCACGATTTCGATCGGGTCGTCGGGATTGAAGTAGCCATAGCTGCGCTCGTGCTCGCGGAAAAAGGCAGCCCGGAGCTTCTCTTCATCGAATTCGCCCGAAGCATCCGCATCGAACTCGTACGGTACGGGAAGCTCGAAGTTTTGCCCGACATAGCGGATGTCGAAGGCAAAGCTCGTCAGGCGATCTTTGTCGCCGACGCCCTCGGAAGCGAACCAATGCCCGGCCTCCTCCTTCAGCTCATCGACGATCCCGAGGAGACGTCTTCGCCCATCCGTGCCGCCGGCGACCATCGCGGTCTTCACGAAATGCTCGCGGAGATCGGAGACGAGCAGGCCCTGCGCGCACAGGATGCCCGGCGCGAGTGGCACGAGAATGCGCCTGACGGAGAGGCTCCTCGCCACCGTCGTTGCGTGGAGCGGTCCGGCACCTCCGAACGGGAGCAGCGTGAAGTCGCGCGGATCATGTCCGCGCTCGACGGACACCGTACGGATGGCGCGCACCATGTTGGCGACGACGATATCGACGATGCCGAGGGCCGTCCGTTCCACGGAGTATCCGAGACGCTCGCCAAGTTCGGAGATCGCCGCTCGCGCGGCACCCTGGTCGAGCTTCATGGCGCCGCTGATAAGTCCGCGCTCCGACAGGCGCCCGAGCACAAGGTTGGCATCCGTCACCGTCGGCCTCGTTCCTCCGCGCATGTAGCAGGCGGGTCCCGGCGCCGCGCCGGCGCTTTGTGGGCCGACCTTCATCAGGCCGTCCGGACCGAGCCACGCGATTGATCCCCCGCCGGCCCCCACCGCATTAATGTCGACCGAAGCCATGCGAACGGGATAGCCCTCGATCCAGCGGTTGTATTCGATGCCGACCTCAAACTCGCGGATGAGCGCGACGTCGGCGCTGGTGCCGCCCATGTCGAGCGAGATCACGTTCGGGACGTTGGAAAGTCTCGCCATGTGAATGGCACCGACGACACCCGCAGCGGGTCCCGACAGGGCGGTGCGGATGGGAAACCGCCTAGCGCGCTCGATGGACATGAGCCCGCCCGAAGACTGGTTGATGCCGAGGAGGGCGTGCGGCGCGAGTTCACGCATGCCTTTTTCGAGTGCAACCAGGTAATGGCCCATGACAGAGTGGAGATAGGCGTTGAGGACGGTCGTCGTCAGGCGCTCATACTCGCGAAATTCCGGATGAACCTCGGAGGATACCGATACCGGCAGGTTCGGGTGTATGCGCGAAAGCGCCTCGGCGACCTGGCGCTCGTGGAGAGGATTCGCAAAGCAGAACAGGAGGCAGATCGCGCAGGCGTCCGGCGAAAGCGCCGCGATTTCCTCGACGACCCGCACTATCTCGGCGGGTGCCAGCGGTTTCACGACGACTCCGCCGGTGGTGATGCGCTCGTCGATCTCGATCCGGTCCTCGCGCGCGACGAGCGGAGGAGGGTTATCGGTCTGGAGATCGAACAGGCGAGGCCGGATCTGCCGGCCAATCTCGATGAGGTCGCGGAAGCCTCGCGTGACGATGAGGGCGATGCGTCCTCCCTGGCGCTGGATAAGCGCATTAGTCGCGACTGTCGTGCCGTGGGCGAGCCGGCCGATCCCGTCGGCGGGCAATCCTTTCGTGGTGATGAGATCGCGAAGGCCCGCAAGAATCGCCGCCGCCGGATTGTCAGGTGTCGATGGCGTCTTGTGGAGGATGACGCTGCCCGAGGAATCGTCGAAGGCGCAGAAATCCGTGAACGTTCCCCCCACATCCACACCGATCATCCACGTCATGTCTGCCCACGCTACGAGTCATGCTGTATACAGCAGCCTGATTAGAACATGAAATTTTGTACTTTCAAGAGCAATCTGCACGATAGCTGTATGCAGCATTGACATGGCGGCGTCTCGATGTTTCTAATGGTGGCGATCTCGGTGATCACCAGTAAGGGGAGTGAGCGATGAAGGAAGATCCTAAGCTGAGTTCGCGTAGTGCCATGCTCAATCGGCGTACATTCGTGTCCGCAACAGCTGGCCTTGCCGCCGCCGGCCTCGTTCCTTTTGGCGGGCGATCGGCCCTTGCCCAGCAGTTCAGCGGAAAGGAAATCCGCATCCTGACGTGGACCGACGCCACCGGACAGGCGGCCGTGCGGAACATCGCCAAGCCGTTCGAGGCCGCCACCGGCGCCAAGGTGGTTGCCGACCTCACCGGCGCAACGTCGGAGATGGTGGCGAAAATCAAGGCCTCGGCCTCCGCCCCGCAGTTCGACGTCGTCATCCTGTCGGGAGTGGGAGCGATCGAGCTTGCGAACGCCGGGCTCCTCCAGAAGCCCGACGCCGCCCAGATTCCAAACATGGCGAACGTCATCCCCAACATGCGCCTCGGGGCGAGCGATTTCGGCGTGGGGTACTTTCTCTATTGCGACGGCCTGCTCTTCAACACCAAGACGTTTCCGTCCGATCCGCCGACGTCTTTCGAGGCGCTCTGGGACGAGAAGCACAAGGGGCGTCTATTCCTGCCCCCGCCGCAATATACCGAAGCCATGGAGCTCACGGTCGTCGCCGCGAAGCTCGCGGGTGGCGACGAGCGCAACCCGGAACCCGGCTTCAAGCTTCTCGAGAAGTTGAAGGACCGGGTGGTGCTTCTCGCCGACAATCAGGCCCAGGTGGCCGATCTTTTCCGCACCGACAGCCTCGACATTGGTGGCGTCTACTCTCCGATGCTCATGGCGGATTTCATCTCCAAGCCCGAATACAATCTGAGTGGCACGCTGAGGCTCAAGGAAGGTTTCTTCTATGATCTGCAGTTCATGATCATCCCGAAGGGCCACCCCGGGGACGATGCCGTCATCCATGCCTTCATCAACCACGCGCTCGATCCCGCCGTGCAGTCGAAGATGGCGGAGGAGGTGTGGTACGGCCCGATCAACCAGCAGGCGACGATCTCCGACAACGTGAAGAATAGTCCCTACGTCGTTTCGGGCGAGACGGTTGCCAAGTCGGGCATTACGCTCGACAAGGAATACCTGTCGACCGTCAGGCAGGACTGGATCCAGCGCTATACCGAGATCTTCGGGACGTAACCGGGCGCTGATCCGGAAATTGCAATGGTCGGCCGGGTGGCCTCCGACGCCCGGCCGATGTCTTCGAATGACGGACCCAATGGGAAGGTACGAGGCGCATGGACCAGATCGTCTCTGACAAGCAGGCTTCACGCCAGCGGACGGGAATCGAGTTCGACAAGGGGCGACACCACCGGGCCAAGATCGGCTATGTGCTCCTGGCCATGGAGCAGACGATCGAGGAGGACGTGTACTCGCTCGCGCCGGAGGGCGTCGGCGTGCACTTCGCCCGCGCCGAGATGGCCAACAGCATCACGGTCGAAACGTTGAGCGCCATGCGAAAGTACATCGGCGATGCGGCGGCGCTGCTTTTGCCGGATGGCGACCTTGATGTCGTGTGCTACGCCTGCACATCCGGAAGCGTGGTCATCGGCGAGGACAACGTGAAGGCGGAGCTTCGCCGGGGGGTATCACGTGCCGAACCGACGACGCTCGTCACCGGGGTCATCAGGGCACTGAGGCAGCTCCAGGCGAAGAGGATCGTGATCGGAACGCCATACGTCGACGGCATCAACGTCATCGAAGCCGATTATCTTCGCAAGCTCGGATTCGACATCCTCGACATACAGGGACTGAACATCGAGCACGACAGCGACATGGTCAGGGTCACGCCTGACTACATCTACCGGTTCGCCAAGAGCCTCGACAGGCCGGACGCCGACGCCGTGTTCATCAGCTGCGGGGCGCTGAGGACGCTCGACGTCGTCGATGCGATCGAGAGAGACATCGGCAAGCCGGTCGTGGCAAGCAACCAGGCCATGATTTGGGACACCTTCCGCCTGGCAGGAATTCAAGACAAGATCCCGGGCTATGGCAGGATCCTCCGCGACCACTAGCAGGCGGGCGGCGAGCCCCCGGAACCCGAGGCATGGGCGCGTCTGACGCCGATATGACCCGGGCGCCCGCCCTCAGCGTAAGGCGTCTGCGCAAGACCTTCGCCCGGCAGTCGGTCGCAGCCGTCGACGACGTCAGCCTCGACGTGTGGGCCGGGGAAATCGTTTCCATTCTCGGTCCTTCCGGTTGCGGCAAGACGACGACCATGCGCCTGATCGCCGGGCTCGAGACGCCGGACGGCGGCGACGTTGTCGTCGAAGGCCGTTCGATCGTCGACTTTCCTCCGCACAAACGCCGTGTAGGTCTCGTTTTCCAGGATCATGCCCTGTTTCCCCACAAGACAATTTTCGAGAACGTCGCCTTCGGCCTGCGGATGGCGCGCGTCGACCGCGACGTAACACGGCGACGGGTGAACGAAGTCCTCGAGCTGGTCCAGCTCTCGGCGACAAAGTTCGCGAACCGCATGCCCTCCGAGCTCAGCGGAGGCGAGAAGCAGCGTGTGGCCGTGGCGAGAACCATTGTCGTCGAGCCGGCCGTCGTCCTCTTCGATGAGCCCATGGCCTCGCTAGACCGACGGCTTCGCGACCACATGGCCGGTGAACTCCGCGAGCTGCAGATTCGTCTCGGGATAGCGTCGCTCTATGTCACCCATGACCAGGAGACGGCCTCGATGATGTCGGACCGCATCGCGGTCATGAATGCAGGTTCCATCGTTCAGATCGGAACGCCTCTTGAGATCTACAAGGATCCCCAGTCTCGCTTCGTCGCCGACTTCATCGGTGACACGAACTTCCTTCCGGCCGAGCTGCTGCGCTCCACCCCGGCCGGCGCCGAGATCTCCGTGCTCGGTCGCCGGATCACCCTCGACACCGGCCTTTCAACCGACGCCGGACGTGTCACCATCGCGGTTCGGCCGGAAGACATGAGAGTGACTGAAACGGAATCGCAGCATGCCATAGCCATAGGTGACCAGGTCTCCGTGCAGTTCGTCGGAGGCACGTATGTGCAGCGGGTGAAGCTGGACGACGGCAGGGAACTGGTCATGCACGGGAGGTCGGAAGGGTATCCCGGCAAGCGAGTGTGGGTGGAGGCGGACCCGAGATCGATCCGTTTGTTGAGGGAATGACGGCAACGACCGGAACAGGAGAGGGACGGCTCGTTCCCACCACGACGCCCGGCGCTCGTTCGTGGGTTCCCTGGGCCCTTCTCGGTCCCTCGCTGCTGCTCCTCGGGCTTCTCGTCATTTCAAGCCTCATGATCCTGAGGTTGAGCTTCGGGGTGAAGGGCGCGGAGTGGACGACCTGGACTTTCCAGAACTACGTGCAGCTCGCCGACAGCCTCTATGTCCACTCGATCATGCTCACCTTCAAGCTCTCGATCCTGACGACCGTGATCGTCACCATCGTCAGCTATCCCGTGGCCATGTTCCTCGTGCGCGTCCAGAACGGCGCGCTGCGGCGGCTCCTCGTCCTGGCAATCCTCTTGCCGATGCTCATGAACCTTCTCCTCCAGAGCTATGGCTGGCTGGTGCTTCTCGCCCCGGACGGCCTTCTGAACCGCGGATTGTGGGCGCTCGGTCTCGCCGACCGGCCGGTCATGTTCCTGTTCAACCAGCAGGGGGTGCTGCTCGGCCTCGTCCAGACGTCCTTGCCGCTCGCCATCTTTCCCATCGCCAGCGCGCTCAGGAACATCCCTGCGTCCTACGAGGAGGCGGCGAGCCTTCTCGGCGCCAATCGGATCACCTGCATCTTGCAGATCGTCATCCCGTTGAGCCTGCCCGGCGTCATCGCGGGCTCTCTCCTGGTCTTCGCCTACAACTCCAGCGCCTTTGTCATCCCGTTCCTCCTCGGGGGTCGCCGCGTTTCCATGCTGGGGGTTCTTATCCGCGACCAGGTGGGACCACTGCTCAACTGGCCTCTCGGGTCGGCGACCTCGGTTCTCCTTCTCGCCATCACACTGGTCATTCTCGCCATCTACCGGATGGCACTCGACAGACGCTACAAGGGTGCGCGGTAGGCTCATGCAAAGATTGTCCATGTCGAGCCGGACGATCGAAAACGTGGTGCTCGCGACAATCACCGCCGTCGTGATCCTCATCACGCTGGCGCCGATCATCATGGTGGTGGTGATCTCCTTCACGTCCGCCGAGACATTGGCGTTTCCCCCGCCCAGCTGGAGCCTGAGATGGTACGAGTCGGCCCTTCGGCTGATATTCGGCGGCAGCGACGTCCAAGGCTTCGTCGACTCGATCCTCGCGACGTTCCGCATCACCGCGACGGTGACCGTGCTCGCCGGGGTCGCCGGCGTGCTGGCGGCCTATGCGCTCGTCAGGTTCGAGTTTCCGGGCAAGTGGATCGTCGAGGAGCTGATCAGCCTTCCCTTGATCTTTCCCCTCATCGTCCTCGGCATCGCGCTTCTCATCTTCGCAAGCCAGCTCGGTTTCAGCTCCGGGTTCTGGAGGATCGTGATCGGACACCTAATCGTGACGTTGCCGTTCATGGTGCGGAACTGCGTCGCGTCGCTGCAGGGCCTCAATCCTGCTCTCGAGGAAGCGGCCCGGACGCTTGGTGCCAGTCCGGTGAGGGTTTTTCTCCAGATTGTCCTGCCCCAGATGCGGCCGGGTATACTTGCCGGTGCGATCCTGGTGTTCATCATGTCCTTTAACGAATTCACCGTCGCTTACTTCCTTTACACTGTCGACGCATATCCCCTTTCGATCTGGCTCTTCTCACGTGGTACAAATGCGCTCGATCCCACGATCTTCTCGCTCTCCACGATCATCATCGCATTCAATCTCGCTCTTCTCTGGATGCTCGATCGGGTGATGGGAGACAGAAGCATCTCGATCTGATTGCAACTCCTTAGGGCAGGCTACATGGCGGACATTCCAATCAACACCGGTGTTGCGGTCTTCGAGATCGCTCCGGGAAAGAAGGCGGGGAAGGCGCGCCTCAGCTCGATCTACGAATGCCTGCGCGATCGCATCTGTCTCTTCGAATATCCGCCCAACACGCTCCTCAGGGAAGCCGAGCTTGCCGCAGAGTTTGGTGTGAGCCGCACCCCCATCCGCCAGATACTGCAGCGATTAGAGGGCGAAACGCTCGTCGATATTCGGGACGGTGTCGGCACCATCGTGACTGGTGTCGATTTCGCTCAATTGAAGGACGTCTACGAGCTCCGCCTCAAGCTCGCGGAGATCATCGCCGACCTGGCGCCTCGGCCGCCCGGCGAAGCCGAAGTCCAGGCGATGGCCGATCTCGTGAAGAGGGGCCGCCAGCTCGTGGAGAAGCTCGAGCTTGCCGAATTTTGGCGCGTTCAGAACGACCGACACCGCATCGTCAATTCCTTGATCGGAAACGAGGTGCTGCGCACGATACATGACCGGCTTTACTTCCAGACCGCGCGTGCGTGGTACGGCATCGTGGAGCAGATGTGGCCTGAATCGGCCGAGGAGCTCTACGTCGAGCTCGAGGAGTTGCTGCGTGCGCTGAAGTCTGGCGATACGCGGTCCGTTGCACTCGTTTCTCGCAACTACATCGCCTATTCGATGGCGAGACTTTCCGAGTACTTCAGTCCTACTCGATAGCGAATGGACCCCTCACGCCGTGAGTTCCTGTCGTCTAGCCGGCAGGTTCGGAACTTTGCGCGGATAGAATCGTGATGGCGGGTCATACCCGCTCAGGTCATCGATCGAGATCGGCAGGCGAGGCTGTGCCCCCTGGCTGCTCATCTCCCTGGCGGCCAGCCTGCTGCAGAAGGTGGGTTTGATCCGGTGTGCGCGGGGTCATAACAGTTACGACCGGAAAGGCCTCGAAGGCGCGTCCTGCGAGTGTTATGAAGCCCTCAACGCCGAGTATGAGCGGTTGCTTGCCCCAGGGAGCTATCAGGTCGGCGCGGAATAGGCCCGCTCATCGTAGGTCGGCGCTCCACCACTCAAGTCTCCCAGCTTCCAGGTAGCACCTTTCCTCTCACGCAATTGCAAGCGCAGTCCCTAGTGCGGCGGTTTCCTCGTCCGCCCTTGAGGCCAAAATGGGGCAAGAATCGTCAATCTCGACATTCTGCGGCCTCCTGCTCCCACCATTGTTCCCACCAATACCTTCGATATTGGACTGGGACTGGGCGGCGCTTGACGGTGCCTCTCCCTTCCTGCCTAGATTGAGTTGATAGCTGACGAGGCACGTAGGCAGGCAAAGACCAAACTGCGCACTGCCCAGCAAAATTCCCTGCTGTGGCGCCTGCAGTCGGCATTTGACGAGTATCCGACCGCGCTGGTACGCGCCGCGCAGTACATTCTCGAAAATCCGAAGAAGGTCGCCTCACAGGCGCTTTCGGAATTGAGCACGTATTCAGAGACGGGACAGGCGAGCATCGTGCGGCTGTGCCAGGAGCCGGGCTTCGACGGGTTCACCCAGTTCAAGATTGTACTGTCCGCTGACGTGGCTTTGCGGGCCGCGCATTCCTATGATGAACAGACAAGTTGTACACGACGACAGACGACGAGAACTTTGACTTCAGAAACAGCAAAGGCCTAGGCAGGCCCGTCAACTGCTAATTCTTTGGCCCCCTACCCAAAATTTCCCGGACCGTTTTTAAACTCTTGACCGCCTCGTCTTTCGGGCAGCCCTGCGAGAGATGGTGTGAGAATACAACTGGAATGCCCTCCAATGCAGATCGGCCAAAGGTCATATGATCCTTATTGTGCTAATTCGACACGTCATTCCATCCGTGTCCATGACCGCGTGAAGCTTTTTCGCCGTAGACATATTACTTGTTGGACACGCTGCAGTCGAGATACCCAATAGAAGCGAACTCTTCGCCAACGAGCCTTAGGTCCGCTCGACGACATCCACGTCGATGCCGTATCAGAAGGAGATTGTGGAAAAATTGCCACCATAGCAATGGTGCGGGTCTGGAGAACCGAAGAGAGATTTGCGAGGGCAGCATACTTTCGCAGCATTGTCCCAAACTTAAAAAAGTAGTCCGGATGAATTAAGAATTCTTCGGCCAGGACTTTTGAAATCACATTGTCCTCGCCGCCCCCTTGAAAGGTAATGATTGCCATATCCGGGGAGGACATTGGAGGGGAGTAAAGAATGTTCAATCCTTGCTTCACCACAGATGCCATTTCAATGTTCGCAAGTAGCTTGCGGGTTTCGGCATACGCTTCAGTGGCAGTTGCCTCAATGGCGATCTGGTTCATTTGAGGCCCTCGCTTACATTGCAGTTTGTGGTTCTGGCTTCTGGCTAACGCTCGCGCGTTTGTGCAACTTCTCAAAAAGTGCGCTGCCATAGTAGAAACTATCGGACACGTGATCTGTTCAAAGTTGCTCATCAAACGCCATTTTATGTTTGAATTTAATTAATGCTTCGTAGACTGCAGCAGTCTTCATCAGCAATCTCCCCATATCGGATGCTTTGGTCAGGTAAGTTTTGCGGATTTCGAGCCGGCTTTCCGTCTATCCACCGCTGCGCAATCTCTAGCGAAGAAGGCGCAGTCAGCTAATCTTCGCTCGCCACAAGAACACTGAAGAATCCGAACTGAAAACTGGTTGCCACTGAACGTTCATGCATTCAAACTCACATTCCTCGCTAAATCTTTTTCAGCCAAACGGCCAACCGTGATCACTATAGCTCCGTTTGCAAGGCGCGGAACAAGTTCTCAGCGGTTTCGCTGGCCCCGCTGACGATCGGCCCCGGCTTGGAACCTATATACTTGACAACGGAAGCCCGGCCATGCCGTTTTCCAACCATAGAGCCAATCATGACTGAAAAGCTTTCAACAGCCTGCATTCACAAACGAAGAGGATGCAAGGGAAGCCCTAGTGGCGATCCGGTGGCACAATGGCCCCGTAAGCCCTCATTGCGGCAATCTTGACGAAGAGAAGATTGCTAAAGGCCAAGGCAAGTCTCGTAGGCCCGGCCTGGAACACTGCGCCGCCGGCAATGGCTAGTTCACCGTAGACCCTAGGTCACCGTGAGGGACCGCTCGAAGGATCCCATTTCCAAGTTACTTCTCGCGATGACAACCTGATTCTGACCTCGAGCAAGGAGGGCGTTTCTGCGCATCAGCTCCACCGGTCGCTTGGGGTGACCTACAAGTCTGCGTGGTTCCTGAACCGTCGCATTCGGAAAGCTAATGTCCGCCGAAGGGATGGCTCGAAGAAGCGAATACGCTCCTGCAAGGAAAGGAGCAATTAAGCCCCGCGTTTATATCGTCGCGTCCAACTTTCATCACCTTGGTGCTTCGGAGGCATGGAAAGCACTCGCCTAACAAGATCAACTGTTGTCGAATCGAGTTTTGGTTTCTTTAGGGTCAAAACCCAGCCCTTATACTGCCTATTTGCTTCACTGGACCCACAAGGTCTGGAACGTCGAGGATACGGCGAGAAAATCTTGCCGCTTTGCCAGTTACGAACGGCGCGGGACGAGTAGCCAACGCTGTAGACCTCCCGTCGAAAGCCAGCGTAGAGGATGTTGATAGGCGGGACATTATCATAAGAAATGATCCAGAAATTCAATTGCATGTGTTTTCTGATAAAGGCTGCCAGCTCGACGTGGTCCTCCGCTTCGTAGTAGTCGTAATACAGATCGCGGCCCTGCTGGTAATAAGGTGGGTCAAGGTAAATCAGCGTCTTCTTGTCCCACTTGCTCAAACCGAAGCGGAGCAACGCCAAAGCATCGCTCCGCGAAAGCTTTATCTTTCGGCGATTCTTATCCGTGCACTCTATGCGAAACACGTGGGCATCCGCATTGTATCTTGCGTCGATTTTCCAAGGACCGGTTTGGTCTCGCCCCCCTATAACCCCCGCGTTTAAGATTCCAGAGCGGTTCGTACGATTGAGAAAGAATGTCGCGAACCCTAGCTCCGCGTAGCTGTAATCTTTTGGATTGGCGAATATCCGTTTTTGCCTATCCCAAGCGGCGACCGTCAGCCGTGTGTTCTTGACTAGGCGACACAGTTCATCGGTGTCATTCAGAACGCTTTTCCAACGCATACACCGACTCGCTGAGATCGTTGATGTGTATGCGGGTTACATACTCCTGGAATAGCAGTTCCAAAGCGATCGCAGCGCCCCCTGCATAGGGTTCAACGTATTCGCCATCGTAAAGCTTGTTTGCCTTGATTATCTCTTTGATGTACCTGGCAAGCTTTCCTTTTCCGCCCGGATACCGCAAAGGCGTGAAGTGAACCAACCGGCGAGTTTCGCTCACGGCCAAATCTTCTCAAAAAGGGGTTGAGCGTGGTCCCATGCAGCCTTTAGTTCCTGAGGTGACGGTGTCGCAAATCGATTGTGCACGTAGCGATGAAATAGATCGATGTTCACTGAGTCGAACTCGACGCTAGAGACTCCGAATGACATTCACGAAGTGCGCGCGTGGCAAGCCATTGGATATCAGGATCTCACCGTCTCGGCAAGCTTTTTGTCGAGCTCTTTAGAATCTCTTTCCACCACCGGGAGTTGGAGCTTCTAGTTGGCCTCCATTGTCCTCTAAGAAATGGTCAACGGACATTTCAAGGAATACACGCAATAGGACTGCGATAGCGTTTGGCGCATCCTCGAGCTTCAGCGTGCGCAATTCCCGATAGATTTCCGCTATGCGCCCGACCGTAACGTTGACGGGACTTCCCTTGGGCACGACTTCCCGCCGATCACTGGGTGCTCCACTGCGCCTTGTCGCAGTCAACCGCCGTCCGAAATCCCCAATAGGAATGTCATCGACAGGACGCTCATCGCCTTTGGCTTTAGACAAATCAGCGGTGCTGCCTTTATCGAATGCATGCACGTAGTCAAGCATCTGGCCAGTCTTCATCAGGCCGCCGACGCGCTTCTTCTTACTAGCAAGGTCGATGACAATTCGCTTTAGCGGCTTGATCGCCTCGGATGGAGCCCTCGTTACTAGCTTGCCCTTTTTGACATCAACCCCGATGGATTTCCTGACTTCGCGGTCTTCGAGAAATCTCTGGAGCGTACTCAGCGGGAATTTTTCTGTAATCTGGGCCTTTTCGGCGAGACTGAGCCCGCCGCGCTCAATGACCATTTCAAGCGGTTGGATTGCAGAAGATTGCGCTCGGAATCGATTAGACGCACGGACGTCCAATCGACGATACTCGCCCGTTGTTTTCGTCTACGTGTCTTAGTTCAAGCCATAGTCGCCTTCCTGCCGAGTGGCGACTTCAAAGGCCGGATCGACTCGATCTGTTCTTCAACTTTTCTTTGCTGAAGCGCCCGGCCAACCGCTCAAAAATTCGCTTCATCGGAGGTGTCATATCGAGGCCGCCCATTACGGCGGGGTTGGGCCAACAGCTTGAGTGCCGCCACCCATCAATTGCCTTTCCCAATGCTATAAAGGTCGGCGGCTTGCTGTTCACCCGCAGGACCAAGAAGCGGTCCATTGGATTGAGGCCGTGGTCCACAATGCTCTGCGCAAGCTTTACCAACTTGGTCTTCTGGTCCTTGACAATTTTCTGAAGAGCTTCGACCTGACCGTCCGCGTGCGCAATACGCGGATTATCGTGATCCAGGACTAAGTCCTGGACTTTCAACTTTATCTCCGGCATCCCCGCCTCCCAGTCCCCGGAAACTTTATGGGCTTAAGAGCTGGCAGTAAAGTTCAACCTAGAAGTCCGCTCCAGCGAACCCTTGAGCGCAGGCCCTCAGACGGTTGTCCGTTGTGGCATCTGCTGCTTCACAATCGCCCGTACGAAGCTATCGAGTGTGCGCCCACCAGGTGAATGGGCGATGCTTGCATACTTGTGAGCAAGGTGAACTGCGATAAGAGCGTTCTCGTAGAGGTAAGTCCTGCAACATCTCGATAACCGATAAGCGTGCCAAATCATCGCCGTAATTCGAAACTCGAACCTTCTCCGCGGGAAAGTTGGTTACCGCCGCCTTGTGCGGGAAAGGATAGGCCGAGAGCAAGCATCAAACATTTTGTTCTGCGAGGTACGGACCAGAAAGTTTCTCCCCGTAGTAGGTCTCATCGCTAAAGTTGCCAGTTTTCTGGAATGTTGCTGGCTCGATCATTTGGTACCGGTAGGCGTCGTCAACCGGTAAGATTAGGGTACGCTTCGAACGTCGTGCAAGCACGTGTCCGATGAGTTGTGCGTGCTCGACAATCTTTCCCGTCTTCGAAATCCCAATCACGAGAGGGCCCGGTAGACCTCGACGTCGACAGTCGGCCTTTACTTCATGGACGAGCGCCATGATCCCGCGGTGGAAGGACGCAGCCTGACCGAAAATGGCCAACGGCCCATCAACGATGATGTTGAGATTGCCCGTCACAGTCGGATCCGTGGCATGGACGCAGCGGAGCAGATGCGCCAGCAGGATGTGCTCTAACGCCGTCATAAAGCGGTTATAGCACTCTAGATTCGAGCCCTCGTCCACAAACGGCTCATAGACACGCAAAGCGTCCGTTGCGAACACTCGTTCGTTTGTGTTGGTCGGCGCAGACGCCCAGCCTGGGTCGAGAGGTACAAAGAGGTCAGCTGCGAGCGGGTCACCGGTGGCGGGGCATGGGCGGCCAGTCGCACCGCCCTTGAACAAGATGCCACGCCCGCCGCCCGAGGATCCGCGATCAACCACCCGCCCCATACGGGCGAGAAGATCGCAGAACGTGTCGTAGAGGGTCTGGCCACCGAGGCTGAGGGATGGGGCTCGGAACACCTCGAACACTCGCCGGCGCAAGAAGCTCCGGGCTGGTGCCGCCGACGCATCAGTGAGACCAGTTCCGGGCAACGCGAGAGCAGCGGAGGATGACTGACGCTGAATTTTGGCGATTTGCACAGGATCGACAAAGCCCGTGCGCTCATCACGCAAGCGGCGGTAGTCGCCGATGTCGATAATTACCTGGCTTAGCTTCAGGAAACCGACTTGCACGGAGGGGAAACGCGCCTCGACTGCAGCCCGTACGTTGAACCGTCAGTTGCGAGGATGCAGCCCTGGTCCAGAAGCCGCACCCAATCAGTCGCGTCAACGAGGCGCTCCTCTACCAGTGCTTCTTTACCTTCAACGTCGCGCGTGTAGGTGCACCCGTCGAGGAACTCGCGGATTGTAGGATCCTTCAGGATGTCAATGTGCGCCGTGGCGGACGACCCCGTCCTTTGTAGGGCATGGTGCGGCCCAGCGCCTCAGGCCGCCTTGCCGCTGAGCGTCGGGCTTTCTGATGGTAGCGGAACGAACCAAGTCGCTCCGCGCGTCTTTGCTTCTTCGTATTTTTTCACGAGCGCCGCAGGCGAAAATTTCAGAATTTGTGTTGGCGTGATGAAGTTTGAGCTGAGGGTCTTCACCCGCGCAAAGCCCACGTCCTGGCAGCGCTTTAGGCTCTCGGCGAAGTCGCTGAAGTCGTAGTAGCCCGCCAGCGCCCGGATCTCACCATCATTGTTCAAGTGGGTGACGAACAGGTTCTCCGTGTTCGACAGAATATTTGGGTGAATGGAAGATGGCTCCTGCGTAGCATAGACGAGAGCGATGCCATACTTTGCGCCCTCCTTGGCGATGCGGGGCCACGTTGTGTCTAGGTCAGCACGCTTACCGATAAGGTTGTGGGCTTCCTCCACGTAGAGCCCGATGCGCGGCGGCACTTTGCCTGCCACGAAGCTGTCCGAGGAAAGGTCGAAGACCTTGCGTGCGATGCGCTCTGCCATCCGCTCCCGCACGCTAGGTGGCCCGACCGACAAGTCGACGATGACTATTCGGCCCTGTTGAAGAAGCTTGTAAATGTCTGAGCCAACGTCGGCTGAGCCGCCCGGCGAGTGGAACTGGATGGCTGCGTTACGGATAGCGTTTGAGGAACGGATAGGACCGTCGGTCTTGCTCGACTTGCCCACAAGCACCGCCAGAAGCCCAATTTCTAGGGGGTTCAGCCACTTTTTGCCGCTGGAGCCGCGAATGCCCTGGGTACTGCTCCGGTGCCCATCAAGCCCGTGTTCAACTTCTCGCACGGCTTCCCAGAAGGTGGCGGCGGCTTCCGGCAAGGCTGCAAAACGCCCACTGCCTCTCCCTTCTAGCTCGAAATAGGCGGCAACAGAGGCCGGTTTATCAGCCAACTTCGCCGCCGGATGCTCTTTCGCTATGTCCGGCAGGGCGTCATAGATGACCTGGAGGGCCTCCTTGCCGGCGTCAAACTCTACTTTGAGCGCGCTCGGCGCCTTGAAACCGGCCCGATAGAGGATGCACTGATAAACTGCTCGCTGGCGCCGCCAGTGGACATGCGCAGATCGGTCGTTTGAATCGGGCTCTGCTAGGTCGAGGCTAGCGAACGTCTGAAGGTCATCGGCCAGCGCGCCACCTGCCTCACGCAGGTTGCTGCCAATGAATGTCAGGCCAAGATCAATGGACTCGTAGAAATTGACCCGGACGTCCCGGAAGCCATCGGTCTCCAGCGCGCGGTATCGCACCGTGTTGTCGGCAAACACCTCGTGCAGCGACGAGCCCTGGTCTTGGTTGTTGGCGTTCGAGTATTCCCCATTGATGTCGAAGACAAGCTGGCCGACTGGGAGGTCCGTCTCAAAAGCGGAGAGCGCAACCGCCGACACCATTGTTTTCGTGGTATTGGACTTGCCAGTGCGAGTCATTCCAAATACGGCAGTGCGCCGTGCCAGAAAATCTCCGGGGAAAACGTTAACCGCCACACCCTCCACGCCGTCGCGAGCGCTCATGTGGCTGGAAGAAGTGAAGCGCACCGTGCCGATCTGGAACGGCGTCGGCGTTCCTTTCATCCCCTGGGCCTGCGCGTCCTCCATCGCCTTGCGTCGCCTGACCGGGTCGACAAAGTTGACGATCATCCCTAGGGCTTCGGTGGCCGGCTTGTAAACCTTCATATGGCGAGCCGCAAAGAAGTCCTCAACATCGGCGCCCAAGCTTAGCTCAGTGTCGTCCGCAAGATAGAAGGTTCCTAGCACCTTCGTGTTGATGCCGCTCCACTGCAGCATGCCCCGCGAGATTGGCTCCATCTCGTCGAGTGTCGGAGAGTTTGTGTCCGGATTCGCTTGGAAATGCTCCATGATCGCACGCTGGCATTCACGGTCCGTCCCGATCTCACACCGGGCCGTAATACGCAGGAGGACAACGCGGCGATCAATCTCAGCCGCGGTAGGGATGTTCTCCGGATCCAGCGAGGTAGCCAGTAGATAGCCGTTCATCGGTAGACCGTTGCAGCGCTCTCGCCAAACGTCGTTTGTCATGACTATCATGTCGCCGTAAGTCGAGTGCAGCGTGAACCCGACGAAGCGTGCGCTGGTCTGCGGACCGACAAGTCGGGCGAGGGGGTTGCTCGCCTGGGCCATGCGGCTGATCACTTTGTCCATCATTGCTAAGTTCCGTTTGCGTACTGAACCCAGGTTACTCGATTCGCTGTCGTTATGCCCAGCGACCCACCCTTGCCTGGTGGGACAGATGGGAGGGCACCGCTTCTACAGCGCGTAAGAATACGTTACTAAACAATGGACTAGTAAAAAAACTTGGCGGAGAGGGGGGGATTCGAACCCCCGGTGCCCTTGCAGGCACAACGGTTTTCGAGACCGCCCCGATCAACCACTCTGGCACCTCTCCGGGGGTACTGGAACGCGTGCAATCGCACGGGCGGGGCTGAGATAGCGCGGCTTTGGCTCCTTGCCAACCCCGAACCCGGGCTTTCTTGACGAAACCCGGCCCCCTGTATATATCGACGCCGTCTCGCGCCCATCGACTGGATGGGTGCCAAAACGCTGCCTAAGGCTCACGATTGGTCTGGCAAAGTCCGCTTTAGGGGTTCGCCCCCGGGAGCGGCGCCGATGGCGCGGAAAGAAGAGGTTGAACGAATGTACGCAGTCATCAAGACCGGCGGCAAGCAGTACCGCGTCGCCGCCAACGATCTCATCCAGGTCGAGCGCATTGAAGGCACCCCGGGCGAGATCGTCGAGCTGGGTCAGGTGCTGATGGTAGGCGGCGAGTCCGGAATTGAAATCGGCTCCCCGCTGGTCAGCGGCGCAACCGTCGCCGCCGAGGTCGTCGGTCATGTGCGCGGCGACCGCATCATCATCTTCAAGAAGCGGCGGCGGCATCACTATCGGCGTCGCAACGGGCACCGCCAGGACCTGACCGCCCTGCGCATCACCGAGATTTTGACCGGCGGCAAGAAGCCGGACAAGAAGAAGGTCGCGGCGAAGCCCGAAGCGAAGGCCGAAGCCCCGACCAAGACGGAAGCGAAGGCCGCGGCTCCAAAGGCGGCGCCGAAGAAGGCCGAAGCCAAGGCCCCGGCGAAGAAGCCCGCCGCGCGGGCCAAGGCTCCCGCCAAGCCGAAACCAAGGACGAAGAAGTAGGAACGAAGCCATGGCACACAAGAAAGCAGGCGGTTCGTCGCGCAACGGACGTGATACGGCCGGCCGCCGTTTGGGCGTCAAGAAGTACGGGGGCGAGATCGTCGTCCCAGGCAACATTCTGGTGCGCCAGCGCGGCACCAAGATCCATCCGGGCACCGGCGTCGGCATGGGTCGCGACCATACGATCTTCGCCGAGGTCGGCGGCCGGGTCACGTTCGCGCGGGGCCGTCGGACGACCGTTTCGGTCGCGCCGGTCAAGCCGGCCGAATAGACGGCGGAACGCCGAAGCGTCCGCCGGTCCCATCGACCTGCGGGTGATCCGAAAGGAAACGACGGGGAGATGGGAAAACCATCTCCCCGCTTTCATTATGGGATTGCCATGGCGAACACCGAACCGTTGAAGACCGAGCGTCTGCTCCTCCGCCCCCTCGGCGAGGCGGACCTTCCGGTCATCGCCCGCCGCGTCAACGATTCGCGCATCGCCCGCAACCTTGCGCGTGTGCCGTGGCCTTACACGCTCGACCATGCGCGGACCTTCTATGACCATGTGCGAAGCCTGGGCAAGGGCGAAGCCGTGTTCGCCATCCTCATCGAGGCGAACGACGGTCCGATCGGCGTCGTCGGCTATGAGCGGCTCGGCCCGGCTGACGGTGCCGAGCTCGGCTACTGGTTGACCGGCGGCGCCTGGAACCGCGGCTACGCGACCGAGGCCGCCCGCGCCGTCGTCGACCGCGCGTTCGCCGTCGACGGTCACGATATGCTGGTCTCGCGCTGCATTCTCCACAATCACGGCTCGCGTCGCGTGCTTGAGAAATGCGGTTTTCGCTTCACCGGGCTCGGCCGCTGCCCAGTCGCGAGCACGGGCTGTGCGCCCGTCAGCCAGAACTATGAGTTGCTGCGCCGCGAGTGGGAGCGTCGGATAGCGAAGCGATGAAGTTCCTCGACCAGGCGAAGGTGTACATTCGCTCCGGCGACGGCGGCGCCGGCAGCGTCAGCTTCCGGCGCGAGAAGTTCATCGAGTTCGGCGGTCCCGACGGCGGCGACGGCGGGCGCGGTGGCGATGTCTGGGCCGAGGCGGCGGATGGCTTGAATACCCTGATCGACTATCGCTATCGCCAGCATTTCAAGGCGGCGAAAGGCGGCCACGGCATGGGCAGGAGCCGCGCCGGTGCCAACGGTGCCGATGCGGTGCTCAAGGTGCCCGCCGGAACCCAGGTCTATGAGGAAGACAACGAGACGCTCGTCGCCGACCTCGTGAACGTGGGGGATCGCGTGCGCCTGGCGAAGGGCGGCAATGGCGGCTTCGGCAACGAGCACTTCAAGTCGTCCACCAATCGCGCCCCGCGCCATGCCAATCCCGGCCAGTCGGGCGAGGAGCGCTGGATCTGGCTCCGCCTGAAGCTCATCGCCGATGCCGGCCTGGTCGGCCTTCCCAACGCCGGCAAGTCGACCTTCCTGGCCTCGGTTTCCGCCGCCAAGCCGAAGATCGCCGACTATCCCTTCACCACCCTCAATCCGCATCTCGGCGTCGTGCGTGTCGACACCATGAGCTTCGTCCTCGCCGACATCCCCGGCCTCATCGCCGGCGCCAGCGAGGGCGCCGGGCTCGGCCATCGCTTTCTCGGCCATGTCGAGCGCTGCGCCGTCCTCCTGCATCTCGTCGACGTCACCGGCCCTGATCCCGTGGCCGCCTATCGGACCGTGCGCAAGGAGCTAAAGGCCTATGATCCTGAGCTCGCCGCCAAGCCTGAGATCGTCGCCCTGAACAAGGCCGATGCGCTGCCGGCCGATGCCGCCGACGCCGCGGCCGCCGCCTTCAAGGCGAAGACGCGCAAGACGCCGCATCTGATTTCCGCCGTGTCGCGGTCGGGTGTCGAAGGCGTGCTCGCGGCGCTCTCGCGCGAGATCGAGCGCGCCCGCCGCAATGCAGCCCGCGACGTCGAGCCCGCCGGGGCCTGGCGGCCATGAGCGGCCATTCCGGCAAGCTCCGCGCTGCGCGGCGCATCGTGGTCAAGGTCGGCTCGGCGCTTCTCGTCGAGCGAGACACCGGCGCCATCAAGCGCGACTGGCTCGCCTCGCTCGTCGACGACCTCGTCGCTGCGCGCGGCCGCGGCAGCGATGTGATCGTGGTTTCGTCCGGCGCCATCGCCCTTGGCCGTCGCAAGCTCCGCATGCCCTCCGGCCCTCTGCGCCTCGAGCAGAGTCAAGCGGCGGCGGCAGTCGGGCAGATCGCGCTCGCCAATGCCTGGACGGAGCTCTTGGGCGAGCGCGGCGCCACCGCGGCGCAAATTCTCCTGACCCTCAACGACACCGAGGAGCGCCGCCGCTATCTCAATGCGCGCTCGACGCTGACCACCCTCCTCGCCGAACGGGCGGTGCCCGTCATCAACGAGAACGATACCGTCGCCACCTCCGAGATTCGCTATGGCGACAACGATCGCCTCGCGGCGCGCGTCTGCTCGATGATGTCCGCCGACTGCCTCGTCCTCCTCTCCGACGTGGACGGCCTCTACACGGCGATGCCCGGAACGCCGGGAGCGAGGCGACTTGCCGAGGTCGCCGAGCTCACACCCGAAATCGAGGCCATGGCCGGACGCTCGGCCTCGGGCGTCGGCTCGGGCGGCATGATCACCAAGATCGAGGCGGCCAAGATCGCCCTCGCATCCGGCACCCACATGGTGATCGCCTCGGGGCGCGTGCCGCACCCTTTGCATGCCATCCTCGAATCGGGCGAATGCACCTGGTTCCTCGCCGCCGCCACGCCGGTCGCGGCGCGCAAGCGCTGGATCGGCGGCTCGCTTGTTCCCATGGGCCGGATCATCATCGACCAGGGTGCGGCCCGGGCGCTGGCCGGCGGCAAGAGCCTCCTTCCCGCCGGCGTCAGGCGGATCGAAGGCCGCTTCAACCGCGGTGATGCCGTGGCGATTCTGGACGAGGCGGGGATGGAGATCGCCCGCGGCCTGGTCGCCTACGACGCTGCCGAAGCCGAGAAAATCATGGGCCGCCACTCCTCGGAAATTGTGGATATACTGGGCTATAGCGGTCGCGGTGAGATCGTTCACCGTGACGATCTGGTTCTGCGCACCGGCTGACCATGAAGGACGATGCTCTGGGTTCCGATCTCATGGCACTCGGCCGCCGGGCCGAGGCGGCCCAGCGCGCCCTCGGCCTTGATGCCGGCGAGCGCAAGAGCGACGCGCTCCGCGCCGCTGCCGCCCACCTCCGCCGCAACGTCGCCGCCATTCTTGCTGCCAATGTCGAGGACGTAAAGGCGGCACGCGCCTCCGGCCAGTCGGCATCGCGCATCGATCGCCTCATCCTCGACGCCGACCGCCTCGAGGGCATGGCGCTGAGCCTCGAGACCATCGCCGGCCTGCCCGATCCCGTCGGTGCGACGGTCGCCGAATGGCGCCGGCCGAACGGGCTTTCCATCCGCCGCGTACGTGTGCCCATCGGCGTGATCGGCATCATCTTCGAAAGCCGGCCGAACGTCGCCGCCGAGGCGGGCGCGCTGGCGATGAAGGCCGGCAACGCAGCAATCCTCAGGGGCGGTTCCGACAGCTGGCACACGTCGAGCCTCGTCACCGCACAGCTACGCCTCGGTCTCGCCGAAGTCGGTCTCGGCCAGGACCTCGTACAGATGCTGCCGACCACGGCGCGCAGTGCCGTGGGCGAGATGCTCGCCGGCCTCGGCGGCACCCTCGACCTCATCGTGCCGCGCGGCGGCAAGAGTCTCGTCGAGCGCGTGCAGCGCGAGGCGCGCGTTCCCGTCCTCGCCCATCTCGAAGGCCTCTGTCATGTCTATGTCCACGCGGCCGCAGATCCCGGGAAGGGCAAGGCTATCTGCCTCAACAGCAAGATGCGGCGCACGGGCGTCTGTGGTGCCGCCGAGACCATCCTCGTCGACCGGCATCTGGCACCGGCCGTGCGGAGCGAGATCGTCGCAACGCTCATCGCGGCCGGCTGCGAAGTGCGCGGCGATGCCGCGATCCGCGCCTGCGATCCGCGCGTCGTCGCTGCCAGCGAAGCCGACTGGTCGACGGAATATCTCGACGCCATCGTGGCGATGCGTGTCGTCGACGACCTCGAGGCGGCGGTCGAGCATATCCGCCTCTATGGCTCCGAGCACACCGACGCCATCGTCACCGAGGATATGGGCGCCGCCGAGAAATTCCTTGCCGAGGTGGACAGCGCCATCGTTCTTCACAATGCCTCGACTCAATTCGCCGACGGCGGCGAGTTCGGTTTCGGCGGCGAGATCGGCATCGCCACCGGCCGACTGCATGCCCGCGGCCCGGTCGGCCTCGAGCAGCTCACGACCTTCAAGTACCAGGTCCGTGGCGACGGCCAGATTCGACCCTGAGCGTCATGCACGTTCCAAACGACGTTCCGGAATTTTCCCCCGGCCAGCGCATCGGCCTCTTCGGCGGCTCTTTCAATCCCGCTCACTCCGGCCACCGCGCCGTGGCTCTCGAAGCCCTGAAGACGGCCGAGCTCGATTGGATCTGGTGGCTCGTCGCGCCGCAGAACCCGCTCAAGGATCCAGGCACCACGGGAGATTTCGCCCGCAGGCTGGAAGCCGCGCGATCGATCGCCCGCCATCCACGCTTTGTCGTGACGCCGCTCGAACGGACCCTCAAGTCGCGCAACACGGCTGAAACCATCACTCGGCTGAAGCCGGTTCTCGATCGCGGCCGGTTCGTCTGGATCATGGGCGCCGACAGCTTTGCCGGTCTCCATCACTGGCGCCGGTGGCAGGAAATTCCCCGTGCCCTGCCCCTCCTCGTCGTCAACCGGCCGGGATGGATCTTCCGGGCCCTGAGCTCGCCCGCCGCCCGCAGGCTCGACGGCGTGCGCTGCCCCGCGGAGTGCATCGCCACCCTGGCGGACTGCCGCCCACCGGCCTGGGCCTTCGTGACCTTTCCCCTGCGTGAGGAAAGCTCCTCCGCCATCCGCGCCGGCTCCGTCACGAAAGGGTCAAAGACGTCCACTTGAATTGGGCTTTGCGACCCCTTAATTCTTTTGGGTGTCGAGAACGGATTCCTTGAAGAAACTGAACACGATAATCCCGAATCTCACCACCAGCGCCGCCAGCCCCGGCTCGCCTGCGCCCCTTAGAAGAGGAACATCCCCCTGAAGAGACCTGCAAAGCCTAGCGATGCGCAGCCGCGCCTCGCGACCGATACCCGTGCGCCCCGCGCCGCCCATTCCGACCTTCTCAAGCTTGTCCTCTCCTGCCTCGACGATGCCAAGGCCGAGGACGTCACCGCCATCGACCTCGATGGAAAAGGCGCTTTCGCCGACCAGATGGTGATTGCGACCGGACGGTCGAACCGTCACGTCTCGGCGATCGCCGAGCAGCTCGTCGAGAAGCTGAAGGCTGCGGGAATTCGGGAGCTTCGCGTCGAGGGCGTCCCGCAATGCGACTGGGTACTCGTCGACTCAGGAGATGTCGTGACCCATGTCTTCAGGCCCGAGGTCAGGTCCTTCTACAATCTCGAAAAGCTTTGGTCCTCCCTCGCGCCCCATGAACGCATCGCCGTCTAGGGCTGAGCCCCGCGGATCGCGCCCATGCGCATCGACGTCCTCGCCGTCGGCAGGCTGAAGTCCGGGCCAGAGAAAGAGCTTTTCGAAGCGTACGCCAAGCTCATCCGCAATCTCGGCGGCAAGGCCGGCATCTCCGCCTTCGACGTGCGCGAGATCGCCGAAGCTCGCGTCGCGACGCCGTCCGAACGGCGCCGGGACGAGGGCAAGGCGCTCGCCGCTGCAATCCCGCGTGGCGCCGTCGTGATCGCTCTCGACGGCGGCGGCAAGGAGCTGGCAAGCGAGGCATTCGCGGCCGATCTCGCGCGTCGCCGCGATGCCGGCCAGCACCTCGGATTCCTGATCGGCGGCCCGGATGGCCTCGCCCCCGATCTCCTGAAGCAGGCATCTTTCACCTTGAGCTTCGGCCGGGCGACCTGGCCGCATCGCCTGGCGAGGGTCATGCTCGCCGAGCAGATTTACCGGTCAGTCACCATTTTGCTCAATCATCCCTATCACCGCGCCTGAAGGCCTTGGGATCGCGGGGCTCGTGCTTGCGCTCAACGGCTTGAGGGCATTGTCTGCCCATGAAGATGCGGCTTTGTTGGACGATCGGCCTCGTGGCGGTCCTCGCCGATCCGAGTGCCGCCGAATCCCTGTCGACCAACGCTTCCCCCATGCCCGCCCTCGAGCTGCAGGCGGTCCAGCGAGCGATCGGCCGCTCCGAAAGCCGCCAGAAGCTCCTCGAAGGCGAGATCGCCACCCTGAGCCGCGAGAACCAGGACCTCTCCCGCCGCCTCGTCGAGACGGCGGCCATGATCCAGTCCCGCGAGGCCCTGGCAGCCGCCTCGGAGGACAGGATTTCCGCCCTTGACGGCGACGAGAAGGCCCTGCGAGCCGGCCTCCGCGCCCGCACCGATCAGTTGGCCCGCCTGCTCGCCGGGCTGGTCGAGCTCGAGGAGAATCCCCCGCCGGCGCTCGCTGCGGCCCCCGGCGACGCGCTACAGGCCGTGCGTTCCGCCATGCTGTTCGGCGCTGCCGTTCCGGCCGTGCGCACCGAGGCCGGGAACCTCGCACGCGACCTGGCCCGACTTGAGAAGCTCCGCGTTTCGCTCGCCCAGGAGCGGGACACTCTCGCCCTCCATCTGGAGAGGTTGAAGGGCTCGCGCGTACAGCTGGAAGAGCTTCTCGAACGCAAGCGGACGATCCTCGGCGCCGCCGACAAGGACCTGAAGAAGGAGAAGGCGACGGCCGCCCGCCTGGCCCGCAAGGCCAAGACCCTGTCGGGCCTCCTCGCCGCATTGGCGGCGGAAGCCCGCCGCCGGGAAGCCGAAAGGCAGCAACCGGTCGTCGGGGAAGCCACAGAAAAGCCGAAACTCGCCTTTACCCAGAGCCGCGGAAGACTGGAGTATCCCGCACAGGGCCAGGTGGTTCGACGGTTTGGCGATTCCGACGGTTTTGGAGGCCAGGCGAAGGGCTTCTACATCGCAACGAGAGAGGCCGCCCAGGTCGTTGCGCCGTCTGCGGCACGCATTGAATTTGCGGGCACTTTTCGGTCCTATGGCCAACTCTTGATATTGGATGTTGGCGAGGGGTATCATATCTTGCTGGCGGGCTTGGATCGTCTCGATGTCGAAACGGGCCAGAGTGTGAAGGCCGGAGAGCCTATTGGCCTGATGGGAGACAGCCCGGCGCGAGGGACGATGATCGGCGATCAGCTCTCGGATCGCAGACCGATTGTTTACGTGGAATTTCGCAAGGCAGGAGATGCAGTCGATCCAGCGACATGGTGGATCGGAGGCAGCAGGGAAGCTCGGAGATAGAAAGGCCGAAAAGATGAAGAAAGAGCTTATGCGGTCCGCCGGTTTGGTGGCCGCGGGTGCGGTATCTGCAACGTTGATCTGGCAGGCCCTGAGCGGCGCCAATGCCGCCAATACGGATACCTACAAGCAGCTCAACCTGTTCGGCGACGTATTCGACCGGGTGCGGACGGATTATGTCGAGTCCCCGGACGACGAGGGCCTCATCGAGAACGCCATCAACGGCATGTTGGCGGGCCTCGATCCCCACTCGAGCTACATGAACGCCAAGCGGTACCAGGAAATGCAGGTGCAGACGCGCGGCGAGTTCGGCGGTCTCGGCATCGAGGTCACGATGGAAGAAGGGATCGTCAAGGTCATCTCCCCCATCGACGATACGCCGGCGGCCCGCGCCGGCATCCTGGCGGGCGACCTCATCGTCGAGATCGACGGTACCCAGGTCCAGGGCCTGACCCTCGAGCAGGCGGTCGACAAGATGCGCGGCAAGGTCAACACGCCCATCACGCTCACCATTGTCCGTCAGGGCAAGACCGACCCGATGGAGGTGAAGCTAGTGCGGGATCTCATCCGTCTCCGGGCCGTCAAACACGAGCTCGAGGGCACCGATGTCGGCTACATTCGCATCAGCTCGTTCAGCGAGCAGACCCAGGAAGGTCTCGACGCCGCCATCAACGATCTGAAGACCAAGGCCGGCGCCAACCTGAAGGGCTACGTCATCGACCTCAGGAACAATCCGGGCGGCCTTCTCGATCAGGCGATTTCCGTGTCCGACACGTTCCTCGAGCGGGGTGAGATCGTCTCCACGCGCGGCCGCAATCCCAACGAAAGCCAGCGGCGTCTCGCCGAGGCGGGCGACGCGGCCGGCGGCAAGCCGGTCGTCGTGCTGATCAACGGCGGCTCGGCCTCGGCATCCGAGATCGTCGCCGGTGCTTTGCAGGACCACAAGCGTGCCAACGTCATCGGCACGCGCACCTTCGGCAAGGCGTCGGTGCAGACCATCATTCCGATCGGCAGCCAGGGCGCGCTCCGGCTGACGACGGCGCGCTACTACACTCCGTCCGGCCGGTCGATCCAGGCCCGCGGCATCGACCCTGACTTCCTGGTCGAGGAAGACGTTCCCGAGGATCTCAAGGCCTCGACGGCCCGCACGATCACCGGCGAATCGAGCCTCCGCGGTCACTTGAAGAACGAATCCGGCGAGGAGGGCGGCGGTTCCTCGGCCTATGTGCCGAAGGAGAGGGAGAAGGACAAGCAGCTCCTGGCGGCGATAGATCTGGTCCGCGGCAAGTCGATCGACACCTACGTCTCGAAACCGAAGGTCGAGGCGAAGTCGACGACCAAGCTGCCACCGGCATCGGATAGCGCCTCTCCGGGGAGTTCCAGCAACTGAACCGTCCTGTCTGGCGGCACTGACGGCGGGGCGCCCAGGCGGCGCCCCGTTTGTTTGTGCACCCCGCTGCCCCGGGCGACTATAATCGGCTGGCGCGAATCACTTGGGGCCCCCGCACATGCTCGATCATGAACTGCGACAGCCGTTGCGGCGGAAGACGTGGCGCGACCGTCTGCGAGACCGCCGACCCTCGCCCCTGCAATTCGCCACCACCCTGACCGTAGTGGGTGCCCTCGTCTTCGGCTGGTGGCTCTACACGACACCCGACCCGCATGCCGGCGAGCCCGTCGTTCACCTGAAGATCGAGCCCATCGACCCCGTCGCCACGGCGACGATCGCGCCGGCCGCCGCCGACGAGCAGTCGGAGGCTCCGCTGCCCGATGACTTCGCGCCGGTCGACGATGGAGCGGTCGATCTCGAACTCACCCAGACGGCGAGCGCCGTGATCTTGGCGCCCCCGGTCAGGCTCGCCGCCGCACCGGTCGCTGGCTATTTCGAAAAAGGTCCCGACGGCCTGCTGCCCAAGAAGGCGCCGAACGGCCGCCGCCCGTTCGACATCTACGCGCGCCCCGTCCACAAGGCCGTCCTGCAATCTCCGCAGCCCAAGATTGCCCTGCTCATCGGCGGCATGGGCCTCAACGCCGAGTTCACCGCGCGCGCCATCTCGGCGCTTCCTCCGGAGGTGACGTTCGCCTTTGCTCCCTACGGCGAAGCGCTTCAGGACATGATCGATCGGGCTCGCACCGGCGGCCACGAGGTGATGCTGCATCTCCCGATGGAGCCGTTCGGCTATCCCGGCAACAATCCCGGTCCCCGGACCCTGCTGGCGAGCGCCGAGCCAGAGGAGAACATGACGAACCTCTCCTGGCTGCTGTCGCGCTTTTCCGGCTACACCGGCGTCGTCAACTATCTCGGCGCCCGCTTCACCTCCGATTCGCCGGCCCTCGAGCCGGTGCTCCGGAAGTTGAAGGACCGCGGCCTCGTCTACCTGGACGATGGCTCCTCCTCCCGCAGCCGCTCGGTGGAGATCGCCGACGAGATGGGGCTGCCGGCCCGCCAGGCGCGCCTCGTCATCGATGCCGACGGAAACTTCAACGCCATCACCGAAAATCTCCGTCAGCTGGAAAAGCTCGCCCAATCGGGAGGTATCGTGATCGGCATCGGAACCGGGCTCCCCGCGACGATCGATGCCGTCGAGACCTGGGCGAAAGGGCTTGAATCGCGCGGCATCCTGCTTGTACCAGTGAGCGCCGGTTTCCGCTCCTGACCTTCCGGCCTGCTTTCGAAGGGCTTTCATGACGACGATCGTCGATCCCGCCAAGCTCGATTACCGGCCGTGCGTTGGCGTCATGCTCCTCAGCGGGCAGGGCAAGGTTTGGATCGGCCGGCGCTCCGACAAGCCGAACGAGGAAGGCACCGGCCACTGGTGGCAGATGCCGCAGGGAGGGATCGACAAGCGCGAGAATCCGCGCGACGCCGCCCTGCGCGAGCTCAAGGAGGAAACGGGCATCCGCAGTGCCAGCTTCCTCGCCGAGGCTCCCGGCTGGTTCTACTACGATCTCCCCACTCACCTCATCGGCAGGGCCTGGGGCGGCAAGTATCGCGGCCAGAAGCAACGCTGGATCGCCCTGCGCTTCGAGGGCGACGACGGCGAGGTCGACATCGCTCCCCGCGACCACAAGGCGGAGTTCGACGCCTGGCGGTGGGCCTCCATGGACGAGCTTCTGGACCTCATCGTGCCCTTCAAGCGCGAGGTCTATGGCAAGGTCGTCGCCGCCTTCCGGCATCTCGGCAAATGACCTCGAGTGCCTGAAGGCATGGTCGTCCGCCATATCATCTTCGATTGCGATGGCGTGCTCGTCGACAGCGAGTCGCTTGCCGCCGTCATCCAGTCGGAGATGTTCGCCCAATTCGGGGCCGACGTTCCAGCCGACGTCATCCGCACCCGCTTCGTCGGCCACACGGCCAAGGAGCTGTGGCTCACCCTCGCCGCCGAGAACGGCATCGAACTGCCCGCCGATTTCCTGGCCATCCGCAAGCGGGTGCTGATGAACGAGTTCGGCAAGCGTCTCGTCGTCGTGCCCGGGGTCCGCGAGACGTTGCGGCAGTTCCGCCAAGTCCTGTCGGTCGCCTCCAATAGCGAAGGCGGAATGCTGATCCACAAGCTGACGGTGACGGGCATCATCGAATTCTTCGGCGACCGCATCTTCAGCATCGACCATGTCGAGCGGCCGAAGCCTGCCCCGGATCTCTACCTCGCAGCGCTGAAGCGCGCCGGCGTTCCCGCCGCCGAGACCGTCGTCGTTGAGGACACCCCTGTCGGCACCGCTGCCGCCCGCGCCGCCGGTCTCGACGTGATCGGATTCACGGGCGCCTCCCACAACACGCCGGATACGCCGCGCGAACTCGGCAAGGCCGGCGCCGCCGTCGTCCTGGAGGATTTCCGCGAGATTCCGGCCGCGATTTCGAAGCTCTGATGTGCATTGCGGTAAGTTGTTGACTTCTTAATCATTCGTCCCTATATCGATGTCTTCGTTCCGGCCTATCGGGAGCGTGAGCCGCCTGCTAAAGGCGCATCCCGCCGGAAATCCACCCCAAACTTTCCATTCACGCGGAACGTTTCTGCGCCCTCCTGGGCCTCGCCGACTGTCGGCGGGTGTCACATCGGACATGGCGGCGCTGTCCCTTTGTTCCGATTGAAAGCAGAATTCATGTCATTCATCTCTCTTGGGCTTTCGGGCCCCCTACTCAAGGCTCTCGAAGTCGAGGGCTACGAGCATCCGACGCCGATCCAGCAGAAGGCGATCCCGCCTCTTCTCGCCGGCCGGGACACGCTCGGCATCGCTCAGACTGGCACCGGCAAGACTGCCGCGTTCGCCTTGCCGATCCTTCAATTGCTGGCCGGCCGCTCCGGCCGTACGTCGCCGGGAAAATGTCGCGCTCTCATCCTGTCGCCGACGCGTGAGCTGGCGGCACAGATCGGCGAATCGCTGGTCGCTTACGGCCGCTTCCTCAGCCTCGTGACTGCCACGGTATACGGTGGCATGCCGATCAACCGGCAGATTTCGACGCTGAAGCGCGGTGTGGATATTCTCGTCGCGACTCCTGGCCGCCTCGTGGACCTCCTCGACCGGCGGGCCGTGACGCTGTCTGAGGTCGAGATTTTCGTCCTCGACGAAGTCGATCGCATGCTCGATCTCGGCTTCATTCACGCAATCCGTCGCATCTCCGGCCAGTTGCCGAAGTCGCGCCAGAATTTGTTCTTCTCCGCCACCCTTCCCAAGGAGATCGCCGGCCTCGCCGACGCGCTCCTCAAGGACCCGGTACGCATGGAGATCGCTCCGGCGGCGACGACCGCGGACCGGATCGAGCAGCACGTCATTCACGTCGATGGCGGCACCAAGCTGCGTTTGCTCACCAGCCTTCTGGCCGAGCGGCAGATGCTTCGCACGCTCGTCTTCACGCGCACCAAGCGCGGTGCCGACAAGGTGGCGCGCGGTCTGACCGCCGCCGGTATCGAAGCCGGCGCCATCCATGGCAACAAGTCGCAGCCGCAGCGGGAGCGTGCGCTCGCCGGCTTCAGGAACGGCGCGACGCGCGTGCTCGTCGCCACCGACATCGCGGCTCGCGGTCTCGATATCCCGGGGGTGTCGCATGTCGTCAACTACGACCTTCCGGAAGTCGCCGAAGCGTATGTTCATCGGATCGGCCGAACCGCAAGGGCGGGTGCTTCGGGCACGGCCATCTCCTTTTGCGACGGGGAGCAGCAACCGCTGCTGCGCGACATCGAACGTTTGATCGGCCGTCGCCTGGAAGCCATGGCGCATCCACTTGCTGGCGTTTCCAACGCCGGCAAGCGTACGCATCAGCCGCGGCCGCAGGCTCAGGCGCGGCGCAACAACCCGGCCCAGGGCAAGGATCGGTCCAAGCCGGCGGAGGCTCACGCTCGGGATTCGTGGATGAAGGAAGTGGGCACGCGCCCGGTTGCGGCGGCACGAAAGGCCAAACGGCAAGGTCACCGCCGCGGCAGCTGGCGCGGAACGAAGCCGGCCGGCGGTCACGCGCGCCAGGCGGCCCGCGAGAGCGTCTGAAGGCTTTTCCGCGCCTCTGCCCTACTGCAGCGAGGAGCTCAGCTCCCGGAGATGATCGAGCGATTCCTGCGCCCGCCGCCGCGTCTCGTCGTCGGTGGCGTCGGCGACGTCTTCCTCGGCATTCTTGACCTGCTGCGCGAGCATCTCCGGATTGAGCTCGCTCAGCGGAATGGCGACCTCGGCGAGGATGGTGAGCCCGCCCGGGTTGACCTCGGCGAACCCCCCGCGCACGAAGACGCGGTCGACTCCACCGTCGGCGAGCGTGATCTCGATCACGCCCGGCTGCAGGGTCGAAAGCACCGGTGCATGCCCCGGCAGCACGGCGAACAGGCCTTCGGTGCCCGGCACCACGACCTGCTGGACGTCGGCCGAAAGCAGCAGCCGTTCCGGCGAGACGAGTTCGAACTTGAGGAGGTCCATCGCGCTTAGGCCGCTTCGGCGGCGAGCCGCTGCGCCTTCTCGACCGCCTCTTCGATGGTGCCGACCATGTAGAAGGCGCTCTCCGGCAGATGGTCGAACTCGCCCTCGCACAGGCCGCGGAAGCCCTTGATCGTGTCTTCGAGCGCCACGAACTTGCCGGGCGAGCCCGTGAACACCTCGGCGACGAAGAACGGTTGCGACAGGAACCGCTCGAGCTTGCGAGCCCGCGCGACGATGATCTTGTCCTCTTCCGAAAGCTCGTCCATGCCCAGGATGGCGATGATGTCCTGGAGCGCCTTGTAGCGCTGCAGGATCTGCTGAACGCGGCGCGCCGTCTGGTAGTGCTCGTCGCCGATGACGCGAGGATCGAGCATGCGCGACGTCGAGTCGAGCGGATCGACGGCGGGGTAGATGCCCTTTTCCGCGATGGCGCGCGACAGCACCGTCGTGGCGTCGAGATGCGCGAACGACGTCGCCGGCGCCGGATCGGTGAGATCGTCGGCCGGCACGTAGATCGCCTGCACCGATGTGATGGAGCCCTTCGTCGTCGTCGTGATCCGCTCCTGCAGCGCGCCCATATCGGTCGAGAGCGTAGGCTGGTAGCCGACCGCCGACGGAATGCGGCCGAGAAGCGCCGAAACTTCCGAGCCCGCCTGCGTGAACCGGAAGATGTTGTCGACGAAGAACAGCACGTCCTGCCCTTGGTCGCGGAAATGCTCGGCGACCGTGAGGCCGGTGAGTCCGACCCGCGCCCTGGCGCCCGGCGGCTCGTTCATCTGCCCGTAGACGAGCGCCGCCTTGGAACCCGCGCCGCCGCCCTTCTTGTTGACGCCCAACTCGATCATCTCGTGATAGAGATCGTTGCCTTCGCGCGTCCGCTCGCCGACGCCGGCGAACACGGAGTATCCGCCGTGCGCCTTGGCGACGTTGTTGATGAGCTCCATGATGATGACGGTTTTGCCGACCCCGGCGCCGCCGAACAGCCCGATCTTTCCACCCTTGGCGTACGGTGCGAGGAGGTCGACGACCTTGATGCCGGTGACCAGGATCTCCGCTTCCGTCGACTGTTCGACGAACTCTGGCGCCTGCTGGTGGATCGCCCTCAAGGTCTTCGTCTTGAGCGGCCCGGCCTCGTCGACCGGCTCTCCGATCACGTTCATGATGCGCCCGAGCGTCTCCTCGCCGACCGGCACGCTGATCGGGGCGCCGGAATCGGCGACCTCCTGGCCGCGCACCAGGCCCTCGGTCGAGTCCATGGCGATCGTCCTGACCGTGCTTTCACCGAGATGCTGTGCCACTTCGAGCACCAGGCGGCTGCCGCCGTTCTCCGTCTCGAGCGCATTCAGGATCTGAGGCAGCGTGCCGTCGAACTGCACGTCGACGACGGCGCCCATGACCTGGACGACGCGCCCGACGCTTACGTCCGCCTTCGTTGCTTTCCTGGCCATCTTGCGGTCCTTTCGTATTGTTCCTCAGAGCGCCTCGGCGCCCGAGATGATTTCGATGAGTTCTTTGGTGATCTGCGCCTGCCGCTGGCGATTGTAGTTGAGCGTCAGCCTGTCGATCATGTCGCCGGCATTGCGCGTCGCACTGTCCATGGCGCTCATGCGCGCCCCCTGCTCCGACGCCGCGTTCTCGAGCAGCGCCCGGAAGATCTGCACCTGGATGTTGCGCGGCAGCAGATCGGCGAGGATCTCGCCCTCGTCGGGCTCCGCATCGTAGATGGCGCCGTCGAGGTCGGGCGCGGATTCGGCCGGCGCCACCTCCGCTGGGATGAGGCGCAGCGCGCGGGGCCGCTGCGACATGACCGACTTGAATTCGGCGAAGAAGATGGTGGCGACGTCGAACTGCCCCTCCTCGAAGAGCTTTAAGATGCGGTTGCCGACCACCTGCGCCTGCGCGAAGCCGACGTTCTTCACGCCGCGGAACTCGATGACGTCGATGATGTGGCGTCCGTAGAGCCGCTTGAGCAGGTCGTTGCCCTTCTTGCCCACGCACATGATCTTGACGGTCTTGCCCTGCGCCAAGAGGGAATCGATGCGTTCCCGCGCCAGCCGGACGATCGAGGAGTTGAAGGCCCCGCACAGTCCGCGTTCCGCCGTGGCGACGACTATGAGGTGGTTCTGGTCTTGGCCCGTGCCCGTCACCAGCGGCGATGCATCCGCACGCCCTTCCATGGCCCGCGCCAGGTTGCCGAGCACCGCCGCCATGCGGTCCGAATACGGGCGGGCGGCGACGGCCGCCTCCTGGGCGCGCCGCAACTTCGCCGCCGCAACCATCTGCATGGCCTTGGTGATCTTGCGCGTCGCCTTCACCGACGCGATGCGATTTCTGAGATCCTTGAGACTCGGCATGGACGGTCGGTTCCCGACGAAAAAGTCGTTAAGCGGCGAAGGCCTTGGAGTAGGTGTCGACCGCCGCCTTGAGCTTCGCTCCCGTCTCGTCCGTGATTTGCTTTTCGCTGCGGATCGATTCGAGGATGTCCTTGTGGCTCTCGCGCATGAGCCGCAGGAGCCCTTCCTCGAAGGGGCGCACCGCCGTGACCGGCAGCGGATCGAGATAGCCGTTGACCCCGGCATAGATGGAGACGACCTGCTCCTCGACTTTCAGCGGCGCGAACTGCGGCTGCTTCAGGAGCTCGGTCAGGCGCGAGCCGCGGTTGAGCAGCCGCTGCGTCGAAGCATCGAGGTCGGAGCCGAATTGCGCGAAGGCCGCCATCTCGCGGTACTGCGCGAGCTCGCCCTTGATCTTGCCGGCCACCTGCTTCATCGCCTTGATCTGCGCCGCCGAGCCGACGCGCGACACCGACAGGCCGACGTTCACGGCCGGCCGAATGCCCTGGTAGAAGAGATCGGTCTCGAGGAAGATCTGGCCGTCGGTGATCGAAATGACGTTGGTCGGGATGTAGGCCGACACGTCGTTCGCCTGCGTTTCGATGACCGGCAGGGCCGTCAGCGAGCCCCCGCCCTTCGAATCGTTGAGCTTGGCCGCCCGCTCGAGGAGCCGCGAATGGAGATAGAAGACGTCGCCCGGATAGGCTTCGCGGCCCGGCGGCCGCCTGAGCAGCAAAGACATCTGGCGATAGGCGACGGCCTGCTTCGACAGGTCGTCATAGGCTATGAGCGCATGCATGCCGTTGTCGCGGAAATATTCGCCCATCGTACAGCCGGCGAACGGCGCCAGATACTGCATGGGCGCCGGGTCGGACGCCGTCGCCGCGACGATGATCGAGTATTCGAGGGCGCCGTTGTCCTCCAGGATCTTCACGAACTGGGCGACCGTCGACCGCTTCTGCCCGCACGCCACGTAGACGCAGTAGAGCTTTTCCTTCTCCGGACCCGCTGCGTGTATCGGCTTCTGGTTCAAGATCGTGTCGAGGATGATCGCCGTCTTGCCGGTCTGACGGTCGCCGATGATGAGCTCGCGCTGGCCGCGCCCGATCGGGATCAGCGCGTCGACGGCCTTGAGGCCGGTCGCCATCGGCTCGTGCACCGACTTCCTCGGGATGATGCCTGGTGCCTTGACGTCGACGCGCCGGCGCTCCTTCGACTTGATCGGTCCCTTGCCGTCGATCGGGTTGCCGAGTCCGTCGACCACGCGGCCGAGGAGCTCCTTGCCCACCGGCACCTCGACGATGGCGTTTGTCCGCTTGACCGTATCGCCTTCCTTGATCTCCTGGTCGGACCCGAAGATAACGACGCCGACATTGTCGACTTCGAGATTGAGTGCCATTCCGCGCACGCCGTTCGGGAACTCCACCATCTCGCCAGCCTGGACGTTGTCCAATCCGTAGACGCGCGCGATGCCGTCGCCCACCGACAGGACCTGCCCGATTTCCGAAACCTCGGCCTCGTTGCCGAAGTCCTTGATCTGCTTCTTCAGGATGGCGGAGATTTCGGCCGCTCGGATGTCCATTAGCCCGTACCTTTCATTGCAACTTTCAGGTTCTGCAATTTCGTGCGCAGCGAGTTGTCGACCATGCGGCTGCCGACCTTGACGATGAGGCCGCCGAGGATCGACTCGTCCGTCTTGACGGCCACCGCGACGTCGCGTCCGATCACCGACTTTAGCTCCGCCGTGATGGTGGCGAGCTGCGTCTCGCTGAGCCGCTCAGCCGTCGTCACCTCCGCCGTCACCTCGCCTCGCGCCGCGGCAAGCAGACGGCGAAAGGCCTGGATCATGCCCTGGATTGCGGCGAGCCGCCGGTTGCGCGCGATGAGCAGGATGAATCGTTCGACGAGGCCGCCGATGCCGGTGGCAGTGAGGATTTCACGCAGGGCGCCGATCTGCTGCTCGGCTGCGAACACCGGGCTCGTTACGAGGCGCCTGAGATCGTCGGATTGGTCGAGGAGCCCCTGGAATTGATCGAGATCGCCCGCCACCGCATCGACCGCGTTTTCCTCCTGCGCGAGTTCGAACAGCGCCGTCGCATAGCGACCGGGCACGCCCGTTACTGTCTGCTTCTGACTTGCCACCTGACCGCTCTAGAACACGCAAAGGACGCCTTCGGATTGGCGTCCTCCATCCCAATAGTCAACGGCTTTTTGGAAGTGCGAGGCCGGGAGCTCCGCCCCGAACCCCAAGCCGCGTTAGCCTCTATCACATCGGTTTTTTGCGCGCAACGCGATGCCGAAGACGGATTGCCGCAATTCTGCGTCCGAGCGCGGACTCAGTATCCCGCCGAGTCGCGCGCGATCTGCTTCAGGTCGTGGCGGAAGAATCCGAGGTCGCGCAGGTCGCGGTCGCTCATCATCTCGAGTTCGCTCAGCGTGCGTTGGTACTTTTGCCAGCGCCGATAGCGCACGGAAAACGTACGGAGCGGATTTTTCATCTCGAAGCCCTTCTTTCTGTATTGACGTGCATCGCCCAAGATCTATGTGCAATGCAGCATTTTTTGCATTGCGAATATGACATGGCAGTGTCCGGTTTGGAGGGGGTGCGAATTAAGAATTCATTAACTCTGCCAAAGGCTTAGGCACGAGTTCTGCTCAATGTTTGGGCAGTTACAGGAACGTATAGGGATCGATGTCGACATCGACCCTCAGCGAGCCCTTGGGTTTGAGGCCACCGAGCCAGGTCTGAAGGTATGCCTGGATGTTCACCTCCCGGCGCGCCCGCACCAGGAGCCTCCAGCGATGGCGGCCACGGATGAGGGCCAGCGGCGCCGGTGCCGGTCCCAGAACGGCGACTCCCTCGCCAGCGGGGGCGAGGCTCGCAACCTGCCGGGCCAGGCGTTCTGTCGCAGGCGCCTCCCCACCGGTGACGACGATGGCGGCGAGCCGGCTGAACGGAGGGAGCTCGGCCGTCTCCCGCATCGCTTTTTCCTGCTCGAGGAAGCTTGCCGTATTGCCGCTCGCCAGCGCCCGCATGAGCGGATGGTCGGGATTGAACGTCTGCACGAGAGCCCGGCCCGGCCGATCGCCCCGGCCGGCCCGGCCCGATACCTGCGTCAGAAGCTGGTAGGTGCGCTCGCCGGCCCTCGGGTCTCCCGCCTCGAGCGCCAGATCGGCATCGACGATACCGGCGAGCGTCAGCTCGGGAAAGTGGTGGCCCTTGGCCACGAGCTGCGTGCCGATGATCAGGTTGTGTTTGCCCTCGGCGATCTCGCGGAGTGTCTCCTTGAGTGAGCCGCCGCGCTGGAGATCGCTCGACAGCAGCGCCAGGCGCGCGTCCGGGAAGCGCTGCCGGACCTCCTCGGCGAGCCGCTCGATTCCCGGTCCGCAGGGAACGAGCTGCCCCTCCGCCCCGCACGCCGGGCACGAGCGCAGGGCAGGTTCCTGATGACCGCAATGATGGCACAGCATGACCTTTCGGTACCGGTGCTCGACCAGCGAGGCCGAACAGTTCGGGCACTCGATGCGATGCCCGCAGGCGCGGCAGAGGGTTAGCGGCGCGTACCCGCGGCGGTTAAGGAAGAGAAGCGCCTGCTCATCCCGCTCGAGGGTCTCCGCGACCGCCTGCACCACCGGTTCCGATAGCCACCGGCCGTTCGGCGGCCCCGCGTCGCGCATGTCCACCAGCGCAATGTCGGGAAGCCCGGCCCGGCCGATGCGGTCGGGAAGCGCCACTCGCCCGTAGCGGCCGCGGTCGATGTTGACGAGCGTTTCGAGGGACGGCGTCGCTGACGAAAGGATGATCGGAAACGAGCCGAGCGCGCCGTACACGATCGCCATGTCGCGCGCGTGATAGGTGACGCCGTCTTCCTGTTTGAATGCCGGCTCGTGCTCCTCGTCGACCACGATGAGGCCGAGCGCCTTCCACGGCAGGAACAGCGCCGATCGCGCACCCACCACGACGCGCGCCTCCCCCGACGCGACGGCACGCCACAGGCGCTCGCGCTCTCGCGGCCTGACGTCTGAATGCCACTCGCCGGGCCGCGCCCCGAACCTTCGCTCGACGCGCTCGATGAATTGCGCCGTAAGTGCGATCTCCGGCACCAGGAGCAGGACCTGCCGGCCCTGGGCGATCGTCTTCGCCATGGCCTCGAAATAGACCTCGGTCTTGCCTGAGCCGGTGACGCCTTCGAGCATCGTGACGGAATGGCCGCCCGCCGCGACCCGTGCGACGAGGCTTCGGGCTGCGTGTTCCTGGACGGCCGACAGCGCGATGCCCGCCGCGTTCGGATCGGGTTCGGGAAAGCGCGGGAACGCAGGAAGCGCCACTTCCTCGAGCACGCCGTCGCGCACCAGCCCTTTGACGACCGATGCGCCGACGCTTGCGAGTTCCACGATTTCGCGCTGGGCGAGCGGCACGCCTTCGGCGAGCACGTCGAGCACGCGGCGTCGCTGCGGCGTGAGCTTGGCGGGCTTAAGGTCGCTGAGCCGATAGGCCGTCCGGCCTTGCATCGGACCGAGCGCCGCGGGAACGCGCAACGTCATGCGCAGCACCATGCCGGGCGAGGTGAGGTAGTACTTCGCCACCCAGTCGATGAAGCGCCGGTGCAGCTCCGGCATCGGCGCTTCCTCGATGACGTCGGAGATCGGGCGCAGTTTTCCTTCGGGAGCCGCGATTCCCGTTTGCGGCCACACCACCCCGATAAGTTCCTGCGTGCCGAGCGGCGCCACGACATAGCTGCCCGGCTCCGCCTTGAGCCCCTCCGGCAGGAGGTAGGAATAGGGGCCGGGCAGCGCCAGCGGCAAAAGTACGTGAATGGTCGACTGCGGTTTCGTCATCACTGGTCAATCTGCCGCCGCGTGCTTATGTATTGAGTTGGCCGCGGCATATGGGATACCGTTGCGGTACCATCCGGATGGATCTGGCCTCATGAAATTTTTTCTCGACACTGCAGATATAGGCGAAATTCGCGAGCTTTCAGCTACCGGATTGGTCGACGGCGTGACGACGAATCCATCTCTCGTCGCCAAGTCGGGACGCGATTTCCGCGACGCCATCAAGGAGATCTGCTCGGTCGTCGAAGGGCCGGTGAGCGCCGAGGTGACCGCGCTCGAGGCCGACGCCATGATTTCCGAGGGCCAGAGCCTCGCCAAGATCGCCAAGAACGTGGCAGTGAAGGTGCCGTTGACGATAGAAGGCCTCAAGGCCTGCCGCGCCTTGACGCAGGCCGGGACCATGGTCAACGTCACGCTCTGTTTCAGCGCCAACCAGGCCCTTCTTGCGGCCAAGGCCGGCGCCACCTTCATCTCGCCCTTCATCGGTCGCCTCGACGACATCGGCCTCGATGGAATGGAGTTGATCGAGGAGATCCGCCAGATTTACGACAATTTCGACTTCGAGACGGAGATTCTCGCAGCGTCGATCCGCACGGTGAACCATGTCAAGTTCGCCGCCCTGGCCGGGTCCGACGTCGCCACCATGCCCGCCTCCGTCATGAAGAGTCTCGCCAAGCATCCCCTTACTGACAAGGGGATAGATTCCTTCCTGGCCGACTGGAAGAAGACCGGGCAGAAGATCCTCTGAGGGGTTCACCACTCCTTAAGCGGCGCCGTGCCTAGCATGGACGATGCCCGCCGACGATGCCTCCGAGCCCTGCCCCTTTTCCGCCGCGCGCGACGCGGCCGACGCCATTCGCGCCTGGCTCGACCATCTCGCCACCGAGAAGCGGTCCTCGCCGCGCACGATCGAGGCCTATCGCCGCGATCTCTCGCAGTTCTGCGGCTTCCTGACCGAGCACCTGGCGAAGCCGCCGTCGCTTGCCGACCTTGGCGGCCTTGCCGCCGGCGATTTCCGCTCGTTCCTGGCCCGCCGCCGGCGCGACGGGGTCGAAAGCCGCACGCTCGCCCGCCAGCTTTCGGCGGTCCGCTCGCTCTATCGCCACTTCGATCGCAACGGCATCCTCAAGAACACCACCATCGGCGCTCTCAAGGGTCCGAAGATTCCCCATTCGGTGCCGCGGCCGCTGACCGTGGCATCCGCCGACCGCCTGTGCAGCGGCGACATCGCCGGCCCCGAAGTGCCCCAATGGATCATCGCCCGCGATCTCGCCGTGCTGACCCTGCTCTATGCCTGCGGCTTGCGCATTTCGGAGGCGCTGGGCATCGCCCGTCGCGATGCGCCGCTCGAGTCCGACGTCCTCACCATCACCGGCAAGGGCAACAAGACGCGGATGGTCCCCGTGCTGCCTGCGGCGCGGCAGGCGATCCGCGCCTATCTCGATCTTTGCCCGCGCCCCCTCGCCCCCGGCGACCCGCTTTTCATCGGCGCCAAGGGCGGTCGGCTCAACGCCCGCAACGTCCAGCTGCTGATCGCGCGCATGCGCGGCGCCTTGGGCCTTCCCGACTCCGCGACCCCTCATGCCCTGCGTCACAGTTTCGCCACCCATCTCTTGGGCTCCGGCGTCGATCTGCGGTCGATCCAGGAATTGATGGGGCATGCCAGTCTCTCGACCACCCAGATCTACACGGAGGTGGACCGGCGCCACCTTGTTGAGCAATACATGAAGGCGCACCCCAGGGCCTGACGGCCCGCCCTCAACAGTTGTCGTGCCGATGCCTGCCCCCCTTCCCGTTTCGATCGACGAAGCCCTGCCGGACCGCACCGGCGTCGTGATCGTCGGCGGCGGCATCGTCGGCGCCGCCACGGCCCTCGAGCTCGCCGAGCGCGGCATCGACGTCACGCTGTGCGAAAAAGGCGAAATCGGTGCCGAGCAGTCGGGGCGCAATTGGGGCTGGTGCCGCCAGATGGGCCGCGATCCTCGCGAAATTCCGCTGATCCTCGAGTCCCTGAAAGCTTGGCGCGGCATGAATGCGCGCGTCGAGGCGGAAACCGGCTTTCGACGGTCCGGCATCGTCTACCTTCTCGCCACCGATGCCGAGCTGACGAAACGCATGCGATGGTACGAGAACAACGCCAAGCCATTCGGCTTGAATGTTCACCCCTTGGCGGGAAGCGAGGCGGCTGCGCTCGCTCCAGGCGCCAGCGTCAAATGGCATGGCGCCCTCTATTCGCCCGACGACGGGCGCGCCGAGCCGCACATGGCCGTCGCCGCCATCGCCGCCGCTGCGCGCCGCCGCGGCGCCAGGTTGCTCAAACCCTGCGCCGTCCGTGGACTGGAGACGGCCGGCGGTCGCGTCAGCGGCGTCGTGACCGAGCGCGGCCCCATCGCCTGTGACACGGTCGTCGTGGCGGCCGGCGTCTGGTCGCGTCTTTTCCTTGGCAATGCCGGCATCGCGTTCCCGCAGCTCGCGGTCGTCAACTCCGTCATGCGCACCGCACCGCTCGATGCCGGCCATGAGCATGCGGCATCCGGAATGAAATTTGCATTCCGCAAGCGGCTCGACGGCGGCTACACCATCGCCCACCGCCACATGTCGGTGGCCGACATCGTGCCGGAGAGCTTCTCGCAGTTTTTTCGTTTCCTTCCCGTGCTCCTGACCGACCGCAAGGGCCTGCGCCTGCGGCTGGGGGGCCGGTTCTTCGAGGCCGTGCGCCTCAAGCGCCGCTGGGCGATGGACGAGGTGACGCCTTTCGAGGATGTGCGCATTCTCGACCCCGAGCCCGTCGATGCGATTCTCGATGTGGCGGCGGCAAGCCTGAAGCGGACCTTCCCGGCCTTCGCCGGACTCGAGATCGTCGAGCGCTGGGCGGGATGCATCGACGCGACGCCCGACGCCGTGCCGGTGATTTCGGCGATCGAGAGTCGGCCGGGGCTGTTTCTCGCGAGCGGTTTCTCCGGCCACGGCTTCGGCCTCGGGCCCGGCGCCGGTCGGCTGATGGCCGATCTCGTCACCGGCAAGCCGCCCGTCGTCGATCCGCGTCCCTATCGGTATGGACGCTACTTCGACGGTTCGCGGCCGCGCCCGACGACCGGCCTCTAGATCAGCTGTGGATGGCGCGTCCCTCGACGGCCATCGCCGCTTCCTTGACCGCTTCCGAGAAGGTCGGATGCGCATGGCAGGTGCGGGCGAGGTCTTCCGCCGAGCCGCCGAACTCCATGAGCACGGCACATTCGTGAATGAGCTCCCCCGCCATCGGTCCGATGATGTGGGCGCCGAGCACGCGGTCGGTGGCCGCATCGGCGAGAATTTTCACGGCGCCCTCCGTCGTCTGGTTGGCCTTCGCCCGTCCGTTGGCCATGAAGGAGAATGAGCCCGCACGATACTGCGTGCCGTCCGCCTTGAGTTCCTCCTCCGTTTTCCCGACCGCGGCGAACTCCGGCGTCGTGTAGATAACGCTCGGAATGACCTCGTAGTTGACGTGCCCGGCCTGGCCGGCGAGCATCTCGGCAAGCGCCACGCCTTCATCCTCGCCCTTGTGGGCGAGCATGGGGCCGCGGATGACGTCGCCGATGGCGTAGACGCTTCCGACGCTCGTCTGGAACCGCTCATCGACCGTGATCCGTCCCTTGTCGTCCATTGCGATCCCCGCCTCCTTGAGGCCGAGACCGTCCGTGAACGGGATGCGGCCGGTCGCGACAAGGACGATGTCCGCTTCGATCTCCTGCCCGGCTCCGCCCTGGGCAGGTTCCATCGTGATCCGCAGGCCCGATTTCCCCGCTTCGGCCCCGGTGACCTTCGAAGCGAGATGGAACGCCAGGCCCTGCTTTCCGAGGATACGCTGGAACTGCTTGGCCATGCCCAAGTCCATCCCCGGCAGGATGCGGTCCAGATATTCGATGACCGTGACCTCCGAGCCGAGGCGGCGCCACACCGATCCGAGCTCGAGCCCGATCACGCCGGCTCCGATGACGACGAGCCGCTTTGGCACCGTTTCCAGTGCCAGTGCGCCGGTCGAGGAGACGATCAGCTTCTCGTCGATCGAGATGCCCTTGAGAGGCGCCACGTCCGACCCCGTGGCGATGACGATGCTTTTTGCGGCGATGGTCTGCCGCGTGCCGTCCTTGGCGGCGACCTCCACCTCTCCGGCCTTCACGACGCGTCCCGCGCCTTCAAAGGCGGTGATCTTGTTCTTCTTGAAGAGGAACGCGACGCCCTTGGTGTTGCCGTCGATCGCCTCCTGCTTGAAGGCCAGCATCTGCTTCAGGTCGAGCTCGACCTTCGCGGCGCGGATTCCCATCGCCGAGAACTTGTGACCCGCCTCCGCATAGAGCTCGCTTGCATGCAGCAGCGCCTTGGAGGGAATGCAACCGATGTTGAGGCAAGTCCCGCCATAGGTCGGGCGCTTCTCGACCACGGCGACCTTGAGGCCAAGTTGGGCGGCGCGAATGGCGCAGACATAGCCTGCCGGACCGCTCCCGATGATGACGACGTCGAACGCGGCCATGCGATCAACAACCCTTGTTCTAGAGTTCGAGGATGAGCCGCTGCGGATCTTCGAGCGACTCCTTCACGCGGACAAGGAAGGTGACTGCCTCGCGCCCGTCCACCAGGCGATGGTCGTAGGTCAGCGCCAGATACATCATGGGCCTGATCACGACTTCGCCGTTCACCGCCACCGGACGATCCTGGATCTTGTGCATGCCGAGGATGCCCGACTGCGGCGCGTTGAGGATGGGCGTCGACATCAGCGAGCCATAGACCCCGCCGTTGGAGATGGTGAAGGTGCCGCCCTGCATGTCCTCGATCTTGAGGCTCCCGTCGCGCGCCTTGGCGCCGAGCGTGGCGATCGCCTTCTCGATCTCGGCGAGCGACAGCCGATCGGCGTCGCGCACCACCGGCACCACGAGTCCCTTGTCGAGTCCGACCGCGACGCCGATGTGATAGTAGTTGCGGTAGAGGATGTCTTCGCCGTCGATGTCGGCGTTGATCGACGGAATTTCCTTCAGCGCCTGGACCACGGCCTTCACGAAGAAGCCCATGAAGCCGAGCTTGACGCCGTGCCGCTTCTCGAACGTCTCTTTGTACTGGGTCCGGAGGTTCATCACCTGGTGCATGTCGACCTCGTTGAAGGTCGTGAGCATGGCGGCGGTGTTCTGGGCTTCCTTGAGGCGCCGGGCGATCGTCTGCCGGAGACGCGTCATCTTCACCCGCACTTCGCGGCCCTCTTCCTCGGGCGGCGAGGGTGCGGTGATGGGTGGCGGCGGCTGCGCCGGACCGCGCGCAGGCGGCGGTGCGGCTGGCTTCGCCGCCTTCGGCACCGCCTGCAGGACGTCGCCCTTGGTGAGCCGTCCGTCCTTGCCAGAGCCGGGAATGCGCTGCGGATCGAGCTTCTTCTCCTCGACGATCTTGCGAACCGCGGGAGAGAGCTGTGCCGCTTCGGCGGCGGGCGCCGCAGGGCTCGCGGCTGCCTCCTTGGGGGCAGGAGCAGGCTCGGGTGCCGCCGGCGCCGCCTTTGCGGCCGGCGCCTGGGCCTGCGCCGCGGCGGCGCCGTTGCTGATCGCTCCGAGAATGCCGCCCACCTTGACCGTCTCGCCCGTCTGCGCGGCGACGCGCTCGAGCACGCCGGCCGCGGGCGAGGGAACCTCGATCGTTACCTTATCCGTTTCGAGCTCGACCAGCGGCTCGTCGAGCTTGACCGCATCGCCGGGTTTCTTGAACCATTTGGCGATGGTCGCCTCGCTCACCGACTCTCCGAGTGCCGGCACCTTGATGTCTGTGGCCATCTCCCGCTCCCGCTAGCCCAGAGCCTGCTCGAGCAGGTCCTGGAGTTCCTTCAGATGCCGGCTCATCATGCCGGTCGCCGTCGACGCCGATGCCGGCCGCCCGGCATAACGCGGCCGGCGTTTCGCGGCGTTGATGTAGGCGAGCACCCATTCGACATGCGGTTGGACGAACGTCCATCCGCCCATGTTCTGCGGTTCTTCCTGGCACCAAACCATCTCGGCGTTCGCAAAGCGGGCAAGCTCGGTGACGAGCGCCTTGTGCGGGAACGGATAGAGCTGTTCGAGCCTCAGGAGATAGATGTTGTCGATGCCGCGCTTCGCACGCTCCTCGAAGAGATCGTAATAGACCTTTCCCGAACATAGGACCACCCGGCGGATATCGCCGTCCGGTACTAGCCGGGCGCCGTCCGTCGGTTGCATCTGCAAGTCGTCATAGAGGACGCGGTGGAAGGATGCGCCTTCTCCCATCTCGGCGAGCCTCGACACGGCGCGCTTGTGGCGCAGCAGCGACTTCGGCGTGAATAGCACCAGGGGTTTGCGGAAGTCCCGTTTGACCTGCCGGCGCAGGACGTGGAAGTAGTTGGCCGGCGTCGTGCAGTTGGCGACCTGCATGTTGTCCTCGGCGCACAGCTGCAGAAACCGCTCGAGCCGCGCTGAGGAATGCTCCGGGCCCTGTCCTTCGTAACCGTGCGGCAGCAGCATCACGAGGCCCGACATCCTGAGCCACTTGCGCTCTCCCGACGAGATGAACTGGTCGATGACGACCTGAGCGCCGTTGACGAAATCGCCGAACTGCGCCTCCCACAGCACCAGCGTGTTGGGCTCGGCCAGGCTGTAGCCGTACTCGAAGCCGAGGACCGCCTCCTCCGACAGCATGGAGTTGATGACTTCGATTTTCGCCTTCTGGTCGCGCAGCAGGTGGTTGAGCGGCGTATAGCGCTTCTCGCTCTCCTGCTCGATGAGCACCGAATGCCGCTGCGAGAACGTTCCGCGCTGCACGTCCTGGCCCGACAGCCGGACGCGGATGCCTTCGTCGAGGAGCGTTCCGAAGGCAAGCGCCTCGGCCATCGCCCAGTCGACCCCTTCGCCGCTCTCCGCCATCCTGCGTCGATTGTCGAGGACGCGCTGCAGGGTGCGGTGAACCTTGAAGTTCTGCGGCACCTTGGTGATCTTGAGCCCGATGGCCTTGAGGCGCCCGACGGGCACGCCGGTCAGCCCGCGGCGCGGATCGTCGTCGAGCTTGGTGGCCTTGAGATGGGCCCAGCGCCCGTCCAGCCAATCGGCCTTGTTCGGACGGAAGCCCTCTGCCGTCGAGAAATTCTCGTCGAGCCGCTTGCGGTAGGCCGCCTTCATCCGCTCGACTTCGTCGCCCGCGATCACGCCCTCCGCCGCCAGCCGCCCGGAATAGATCTCGACCACCGTCGGATGCTGGGCGATCCGCTTGTACATCATCGGCTGCGTGAACGACGGCTCGTCGGACTCGTTGTGACCGAACCGCCGGTAGCAGAACATGTCGACAACCACCGGCTTGCGGAACTTCTGCCGGAACTCGGCCGCGATCTTCGCGGCGTACACCACCGCTTCGGGATCGTCGCCGTTGACGTGGAAGATCGGCGCTTCGATCATCTTGGCGACGTCGCTTGGATAGGGCGAGGATCGAGCGAAGATGGGGCTTGTCGTGAACCCGATCTGGTTGTTGACGATGAAGTGGATGGAGCCGCCCGCGCGGTGGCCCCTGAGCCCGGAGAGCCCGAAACACTCCGCTACCACGCCCTGGCCTGCGAAGGCGGCATCGCCGTGAATGAGGAGCGGCAGCACCGTCGTGCGTTTTTCGTCGCCGCGCTGGTCCTGCTTCGCCCGCGCCTTGCCCAGCACCACGGGATCGACGATCTCGAGATGCGACGGATTGGCGGTGAGCGACAGGTGCACCGTGTTTCCGTCGAACTCGCGGTCTGACGACGAGCCGAGATGATACTTGACGTCGCCCGAACCCTCGACGTCCTCGGGGTTCGCGGAACCGCCCTTGAACTCGTGGAAGATGGCGCTGAACGGCTTGCCCATGACGTTGGCGAGGACGTTGAGCCGGCCGCGATGCGCCATGCCGAGCACGATCTCGCTTACGCCCAGCGCGCCGCCGCGCTTGATGATCTGTTCGAGCGCCGGCACCATCGATTCGCCGCCGTCGATTCCGAACCGCTTGGTGCCGGTGTATTTTACGTTCAGGAACTGCTCGAAGCCTTCCGTCTCGACGAGCTTGTTGAGGATCGCCTTCTTGCCCTCCGGGGTGAAGGTGATGGACTTGTCCGGCCCCTCGATGCGTTCCTGGATCCACGCCTTCTGGATGGGATCGGAGATGTGCATGAACTCGACGCCGAGCGTCGAGCAGTAGGTGCGCCGGAGGATTTCCACCACCTGCCTGACGGTCGCCTTCTCGAGGCCGAGTACGTTGTCGATGAAGATCGGCCGGTCCATGTCCTCCGGCCCGAAGCCGTAGGTCAGCGGATCGAGCTCCGGTTGCGGCTCGGGCGCCCTGAGTTTCAGGGGATCGAGGTCGGCGGCGAGATGGCCGCGCATCCGGTAGGCGCGGATCATCATCAGGGTTCTGACCGAATCGAGGGTCGCGCGTCGCACGTCCTCGCTCGTCTCGGCGCGTCGCCGCGGCGGGAATTCGACGACGCCGGGGCTGTCCGCCGGCTCGACGGTTCGCTCGCGGCGCGGCGCCTCGGCGGCAAGCGGTGCGGCGAGATCGCCGTTGCCGGCCGGCTTCAAGTCCTTGGGCTGCCATGGCAGGCCCCCGATCAGGCTGCGGGCTCCGTTGCCGTCCTCGCCGAGGCCGCCGAAGAACGCCCGCCACTGCGGATCGACGGCCTCCGGGTTCTCAAGGTACCGGGCGTAGAGATCCTCGATGAACGGCGCATTGCCGCCCCACAGAAACGATGTCCGTTCGAATTGGGTCGTGCTTTCCGTCTTGGCCATCGTCCTGCGGCGCTCTTCGCCGTCCTTCCTCTCCGCTATTTCTTCGTCCGTCCCGACTTCAGCACCCGCTTCAGCGTCGCGCCGAGTGCGGCAGGCGAGTCCGCGACCGTGATGCCGGCATTCTGCATCGCCTCGACCTTCGAGCCGGCGCCGCCCTGCCCGCCGGCGATGATTGCTCCGGCGTGGCCCATGCGGCGCCCGGGCGGCGCGGTGCGCCCCGCGATGAACCCGACCATGGGTTTCTTGCGCTTGGATGTGCGGACGAAATCGGCGGCTTCCTCCTCGGCGCTGCCACCGATCTCGCCGATCATGATGATTGAATGCGTCGCGTCGTCGGCGAGGAACATCTCCAGCACGTCGACGAATTCGAGGCCCTTGACGGGATCGCCGCCAATGCCGACGGCCGTCGTCTGGCCGAGTTTTTCCTCGGTCGTCTGGAACACCGCTTCATATGTAAGCGTTCCCGACCGCGACACAATCCCCACCGACCCCTTTGTGAAGATGTTGCCCGGCATGATCCCGATCTTGCACTCGCCGGGCGTCAGGAGCCCCGGGCAGTTGGGTCCGAGCAGGCGGGTGGCCGATCCCGACAGCGCCCGCTTCACCTTCACCATGTCCAGGACCGGAATGCCTTCCGTGATGCAAACGGCAAGCGGCATCTCCGCATCGATCGCCTCCAGGATGGCGTCGGCGGCGAAAGGCGGTGGCACGTAGATCACCGTCGCGTCGGCACCCGTCGCCAGGCGCGCCTCGGCGACGGTATCGAAGACCGGCAGGTCGAGATGGCGCGTGCCCCCTTTGCCGGGCGTGACGCCGGCTACGACCTTGGTGCCGTAGGCGAGCGCTTGCTCCGTATGGAAGCTCCCCTGCGCGCCGGTGATGCCCTGGCAGATGACGCGGGTATTGCGGTCCGCCAGGATCGCCATCAGCGGCCCCCCTGCACGGCGCCGACGATCTTCATGGCGGCATCGTCGAGATTGTCGGCCGGGATGATGTTGAGCCCCGACTCCTTGAGGATTTTCTTGCCGAGCTCGGCATTGGTGCCTTCCAGCCGGACCACCAGCGGCACCTCGAGTCCCACCTCCCTGGCGGCCGCGACGACGCCCTCCGCCACCGTGTCGCAGCGCATGATGCCGCCGAAAATGTTGACCAGGATTCCTTTGACGCGCGGATCGGCGGTGATGATCTTGAAGGCGGCCGCCACCTTCTCGCGCGACGCGCCGCCGCCGACGTCGAGGAAGTTCGCCGGCTCCTCGCCATAGAGCTTGATGATGTCCATCGTCGCCATGGCGAGCCCGGCGCCGTTCACCATGCAGCCGATGGTCCCCTCGAGGGCGACGTAGGAGAGTTCGTATTTGTGCGCCTCGATTTCGCGGGGATCTTCTTCGGTTTCGTCGCGCAGCTTGGTGATGTCGGGATGCCGCTGCAGCGCGTTGTCGTCGAAATTGATCTTGGCGTCGAGGCAGAGAAGCTCGCCCTTGTCCGTGACGATCAGCGGGTTGATTTCGAGAAGGCTCATATCCTTGGCTAGGAATGCCTCGAGAAGCTTGCCGATCAGGGACACGCACTGCTTGACCTGTTCGCCCTTGAGCCCCAGCGCCGCCGCCACCCGACGGCCGACATGCGGACTGTAGCCGGCGGCCGGATCGACGTGGATGGTGACGATCTTTTCAGGCGCGGTCCGCGCCACCTCCTCGATGTCCATTCCGCCTTCGCGGGAGGCGATGAACGCGATTCGCGAGCGCGCGCGGTCGACCAGGGCCGAAAGATAGAGCTCCTGCGCGATGCCCGATCCGCTCTCGATATAGAGCCGGTTGACGACCTTGCCCTGCGGTCCGGTCTGCTTGGTGACAAGCTTGAGACCCAGCATGCGGCTCGCCTCGCTGCGCACCTCGTCCAGCGACTTGACGACCTTGACGCCGCCGGCCTTGCCGCGTCCCCCGGCGTGGATCTGGGCTTTCACGACCCACACCGGTCCGCCGAGCCGCTTTGCGGCCTCGACCGCCTCGTCTGCGGAAAACGCCGGCATCCCGCGCGGCACAGGCACGCCGAACTCGCCGAGCACCGCCTTGGCCTGGTATTCGTGGATGTTCATCGCAGGCCCTGCCTCAGCGGCTCTCTCGCCTCGTTCAATTGGCCAGATCGGGAGCGATCTTCTTCGCCGCCTCCATGAGCGTCTGGACCGCCTTCACGGAATTCTTGAACTGGTTCTTCTCCTCGCCGTCGAGGCGGACCTCGACGATGCGCTCGACGCCGCCGGCGCCGATGACCACGGGCACGCCGACATAGATCCCGTCGGCGCCGTACTGCCCGTTGAGGCGCGCCGCGCAGGGCAGCACGCGCTTCTTGTCCTTCAGGTAGCTCTCCGCCATGGCGATCGCCGACGACGCCGGGGCATAGTAGGCCGAGCCCGTCTTCAGGAGCCCGACGACCTCCGCGCCGCCGTCGCGTGTGCGCTGGACGATCTCCTCCAGGCGCTTTTGGGTCGTCCACTTCATCGCCACCAGATCGGGCAACGGAATTCCAGCGACCGACGAATAGCGCACGAGCGGTACCATGGTGTCGCCATGCCCGCCGAGCACGAAGGCGCTGACGTCCTCGACCGACACCTTGAACTCTTCGGCAAGGAAATAGCGGAAGCGCGCCGAGTCGAGGACGCCGGCCATGCCCACGACCTTGTTGTGGGGCAGGCCGCAGTACTTCTGGAGCGCCCACACCATCACGTCGAGCGGGTTGGTGATGCAGATGACGAACGCCTCGGGCGCGTATTTCCGGATGCCGGCTCCGACCTGGCTCATCACCTTGAGATTGATCTCCAGAAGATCGTCCCGACTCATGCCGGGTTTGCGCGGCACGCCGGCAGTGACGATGATGACGTCGCTGTCCTTGAGCATTTCGTAGCGGTTGGTGCCCTGCAGCCGGGCATCGAACCCTTCGACCGGGCCGCTCTGGCCGATGTCGAGCGCCTTGCCCTGCGGCATGCCCTCCAGGATGTCGAACAGGACGACGTCGCCGAGTTCCTTCAGTCCGGTGAGATGGGCAATGGTGCCCCCGATCATTCCGCCGCCGACAAGGCCGATTTTGTTGCGGGACATCTCGCGGACTCCGTACCTTGGGCGGGACCGACGCGCCCAGCAATTGCCGTGCACGTCAACTCGTTTCGAGAGGGTGGCTTGTGGTACTCCATTTGCTGCATTGCCGCAAGGACTTAGGGCACGGTTTCCGCCGCGAAAACTTGACGGGAACGTAACGTCGTCGTTACGCGCGCCCGGACTGCACTGCGCCGTACTCCGGATCCTGCATCTCGACGAGGCGCGACGCCGTGCGGCTGAAATCTGCGATTTCGCGACCGAGCTCGTGCGGAGCTGCTTCGGCCGACATCACCAATCTGACTCTCGCGTCATGAAGGATGTCGATGAGGGTGATGAAGCGTCGCACGGCATCTGCCCGAACGTCGTCGAGCCTGGGCACATGCTCGATGAAGACGGTGTCGAAGGTCTGCGTGATGGCAAGATAGTCGGCAGGCCCGAGAGGTTTGAAGCAGAGGTCGCCGAAGCCGGTCCGTGCCACCGAGCGTGCCGCACGCGGGATGTGCACTTTCCGGGCCTTGACGGTCAGTGTCGCCGGGACGCCCGGCGCGCCGTCGGTCAGCCGGTCCCAGAGCTTGTCCATGTGGGCATCGGCGGCCGCGCCGAGCGGGTGGACATAGGCCTTTTCCCCGGCGATCCGGCTGAGCCGATAGTCACGGGGTCCGGCGAGCGTGACGACCTCGAGCTTTTCCTTGATGAGCGCGATGAACGGCAGGAAGAGCTGCCGGTTGAGGCCATCCTCGTAAAGTCGGTCGGGCTCCGTATTCGAGGTCAGGACGGCCACCACTCCGCCGGCGAACAGCGCTTCGAAGAAGCGCCCGAGGAGCATGGCGTCGGCGATGTCGCGCACCTGGAATTCGTCGAGGCACAGCAGCCGGGTTTCTTCGATCACCTGCGCTGCGATCGGCGCGATGGCGTCCGCTTCGTGCCGGGCCTGGCGCACCGCGTGGATCCGGGAATGGATGTCCTGCATGAAGGCATTGAAGTGGACGCGTCGTTTTCGCGGCTCCGGAACGCTCTCGTAGAAGAGATCCATGAGCATCGTCTTGCCGCGCCCGACGCGTCCGACGAGATAGACGCCGCTACGCGCCGGCGCTTCCGGCTGCCGCGCGAACAGCCTCATGAGCCTCGCGAGGCCGCTTTCCTGCTTTTGCGATAGTTTCGCAGCAAGCGATTCGAAGACAGGGAGAACCTTCCGCTGCGCCGGGTCGTCCTTGAGGATGCCGCTTGCCACACGAGCATCGTAGGCAGCGGAAACGCGCTTGTCGGCCATCAGCCGAGAAGCCCCCGCGCATCGAGATAGACGAGGCTGAACCACAGATAGAGACCCGCGATGCCGAGAAAGCCCGCGACGGCCGCGGCGATGCCCGGCGCAGTCATGTCGGCGAGGCCGGGAAGCGGCAGCGACATCTCCTTCATGCCGAGCAGTGCGGCGAGCGCCGGCGCGATCAGCAGCGGCAGTTGCCACACCGCCGCGACGACGAAGATCAGCACGCTGATGAAAACCAGCGCCGGTTTCACCATGTGCTCGCTGAGCGACTGGCAGACGGATTTGAGCACGTGGCCGCCGTCGAACGGCATGACCGGTAGGAGATTGAGGAGATTGATGAAGCACGCCACCATCGCGATCTCGAGCAACAGGTCGCCGGACCGATAGTCCGGCCCCGGCGTGGTCAGCATGGCGGGCAGCAGGAGCAGCAGGCTGAACGCCGGCCCCATCAGCGAGGCGAATGCGTACTGCCCCAGATTTTCGAACGCCTGCCGCGGCATGGCGATTGCCCCGATGAACGGGATGAACACGATGCGCCCCCAGGACTGACCGACCAGCCGGAACGCGATGAGATGACCGAGCTCGTGGACCACCAGGACCACGAGGACGATGACCGCCATGCGCCATCCGAAAAGGAGTCCGAGGCCGACGAGGCTGGCGAGCGCGGTGAGCACGCCCGTGATGACGGCCGACCGCCGCTCCCGGCCCGGATCGACGTCTCCCGTCTCGACGATCGTCTTGATGCGCCTGAGCGTGTTGCCGAGATCGATCCGGGCCAGCACCTGGGCGATGAGCGGCCGTGGCCCCCAATGATGCGCCATGGCGAGGCGCGACCCCGAGCCGGTGGTCGCGATGTCGATGTCGATCTTCATGAGCTCGCCACCCGTCTTCGAAGCCTCGATGCCCTGGCGTTCGATGACCAGCCGGCTCGGCGGCACCCGTTCTGCGACCCGCCACAACGCGGTAGTTTTCTGCCCCCCGCCGCCGCTCGGGTTGGACCAGTAGGTGGCGCGGTAGACCTGTTGCGTCTGGTCGACGAGCTCGATGAGGGTCGGCGGCCGATGCCAGGCCTGGTTCGGCGACTGGAAGTCGACCGCCGCAAAGGCTGCCTCGGGGTCGACCCCGAGGGCGACGGTGCGGCGAGCATGGACCGGCCATCGCGCGATGAAGAAGAACAGGACGCCGAGCGCGGCGGGAAGCGCCTTTTGGACGCTGCCAACGATGGCTGCGAACTCGGTTAGCAGTTCCTGCATGCGCGGGACCGTTGGGGGTACGAAAGGCGCGGGTGGCCGCAAGAAGGGTCAGACCGGAGCGCGATTCGCAAGAGCCCTTCAGCGCATGGTGGGGATGGAGAACTGCGCGCCTTCCTTGATCCCCGACGGCCACCGGCTCGTCACCGTCTTGGTCCGCGTGTAGAACCGGATCGAATCCGGGCCGTGCTGGTTGAGGTCGCCGAAGGCCGAGCGCTTCCACCCGCCGAAGGTGTGATAGGCGAGCGGCACCGGGATGGGCACGTTGATTCCGATCATGCCGACCTGGACCTTGGAGGCGAAGTCGCGCGCCGCGTCGCCGTCGCGCGTGTAGATCGCGACGCCGTTGCCGTACTCGTGCTCGTTTGCGAGCTTGAGGCCTTCCTCATAGGATCCCGCCCGCACCACCGACAGGACGGGACCGAAGATCTCCTCCTTGTAGATGCGCATTTCTGGCTTCACCTCGTCGAACAGGCAGCCGCCGAGGAAATGGCCGTTCTCGTATCCCTGCATCTTGAAGCCGCGGCCGTCGACAGCGAGCTTGGCGCCTTCCTTGACGCCGAGCTCGATGTAGCCGCGCACCTTCTCCAGGTGCTGCTTGGTGACCAGCGGGCCGTAGTCGGCTTCTCGGTCCGTGGACAGGCCGACCTTCAGCTTCTCGACCCGGGGAACCAGCTGTTCCATCAGCGTATCGGCGGTCTTCTTGCCGACCGGGACGGCGACCGAGATCGCCATGCACCGCTCGCCCGCCGAGCCATAGCCGGCTCCGATCAGCGCATCCACGGCCTGGTTCATGTCGGCATCCGGCATGATGATCATGTGGTTCTTGGCGCCGCCGAAGCACTGCACGCGCTTCGCATGCGCCGTGCCGCGCGAATAGACGTATTCGGCGATCGCCGTCGATCCGACGAAGCCGACCGCCGAGATGAGAGGGTCGTCCAGGATGGCGTCGACCGCCTCCTTGCCGCCGTTGACGACGTTTAGGACGCCGGCCGGCAGCCCGGCTTCGAGGAAGAGCTCGGCGATCCGGAGCGGGACGGATGGATCGCGCTCCGACGGCTTGAGGATGAACGCGTTGCCGCACGCCAGGGCGGGCGCCGCCTTCCACAGCGGGATCATCGCCGGGAAGTTGAAGGGTGTGATGCCCGCCGCGACCCCGATCGGCTGGCGGATGGAGTACATGTCGATGCCGGGTCCGGCGCCCTCGGTGAACTCGCCCTTGACGAGATGCGGCACTCCGCAGGCGAACTCTACTACTTCGAGGCCGCGCTGGATGTCGCCCAGCGCGTCCGGGATGGTTTTGCCGTGCTCCATCGACAGCATCGTCGCGAGCTCGTCCTTCTCTTTCGCGATGAGTTCGAGAAACTTCATCATGACGCGCGCCCGCACTTGCGGATTCTTGGCCGCCCAGCCCGGCTGCGCATCGTGGGCGACCTTGGCCGCTTCATGGACTTCCGCTGCCGAGGCCAGCGCGACCCTCGCCTGCACCTCGCCCGTATTCGGGTTGAAGACGTCTCCGAAGTGGCCGCTCTTTCCGGGAACGCGCTTGCCGCCGATGAAATGCCCGATGTCCTTCATGCCGACGTCGCCGCGAAGGTCATGTTCGCAGGCGCTCCCTGGTGTATTGCGTTTATGGACGTGATGCCAAACTAGCGGCCTTCCGGGGCCGAAGGCAAGTCCGGGCCCGACCTCAGGACGCTTCGTCGGTGTCGCGGCCGAGCGCCACCCCGGGTACCCACACATAGCCGTCGTCGTCGACGATGACGCATTCGCGCAGTCCATGCGGCTTGTCCATGGATCCGGCAAGCACCGTTGCCCCGGCCCGCCGTGCCGCCGCCTCGGCGCTGTCCGGATCGAGACCGTAGATCCTGAGCTCCACACCGCCGCCGCGCGCCGCAAGCCCGTCGACCGCGCCCCGAACGGGATTGTTGCGGTACGAATGGTCGGAATGCAGCATCCACTCTGAGCCGCACACCCTGAGCACCGCGAAACCCTCCTCCCAATAGGTCGCCGTCGCGCCGAGTACCTCCTCGGCGAATTTCACGCTGCGGGCGACGTCGCGGACGAGAAGGTTGACGCCGAGCCCGGCACGCAGCGAGCGTCCGTAAGCGGGTGGTGACATCCAGGGTTCATCGTCCGGTGCAGTTTTGGTCATCGAGAAAGCCCCGTTTCGTTTCGGGGCATTCCAGCATCCGGCCGCGAACCGATGCAAGCGGCTTGTTTCAGGCCGAAATTGCGAAGGCTTCCTTGTCGCGCGTCGCGTCGTAGGACACCGTGCAGGCCGGTATGTCGTCAGGGCTCCTGACCCCGTGCTTGCGGATGCTGAGCAGGAACAGGACCGCCGCGTCGGTGACGACCTCCGTGAGGTCGGCGCCTTCGATGTTCTCCTCGAACGCCCGGGCGAGCCGTTTGCCGGCGAGCTTCGACATCTGGACGAGATCCTTGGGTGAGAGGCTGACCGCCGTCTCCCAGCTTTCCATGAGATCGCTCTGCGTGAGCTCGGCGAGCACCTGGTCGCCGACCAACAGAGGAAGGTTGCCGCGGCTGCGGATGTCGACGACGGCAGGATCTACCGATAGGCGGTCTGGGCAGCTGACCCGCACCGTCGCGGTTTCGACCCAATCGCCGTCATGCCAGAATTCTCCCGCCCCACGCGTCCGCATGCACCAAACCCTCCACAACGCTACTGACTGGGACGATTGTGGACATGCCTGCGTTGATGAAACGTTAAGCCGGCGCTATGCGGCGGGGCGGTGACAGACCGCCTCGACGTTGTTGCCGTCCGGATCGAGCACGAAGGCGCCATAGTAATTCTCGTGATAATGCGGCCTTAGGCCGGGCGCGCCGTTGTCGCGTCCGCCGGCCGCCAGGGCCGCCGCGTGGAATTTGTCCACCGTCTCGCGATCGACGGCCGTGAACGCCACGTGCAGCCCGCCGCGCGCCCGCTTGCCCGTCCCGATCCAGAAATAGGGCTTCTGGTCCTCGCCAAAACCGATATAGGCCTCCCCGTCCGTCAGTTCGGCAGTGATGTCGTAAAGGAGCATGATGCCGAGCGGCGACAGTGCCTTCTGATAGAAGGCCCGCGATTTCCCGATGTCGCTGACGGCGAGTCCTACATGATCGAGCATCGAAATTTCCTCCTCTCGAAGGTTCAGAGCTTCCGCGCCAGCAGCATCTTTTTGATCTCGGCGATCGCCTTGGCGGGATTGAGGCCCTTCGGGCACGCCTTAGTGCAGTTCAGGATCGTATGGCACCGATAGAGCCGGAACGGGTCCTCGATCTCGTCGAGCCGGTGTCCGGTCGCCTCGTCGCGGGAATCGATCAGCCATCGATACGCCTGCAGCAGCACGGCGGGGCCGAGGTACCTGTCGCCGTTCCACCAATAGGATGGGCACGACGCCGAGCAGCAGGCGCACAGGATGCATTCGTAGAGGCCGTCGAGCTTGCTCCGGTCGGCCGGCGTCTGCCGCCACTCCGCCTGCGGCTGCGGGCTTTCCGTGTGGAGCCACGGCTCGATGGAGGAAAGCTGGGCGTAGAAGACGCTGAGGTCGGGCACGAGATCCTTGACGACCGGCATGTGCGGCAGGGGATAGATCTTGACCGTTCCCTTGACGTCCGCGACGGGCTTGAGACAGGCGAGCGAGTTCGTGCCGTCGATGTTCATCGAGCACGATCCGCAGATACCTTCCCGGCACGATCGTCGGAAGGTGAGCGTCGAGTCCTGCTCGCTCTTGATCTTGATCAGCGCGTCGAGGACCATGGGGCCGCAATCCGCCATGTCGACCTCGTAGGTGTCGAGCCGCGGATTGGCCTCCTCGTCGGGATCGTAGCGGTAGACGCGGAACGTCTTCGGTGCCCTGGATTTCGCGGAGGGCCACACCTTGCCTTCGCGGATCTTTGAGTTCCTGGGCAGTGTGAGCTGGACCATGATTTTCTAATAGACCCTTTCCTTGGGTGCGATGTACTGGACCTCGTTGGAGAGCGTGAAGGTGTGTACGGGGCGATAGTCGAGCCTGACCGTACGGGACTTGTCGTCCGTCCACGCCAGCGTATGCTTCATCCAGTTCTCGTCGTCGCGGTTCGGGAAGTCTTCGCGCGCATGGGCGCCGCGGCTCTCGGTCCGCGCCCGGGCGCCTTCCGCCGTGACCGCGGCCTGGGAGATGAGATTGTTGAACTCGAGCGTCTCGATGAGATCCGAGTTCCAGACCAGCGACCGGTCGCTGACCCGTATGTCGCCGATGTCTTTCCAGATGTCGGCGACCCGGCGGCAGCCTTCGGCGAGCACCTCGCCGGTCCGGAAGACGGCGCAGTAGTCCTGCATCGCCTTCTGCATGCGCAGCCGCATCGCGGCGGTCGGCGTGCCGCCCTTGCCGTGCCGAAATCCGTCGAGCCGCTGAATGGCGTCTTCGCCCGCATCCTTCGGCAGGTCCGCATGCGAGGAATGCGCTTCGACGCCCTCGGCGCATTTGGTGGCCGCCGCCTTGCCGAACACGAGAAGGTCGATGAGCGAATTCGATCCCAGCCGGTTGGCGCCGTGCACCGACACGCAGGCCGCCTCGCCGATCGCCAACAGGCCGGGCACGGTCTTCTCCGGGTCGGCCTTGTCCCCTGCCAGGACCTCGCCGTGATAGTTCGTCGGTATGCCGCCCATGTTGTAGTGGACGGTCGGCAGCACCGGGATCGGATCTCGGGTCACGTCGACATTGCAGAAGATCCTCGCATGCTCCGAGATGCCGGGCAGCCGCTCGCGCAGCACCTTCGGATCGAGATGTTCGAGATGGAGATGGATGTGGTCGCGCTCCGGCCCGATGCCCCGTCCCTCCCGGATCTCGATCGTCATCGATCGCGACACCACGTCGCGCGATGCCAGGTCCTTCGTGTGGGGGGCGTAGCGCTCCATGAACCGCTCGCCCTCCGAGTTGGTGAGGTAGCCGCCTTCGCCGCGCGATCCTTCCGTGATGAGGACGCCGACCCCGTAGATGCCGGTCGGGTGGAATTGCACGAACTCCATGTCCTGCAGCGGCAGCCCGGCGCGCAGCACCATGGCGTTGCCGTCGCCGGTGCAGGTGTGGGCCGAGGTGCACATGAAGTAGGCCCGCCCGTAGCCGCCGGTCGCCAGGATCGTCTTGTGGGCCCGGAAGCGATGCAGGCTGCCGTCCTCGAGCGACAGGGCCATGACGCCCCGGCAGGCGCCGCCCTCCATGATGAGGTCGAGCGCGAAATACTCGACGAAGAACTTGGCCGAGTGCCGGACCGACTGGCCGTAGAGCGTGTGGAGCATGGCATGACCGGTGCGGTCCGCTGCGGCGCAGGTGCGCTGGGCCGGCGGGCCTTCGCCGAATTTCGTGGTCATGCCGCCGAACGGCCGCTGGTAGATGCGTCCGTCGTCGGTGCGGCTGAACGGCATTCCGAAATGTTCGAGCTCATAGACCGCCTCCGGCGCGTTGCGGCACAGATATTCGATGGCATCCTGGTCGCCGAGCCAGTCGGCTCCCTTGACGGTATCGAACATGTGCCAGCGCCAGTCGTCGGGGCCCATGTTGCCGAGAGCCGCGGCGATCCCGCCTTGTGCGGCCACCGTGTGCGACCGGGTCGGAAAGACCTTGGTGATGCAGGCCGTTGCCAGTCCCGCCTGCGAGCAGCCGAGCGTCGCCCGAAGCCCGGCACCGCCCGCGCCGATCACAACGACGTCGTAGCTGTGGTCGACGATCGGATAGGCCCGTCCGCCGATCGCGAAGCTTCGCTCGGCATTGAACCCGGCTGCGTTGGACCCGTCCTGCGCCACGACTTTCACGCTCCGAAGACGATCTTGAGAACCGCGAAGAGCCCGGCGAGCGATACCCCGGCCGAGAAGAAGAGGTTCCCGAGGAGGAGCCCGACGTTGAGCGGCCGGCTGTGCACGTAGTCCTCGATGACGACCTGCATTCCGAGCTTCATGTGCCAGGCATGGTTTAGCAGCGCCAGGATCAGGCCGAGGGCCACGATCGGCTGCCGGACGAGGGAGACGAAGCTCCCATGGTCGCTGCCCGCCGCCGCGACGCCGAGCCAGATTAGGAGCAGCGCGAGCGGAACGTTCGCGACCGCGGTCACCCGCTGGTGCCACCAGTGGTCGGTTCCCGAATGCGCCGACCCGAGGCCGCGGACATGGGCAAGCGGCGTCCGCGAGGTCATGGCGTTGTCCTTGTCCACAAAACGGCCGCCCAAAGCAGCAGCGTGAGCGCGATCGAGCCGCCGAGGTTCAGCTGGGCGAGCCGCTCCACGCTGGGCAGCGTGAGCCCTCGCCCCGTGTCCCAAAGAAGGTGCCTGAGCCCGCCGAGCATGTGATGGATGAGGGCCCAGCTGTAGCCGATGAGCACCAGGATGCCGAGCGGCGTCGCCAGGAGCGACTGGGCGTATGCGTATGCGTCCGGCCCGCGCGCCGCGCTGATCAGCCACCAGGCGAGAATGAGTGTTCCGAAATAGAGCGCGACGCCCGTGATCCGATGCGCGATCGACATCATCATGGTCAGCATCGGCCGGTAGATTTGCAGATGCGGCGAAAGCGGTCGGTTGTGCTTGGGCATGGTCATGGGCTATTGGCTGCCTGATCTTCTATCCCTGGCCTCGCCGCATGGCAAATCAATGAACGGGAACTATCGGGGCACGAACGCCCAATAGTCCAGTTCAAGAACGATTCCCGGTGTGTCGGCCGTGGCCGCCTCGCGCGGTTGACCTTGCGACGGAATGTCCTTCGTTGCGAAGGTCGCAATGCGCAGGAGTCCGACGTCCTCCCGCCCTTCGGCCGCCGCCTTGGCGCGCACCTCCGACCAGGCATAGATCGTGTTGCCGGCGAAGACCGGTGCTATGTGGCGTCCTCCGTTGATCGCCGCCAGCCGGAAAGCGCTGGCAAGGCCGTTGAAGGAGAGCGCCCTGGCGATGCTCATGACATGGCCGCCATAGACGATGCGCCGCCCGAAGCGTCCGCGCGCCTCGGCCTGCGCGTTGAAGTGAACCCGGGCCGCATTGTGGTAGAGGCGCGTCGCGAGCACGTGCTCCGTCTCCTCGACGGTCACGCCGTCGAGATGGTCGATCGTCTCGCCGACCGTGAAGTCGTTGAACCGGTGCGGGCTGCCACCGCAAACGAGCTCGGCCCCGTCAGCGGTTAGGGGAGCCGGCGGCGGCATCATGGCCGCCGGCGCGACGGTCTCGGCGAGAGCCGGAGGCGAGAGTGCCGGGCCCGGTGCGCCGCCGCGCTTGTTCACCATCACCCAGCGCACGAACTCGATCACCGTCTCGCCGCGCTGGTTCACGGCCTTCGTGCGGACGTGGACCGTGCCGGTCTTGCCGTTCGAATTTTCCTTGAGACCGATGACGGTGCTTACGGCGCCAAGGCTGTCGCCGGCGAAGACCGGAGCGAGGAACTTGCACTCCGCATAGCCGAGATTGGCGACCGCATTGAGGGAGATGTCGGAAACCGTTCGACCGAAAGCCAGGTGGAAGACGAGCAGGTCGTCGAGCGGTGGCGATGCATGGCCGAGGCTTCGCGCCGCCGCCTCCGATTGGTGCACGGCGAAGCGCGAACCGGTCAGTGCCGTGTAGAGCGCCTGGTCCCCCGTCGTGACCGTTCGTGCCGTCGGATGCGCGATGTGCTCTCCCGGTTCGAAATCCTCGAAGAGACGGCCTGTCGAGCTCTTGCCCATCACTCTGTTCCGGCGATCGCCTTCGCGATTTCGACGGTCCGTGCCGCCATGGCGAGATGCAGCCGCTCGACCATGCGGCCGTCGACCGTGATCACCCCTCGCCCCGCGTTCTGCGGTTCGGCGAACGCGGCTATGACCTTGCCGGCCCAGCCGACGTCTTCGTCCGACGGGGCGAAGATGGCGTTGCACGGCTCGATCTGGGCGGGATGGATCAGCGTCTTGCCATCCATTCCCAGGTTGCGCCCCTGCTCGCACTCGGTGCGGAATCCGGCTTCGTCCTTGAAGTCGTTGTAGACGCCGTCGATGACGTCGAGCCCGCCTGCGCGCGCCGCGGCCACGCAGGTCGCGAGCCACGGAAGGACGGCGAAGCGGCCGCCGCCGAGGCGGGCGCGCGTCTCCTTCGTGAGGTCGTTGGTGCCGAGCACCAGCACTTCGAGCTTCGGACCCTCGCCCTGCGCTGCGGCGATGTCGCCGGCATTGAGGATGGCGGCCGGCGTTTCCATCATGGCCCACAGTTTGAGTGTGGCCGGGGCGCCGGCGCGCTTGAGGCGCTGGCTGGCCCGCGCCACGTCGCCGGCTTGCGAGACCTTGGGCACCAGGACCGCGTCGGCCGCCATTTGCGCGGCGGCGCCGAGGTCGTCCTCTCCCCATGGAGTCTCCGGGCCGTTGACGCGGATGATGATCTCGCGCTGCCCGTAACCGCCCTGGGCGACCGCCGCGGCGACCTGGCGGCGAGCCTCCTCCTTCGCCTCGGGGGCGACCGAATCTTCGAGGTCGAGGATGAGGCAGTCGGCCTTGAGCGTCCGGGCCTTGTCGAGCGCCCGGGCATTGGAGCCCGGCATGTAGAGCACGCTGCGGCGCGGGCGAAACGTCATTGCGGCTTGTCCTGTGATTGACATCGAGCGCGCGACGAACCTAGTGACCCGGCGCAGGTCTGCCAAGCGCGTTTCCGCTTTTCGGGTTCTTGTCGCAGGGGGGCCCATCCGGCACAGTGGCGTCCTGACGAGGGAGGTTTGGCGTGGATTTCGTGGACGTGGCGATCGTGGGCGGCGGCGTGATGGGAAGCGCCACGGCGTACTATCTTCACAAGCACGGCTTCAAGGGTTCGGTGGCCATCATCGAGAAGGACACCACATACGCCTATTCCTGCACCGCCCGGTCGGCCGGCGGAATGCGCCAGCAGTTTTCATGCCCCGAGAACATCCGCCTGTCGCAGTTCGGTCTCGCCCTGATCGATCGGTTGAAGGACGAGTTCGGGCCCGACTCGGATGTCGGATTCCGGGAGCACGGCTATCTGATCCTCGCAAGCCCGGGGGGCGAAGATGTCCTGCGTGCCAATGTGGAGCTGCAGAGCGGCATGGGGGCCGGCACGGTCCTCCTGACGCCTGAGGAAATGAAGACGCGCTTTCCCTGGCTGGCGCTCGACGGTCTCGGCGCCGGGTCGTTCGGTACGGCGCGCGAGGGATGGATCGACCCGACGACCCTCATGAACCTGCTCCGGAAGGCGGCCCAGCGTTCGGGCACGCGGATCATCGCCGACGAAGTTGTCGGAGTGGAACGTGGCAACGGTCGCATCGTCGGCCTCTCCCTAAAGAATGCCGGCCCGCTCGGCGTCGGCACCCTCGTCAATGCGGCCGGTGCAGGAGCGGGAGAGCTGGCCCGCATGGCGGGCGCCGACCTGCCCGTCGGTCCCCGCAAGCGCTACGTCTATGTGCTCGACTGTCCTGTCGCCGACGACGCGCTTCGCGCCGCGCCGCTGACCGTCGACCCCGAGGGATTCTATTTCCGCCCCGAGGGCCGTCATTTCCTGTCCGGATTGTCGCCCAGTCCCCATGAGGAGCCGGAACCTCTCGACTGGGAGGTGGACTATGCATGGTTCGAGGAACGTATCTGGCCGGGGCTCGCCGCCCGCGTCCCCGCTTTCGAGACCGTCAAGGTGATCAATGCCTGGGTCGGCCACTACGACTACAACGCCTTCGATGAGAACGGCATCATCGGGCGCCATCCCGGCATCCCGAATCTCTATTTCGCCAACGGCTTCTCGGGCCACGGCCTTCAGCAGGGCCCGGCCGCAGGCAATGCGCTCGCCGAGCTGATCGTGCACGGCCGATACATTGCCATCGACCTCGAACGCATGGGCTACGATCGCATTCTGAGACGCGAGCCCTATGGCGAGCGCAATGTCATCTGAAGCTTCGGGCTCCATTCTTTCCATCTCCTCTCAGGTCGCATTCGGGCCGGTAGGAAACTCGGCGTCCGTGCCGGCGATGGAGCGGCAGGGGTTCACGGTCTACCCGGTGCCCACCATCATCCTTTCCTTCCATCCCGGCCACGGGCCGCCGTCTGGCTTGCGCGTGCCGGCTCGCGATCTCTCCGCGATACTCGATGCCCTCATGGGCCTGGGCATTCTCGAACGGTGCCGGGGAGTGCTCACCGGCTACTTCGCCGCGAATGATCAGATCTTCGGAGTCGCCCGCACCATCCGGAGCATGAAGAAGGCGAACCCCTCCCTCCTCTACCTCTGCGATCCCGTTCTCGGCGACGACGATTCAGGTCTCTACGTCGCCGAGCCGGTCGCCGTGGCGGTGCGCGACGAGCTCCTGCCGTTGGCCGACTTGTCGACGCCGAACGCATTCGAGCTCGGCTGGCTGACCGGTGTTGCCGTCGATGGACCCGCCGCGGCGCGCCGGGCGGCGACCGCACTCAACATCTCGACGGTGGTCGCTACGTCGGTTCGCGACGGCGACAGGACCCTATTGACGCTCCTCTTCGGAAGCGGCGAGGCGGCGGTGCGCACGCGCCTGCGCGATCAAGTTCCCCATGGCGTGGGCGACCTGCTGTCCGGCCTCTTCCTGGCCCGCCGGCTATGCGGCGACGGAGACGCCCAGGCGCTCGAAACAACCGTCGCGGCCGTGGAGCGAGCCATCGATGCGAGCGCCGGCTCGGCCGCGTTGAACCTGAAAGTCCTGTTCGCATGATGTCGAGGCGCGACATCGCGGCGATGCGGACGGCCATCGCACCCCATATCCGCCGCACGCCGGTATTGGATGTCGGGATCGAGACCGTGCCCGAGCTCGTTTCGCTCAAGCTTGAAACTCTCCAGCACACGGGATCCTTCAAGGCTCGCGGCGCCTTTGCCAATCTCGTCGGTGCGTCGGTTCCGCCTGCCGGCGTCACCGCCGCGTCGGGCGGCAATCACGGTGCCGCCGTGGCCTATGCCGCATCCGTCATGGGCAAGGCGGCCCGCATATTCCTTCCCGAGACCAGCCCGCCTGCCAAGGTGGCACGCATCAGGAGCTATGGTGCCGAGGCCGTCGTCGCCGGCGCGACCTATGTCGAGGCCCTGGCGCTGAGCACCCGCTACGCGGCCGAGACCGGCGCCCTCGCCATCCAGGCCTATGACGCGGCGCTCACCATTTGCGGCCAGGCCACGCTCGCGCTCGAGCTCGAGGATGAACGTCCCGATCTGGATACCGTGCTCGTTGCGGTCGGCGGCGGCGGGCTGATCGCCGGCGTCGCCGCCTGGTATGCGAGCGGCACGACGATCGTCGGGGTGGAGACGGAAGGCTGCGCCACCCTCTCCGAAGCGCTGGCCGCGGGACGGCCGGTCGACATCGTGCCGTCGGGCATTGCGCGGGACTCGCTCGGTGCCAGTCGCCTCGGGAACCTGACCTTCGAGATTGCGAGCCGGCATGTTCGGGCTGCGATCCTGGTGAGCGATGCCCACGTGACGGCCGGCCAGAAATGGCTGTGGGACAAGGCCCGCATCATCGCCGAGCCCGGCGGCGCCACGGCCATTGCCGCACTGCTGTCCGGAGTCTATCGGGCGGAGCCCGGCGAACGCATCGGCGTCATCGTCTGCGGCGCCAATGTCGACCTCGACGGTTTCGCCCGCTCCTAGGCGGCCTTCTTCAGCAATCCGCGATTGATGAGCGACTCGGCGATTTGGACCGTATTGAGCGCCGCGCCCTTGCGCAGGTTGTCGGAGACGATCCACAGGGAGAGCCCGTTCTCGACCGTCGCATCCTCGCGGATGCGCGAGATGAACGTCGCGAAATCGCCGACGCACTCGACCGGCGTCACGTAGCCGCCGTCCTCGCGCTTGTCGACGACCAGGCATCCGGGCGCCTCGCGCAGGATCTCCCGCGCCTCCTCGGCGCTGATCGGACGCTCGAATTCGAGGTTCACCGCCTCCGAATGCCCCACGAACACCGGGACCCGGACGCACGTCGCCGTCAGCTTGATCTTGGGGTCGAGGATTTTCTTCGTCTCGGCCACCATCTTCCATTCCTCGCGCGTGTAGCCGTCCTCCATGAAGACGTCGACCTGCGGGATGACGTTGAAAGCGATCTGCTTGGTGAACTTCTTCGGTGCCGGCGGATCGGTAACGAATATTCCGCGCGTCTGCGACCACAGCTCGTCGATCGCGTCCTTGCCGGCCCCCGACACCGACTGATATGTGGCGACGACCACCCGCTTGATCCGCGCCACGTCGTGCAGCGGCTTCAGCGCCACGACGAGCTGGGCGGTCGAGCAGTTTGGATTGGCGATGATGTTGCGGCGGTTTGGGCGCGCCATGTACTCCTCGAGCACCTGCGCATTCACTTCCGGCACGACCAGCGGCACTTCCATGTCGTATCGCCAGCACGACGAGTTGTCGATGACCAGGGAACCCTGGGCGCCGATCTTGGGCGACCATTCCTTCGAAATGGCGGAGCCGGCCGACATCAGGCAGAAGTCGATGCCGCGGAAATCGAACTGCTCGAGATCCTTGCATTTGAGCGTCGTCGAGCCGTAGCTGACCTCGCTCCCGAGCGAACGCCGCGACGCGATGGCATGCACCTCGCTCGCCGGGAACTCGCGCTCGGCCAGGATGTTGAGCATTTCGCGGCCAACGTTCCCCGTCGCACCGATTACGGCCACCTTGTATTCCATGGCAACTCCTTCCTTTGCCTCTCCTCGGGACCCGATCGCCGAACGACGGGTTCCCTGCAGCCTTGGACCCGCCTCTCTCCCCGGATGGAGAGCGGCCGGGGGAGAAGCATCAAGCTTTGTGCGTTTTCCGAGAGGTGCGCCCGGGCTCGTCGGCTGGTGCCGTCGATCCATCGATCCTTGCACTGATCACGTTGGGGAGCATGGAGAATCCGGGAAAGCGAGAAGGACTTTCGGGCTTCTACCACCTTCTGTTGGCGAGTCAATCGCTTTGCCTTGATTTGATGAAGACCATCCCCTAAGTGACCAAGAAGGGTCTCGGAAACCGTGCCGGAATTGAAGGCAAGCGATGCTGGAATGGCTGGAAGGCGTTGACTGGTCCATCTGGTATCACTGGATGTTCACTGTCGATGGGTGGGTCAGCCTCGTCACCCTGACTTTTCTCGAGATCATCCTCGGCATCGACAATCTCGTGTTCCTGACCATTGCCGCCCAGAACCTTCCCCGTCAGCAGCGGGCCAAGGCCCAGCGTCTCGGGCTTTCGGGCGCGCTGGTCCTTCGCGTCGCCATGCTTGCGATGTTGGTCTGGCTTACCAAGTTGCAGGCGGCCATCACCACCGTCGGGTCGTTCACGCTCAGTTACAGCGACGTCATCTTCATCGCCGGCGGCCTCTTCCTGCTGTGGAAGGCGACGGGCGAGATCCACCAGGAGGTCGAGGGCGGCGGCGAGGAGAGGGTGCGGCCGGCCCGTTCGTCGTTCTTCGGCGTCATCACCCTCATCATGGTGATCGACTTCGTCTTCGCGCTCGATTCCATCATCACCGCGGTTGGCCTCTCGCAGTTTCTGCCCGTCATGATCGCCGCCAACGTCGCGGCCATCCTCGTCATGCTGCTCGCCGCGAAGCCGGTCGGCGAATTCATCGAGCGCCATCCGACGATCAAGATGCTGGCCCTCGCCTTCATTCTGCTCGTCGGCGTCATGCTGATCGCCGACGGGGTCCACCTCCACATCCCGCGCGGCTTCCTCTACTTCGCGATCGCCTTCTCGCTCGGCGTCGAGGCCCTGAACATCGTGGTCCGCACCCGGCGCGAGAAACGCGTGGCGGGGGCTAAAGACGCCAGCGCCAAGGTCAAGTGAGCGACTTGAGCTCGGTGAGGATCGCCGCGCCCATGTCGCGCGTGCTCACATGCGCTGCGCCGCTGGCGATGTCGCGCGTCCGCAGCCCCTTGGCCAGCACGTTGGCGATCGCCTGCTCGACCTTGTCCGCCCATGGCCCGAGCCCGAAGGAATAGCGCAGCGCCATCGCGAATGAAGCGATCATGGCGATGGGATTGGCGAGCCCCATTCCGGTGATGTCGGGGGCCGAGCCGTGCACGGGTTCGTAGAGAGCCGATCGTCGCCCGTTGCGGTCTGCAGCGCCGAGTGATGCCGAAGGCAGCATGCCGAGCGAGCCGGTGAGCATGGCCGCGACGTCGGACAGGACGTCGCCGAACAGATTGTCGGTGACGATGACGTCGTACTGTTTCGGATTGCGTACCAGCTGCATTCCGCAATTGTCGGCCAGCACGTGCTCGAGCGCGATGTCGGCGAAATCCCTGGCGTGGACCTCGCTCACCACCTCGTTCCACAGCACGCCCGACTTCATGACATTGCGCTTGTCGGCCGATGCGACTTTCTTCTTCCGGGTACGCGCCAGGTCGAAGGCAACGCGTGCGATGCGATCGATCTCGTAGGTGTCGTAGACCTGCGTGTCGATCGCCCGTTTCTGCCCGTTGCCGAGTTCCGTGATCGTCTTCGGTTCGCCGAAATAGACCCCGCCCGTCAGCTCGCGCACGATCAGGATGTCGAGGCCCTCGACGATCTCGCGCTTGAGCGACGAAGCATCGGCAAGCGCCGGATAGCAGATCGCCGGCCGGAGATTGGCGAACAGGCCGAGGTCTTTCCTGAGCCGGAGCAGACCCGCTTCCGGCCGCTTGTCGTATGCCACCTTGTCCCATTTCGGCCCGCCTACCGCCCCGAACATGACCGCATCGGCCTGCTTGGCCTTCGCCATGTCGGACTCCGAAATCGCTTCGCCGTGCGCGTCATAGGCGCATCCGCCGACCAGGCCGCGGTCGATCTCGAAGCGGGCGACGCCTGCCTCGCCGAGCCAACCCATCACCGCTTCCGTTTCGGCCATCACCTCCGGGCCGATTCCATCGCCCGGCAGGAGGAACAGTGAGTACGACTTCATCGTCCATCCGTCATGCTAGAGCCACGGCCGCGACGCCGACTGGACGGCTTCGTAGCGGTCGATCGCCTCCGCCTTCTCGAGCGTCAGGCCGATGTCGTCGAGACCGTTGAGGAGGCAGTGTTTGCGGAACGGATCGATGTCGAACCGGATCGTGCCGCCGTCCGGCCCGCGGATCGTCTGCTCCGCGAGGTCGACGGTGATCGTGGCGTTGGCGCCCCGCTCGGCGTCGTCCATCAGCTTCTTGAGATCGTCGGCGCCGACCCTGATCGGGAGGATGCCGTTCTTGAAGCAGTTGTTGTAGAAGATGTCGGCGAACGACGTCGAGATGATGCAGCGGATGCCGAAGTCGAGCAGCGCCCACGGCGCATGCTCCCGCGACGAGCCGCAGCCGAAATTGTCGCCCGCCACCAGAATCTGCGCCTTGCGGTACTGCGGCTTGTTGAGCACGAATTCCGGCTTCTCCTTGCCCGCTTCGTCGTAGCGCATCTCGAAGAACAGTGCCGAGCCGAGGCCGGTGCGCTTGATCGTCTTCAGGAACTGTTTCGGGATGATCATGTCGGTGTCGACGTTGATCAGCGGGAAGGGAGCGGCATTTCCGGTGAGGGTGGTGAATTTCTGCATGGGGCTGCCTGTTCTCGGGCGCTCGGGATCCGGGTTTGTCTTGGCGGTTTCGGCCTTTCCGGTCAAGCCGGCAACATGAACGGAAGCTAAATGCCGCCCTCAGATTCCATTCAGCCCTCGCCGCTTAAAACGGTGGTCAACAAGGTGTTCGGCTCATTCCGGCACCCTCGAAAAGGAGAATGAAGATGTTCCGTAAAGCTCTTATCGCAGTGGTTGCCACCGCCGCTCTCGCCGCCGGCGCCACCGCCGCCACCGCCAAGACCCACGTCGATTTCAACATCGGCATCGGCACCCCGGGCTTCTACTACGGCCCGAGCTACGGCTACTACCCCGTCTATGACGATGACTGCCACTATGTGAAGGTCAAGAAGTGGGTGAAGTACAAGGGCGCCTGGCACAAGAAGTACGTGAAGAAGCTCGTCTGCTACTAGGCCGACGACGAATTTCTGAAGCCCCCGGAACCCCGCGACCCCCCGCACCGCAATCCCGCCCGGCGGCTTCAGTCAAGGACCGGCCACAGGTGCCCGCCTGTGGCCGGTCTGCTTTTGCACGGGCGCATTGTTCCCTGCCCGTGGGCGCTCTAGCATGGGCATCCACGCATGACGGCTCCCCACGCGCCCATTTCCTCGCCCGATCTCGACCCACGGCCGGTAACGGTCTTCGGTCCCGATTTTCCCTTTCCCTATGACGACTGGGTGAGAAGCCCCCTTGGCCTGGGGCGCATCCCGCCCGAGCGCCACGGCGAAGAGGTCGCCATCGTCGGGGCCGGCATCGCCGGCGTTGCCGCCGCCTACGAGCTCATGCGGATGGGCGTGAAGCCGGTGATATATGAGCCGGGCCGCATCGGCGGCCGCCTGCGTTCCGAGCCGTTCCAGAGCGCGCCCGGCATCATCGCCGAGCTCGGCGGAATGCGCTTCCCCGTCTCGGGAACCTCCTTCTACCACTATGTCGACGTGCTCGGCCTCGACAGCGCGCCGTTCCCGAACCCTTTGTCGCCCGCCTCGCCCTCCACCGTCATCGATCTCGAAGGCATCACTCACTACGTGGAAACCCCGCAGGACTTGCCGCCCGTCTTCCAGGAGATCGCCCGCGACTGGCAGAAGGCCCTCGAGGAAGGCGCCGGCTTCTCCGCCCTCCAGCGCCACATCCGCGCCCGTGACGTTCCGGCCCTCAAGGAGCACTGGAACCGGCTCATCCCAATCTGGGACGACCGCAGCTTCTACGATTTCGTCGCGACCTCCTATGCGTTCGCCGGACGATCCTTCCTCCATCGCGAGATGTTCGGCCAGGTCGGCTTCGGCACCGGCGGATGGGATTCCGACTATCCGAACTCGATGCTCGAAATCCTTCGCGTCGTGGCGACCAACTGCGATGAGGACCAGCGCTATGTCGTCGGCGGCGTGGAGCAGCTGCCCCGCGGCCTATGGGCTGCGGAACCTGAGTGCGCCCACTGGCCGTCCGGCACGTCTCTCGCCCGCCTCCACGACGGCGCGCCGCGCCCGGCCGTTATCGCCATTCGCCGCAGTCCCGGCGGCCGTTTCGCCGTGACCGACCGGTGGAACACCACGCGCACCTATGCCGCCGTGCTCGTGACCTGCCAGAGCTGGCTTCTGACCACCCAGATGCAGACCGACGAGGATCTCTTTTCCCAGAAGACGTGGATGGCGCTCGACCGGACCCGCTACATGCAGTCGGCCAAGACCTTCGTCATGGTCGACCGGCCCTTCTGGAAGGACAAGGATCCCGGAACCGGTCGCGACACCATGAGCATGACGCTCACCGATCGGCTGACGCGCGGCACCTACCTTTTCGACAACGGACCCGATCGGCCCGGGGTCATCTGCCTGTCCTACAGCTGGATGAGCGATGCCTTGAAGATGCTGCCGCTCCCCGTCGACCGCCGGGTGCGCCTGGCTCTCGATGCCCTCAGGAAAATCTATCCCGGTGTCGATATCGAGGCCCACATCATCGGCGATCCGATCACCGTTTCCTGGGAAGCCGACCCGAATTTCCTCGGTGCCTTCAAGGGCGCCCTCCCGGGTCACTATCGCTACAATCACCGAATGTACTGCCATTTCATGCAGGACAAGCTTCCGCCCGCCGAGCGGGGGATTTTTCTTGCTGGCGACGACATTTCCTGGACTCCGGGATGGGTGGAGGGCGCCGTCCAGACCGCCCTCAATGCCGTCTGGGGCATCATGCATCACCTTGGCGGCCGCACGGCCGCCGGGAATCCCGGCCCCGGCGATCGCTTTGCGGATTTGGCGCCGCTCGATCTCGGCGACTAGCTAGGGCGCGGCACCGTAGGTGCTGATCAGGTACCACAAGAGATAGACGGCAAGGCCGAAGCCGACCGTCCGCCCGAGCCTCTTGCCCCACACCACCGTCCAATCGTTGTCGTCGTCCGGAGGCACGTCCGGGTCCGGCGTCTGCCGATCGCGGTTCCGCTCCGGCCCACGGCCCCATCCGGTCACGCCCCTGCTCCCGCGACGATCTTGTCCATGTCCTCGTCGGAAAGGCCGAAATGGTGGCCGATCTCGTGGACGAGTACATGGGTGACGAGGGCACCTAGCGTTTCGTGATGTTCGGCCCAATAGTCGAGGATGGGCCGCCGATAGAGGAAGACGATGTTGGGAAGCTGCCCCGACCGCGGGCCGCCGCCGTCCTGGGCCAGGCCGACCCCCTGGAAGAGACCGAGGATGTCGAATTCCGACTGCGCCCCGAGCTCCTGAAGCACGTCCTCGCTCGGAAAATCGACGACGCGGATGATGACGCCCTCGCACAGCGACCGGAAGGTCTTGGGCAGCTGCGCAAAGGCGCGTTCCGCCATCGTCTCGATGTCCTCGATGCCGGGGGCCTCGAGCTTCGCCCACGCAATGTCGGATGGTGCCGCCATGCAGTCAGAATGGCACGCCGGCTACGAGTTTGGAAATGCTCGGGTTCTACTCGCTGATCTCGACGGCGATGCTGCGCTCGGCTTGAACCGTAGCAAGTGCGGCCATGGCTCCGGTGGCGATGGTCGCGGCGACCAGCGCCATGAGGATGCGTCGCAGGAACTGGGCGTCTGCCTCAGGCATCGTCATGGTAGTGTCTCCTCCAGGTGGCTGGCCCTGCGCCAGCTCGTGTTGGAGCAACCCTACACTGCGAATCATAACCCCCGCCTTAATGCGCCGTTTAGCCGACGTTAATACAATAGCCCGAGCACATGCCAAGGACGATCACTGACTGGAATCGAAATTTATTTCTGGCGTGGCAAAATTCGTTAAGGCGCTACGAGCGCGCGAATCGCTGTGCGCGATTCGACCCCGCACGATTGCAACCTCGAATCAGGACGGTTAATGCTGGCAATTCGACGCTGCAGCGTGGGCCGCGCTGGCGATTTTGAAAGGCAGGCGAAGTGCAAGGCGAGCGGTCTTCGGAACTGGAACTTCCGCCCCGCGAGCGCTTGATCGTCGCGCTCGATGTCCCTGACGTGGCTCGGGCCGAGGCGCTCGTCGATCGCCTGAGCGACGCGGCCGTCTTCTACAAGATCGGGATGCAGCTCCAGTTCACCGGCGGGCTAGACCTTGCACGCCGCCTGATCGATCGGCGCAAGAAGGTCTTTCTCGATTCGAAGCTGTTCGACATCGACGAAACCGTGACGGGTTCCGTGGCCAACATCGCCCGAATGGGGGCGACCTTCCTGACCATCCATGGTGTCGGGGCGACCGTCCGGGCCGCCGTTCGCGGCCGCGGCGAAAGCTCCCTGCGCCTCCTTGCCGTTACCGCGTTGACCAGCCTCGATGCCGCCGACTTGGCCGAGCTCGGCATCGATTGCTCGGTCGGCGACTATGTCGTCCGGCGGGCACGCAACGCCCTGGCGGCGGGCTGCGACGGCGTCATCGCCTCGGGGCAGGAAGCGTCGCGAATTCGGGACCTGGCTGGCGAACGGTTTTTGATCGTCACGCCGGGCATTCGGTCGGCCGGCACCGCCCATCACGATCAGAAGCGGGTGGCGACGCCGCAAGCGGCGATCGCCTCGGGTGCCGACTATCTCGTCGTCGGCCGCGAGATCACCCAGAGTTCCGACCCGGTCGCAGCCGCCGACAACGTCGTCCGCCAGATCGAGGCGGCGCTCGGCGGGATCATTTGAACGGCCTGTTCCCGGCGAAGTGCACGATCCCCTCCGGCAGCCCGATCCAGTGGTGCATCCTGTCGTCCCACACCGAATATTGCGGCGCGGGGAAATCCGGTTCCGCGAAGATGCCGACGGCGATGCCAATCGTGCCGGGGAAGGCATCGGCTTCCCAATAGACCGTCGTGCCGCACCGCGGGCAGAAATGGTTGGTCAGTGTCCGCCCCTCCTGGCCGGCGCGAGTGAACTGCGCCGTCGGCCCGGCGATGCGGACCTGTTCCTCCTGGTAGTAGGCGTTGAACCCGTGCGTGCTGCCCGTGCGCCGCTGGCAGGAGAGGCAATGGCAGATGCCGACGCGCACCGGTTCGCCCGCGGCCGACAGGCGCAGCTCTCCGCATTGGCATGCGCCTTCGCGTTCCATGGGCGGCTCTTTCCTTTTTTCGGGCCTAGTGCCAGTGGCGGATGTCGACGAAGCGTCCCGCGATCGCCGCCGCCGCAGCCATCTGCGGCGAGACGAGGTGGGTGCGCCCCTTGTAGCCCTGCCGGCCCTCGAAATTTCGGTTGGAGGTCGATGCGCAACGCTCGTGCGGCTTGAGCTGGTCGGGGTTCATGCCGAGGCACATCGAGCAACCGGGCTCGCGCCATTCGAAGCCCGCCGCCTTGAAGATGCGATCGAGGCCTTCCGCCTCCGCTTGCGCCTTCACGAGTCCCGATGCCGGAACCACCATGGCCGAAACCTTTTCGTGCACCCGCCGCCCGCCGATGACGGTAGCTGCGGCGCGAAGGTCTTCGATGCGTCCGTTGGTGCACGAACCGATGAACACCTTGTCGATGGCGATGTCGGTGATCTTGGTGCCCGGCGTGAGCCCCATATAGTCGAGCGCCCGCTTCTTCGACTGCCGTTTCGTCTCGTCGGCGATCTCGTCGGGATCGGGCACCTTCCCGGTCACCGCGACTACGTCCTCGGGGCTCGTGCCCCACGACACGATGGGCGGCAGCCGTGTCGCATCGAGCTTCACCACGCGGTCGAAGTGGGCACCGTCGTCGCTTTTGAGCGTATGCCAATGCTCTACCGCCCGATCCCAAGCCGTGCCTTTCGGAGCGAGGGGCCGGTCCTTGAGATAAACGAAGGCTTTCTCGTCGGGTGCGATCATTCCGGCCCGCGCCCCACCCTCGATCGACATGTTGCACACCGTCATCCGGCCTTCCATGGAGAGATCCATGATGGCATCGCCGCAATATTCGATGACGTGTCCGGTTCCGCCCGCCGTCCCGATCTCGCCGATGATCGCCAGGATGATGTCCTTGGCGGTGGCACCGTCGGCGAGATTGCCCGCGACTTCGACCTTCATGTTGCGGGCCTTGGTCTGGATGAGCGTCTGCGTGGCGAGCACGTGCTCGACTTCCGACGTTCCGATGCCGTGCGCCAGTGCGCCGAACGCTCCATGGGTCGAGGTGTGGCTGTCGCCGCAGACGACGATTGTGCCGGGCAGCGTGAAGCCCTGTTCGGGACCGATGGCGTGAACGATGCCTTGTCGCCGGTCGAGTTCGTCGAAATAGGTGATGCCGAATTCCTTGGCGTTGCGGGCCAGCGTCTCGATCTGGGCGCGGCTTTCCGGTTCGGCGATGCCCTGGCTGCGATCGGTCGTCGGCACGTTGTGGTCGACGACGGCGAGGGTCTTCTCCGGATGGCGGACCTTGCGGCCCGTCAACCTCAGCCCCTCGAATGCCTGCGGGCTCGTCACCTCATGGACGAGATGCCGGTCGACATAGAGCAGGCAGGTGCCGTCCGGCGCCTCGTGCACCAGGTGGTCGTCCCAGATCTTGTCGTAAAGCGTGCGGGCCTTCGCCATGTCCGATGTCCAGTTGGGTATTGATCGGGCGCAAAACTAGTGTGGCCCCGCCCCTTTGTCACGAGCCAAGGCGGAAACCCGGTCAGTCCCTTATCGCCTTGATGGAAAAGGAAAGCGGCAGCCGGGGATGGCCCTTCGGCAGGCGGTACATGCCGGGGCTCTCCGCCATCTCCTCGAAGAACGGGGCGAACGGCCACGGCAGCTCCTCGTGCTCGTGCACGAAGACGAGCCTCAGCTCCGCCTCCAGCATCGCCATGATCACGTCGCTCAGCGGGTGGATCCAGTTGTAGTTGCGGCGATGGACGAGCTGGGTCGTGTCGCCGGTGTAGGTGGTTTCATCGTCGGTCGCGATCGGGGCATCTGGTGGCGTCCGGAAATCGTAGCCCGGTCGAAGCCCCGGGTCCCTTTCATCGAGCATGCTGAGCGAGGGATGTCCCTCGGCGAGATACACGAAGCCGCCCCGCGCCAGCAACGAGGCGACGACCTTGGCCCAGCGGCGGATGTCCGGCAGCCACGGGATGGCGCCCCAGCTCGACAAGACGATGTCGAATGTCCCGTCCACCAGCGAGCGCGCATCATAGACGTTGCCTTCGACGAAGGTTGCGGCAATGCCGAGCTCGCGGGCGAGCGACCGCGCGTTGGCGATGGCGACCGGCGAGAAATCGAGCCCGGTGACCTCGGCGCCCTGCCTGGCCAGCGCCAGCGTGTCGAGCCCGAAATGGCACTGCAGGTGCGCGAGCCGGCGCCCCTTGACGTCGCCGAGCTCGCGATCTTCGATCGGCAAGAGCCGGTTGTCGCCGCGCCTCAGCGCGTCGATGTCGTAGAAGCCCGTGCTGTCGCGCCAGTGAATCTGGGCCCGTTCGTCCCAGGTGCGGCGATTGGTTGCGAAATAGTCGTCGGCCATGGCCGTGCCCGCCGAAGTGGAAGGAGGAGCTGCGAAAGCTCAGGCCTTGGCTTTGGCCTTGCCCTTCTCGGCCTTCTTGGCCTTGCGCTCCGCCTTTGCCTTGGCCTTCTCGGCGGAATCCGCGGCAGGCGCCCCGTCCGCTGCAACCTGGCTCGCCGCCGCCGCCACCGCTTCGTCGGCGGCCTCCTCCATGAGGGTCCGCTGCCGCTCGGTGATGCGTGCCGACTTGCCCGTCCGCCCGCGCAGGTAATAGAGCTTGGCGCGCCGGACGGCGCCGCGACGGACGACCTTGATCGAGTCGATCAGCGGCGAAAACACGGGAAACACGCGCTCGACGCCTTCGCCGTAAGAGATTTTGCGGACCGTGAAGTTTTCGTTGAGGCCGGAACCGGCGCGGGCGATGACGACGCCCTCATAGGCCTGCACCCGGGTGCGGTCGCCTTCGACCACCCGAACGTTGACGATGACCGTATCGCCCGGTGAAAACGGCGGGATTCCGCGCTTGGCGCCGATCTTTTCGGCCTGTTCTTTTTCGATCTGTTGGATGATGTTCATGGCCAGCAATCCTTTGAGTTGGCGGTATTTACTCCCGGGGGTCCGGGAATGCAAATCCTTTGGCCTTAACCTTCGCCTCGCTTGCCGGAGCGATATCGGCTCCACAGGTCCGGACGGCGCTTCTGCGTGATCCGCTCCGCCTCCTGTCGTTTCCAATTGGCGATGGCGCCGTGGTCGCCCGACAGGAGAACGTCGGGGATCGCGTCGCCTTCGAACTCGCGTGGGCGCGTATACTGGGGGTGTTCGAGAAGGCCGCTTTCGAAGCTTTCCTCCGTGCCGGAGGTGACGTCGCCCATGACGCCCGGGAGCAGCCGGACGATGGCGTCGAGGAGCGCGATTGCCGCCGGCTCGCCCCCGGAGAGGACGAAATCGCCGAGGCTGACTTCGCGCAGGCACCGTCTCGCGATCACCCGTTCGTCGACGCCTTCGAAGCGCCCGCACACCAACACGACTCCGGGCCCGGTCGCCAGGTCCTTCACCAGAGTTTGGCCGAGCGGTTCGCCGCGCGGGCTCATGAGCAGGCGCGGACGATCGTCGGCGGCATCGACCGCCGCATCGATGGCGGCTGCGAGCACGTCGGGCTTCATCACCATTCCCGGACCGCCGCCGGCCGGACGATCGTCAACCGTGCGGTGCCGGTCGGTGGCCGCAAGCCGGATGTCGCGAACGTCGAGGGACCATGTGCCCGACGCCAGCGCCTTGCCGGCCAGAGACTGGCCAAGGGGCCCCGGGAACATGTCCGGGAAGAGCGTGAGGATGGTAGCCCGATAGTCGGTCATCCGATCATTCGCCATCAAGGAAACCTTCGGCGAGCGTCACGGTGATCGTGCCGGCGCCGAAATCGACGGTAGCCCCCGCGAACGGAACGAGGAGTGGCTCCGTTCCGGCCCGCCCGACGCGCAGAAGATCGCCGGCCCCGTAGTTCTCCACTCCCTCGACTTCGCCCATCGTCGTCCCTTCCCGCGTCTTGACCGTGAGACCCTCGAGGTCCGCATGGTAGAACGTCCCTTGGGGAAGCGTCGGAAGCTGCTCCCGGCGGACATAGAGCTTCACGCCCTTGAGCGCTTGCGCCGCCGTGCGGTCGTTGATCCCTTCGAGCCGCGCGATGAAACCCGATGCCGCCGGCTTCAATGCGGTGATGGTCACCTTCCGCCCCGCTTCTTCGGCTTCGAGAGGTCCGTAGCCGGCGATTGCATCGGGCTCGTCGGTAAAGCTCCTGAGCTTCACCTCGCCCTTGAGGCCATGGGCGGGCCCGATGATGCCGAGAAGGATACGTCCGCCGGACATGGAACCGCCGCCGGCTGCTTAGGCCTGGACCTCGCCGCCGGCTTCCGGAGCCGCCGGAGCCGCCGGAGCGGCCGGAGCGGCCGGGGCGGGAGCTTCGGCAGCCTTGGCCGCGGCGTCGGACTGCGCCTTCTCGCGTTCGAGCCGCTTTTTCTTGGGCTTGCCCTTCTCGGGATTGTTGCGCGCATCCCGCTTGAGGATGCCGAGCCCGTCGAGCAGCCGCAGGACGCGGTCGGTCGGCTGCGCGCCGGCCTTGAGCCAGTGCCTCACCCGGTCCTGGTCGAGCACCAGGCGCTCGGCCTTGTCCTTCGGCAGGAGCGGGTTGAACGTGCCGATCTTCTCGATGAACCGGCCGTCGCGCGGCGCGGTCACTTCGGCGATGACGATGCGGTAGTACGGCCGCTTCTTCGCGCCGCCGCGGGACAGTCTGATTTTCAGTGACATGCGAACTCCTTGGGTTGGGGGGAAATCTATCTCTTCGTCTTTCCGAGGCCGGGCAGTCCCTTGAACGGGTTGCCGCCGAGCCCCGGCAGTGTCCTGCCGCCGAGTCCAGGCAATCCCGGCAGCTTCGTTCCGGCGGGTCGCGCGGGAAGCGCCTCGCCTTCGGGCAGCTGCTTCATGAGCTCGCGGACGTCGCTCGGCAGCGAATTCGGATCGAGTTGCTGAAGGTCGGCCTGCATGCGCTGCATCTCCGCCGGATCCGGCATGCCGCCGCCGCCGAACATGCGCCCGAGCATGCCCGGATTGCGTCCCATCTTCTTCATCATGTCGGACATCTGGAGGTGCATTTTGAGCAGCCGGTTGACGTCCTCGACCCGGGTCCCGGAACCTGCCGCGACCCTCTTCTTGCGCGACGCGTTCATGACCTTCGGGTTTCGCCGCTCGAACCGCGTCAGCGAACCGATGATGGCGAGCTGCCGTTCGAATACGCTCTTGTCGAGCTGCGCCGTGTCGAGCTGCTTCTTGATCTTGCCGATTCCCGGCAGCATGCCGAGTACGCCCGCCATGCCGCCGAGCTTTTGCATCTGGTGAAGCTGTTCGGCGAGGTCGTCGAGATCGAACACGCCCTTCTTCATGCGCGTCGCGATCTTCCGCGCCTTGTCGGCATCGATCGTCTGCGCCGCCTTCTCCACCAGGCTCACCACGTCGCCCATGCCGAGGATGCGGCCGGCGATGCGGCTGGCGTGGAAGTCCTCGAGCCCATCGAGCTTTTCGCCGGTGCCGAGGAGCTTGATCGGCTTGCCTGTCACGGCGCGCATCGAAAGCGCCGCTCCACCGCGTCCGTCTCCGTCGACGCGGGTGAGCACGATGCCGGTTAGGCCGATCTTCTCTTCGAAGCTCTTGGCGACGTTGACGGCATCCTGTCCGGTCAGCGCGTCGGCGACGAGCAGCGTCTCGTGCGGCACGGCGATGTCCCTGATCGCTTGCGTCTCCGCCATCAGCTCCTCGTCGATGTGGAGCCGGCCGGCCGTGTCGAGCAGGACCACGTCGAACCCGCCTAGCCGCGCCTCGTCCATTGCCCGGCGCGCGATGGCGAGCGGATCCTGATCCTTCAGGATGGCAAGCGTCGCGATGCCGGTCTGCTCGCCGAGGACGCGGAGCTGTTCCTGCGCGGCCGGCCGCCGCGTGTCGAGCGATGCCATCATGACGCGCTTCCGGTCGCGCTCCGACAGCCGCTTGGCGATCTTCGCCGTCGTCGTCGTCTTGCCCGATCCCTGCAGCCCGACCATGAGGATGGCGACTGGCGGGGCAGCCTGGAGATCGAGCCCGCTGCCTTCGCTGCCGAGCGTCTCGACGAGAACGTCGTGGACGATCTTGACGACCATCTGACCGGGTGTGACCGAGCGCACGACCTCCTGGCCGACGGCGCGTTCCCTGACCTTGTCGATGAACGTCCGCACCACCTCGAGCGCCACGTCGGCTTCGATGAGGGCTCGGCGCACCTCGCGCATTGCAGAATCGACGTCGGCTTCCGACAGGCTGCCCCGACCGGTCAGCTTGTCGAAGATCCCCGAAAGTCGTTCCTGCAGCGTGTCGAACATGCGACTTGCAATTCCTTGCGCTTGACGACCCAGCACCGAACGCACCCGCGGGCGAATATCGCCGGCGGATGTTTGTCCCCTTTCGGCTGCGCGAGGCGCAACATGCGAAAGGACCCTGAAGACGCTTGGGTCGTCTTATGAAAGCGGGGACGTCTTACCCCCGGTGGAGGGGGTGAGTCAACGTCAGTTGGAGGATTCCGCGGCCGTGGAATTGCCGCTGGCGAGCTTGGCCGTGAGGCCCTCGAGCGGCAGGCGCGGAACGGCGATCGGCCGCCTGGGAGCCGTAGGACGCTCCGCCTTCGGCTTGGTCACCCTCGCCGCCGCGACGGCCGCCTCCCGTGCCGGCTGCGACATCTTGTAGGTCCGGTGCACGTAGGTCAGGGCCAGCGCGCAGATGAACAGGGTCAGCGCCACCGCCGCGAAGGGAAGCAACGCGGCCGTGCCCGAGCCGTCGGCGCCGAGGCTGGAGATGACGTCGGCGAGCGTATTGAACTTCGCCAGGAGATAGCCGACGAGCCCCGAGAGGAGGATCTTCTGGAGGTCGCTCGGCGCCTCGTCGCTCTTGTAGGGAGTGAGCAGGATGCCGGCGCCCCAGCCGCTCACCCCACCGAGAACCCCGGTGAGGAGAAGGGAGGCGCGCTGTTCGGGAACCGCTCCGAACCAGATGAAGCAGCCGAGCGCCACCGCGGCCCCGATGAGGATGGCGACTGCCGCAGTGACCTCCGAACGGTCGCCGCGATACGGTCCTGTGTCTGTCGGTCCGGAAGAACGTGGAATCTTGGTGCCCCTGGCCATGGTTGCCTCCACGTGAATGCCGCCCACGTCGAATCAACGGAAGCGATGCTAGCCGGACGACGCACCTCAGAGAAGCGATTTTTACCCCGATTCAATGCCCTACCCGCATGGGCTGTATTGTTTCGAGATGGCCGCGATACCGCTCTCGATGGGACGTGGAGGGGTTGCGGCTGGCATTCTTCCCACTTTTGCCCATATAACGCTCGCCATGGACGCCGCTCCCGCCATCAGTTTTCGCAAGATGAACGGACTGGGCAACGACTTCGTCGTTCTCGATGCCCGCACCGTTCCGCTCGCCGTCACGGAAGGAACGGCCCGCGCCATTGCCGACCGCAAGACGGGTATCGGCTGCGATCAGCTCATCATTCTCGAGCCCTCGCCGAAGGCCGATGTCAGGATGCGCATCTGGAACAATGGCGGCGACGAGGTCGAGAGCTGCGGAAACGCTGCGCGCTGCATCGCCGACATTCTGATCGCCGAGACGGGTCGGTCGCTCATCACGATCGACACCACGGGCGGGCTCTTGTCGTGCAAGCGCAGCGCCGAAGGGATCGCCGTCGACATGGGCGTGCCGCGTTTCGGCTGGCGCGACATTCCGCTGGCTGAGGAGTTCCGCGATACCCGCCGCATCGAACTGCAGGTCGGACCGATCGACGATCCGATCATGCATTCTCCATCCGTCGTCAACGTCGGCAACCCGCATTGCATTTTCTGGGTGAAGAACGCGGCGACCTTCGATCTCGCCAAGCTCGGTCCCATGCTCGAGAACCATCCGATGTTCCCCGAGCGCGCCAATATCAGCCTTGCCGAGGTCCAGTCCCGCGACCGGGTCTTGCTTCGCGTATGGGAACGCGGCGCCGGACTGACGCGCGCCTGCGGTACCGCGGCCTGCGCGGTTGCGGCGGCCGGCGCACGCTTGCGCCTGATCGATCGGAAAGTGAACGTCGTCCTGCCGGGCGGCACGCTCTTCGTCGAATGGCGGGATGATGACCATCTGATCATGACCGGGCCCGTGGCCTACGAGTTCGAGGGCACGTTGCCGCCGTCGCTTGCATCCGGACTCCAATGAAGCCGGTCGAGGTCGTGACCTTCGGTTGCCGCCTGAACGCCTACGAGTCGGAGCTGATCCGCCAGGCGGCCGAAGACGCGGCAAGCGGCGCCACCATCGTTTTCAACACCTGCGCCGTGACTGGCGAGGCGATGCGTCAGGCGCGCCAGGCCATTCGTCGCGCCCGCCGCGCCGCGCCGGAGGCGACCATCGTCGCCGCGGGATGCGGAGTCGAGATCGCGCCCGAGGCGTTCGCCGCCATGCCCGAGGTGGACCGGGTCCTGGGCAACCGCCAAAAGCTCGCATCCGAATTTTACCGTTCATCGACGCCGCGCGTCGCCGTCGGCACGCCGGCCGTCACCGTCGCCGCTCCGCCGCCCTGGGTCGAGCAATTCCGCTTTCACTCGCGCGCCTTCCTCGAGATTCAGAACGGCTGCGACCACCGCTGCACCTTCTGCATCATCCCCTACGCGCGCGGCCCATCGCGATCCGTTCCCGTTGAAACGGTGATCGGGAACGTGCGGCGACTGGTCGGCAGCGGCTACAACGAGATCGTGCTCACCGGCGTCGACATCACCGACTTTGGGAAGGATTTGCCCGGCCGTCCGTCGCTCGGCCGGCTGGTTCGCACCATTCTCGACGAGGTTCCCGACCTGCCGCGCCTCCGCCTGTCGTCGATCGACTCGGTCGAGGTCGACGATGCGCTCGTGCAAGCCTTCGCCGAGCACGAGCGGCTCATGCCCCATGTCCATCTGTCTCTTCAATCCGGTGACGACCTCATCCTCAAGCGCATGAAGCGCCGCCATTGCCGCACCGATGCGATCGCGTTCTGCGCGCGCCTGCGCGAGGCGCGCGGCGATGTCGTGTTCGGGGCCGACATCATTGCCGGCTTTCCGACCGAGACCGAAGCCATGTTCGCCCGTTCCGTCGCGCTGGCGGACGACTGCGGCCTCACCTTTCTCCATGTCTTCCCGTTCTCTCCCCGTCCGGGCACGCCGGCCGCCCGCATGCCGCCGGTGCCGGTTGAGCAAGTCAATGATCGCGCCGCCCGTCTTCGCGCCCATGGCCGGACGCGCCTGGCCGCCTTCCTGAAGGATGAGGTCGGCAAGGCACGGCGCATCCTCGTGGAAAGAGGCAACCGCGGCCACACGGAGCACCACGCCGTCGTCCGCTTCCGCGAGGCCGTCGCGCCCGGCACGATCGTGAGCGCCGTCATCGCGCAAGCTGCTGAGGATCATCTGGAAGTCCGCGTCGGCGCATGAGTCTGTTCAGGAAACTCTTCGCCAGGGACAGTGCCGAGGAACCGGCTTCCGGACCTGCTGCCGCCCTGCGCACCGAGCCGGTGCCGGCCTCCGACCGCGTCGACGCGGGAGCGTCGGGTCCTGCGTCGGCCGCCGATGCATCGCCATCGTCGCCCGGTTGGTTCCATCGCCTGCGCAGCGGACTTTCGCGATCATCGGAGGCATTGAGCGCCGGCATCGTCGGCGTCCTCACCAAGCGTCGTCTCGACGCTGGCACGCTCGAGGACCTCGAAGACCTTCTCATCGCGGCCGACCTTGGCCCGGCGACTGCGGCGCGCATAGCGCGGATCATCGCCGATGGGCGGTACGACCGCGAAATCGCTCCCGAGGAGGTCCGGGCGGTCCTTGCGGGCGAGATCGAGAGGATCCTGACGCCCGTCGAACGCTCGTTCACTTTCGAGGACGGAAACCGTCCCTTCGTCATCCTGGTCGTCGGAGTGAATGGTTCGGGCAAGACGACCACGATTGGCAAGCTCGGTGCCATCGCCCGCCGCGAGGGCCTCTCCGTCATGCTGGCCGCCTGCGACACGTTCAGGGCCGCCGCCATCGAGCAGCTCGAGATCTGGGGCAGGAGGATCGGTGCCGCCGTCATGACCCGGCCGCCCGGCGCCGATGCCGCGGGCCTTGCCTACGACGCCTATGTGGAGGCCCGGGCCCGCAACATCGATACCCTGATCATCGACACCGCCGGCCGCCTGCAGAACCGCGCCGACCTGATGGCCGAGCTCGAGAAGATCATCCGTGTGCTGAAGAAGGTCGACGCCGGGGCACCCCATGCGACCTTGCTTGTCCTCGACGCGACGACGGGTCAGAATGCGCTGAACCAGGTGGAGGTGTTTCGCAGGATGGCGGGAATAACGGGTATCGTCATGACCAAGCTCGATGGCACGGCGCGCGGCGGGATTCTCGTCGCCATCGCCGAGCGCTTTGCCCTCCCCGTCCATGCCATCGGCGTCGGCGAGCAGGCGGAGGATCTTCAGCCGTTCGCGGCTGGTGCCTTCGCCAGGGCCATCGCCGGCATCGAGGAGGATCGTTGATGAACGACGCCGCACCCGCCAAGCTGCCCACTTGGGTACGCATCGCCGTCGAATGGGGACCGCTCGTCGCGTTCTTCATCGCCAATGCCAGGGCCGGCATCTTTTGGGCGACCGGCATCTTCATGGCGGCGACCGCGATCGCGCTTGCGGTGTCCTGGGTGATGGTCCGTCGGCTGGCGACCGTGCCTCTTGTCGGAGCTGTGTTCGTCGCGGTCTTCGGCGGCCTCACGCTATGGCTGCAGAACGAGACCTTCATCAAGGTCAAGGTCACGTTGGTCAACCTGCTTTTCGGAACGATCTTGCTGATCGGCGTCAAGTTCAACCGGCAGTTCCTGAAGATGCTGCTCGGCGAGGCGCTCTCCATGGATGATGCCGGTTGGCGTACGCTCTCCATTCGATGGGGGATCTTCTTCTTCGCCCTGGCGGGCCTGAACGAGATCGTATGGCGAAACTTCAGCACCGATCTGTGGGTCAATTTCAAGGTTTTTGGAATCCTTCCACTCACCTTCCTGTTTGCGATCGCGCAGGCGCCGCTCATGCAGCGCCACATGAAGAGCGAGGCCAACCCCAATCCCTAGCCGTCCGGCGGCACCAATTGTTCTTTGTACGAATCAATTCTGGATTCGACTCAAAGGCAGAAAGATTTTATACCGGCAGCCGGGAACGGTTTTGGCGGCCGGCCGGGTCGGTTGCCAGCGGGGACTAGGAAAGCTTCACGATCGGGCGGTAGCCGACAGGGTGGCCGCGCACGCTCGAAAGGTGCAGGGGACGGCCTGATGACGACACGTGACACTCGGCAGCTTTCGCGCTCGCCCTACCATTTGCTCAAGCGCGCCGCCCAGTACGCCGCCGACATCTACATGGAGGAGGTCGGAAAGTCCGGCCTCACCCAGCGCCAGTTCACCGTGCTGTTCATGGTCGATCAGAACGACGGCGTCAGCCAGACCGCCCTCGTCAAGCTCACCGGTATCGACCGCTCGACGCTGGCCGATCTCGTCGCCCGTCTGCTTTCCCAGGGCTATCTGCAGCGCAAGCGAACCAAGGAAGACGGCCGCACCAACACCATCCGCATCACGGCCGCCGGCAAGAAGGCCCTCAAGAATGCCCAGCCGGGGGCCGAGGAGGTCGACAAGGCGATCCTGTCCGTCGTGCCGAGCTCCCACCGCCGACCCTTCGTCGAGGCACTGGCCGTCCTCGCCTCGAAGGTCGACGATGGAACCGACAAGGTGCCCGACCGCGGCCGGTTGCGCCGCCTGCGCTGACTACGGCTGCTTCGCTGCCGCGATGGCCGGCTCGAGCGACTTTCTCACTGCCTCCTCGGTCAGCGGCCCCGTCCACTTGAACCGGACGATACCGCTCCCGTCGACGAGAAACGTCTCGGGCACCCCGTAAACCCCCCAGTCGATCGCCGCCCTGCCACTGTCGTCCACGCCGATGGCGGAGAACGGCTGGCCGAGATTCGCAAGAAAGCGGCGGGCATTGTCCGGCTGGTCCTTGTAGTTGATCCCGACGAGCCTGATGTCGGGCCGCGCCTTAAGCGCCATGAGGATCGGATGCTCCACGCGGCACGGGCCGCACCAGGACGCCCAGACGTTCACGAGCACCGGCGTCGCGCCGCTTAGGTCGCGCGTCGCAAGGCCGGGCTGGCCTGCTCCCTCGAGCGGGGGAAGTTCGAACTGCGGCGCCGGCTTTCCGACCAGGGCGGAGGGAAGCCGCGACGGATCATCGTTCTGAAGCCCCTTGAGAAAGATCGCGGCGAGGACGAGGAAGAAGATGATGGGGACGAGTGCCAGCCGGCCCCTGCCCCGGGTTCGCTCCGTCATGTGGGTCGGCGGCGGCGCGGCGCCCCTTGGCCTTCGAGCCGCGCCAGCGCCCGCTGCCGCGCTCTGAGGATGAGATAGTTGCCGACGACGAGCCCTGCCAGCACGCCGCCCGACAGGAGATAGGCGGCGATCACGAAGCCCGTATGCGACGCCTGGAAATCCATGCCTCAAGCCTCGCGCGCTGCTGCGAGCCGCATCTGGTCCAGGCGGCGTGACAGGATGTGGCTTTTCATGGCGGTGAAGAACAATCCTGCGAACAGGAGAGTATAGGCCAGGGCCATCACTAGCAGCGGCCTGAGGATGGCAGTGTCGATATGCGGCCCGCCGAGACGCAGGACGCTGGCCGGTTGGTGCAGTGAGTTCCACCAGTCGACCGAGAATTTGATGATCGGCACGTTGATGAATCCGACCATGGCGACGATCCCGGCGATGGCCTGGGCGCGCTGCGGGTCACCCATCGACTGCCAGACCGCGATGTAGCCGAGATAGAGGAGGAACAGGACGAACATCGATGTGAGGCGCGCATCCCACACCCACCATGTTCCCCACATCGGCTTGCCCCACAGCGAACCCGTGGCAAGCGCCAGGAACGCAAAACAGGCGCCGATCGGTGCCGCCGCCCGTCCCGCGAGGTGGGCGATTGGATGGCGGGCGATGAACCCGCCCGCATGGGCGAGCGCCATGAACGTGTAGGTGAAGAGCGCCATCCACGCCGCCGGCACGTGCACGTACATGATCCGCACCGTCTCGCCCTGCTGGTAGTCGGCGGGCGATGCGACGAGGCCGAGATAGAGCCCGACTACGAACGCCACCGCCGCGGCGCCGTAAGCCCATGGCTGCAGGGCTTCGGCGAGCCTCAGGAACCGGGTCGGGTTGGCGAACTGCTGCATCGTGCTTACCTCAAATGCGACCGCAGGGCGGCGCCCGCGGCGAACGGGACGATGACCAGCATTATCAGAAAGACCGCGCCGAGGAGCAGCATCGACGACTGGGCGACGCCGGGGAGGCCGCCCGGCGTGCTGGCCGCCACTCCGAAAGTCAGCACCGGAACGTTGAGCGGAAGGACGAGCAGCGCGACGAGCATGCCGCCGCGGCGCAGGCCCACCGTGATCGCCGCGCCGAACGTTGCGAGCAGCGACAGCGTGAGCGATCCGACGATCATGGCTGCAGTCAGCGGTAGAACGTGGCCTGGGGCGAGGTTGATCATGAACCCCATCATCGGCGCCAATATGGCAAGGGGAAGGCCCGCCGTCAGCCAGTGGGCGAAAGCCTTCGCCGCCGCGACTGCTTCGAGGCCGAGCGGCCCGGTCGCCATCACGTCGAGCGAGCCGTCGTCGAAATCGGCTTGCAGGATACGGTCCGCCGACAGCAGGATCGACAATAGGAGGGCGATCCACAGCGCTCCCGGCGCGACTCTTTGCAGCAGCGCTTGGTCGGGTCCGAGGCCGATCGGCAGCAAAAGGATGATCGTGAGGAAGAAACCGACGGCGGTGCCGATGCTGGTGCCCTGCCGGAGTGCAAGCCGGATGTCCCGCCCGACGAGTGCCTTTGCCGCCCCGATCATGCCGTGCCGAGCGCGAGCGTCTGGTGCGCCGGAGGAGCGAGCGCCACGTGGCTCGCCGCGACGATGATCCCGCCCTCGTCGAGATGGCTCTGCATGTGGGATGCGAGCGTCTCCGACGAGGCGGCGTCGAGCCCCAGCGTCGGCTCGTCGAGAAGCCAGACGACGCGTGGCGCGAGGTGCAGGCGCGACAGCGCCAGCCGCCGTCGCTGCCCGGCCGAAAGGACCGCGACCGGAAAGTCGCGCAGTCCCCTAAGCCCGAATGCGTCGAGCCCCGCCTCGAGTCGCGACCCTCCGAGAAAGCCGCACCAGAATGCGAGATTTTCCTCGACCGTCAGCGACGGTTTCAGCGCATCGCGATGGCCGACCAGATGCACCTGCTTCCCGACGTCGAGATCGGGGACGCCGCCGTCGAGGCTGATGCGGCCGTCGCTGGGCGGGAGAAGTCCGGCGATGGCGCTGAGGAGCGTCGTCTTCCCCGCTCCGTTCGGCCCCGTGAGAAGGAGCATTTCGCCCGACCGCACGTTGAGGTTCGTGTCCGTCAGCACCGGTCGGCCGCCGCGCTCGACGCCAAGGCTTTCGACCCTCAGTTCCATGACGGTCCGGCGGCCGGCCCGGCGATGGAGCGTAGGTAGTGATGTGGTTGGCGGAGCGGTGGCAATGGTGCGGCTTGGGCTGGTGAAGCGGATGAATTGCTATTATAGGGCATCGGGCAGTTTCGAAGGAAGCGCAAGTCATGACACCGTCCGTTCCTGACAGTTTCAAGTGCCGAAAATCGCTCAAGGTCGGAGCCAGGACCTATCGCTACTACTCCCTTCGCGAGGCCGAGAAGAACGGCCTCGCCGGCATATCGCAGCTGCCCGTTTCGCTGAAGGTCCTGCTCGAGAATCTCCTGCGCCATGAAGACGGCCGGTCGGTGACGCGCGAGGATATCCTTGGAATTGCCGAATGGCTCGTCAATCGCGGCAGGACCGACCGCGAGATCGCCTTCCGCCCCGCCCGCGTCCTGATGCAGGACTTCACGGGCGTCCCGGCCGTCGTCGACCTCGCCGCGATGCGCGACGCCATGAAGCACCTCGGCCAGGACCCGCGCCGCATCAATCCCCTGGCTCCCGTCGACCTCGTCATTGATCACTCGGTCATGGTCGACTTCTTCGCTTCGTCGAGCGCCTTCCGCCAGAACGTCGACCTCGAATATGCCCGCAACGGCGAACGATACACCTTTCTCAAATGGGGCCAGACCGCCTTCGACAACTTTCGCGTCGTGCCGCCCGGTACCGGCATCTGTCATCAGGTCAATCTCGAATTCCTCGCCCGCTCCGTCTGGTCGAAGAAGGAGAAGGCCAACGGCCGGTCCATCGAGATGGCGTTTCCCGACACGCTCGTCGGTACCGACAGCCACACCACGATGGTCAACGGCCTTGCGGTGCTCGGCTGGGGCGTCGGCGGAATCGAGGCCGAGGCCGCCATGCTCGGTCAGCCGATCTCCATGCTCATTCCCGAAGTCGTGGGTTTTCGTCTCGAGGGCGCGCTCAGGGAAGGCTCGACCGCCACCGATCTCGTTCTGACCGTCACCGAGCTGCTTCGCAAGAAGGGCGTCGTCGGAAAGTTCGTGGAATTCTTCGGGCCCGGTCTTGCCGGCCTCTCGGTCGAGGACATGGCGACGATCGCCAACATGGCACCGGAATATGGAGCGACCTGCGGGTTCTTTCCCGTCAGCGCCCAGACCTTGAGCTACATGAAGGCGACCGGTCGGCCGGCGGCCCTCACGGCCCTCGTGTCCAAATATACCGAAGCGCAAGGGATGTTCTGGGCGCTGTCGACGCCCGACCCTCTCTTCACCGATACGCTCGTGCTCGACTTGTCGACCGTCGAGTCCTCGATGGCGGGTCCGAAGCGCCCGCAGGATCGGGTGACGCTGCCGAACGTTGCGGCCGACTTCGCCCGCGTCCTGTCCGCCGAGTTCAAGAAGGATGGCGACCGCGTCAAACGCTACCCCGCTCCCGGCACCAACTTCGACATCGGCCATGGCGACGTCGTGATCGCCGCCATCACCTCCTGCACCAATACGTCCAATCCGTCCGTCATGATCGGTGCCGGCCTTGTCGCCCGCAATGCCGTCAAGGCCGGACTCTCCGTGAAACCCTGGGTGAAGACGTCGCTGGCGCCCGGCAGCCAGGTGGTGACGGAGTATTTGAAGTCGTCGGGACTGCAGAAGGATCTCGACCGGCTGGGCTTCGATCTCGTCGGCTATGGCTGTACCACTTGCATCGGCAACTCCGGACCGCTTCCCGAGCCGATATCGGAAGCCGTCCGCCAGAACGACCTCGTCGTCGCTGCCGTGCTGTCGGGCAATCGCAATTTCGAAGGCCGCATCAATCCCGAGGTCCGTGCCAATTATCTCGCTTCGCCGCCGCTCGTCGTGGCCTATGCCCTGGCTGGCTCGCTCGACATCAACCTGGTGACCGATCCGCTCGGAACGGGGAAAGATGGTCATCCCGTCTATCTGCGCGACCTCTGGCCTTCGCAGCGCGACGTCGCTGCGATCGTAAGAAAGCACGTGACGCGGCGCGCTTTCGCCGAACGCTACAAGAACGTCTTCGCCGGCGACGCCGAGTGGCGCAAGATCGACATCGAGGGCGGCCTGACGTTCAACTGGAGCGACGCCTCCACCTACGTTCAGAATCCTCCCTACTTCGTCGGCATGAAGATGACGCCGGAGCCGGTAACCGACATCATCAACGCCCGCGTGCTCGGCCTCTTTCTCGACTCGATCACCACCGATCACATCTCCCCCGCCGGCTCGATCAAACTCGACAGCCCGGCCGGCCGATACCTGATCGAACACGGCGTGCCGCCACTCGAGTTCAATTCCTATGGCTCGCGCCGCGGCAATCACGAGGTCATGATGCGCGGCACCTTCGCCAACATTCGTATCAAGAACCAGATGGTCCCCGGCATCGAGGGCGGCGTCACCGTGCACCACCCGAGCGGCGAACGCATGGCGATCTACGATGCGGCGATGCGCTATCGCGACGAGCCGACCCCGCTTGTCGTCTTTGCCGGCAAGGAGTACGGCACCGGATCGTCGCGCGACTGGGCAGCCAAGGGAACGAAGCTTCTCGGCGTTCGCGCCGTCATCGCGGAATCGTTCGAACGTATCCACCGGTCGAATCTCGTCGGCATGGGCGTGCTGCCCCTGCAGTTCGTCGACGGTCAGAGTTGGCAGAGCCTCGGGCTCGTCGGCTCCGAGATCGTCTGCATACGCGGCATCGCCCAGGAGCTCAAGCCGCGCGCCCGCCTACATGTCGACATCGTGACGGCGAAGGGCGCCGGGCGCAGTTTCGAGGTGATGAGTCGTATCGATACCGTCGACGAGCTGGATTACTTTCGCAACGACGGAATCCTGCCCTTCGTCCTGCGCAACCTGGCCAGCCGCGCCTGATCGCCTCGCGTATTAACTTCATGGCAATGGATTTCACCACAACGTGACTCGCTGTTGATCGTTCGTTGGCGCATATAACGCTCATGAAAAGTCCGCTTTGCAATCGACGTGCCGCCTTGGCCCTCGGTGCGGCGGCGGCAGCATCGCTGGTCACTCCACCGCTATTCGCCGCCACCCCGCGCCGCCCGGTCGTGGTCGAGCTGTTCACCAGCCAGGGGTGCTCCACATGCCCGAAGGCCGATGCCTTCCTCGGCGACCTGGCGGGCCACTCGGACATACTCGCCTTAACGCTCAACGTCGACTACTGGGACTACATCGGTTGGCGCGATACGCTTGCATTGCCGGCCAACACCAAGCGCCAGTATGACTACGCTGCCCGCCGCGGCGACAATCGCATCTACACTCCGCAGATGATCATAGACGGCTACGCGCACGTCATCGGTTCCGACCGGGGCGCCGCGATGGCCCTCATCGAGGAGCAGAAGTCGGTGGTGGACGGCGGCACCGTGCCGATGTCGTCCTCGATGACTGACAAGGAGATCCGAATCGCCGTCGGCTCCGCCCCGAACGACATTCTGCGCAAGGAATGCTCCGTCGTATTGATGACCGTGCTGCCGAAGGTCTCAGTTGCCATCGAGAAGGGCGAGAACGCCGGGCGCACCATCACCTACTACAATGTCGTCCGCAAGATGCTGCCGATCGGCATGTGGCAGGGCGACGCCGCCACTCTCGCGCTTCCGCGCCAGGGGCTGACCGAGGGCAAGGAGGGCGCCGTGTGCCTGCTGCAGATCGATGCGACGGGTCACATCATCGGCGCACTTCAGTGGGGACTTGAGCGCGGCGACACCTGATCGGCATCGAGAGTCCGCTGCATGAGCTCCGACAGCCGCCGCGCGAATCCCGCCGGATCGGAAAGCGTCTCGCCCTCGAGGATGTAGGCCTCGTCGAGAAGCAGGCGGACCGCATCCTCCACCTCCACCGATACGCCGCTCGCCGCGATGCGCTGGGCCAGCGACCTGATGATGGCATGGCGGGGATTGATTTCGAGGATGGGCGTGCTGGCTTTCGCACCCGCCTGGCCCTGCCGCGCCAGCAGCCTCTCCAGCGTCCGGTCGAGCCCTAGCGCATCTGCGATCAGGCAAACGGCGCTGTCGGTCAGACGGTTCGAGCGACGCACGTCCTTCACCGCTTCGCCGAGCGTCTGCTTCATGGCTGCGATGAGGACGGCGACGGATTTGTCGTCCGTCTCCTCCGGTTCCGAAGCGTCGGGCAAGGGGATGAGATCGAGATCCGCCGAACCCTGGGTGATCGACTTGAAGGGCTTGCCTTCGAAGCCGAGCGCCGTGCGGACCCAGAACGTGTCGACGGGATCGGTGAGCAGCAGGACCTCGATGCCCCGCGCCGCGAATCCTTCGAGCTGCGGGCTCGACTTGGCTTTGGCGACGTCTTCGGTAGTCAGGTAGTAGATCGCCGTCTGGTTGGCGATCAGCCGTTCCACGTAGTCCTTCAGCGAAACGTGCTCGCCCCGCGTCGTCCGGAAGCGGGCGATCTCGTAGATCAGATCGCGCCGCTCCATGTCTTCGTAGAGGCCCTCCTTGATGACCGCCCCGAACGCGTCCCAGACTTTCTCGTAGGTTTCCCTTTCGCTTTCGGCGCACTTCTTGAGCTCGACGAGCACGCGATTGGTGACCGCCTTGCGGATTTGCGCCACCGTCGGATTGTTCTGCAGCATCTCCCGCGAGATGTTGAGCGGCATGTCCTCGGAATCGATGACGCCTCGCACGAACCGGAGATAAGGCGGCAGGATCTCTGCCTCGTCCGTGATGAACACCCGCCGCACGTAGAGCTTTTGTCGCCCCTTCCGTTCGGGATCGAAGAGATCGAATGGTCGTTCCGACGGGACGTAGAGGAGGACGGTATATTCGTTCCGCCCCTCGGCACGGTAGTGAAGTGTGATGGCCGGATCCGAATAGATGCCCGCCAGCCCCGCGAGAAACTCCTTGTGCTGCTCCGTCGTGACGTCGCCTTTGGGTCGCGACCAGATGGCGCTCGCCGCATTGATCTGCCTGGAGGTCTCGCTGTCGAGCCGCAGCATGATCGGATGCGCGACATGGTCGGAATACGTCCGGACGATGTCCTCGAGTCGCGCGGCGTCGAGGAATTCCTCCGCATCCGCTTTGAGCTCAAGACGGATCAGCGTACCGCGCGCCGGCGCGGCCGGTGCCTCTTCGACCGTGAAGCTTCCCGTCCCGTCGGACGCCCACTTCCAGCCCTTCTCCTCGCCGGCCCGCCGCGACAGAACCTCCACGCGCGCCGCGACGATGAAAGCGGAGTAGAAGCCGATGCCGAACTGGCCGATGAGGCGTACGTCCCCCTGCCCCTCCTTGACGCTTTCGAGGAACGCCTGGGTGCCCGACCGCGCTATCGTTCCGAGATTGTCGACGAGTTCGTCGTGCGACATGCCGATGCCGGTGTCGCCGATCGTGAGCGACTTCGTGTTCTTGTCGGCGGCGATGGTTATGGCGAGATCCTGGCCCTTGAGCAGCTCCGGCTTCGCGATCGCCTCGTAGCGGAGCTTGTCGCAGGCGTCGGCCGCGTTGGAGATGAGTTCGCGGAGGAAGACTTCGCGCTCGGAATAGACCGAGTGCACCATCAGGTGGAGGAGCTTGGCGACTTCGGCCTGAAACGCGTGCTCCTCGCGGCCACCCCGGTCCTCCGGCGGTGCCGTCGTTTTCGTCATGCCACAACCTTTGCGTCGTTGGTGAAGGGATTGATCGCGAATATTGTCGCCGCCCCGGGCGCCGTCAAGGTGCCCAAAAAAGAAGCGGCGGACAGGATGTACCTGACCGCCGGACTTTGTTACGCGACTCTACCCACTCGACTTACGGAATAGGGTGACCCGGCAGCACCTTGAACTTCAGAAGGGGGCTGGGGGGCTTGAGTTTTCTGAAACTCTCATACCACCGGGCCTAGAGGCAACGGTCCGGATAATCTTTCCGCATTGGGGAGGATGAGGGGCCGGAATCCGGCAAATTTGTGAAATGATTCACGCTTCTTTCGATCGGAGTGAAACCTTGAAATGCGGTTGTGCCTACGCCATCATTCCCAGGTGGTGATGTCAGGCAAGGCAAGGAGCAGGCGCTCCCGGTGAGTGATACCGAGCCCATAGTTCCGTTCCGGTTGCGGAGTTCGGGACCCGCAGCCGCAGGAGGCGCCCCGGGGCTTGCCGTCCAGCCACGCATTTCCTTCAACCGTCAGGAGCTGAACGCCATCTTGAGCGTCTACGGTCGCATGGTGGCCGCCGGCGAGTGGCGGGACTATGCGATCGACCACGGGCGCGACAAGGCGATCTTCTCCATCTTCCGCCGCACGAGCGAGATGCCGTTGTACAGGATCGAGAAGAACCCCCGCCTCGCGCATCGCCAGGGGATCTATTCGGTCGTCGCGGAAGGCGGGACGATCCTGCGGCGCGGCGACGATCTCGCGCGCGTTCTCGGCGTGCTCGTTCGCCACCTCCAGCTCGTTTCCGTCTGAAAATGAAAACCCCGGGAGATGGTCCCGGGGTTTGAGATTTGCGTTCCGGCGTTCGGCCTAGTTGCGGCTGTTGCCGAACAGTCGGAGCATGAACAGGAACATGTTGATGAAGTCGAGGTAGAGGTTAAGCGCGCCCATGATCGCCTTGCGGCCCATGGTGTCGCGATTGTCGGACTCGAAATACATCTCCTTGATCTTCTGCGTGTCGTAGGCCGTCAGTCCGGCGAAGATCAGCACGCCGAGGACAGAGACCACGAACTGCAGGCCGGTGCTCTGAAGGAACAGGTTCACGATCATCGCGACGAACAGTCCGATGACGCCCATCATCAGGAACGAGCCCATTCCCGTCAGGTCGCGCTTGGTCGTGTAGCCGATGAGGCTCAGGCCGCCGAACGAAGCCGCCGTGATGAAGAACACCCGGGCGATGCTTTCTCCGGCGTAGACCAGGCCGAGCGAGCCGAAGCTCACGCCGACCAGCGCCGCATAGACCCAGAATGCCAGCTGGGCTGCCGCCACGCTCATGTGCTGGACCCGGAAGGACAGGAACAGCACGACCGCAAGCGGCGCGAAAATGACAACCCACTTGAACGCGCTCGCGAAGAGCAGCGTGCCGAACGCCGTGAGCTGTACGCCGGTTGCGGTCGTCTCCACGGCCGCCATGTAGGTGGCGATCGCGGCGATGCCCGTCAGGCCCAGGCCCACGGCCATGTAATTGTAGATCCGCAGCATGTAGCCGCGCAGGCCCTGATCCACGACCTCAGTCGTCGTGGCAGCGCCCGTCCGTACCATTCGTTCTCTGAGGTCAGCCATGAGTTTCTCCCTCGGACCAATTTTTGGTAGCTGAGATATGGTCCCCACGCCTATCACGTTCAAGAGCGCGGCGGCAAGGGTTACACAGGGTTAATCCGGCTCGCTATCCCGTGGAGCCATTGATTTTTTTCGCCAATTTGATGTCGAGGTCGGTAACGCCCTTGGCGGTGTGGGTCTGGAGCACGATGGTTACCCGGTTGTAGACGTTCGACCATTCCGGGTGATGGTCCATCCGCTCCGCCGCGAGCGCCACTCGCGTCATGAAGCCGAAGGCCTCGCTGAAGGTCTTGAAGGTGAAGACTTTGGTGATGGCGCTACGGCCCTCCGCCATCTGCCACCCCGGCAGATCTTCGAGTGCCCGCGTTCGATCGGCCTCCGACAGGAGATCGGCCATCGTCACCTCCCAGCCATTCTTGTTGCTTCGTTGGGCATCCCTCCTCCCAGACGGAAGGAATCGACCACTCCGTACGGCCCGCCACCGCGCGACGGCCGCGACGAGAAGAGAATGAAGCTTTGGACTTCGAAGGCCCGGCTTGCGAAAAGGTTCTGGCGCGCAATGAAGCCATGGACGTCGGCGAGATCGGGTGACCTCAGCCGCGCCATCGTCACGTGCGGGATGAACTTCCGCCCGTCGGGCGGCAGCCCCGCCATCTTGCACAATCGTTCGTGGGTCGCCTGCAGTCGCCTCAGCTCCGGGCTTTCCGCGACGCCGATGTAGAGCGTGTGCGGGTCGTTGCCGCCGAACGAACCGACACCCTTGAGCGAAGTGGTGAACGGCTCCGCCGTGACGCTTTCGAGCGCGAGCTGGATGTCGCGCGCCAGCCGCTCTTCGATGTCGCCGATGAAGCGAAGCGTGATGTGATAGTCGGCGGGATCGATCCACCGCGCGCCTCTGACACCGCCCTGCATGAGATTGAGCTCGAATGCGATGTCTTGGGGGACCTGGAGACCGGTGAACAGACGCGGCATGTTTGCCTCCTTGTGCGCGAGCAGCGGCGGACGGCCAGGGGCTCTCTCGACCCTACGGGGCCGACGACTGCTTCGAGGTGGAGCGGAGTGTTTCTAGCAGTTCTTCGACTTTTGGCAGGATGCGCTGGACGATCTCCTCGATGCCGTTGGCGTTGGGATGTATGCCGTCTTCCAGATGGAGTCCCTTCGCGCCGACGACCCCGTCAAGGAAGAAGGGATAGAGGATGGCTGAGTGCGAGCGGGCGAGATCCGGATAGATGGAATCGAACTCGTCGACGTAGTCTTCCCCCATGTTGGGAGGGGCGCGCATCCCGGCCAGGAGTACCGGGATGGCCCGCGCTTTTAACGCATCGAGGATCGCGGTGAGGCTCCGGCGCGTGGCGGCGGGGTCGAGGCCACGCAGGGCATCGTTCGCCCCGAGTTCGACGATGGCCGCATCGGCCCCTTCTGCGAGAGCCCAGTCAAGCCGGGCAAGCCCCTGCGCCGCGGTGTCGCCGGATACGCCCGCGTTGACGACGGTGACGCCATGGCCCTTCGCGCGCAACGCCGCCTCTAGCCGGGCCGGAAATGCGGCGTCCGCCGCCACGCCGTAGCCCGCCGTCAGGCTGTCGCCGAGGACCACGATCTTGAAGGTGGATGCGGCGGCTGGGCACGCCATCAGCAGGCAGGCAATGAATAGGCTCGCCAGGGAACGCATGTTTCTTAAGTAGGGGCAGCGCGGCACGAGGGCAAGAACTCTTCTTTTTTTCCCGATCATCGTCCATATGTCGCTCGTCTGACGCTTTCATGATGACCGCCACCGAGCCCTTCATCCACCTCACCGACGTCCATGTCTCGCTCGACAGCCGGGCCGGACGTGTCGACGTCCTGCGCGGCCTGGACTTCGCGGCCGCTTCGGGCGAGGCCGTTGGCATCATCGGACCGTCCGGCTCCGGCAAGACGACGTTGCTCATGGTGATGGGAGGCCTCGAGCGGGTGCGCAGCGGCCGCGTTCTCGTCGGCGGCCGTGATCTGGCGCAGCTCGACGAGACGGCCCTGGCGCTCCATCGTCGGGAGACGGTGGGCATCGTCTTTCAATCTTTTCATCTCATTCCCACCATGACCGCGCTCGACAACGTCGCGATTCCGCTTGAGCTTCGCGGCGCGGCCGATGCCCATGCCGATGCGCGGCGCGAGCTCGACCATGTTGGCCTCGGTCATCGCCTTCATCACTATCCCTCCGAACTCTCGGGCGGCGAGCAGCAGCGCGTCGCCATCGCCCGCGCCCTGGTCGGTAAGCCGTCGATCATTCTCGCCGATGAGCCGACCGGCAATCTCGATCGCCGCACCGGCGACGACATCATGAGCCTGATCTTCGCCATCCGCGAGGAACGGCGGGCGACGCTGCTGCTGGTCACCCATGATCCTGCCGTGACGGCGGGCTGCAGCCGCATCGTGGAGATTCGCGACGGCCGTCTCGAAAAGCTTCCCGCATGAGGCTCGCGCTTCGTCTCGCGGCGCGGAACTTTCGGGCTGGCCTGCACGGCTTCGGCGTCTTCCTCGCCTGCATCGTCCTCGGCGTCGCCGCGGTCGCCTCGGTCGGCACACTCTCCGACGCCCTGCGCCAGGGACTGAACGACAAGGGCCAGGTTCTGCTCGGTGGCGACGTCGAGATCGCCCTGTCGCAGCGCCGAATGACCGCGGCGGAGTCGGAAGCCGTCGACCGTCTCGGCGAGGTGGCCATGGCCGCCACCCTGCGCGCCATGGCCGTGGGCAACGGCCGACGCAACCTGGTCGAGATCAAAGCCGTCGATGAACGTTATCCGCTCTTCGGCGCCGCGAAGGTGGCGCCGGGAACGCTAGCCGATGCGCTGCTGAGCGACGCGGGCGGCTTGCCCGGCGTCGCCGTCGATCCGCTTCTCATGTCGCGCCTTTCGCTGGCGATCGGCGATCGCATCGAACTCGGCAACCGCTCCTTCGAAGTCCGCGCCCGGATCGTCGACGAACCGGACCGGATCGCCGACGGCTTCCTCTTCGGCCCGCGAGTCCTGATGCATGCGAGCGCCCTCGACGAGACCGGGCTCGTAAGGCCGGGGAGCCTGGTGACCTGGCGCCATCGCGTTAAGCTGGCGAACCCTGCGGCCGGTGCCGACGTCATGCGCGACCTCGGCGCCCGCTTTCCGGAAGCCGGCTGGCGCCTGCGGAGCCGCGACAACGCCGCGCCCAACGTCGGCGCGTATATCGAGCGGCTCGGCTTCTTCCTGACCCTCGCCGGCCTCACCTCGCTCGTCACCGGCGGCATCGGCATCGCCAATGCCGTCAAGGCGTATGTCGACCGGCGCCGCCGGCAGCTGCTCATCCTGAGGATGGTCGGCGCCTTCCCCGCGACCGGCTATGTCGCCTGCCTCGCCGAGGTCGTCCTCGTCGGCCTTCTCGGAATCGCTATCGGCCTCGCCGTCGGCCTGGCCATTCCGATCGTCCTGAGGATCGCCATCGGACACCTCCTTCCCCTACCAATCCCGGCAGGTGTCTATTGGCATCCTCTCGCCTTCGCGGCGGGCTTCGGAATCCTGACTATTCTCGCTTTTTCTCTGCCGCCGCTCGCCCGGACCCGCGATCTCGAAGCCTCGGAGCTCATCCGCGGCCAGGCCGGCATCCGACGCACGCCGTTCCCGTTGCGCGACCTTGCAGCGAGCGCCGCCTTTCTCGTGCTTCTCGCAATGCTTGCCTTCGCCGCATTCGACGATGCGCGGGCCACCCGTTGGTATCTTGTCGGCTTCACGGCCGGCGCCGCCGGTCTGGCCGCCTTCGGATACGGGCTGGTGGCACTCGCCCGTCGCATCACACCGCCGCGCCACGCCCTGTCTCGCATGGCCATCGCCAACCTGCATCGCCCCGGCACGGCGACGCCGGCGATCGTCCTCTCGCTTGGCCTCGGCCTTTCGCTTCTCGCCGTCCTGTCGCTGCTCGATCGCTCGCTCCGCGAGGAACTTGGCGCGAGCTTGCCGGCCAGGGCCCCGTCTTTCTTCTTTCTCGACGTCGACACCGCGAGCCGTGCCGCCTTCGTCAAGCTCCTCGAGTCCGAGCCGACTGTGTCGGACCTCGACGAGGCGCCCATGCTTCGCGGCCGCATCGTCAGGGTCCGCGGCGTGCCGGTCGCCAACATCGAAGTCGCGCCCGATGCCCGTTGGGCGTTGCGCGGCGATCGCGGCCTGACCTACGCCGATGCGCCTCCCGACGGATCGCGCCTGATCGACGGAGACTGGTGGCCGTCGGGTTATGACGGTCCTCCGCTCGTCTCCTTCGCCGAAGACATCGGCAGAGCTCTGCAGTTGCGAAGGGGCGACCAGGTCACCGTCAACGTCCTCGGTCGCGAGATCACCGCGACCGTGGCCAATTTCCGCGCTGTCGACTGGCGCTCTCTCGGCATCAACTTCGTGATGGTGTTCTCGCCCAATGCATTGCGGGGGGCACCTCATGTGAACCTGATGACCGTCCGCGTCGCCCCCGACCGCGAGGAAGCGCTCCTGAACCGCATCGCCGCAGCCTTCCCGACCATCACGGCCATCCGCGTCCGCGACGCACTCGACCAGGTGAACGCGTTTCTCTCCAATGTGCTTCTGGGCTTGCGCGCCGCCAACGGCTTGAGTCTGCTCACCGGACTGCTGGTCATGGCGGGCGCCTGGAACGCGGGTCTCGAGGCCCGTGCCTACGAGGCCGCCGTGCTCAAATGCTGTGGCGCCACGCGCCGCCAGGTCGTCGCCGTCTTCAGCCTCGAGTTCCTCGCTATCGCCCTGGTGACCGCCGCGGTCTCGATTCTCGTCGGCACCGGCATCGCCTGGATGATCGCCGCCTTCTACCTCAGGATTGGCTTTGCGTTTTCCTTACCTGCGGCACTGGCGGTGGCCGCGCTGGCGATGGCGCTGTGCCTCGGCGCCGGCCTGCTCACTGCATCGCGCGCCTTTGCGGCACGGACACCGGCGCTGCTCCGCCGGGAGTAGCCTATTCCCTAACCACCCGAACTTGTCTACGACTCCGTCTCTCATGGTCGTGTTGAACCGCATCTATACCCGGACGGGCGATAAGGGCCTGACCGCGTTGGGCTCGGGCAAGCGGGTTCGCAAGACCCACCCGCGTGTCGAAGCCTATGGAACCGTGGACGAGACCAACGCCGCCCTAGGCGTGGCGCGCCTGCATGTCGCTGGCGCCTTTCCCGAGCTCGACGCCGTCCTCGCCCGCATCCAGAACGAGCTGTTCGATCTCGGCGCCGACCTCTGCCTGCCGGAGCCGGTCAAGCGCAAGGGACCACCGCCGCTGCGCGTCGTCGCGGCTCAGGTCGAACGCCTCGAGCGCGACATCGACTGGCTGAACGCCGAGCTTCAGCCGCTCCGCTCTTTCGTGCTGCCGGGCGGCCAACCTGCCTCCGCCCATCTTCATATGGCGCGCACCATCTGCCGTCGCGCCGAGCGGGCCGTGCTCGCCGTGTCCGAAAGGCGCGGCGGCCGCGTCAGCCCCGCCGTGCTCCAGTACATGAACAGGCTTTCCGATTTCCTGTTCGTCGCCAGCCGCTGGGTGAACAGGACGCATGGCGGCGATGTCCTGTGGGAGCCCGGACGGTCGCAATAGGCGAGTCGCCGGAGGGCCCCGCATGTTCGTGCCGCTGCATGACGACACGCCTCTCAAGGTCATCCGTTTCCAGTGGATGACCGGCGCGCTGATCGTCGTCAACTTCGTGATCTTCCTTTATCTGCACGAGGCCACGAGCGCGCCCTATGAACTCGCCGGCATGCTCTCCTACGGGATCGTGCCGGCCGACCTCACCGGCCGCGCCCCGACCTTGGCCCCGGGCATTCCCGAACCCCTCACCTACGTCACCTATCAGTTCATCCATGGCGGCTGGCTGCACCTCGTCACCAACGTCCTCTTCCTTTGGGTGTTCGCCGACAACATCGAAGACGCCTTCGGCCACTGGGCCTTCCTCATCTTCTATCTCCTGTGCGGCATCGGTGCCGGCATCGCCCACACCGTGATGATGCCGGCCTCGGATGCGCCGCTGATAGGCGCTTCAGGCGCCGTCGCCGGCGTCCTTGCCTCCTACCTGCTGCTGTTCCCGCGGGCCCGGGTGTGGATCCTGCTCTTCATGCGACTGCCGCTCCGCATTCCGGCCGTCTATGTCCTGAGCGGCTGGCTGCTCCTCCAGCTGGCGAGCCTCGTCGTCGTCACCGAGACGGAGCCGTCGGTCGGATGGTGGGCCCACATAGGGGGGTTCGCCACCGGCCTGGTGCTGACGCTCGTCCTGCGCTCGCGACTACTGGTCGGCCCCGCGCCGTGACGCGGCGTCGCAACCGTCCGCCGAGCGTCGGAGCCGACATTGACGCCATGGGTCCGCCTCTCTAGGGTCCGCCCCCGAACTGGCGGAAAGCCGAGGAGTAACGACAGATGAAGGTGCTCGTCGCCGTAAAGCGGGTGGTGGACTTCAACGTGAAGATCCGCGTCAAGAGCGATGGGTCGGGCGTCGAGCTCGCCAATGTGAAGATGTCCATGAATCCCTTCGACGAAATCGCCGTCGAGGAGGCCGTGCGCCTCAAGGAGGCCGGCAAGGCGACCGAGATCGTGGCGGTGTCCATCGGCCCCGCCCAGTCGCAGGAGACCTTGCGGACGGCGCTCGCCATGGGTGCCGACCGCGCCATCCTCGTCAAGAACGACGACTACGTGGAGCCGCTCGCCGTCGCCAAGATCCTGAAGGGCGTTGTCGAGGCGGAGAAGCCGGGCCTCGTCATCCTCGGCAAGCAGGCGATCGACGACGACTGCAACCAGACGGGCCAGATGCTGTCCGCGCTTCTCGGTTACGCCCAGGCGACTTTCGCATCGAAGCTCGAGATCGAGGGCGACCATGCGCGCGTGACGCGCGAGATCGATGGCGGCCTGCAGACGATCAAGGTGAAGATGCCCCTGATCATGACGACCGACTTGCGGCTCAACCAGCCGCGATACGCCTCGCTGCCCAACATCATGAAGGCCAAGAAGAAGCCGCTCGAGGAGAAATCGCCGGCCGACTTCGGCGTCGATGCCGCCCCGCGCCTCAAGGTGCTGAAGACGGCCGAGCCGCCGAAGCGCCAGGCAGGTCAGAAGGTGAAGTCGGTGGGCGAGCTCGTCGAGAAGCTCAAGAGCGAAGCGGGAGTCCTCTGATCATGGCCGTTCTGTTGATTGCCGAGCACGACAACGCGCATCTGAAGGACGCGACCCACAAGGCCCTGACCGCTGCCGCGGCGCTCGGCGCCGACGTGCACGTGCTCGTTGCCGGTAAGGGCGCCGATGGCCCGGCGGCGGAAGCTTCCCGTCTCGCCGGCGTGAAGAAGGTCCTGCACTGCGACGCGCAGATCTTCGAGCGCCCGCTCGCCGAGCCCATGGCCGCCCTCGTCGTCTCGCTCGCCGGGGGCTACGATCATATCGTCGCCGCCGCCACCACCAACGGCAAGAACTACATGCCGCGCATTGCGGCGCTGCTCGACGTCATGCAGGTCTCGGAGATCACCGCGGTGAAGTCGCCCGATACCTTTGAGCGTCTGGTCTATGCCGGCAACGCCATCCAGACCGTGCAGGCGCCCGAGAAGAAGAAGGTGCTGACCGTCCGCACCGCCGCCTTCCAGGCGACGGGAGAGGGCGGCAGCGCACCTGTCGAGCAGGTCGCCGCGCCCGCCGATCCCGGCCTATCGGCTTATGAGGGAGAAAACCTCTCGAAATCCGATCGACCCGAGCTCACCTCGGCGCGCATCGTGATTTCCGGTGGCCGCGGCATGCAGAGCGGCGCCAACTTCGCTCTCCTTGAGAAGGTCGCCGACAAGCTCGGCGCCGCCGTCGGCGCGTCGCGGGCCGCAGTCGATGCCGGCTTCGTCCCCAACGACTACCAGGTGGGGCAGACGGGCAAGGTCGTGGCTCCCGATCTCTACATCGCCGTCGGCATCTCCGGCGCCATCCAGCACCTCGCCGGCATGAAGGATTCGAAGGTGATCGTCGCCATCAACAAGGACGAGGAGGCGCCGATCTTCCAGGTCGCGGACTACGGGCTCGTCGCCGATCTCTTCCAGGCCGTGCCGGAGCTCGAAGGCGAGCTCGCCAAGCTCGGAAAATAGCCCTGGTGCATAGCACACAGTCGATGCCGCACCTGCGAAATAGACTTGTCGGTGACCCCTTCGCAAGATAGGTTTACGGCCCCAAATCGACCGCAGGTATCGAAGGAAAATGCAAATTCGCAAAGTGGGCGTGGTTGGCGCCGGACAGATGGGGAACGGCATCTCCCACGTCTGCGCGCTCGCCGGCTACGACGTCGTGCTGACCGATCTGAACCGCGACCAGCTCGAGGCCGCCGTCGCCACCGTCAACGGCAATCTCGCCCGGCAGGTGAAGTCCGGGAAGATCACCGAGGACGAGCGCGCCAAGGCCTTGAAGCGGATCTCGCTGGCCGACAAGACCGAGCAGCTCGAGGATTGCGATCTCGTCATCGAGTCTGCCATCGAGGACGAGCAGGTCAAGCGCAAGATCTTCTCCGAGCTGTCGCGAGTCGTGAAGCCCGAGGGCCTCCTTGCCACCAACACCTCCTCGATATCGGTCACGCGCCTCGCCGCCTCCACCAACCGGCCGGAAAAGTTCATGGGCGTGCATTTCATGAACCCGGTTCCGGTCATGCCGCTCGTCGAGCTCATCCGCGGCATCGCCACGGACGAGGCGACCTTTGGCGCCATGAAGGAATTCGTCTCCACCCTCGACAAGACCATCGCCATCGCCGAGGACTTCCCCGCCTTCATCGTCAACCGCATTCTGCTGCCGATGATCAACGAGGCGATCTACACGCTCTACGAAGGTGTCGGGAACGTCGAGGCGATCGATACGGCCATGAAGCTCGGCGCCCGCCATCCCATGGGACCGCTCGAGCTTGCCGACTTCATCGGCCTCGACACCTGCCTCTCCATCATGCAGGTGCTCTACGAGGGACTGGCCGACTCGAAGTATCGCCCTTGTCCTCTGCTCGTGAAATACGTCGAGGCCGGATGGCTCGGCCGCAAGACCAACCGCGGCTTCTACGACTATCGCGGCGAGACGCCCGTCCCCACGCGCTAGGCCGCGGGAACGGGCACCGGAATCAGGCCAGCATCAGGTCGGAGCCGTAGGTGCTCATGTCAAGCGTCGTGGCATCGAAGTCGTACATCACGACGTGGTTGAGCGAGGAATCGTAGCCGTCGAATGTGATGGTCGAGTCCTTGGTCGTGTCGTCATATGCGACGTGGATGTCGGACGTGTCGAGAACGTCCCGGAAGCTCAGGATCAGCGACTCGCCGTCCTGGAAATCTTCGATGATCGCGATGCCGCCCGCCTGGTAGACGAAGATGTCCGTGCCGTTGCCGCCGTACATCGTGTCGACGTCGCCCTCCTCCCCGCCCATGCCGTTGGCGCTCTCGAGCCGGTCGTTGCCGTCGCCTCCATTGAGGTAGTCGCTGCCTCGGCCGCCTTGGAGAAGGTCGTTGCCGGTCTTCAGATCGCTTGAATCGCCGAAGATACGATCATTGCCAGCCAATCCAAACAGGCTGTCGTTGCCACCCCCACCCCATAGGTCGTCGGCTCCGGCGTCGCTATCACTGTCGTCTCCCCATATGACATCATCATCACTGCCACCGTTTGCAGAGTCGTTTCCCGCGCCCCCGATGATCGTGTCGTTTCCATACGAAACGTAGCTAAGACCAGGGCCGTCGAGTTCGAGGAACGCGTCGTCGCCTGCACCTCCTACAAAGCTATCGTTTCCATAGGAGCCGATGAAAAAGTCGTCACCGCCATAACCATAGATCGTGTCGTTCCCGGCCTTGGTGTAAAAAGAATTGTTTTCGTCCGTTCCGTAGCCCAGGAAATCCCGATTATGCGACGGTGAGAGGTTCTCGACATTTTTGACATCCGCGAGATTGAAAGTGTCGAGCGACGTGTAGACGTAGTCCTCACCCCCGTCCTCGAGTTCGACGACGACATCGTCTCCGTCAATGAAATACGTGTCGTTGCCTCCGCCTCCAATGAGCGTATCGGAGCCGGCGACTCCGTCGAGAGTGTCGTGATTCTGTCCGCCCGTAATGACATTGTCGAGATCGTTGCCCGTTCCCACGAAACGTGCGCTGATTGTCCCGGCATATGAAAGGTTTTCAGTATTTGGAAGATTGACCAGGCTGAATTCGGAAAGAAACTGGTCAGTCCACCGCAATGGACCCACAATCTGAGTCATGATCGTGTCGATACCCTCGCCCTCGGCCTCGGTGACGACGTCGCTGAGGCTGTCGATGACATAGGTGTCGTCGCCCTTGCCGCCGATCAGGGTGTCGTTGCCGGTGCCGCCGTCGAGCGTGTCGTTGCCGATGCCGCCGCGGATGATGTTGGCATGGCTGTTGCCGACGCCGTGGAATTGCCCCGTGCCCGTGTAGGTCAGGTTTTCGAGGTCGGCGAGGGCCGCGAAGCTGTAGGACGACAGGGTCGTGCGCACCTCGTCGGTGCCTTCGTCCGTCTTCTCCGTGACGACGTCGCCCGCATCGTCGACGACGTAGGTGTCGTCGCCCTTGCCGCCGATGAGCGTGTCGGCGCCGGTGAGCCCGTCCAGGGTGTCGTTGCCGATGTTGCCGGTGATTGCGTTGTCGGCCCGGTTGCCGGTGCCCTTGAAGTCCGACGTGCCGGTGTAGGTCAGGGTTTCGATTCGTTGGTCGGTCTCGAGGCTATAGATCGCATTCGCCGTTCTTACGGCGTCGATGGGTCGCTTGGCCATGGGAGGTCTCTCCGTCAATGTCGTTCGTCGTGTGACATCGGCCTACCCGACCAGGCTGCGGACCCAAAAATCGAGTCCATAGACACACCACATAGTCTGCCTACGGATCGTGTCGATGCGGGCGAGAAGCGCAACCTCCCGTCTGCAATCGTCGGTCTCGCGACAATGCGTCACGCATGCGGAGCACCGGCCAAAGAGAAAACCCGCCCCGCGACGATGCGGGAGCGGGTCTTGCACTCGATGATGGAAATGCGGCTAAGCGAAATCGCCGCCCAGCGTCACATAGAAGCCGTCGTCGCTGACCGCGAGCGACATCGCATCATAGTCGAGGAGCACGACGCTGAAGGCCGCCGAGTCGTGGTTGTCGAACGTGATCGTCGAGTCGCCGCTTGCCGCATCGTATGCGACATTGACCTCGTTCGCGTCGAGGCTGTTCATCAGGCTGATCAGCAATGTCTCGCCGTCCTGGAAATCGTTGATGATGGTTTTGCCGCCGGACTGATAGACGAACGTGTCGTCGCCCGCCCCGCCGATCAGCGTGTCCACGTCCCAGGTGTCCCCGTTGAGGCCGCTGGCGCTCTCGAGCCGGTCGTCGCCGGCGCCGCCGCTGATCCAGTCGCTGCCGAGCCCGCCCTGGAGCGTATCGTCGCCGGCATTTCCGATAAGGTCGTCGGAGCCGCTGCCGCCGTTCATGAAATCATTGCCGCTGCCGCCCGTCAGCACGTTGCCGAGGCTGTTGCCGGTGCCCGAGAAGTTCGCGTTGCCCGTATAGGTGATGTTCTCGACATTGGCGATGTTGGCGATCGAGTAGGAGGAAAGGCTCGTTTTGATTTCGTCCGTGCCCTGGCCCGAAAGCTCCGTGACGACATCGCCCGCATCGTCGACGACATAGACGTCGTTGCCCTTGCCGCCGATGAGCGTGTCGACCCCGCTGCCGCCGTCCAGGGTATCGGCGCCGTCGCTGCTCGTGATGACGTTGTCAGCCTTGTTGCCGGTGCCCTGGAAGTTCGATTTGCCGGTATAGGTGAGGTTCTCGATCCGCTCGTCGAATGCAATGCTGTAGGTCGTGTTATTCGTCTTCACGAGGTCGAGTTTCGATCGCTTGTCCATGATATGTCCTGTTTTTTGGGGGAGCGGAGCCTGTGGCTCGCGGTTCGTCATGGGCGCGTCGTAGCCCGCCCTTTCAGGACATGACAAAATCGATCCTATCGGCATTGCTTATGAGGACGTTAACGAGCGAAATTCGCAACTCGCTTCGAGGCGCCGTGCCAGCGGGCTCAGCTTCCCGGTGCCGCCTCGTTGAGCGCGACGCTGATGAGGCGGAGCGCTTCCGGGCTCGTCCAGTCCGCCGGACCGAGCAGGCGGCCAATTTCGCGGCCCTCGCGATCGATGAGAACGGTGGCCGGCAGCCCGAGCGCGCTCAGGAGCTCGATCGATTTCGAAGTCGGATCGACATAGAGCTTGAGCCCGCGCGCCTGCGTTTCACCGAGGAAGGTCGCAGCCTTGGCGCTCTCGCGGTCGAGGCTTATGGCCACCACCTCGAAATCCTTCGAGCCGTAGCGGCGTTCGAGGCCGGCGAGCTGCGGCATTTCCTTCCGGCACGGCGCACACCAGGTGGCCCACAGGTTGACGAGCACCACGCGGCCGCGCCACTCCTTGATGGAGCGCGTCTTGGCCGCCGCATCGAGGAAGAACAGCTCCGCCACCGGCTTGCGTTCGGGCTTGACCACGAAGGCGGAGAGATTTCCGGTCGCCAGCGCCTTGGTTACGGTTTTCGGCTCGGTCGGGGGTGGCAGGTCCGAGACAAGGTCCGGAATCTGGACGGGCGTTAACTGTTCGTTGCCATTCGACCCCCAGAACAGGTAAATGCCCGCTAGAACGGCGATCACGGCCGCGAAGCCGGCGCCTCCCCTGAGGTTTCGGGGAGCGGCCGTGTTCGGAGCTTTGCCATTCATCATCTGATTGAACCTCGTCGAATCCGGATCATCGAAGCATGACCAACAAGATGTGGGGGGGCAGGTTCTCCTCGGGTCCCGCCGAGATCATGGAGGAGATAAACGCTTCGATCGGCTTTGACCACCTTTTGTTCGCGCAAGACATAAGAGGGTCCAGGGCCCATGCCAAGATGCTCGCGGAACAAGGCATTATTTCGAGATCCGACGCCGATGCGATCCTGAAGGGACTCGACCGCATCGAGACCGAGATCTCGCAAGGGAAATTCGCCTTCTCGCGCGCCCTCGAGGACATCCACATGAACATCGAGGCGCGCCTTGCCGACCTCATCGGCGAACCGGCCGGCCGTCTTCACACCGCCCGGTCGCGCAACGACCAGGTGGCGGTCGACTTTCGCCTTTACGTTCGCGACAACATCGACCGCTTCGATGAAGGCATCCGCGCTCTGCAAAGCGCCCTGGCGGAGAAGGCGCGCGACTACGCCGCCACCGTCATGCCGGGCTTCACCCATATGCAGCCTGCCCAGCCGGTCACCTTCGGCCACCACTGCCTTGCCTATGTCGAGATGCTGGCCCGCGACCGCGGCCGCCTCGCCGATGCCCGCCGGCGTCTGAATGAATCGCCGCTCGGCGCCGCCGCCCTCGCCGGTACGTCTTTCCCGATCGACCGTGCCATGACGGCGCGCGAGCTCGGCTTCGATGCGCCGATGCGCAACTCGCTCGACGCCGTCGCCGACCGCGACTTCGTGCTCGAGACGCTGGCGGCGCTCGCTATTTCGGCCATGCACCTGTCGCGCCTTGCCGAGGAGATCGTGCTGTGGGCCTCGTCTCAGTACCGCTTCATCTCACTCTCCGACAGGTTCACGACCGGCTCGTCCATCATGCCGCAGAAGCGCAACCCGGATGCCGCCGAGCTGGTGCGGGCGAAGGTCGGCCGCATCATCGGCGCATTGACGTCGCTTCTCGTCGTGTTGAAGGCCCTGCCGCTGGCCTATGCGAAGGACATGCAGGAGGACAAGGAGCCGTTCTTCGATGCCGCAGCGTCCTTCGCGCTGGCGCTGGCCGCCATGACCGGCATGGTCGCGGACCTCGTACCCGACGCGGCGGCGATGCGGGCTGCGGCATCTGGAGGGTATTCTACCGCCACCGACCTTGCCGACTGGCTGGTGGCGAAGCTGGGCCTGCCGTTTCGCGAGGCCCATCACGTGACGGGTCGCATCGTCGCCATGGCCGCCGAAAAGTCGATTCCGCTGCACGAGATGGATCTTCCCGCACTGCAGAAGGTGCACCCCGCCATCACCGGCGAAGTCTTTGGCGTCCTGACGGTCGAGGCCTCCGTGGCCTCGCGCCGGAGCTTCGGCGGAACGGCGCCCGACAGCGTCCGCGCCGAGGCCGAGCGCTGGCTGAAGGCGCTGACCGCGTGACGCTTGGCGGGTCGAGGTCGATGCGTTACAACGAGCCGTTCGGAAAGCGGGTGCCGGCATGAGGATTGTTAAGCAGGTTCTGTGCTTGGTCGTTCTTTCCGGGCTCCTCGCCGCCTGCGGGGTCAAGGGCGATCTTGACCCGCCGTCCGGAGCGGAGCAAAGGAAGGACGAGCCCATCGTCCTCGACAAGATCATCTAGTCGCCTCGCCCATGCACCACTTCGCCTATGTGAACGGCGTGCTCCATGCCGAGGACGTCAGCCTGACCGTTCTTGCCGACGAGGTCGGCACGCCCTTCTATTGCTACGCGACCGCCACCCTCGAGCGTCATGCCCGCGTCGTCGCCGAGGCGTTCTCCGGTCTCGATCATCTCGTCTGCTATTCGGTCAAGGCGAATTCGAACCAGGCCGTGCTGAAGACCCTCGCCGACTGCGGCATGGGCTTCGACGTCGTCTCCGAAGGTGAGCTGCGCCGTCTTCTCGCGCTCGGCGTGCCGGGCCGCAAGATCGTCTTCTCGGGTGTCGGCAAGACCGCCCGCGAGATGGCCATCGCCCTCAAGGAAGGTGTCGCGTGCTTCAACGTCGAGTCCGAGCCGGAGCTCGAGCTCTTGAACGGCATCGCCTTGCGGCTCGCCACCCGCGCCCCCGTCTCGCTGCGCATCAATCCCGACGTCGATGCCGGGACGCACGAGAAGATCACCACCGGACGGTCCGACAGCAAGTTCGGTATCCCGCACGGGCGCGCCCGCGACGCCTATGCCCATGCCGCGCGGTTGCCTGGCATCGACATCGTCGGCGTCGACATGCACATCGGCAGCCAGATCACCGCGCTCGCGCCTTTCACGGCCGCCTATCGGGTGCTTGCCGGACTCGTGGCAACCCTGCGCGCCGACGGCCATGCGATCCGTCATATCGACATCGGCGGCGGGCTCGGTGTCCCCTACCGCGGCACCAACGACATCCCGCCGCATCCCGACGAGTTCGCGCGCATGGTAAAGGCCGAGCTCGGCAATCTCGGCTGCCGCATCCTATTCGAACCCGGACGAATGATCGTCGGCAATGCCGGCATCCTCGTCGCGCGCGTCATCTACGTGAAGCCTGGCGCGGCCAAGACATTCATCGTCGTCGACGCCGCCATGAACGATCTCATCCGTCCGACCCTCTACGACGCCTGGCACGAGATGCTCCCCGTTGCGGAACCCGAGGTCGGTGCCCCCCGCCGGCGCGCCGATGTCGTCGGCCCCATCTGCGAATCCGGCGATTTCCTGGCCCGCGACCGCGATCTCGCCGCCCTTGCGGAAGGCGATCTTGTCGCCGTCATGACCGCAGGCGCCTATGGCGCGGTGCAGTCGGGCACCTACAATTCCCGGCCGCTCGTTCCCGAGGTGCTGGTCAAGGGCGGTCAGTTCGCGATCGTCCGTCCCCGTCAGACCTATGACGACCTGATCGGCCAGGACCGTCTAGCCGCCTGGCAGTCGGGACGCTTGCGGACCTGACGTTCTTGTGAGGCATTATTTGGCCGCACTGTGTGCTAGTATCCAAGCCCATGAAGACGCCTCTGGACCGCCTTCTCGACCGCAAGCTATTTGAGGCCAGGGCTGCCATCGGCTTCGAGCGTTTGTGGTCCGCGAGTTTCGCCGCCATCCTGGTCGCGGCCGTGCTGGCGCTTGCGCTGTTGACCGGTGTTCTTGCCGCGCTGCCGGACACCGTGCGGCTCGGAGTTCTGGCGGCCTTCGCCCTCGCCTTCCTGTGGTCGCTGCGTCCCTTTCTGTCGCTCCGCCGCCCGTCCGAGGCCGAACTGCTGCGCCGCCTCGAGATCGAAACGGTCCTGAAGCATCGGCCCCTGTCGGCCCTGCGCGACGAGCTTGCCGACAAGCAGGCCGGCGCCGAAAGTTCGTTTCTGTGGCGCGAGCACCTTGCCCGCACCCGAGCCGCCATCGCGACGCTGCGCGCCGGCGTGCCGCGTTCGGACTGGGGGCGGCGCGATCCCTTCGCCCTTCGCAACGCCGTCTTCCTTGCCCTCATCGCGATTTTTCTATTGAACGCCCACGACTGGCGCGGGCGCATGTCGGCCGGCTTGAGCGCGGCGCCCGCGGCCACGGCCGACGTGCGCCTCGACGCTTGGATCACGCCGCCGAACTACACGGGCAAGCCGCCCGTCCTGCTCACCGGCGCCGATGGTACGGGCAATCTCGCCGTCGATGACGAGATCGTCGTGCCGGAGAATTCCGCCCTCATCGTGCGGTTCAACAATGCCGGCGAACCCGGTCTCAGGCTGGCCAAGCCGCGCGAGGACGGCTCGGCCGGCGACACCATCACGGAGCCGACGCTGGCCGCCAAACAGGAAGGCGCGGTCCATGAGACCAAGCTCACCCTCGATCGGCCGGTCGTGGTCGTGGCGAGCGACCGCGGCCGCGCCATTCGGACCTGGCGCATTGCCCTCATTCCCGACGCGCCGCCCGAAGTCGGCATCACCGGTCGCATCGAGACGACCGCCAATGCCGCCATCAGCGTTCCCTGGCAGGTGAAGGACGACTACGGCGTCAGCGCGCTCGGTGCCGCGCTGCGCCTTTCCGACGAGCAGGAGGACGGGACCGGCATCTCCGACAGCGGCGTCTTTCTTTTCGACGCCCCCGATTTCACCGTGCAGCTTCCGAAGTCGGCCGTCCGCGCCGCCGAGGGCAAGGCCATCCAGGATTTGACTGCGCATCCATGGGCCGGCCTCATGGTCGAGCTGACCCTGACAGCGCGCGACGGCGCCGGCCAGGCGACCGAGAGCAAGCCGGTGCGCTTCAAGCTTCCCGAGCGCGAGTTCACCAAGCCGCTCGCCCGGGCGCTGGTTGAGCAGCGCCGCAAGCTCGTCATGCGCCCCGATGATCGCACCGACGTCCTCACGATGCTCGATGCGCTCGCGATTTGGCCCGACGACATCCTCGAGGAAAGCGGTGTCTATCTTGGACTGCGCCTGGCGCAGACGCAGCTCTACCGCGCCAAGTCCGATGCCGACGTGAAGCAGACGATCGAGCTTCTCTGGAAGATCGCGGTCAGCATCGAGGACGGCGAGACCAACGATGCCCGGCGCGATCTCGAGGCGGCCCGCAAGGCGCTGCAGGAAGCGCTGGCGCGCGGCGACCCTCCGGAGAAGATTGCCGAGCTGATGCAGCGCCTGCGCGAAGCCATGGATCGCTTCCTGACCGCCATGATGAACGAGGCCCGTCGCAACCAGTCCGCCGAGCAGAGCCAGAGGAACCGTGAACGCGCAGCGGAAATGCGGGCCATCGATCCCCAGGATCTGAACCGGATGCTCGATGCCATTGAGAAGCTGGCACGCTCCGGGGCCAACGAGGCGGCCCAGGAGTTGCTCTCCCGCCTCGAGGAACTTCTGAGCAATCTCCAGCCCGGCATGGCGGAGATGTCGCCCGATCTCAATGCACCGCTTGCCGAGATGCTCGAGCAGCTGGGCGAGATTCTCAAGCAGCAGCAGGAGCTCATGGACCAGACGTTCCGGATGCCCGAGCCCGGAATGGAAGGCGGCGAAATGGGTCAGGAGGGCATGGAGGGCCGCGAGCCTGGCATGCAGGGCAGTCAGCCGGGCGAGGGCGAAGGTCTGGCGCAGCAGCAAGACAAGCTTGCCCAGATGCTCGAGCAGCTGATGCAGCAGCTGGGCCAGAATGGCATGCAGTCGCCGGCGCCCTTCGGTCGCGCCCAGCGCAACATGGGCGATGCCTCGGGGGCCTTGCGGCGCACCGAGCGCGGCCGCGCGCTGAGCGAGCAGGACCAGGCGATGCAGGACCTGCGCCAGGGCGCCGAAACCATGGCCCGCAACCTCATGCAGCAGGGAACCGGGAATCAGGGCAACTACGGTCGCCATGGCGAGGCGCGCGGCGACGACCGCGATCCGTTGGGCCGTCCACTGCCAAGCCGCGGCGAGGACTTCGGTCCCGAGCGCAACATGCTGCCGAGTGAAGCGGCCATCGAGAAAGCCCGCCGCATCCTCGAGTTCCTCCGCAGCCGCGCCAATGACGGCACCATGCAGAAGCTCGAGCGCGACTACCTCGACCGCCTGCTGCGCGGCCTCTACTGACGCGACGCTCTCAAGTCACAACGTGGCCGACGAATGGCAGTTCTCGGAATGCATGCCCCATGTCCATTCCGTAGCCGACGACAAAACGATCGGGACAATCGAACCCTTTGAAATCTGCCTCGATGGCGGCCGCCCGGTGCCCGGCCTTGTCGAGCAGGACCGCTGTCATCACTCGCTTGGCGCCGCGCGCCATGAGCAGGTCCTTCGCGAAGGCGAGAGTGCGGCCCGACTCCAGAATGTCGTCGACCAGGAGCACGTCCCGGCCCCGCACGTCCGTCTCGATGTCTCGCAGGATCTCCACCCGCCCCGACGAGACGGTGCGGGCGCGGTAGCTCGCCAGGATCATGAAATCCACCTCCGGCGACAGCTTGGCCCGGTGGCATGCGCGCATAAGGTCAGCGGCGAAGACGAAACTTCCCTTGAGCACCGGCACGACCAGGAGGTGTTCGGGTTTCGACGCCGCGATCTCACCCGCCAGCGCTTCGATGCGCGCGGCGATTTCGTGCTCGGCGAAAAGAACACTGATGCGATGCCCGTCGATCGTGACAGCCGTCATGGCCGGGCATTACTGCGCGAATCCTAGCTGTCCGTAAAGCGGATTTCGATTTCTGTCGCCGGCTCCGGGGGCGAAGCGACGCGCGTCACGAACGTCGACGTTTCTCCGGGTTTGATGGGACGCGTCGAGGAATTGAGCGTCCACTCGTAGACCGACTGCTTGGTTCCGTCGCGCAGGATGAACTTGAGCGTCGGCATTCGCTGTTCGCGGCTGCCGACATTGACGATCTCGCCCTGGATGCCGAGCACGCGGGTGCCGTCGGTGAGCATGTGCTTCTGCCCGACGTTCCGAAACTCGAGGCCGCGCACGTTTACGTCGACCCCGGCGAGTGCATAGATGCGGCTGGCCGGCGGAAACGCCTCAGCAACCTGCTGCGGCAGCGTCGCGACGGTGAGCACGGGGATCAGCACGCTCAAGGCGAGCGCCGCCCATCCCCGGCGCTCGCGGCGGCGGTGGCGCTGGCGTTGGGCAAATCGTTCTTCGGCGATGTGCGCGGCTTCGGCGAGCCGCATGACCTCGAGGTCGGCGCTGGCGCTCTCCGTCGTCTCGTCGATCAGAATTGCGGATTCATTGTAGGCGAGGGCGTCGACGATTTCGATGGCGCGGTTCTCGATCCAGCCCTGGCCGCACACGCCACACCGAATGAAGGTTCGTCCGTCGTCAAGGTGACTCTGTGGAACGTCTTGGTGAGTTGCACACGAAGGACAGACGACTATCATCTTACGGGCCGCTAGTGGAACTGATTCGGATCACATCGTCCGGGCGCAAAAGAGCCCGGCCTCGCGGATACTTAAGCGGCAATATAGTTAAGGGCCACTTAAACGGCGCCAGGAACGGAGTCCTCTTGGTCAGGTTCGAGAATGTCGGGCTGCGTTACGGGAACGGACCGGAGATCCTTCGCGACCTCTCCTTCCGGCTCGAACCCGGCAGCCTCAGCTTCCTCACCGGTCCCTCGGGAGCAGGAAAATCCTCGCTCCTGAAACTCCTGTTCCTCGCCCTGCGGCCGACGCGCGGCCTGATCAACCTGTTCGAGCGCGACATCGCCACCCTCAGGCGTCAGGAACTTCCCGCCGTGCGCCGCCGCATCGGCGTCGTCTTCCAGGAATTCCGCCTGCTCGATCACCTGACCGCGTTCGACAACGTGGCGCTGCCCCTGCGGGCGGCGGGAAAGCGTCCCGATGCCTATCGCGCCAACGTCATGGAGCTTCTCGACTGGGTAGGCCTCAGGGGCCAGGCGGAGATGCTGCCGCCCGTTCTGTCGGGAGGCGAGAAGCAGCGCCTGGCGATCGCCCGCGCCGTCATCGCCAAGCCCGACCTTCTCCTTGCCGACGAGCCGACGGGCAACGTCGATCCCTCCCTAGCCGAACGCCTGCTGCATCTTTTCCAGGAGCTTAATCGCTTCGGCACGACGGTGCTCATCGCCACGCACGACCCTCATCTCATCGCCAAGGCACGAGTCACCGTCATGCATCTGGATAAGGGCCGGCTCGCCTGACGATGGCCGTGTCCCCCATCATTCCCGTCGACGCCCAGCCGATGCGGACACTGACGCTCGCCATGGCGGTGATGTGCTACCTTGCCACCCTTGCGCTCGGCGCTCTCATCCTCGTCCAGTCCGCCGTCACCCAGTGGACGTCCGGGGTGTCGAGCGAGATCACCGTTCAGGTTCGCGCCTTGTCCGATGTCGATCTGAAAGCGGAAACGGAGAAAGCGGTGACGATTCTCCGCCGCACCGAAGGCATCGCCGAAGCGCGCGTCCTTGACGCCGCTTCCGTCCGGAAGCTCCTCGAGCCTTGGCTCGGCGATACGGGAATGATCGACGATCTCCCTCTTCCGGCCCTCGTCTCGGTCACCATCGACGAGGCGCGGCCGCCCGATCTCGATGCGCTGGAGGCGCAGTTGAAGGCCGAGGTCAAGGGGGCTAGCGTCGACACCCATCGCCGCTGGCGGATGGAGCTGATGCGGACCGCGACGTTGCTCGAACGACTGGCGCTCGCCGTCCTCGCCTTGATCGCGGTGTCGGCCGCCGCCCTCGTCGTGTTCGCCACCCGCTCCGTGCTCGATGCGAACCGCGAGGTCATCGAGGTCCTGAACCTGATCGGCGCTCGCGATCGTTTCATCGCCCGCGCCGTGAAGGGCCGATTTCTGCGCAGCGGCATGATCGCCGGTCTGGCCGGAACGCTGGGTGGGCTCCTCACCTTCGCCATGCTCGGACTGCTCGACGTCTGGCCGGCCGCCGACACCTTGTCGGAGGCGAGTGCGCGGCTGCTGATCGCGGCGCCCTCGGTCGCCGTCGCGACCTACGCCGTGTTTCTCCTCGTCCCGATCGTGGCGACGCTGCTCAGCGTCGTCACCGCCCATCTGGCGGTGATGCGCCAGTTGCGTGCGACGGTGTAGGAGCCGGAGATGCGCGCCCTGCGTTCCACCCTCTTCAACGTCGTCTTCTATCTGAACCTCTTCGTTTTCCTCGTCATCGGATCGCCGTTGCTCTTCGCGCCTCGGCGCTGGGCCATGGCAGGCCTCAAGTTCTGGGCGCGGACTTCCATTTGGTGGCTCCGGGTTCTGCTCGGCATTGGTCTCGAGATACGCGGTCGCGAGCACGTTCCGGACGGCGCCATCCTGGTCGCCGGCAAGCACCAGTCGCTGTTCGAGACGTTCGCGCTCCTTCCCCTCTTCGACGACCCCGCCATGGTGCTGAAGCGCGAACTCCTCTTCATTCCGCTTTTCGGCTGGTTTGGCACCAAGTTCGAGATGATCCCGGTCGACCGGGGGGCCGGCGCGACCGCTCTCCGCCGCCTCGTCGAGCGCGCCGCCCGCGAGGTTCGCGACGGCCGCCAGATCCTGATTTTTCCCGAGGGCACGCGCCGGCCTCCGGGCGCCCCACCCGCCTACCGCCCCGGCGCCGCCGCCCTCTATCTCCGCCTCGGGGTGCCCTGTGTGCCCATGGCGCTAAACTCCGGGCTCTTCTGGCCGCGCCGCCAGCCCATGCGGGGACCGGGCGTCATCGTCATGGAATTCCTGCCGGCCCTGCCGCCCGGCCTGTCGCGGGCCGAGTTCGCCAAGGCCCTGGAAGAGGCCATTGAACCCGCCGCCGCCCGGCTTATGTCGGAGTCAAAACATTCAGCTTTTTAGGGCAGTCTCCCCCTCCCCCCTTGAGCCCGGGCTTCAGGGGCTGTAGACTAGTACAAACCATGAACACGCCCCCCGCGCCATCCCTGCCGCCCATCGCCCAGGACATCTGGGACATGAAGTACCGGCTGAAGGAGTCCGACGGACGGCCGCGCGACGGCTCCATCGATGATACCTGGCGCAGGGTGGCGGACGCCCTCGCCGAGGCTGAGCCGGCCGACGCGCGCCCGAAATGGCGGGAGGCGTTCTATCGCGCCCTCGACAACTATCGGTTCCTTCCCGCCGGTCGCATCCTCGCGGGTGCCGGGGCCGGCCGCAACGTGACCCTCTTCAATTGTTTCGTGATGGGCCGCATCGACGACTCCATGACCGGCATCTTCGCGGCGCTTCGCGAAGCGGCGCTGACCATGCAGCAGGGCGGCGGCATCGGCCATGACTTCTCGACCCTGCGCCCGAAGGGGGCCGCCGTTCTCGGCGTCGGCGCCGATGCGTCGGGTCCCTTGAGCTTCATGGACGTCTGGGACGCCATGTGCCGCACCATCATGTCGGCCGGCTCGCGGCGCGGCGCCATGATGGGCACCATGCGCTGCGACCACCCGGACATCGAGCTCTTCATCGATGCCAAGCGCGATGCCGCGCGGCTCAGGATGTTCAACCTCTCGGTCCTCGTCACCGACGCTTTCATGAAGGCGGTCAAGGGCGACGCCGACTGGCCTCTAGTATTTGCAGGCAAGGTCTACCGCACCGTGCGCGCCCGCGCCCTGTGGGACCGCATTCTCCGCGCCACCTATGACGTCGCCGAGCCCGGCGTCATCTTCATCGACCGCATCAACGCCGCGAACAATCTTTCATATTGTGAAACGATCGAGGCGACCAACCCGTGCGGCGAGCAGCCCTTGCCGCCTTACGGCGCCTGCCTCCTCGGCTCGGTCAACCTGACCCGCTTCATCGACCGACCCTTTGCGTCCGACGCTGCGCTCGACCTCGAGGAGCTGAAAAGCGTCGTCGCCGCGGCAGTACGCATGATGGACGATGCCATCGACGTTTCGCGCTTCCCGCTTCCCGAGCAGGAACGCGAGGCGCACGCCAAGCGCCGCATCGGCCTTGGAATGACGGGCCTCGCCGATGCCCTGGTCATGTGCGGCCTGCGCTACGGAACGGCTGCGGCCGCCGCGCAGGCGTCCGAGTGGATGGCGGCCATCGAGCGTGCGGCCTACGACGCGAGCATCGAGATGGCGCGCGAGAAGGGAGCCTTCCCGCTGTTCGATCGCGATCGCTATCTCGCTTCGGGCCATGTCCGCGACCTTCCCGAGCCGATCCTGAAGCGGATCCGCAAGTATGGCATCCGCAACGCGCTCCTGACCTCGATTGCTCCGACCGGCACCATTTCGCTCGTCGCCGGGAACGTGTCGAGCGGCATCGAGCCCATCTTCGCGCTCTACTACGTTCGCCGCGTGCTGCGCGCCGACGGCAGCCACAGCGAGGAGCCCGTCGAGGACTACGCCGTGAACCTCTTCCATTCCATGTTCGGCAGGGATGCGGAGCTGCCCGCGACCTTCGTGACCGTCGACGATCTCGCCCCCGCCGATCATCTGCGCATGCAGGCTGCTGTGCAGGCGCATGTCGACTCCTCCATTTCGAAGACCGTCAACGTGCCCGTCGACCTCGACTTCGAGGCGTTCAAGGCGGTCTATGAGGAGGCCTACGATCTCGGCCTCAAGGGCTGCACCACCTTCCGTCCGAACGACATCACCGGCTCCGTACTCTCCTCCGCGTCGAACCGTCCGACCGATGCCGAGCCGGTGGAGGCGAGCCTTCCGCTCGAAGCGCCGGCACCGCCCGAAACCGCTCGCATGCCGGAATCGACCTCGGCCGTGGTCTATATGCGCCGCCCGCTCGAACGCAACGCGGTGCTCCCCGGTTTCACCTACAAGCTTCGCTGGCCCGACTCGGACCACGCGATCTACATCACCATCAACGATATCGTCGAGGCGAGCGGCCGCCGCCGTCCCTTCGAGATCTTCATCAACTCGAAGAACATGGAGCACTATGCCTGGACGGTGGCGCTCACCCGCATGATCTCGGCCGTGTTCCGGCGCGGCGGCGACGTTTCCTTCGTCGTCGAGGAGCTCAAGGCCGTCTTCGATCCGCGCGGTGGCCAGTGGATGGAGGGCCGCTATGTCCCGAGCCTCCTTGCCGCCATCGGCGGGGTGATTGAGAAGCACATGATCGACACGGGCTTCCTGAAGCCGGAGGATTTGCCGGCCGTGGCACCCTTGCGGGCGGCCGCCATGATCGGCGGCGAGATCCGGGGCAAGACATGTCCCCGTTGCGGCGAACCCTCGCTCGTTTTTCAGGAGGGATGCTCGACGTGCCTCAACTGTGGCTACTCGAAATGCACTTGAGGCTTGACGATTCGGTCAGAATGTTCTAGTTTTGTTCTCATGATCGCTGATCTGAATTACGCCGGTCGAATGCTGAGCGACGAGGGTTTTGCCGCCCGCTTCCGGTACTGGCGGGGCGCATCGGGGCGGGAATACATCCACTCCATCTTCGGCCCCGGGGACTGTCCGCCTCTGCCGGGCGCCGTCTACGTCGCCGTTCGCCGGCATGGCGAGCAACGCCAGGCCCTGGCCGTCGGCCTCTTCACGGAATTCTGGAATGAGGGTGACGGGGTCCACATCGCTCACGTCGGAGCCGACGAGATCCATGTGCATCTTCTGGCCCGAAACGCCGCCGCTGCGCGGGCGGCCGCAGCCGATCTCGTCGCCTCGATCGCTTCGCACACCGTCCGTCATGGCTCAGCCGCATCGGCGCGCAGCCGTGCGGCTAACCATTCCAGCGCATGATCGCGTAGGCCGAGTTCCTTGAGGTGATCGGCCGTGCTCAGCACATAGTCGGGGTTGGCCCCTGACCGCCCGCGTCCCGCCCTGATCAGCCGCAGCTGCTCTTCGAACGGCAGCTTGCCTGCATATTGCGGGTGGCCGCGGTCGATGACGTAGGCAAGTGCCGAGACGCGGCGTGGCTCCCTTCCCTCGAGCGTGATCGGTCGGATCGTTTCTATGTAGACGCTCGTGACCTGCTCGCGTTCGCGCAGATACTGGACCGTTTCGATCCAGCGCGTCCCCGCGATGCGGAACGCGACCCCGCGGCAGCAACCGCCGCGATCGAGCCCAAGCACGAGCCCCGGCCGCTCCGGCGTGCCACGATGGACGTGCGAATAGACGCACAAGGCCCGATGCAGGCCGTGCAGCAGGGCCGTGCGCCGCTCCTCGAATTCGATTCCCGGCCGCCACATGAGCGAACCGTATGCGAACACCCAATTCTCTTCCATTGTGACACAGAATCAGCAGATGAACTGCCTATAGCGGACGCCTGAGGGGGACTCTAGACGTTCATGCGGCGGATGATTCGCGTCCTGGGGCTGCCTTTGTTCCTTCTGGCTGGGGGCTGGACGGCCTGTTGGTCATACGGACTGACTCTTGCCAAGGCCGAGCTCGCCCGGCTCGAGCGCGACGAAACCTCGGCCGGCATCCGCCTTTCCTGCGGCGAGCCGAGCTGGAGCGGATTTCCGATCCAGATACGCCTCGACTGCGAGCCGTTCTCGATCGTCGCCACCGCGACCGACGAGACGGTGTTGGCGGTCCCGCACATGCAGTTCCTCGCCCAGCTGTTCGATGCCGGCCGCATCCTCGCGGTTGCCGACGGCGCCATGCAGATCAGCAACCGCAAGGACTCCCTGACCCTGGCACCGACGCGTCTCGTCGCCAGCATCCGTCATACCGCGCCGGAGGAGCTTGCCCTGTTCGGCCAGCAGGTCGAGACCGGCGGCGGCTTCGCGGCCGGCCTCCTCAACATGCGCCTCACGCGCGACAGTAGCAGCAACCCGCGCCGCATCACCTTCGCCCTTGAAGCGCGCGACGCCTTTTTCGGCCTGCCAGTCGCCGCCGACACGCCGTTCGAGCAGGTGACCGCGACTGGCGTCCTGCGGACGGCGAGTGCCGCCCCGTTGATGGCGCCTGCCTTGCTCAATGCCATGAAGCTCGAGGGCACGGTTCTCGAAATCGACAGTCTTCGCCTCCATCAGAAGGACGTGACGGTTTCGGGCCGCGGCGTTCTTACCGTCGACGAGGATGCGCGCCTCAACGGAAAGCTGAACCTGACGATCGAGAACGCCGGCGGGCTGATCGGCCGTTTCGAGGCCGCCGGGCTCCTGACGGCGTCCGAGGCGCGCAATGGCACCATGCTGCTGGGTCTCCTAACCGGCAGCGGCGGCAAGGTCAGGATTTCTCTTCAAGCCAACGACGGGGAGATCTTTCTCGGGCCCGTCAAGCTCGGACGCCTGAAGCCGTTCTCCGGAAGCTGATCAGCGCTTGCGTCCGAAGTCGGGTTGCGCCGTGTCCTGGCCGGCCGCGATGATGCCGCGCCGGATCTCGCGCGCCCGTTCGAACAGCGTCATCAGCGTCGCGCCGTCATCCCAGCGGATGGCTCTCTGCAGCGCCGAAAGATCTTCCGAGAACCGCCCCAGCATCTCGAGCACCGCACCCTTGTTGGTGAGGAACACGTCCCGCCACATGGTCGGGTCCGACGCCGCGATGCGCGTGAAATCGCGGAAACCGCCGGCCGAATATTTGATGACCTCGGACTTCGTCACCTCCTCGAGATCGGCCGCGGTCCCGACGATGTTGTAGGCGATGAGATGCGGCAGATGGCTCGTGATGGCGAGGACGAGGTCGTGATGGTCGGCGTCCATGATCTCGACCTGCGAGCCGCACGCCTTCCAGAATTGCGTGAGCCGCTCGACGGCCGCCGCATCGCTCGACGGCCCGGGCGTCAGGATGCACCATCGCCCAGAGAACAGCTCGGCGAAACCGGATTCCGGCCCCGACTGCTCGGTGCCCGCGATCGGGTGGCCGGGCACGAAGTGAACGCCCTCGGGAACGTGCGGCGCGACATCGCGCAGGACGGACCCCTTGACCGAACCGACGTCCGTCAGGATGGCACCGCGTTTCAGCCGGTTCTTGATCGCTTGCGCCATCGCGCCATAGGCGCAGAGCGGAACGCACAGGACGACGAGGTCGGCATTCTCCACGGAACCTTCTGCCTCGTCGTGGATGCTGTCGACGAGGCCGATGCGCTTTGCCGTTTCCCGGGTTTTCGCGCTCCTGGCGTGGCCGGAGATGTGGCTCGCGAGCTTCTCCTGCCGAATGACGTGGCTGAGCGACGAGCCGATGAGCCCGAGCCCGATCAGTGCCACTCGCCCGAACATCGCCTCAGCCATGGCTCTTGTTCCCGCTCTTGAGAAAGGCGCCGAGAGCCGCGACGACCGCATGATTGGCCTCCTCGCTGCCGACCGTGAGCCGCAGTGCGTTCGGAAGGTCGTAGACCTCCATCCGCCTCAGCACGAATCCGCGCCGGAGCAGGAACTCGTCCGCCTCGGCAGCGGTTCTTCCGCTGCCGTCGAAATGCACGAGGAGGAAGTTGGTCACACTCGGCGTGACGGTAAGTCCGAGCTTGCCGATCTCGTCCGCAAGCCACGGGAGCCAGCGATCGTTGTGGGTAAGCGCGGCCTCGAGATGCCTTGCGTCCTTGAGTGCCGCGATGCCCGCCGCCAGCGCGCCGGCCCCGACGTTGAAAGCGCCGCGAATGCGGTTGAGCGCATCGGCGACCTCCGGCGGGCAATAGGCCCAGCCGAGCCGCACGCCGGCGAGCCCGTAGATCTTGGAGAAGGTGCGGGCCATGACCACGTTGCGCGAATTCGCGACGAGCTCGAGTCCGGCCTCGTAGTCGTTGCGGCGCACATACTCCGCGTAGGCGGCGTCGAGCACGAGCAGCGTGGAAGCGGGCAGCCCCGCATGCAGTCTCCGCACCTCGGTGAACGGGATGTAGGTGCCCGTCGGATTGTTGGGGTTGGCGAGAAACACGAGGCGCGTGCGGTCGCTCAGCCGCTCGAGAATCGCGTCGACGTCGGTCTTGAGGCCGGACTCCGGCGCGACGACGGGCGTGGCGCCGTTCGCCTTGATGACGATCGGATAGACGAGAAACCCGTGCTGTGAATAGATGGCTTCGTCGCCGTCCTTGAGAAAGGCTTGGGCGAGGAGCGACAGGATCTCGTCCGATCCCGACCCGCAGACGATGCGCTCCGCATTGAGACCGTGATGCGCGCCGAGGGCCTCGCGCAGCGTCGTGGCCGATCCGTCCGGATAGCGCTCGAGCTGCGCGCCGACCGCCGCGAATGCAGATACCGCTAGCGGGCTCGGACCGAGCGCCGATTCATTGGAGGAAAGTTTGTGAATTTTCGCCGCTCCCGGAGCACTGCTCTTGCCGGGAACATAGGGCGTGATGTCGAGCACGCCCGGGCGTGGCAGGGGAGCCGAGTTCATGCCGTGAGCTCAAGCGGTCGCGGATAACGCCCGGCGATCCGCAATCCATTTGCCTCATCGGTCTCGAGAAAGCCGGCAATGGCGATCAGATCGATGCCGTCGCCGCTGATCGACCACAGCCTCCGCCCGCTCGGCGGCATCGACCCTTTGTCGGCGAGGAGCAGCGTTTCATCGTCGCCCGTCGCCTCGGGGAGCGCCTGTCCGAGAATGAGGAGCGGCGGCGCGCCGTCCCCGGCCAGAAACGGAAGCCTGCCGATGACGGCGACGTCTTTCTTCGTCAGCTTGGCAAATGGAACAGGCCAAGGACCGTGGGTGGCGACCGCTGCGAGGTCGGCGGGATGGCTCGCCACCTCGGCGATGGCGCTTTGCTCATCGGGATGGACGTGGATGGGAAGGCCGGCGAAATGCACGCCGACCATGTCGCGCCATTCCCGGTGCCTGTCGAGTTCGCTTCCGATATGGATTTTGACCGGCCCTTGCATCGCGGTCGCCGCCGAGATGAGGCATCGCCAAAGACGCACCATGGTTTCGAGTGACACATGGTCGCGTTTCAACCCGGCGAGGCGGCGGATGATCTCCGCTTCGCGGGCCGGGCGGACGGGCGAGGCCTGGCCGTCTCGACCCTTCAGCGCCCGCACTTCCGCCACCGCGGCGAACCGCCGCTCGACGAGCGTCAGGATGCCGATGTCCGTGTCGTCGATGAGGGCGCGCAGTGCGGCGAGATCGGAAGTGGCGGGCGATTTGTCCATGCGAGAAATCTTGCGAGCGGGAAGACCCCGGAAAGTCGCGGCTATTCATAGGGTGTGAAGCGCAAATTGCAAAGGCAAAGTCTCAGCTGCGCTGCAGGGCGGGCTGGGGCGCCAGAGTCGGCTTGAGGCTGGGCACCAGCTTTCGCACCCGCTTGCCCGACGAGATCGCATAGACTTGCTTCGTGGCCTCGACCAGGAGGACGCCGGAAAAACCTCGCGACATCCACATGCCGATCCGTTCCCATGCCGGTGCCGAGCGTACCAGGTACGAGCGCTGCAATGGCGGCACGAAAAGGGCATGCGACCATCCGAGCGGCGAGAATTCTGCTTCCCGGAGCATCTGCGTGAGCTGCATTTGCGAGAAGGGGCGCCCCTGTCCGAACGGCGTCGTATCGACCCGCGCCCACATCCCCCGGCGATTGGGGACGATGAGCAGGGCCCTTCCCTGCGGCGACAGGACCCGGCGGATTTCGCGCAGCAGATCCGGAAGATGCTCGGTGAGTTCGAGGCCGTGAACGACGAGGACGAAGTCGACCGCGCTGTCGGCGAGCGGCAGCTCGACTTCGTCCACGAGGGCGGTGGCGCTCTTCCCTTCGGCCGGCCAGTGGATGACGCCCTGCTCCCCCGGCATGAATCCGAAGGTGGCCCGCGCCTCCTCCCGGAAGAGATCGAGATACGGCGTGGCGAAGCCGAGGCCGAGCACGATGCCGCCGGAGACGTTCGACCATCGGCTGCGGATGCGCCGGGCGATCAGCCGGCGCGACACCTGGCCGAGCGGACTTGCATAAAATTCTCGCAGGTCGACGACATCCATGGCAGAAACCTAGCACGCCGGGGTTGAGACCCTTACCGGGTCCTGTCTGCCGGCAGAGCTTATGTAACTGGAGCGGATAGGCAATGCCGGCCGTGGAAGTTTTTCAGTTTCCCTGCCTATCGGACAATTTCGGGGTTCTTCTTCACGACCCCTCGACGGGGATGACCGCCAGCATCGACGCCCCCGATGCGGACGCCGTTCGCCAAGCGCTTGCCGACCGTGGCTGGGCTCTGTCGCACATCCTCGTGACCCATCACCATGCCGACCACACCGACGGCATTCTCCCCCTCAAGACCGAGTTCGGAGCGAAGGTCGTCGGGCCGGCGCGCGACACGCGCCCCATTCCGGGCCTCGACCAGTCGGTGGGTGGCGGCGATACGTTCGAGTGGAGTGGCCGCGAGGTCCGGGTCATGGATGCTCCCGGCCATACCAAGGGTCACATCGTCTATCACCTGCCGGGCGAGCTGCTGGCTCTCGTCGGCGACGTGATGTTTTCCCTCGGCTGCGGGCGCGTCATCGAGGGCACCATGGAACAGATGTGGACGTCGCTCGACACCCTCCGCCGCCTGCCTGGCGACACGGCCGTCTATTGCGGCCATGAATACACGGTGGCGAATGCGCGGTTTGCCTTGACCGTCGAGCCGGGGAATGCCGCCTTGCGCGAGCGTGCCGCCGAAGCGGACCGGCTTCGCAACGTCGGCAAGCCGACCCTGCCGACGACGATCGCCGCCGAATGCGCGGCCAATCCCTTCCTGCGTCCCGAGAGCATTGAGATTCGCGCTGTCCTCGGAATGAAGGATGCATCGAACCTCGCTGTCTTCACCGAGCTGCGCGAACGCAAGAATCGCGGTTGAACGACTAAGCCGTCTTGGCACGGCGGCCGAAGAGCATGTCCTTCGCCGCAACCAGCGCGCCGACGGTAATGAGGACGCAGGCCCCACCGACCGCCAGGCTCGCCGGCGCGTAGCCGGCAGCGATGAGGACGAGGGTCGACAGCAGCGGCGAGAGGTAGGAGAGCGCGCCGAGGACCATGATGTCGCCCCGCTTGACGCCGTAGTCCCAGACATAGAAGGCGCCGCCGACCGGAAAGAGGCCGAGCCCGACGATGGCCGCCCATTGTCCGATGTTCTGCGGCCACACCGTCTCTTCGGTGAGCAGGTGGCATGCGAGCGCCAGCGCCGACGTCGCCAGGCAGAAGCCGGCAACGACGTCGGTGGGCACGTTCCCGAACCGGCGCGACAGGGTCGAGTAGCCCGACCAGATGATCGCGCAGGCGAAGGCGAGTCCATGCCCGATCGAAAGGCTGGAGCCGAACGCCGCCTGCGAACCGCCTGCGATCACCAGCGATGCGCCGGCCAGTCCGAGTAGTACGCCCGCGACGTGGTGGGCCCTGAGCCGTTCGCCTGGCAGGAACGAGGAGAACACGACGATGAACAGTGGCCACAGATAGGCGATGAGCGACACCTCGACCGGCGGCGCGTTGCGGATGGCGGTGAAGTAGACGAAGTGGTAGCCGAACAGTCCGCCGACCCCGAGCGCCCACACGCGCCAGGGCTGGCGCAGGACGTCGATGGCGCCGGGTTTCCGAGCGAGGCGGACGGCACCGATCAGCCCGCCGATGAGGAACGTCATCGCCGCCAGCTGGAACGGCGGAACGTCGCCGCTCGCGGCGCTGAGGAGTGCGAGGACGGCCCACATCAGGACCGCGGTGAAACCGATTAGTGTTGCCTGGACTCGCATGTCGTGGATCAATCGGCTGCGCGCGAGAGCTGCGCTGCCTCGAAGAGTGGACGTCTCAGATCATGTATTGCCCGCCATTGGCGGTGATCGTCGAGCCGGTGATGAACCCGGCATCGTCGGAGGCGAGGAAGACCACGCACCGGGCAACTTCCTCGGGCTCGCCTATGCGCCCCACCGGAATGTGCGGCAAGATGTTCTTCTCGAGTACGTCCTTCGGCACCGCCATGACCATTTCCGTCGCGATGTATCCCGGACAGACCAGGTTGACCGTGATGCCGCGGCGGGCGTTCTCCTGTGCCAGCGCCTTTGTGAAGCCGATGTCGCCCGCCTTCGAGGCCGAATAGTTCACCTGGCCCATCTGGCCCTTCTGCCCGTTGATCGACGATATGTTGATGATGCGTCCGAAGTTGCGCGTTCGCATGCCGTCAATCACCGGACGGCACATGTTGAACAGCGAATTGAGATTCGTGTTGATGACGCTGTACCACTGCTCCTGCGACATTCGATGGAACATGGCATCGCGGGTGATACCCGCATTGTTGACGAGGACGGCCACCGGCCCGTGCGCCGCCTCGATGCGTTTCACCCCGTCGGCGCACTGCTCGTAGTTGCCGACGTCCCACTTGTAGGTGGCGATGCCCGTCTCCGCCGCGAACGCCTGTGCTGCCGCGTCATTGCCCGCGTAGTTCGCCGCGACGTCGTAGCCTTGGGCCTTGAGGGCCTTGGAAATCGCCGCGCCGATGCCCCGCGTTCCGCCCGTGACGACCGCAACCTTGGTCATGCTTCCCCCGCGTTCGGATGATCAGTCCCGCTCGACGCACATCGCGACGCCCATGCCGCCCCCGATGCAGAGTGTCGCGAGGCCGCGCTTGGCTTTCCGCCGCTTCATCTCGTGGAGAAGGGTCACGAGCACGCGCCCCCCGGACGCGCCGATCGGGTGCCCGATCGCGATCGCTCCGCCGTTCACGTTCACGATCGCCGGGTCCCAGCCCATGTCCTTGTTGACCGCGCAGGCCTGGGCCGCGAACGCTTCGTTCGCTTCGATGAGCTCGAGATCGTCCGTCTTCCACTTGGCCTTCTTCAATGCGGCGCGCGAGGCCGGAATGGGCCCCGATCCCATGATGGCCGGATCGACGCCGGCCTGGGCCCACGAGACGATGCGTGCCAGGGGCTCGGCGCCGCGCTTCTCTGCATCGGCGGCGCGCATCAGGATTACCGCCGCCGCACCGTCGTTGATCCCCGAGGCATTGCCGGCGGTGACCGTGCCGTCCTTGGCGAACGCCGGCTTGAGCTTGGCCACCTGTTCGAGTGTCGTTCCGCTGCGGATGTATTCGTCCTGGTCCACGACCACGTCCCCCTTGCGCGTCGACAAGGTCACCGGCGCGATCTCCTCTTTGAACCGCCCCGCCTTCTGGGCGCCCTCCGCCTTGTTCTGCGATGCGACCGCGAAGCTGTCCTGTGCGTCGCGGGTGATCTGCCATTTCCGTGCCACGTTCTCGGCCGTCGTCCCCATGTGATAGCCGTTGAAGGCGTCCCACAATCCGTCGCGGATCATGGTGTCGATCATCTCGAAGTCGCCCATCTTCACGCCGCTCCGCAGGTGCTGGCAGTGAGGCGCCATGCTCATGGATTCCTGGCCTCCCGCAGCGACGATGCGCGCATCGCCTCCTGCGATCTGCTGATAGCCGAGCGCCACCGCCCGAAGTCCCGAACCGCACAGCTGGTTGACGCCCCAGGCCGGGCTCTCGAAGGGAATCCCGGCTCCGACCGATGCCTGGCGGGCCGGGTTCTGGCCCTGGCCGGCTGTCAGGATCTGGCCGAGGATCGTTTCCTCGACCTCCTCCGGTGACACCTTGGCGCGCTCCATCGCTGCCTTGAGCGCCACCGTTCCGAGCTGGCTCGCCGGCGTCGCCGCGAAGGCCCCGTTGAAGGAGCCGACGGGCGTGCGTGCTGCGGATACGATGACGACGTCGGTTTCCGCCATGACGAAATCTCCTGCACCTGTGCTGCGTTGCGAAGGGGTTGTACAGATTTGCCCTAGACTTGCAATGCGTCAATGCTCCGGCGGGCGGCAGAATGGGTTCGAACGGCCTAAACCATGCTCCATTTTGCACTTGCAATGGCGCAGTGCACCGGGCGACACTTATTTCGCACCGCACGCGGAGCCGCCAGCTGGCCCGAGGTTAGTGAAGGAGACGAGCGTTGAGTGAGCACACTTCCCCGTCGGGCGAACCGATCGTCATCAAGAAGTACGCCAACCGCCGTCTCTACAACACCTCCACGAGCGCCTATGTCACCCTCGAGGACCTGGCCGACATGGTCAAGCGCGGCAAGGACTTCACCGTCCATGATGCCAAGACCGGCGATGACATCACGCGCCAGGTTCTGACCCAGATCATCTTCGAGGAAGAGAACAAGGGCCAGAACCTGATGCCTATCAAGTTCCTTCGCCAGCTCATCCGTTTCTACGGCGACCAGATGCAGGCCTTCGTCCCGAGCTTCCTGGAAATGTCGCTGGAGCAGCTGACCAGAGAGCAGCAGACCTTGCGCAACCAGCTTCTGAACACGATGGGAGTCAGCGCCGAGCCGTTCCGGGTCATCGATGACCAGGTGAAGAAGAACATGGCCATGTTCGAGGACGCCATGCGGTTCTTCCAGCCATTCGCCCAGAAGGATGCGCGCGACGAGCGGCCGCAGAACGCATCGGCTCGTTCCTCTTCGGGTTCAGCGACCGCGAGCGACCTCAAGGCCATGCAGGATCAGCTCAAGGAGATGCAGAGGAAGCTCGACTCCCTGACCGGCAAGAACTCCTGACGATTAACGCTTGCCGCCTTGGTCGAGGACGGCGAGCGCCCGGCGCAGCCGCGTGAAGTCGAGCCCCTCCTCCATGTCGCCCGCAACCGGCAAATCTTCGGTATCGGTATCCGATGGCTCCGCTTCGTCCTGCTCCGCGGTCGTCTCGCTTGACGACGGCGTGTATTGCGGGGCGGGCTCGGCCTCGGCTTCGTAAAGACCGACGGGAGCCGCGGCGGTTTCGAACGCGGTTGACGGTTCGGCGGCGAACGTCGTGACCTTGGCGTCGCTTGCCGGCCACGGCAGCTCGAGCACGGCATCGCCGAACGGTTTTCCCTGCAGATAGTCGACACCCCAGCCGCGCAGCAGCTCGGCATCCTCTTCCGACTGGACCTGCTCGGCGACCGTCCGGACATTGAACTTGAGCGCCAGGTCGACCAGGGAGCGTAGGTAGTGCTGGTTGTCGTTGCTCGCCGACAGGAACTCGCTGAACGAAGCGTCGAGCTTGATCATGTCGACGTTCAGAAGCTTGAGCGTCCGGAACGACGTGTGGCCCGATCCGAAGCCGTCGATGGCGACGGCGCAGCCGAGATCGCGCAGCGATCCGATGAAACGCGTCGTCTGCCCGGGATCGCGCGCCGCTGCCGCCTCGGCGATTTCGACGGTGAGCCGCTTTACCGCCTCACCGTGTTCGGCAAGGATCTCCGTGAGCTGGCCGAACCATCGCGGATCGGTGGCGGTGATGCCCGATACGTTGAGCGACAGCCGCGCTTGCGGACGCTTCAGGAGCTGCTGCATCGCCAGCATCATGCCGCGACGATCGAGCAGCCGGACAAGGCCGAGTTTTTCGGCGATCGGAATGAGGTGATGGGCGGCGATGACTTCGCCTTCCGGGCTCGCCATGCGCAGCAGCGCCTCGTGGAAGACCGCCGCGTTCGTCCGTGCGTCCACGACCGGCTGGTAGGCGAGCATGAAACGGTCGGACTCGAGGCCGTTGACGATCTCCGCCGCATGGCGTGCGTTCAGGCTACGCGCCGACGACCGTTCCGCCGACGGCCGAAAGGCCACGAAGCCGTCGGTCGGCATGCGTCTGGCCTCCGCCAACGCCTCCTCGGCCCGCGCCATGGCGAGGTTGGGCGTGTCGGCGTAGCGCGGCAGGACGAGGCCGCCGATCGACAGCATCGCCCATACGGGCCCCCGCTCGGTGTCGATGACGCTTTCCCGCGCCACGCTCAGGAATCGCTCGGCCGCCGATTCGATCTCGCGGTCGTCACAGTTGCTGAGGATCATTCCGAACTTGGCGCCCGAATAGCGGCCGATGGCATCACCGGTCCGGACCACTTGCCGAAGGCGTCGGCCGATGGCGACGATGACGTCGTCTGCGATGTCGAACCCGTAGGCGTCGTTGACGACCGGCAGGTTCGAGATCGCGGCGATCAGGAAGGCGCACGGCACGTTGTCGCGCTTGGCGACTGACATGGCTTCATCCAGCGCTTCCGCCATCCGGCCACGGTTCATCATGCCGGTCAGCGGATCGCAGTTGCCGAGGAAATGCAGATGCTGGTCGCGCGCATGGCGGTCGTCGATGCGGCGCACGACGCCGAACACCTCGATCGGCCGCCCGTCGGGGCCGGCGAACCATCTGCCGGAGTCCTCGAGCCACACCGCGCTTTGGTCGCCGCGTCCCTTGGGCCGGAACAGGTATTCGATCTGGAAAGGCACGCCTTCGCCTTCGTCGATGCTCGCCGTCCGCATCACTGCTTCGAAGCGGCTCGTGAAATTATCGGGATCGAGCAGGCTTGCATAGCCGCGGCCGCTGCGCACCAGGTCGACGGCGTCGATGCCGAGCACCTGGGCGGCGTTGGTGCTCCACTCCAGCCGGTCGCTGGCGAGCATCCAGCGGTAGGTGGCCTGCCCGACGGAGGCCATCGCATGCCGGACGAACTCGAAATCCTCGATACCCCGGGCTTGACCCAGTTTTGCAATGACGTCGACGCCCGAAGACGGCGAAGGGTCCTCCTTTGGCGGGGGAGGCAGCGGACCGAATGGATCGGTCGTTGAACGCGAACCGGTGTCGCTCAATCGAAAGTCCTCGAAACGCCACGACAAGACTAAAACCGAACCGCATCATGCGGCCTCCGAGCGGGGCCGCCTGATGACGAAGCGTTTACGCTAAGCGAGGAATCGTAAACAAACGCGAAACGCAGTGCTCAATAACCGAGCGCGATGCCGTCGCGTCGAAAGTCGGAGGCGCCCGTGAGCACGCCACTCTCGTGATCGATTTCAATGATTTGGCCGGATCCGAGCGGTGCGTTTGAAGGCGCGAGCCGGTGTCCCTTGCCTTCGAGGCCCGCAAGCACCTCGCGCGGTATCGTGTCCTCGACTGTGACCGCATCCATGAGCGGCATGAGCCGGGGATAGTCGAGCGTCGCCTGGGGGTCCATGCCGTGGACCAGTCGATTGAGGGCGACTTCCACATGCCCCATCGGCTGGTAGCTGCCGCCCATGACGCCGAAGGACATGGAGATCCGACCGTCTCGGCGAAGCAGGGCGGGAATGATCGTATGCAGTGGCCGCTTGCCGGGGCCGATGCAGTTCGGATGGCCGGGCTCGGCCAAGAAGCAGGCGCCGCGGTTCTGGAGGGTGACCCCGGTGCGCCTGGTCACGATGCCCGAGCCGAACGTGTCGAAGATCGAGTTGATGAACGAGACCGCCAGGCGCGTCCGGTCGACGACCGTCAAGAAGACCGTGTCGGAGCGCGGCAAGGGCCGAGTGGCGGCCTCGCCGCTCATAGCGCGCTCCAGCGACACTCGGCTTGCCAGGGCCCGTGTCGTTTCTGCGCTCAGCATTTCCGCGACCGGGACGTCGGTGAATTGCGGATCGCCGATATGTCGGTCCCTCAGGCTCCATGCCAGGCGCATCGCCTCGATCGACAGGTGACGTCGCTCGACGCTGTCGGGCCCATAGCGATCGATGTCGAGTTCCGCGAGCACGTTGAGGGCGATGAGGGCCGTGATGCCCTGCCCGCTCGGCGGGATCTCCAGCACCTCGCTGCCGTGAAACGTCGCTGAGACGGGGTCGACCCAGCTCGCCTCCGTCCGGGCGAGGTCCTGGATCGTCATCAGGCTCCCGTGGGAATGGAGGGTCCGAACGATGTCTTCCGCGATCTCGCCCTCGTAGAAGGCATCGCGGCCGTCCCTGGCAAGCGTTCGCAAGGTCGCGGCGAGCGCCGGATAGCGCATGATCTCGCCGGCGTGCGGCGTCCGTCCGTCGTTGAGATAGTGAATGGACCCGCCTTCATCGTGCTTGAGAAGCTCCGTTTCGAGCTCCCAGTCCCTCGCCACCCTCGACAGCACCGGCACGCCCTGCTCCGCGAGCGTGATCGCAGGCTCGAGGGCGGTGCCGAGCGACATGGTTCCATGCGCCTTGAGGAGGCGATCCCAGGCGTCGACAGCGCCCGGCACTGTCACGCTGACGGCTCCGCGTTTCGGCATGTTCGCCATCCCGGTCCGCGCGAGCCACGCCGCGTCGGCCGCGGCGGGAGCCCGCCCCGCGCCGTTGATCCCGACGACCGTCCCGTCCGGCTTGCCAATGAGGGCGAAGCAGTCGCCGCCGATGCCCGTCATGGTCGGCTCCGTGACGCACAGGACTGCGGCCGCCGCGACCGCCGCATCGACGGCGTTGCCGCCCCTCTTCATCGTGTCGAGCGCCGCGAGTGTCGCCTGCGGCGAGGAGGTCGCCGCCATCGCCTCGGCCGCGTGGACCGACGAACGTCCCGGTCGCTGGAAGTTGCGCATCTCCGTTATCCCCTTAGCAAGGCACTCGACGGTAAGGAGTGCCCCGCATCCGTCAAGCCCCGCGGACTTGAGGCTTGTTTCATTCCTATCTTCGGCTATTCCTCGTGTCGCAAATATTGAGAAAGCGTCGCTGCCAAAGGGGGAGTGAAGCCCACGTCCGTCTAATGGCAGTGCGGTCGAGACGCGTGAACAGGATCGGGAGAAGGGGTCGATGGCCACTGTGAGAAGCGATATCGAGATTGCGCGGGATGCTCGGATGAAGCCGATCATGGAAATCGGCAGCCGTCTCGGCATCCCCGAAAAGCATCTCATTCCCTACGGCCATACCAAGGCGAAGGTCAGCCTCGACTTCATCGAATCCCTGGCCAAGCGGCCGGACGGCAAGCTCATCCTGGTGACCGCCGTCAGCCCGACCCCGGCCGGGGAAGGCAAGACGACGACCACCGTCGGCCTCGCCGATGGCTTGAACGCGATCGGCCGCAAAGCGATGATCTGCCTGCGCGAGCCTTCCCTCGGGCCCTGTTTCGGAATGAAGGGTGGCGCGGCCGGCGGCGGCTATGCCCAGGTGGTGCCCATGGAGGACATCAACCTTCACTTCACGGGCGACTTCCACGCCATCACCTCCGCCCACAATCTTCTCTCCGCCATGATCGACAATCATGTTTACTGGGGGAACGAGATCAGCATCGACTCGCGCCGCGTCTCCTGGCGGCGCGTCATGGACATGAACGACCGCGCCTTGCGCGAGATCGTCTGTTCGCTCGGCGGCGTCGCCAACGGCTACCCGCGCGAGGCCGGCTTCGACATCACCGTCGCCTCCGAGATCATGGCCATCCTCTGCCTGTCCACGTCGATCGCCGATCTTGAGCGCCGCCTGGGCCAGATCGTCATCGGCGCCAAGCGCGACCGCGGCCAGGTGCTCGCCAAGGACTTGAAGGCACCCGGTGCCATGACCGTGCTCCTGAAGGATGCGTTGATGCCCAACCTGGTGCAGACGCTCGAGAACAATCCCGCCTTCGTGCATGGCGGACCGTTCGCCAACATCGCCCATGGCTGCAACTCGCTCATGGCGACGAAAACGGCGCTGAAGCTCTCCGACTTCGTCGTCACCGAAGCGGGATTCGGGGCCGACCTCGGCGCCGAGAAGTTCTTCGACATAAAATGCCGCAAGGCCAACCTCCATCCCGCGGCTGCCGTCGTCGTCGCCACCGTCCGGGCCTTGAAGATGCACGGCGGCGTCGCCAAGGAGGACCTTAAGAAGGAAAACGTCGAGGCTCTAAAGAAGGGCTGCGCCAATCTCGGCCGCCACATCGACAACATGAAGAAGTTCGGCGTGCCGATCGCCGTTGCCGTCAATCACTTCGTGGCGGACACCGAAGCCGAGGTCGACGCCGTCAGGGCCTTCTGCCGCGAGCATGGCGTCGAGGCCTTCAAATGCACGCATTGGGCTGAAGGTTCGAAAGGCACCGAGGCACTCGCCCGTCACGTATCCGCAATGGCCGACAAGGACACGAGCCAGTTCACGCCGATCTACGGCGACGACCTGCCGCTTTGGGAGAAGATCCGCACCATCGCCCGCGAGATCTACAGGGCCGACGACATCGTCGCCGACAAGTCGGAGCGCGACCAGCTCCGTTCCTTCGAACAGCTGGGCTACGGAAAGTTTCCGATTTGCATGGCCAAGACGCAGTACTCCTTCTCGACCGATCCCAATCTCAAGGGCGCGCCGATCAACCACGTGGTGCCGATCCGCGAGGTGCGGCTGTCGGCCGGGGCGGAATTCATCGTGGTCATCTGCGGTGACATCATGACCATGCCCGGCCTTCCCAAGGTGCCGTCCGCCGAGATGATCGGTTTGGACGCCAAGGGCCAGATAGTCGGGCTCTTCTAGATCGCACCTGCGAGCTTCGGCACTGGCCCTTACGCCCTCAGCCGCGCGTTCTCCGGATCGAAGGGCGATTCCTCGATAACGGTCGCGGGATAGCTGTCGCCGAGGATCTTCACCGTCATTTCGCTGCCGAGCTCTCCGAACTCCGGTCTCACCATGCCGAGCGCCAGCGACTTGTTGAGCCGCCATCCGAAGCCGCCCGACGTGCACCGCCCGATGAGATTGCCCTTCTTGTCGTAGAGAGCTTCGTTGCCGCGCGCATCAGCATCGCGGATGTTGTGCACTTCCATGGTGACGAACCTGTTCTTGAACCCCTGCTGCTGCCACCGCACCAGCGCATCGCGGCCGATGAACGAGCCTTTGTTCAGGTGCACGAAGCGGTCGAGCCCGGATTCGAGCGCCGCATATTCGATCGACAGCTCGCGCGGGATGAGCCGGTAGGATTTTTCGAGCCTCAGCGAATCCATCGCCTTGATCCCGAACGGGCGGATTCCCATCGCCTTCCCCGCATCCATGATGAGGTCGAAGATCGTCGTCTGCATCTCGATCGGATGATGGAGCTCGAAGCCGAGCTCGCCGACGAAATTCACGCGCAGGGCATGGGCCTGGGCGATGCCGACGTTGATCGGCTGCCCGGAGAGCCACGGGAAGGCCGCATTCGAAAGGTCGGTGTCGGTGAGCGTCTGCAGGAGCTCGCGTGACCGCGGACCGGCGAGCACCAGCACCCCCATTTGCGTCGTGATCTTCTGGATCTGCACGCCGCCGCTCTCCGGCAGCAGCTTGACGAGATAGTCAAAGTCGTGGCGCTCGAACGCGCCCGCCCCGACGAGATAGAAGCGCTGCGTCCCAGTTCGGTAGACGGTGAACTCGCTCCTGACGCCGCCGTTCAGCGACAGGAGGTGGGCAAGGCTCATCCGGCCGACCTTCTTCGGGATGCGGTTGGCGAGGAGGGAGTCGAGCCATTCCTCGGCTTTCGGTCCCCACACCTCGTATTTCGCGAAGGCCGACATGTCGAGAAGTCCGACGTTGTCGAACACGTTGCGGCACTCCTCGCCGACGTGGGCGAAGTAGTTGGACCTGCGGAACGACCACTTCTCCTTGATCTTGCCGTCGCCGTCGGGCGGCGCGTGATTGTGGTTGAGGAGAACGTCCGTCCTGTTGAGCTCGGCATCCGACAGTCCGTAGCCCTTCGGTGCGAACCAGCCCGGCCGCTCCCATCCGTAGACGGTGCCGAAGACGGCGCCGAGCGCCTTCATCCGGTCGTAGCACGGAGCCCGCTTGAGCGGCCGCGCCGCTGCGCGCTCTTCGTCGGGATAGTGCGGCGTGAAGACGTTGCGATACGCCTCCTCGTTCTTGACGCGCAGGTAGCCGCGTCCCGCATACGGTCCGAAGCGGCGCGGATCGACCCCCATCATGTCGATCGTGGGCTCCCCGTCGACGATCCATTCTGCGAGCTGCCAGCCCGCGCCTCCGGCCGCCGTGACGCCGAAGCTGTGGCCCTCGTTGAGCCAGACGTTGGGCAGGTCCCAGGCCGGCCCGATGATGGGCGACCCGTCCGGCGCATAGGCGATGGCGCCGTTGTAGACCTTCTTGATCCCGACCTCGCCGAACGCCGGGACGCGGGCGATGGCCGTCTCGATATGCGGGGCGAGCCGGTCGAGATCCTCCTGGAAGAGCTCGTATTCGGCATCCTTGTCTGGGCCGTCGATATAGCAGCACGGTGCCCCCGTCTCGTAGGGGCCGAGGATCAGTCCCCCGGCCTCCTCGCGCATGTACCAGGAGGAGTCCGCCTCGCGCAGCACCCCCATCTCGGGCAGTCCCTTCTTCTGCCGTTCCTGGATGGCGGGATGCGGTTCCGTCACGATGTACTGGTGCTCGACCGGGATGACGGGAATGTCGATGCCGAGCATCCGGCCGGTTTGGCGCACGAAGTTTCCGGTCGCCGACACGATGTGCTCGGCCGTTATGTCGCCCTTGTCTGTCTTGATCCGCCATTCGTTGCCGGCCCGCTCGATCGCCGTGACCGTCGTATTCCGGTTGATCTCGGCGCCGCCGGCCCGTGCGCCCTTGGCAAGCGCCTGGGTCAGGTCGGCAGGCTGGATGTAGCCGTCGTCGGGATGCTGGATGGCACCGAGGATGTCCTCCGTCTCGCACAGCGGCCACACCTCCTTGACCTGCTTCGGCGTCAGGATGTTGACGCGCACGCCGATCGTCTCGGCGACGCCGGCGTAGTACATGAACTCGTCCCAGCGGTCCTTGGTGCGCGCCAGCCGGATGTTGGAGACCACCTTGAAACCCACGTGCTGGCCCGTCTCCGCCTCGAGCCTCTTGTAGAGATTGACTGAGTACTTGTGGATCTGGCCGACCGAGTAGGAAAGATTGAAGAGCGGCAGCAACCCGGCCGCATGCCAGGTCGAACCGGAAGTGAGCTCGCGGCGCTCGACCAGCACAACGTCGTTCCAGCCTTTCTTCGTGAGGTGATAGAGCGTCGAGACCCCGACGACCCCTCCGCCGATCACGACCACGCGTGCATGCGATTTCATGTCCTGTCCCTCGTTGCGGCGCCTGTCGGAGAGTTTCGCAACATTATTCGACTGATTTCAACAAAGACGCGGCGGAGCGACCAGCGCCGCGCGGTTTCCGACACGCCGCCTAGCCTGAGAAGCCGCCGGCCGCGAGGAATGCGACCTCCTCCGGCGTCGAGGTCCTCCCGAGGATGGGATTGCGATGCGGAAACCGGCCGAAACGGGCGATGATGTCGAGGTGGAGCTTGGCCCAGTAGACCATCGAATTGAGCCCCATGCTCTCGAAGAGACCGACGCAGCGCCACTGGGCGTCGAGATCCTCCGAATGCTCGAAAGGCATGATGAACCAGACTGCTTCGGGTCCGGGCAGGGCGCGATGGAAACCGCGGCCGACGGCTTTTTGGCGGTAGAGAGCGCCCTCCGGTCGCCGGCGAACATGAGCGGCGAGCCGCGATGGATGTTGCGCGAAAATTGATCGAGGAGGATCACCAGCGCTAGGGCACCCCGGGGCGTTGCCGCCCAGCCTTCGAATGCCCCTTCTCGGGCCTGCGCCAGTGCCGTGCCGAACCTGACCGCAAGCGCGCCGTCGAAGGCGGCACTACGGGTGAACCAGCGGGTTTCGCCCGCCCCTTGCCAGAAATCGAGAACGGCATCGGGAGTCATGGGTCCGGTGTTCATCGTGGTTCGAGCTCCATCCGAGAGACGACGAAATCGGCGATTTCCCCGACCGCCTCGCGGGCGAAGACGGGAACCCGGCAGCCTTGTATGGGGCCGCTGGCCGCGACCGCGATGACCGTCTCGTCCGTCTCCGCGAGCCTCGGATGGTCGAGCGCTAGGTTGCGGACCTCGATCTTCGGATGCGATTCCCATTTGTAGCCTTCGGTGATGATGAGGTCGCAGGGTGAAAGCTTGGCCGCGATCTCCGCCAATCCCGGCTCCGTCTCTCCCTTGAGCTCGTGCACGAGCGCCCAGCGGTTCATCGAAACGACGGCGACCTCGCGCGCCCCTGCCTGCCGGTGCCGCCAGCTGTCCCGCCCCTCCTGGTCGATGTCGAAGGCATGGTGCGCGTGCTTGATCGTCGAGATGCGATAGCCCCGTTCCGTCAGCTCGCGCACCAACCGCTCCGTGAGCGTCGTCTTGCCCGCGTTTTTGAACCCGACGATGCCAAGCAGCTTGTGGATCACAGTCGGTGCTCTTGCAGCATGTGCTCTGCCGCCGCGAGGTCTTCGGGCCGGTTCGCGTTGAAGAACGGATCGTAGGGAGCGGTGGGAAAGTCGACGACGGCGAGCCTGTGTCGCCCCGTCCACGCGTCTACCTTCCGCACGCCTTCGCCGGTGAGCGCGTTTCTGAGATCGTCGCGCAGCTCGACGGCCCACAGTCCGAAGACGGGATGCAATCGGCCGCCGGAGGATGCGCAGCCGAGGCTTCCCTTGTTCTGGGCTACGGCGGCCCGCAGTCGCCGGACGAGGTCGGCCGGAAAGAACGGCGTGTCCGTCGCTGCCGTCGCGATCCATCGGCAGCCCTGCTCTGCCGCCCAGTCCATTCCGGAGAGAACGCCGGCGAGCGGGCCGGCAGCCCCCGGAATACCGTCGGCGACGACTGGCAGCCGATGCATCGCAAAGCGCGATGGATCGCCGTTGGCATTGATGACGAGAGTGTCGACCTGAGAGGCGAGACGGGCGATGACGCGGTCGAGAAGCGGCGTCCCCCCGAGCGTCATGAGGCCCTTGTCGTGACCGCCCATGCGGCGGGCCAGCCCGCCCGCCAGGATGACGCCCGCCACCCGCTCGCTGCTCGCCATCCCTACCTTTCCGCTGCTGCCGGGAGCCCGGCCTGAAGGAAGTCATGCGCATTATACACGACTGCTGCGACCGTGAGGCTGTTGCAAGGGCATGCCGGATCGTTGAGAAATCGCCATCGAACCAGCGGTGACCTGCCGATTCCCATGCCCAATGCAAGCCTTGGCCGGGCCCAGAATCTCGGCCTCTTTCTCATCATCATGGCCGCCGCCGTCGACTCGCTCTCCGGGCTGTTCACGCGCCTCGTCGCCGCCGACACCTGGACGATGATTTTCTGGCGCGGCATCTTCGCCGCTTTCTTCGTCTTCGGCTTCATGCTCGTGCGATACCGGCGGCGCGCCCTTGCCGTGTTTCTCGGCGTCGGCTGGACGGGGGCCGTGCTCGTTCTCCTCAATGCGGCTGGCATGGTCGCGGGCCTGCAATCCCAGCGACTGACGGCAGTCGCCAATTTCTTCATGATATTCGCCACCGCCCCTTTCGCCGCTGCCCTGCTGGCGAGGCTGGTCGTCGGCGAGCGGCTCGACATGCCGACCCTGCTTGCCGGCTTCGTCGGCTTTTCCGGCGTCTTCATCATGATGGCCGGCTCCGCCGAGAGCGGCAATCTCGCCGGCGATCTTCTGGCATGCTGCGTCGTCGTGTTCTACTCGCTCCTCGTGCTCGTGATCCGCAGGCGCAATGTGAAGGAGATCGAGCCCGTAATCGTCATGACCGTGCTTGCGAGCAGCCTTCTCGCCTTGCCGTTTGCGCGACCACTCGCGGTAACCGCGGCGGACCTGCCGCTGCTGATGGTCTTCGGTTTCATCCAGCTGGGGCTCGGCAACATACTTATTTTCAACGCCGCCCGAATGATCCCGGCGGCACAGTCGGGATTGCTCGGCGTGCTCAACAGCGCGCTGGCGCCGTTCTGGGTATGGCTGGCCTTGGGAGAAATGCCGCCCTTCGCCACCGTCGTTGGCGGCTCGGTCGTCATGATCGCGACGGTCGGTCACCTGGTCTGGCAGTTGACGCGACCGGCGAACGCCACTCACGCCACCGCCGGCGCGTAACGGTGCTGCGGCGGAAGGTGCACCGCGATCGTATCGCCGGCGCGGATGCGTCCTTCCCTCTCCACCCATCCCGTCACGCCACGCAGATGGCGCGCCGCACCGATGAACTTCTCTCCCCGCCCCGGATGGTGGCTGTCGATGATCTCCGCCGGGTAGCGGCATGGCCCGTTCTCCGTATCGAGTACGATTGCGGCGCCGGATGAAAAGATGAGCCGGGTGGAGCCCGGAATGAGCGACAGGCTTGGTATTCCCTTGGTCAGAAGGTTGGCGCCGAGCCATTCCGGCAGGACATCGGGGATGTCGAGCCGTTCCGCGATGGTCCGCAGGTCTTCGACCGAGACGATCGATACCTGCCGCGTATTGCGGATCTGCGTGTTCTTCTCATATTGCCGGCGCACCCTCACATCGGCTGGGCGCGTGAGGCCGGAGTGGCAATCCCCGGTAATTCCGGCGAACGTCAACTCCACCTGATCGGTGCGGTGTTTCTCCAGCCCGCTGGCGCGATCGGGATTGACGAGCAGGGCTTCTACGGTGCCCTTGAGGGCGCTCGGCGTGAGGAGGGTCATTCTGGCTCTTCTTTGGCAGGTTCGAAAGCGGAGGCCCGCCATATTGCCCAAGGCCCGACTTGAAGGCTAGGTCTTGAGTCCGCCGCATGAGGAGGGGTTTGAGCACACCGGACCATGGCCGACCACGATCTCGACGTCTCAGGATATCAATGCCCTCTTCCCGTTCTCAAGGCGGCGCGGAAAATGCGCTCCATGGCCTCCGGCGACGTGTTGCGTCTCTTGGCGACCGACCCTGCCGCATCGATTGACGTCGCGCATTTCTGCGCCGAGCAGGGCCACGAGCTACTGTCGGAAGAGCAGCGCGATGGCGCCCTCCTGTTCACGATCAGGAAGGGCTTAGCCCAGCCGTGACCTGACCTTCTCGCTGAACCCCACGCTGATCCCGACCGGCGACTGGATGAGGGGCCGCCGGATGAGCGTGGGATGGCGGAGCACCAGCGCCACGACCTTGGCATCGTCGAGACCGGCCTGCTCGGAATCCGCAAGGCCGCGCCAGGTGTACCCCCCTCGGTTGACCAGCCGCTCCCACTCGTCGGCCGGTAAAGGCCTGAACCGCGAAGAAACACGCAGCAAACAACGCGAGCGCGATGCCGCGCCAGTCGAGCCCGCCGACGTCGAGCCCGAGCGCCACGATGAGGCCGGCAAATGCGAGGAGAACGATGAACAGCCGGTCGAGCCCGAAGGTCTGCTTGTCGACGAAGGACGAGGCAACCAGCACGATGATCGGGGAGGTGTAGAACAGGATGGCGGCAAGGCTTACGGGAATGAACTGCACCGACGCGAGATAGGCGGTGGAGACGACGAAGGTGGCAACCGTTTGCCATCCGAAGTTCCGGCGCAGGCGCTTTGGAATGGCGAAGCTCTGCTTTAGGACCAAGGCGGCCGCCGCGAGCGCGAAGATCATCACGCAGGTTCGCACGAAGGTCACGTCGAGCGAGGCGACGCCGTTGTCGACGGCGAGACGGGTCGCCATCGGCACGAAGCCGTAGCATGAGGTGGAGAGCAGCGTGAGCAGGATAGAAGGGCCGGGTCGAGCCTCCGGCGCGTGACTTCCTGTTCGCTCCCCCACCCTCACTTCTTCTTTTTCTTTCTCGCCGCTTCGGCTTCCTTGCGCGCCTTTTCGTCTGCCTGCGCCTGCATTGCAAGCCCCGCGAAACGGTCTGGCGACATGATTTCACACGATGCCTTGTGCGAGTGCAGGAACGAGCACAGCGACTGCGCCTTAGTCGCATCGATGCCCCACACGACCGCGGCGAAGCCGCCCATCCGCGGCAATTTCACCACGCCCTTCGCGGCGCCGTTCAAAAATGCCCGGCCGAGCTCGGTCCGTGCCTTGAGCAGCGTGCTCGCGTCGCTTCGCGCTCCGAAACGGCCGAACAGCGCTCCATGACCCTTCGGGGCCGTGGCCGGCGTGATGGCCACCGATCGCCGCGCGCCGCACACCTCGGTGCTCATGTTGGTGGGCTCGGTGAGCGCCAGCGCGACGTTGCCGATGTCGCCGATGCGTTGCTGGGTCGGCGCGCTGGCGAAACCCTGCGCCAGCAGGTGCTGAGCCCAATCGGCCCGCGTCTGGCTGCTCGTCGCTCCCAGCACGATCGCGATCATGTGTCGGCCGTTCGCGCTCTCCGACGCGATGAGGTTGTAGCCGGACGGACAGGTGAAGCCCGTCTTCATTCCGTCCATGCTCGTCTCCGTCCGGAGAAGCCGGTTGGTGTTGGCAAGGCGCCGCTTGCCGACGGTGACGTAGTCCTGGTCGAAATAGTGGAGGTATTCCGGGAACGTGTTGTGGATGCGCGCAACGAGGACGGCGAGGTCGCGCGCCGTCGTGACCTGCCGCGGAGAATGTAGTCCGTTCGGATTGACGAAGCGGCTGCCGGTCATGCCGAGGTGCTGCGCCGTGACGTTCATCTTGCGCACGAAGCCCGACACCGTGGGGCCGACCGCCTCGGCGAGAACGACGGCCATGTCGTTCGCCGAGTGGACGAGCATCGTCTGCAGCGCGAAGTCGACCGACACCGTGTTGCCCGGCGGCACGCCGATCTTGCTCGCCGGCTCTCTGTTGGCGAAGCGTGATACTTGGATGCGCTGGTCGAGCGCGAGGCGGCCTTTTTGAAGTGCCTCAAAGACGAGGTAAGCCGTCATCAGCTTGGTGAGCGATGCCGGATACCACGGCTGCCCCGCGCGGTCCTGCGCCAACACGCGGCCGCTCTGTGGCTCGAACAGCAGGCTCGGTCCCGCATGAGCCTGCAACGGAGCGAAGGTCAGGAGGATGGAGAGGACAATCCTGGGCCGCAACCTTGTATGCACGAACGAACCTCGGGAGAATTCACCGACTCGAGTGATGATGGGCTGCTGATGATGGCAATTTCGCGCCGGCGACCCTCCTAACATCGCCGTCTTGAGTCGATCAACCCTGACCGTTCAGATGTGGCGCGAGCCCGGGCATGGTGAAGCCGCGCCCTTTGAGCGCGGCCGCGAGTGCCGCAGCGTCATCGGCCTTGAGCCTGATCAGCGGCGGGCGCAGCTCGGCGAAGCTGTCGCGGTTTCCGAAATGCGCGACGCAGGCCTTCAGCGCCGCGATCATTGGATAAGCCTCGACAGCGGTCCGGACGCCGAGCAGCGCCGTCTGCTTGCCCGCTGCATCTTCCGCCTTCCAGTCGCGTTGCAGCGCCGCGATCGGCCCGGGATTGATGTTCGCCGTTGCCGAGATGCATCCATGCCCGCCGGCGAGCATGGTCTCGAGGAGGAAGGAGTCACTCCCGCAGAACACCCCGAATCCGGGAAAGCTTTCGATCAGCGACCGGGTATGATCGAAATCCCCCGATGAGTCCTTGATGCCGACGATCGTTTCGGGATAGCGCTCGAGGAGCCGCGCAATGAGCGGTAGCGTTATGGCGACGCCCGATACCTGGGGGATGTGATAGAGAAGGATCTTGAGGCGCGCGTCGCCGACCCGCTCGATCACTTCGGCATACGCGGCGAAGAGACCGTCCTCGCTGACACCCTTGTAGTAGAAGGGCGGCAGCATGAGGACCCCCGCCGTGCCGGCCGCTGCCGCCGCAGAGGAAAGCTGCACCGTGTCCGGGATTGCGCAAGTCCCGGTGCCAGGCATGATCCGGTCCGCGGGCAGCCCCGAGCTGATGAGGTGATCGAGAAGCTCGAGCTTCTCTCCGACACTCAGCGAGTTCGCCTCGGAGTTGGTGCCGAAGACGGCGAGTCCGGCACCCTGGTCGAGGATCCAGCGGCAGAAACCGACATACCTTGGCTTGTCGGGCTGAAGATCCGGGGTGAACGGCGTCAGGACCGGAGCGAGGACGCCCCCAAGCTGTGGAAGTTGCATGCCCGACAATACGAAGCCCGAGCGGGTAACGCAATTCAGGTGGGGCAGGCTCTCAAGGATTGCGCACGAGGACGAGGTCGGACAGCACGCCCTGCGCGACGGCCAGCTTCGCGAGGTCGAATGTTTTCTCGGCAAGGAGCTTTCCGATCGTGCCTTGCGCCTGCGCGACCTTCGCCGCATGCGATCCCGACCACGCTTCCCAGGGGTCCCCGCTCGTGCCCTGGTGGGCGATGACCCGCTGGACGAGGGCCCGGTGCGACAGGAGGACCTGGTCGATGGTGCGGTTGATCGCCAGTCGCTCGAAGAAATCGCCGGCGATCAGCGTTCCGGCCTGCGCCAGGATGCGATCGATCCCGAGATGGACTCCGGCGCCGTAGAGGGCGCGCGCTGTCGCTCGCATGTCGGCCGAACCATCGCCGGCGAGCTGTACGATGTCGGGCGCCCGCTGCAGGTAGCGCAGCCGCGACAGACGCGCCGCGAGCTCCTCCGACACCCCGGCATCCGTGAGCTGCTGTTGCGTGTCCGCGACCCGCGCCGCCGCTGGTTCGGGCAGCGTCTCCATGAGGACTTTGTCGAGCGCGGCGATGCCGGCGCGGAAATGCGCGATAACTCGGTCGAGCCCGTTGGCGAGGTCGGCATGGCGGAGGAACCATAGCGTCGCCCGCCGCAGCCGAAGCTGGAGCTTGAGATAGATCTCGGTCTGGAGTGCCGAAGTGACGCGCCCATCGAGCCCGTCGACCTGCTGGTTGAGGGCGATGAAGTCAAAGCTGTCGCGCGCTACTGCGAAGGCGGCGGCGATGTTCGCCGGCGTCGCTCCCGCTTCCCGGCTGAGGCGCGACACGAAGGCCGGCCCGCCGCGGTTGATCATGCTGTTCGAAAGCAGCGTCGCGACGATCTCGCGCTTCAGGCGATGGCTCTCGATCTCTGGCTTGAATTCGCCGAACATCCGCGCCGGAAAATAGCGCTTCAGCTCCTGGCCCAGATAGGAGTCGTCCGGCACGCTGCTCTTCAAGAGGTCGTCGTAGAGCGCGATTTTGCTGTGCGCCAGGAGGACGGCGAGTTCCGGGCGGGTCAGCGTTTCGTGCCGCGCGTCGCGCGCCAGCACCTCGGCATCGCCGGGAAGCGACTCCAGCCGGCGGTCCAGCATCTGGCGCTCCTCGAGATCGTGCATGAGCTGGATGACGAAGCCGTTCTCCTCCGTGCCCCGGCCGCGCGACAGAGTAAGGCTCAGCGTCTGCAGGTAGTTGTTGCGCAGCACCAAACCCGCAACCTCGTCGGTCATCTCGGTCAGCAGCTCATTGCGTTTGGACCGTGTGAGCTTTCCGCTTGCCTCGGCGGAACGCAGCGCGATCTTGATGTTGACCTCGAGGTCGGACGAATTGACGCCCGCCGAATTGTCGATGGCATCCGTGTTGAGGCGGCCGCCGGCCAGCGCATACTCGATCCGCGCCCGTTGGGTGAGCGCCAGGTTAGCACCCTCGCCGACCACCTTGGCGCGAAGCTCCGCGGCGTCGATGCGCACTGCATCGTTCGCGCGGTCGCCGACTTCGGCATGGCTTTCCGACGTCGACTTGACGAACGTTCCGATGCCGCCGAACCACAGAAGGTCCATCTCCACGGTGAGCAGCGCATGGACGACCTGCTGCGGAGTGGCGCTTTCTCCCTTGAGCCCGGTCAGCTTGGCGAGCTCGGGCGTGAGAGGGATCGACTTGGCCTGTCGTGAAAAGATGCCGCCACCCTTGGAAATCTTCGCCCGGTCGTAGTCCTGCCAGCTCGAGCGTGGCAGCTGGAAAAGGCGGTCACGCTCGGCATAGCTCGACTGGGCATCGGGATCGGGGTCGATGAAGATGTCGCGATGGTCGAAGGCCGCCCTGAGCCGGATGTGTCGCGACAGCAGCATGCCGTTTCCGAAGACGTCGCCCGACATGTCGCCGATGCCGATCACCGTGAAGGGTGTCGACTGGATGTCGATGTCCATCTCGCGGAAATGCCGCTTCACGGCTTCCCATGCTCCGCGCGCCGTGATCGCCATCTTCTTGTGGTCGTAGCCGGCCGAGCCTCCCGAGGCGAATGCATCGTCGAGCCAGAACCGGTGCCCCGCCGAGATGCTGTTGGCGATGTCCGAGAAGCTCGCCGTTCCCTTGTCGGCCGCAACGACGAGGTAGGGATCGTCTCCGTCGTGCCGCGCCACGTCGGCAGGCGGCATGATCTTGCCGTCGACGAGATTGTCGGTGATGTCGAGAAGGCTGGAGATGAACAGGGTGTAGGCGCGAACCGCTTCGGCCTGGACCGCCTCTCGCGTGCCGCCCTGCGGTAGCTTCTTCGGCACGAAGCCGCCCTTCGCCCCCACCGGTACGATGACGGCGTTCTTGACGTTCTGCGCCTTGGCGAGACCGAGGACCTCGGTGCGGAAGTCTTCCGGCCGGTCCGACCACCGTATGCCACCGCGCGCGATGCGCCCGAAACGGAGGTGGACGCCTTCGACATCCGGCGAATAGACGAAGATCTCCGCGAAGGGATGCGGCTTCGGCAGGCCTTCGATGCGCGTCGCATCGACTTTGAAGGCCGTGGTCGCCGGGTGGACACCGTCGCCGCCGGTCTGGAAATAGTTCGTTCTCTGCATGGCGCCGACGAGGTTGAGATAGCGTCGGATGATGCGGTCCTCGTCGAGCGACGGCACCTTGGCCAGCGCTTCGTCGATCTCCACACTGAGCGCCTCGTACCGCGCCGCATCGCCGCGCTTCGGATCGAACCGCGCATGAAACGCCGCCACCAGCCTTGTCGCGATGTCGCTGTGCTTGACGAGAGTCGCCGCCATGTACTCGACGGTGAACGTCGCCGTGATCTGCCTCAGGTACCGCGCTTCGGCGCGCAGCAGGGCGATGTCGCGCCATCCCATGCGGGTGGTGAGCGACAGTGCGTTGAAGTAGTCGTTCTCCGCCGCCCCGCTCCACACCGCCATGAACGTGGCCTTGAGGGCGGGCGCCGAGCTGCCAATGTCGATCGGCTTGCCGTCCGCTGACTTGAGCAGCACGTCGTGGATGACGGCCGTCGCCCCCTGCGGCAGCACGTCGAACGTCGTCTCCTCGATCGCCTTCAGTCCCATGTTCTCGAGGATCGGCAGCCGGTTGCTCAGCGGGATGGCATCGCCGTAGCGATAGAGCCTGAGGTGGCATTCATCCGTCTTGTCCGTCCGGCTCGCCAGGAACTCGGCCGCGATGTTGCCGTCGCCGGCCAGCGCCGCCAGGACCGCGATGTCCTTCAGCGATTGGGCGGGCGTGACGTTGTCGCGGTAGCCGGCCGGGAACGCACCCCGCCAGCGCGGCGCAAGCGCGGCGAAATGGACGCCGGCTGCCTGGAGCTCGGCCTGGAGCCGGTCGTCCCACGTCCGTACCGCCTCCACGACGTCGCTTTCGAGCGCCTGGAGATCGGGGTTCGGATCGCTGCCCGGATTGCGCAGGATGATGAAGTGCACGCGGACCAGCACGCCCTCGCCGAAATACGGCTCGAAGCTGGCAACGCGCCCGTCGAATGCCTTGGCGACGATCTCGCCGATGCGTTGCCTGACCTCCGAGTTGAAGCGGTCGCGCGGGATGTAGGCGAAGGCCGAGACGAAGCGGTCGAAGCGGTCGCGCCGCACAAACAGCCGCGTGCGCGGCCGCTCCTCCAGGCGCAGGATCCCGTGCGCCATGGCGGCGAGCGTCTCGGGATCGACCTGGAACAGCTCGTCGCGAGGCAGGGTTTCGAGGACGCTGATGAGCGCCTTTCCCGAATGCCCCGTCGGATTGAAGCCGCTGGCGGCGACGACAGCGGCGATCTTCCGCCTGAGGAGCGGGATCTCCGATGGGTTCTGCGTATAGGCGCTGGACGTGTAGAGACCGACCATCCTGAGCTCGCCCTTGAGCTCGCCATCGTCGTCGAACAGCTTGACGCCGATGTACTCCATCGCCGCCCGCCGGTGCACAGTGGCGCGCACGTCCGACTTGGTGACGATGAGGGCCGACGGTTCGAGCAGGAAGTTGCGGATCGCCGGTGTGATCGACACGAGCTCGCCGCCGCGCCGCAAGACTTGCGTCGCCTCGTTCCTGAGGATGCCGAGGCCCGATCGCGGTACCGCCTTGAGCTGCCCGTCCTCGGGACCGCCCTCGAAGGCGTATTCGCGCATGCCGAGGAAGGTGAAGTGGTTGTCGAGGAGCCACTGCAGGAAGGCGATCGACTCCGTCAAGTTGTCGACCGGGATGGGTGGCGGATTGGTACGGTAGTCGGCGAGGGCCTCCTTGAGCCGCGCCTGCATTGCCTGCCAGTCGAGGACCGCGATCCGCACGTCCGACAGGATGCGTTCGAGCGCCTCGCTCAATCGGCCATGCGCCGTCGCGTCGATGCGCGTCACGTGGATGTGCATGAAGCTTTCGCGCGTCAGGGCCGAGGTCGGCGAAAATTTTTCCTCGAGCGTCACGAGTTTCCCGCTCGTGTCCCGCGCCACGTTCAGCACCGGGTGAAGCATGAGCTGGATCTCATGACCCGCCTCGGCGAGCGCCCCGAGCACCGAGTCGACGAGGAACGGCATGTCATCGTTGGCGATCTCGATGACGGAGACGTCGGGCATAGTCTCGGGATTGGTGATGCGGACCTTCGGTCGTCCCGCTTTCCGGAACTCGAGAAAATCGAGACTGCTGGCGGCGAGCGACGCAAGCCTGGCCGCGTCGTAGCGGGCGAGGTCGTCTTCGACCGCACCCTGGAACAGGAGCTTGCCGAAAACCGGCAGGGTGCCGCTCTTCGATTTTCTAGTCGCCTTGACGACATCGGCGACGAGCGTCGCGACCGTATCCTCACCAGCCATCACGAAGCCTCCCGAACCTGGCTCACCCGTCCGCAAGGCGTCTCTCGCATATGTTGCCTTCCGGCGGAAGGACTAACCAACGATTGAGGGCGCCAAATCGGAAGAAAGGCGTATTCCCGCAATTCTACATCCGCCTGTCGGTTTGATGAAATCGCGTGCGGTGGATAGCTCGCGCCGCAGGGACGACGCCGGTGCCCCGCCACGGAGCATCCGCGGCCCGGCTGCCGACGCTATTGCTGTTGTGGGTTTGCGGGGTGGAGCGTCAGAATGCTGATTTCCGGCGGAGTCATGAATCGGATGGGCAGTATGCTCGTTCCGATCCCGGAGCCGACGAAGATCCGTTTTCCATTTTCCTCGATCAGGCCCATCGCATATCGCTGGCCGTATTTCGATGGAACGATGGGGCGGCCCAGGAAGGGCACATACACCTGTCCGCCGTGTGTGTGGCCTGCGATGGTCAGCCCCACCCGCGACGGGACGTCGGGAAAGATGTCGGGAGAGTGGGTGAGCACGATGATCGGGTCGCTCCCGCTGACCGTTGAAAGCGCTTTGGTCAAGTCGTAAGCGCCTTCCTTGTAGTCGGATAGGCCCACCAGCCAGAATCCCTTGCCATGGGCTTCGATGTGCTGCGCGGCATCCTCCAGGATTCGTATGTGCTGCTCTTCGAATTCCTGGCGAATTCGTGGAGCATCGTCCCACCAGTCATGATTGCCCAGCACGCCGAAGACACCATGTTTCGCCTTGAGCTTGGACAATACTCCTGCGATCTCGTTCGAGGGGACCGGATGGCCCCCGACGACTTCCTGAATGACGTAGTCGCCGCCCAGGAGGACCAGATCCAGCTCGAGAGCGTTCACAGTCACTACGATGCTCTCTAGCCTCTTCAGCGTGATGAATGGGCTCCCAACATGGGCGTCCGTGATGAACGCAATGGAGAAGCCTGAGAGTTCGGATGGCCAGCCGCCTACGGGAATCGCATGCTCTTTGAACCTGATCCAACCGGGCTCGATGAAGACGGACCACAGTCCAAGGCTTATTCCAATGACGAGGATCCCGATGGAGAGGCTTAAGATCAATTTCTTGGAACCGCGCAAGGACTGGCCCGCTATGGTGCCCCTGGAGGGACTCGAACCCCCACGTCCGTGAGAACAACAGATTTTGAGTCTGCCGCGTCTACCAGTTCCGCCACAGGGGCTTGAAAACGGGGCCGGATCATAGGCATTGGTTCCAACCCGTCAACCGAAACCATGGGCTCGACCGATGATCACCATCACGACGACGCTCTCCATCTCCGAGGATGAGATCGAGGAGCGATTCATCCGCGCATCGGGCCCCGGTGGGCAGAACGTCAACAAGGTGTCCACCGCAGTCGAGCTCCGCTTCGACGCCGCGCGTTCGCCCGCCATCGATCCCGACGTCTTCGCGCGCTTGTCGCGGCTGGCCGGCCGCCGCCTCGGGCGCGATGGCGTGCTCCTCATCAGGGCACAGTCCTTCCGCACCCAGGAACGCAACCGCGCCGACGCCCTCGCCCGACTTGTCGCCCTCATCCGGCAGGCGGCTGTCGCGCCGCGTCCGCGCCGAGCAACCAAGGTGCCGCGGCGCGCCCGGGAGGAGCGGCGCAAGGCGAAGTCCCGCCGCTCGGCGGTCAAGAAGCTCCGCAGTCCCGGCTTGATCGACGTGTGATGGACAATCGCCGGCGCGCCTGATACCTCCGACGCTCATGCTGAGACGGCTATACGACTGGGTGCTGTCCCTCGCCGCCCGCAAGAGCGCCGAGGCTTGGCTTGCCTTCATCGCCTTCATCGAAAGCTCCGTCTTCCTCGTGCCCGCCGACGTGCTCTTCCTGCCAATGGCCCTGGCGCGCCCCGACCGGGCCTTTCGCTACGCGCTGACGGCGACGCTGGCATCGACGCTCGGTGGCATTGCCGGTTACTTCCTCGGTCTCTACGCCTATGACCTTCTGGCGCGCCCCGTTCTCGACTTTTACGGCAAGCTCGACGAGTTCGAGGCGCTGCGCCGCTGTGCCGGACGTGAGACCACCATGGTGCTTCTCGTCACCTCCGGCATTTCCCACCTGCCGCCCATCAAGGTCGTGACGATCCTCTCCGGCGTCGTGAATGTGGGACTGCCCTTCTTCATCGCCGCCTGCCTTGTCGCGCGTGGCGCCCGCTTTTTTGCTCTCGCCGCCGCCCTGCGTCGCTGGGGCGAGCCGATACGCCAATTCATCGAGCGCCGCCTCGCGCTCCTCGCCGGTCTTGCGGCTCTTCTCCTCATCATCTTCTACTTTGCGGTAAAGTGGCTGGCGGGGAGCGCGGCTTTCACCGTCTGTTGAAGGAGCGATGATGTATTCGGAGATGACGGCGCGCCGAAGCCTTGGCTTGGTCCTGTTGGCGGCGACGACGACCATCGTGGCAGCGTGGGCGTTCCAGCTGCTTGGCGGCTACGTTCCTTGCCCCTTATGCCTGCAGCAGCGCTGGCCCTACTACATCGCCCTCATGCTGGGCGTCCTGATGCTGCTCTTCGGCAGTTCGCAACGCCGCCATCGTGCAGCGCTGTATGTGATCGCGCTGCTGATGCTGATCGGCGCCGGCATGGGAGCCTATCACGCGGGAGTGGAGTGGAAATTCTGGCCCGGCCCCACGACCTGCGCGACCGGGGGAGGATTGTCCGGGGGCCTGCCCGACCTGGCGACGGCCCGCGTGGTCGCCTGCGACGAAGCCCAGTGGCGCTTCCTCGGCTTGTCTTTTGCGGGGTGGAACGTGGTGATTTCCCTGGCGCTCGCCGGCTTCGCGGCATGGAGCGCGAAACGATCCTACGGCTCCAGCTCGGCATCCCAGTAGAGATAGTCCTGCCAGCTGTCGTGCAGGTAGTTCGGCGGGAACAGCCGGCCGTTCCTGTGCAGCTCGTGGACGGTCGGACGGATGGGCTTCTGAGCCGGCCACATGCGGGCCTCGTTGGGCAGGTGGCCGCCCTTGCGCAGATTGCACGGTGCGCACGCCGTCACGACGTTCTGCCAGGTCGTGTGCCCGCCCTTGGACCGCGGCACCAGGTGGTCGAAGGTGAGATCGTCCATCTCTCCGCAGTACTGGCACGAGAAGCGATCCCGCAGGAATACGTTGAACCGCGTGAAGGCCGGATACCGCGCCGGCTTGATGAATGTCTTGAGCGACACGACGCTCGGCAGCCGGAATTCGAAGGACGGGCTGCGCACCACGCGGTCGTATTCGGAGACGATGTTGACGCGGTCCATGAACACCGCCTTCACGGCGTCCTGCCATGACCACAGCGACAGGGGGTAGTAGGACAATGGCCGGTAGTCCGCGTTGAGGACCAGCGCGGGACAATGTTCCGGCAATAGGGAGGCATGATACACGCCGTAGACGCCCTCTCGGCCGCAGGTGATCGTTCCGGTGCTACTATATCTTGTGCAACAGCAGTGTGAAGGCCCTCACGCCTGTGCACGTAGGGGAAGGCCGCGCATGCGCCGGTAGTGCGACCACAGAAGCCGCGCCGCCACTGCCCGCCAGGGCTGCCAGGCCCTCGCCATGTCGTTCATTTTCCTGGTGTCGGGCCTTGCTGCCAGGTCGAACACGTCCTGGACCGCCGCCTGCAGGGCGATGTCGCCGGCCGGCCACGCATCGCTGCGGCCCAGCGCCGACAGCATGAAGATTTCCGCCGTCCAGGGTCCGATGCCGTGGTGCATCGTGAGGGCGGTGCGCACCTCCCCATCATCGAGGGACTTCAATCGCGAGAATTCGAGCTCCCCGCGCATGACCGCTCCGGCGAGACGGCCGATCGTGCTCGCCTTCGCCCGCGACAGGCCCAAGCTGGACAACGTCTCGGACGGCAGCCGCGCCACCGCTTCCGCGTCGAAGGGGTCGATGGCGCCCTTGAGCCGCGTCCGAATCGCCCGTGCCGCATGGATCGAGATCATCTGGTCGACGACGATGTGCACGAGACAGTCGAACGTCGCCTTCCGTCTCCTGAGCTGCGGCAGCCCGAGCTCGCGGTAGAGCCGCCCGAACCGAGGTTCGCTGCGTGCCAGCGCCGCGATGCCTGCCTTCAGGTCCGCCCGCGTACGGATGACGGCGGCTGGTCCGGGTTCAGGCCGCGTCTTCGTGGCTCCGACCCTCGATCGTGTCGAGAATGTCGGCGATGATCTCATCGAGCTTGTAGTCCTTTGGCGTATAGATGCGGCTCACGCCGAGCTGCTTCAGGATGTTGACGTCCTCGGGCGGAATGATCCCGCCGACGATGACCGGCGTTTCGCCCATGCCGGATTCGCGCAGGCGCTGCATGACCTCGCGCGCCAGCGCCACGTGCGAGCCCGACAGGATCGACAGGCCGACCAGGTCGACGCGGCGCTCGGCGGCTATGGTCGCGATCTGCTGCGGCGTCAGCCGGATGCCTTCGAAGATCACCTTGAGCCCGCAGTCCGCCGCCCGCTCGGCAATCTGCTCGGCGCCGTTCGAGTGTCCGTCGAGCCCCGGCTTGCCGATCAGGATCGATACCGCCCGCTCGAGCTTGCGTGAGAGCGCCTCGGTTCGCGCCCTGAGTTGCAGCGTGGTGGCCGAGGCCCCGGCCTGCAGCGAAAGGCTGACGCCGGTCGGGGCCCGGTACTCGCCATAGACCGACCTCAGCGTCTCGCCCCACTCGCCGGTCGTCACGCCCGCCTTGGCGCAGGCGATGGAGGCGGCCATGATGTTTCGTCCCGCCACGGCGGCCGCCTCGAGATCCCGAATCGCAGTCTTGACGCGCACCTCGTCGCGGTTCCGCCGCCAGCTGCGCAGACGCTCGCGCTGCTCGGCTTCGACGTTCTCGTCGACGGTGAGGATCGCGGCCTTGCCCTCCATGGTCAGGCCCGAAGGTTCCGTCTCGATAAACGCGTTGACGCCGACGATCGTAATGTCGCCGGCCTCGATCTTCCGGATGCGATCGGCATGCGAGGCGACGAGCTCACGCTTCATGTAGCCGCTTTCGACAGCGCTCACCGCTCCCCCGGCATCGAGGATCCTGCCGAGCTCGGCCAGCGCCGCCCTCTTCAGCGTTGCGACCGTCCGGGCGATCTCCTGCGACCCTTCGAAGATGTCACCGAACTCAAGCAGGTCCGTCTCGTACGCCACGATCTGCTGCATTCTCAGGGACCATTGCTGGTCCCACGCCCGCGGCAGGCCGAGTGCCTCGTTCCACGCCGGCAGCTGCACGGCCCGCGCCCGCGCGCCCTTCGAAAGGACCACGGCGAGCATCTCGAGAAGGATGCGGTAGACGTTGTTCTCCGGCTGCTGTTCGCTCAAGCCTAGCGAGTTCACCTGCACGCCGTAGCGGAACCGGCGCATCCGCTCGTCGCGCACCCCGTAGCGCTCGCGGCAGATCTCGTCCCAGAGCTCCGCGAAGGCCCGCATCTTGCAGATCTCGGCGATGAAGCGGATGCCCGAATTGACGAAGAAGCTCGTGCGGCCGACGACCTGGTGAAAGCTTGGCTCGTCTAGCCCCCCTTCCTCGCGCAGCCGATCGAGGATGGCGAGCGCCGCTGCAAGGGCGAAGGCGAGCTCCTGGACCTGCGTGGCTCCCGCCTCCTGCAGGTGATAGGAGCAGATGTTGAGCGGATTCCACTTCGGCATGTGCTGCGCGCAGAAGACCACGACGTCGCCCGTCACCTTGAGCGATGCCGGCGGCGGGAAGATGTAGGTGCCGCGCGACAGGTATTCCTTGATGATGTCGTTCTGCGTGGTGCCCGATAGCGACCGGATGTCGAAGCCGCGTTCCTCGGCGAGCGCCGCATAAAGGGCAAGGAGCCATGCCGCCGTCGCATTGATCGTCATCGAGGTGTTCATGCGATCGAGGGGAATGTCCTCGAACAACGTACGCATGTCGCCTAGATGCGAGATCGGAACGCCCACCTTGCCCACCTCGCCGCGCGCCATCGCGTGATCGCAGTCGTAGCCGAGCTGGGTCGGCAGATCGAAGGCGACCGACAGCCCCGTCTGGCCCTTGGCGAGATTGCTTCTGAACAGCCGGTTGCTTTCGCGGGCATCCGAATGGCCGGCATACGTGCGGAAGATCCAGGGCGGGTCGCGGTCAGTCATTTGTCGTCGGCCGTCCGTTCGAAACGGGCAGCATCGAACACGCCATCGTTGTGAGAATCAAGTGCGGTTCGCGACCGCGACCAAGGTGAGCACGACGACCGCGACCGCGGACATCCCAGTACCGGTCGCAAGCAGGAACGGCACCGTGTCCTGAAACCATTGGCCGACCAGCCCGTACTCGCGGCCGATCCGCACGCTGATGAGCGCCCCGATGAACAGCACCGGGTAGAAGGCCATCGCCAGCATTGCGTTCTGCAGGATCATCTTAACGAACAGCGCCGCCAGCAGGCACATGAAGGCGATGATCACGAACTCTTCCGTTTCGAGCGCGCCCAGGAGGTTCAGCTGTTGGATGATCAGCCCCACGTTCGGCTATCCGCGCCGCACGATCCACAGGATGGTGATGGCGGTGAACGACATGCCGATCGCGGAAAAGACGGCCGGCACCTGCATGCGCGGCTCGAGGGGAAGCGGAATGTCGGCTAGCAGCCAATTCGCAAAGATGGCCCCGAAGAACAGCGCCGCCAGGTTGATGGGGTAGTTGAATCCGCCGCTTTCCGAGGTCTCGCGCGACAGGATGACGGCACCGATGATGGCGCACAGCAGCGCGACCCAGAAGGTGGCGGTCGGGATGTTGAGGAATGAGATGGAATGGGTCAGGCCGAACATCTTGTTGAAGACGCTCAGGTCCAAATTCAGAAAATCCTCAAGACTTGTCATGGGTTGGTGTCACTGTCGCTTTGCGGGCAGTCGATCCCGTTAACCTTCTGATAGCCATCCTTGTAGCCACTCTCTCTCACAAAGCTGAAATCTTAGTTCACGACGGCCCTCGACAATTGCTGCATCGCACCATAGGCTTACCGCCCTCGGGGCATGGAGGGTTTAGGGTTCATGAGCGTAGCCGCTACCGTTGCGGACCGGGCACCAGTCCCGTCGCGGCCGAAAAAGGATCTTTACGAGATCGGCGAGATGCCGCCCCTCGGTCACGTCCCCTCGCAGATGTATGCCTGGGCGATCCGTCAGGAGCGCCATGGCCCTCCCGACAGCGCCATGCAGGTCGAGGTCGTTCCGACCTGGGAGATCGGGGCGGATGAGGTCCTCGTGCTCGTGATGGCCGCCGGCGTCAACTACAACGGGGTCTGGGCGGCTCTCGGCAAGCCCCTGTCGCCGATCGACGGACACAGGAATCCGTACCACGTCGCCGGTTCCGATGCGTCCGGCGTCGTTTGGGCCGTCGGCGCCAAGGTCCGTCGCTGGAAGGTCGGCGACGAGGTGGTGATCCACTGCAATCAGGACGACGGCGACGACGAGGAGTGCAATGGCGGCGAGCCGATGTACTCGCCTTCGCAGCGCATCTGGGGGTACGAGACGCCGGACGGCTCCTTCGCCCAATTCTGCCGTGTTCAAGCCCGCCAGCTCCTGGCTCGGCCGCAGCACCTGACCTGGGAGGAGTCGGCCTGCTACACCCTGACTCTGGCGACGGCCTACCGGATGCTGTTCGGCCACCGGCCGCACACCTTGAAGCCCGGACAGAACGTGCTCGTCTGGGGTGCCTCGGGTGGCCTCGGCTCCATGGCGGTTCAGCTCATCGCCACCGCCGGCGGCAATGCTGTCGGAGTCATTTCCGACGACGACAAGCGCGATTTCGTGCTCGGACTCGGCGCCCGGGGCGTCATCAACCGGAAGGCCTTCAAGTGCTGGGGCGCCATGCCGGCGGTCGGCACGCCGGAGTATTCAGCCTGGCTCGGCGAGGTGCGCGGCTTCGGCAAGGCGATCTGGGATTTCACCGGCAAGGGCAACAATGTCGACATCGTCTTCGAGCATCCTGGCGAGCAGACCTTCCCCGTATCGGTCTTCGTGGTCCGCCGCGGCGGGATGGTCGTGATCTGCGCCGGCACGTCCGGTTACAATTTGACCATGGATGCACGGTACCTGTGGATGCATCAGAAGCGGGTGCAGGGCTCGCATTTCGCCAATCTCATGCAGGCTTCGAACGCCAACCGCCTGGTCATCGCCCGCCGCATCGATCCATGCATGTCCGAGGTGTATGGCTGGCGCGACATTCCGAAAGCGCACGTCAAGATGTGGAGGAACGAGCATCGGCCCGGCAACATGGCGGTTCTCGTTTCGTCGCCGCGCACCGGCCTCAGGACCTTCGAGGACGTTTTGGAAGCTGCGGGCGGCTAGCGCCTCATGCGGCGTCGATCTCCATGATGGAAGTTGCCGGCCGCAACGCGAACGCTGGCGATGGGCTGCCGCAGCGGACGCAAGTCGCGGCCGGCGCGGCCGACGCGGTCCTGCGGCGCGCCGTCGCCATCATGCGCACGCGGCTCGCTCCCGGCGGCAAGCCCGATCCTGCGAAGCTCGAACGTGAGCAGCATGCCGTTCACGGCCTGGCCTGGCTTGCGACCTATGTGGAAACTCTGAAGGCCCTGTCGGCCCATTGCGCCCGCCTGGCCGAACTTGATCGGCTCTCCGAGATCGACGGCCTCCTCGTCACGGCCCTATTCACCGAGTACCTGCATCAGATCGTCGGGGGCATCCCGATGAATCAGGGCGAGTTCGTACGCCCTCTCGACCTCGGTCTAGAGGCCGACGACGTGCAGCGCCTGTCCGCAGGCGCTGCGGATTTCCTCGGTCGTCGCGACATGCCGGACATCCGCTCGCGCATCGTCTCTCTGATGAGTGAGGGCACGTTCGGCGACCGCGGCCTCGATCCGACGCTGGAGTCCATGCGCGCCGAGATGCGCCGCTTTTCCGATGCGAGGATCGCACCCCACGCGCACGCCTGGCACTTGCGCAACGACTACGTCCCCCTCGAACTCATCGCCGAGTTGGCGGAGCTCGGCGTCTTCGCGCTGACGCTTCCCGAAAGCTACGGCGGGATGGGAATGGGCAAGGTCGCGATGTGCGTCGTATCGGAAGAGTTGTCCCGCGGGTGGATCGCCGTCGGCTCGTTCGGCACCCGCGCCGAGATCGCCTGCGAGCTCATTCTCAACGACGGCACGCCGGAGCAGAAGAAGAAATGGCTTCCGGGCATCGCATCGGGAGCGCTCCTGCCGGCGGCGGTTTTCACCGAGCCCGATACTGGCTCAGACCTGTCGCGCATCAAGACGCGAGCCGTGCGCCGCGGCGGGAGTTACTTCGTGACCGGCGCCAAAACATGGATCACCCATCCCGCCCGCGCCGACCTGCTCATCCTTCTCGTGCGCACCGATACCGCTGCGCCCGGGCACGACGGACTCTCCATGTTCATCGCCGAGAAGCCGCGTGGCAGCGATGCGGACCCCTTTCCCGTCAAGGGTCTAGCCGGCAGCGAGATCGAGGTCCTCGGCTATCGCGGCATGAAAGAGTTCGAGCTTTCCTTCGACGACTTCGAGATTCCCTCGACCTCACTTCTTGGCGGAAGCGAAGGCCGCGGCTTTCGCCAGCTCATGCAGACTTTCGAGTCGGCGCGCATCCAGACTGCCGCTCGTGCCGTCGGCGTGGCCCAGAATGCGCTTGAGCTCGGCCTGTCCTACGCGACCGAGCGCAAACAGTTCGGCAAGGCTATCGTCGGTTTCCCCCGCATTTCGGACAAGCTCGCCATGATGGCGATGGAGATCATGGCTGCCCGCCAGCTCACCTATCATGCCGCCCGCGAGAAGGATTCGGGCCGCCGCTGCGACCTGCAGGCGGGCATGGCGAAGCTCCTCGCCGCACGGGTCGCCTGGGCCGCGGCCGACAATGCGCTTCAGGTTCACGGTGGAAACGGCTTCGCGCTCGAGTTCCCCATTTCCCGCGTCCTGTGCGATGCGCGCATCCTGAGCATTTTCGAAGGAGCAGCCGAGATCCAGGCCCAGGTCATCGCCCGACGCCTTCTCGAAGGCGGCAACTGATCCGTCGAGCCGCGCGCCGCCATGTGGCGTTTACGACCTATCGTCGTTGGATGCATCGGCGTATTCTTTTTCTCGTGAATTGGACCAACCTCATCGTTCCCGTCGCCATCGGCGCGGTCTTCCTCGTCCTTCTTGCCGGGCTGTGGAACATGATGCGCGGCGGCAGCTCCAGCACCTCGCAGAACCTCATGCGGCTCCGGGTGCTCATGCAGTTTCTTGCCATCCTGGTCATTCTCGGCGTCGTATATTTCACCACCCGCTGATCTTGACCCCAGCCGTCCGGCCCCCCATGTTTTGGGGAACTGCGGCTGCGGGAGGGATTGAGATGCACGACTGGGATCGCTCGACGGTTGCGGCGAACGAGGCGAGTGTTCGGACGCGCTTCTGGCCGAAGCTCGCCCAGACGCTGAGCCGCATACCGTTCGCCGACAAGGCCGTCGCCGCATACTACTGCGCCATCGACCCGTCGACGCCGCTGAAGGCCCGCGGCACGCTGCTGGCTGCGCTTGCCTACTTCATCCTGCCGATCGACGTCGTGCCGGATTTCATTCTGGGCCTCGGCTTCACCGACGACATGGCGGTGCTGGTCACCGCCTTTACCCTGATCCGCAACCACATCAAGCCCGAGCATTTCGATCGCGCCCGCGCCACCGTCGAGCGCCTGCGCCGCGGTGACGGGGTCTAGAGAACCAGTACTACCTTGCCCTTGACCGCTCGGCGGCTGATGGCGTCGAAGGCGCGCGCCGCGTCTTCGAGCCTGTACGCCTGGTCGATATGCGGGTTGATCTTGCCTTCCGCCGCCCACGTCAGAATGCGTGTCATCTGCTCCAGATGCCGGGCCGGATCGAGCTCGGCGTGTCGCCCCCAGTGCACGCCGAGGATCGTCCCTTCCTTGAGGAGCGGGAGGTTGAGAGGCAGCCGCGCAACGTCGCCGGCTGCGAATCCGATCACCACGTGCCGCCCGCGCCAGGCGAGCGCCCGGAAGGCCGATTCCGACGCATCGCCGCCCACCGCATCGAAGACGACGTCGATGCCGCGTCCGCCGCTCGCCTTTCTGAGGCCGTCCTTGAGATCTTCCCTCGACGTGTTGACTTCGGCGTCGGCGCCGAGTGTCCGGCAGAAGGCGAGCTTCTCGTCCGATGACGCACAGGCGATCACCCGGGCGCCGAGGAGCTTGCCGATCTCGATCGCCGCCTGGCCGGTGCCGCCTGCCGCTCCGAGGACCGCGAGATATTCGCCCGCCTTGAGACGGGCGCGGTCCTCGAGCGCGTGGAAGGCCGTCCCATAGGCGACCTGCAGCGCGGCTGCGCACTCGTCGCTTACCATGTCCGGGATGGAAATGAGGCGGGACGCCTCGACGGCGACGTATTCCCTGGCGCCGCCCCATCCAAGGAAGCCCATGACCCGCTGTCCGGGACTGAGGTTTTTGACGTCGGCCCCTGTCCGTTCAACCACCCCGGCCACCTCCGCCGCGGGGGAGAACGGCAGCTGCGGCCTGACCTGGTATTTCCCGCGGATGATTAACGTGTCGAGGAAGTTCAGCGCCGCAACCTTTACCCGGACGATCGCTTCGCCGGGGGCCGGCTTCGGATCAGGAAGGCTTTCGACCGTAAGTCCTTCCGGGCCGCCCCACGCCGTGCACAGGAGTGCCCTCACCGGATGTCTCCCGAACCTTGCCTGCCCGTCTGGTTTGGGGGTGGAAAGGCCGGTAAAGGTTGCCCAAATATGGCCAATGTCATAGCTAGGGTCCCTGCGGTGCCGGTTTCGGGCCGGCATGGCCCGCAGGCGAATGGAGAGTTATCGTCGTCCCCATGGTTCGTACGCTTGTCCTCGTTGCAGCCGGACTGACCCTCGCGGCGCCGTTGGCGATGGCTCAGTCCCAGGAACCGAGTTCGCTTGGCGAGTTCGGCGATTGGGCGGCCTATACTTACATGTCGAGCCAGGGAAAGGTCTGTTACGCGGTGACGCGCCCGAAATCGAGCGAGCCCGAAGGAGCGAGCCGCGATCCCGTCTTCTTCCTGATCTCGCATTTCCCGAAGCAGGGAATCCGCAACGAGGTGTCGACCATCATCGGCTACCCGTTCAAGAAGGAGAGCACCGCGCAGGTCGCCATCGGCGAAGATTCCTTCGAGCTCTTCACGTCCGGCGACGGCGCCTGGGCGGACAGTGCGGCCAAGGATCGCGAGATCGTTGCGACCCTGAAGAAGGGAAAGACGATGGACGTGAAGGGGCTGTCCTGGCGCGGCACGACCACGGTCGACCACTACTCCCTTCAGGGCGCGACGGCCGCCGCCGACAAGATCGACGAGGCTTGCAGGCCCTGAAGGTGCGGGACGCGAAGATGGCGACCATGAACGAGGCCCCGATGGCCGACGCGCAATCGCTGGCGCGCCGGCCGATCGTTGGATTGACGCGCGATGTGATCGGAGCGGATCTCGCCGCGCTGGGCGTACCCGAACGCCAGCGTCGCATGCGTGTCGCGCAGCTCTGGCATTGGGTCTATCATCGCGGCGTCACGTCCTTCGACGGCATGACCGACGTCGCCAAGGACCTGCGCGTGTCGCTCGCCGCGGCTTTCGAAATCGATCGGCCCGAGCTCGCCGAAGAGCAGATCTCGACCGACGGCACCCGCAAGTGGCTCCTGCGCCTCGCGCCCGATGCCGATGGCCGCCGCCAGGAGATCGAGACCGTCTTCATCCCCGAGGCCGACCGCGGAACGCTGTGCATCTCGAGCCAGGTCGGCTGTACGCTCACCTGCACGTTCTGCCACACCGGAACGCAGCGTCTCGTCCGCAATCTGACGGCGGGCGAGATCCTGGGCCAGATCATGTTCGCGCGCGACCGCCTGCGTGAATGGCCGGACCAGCTCGCCGCCGATCCATCGCCGCCGCCGGGCGGCCGCTACATCACCAACGTCGTTTTGATGGGTATGGGGGAGCCGCTCTTCAATTTCGACAACGTGCGCTCCGCGATGCTGATTGCTGCCGACGGTGATGGCGTCTCTCTCTCCAAGCGGCGCATCACTCTGTCGACGTCCGGAGTCGTGCCGATGATTCCCAAGGCCGGGGACGAGATCGGCACCATGCTCGCCATCTCGCTTCATGGCACCACGGACGAGATCCGCGACCGGCTAGTGCCCCTGAACCGGAAGTATCCGATCGCCGAGCTGCTCGACGCCTGCCGCGCCTATCCCGGCCTTTCCAATGCCCGCCGCATCACCTTCGAGTACGTCACGCTCAAGGGCGTCAACGACACGCCCGCCGATGCCAAGCGGCTGGTCCGGCTCCTCGAGGGCATCCCGGCCAAGGTCAACCTCATTCCTTTCAATCCCTGGCCCGACGCGCCGTACGAATGTTCCGATTGGGACACGATCGAGCGTTTCGCCGAGATCCTCAACCGGGCGGGCTATGCCAGTCCCGTGCGGACGCCGCGCGGGCGCGACATCATGGCCGCCTGCGGCCAGCTAAAGTCCGCCTCGCAGAAGATCTGGGCCAAGGACCGCCACGGGCTTTCCGCCGCTCCGGGCGTTTGAGGAAAGTTAACGCTCTGGAACGCTTCCCTCCTCCGGGGGTTACATACGGCGGGTCTCGTCCTACAATTGCCCTCCGATCAACCTTGAGCCGATTCTCACCATGAGCCACTTCGCCATTGCCGGAATTCAGATGTATCTGGGTCACGGCTCCAACATCGAGGCCATGCGCCAGCGTCTCGACCTGACCATGCATCTCTATCCGTGGGTGCAGATGGTCATGTTCTCCGAGCTCGCCTGTCATGGGCCCCTCCTTCAGCATGCCCAGCCGCTGCCCGGGATCGCCGAGGAAGCGTTGCAGGACATGGCGCAGAAGCATCGCGTCTGGCTTCTGAACGGCTCGATGTACGAGCGCCGCGACGGCGCCATCTACAATACATCTTCGCTTATCCGTCCGGACGGGGAGATCGCCGGTCGCTATCGCAAGATGTTTCCGTTCCTGCCGCTCGAGGAAGGCGTCACGGCGGGCGATGAGTTCTTTGCCTTCGACATCGACGGCGTCGGCCGCTTCGGCATCCTCAACTGCTACGACATTTGGTTCCCCGAGACGGCGCGCCAGCTCACCTCCATGGGCGTCGAGGTGATCCTCCATCCGGTGATGACGCATACCATCGACCGCGACGTCGACCTCGCCATCGCTCACGCGACCTCGGCGATGTTCCAGTGCTACGTCTTCGACGTGAACGGCCTCGGTGCCGGCGGCAACGGACGCTCCGCGGTGTTCGATCCGTCCGGGCGCGTGCTGTTCGCCGGCGATGTCACCGAGCAGATCATTCCGATCGAGCTCGACCTCGAACAGGTGCGCCGCTCGCGCCGCAACGGCCTGCGCGGCCTCGGACAGGTGATGAAGAGCTTCCGTGACCGGCCGCGCGGCTTTCCCGTCTACGACGAGGCGAGCTTCGACGGTGCCTACCTCGACAGCCTTGGACCGCTGGTTCAGCCGCGCCGGGCAGGCGAACCCGATCCCAAGGTCACGCCGCTGCCGATGCGGCGCTCCTTCGTGAAATAGGTTCCGGGGTTTGCTCTAGTACATCTTCGCCGAGACCGACGGCTTCGGCACGTCGATGGGCGCCGACACCGGTACGCCCTCGAACTGGGCATGGATCGCCGCCGCCCATCTCTTGGCGCGCTCCGTGAGCTTCCGGTCGTCGGTCTGCATGCGGCCGCGCGACACCAGGATCCCCATGTCGGCGCCTTTGTAGCGATAGTCGCCCGCCGTGTAGACCCTGAGATAGAAGGCCTCGTTCTCCCCCGACACCAGGAACCAGTCGATCGACTTCCGCACGAGCTTGATGCGTCCCTCCTCGTCCATTTGCCAGATGCCCGAGGCCGGCGCCCGCGTGATCATGTCGACCCTGTCCTTGGGGTATTTGAGGATCAACTGGCTCCAGTTGTCGAACTCGTCCCAGCGCCGCTGGATCTTGTCGAGATCCACCTCCCAGTCGACGTCCATGAATTCGAGCATGTGGAAAAGGAACATCGGGCAGCCGCCATAGGTCGAAGTGATGAGGTTGGTGAGCGGGCTTGCGCCGGAGATGCGGGGATTGATCTCGCCGAGATAGACTTGGCCTGTGTCGGTATCGATGAGGAAGTCCATGCAGAAGGCGCCGCGATATCCCTCCTTGTAGAGCTTGTCGCCGAGTCGCCGCGCCATCGTCTGCACCGCCTTGCGCTCTCGCTCGAGGCCGCCGGTGAAGGCATCGTTCCCGCACCAGCCGCCCTTGTAGGGAGTAAGCTCGGCAAATCCCGTGATGTCCGTCTGCAGCGGCCCGGCCAGCGTGCCGTTGCGCGTCGCCACCGCCTCAATGGTGCCTGGCAGGTGGTTTATGCGCCGCATGATCTTCAGCTCCCCCTTCCGGAGGTCGCCGGCGTTCTTTTCGAAGTCGTCGGCGTTGCGGATGAAGAACGTCGTGCGACCGGAGTCGCCGTAGGGCGTCTGCACCACGAGGTCGCTGCCGAGCCGTGCCCGGCTCGCCAGGGTCATGAGAGCCTCGTACGACTTGGCTTTGCCCATCGTATTCGGCGCGCTCTTGATGCCCGCCTCGTTGGCGAGCTTCGTCGTGACGATCTTGGAATCGATCCATTTCCTGAGCTTCACCCGCGGCAAGGCGATCTTGAGCTTGAGTTCCCGCGCGAGGCTTTCCGTCTCCTCGTCGAGCATCACGAACAGGGCGAGGCCGCCCGAGTCCTTCAGGTGACGCCGCACCTGCGGATGTTTTAGAAGGTGATTGTTGACGTCTTCCATCGACCGGAACTCATGCGGCCCGTGCTCGCGCGGCACCACGGCCTTGGGATGGGTGCCGTCGAAACTGTCGAAGAAGTTGATGTACTCGAAACGGTTGATCCACCGGCCGAGGCCGAGCAGGTTGTAGGGCGTCGGCGAGACGAAGCGGATCGGCGTCGCGTTTCTGCGGAAGAAACCGTAGATGTCGGATAGGCTGCGCAATTGCGGCCGGCGCGCCATGGCAAGTCCCCTCGAGTTCTCCAAGGCGTTCATCATCCCCGGAATCTTCCGCACTGTGAAGGGGCGGCAGGCCTTGCGGGTGCGGGGTCTTTCCCTATAGTGCGCCGTTTCTCGCGCTTCCTTTGGGGGAAAGCTGATGCACAAATTCAGGAAAGTGGTCCTAGCCTATTCGGGCGGCCTCGATACGTCCATCATTCTGAAATGGCTCCAGACCACCTACGGGTGCGAGGTCGTCACCTTCACCGCCGACCTCGGACAGGGTGAAGAGCTCGAGCCCGCCCGGCGCAAGGCAGCGAGCCTGGGCATCAAGGAAATCTTCATCGAGGACCTGCGCGAGGAATTCGTGCGCGATTTCGTCTTCCCCATGTTTCGCGCCAATGCCCTCTATGAAGGCGCCTACCTCCTCGGCACCTCCATCGCGAGGCCCCTCATCGCCAAGCGCCTCGTCGAGATCGCCCGCGACACCGGTGCCGACGCCATCGCCCATGGCGCCACCGGCAAGGGCAACGATCAGGTGCGCTTCGAGCTCGCCGCCTATGCGCTCAACCCCGACATCCGGATCATCGCTCCCTGGAGGGAATGGTCGTTCAAGAGCCGCACCGACCTCGTCGATTTTGCCGAGAAGAACCAGATCCTGGTGCCGAAGGACAAGCGCGGCGAGGCGCCGTTCTCCGTCGACGCAAATCTTCTGCATTCGTCGTCGGAAGGAAAGGTCCTCGAGGATCCGTGGACCGAGCCTCCGCCCTACGTCTACCAGCGCACGGTGGCGCCCGAGGAAGCGCCCGACCGTCCCGTCTATGTCGAGATCGCCTTCCGGAAAGGCGATCCGGTAGCGCTCGACGGCAAGCCGCTGTCGCCGGCTGCGCTGCTTGCTGCGCTGAACGAGCTTGGCGGCGGCAATGGAATAGGCCGCCTCGACCTGGTGGAGAACCGCTTCGTCGGCATGAAGTCGCGCGGCGTTTACGAGACACCCGGCGGCACCATCCTCGCCGCGGCGCATCGCGCCATCGAGTCCTTGACGCTCGACCGCGAGGCCGCCCACCTCAAGGATTCCCTCATGCCCCGCTATGCCGAGCTCGTCTACTACGGCTTCTGGTTCTCGCCCGAGCGCGAGATGCTGCAGGTGCTCATCGACCGCAGCCAGGAAGATGTCGAGGGAACCGTTCGGCTCAAGCTCTACAAGGGGAACGTCGTCGTCTGCGGCCGCAAGAGTCCGAAGAGCCTTTATTCGGACGCGCTCGTCACCTTCGAGGACGATCGGGGCGCCTATGACCAGAAGGATGCTGCCGGATTCATCAGGCTCAATGCCCTGCGCCTGCGGACCCTGGCCGGTCGCCGGCGCCGAACCGGCGCGTCCTAGGGAGAAAGCTGCTCGTAGGCGAGGTTGATGCGCGTCAGCATCGCGCTCGCATAGTCGTTCATTTCCTTTGGCAGCGAGAGCGTGGCGAAGCGGTCGGGATGATACGTCCGGACCAGGTCATGATAGGCCTGCTTGATCTCCTCCTTGCTCGCTCCGCGCTCGAGGCCGAGCACGGCGAACGGATCGAGGAGCGACACCTCGCGCATCTTCTGCTGGAGCTGGCCCGCTTTCTCCGTTTCGATCCCCTTGATCTTGGCGACGACCCTCTTGGCGACCAGGAACGCCTCCCCCTCATGGGTCTGGAAGTCCAGGAATTCCTCCGGGCCGTTAATCACGTCGGCGAGCTTGTGGCCCGTCCACATGGAGAGCGATCCCTTGAGCACTTCACCGTCGCGCAAGGTTACGACGACGACGCGGCGGACCTTTTCCGCATTCTTGATGGTTAGACTGCGATCGAGCATCTGTCCCACTCCGGCACAACCCCTCCGGTTTCCCCTGGGATATGAGCAGGTCCCGTGCCGTTGTCGCAGGCGGCTGATATCGCTTCAAAAGCCGCCCCGCACCGGCTACATGCCGAGCGGACGCGAAGCGGAAGGCGGGTCATGGATCTCCGGAACATAGCCATCATTGCCCATGTCGATCACGGGAAGACGACCCTGATCGACCGCCTTCTCGCGCAGTCAGGCACCTTCCGCGACAACCAGCGGGTCGCCGAGCGGGCCATGGATTCGAACGATCTCGAGCGCGAGCGCGGCATCACCATCCTCGCCAAGGTGACATCCCTGTTATGGAAGGGCCGCCGCATCAACATCGTCGACACGCCGGGCCATGCCGATTTCGGCGGCGAGGTCGAGCGGATCCTGAACATGGTCGACGGCGCCGTCCTTCTCGTCGATGCCGCCGAAGGACCGATGCCGCAGACGAAATTCGTGCTCTCCAAGGCACTGAAGATCGGCTTGAAGCCCATTGTCGTCGTGAACAAGATCGATCGTGCCGACGAGCGACATGTCGAGGTGGTCAACGAGGTGTTCGACCTCTTCGCGGCACTCGATGCGACCGACAGCCAGCTCGATTTCCCGATCCTCTACGGGTCCGCCAAGGAGGGCTGGATGGCGGCGCGGCCCCAGGGACCGAAGGAATCCATGGCTCCCCTGTTCGATCTCGTGCAGAGCCATGTTCCGCCGCCCGCGGTCGAGCCGGGACCGTTTCGCCTTCTCGTCACGACGCTCGAGGCCAATCCCTTCCTCGGCCGGGTCCTGACCGGCCGCGTGCGCTCCGGAACCATCCGCGCCAACCAGGCCGTCAAGGTGCTGTCGCGCGACGGTTCCCTCGTCGAGCAGGGCCGCGTGTCGAAGGTCTTGGGTTTCCACGGGCTCGACCGCCTCGCCATCGAGGAAGGCGAGGCTGGCGACATCATCGCCGTATCCGGCCTCACCGCCGCGACCGTGGCCGATACGATTTGCGATCCCTCTGTCGCCGACCCGATCGCCGCGCAGCCGATCGATCCGCCGACCCTGACCATGACCTTTCGCATCAACGACGGTCCGCTCGCCGGCACCGAAGGCGACAAGGTGCAGAGCCGCGTCATCCGTGAACGACTGTTCCGCGAGGCGGAGGGCAATGTCGCGCTGCGCGTTTCCGTTTCGGAGTCCGAGCCCGAGGCCTTCGAGGTCGCCGGCCGCGGCGAGCTGCAGCTGGCCATCCTCATCGAGACGATGCGCCGCGAGGGATTCGAGCTGACCGTCGGCCGGCCGCGCGTCCTCTTCCACGCCGATGAAAAGACGGGCGAGCGCCTCGAGCCTTTCGAGGAGGTCACCGTCGACGTCGACGAGGCCTACACCGGCACCGTCGTCCAGAAGCTGTCGCAGCGCCGGGCCGAGATGGTCGATCTGCGGCCCTCCGGCGCCGGCCGCCAGCGGCTCATCTTTCATGCACCGACCCGCGGCCTCATCGGCTATCAGGGCGAGCTCCTGTCGGACACCCGCGGCACCGCCATCATGAACCGCATATTTCACGGCTACCGTCCCTTCGTCGGCGAGATTCCCTCGCGCCACACCGGCGCCCTGATCTCCAACGGCGAAGGTGCCGCCGTCGCCTATGCCATCTTCAATCTCCAGGACCGCGGTCCGATGTTCATCGATCCGGGGATGAAGGTCTATCCGGGCATGATCGTCGGCGAGCACACGCGCGGCAACGACCTCGAAATCAACGTCCTTAAAGGCAAGAAGCTGACCAACGTCCGCGCCGCCGGTAAGGACGACGCCGTCCTCCTGACGCCGCCCATCCGCATGACGCTCGAAAGGGCTCTCTCCTATGTGGGAGAGGACGAGCTGGTGGAAGTCACACCGCGATCCATCCGTCTCCGCAAGGCGATCCTCGATCCCCATGCGCGCAAGCGATCCGAGAAAGTGAAGAACGCCGAGTCGGCCGCCGCCTCATGAGCCCTTGAGCGTCTCCGGCACGGCGACGCCCGCCTGCCGGCAAGCCGCGGTCACCGTGTTCCTGAGAAGGCAGGCGATGGTCATCGGTCCGACCCCGCCCGGCACCGGCGTGATGGCGCCGGCCGTTCGGGCGCAGCTTTCGAACTCGCAGTCTCCGACCAGCCTGGCCTTGCCGTTGCGTTCGATCCGGTTGATTCCGACGTCGATCACGCACGCCCCGGGCTTGATCCAGTCACCCTTGATCATCTCCGGTCGGCCCACCGCCGCGATGACGAGGTCGGCCCGCCGGCAGACATCGGGCAGGTCGCGGGTCCGGGAATGCGCGATCGTCACCGTCGCGTTCTCGGCGAGCAGAAGCTGCGCGACCGGCTTGCCGACGATGTTCGAGCGTCCGACCACCACGGCCTCGACGCCTTCGAGCTTCGGCAGCGTGTCCTTGGCGAGCAGCACGCAGCCGAGCGGCGTGCACGGTACGAGCGAGTCCTGCCCGGTCACCAGGCGGCCTGCATTGATGACGTGGAATCCGTCGACGTCCTTGTCCGGGTCGACGGCGTTCAGCACCTTGAGCGAGTCGATCTGCTTCGGCAGCGGCAGCTGCACCAGGATGCCGTGAACCGATCTGTCTTCGCTTAGGCGGCCGACGAGCCTGAGGAGATCCGCTTCCGACGTGGACACGGAAAGCCGGTGCTCCCAGGAGTTCATGCCCGCTTCGAGGGTCTGCTTGTGCTTGTTGCGCACATAGACCTGGCTCGCCGGGTCCTCGCCGACCAGGACGACGGCCAGTCCAGGCGTCAGTCCGGACTTCGACTTGAGCTCGCTGACCGCGCCGGCGATCCTTTCCCTCAGCCGCTCGGCATAGGCTTTGCCGTCGATGATCTTGGCATTCGTGGTTCGGGTCGAGATGTCCTGCATGTTCAGGGCACGTACCAGAGGATGAGGCGCTGCAGGAAATAGAGCAGCAGGAGAAGGATGACCGGCGAGATGTCGAGGCCGCCGAGGCTCGGCAGAACCCTGCGGATCGGATCGAGCAACGGTTCCGTCAGCTGGCCTAGGATGTAGGTGATTTGCCGGACCACCGGGTTGTGCAGATTGATGACGTTGAACGCGATGAGCCAGGAGACGATGACGGTGGCGACCACGATATAGGTGTAAAGTTGTATGACGGTGATGATCAGCCAGATGAAGGGGTTCATGCCACTGTCCCGGGTTTGAGCGGCTGAACATCTAGCCGTCGCGGGGTGAAATCGCAAGCGGGCCGATTGCCTTGACAGGCCGGAGAGGCGAAGCCTAGATAACCCTCCTCGCGCCGATGGGGCAGTAGCTCAGTTGGGAGAGCGCGGCGTTCGCAATGCCGAGGTCAGGGGTTCGATCCCCCTCTGCTCCACCATCCCCGCAAGCCTGTGGCGTATCAAAGAAAAAGAGAGGATGGCGGCTAGGCCATCGCTCTCTCGTTTCCCCGGCTGAGTACGCAAGACCTGATCTCAGCGCTGCCTCTAGCAGAGCAAGCTTCGTGCCACGTTGGGTGAAGGCCGCATGTGGCGGAATTCCGGCGACTTGCAGGGAAACGCGTCCCGTGCCCCAGGGCGCGATTTTGCATTTTGCAAAATCGACTTTGCATTCCGGAAAAAGGCGCTCGCCCGTTCTAGCGCGGCGCCTGCAGGGCGCGGATGATCGGCAGCGAGAGGAACCGCGGCACGTATCTGCCCGCCAGCGCCGCCATCAGGTTGAAGAATCCCGGAATCACCACGCGTCGCCGCTGCTTGAAGCCTTCCCATCCGGCGAGCGCGACGTCGCGGGGCGGCAGGGCCATCATTTTCTGCAGCATTCCGAACGGCCTCATGCCGGCCCGCGCCTGGAAACCGGTGAGGACCGGGCCCGGGCACAGCACCGTCACCGTGACGCCGGTGCGCTCGAGCTCGGTGGCAAGTCCCTCCGAGAACGACAGCACGAAGGCTTTGCTCGCATAGTACACCGCCATGTAGGGGCCGGGCATGAACGCCGCCACCGATGCGATGTTGAGAATTCCGCCGCCCTGTCGCGCCACCATGTGCGGCAGAAAGCGCAGGCACATGTCGGTCAGTGCCCGTATGTTGACGTCGACGATGCCGAGCTGGCTGTCGACCGGCAGCGTCGCCTGATGCCCGGTGAGGCCGTATCCCGCGTTGTTGATGATGATGTCGGGCATCAGGTCCCTCTGCCGGAGCTCGTCGTGGACGAGCTGGACGGCATCGGGCTGGCCGAGGTCGCGGACGATGACGGTGATGCTCAGTGTCGGGTGGCGGGCGGCGATGACGCCCCTCACGCGGTTGAGCTCGCCCTCCTGCCGCGACACGATGACGAGGTCGCAGTTCTCCTCCGCGACGATGTGGGCGAAGGCTTCCCCGATCCCGCCGGAAGCGCCCGTGATGAGCACGCGCGGCCGTCGGGTGGGCGGCGCTGCAGGTTCTGCCGGCATGATCCCCTCGATCGTGGCTGACCCTCGATGCCCTTTCTAACACGTCGGCGGCGGCCATGCCACGAACCCATGGCCGTGCCCTGAGCGTTCGGGAGAAGGTGCTAGAGGAGCTGGGTCAGGATGATGACCTCGCCGATGATGCTCACGACGAAAGCCAGCGTCCGGACCCAGGGCAGCCCGGCGATGAAGACGATCGCGTGGACCAGGCGGGCCCAGAAGAAGATGGTGGCGCCGAGCGCCGTCGTCTCGTTCGCCAGGCTTGCGACGTGCGCGACGAGCACCAGCGCGGCGAACGGGGCGAGGTTTTCGGCCATGTTGATGTGGGCGCGCCACGACCGTGCCGCCCAACGCGGCAAAGCCGGCGGATTTTCCGGATAGCCCACAGTATCGGGAATGCCCCATACGGCGACCCGCGCCAGGACGTAGGGCATGAACAGCAGGATGCAGAGAACGGCGCTCCAGACGAGCATGGTGAGGTCTGTGGTCATCGATGGCTCCTTCGCTGGGTGATTGGCGAATGCGCTGGCATGCCCGTTTGGGCATGCAGCCTACGCTGGATGGAAGCGACGTACGTGCCGGGAGTGCGAATGCAGCCGCGAGCGATCGTGGCCGAAGAAATGGTGCCGCCTAGGTGACTCGAACACCTGACCCTCGCATTACGAATTATAAGTTAGAGGGTTTGATCCAGTTGGCGAGTTGGCAATTTTTGGATCTACGAGATTTTTCAATGATTTAAGATTGGTGATGTTTGGACGTCATTGGAGAGTCTAGTTCATCATCACCCTACTAGTACCCTACTAACACGCGGGCGAGATGATAGTCGCATGTGAAGCGACGCGCGTTTTCAGCTCGAGTTACCATTACCAAACTTAAGTTGCAGCCTAAGATGCTGTTTTGATTCGCAATAGTGCGGCATACAAATCAAAACACGTTTCCCTAAGCCGCAGTTTGCAAGCCCTTTGCAAATATCCCCGTTAGCGCGTTGCCCTCAATGTGGTTTTGGCAAAGGTGGGGAAGGCCCAATTGTGACCGCCAGGGCCTGAAGCGTATAGGGGGGACCAAGGTGCGTTGTAGGACGAAAGCAGGGTTTGTGAGCCCAGTACGTGCCCTGGCGCGCCCTTAGCCTACTTGGGCCTACTGCTGCTTCCCCGACCCGACATTTCCCGGCGCTTACCTTGGAAACAGCGCGGAGACATCCACCCAGATCGTTTGCTGGACCTTCGTCTTCGGGTCTATTGCGTCATAGACATCGAAGTGTCGCTCCCCTTCAACCTGAAGGGTCTGAAGTCGGATATCAAATCCGAGCTCCCTCACAATGTGCTGGCTCTCGGGAACCGAGAGCGCCACAAAGGCGGTGTCGGAAGACTTTCCCGTTCCATTCTTCAGGATCGCATCCTTAATCTTCACGAATGCAATAATCTCGCGACCTCGTTCTTTCGAGCTAAGGTCCTTTGCCAAATAGGTGATGGCGACGGCGTGCCCAAGCCACATCGGAAAGTTGTCGCTGATCTTCTTCTTCAGGGCAGCACGATCTGGCCGAGGCTTGTCGGAGTCCGAACCCCGCGCCAGCATGTTCAGGATATCCCCGTAAGGGTCCGAGTCGTTACCCTTGTAGTACGAGGATTTCGCGAACAGCGCCCGCAGTCGCACCCAGTCACCGTGCAACAGCTGCATCCCTGGTTAGCAGTATAGCCGTTTCATTCGCGACTGTGGAGCGCGTTGCGCAACCGCGCAAGCGTCTGCAGTAGCTTTTGGCGGGCCCCTCAAAGATCGTGGCTCAATCAGAGGCACCTACGACCCCCAATGATTCGATCCAGCGGTCCTGAAGGGCAGAATCCTTGTGTATCGCAAACAGCTGTTTGGACTCATGGGAAAGCGTCCAGTTGGGCACCAATTGTCTGAAGGTTTCTAGTGCATTTCTCCCGTCGTCGAGTAGCTTTTCTGCCTCGGCATTAGAATCTGCTTGTTCACTCAGGCGGGCATAACAGGCAGCAAGTATCAGAAAGACCCGCGGTTGCGGGTTGTTCATTTTTAACAACTTGTCCTTTGCCAAGGCGTAGCGCTTTCCATGGAAAAGTGCGCTGCCTAGCGACCACCAATACCATTCAGGGTGGTCTTGCTTCATGGCTATTGCAGTCTCGATTTGACGGATTGCCACTTCTGGGTTCTCTTGCCTAATCAAGACATCTGCGTGCATCACCAGTAGATCGGCATCGTTGGGGTTTCCCTGCAAGGCTCTCGCGAAGGCTTCGTTGCCCTCGTCACAAAGCAACTTTGCTCTCGCGCCATCGTTGTCGGCGGTCTCACTTCAAATGCAGCGGCTTGAGGGAGTCCTGGGGAGGGCAGTTCTAATTCTTGCTAGTGGCAAGCGCGAGGGCCAAAGTTTCAGATGACTTCAGGCGCGACGTCGGCGCGATTTCGCAAAGGTGTCGAAGGCGACCGCTAAGACGATGATCACCCCGATGATGATCTGCTGGATATAGGAATTGACGTTCATCAACACGAGACCGTTGAGCAAGACGCCGATGAGAATTGCACCGACAACGGTACCAAAGATCGAGCCAGAACCTCCGAAGAGACTGGTGCCGCCAATGACCACCGAGGCGATGACGGTCAGTTCATAGCCGGTGCCTGCCACCGCCTCTGCCGAGTTGAGGCGAGCTGAGAGCACAAAGGCGCCGAGTCCCGCAAAGAAGCCCATGATGATGTAGACGCTACAGAGGATAGCCGTAACGTTGACGCCCGCAAGACGGGCGGCTTCCGGATTTCCGCCCACCGCATAGACCTGGCGCCCGTAGCGCGTGTAGCTCAGGACGATATGGGCGACAACAGCGCAGACGAGGAAGATGATGACGGGAACGGGCATGGAGAAGATCTTGCCCTGGCCCCACCAAGCGAAATCGGGTTGGAAGCCCGAAATGGGCCCGCCCGCTGCAAAGAGAAGCGCTCCACCGCGGAAGACTGACATGCCACCTAGTGTCACCACGAAAGCTGGCACCTTGAGTCGCGTGATCGCAACGCCCTGAATTGCGCCGCCTGCGACGCCCACCAAGATCGCCGCCAACGCCGCAAGTGGCCATCCAAAGCCCAACGTATCATCGCCCACTGTGAAGCGGTCCTGCATGCCTCCCTTGGCAACGGCAGCGGAAACCAGGCCGGCGAAGGCAAGGAGTGATCCGACCGAAAGGTCGATGCCAGCGGTGAGGATCACAAATGTCATGCCAATGGCAAGGAGACCGGTGATCGAAACCTGCCGCATGACGTTGAAGAGATTGATCGAAGACAGAAAGCGCGGCTCCATGATCGCGAAAACCATCATGAGGAGAAGCAGAAAGATTAGCGGTGCGAATCTCGCGAGGAACGAGAACGCATCGAAATCGCGTTCCTGAGGCTTTGCAGTAGCGTCGGCCATGGGTCCTCCGTCAGGCGGCGCGCTGCGCCCCGATGGTCATCAATGTCATGAGCTTTTCTTGGGTAGCCTCGGGACCCATTACCTCACCCGTAACTCGACCTTCGCGCATGGTGACGATGCGGTCGGCAAGGGCAAGCACCTCCGGCAACTCGGATGAGATAACGATGATGGCGATGCCGGATTGCGCCATCTTGAAAAGCAGGTTGTGGACTTCCGCCTTGGCGCCGACATCGATGCCGCGAGTCGGCTCATCGACGATCAGCACCTTCGGCTCCAAGGCCAGCCAGCGAGCCAGGACGACCTTCTGCTGGTTTCCGCCCGATAGATTTCCGACGATCTGGTCTGGTGAAGCCATGCGGATGTTGAGAAGCTTCCTGTACTCCTGAACCAGAGCGTCCTCCTTTGACGCACTGATGAAGATGCCGTTTGAGATTCGGTCCTGCGCAGCGATCGAGAGATTGGCGCGGATGGCGAGGGCGAGGAAAAGGGCCTGCTGCTTGCGGTCTTCCGGCAAGAAGCCTATGCCGTGAGCGATAGCATCACGGGGGGAGGTGATGGTGACGGGCTTTCCCTCGATCTGAATATCGCCAGAATCGAAGGGATCGGCGCCGAAGATGGTACGCGCCGTCTCTGTGCGGCCGGCCCCGACAAGCCCAGCGATACCGAGAATCTCACCCTTGTGGACCTTCAACGACACGTCATGGAGCTCGATGGCGCTAGCATCGGTGCTCGTGTGGCGGCGAGAGATGTTCTTTGCTTCGAGCGCCACGTCAGGTGTTGTGAAGCTCTGCGTTCGGGCGGCCAGGAGGCCGATTTCTCGACCGACCATGAGGCGAATGATGCCTTCCATGTCGGTATCCTTGACTCGGCCGCGGCCAACATGACGGCCGTCGCGCAGTACGGTGTAGCTGTCGCAAATCTCGAATACCTCCTGGAGACGGTGCGTGACGAAAATTGTCGCGATGCCTTCGCGCTTCAAGGCGCGCGTGATGGAGAACAACTTTTCGACCTCGGTGCGACTTAAGGCGCTTGTCGGTTCGTCCATGACGATGAGCTTCGACTTCATAGAGAGTGCGCGGGCGATCTCGACCATCTGCTGCTCGGCGACTGAGAGGTCGCGCACGAGTGCAGCGGGGCTGCGATCAAGCCCGATGCGCTTGCAGAGTTCCGCCGTCTGCGCCTCCAACTGCCGATAGCTGATGAAAAAGCGCGAGCCGGGCTCGCGGCCGATGAAGACGTTCTCCGCCACTGTCATGTCCGGGGCGAGAGTGAATTCCTGGTATATCGTGACGATGCCAGCGGCCTGAGCCTCGTGGGGTGAGGCGAAGCGCACCTCCCTGCCGTCGAACGCTATGGTGCCGCTGTCTGGCGGTTGGGCGCCCGAAAGGATTTTCAGCAGCGTCGATTTGCCCGCGCCATTCTCCCCAAGAAAAGCGTGGATCTCAGCGGCCCCGACTTCGAAGTCGACCTCTTGGAGTGCGCGCACGCCAGGGAATGTCTTGGATATTCCCCGCATGGATAGAAGCGGCGGCTTCGAGTCTGCTGCTGTCATTTGCCAATCTCCCCGGCCGGAGGATTTCACCCCCGGCCGGAGACGGTATCAAGTGACTACTTCACTTCGCCGAGGCGCTCGGCGATGTTGAGGTTGTCCTTGGTCACGGCTTCCGGTGTCAGAAGGTTGACCTTCTCTGCCGGCTTGGTGCCGTCCTTCAGGAATTTCACCAACGTCTGCACGCCTATTGAGCTCTGCTTGCCCGGAAACTGTTCGATGGTCGCGGCCAAGCCACCGTCGCGGACTTGAGCCAGCGCTTCAGGCAGCGCATCGAAGCCGATGATGGCGATGCCGGTAAGTCCCCGACCCTTCACTGCTTCCATCGCACCGAGGGCCATGTCATCATTAGCGGCGACGATGACCTTTGGGGGTTCCGCAAGACCGGACAGCGCAGCCTCAGTAACGGCGAGGCCCTTGTCGCGGGCAAAGCCGGCGGTTTGTTCGAAGACGATCTTGTATTTGTCCTTCACGGGGTCGAGCACGTTGTGCAGGCCCTTGTTGCGGTCGATCGCCGGCGAGGCACCCGACTGGCCCTGCAAGTTGATGATGGTGGCGCCATCCGGGAACATCGTCATGATGAGGTTGCCCTGCGCCTCGCCACCCTTGACATTGTCGGCACCGACATGGGCGAGAATGCCTTCGACGGAAGGCACGCGGCGATCGACGGTGACGACTGGGATGCCAGCCTCGACCGCTTGTTGAAGGGCAGGCGCCATTGCGTCCACCTCATTGGGGCTGATGACGATGCCTTTGACTCCCTGGGTGATGGCAGCCTCGACGTCGGCAGTCTGCTTGGGAGATGACACCTGGCCGTCGGATTCGATTGCTTCGTATCCCTGGTTTGTAATCTCGGCCTTGAACGCGTTCATCATGTGAACGAAGAAGGGAAAGCTGAGACCGGGGACCGATGCAAGGATTTTGTCGGCGGCCAGTGCGGTTGATGACATGAGTGGCAGTGCTATGGCAGCACTCAGAAGAAGTCGTCGCGAAAGTACAGGCATTGCATTCCTCCCTTTTAAAGGCAAATTGCAGTACGTCGGCCGCCGCTCCGATTTAGATGTATCGTCCTTGAAGCTAAAAAGGAACCGGATTTATCCCGTTGCGGTCTCACTATCCCGCCACGACACCATCAACAACCTCGGTGTACCGTAACCGCGAATGAGGGGCGTATCGAGATGTCTAAGAACAGCGATCTCAGAAACCGCACTCAAAACTCACGCACGATTTGGCGGAGAACGCAGCAAGGTAACAGCTTGGAGCTTTTCGAAGGCCGAGTTGAATTGGCCAATGGCGAGGTCGGGATTTGTGCTGGCGCCGAATCCATCGACATGGCCAATGCAGCCGCGCCGTTTTCCGGTTACCTGATCGTCCTCTTTTCGGATGGCTCGGTTTCTAATCAAACTTTTCAGGGGAAAGCCGCACAGTCGGAAAGCGAAACCCGCGTGAGTGGAACAGGCAATTGGGAATTGACTGGGGGAACCGGCCGGTTCGCCGGCGTCGAAGGCGGCGGATCATTTACGTGGAGCATGGATGGGGACAACTACCACTCTGACTATGGGTTTTGACATTGACGAGGCTAAACGCGATCCGGATGCCCACCGCGTCCGGCGTGCCTGCTGGGGGTTCGCATCGAACCCTGAGCTCGATCCGGCGTTGTCAATATGATCTGCCCACTGAAACTGCATCTCTACCGGTCAGTCGCGGTGTGCGATTCAGTATGAGCCAGAAGGCTATGGCCAGATTGAAAAGATTCCACACGATTCCGTTCAAGAACGCAGCCTGATAGGAACCGGTCAGGTCAAAAATCTCACCAGACATCCAGCCACCCAACGCCATACCGAGTACCGTCGCGGTTATCACCAGACTAATGCGGAATCCGGCCTCCTTGGCCGGGAAGTAGTCGCGGATGATCAAAGCATAGCTTGGGACAATTCCACCCTGTGCAAGCCCGAACAAAGCCGAGACGATGTAGAGCGACATCAATCCGTCGAAGGGCATGTAGAATATCAAGGAAAGACATTGCAGCAAGGAGCCGATGATCAGCGTTCCCGTGCCGCCGATGCGGTCGGCGATGACGCCGAAGACCAACCTGCTCACGACGCCACAACCCAACATCAGGGACAGCATTTCGGCGCCACGCGCTGGACCAAATCCGAGATCACCGCAATACGCGACGATGTGGACCTGAGGCATGGACATCGCCACGCAGCATGCGAGGCCAGCAAGCACCAGGAGCGGCTGAAGAAAAGCTGGCCGCTCCAATATTCCTTGTGCACCTGAGGGTTGGCTCGCAGGGCTTGGCTGATCCTGGTAGATCGGGCGCCGCCTCAGCAGCAAGGCCAACGGGAGCATCGTGCAGATGCACAATGCGCCTATGGCAATGAAGGTGGCGCGCCAGCCATACGAGGAAATCGCTTGCTGGAGAAAGGGCGGCCATATCGTTCCAGCCAGATAGTTGCCGCTTGCAACAATGGCAACGGCGATCCCCCGCTTCCTGTGGAACCACTGCGAGACGTCGGCTATCAGCGGTCCCAGGGTGGCCGAACTCCCCAAAAAGCCAATAAGCAGGAATTGCACAATCAAGAACTGAAGGTAGCTTCCGGTGAGCGCGGCGAGGACAAAGCCACCTCCAAGTGAAAATGCGCCAATCAGCAGAGGTGCCGCTATGCCCCGGCGGTCAGCCAACCGCCCCATGACTACCCCGCCGATGGCGAAGCCGATCATCGTAGCAGTATAGGGCAAAGATGCGCCCGCCCGGTCAATGCCGAATTCAGTCTGAATGGTTGGCAGTGCAACGACTGATGCCCAAGCACCAATTCCGCCGATCGTCGCAAGAGAAAGCGAAATTGCAAGCCGCCACCAGGCATAAATATTGTCGGTTTCGGGTGTCATTTCGGAAACCACCTGATGCGGTTTGATGATTCAGCCAAAAAACGAGCATGCGCTCGACGCAAATACTCACCGTTGCCTGCGCCCGATACGGTTTAGCAGCCCCCGCGCTGGGGAGTCGAGTTCAGGCTTACTCACGAACCTGTAACAATCGAGCGCCAACCCGGCGATCGAATTGCCGCGGGTGAAGGCCCAGTAGACCACCTCGGGTTGGGCATTGCCTCGGTGTCAGTCGACAAGTCGAGCGAAAACCTTCCGTAGGACCCGAGCCTCTGACACCGAAAGCTGTGCCTCGAAGAGTTCATTGGTTGCCGCCTCATAGGTCGGTCAGATTTCTCGGCGCAGGCGGCGGCCTGACCCCGTCAGTACGGCAAATGCCCCACGCCTATCTTGCGGGCCTCGTTCCCGTTCTACAAGCTCATGAGCTTCTAGGCGGTCAATCAACCTCGTGAGGTTGCTCCGCGTGATAACCAGCGCATTGGAGAGCTCGTGCATCCGTAACTTTTGCATTGGAAACCGCTAGGCGGCGGCTGCGCGAGCTGGTCAAGCTGATCGAGTACAAAAAGAGGATTTTGGTTTACTCAGACTTTGAGGATAGCACCGGTGCTTCGACCGAAATCGCAGTGCCTAGTGTTTCTTTTGGCACAGACAAGGATGCCTTCCGACTTAAGGCGCGAATGTTTCTCAAGCCACATGAGAACCACATCGCGGTTCTGAAGTTGAAGCGGAACGAGCCCCTGACCGCGACCGATCTCATGGAGCTTGAGCGCATTTTCCTTGAGGCTGGCCTTGAACCAACAGCCGTCGACGCATTACAGGCGGACGGCGGGCTACCGCACTTTGTTCGTGCACTTGTGGGACTGGACCGGGATGCAGCCAAGCGTGCTTTCGTTGAATTTCTGGATGGGCGCCGTCTTACTGGCGATCAACTTCGATTTGTCGACGAAATCATCAACCACCTGACCGCTTGCGGGGTGATGGACCCAAAAGTCCTCTATGAGACACCCTTTTCTGATTTCATCGCAATGGAGTTGAGGGCATTTTTGAGAAAGCGGATGTGGTTCAACTAGTCCAAATCATTCGAGGACTTGAACCGAAGTTCGTGGCTTAGGTGTAGGCATAAGGCAAAGTGGTGCCGCCTAGGTGACTCGAACACCTGACCCTCGCATTACGAATGCGATGCTCTACCAACTGAGCTAAGGCGGCTGGCCATTACTCGTCTGCCGTGAGACGAAAGCCTCCATACCGCCATTCCCCTTTAATTTCAACCTTGCTCAGCCGCGGGCGGCCCACGGGTCCGATTGGTCGCTGCGCTCGATGCCGGGATCGTCCGGAAGCGGAAAGTCCGGCAAGGGATTGGTCGGTATTGCCGGCGCGGCCGGCGACTGGGATGGAGCCGCGGCGACCGGGACCGGCGTCGGCTCCCGTTTGGTATCATCCTCCTCGACCACGATGACCGGGGCGGGCATGGCGATCTCCCGTCCCGCCTCCGCTCCCTGCTCGGCCGCCAGCCGTTCGACGGGCGACTTCCATTCGAAGGCGCCGAGCTCGCCCGTGACCGGAGACACGGCGAGCCAGGCATCCGAAACGATACCGTCGGCCGTCCACTGCGGATCGCGCGGCGCCCTGACCGCCCGCGTCAGCCATTCCCGCGCCCGTCCCTTGTCGCCTTCGGCTTCGGCGATTTCCGCCATGAGGGCGCAGATCCGCGCCCGCGGCCGGTTTCCGAGATAGGGATCGAGCGCCGCTTTCGCCTCGTCCCACTGCTGCGCCTCGACGGCTGCCTCGGCCACGGCGACTGCACCCTCTTCCCCGCCCGGCGATCGCGTCACCAGCGACTGGATTCGCTTCAGCCTCTCGCGCGGCGACGCCGAGGGTTTCGAATGAGCATAAATTCTCCCGAGCTCGACATGCGGATTGAGGCGCCAGGTTCGCTCCACGACCTTCGAAGCCTTCCGCGTCTGCGCTTCGTTGGCGTGCAGTCGTGCGGCGATCGCTGCAGCCGGGACGAGGCTCGGATCGAGGCGGTGCGCCCTGAGCGCCAGCCCTAGCGCCTCGGCGGGTGACGTCTTCTCCTTGTCGGCCGCCTGCGCGGTGAGCACCACAGCCTGCTTCTTGTTCGCCGCCGGCCCGTCGATCGCCTGGGTCTTTCGCAGTCCGTCGAGCGTCGCCGACACGCCTTCCCAGTTCTTCGATGAGGAATGGAACATGAGCATCGCCCGCGACGCCCACGGAAGTCCGGGCCGGTCGGCAAGCGCTTCCTCGGCGAGCTTGCGGGCTCGTGCGAGATCGCCCTTCTGCCGTGCCTGGTTGAACAGGCCTCTGAGGCCCAGGAGCCTGGTGTCCGGAGACTTGGACATCTCGCCGAACAGCGCCGTAACGGCTTCCGTCTGGCCCGCCATCTGCGCCGCCTGCGCTTCGAGAAGCTTGGTCAGCGGGTCGTTGCCGAGTACCTTCCTGGCGACGGCGACGAATTGCTTGGCGCTGGCAACGTCGCCGGCACCCACCGCCACGATACCTTTGGAGAGCGCATCGTAGCCGCGCCGCGTCTTTCGCAGGCGGAAATATTCGGTGAGAGCACCCGGCGCGTGCCAGGTTCGCCGCACGATGCCGATCGTCGCCAGCAGGGCGAGGAACGAAACGGCAAGGATGCCGACGGCCAGCGCCACCGACGTTTCGATGCGCTTGCCGAGCCAGTCGATCGTCAGCGCTCCCGGCCGGTCCGCGACCCAGGCGACGGCGCCGGCGATTGCGACGACGAAGGCGAAGCGAATGAGAAGGCGGATCATGTTCGCCGGCTGATCTCTCTTACCACCGCGTCGGAAAGCCGTTCGAGGGCGAGGTCGAGCTGGAGCCGCGACGAGGCATCGGCGATCCACAGCCGGATCGGCTCGGGCGGCGTCCCCGAAACCTGCTCCAGATTGCGGATGGCCGCCGCGAGGTCTCCCTCCTCCATCATCGTGACCGAGGCGCGCGCCGCATCGAGGAACGCCGCGTCCTCGAGCGGTCGGATGCGGACGACGCTGGTGACCTTTTTCTTCACCGCGTCCCAGATTCCGGACTCCTCGCCGCCGCTTTCCGCTTCGGCGGCGGTCGACTCCTCGACGGTTGCCTTCAGCCGCAAGAGCAGCGTCGCCCGGCTCGGCACGCCCTGCCTTGCGAATGCGGCGGCCGCCGGAATGTCTTCGGATTTCGGCATGGCTGCGGCAAGCGCCGCCAGCTCGGCCTCGAAGGGCCGGCCTTCCGCGATCGCAGTCTGCAATGCGATCAGGTCGGCGGCGAGCTGGTCCGCTTCGGTCTGCGTTTCGGACTGCGGCGCGGTTGCCTGAGACTGGGGTGCCGCGGCGACGGATTTCAGGCGCGCAATCTCGTCGCGGAGCTTGGCGACCTCGCCGGCTTGCGTTTTGCGCTCGTCTTCGATCCTAGCCACGGCCCCGCGCAGGTCTTCGACCGCGGCAAGCGCCTGCTGGGCGTCGCCGCGCGCCACTTCGCCTGCGTCCTTGAAGCTTGCCAGCCTCTCCGTTTCCGCCTTCAGCGTCCGTCGCAGTTCCTCCATCGCCGCGGAAAGCTGGCCGGTCTGCAGATTGATCTTGCTGCCCGTGGTCTCTACGGTCGCCAGCCGCCGTTCGATGCTGTCCGCATCGCCATCCGCCGGCTGCACCAGTCCGGTCGCCATCATGACGCCGATGATCGCTCCGGCCGCCACGCAGGCGATGACTGCAGAGATGAGATAGTGCGAGACGGGGAGATCGAAGATTTTGCGCCGCATTCCCGCGCCGCTTCCCTCTTCCTCGATCCGATTGAATTCATCGGCATTGAGGTCGATGATCGGTGGATCGACCGGCCGCTGCTCGGCATCGCCCGTGTCGCGCGTTTCATCCGACATGCGAAAGCCCTCTAGCTGCGTTCGCCCGCCTCTCGCGTGAGGAGCGCGAACATGGACGTTTCCTCCGGCCGCTCCGCTGTCAGCCGCCGCATGCCGCGCGGCAGCCGGGCGGCGATGGCGGTCGAAAGGCAGAAATGAGCGATCGCTTCCATATAAGGTTCAAGACCGCTTTCGGCAACGCATTTGACCCATCGCTCGGCCGCCCGTGCCGAATGGAGAAGCACGCCCAGGGCCTTTCCATCGCGGATCGCCTGGACGACGTCGGCGGGAAGCGGCCCGACCGGTTCCGTATCGTAAGCGACGACGCGGTCGACGGCAAAGCCGGCCGCGGCGAGCCTGCCGGCGATGTCGACGGAGATCTCGTTGCCGGAAAGATAGAGGATCGGACCGCCTCGGGGCTCCGCGCGTTTCGTGATCGTATCGATGAGCGCTCGTGCGTCGCCGCCACTTTGGATGACGTTTGCGAAACCGGCTCGCCGTGCCTCCGCGGCAGATTGCGGACCGACCGTATAGGCCGGAATGGCCTTGAGCCGCTCGAGCGCCGCCTGCGCCGCAATCATCCGTACCGCATTCGCGCTCGTGAAGGCGACCGCCGCATAGGGACGCTCCGCGATTTCCACACCGAGCCGCGGACGGATCGTGAAGAGCGGCGCCATCATGACTTCGTGCCCAAGCGCCTTGAGCTTTTCTGCAAGCGGGAGTGCATCGGCGATGGGACGCGTCACGATCAGTCGCATCGATCAGCTCTCGAGATGGCCGGCGGCGGCACGCCGGACCTCCTCGCCTGCTTCGCGGCCGAGCGCGGTTGCATCCCCGGCGGGTCCCTCGCGGCTGGCCGGGAAGACCCTCGTTCCATCGGCGGTGAGCACCTCGCCGCGAAACGAGATGCGACCGCCCTCGAGGACGGCGTGCCCCGCGATCGGCATCCGGCATGAGCCTTCGAGCACCGCCAGAAAGGCGCGCTCGCAGGATACGGTGATCGTCGTTGCCTCATGCGCTATGGCCGCGACGAGATGGTGGATGCGCTCGTCGCCGGCCCGCGCTTCGATGCCGATGGCACCTTGCGCCACGGCCGGCAGCATGTCTTCCATCGCCACGATCGAAGTGACGTGGCCCTGCAGTCCGAGCCGGTTGAGGCCGGCGCAGGCCAGCAGCGTGGCGTCCGCCTGCCCCTCGTCGAGCTTCCGGAGTCGCGTTTCGACGTTGCCCCTGAAATTGACGACCTCGATGTCGGGCCTGAGCCGCCGCACCTGCGCCGCGCGCCGCACCGAAGAGGAGCCGAGCTTCGCCCCTCTGGGCAGGCTGCGGAGGGATTGCGCGAGCGGCGAGATGAACGCATCGCGCGCATCCTCGCGCGGCAGCAGGGAGGCGATCGCGAGTCCTCCGGGAAGGATCGCCGGCATGTCCTTCATCGAATGCACGGCAAGGTCGATCTCACCCGCGATGAGGGCCTCTTCGATCTCCTTGGTGAAAAGACCCTTGCCGCCGAGCTCGTAGAGCGGGCGGTCCTGGATGCGGTCGCCGGACGTAGAGATGACCCGGATCTCGATCGCGTCGGGATCGAGGCCGTGCACCGCGACGAGGCGGTCCTTGGCCTCCTGCGCCTGGATGCGGGCAAGTTTCGAGCCTCTGGTGCCGATGCGCAGCTTCGATGTTTGCATGATCCCCGATAGGATGTTAGGACCGCGCCGATTGCATCATTTATTAGGGGCTTCACCGAGGGGCCGCCACACTTTGTTTGTCCATGGATAGTCGCACCCATACCGTGCTCGGAATCGAGACCTCCTGCGATGAGACGGCAGCCGCCGTCGTTCGGCGGCGGTCGGATGGCCGCGGCGAGATCCTGTCGAGCCGCGTGCTCTCCCAGGTTCGCGACCATGCGCCCTATGGGGGAGTCGTTCCCGAGATTGCGGCGCGGTCGCATATGCTGCATCTCGAATCCCTGGTCGTGGGCGCCATCGCTGAGGCGGGCGTCGAGTGGTCGGACATCGACGCCCTCGCCGCGACAGCGGGGCCGGGACTGCTTGGCGGCCTGCTCGTCGGCCTGACCGCTGCCAAGGCCATGGCGCTCGCCCTGGACCGTCCCTTCCTCGCCATCAATCATCTCGAGGGACATGCCCTGACCCCGGGCCTGACCGACGGCTTGCAACCGCCCTATCTTCTCCTCCTCATCTCCGGAGGCCACACCCAGACGCTCGCCGTTCACGACGTCGGCCGCTACACCCGCTACGGCACCACCATCGACGACGCCGTGGGCGAGGCGTTCGACAAGACGGCGAAGCTTCTGGGGCTGGGCTATCCCGGCGGACCGGCGGTCGAGCTGCGCGCACGTCGCGGCGATCCGGGACGCTTCATCTTCCCGCGCCCCCTCGCCGGCCGCGATACGGAGCACTTTTCATTCTCGGGACTGAAGACCGCCGTTCGGCTTGCCGCCGATGCTGCGCGCCCTCTGAGCGATTGGGACGTCGACGACATCTGTTCCGGATTCGAAGCGGCCGTCACCGACACCCTCGTCAGCCGGACGAAATACGCCATGGCACGTTTTCGCTCCGCTGCCGTCGCATGGCGTAACGTGCTCGTGGTGGCGGGCGGCGTCGCTGCCAATGCGAGAATCCGCCGGGCCCTCTCGGAGCTGTGCACGGCCGAGAAATTCGCCCTCGCGGTTCCTCCGCCGGAGCTCTGCACCGACAATGCCGCCATGATCGCCTGGGCCGGCGCCGAGCGTCTGGCCCGCGGCATGGTCGACGACGTCGACGCCATGGCCCGTGCCCGGTGGCCGTTGGACGCGGGAGCCGAGCCGGCTCCCGGTGCCGGCGTCAAGGCATGAGCGCACGATCGAGGGCCGGCGTCGTCGGTGCCGGCGCCTGGGGCACCGCACTCGCAACCGTCGCCGCACGGGCCGGCATGGACGTCATCCTGCTGGCGCGCCGTCGCGAGGTTGTCGACTCCATCAATTCCGACCGCCGCCACCATCCTGACCGCCCTGCCGGCGGGCCGCTTCCGGCGGGCATCGTGGCAAGCGACGACCCGGCCGACCTCGCGGGCGTCGACCTGCTCATCCTGGCGACCCCAGCTCAATCCACGCGTGCCGTGATGACGAACCTCGCCTCGCGCCTGCCGGCCGGCCTACCCGCGCTCATCGCCGCCAAGGGACTAGAAATCGGCTCCGGCAAGTTCATGTCCACCGTCGCCGCCGAAGCGAGTCCCGGCATCGTTCCCTTCACCTTGTCGGGCCCGAGCTTCGCGGCCGACGTCATGGTCGGAAAGCCGACCGCCGTTGCGCTCGCCGGCGTCGACCTCGCCGCGGCATCCGACCTGGCCCGGCGACTGAGCGTGTCCGCCTTTCGGATCTATTCCTCCGCCGACATGACGGGTGTCCAGCTCGGCGGGGCGGTGAAGAACGTCCTCGCCATCGCCTGCGGCATTGCGCAAGGCAGGGGATTGGGCGACAGCGCTCGCGCTGCGTTGACCGCGCGGGCCTTCGCAGAGCTCATCCGCCTGGGCAGGGCGATGGGCGCCCTACCGGAAACGCTGACCGGACTTTCGGGCCTAGGCGATCTCGTCCTCACCTGCTCGTCCCTGCAGTCGCGCAATTTCTCCTTCGGCGTCGCTCTCGGCAAGGGCGGGAAGCCCTCCGAGCTCACCGCGGGCCCGAAGACCATCGAAGGCGTGGCGACCGCCGAGGCGCTTGCGACGATCATTGCGGCGAACGACCTCGACTTGCCCATCTGCCGGGCCGTCCATGCCATCCTGTTCGAAGGCCTCGATATCGACGCGGCCGTCGAGGCGTTGCTGACGCGGCCGCTGCGGCCGGAGAACTGAGTTGAGTTCCCTGACCGGACCCGTCATCGTCTGCGGCGGAGGCCAGGCTTTGATCGCGGAGACATGAGGGATGGCATACTGGCTGTTCAAGTCGGAGCCGGGCACCTGGTCCTGGAAGCAGCAGAAGGCGAAGGGCAAGCGGGGCGAGGAGTGGACCGGCGTCCGGAACTTCCAGGCGCGCAACAACATGCGCGCCATGAAGGTCGGCGACCGCGGCTTCTTCTACCACTCGGGGGAGGGAAAGGAGATCGTCGGCATCGTCGAGGTCGCTACGGCGGCTCATCCCGACTCTTCCGACAAGACTGGTTTGTGGGAATGCGTCGACATCCGGGCCGTCGAGGACCTTCCCGCGCCCGTCGACATGGAGCGCATCAAGGCCAACCCGCGCCTGAAGGACATGGTGCTGGTTCGCAATTCTCGCCTGTCGGTGCAGCCCGTCACGCCCGCCCACTGGAAGGAGATCTGCGCGATTGGAGGCATCGGCAAGTCGCGGAGCTAGCGTGACGCCGGATCAGGCGGAGGACTTCGTGCGCTCGAACGCCGAGCTGCAGGCGCCACCGCTGCTGCCCGGCATCGTCCTCTACTTGACGCACGAACTGTTGCCGGTGTGGACGAAGACCGAGGCGGCTTTGGCGGCCGAAGGCCTTCCACCGCCGTTCTGGGCCTTCGCCTGGGCGGGCGGCCTGGCGTTGGCGCGCCATGTGATCGACCATCCGGCCCTGGTAGCGGGACGCGACGTCGTCGATGTCGCAACCGGTTCCGGTCTCGTCGCGATCGCGGCGGCACACGCCGGTGCGCGCTCGGTGCTTGCGGTCGACACCGATCCCGTCGCCGCTGCCGCTGCCGGTCTAAACGCCTTGACGAATGCGGCTGCGATCCGAGTGGAGCTTCGCGATTTCCGCACGCTCGACCCGCCTCGCGACAGTGTCGTCACGGTAGGTGACTTCTTCTATGAGCGAGAGCTTGCCCGGAGCCTTCTCGCGTGGCTCACCGATGCGCATGACCGCGGATCGACGGTGCTGATCGGCGATCCCGGTCGCGCCTATCTTCCCGTGGGCACGCTTCGCCGCCTTGCGGACTATCGTATTCCCGTGTCGCGCGAGATCGAGGATGGCGACGAGAAGACGGGAACCGTCTGGCAACTCGTCCCCTAGCCGCGCTCCGTCGCCGGCTGCCGGTTGTTCAACCACAGGGCGACCATCAGGAGCGCGAGGCTCGCCCAGATCCACGGATCGCCATTGCCGCCGAAGATCAGGAGCGCGAACACGACGCCGGCCGGCGTTGCGACATAGACGGCCTGGATCGTATAGAGAGCACCCTTGTCGCGGATCAGCGTGAAGAACGTGATCCGCTCGATGATCCAGATGACGGTGGTGGCGACGACGAGCCAGTATCCGAACGCACTCGCGACCTCCGCACCGAACGGCGCGAAGACGAGGAGCAGGGGAAGCGCGACGAGGCCGGAGAAGATGGACTCCGCCGTTCCCACCGCGAGGACGTCCGCATTGCGGGGCCAGAAGCGCGCCGCGAACCAGTTGTAGAGCGTGTAGATGATGGGCACGACGAAGGCCGCCGGCAGCCACGCGGAGACGGTCTCGCTCTCCATTCCGTTGCGGCTGAGGACCAGGATCGCGCCCGAGACGAAGCCCGTTCCGACCGCGATCAGCCGGCGCAGCTGCCCCCTCTCCCGCCCGCCGATGAGCGCGACGACATAGTTGAAGAACGGCGCCGTCGATACGATGAGGGCATACTCGGCAGGCGGAACGTGGCGGGCGAAGAGCAGCGACAGGCCGAAGGGCACGTTCATGATGGCGCCGCACCCGAAACCGAAGACGAGAACCTCGCGCCTAAGCGTGAAGGTCTGCGACCTCGCCGCGCCGATAGCGCCGAGCGCGATCCCGACTCCGAAGCCGGTCAGCACGATGATGTGCAGGACGGGCACCCCTGCCTCCCCCATCAGCTTGTAGAGAGACGGCGACAGCCCCCAGAAGCAGCCGAGGAGGACGAAGTGGGTGAAATGAAAGAGGGGCCGATGCGCCGGCATACGGTGAGGAATTGCCTTTGGGCGTTGACACAATGCAAGATAGGGCAAGGCCAGGCCCGGAATGGGGGCCAATACCGGCATTCAAGGGAGATTTACGCCCATGGAGGAGAAGGTCTACCCGGTTCCGGCGAAGTGGCGGAAGCGCGCCTGGATCGACGACGCCGCCTACAGGAAGATGTATGCGGACTCGATCCGTAACCCGGACTCGTTCTGGCGCAAACAAGCCAAGCGGCTCGACTGGTTCCGCGCACCGAAGAAGATCCAGAACACGTCGTACGCCTACCCGGACGTGTCGATCCGCTGGTACGAGGACGGCATCCTCAACGTGTCGCACAACTGCATCGACCGCCACTTGAAAAAGCGCGCCGACCAGACGGCGATTATCTGGGAAGGCGATGATCCCTACTACGACAAGAAGATTTCCTATCGCGAGCTTCATGAGCAGGTCTGCCGCTTCGCCAACGTCCTGAAGAAGCTCGGCGTGAAGAAGGGCGACCGCGTCACCATCTACATGCCGATGATCCCCGAGACCGCCTACGCCATGCTGGCCTGCACGCGGATCGGCGCCGTCCATTCCGTGGTGTTCGGCGGCTTCTCGCCGGAGTCGCTCGCCGGCCGCATCAGCGACGCCGACTCGAAGCTCGTCATCACCGCCGACGAAGGCTTGCGCGGCGGGCGCCGCATACCGCTCAAGCAGAATACCGACGAGGCGCTGAAGAAATGTGCCGGCGACGAGCGCGTGCTCGTCATCCGTCGTACCGGCGGGCAGATCGCCATGACTCCCGGACGCGACGTCTGGTATCACGACGAGGTCGCCGGCGTTTCGAGCCAGTGCGCGCCGGAGAAGATGAAGGCGGAGGATCCGCTGTTCATCCTCTATACCTCCGGCTCGACGGGCCGGCCCAAGGGCGTGCTGCACACGACCGGCGGCTATCTCGTCTACGTATCGATGACCCACCAGTACGTCTTCGACTATCACGACGGCGATACATATTGGTGCACGGCCGATGTCGGCTGGGTGACGGGTCACTCCTACATTCTCTACGGACCGCTCGCCAACGGCGCCACCACCATGATGTTCGAAGGCGTTCCCAACTATCCGGACGCATCACGCTTCTGGCAGGTCGTCGACAAGCACAAGGTCAACATCTTCTACACTGCGCCGACCGCCATCCGCGCCCTGATGGGTGCCGGCGAGGATTTCGTCAAAAGGTGCTCGCGCGCCTCGCTCAAGCTCCTCGGCTCCGTGGGCGAACCTATCAATCCGGAAGCCTGGGAATGGTACCATCGGGTGGTGGGCGACGGACGGTGTCCCGTCGTCGATACCTGGTGGCAGACCGAGACGGGCGGCATCATGATCTCGCCCTTGCCCGGCGCCACGAAGTTGAAGCCGGGGTCCGCCACGCGCCCGTTCTTCGGCTGCCGGCCTGCCCTCGTCGACGAGGCGGGCAGCGAGCTCGAAGGCGCCGCGAGCGGCAACCTCGTCATCCTGGACAGCTGGCCGGGACAGATGCGCACCGTCTACGGCGATCACGAGCGCTTCGTGCAGACCTACTTCTCGACCTACAAGGGGAAGTATTTCACGGGCGACGGCTGCCGCAGGGATGCCGATGGGTACTACTGGATCACCGGCCGGGTCGACGACGTTCTCAACGTGTCTGGCCATCGCCTCGGCACGGCCGAGGTCGAGTCGGCGCTCGTTGCCCATCCCAAGGTCGCCGAAGCCGCCGTCGTCGGCTATCCGCACGACATCAAGGGTCAGGGCATCTACTGCTACGTGACGCTGATGGCCGGTGAGAACGGCGACGAGGACCTGCGCAAGGAGCTGGTGACCTGGGTGCGCCGAGAAATTGGCGCCCTCGCCACGCCCGACAAGATCCAGTTCGCCCCCGGCCTCCCGAAGACGCGCTCTGGCAAGATCATGCGCCGCATCCTGCGCAAGATTGCCGAAGACGACTTCAAGAACCTGGGCGATACCTCGACCCTGGCGGATCCGGCGGTCGTCGACGACCTGGTCGCCAACCGCCAGAATCAAAGGGCCTGAGCGCCGGCCAGAAGTCCACTTGCAACCTTGGCCAGGACTAAAATAGTGTCGGTTGCAGACGACGAATGTCCTGGGAGAGCGGACGATATGAATCGGCGTGCGTTACTTTTGGCCGGCTTGGCTGCCCTGTTCGGCGGGCCGGCGCAGGCGGAATGGAGAAACCGGAACCTCAAGCCGAACTTCAACCTCGGGTTCAAGAGCGGCGCGCGCTACAAGGGCAAGCAGGTCATCGACTACCTCACGCCCGAGCGTCCCGGAACCATCATCGTCGATACGCGCAGGCGCCGCCTCTTCTACGTCCTCCCGGACCGGCGGGCGATCAGCTACGGGGTCGGCGTCGGCCGCCGGGGCTTCAACTGGTCAGGCGTCGCCCACGTCGCGCGCAAGGCCGAATGGCCGGCATGGTATCCGCCGCCCGAGATGGTCGAGCGCGATCCTCTGGCGGCTGAGTTCGCAACCGGCATGCCGGGCGGCCCCCAGAACCCGCTCGGCGCCCGCGCCATGTATCTCTACCAGGGCAGCCAGGACACGCTCTACCGCATTCACGGGACGCGCGAGCCCTGGACGATCGGCATGGCCGTATCGTCGGGATGCATCCGCATGCTCAACGAGGAGGTCATCGATCTCTACGGACGCGTCCGGATCGGGACCAAAGTGATCGTCCTCTGAAGCTTGGGCCGGCGCCGACCATCGTTGAAGCGGGCAGGCGCGGCCCACATATATGCTCCGTCGTTGACCTTGGAGCATGAACGCCCATGAATATTTTTCGCACCGGGGTACTGCTGGCCGGACTGACGGCCCTCTTCCTCGTCTTCGGGTATCTGCTCGGTGGCCAGACGGGAGCGTTGATCGCGCTTGCCATATCCGTGGCGACGAACGTTTTCGCCTATTGGAATTCCGACCGGATGGTCCTCGGCATGTACGGCGCCGAGGAAGTCACGCGCGACACGGCACCCGAATACGTCGATCTCGTCCGCGACCTCGCGCAGCGCGCCGGCTTGCCCATGCCGCGCGTCTACTTGATATCCAATCCACAGCCTAATGCTTTCGCGACCGGGCGTGATCCGGCTCACGGCGCTGTCGCCGCGACCACGGGCCTCCTCCAGAATCTGAGCCGCGACGAGGTTGCCGGCGTCATCGCCCACGAGTTGGCGCATATCCGCAACCGCGATACGCTGATCATGACCGTCACCGCCACGCTGGCCGGCGCCATCTCCATGCTCGCCAATTTCGGCTTGTTCTTCGGTCCCCGCGATCGCGGGAACGGCATCGGTCCCCTGGCGACGATCGCCATGGCCATCCTGGCGCCGGTCGCGGCGATGCTCGTCCAGATGGCGATCAGCCGGACGCGCGAATACTCGGCCGATCGGGACGGGGCGACGATATCGGGAAAGCCTCTGGCGCTTGCGTCCGCATTGGGTACCATCGCCGCCCTGGTGCAACGCGTTCCCAACGAAGAGGCGGAGGCCAATCCGGCCACCGCGCACCTGTTCATCATCAATCCGCTGTCGGGTGCCGGCATGGACAATCTTTTCTCCACCCATCCGAACACCGAGAACCGGATCGCCGCCCTCGAGGCGCTCGCTCATGAGATGCGGGCATCGCCGGCGGGACCGCCTTCATTCTCCGGCGCCTCGCCGCGGCGTGGCCCTTGGGGCTAGAGCCGCCGAAGCCTCAAGGACTCGAGCCGCGCCGCATTGCGCGCCGCCTGCTTTCGGCGGTGATGCGCCGTGAACGTCTGCTCGATCAGGAATTCGATGCATTGCTGCATGACGGCGCACTGAAGGATGCCGCGCCGCGCGATCGGAGCCTGTGCTATGCCATCGCGGCGACGGCGCTGCGCCGGCACGGCGACATTGCTGCGGCGCTGGGAAGCTACCTCTCCCGGCCACTGCCGAAATCGTCCGGCCCTGTCATGGACATCCTCCTCGTCGCGGCAGCCCAGATCCACTATATGCGCCTCCCGGCCCGCGCCGCGGTCGATCTCGCCGTCGCCGATGCCAAAGGCGACATGCAGGCCCGACACTTCTCCGGTCTCGTCAACGCCGTTTGCCGCAAGCTCGCCGCCGATGCCGCCAAGCCGCGCAGCGACCTTCCCGCTGCCAACACGCCGGCCTGGCTGTTCGACAGCTGGCGGGCCGGCTACGGAGATGAAGCGGCGGCAGCCATCGCCGAGTCGCACCGCCGCCAGCCACCGCTCGATCTGACGGTGCTTCGTCGAGACCGAGGCCTGGGCGGCACGCCTCGGCGGAGAGGTGTTTCACGGCTCGACGGTGCGGCTTCCCGAGGGGCCCGATACGGTCGCAAATCTGCCCGGCTATGGAGACGGCGCCTGGTGGGTGCAGGATGCCGCGTCCGCCCTTCCCGCCCGCCTGCTCGGGCCGGTAGAAGGCCGTAAGGTGCTCGACCTGTGCGCCGCGCCCGGGGGAAAAACCCTCCAGCTCGCTGCCGCCGGAGCCGATGTCACCGCGCTCGACCGTTCGCCGGCCCGGCTTCGCCTGCTCTCGGACAATCTGGCGCGCCTGCGCCTTGCTGCCACGGTCGTCGAGGCCGATCTCTTCGCCTACGCGCCGGGCGAAGCTTTCGATGCCGTGCTGCTCGACGCTCCCTGCTCGGCGACCGGAACGATCCGGCGCCATCCCGATCTCGTCTTCCACCTGAAGCCGAATGATGTCGTCGAGCTCGCCGGCCTGCAGTCCCGGATGATCGCCAGGGCCGCGAGCTTTCTCAAACCCGGCGGCATACTGGTCTTCGGCACCTGTTCCCTGCAAACGGAAGAAGGCGAGGCTCACGCCCGATCCCTGCCGACCTCCCTGCGTCTCGCGCCCATCGTGGCCGAGCGGGACGGGCTCAGGCCCGAATGGATTGATCGATCCGGCGTCCTGCGAACGCGGCCCGATCAGGGCCTCGATGGCTTTTTTGCCATGCGTCTCGAGCGAGTTTGACCGGGCTTCATATCGTTATCAAATCGTTAACGCCCCGTATCGTTTAGTGGGAGTCGAGTCACCCCCATCGCTTCGGAATTGCAAGGCTGCCGCATGGATTTGGCAAAGAACCGGGAAGTGTGGCGCGATGCGCCGGCAGCCTCCGGCTCGAGGACTGCTGAAAGTCGCACCGGCACTGGTCTGGGCGGCGCACTCTTTGCGCCGCGGATCGACGGCATCGGCCTCCCGATCAAGGCCTTGCTCGACGGCGACGCTGCCGCGGGTCAGGCCATCTACCATGGCACGTTCCGCTTCGCCGGTGTCGAGGTCGGATGCCGCGGCACGGTGGTATTCGACTGCACGACGGGCCATGGGCCCTGGCGCGAGGCGCTGCACGGCTTCGCTTGGCTGGCCGATATTGCCGCGACCGGCCGCGAACTGCACCGCCTGCATGCCCGCGCCCTGGTGTCCGACTGGATCGACCATCGCCGCCATCGCGAGTCCCCTGCCTCCCTTGCCGTCGCCGGCCGCAGGCTCCAGTCCTGGGTGACCTCTGCCCCTTATCTTTGCCACGGAGCAGCGGAGAGCTTCGGCGACGGCTTCTTCGCATCGCTCGGCCGCCAGGTGCGCGAGCTCCAGCGCCGCATCCTGTTCCCCGGCGCCGCCGACCGCCTGCCGGCGGCCATCGGCCTCCTCTATGCCGCCCTCGGGCTTCGCGGTCTCGAAACGCTGCGGCCGTCGGCGTTCGCCACCCTGAGCGCCGCCCTCGATGGCCAGATCCTGCCGGACGGCGGTCATGTGTCCCGCAACCCGCAAACCCTCCTCCGCCTACTGCTCGACCTTCTCCCGCTGCGTCATGCCTGCGAGTCCGCCCGTATCGAGCTTCCGGCGGCCGTTCACGGCGCGCTCGAACGGATGCTGCCGATGCTGCGCTTCCTCCGTCACGGTGATGGAGGCGTCGCGATCTTCCAGGGCGCCAACGATCCGATGGTCTCGGCCTGCGAGGCAGTCCTCGCCGTCGACTCCATCAAGGGCCGGCCGCTCGCCCACGCGGTCCATTCGGGCTTCGGCCGCCTCGACGGCGGACCGGCGATCGTCATCGCCCGCCTCGCAGAGGAAGACCCGCGGGCTGGAGATCGCGCCGACGACGGGCTCGCCTTCGAGTTCTCCGACGCCGCCGACCGGATCGTCACCAACTGCGGCGCACCCATCGTCGACAACTCCGAGCTCGCCGCGGCGGGCCGCCTCATGGAGGCCCACAGCACACTGACCATCGATGGCGTCACGGGCGCTTCCGGCGGACCGGGCATGTTCGGCCGCCTGCGCTCGCGGGGCATGCCGCCCGGACCCGCACCCATGCCGCCGCGCGTCGAGTCTTCGAGCGTGGGCTCGCTCGTGGAGGGCGGCCGCATTCTGCAGGGTAACGACCGCACCTTCGTTCACGGCCGGACGCTGTTCCTTTCGGCACGCGGCAACGACCTGCGCGGCGAAGACTCGCTCATGTCGGCCGCGGGGCCACCGGAAGCAGCAACCGCCTTCGCGGTTCGCTTTCACCTCCACCCTTCGGTGAAGGCAACTCTGTCCCAGGACGGGGCGAGCATCATGTTGAAGACCGAACACACCGGATGGAGGTTCCTCGCCTCCGGTGCCAAGATTCATCTTGAGGAGAGCATCCGGCTGTGGGGCGGCAGCGGGCCTCGCAAGTCAAGCCAGATCGTGCTGCGTGGCGAGGTCGGCAGCTCGGCGCGCGTCATCTGGGCCTTCAAGCGGGCCGAGCGCCACGAGCTGGCGGTCGCTCCGTCCGACGAGCTGGAACTGCCGCTCTGACCGGTTTGCAGACGTTTCGCCCTGTGCTATGCGCCGGGCCTCGCCTGTCCGGAGCCTTTCATGACCCCTCCCATTCGCCGCGCCTTGCTTTCCGTTTCGGACAAGAGCGGGCTTGAGCCGCTGGCCCGTGGCCTTGTCGCGCTCGGCGTCGAGCTCGTCTCCACTGGCGGCACCGCATCCGCCTTGCGCGCTTCCGGCATCGCGGTGCGCGACGTGTCCGAGCTCACCGGCTTTCCCGAAATCCTCGATGGGCGCATCAAGACGCTGCATCCGATGATTCACGCCGGGCTCCTGTCCCGGCGCGGCGACGCGGGGCACACCGCCGCCATGGAACATCACCGCCTTCCCTATATCGACCTCGTTGCCGTCAACCTCTATCCCTTCGAGGCTACCGTCGATGCGGGAGCCGCGTTCGCCGACGCGATCGAGAAGATCGACGTTGGCGGCCCCGCCATGATCAGGGCGGCGGCGAAGAACCACGGCGATGTCGTGGTGCTCGTCGACCCGGCCGACTATGCCGATGTCCTGCGCGAGATCGAGGCGAATGGAGGAACGGTTCCTGCCGGGACGCGGCGTCGGCTTGCAGCCAAGGCCTTCGCTCGTGTGGCCGCCTACGATGCGGCGATTGCACGCTTCCTCGCATCCGCTGCCGATTCACCTCTTCCTGAGACCTTTGCGCTGGCCGGCCGGCGCATCGCGTCACTCCGCTACGGTGAGAACCCTCATCAGCAGGCCGCCTTCTACGCAACCTCGCCGAAGCCTGACGGAATTGCGGGAGCCCGGCAGGTTCAGGGGAAAGAGCTCTCCTACAACAATATCGTCGATGCCGATGGTGCATGGTCGTGCCTCGCCGATCTCGGCGACGAGCCGGCGTGCGTGATCGTCAAGCACGCCAATCCCTGCGGCGTTGCCCGCGCCGGTTCCCTCGTCGAGGCCTTTGCCAATGCCCTGGCCTGCGATCCGGTGAGCGCCTTCGGCGGCATCGTCGCGCTCAATCGTCCGCTCGACGCGGAGGTGGCGCGGGAAATAGTGAAGATCTTCACCGAGGTCATCGTCGTGCCCTCGGCATCCGATGAGGCCCGCGCCATTCTCGCCGCCAAGCCGAACCTGCGGCTGCTCATCGCCGGTGCCGGTGTCCCGCCCACCGACACGCTCGCGGTGAAATCCGTGTCCGGAGGCTTCCTTGTCCAGACACAAGATGTTCCTTTGCTGCGCGAAGATGAGCTCCGCTGCGTGACGAAGCGCCCGCCGACGCCCCGCGAGCTTGCAGACCTGAGATTTGCCTTCGCCGTGGCTAAGCACGTGAAATCCAATGCCATCGTCTTTGCGCGCGGCGGTGCGGCGCGCGGCATCGGCGCCGGGCAGATGTCGCGCCTCGATTCCGTTCGGATCGCCGTCGCCAAGGCGGCCGACGCCTTCACGGACATCGACGGCGGCAAGCCTCTCGACGGCACCGTCGTTGCGTCCGATGCCTTCTTTCCTTTTGCCGACGGGCTCGAGGCGGCCGCCGATGCCGGTGCCGTGGCCGTGATCCAGCCCGGCGGCTCGAAGAACGACCGCGACGTCATCACGGCAGCGGACCGACGCAACATCGCCATGCTCTTTACCGGCTTGCGGCACTTCCGCCACTAGACCACCGCCGGCGATCCGCGATCACTGCTACATGCGGAGCAGGACGAGCGGATCGGGAAGCTCGTTGCGGTCGCTAGGCCGGGGCGGGAAGTGCTCGCTAAGGATATCCCCGCATGCGTCGACGGCGCTGGCGAGCGCTGCCCCGAGCGTCCTCTCCCCGATGCGGGTCACGGTTGCAGCGACGATCTCCTCCCACCGCGATGCATCGATGCGTGCCGCAATCGCCGTATCGACGAGGATTTCGCAATAGCGCTCCTCGAGTGCCACGAAGATGAGGAGGCCCGTTCGCGCCTTGGTGGTCGGGATGGCCCGGGCCAGGAACTGCTCGAGCGCCGTCTTGCGGCAGTACTTTTCCTTGAGGGCCCGCGGCGTCACCGCCATGCGCACCGGCCAGATGCTGAGCGCAACACTGAGCACCGCGAACACGACAAGCTGCATGGCGAAGATGATTGGGGTTGCTACGATGTCGAGAAACAGGAGCGGAAAGGGCAGGATCAGGGCCCCGAGCGCGCCCCATAGCACCGGCACGTAGAGATATTCGTCGCACCACCGCGCCACCACGACGACGATCTCTCCGCTCGTTTTCGTCTCGGCGCGTGCGATGGCGTCCTTGACGTGCCTGCGCTCGGCTTCACCGATGGCGTGCGCAGCTACCATCGCCCCGAGGCTCCGCCGCCACCCGACGAACCGCCGCCTCCGGAAAATCCTCCGCCGCCGGAGGAGCCGCCGCCGAAGCCGCGCGACGACCCGCTCGACCAGCCTCCGCCGCCCGGGCCGCCCACCAGGATCTGGCGGCCGCGAAGGGCGCGCCACACGATGAAGATGACGATGCCGAGGAAGATGAAGAAGAAGATGGTCTCGACCGGGTCGAGATCGTCGGTTTGCGTTTCCTGGACCAGGGTTTCGCCCTTGCCGCCCACGACGGCGATGATGCCGTCGATGCCTGCCCGGACGCCGGCCGCGTAGTCGCCGGAGCGGAACTGCGGCAGTATCATGTTCTCGATGATGAGCTTCGAATAGGCGTCGGTGAGAAGCCCTTCGAGTCCGTAGCCGACCTCGATGGACACGGCGCGATCGGCCGGCGCGACGAGCAGCAGGACTCCGTCGTTGCGCTGCGCGTCTCCGAGTTTCCACTGTCTGAACAGCCGATTGCCGAAGTCGCGGATCTCGTACCCCTGCAGGCTCGGCACCGTTGCCACCACGATCTGGTGCCCCGCACCGCGACCATGCGCGTCGAGCCGGATGGCGAATTCGCTTTCCGCTTCCGGCGGCAGGATCTGGGCTTCATCGACGACAGGTCCGCTGAGCGCGGGAAATGTCTGTGCCGTAGCGGGTAAAGGCAGGGTGAGAGCCGCGGCGCAGATGGCCGCTGCGAGTACGGCTTTGAAACGGCCGGTGGCGGGCATCGGCCGGCGGTTAGTTGCCGGACTGTGCCGGCTCGGCTGCGGGCGGGCTGGCCGGATTCGTGAAGCTGACGTCCGGGACCGTCATGTCCTTCTCTTCGATGGTGAAGGACTGCGCGGGCTTGGCGTCCGGGTAGAGAAGCGCCGCCCACCATCGCCCCGGTATCGTCCTGAGCTCCGTGTTGTAGGCGCGAACCGCTTCGATGTAGTCGCGGCGTGCGACGGAGATGCGGTTCTCCGTGCCCTCGAGCTGGGCCTGCAGGGCGAGGAAGTTCTGGCTCGACTTGAGATCGGGATAGTTTTCGACGACGGCGAGCAGCCGGGCAAGCGCGCCCGACAGCTGGGCCTGCGACTCCTGGAACGCTTTGAACGCTTCCGGATCGCTCACGATGTTCGGCGGAATCTGGATCTGCGTCGCCCGGGCGCGCGCCTCCACCACCTCCGTCAGGACCTCCCGTTCCTGGGCCGCATAGCCCTTCACCGTCTCGACCAGGTTGGGAATGAGGTCGGCACGGCGCTTGTACTGGTTGAGCACCTCGCTCCAGCCGGACTTCATGCGTTCCTCGTAGGTGGGGATGCTGTTGACGCCGCAGCCGGCCAGCAGGAGCGCGGCGATGACGATCAACAGGCAGTTGCGCAACGTCGTCTTCGCCGACATCAATGATGAGATCATCAACGAACCTATTCTTGTCTGGTGAAGAGCGCGACATTAGAGGATCGAGTTTCAAAACGCAAAGCAGCAGGAAGGTTGACATGGCCATGGAGATCGGTTCGCGATTCGACATCACGCTCGGGGCCGTGGAACGCGTCGCATGGTCGGGCGAGGGTGTGCGGCTTTCGTCCGAGGCCGTGCGCCGGATGACCCGGGCCCGCCGGAAATTCGAGGCATTGATCTCGACGCCCGGCATCGTGATCTACGGCGTCACCTCCGGCTACGGGCAGAACGCCGCTAGGGTCCTCACGCCCGAGGAGCGCCTTGCCCACGCGCGCATGCCGCCGACCGGCGCGGCCGCGGCTTGGGGCGATCCCTTCCCGGACCGCGTCGTGAGGGGGATGGTCCTGGCGCGGCTTGCGAACTTCGTCGACGGGCATGCGGCGGTGTCGCCCGCCGTCGCCCTGGCCGTCGCCGCCATGCTCGACGGACACCCGCTGCCGTCGGTGCCGTCGCGCGGTCACGGCGGTGCCGGCGAGATCCTGGCCTTGTCGCACCTCTTCTGGGATGTGGCGACGAACGTTCCCGTGGCCGAGAAGGACGTTCTCTCGCTAATCAACGGCTCCCCCTTGGCGAGCGCGCTGGTTGCCGATGCGGCGATCGCGGCGCGCCGGCGTCTCGACATCGCGGTAGACGTGCTGGCGCTCGCCGCCGAAGGGTTCCGGACCCCACTCTCCCACTTTGCGGCGGAGCTCGAGACGTTGTGGAACAATGAGCACGATGCCTGGGCCTTGCGGTCCCTGCGCGACCGCCTCGGTGGCTTCGAGACGCCGCGCCGTCCCTACCAGGCACCGGTTTCGTTCAGGATTTTGCCGCGCATGCTGGGACTGGCCCGACGCGCCTGCAGCGAAGCCGAGGAGGTGGCCCGCCGGTCGCTCGCCGCTGTTACCGACAATCCGGTGTTCGTTGCAGGCGACGACGAAACCGCAGGCGAGGCCGTGAGCAACGGCGGCTTTCACAATCCCTATGCGCCGGCCGCCATGGACATGCTGGCGGCTGCGAACGCCAATCTCTGCCTCATCGCCGGACGCCTGGCGGCGAAGCTGCTCGATGGAGCGGTTTCGCGCCTGCCCCCGCAACTCCAGCTCGGCGACGACCACGCCTATCTCGGCTGCCTGCCCATGGCGATCACGGGCTACGAGGAGGAAGCGCGCCTCGCCTGCCAGCCGACTCTCCTACCGGGTTCGGAATCGGGCGGCTTCGGCCAGAACGACGTCGCATCGCCGGCACCGCTGGCCTGGCTGAAGCAGGAGCGCACGGGCGTGCTTCTCGAAGCCAGCCTTGCGGCTCTCGCGCCGATCGCCATGCGCGCCCTCCACGTGACCGGAACCGCGATTCCGCCGCTTCTGTCTGACCTCGCTCAGGAGATCGACCGCTGCATCCCCGAGCGTGCCGCCGGAGTCAGATACGGTCCGCCGACCCATGATCTCGCCGCCGCCTTCCGGCGTCGCATCTATGGCGGCAGCGCCTAGTTTGGACTGGGCTTGGTGATGTCGTTGGCGGGATTGGGCGTGTAGCCCGGCCCCACCACCAGGGGGCCGCCCGCAATGATCTCCTGGTCGAATGCGCTGGTGAAGCTGCTTTCGAGGCGTTGCAGTTCTGCCCCGTCCGCCGCGACGACGCGCACGACCACGCGATAGGGAATGTCCTTCTTGACGTTTTTCACGGGCGGCGTCTGGAAGACGTATCGCTTCCGATCGGGTTCGCCGGTCTGGGTGAGGACGATCGGCGCGCCGCCGGCCGGGTTGTCGAAGCTCGCATCGACCAGTGCACCGTCCGGCAGGCCGCGCGGCGTGTTGACGACGATGCCGTAGTAGGCCTCGCCGAGGCGGTAGTTGAAGATGAAGCCGCCGCCCCCGATGGTGGCCGGCGGTTGCTCGCTCGCATCGCATCCGAGGAGACCGACGCCGAGGATGGCGAGCGTGAAGGCTTTGAGCGCACGAGGCATGGACCTACCTTTCATGATCCGCCCTGAGGCGGACGCCGAGCAGCCCCTCGGGCCGGAGGACCAAGAGTAGGAGGATGATCAGGAAAACCGCCGTGTCACGATAGTCCAATGGAAAGAACGCCGACCACACGGTTTCCAGGCCGGCGAGGATGAAAGCGCCGAGAATGGCGCCGCCGATCGTCCCGAACCCGCCGATGATCGAGGCGAAGAGCGCCTTGAGACCGAGCATGATGCCCATGTAGAAGCTGACGCCGCCATAGTAGATCGCCACGATGAGGCCGGCCCATCCGGCATAGACGGAAGCGATGACGAAGGTGATCGCCGCCACGCGTCGAACGTCGATGCCGATCAGCGCCGTGAGACCGCCGTCCTCCGAGCAGGCCCGCCACAGGCGGCCGAGCTGCGACCGCTTGAGCATCAGCAGGATCGCTGCCAGCAGCACCGCCGCCCCGCCGACGACGACCACTTGCATGAGGCTCAGCTGGAACGTGAAACCGTTCGATTCCTGAACGTGAACCGGCGTGTTCCAGATCGGCTCGAGCCACTGCTCGCGACCGTTCGACTGGATGCGCATGACTTCCTGGACGACGATGCCCAGGCTGATGGATGCGATCAGGAGGATCTGGCTGCGGGCCGTCATCAGGGGGGCGAAGACGACGCGGTAGGTGGTGAGGCCGACGCCCGCCGAGAAGGTTGCCGTTGCCACGAGAGCCAGCGCGAGGATGGCCGCGGTCACCAGATTGAACGACATCCCCGTGAGCACGGCATAGACCGCGCAGAACGCCCCGAACATGGCCATTTCACCGAACGACAGGACGATCCGGTTGGTGAGCCCGTGCACCAGCGCATAGGAAACGGCAAGCAGGCTGTAGAACGCGCCGACGACGAGGGCGTTGGATAGTTGCTGCAGGATGTATCCGGAACTTGGCACGCCCGCTCCACGGTTGACTAACAGCCAAAAGCCGTTTTGATAGTTAGGATGGCCAAATCGAAACCGGCTGTCAAATCCGCACGCCCGTCCTTCGCGTGGGCCGGGCATCACTTTCTCAACCGCGACCTGGCGCTCGATTTCGCAAACACCGTCGTTTATCGCAGTATTCCGGATCGCCGCGACGACCGCTTGACCGACCGGCGTGCCGTGGAGAACTGGGCGCTTGCCTCTGGTCATCCGGTACGTTTGCGCCCGGACGCTACGTTGACCGATGCCATACGTATCCGCGAGTCGATCGATGCCTTCTTTCGTCATGCTGCCCTGCATGACGCGCCGCATGCCGATTTGTGGCGCCGCCTGGTCCGGCTCTATGTACGACACGGGGTCGCGATTCCGCGGGCGGCGACTGGCCTCGCCTCGCGGCATGGCGGACCGGCGCGCCGGCCTCCCTCCGACCTCTTTTCTGCGCTTCTTCATGCCGCTCTCGAGACGACGTTCTCGCCTCTCATGCCGCGCATCAAGGTCTGTCCCTCCTGCGGCTGGCTGTTCGTCGACCGAACACGCAACGGCGGCAAGCGCTGGTGCGTGCCCTCCCTGTGCGGCAATCGCGCCCGCGCCCGGCGGTTTTACGCGAAGCGGACGGGCAAGCGGTCGGGGATGCGATTTGACAGGAGCCGCCGGCTGAAGTGAACTGCGCCGGCACGAAAAGAGAGCCTCGTTCCTTGAAACGGGGCATGGGAGGAAGAAATGCCGATTATCACGAGTTTGAGCCGCCGGAGCATCTTGCAGCTGATGGCCTCCGCCGGAGCCGCGGGGCTGTTGCCGGCCGGACCGGCCCGCGCCGCCGGCGGAACGATCAACTTCGCCGACATCGGAGTCGGCGACCCGGGGGGCGACTGGTCCAGGTTCACTTCTGGCGGCTGGAACGTGAACCTCGTCTCCATCGGCAATGCGCCTTCGGCGGTCCTCAATGTCTTGATGACCAGCGGCGGCCAGGGCACCTACGACATCATCAACATCGTCGGCGGCATGCAGAAGCCGCTCGTCGAGAACGACGTCATCGAGCCGATCGATACGGCGAAGCTCCCAAACTGGAGCAAGGACACCTATCTCGACGAGTTCCTCGGCAAGGGCAAGCCGGGCTTCAAGTTCATCGGCTATGAAGACAAGATCTACGGCGTTCCGACCGTGCTGCAGGGCGATTCCTTCGCCTATCTTCCGGAGAAGACTGGAGCCCTCGACTCCTATGCCGCCCTCTTCGACCCGCAGTGGAAAGGCTACGTCGCCCTCGAAGACAACTACACGACCGCGGGGCAGAAGACGGCCCTCTATCTCAAGCATTCCGGCAAGGCGAATATCGTCAATCCGGACGACATGACCAAGGACGAGTTCAAGACCGTCATCGACTTCCTGATCGAGCAGAAGAAAGCCGGCCAGTTCCGCGTGATCTGGAACAGCTTCGAGCAGGCCGTGAATCTCATCACCAGCAAGGAGGTCTACGTCATCGACTGCTGGGAGCCGATGGTGTTCGTGGCCAAGTCAAAGGGGATCGATGCCGTCTACGCCGACCCCAAGGAGGGATACCTCCTCTGGGCCATGGCCGCCTACATCGTCAAGAATCCGAACCGCACGCCCGAGCAGACCGATGCGGCCTATGCATTGCTCGATTTCATGCTCGGCGGCTGGTATGGCGCCACCATCACCAAGATGCGCGGCTACATGACCAATCCCCAGGCGCCCGAATATGCCAAGGCCAACGCGGCCGAGTTCCCCGCCGAGGACGCCAAGCGGATCGAGGAGATCACCGCCAACGTCCGCCGCAAGTTCCAGCAGGGCGGCACCTGGCAGAACCGCTGGCCGACGGAAGTCGAGTTCTACGAGTCCGAGTGGGCCCGCTTCAAGGCGGCATGAACGCCCGGCGGAGCAGGTGAATGCAGGCGCGGCGGGACTGGGCGCGGATTGCCCTCTTCGGACTGCCGGTCGCTTTCGTCTTCGTTTTCCTGCTCCTGCCCCTCGTCTTGACCTTCGTCGTCAGTTTCTGGGAGCGGGTCGGATTCAGGTTCCGGCCCGCTTTTTCGCTGACGTCCTACCAGGCGATCATCGAAGGGGCGCGCCTCACGGTTCTCGAGCGTAGCCTGCTCGTCTCGATCGAGGCGACGGCCCTGTCTCTCCTCATTGCCTATCCCATCGCCCACTACCTGGCGCTCCGGGCCAAGCCGTCGCGCACGCAGGCGGTCCTCTTCCTCTTCACCGTGCCGTTTCTCATCAACTACATCATCCGCAACGTCGCCTGGACTTACCTTCTCGGGCGCAACGGACCGGTGAACGCCGCGATCCAGTCCGCAGGCCTCTCCGATGCGCCGATCGACTGGCTTCTCTACAGCGACTTCGCCGTCTTCATCGGCCTCGTGTCGTCCTACATGCCATTCATGGTCTTTCCGTTGGTACTGTCGATCGGCGGAATCGACCGCAGCTACCTCGAGAGCAGCGCCCTTCTCGGCGCGAGCCCGTGGACCACGCTGCGCCGCATCACCCTGCCCTTGTCCATGCCCGGAATATTCGCCGCGGTGATCTTCGGCTTCGTCGGTTGTTTCGGTGAGAGCGCCGTTCCGATCATCATGGGCGGCGTCGGTTACGAGCTCATGGGGAACACCATCACCAGCAGCATGGACGTCCTCAACTATCCGCTCGCCGCGGCCCTCACCAGCGTCGTCGTCGCCGTCATGCTCCTGCTCATGGCCTGCTGGTATCTCGTCTTCGACATGCAGTCGTTCCTCGGTCGTCTTCTCGGTGCACGGATATGAGACGCCGCAGCCTCGCTGCCTGGCTCGTCTGGCCGCTGATCGCCGTCGTCCTGGCGCTCCTCTATTTGCCGCTCGTGCCGCCTCTGCTCTTTTCCCTCTCCTCCGATGCCGGGTGGACGATGCGCTGGTATCCGGAGCTCTTCCGCACGCCCATCGTGCTCGCCTCCATGCGGACGACCGTCGTCCTTGGCGTCATCGTCGCCGTGCTCGCCCCGATCCTTGGGCTTCTTGCGGCCATGGCGGTGCGCGACTTCCCGGCCAAGCGGCTCGTCCTGCTGCTCATGCTCCTGCCGCTCTTCATTCCGGGCGTCAGCATGGGCCTTGCCACGGCGTTCCTCTTCCGCCTGCTCGGGCTGCCGCCATCGCTTCCCGCCATGATCGTCGTCCAGCTGCTCTGGGTGCTCCCCTTCGCCACGCTGATCATCATGACCAGCATGTCGTCGTTCGATACCGCCTATCTGGAGGCTGCCCGCCTGTGCGGCGCGACGCGCTGGCAGGCCTTCCGCGACGTCGAACTCCCCCTGATCCGACGCGGCGTCGTCGGTGCCGCGATCTTCTCGCTGGTTCTTTCGGTGAACGAGACCGTGCGCACCAGCATCGTCCAGGGTCCGTGGAACACGATCCAGACCTATGTCTGGTCGACCTACAAGCAGGTGGGCCTGTCACCTGTTCTCTATGCCCTGATGGGACTGATGATCCTGGTGACGCTCGCGATATCCGCGACCTTCCTCCTCGCCGGCAATCGCCGCGCCGGAGCCGCCGCCTAGGCGGCGGCCCGCATCGTCTCGGCGATCGCGATTTCGACCGCCCGGCGGCTGATCGCGATGTCCATCGACGGAAGATCGGCCCGCTGATGCATCTCGATCCGTCCCTGCTTGCGCGTGTCGGCCAATAGCCCCGCCACCTGTTCGGGCATGTACGGGACGTGCATGAAGCCGCATGGCACGTGTCGCGCCTGCCCGTCCGCCGCCTCGAGCAGGCTGTAAAGGCAGGTGTTGCAGAGGAAGGTTCCGGCCGTGGACGACAGGCGCACGGGTATGCCTTCGGCGAGCAGCGCCCGCTCGATCTCGCGCAGCGGCAGCGTGGCCAATCGCCCTGCCGCGCCGTTGGCCGAGACGGGAGCGTCGCGCACCATCTCGCCGTCGTTGTCCGCGATCTCGAAATCCGCGACGTTGACGCCGATCCGCTCCAGCCGGATCATCGGTTCGCCCGGCCACAGTCCGATGCTGATGACGCCGGCCGGCGCGATTTCCTCGACCAGGGCGGCGATCCTCGCTTTGAGGTTCCGAAACGAGACCGGCAGCCCGCGCCCGATCACCGTCGTCCCGTCGATCGTCTTGCCGTCGAGCGCTCGCATGATCTCGTGAGCCGGGTTGATACCCCGCCCCCCATAGGGCTCGAAGCCGGTGACCAGGAAAGGACGCATGCGATTGCTCTCTTGGCTTGGAAGATGCTCGGGCCGAGACACTAGTGCAAATCGGGCCGCCGTTCAGCTATTCTTGGGCCTGGAAAGAATGAAGGATGCCCGCCCGATGGCTGCCGATCCGCCGACCGGACACATCGACTGGAAAGAGCATGGGGTCAAGGTGATCCCGGGCGATCGGCTCGACCCCAACACCGCCCAGACGCCGGGCATGAGCCGCGCCGCCGCCATCAATCTCGCGCGCGTCGGTGCCCAGAAGATCTGGGCCGGCACCGTCACCATAGACGCCAATGCCAAGACGGGCGCCCACCATCACGGCACGCTCGAAAGCGTCATCTACGTCGTCAAGGGCCGGGCTCGCATGCGGTGGGGTGATCGCCTCGAATTCGTCGCCGAGGCCGGCCCCGGCGACTTCATCTTCGTGCCTCCCTTCGTGCCGCACCAGGAGATCAACGCCTCCACCGACGAGCCGCTCGAATGCGTCATTGTCCGCAGCGATAACGAGGCCATCGTCGTCAATCTCGATATCGAACCGGTCGAGAAGCCCGAGCACGTGCCCTGGATCGACCCGATTCACAAGGCGCCTCGCTAGCTCTCCACTCGACCTTCCGCAGGACCGTAAAGGGCGGTGCTGAGATACTTGATCCCGGAATCGCACAGGACGGTGACGACCGTAGCCGAGGCTGGCAGGCGTTGCGCAATCGCGGCGGCTGCGACGAGATTGGCCCCCGTCGAGGTTCCGCCGAACAGGCCTTCGGTTCTGGCGAGACTGCGCGCCATGGCCATCGCGTTCTCCGTCGATACGGTGAGAATCTCGTCGGCGACCGACGAATTCCACAGCGGAACGACGAACCCTGCGCCCACGCCCTCGATCCTGTGACTCCCACTCTTGCCGCCGGATAGGACCGCCGACTCCTTCGGCTCGACGGCGACGATCCTGATTTCGGGATTTCGCCTGCGGAGCACCTCCCCGACGCCGCGAATGCTGGCGGCTGATCCGGTGCTCTGAACGAACGCATCGATCCGTCCGCCCGTTTGCTGCCAGATTTCCTCGCCGAGTTCATGATAGGCGGCGAGCTGGTCGGTGTTGTTGAGCTGATCGGTCCAGAACGCGCCGGTTCGCTCTTTGATTTCGCCGGCAGCGGCGATCATGTTGCGGGTCAGGGTCGCGTCCATCCCACCGCCCTGGCTCGGAACGATCGTCAGCTCGGCTCCGAGCGCCGCCATGTGGAGTCGTTTCTCGACGCTGAACGCATCCGACGTCACGATGCTCAGCGGGTAGCCGCGCACCGCCGATACGAGGGCCAGCGATACGCCCGTGCTGCCGCCCGTATACTCGACGACCCGCTGACCGGGCTTGAGGCGGCCGTTCCCCTCGCCCGCGTCGATCATGGCGAGCGCCATCCGGTCCTTCATGCTGCCGGTCGGGTTGGCGCTTTCGAGCTTGATCAGGATTCGCGCCGCCTCGTCGGGCACCGTGCGCCTGAGCTCCACGAGCGGTGTCCGGCCGATCTGGGCGAGAATGTCGTTGGGGGTGGGTTGCAATTGCATGGGTTGCCGTCTTGCGTGTACGCGCATTATATGTATATACATCTATCTATGCCGAGAAATCAAGCGGCCCGCCGTCGCCTGGTGACGGACGCCCGTCATGTCGTTGCAAGCTGCCCTGGAATGACTGCCCGCGCCCTCGCCAGGCGGCTCACGCGCTTCTTCGAGCATCGGATGGCAGCTGCGGGACTGGGCTTCGCCCAGTTCACGCTGTTGGCACATTTGGCCGCCGCTGCCGACGATACGATCGGCGCCCTTGCCGAGCGGGTGGACCTCGATCCCTCGACGTTGTCGCGCAACCTGCGCAGCCTCGAGCGGGCCGGTCTCGTCGAGATCGCCATGGTGGAGGGCGACCTGCGCCGCCGCGCCGTGTGGCTCACCGAAGAGGGCGCCCGCCGGCTGGCGCGGGCCGTGGCCGCGTGGCGCAGCGCTCGTACTTCGCTGACCCGCACTTTGAAGCACGACCAGCTCCGGCAATTGGCGACGTTGGAACGCCGTCTTGCCCAAGACCCGGCATTTTCACCCGAGCCCCTTCCGGTTGATTCGCTTTCGGCGTCGCGTCGTCAACTGCCAACCGATTGATAAAACTCAGAGCTTGTTCGGCTTGAGCTTTGCCGTTTGGGGCATCGGGTTCCGATGTGCTAGGCTTTTCTTCAGCCGGGCGCCGCGTGAGGCGTCTACGCCCGGGCGACTTCGTTCAGAAGAGGGAACTCATGGCAGATACACGGACTGCATGTATGGTGTTGGGAGTTGTCTTCATCGTCGTCGGCCTGCTTGGCTTCATTCCGAACCCGCTCGTTTCCGCCGACGGTCTCTTCGTAGTGAACGGTGCCCACAACTTGGTTCACCTGCTTTCCGGTTTGGCGCTCCTCATCGGTGCCCTCGCCCTGAATCAGCCGAAGAAGACGCTCTGGGTCGTCGGCATCGTATATGGCCTCGTCGCCTTGCTGGGGCTGTTTTCGGGCGACATGCTGCTCGGCTTCATCCACATCAACACGGCCGATCGCCTGCTCCATGTCGCTCTGACGATCGTTCTCCTCGGTGCGGCGTGGTCGTTGCCGGAAAAGGCGATGCCCGGCACCGCCTAGGAGCTTGCGGCTTTCACGTTCGCATGCCTGCCGGAAATCAACCCGGCAGGCATCTTTGTTTTTAAGTTGGCGCGATGCCCTATTTTCGTCTTTTGGTCGGATAGGAGCCGTTGAGGGCGAAGCGCGCTGCCGCCCAGCAGGCCTGCATGGTTCGACTGAGGGAGGCGCCGTCCGCAGCCAGGACCCGCAACAGGAATCCGGCCGAGTTGGGAAGGAGCGAGATGCCGATCTTCGCCGACTCCGAAATGCGCGGAAGGCGCTCAAACGTCTCGCCGGCCGCCTTGGGAAGGCCGCCGGGCTGCGCCACGATCAGCGTCGCCTGCGCCTGATAGCGCCCGTTCACTCCGGGATAGCCCGCCGCGAAAAGCGTTCCCTCGATTCCGAGCCGGTCGATGGCGAGGATCCTCCCCTCTGCGCCGGTGATGGTGATTTCACTCGCATAGCTGGCGAACACGCCGCCGTTCCGTGCCGGATCGTGAAGCAGGAATGCGTCTGCGACGACGGCCGCGGCATCCGCTTCGAGTCTGACATGCACGCTGGAATGGAGCCGCGAGTCCGGAAAGAGGATCTGCGGATCGGGCATGTATTCGAGATGCGAGCCCTCGCCGGCCGACATGCGCACATGCTGGCGCGCCGATCCTTTCGGCATGCTGTGGACCACGGTCGGCGACTGCGTGGTGACGTAGGCTTCAGCCCCCGCCTCGGTCGAGAAGGAAAGGTCGAGCGCGTCGTCTTCATAAAGTCCGCCCGAGCACGACTGGATGTAGAGCGTCGCGAGTCCGGGCCGCTCCTCGTCGAGATAGTGCGGACGGCAGATGTGGAACGGATAGGCGGCATGCTGGCGATCGATGTAGGTTCGCCCGTTGCCGTCGGCGGCAAAGGCGATGGCGATCTGCGCTCCCGTGGCGACGTCAGGCTGCGGTGCCATGCCGTCGGGTCTCGCCCGTCGCACCGATGAAGATGACGTCGCCGATCAAGCGGTCGACGATCGCTTCGATGCCCTCGCCGGTCTTGCAGTTGCTGAGCATGACCGGGCGGCCCCCGCGCACCTCGTCGGCCTCTCGCACCATCAGGTCGAGGTCGACGCCGACATGTGAAGCGAGGTCCGTCTTGTTGATGACCAGGAGGTCCGAGCGCACGATGCCTAGCCCGCGCTTGCGTGGAATGTCGTCGCCTCCCGCCGTGTCGATGACGAACATCCAGTAGTCGACGAGTTCGAGCGAGAAGGTCGAGGCGAGATTGTCGCCGCCCGATTCCACCAGCACGACCTCGAGCTCCGGGAAGCTTTCGACGAGGCGTTCGACGGCCTGGATATTGAGGGTCGGGTCCTCCCGGATGGCTGTGTGCGGGCAGGCGCCGGTCTCGACCGCCAGCACGCGCCTGGGGTCTATCAGTCCCGAACGCCTGATGCGCTCCGCGTCCTCCTGGGTGACGATGTCGTTGGCGACCACCCCGACCTCGATGTTCCGGGCCTTGAAGGCCGGGATCAGCCGCTCCACGAGCGCCGTCTTTCCCGATCCGACCGGACCGCCGATGCCGATGCGCGCCACGCCCGGCAGCCTCTGTGCGGTGGTCGTCATCGCAGCATGTACCGCTGGGCGAGAGGCAATTTTTCGGCCGGCGGGCACGTGGCGAGCGCGCCGTCGACGAACACGTCGAAAGTCTGCGGGTTGACCGTGATCTTCGGACAGGCGTCGTTGTGGAGCATGTGCCGCTTGCTGAGCTTTCGCGTCCCGTGCGTCGCCAGCATAGCCTTCTTGAGGTCGAGCTTGTCCGCGATGTCCGACGCGATGGCGAGCGGATTGACGAAGCACGCGCTCAAGGCCTGCTTGGCGCGCCCGAACGCTCCCCACTGCGGACGCATGAGCAGCGGCTCGCAGGTCATCAGGCTCGCCGCGCTGTCGCCCATGGCTCCCCAGCAGATGAAGCCGCCCTTGACCACGATCTCTGGCTTTATACCGAAGAACCCCGGCCGCCACAGCACGACGTCGGCGATCTTTCCCGGCTCGAGTGAGCCGATATACGCATCGATTCCGAACGTGCGCGCCGCGTTGATCGTGTACTTGGCGATGTAGCGCTTGATCCTTTCGTTGTCGCCGCGCTTCGTTTTCTCTTCCGCCAGGCGGCCCCGCTGGTCCTTCATCTTCGAAGCGAGCTGCCAGGTGCGGCAGATGACCTCCCCGATACGCCCCATGCCCTGGCTGTCGGATCCGAGCATCGAGATCGCCCCGATGTCGTGCAGCACGTCTTCGGCCGCGATGGTCTGCGCCCGGATGCGGCTCTCGGCGAAGGCGACGTCCTCGGGAATCGCCGGATTGAGATGGTGGCACACCATCGTCATGTCGAGGTGTTCGTCGAACGTGTTGACCGTGTAGGGATTGGTCGGGTTCGTCGACGACGGCAGGCAGTTCATCTCCCCCGCAACGCGGATGATGTCGGGCGCATGCCCACCGCCCGCACCTTCCGTGTGGTACATGTGGATGGTGCGGCCGCGGATGGCCGCCAGAGTGTCTTCCAAGAAGCCGCTTTCGTTCAGCGTGTCCGTATGCAGCTGGACCTGGAAGTCGAGGTCGTCGGCTACCGAGAGGCAGGTGTCGATGACCGCCGGCATCGCACCCCAGTCTTCGTGGATCTTGAGGCCGATCGCCCCGCCGGCTATCTGTTCCGGTATCGAACCCGGCCGCGATGTGTTGCCCCGGCCGAGAAAGCCGAAGTTCAACGGCCAGTGCTCGGCCGCCTGCAGCATCTTTCCGACGTTGAAGGCGCCGCCGCAGTCGATGCCGACGGTGATGGGGCCGAGCGAGCCGCCGATCATCGTGGTGAGCCCGGCGCTGATCGCGTGATCGCACAGTTGCGCCGAGTCGAAATGGACGTGGACGTCGATGCCGCCTGGCGTGGCGATCATGCCTTCCGCGTCGCGCACCGTGGTGGCCGCGCCGGCGATCAGGTTCGGCGTGACGCCGTCCATCGTCGCCGGGTTGCCCGCCTTGCCGATGCCGACAATCTTCCCGTCCTTGATCCCGATGTCTCCCTTGACGATGCCGAGTACCGGATCGATGACCAGCGCGTTGCACAGGAGCATGTCGAGGGCGCCCATGGCGCTGTCGTAGCCCGGCGCCAGTCCGAGCCCGTCGCGCAGAGTCTTGCCGCCGCCGTGCAGGCATTCCTCGCCCGGCACGCCGTAGTCGTGCTCGACCTCGGCGAGGAGGGAGGTGTCCGCGAGGCGGATGGCATCGCCCTTGGTCGGCCCGTACAACTGCGCGTAGTCCTTGCGGCTCATCCGTGCCATTGCGTCATGCTCCCTTGAAGCCGCGTTGCCGGGCCCGCGCCAGGGCCTCTTCCTTTTTCCCCTGGCTCCGCCAGTTGCCGTCCGTGAGGCCGTTCAGGCCGAGGAGCTCGCCGCTGCCGCCGAACTCGGTCAGCACGACGTCCTTGGATTCGCCGGGCGCGAACCGCACCGCCGTGCCGGCCGGAATGTCGAGATGCATCCCGAAGCTCGCGCCACGGTCGAACTCGAGCGCCTTGTTGGTCTCGAAGAAATGATAGTGGCTGCCCACCTGCACCGGACGGTCGCCGGTGTTGAGCACCCTGAGCTTGGCAGTCCGCCGCCCGGCGTTGATTTCGATGTCGCCCTCGGCGGCGAGGATTTCGCCGGGGATGATCGTCTCCTTGGACTGGGACTTGCGTTTGCCCGGCCGGATGGGATCGTGGATCGTCACCAGCTTGGTTCCGTCCGGGAACGTGCCTTCGACCTGGATCATCGGCATGAGCGCCGCGACGCCCGGCATCACGTTGTCCGTCGAGAGAAGCGTCGAGCCCCAGGAAATGAGGTCGGCGACCGACCGCCCTTCGCGGGCTCCCTCCAGGATCTCGTCGACGATGAATGCCACGGCCTCGGGATGGTTGAGCTGCAGTCCCTTGGACTTGTGCTTGCGGGCGAGCTCCGCGGCGACGTAGATCGTCAATCGTTCCATCTCGGTGGGCGTCAGTAACATCCCTTCCTCCCTATTCGCCGCGGGCTAGTTGGTGAACATTCGCGTCGGATTGTGCATGTGCTGGATGACTGCGATCTCCGCCTCGATGGTGGAGGTGCTGGCTCGAGCGAGGTCCGGCACCGGCTCGCTGCCGAGGCGATCGGCAAGCGCCCGCGCTTCCGTCAGAATTCGTTGCGCATCGATGTGGGTCAGCGCGCCGAGCCGGACTGCCGCCCCGACGAGCCCGGTGCACAGCGTGTGGGCGGAGAGCGCGATCGCCTCCTCCTCGCGAAATCCGCTCCGCGCCCACAGGCAACCCTGCATGACGGCGAGGTGACCGCACGCTGCGTCGCTGCGCACCCATCGCCGGTAGTCGGCCGCCCCCGGTGTTTCCAGCCGCTCGAACACCGACAGCATTGCCTGTCCCATCCGCCGCGATCCCGCTCTAAGCTCGGCGGCAGGGGTGAGGATCTCGACATGGTGGTCGATCGCCGCCACTGCATCGAGATTCGCGCTCGCCCGATGTGCCGCGGCGACTACGGCCCGCTCGAAAGGAGCCCACCTCGCACCGACCTGACCGAGCACGAACTGCCGGACGCCGTCCGGTCCGGAGATGGCGTCGCCGAGCACCAGCGCCTCGAGCCCCCACGAGAATGAGACTGCCCCCGATGGAAAGAAGCTGTCGCCATGCTGCAGCAGGCGGAGGGCCGAAACGAGGCCGCTCATGTGCCCGACACTTCGATGCGTCCGGCGCGCGTCAGGCCGTCGAGCTGCGCAACATAGCCGTCGCTCGGACCTTCCATGGCGACGAGCATCGCTCCGTCTTCGAACTGGACGCGCCAATGCTGGTTGCCAGCGCAGTAGCCCGCTGCGATTGCCGCATCGACGTCGCGCGGCACGATCCTGAGCCATCGTTGCACGGCCGCCCTGACGACGATGGCGCGCGTCGGTCCGATGAGAAGAACGGCGCCGTCGCTCAGCCTGGCGTCGGGTCCGAGCGCGATCGCGACCTCCGTACCCTTGTCCGTCGTTCCGCGCAGCCGCCGGCGCGCCATGTCTTCGGCACCGATCGTCAGGTGCTCGACCTCCCTGCGGTGACCGAGCTCGTGCAGCCGCTCCGCGATCCACGGCTCGCTGGCGATCCCGACGATCTCGGTGAGGGTGATCATGACAACCGGCCCGCTGCACCCGGCAGGGGTCCTGAAACTTCGGGAGCTGTCCTCGACGCGATCACGACTTCACGGACACTGCGTTGCACCTATGCTAGGCTCGCCCCCGAGCACCTCTCGGTGAACAATAGCGACGTGAGCGATGTCTGCGCAATACCTGCATTCCAGTGCGCGTCGGTCGCGCGATCGAATGCATGTGGCGTACCATGCCGAAGGATCGTTCCTACCTTGACTTCATCCTCCACGATGTCTTGAAGGATATTTCGAGAGTCTCGGCCAAGGCCATGTTTGGCGGCTGGGGACTTTATCTGGACGGAATCATCTTCGGCATCGTGATCGACGGCGAGTTCTACGTGAAGGCGGCCGACGCCGACCGCGATAGGCTGAAACGCCTGGGGAGCAGGCCCTTCGCATATCGGCGCCGGCGCCGTGAAGTGGCGCTTCCCTACTGGCTCGTGCCCGGTCCGCTGCTCGACGAGCCGGAAAATCTCGTTGAGCTGGTCCGCCGCGCGACGGCTTCACCGGCGCGCCGTCAATAGGTACAGTCGCGACCCTGAAGCAGGAGATCGGGTATGGACAATTTGCTGATGCTTGCCGCCGATCCGGCGGCGTGGGTGGCGCTGCTGACCCTGATCGTCATGGAAGTGGTGCTGGGCATCGACAACTTGATCTTCATCGCGATCCTGACCAACAGGCTGCCGGAGCATCAGCGCGAGCGTGCTCGCCGGACCGGCATCGGCCTGGCGCTGGTCATGCGCCTGATCCTTCTCGGCTCGGTCGCCTTCATCGTCACGCTCACCGCGCCGCTGTTCTCCATTTTCGGCCATCCCATCTCCTGGCGCGATCTCATCCTGATCGCCGGCGGCCTCTTCCTCGTGTGGAAGTCGACCAAGGAGATTCACCATCGCGTCGATCCCGACCCCGGGCCCGACCTCTTCGACCGCAAGGTCGTGGGAATGAGCTTTGCCGCGGCCATGGGCCAGATCGTGCTGCTCGATCTCGTCTTTTCGATCGACAGCATCATCACCGCCGTAGGAATGACCGAGCACATTCCGGTGATGGTCGTCGCCGTCATCGTCGCCGTGCTCGCCATGCTCCTGATGGCGACGCCGCTCGCCAACTTCATCCAGGCGAACCCGACCATCGTGATGCTGGCGCTCGGTTTTCTCATGATGATCGGCACGGCGTTGATCGCCGAAGGCTTCGGGGCGAAGGTTCCGAAAGGATATATCTATGCAGCCATGGCGTTCTCCGCCCTGGTCGAAGGCCTCAACATGCTGGAGCGTCGCGCCCGCAGGAAGCCTGGCGCCAAGCTATGAGCGGAAAGGTCAGGACCGCTTGGCGACCACCGTCTCGATCATCTCGCGGAATTTGGGCGATCGGGAAACGACATCCCGGAAATCCCACGCCATGAGCGCGAGAAGCCGCATGGGCGTGACCGCGATGACGTCGGCGTTGCGGCGGGCGTCGTCGATCACCCCCATCTCGCCGAAGACATCGCCGGCCTTGAGGGCGGCGAGGGCACGCCCGTCGCGGCTGACGCTGGCGCTGCCATCCATGATGACGAAGAACCGGTAGGCGAAATCACCCTGCTTGACGATGTGCCCGCCGATCGGCACCGCGACCTCCTGCATCCGTTCGACCAGGAAATTGACGGTTTCAGGCTCGAGGCCGGCGACCAGTGGAAGCGCCCGAATGGCATCCGCGTTTTTTCCCGTCATTGCTCCCTCCCAAGTGCTTCCCCGCACTATAGATCACCATCTCGTGGAAGGTAATGCAACTTTCCCGCTTCTATTCTGTGATGGCCTCGCCGGACCCGCCAACCGAGGCGGGAAAATCCTTGAGCTTCGGAAGTCCGTCCCTGACCGGCAACACCCGCTCCGCATAGTTGAGATGGACGGAGGGGAGGAACGGTACAGTCGGGATGACCGCCGGATAGACGTCCGTTAACGCGAATCCGGGATGATCGGTCATGAGATTGCCGCCGCACCTCTTGCAGAACTGTCGACCCGTCACTTCGATCTCGATGGCGCCGCAGAAGCAGGCCCCCTTGTGCACGTGTTTCATGTCTGTCTCTTTCCGGTTTCTTGGATGCTCCTTGCGGAGCTCAATGCGAATTTTTGCGCTCCCTGCCATGTGCAGGCTGAACGGATGCCGATCCGGCCGTTCATGAATCGGTCAGCTTGGTCGAAGGACCTGCAGATTGCTGCAGCCTGCCTCAGCGTTTGCTGCCGGCAGCGACGCTCCGTTTGCGGGCGGCCGTTTCCGGCTTCGCGGCACCGGGTTTCCCGCGCAATCGCATGATGTGGTTTTCGATCTCTTTCGACAGGTCCTGCGGCGTGCTGCGCTCGATGGCGCGTCGCAGCGACCTGTGATGCTCCACGATATGGGTCCGCTCCGCATCGCCGAGCAATTCCAGCTCGAAGACGATCAACATGTGCCGGGAAAGAGCGTCCCACAGCGTGATGACGATCGCGTTCTGGGAGGCGAGGCAGATTTCCTGGTGGAACTCCAGGTCCGCCTTGCTGATTCCCAAGAGGTCGCCCTTCTTGAGGCAGTCCGCCATCTTGGCGATGATCGCATCGAGCTTCTTGAGCAGGTCCGGGAAGCCGGCGCGCTGCAGGCGCGCATCCCGGATGGCGATCTTTTCGAAGCAGCAGCGCACCTCGTAGATCTGCCGGATCCTGTCGTCGTCGAACGTCGCCACCCTCATGCCGTGATAGGGCCGGCCCATGACGATACCCTGGGTGCTGAGGATCTTCAGCGCTTCGCGAACCGGAATCCGGCTGACGCTCAGCCGCTCCGCGAGCTCGCCTTCGATGATCCGCTGCTCGGGCCTGATGGCGCCCGAGGCGATGCCTTCGACGATGGAATCGGCAACGCGCTCCGACAGGCTCTTGATCGGCACCAGGTTCAGGTCTGGCTTAGCGGGTTGCTTCACTCGGAATATTGTATACAATTCCCGACGCCCGACAAGGCAGGAGCCGAAATCAGGAGCACAAATAAAGGGAGGGATTTATGAGAACAGGTTCAATCCTGGCTGCGGTCGCGGGCGCGATCGTGGCGTTTGGACTTTCGGCGGCGGCCTATGCCGAAGTCGCCGTACCCGAAGCCGGGACGAGCAAGAAGGTCGATGAGATCAAGGCCCGTGGCGTATTGAACGCGGCCGTGCTGGCCGAGCCCCCCTGGCTCGCCGAGAACACGACCGGCAGCGGGCCGCAATATTTCGGATCGGCCTGGATGATCACCGAAGAGATCGCCAAGCGGCTGGGGGTCAAGATCGCGGTGACGCCCGTGAGTCACGAGACCAAAATACCCATTCTCGCCACCGGCCAGGTCGATGTCACGGTCGCGCCCATGGCGATGACGGACGAGCGCAAGAAGGTCGTCGATTTCGTCCAGTATTCTAGGGCGAGCCTTTGCTTCTACGGTCTGGAAGCGAATCCGAAGCTGAAGAACGTCAACTCGGTCGATGATCTCAACAATGCCGAGCTGACCATGGCCTACCTCACCGGCACGCCGCCGGAAACCTGGGCGCCCAAGCGTTTCCCCAACATGCAGTTCCGCGGCGTGCAGACGTCTTCCGGCGCCAATGGACCCATCGAGGAGATTCTTGCCGGCCGCGCCGATGTTGGCCCGATCGACAACGTGGTGTGGCCGCGTCTGAACAAGTCGCAGCCCGGCCTCGTCGTCTTCCCGAAGGGCGACGACTGCCTGCGCAGCGAAGAGAATGCGCTGCCCATCGGTTATGCCATCGACAAGGGCGATCCGGTGTTCCTGAAGTGGCTCGCCGACGTCACGGCGGAGATCAAGGACGGTTACGAAGCCGAAGAAATCCGCGTGATGCAAATGGATTGATGGGTGCAGGCCGGCTGCGCCGCAGCCGGCCTCTTCACCCGTCTCTCGGCAACGCCGGCACATACATCTCGATGTCGTTTGATTTCGGCCCCGTCCTCGAACGTTGGCAGTTCCTATCATTCGGCCTGTGGACGACTGTCTACGTCAGCGGCCTGTCGATAGCGTTGGGCTTTGCCCTCGGCCTGATCCTCGGGCTGTTGCGGACTTATGGCGGGCGCGTGGCCGAACTCGCGATCGGCTTCTATGTCGACACGTTGCGGTCCGTGCCGGTCCTGGTCATTCTCGTATGGACCTATTTCGCACTTCCCTTGCTGGTCGGCGTGGCATGGTCGCCGTCCACCGCTGCGATCGTCGGATTCGGCGTCCACTTGAGCGCCTATGTCGCGGAGGTCATTCGCGCCGGTCTACTTTCGATCCGTCCCGGCCAGTATCGCGCCGGCCTCACTCTTGGCATGAGCGCCTTTCAAACCGTCCGGGCCGTCGTGCTGCCCCAGGCCGCCATCCGCATGGTGCCGCCGCTCGGCTCGCTCGCCGTGATCACCGTCAAGGACAGCTCGATTGCGGCAGTGATCGCCGTGCCGGAGCTGATGCGGCAATCGCAGATCATCGCCCAGTGGACCTTCCGGCCTTTCGAAGTCTACACGGCGATGATGATCGTCTACTTTCTCATGTGCTATCCCCTGGCGCGCGGCATCGACCGCCTGTACCGCCGCCTGGCGCCGCGGGGCGCGTCATGACGCTCGACTGGACCGTGGTCTGGGATCATCGGGAGCGGTTTCTGGAAGGCGCCGTCATGACCATGGCCCTGACCGTGTTGACCATGGCCATCGCGGTGCCTGGCGGGTTGATCCTGGCCGGGCTTCGCATGAGCTCGGTGCGGCTCGTGTCGGGCGCGGCGACGGCCTTCGTCGAGTTCTTCCGCGCCACGCCGCTGATCCTGCAGATCTACTGGGCCTTCTACGTGCTGCCGGTGACGTTCAATCTGCGGCTGTCCGAATTTGCCACCGGGCTCCTGGGCTTGAGCCTCAATGTGTCGGCCTTCAATTCCGAAACCTTTCGCGCCGGCATCCTCTCGATCCGAACCGGGCAATGGAACGCCGGCCTCGCCCTCGGCATGAGCCGCTGGCACGTGTTCTCGAGGATCGTCCTGCCCCAGGCTGCGACCCGCGTCCTGCCGGCGCTGGCGAGCACATGGGTTTCATTGTTCAAGGACACATCGCTCGTATCCACGATCGCCATTGCCGAGCTTTCCTATGTGTCTCTCCAGCTTCGCGCCCAGACCTTCCGCTACCTCGAGATCCTGACGGCGATGGCCGCAATCTACTGGCTCCTCGGCTATCCGCAGGCGAAGCTCGCCGATTGGATCCACCGCAAGGTGAAGGTTGAGGAATGACCTTCAAGCCCATCAGGTCGCGCGGCGAGCAGCACCGGATCGGTGAGGACAAGGGACCGCTGCTCGCCTTCGAGCATGTGGCCAAGTCGTATGGAAAGCTGCGCGCGCTGAAGGACGTATCGTTCCAGATAAACCCCGGCGAAGTCGTCTGCCTGATCGGTCCGAGCGGCTCGGGCAAGTCCACCGCCCTCCGCTGCGCCAACGGGCTCGAGACCATCGAAGGCGGAAGGGTTGTCTTTTCTGGCATCGACGTGCACCAGGCGAGGACCGATCGCCGCAAGCTTCGTCAGCGCATGGGAATGGTGTTTCAGAATTTCGAACTCTTCCCGCACCTGACCGCGCTGCGGAACATTTCCCTGGCGTTGGGTCTGGTGCGCCGGATGTCGAAGGAGGAGGCGACTGCGCGATCGGTCGAGCTGCTCGCCAAGGTCGGCCTCAGCGACAAGATCGATCAATACCCCTCGGCGCTGTCGGGCGGACAGCAGCAGCGTGTCGCGATCGCCCGGGCCTTGGCGATGGAGCCCGATCTGATGCTCTTCGACGAGCCCACCTCGGCTCTCGACCCCGAGACCATCGGTGAGGTGCTCAACGTCATGAAGCAACTCGCCGAAGAGGGAATGACCATGGCGGTCGTGACGCACGAGATGGATTTTGCCAAGCGCGTCGCCGACTGGATCGTGGTTTTCGATGATGGAAAGGTCATTGAGCAGGGCCTCCCGCGCCAGATCTTCGAGGATGCGGGCGTGCCCCGCACCCGCGAGTTCCTCAGTCACTTGGGCTGGCACGACGAGACCCCGCCCGAACTCGACCAGCAATCAACCGTCAGGCCTGGGAGACACTCATGAAGGATTTGGCAATCGACAGAATCGAGGTCTATGCCGTCGGCCCCGAAGTCGCGCGCTATCGCTGGGTGTGGAACATGGCCGAGCAGTTCATGACCAACACCGTTATCAGGGTGTTCACCAAGGGCGGCCTCGAAGGCATCGCCGGCGCCATTTCCTTCTCCGAGTACGGCTTCAGCTCCGCCGTCGCCGAAACGCTCAGGCGGATGGCTCCCGACCTGCTCGGCCAGACGCCGCTCGAGCGCGAGGCGCTGTGGCACAGGATGCGCCGCCTCGACTTTCCGACCGCTCCCCAGGCGCAATCGCTGATGGACATTGCGCTCTGGGACCTCGCGGCGAAGCATGCCGATATGCCGCTCTATCAGTTCCTGGGCGGCGCCCGCTCGAAGGTTCTGTCGTATGCCAGCACGCCGCTCCTCGAGGAGACGGGAAAATATGTCGAGGCGGTCGGCGATCTCAAGGCGCAGGGCTTCAAGGCCATCAAGTTCCATTGCTGGTGCGATCCCCGCAAGGATATGGAGATGGTGCGCGCCGTGACTGCGCGCTACGGCGGCGATCCGTCGTTGCGCTTCATGCTCGATGTGGAGATGCGCTATACGCCGGCCGATGCATACCGTGTTGCCCGGGAGCTCGAGGAGCTCGATTTCGAGTGGTTCGAAGCACCGCTTCTCGACACCGAGCTGCGCGGCTATCAGGAGCTGCGACGGCACGTGAACGTCCCGATCATTCCGGCCGGCAATTGGCTCCTGGCTCCGGGACTGATCGAGGCTGCGATTGGGCTCGGCTGCTGGTCGAGCGCCAGGATCGATACGACGATCGTCGGCGGGTTCACCCCGGCTCGCAAGATCATGGCGCTGGCGGCTGCGAACAGCATGAACGTCGAAGTGCAGTGCTGGGGCTATACCCTGACCCAGGCCGCAAACCTGCATCTCATGCTGGCGTACGACAATTGCACCTATTTCGAGCAGGCAGTTCCCTTCGAGCCCTATGAGTTCGGGTCCAGGAATTTCATTCGCACCGATGCCCAGGGCTACGTCCATGCGCCGGCTGGCAGCGGTCTCGGCATCGAGGTCGATTGGGATCAGATTCGGAAGGCGTCCTTCCTGACCTACGAGATCACCCCCAAGGACCTGCAGTGAGGGCAGGCGTCGCAAAAACGAAAAGCCCGTCGTGACGGGCTTCGATGATCTTGGAAACTGGAGCGGGCGATGGGATTCGAACCCACGACCCCAACCTTGGCAAACGAAAAATCTCTTATAATACAGTAATTTACTTCTGTAACCGCCAGTACTCGGAATTGCACCGACAGTCCACAAGCGATGCTTCTCATCAGTCGTCAGTTGCAGTGTGGAATGGGGTCCAAACCTGTGCTGCCAAGTTCATTAGAGTGTGCGCCAGAAACAGTAACCCGCGTGTAACCACAGTCTCCTTTCCCTTGAGAGAACCCACCGACAACTATCTGTATCCACCTTGGCGTGAAGGTCTGCGACTTTGGAAGCGAGAATTTTGACGCTGGGCTGATCTGGCAGCGTGGCCAGCCAATATCGATGTAGAGTCGACAATTGGGTTAGGGATAAGAACGGTAAGTCAGCTATGACTTGGAAAATTCAACCCGAAGGATTCGCTTCGCAGCCTTATACGGCCTGATATGCCCTGCGGAGTGCCCCCAATAAGTGCACAGAATCTTCGGGCCTTTTGAATGGAATGATTCCGCAGAGATACTCTACGTAGTCCTCGAAAGTGGCCGCCGAATTTCGCTCCAATCGTCCCCGCAGACCAGCAATCAAATCGTCAGCATGGTGCCGTGCATCCGAATATCGTTCAAGATACACGGACGCCGCTGCTCGCCACGCAGGCGAAGATGGATAAATATCACGGCTTGTTGTAGAGGTCGCCAGCACCGCTTCGTAGCGCCGCGCAGCGAAGTTTATCAGGCTGACATACTCGAGATACCAATCCGGATGATACGGATTGAGGCGGATGGCTTTGCTTGCAAGCTCGACTCCAACATCCGTTTGTCCGAGTAGAGCGTAACCGCCAGCGCGTTGCATAATCAGATCTGCATCATTTGGGTTGAGTGATTCAGACAAGTCGAAATGTCGCCGTGCGCGATCGAACTCCCGAAGAAACATGCAGGCCCATGCGAGAACCATGTGTGGTCGTGCGTCAGTATCATCCAAGGCTACAGATTGTTCGGCGAAAACGAGCGCTTCGTGCAAAAAGTCGCCGAACGGTTTGGCGAGCGGCACGAAGAACGCCCGGCTGTAGGTAGCTTCAGCCAGGCCGGCAAAGCCGCGAGCATAGTCAGGCGCTATCATCAGAGCTTTGTGAAACAGGGAGATGGCCGCTTCTGTCGCCTCTAGAGTTGACAGATCAAGAGCTCGCTTCCCCTGCAGCCAATAATCATATGCTCGCATGTCATTGAGTGGCTTCCTCCGTGCAATGGCTGCTGCGTCGTCTTCAATGCGTTGTGCGAACGCGCCGACGACGGTTTTTGCAATTTCGTCCTGAACAGTAAAGATGTCGTCAAACCGACGGTCGTATCGTTCCGCCCAGAGTTCAGTTGCACTCGCTGCCTCAACGAGTTGAACCGCGATACGGATGCGGTCACCGCCTTTTCGAACACTGCCCTGAACAGCATAAGCGACACCTAGCTCGCGACAAATGTCCTGCAGTTTGATTTTTAGGCCCTTGTAGTGAAATGAGGATTTTCGCGCGACTACAAAAATCGATTTAAAACGAGATAGCTCCGTCGTTATGTCTTCCGTTATTCCATCGGCAAAATAGTCTTGCTGGGAATCCCCACTCATATTTTCGAAGGGTAGCACCGCTACCGACGGCCTGTCCGGTAGCGTTAGCGGTAAATTGCCTTCAGGTTTCGTCGGCCCCTTGCGCCGGCCTGCCCGTATCGAACGCGCGAGATCTTCTGTTTCCGATTCCGGCTGAACGTTGAGTTGGTTTGCTAGCTCGCGTCGACACCTTTCGTATTGCGCCAGCGCAGCGTCAGGTCGTCCCTGTGCTGCGTAGATGCGCATCAAGGCCCGGTGGACATGCTCTTGCAGCGGATCAAGCGAGATAAGCGTGAGACCATGGTTCAGCGTTTCCTCGAGTTGCCCATTGTGCTCTGCTTGCTCCATCAGTCGGGCGTGGATACCGCAGGCAAAGAGGCGAAAGCGTTCTCGCTCGGTCAAGAGCCATTGTTCAAACGTCGCCTCCCCGATTGACAGACCTTCCATGAATTCGCCACCCAATAGTTCGGCAGCATCGTGGAGCGCTTTGTCGCTTTTGGAATTGATGGCGATCTCAATCGCTCTCGTGTCAATCCATGCCGACCCTGGCACCCATGTAATAGCCTCTTTGGTCGCGATTAGTGTCTTGGCGGATTTGGGCAGGGCACCGCGCAATTCCGAAAGTGATTGACGCAGACTTGCGCGCGCCTGGCTCTCGCTGCGCTCCCCCCACAGAAGACCCGTCAGGACGCCGCGAGCGACTTCAGTGCCTTCCCGCTGAATCAAGTAACCGAGAAGGGCGCGAGACTTCTTTGAGGCAATGACGACCGGTTTTCCGTCGTTCGCAACCGAAATCGGTCCCAGGAGACGAATTCGCAACCCCGCCCCAAGCACGGAGGGTTGCAATTGTCGATTTTGCGTTGCTTTGACGTTGGCCACGACATTCGGCTCACGATCGCGGCCTATCCTCCTCTCATAGCAAAGAGGAGACAAGTCCATGTATGACATCAACCCCGTCGGCCCGATGCTGCATCTAAGGCAGCTTGAACAGCAGGTTAGCCCGAACCTCCGCGAGTTGAGGGCCGATAGACAGAGTATTTCGATCGCCGGTCGAGGCTTAGCGGTAGTAGCGTTCCTGAAACGACTAGCCGCTCAGCTTCGAAGTCCAATGATTCCTTCGGTTTGGGCAAAGAGTTAGGCGATCCTTCTCTCGTGGGCCAAAGCTATCCGCAGGGCACGTTTTCCCGAAGGGAGGTTGCGAATGAAAATCACTCACGTCGAATTGCAAAAAGATGAAGGGGAGGAGGCTCAAGTTAAATCTCGAACCTCCTCCGATTGTCCTTTGTCTAACGGTTCGGCGAGAAAATTGGCTCGACGGGCTCCACCGTGATCGGACCTGCAGATAATGAATAGCTGGTCGTAGATCCAGTAGAGTTGCCATTGGGGTTTACCTGATCCCACTTCTTCTCAGGGAAGCCAGCGGCGGCTGCCTGAGAAGCAATGATACTAAGCACGATGGTTGCAAAAGTGATCGTCTTCATTGGGGTCTCCTTGGTGTTGCAGTGTTACAGTCAATGGCTCGTTCTAACAGCGAGTTCAAATTGCTTCTGTGACAAATCTCACAGATGGAAAGCTTCAGATTAGTTGCTACCCACTTTGCTCTTCAAACTCGCCTTGAGCTGAGTTGTGACAATCACGACAACCCACGATCGTCACTTGCAACGCTCTTCATCAGAGCTGAAGCCCTGACGATCTGCGGGAGTTTCGTTGATAAAGAACACGGGGAAGGTCAGTAGATGAGCGTAGCGTATGACGCCGTCCAGAGGTGAGGATCTGCACTCAAGCAGACACTAGCACTCGGCTTAGAGGCATGGGGTGCGACTTCCAGTCTAATAAGGAGCATCTATCGACTTGCTACTGGTTGAGTCTCAATTGCCGCTTTTAGCCGAAGGAGTGTCGACAAGGGGATCCTGGATGCATTGGGATCGCTCGACCTTTCCCGTAGACGCTCAACCAAGTCGTCTGGAACGAATCTCTCGATGTTGGTCAGGATCGCGTCGAGCTCCATCGCGCGAAATCGGCGACGCAGCCATGTTGTCCATTGATCGATCGTCTCGCAACAAGTGTTGTTGAACTTCCAACCGCCGGCGTTTCTATTTCGCATTTGCACACCTCTCACACCTAAAATCAAAAATGCCAAAAACTAGTAGGTTGAGGTGGTTTTAGAGTTTAAGCATCAGATTCGCTGTGAGAAATCGCACACACCGAAGCGATTGTGCACAGTGGACCTTCCTACGGTCGGATGAACCTTCGATGGCCACTATTGAGAATGGGTATTGTCGGATGAACGGCACATTAGCCCGAGCCAAAAGGCTAAGCTCGTGTCGCTCGTCCCCGGACTTCGTTAGCAGCTCCCTACATCGCTCCCTATTGTCGGGGCACTCGAATGCGGCTGAGATAGGTTAGATCGGGAACAGCCGAACGTGCAGGTGGTATGTAGAGCGTCGAAGCCGCAGTTATTCTAGCTGTAAGAAGCTGTTGGAGCGGAATCGCGTGGATAATCGGTGCGTCACCAAGCAACCAAGCAGCCTCATAGATGTACACAGGGTGGGCTGGGGAGTAGTAACCCAAAAGCTTCTCAATCAAGAGCGGCATGGCAGAAGTGTCGTAGGCGTGCCGATGGGTCCTCCCCGACCTGCTTGCCGTTGCTGGGCTGCTCGCTCTCTATTGTGGGGCTTGTCGTGAAAGGCCCGGCTACTTATGGCGCCGGTGCGCCTTCCCTGCTCAATCCTCAACATGAGCCCAACCGGAATGGGAATAAGGCTCCTTCTGCCAGAGGGGCTTCCCAAATTGGTTGAAGTGACTTTGGACTTTGAGGATACGGTCCTGCCCGCAGAGGTTCAGTATTTTTTGCGGTAATTCTTGCTTGGCAGGAATGCATGGCGGCGCTAAATGGACTAGGGAGGCAAGGGTACGGAGGAGAACCGCTATGAAAAAATTGCTAGTTGCCCTTGCCATTGTTGGATCCTTGTCGGTTCCGGCTTTGGCGTCACAGTGCCCCGGTTTAATGAAGAAGGTCGACGATGCCATGGCGACGGCACAAGTCAACGATGCTGATCGCGCCAAAATCGCAGAATTGCGTAGTTCAGGCGAAGCTCTGCACAATGAGGGAAAGCATGCAGAGTCTGAAGCAGCTTTGAACGAAGCTCTTAAACTCCTGGGTCAATAGAGCAGCGAGCGAGGATGCTTTCATCCTCGCTCCAACCTGCCCCTCTCATCTGCTTTTGAATCGATCAGCTAGCTGGGCGAACATCGCCAAGCTGAATTCGGATCATGGCACCGGACCGGTCTATTTTTGCGACGCGGGATGCCACGTCGCTTCGAAACAACGCCAAATAATTCAACTTTCAGGCGTGCATCATAATAACCCGCATGACAGCGGCTTCGCTTCCGTTGTTTGTGGCTGCTTCCTTGGTGCTTCCCTTGCCGCAGGCCCAAACATCACCCTCTTTTGCGGTGAACTTCTGTTCACCCGCTGTAACCTCCAGCTCGCCTACGATGGTCGTGCACACCATGTCGGCCTCCATTACCTCTCCAGGAGGGTCGGCCGCGCCCGGTTGGTACACAATATCCACCAATTCCACGGTCTTATAGGCGGCAATATTGGATTCCCGCGTACCCAGTTTGACCAACCGAATGCCAGGAGAAAGTTCTTCCCCATCATTCCGGCCCATAGGCCTTAGGGACCGCGCCTGCCGATCCTGGAACAAGCGGCATTGCAGCCACCGTCAGACCAACCGTCAATGCTGTTCTGCGATTGATACTTTCCATGGGGATCTCCCTTTGTCTGCCTGTAGACTTCAGGCGCCACTATCGGGAGCTTGTTGCGGCGGAGAGTCAATGCAAAATCGAAGGGCGCATCCAAAAAATCAAGGACGCTTCTGCAAAGCTCGCGAGGCGAAAAACTTCTAGCCGCACCTCACCATGGCTTACCTTATGAAGCTGGGGAAGAAGTGGAGGAGCGACGGTGCGGCGCACGGTTGCGCTCAAGCCCTTGGGTTTGCAAGCGGTACTGCGGTGTCGTTCAGCTTGCATTCAGATACCCTGTCGCTGAATCACGTCCGGCCGCGATTTACTGCACCGGAGGTTCAGATGAGACGCCTTGTTAGCTTGCTCATATGCGCGCTTGCATCCGTGATCCAAGTGCCCGCAGCTTATGCCCAAGCCGGACCGTCGTACGATTTGGCACAATCGGAGCGCATTGGAACAACGCGCTACATCGTGCGGCCAGGCGATACGATCTACTCCATTGCGCGCGCTGTCGGCGTGCCCGCTGCAGCAATTCTAGACCTCAATCCGGGACTCGACCCCCGCTATCTTGAAGTAGGAGATGCCCTACGGGTTCCAGGCGACTTCGTTCCAATGCCGCGTCAGCAACTCACATTCGCCCCGCCCACCGGGCCGGCCGACATGCTGGTGGAGCTTCGGGGCGACGGCTTTCCTCCCAACACGCGCCTCAGGCTGTTGGTCGGACGCTCGCCCTACGATTTTCGCCGATACAGCACTGTCGAAACAAATCGTCGGGGCCGCGTGCTGGCCTCTGTGGAGCTTCCGGAGTGGGCGCGCCCGGGCCGACGGGTATACTTCGCCTTGCAGGGGTTCAATGGCACCAACCGGACCGTGGCGGGGCCGTTTCGGGTGGTCGATGCGCCTCCTACCGGCCGGCTGACGGTAACCGGCACGATTGTCAGAGGCGGTGCCGAGTGTCCGTTGTTGCGCAGCGATGACGGGCGACGGTTTTCGCTCGCCGGAGACACGGATGGCTTCGACATCGGTGATCGCGTCGAGGTTACAGGGCGGCTCGCCGACGTATCAATCTGCATGAGGGGACCCACGCTGCAGGTCCGGCGAATTTCTGAGGCCGACTAACCCACTTAGAACGTGGGCAGTCATGGACGAGGCCAACGTCTGCTAGCTTAGAAGATCAGCATGAGCAAGCCAACTACGACGACAAGACCAATCCGAAAGACCACGCCAATAGTGCCACCTATGAACTCAGCACATCGAAATGCTGTGTGAGCTCTTCCCGCGAAGGGCGTCCATGGCCTGTCCAAGCTTACCTGGACCATTCCTCCACCTGATCGGCCATGCCACTGCGCTGGTTTCTTTGTCGCGGGTTGACTTACCGATTGTTTCGTTTGCCGACCCGACCATGTCCTAGCTTTACCGTTGATACGGTCTTCGTCCATTTTGCTTCTCCTCATTGGGTGAAACGACCAACGAAATGGGCTTTGTGGGGTTCCCGGTCCGCTGGGGCCGCGGGAGATCAGTCATTCCGGTCGCCTGAAGCCAATGGGTGCGACCTTTCGGAGGTGCAGTGCCAATCTCAGGAGTTTGGGCAGGGGGAAATTTTGCGCTTACTGTGTCGGGAACGGAAAGCTTTTTCTTGCGTTACTTCTTGCCCAGAAGTGAGGATTCTTACCATGGTAAAACGTAAACCTAGCAAAAAGCGCTCACCAAACCAGCGAGAGCGAGGCAAATCCGAGAATCCTCTTCGCGGCGGGAATAATGTACCGGAGTTACGACAGTTGGGCGCCGCTTTGGGCGAGCTTCCGTTTATACGCTCATACGCCAATAAGATGGCAGAGTATGTAGCGCAAACTGACTACTCGGAGATGTGGAATGATGCGGCGTTTCTGGCAAGGCGGAATCCCGCAGCTACCTTCACCGTATGTCTCGCGGCCGGGGTCCTGACTGCACAGCTTGCTCAGGGGCGGCTTAGGGGAAGAACTAGAGGGATTGGCATAAGCGGCCGGAGTTCTCAAAAGCAATCCGACTGAGCTGCCGCTTACAAGATTAGGAGTAGCCGTGGGAGGGCAAGACGCCATCGACAAGATTGAACGAAGTCTTCGGGTCCTTCGGTTCGGTGTGATCGGAATTTTTTTGATCGCCCTAGTTGGTCTGCTCTATTTTGCCAAAGACTTTCTGCTTCCCGTCATACTAGCGTTTCTGTTTGCTCTCACATTGAGTCCGATAGTGCGTTACTTACAGCGGCGCGGCATTGCCCCAGTGTTCAGTGCGCTGGTTCTTGTCATTCTGCTTCTCGGCGCGTTTTCATCAGCAGCCTATCTGCTAAGCGGGCCGGTAACAGAATGGATTGCTGCTGCTCCCGACATCAGCCGCAAGGTTGAGCAAAAACTCGCTGCATTGAGGACTCCAGTAGAGGCGGTCGTAGAAGCAACCGAGCAAGTAGAGACGATTGCTGAGGGAACCTCATCCGAGAACGTTCAAAAAGTCGTGGTCGAGCAGCCCGGACTCTTATCAAAGGCCGCCAACACTCTTTTTGGCGGCTTAAGTATGGCTGCTGTGACCTTTATCTTGCTTTTGTTTCTCCTTGCATCTGGGACGATGTTCCATGAGAAACTGATAGGTGTCCTGCCGACGCTGGGCGATAAAAAGCGCGCATTGACAATAGCGTACGACGTTGAGCGGGACATTTCCCACTATCTGCTGACCATCACAGCCATCAACGCAGCGCTTGGTGTGTTCATTGCCATCGCAATGACATAGCTCGGCGGAGTCCGTAACCACCGACATGTAACGCGACCCTTGGCGCGCAACAAGCGTCCACTGCTTTCGATAGTTGAGACAGAAAAAGCCCGTCGCGACGGGCTTCGATGATCTTGGAAACTGGAGCGGGCAATGGAATTCGAACCCACGACCCCAACCTTGGCAAACGAAAAATCTCTGTGGATACAGGGGTTTACAGCAGTAACCGCGAGTACTCCGGATCGCATCAAATTCCACCAGGTTGCTTCTGTACACATTCGGCGTAATGCAGCGTGAAGGGAAGTCGAATCGCGTGAAGCTGAGTTCATTCCAACATGGGCAAGAAACAGTAACCCGCGTGTAACCGCGCTCTCGCATCTGCACTGAAACCCATGGAAGAGCTGACCCGGTTGCGCATGGCCTCTCAGGCCGAGCTTGCCTTCCAAATATCCTTCAGTTCACTGACCGAGAGGATAACAACAACATAACCCGCCGCGTTACTGATAAGGCGGACGCTGCAATTGCGTAACGTAACGCATGTTCCATTTCCATAGCCTGGCTGAGCGCGCCTACAAGGACGCCGCAAAAGACATCGCCTGCACCCGATCAGTCCACCACGTCGACACTTCGTGCAGGTAAAGTTCGGCATTCTCCCGGCGTGCAAAGGACCACCCCCTGAGGTCCAGAGTCACAATGACTATGCCCGCGCCAAGTTCGCGAAGTCGTGGGGCAGCAAGATCAGGCTGCTGCATTCCGGTTAGAACATTGCCTTCGCCTTCGTTGACTAACGCAACATCGACGAAAGGCCAGAGCCCATCGTACGGGAATGCGATCGGGGCCGCATTCGCCAGAAGTCCGGGCGCCGCGGCGGCGGGCTCGTATCAAACACTCCTCGGTGGTCTCGCGGCTGAGGTTGCCCTCCGCTGAGCGGCAGAAGTCCCCCGCCCTAAGTAAATCCGAACTGCCCGAAATCTCAGCTTTGCCCTCAGCGACGAGGCGGAGAAAGCAGTACTCACAATCATGTTCTCGCCCGCGGGATCGATGTAAATGATCGACTGATCCGTCGCACCTTGTCAAATTTGCAAGAATTTGCCGTTCATCTGCTCTGCACGAAGTCGCCCGCTAATTATTTCTCCCTCGGGATCACTCCCGATCGGCGCTAAGAGGGTGACATCCGCCCCAGTTCGGCTTGCAGCAATTGCCTGGTTAAGGCCCTTCCCACCAGCATCAATCTGCCGCCCCGTTGCGAGGAGCGTTTCACCCGGCTCCGGGAGGCGGTCGACTAAGAAGATGAATCCACCGTGGCATTGCCAACAACCAGGACCGTCATTTTAGACTTCGGGACCGTGTCCATGAAATGCCGAACCCGCGTGGGATCGACGCGTTCCACCGAGAACTCCTTCCCGCTTGAGCGAAGAGGCAACAATAACGCCGTCGCAGAAAAAAGGATTTCGACGACATTCCCCTGATGAACGCCGCTTCCGACGATGACGGGAAGATCGGTCGCCCCCTTTATCGGTGAGGTTTCTTCTTCTTCGTTGCCAAGTCTCCTGTACGCTGCCCAGTCACGATGACGACATCGGCGTCGAAAAATTCTGCATCGCGCGTGAGCTCATTAATACTCCGGTCTGCGACGATCGCATGGGCGCCATGTTTCACGTGGACGTCTGCGAAGACCTTGATGTCGCGGGCATGCAATCCTGCCCGATAGCGCGTCGCCTCGGCAGCGGGTCCCTCTATGAATCCTTCATTGGCAACGTAAGCGTTCGTGCCCACTGATTGACACGCACGAAAACAGCATCGGCCACCTTGGCAATCGCTAAGGCGACCATAGCGCCATTGGCTAGGACATTAATTCCGACCGGCAGTCCACAAGCCCGGC
>CAWBJO010000008.1:0-147500 GCA_963789175.1 uncultured Alphaproteobacteria bacterium
AGCCCAGCAGCGGCAGTTCGACGCTGCGGCTGCCGGTGCGGCCCGGGAGCAATTCGACCGATCGGCTGCGGTTCCACGAGCGCTTGATGAACCCCTTGGTCTCGAGGTTGGTCATGTGCTTGTGCACGGTGGCCAGCGACGACAGGCCGAAGCGGCGGCCGATCTCTTCCAGGCTCGGCGCATAGCCGTGCTGCTGGATGAACTCGTTCAGGTAGTCGAGAATCTCGCGCTGCCGTTTGGTGAGCGGTTGCACCGGCGCCTCCCTTGCGGCCAGCGTCGAACGCGGCCGCCTGACGCGAAGAAACGGCCAAAGCCGTGAATTACCGAGGCAGGATAGTCAAACAAAAGGCGAAAGTCAACGTTTCCGTTATCATCCCGGCGTCGTGCAGTTGCCGCTTTCGCTCCCCCCACGCCGCGCCGTCGACATGACGGCCGTCGGCGAGAACAGCATCGACCTGGTTGCCGTGGTCGATGGTCACCCGACGCCCAACACCAAGGTCGAGATGCGTGAGTTCGCGCGCCTGCCTGGCGGCGAGTCGGCCACGGCGGCCGTCGCGCTGGCGCGCGCTTGGCTACCGTGTGCGTTACGTCGGCCGGATTCGGCGACGACGACTTCGGCCGCCAGGGAATCGAGAGCCTGCAGCGCGAGGGCATCGACGTGTCGAGCGTGGTCACCGTGCCAGGCGTGACCAGCCGCTTCGCCGTCATCCTGGTCGACCGGATCGCCGGGCATCGCACGGTGATCTGGAACCTCGATCCGGCGTTGCGCATGGCTCCGGAGGACGTGCCGGACACGGCGACCGACGACTCGCGGGTGATGCTGTTCAACAGCCAGGAGCCGGTGCCGCTGGCGCTGGTCGCGGAACGAGCCCGCCGCGCCGGAACCCGCACCGTCGTCGACGTCGAACGGGTGCGGCCCGGCGTCGATCGACTGTTGCGGGCGATCGACGTGGTGATTGCCGCCGACGGCTTTCCCGAGGCCTACACCGGCAAGCGCGGCCGCGGGGCGGCGTTGGCGGCGATGCAGGACGACTGTGGCGCGGCGATCGTCTGCGTGACCTTGGGCGAGGAGGGCAGCCTGGCCCGAGCCGGGGGCCGCGAGGTCCGCACGCCGGCATTTCCCGTGGCGGTCGTCGATACCACCGGCGCCGGCGACGTGTTCCGGGCGGGCTTCATCGCCGGCTGGCTGGCCGGCGGGTCCGACGCCGAACTCGAGGAGGTGCTGCGCTGGGCCAACGCCATGGCCGGCGCTCAAGTGCCGCGGCCTCGGGGCCCGCGCGGCCAGCCCGACCCTCGCGGAAGTGCACGCCCTCCTGACCGGGCGCATGTAACCTTCCGCTCAGGCCTCCGGTCCAAGCAGTCGAGGCCGTGTCATGCAGGCAGCCGATGTCTCCCTCCTCCGCTGGCCGCGGGCCGCCCTCGGCGATGACCGACGACGCGGCCGCTCCGACCACGCCCGTCGACGACGCCGCCGACGATGCCGTGCTCGTCGCGGCGGCGGCTGCGGGGTCGCCCGACGCCTTCGACGTGCTCGTCACCCGGCACCGGCGCGGCGTGTACCAACTCTGCTATCGCTTCGTCAACCACCATGAGGACGCCGCCGACCTGACCCAGGACACCTTCGTGCGGGCGTGGCGGGCGCTGGCGACCTTTCGCGGCCAGGCGCGCTTTTCCACGTGGCTGTACCGCATCGCCGTCAACGTCAGCCTGAACAAAGTGGCGGTACGAACACCGCCGGTCGAGGCGGTCGACGCCGAAGCCCTCGTCGATCACCGGGCGCCATCGCCGCCCGGACGCACTCATCACCGAGGAGCGGGCCGCGCTGGTCCGAGCGGCCGTGGCCGCGCTGCCGCCGCGTCAGCGCGCCGCGATCATCCTGCGGACCTACCACGAGTTGTCGCATCAAGAGGTGGCCGAGATCGTCGGCACCAGCGTCGGGGCGGTGAAGGCCAACGTCTTCCACGCGCTGGCCAGTCTCCGCAAGCGGCTGGGAGCGCGCCCATGACCCCGTGCCTTGCACCCGACGAACTCGTCGATCTCGTCGACGGCACGCTGCCGGCAGCCCGCGTCGCCCACCTCGACGCGTGTGAGGCCTGCCGCCTCGCCGCCGAGGCGCTCAGAGACACCAGTGTCGAGGTGCACGGTGCCGACGTGCCCGAGCCGTCGCCGTTCTTCTGGGACTCGCTCAATCGGCGCGTGCGGACGGCCATCGTCGAGACGCCCCCCCTGCGGGCCGGCTGGGCCGGGTGGCTGTCGTGGGACACCGTGGTGCCCCTGGCCGGCATGGCGGTGGTGTTGACGATTCTCGGCGCGGCGATCGCGCGTCCGCCGCTGGTCGAGACCGGCGCGCCAAGCGCGCCGTCGATCGCCGCCATCGATCCGGTGGTCGAGATCCCGGAGCTGACCGACGACGCCCTCGCGCTCGTCGTCGACCTGGCTGGCCTGCTCGAATCCGGCGACGCCCTGCCGTTGGCGCCGTTGCCGGATCTCGGCGACGTCGCCGCGGTGACGCTGACCAGCGACGAACTGCACGCCCTGGAGCAACTGTTGCGCGAGGCCGTGGATCGGCCCAAGTCATGACCCCCACGCAGTCCACTCGTGCCGGGCTCGCCGCGGCGATGACGCTGGCGATGGCACTGGCGCTGACCGGCGCGGCGGCGGCGCAGACGCCGCCGGCCGACGCCGCCGACCTTCGTCCCGCCGAGATCCAGCGGCTGTTCGACGCCTATCTGGTGATGGAGGCGCAGCAGACGCTGGGGCTCTCCGACACGCAGTACCCGACCTTCCTCACGCGGCTCCGCGCGTTGCAGGAGACGCGACGGCGCCACCTGCAGGCGCGCGCCCAGCTTCTCGGGAGCTCGGACGGATGACGGCGCCGCGCGCCACGGCCGACGACGCCGCAGATCCGGGACCGCCTGGCGGCGCTGCAGGAGCTCGAGTCGCGGGGCGCGGCCGAGAGCCGCAAGGCCTACACCGACCTCGACGCGCTGCTCGACGCCTCGGCAACAGGCGCGCTTTCGCGTGTTCGAGGAACAGATCGAGCGCCGCAAGCTCGAGCTGATGCTGCGCGCCCGTCAGAACGCCCGGGCCGGGCAGCGGCCGCTGCGGCAGTTCCGCAAGCAGTGAGGCCGACGAGGGCCGCCCGGCGCGGGCATGCGCGAACGGCGGCAGGCTGGTAGACTGAAGGGGACGCTCCGCGTCGCTCTCCACATGCGCGCCCGAGTCCTTTCCGGTGCCGTGACCCTGGCAATGGTCGCACTCGCCGGCGTCGACGCCCAGTCGCCGCAGGCGCAAGCCGACGCGACCTACGGCAAGCTGATGAGCGTGATCGAGGCCGGCGAGACGTCCAAGGGGACGGGCCGCCGCACGGTATTCACGCAGAACGAGATGAACGCCTACCTGCAGTACCGCGCCCAGTCGTGGCTGCCCACGGGGATCACCAATCCACGGCTCGACTTCGTCGACGTCAACAAGGTGGCCACTACCGTCGTCGCCGACCTCGACGGCGTGCGCCGCAAGAGCTCCGGCGGGTGGTTCGATCCGACCGCCTACCTGCGCGGCAAGCTGCCGGTCCACGTGGTCGGACTGCTGGTCACCCAGGACGGCCAGGGCCGCTTCGATCTGCGAGCAGGCCACCGTCGACGGCATCCCGGTACCGCGGCTGTTCATCGACGAGCTGCTCGCGTTCTACACGAGCACGCCCGAACAGCCGGCCGGCGTTCGCCTCGACCAGCCCTTCGAACTGCCGTCGGCGATCGAGCGCATCGACGTCCGCCCGGCCAGGCCACGGTCGTCCAGTAGCGGCTAGACGGGCTGCTTGGCCGGCGATCCCCTTCAGATTCCGCTGCAGTTCGTGAAAGGCGTCGGCCCGCGACGGGCCGCCGATCTGGCGAAGGCGGGACTGCACACTGTCGAAGATCTGCTGTTCCGTTTTCCCCGCCGCTACGAGGATCGCAGCCGGTTCCAGCCGATCGCCAGCCTGCAAGCCCGGAGCGCCGGCCGCGGTGCTCGGCGAGGTACTGCAGTGCGGGCTGGCCCGCACGCGCCGTCCGGGCTTCACGCTGTTCACCGCGTTGGTCCAGGACGACAGCGGGCAGGTGAAGGTGGTGTGGCCCAATCAGGGGTTCCTCAAGGACGTGGTCAAGCCACATCAGCGGGTGGTGCTGTTCGGACGCGCCGAGTACCTGGGGCAGCCGCGGCCTGCAGCTGACGGCGCCGGAGTTCGAGGTCGCTGACCGAGGACCAGGAGGGCGAGCCGCTGCACACCGGCCGCATCGTGCCTATCTACGAGCGGACCGGCATCGTCACGCCGAACATGCACCGGCGGCTGGTGCACGACGCTGCTCGGCCTGCTGACCACAGCGCTGGTCGAACTGCTGCCGCCGCCGCTGGTCGCGCGTGAGCGGTGGCCCGATCGACGCACGGCGCTGCGGCAGGCCCACTTTCCGGATCCCGGCAGCGACGTCGAGACGCTCAACGCCTTCGCGGTCCCCGGCCCAGCGCCGCCTCATCTTCGAGGACTTCTTCGTCTACCAGACGGGCCTGGCGCTGCGCCGACGCCAGAACGCGTCGGTGCGGAAGCCGCACGTCGTCGCGCGTGACGAGACCGTGCGCGATCGCGGCCCGGCGCCGTGCTGCCGTTCAAGCTCACCGACGGCCAGCGGACGGCGCTGCGCGGACATCGTCACCGATATGCAGCGCCCGTGGCCGATGCAGCGGCTGCTGCAGGGCGACGTCGGATCGGGCAAGACGGTGGTGGCCTTCATCGCGGCGCTGGTCGCGATGGAGAACGGCTTCCAGGCCGCGGTGATGGCGCCGACCGAGATCCTCGCCGAGCAGCACCTGCGCGACCCTCGAGGGATGGCTCTTCGGCACCGGCTTCCGCGTCGGCCTGCTGACCGGCCGCGTCGGCGACGCCGCCCGGCGCCGGCTGCTGGCCGAGATCGCCGCCGGCGAGGTGCAGTTCGTCGTCGGCACGCATGCGCTGGTGCAGGAGGACGTCACGTTCCGTGCGCTGTCGCTGGTCGTGATCGACGAGCAGCATCGGTTCGGCGTCCTGCAGCGCGGCACCCTCGCCGGGAAGGGCCTCCATCCCGACGTGCTGTTGATGACGGCGACGCCGATCCCTCGCACGCTCGCGCTGACGGCCTGCGGCGACATGGACGTGACGATGATGCGCGATCGTCCGCCGGGACGCCAGCCGATCCGAACGCTGGTCCAGCCGTCGACCCGCGGCGCGACGAGGTCTACCGGCTGATCCGCGCCGCGGTGGCGCAGGGGCGGCAGGTCTACGTCATCTATCCGATCATCGAGGCATCGGAGAAGGTCGATCTCAAGGCCGCCACCGAGATGGCCGCGCATCTCGGCGCCGACGTGTTCTCCGACCTGGTCGTCGAGCTGCTGCACGGCCGGCTCAAGGCCGACACGAAGGACACGGTGATGCGACGATTCGCCGACGGCGAGGTCCACGTGCTGGTCAGCACCACCGTCGTCGAAGTCGGCGTCGACGTGCCCAACGCCACGGTGATGGTGGTCGAGCACGCCGAACGCTTCGGGCTGGCGCAGCTGCACCAGCTGCGCGGACGCATCGGCCGTGGGACCCATGCGTCGACGTGCGTGCTGCTCTACGACACGCCGTGGAGCGACGACGCCAAGGCGCGGCTCACGGCGATGGCCGAGTCCGAAGACGGATTCCTGCTGTGCCGAGCGCGACCTCGCGCTGCGCGGTCCCGGGGACGTCTTCGGCACCCGCCAGTCGGGCGCGCCGTTGCTGCGCGCCGGCGATCCCGTGCGCGACGCCGATCTGCTGGAACGCGCCCATGCCGAAGCGCGGGCGATGGTCGACGCCGACGCGGTGCCGGCGGCGCTGCGCGGCGCACGTGGCGCGCGTGTGGCAGGACACTTCGGCCTGGTGCTGGTGGGGTAGAGCCGTTTGCGGATCATCGCCGGCGCGTTCAAGGGCCGGACGTTGCAAGCGCCCACGTGGGACGGGCTGCGGCCGACCTCCGATGCGCTCCGCGAGACGCTCTTCAACGTGCTCGGCCCGCGCCTGGTCGATGCCGTCGTCCTCGACCTGTGCGCCGGCACCGGCGCCATCGGCCTCGAGGCGCTCAGCCGCGGCGCCGTGCGGGCGACGTTCGTCGACGTCGATCCGCGCGCGTTGAGCCTGATTGCCGCCAACGCCGCGCACTGCGGCGTCGAAAATCGCTGTGCTATCATCCGCGGCACGGCCGTCGGCGCGCTCGCCGACGACGTGGGTGGGCCGTTCGACATGGTCGTCGTCGACCCGCCCTACGACGCGCCGTGGATCGCCGACGCGCTCGACGCGGCGGCGCGACAGCTGGCGCCGGACGGCGTGCTGGTGCTGGAGCACGCGTGGCGGCGAGCGCCACCAGACGTGCCGGCGCTGCGCGTCTGCGCACGCGCCGGGCGGGCGATTCGGCGCTGAGCACGTATCGGCCGGTGCCGGCGGACACGGCGGAGGGAGAGGCGACCGAGCCATGAGTAGCGGCACCCGGGGACCGCGCGTGGCGGTCTATCCCGGCTCCTTCGATCCGATCACCAACGGCCACGTCGACCTCATCGAGCGCGGCTCCCGGCTCTTCGATCGCATCGTCGTGGCGGTGCTGGCCAACGAGGCCAAGACGCCGCTGTTCAGCGCCGCCGAGCGCGTGCAGATCATCGCGCGAGGTGTTCCGCGGCCGCGACAACGTCGAGGTCGACACCTTCGACGGGCCTGCTGGTCGACTACGCCGAGCGCAAGGGCGCCACGGTGATCGTCCGCGGCCTGCGCGCCGTGTCGGACTTCGAGTACGAGTTCCAGATGGCGCTGATGAACCGCCGCCTCGAATCACGACATCGAAACGGTGTTCATGATGCCGGCCGAGCAGTACACCTACACCAGCTCGCGGCTGATCAAGGAAGTGTTCCGGCTCGGCGGGGAAGTGCGCGGGCTGGTGCCGCCGCTGGTCGAGGAGCGGCTGCGCAGGAAGCTGGCGGTGCTGCGCGACCCGCCGCCGCCCCGAGGCACGCATGAACCTGGCGGGCCGCATGGCGCGCGTCGCGCCGTCACCGACGCTCAAGGTCGCGGCCGAGGCCGATCGACTGCGCCGCGCCGGCGTCGACGTCGTCGACTTCGGCGCCGGCGAGCCCGACTTTCCGACCCCGGCCCACGTCAGCGCCGCGGCGCACGCGGCCATCGACGCCGGCTACACCAAGTACACGCCGTCGGCGGGGGCCGCCGACCTGCGCGAAGCGGTCTGCCATCGCTACCCGAGGACTACGGCGTGCGGTTCACGCCGGCCGAGGTCATCGCCACCGCCGGCGGCAAGCAGGCGCTCTTCAACGCCGCCGTGGCGCTGTTCGAGCCCGGCGACGAGGTGATCACCCACGCGCCGTACTGGCCGACGATCGTCGATCAGATCCGGCTGATGGGCGCCACTCCCGTGCTGGCGCGGGCGCATCGCGAGCACGGCTTCGCGCTCCAGGCCGACGCCTTGATCGACCTGGTGACGCCGCGGACCAAGGCGATCATCCTCAACACGCCGACCAACCCGACCGGTGGGGTCTTCACTGAAGCGATGGTCGGCGCCGTCGCCGATCACTGCGCCAGAGACCGGGGTGTGGCTCATCGTCGATCTCTGCTACGAACGGCTGATCTACGAGCCGGGCCCTCACAACGTCGTCAAGGCGATCACCGATCGCCATCGCGAGCGCTCGGTGCTGTGCGGGTCGGCCTCGAAGGCCTACGCGATGACCGGGTGGCGGTGCGGCTGGGCGATGGCGGCGCCGTCGTTCATCACCGCCTGCAACACCGTCCAGGGCCACTCGACCTCCAACGTCTCGTCGATTGCCCAGAAGGCGACGGTGGCAGCGCTCACCGGCCCGCAAGATGCGGTCGCGACGATGCGGGCGGAGTATCGGACTCGCCGCGACCAGACCCTGGCGTGGCTGACCGCCGATGCGCGGGTCGAGTGTCTGCGGCCAGGCGGCGCCTTCTACCTCTTCCCGTACGTCGCGGAACTGCTGGCGCCGTGCGGCGTGACCTCCTCGGCGGCCCTCGCCGAGGCGCTCCTGGCCGACGCGCGGGTCGCGCTCACCGCCGGCGAAGGGTTCGACGCGCCGGGTTTCGTGCGCATCTCGTACGCGACCTCGCTCGACCGGCTGCGCGAGGGCGTCACGCGCCTCCAGGAGTTCGTGCACGCCCGCGAGCGGCGCGGTGCGCCGGCGGCCACGTCCTGACGTGACCGCCGGACTCGCCGAACGGATCGCCGCCATCGCCGGCGACGCCTGGGTCGCCACCGACGCCGCCACCCGCCAGGTCCATGGCCGCGACGCGCTCCGCCGCGGCCATCCGCCCGATGTCGTCGTCACCCCGGGGTCGGTCGCCGAGATCGCCGCCGTGGCCCGCCTCTGCCACGACACCCGCACGCCGCTGGTGGTGCGCGGCGCCGGCACTGGCTACACCGGAGGCTCGGTGCCGGTGCGCGGCGGCGTCGTGCTGTCGATGGCGCGCTTCGCCCGCATCCTCGAGATCGACGTCGACAACCTCCTCGCGGTCGTGCAGCCCAACGTCGTGACTCGCGATCTGCACGAGGCGGTCGAAGCGCGTGGCGTGTTCTATCCGCCGGATCCGGCCAGCCTGGCCGAGTGCGCCATCGGCGGCAACGTCGCCGAGTGTGCCGGGGGGCCGCGCGCCTTCAAGTACGGGACCACCCGGCGCTACGTCCTGGCCCTCGAAGCGGTGCTGCCGACCGGCGAGATCATCCGCACCGGATCGAAGGCGGTGAAGAACGTCGCCGGCTACGCGCTGACCGATCTGCTGGTCGGATCGGAAGGGACGCTGGCGATCCTCACCGAGATCACGCTGCGGCTCGTGCCACTGCCGCCGGAGCGGCGCTCGCTGTCGGCGACATATCGCACGGTCGCCGACGCCGCCGACGCCGTCGGCGCGATTCTCGCGGCCGGCGTCGTGCCGGCGGTCGTCGAGCTCATCGATCGGCCATCGCTCGAGGCGGTGGCCGCGCATCTGGGCCGCGCCATGGCGCCACCGGGTACGGCGGCCCTGCTCATCGTCGAGGTCGATGGCCACGCCGCCGGGGCGGCCGAAGAGGCCCGCCTGGCCGCCGCGGCCTGCCGGGCGGCCGGGGCCAGCGAGATCCGGGAAGCCGCCACGGCCGCCGAGCGCGATGCGCTCTGGGCGGCCCGCCGCGAGCTGTCCTACGCGCTGCGCCGGGTGGCGCCTCGGAAGATCAACCACGACGTGGTCGTGCCTCGCGGCCGGCTGCCGGCGCTCTTCGCGCTGGCCGACGAGCTGCGGCGGCGGCACCAGCTGCGCATCGCGTGCTTCGGCCACGCCGGCGACGGCAACATCCACGTCAACCTGCTGGTCGACCCGGCCGACGCCGCGGAGATGGCCAGAGCCGCCGAGGCCGAGCGCGCGCTGTTCACCGGAGTCGTGGCGCTCGAGGGGTCGATCACCGGCGAGCACGGCGTGGGCTTCGCGAAAGCGATGCACCTCGGCTTGCAGCTCTCCGCCGCCGAGATGGCGCTGATGGCGCGGGTGAAGCACGCCTTCGATCCGCACGGCGTACTCAATCCCGGCAAGATGTGGGAAACAACCGCCGCCGATCTCGCCGGCCTCGACGACGAGCCGCCGCGCTGACCCGTCAGGGCCGGGTGGCGACCAGCACGACGCGCTGCACGTCGCGCGCCGGATCGGGCCAGAGGATCGAGCGCAGGCGCAGCCCGCCCTCGTTGAAGTAGCGGAACTCGCCCAGCCGCACGCCCCGGGGTGTTCCGGATGCCTCGACCCGGTCGAGGATCTCGACCGGCACGACCACGAGGGCCCGCCCGTCCTGCCGCAAGAAGGCGTCGAGCTGCGCGTCGTCGATGAGATCGGTCTGGCGCACGCCGGTGTAGAAGACCAGGCTGCGGACGAACACCCGCGAGACGCCGACCGGCTCCTCGGCGCGGCGTGCCGACAAGACCGCCTGCGCCACTTGCCGCACCGATTCTACGGGCCCGCCGCCGAGCACGCCGATGATCAGCGCCGGCATCGCTACCGCGGTGGCGGCCGCGAGCATCCACGGCGCGAAGCGCCACTTGGCGGACAGCGCCGTCGCCGACACGGCGAAGCCGCCGGCGCTGGTCAACACCGCCGCGGTCATCGTCTGCCAGGGGGGCACGCCGGCAAACAGCGGCTGGGCCCGCCAGACCAGGAGCCCGGCGGCCGCGAGGATCAGCCCGGCGCCGATCGCCGCCGCCTGCAACAGGCGATCGGGCGCGCGCCGATAGAGCCCGCCGTCGAGGCCGCGGCGCGAGCGGGTGCGCTCCATGACGGCGTGCGCCACCAGCAACGCCAGCGGCGGCAGCAGCGGCAGGACGTAGCGCGGCTGCTTGCCGACCGAGATCGACAGCAGCAGGAGTGGCATCAGCACCCAGAGGGCGAGCCGCGTCTCGAGGCTGCCGGTGCCGCCTCGCCCGGTGACCATTCGCCACAGCGGGCCGAGCCCGAGCACGAGGAAGGGCGCCCACGGCACCAGGCCGCCGACGATCACCGGCCCGTAGTACCACCACGGACGCGGATCGTTGAAGCGATCGGTGGCGAAGCGCTCGAGGTTGTCGCCGACGAAGAAGCCGGCCAGGTATTCGGTGCCATGCAGCCACCACATCGCCGCGTACCACGGCGTGGCAACGACGACGAACACGACCGCCGCCGCCAGCAGATCGCCTGGCCGCAGGCGTGAGGCCCGCCGCTCGATGGCGACGATCGGCACGACGACCAGCGCCGGGACGACGACCGCCAGCGGGCCCTTGGTCAGGAAGCCGAGGGCGGCGGCGACGGCGGCGCCGATCAGCCAGCGGCGGGGACGCGGCACGCGATCGCCGACGGCGATGAGCGCGGCGGAAATGGTGGCGGTGATGCCCAGGGCGAGCGGCAGATCGGGCAACGCCATCCGCGCCAGCGCGACGTAGCCGAAGCTGGTGGCGACGATGGCCCCGGCGAACAACGCCGTGTCGTCGTCGTACCAGCGCCGGGCCAGTCCCGCGGTCACGAAGACCAGCCCGAGACCCGACAACGCCGACCATAGCCGGCTCGCACCGGGACCCGGACCGGTCACGGCGAAGGTGGCCGCGGTCACCCAGTAGTAGAGGATGGGCTTCTGGAAGCGCGGCTCGTAGTTGAATGCGGGGGTGAGCCAGTCGCCCGACTCGACCATCTCGCGCGATGCCTCGGCGTAGAACGCCTCGTCGGAATCGGTGAGCGCCGGCGCGCCGAGCCCGACGAAGAACGTCAGGCCCGCCAGCACGAGCAGCGGAGCGAGCGATCGGCGCACGACCCGATTGTAGCGGCTCCATGCTGCATGCAGTCGTGTGGACTCGACATGTCGGCATCGCGCGTTCTCGCCGCGAGCCGCTGGTCCCTAGCCGCTATACTTCGACCATGGCCACGATCAAGGTTCGGCAGAACGGCTCGCTGCTCGTCGAGGGCGACGACGTGACGCTCATCGACTGGAATGGCAACGAGTACACGCTGCCGAAGCGCCCGTTCGCGTTGTGCCGCTGCGGCGGTTCGACGCGCAAGCCCTTCTGCGACGGCACCCACAGCCGCATCGGTTTCGCCGCCGCCGAGGCCGCCATCGGCCCCGACGCCGTCGACAAGCCGGCCACACCCAGCTAGGCGGGACTCGGAATCCGGGGCTCGGGGCCCGGGGACGTCGGGGCCTCCGCCATCAACATCCGCAGCTCTTCGCCGTCCATCACCTCGCGCTCGAGCAGCCGTCGGGTGACGCGCTCCAACACCTCGCGGTGGGTGGACAGCAGGCGGCGGGCCTCGTCGTGCGCCGCCTGCACGATGCGCCGCACCTCGTGGTCGATGCGCTGCGCGGTCTCCTCGCTGTAGGGTCCGCGCGCCACCGGCACCCCGGGATCGATGAACCGGCCACGCCGTTCGCTCGAGAAGTTGACCGCGCCGAGCGCGTCGCTCATCCCCCACTCGGTGACCATCGAGCGGGCGATGTCGGTGGTGCGCTGCAGGTCGTTCTGCGCGCCGGTGGAGATCTCGCCGAGCGCGATCTCCTCGGCCGCGCGCCCGCCGAGCAGCACGGCCAGTTGCCGGCCCAGATCGTCGCGCTGCATCAGGTAGCGATCCTCGAGCGGCAGCTGCATCGTGTAGCCGAGCGCGCCGAACCCGCGCTGCACGATCGAGATCTTGTGCACCGGATCCATGCCCGGCAACAGCGTGGCGACGATGGCGTGGCCCGACTCGTGGTAGGCGACGATCTCGCGCTCCTTGGTGCTCATCACCCGCTTCTTCTCGAGGCCGGCGATCAGCCGGTCGATGGCGTCGTCGAAGTCCTGCAGGTCGACCGCCGGCTTGTCGCGGCGGGCCGCCAGCAGCGCCGCCTCGTTGACCAGGTTGGCCAGGTCGGCGCCGGCGAAGCCGGCGGTGCGCGCCGCCACGGTGCGCAGATCGACGTCCGGCGCCAAGCGTGACCTGCCGGGCGTGAATCAGCAGCACCTGCTCGCGGCCGTTGATGTCGGGCTTGTCGACCAGCACCTGGCGATCGAAGCGGCCGGGGCGGAGCAGCGCCGGATCGAGCACTTCGGGCCGGTTGGTGGCGGCCATGATGATGATCGCCTTGCGCGGCGTCGAACCCGTCCATCTCCGACAGCAGCTGGTTGAGCGTCTGCTCGCGTTCCTCGTGGCTGCCCACCGGGCTCTGCGACGCGCACCTTGCCGAGCGCGTCGAGCTCGTCGATGAAGACGATGCACGGCGCCTTCGCTTCGGCCTGCGCGAACAGGTCGCGAACCCGGGCCGCGCCGACGCCGACGAACATCTCGACGAACTCCGAGCCGCTGAGGCTGAAGAACGGCACCTTGGCCTCGCCGGCCACCGCCCGGGCGAGCAGCGTCTTGCCGGTGCCCGGGCGGGCCGACCAGGAGCACGCCCTTGGGGATGCGGCCGCCGAGCGTCGTGTACTTCTTCGGGGTCTTCAGGAACTCGACGATCTCGCGCAGCTCCTGCTCCGCTTCGTCGACGCCGGCGACGTCCTTGAAGCGACCTTGACGTCGTCTTCGGCGTAGATCTTGGCCTGGCTCCGGGCGAACGACATGATGCCGCCCTCGCCGCCCATCCGCCGCATGAAGAACGACCACAACGCGACCAGCAGCAGGATCGGGACGATCCAGCTGAGCAGCTCGGGCAGCCAGCGGCTGACGACCTCGCCGCTGTACTTGACGCCCTGGGCCTCGAGGTCGGCGACGAGCGTCGTGTCCTCGATCCGGACGGTGGTGAAAGCGGTCGGGCCGTCGGCCTTCTTCAAGGTGCCGCGGATCGCCGCGTCGCCGACCACCACCTCGGCGACCTGGCCGCTGCGCACCAGCGATTTGAATTCACTGTAGGGTACGGCCCGCCCCTGCGGCGCCAGCATCACGGCCTGCGCCAGCGCGAGCACGCCCAGCCCGGCCACCACCAGCCAGAGCGTGTTGGATCGGGCGGGGGTGGGCCGGGGCTTCGACCCTCCCGGAGCGGTAGCAGCCATGCGGTGGTTCAGCCTCCGTGGTGGCGCGCCCTCAGGCGCGCACCGGTTCGCTCTTCGTGAAGACCAGCCCGTCGGCGCCGCGATCGACCACCACGTGGTCGCCTTCGGCGAACGCGCCTTCCAGTACCTGCAGCGCCAGGGGGTCGAGAATTCGCCGCTGGATCGTGCGCTTCAGCGGGCGGGCGCCGTAGATCGGATCATACCCCTCCTCGACGAGCGCCGCCTTGGCCTCGGGCGTGAGCGTGAGGTGGATCTTGCGTTCGGCCAGCCGCTTCAGGAGCCCGCCGAGCTGGATGTCGATCACCGCGGCGACCCCCGCCTGAATAGCGTCCACCTTTTCGATGCGCAGTCGGGCATCAACCTGATGCTTTCATAGCCGGCAATAGAAGACTCCTGGGAGGACAAACGATGAGGAAGTTTACGAGACGTGACTCGCTGAAACTCGGCGCCGGCGCGCTTGCCGGGGCAACCATTGGCCGAGCTTCGGTCACCGGCGCGGGCGCAGGAGCCGATGCTGGACCTGAAGCCGGAGGCGGGTGCGACGCTGCGCGTGCTGCGGCCGGCGAAGTTCGTCGCCGGCGACGAAAAGCTGTGGCTGGAGAACACCGAGAAGTACACCAAGGAGACCGGCGTCCAGGTCAAGGTGGAGAGCCAGGGCTGGGAGGACTTGCGTCCGAAGGCTGCGGTCGCCGCCAATGTCGGCAAAGGTCCGGATGTCGTCTACGGCTGGTACGACGATGCGCATCAATATCCGGACAAACTCGTCGATCTCACCGATCTCGGCGAATATCTCGATAAGAAATATGGCGGCTGGTACGACGTGTGCCGGAAGTTCGGAATGCGCGACGGCAAGTGGATCTCCATTCCGCTCGGCGCCGCCGGCGCGCGGATCGTCTATCGCATCTCCGCACTCAAGGAAGCCGGTTTCGATGCGTGGCCGACCGATCTCGCCGGGATGCTGAAGGTTTCCCAGGCGCTCGCCGCCAAGGGCAAGCCCGGCGGCCTGGCGCTCGGCAACGCCGTCGGCGACGGCAACACCTGGTGCCACTGGCTCGTGTGGTCATTCGGCGGCCGGATGGTGGACGAGAACGATCAGGTGGTCATCAACAGCCCGGAAACGATCGCCGCGCTCGAATATGCCAAGGAGCTGTACAAGAGCTTCGTGCCGGGAACCCTGTCGTGGCTCGATCCGTCCAACAACAAGGCGTTCCTCGACGGGCAGATCTCGTGGACCATCAACGGCATCTCGGTCTACTACGCCGCCAAGAACTCCGAGGATGAAAAGATCAAGGCGCTGGTCGACGATATCGGCCACGCGATCCTGCCCGTCGGGCCGGTCGGGCATCCGACCGAGCTGCATCTGACCGTGCCGGCGATGGTGTTCGCCTATACCAAATATCCGAACGCGGCGAAGGACTACATCCGCTTCATGCTCGAGCGCGAGCAATACGTGCCGTGGCAGGAGGCCTCGCTCGGCTATTTCAGCCAGCCGCTGCGCGAATACGAGAAGAGCCCGATCTGGACCGTCGATCCGAAGCACACGCCCTATCGCGACCTGATGGTCAACATGCAGTGGCCGGGCTATGCCGGATCTCTGGGCTATGCCTCGGCCGGCGTGATGGCCGACTTCGTCATGGTCAACATGGTGGCGCAGGCGGCCTCGGGCGACAAGACGCCGCAAGACGCCGCGGCCGAAGCGCAGAAGCGCGCCGAGCGCTACTACAAGGTCTGACGCTGCCGACGAGAGGCCCGCGCTCAAGCCGAGATTATCCGGATCGCGAGCGCGGGCCGCATATCTGAAACGCTGAACGACGCTGAATGGTCTGCCCGCGGGCTCTACCGCGGCCCGCGGGCAGTCTGCGCAGCTGCTCGACAACCGCACCGTGCTGTCGGTTCTGTTCATGCTGCCGGCGGCCTCGATCCTGCTGCTCTTTCTCACCTATCCGCTGGGCCTCGGAATCTGGATGGGATTTACCGATGTGCGCATCGGTCGGCCGGGCATGTTCGTCGGCCTCGAAAACTACGTTTCGCTTTTCGATGACGACGTGTTCTGGCTGTCGGTCTTCAACACGCTCGTCTACACCATCGTGGCGACGATCGCGAAGTTCGCGCTCGGGCTGTGGCTGGCGCTGCTCCTCAACAAGGCAATTCCGTTCAAGGCCTTCATCCGCGCCATCGTGCTCCTGCCCTATATCGTGCCGACCGTGCTTTCGGCGATCGCCTTCTGGTGGATCTACGATCCGCAGTTCTCGATCATCTCGTGGTCGCTGCGCGAGCTGGGCCTGATCGACCGTTTCATCGACTTCCTCGGCATTCCCTGGAACGCCCGCTGGTCGGTCATCGTCGCCAATGTCTGGCGCGGCATTCCCTTTGTCGCCATCTGCCTGCTGGCCGGGCTGCAGACGATTTCGCCGTCGCTCTACGAGGCGGCGGCCCTCGACGGCGCCAATTCATGGCAGCGCTTCCGCTATGTCACCGCGCCCATGCTCATGCCGATCCTGGCCGTGGTGCTGACCTTCTCGGTCCTGTTCACCTTCACCGACTTTCAGCTGATCTACGCCATCACCCGCGGCGGCCCGCTGAACGCGACGCATCTGATGGCGACGCTCGCCTTCCAGCGCGCCATTCCCGGCGGCGACCTCGGCCAGGGCGCGGCAATCGCCACGGCGATGATCCCGTTCCTGATCGCCGCGACGGTGTTCAGCTACTATGGCCTGCAGCGCCGCAAATGGCAGCAGGGAGGCGCCGATGACTGATCGCGCCAAGTCCGCGGCAGTGCCTCGCCGATGCCGCCGGCATGGGTTATTTCGAAAACCTGCCGCGGCGCGTGGTGACGGTCTACATGCCGCTCGCCCTGTTCATCATCGTGCTGCTGTTTCCGTTCTATTGGATGGGGGTCACGACGTTCAAACCCAACGACGAGCTCTACAACTTCTCCGACCACAATCCGTTCTGGATCACCAGCCCCACCCTCGCCAACATCAACAAGCTGCTGTTCGAGACCGACTATCCGCAATGGCTTCTCAACACGATGATGGTGGCGGTGTGCGCGACATTCCTGTCGATCTTCGCCAGCGTGCTCGCCGCCTATGCCATCACCCGGCTGCGCTTCCGGGGCGCCCAGACCGTCGGCCTGCTGATCTTTCTCGCCTATCTGGTGCCGCCGAGCATCCTGTTCATTCCGCTCGCCACCATGGTCTACGGACTTGGGCATCTACGACACCAACTGGGCGCTGATCCTGACCTACCCGACCTTCCTCATTCCCTTCTGCACCTGGCTGCTGATGGGCTACTTCAAGAGCATCCCCTATGAGCTCGAGGAATGCGCGCTGATCGACGGCGCCACGCGCATCCAGATCCTGTGGAAGATCACCCTGCCACTGGCGGTGCCCGGCCTCATCTCCGCCGGCATCTTCGCCTTCACCCTGTCGTGGAACGAGTTCATCTACGCGCTGGCGTTCATCTCCTCGACCGAACAGAAGACGGTGCCGGTGGGCGTTCTGACCCAGCTCGTCGAGGGCGACGTCTATCACTGGGGTTCGCTGATGGCCGGGGCGCTTCTGGGCTCGGTTCCGGTGGCGATCTTCTACTCGTTCTTCGTCGAGCACTACGTCTCCTCGCTGACCGGCGCCGTCAAGGAATAGGTTTCTAAAATTGTTGGCGACAAGAGTTCTGATGAAAAAGGCCCAGGATTCTCTAAGCGGTCACACGTCTAGGGGCCCACTTTCTGGAGACTTCGTTTGACTTACTGCCAATTACGCCTAAATCTGGGCACACGGCGATCAGAACCCTCTAACCTAATGAGGATAGGCCGGTGCTTACTCCGAGCGGGAGAGTCAAGCGAGCTATTGCCGATAGCGACTAGATGCCTCGGCTGATACATGCCGATCTCGCCACCACTAGGCAGGGAGACGCGCGTGAGTAGTCCCCAGCCTTCGTCTGACACCGGCGCGCAGCGCACGCTCTCAAGTCGCAGCTTGTCGATTGCAGCGTAAACGTCATCGCATACCAGGTACAGCTCATGCTTGCCGTTTGAGCCGGGGTGAAACGCTACCTCAGCAGGAGGCAGTGCGAAAATTAGCCAACCGCCTCCAGCATCGACGGAGCTGAAGCCCAGAACATCGCGGAAGAACGCTCGGTCAGCTTCAGCATCTACTGTATAGACTACCGTATGTGCGCCGATGATCATGTCTGTCTCTCCTTGGGGAAATGCATTTTGTCCTTCTCCGGAACAATACAACTTTTACCTCTCCCTATTTCTGGCGGTGTTCTCATCCCTAGCGACGCCGAACGCGGCAGTGGAGAGGGAATTGGATCGGGCAGAGCGTAAGGCGAATGCCGTAGGCCATGCTTGCGCGTGTGCGATTTCTGGGGCCGATTTTCTTATAGATTGGCGGGCCGGCACCTACGCGCCCGGCCCGCCAATCACTTCTCCTCCACAATTGTCTTCTGCCAATCCAAGATAATCCTCTGATCAATAATCCATTCCGCCCATGCCGCCACCTGCAGGCATCCCAGGACCCTTGCTGTCCTGCGACGACTCGGCGACCATCGCTTCGGTCGTTATGAGCAGTGCTGCGACTGAAGCCGCATCTTGAAGCGCTACGCGGACCACTTTGGTGGGATCGATGATGCCGCTTTCCACCATGTCGACGTACTCTTCGTTCTGAGCATCAAAACCGAAGTTGCCAGATTTCTCCAGTACCCTGCCCACGAAGATCGAACCTTCGACCCCGGCATTCTCGACGATCTGTCGGATCGGTAATTCAATGGCCTTGGATACGATGTTTATGCCCGCCTAAATGTCAGGATTGTCGGAGCTTAGCGCCTGTACGGCCTTCTTTGCCCTGAGCAATGCGACACCGCCGCCTGGAACTATGCCTTCTTCAACAGCAGCGCGTGTCGCGTTCAGAGCATCATCCACTCGATCCTTGCGATCTTTTACTTCCACTTCTGTTGCACCGCCAACTTTGATGACTGCGACGCCGCCAGCGAGTTTGGCAAGCCGTTCTTGCAACTTTTCCTTGTCATAGTCGGAAGTCGTCTCTTCAATCTGTGCCTTGATTTGTGTGATCCGGGCTGCGATATCGGGTTTCTTGCCCGCACCCCCGACGATCGTTGTGGCCTCCTTGTCGATCCGCGCCCGTTTGGCGCGACCAAGCATGGCGAGATTAACATTCTCAAGCTTGATGCCAAGATCCTCGGATATGAGCTGGCCGCCAGTGAGAACTGCGATGTCCTCGAGCATCGCCTTGCGACGATCGCCGAAGCCGGGAGCCTTCACAGCTGCGACTTTCAGACCACCGCGCAACTTGTTCACAACGAGGGTCGCAAGCGCCTCCCCTTCTACGTCTTCCGAGATTATCAAGAGCGGCTTGCCTGATTGAACGACAGCCTCGAGGATCGGCAGCATCGACTGCAGGTTCGAGAGCTTCTTCTCATGGAGGAGAATGTAAGGTTCCTCAAGTTCGGCCACCATCTTGTCGGCGTTGGTGATGAAGTAGGGCGAAAGATAGCCGCGATCGAACTGCATCCCATCCACCACGTCGAGCTCAAAGCCGAGCGCCTTAGACTCCTCGACCGTAATCACTCCTTCATTGCCGACCTTTTTCATGGCTTCAGCGATCATTTCGCCGATTTCTTTGTCACCGTTTGCAGCGATTGTTCCGACCTGAGAGATTTCATCCGACGACTTGATCTTCTTGGTCTGTTTCTTGAGGTTCTCAACTACAGCTGCAACGGCCATCTCGACGCCGCGCTTGAGATCCATTGGGTTCATTCCGGCTGATACATACTTTGCACCTTCCCGCACAATTGCCTGGGTCAGTACCGTTGCAGTCGTTGTGCCGTCGCCGGCTTCATCATTTGTCTTTGAGGCGACTTCGCGCACCATCTGGGCGCCCATGTTCTCGAACTTGTCCTCGAGCTCGATCTCCTTGGCGACCGTTACGCCGTCCTTGGTGGTCCGCGGCGCGCCGAATGACTTGTCGATGACGACGTTGCGACCCTTTGGGCCCAGAGTAACCTTTACCGCATTGGCCAATATATCGACGCCACGCAGCATCCGTTCACGAGCGTCCGTTCCAAATTTTACTGTCTTGGCAGCCATGTTTAGGCTCCTTTCAAATTGCGTTGAGTATAAATTCTGGAAATAGTCAGCTAAGCCGCCACTTTTCTTGAAACTGTGGGTTCGATTACGCCCATGACGTCTGACTCGCTAATGATGAGCAACTCTTTGCCGTCGAGCTTCACTTCCGTGCCCGACCATTTGCCAAAGAGCACCAAGTCGCCTGGCTTTAGACCGATCGGTGTGAGCTTGCCGCTCTCATCGCGCTTGCCAGGTCCGGCGGCGATAACCTCGCCCTGCATCGGCTTCTCCTGGGCCGAGTCTGGAATAATGATGCCGCCTTTGGTTTTGGTATCTTCCTCTAGACGCCGCACGACGACACGGTCGTGGAGTGGCCGGAATTTCATTGGGCAACCTCCATCGTTAGGTGTGAGCAAGCCCCATGTAGCGCGGTGGCGTTACATGTTAAGCTCGAGTTGGCACTCTTTCAGATTGAGTGCCAAACACGTGGGGATCTCAACCATGGATAACAATGGGCGTTGAGAAAGAATTGTTGAGAGTCGATGGGTTACTTACATCTAGAGCACTCAGATCTGTTCTGAGTGAGCACCCGCAGAAACGGAAGGCGCCATCGACGAGGGCCTTAGTGATTGGCAGTTCATCGCCCGAGTAACCTGCCCGATGATCAATCTTGATCAGTATCGGTACTTATTTGCGGATTGTCGTGCAGAACCATGTTCAGTAGCGAAGGCTTGATCTCGATCTTGCCGTTGTAGGTTATCAATCCCAGCCGACGAAACTTGTTCATGAAAAAGCTGACACGAGATCGAGTCGTTCCCACCATTTCAGCCAGAGTTTCCTGACTGATATGGGCCAAGACAGGTTCGGGCTTTCCTTCACTGCCGAAATTGGCAAGCAGCAGAAGCAAGCGGGCGAGTCGCTTTTCGCTTGAGTTGAACAACTGATCAACAAGATCCGCCTCAATACGGGCATTGCGTCCGAGCACGTACGACAAAAACTTTTCAGAAAACTCGACCCGGTCATGCAAGGTCTGGATCATGTCGGCTTTGCCGATCCGGGTAATCGCGCAATCCGCTATCGCCGTAGCAGTTGCCATGCGTATGGATTGGCCCGCCAAGGATCCTTCGCCGATAAAATCCTTGGCGCCCAGTATGGCGACGACGGCTTCCTTTCCCTGCTCGGAAACCACGGTGAGTTTGACCTCTCCCTCATTTATGTAAAAGACGGCGTCGGCTGGAGACCCTTGGCAGAAAACCACACTCCCTTTTTCGTAGGCCGTGGCGGACTTCCCGCCGTTCACGACTTCAAGGAAGGTCTCGGGATCAAATTTAGCAGGCTTTTTGCGGTTCATGGTGCTTGCTCTCTAGGCAGCTGAACAGATGCCGAAAGCAGGAAGCTGCCACGCTTCCGGGCTCAGTTTACACTCAATTCTATAAGAGAACTAGGCAATGCGTGGCAGGTCAACAATCCAAAAAGTGTTTATGTCCTAAACGTTAGGGTGGCCGTCATGCCAAATGGGCCGATGAGCAGTATTGAACAGCCTTCGGCCCAGTCAATGACTATTGTGTTCTTGATCCAGTGAGTAATCTCGCGCCCGTTCGGCAGCGATAAAGAATACTGGCGTCACTTACAGGACAAAAATCAATGCATTCTGCAGCAATGGGCTGCCAGGCCTACGGGCCGGCTGCTATTAACACTATGAGCTGGGCTTTCGAAACAGCCTTTTCAGGCCTTTCATTTCAGTCGCGACGGGGCCCCAATGTACGCCGCGACTTGGCGGTATGTGTTATCCGTCTTTTCAACGAGGGGGAGACTTTACCTCTCCGCCTTTCAAGGCTGGCACTGGCCAACATCACGAACCCCCCGCGAACGCGACACGACAGACTTAAGAAGGCATTTGCTATTAGTGCCTTGATCCCCGCAGGCACTATTAGGCGGCATGTCCCCGCCGCTTAGAATACTGCCCGGCCTCTCCCGCTTGGCCGGGCAGTCCCCTCTCTATCAAATCTTGCGTAGTACTTGAAGGTAACATGCTTAAGATAGTCACTGCCACAGTGGTATTAGCCGGCATCGCCCTATTCATGATCCCCACTGCGCCAGAAACATCGAGTACGTCGCGCCTCTTGTTGGCGAGCGATCAACACGACACGCGATCCGCAATGACAATCCGCAACTTTCAAGGGCCGCATCTGCATGGCGATTTGATTGCGTTTTGCCTTCTCGGCGAGAGCAAATGCGGAAAGGAAGCAGCGGATGCATTCTGTCGTGTGAACGGATTCAAGGGCGAGGGACGCACTGCGCAAGGCGTTGTTCCTATCTTTCCAGGCCAACACAAGTGTAACTACATCAGCAGTTCACTCTTGTGCGGGAATCGCGATCAGAACTTCTTGATCGCTTAAAGTGGCTTTGTCGTCATGAATTGTTGTCGTTTTCGCATATCGATGCTCATCGAAGTGTGGAGATGTGCTCGGCAATGTAAGCAGCATCATCGCCCACACCGAATATGACACCTGACTTGAATGTGTGCATCCAATGCAGGCCTAGGAAGTACAGCCCCGGACAAGCACTAACGCCCCGCTCTTGTGCCGGCGCCCCTAAGTTGTTGAATATCGGAACCTGAATCCAGCCAAAATCGTAAGCATATCCTGTGCTCCACACAACGGAGGTGATCTTGGTGTTTCGCAGGTCAAGAGTGGAGATTGATGGGATTGGTTCGTAGTGTGGGATCTCAAGATGCTCCTCTACCAAATCGGCGCCTGACTTGATTGCATATTCGTCTGCTGCGCGCCCGAAATCGCCGAATGCAGTGTCAGAGAATCTGAGTATCTCTTCAGCGTCATCACGGATTGAGAGATTGTCGTCGTCGATACCAAGTAGCCCGCCGAGAACTACAACTCCGTTTGCGGCGAGCTGACGAATGTTGATATCGTGACCTCCACCCACACCGGTGATGACTACTGAGGGTGGGATTTTTCGATCAGGGAAGCTATCAATTCTCATATCCATTCTGCCGGTGCTGAGGAGCCACCATGTCACGTCTTTACCGCGATAGCGCCTAGGCGCACGCCGGTGCCGACTGACACAAAGATAGACTGTGCGTCCGCACTGATGGAGCTCTTCAGCTATTTGGCAGCCGGAAGCGCCACTACCAACAACGAGGACCGCACCCTTTGGCAGTTCATCAGGTCCACGATAGTGACTTGCATGAACTTGAAATACACGCGATGGAAACATGCTCGCAAAACTCGGCAAGAGTGGCTTCTGAAATGGACCGGTCGCCACCACGACCTTTGAGGCCGTCATTACCCCCCTGTTTGTGCTCACAACAAACTTACCGGTGTCGAGATCCTTGAAAAGGAATGTAGCCTCAGTATTGGACTCGACTGGCGCGTTGATGAGTCGCGCATAGTCCTCTATGAGTCTTGCTATGTCCGTGTAGTGTGCGAATGCGTCAGGCTCGCTTCCCTTGTATTCGAAGCCTGGCAGGCGGATAGACCAGTTGGGAAACTGGAAAGCCAACGAGTTCCACCGCTCGCTGTGCCAGCGTTCCGCAATTCTAGTCCTTTCCACGACAATATGTTGTCGCCCGCGTTCACGCAGGTGAAAGCTCATGGCAAGGCCAGCCTGGCCACCGCCAACTACCAGAATGTCGTGATGCTGTCGCAGCTTCAGAACTCAGGGTGACCCCAGGCACAATAGCTCAATCGAGCATTTGTGCCCACTTGAATGGCGAACTTGGTGGATGCTCGTCTGCGATCAGTCCCCGACGCCACCCTAGAACCCACTAGCCGCTCTAGCTCACTGGTCGATGCCAATTCTACTGTCGGGCGGGAAAGTGGCCCCAGGACGCTCTAGGCGGTTTTGCACACACATCTAGGGCGAACTTTCAGGGATGAGATTCCGTGCTACCCAGAGTCTCAATAGGCCCTGGTCATGCCAGAGCTCGCTCGCTCCTCTCACTCTAGTGAGCCCCAAGCAACGAGGCGCGAATTCTCACAATGTCTTTCAGCATCAGTTAGACGGAGGAGATCAGGCTCATCGGTCTCGAAACTAGTCGCCCTTCGGAACTCGAACAGTCCTTCGAAGAAAGTATCCGCTAAGCAACTTAGCCATATGTTACTCTCCCGAAGGAGGAAACGCCAATGCAAGGCATCGCAATTTGGGATAAAAAGAACGTTGGCACCGAGAGTGACGGCATATGGATCGCAATCGATATTATGGACATTATTCCGCTACTCGAACCCAGGTCGAGCAGCTCGTGGTGGACCATTAACTCCGTAAAGGGCTGGTGGGATGCGTCGGCAATAGAAGACTTTGGCATCGATATCCAGGTGAGGCGGCATTTGATTTGGAAACAATCGCGACTCCAAGCGACCGCATTTCTGGCCATAAGCTGAACGCATTGATTGCTCAAATCAGTCAGAATATTTGGGGTGAGTATCGAGGCTACTCCACCATCACGCACTCGATACCTTGGGTAGTTCTCAGAGCCATTGACACCACGTTGTTCGAAGTGTGGTCTGATTCAGATACGGTGGCTTCGTTGCCGCGCATTTCGACGATTTACGCTCTCCGTGGATAGACGCCACTTGGAGGATCAATCACACGGGCTTTGAGGAGCTGCATAGACTAGTTCAATGGTCGGAGAGGAATCAATTGCTGGTGGCATGATCTCGGCACCATGGCGCTCGTGAACTACATCCAGCTTACAGGCACACTTTGAGCAGAGATGGTAACTGCACTTCTCTCGCTCTAAGGCGTGGCTCTCGCTTGAAATGCCTTACCTTCGACGCTTCGCAATGTCCGCAGCCATAGTGCATAAAATTTCAAACATCATTGTTACACCGGCATAGGCCGTCATACCGAGGGGATCGAACGGCGGTGAGACCTCGACAACATCCGCTCCAACAACATTCAGTCCTTGCAACCCTCGCAAAAGTTGCTGGGCCTCAAACGTACTAAAGCCTCCAATTTCCGGAGTTCCAGTACCAGGGGCGTAAGAGGGATCGAGCATATCGATGTCAAAGCTTACATACACTTGCCTCTCTCCCACCACTTGGCGCGCTATTTCCATTACTTTCCTTGATCCCAATTCCTTTGCTTCCTCGATGCGCATAAGCCGCACCCCCATCCGCTCGCCATACTGAAAGTCATCGAGATCATTCATTGATCCCCGAAGGCCAATTTGGATTGTGCGTTTCGGATCGACAACGCCTTCCTCGATAGCCCGCCTGAATGGCGTCCCATGAGTATATTTGAAGCTACCGTAGAAACTGTCGATCAAATCAGTATGGGCATCAAAGTGAATCATGCCCACAGGGTTTCTTTCGCCGAGCGCTCGCAGGATTGGGAGCGAGCATAGATGATCACCGCCCGCTGCTAAGGGGCGAATATTCTTCCCTATCAATTCTTTGAAAAACAATTCAATGCGTTTTAAGGCATCATCTACATTAGCTGGATTGACTGGGCAATCTCCGAGATCCGCTACATTGGCAAGGTCGTAAGGTCGAATATGAGAGGTTTGGTGCATTTGTCTTACCATGGGAGACTGATCGCGCATTTGCCGCGGTCCGTGGCGAGGCCCAGGGCGATTGGTTGTGCCACCATCCCAAGGCACGCCGACGAGGCCGATGTCGATCCGTTCTGCGCGGTCAAGTGTTACATGGGGCAACCTAAAAAATGTGGCAATACCCGCAAATCTAGGAACCTGCAGGCCAGGCAGGGGCTGATTGAACTCAGTCATGTTACCGTCCTTTGAAATCGAACTTTCCGCGCACGAGAACTGTGTACTGCTGAGGCTAGCAGCCTTCGCCCTTGGTGCCTTTCGCGCTGACTGCCGCCGGTATAGGAGTCTTCATCTGTGCTCCGTTGTTGGCACGAATCTTGGGCTCTTAGAAGCCGAGTTCAATACATGAGTCGTGGGTCCTTTAACTGAATGTAGAGCGATGTCCGATGGAATACTTAGACCAAGTTATTGGATAAGGCTGGCGCCAGGTCCAACAACAGTTCGTGCGTGATGAGAGCCGAAGCCTTGCCCTCCAGCGCGCCATCGCTGGGCCAGTCCCGAGAGGGCCGGCATTTGCATTAATACACAGAGCCGAACAAGCGCTTTCACGCTTGCTCGGCTCCTATCGCCACACGAGTACAGGAGTGTGCGGCAACTGTGGGCAAACACACTAAGGTTGACAGAATCCGTGACTGAAGGCCGTCACAAATTCCTGTCGATTTAGGCGAACCACCATCGCTCGGCGATCTTCAGGCCGTCGGCTTCCCAATTGACTGCGATATCACCATGCGCCAGTTCCTTCGAGTGAGCTTCGACTATATTATTGAAGACGATTACGATGGTGCCGCAGTCATCGTGAATGAGCTGCTGCATCTCGGCGTACATCGCGGCTCGTTGAGTATCGTCGGTGGTTCCACGCGCGGCCACCATGAGCTCGTTGAATCGCGGATTGTTCCAATGCGATTCATTCCACGATGCGCCAGCTGCATACACCGTGCTTACCATCCAATCAACAGTCGGACGACCACTCCAGTAGCCGGCGCAGAATGGCTTCTTCAGCCATACATTGTCCCAATAGCCGTCATCTGACTCGCGGACGACGTTGATCTCGATGCCCGCAGCTTTGGCACTTTCCTGATAGAGAACGGCCGCGTCGACAGCGCCGTTGAAAGCCGCGTCGGCTACTGACAAGTCGACCTTAAGGGTCTCTAAGCCGGCCTTTTTCAAGTGGAACTTGGCCTTCTCCGGATCGTAAACATGCTTGGGCTCGGGATCGATGGCAAATTTTACGGTCGATGGAATCGGATTGTCATTGCCTGGCGTAGCGTGCCCGAGAAACACCTTTTTTGCGATCTCCTCGCGATTGATGGCCCATTTGAGCGCCAATCGGACGTCGACGTTATCGAAAGGCGCTACGTCGACCTGCATCGGAAAAACGTAGTGACCGTAACCGGTAACCTCGACAATCGATAGGTCGGGATTGCTTTCCAGTTGGCCAAGTGTCTTCAGATCTGGACGTCCTATCCAATGCACTTCACCTGTCGCGAGTGCCGTCGTCCGAGCGGCAACGTCGGAAATCGTGAGGAACTCGACATCGTCGAAGTAAGGCATCCCTTCCTTGAAGTAGTTCGGGTTGCGCTTGAGTTTTGCGCGTACCCCGGGTTCCCAGGCCTCAAAGATGAATGGCCCTGTGCGTATTCCTGATTTCCAATCGGCGCTGCCATCCTCATTCGCCGGCATGACCGGGATGTGATAGTCGCTGGCGATATACGGGAAGTCGGCATTGGCACCAGACAGCGTAAAGACGACCGTCTCCTTGCCATCGGCCGTGATATCGGTGACCGGCTCGAGCAGCGATTTGGCGGCGGACTTTGAGTCTGGTCCCATGTGATGTCGAAACGAGGCAACGACATCATCCGCCGTTACGTCCCGACCGTTATGAAATGTGAGGCCCTGGCGTAGCTTGAATATCCATTTCTTGGCGCCGTCTGCGGCCTCGAAGCTCTCTGCTGCGTCACCGACAATGTTACCTTTGGCATCTACTTCCGTGAGACTATTGGACATAGAGCCCCAGAAGGGCACTTGAGTTCCAGTATCCAGGTAGTTACCTGGTTCAAGCGTGTCGGTGGTGGCTCCATGTGCCAGACCGAACTTGGCGGAACCACCCTTCTTGGGTTGAGCGCGGGCAGCCCTGGTAAACAGCGCATTTGCAGCCGGAATACTCAACCCAGTTGCCAGAGCAAGTTGCACGAATTCGCGACGCGAGACTTTGCCTCGGCTGACGAGCTTCGCTGCCAAGCCGAGCTTGTTTATCAATTCAGACATGATGCGGTAACTCCTTAGGGGTGGAGCTCCGAGATAAACCTAGAACTCCGCCCGCGTTTGCTTGCTCACACATTTCGCCTCGTATCAGCGTCCCACGCTAGGGTTGAGAGGTCAATGATTTTGCAAAATCAAGCGCGGGGGAATGGATGAGGGGAGGTTGCTGGAGAGTTTACATCAACTTGCGCTCAAGGTGCGCGCTCGTCCGCGCCGTCATCCGTCGACCGAACGACCCGCGATCCAACACAACTATCGCTAGGCCTTGTGCGGCCAATTGCAACTGACGTGCCCGCGATGCCGCTGCCAATGATGGCCACATCCGCTGTGAGGGCGGCGTCGACCTACGGGGCTTTAATCGGGGAATCTTCCGCCCACTAAGATTTCGAGCGTTCGTTGAGCACATTCATTTTAGCACCCTGTGAATGCGAACTCCTGGTCGAGTCTAACCGCGAGCTAGGCGATTTGATCCCTTGGAACCTTGAGCGGGGGCGTTGCGTTTGAGTTCGCGACTCCAGTAGAGCGCAATGGAGCCTCGCCATGACGACAAAAGCTGGCCTTCGTGGTGCCCTTGACCAAACCACCCGCACCGCCAAAGAAATCCGGAAACGAGAGGCGCTCGCTGTAACCACCCAGACTGAGCACTTGCGTGCGCTCAGACGACAGCGGGAGGCCGAGGCCATGCGGCAAATGGACGAGACCAAACTGTGCGAAGGCCGTGAAGCTCTGGCCAGGCTGGAACAGGAAGGGCAGGACTGTACTCGAGCGCGCCAGGAACTGGCCAAGCTGGAGACGCTACTCTCGGTCCAGGCTACGGCCCATGAACAGTTATGTATACCTGTCGTGGCCGGCACTGCGCCATCCTCTCGAGACGAGTGCTTGGAAACGCGTCACAGAAAATCACAAATGGGGGTTCATAACTTGCGTCCTTACGAACTGTGATCGACCATTGCATGCGGAAAGTAATTATCGCCCTCGGGCTCGCCGCTCTTTTTCTTGAGGAGATTGGACCCGCACGTGCTTTGGATCCCGCCTCAGTCAACGATGCTCGGTACGTTGAAGAGATGACCTATGATAGCAGCGCAACAGACCACGACCCGATTGTCGTTAAGTTGCAAATCCTTGCTCGACCGGGCAAACTTCTCACCTGGTATGATTGACGGCCGTCTGGGGGACAATACGATTTACGCTCTCCGCGAGTTTGAAAGGCACTCCGGCCAGACTGCGGATGGAAGATTGGATTCTAAAATTTGGCAAGTACTCGACGGGGATCTGGCCGAAGTCCTGGTTCCTTATGTCCTGACTGATCAACCCCTCGGACTAGCGGCCAGTTCGCGAGGAAATTATACACGGTTACCCACAGCAACGAACCTGGACCTCTGCGGGCTAAGCAGCTTTTCGAATGGACCGATCCGTAATCTTATCAACCCCCTTCTTGAATAGTGACGATTTTTGGTGAAGGACCATATGGCCGTCGCCTTTCTCCACGGCCAATTTACTATGGGGGATTGCCTTATGGAGGCGCACTGATTGATCAGTCGCATTTACAATCTGATCTGAGGATCCGGTGACGATAAGGGTAGGTTGACCAATCTTTGAGTATCGGTTTTGGAGCGCCGCGGCAGCAGGAATCATCATCGCTGTTTCTTCGGCACTGGCACGGAGAGTCAATGGCCGCGTCGTGAGCCCAATGGGAAATTGCTCGGCAAACCGGTCGCTCACAGGCTTTGGCTTGAACATCTTTCGAATGGCTGACGGGGCAATCGCCTTAGCAAATATGGGGGAAATTGTGTACCTCATGATGTCCCCAAAGATGGGAATCGCAGGAATAGAAAGTACCGGCACGTCAAGACGGACTGCTGGAAAGTAGAAGCCCGCGACGAGGATCAGGCCCCTGACAAGAGTTGGGTGTTTCAGGGCCAATTCCAGAGCAACGAAATTGCCCCATGAGTGGCCGAGTACGATGGCGCTCGAAATCCCCTTGCGTCGAAGGGCGGTGAATAGCAGATCGGATTGCGCCGCGGGAGTCCATAGCCGGCCGCGTGGCCTCTCACTATAGCCAAAGCCAGGACGATCGAATGCTAGTACACGGTATTTGTGGGCTAGCGCGTCAATGATGCCGCTAATCTTTAATTCTTTTGCCATTGAACCGTTGCCGTGGAGAAAGACTACGGCCGGTCCCTGCCCACCAGTATCCAGGTAGTGGAGGCGTACGCCGTCCACGGTGATGAACTTCCCGGTGGGCGGGCTGCTGCGTTCTGCCCGGCGCTTGCTCCACTGGACGTAAACCGCCGAGGCCGCAAGCGCGGCGCCTGTCAGCCACAGAAGTCGGGATGAAGCTCGACCACCACGTCGTACGGCTCGAATAGTTTTTTGCATCAACATAGACACGCTCCGCTATACGTAAGTACTGACAACCCAGTGTGGAGCCGATTGGTTCACTGCCGATTGGAGGATATTTCGGCATTAGATAAACATTGTCCGCACGTCGAAGGATCGGAACGTTGCAGATCAGGCTCGACACAGTGGTCGCGTGGTCGTCGAGGCTCATTTCTGTGGGTCTCCGTCACGCTTGCGTTGGACCCTCGAAAAAAATAGTAGGCCTGCCAGTTGCCTGCACCCAGACTGGAAGTCGATTGAAACTTTAAGGTTCAAACGTCAAAAATGTGAACGGAGAACATGGTTTGAGCGTTACGCCGGCATGGGCGGCCGGATATTCAGAGTTCAGGTTTTGTTACCCCTTGAGGAGGCGATGGCACACCTTTTGGAATGCAAGTGACACGCCAAGTGAAAACCGAAGTGATTTCCCCCGCGGTTTCGAAGAGTATTTCCGTGAACTAGCTTCAATCTGACCGGATAGAACGAATGCAGCGGAGCTGCTTCGGAAATATGAATTGGAAATAGATTTCGACAGTGTGCCCATTCTGTGCAGCCGGTTTGGGCTAATTTCGGCCCCGGCCCGAGGCGCGGGCTAGCCTGGGCATGCTCCGGCTTATTGTCGGTTAAGAGCTTGGGGCGCCGCTCTGGTGATCTCGGTGAGTTCCCCTGTTTGCGGGTTTATCTTGATAGAGAAAACATTTTTGTCTCTGTGGGCCGAGAACAAATAGCTATCGCCAACGCAACTCTTTGCCTGAACTTTTGTGAATGCATACCCCTCGATGACGGCCTTAGCCTTTTGGCATTTGGAGCTTTTGAGGCGAGCGTCTTCCCACTTGTTGGTGGGTGGCGGATCGGGTTCAGCTCGAGCAATTGTGGTTTCGTCACCTTCGTTGGATCGATTGAGCGTCGGCTTTTGAGGTACAATAATTGACTGCCTTCCAGCATCTGCATTGAAGCTGGTTGTAGGCATTGCAGGCGTTCCTGCAATGATGCGGCCACTTACTGGGGGCGATTCCAGCGATTTCCGAATTGCCTCAAGGTCTAGCTTATCCGCTAGTAGTTTTTCCCTCTCCTCTTTCTGCTTGTCAGGCTCAGTCTCGATTTGGGGAGGTTCTGTTTCTTGCGCTGGCTTTTGATTTTGGGCACTGGGGGTATGGGTCTCAGGGCTTTCTTTTTCCTTAGTAGTGACGCCGGAACTGGGGAGTGGCAGTTCTACCGGCGCAAGAGTATCCTTATCCACCGGGCGCGAACGTGGCACACCAACAGTCTCATGTTCATTGTCCACAGCCGACCTAGACCCCACCCGATTTGTTTTGAATAGATCGAATATGCTCTTGCTCGGCGCTGGCTCGGCCGTGCCGTAACTCTCGGGCCCTATGGACTCACTAGAGGTCTCGTCCAACGTCCGCATTTCAAGAAGATCAAACATGTTGAGGGGGCGCTCTGTCTGGGCCAAAGCCAGGCTATCGGAGTGTGCCAACGCCACTCCGAGCACTATAAATATCTTCGCTCTTTTCCGCATGCGAAACACACCACCTAGTCTCATGAGAAGTCGTGGACAGCGGTTCGGGTTCCATTTCGTAGCTCAGCCTAAGCTGAGCCGGTTTGCCGAGGAGGTTTGCGGCGGGCTCAATTCAACGCCCAGATCGAACCGGTCAGCAGCGAAGCGAAAGCCACCCAAGCGCAATAGGGCACGAATAGCCAGACTGCTACGGGGTCCAGCCGCCACGCCTTCACGATGAAACCGAGGATCACCGCGAGCATCAGCAGGATGAGGACCAGCGCGAGTCCGATCTGGTGGGCGCCGAAGAAGACCGGGGTCCAAAGAAAGTTCAGCGCGAGTTGCAGCCACCAGAGCTTCATCAGCCCGCCGCTGCGATCACGCTCGAAGGTGCGCCAGCCCGCGACGGCGATCAGCACGTAGAGAACCGCCCAGACCGGGCCGAACAGCCAGCCCGGCGGGGTGAATGATGGTTTGGTGAGTTGGGCGTACCATTCGCCTGGCGCGGCGAGGAAGCCGAGGACAAGTCCACCTCCCAGCACGAGAGCAAGAAACAGACTCATCGAAACATAACGATTCATGGCATGCGAAATCCTTTTATCGTTTCGGCTTATCTAGTCCGCAATTGTCGCTGGCAAGGGCCGGTTGAGTGGAAATTGGAAAAACACTACTTGCGGCGGATGCCGACATCGAAGCAGAAGGCCTCAAAGGGAGTGACACGAGGGATCTCGCCACTCAAAAATACCAACCCATCCAATAAATGTTGTGCCCGCAACATTGCTCCGCAGTGATCCCAGTGCCCGTGCGAAAGAACGGAGCTAGGGTCTGACTCCGGCGCTACCATCCGAACGGGGTGAGCCTTTAACAAAGGTTGTTATCTAAGCAGCTAACCCTCGGGCGCAGCCGCGCTACGTGTAAAATGAATTGTAACTTCAGTACCTTTTCCTAGAGTTGATTTCACTGCAAGCGTGGCCCTCGCATTCTCTTGTAGCGACTCCACAATGAGCGCGCTGAGTTTGCCTGGTCGAGGCCATTCCACACCTGGGGGCAAGCCCACTCCGTCATCGGCAACAATAATTTTGCATCCGTTGCCATCAACAAGGCTATGAAGCGTGATTGTGCCCGTATTCCGGCCACTAAACGCATGCTTTAGAGCATTCGTAAGCAGCTCATTGACAACCAGCCCCGTCGGCATCGCAACGTTGACAGAGACCGGATAGGCATCAACTTTGAGATCAAGCCGGATACCCTCCCTCCCATGAGATTTCAAAACGGCTGCGGCCAGTTGACTCAAATAGATTCCGAGGTCTAGCTCCTTGTCCTCCTGGTCATTCGATAACGTCTCGTAGAGAAGGGCCAGGGATTCTATGCGACCGGCCAATCTATTAAAGGGGGTCACCAGATTGCCTTGAGCGTTGCGCGCTTCGAGACGGATCAATGCGGTGATCATTTGTAAGTTGTTTTTAACTCGATGCTGTATTTCTCGCAGCAACAAGTCCTTTTGCTGAAGCTGTTGTTCCAGTTCCTTACTCAGCACTTGGTCGGATGAACGAACGCCAACCAGAGCCACGATCCTAAATGCGGCTTTGCCACTGTCGTCTTCAATGATGTTCGAATAGGCATCGACGATTGAGGGATCCTGTCCTGGCCGATCAATACAAAATCGGCCGATGTAATCGGTAGCCTCCACAACGGCACTACTGAGTGGGGATCCCGCCTGTTCAGTATGGTTTTTACCAGGAACTACCTCCCAGCTCCTCCCTTTGATCTTGGCAGCCGATATCGCGCAAACCTGCTCGAATTCTGGATTGATATAAACAATTCGCTCCTTGCCGCTCAAATCCGCGACGCCGATAGCGATAGGAATCTTGTCAAGGAAACGCCGGAACTGCTTGCTTTCGAGAGCTTCGGCGAGCTCAGGAGTATCGAGGAGATTCTCGACCTGTTGAACGTCTACTTGGTTTTGCGCCACTATTGACATCTCGGGCGCCAGTGGTGTCGCCGCGGGTGAAGGACCATAGGTTCCTTGTCCCTCCCTATATGGAGGAAATAAGGCAAACATCCTACGCCCGCCGCTTCGCAATTCCAATCGATGAGTTCGGAGTTCGGAGGTGCCCGGGAAGTGGGCAAATGCACCCGAAGCCCTCAGGATCCTCGCGAGTTTCGAGCGAACAACAATACGGGGCGAGGACGGAATTGGCGGCGACCTCCCAGCATAGAACGCAGGCCGCCGACCTCGAACTATTCGCTTAACGGAGTGTTTTATTTTGTTCACTTTCGAAAAGGAGTTGTGAGATGAATTCCCGCGGAATGCCGTCATGGGCTGCACTACTGGGTCTTCTAGCCGTCGCAGGTTATCAAAATCGCGAAAAACTGTCGGAGTTGTTCCGCCGTCAGGGCCTTGGCCAAGACAGCGGAGGCGAACGCCCTCAGCAAGGGGGCCTGGGAAGTGTGATTGGCAGCTTGGGCGGGATGCTGGGTGGCGCAAGTGCTGGCAGCGTATTGAGCGGCGGGCTTGGCGAATTAGTTGAGCGGTTTAAGCAGGTTGGCCAAGGGGAGGCAGCTGAGTCGTGGATCAAGCGCGGACCAAATCAACAGGTCGGACCTGATCAACTGGAAAGCGCGATCGGTCCCGAAGTTCTAGACAGCTTGACGCAACAAACGGGGCTCTCCCGGCAGGAGCTGCTTTCACGCTTGTCACAGATCTTACCTGAGGCAGTCGACAAGTTTACTCCAGACGGCCGAGTTCCGACGGAGGTTGAAGCCAATCGTTTCAGCTAGGATAGCCCTAGCTGATATTTAAGCGAGAGCACCGTTGTCGTTGCCCTGATCAACGGGATGGCAAGGGTGATAATACCATTCACTGTGTGTGTTTCCCTGCTCAAAGTTCGAGGAGTTCAGTTATGGCCATGTTAAAAGTTATCGAGGTTTTAGCGGAATCGAAGAAGAGCTGGGAAGACGCAGCGCAAGAGGCGGTCGGGACGGCGGCCAAAACGGTACGCGGCATCAGGTCCATCAACGTAAAGAATCTTCAAGCTACCGTGGATAAGGAAAGAATCATCAGCTATCGCATCAACGCGAAAATCACATTTACACTTGAAGACTGAGAAGCCTTTCTTTGGGCTCAATTTGGATTGAATTGAGCAGAGATACGTATGGAATACACGGCACGGCAGAGCCCGGGCTTGTGGGGAAGTCCGTTTCCCATGGTTGTGTCCGCTTAACAAATTGGGATGCTCAGGAACTTGGCCGCTTAGTGAAGTATGGAACTAAGGTATCGTTCGTACACTAGAATGAAATTGACTGCGTACCCCTTTGAGTCAGCAGCTTCTTAATCGCTTAAAGTGGCTTTGTCGTCATGATTTGTTGTCGTTTTCGCCTATCGATGCTCATCGACGTGCGGTGATGTGCTCGGCAATGTGAGCAGCATCATCGCCCACACCGAATATGACACCTGACTTGAATGTGTGCATCCAATGCAGGCCTAGGAAGTAGAGCCCCGGACAAGCACTAACGCCCCGCTCCTGTACCGGCGCCCCCAGGTTGTTGAATATCGGAACCTGAATCCAGCCAAAATCGTAAGCATATCCTGTGCTCCACACAACGGAGGTGATCTTGGTGTCTCGCAGGTCAAGTGTGGAGATTGATGGGATTGGTTCGTAGTGCGGGATCTCAAGGTGCTCCTCTACCAAATCGGCGCCTGACTTGATTGCATACTCATCTGCTGCGCGCCCGAAATCGGCGAATGCAGTGTCAGAGAACCTGAGTATCTCTTCAGCGTCATCACGGATTGAGAGATTGTCGCCCTCAATACCAAGTAGCCCGCCGAGGACTACAACTCCGTTTGCGGCGAACTGGCGAATGTTGATATCGTGGCCTCCACCCACACCGGTGATGACCACGGAGGGTGGGATTTTTCTATCAGGGAAGTTATCAATTCTCATATCCATTCTGCCGGTGCTGAGAAGCCACCATGTCACGTCTTTACCGCGATAGCGCCTAGGCGCACGCCGGTGCCGACTGACACAAAGATAGACTGTGCGTCCGCACTGATGGAGCTCTTCAGCAATTTGGCAGCCGGAAGCGCCACTACCAACAACGAGGACCGCACCCTTTGGCAGTTCATCAGGTCCACGATAGTGGCTTGCATGAACTTGAAATACACGCGATGGAAACTTGCTAGCAAAACTCGGCAAGTGTGGCTTCTGAAATGGACCGGTCGCCACCACGACGTTTGAGGCCGTCATTACCCCCCTGTTTGTGCTCACAACAAACTTACCGGTGTCGAGATCCTTGGAAAGGGATGTAGCCTCAATATTGGGCTCGACTGGCACGTTGATGAGTTGCGCATAGTCCTCTACGAGTCTTGCTATGTCCGTGTAGTGTGCGAATGCGTCAGGCTCGCTTCCCTTGTATTCGAAGCCTGGCAGGCGGATGGACCAGTTGGGAAACTGGAAAGCCAACGAGTTCCACCGCTCGCTGTGCCAGCGTTCCGCAACTCTACTTCTTTCCACGACAATATGTTGTCGCCCACGTTCACGCAGGTGAAAGCTCATGGCAAGGCCAGCCTGGCCACCGCCAACTACCAGAATGTCGTGATGCTGTTGCAGCTTCACAACTCAGGGTGACCCCAGTCACAATAGCTCAATCGAGCATTTGTGCCCACTTGAATGGCGAACTTAGTGGATGCTCGCCTGCGATCAATCCCCGACCCCACCCTAGTACCCACTAGCCGCTCTAGCTCACAGGTCGATGCAATCTACTGTGGGGCGGGAGAAAGGCCCAAAGGACCCTCTAGGCGGTTTTGCCCACACATCTAGGGCATAGTGTGAGGGATGAAATTCCGTACTTTCCAGCGTCTGGACGAACTAGTCGCGCAGCTTGACAGAATTCCGGACCTTTGGAGTAGTTTCAGAAATCCCATCCGGGCACAAGGTTCGCCGGCTCGATGAAACGGCGATTTCCTTCGCGAAGGGACGAAACTCCGCAAGCTCGTCAGTTGAAAGTTTCAGCTTCTGCGCGTTCCAACTTGCCCGCTGGGCCGATTACAAGTTACTCACTCGCTAAGGGGACCAGGCAGATTTACTGTTAGTTGGGCACCACCTGTGTCCATGCATGGCGAGCAGTGCCGGGAATGCGACGCCGTGGCTCTACAGACACTGGCTAAGACTGACTTGACTAGACAATGCCCGGCGACCCGCCGAGCTATCTTCACTGCATTTTGTCTCGGATGAGTTCTTTAAGAGCAGCTACCGCCATTCGATATCCCTCCGCGCCCAAACCAGCCATGACGGCAGTGGCTCTCAGCGAAACAAGGGAACGGTGATAGATTGGCTCCCGTCGATGAATGTTTGAGATGTGGAATTCCACGATGGGTCCAGGGAACATCTTAAGAGCATCGAGAAGTGCGACTGAGGTAAAGCTGAATGCCGCCGGATTGATGAGAATGCCTGCCGCCTCATCTATGGCTTCGTGGACCCAGTTGATCAGCGCCTCTTCGCTGTTTGTTTGCCGAAATACCAAGGGAAAGTCGCCAGCCGCTTCACGACAAAAAAGTTCAATTTCAGCCAAGGTCGTGGTGCCATAGACTTCTGGCTCGCGTTTTCCAAGTCTATTGAGATTGGGGCCATTCAGAACGTAAATCGGTTTCATAGATCCTAGCCTAACCCTGATAGCCAAAGAAACGTGGAAGCCAGAGCACGCTCTCAGGCACAAGAGTGATGAAGGCCAAAACCACGATCATGGCAAAAAGAAACGGTAGCGTGTCATTTACGATCTCTTTCAGCGGACAGCCCGAAATATTCGCCATGATGAAGAGAAGAAGGCCGTAAGGCGGTGTAATCAAGCCAATCATAATATTCACGATGGTGACGACCCCAAAGTAAACAAGGTCGATCCCCAATGCTTCCGCGGTTGGAATGAGGACAGGCAGAACAATAAGGATGACCGTCGTTCCCTCAAGTAGACATCCAAGGATGAGTAGAAGCACGTTGACGAAAAGCATGAATGCCAGAGGTGAAAGATCAAGCCCATCAAGTGCCGCCCGTATGGTGTGTGGTATATTCTCGACGGTGACGACATAGTTGAAGACCAACGCTCCAGCAATGAGCATGCCAATTGATGCCGTAGTACGGGCACTGGACAGTAGTGAATCGTAGAATCCTTTCACGCTCACGCTGCGATAAACGACGGTCGAGACGAGAAGGGCGTAAGCCGCTGCGATGGCTGCGGCCTCCGTCGGGGTCGTAACACCCGAGTAGATGCATCCCAGGAGTACGACTGGCATCATCAGGGCAGGCAAGGCCCGAAGTGTGATGTTTGGAAGCTCTCGAATAGGTGGTGGAGCTTCGACAGGAAAGTTTCGGCGACGAGCGATCAGCGCGATGATGACCATCTGCGCTAGACCCATTAGGAACCCGGGAAGCATACCTCCCAGGAAGAGATAGCCAATAGATGTGTCTGCAATGAGCGCGTACAGAACCAATGGTATCGAAGGGGGAATAATCGGCCCAATAACCGCCGACGCGGCTGTAAGGGCGGCCGCAAAACTGGGCGTATACTTACCATCCTGCGTCATCATCTTCTGCATCAGCTTGCCGGACCCGGCAGCATCGGCGATTGCCGAACCCGACATGCCAGCAAAGATGATGCTCTGCACTACGTTGACCTGAGCCAGGCCACCGCGAAATCGGCCAACAAGAGCATTGCAGAAGCCCAGGAGCCGCTCAGTCATTGTGCCCGAGTTCATGAACTCAGCAGAGAGAATGAAAAGGGGCACTGCTAACAAGAGCCAGCTCGTATACATGCCGTTGAGAAGCTGTTCTGCCGCTGTTCCCATATCGAGGCCAGCCAAATAAAGGTACAAGATAGAGCCTGCGATCATCGCGTGCCCGATAGGAAGTCCCATGAGGCTCACAACGATGATGGCAACAACTGCAATGGCGAAGGGATCCACATTCATACGCCGGAGCTCGCTTTCGTTGGGTCAAAAGCTTCTGGCGCCCTACCCCGCACCGCACGCCAAATGAGCCACAAATAGCGCGCAATCACCGCTACAACGAACACCGGGTAGATCAAATACAGGACATCGAAACGCACATTCAGGTATGCGGTCTTTTCGACCTTCATGAAGAGCACGTAGTCAAGGACCGCGGGGAATGACATCCCGTAGAGCACGATCAAAAAGATTCCAGTCAGCGCCAGCATGGCCGTTCGGCCGCGGCTTTTCATTGAGCTATAGATGAGATCAAACCGGATCTCTTCACGCTCCGTTACGACGAAGGCGGCCCCGAATAGAACGAGCCACAGCCAGGTGATGAGGGTGAGTTCGGTCGTCCAGCCGATCGGGAAATTGAACGCATAGCGAAAGAGAATTTGGACTAAGAACGCCACGAACATTACAAGCAGCAATCCCGCAACGACGTGCTCAGCCCAGTAGCGTAGCTTACCCCCTACACGTCCAATCGGCTCATGCATGGCCAATACCCCCTAAGAGCGGGCGGCGAACGGAAATTCCGCCCGCCGTGCGCCCGGAAAGTGCGGCAACTGACTCTGCAATGTCAGAAGCTGCTTATAGGCTATTGATCTTGTTAAGAACGTCCTCAGGCCAATCCTTCGCGAGGTCTGACTCAAGATAGGCCTTTTGAGCAGCCGTTCGGAACGCAGCAACATCAGGCTCATAAATTTGCAGCCCTGCCTTCTTAAACTCCTCAACAAGGGACTTCTCCTGGGCGAGATGCTGTTCTGTGCTCCAGGCGATCGCATTATCCGACGCAGTCTGGACAAGTGCCTGCTGCTCCGGCGTCATGGCATCCCAAGCCGCAAGAGAAATTGTCCAAAGATCGTATCCAACTAGGTGAGAGGTCAGGACGATCTGCTTCATCACCTCGTAGAACTTCATGTTCTGAACATTGGGCAGTGGATTGTCCTGTCCGTCAATCGCGCCGGTCTGTAAGCCTGTGTAAACCTCAGCATACGCCATCGGCGTTGGATTGGCGCCAAGCGCCGTTCCGAGGAACTGCCAGGCGTCACCTCCAGGCATGCGGAGCTTGATGCCCGACATATCGGCCGGAGTGTTGATCTTCTTGTCAACGCGGAGCCCAACCTGGCGCGTTCCGAAGTAGGTCGGCCCCAGGATCTTCACCTTAAGCTGATCCTCGGTCATCTTCTTGAACGTGGTCCCAAGCTCACTGTCAAAGAACGTCTTCAGATGGGCGGCATCGCGGAAGAGATAAGCTGACGTCAAGACGGACCAGGCAGGAATCTGCTTCGATATATCCTGCGGCGCAATGTTTCCCATTTCCAGATTGCCGCGCTGGAGGGCAACAAGCTCCGTCCCCTGCTTGAATAGCGTTCCTCCAAAGTAAGGTTCGAGTGTGAAGTCGGACGCAATCGCCTCGGCGAACTTCTTGGTCATCTCTGCGCGAATGTCCTTGTCGGTGAATACCGCGGAGAAGCGTAGCGTCTTCTTTTCCTGGGCAAGTGCGCCAAGCGAAAATGCCGACAGCAAAATTGCAGACCCCGCCAAGAGCGTCCGTCTAGTTAACATGGTCATGATTTTCTCCTCCCTTTGAGCGGCCATTGCCGCGATACTGAATCTTCCTCCGACTAAGCTCTCTCATGCGCCGGTTTCAAAGTGACGGGTCATGGCGATTGCATCCGGTGCAATGCCGGTGAAGAGTTCAAACGCCTTAACCGCCTGGTAGACAGCCATGCCGGCGCCAGAGAGCGTGCGACAGCCGATTTGCCGGGCACTGCGCAGCAATTCAGTTTCCACCGGGAAGTACACGATGTCGGCTACCCAGTGGCGCGGACTGAGCACGCCGGGGTCGATTGGCGCACCGGGATACTTGCTCATGCCAATTGGCGTGGCGTTCACGAGTCCGCTCGCTCGCTTCATTGCCTTGGTCAAGTCAGTCACGGCAACGATCCGCTGATCGAAGTGTCGAGACAGCCGCTGGACAAGTGCTGCAGCCCGGCCACTGGCAGGGTCGAAAATCTGCAATTCGCCAATATCCATATCCAACAGGGCGTAAGCCACGGCCGCACCACCTCCCCCCGCCCCGAGTTGGACCACCACATCGAGATTGCAGCCATCCATCTCCTGGCGGAAACTTTGGGCGAAACCCCAGCTATCGGTGTTATAACCAATGCTCTTGCCAGCGCTAAACACGACGCAGTTTACGGCACCTATCGATGTGGATTCCGGTGAGACCTCGGTCAGCAGTTCGACAATGCGTTGCTTGAATGGGTGGGTGACGTTGATGCCTGCAAATCCAGCTGACTCCGTCGCCACTACTACCTGCGAAAGCGCCTCGTCAGAAAAGCCGCAGACGTCAAAGTCGAGAAGCGCATAGGTATAGACGAGCCCCAGTCGGTCGCCTTCACTCTCGTGCATAATAGGTGACCGTGAGAGACCAATGCCACGGCCGATCAGGCCAACAAGCGCCGACGGCCTACCCAAGGCGCGCAAACCATGGCGCCGGGCTATATCATTGACGAACAATTGCTCGCGACTCTCCGTGATAACAGCCCGTTGCGAGTCTACCTCCCTACACATCAACAGACGCCCGCACTTGTGTTCTTTCCGACTCAACTGATATCTAAGGCTGCGCGAGCAGGTACAATGTACGAACTGGTTAGTTTAGTCAATCGACGCGCCACGAGCCCTGGAGGGAACAATGGCTGCAAAGAGAGGAAGGAAGGAAAGAGCGCCCACGAGGTCGTTGCGCAGCCAAGATCCGGAGGGTACACGAAAGAATATCGTCGATATCGCCTCCGAGGAGTTCGCTCGAAATGGCCTTTCAGGCGCGCGCATCGACGAAATCGCCGCGCGGACGCGCTCGAGCAAGCGAATGATCTACTACTACTTCGGCGACAAGGAGGGACTCTACCTTCGCGCTCTCGAAAATGCATACCAGGTCGTCCGCGACGGCGAGTCAAAACTCGACGTGGAGGGGCTAAATCCACTCGAGGCCCTGCAACGTCTTGTGGAATTTACGTTCGATCACCATCACGAGCACGAGAACTTTATTCGGATGGTGATGATCGAGAATATTCATCGCGGTGAGTATCTCGATCGTTCAAAAGTAATTCGCCAGCTGAACGTCTCGGCAATCGACACGATCAACAAGCTCTACCAACGCGGGGTGATCGAGGGAATATTTCGTCGCGGCCTCGATGCTATTGAACTCCATTGGCAGATCAGTGCACTTTGTTTCTTCAACGTCTCCAACCGGGCAACGTTTTCAAAAATTTTTGGCCGCAATTTGGGGACGCCGAAGGCGTTCGCCTCTCTCCGCCAGAATGCCGTCGAGATGGTTTTGCGCTACGTTGTTAAGCCCTCGAAACTTCGAAGAGACTGAGCTTGTGCCCCCCATCACAGCCTGTATTGCGAGTGAACTAACTAGTTCGTATATTACTACCTAGAGAGAGCAATGAAGACTTCAATCGCAACTGTCTCGATAAGCGGCGACCTTAGAGAGAAGTTCGCCGCTATTGCTGAAGCCGGCTTCGACGGCGTCGAAATTTTTGAGACGGATTTCCTTACTTTTGGTGGCTCGCCGCGTGACGTCGGCTCCATGGTCCGCGATTGCGGGCTGGAAATTACTCTGTTCCAGCCATTTCGGGATTTCGAGGGTTTGCCCGAACCCCATCGGAGCCGAGCGTTCGACCGCGCCCGAAGAAAATTTGAGGTAATGCAGGAGCTTGGTACTGACTTGATGTTGGTCTGTTCCAATGTCTCTCCGCTAGCGCTCGGCGGTATCGACCGGGCGGCGGCTGACCTGCACGAGCTGGGGGAAACCGCAGCAGGCTTTGATGTGCGCGTCGGCTTTGAGGCACTTGCATGGGGCCGACACGTTTTCGATCATCGCGATGCCTGGGAAATCGTCCGACGCGCAGAGCATCCACGGATCGGGCTAATCCTCGACAGTTTCCATACTCTCGGCCGCAAGATCGATCCAAACACCATCCGTTCCGTCCCGGGTGACAGGATCTTCATAGTGCAACTTGCTGACGCACCTGCCATCGACATGGATCTCCTCTATTGGAGTCGGCATTTCCGAAATATGCCAGGAGAAGGCGATCTCCCCGTTGTCGATTTCATGCGGGCCGTCGCGGCGACGGGTTATTCCGGAACCCTTTCTCTGGAGATATTCAACGACCGATTCCGAGGGGGCTCCGCACGCACAGTTGCGGCAGATGGGCACCGATCTCTAGTGTACCTTATGGACCAAGTCGTCCGAACGGAACCCCCACCGATTGCCATCAGTCCACCATCGATGCCGGCTCGAAGCGAAGTTCAAGGCATAGAGTTTATTGAGTTCACAGCAGAGGCTGCCAGCGCCGAGCAGCTCGCAACCTCGTTTAGGCATCTAGGATTTATCGAGACCGGCCGGCACAAGTCGAAACAGGTAACGCGCTATCAGCAAGGCAAGATCAATCTCGTCATTAATACTGAACGGGAAGGGCTTGCCAGGTCGAGCTATGTTGCTCACGGCACGTCGGCCTACGCCTTCGGCATCCGTGTCGGCGACGCTGCCGCCACTGTTGCTCGCGCCACGGCATTGGGTGCCGAAGTTTTTTCGCAGCCGGTTGCAGCCGGCGAGCTCGCCATTCCCGCGATTCGAGGGGTCGGAGGTGGCCTGATCTATTTTCTTGACCAAGAAACTGATCTTGGACGCGTATGGGATATCGAGTTCATCGCGACCGGCAGCGGCAAGGATGCGGATTGCGGTCTCCAGAGGACCGACCATCTTGCCCAAACAATGGACTACGATCAGATGCTGACGTGGGTACTTTTCTATCACTCGATTTTCGATGTGCAGAAGAGTCCCATGGTCGATGTCCTCGATCCAGCGGGTTTGATCCGTAGCCAAGCCATTGAGAGCCCACATGGAACGTTCCGGCTTACGCTCAATGGTGCCGAGAACAGCCGCACGCTGGCGGGGCAATTCGTAACAGGAACCTTTGGATCGAGCATTCAGCACCTCGCCTTTGAATCGTCTGATATCTTCGCAACTGCACGCCTCGTGTCCCGGCGTGGGTTCAGGATGCTTGAGATTTCGACCAGCTATTATGACGACCTGGCCGCTCGATTTGGCCTCGAAGCGGCATTCGTTTCGAAGCTCCGCAACAGCAACATCATGTATGATCGCGATGAAGGTGGGGAATTCTTCCAGTTCTACAGCCTGCCTATTGGAGAAGGATTCTTCTTCGAGGTGGTGCAGCGGGTAGGATACGTCGGCTACGGGGCTCCGAATGCGCCGTTCCGCATAGCAGCTCAGAAACGGGCGATGCAATCGCGCGAGGCAATCTCGTAGTAATGGCGTTCGTCCAGCTCAACGACACGATTTTTCACTTTCGCCTTTCAGGCGCGATGGACGGCACCCCCCTGGTTCTCGTCAACTCGCTTGGAACGGACCTCCAGATTTGGGACGATGTGCTGCTCCATCTCGGGCCAACATACAGGGTCCTTGCCTACGATAAGCGTGGCCACGGTCTATCCGACACTCCTTCCTGCCATTACAGCCTTGATAATCATGCCGGTGACCTGATTGCCCTTGCGCGGCATGCCGGGTTTAACCGGTTCGCGATCTGCGGCGTTTCGATCGGCGGAATGATCGCGATGCGAGTTGCTGCAAAACACCCTCAGAAGGTCCTGGCGCTAGTCTTATGCGACACGGCCTATGCTATCGGCACTGCCGCCTCATGGAACGAACGCATCTCGACCGTCGAGTCCTCAGGTGTGGCGGCGATATCAGAGGCTATCGTTGAGCGGTGGGTATCCCCGGGCTACAGGACTCGAAGGCCCGCTGATTTCGCCGGCTGGCGCAACATGGTGGAACGTTGTCAAAAAGATGGATACGTGGCGAACTGCGTGACCGTTCGTGACGCCAATCTTTTCAACGAACTTGGCCTAATCGCGGCGCCGACTCTCGTCCTCGCGGGCGAGCACGACGTGCCCACCCCGCCGCCTCTTGTGCGAGAGCTCTCGCAGCACATTAAGAACTCGCATTTCGAACTCATCAAGGATGCAGGCCACGTGCCCCTCCTCGAGCAACCTGAAGTACTAGCCCGCCACATCCGAACGCATCTCAAGGGGACATGCTATGAGTGACAAGGGCGATGTTAATGATCTCGGACCAGGCACACGTCGTGCTGTACTGGGCGATGCACATGTCGATGCCACGGCAGCGGCAAGCACCGAATTTGATGCTGACTTTCAGAGGTTCATTACCGAGGCTGCGTGGCAATTGGTTTGGTCCCGACCCGGGCTGACCAAGAGGGAACGTTCGCTTATTACTATCGCCCTGTTGGCGTCTGGTGGTCATGATGAAGAGCTCGCTCTACACGTAAGGGCAACCCTGAATACGGGCGCAACTCCGGAAGACATCCGGGAATCGTTGCTACACGTGGCGGTCTATGCCGGCGTCCCCGCGGCGAACAAGGCGTTCCGGATTGCGAAAGCGGAGCTCGCCAAGCGGAGCAAGACATGAGCGCGATAGATTCGTCCCAAAGCGCTTTCTATCCGCGCGACCGCAACTGGCATCCCCCTGCCCTGGCACCGGCCTATAAGAGCAGCATTCTGCGGTCCCCCAGGCAGACACCTGTGAAGTTCGCCACTACGAAATCCGAACTCACAGGACCTGTGTTTGGACACCACAGGCTCGGGCCACTCGATAACGACCTCATCCGCAATTTTGGTGCAGGGGTGCAAGAAGCCGTGGGACAGAGGTTGATCGTGCATGGCCGGGTGCTCGATCAGAACACTAGACCGGTTTCGGGCGCCCTGATTGAGATTTGGCAAGCAAATGCGGGGGGTCGTTATAGACACAAACGAGATACCTACGGCGCAACTCTTGATCCCGGCTTTGGGGGTTGTGGGAGAACGATCACCGACGAAACTGGATCATATGTCTTTCGGACCATTCGGCCGGGAGCCTACCCCTGGCCGAATGGAGGCAATGACTGGAGGCCAGCTCACATTCATTTTTCCCTTTTTGGGCACGCCTTTTCTCAGCGGCTCATTACCCAAATGTATTTCGAAGGTGATCCGATGATTTGGCAGGATCCCATCGCCATGAGCATCCCCAATCGACTGGCAGTGGAGCAGCTCATCGCTAAGCTCGACCGAGAGCGGACCATCCATATGGATGCTCTCGCCTACTGCTTCGATATCGTCTTGCGAGGACGCCAAGCGACCATCTTCGAGAATCGGCGGGATGGCACCTGATGTCCGGTAGTACGCTGGGGTCCAAAGAATCCCCGTCGCAGACAGCGGGGCCCTATGTGCATATCGGGCTGACACCCGGCCAACTCCGCGTCATGCACCCTGAAATCGACGATCTGGGATCTGGCCCGCTTGAGGTCGGCCTAGGAGAGCGAATCCTGGTGTGCGGGCGCGTACTCGACGGTTCCGGCGAGCCCGTTAGTGATGCGATCATAGAGCTCTGGCAAGCCGACAGTGACGGCACGTATCGCAACGGCTGGGGCCGGACGGTCTGCGATGGCAACGGCGTGTTCCGCTTCGATACGGTCAAACCAGGGCGAGTTGAAGATTCAACGGGCAACCTAATGGCACCTCACCTAACGCTATGGATCGTTGCACGAGGCATCAACATCGGACTGCATACACGTTTCTGTTTCGACGATGAAGAGGAGGCGAACAAATCGGATGCTGTACTTGCTCTCGTTGATTCCGATCGGCGCCAAACACTTCTTGGCAAGCGATCGCAAGTGGGTGGAAAAACCGCCTACACACTCGAAATTCACCTCCAAGGCGAAAATGAAACCGTATTCTTCGATGTTTGAGAAATGACCGCCGGGACTCGTTCAGCATGACCCTTCATCACAATTTAACGAGCGATCCGGAGCTGGCGAGGCTTTTTGACGATGATGCAGAGATTCGCGCGATCCTTCAATTCGAGGTCGCCTTGGCAGAAGCCCAGGCTGAGGTTGGACTGCTGACGCCAGGAGATGCAGCCGCAATACGAAGCGCTGCGAGTAACATTGCGCTGGACTGGGTTTCACTTGAGTTGGGCATGAAACGGGATGGCGTCGTTGTGCCAGCCCTCCTTAAGCAACTGCGGTCAGTGGTCGCCGTCGGCCATGACCACGACGTCCACTTCGGCGCCACTAGTCAGGATGCTATCGACACGGGACTGGCTATTCGACTTAAGAAGGCAATTGAAATTCTAGAGTTTCGCCTGGAAAGTCTAGAGAGAAGGTTTGCCGATCTGAAGGTACTTTATGGCATGCAAACTCTTATGGCTCACACCAGAATGCAGCGCGCTGCGCCCATTACCGTCTCTGACAAGATCAACTCCTGGCTAGAGCCACTGGCTCGGTGTCGCTCCACCTTGATTTCCACTGGAAACGAAGTTCTCGTTGTCCAGCTGGGTGGTCCGGTCGGCACGCGCGCGGAAATGCAAGGAAAAGGGGACGATGTCGCAAGCAGGCTTGCAGCGATATTGGGACTAGGGAATGCCAAGCCCTGGCACTCCGGTCGAGACCGCGTTGCCAAACTTGGATCGGTCTTGTCTCTCATCTCTGGCGTCGTTGGAAAATTTGGCGCCGACATTGCCCTGCTTTCACAGGGCGAGGTAGGAAGCGTTTCAATCACAAACGGTGGTCACTCGTCGTCAATGCTGCACAAGTCAAATCCTGTGGGCGCGGAGGTTATGGTGGCGCTGGCCCACTTCAATGCCGGCCTTCTCGGAACGCTGCATCAAGCACTTGTGCACGAGAATGAACGCTCCGGTGCAGCCTGGACACTTGAGTGGTTGACGTTGCCACAAATGGTGGTGACGACGGGAGCCAGTTTACGGCTTGCTCTCTCGGTATCGGAACAAATCAGCTTTCCAAAGGATGAAATTTCGCGCGAAAGGCTGAAGCCCTGACATTGAACAGGAGCGCATCGATCGGCCACACAATGGCCGGCGATGGCAATGTCCGTTCGTGTTGGAGGCCAAAACTCACAAGCTCACACTATGATGTCTTGGGATAGTACAATTCCAATCCGGCGCAAGGTGCGTCAAGTTCTTCTACCTGTCCCTTAGATACTTCTGTGACCAGGATTTTCTTACCGTCTCGCGAGAATGCCAAATTCGTGGGACACCAGCCATCCAACTTTAGACGATCTTCCACTTTGCCGTTCTTGCCAAGAACGGTAACATTTTTTTGCGCATATACGGTGCAGTAGAGCCTTCCATCAACACCGAACTTCATGCCGTCTGGACCCTTAAAGCCTGATTGCTTGTCCTTCTGAAGTACATTTCCAAAGACTTCCCGCTTCGGATTCTTCGCGCCAAACACGTCATAGCAGTAAATTTCGCCTGTAAACGATGCGTTGGCATAGAGAGTATTGTCGATGCCAAAGGCGATGCCGTTCGTAAAACGAATTTTGCCATCGATGACGCGCTCGATCTTCATCTTGCGTGGGTCGATTTGATAGACGCGGCCGTCCCATTTTAGGTCCATGAACCCCGTAACGAAATTCTGGCCATCAAGGAAATCCGCCAATGCCATACCGGAATCTGTCATGTAGAGATGACCATCAGGACCGAACGCGAGGTCGTTAGGGAAATAGAAACGCCCGTGCTTTTCGTCGCCCTCCAGTCGCTTCAGTTCTCGGCCCTTTGGATCAATGCAAACCAAGGCACGATGACCGGCTTCAGCAATCCAAATCAGGCCCTCGCCGTCTAAAGCAAGTCCATTGGGCCGGCCTCCCGTTTTCTTGATGACTTTCCGGCTTCCTGACGCGCTGAGTTTCGTCACGTTCAAAGTGTTGTGAGACATTTCGGTGACATACATGGAGCCATCCGTGAGCGAGATTGGCCCTTCAGGTGCTCCAACGTTGCGTGCAAAAATGCTTGACGCCATGTTCCCCTCTCACTCGAGCCAGTCGTTTACTTGTTCGACAATCCGAGACGTTGAGATGCCGTAGCGATCATGAAGTGTGGGCAGTGCACCGGCGTCCAGGAACTCATCGGGAAGTCCGATGTGCCGAAATCGACCCGAGAACCCATTTAGTAAGAGCAGCCTCGATACTGCTTCGCCCAAGCCACCAACAACCGTGTGGTTTTCTGCCACGACGACGGTTCTATTGGGATGCATCGCCTCGCGTAAGATGGTTTCCACATCGAGCGGTTTGATTGTCCCAACATGAAGGACAGCCGCTTGTGTACCAGACCTTGTGAGTTCCGCAGTGGCCTCAAGGGCCCGCATCGTCATTAGTCCGCTCGAAATGAAAAGGACGTCGCTCCCGTCAACCAAGAGCTGCGCTTTTCCTATTTCGAACTGGTAGTTATACTTGTCCAGTACAACGGGTACCTTTCCGCGCAACAGTCGCATGTACACAGGCCCATTGTGTGCAGCGATAGCGGGGACGGCCTGTTCGATCTCTATTGCATCGCAAGGATCGAGAATGGTCATGTTCGGCAGGCCACGAAAGATGGCGAGATCTTCGGTCGCTTGGTGGCTCGGACCGTAGCCGGTCGTCAATCCAGGTAATGCACAGACAATCTTGACGTTCAGATTTTCCTCAGCGATGGCCATGCAAATGAAGTCATAAGCTCTTCGGGAGGCAAACACGGCGTACGTCGTGGCAAACGGCATGAAGCCTTCGCGTGCCATTCCCGCGGCAGCTCCCATCAAGAGCTGCTCCGCCATGCCCATTTGGTAGAACCGGTCCGGATAAGCCTGCGCAAAGATATGGAGGTCGGTGTACTTGGCCAGATCGGCAGTCATGCCAACGACATCAGGGTGATGCCTAGCAAGTTCGACGAGAGCGTGCCCAAAAGGCGCGAGCTTCGTGGGCTGGTTATCCGCAGCAATAGAAGCGATCATGGCTGACGTTTTAAGCGCCGCTCCTGCCTTCACTCCCTTTGGTGCCTGACGCTTGCCACGAGTTCATGCCGGTCTCCCAGCATCCAGGACATCGAGCGCCCTACTCCACTCTTCTGGCTCTACACGCAGAAAGTGGCTGCGCTCGCGCGCTTCTAGAAAATCAACTCCCTTACCCATTTTGGTATCGCAGATGACGATCCTTGGTTTGGGATCCTTCAGAGAGCGAGCGTTCCGAAGCGCGTCCACAAGAGCAGGTATGTGGTTGCCATCTACCCGCTGAACATACCAACCAAACCCCGCAAATTTTTCGCCAAGTGGCTCAAAATTCAGAATTCCCCTCGACGGTCCGTCCGCCTGCATATTATTGACATCGACAATTGCAATGAGATTGTCGAGTTTGAAGCTAGACGCCGACATGGCGGCTTCCCATGTCGATCCCTCATCCAGCTCGCCATCGGAAAGCAAATTGTAGACAACACTTGCTGACTTCTTCCGCTTTAGCCCCAAGCACATGCCGACCGCGATCGAAAGGCCCTGACCAAGTGATCCCCCGGTAATCTCCATCCCTGGCGTGTACGATGCCATTCCCGACATCGGAAGCCGACTGTCGTCCGACCCATATGTTTCAATCTCATCTTCTGGAAGGGTGCCGGACTCGATCAACGCTGCATAGAGAGCAATTGCGTAGTGGCCAACAGACAACAGAAAGCGATCGCGCCCCTCCCATTCAGGCTCATTGGGCCGATAGTTAAGTGCGTCAAAGTAAGAGACGGCAAGAACATCGGCCACTCCCAAAGCTTGAGCAATGTAGCCCTGGCCCTGAACCTCCGCCATCCGCAGAGCATGACGTCGAATGTTATAGGCTCTACGCTCAAGACTCGTATTCGATCCTTGCAACGACATCTCAAACTACCTTGTCGGTTTCTGGATCGATAAGCACACAGCGATTCAAATCGATGTCAAAGTCGAGCGCTGCCCCCTGCTCATGGACATCGTGCGCTCCAAGTTCCGCAGTCACTGGAACACCACCGATCCGAGTTGTGACATACGTTCTTGTGCCGGTTGGCTGGATGATTTCAGCAACGGCTTTGATGCGAACATGTCCCTCGGGCAACCCACTAGCCTGCGCCCGCTTGAGATGCTGCGGCCTGATCCCGAGGATAATCTTTCGATCACCGCCTCTATCAGAAATGATCCGCCTCTTAGGAAGGTCCAGGACTTCGCCCGACATCAGCCTCACGCCGGTTGCATTGTTTTGGCTAATAAGTTCTGCAGGTAGCAAATTGATCGATGGTGATCCCAAGAAGCCAGCCACAAAGCCTGTCGCTGGGCTCTCGAACAACTCTAGTGGCGAACCTAGTTGTTCAATTTGTCCTTCGCGCAGCAGCACAATGCGGTCGGCAAGCGTCATTGCTTCGACCTGGTCATGCGTTACATAAATCATCGTAGTGGCGAGGTTGTTGTGGAGCCGCTTAATTTCGCCCCGCATCTCATCCCGCAACTTGGCGTCTAGATTGGAGAGCGGCTCATCAAATAGGAAGAGTTGTGCCTGCCGAACAATGGCGCGACCTATGGCCACTCGTTGTCTTTGACCACCAGAAAGTTGGCGTGGAAGGCGCTCTAGCAGAGGAGCAATTCCAAGCATGGATGCCGCGTCGTCAACGCGCTTCTTGATTTCAGACTCTGAGAACTTTCGTGCCCGAAGACCAAACGCGATGTTGTCGTAGACGTTCAGATACGGGTAGAGGGCGTAATTCTGAAACACCATCGCGATATTTCTATCGCGAGGTCGCATGTCATTGACAATTTGGCCACCAATCGAAATCTCTCCCCCGTCAACATCCTCTAAACCAGCAATCGTTCGTAGAAGCGTGCTCTTGCCACAGCCGGATGGACCCACAAAGACCGCAAACTCTCCATCGCCGATCGAGAGATCTATGTCTTTCAGCGCATGAACTGCCCCGTAGTACTTCTGAAGGCCTGCAATACGTACATCCGCCACGGCTGTATCTCCCTAGCCCTTAACAGCACCCAGCGATATGCCACGCACGAGGTAGCGCTGCATAACCGTGACGGCGATGAAGATCGGCAGTGTTCCGAGCACGGACATTGCCGCGATCTTTGACCAGAAATTGGATTGTCCGCCCATATAGTGCGTGAGCTGCACGGGGAAGGTAATCACTTCCGTACGAGTAAGAATGAGGGCAAACAGAAAGTCGTTCCACGCGAAGACAAACGTAAACACAGCGGTCGCCATGAGACCTGAGCGAGCCATCGGAAACACGACCTTCCACAGCGTCTGCCACCGCGTGCAGCCATCAACGAGTGCGCTTTCTTCGAGTTCTGCCGGAATATCGGCGATATATCCCCGCATCATCCAAATCACATAGGGCAGATTGAATGCCGTATAGAGCAGGATGAGCCCACCGAACGTGTCCACCATGCCGAAATAAACGTAGATGAGGAAAATCGGGAACACGACCGCGATAGGTGGAATCATGCGTTGTGATATGATCCACATCGCCAAATTCTCGCCGCCGGTATTGAAGCGAGCCAGACTGTAGGCACAGAAAGTTCCGAGAATCATAGCAATCACGGAGCTGACGCCAGCTACGACGAGGCTATTGCGAATCGCCACGACGTCACCGTCTTTAAAAAGAACCCAGTAGTTATTGAATTGGAGGCTTTCCGGAACCCAGACTGGGGGAACATGGAAAATCTCGTCCGGGGTCTTGAAGGAGATCATGAACAACCAATAGACGGGAAAGAGAAATACAATCGTGATCGCAATTGCTGCTACGTAACGTAGTGCTAACGTTGCCGCGCGACGTTGCTTCCGCGTTAGCGTCATCATTTCACGAGCTCCATGCGACGCAACGCAAACGTGACAAGCAAGGTCAACAAAGCAATGACAAGAAACGCAATAGCCGCGGTGTAACTTGTATCGAATTGAGTGAACCCTATCACGTATGTGTAAAGCGAGATGGTCTCAGTCATTGATCCTGGCCCACCTTCAGTCAGCGCCCAGATGATGTCGAAGATGCGGAACAGGTCGAGACCTCGAATGAGTACGGCAATAGCAACTACTGGCTTGATGGCTGGCAGAACGATCAGCCGTAGCTTACGCCAGTACGTAGCTCCATCTAGTTCTGCCGCTTCTAGTTGAGATTGATCAACATTTGAAAGAGCTGCGAGCAGCAGCAGGAACATAAACGGCGTCCACTGCCACACTTCGCAAACAATGATAGCGGGATAGACAAATGAAGGATTTACCGTCCAGAGGATATTGACCGGCTCTCCGGCAAAGAAGCTCAGTATCTGGCCAATAGGACCAAATCGCACGTCGAACATGAGTCGCCACGTCGCTCCTGCGACTATCGGTGATAACACCGTCGGTAAGACGAGAAGTGCTACGAAGACTTGCCGCCCTGGCATCTTGTCGAGAAAGAGCTGAGCAAGCAGATATCCAAGGACCAACTCCAATGGCAATGCGATTGCCGTAATGAGTGCGGTGTGTCCCAACGCCTGCCAGAGACGAACGTCCTTAAATAGCTGCCTGTAGTTCAGGAGGCCCTGAAACGATGTATCTACCTCGGTCATCGTGAGATTCTGGAAACTCACAATGAGTGAATAGATAAGCGGGAAAATTCCAACCAACAGCAGAATGAGGATCGCGGGGGCGATCATCAAATACTTAAAATGCCTGTCCGAGAACACTGACAGGCGTTGCTGCAGTGGGACCGCGTTTTGCATGGTCGTATGAAGAAGGAAAAGCAGAGGAGCCGCAAGGGCGGCCCTCTGCTCCTCAACGAGGCTCAGGGGTAGGCGCCAGGCTTGGCGGCCCATGCCCCATAGACTTCCTTCTGTTTGTCAATGCCGACCTTTTCCGTAATGGCATCGAACTGCGCTGCCATGCTGTCTGCAACGGTTTTTGGATCCTCTCCCGCCCACAAGCTGCTGATCGACCTCATCATAGCTTCGTCGTACTTGTCTTGCTGGAGTAGCGAGAGGTCGAGAAGCCCCTTCTCACCTGACAACTTAACCGTATCGAGGTAGGCGCCGGCGTCAGGCCAGAGTTTGCGATACTCCGGACTCTCATAGTGAGAAGTACGGAAAGGATCACGCAATGTGTAGGGAAGCTGAACACGCTCCAGACTCGTCTGCTTGCTGTTCAGCCACTGAATGAACAGATATGCAGCTTCCTTGTTCTTTGACGTGGAAGAAATCGAGAGCGCAAAGCCCACTCCCAACTCTGGACGGCCGAGCGGATTGATGGCGTATCCGACTTTGCCAGCGATTTGAGTTTTGGGCACCCAGTTCAATGCTTCTTCTCCCGAGCCGTATCCCGCAGCCCAGCGGCCATAGGGCGGCCAGGAAATAGTCATGGCTGTTGTGCCCTGGAGGAAGTTGGCAAGATTGTCGACGAAGTTCCATTGCTCGACGCCGGGCGGCATGTACTTATTGTCCGCCAACATGCCTTGTAGAACCTTGACCCCGGCCTCACTGTTTACAGTCGATTTCATAGTCTCGGGATCGAAGAACTTCCCGCCCTCCATGCGGAAACGCTCCTGATACATATACTGCGGATATGGTGCCGTTCTGAAGAAGCCGGCGCCGTATGTTTTTGGCGCCATCTTGTCCGTGATAAACTGACCGATTTCGGCAAACTGCTTCCAGTCCTTCGGCGGTGCAAGGTCATAGCCGTGCTTTGCCTTGAACTCTTCCATCATCTTCGGATCCTCGAAGATGTCCTTGCGGTAGTAAAGAAGCATGACGTCGCCGTCGTCCGGGAAGCCGTAAATCTTGTCGTCAACCTTCATCTGGTTGTCACGGTAGGCGGGCGCGATGTCTTGAAGCTCATCGCGGTAGCCGTACTGATCTACGAGCGCATCGAGTGGTTCCAGTGCACCAGCTTTCACAAGGTCAGGCATCCAAGAAGGGATGACATTGAGAGCGTCATAGGCCCCTGCGCCTGAACGATAGTCCTGCATGATTTTTGTGAACATCTGGTCGGTAGGTACTTCCACCACCTTGACCTTAATGCCGGTCAGTTTTTCCCATTTGGGGCCGGAATAATTGAGTGGGTCTAGGGATTGGAGCCCCGCTTCCCAAACGATGCTTATTTCGGTCCCTGCGTATTTTTTCGCTGCTTCAACGGCGACATCGGCCGCATTTTGAGCTTGAGCGAAGGCCAAAGATGGAGAAAGCGCCAGAAGGGATGCTCCCACCAGTAGTTCACGTCTATTGATCATCATTTTCTCCTCCCACAATTTACTCTCAACCGCAGTAGACACAGAGGATACTTGCGGCCGAGTGCTACTACTGCTGACCTCAGTGAATCAGCATTCCTCCGTTGACGTCGATCACCGCACCGGTCACGTAAGCCGAAAGATCAGAAGCAAGGAACAGGTAGATGTTGGCGACGTCGCTCGCAGCGCCGAGCCTGCCCAGCGGAATCCCCTTGATGATATCGGCCTTCATGGCAGGGGTGAGCTTGTCGCCGGTGATGTCGGTTTCAACTAGACCAGGCGTCACGCAGTTTACCCGAATGCCATCGGGTCCAAACTCCCGTGCCATGGCTTTCGCTAGGCCGAGCACGCCAGCCTTGGCAGCGGAATAGTGCGGGCCTCCAAATATTCCTCCACCTCGTTGAGCCGAAACGGATGACATACAGGCGATTGAACCCTTGCCTTTTGACTTCATGCTAGGAATGACCGCTTGGCTGAGCAGAAGCACTCCAGTCAGGTTGACATCGACGATGCGCTGCCAACTCTTGGCATCGATGTCCAAGGTCTTTACGGGTTGAGTGATCCCCGCATTGTTGATGAGAATGTCGATCCCGCCGAACTTGTCGAGCACGGCAGCCGTCGCGCTTTTGCAGGCTTCGGCGTCGGTTACGTCACACCGAAGCCCGATATGTCCATTGCCCAACGATGCCGCCGCTTCGTGTGCAGAATTCAAGTCTATGTCGAGGATCGCGACTTTTGCCCCCTGCGCGGCAAAGAGTCTGGCAGTTGCGAGCCCAATGCCCCGGCGACTTGCCGCGCCCGAAATAACGGCGGTTTTGCTTTGCAAAAGCACCACACCCTCCTCATAGGGCTCGCTTCTTGTGGTTTTTTAGGCCCAGAGGATCGCTCTATGGCAGGGTCCGAACAAACGCGAACTTTACAAGTATTGATGAATCCAGTTCACTTATCGGATGAACCTCACCCTTCTCAGAGCATTCGAAGCTGCGGCACGAACTGGCTCGTTTCAGGAAGCAGCAATCGAGCTACACCTATCGCCCAGCGCAGTAAGCCATGCAATCCGCAAGCTCGAACAAGATCTTGGAGCGGCCCTGTTTCACCGCGATGGGCGACGGGTAAAACTCAGTCCCGACGGGCTCGCGCTCATGAGGCACGTGGGCCCAGCCTTTGATGATCTTCGCCGTGGGGTCGATCTCGTATCGATGCGAGGACCAAAAGTCCTTCGCGTACATTCCGCCCCGAGCTTTGCCGCTCAATGGCTGACGCCACGACTCCCACGCTTTCTCGCAGCATATCCAGACATCGAGATTCGACTGTCTGCCGGCATTGACTATACGCGCTTTGTCAATGACGAGTTCGACGTTGATATCGTCTACGGTCGACCAACCTTAGAAGGCGTCATCGTTTTGCCCCTAGGCGAAGAAACCGTAACACCACTTTGTGCTCCGAAATTCACAAGCCTTGTCCGGCGAACCGAAGACTTGTTCGACCATGCGCTCATTGATAGCGACAACAAGAAGGTTCGATGGCCAGATTGGTTTGCCGCAAATGGATTGACAGCTCCACCTCCGCACGGGATGCGATTTGACCGTAGTTTCCTTGCCATTTCTGCGGCTGTCAGTGGCTTAGGAATAGCCCTAGAGTCTACACGCCTAGCAGAAAAGGAAATCGTCGAAGGCTCACTTGTTCCCGTACTATCTGGCAAAGCCAGAGATGTGCATTACATAGGTCACTATCTCGTCTTCCCACGCCTCGCCATGCGTAGACAACCCCTCCAGCTCTTTAAGGAATGGGTCACGCGAGAACTGGAACTTGAATAGAGAACTCATTGGCGGCTCCACCGTACGAGTTCTAGTCCATCTCTGCCTCAAGAAAAGCCGCCCCAGCGCCCTCTGAGCCGTTTTGCACACGCTTCCAATGTGAGATTTCAAGCAGGAAATTGAGATCTTCCTGAGTCTCAATAGAGCGTGCTCCTGTGAGTCACATCTCCTCTGTTTCACATTTCACTTGACGGCCTTAGAACGCGGGGTTCGGTTCCAAGGAGATGCAAAGGGCCGGCGTGGAGCAGCCGACAGGATCATCATCAGCTCACCGATGTTCTCCGGGGTAACCAGACCGATTAGGCGGGATGTGGCATCAACCACCCCGACCGCTGGGAGGCGACCCTCCTGCAACAGGCGCAAAGCTTCCTCAAGCGGTTGGCGACCATGAATGACCGGGATGTCGGACCGCATAACCTCGAGCACGGGAGTATCGGGCCCCCGTTCCCGCAACGCGCGGATCATATCGTCTCGGGTAAGGATCCCCCGAAGCAGGCCAGCGCCATCGACGATCGGAAATTCGTGTTGTGTCGTCCGGATCAGGCACTGGACGGCATCTTCGACCTGGCTGTTCGGATTAAGAGACTCAAACTCGGTAATCATGCCATCGGACACCAGCATGCCCGCGGGATACCTGTCGCATCTGAACGGCGTGAGATTCGCTGGCTGCGCCAAGATAAACGAAGACGGCTATAAAAATGAGCAGTGGATTACCGAAGAGACCAAGGACTCCGAAACCGAAGGCCACCACCTGTCCGACCGCGGCAGCGATCTGCGTGCCGCGAGCATAGCCTAGGCGGTAAGCAAGAAGCGCCCGCAGAACGCGCCCCCCATCCATTGGAAAGGCCGGTATCAGATTGAAAATAGCCAGGAAGATATTCACCATAACGAGGCGGGCGAGCAAACTGACCTGGGGGTTTTGCAGCTCCATGCTGTCCGCCGAGGGATAGCCACCCAGCACTGCGTAGAGGATCGCGGCAATCACGATGTTAACGGCCGGCCCCGCAAGTGCAACAACGAGCTCCTGAGAAGGCTCCTCTGGAATGCGCTCCAGCCGTGCCACTCCTCCTATAGGCAGAAGCGTGATGTCCGGCGTGCGTACGCCGTAGTGGCGTGCTGCAAAGACGTGCCCAAACTCGTGCAGCAGTACACACGCGAAGAGAAGAACGATGAACGCCACACCCTGCAAAGCAGCATTGGGACCCCCCTGTGCATAGTGGGCACCTGCGATCCATATGAGGAAAAGCAGGAAAGTGATATGGATCCGGACGATCGTGCCCTTCACCGTAAAAATTGGAATCGACCACGCCATATGGAACTTTCCCTTAGGAACTGGCACACAACGCAGGACGTTCTGGATGGCTCCTGCCAGTCGATGTCCTCACCTCGAGATAAGGCCGCTAAGGTTTACATTTAGACGCAGAAAACTGGCAAAAAGCTACCAACAATGTGAGCCTTTAGACGTTCGGAAACAGAGATTCCATTTGCCTCATTTGGAGGCAATGAGTCGATAGTTGTATTCAACAGTGTCGAGGCTGGGTCGCGAGAAACTGCTTAATCGAGCTGTGTCGTTGCCAAGCTTGACTTCCAATATTTCTCCGGACGCCTCTCGAGAACGCGCTCAGCGGCTCTAGCTCGCTGATCGACGCAATACACTGTTGTCCGGGAAAGAGGCCTCCAGGCCCCTCTAAGCCGTTTTGCACAGACATCTAGGCGAAGCCGTTGGCGTCTTGATGACGAAGTGGTTGCGGGCCGTCCGCTCAACACGCCATGGGCCTGCGGAACTTGCGCCGCTCGATCATGCACAACCTCGTTGGGGATGACGGGGTTCAAAATTGGCGAAAGGTTCTAGCGATCAAATGAATCACCAAAAAGCCAACCTCTCCGCAAGCTTCGAGAATTGCGAAAAGGTTGGCTGCCCTCCAGCAGTCGGGCACTACTGTGTCTGTTCAGACAATTCAGCGAAGTGGGCTCTGTCGTCGATCGGGATGATTCCCATGCCCAATGCCCCGCTCCCGACGATGATTGTGGCTAAACTCACGCCCAACATCATCGCGAGGACATCACGACCCACAGGCCGGAAATGCATCGCACAAATCTCCAGAAACACGTTCCGAGTCCAATGTGCGAAATGAGGGATTTGTTCCTTGGGCACAGGGAACAGCACGACTTCAAGAAGGTTGGAATTTAAGAAATTTAAGAGGTTCCAATGCGTAGCGTGTTAGTTGCAATCGGGTTGCTACTCGCACTTTTCGAGCCTGTAGCAGCAGACTACTTGCTCAACTGCCGACTGATGGATCCCGGCCACCCCCTCTACCGCCAGCACTGTAAAGAGGGCTCGCAGGTCATTCGGTTAAAATGCGCAAGCGAGGAGGACTGCGTGAGCACGCTGGGGGACAGTGCTTCCGCAAGCGGCACTGTTGTAGAGAATGCCGGCTCGGCAGTCGGCGCTGCGGGTGCTGCAGGATCATCAGCGGTTGGGGGAGCCGTCTCAGGAGCTGGAAACCTGCCCTGAGACGCGAAAGCGGTGTTCCTTTTGTGCGGAGGTAAGCCGCCCGTGATACTCGTAGTCTTACGAACCATCCAGTCGGCCGACTCTCCAGCGAAGCTTGGGGGCGGGCGAGAGACGCTCCTTCAATTGCGCAACCACTATGACATCGTGACCAACTTACTGTCACCGTCCCTGCAGCACTCCAAGCGGTCGGACTACTGAGCCTGTTTTTCGCGTCGCCGGTTCCGTCGATCCAAAATGTCAATTCTTGAGAAATGAGACAATCTCATTGGAGAAATTTTCTGGCTCATCCTGCTGCAACCAGTGAGACGCCGTCTCAATCCTTATTAATTTAGAATTTGGGATCTCCTCGGCAAGCCTTTCACCGTCTGTAATCCTCTGCCAAATGTCGTGGACTCCCCACAGGATCAAAGTCGGCGCAGTAATACAGTGATGACGGTCTACCAGAGCCATCGTGTGATTGGTATTGAGAGAACTCGCGTTCCTGATAATGCTGATTTTGCCCTCCTCGTCGCCGTAAGGCGCGATGATGCCGGCTCGAAAATCAGGGGTCAGTCGCTCCGGCCTATAAAGCCCGTCGGCCAGCCCTGATGCGACGAACTCAGCCACTTCAGTAGGTGTCTTGTTCCGCCAGTTCGGGTTGCCAAGGGCAATCATGTCGTCGATGGGCCACGAGTCGTAGGCAACGATGTTTGAAAGCACCAGTCTGTGAACTCGCTCGGGATGTTCGATGCCGAGAATAAGAGCAACACCCCCGCCAGTGTCATGACCTACAAAAGTAGCTTTAGCAATTCCCAGGTGGTCCATGAGCCGGAGGATCATAGCGGTCTGCGCAGTGAGCGAACGGTCGAACCTGTCGCGACGGTCTGAGTAGCCATGCCCAAGAAAGTCTGGCGCCAATATCCTGCGGTGCGGCTCAAGCAACGGAATGACATCGTGGTACAGGTATGACCAGGTTGGGATTCCGTGAAGCAAAAATACTGGTTCCCCTTGTCCAACATCCGTATACGCAATTCGTAGCGGCACTGCGGCAAGGCCATCGAGTTCGATCAGAGTTTGTCGCTCTCGGAATGCGCGGTGATCCATGGCAGACTGAACCTGTTTGGGAGCCGTCAGGACTGATGCTTGAGTGTCGGCTGAAGGGGGGTGCTTCGCAAGGTTGTAACTCTCACCCACTCAGTGTTTTCGATCGGGTTCGAAGTTTGGCTTGGTCAAGCCGTCCCAACTACAATTTCTGCCACACCAACTGACCCGGAGCCATCTGGGCGCAAGGTGTTTGAGCTTGCGCTGACAGATCAATTTATCGCTGATGAAGGGGCCGCCTGCCGGATTTGGCACAGCGTACTGCGCCAGAGCATTGCGTGTCCCGCTACACCATCAAGAGAGAGGGGATCTAAAGCCCGCGGCTTCGATCGATAACGTGACGCCAGGACTTCTTAAAAATTCCAGCAATGCTTTGGCCCCTTTGCTTTTCTTAGCGCGGCTAAGGAGCACGGCAGTTTTCTGAATTGGGCTCTTTCATTAGCGCTGGTCATAGTTTTGCTTAACGCAGTGAGCCGGCAGGTTGGCTGCCTAACCGATCTACCGGATGGGCGTCAGCTTTTCCCTTCCGATCTCTGCCTTGTGGAAGTCGTCGAAAAAAGTGCCCTCTATGGTACCATCCTTTGAGATCTCATAGATGCCTACCCCGGGCGCTCCGCGAAAAACATAAGACACAGCAAGGGTCGCACCTTTCAACATACAAATGCCCATAGACCCGCCCGCCCATTTGATGCGGCAGGTGTTCTCAGACATCATCACGATTTCTGCTGTCCCCAAAATATTCGCACCGGCTTGGTTGGTAGTCTCCGCCCTGTAACGACCGGCGATGTCTTGGGCAGCGGCTGAAGAGCCCGCTGCAGCGACATAGAGAAGCAAAGCTGAAGCTCTTATAATCATCGATCTCCTCCCAGAGGCTTGGTCCTAGTTACCCAAGAATTTTGCACTAAGTATTGGCCGTGAGGATCGTCCATATGAACGCCGCGACCATGCGAGCGTAGTGGAATCTCTCGCCGAAGTTCGAGAACCATCCGGCTTCATAGGCTTCTATGGTGAAGCGGGCGAAACCCTGGCCGGTGTAGATGAGCAGGAACAGGAACGCGAGCCCCTTGCTCTGCAGATATAACCACTGCCCGCGAGTTTCCGTCAACCTTTCGCCGGTTCAATTCCGTAGTCCGAACCTAACATTGGCTGTCTTCAACGCCCTGGCCAATTCAGGGATTTCTGCGACTAGGTTGGACCTGGAGATTACAGAGAGTGTACTCCTTGAAGACAGCGAGCAGACCCTGGCCATATTGCACCAGCTACACGGTATGGGCGTCCAAATTTCGATGGATGATTTTGGCACGGGCTATTCGTCGTTGAGCTATCTGCAAAAATTCCCGTTCAGCAAAATCAAAATCGACAAGTCGTTCGTTCGGGATCTCGACACCAAAGCCAATTCAGTTGCAATCGTGCGCGCTGTTACCGGCCTGAGCCAGAGCCTTGGAATTGCAACAACAGCCGAAGGCGTAGAAACGGCAGAGCAGCTAGCTAGGCTTCGGACGGAAGGCTGCACTGAAATCCAAGGCTACTATGTTAGTCCTCCCCGCCCTCTCCACGAGGCCACAGCGCTACTAAAAATAAACTTACGCTCCGCGAGGTAAGCTAACTAGAATTACGTTCTGGGCATCCGTTGCCGTTCATCGTGGGAAATGGTCAGCCAACTCGATTCGAAATTGGGAGAAGTTCGACTTCGCAGCGCTCTGCTGAGCTCCGGACTTCCCTCAGAAACAAATTGCGAAATTCACTTTCAGGAACGTGAAGCCCCCCATTGCGTGCCCCCCTGATGGCCACTCCGCCTCGGTACTACGGAAAAAGCGGGAGCCGCTTATTTCAGCGGTCCCCAAACAAATGTCGGCTGATTGTAGGTTCTATTGCGCAGCCACTACCTGGCCGCGGATCTCGCCATTCGGGTTTTGGGCCGTATGGATATTCAGGTAGGTATTTCCTTCGCGGATCATCTGCAGCTGCTCCGGAGTAACATCGGCCGAGCCTTCCGCTATGTTAGCTGAGATATCCACCACCGGACCCGCGTTTTCGCCAGCCTTTGCAGGGCCGTGGAAATGAGCTGCGGTAGCGTCCCCGGTCAACCCTTCGTGGGTGATTTTCCAGCTTACTTTATTGCCTTCAGTGTCGAGAGTCACCACAGCTGCGCCGGTCGCCGGGCTATCGCTAGGTGGGACCTCTTCTGACGCTTTGAGATCAGCCTTCATTTGCACCATTTCGGCTGAAGCCGGACTGGCAAACGCTATTAGAGATGCGGACAACAATCCTGAAACCAAGAGTGAACAATGCATGGAGGGGTGTCCTTGTTTCGCTAGAATTTTAGAGGCCGGCCCCTAACCTCTCTCGACGACAACTTCCCACTGTTTAGAAGGTTGCCAGAGGTCCTTGGCTTGATGCTCATGAGTTGGTCAATCCATATGGGCTCACGAAAGGACCCTACCGAGTCGCCCTAGTCGGGAAGCTCCAGTTGCCGCGAGCGCTCGGACTGCTCGCAGTCTTGACCTGCGTGCCACGCGAGCCTTGCCGCGCTTGGCATCATTCTTGCGGCCCTCAGAACCCTGGCTTTGCTGACCTTGACGTCGTTTTCTCCTATCGCGAAAGCGCATGAGCCTTCCCACGCAGGGCCGACTATTGTCATGGGAAAGCTACTGCAGGTTTGTGTGGAAGAACTGGGTTGTCCGGGCCCACGCCGCGTCCGCTAATTTCTTGTCATAACTCGGACGGTCTGGGAACGGGAAATAGTGATCGCCCGCATACCAGTAGACCTCCATAGACTTGCCCGCCGCGGTCATCGCTTTCTCAAACCATTTAAGATCGATTTTGCTCACCTCATCGTCGTCCTCAGCCAATTGGAGCATTACCGGTCCCTTCAGGCGAGCCAAGCCCGCTGCTCCACGCTCAATCAGGCCGACATACACCACGGTCGCTTCCACGGGTATATTGATCGATGCTTTCAGCGCCCAGCTTGCGCTGAAAGACCAGCCGACGACGCCGATCTTGCCATTGGTTCGATGGTCGGCCTTGAGCCACTCAATCCATGTGGCAATCGTTTCGGCCGCCTTTGCCGGATTTGAGTCGACTTCGTTTCTAAGTAACGCGCGAGTAGCTTCGTCCTTGGCCGTTCGCCCGTCAAAGAGATCAAGGGCAAGCGCAAAGAAGCCATCCCGGGCGAAGTCGCTTGTGAACTGCTTGTACACATCGAGCAGTCCGCTACTCGCGTGGATCAACAACACAGCCGGCGCGGGGACGGTCGATGGGACCGCCACCACTCCGGAGACGGTACGGCCGTTGGAGGTTTTCACACTCATGGCCTCGAGGCCGGTCTGCGCGGAGGCTGTTCGGTTCGGTATTGTAAGTTTCGCAATGAAGGGCACACTCGCAAGCCCTGTGAGTACCTTACGACGGGGGATCTTAGTCATCGACAGCCTCCCTCCTGGCAATTTCGAAACGGCGTCTGCCACAATTTGGGGACGCTAATATCCTGGAAGTGGACACTGGCAAGCGACAACGACAACCGGCTCGTTATGGGTTCGCGGCCTAGTCTCTTAGGTATTGTACGGCTGCAAGGTGATTGTAAAGCTTGGCAATCACTTCCTCGAACAAATGCATCGTGGCTTTTGCCTGCGCTTTGGCAGTCTCGTGGGCACGGGACTCGGTGAGCAGCTTGTGCTGCTGATCGAGCCTGGCCTCTGCTTCGTCAATAAGAATGAAAATCCGCCGGATTTCATCGTCACGCCGATGCTGTCTCAAGTCGACAGGCTGAATCGGAAGCTGCTCTTTGCTAACCAAGGGAAAAATTCGGGAAGCTCCACGCAGGGTGGAGCTTCCCCTGGCCTTAAATGGGATCGACGTCGACGATACGCCCGCTGCGGGCGCTGACGAGAATCTTGAATGTCTCGCCTCGCCGATGCGCCAAATAGGTAAAGGTGCGGCCGCGGCAGTCTATGGGTTTGACGCGATAGAAACCGCGGTCCCTAACCGCCTCACGACCGTCCCTACAGCTCAGCCGGTCGTTGCTCACGACGGCATAGCCCTGCCAGTATGGCTGCGGATACCAATAGCCCGAGTTATAGAAGCGATACTCGGCGTCCTTATGATGGCGCCGTCTGTGCTTATCGGAATCGAATTTCCAGTCTCTTCCTGATTCCGTAACGGTTACGTTGACGCTGATCTCGTTGTCGCCGTCGTGGTATCGCTGCTTGGCGTCGTGGTCATCCTCGTCGTCGTGCTGGCGGCGAGACTGCTTGTACCCACACTCGTCCGTGTCCTCATAACACCTGCCGTCGTTGTATTCCGATTCACGAGAACTTTCATATTCTATGGAATCAGCTCGTACCAGGCCGGCGGTCCCGAATACGGTCAAAGTGATCAGTGATGCGATCGAAGCGTGTTTGATGAATGTGCTCATTGGCTCCACCCTTTTAACTGACTGCATCACAAACGTGCCTGTGACTCCAGCAGTTCCGAGGCTTCCGCTAAATTTTGACAGGGATGGAGTTTTCTGAACTGTCGGTAACTGTGCCGTTCATCTGCCGTTCAGCCGAGTGTGTCGGTGCTTTAATCGGGGGGACCTTCCGCCCAGTAGGATTTCGAGCGTTCATTGAGCACATTCATTTTGGCACCTGTGCATGCGAACTCCGGGTCGAGTCTAACCGCGAGCTAAGCAATTTGATCCCTTGGAACCGTGAGCGGGGGCGTTGCGTTTGAGTCCGCGACTCCAGTAGAGGTAGTGGGGCCTCGCCATAACGACAAAAGCCGGCTTTCGTGCTGCCCTAGACCAAACCACCCGCACCGCCAAAGAAATTCGGGAGCGAGAGGCGGTTACTCGAGCCACCAAGACTGACCGCTTGCGGGGGCTCAGACGACAGCGGTAGGCTTTTAATGAAGGGTCGTATTAGTCTTGTCAGACCGGAGGGACTCGCCGACGCCATGCGACAATTGGACGAAACCGGGGTGCGCATCGCCGAAGACCGAGAAGGGGGTCTCGGTCTTGCCTTCCGGTAGCCGGGCAATAACGTTCGCCATCACGAACGCCTCCTCAGCGGCGAAGTAGGTGTCATACATGCCAGGACCTTCGCGCAGGTAGATGCAGGCGAGTGAGAAAACGTTGGTGTCCTTAACGACGAAATGATCCCCTGCCGATCGCTCGGCTCTCAGATCTCCCAACATCGTCTCAGTTCCGATTACCCTTGCTAACCAACCAAGAACTATAAAGTAATGGAAGACAGTTCGTATCTTGCTGCAGTCAAGACACATGAAGACAAGCCCGTCCGTTTTGACTTATGACCTTCGGCCGAGACGCCTAGTGGCACTCTTGGGCGTTTCCACCACGCTCACGCTCGTATGGGTATGGCCACTGCCCGGCTTGGCGCATGACCTGTTCGCCGCGCACATGGTGCAGCATTTGGTCTCGATGAACGTCGCCGCCTTAATGCTCGGGACGACGCTCCCACCCATCGCCGTGTATGGTGGCCGGCCGCTTGTCACTTTGCCCATCGCCAGCGCCCTTCAACTGGCTGCGCTGTGGATTTGGCACATGCCGGCGGTGTTCTCCGCCGTCCACCACGCCATGGACCTTCAAGCGCTCATGCATCTGTCGCTGTTCGCCGCCGCCCTGTTGTTTTGGAAGGGCGTACTCCAGCAGCGCGGCAAGGCCATATGGCATTCGATATTCGCCCTCCTCATCACCGCAAAAATCTATTGCATGCTCGGCGCTGCACTGGTGTTTTCGCGCCGGCCGCTCTACGCGCAGTTCGGGGATCCGGACGCGTGGGGACTCACCCATCTAGAGGATCAGCAGCTTGCCGGCCTGATCATGGTCAGCTCATGCGCCTTGATCTATGTCGCCGCGGCGATTTTGTTGTTCGCGCGATGGCTGTTCACGCCTGAGGTAAGAGCAATTGCCCAGTAAGTCTTCGGACAACGGCGCCTTGCCTCACTGGAAAACCTACGCCAAATGGTTCGCCGCCAGCATTGCCGTCCTAGCTGCGGGCGGATTTCTATTTGCCTGGTCGGGCCTCTACAGCGTTGCGGCGACCAAGGGACACTGGCCCGTCTTCGGCCTCATCCTCGAATTCGGCATGCGAAGTTCGGTTCGCACCCACGCCTTCGGCATCGAGGTGCCGGACCTAAGCGATGCAGTCCTCGCCGAACGCGGAGCGGGGCATTTCCAGACGGGCTGCGCGCCATGTCACGGCGGGCCAGGACAGCCTCCCAATCCCATCGTGCAAACGACGCTGCCCGAACCGCCCGATCTCAGCGCCAAGGTGCCGAAATGGAAGCCTAATGAGCTGTTCTGGATCGTCAAGAACGGACTCAAATACACCGGCATGCCGGCCTGGGTCTCGCAGGACCGCGACGACGAGGTCTGGGCCATCGTCGCGTTCCTGCAGCGCCTGCCGCGTCTCAGCGCCGATCAATACCGCGCGCTGGCGAGCCTCGACCGGGGCGAAGAGGAGATCCCGATCCGCACCTCGGCGCGTGGAGGACCGGTGGGGATGGGGCTCACGGCATGTTCACGATGCCACGGCCTCGACGGCGCCGGGCGCAGCAGCGGCGCGTTTCCACGGCTCGACATTCAGACCGCCGACTATCTGTTCGCGCAGATGCAAGCCTATGCGGCCGACACGCGCCAAAGCGGCTTCATGCAGCCGGTGGCGGTCGAACTGGAGCAGGCGGAGATGCGCCGGCTGGCGGACTACTACGCCGCGCAACGGCCGGTCGTCGCGGAAAGCTCGATCCCCGACGGCAGCCAGTCGCTTGCCGCCGGCCGCTTGATCGCAACGGCGGGCGTGCCCGCCGAGGGAATACCGGCTTGCACGTCCTGCCATGGCGACGATCCAACTCTACGCAACCCGCTCTATCCCTCCCTCGACGGCCAGCATGCCAGCTACATTTCACAGCAGCTTGTTCTTTTTAAAGCCGGAAAGCGCCGCAGCACGCCAGCGGCGGAAATCATGACGGTCATCGCGCAGCGCCTGACGGAGGAGCAGATCGCCTCCGTTTCCACCTACTTTGCAGGCTTGCCCCTCCATGGCGGGCAACAGTGATGTTCGCCTGATGGACGCGCCGCAATCCGTGTTGTCCCCCGCTGGGTCCGATGCGGAAGCCATCGCGACGCTCGGCTGGGTTATGTTTGGGACCGCAACCGCGATCTTCCTCGGCGTCTTGGCGATTGCGATTGGCGGCTATCTGGGCAGCGAGTCCATCCGCAGGCGGTTGGCCAGCCGCAGCTTCATCGTCATCGCCGGTGCCGTATTTCCCGCTGTCGTGCTCGCCGCGCTCCTCGTCTATGCACTAACTCTCACCGGCGCCCGGATATCGCCCATCGAGCCTAACGTGCTCCGCATCGAAATCATCGGCGAGCAATGGTGGTGGCGGGTGCGCTATCCCGCCGCGGGGGAGGCGAGGGAGGTTGTGACTGCCAATGAGATCCGCGTCCCGACCGGCCGGCCGGTCGATATCAAGCTATCCTCCGCCGACGTGATCCACAGTTTCTGGGTGCCGAACATCGCCGGCAAAGTCGACATGATTCCAGGCTTGACCAACCGGATCCGTCTGCGCCCCACCGCCGCCGGCACATACCGCGGGCAATGCGCCGAGTATTGCGGCGGCCCGCACGCGCTCATGGCCTTTCATGTCGTGGTGCTGGAGCCCACACAATTCGCCGATTGGCTTGCGGCGCAGGGCCGGCCCGCCGCGCCAGCCGCGGCGCCGCACAAGCGTGGGGAAAAGCTTTTCCTGGCGAACGGGTGCGGCGGGTGCCACAGGATTCGCGGCACGCCAGCGTCCGGCACGATCGGGCCCGACTTGACACATGTCGGCGGGCGGTTCGCTATTGCCGCCGGCACGTTGCCGGCGCGTGCCGAGTCATTCGCCCGCTGGATACGCGACAATCAGCACATCAAGCCCAACAACCGCATGCCACCATTCGCGATCCTGCCGGATGGCGACTTGGCCGCCATTGCTGCCTATCTCGAGAATCTCAAATGAAGGGGTTTCCGAACGCCCTGCCGCGGCCGAAGAACGAACTCGCGCAACTCGAGGCGATCTGGAAGCCGCCGCGAGGCATCCGCCTGCTGACGGCGGTCAACAACACCTACATCGGATTGTTCTATATCGGCGCCGCGCTTCTATTCTTCGTTCTTGCTGGAGTCCTGGCGCTGCTGATGCGCCTGCAGCTTGCCGTCCCGCAGAACACGCTCATCGACCAGGGCACCTACAACCAGCTGTTCACGATGCATGGAACCGTGATGATGTTCCTTTTCGCGGTACCGGTGGTCGAGGCTATCGGCGTTCTGCTGCTGCCGCAAATGCTGGCGGCGCGCGACTTGCCATTTCCGCGCCTCAGCGCCTTCGCGTTCTGGGCGTATCTCGTCGGCGGGCTTTTCTTTTTCGGCTCGCTGTTTTTCGACTTGGCCCCAGATGGCGGCTGGTTCATGTATCCGCCGCTGACCGGCACCCAGTATTCGCCGGGCGACAACACCGATTTCTGGCTGCTCGGCATCGGCTTCATCGAGATTTCGGCCATTGCCGGCGCGATCGAGATCATCGTCGGCATCCTGCGCACGCGCGCGCCTGGCATGACCCTAGGCAAGATGCCTATCTTCGCATGGTCGATGCTGGTGTTCGCCGCCATGATCATATTCGCCTTCCCGGCGGTCATTCTTGCCACTATGCTCCTCGAGCTCGAGCGCGCGTTCCAATGGCCGTTCTTCATTGCCGAGAAGGGTGGTGACCCGCTGCTCTGGCAGCATCTTTTCTGGTTTTTCGGCCATCCCGAGGTCTACATCATTTTCCTGCCAGCGGCCGGCATGGTGTCGATGATCGTTCCGACGATGACCGGCGTGCCGCTGCGCGGCTACCGGCTAATCGTCGTCGCGCTCGTCGCCACCGGATTCTTCTCTTTCGGTCTTTGGGTGCACCACATGTTCGCGACGGGCATCCCGGACCTATCGCTCGCCTTTTTCTCCGCCGCCAGCATGGCGGTGGCGATTCCGAGCGGCATCCAGGTGTTCGCGTGGATCGCGACAATCGCGGCGGGACGCTTGCAGCTCACGGTTCCCTCGCTTTTCGTTATCGGGTTCCTGGCGATATTCGTCATTGGCGGACTCACCGGCGTCATGGTCGCCATCGTTCCGTTCGACTTGCAGGCCCATGACACTTATTTCATCGTCGCCCATCTGCACTACGTGTTGTTCGGCGGCATGGTCTTCCCCGTTTTCGCGGCCATCTATTATTGGGCGCCTGCAGTGAGCGCCAAGCCGCTGTCGGAACGATTTGGCCGCTGGTCTTTCGGGCTCCTATTCGCCGGATTTAATCTGACCTTTTTCCCCATGCACTTCGTCGGACTGATGGGCATGCCGCGGCGCGTCTACACCTATCCCGAAAACATGGGATGGGAATGGCTCAACCTCCTGTCGACCGTCGGTGCCTTCGCGGTGGCCGCAGGAGTTCTGGTCTGCCTGACGGACTTGGCGCGCAACTTCCGATTCGCGCTCTCGGAAAACACAGGAAATGTCTGGCGCGCCGGCACGCTGGAATGGCTCTCCAATGGCGTGTACGGTACGCGCAGCATCCCAATCGTCGCGAGCCGCGAGCCGCTTTGGGACGATGAGCGGCTTGTCGATCATGTGCATACCGGGCGCTATTTTCTCCCCGGCGCACCGACGGGCGGGCGTGAGACGCTCATCACCAGTGCTATTGAAGCAGAGCCGCAATATGTGCTTCAAGTCTGCGGCCCGAGCTGGCGGTCGCTCTTAGCCGCAGTCTTCACCGCGGCGTTTTTCCTTCTGCTGACCGTCAAGCTCGTCCTGCCGGCGCTCGCCTGCGGTGTCCTAGCGCTCGCCATGATCGTTGCGTGGCTGTGGCAGACGGATCCGGGCCCCAATCATCCGCCGGTCAACATTGGCGGCGGAATCGTGCTGCCTGTCTATGTCACCGGCCTCACCTCCCATTCCTGGTGGGCGACGGTGATCCTATTACTCGTTGCGGCTTCGATGTTCATCGCGCTCGCCTTTTCCTACCTTTATATCTGGACGGTGGCGCCGCAGTTCTGGCCGAGACTCAGCGGGCAGCCCATGCCATTCGCTGGGTGGCCGATTGCCAGCGCCGCCGCCTTCATCTTGAGCGGCGCCGCAATTGCTGTCGCAAGCCGAATGTTGGCGCGCGGAAAATCTTGCAGCCGGTGGCCGGTGCGCCTAAGCATCGCGTTTGCAACCGGGGCATTGGTCGCCGCGATCATCATCGAGTTTCAGGGGCACTGGCAGACTGGCCTCAGCCCCGTCGCAAACAGCTATGGCGCTCTGGTATATGCGGTGATCGCCGCCGAAGGCCAGCTCACCGCGACCGCGATCATCATGGGACTCTACACCTTTGCCCGCAGCATGGCCGGTTTGATCACACCGGCGCGGCGTGCAACGTTCGACAATACCATGCTGTTCTGGTACTACACGGTCGGCCAGGGGCTCGCCAGCCTGCTCATCGTGCATGGCTTCCCAAGGCTCGCCGGATGAGCGGCTTCAGGCGTTACCCGTCTGTGCGTCCCCTGCTCCAACTGGCTGCCGGGCCGCTCATCTGGTCCTTCCATTTCGCCCTTGTCTATGCCGCGTTCGGGTTCGGCGGCACGTTCGGCGCCGGCGCCGTGGCCGTCCGCCTTATCGCCTGGACCGCCACGATCGCCGCGTGCGCCGCAATTGGCGCGTTGCTGTGGAGCAATCGACAGGCGCCCGGCTTTAGTCGTGACATACAAACCGCCCTCGCCGCGCTGTCGCTTGTTGCGGTGCTGCTTGAAGCCTTGGTTCTATTCTTGATCCCCTATGATCTATCTCCAGAGAGGCAATTGGGATAAGCTTAAATCATTCAGCATTTGCGCTCGCTGCCGCTTGAACGCGACGATGCGTTGACCTATCGGCGGCTATGGGCTGGTTACAAGGGCGCGGCACTGCGAAGAGGAGATGTTGTGGTCAATAAACTCGCCTCAGCTCCTTTCAAACCGCTGCATCCACTTCACGCCATCATTCTTGCTTTTCCGTTTCCTTTTTTCCTCGGCGCACTGCTCAGCGATTTTGCCTATTGGGCAACCTTCCAAATTCAATGGGCCAATTTCTCGGCATGGCTGATCGCCGGGGGATTGCTGGCCAGCACCCTCGTTGCGCCGTGGGCGCTGATCGAAATGCTTCGACTCCGAAGGGCGCGCAGCAGGCGGCCGATGATCTATTTTTTCCTTCTGCTCTCTATGTGGATGCTCGGCGTTCTTAGCGCGCTCGTCCATGCCAAGGACGCCTGGGCGACGATGCCGGAAGGCCTCTTTCTGTCGGCGGCCACGGCGCTCGTGGCACTCATCGCAGCCTGGATAGGCTATTCCGGGTTTCGCTCCGTGGAGGTGACATGATCCGCTCGCACCTTATGCTGATCGCCATCGCGGTCCTGTTGTCCGCCTGCGAAGACGATCCCAATCCGCAGCAATACGGCGCGAACCCGGATCTGCCCGCGCCGCAGGGCGGCTTGTTGCCAGACATGACGATCCCGAGGCCGGCCAACTGGGGCGACGATCGCCCTACAGTGCCTCAGGGATATGCAATTGAGCCGATCGCTGCCGATCTCGCCATCCCGCGGCAGACCCTGGTACTTCCCAATGGCGATATCCTGGTGGCTGAGGGGTCGGGCGGCGGCGCGCCTGCGCTGCGGCCCAAGGATCTCATCGCGAACTACATCAAGGGCCTGGGCAAGAGCCCGGCAAAGGGCGGCAACCGGCTGACGCTGCTGCGCGACGCGGATGGCGACGGCGCCTATGAAATGCGCGGCGTCTTCGCCGATGGTCTCAATGCGCCATACGGTCTCGCGCTCGTCAACGGCGTCATCTATGTGGCCAACCAAGATGCGGTGGTGCGCTTCGACTATAGCGACGGCCAGACCAAGGCGAGCGCGCCGCCAGCAAAGGTCACGGATCTGCCATCGGCAATCAATCATCATTGGACTAAGGCAATGACGGCCAGCGCCGATGGCCAGTTTCTCTATGTCGGCATCGGATCGAACAGCAACATCACCGAGCGCGGGATGGAGGCGGAGGCGGACCGCGCGATGGTGTGGCAGATCGATACGGAGACCGGAGCTCACAAGACCTATGCGACCGGTCTTCGCAATCCGACCGCGCTCGCCGTTCAGCCAGGAACCGGCCAGCTCTGGGCGGTGGTGAACGAGCGCGACGAAATCGGCCCTAATCTTGTTCCTGATTATCTGACTTCAGTGCGTGAGGGCGGCTTTTACGGGTGGCCTTATAGCTATTGGGGCCAGATTGTCGACCCACGCGCGCAGCCGCAAGATCCAGAGAAGGTTGCATCGGCCATCCGCCCAGATTATAGCCTCGGATCGCACGTGGCTGCGCTTGGCGTGGCCTTCTCGACGCCGGCCATGGGAGCGAATTTCGCGGAAGGCGTATTTGTGGGCGAGCACGGAAGCTGGAACCGCCGCGTTCCCGTCGGCTACAAGGTGATCTTCGTTCCGTTCCACAATGGTCGGCCCGCCGGCAATCCGGTCGATTTCGTCGCCGGCTTCCTCACTGACGATGGCAAGACGCGCGGGCGTCCGGTCGGAGTGACTGTGGATCCGCGCGGCGCGTTGATCGTCGCCGATGATCTGGCGAACACGGTTTGGAGGATCACGACGAAGCAACCCTCCGCGGCGTTCGTCCCCGGCCGAGGCTGGTCAAGCTTGGCGAACCAGTTCAGCATCCACCACACCGGCACTGATGGCGGCACAGTTAGGTTGTTCTGAGCGACCGCACAATCCGGCAAAAGCTGGAAGTGCTAGTGTGCCTGCTGCAGGACAGCTCAGATTGGACTGACCAGAGGGAGCACTTCCTTTTGGCAAGCGCACGGCTGGATCTTTAGCGTTGATAGCACACCAGTACGGCCCCTCAGGGGGGCCGCGCTCACGGATTGGAGGTGCCGAATGACCACCCTACGAATAATCTTACCGGCGATCGCCGTCGACATTTCACTTACCTTCAGCGCAAATGACGTAAAGGCCGCCTGCGATACATGGGCAATCGACGCAGCTCTCTCGACTTCCCTCGATCGGCAGGCCGCGGCCGAGACCCGCGAGCTCATGGTGTTCTTAACGACGAAATGATCGCCTTCCGATCGCTCGGCTCCCAGATCTCTCAACGGCTGAATTCACGAGATCAAGTACGACGGTTTCCCCCTGCTGCGCATCTCTGACAGGGACGTCCGCGGTTCTACCCCGGCTGACTTCCGCCCGGACGCTCCCATAGGATATAAGCCACCCCCCAGATGATGACCGCGCCGCCCGCGAGCACGTGCGCGGTGAGTGACTCGCTGAGGAGCGCCACCGCCGCGAGCGCCGAGATGACCGGCTGCAGGAGGAGGAAGGGTGCGAGCGTGCTGATCGGGTAGCGCCGCACCAGCGCGTTCCAGGTCGTGTCGCCGACGACCGTCATGACGAGCCCGAGATAGACGACCACGGCCCAGGCCTTGGCGCCTGCGCCTGCGACGGCCTCCGCCTGGCCCGTCTCGAAAAGTAGTGAGGCGATGAGAAGCTGCGGCGCCGTCAGGAGCGCGAACCAGGCCGTCACCGTCCGCCCCTCGAGATTAAGCGAGCGCACAAAGGCCTGGCAGGTGGCCCAGGAAAGCGCGCCTCCGATCACCATTGCAACCGAGAGATAAGCGCCCGACACTTTTGGCTCGCCCGTGATGATGACCATGCCGCCAAAGGCGAGCGCAATGCCGATCAAGCGCTTGAGGCTCGGCCTTTCCTTCAGCAGCACCGCTCCGACGAGCACCAGCAGCGGCACCTCTAACTGCAGGAGCAGGGCCGTAACTGAGGCGTCCAGGCCTTTGAGCCCGGTGAAGGTGAGGCTGTACTGCACGGCTCCGCCCAGCACGGAGATGACGAGAAGCTTGCGGAACGAGCCGGCGGGAAAAGGGACGAACCAGATGAGGGCGAGCGCCGAGAGCGTGAAGCGGAAGCACATGAGGAGAATCGGTGGCAGGTCGGTCAGCGCCCATTTCGCAAGCACAACGCCCGTGCCCCAGATCGTTGCCACGACGAGGCCGCGGACACAGTCTTGAGGGGTGAGTCGCATCGAAGGCTGTTCTCAAGGAAAGCCACGCTCATGCCGTGGCGCTCCATATGATGTACTACAATCTCGTCCGGCTGCATTCTAAGCTTCGCATGTCGCCCGCAATGGCGGCTGGCGTATCACGCGGCTTTGGGAAATTGCCGACATTCTTCGCGCTGTCGAAGCTGATGAAGCGCGAGACAAAGTCGGGAGAAGCTTTGACCGAAAGGGAGATTGCGAATGTCAGCAACCATGATAGTGCCCGCTCGAGAGGGACGCGCCTTCCCCGTTAAGGCGAACCAATTGATTCGTATTTCAACCCTCAAAGGCGCGCAAGCGGCGGATTTCTTCGCTTTTAATGCTCACAATACTAGCGAATGGCTTTCCCCCAATCACACATGGGTGACCACTTTCTGTGTCAAACCTCGCGAGGGCGATACATTGATTTCACGCTTTCGCCGGCCAATGTTAAAGGTCGTGAAGGACGGAGCTAACGGCGTTCACGATATGATGATCCCAGCCTGTGACCAGTTTCGCTACGAGTTCTTTGGTCATAGCGGACCACATGCAAGCTGCACTGAAAATGCCTGTGTGTCGATGCGGCGGCTGGGTTACAATATTGACGTCATCCCCCAGCCAATCAATTTTTTCACCAATACTCGCGTCGAAGAGGACGGCCGATTTGTCTCGCCTCCTAATCCCGTTCCGCCAGGCGCTTTCGTAGAGATGAAGGCGCTTACAGACTTGATATGTGTTGTCTCGTCCTGCCCCTTCGACCTGAAAATTGATGGCTGGACGATCAATGCCGGGGTGGGACCGACGGAACTCCTGGTAGAAATTCGCTCAGATACGGAAGAAAGGCCTGTGGTCCCATAGCTCGTGTGCTCAGTGGGGAACAGCCGCGGAGTTCTGACTTGAAGGACGTGGGAGCGCCGCGTAGTGGTTCATCCGGCACAGGCGAGGTTACTTCGATGGTGGTGAGATCCGCCGGCCATTGGGAAAGGGGTACGCATGGCCGCCACAAGTAAACTGACCGGCGTCTTGTTGCCGCGGGGCGCGCGTTGATAGGCATTAGCCAGAACGAGCTTGCCGCCACTTCCCGCATTCGCTGGACACCTTGCGCCACTTCGAGGCAAGCGGCGCCGCGTGGGTTCCGGACTATGAATCTCAAATGTTGCGGCGGGCTTTAGACTTGTTCGGCGTAGCAATCATCCCTGAAGACGCTGGGATGGGTGCCGGGGTGAGGCTGAAGTTTACGCGCCAGGATACCAGACAGGTCGCTCGTCTGGAAGCGGAGGGAGGTGTCGCCCGGTCGGATGATGTACCATGAGCATCGTTCCTGAATAGTTTTGATGGGTAACAGCAAAAGTAAACCGCCTTATTATTATTGGAGACGATTACTGTTCTGAACGATGAATTCTTCAACTGCTTGCGCGAAACCCTCTTCCTCGGAAGAAGCAGTTGTTTTGTCGGCCTTTGCTTTAACATTCGGAGCCGCATTCCCCATCGCAATGGAGAGTCCTGCGTGTTCGAACATTGGAATGTCGCTTGCTCCGTCACCGATGGCGGCAACTCTCGAGACTGGAATTTTCAATAAGGCTGATATTGCCTGCAAAGCTATCCCCTTGTTGGCCTGAGCGTCAGTGATATCAATGTGGTATGGCGGAGAGGACGAAATTGTCGCAGCGTACCCAATGGTTGCGATGGCTTCAGCCTCACAACGCTCAAGTATTTTAACATCGTCACTCACCCCTACGATCTTGAACGTAAAATCAAACGCCTCATCCAATTGTGCGACGACCTTTGGCGCGAGACCTATGGTTTTTTTCTCGTGTGCAACATGCGGACGATCAGGATCGCGTAGCAACCAATCACGTTCAGTGAAGACCCACACGTCCGCGCCATGACTTGTGAAGATTTCGTGGGCACGCCGAGCTATTTCCGGGCGTATCGGGTGCCTTTGGATAACTTTCATGTCCGGAGCCGCGAGTAACCCTCCATTGAACGCGACGACTGGTGCAGTTATCGATAGCTGGCGCGTAAATTGCTTGAGACCTGCTAGTGGACGGCCGCTCACTAGTCCAAAGGCGATGTTGTTCGCGCGTAATTGCTCAACCGCATTGATGGTTCCCTGAGTCAGCAACTTGGCTTTAGTCAAGAGTGTATGGTCCACATCGGATATGAGCGCCAAAATCGTGTAATTCATGGCTTCGTTCCAAGTAACGCATTGTAAGACTTTTAGCGCCTAGTCGATTGCACCGCTGTGATGCAGCGGCGGTTAGACGGTCGGGCCATTGGTTCAAATTCGCGACTTGGATGCAAGTCGAGTTGAAAGCGACCGGATGATAGTTCGCAGCCCCGGTTCGTAAACTTGCTCAGCTGCCTTTTCCGTCACGAGCCATTTCTTGCGTCGCTGGCTCCTTTCTGGCCATAAACGGTGCTGGCGCTGAACTTCCAAGGGAAACACCTTGACGCGACATTTGACGACTGACCGATTTTGAAGTCGCTTCATATAAGTGTAGTTGCCAACCGCAGCTTCTCCAATACTTCCTACGACGCCCGCCTCCTCAAAGGCTTCCCGAGCTGCGGTTTCGTGTGGGGCCAGGTTGGGTATCGGCCAGCCCTTGGGAATGATCCATCGCCTCGTGCCCCGGCTGGTGATCAAGAGGACAAAGAGAGTACCCGCTACGCGACGATATGGAAGGGCGGCGTATTGGGTTTCCATGTATTTCTATAGTGAGCTTGCTCGGACCAGAGCATAGAACAATGCAGCCAAGATGGCTGCCGCTGGAATCGTGATAACCCACGCCGTAATGATGTTGGTTGCAATGTTCCAGCGCACCGCCGACACTCTGCGCGCCGCACCCACGCCCACGATTGAGCCGGTAATTGTGTGCGTTGTTGAAACCGGAATGCCCAGTCCCGTTGCTGCGAACAGCGAAATCGCACCTCCTGTCTCAGCGCAAAAACCTTGCATCGGGGTAAGTCGAGTGATCTTAGAGCCCATCGTATGGACGATCCGCCATCCCCCGAACAGTGTCCCTAACCCCATAGCGAGCTGACAGGCGAGCACCACCCAAAACGGAACGTAAAATTCAGCGCCCAAGTAGCCTTGCGAAAACAGAAGTACAGTTATGATGCCCATGGTTTTTTGGGCATCATTACCTCCATGCCCCAACGAATATAAGGATGCCGAAACGAACTGCAGACTTCGAAAGATGGTATCTACGGCAAATGGAGATGTCCGCACGAATATCCATGACACAAGCAGCATAAGGATCAATGCCAGCACAAACCCGGCCGCCGGAGACAGCACAATCGCCAATACTGTCTTGGACAGGCCCGTCCAGACTAGAGCGCCGCTACCTCCCTTTAGTAACCCGGCGCCAACCAATCCTCCAATGAGTGCATGGGAACTACTAGAGGGGATCCCCGCCCACCATGTGATCAGATTCCAAGAAATAGCACCCATGAGGGCCCCAAAGATGACCGCAGCATCGATCACCTCTGCCGCAATGATACCCGTTCCAATCGTGGTGGCGACATGCAAACCAAAGAAGAGGAATGCGATGAAATTGAAGAATGCCGCCCATGCCACTGCGTATCGCGGTCGCAGAACACGAGTTGAAACGATCGTTGCTATGGAGTTGGCGGCATCGTGCAAGCCATTGAGGAAATCAAAAGTCAGCGCGATAACGATCAGCCCAACAAGGATCGGCAGACTTACAAGGGCTTCCATTGGCCGGGCTACAAATGATCAGTGACCAAAGCGTTGATCTCGTTGGCTACGTCTTCAAATCGGTCGACGACCTTTTCCAGGTGATCAAAGATTTCGGAACCAACGATGAAATTCATCGAATTTTGCTCGGTGTTGATATTTTGGGTTAACAAGAACAACGACTTGCGGCCACGGTCATAGAGCTTGTCCGCGCGCTCCTCTACTTGAACTATTTTTTCGGTCAGCAAAGCGAGGCGGTCGGCGTTCTTTCCAACTGACCGCAAGAGTGGAACGGCCTCCAAAACTAGCTGTGAAGCTTGATAAATCGAGTCGCCCATTTGCTGCATGTCAGGATCAAAAGTCCGAACCTCATACAAAACAATCGTTTTGGCAGTCTTATTCATTTGATCGATGGCGTCGTCCATAGACGTGATCAGATCTTGAATGTCGCTTCGGTCAAACGGAGTTATGAAAGTGCGACGAACTGCTGTTAGCACCTCTCGAATGAGCTGATCGGCTTCTGCCTCGCGATCAAAAATCACCTTGCAACTCGAAGCGACGTTTTCGCCCCCTCGAAGCAATTCTTTCAAGGCTTCGGCCGCGGCCAAAATGATTTGAGCATGCCGATCGAAGAGCTCGAAGAACCCCTCCTCTCTTGGCATTAGCCTGTGAAACCACTTGAGCATTCGACAGTTACTAGCGTTTGCGAGATCGTTGGTCTATGACCAATCAGAGGCTCATCTACTCCAATGCTCGTCCGGACGGTCTCCCTAGCATTCGCAATTCTTGGCGCCATTCTGGGAGCCCAGCTACCTGAGATCATACAACAATACTCTCAGCGGCTGGGAGGCGCGATAGACGAGCTAGCGGCCATCGTAGAGCGTTTCGATAAGGATGCAGTGGCCAACGGCTTGAACCGGGAGAATGCACTCACCTTACTGCTATCGAGTACACAAGACCTTGTACGGCGACGAGGCGTTGACATGGAATCCAATCTAAAGCGTCTCTCTACACTTGAACAGCAGCGCGAAGAAATGCATCGCGATTACTTGTCCCGCGCTCTATACTTTCTAGGCCATGCGGACGGAACAATTGTGGAAAAAACGCTAGAGGATTATCGACCAGCAGTTCCGACGACAGTTGAAGGTTTTTTTAGTGCGTTGACGGGGTTTATAGCCGGCTGGTGGATGGTTCGATTGTTTGCTTGGCCATTTCTGCGCTGGAAAGAGACGCGCGCGCGAACAGGCTTTGGGTAAGCTCACTCGGCTGTTACTGGGGCATCTTTATTCCAGACACTACCCCTTCCTGGGAAGCAGGCGTGCCCAGACCACTCTTCAGCCAACATTCCCTCTCCTTCGCGACGAATGAGAATGCCATGCAGTTGGCGAGCTTCGAGCATTTGGCAAGACAGTCTGGTGGATTGCGAGCCTTGACCTTTGACAGGTCATCACCGAGGAGAATTCCATTCTCTATGAGGGTGTACGGCAATTTTTCAGCGGCCGCCGTTTGCGAGCAGATCAAAAGGATGGCAAGAGCGACAAGTTTGCGCATGCAATCCCTCCGAGCGGATGTAGCCAATCGACGCGCCGTCAGTTCCTACCTTTGTCGGAGCAGAATCCACGCCCTCAGGCGCTAACTCCAACCCGAACGAGACCATTCAAAAAACGGCCCCTTCATCCTCAATGTTGAGAAGACGCCCGGCAGCACCCTAACTTGCAGTATTGAAACTCTCCAACTTCAAGAGGGATGGCGCTAGCTCAGAGGCCTCACGACAAACGACCGCGCCCGCTTCTTGAAGCTGATCGCCTACATCGGCCGGCAAGCTTGAATTTGACGCTTCAGGTATTTGATTGAGCCGCCCGCCAATTAAGATCGGCGTTCTTAGGCCCCTCGCCTTCAACTCACGTTGAAGTTCTAGAAAATAGCTGAGAGCGATACCATTGTAGGTGCTGATTGCGATAGCAGTTGCTCCATTCTCTTTCACGAGCACCGCGACGCGCTCTGGATCCGTGGAAACACCGCCGTCGAGACTTTCAATATCGAGCTGTCTCAATATCTCTTCGATGAGCAATTTCCCATGTTCATGCACATCGCTCGTCGCTACGAGTACCTTTTGCTTAGTACCGCGCAACGCCCCTCGCTGTGATGCTGTCAAGGTCGAGAGTGCTGACTCTGCCATTTCCTGGATTTCAGTTAGAATCGTTGCGGGTACAATAGGTTCCCGACTACCTCGTGTGTTTTTCTCACCTAAGCCGTATTCGCGCTCCAGATATCGAGCACCTAGGCGTCGCAATGCGAGCAACACCTCGAAGGCATCGTTCAAATTCACCCCTGCATTCCCTAAACCTTGTAGAACGTTCTTTGCAAAGCGCTTGCCCCCTTCAACCAGGATTGAGGCAATGCGATCGACCTCCGTAATATCGATCAGCCGCCCATAAAGGCGGCCATGTTCCACTAGAGTTCCAGCAAACAGTTGCGCGTCCACCACTTCGTCAATTTCCGGAATTCTCTCGTTCTCGGTGACGGGCACAGGGTTGATTGCGTGACCGGTAGGGAAAAGGTGTTGGCCCACCACGTCAACGAGCAGGTAGCTCGCGAGGCTGGCATAGTTTTCTGCAGGACTGCCCCGATACGAAGTGGTGTTTCCGTACAACATCGTTCCAGGTGCTTCGTCGATCATCGACATAGCTCTTTGAAAAGCGAATCGCGTTAGCGGGTCGGAGAAATGATGGCCGAAGCAGTGTGCCATTCGTGCGCCGGCCAGATCGGTGATCACGGACTTCTCGAGGATTGTCATTCCAAGACTACTTGTAAGGTCAGTGAATTGTGCGGCAAATCCATCATCAAGATTGGAGTGCACAAGCACCGGAACGGGTTGCTTAGCGATGAGCCCGAGTGCAAGTACCGTAGCTCGTGTTGCTTCAACGTCATTATCCCAACCGGGAATCCGAAATGTAAAATACTGGCCTAGGTTGCCAATAGCAGTGCTGCCGGCAGCGAGGGCTGCCTGAGTGTTTTCGAGTGCTGCGGGAAAACCAAGGACAAAGTCACCAAAATGCGGAGCAACCGGTGCTACCTCAGTCAACGCCACAAAGTCCTCTATGTCTGGAAGGAGCATACCTGTGCCGCGGGTCGCTCTTTCGCGGTTTGCGCGCGTCAATGCCATCGACCAATCGAGACAGAGCCCATATCGATCTATCCTGACACCCTTGCGGCCGCACTCCTCCCATATAAAACCATAAGCTCGGCGGCTTTTTTCGCCATCGCGGTAGCCAATTTGGGCGTGCTGCATGACCGCTCTATCTGCCATGCGCTGTAGCTTGTACTCGGTCTCGCTGCCGACCCCCATTTCCTTAAGGAATGGAGACGGGCCAACACGCCAGGTTTTTGCGAGAGTGGCCCCCTCGGCGAGCAACACAGATCCGATGGGGAGTTCAGCTTCAGGAAAAATCTTGTCGCGGCTTAGCATCTAGACAATTCCTGGATTTGGCTCCGCTGGTATGCGGGGGTCAGGCGACTGGGCCTTTGTCGTCAACTACCGGTTCGCTTGAACAAGCACGGCTTAGGCGATCAGACGATTACCGGCATTTCGCGCGGCGCCCGCTTGGTCAGGAGCCGTGGACCATCAGGGGTGACCACGATGTTCTCCTCATGAACAATCATCTTGCCCGGCGCATATTCCATTCCAGGCTCGATGGTCAGCACCATGTTCTCCATGATCGCCGTCCCATCGCCTAGTCGATGAGAGGGAGGTTCTGTCAGTTGCAGCCCGAGGCCGTGACCGAGGCGGCCAACATTGTTGCCAATCGCACCCGCTGCCTCGATGACGCGGTTCATTGCTCCCCAAATGTCGTCCGTGGTCGCACCGACTACCGCTGCGGCGATCCCTGCTTCTGTCGCTAGCCATAGCGCCTCGTGGACGCGGGCAGCTTCAGTCGAAATTTGCCCGACCGCATAGTTCCGGTCGAAATCACAGAAATAGCCATCGAATGTCGAACCCGTATCGATGAAAAGAATATCCCCCTTCTCCAGCAGGCGATCATGAGGTCCGCAGACGATCTGCGACACCCCACCAGGTCCGGAAATTGCAGGCATGAATGGCGTGGCGTCGGCCCCGCGGCGCGCTACGTCAATCCGCAGCTTGCGTGCCACCTCGCGCTCGCTTTCACCGATGGAAATCTGGCCGGGCAGCGCTGCGTAAGCATCGCTCGCGATGCCGCAGATATAACCGATATGGCCAATTTCCGCGTCGGTCTTGACCATCCGCATCTCCCAAATCGACGGCGAGCCGTCGACAATCTCGGAGCCGAGAGCGGCACGCAGCCGCAAGAAATCGACGACTGGCATGCGCAGAGACATTTCGCGGCCAAGTTCTGCGCCAATTCTGCCGAAGCGGCGCGTCAGGCCCTCGAGTGTACCAGTCAGGAGCGAAACACCATCGTCATCCGGGACTGGCGCTGGCCAGGTTCGAATATCCGTGACCCATGTGAGGGCCATTTCCGGCGCTCCTATTTCGGGGATGACGGCAATTGGACTACCCCCCAGCGGAACGACGACGAACCAAGGTCGGGTTGGGCTCTCCCAGAATTGGGAATCGAAGCCCGTGAAATAGCGAACGTTCGGTGGTGTCGTTACAACGATGGCATCAAGCTCATAGCACCGCATAACCCGATGAGCGCGTTCTATTCGCGTTTCGAACTCGGACGGGCTAAAACCTCGCTTTGGAACCATGTAGTCGTTTCCCAATGTTGAGTTCTCCCTCGTCACCTAACTATGTACATGCGGCTAAGCGTCCGCTGAGACGACCCCGTCGGGTGAGCGTCCGACGATCTCTTTGTAGGACTCGGGGTCGGTCGCGGTCTCGGTATTAATCAACAACACTCTGCTGTCTGGGCCGAGTTCGAGTGCAGAGCGAATGGTTTGGTCGACGCCCGCTTTCAGAAGGCCAGCAAGGCCGGCGGCGCCACTCTCGCCAGATACAATGCCTTCTCCATCTCGGTCGGCCAGCCGACGCACAGCTTCCTTTGCATCTTCATCAGTGACTGTCACAAAGGCATCGCTCACCTTCTCCAAAATGCGCCAAGCGATAAGCGATGGCCTGTAACATTCGAGCATAGCCATGATTGTCGGTTCAGTTGGAACAATTGAAACAACCCCTCCGGCCTTAACGCTTTCGAATACGCATGCTGCTCGGTCCGGCTCGACGATGATTATCTTGATTCCCTGCTTGCCAACCGTGTCAATGAGGTACCCTGCAATGCTACTGGCAAAACCTCCAACGCCGGCCTGAAGGAAGACATGCGTAGGAAGGCCGTAGCCGAGCTCATCTGCCTGCCGTAGGGCTTCCTCAGCCAAAATCGTATAGCCCTGACCAACGAGAGCGGGGATTTCCTCATATCCCTGCCACGATGTGTCTGAAACAAGAAGCCAGCCACGTTCCAAGCTTATTCGCTCAGCTTCGCTCACAGACAGATCATAATTTCCGTCGACACGTATGATCTGGTCCGCACCGATGGCGTCGATTCGGGATTGGCTTACCCCACTATGAACGAAGATGACCGACCGGCAGCCAAGGAGACGTGCGGCGGACGACACCGACCTTCCGTGGTTGCCATCTGTCGCGCAGCAGGCGGTAACCGAACGCGCAAATTTTCGCGCCGCCACAGTAAGTAGCTGAGGTACACTGACTTCACGACCTAAATGACGCTCAATGAGCCGCTTAATGAGAACCATCAGCGCATATCCGCCGCCGAGGGACTTGAAGCTTCCCTGACCAAGACGGGTGCCTTCATCCTTGATGAAAACAGCACCAAGCCCCAACTTGCTGGCTATCTCAGGCAGAACGAAGAGATTCGTCTCTCTTGAACTTCCCCAAAGTGCGAGGAACGGCCGAACCTGCTGGGGTGCATCTCTTCCGACGTATCTACGCTCGATTTCCGTAAGAGGTGCGCCGAATTTTGGCAAGGTATTGATTTCGAAACTCATGTGCGCGTGCACTCAGTGAATGACCAGCATTGGGCCACTTGAACGAGCCCAAGTATAACGATGAGGGGGGAGTGACCGCTGCCTTCCGCATCCAGGCACGGCTCAAGCTCGCGGGATTAAGTGTACTTTTTAATTCGCCCTAGCGGACTACGATCCAATGCACTGAAAATACTGAAGCCGCCTGAGTTTCCCGATTATTCCAGAAATCTGGCACAATTGGGAACTGGATGGTGGGCAGTACTGGGATCGAACCAGTGACCCCTACGATGTCAACGTAGTGCTCTACCGCTGAGCTAACCGCCCGCTTCCACGAGGTGCACCCTATATCGGGAAGGCCCGGCCCTGGCAAGTCTGCAAGGCTGCCGTTCTATGCGGCGATCATCCGCTCCACCTCGGCCACCAGGTCCTTGAGATGGAACGGCTTTGACAGCACCTTCGCGTCCTTGGGCGCCTTGCTGTCCGGATGCAGCGCCACCGCGGCAAACCCCGTGATGAACATGATCTTGAGCGAGGGGTCGAGCTCGGCCGCCCGGCGCGCCAGCTCGATGCCGTCCATCTCGGGCATGACGATGTCGGTGAGGAGGAGGTCGAAGGATGACTGCTTCACCTCCTCGAATGCGCTCGCCCCTTCCGAGAAGGACGTGACCTGGTGGCCGGCCCTTTCGAGCGCGCGCACCAGGAACCGGCGCATGTCGTCGTCGTCCTCTGCCAGAAGAATCTTCGCCAAGCTGACCTCGAATTTGCGGCCGGACCTTTTGAGGCGATTCGGCACCGCGTCGCGGGAAAGCAACGGCGCCGACCCTAGGAAGAAAGAGTAAAGAGCCTTTTAAGGCTTGAAAATAGGGCTTTTACACGCCCAACTGCCTTTTTCCGCTCACAATTGACCGCATCGCCTCCGTCTGGTGAAATCCCCACAAAAGGCGGCTTCCGTGCCGTCGGAGACAAGCAGCACGCGAATGCGCACACCCGGATTTATTTTTGATCCTCCCTACACGATCTTTGCTCCTGTCCGCCAGACGGCGTCGGTCGTCCTCGATTCTCCGCATAGCGGCTCCTATTATCCCCCCGAATTCCTTCGCGCCTCGCGGTTGCGGGCAAGCGAGCTGCGCCGTTCCGAGGACTGCTATGTCGACGAGCTTTTCGGTGATGCGGTCGCAGCCGGCGCGCCGCTCCTCAAGGCGAACTTCCCGCGAGCCTATATCGACCTCAACCGCGAGCCGAACGAGCTCGATCCCCACCTGATCGACGGACCGTTGCCGCGAACCGCCAACGCCTCGTCCGTGCGGGTGGTAGGCGGCCTCGGCACCATTCCCCGCGTCGTCAGCGAAGGCGAGGAAATCTATCGCGACAGGATCAGCCTGCGCGAAGCCCTCCTGCGGATCTCGGAGCTTTATGAGCCGTATCACTCCGCGCTCTCCAACCTGTTGGCGACTACCCAGCGGAAATTCGGCTGCGCGCTTCTCGTCGATTGCCACTCGATGCCGTCCAGCGCCGCCGGCAACGCCCCGGCCGGGCAGCCCGATATCGTGCTGGGCGATCGCCACGGCGTATCCTGCGCCACTGCCCTCGTCGACCGCATGGAGCAGCTGTTTCGCGCCCAGGGCCTTCGCGTCCAGCGCAACCGCCCCTATGCCGGGGGTTTCATCACCGAAAGCTATGGCCGCCCCGCCAAGGGTCTCCATGCCGTCCAGATCGAGGTCAACCGCGCCATATATATGAATGAGCGGACTCTCGCCCGCCTCGACCGGTTTCCGATCCTGAAGCGCAGCATCGCCGCCGTGCTGCGCGACCTACTGCCCGAGACCCAGGGGCTGCTCTCCGCCTTCGGCGTGGCGGCGGAATAAAAAAATGAGCCGCCCAGCTTTCGCGAGCGGCCCAAGTCTAGGGAGGAAACGCCCAAGAAGGGCTGCGCAACCGGGAAACCCGGAGCGCAATTCCTATGTGGCAGTGCAACGTCGACATTTCAAGTCAAAATCGAGGCCGTTCCCTGCCATGAAAAAATGTAGCATTTAGAGATATATATGCGGGTGAGATATCCACATGCTTTAAGTCACGTCACTGTGAAGATTGCATTTTTGACCATCTGGTCTTTTGCATTGCAATAAAATCGCAGGCCCACGCTTTTTTCACAGCTCTGAAAGCCGCGTGCCCATAGGGTATGAGCGTCCCGACCGAAACTCTGCCCCCTGCTCTCCTCCATGACCAAAGACGACGATCACCGCTCGAGCGAGTTAGCTGCCTTTGCGCGCGACCTAGCCCGCGCCGCGGGCGAGGCGATCCTTCCCCACTTCCGCAGCGTTGCCCAGGTCGACAACAAGGCGGCCACGGGCTTCGACCCGGTTACTGAGGCCGATCGTGCCGCCGAGGCGATCATGCGCGACATGATTGCCGCCCGTTATCCCGATGACGGCATACTCGGCGAGGAGTTCGGCCCGGCGCCCTCGCGTTCCGGCCGCACCTGGGTGCTCGATCCCATCGACGGCACCCGCTCCTTCATTTGCGGGCTTCCAACCTGGACCACCCTGATTGGACTGATGGATGGCGACGACGCCGTCATCGGCGTCGCAAGCCAGCCATTCATCGGCGAGCTCTTCATCGGCGGGCCGTTCGGCTCCTGGTGCGAGAACCGCTTCGGCTCGACGCGCCTGGCGGTGCGGCCAACCACCTCTGGCTTGCGGCAGGCCATCCTCACCACTGTCGCGCCGGAGATCTACGTCACGCCCTTCCAGCGCCGCGTCCTTGCGACGATGCAGGACTCGACCCGCATGCTGCGCTTCGGCGGCGATGCCTATTTCTTCGCCATGCTGGCGGCCGGCAATATCGACGTCGCGATGGATGCGGGGCTGGCGCCGTATGATATCGCTGCCCTCGTTCCCATCATCCGCCATGCCGGCGGCGTGGTGACCACGTGGGACGGCGGGCCGGCCGCCCACGGTGGCGACATCCTTGCCGCGGCGAGCCCCGAGCTGCATGCCGAGGCTCTCGCCGTCATCAATTCCGCTCGATAGTAGGATCGCGGCCTTCGACGAAGGCTTCGAAGGCGGCCCAGAACTGTTCGCGCACGTCGTTGCGCTCCATCAGGATTTCATGGCGGGCGTGCTCGACGACGACCGTCACGACGTTCGGTTCCTTGGCCGCGAGCCTCCGGCACGCTTCCGTCGATGTGACGCGCTCGATGTCGGCGGCGACGACGAGCGTCGGCACCCGCACCATCTTGTTCATCGGCGGATCCATGCACTCCCGCATCGCTTCGAAGGCGGCGCGGATCCATCCGAAGGTCGGCGCCCCGACCCCCAGCTCGGGATGGAGCTCCACGGTGCGCACGTCGCGCAGGAATCGTTTGGCATCGGACGTGAGATTGTTGCCGTCGAAATCCTCGCCCGTCATCGGGCCCTTGCGCTCACCCCATAGGAAGGCGCGTGCAAATCCGATGCGCCGCAGCACCCGAACCAGGCCGCGGGCGACGGGCGGTGGCCATAGGCCGGTCTGCACGTCGAACATCGGCGAGGTGAGAACCGCTTTGTCGAACCAGGTCCGCTCGCGAAGATTGCGGATCAGGATGCAGCCGCCCATGGAATGGGCGAGCGCGTAATATGGCGGCGGACAGTCCGGCATCATCACCTTCGCGACGAACGATGCGAGATCGTCGTCGTACTCGCGGAAGCTTCTGACGTAGCACTTGCGCGTATTGCGCAGGAAGCGCTGGGAGCCGCCCTGCCCGCGCCAATCGAACGTGGCGACCGCATAGCCGCGCTCGACCAGGTCCTCCATGGTTTCGAAATAGCGTTCGATGAAGTCGCCCCGCCCATGCAGCAGGCAGACCGTGCCTTTCAATTGCTGTCCATCCCGCAGCACGGCATAGCGCAGTCGGATGCCATCCGACGCGTGGAAGAACCCGCATTCGGTCCCCTCCGGCACGTTGTTGCCGGGGTAGCCGTAGAGCCGGGCCTCGTTCAGGGGCAAAAGTGATTTGTCCATGGGCGTCCGAAAGCTAACACGATTTGTGCGGCCCGATAAAAGCGAAAGACCCCGCCGTCGGGCGGGGTCCTCGATATCGCCTTAACGTAAACTATTGCCGCTTCACCTCGGTCAGCTCTCCATTGAGCGAACTGACCTTGATGGCGAAGGTCTTGCCGTCCCGCTGGGCCGAGAAGCTGTAGATGCTGCCGGCGCAGGCTTTGCTCTCTATATTGCTGAAGCCGTAATCGCCGACGATCTGCCGGGCCTTGTCGCAGCTGACTTTGCTGGCGCCGAGCGGCGCGCTCGAGCTTTGCGACGCCGCCGCCGTCTGGGTGGGTTTGGCGGGCTTCTGCACCGGCTTGGCGGCCGTCTGCGTCGACTTGCTCGGCTTTTTCTGTGGCGCGACGTTCGCCTCGACCGGCTTCTTTTTCTTCTTCTTCTTGGTCTTCACCACCGGCTCTTCGTCGAAATACGGATCCTGGTAGACGGTCCGCGGCTTCACGCGCCGCTTCAGGGGCGGCGGCGGCTCGTCGTAGTAGGGACCGGTATCGAAGTCCTCGTCGTAGTAGTCCTCCGCATATTCCTCATACGGATCTTCATCGTAGTAGTAATAGTGCGGCGGCCGATAGTCGCGCGGTCGCACATGGACGAACGGCGGATAGAGGTTGAGGTGGATGCGGCTCCCGGCTTCCGCGGGCTCGGGCGCCCCGGTCAGGAAAAAGCCGCCTGCGGCCGCCGCCGCGAGGATCGCCAATCGAATGGACATGTCCCTACTCCTTTAGTCCTTCTTCAAACAGTCGAGGCGGAGTTCCGGTTCCGCCCCGGGCCTATGCCTCTAGGCCCCAGGTCGAACGCTTAGAATTCGGCCGCTGCCGGCCCGGACGCGAATGTCGTACCTCGCGCCGTTCCGCCACCCGCTGTAGCGATAGGAGGTGCCGGTGCAGTCGTGCGCCACGACCCTGGTAAAACCCCGTCCCCGTACCATCGTCCGCCCACCCGCACAGGTGAGGGTGCTGGCCGAGGGGTTCGGTGAAACCAAAGACGGGGGCGAAGATGCGCGACCCGGCCGCACCGGGTGGTAGAACATCTGGTCGTCGAGGACGACCGGCGGCGTCAGCTTGACGAAGGATTCTCCTGCCGCGGCCGGCCCGGCGAGAGCCGAGGCAGCGAGCACTCCTGCAGCTAGGAATTTCCACACCATCATCGCTCCCCATGGAGCACGGCACTATGTCTGTTATATGAGCATGCATGGGCAAGGATGAACGGTGGAGCAAACGGCCATTCATCCGCCGTTCATCTTTCCCGGTAGGGCAAGTGGGGTCCGGCAATGCCGGACCCCCGCCAATTCTGGCTAGTAGAGCGGGCGGATGCTCGTCACGCGGCCTGTATAGGCATTGACGCTGATGCGGAACACGTCCGGACCGCGCCGGCCGCGATAGGAATAGGACCGGCCGCTGCAGTCCATCGGCTTCACATTGTAGAAGCCGCGCCACTGAACCCGCTTCACGCCCTGATAGCAGGAGATTTTGCCGGGCGCCACGACCACGCCGGTTCCCGGATAGACCGGATAGCCGGGTCCGTAATAGCCGCCACCGATGCCGAGATTGATGTCGACGTCTACGTCCTTGGCTTGCGCGGCCTGCGGCTGGAGCATGAAAATGCTGGCGGCGACGGCAAGGGCACCCAGAATGGATTTGGCAAACATATGGTCTCTCCTCATGGCTGGCTGGCAGGCGGCAAAGGCCGGTGATTCGGCATGAACCTGAGCCTGCGCTATGGGCACTGAATATACCCCGACAACGCCGTTCATCTGCCGTTCATCGACTTCGATTTCTCATCAAGGTAAGCAAGTTCGTCGATTAAGATATTGGTTTAAATTAATTTTCTGACGCCGGGGTCGCGCAAGCCCTTGAAAGCCCGAAGCTGAAGCCTAGATAGAGGACCGGAAGGGTGCCTCTGAGGGCCCTCCCGTCAACCGCCCCGACCTTGGGGCATCACACAGTCATCGCTTAAGGAGGATGCTGACATGTTCGACCTTTCCCCCCTCTATCGTTCGACCATCGGTTTCGACCGTTTTGCGCAGTTGCTCGACGACATGGCGTCGCTCGAAGCCCCGACCTATCCGCCATACAACATCGAGCGGGTCGGCGAGGACGAGTACCGCATCACCATGGCCGTGGCAGGGTTCGGTGAGGACGATGTGAACATCGAACTCAACCAGAACACCCTCACCATCACCGGCCGCAAGACCGACAAGTCGGGCGTCGAGAAGACCGAGTTCCTTCATCAGGGCATCGCGGCCCGCGCCTTCGAGCGCCGGTTCCAGCTTGCCGACCACGTCGAAGTGCGTGGCGCCACGCTCGAGAACGGCCTGCTTCACGTGACGCTGAAGCGCGAGATCCCGGAGGCCATGAAGCCCCGCACCATCCCGGTCGGCAACGGCAAGTCTTCGAAGGTCATCGAAGGCAGGAAGGCTGCCTAACTGGACGACGATACGGTTGGAGAGGGCGCCCTGGGCGCCCTCTTTCGTTTGGGCTCCATCCCTTCGCAAATCTCCGCAAGCTTCCGCACATCCTCCGCCGACGTCCGGAAAGACGTCACGAAGCGGACGAGGCACTCGTTTTCCTTCGGGCCCTCCGGCCCGAGCGACTGGCTCAGCCATTCATGACAGCCGACGCCATTTTCCGTGAGATGGGCGAAGAGGCTGCGCGGCAAGATCGCGAACACTTCGTTCGCTTGCACTGGCACAGGCAGCCGGATGCTGGCTACGCCGTTGAGCTCCTCCGCCAGGCGGGTGGCGAGGCCGTTGGCGTGGCGCGCGTTCCGCAGCCATAGGTCGTCCTTGAGATAGGCGACCATCTGCGCTCCGAGATACCGGCCCTTCGACAGCAGCTGGCCGCCGCGTTTTCGCCGGAAGAGAAAGTCCCGCGCGAGATGCGCATCGAAGAACAGCACGGCCTCCAGCGCCAGCGCGCCGTTCTTGGTTGCCCCGAAGGACATCGCCTTGACGCCCGCCTTCCAGGTGAGGTCTGCCGGTGTCGCGCCGGACGCGGCGACCGCGTTGGCGAAACGCGAGCCGTCCAAGTGGAGATTGAGACCCAGCTCCTGCGCGGCCGCGCCGATCGCCGCCGTCTCGCCCGCCGAATAGATGGTGCCGAGCTCGGTCGCCTGGGTGATCGAAACGGCGCCGGGCGGCTGTTCGTGTTCCCCACGCACCACGTTTTCGATTGCGGTTCGGATCGCCGTCGGCGTGAGCTTGCAGCCGATGCCGGAAAGGCCGGTGAGCTTGGCACCGCCCGTAAAGAATTCAGGCGCGCCGCACTCGTCGGTCTGGATGTGTGCCTCGACATGGCAGAGCACCGTCTGGTGGGGCGCACAAAGCGACGAAAGCCCGAGACTGTTCGCCGCCGTGCCGGTCGCGACGAGAAAGCTTTCGACTTTCGTCTCGAAAACGTCGTTCAGCGCCGCCTGCGCCTTCGCCGTCCACTCGTCATAGCTATAGGAGCGTGCTGTGCCGGCATTGGCCTCGCTGAGGGCCGCAAGGATGGAGTCGTGGACCCCGAAGACATTATCGCTCGAAAATTCCATGTTCCAACCGCAGGTTTGATTCAGGTTCGTGGCGCTGATTACCGGATCGCGGGCCGGCCCACAGCCCTCCCCTTAGCAATATTATTGCTTTATTCGCCGTTTTTTGAGTTTGAACTTGCCGAAGGAGGGTCCTTCAGGCAAAGATTGGATAGGACAGTGGCCCTGTCCTTTTGAGGCGGAACATGTTTTTGGTCGTGCGCATCTCCACCACCTCACCGGGCTTCGGCTCGGCCGACGGTGGTTGCGATCGAACGAACGCCACGAAACGAAATTAACGCCGGCCCGTTCTCGGGCTGTGCCGTGGTTGTCGTGAATCGTCTTCGGCGCCGTCAACCAGAACCACACACAACCCGGGACAGGCCGATGAGAGGATTTGCGCGAAGCCGCCGCGTCGTGGCTTCATGAGAGTGACAACGGAGCATGGATACTGTGGTCACGAAATCTCCGGCGTTGACGAGAGAATGGCGGCCCGAGGGCCTGCCGGCGCCGTCCGGACTCTACGATCCGCGGCTCGATCATGACGCTTGCGGCATCGGGCTCTATGCGAATATCGAGAACGTCTCGAGCCATGCCATCGTCGAGGCCGGGCTGACCATCCTCAAGAACCTGGAACATCGCGGCGCGGTCGGCGCCGATCCCAAGGCCGGCGACGGCGCTGGCATCATGATTCAGATCCCACACTCATTCTTCGCCGAGGAAGCTAGGCGTCTGGGATTCAAGCTCCCCGATCCCGGCCATTACGGCGTCGGCTTCCTTTTCATGCCGCGCGAAGCGGTTCTCCGGCAGGAGATCGAGAACCTGTGGCGGCAGACCGCGGTCGAGGAAGGCCTGCGCGTCATAGGTTGGCGCGACGTTCCCGTCGACGACGGCGTGTTGAGCGCGACCGTCAAGAAGACGGAGCCGTGGCATCGGCAGCTGTTCATCGCGCGCGGCCCCACCATCCGGACCGAGGAGCAGTTCGAGCGCAAGCTCTTCGTCTGCCGCAAGGTCGTCTCCAACCGCGTCATCGAGGTGCTTGGCAGTGCGGCCCGCGCCTACTACCCGGTTTCCGTCTCGACGCGCACCATCGTCTACAAGGGCCTCGTCCTCGGCAAGGATCTCGGAATCTACTATTGCGACCTCGCCAATGCCGGGTTCACCTCGGCGCTGGCTCTGGTCCATCAGCGCTTCTCGACCAACACGTTCCCCTCCTGGCCGCTCGCCCATCCCTACCGCTACGTCTGTCACAACGGCGAGATCAATACGCTGCGGGGCAACTACAACTGGATGGCGGCCCGTCAGGCCAACATGAAGTCCGACATCCTCGGCAACGATCTCGAGAAGCTGTGGCCGATATCCTATGAAGGCCAATCGGACTCCGCCTGCTTCGACAACGCCCTCGAGCTTCTGTTCATGGGTGGATATTCGCTTCCCCACGCCATGACCATGCTGATCCCCGAGGCTTGGGCGGGCAACCCCCTCATGGACGAGGATCGGCGCGCCTTCTACGAGTATCACGCCGCGCTCATGGAGCCGTGGGACGGCCCCGCGGCCATGGCGTTCACCGACGGCCGCATCATCGGTGCGACCCTTGACCGCAACGGCCTTCGTCCCTCGCGCTACCTTCTCACCAGCGACGGGTTCGTGCTGCTCGCCTCGGAGATGGGCGTGCTCGACATTCCCGAGGCGAACATCGTCCGCAAGTGGCGGCTGCAGCCCGGCAAAATGCTGCTGATCGATCTCGAGCAGCAGCGCATCATTTCGGATGACGAATTCAAGCGCCAGCTCGCGACCGGCCTTCCCTACCGCGAATGGCTGAAGCGGACCCAGGTGGTGCTGCGCGAGATGCCGCTCGCCAGGACCAGGCGCCCGAAGAGCAGCGTGCCCCTCCTCGATCGCCAGCAGGCCTTCGGCTACACCCAGGAGGACATCAAGATGCTGATGCTGCCCATGGCCCAGACGGGCCAGGAGGCCATCGGCTCCATGGGCAACGACGCGCCGATCTCGGCCCTTTCCGACCGCCCCAAGCTCCTCGACACCTATTTCAAGCAGAACTTCGCACAGGTGACCAACCCTCCGATCGATCCGATCCGCGAGGAGCTCGTCATGTCGCTCGTCTCCTTCATCGGTCCGCGCCCCAACCTCCTCGACCTCAAGGGAACGTCGAGCCACATGCGCCTCGAAGTGCCGCAGCCCATCCTCACCAACGAGGAGCTCGAGCGCATTCGCACCATCGGCGTGGTCAAGGAGAACCCCTTCCGCACCGTGACCATGGACATCACCTACGACGTGGCCAATGGCCCGGAGTACATGGAAGCGGCCCTCGAGGCCATTTGCGCCGGAGCCCGTCGCGCCGTGAAGGACGGCTACAACATCATCATCCTGTCGGACCGTGCCGTCGGCGCCGAGCGCGTGCCCATCCCCGCTTTGCTCGCCACGTCGGCCACCCACCACCACCTGATCCGCCACGGCCTGAGGACGTCCGTCGGTCTGGTGATCGAATCGGGCGAGCCTCGCGAAGTCCACCAGTTCTGCACCCTTGCGGGCTACGGCGCCGAGGCCATCAATCCTTATCTCGCCTTCGAGACGCTCGAGGAGATGCTGCCCGAGCTTGGCGAGGACGTCGGCCGCGAGGAGGCGTTCAAGCGCTACATCAAGGCGATCGACAAGGGCATCCTGAAGGTGATGTCCAAGATGGGCATCTCCACCTACCAGTCCTATTGCGGCGCGCAGATCTTCGATGCGATCGGCTTGAAGAGCGATTTCGTCCGTCAGTACTTCACCGGCACCTCGACGCCGATCGAGGGCGTCGGCCTCGAGGAGATCGCCGCCGAGGCTTTCCGGCGCCACGACGATGCGTTCGGCGAAAATCCGGTTCTCGCCACGACCCTCGACATCGGCGGCGAATACAATTTCCGCCTGCGCGGCGAAGCGCACGTCTGGACGCCGGAGACCGTGGCCCATCTCCAGCATGCCGTCCGCGCCAACAGCCATGAGCGCTACCGGGATTTCGCGCACGCCATCGACAGCCAGGGCGAGCACCTGAAGACGCCACGCGGGCTCTTCCGCTTGAAGTCGGCGAAAGAGCTCGGTCGCACCCCAGTGCCGGTCGACGAGGTCGAGCCTGCCGCCGCCATCGTCCGCCGCTTCTCGACGGGCGCCATGTCCTTCGGCTCGATCAGCCGCGAGGCCCACACGACTCTGGCCATCGCCATGAACCGGATCGGCGGAAAGTCGAACACCGGCGAGGGCGGGGAGGAGCCCGACCGATTCAAGCCCCTTCCCAACGGCGATTCCATGCGCTCCGCCATCAAGCAGGTGGCATCCGGCCGCTTCGGAGTGACGACCGAATACCTCGTCAACGCCGACCAGATCCAGATCAAGATCGCCCAAGGAGCGAAGCCGGGCGAAGGCGGGCAGCTTCCCGGCCACAAGGTCGACGCGACGATCGCCCGCGTCCGCTATTCGACGCCCGGGGTCGGTCTTATCTCCCCTCCTCCGCACCACGACATCTACTGCATCGAGGACCTGGCCCAGCTCATCTTCGATCTCAAGAGCGCCAATCCTGCCGCTGCCGTCTCCGTGAAGCTCGTGTCCGAAGTCGGGGTCGGCACGGTGGCCGCCGGCGTGGCCAAGGCACGCGCCGATCACGTGACCATCTCAGGCTACGAGGGCGGCACCGGGGCCTCGCCCCTCACCTCCATCAAGCATGCCGGCTCCCCCTGGGAGATCGGCCTTGCCGAAACCCAGCAGACTCTCGTCGCCAACGCCCTCCGCGGCCGCATCGTCGTTCAGGTCGACGGCGGGCTGCGCACGGGGCGCGACGTGGTGATCGCCGCCTTGCTCGGTGCCGACGAGATGGGATTTTCGACGGCGCCGCTCATCGCCGCGGGCTGCATCATGATGCGCAAATGCCATCTCAACACCTGTCCGGTCGGCGTCGCCACCCAGGATCCGGTTCTGCGCAAGCGGTTTCGCGGCCTGCCCGAGCACGTCATCAACTATTTCTTTTTCCTCGCCGATGAGGTTCGCTCCATCCTGGCGGGCCTGGGCGTGCGCTCGCTCGCCGACGCCATCGGCGCCACCGAATGCATCGACCAGTCGCGCGCCCTCGATCACTGGAAGGCGCGTGGCCTCGATTTCGAGAAGCTCTTCCAGAAGCCCGAGACCGATGGCGAAACCGCCCGCCGGCAGGTCACCGTCCAGGACCACAAGCTGGCGCGCGTCCTCGACCGCGAACTCATCGCCGAGGCCGCCGCGGCACTCGAGCACGGCACGCCGGTCGTCATCGACAAGCGCATCCGCAACACCGACCGAACCGTCGGCGCCATGCTGTCCGGCGAGGTCGCCAGGCGCTACGGCCATGCGGGCCTGCCCGATGACACCATCGCCATCAAGTTCACCGGCGTGTCCGGGCAGAGCTTCGGCGCCTTTGCCGCCCACGGCGTGTCGCTCACCCTTGAAGGCGAGGCGAACGATTATGTGGGCAAGGGCCTTTCGGGCGGACGCATCGTCGTCTATCCGCCGGTCGACTCCGCCATCAGGCCGGAGGAGTCGATCATCGTCGGCAATACGGTGCTCTACGGCGCCATCGCCGGCGAATGCTATTTCCGCGGCGTGGCGGGCGAGCGTTTCGCGGTCCGGAATTCCGGTGCGCTCGCCGTCGTCGAAGGCGTCGGTGACCACGGCTGCGAATACATGACCGGCGGCGTCGTGGTGGTCCTCGGCGAGACCGGGCGCAATTTCGCCGCCGGCATGTCCGGGGGCGTCGCCTATGTCTACGACGACAACGGCACCTTCGCCGAGCGCTGCAATCTCGCCATGGTCGATCTGGCTCCCGTCCCGGCCGAAGAGGAAACGATCGAGCGCCTTCACCATCACGGCGGCGATCTCGAGCATCACGGGCTCGTCGAGGTGACGGGCGACATGACGCGGCATGATGCCGAGCGCATCTGGCAGCTCGTGGCCCGCCACTACAAGTACACCGGTTCGGCGCGGGCCCGCACCATGCTCGACGCCTGGGACCGCTACCTGCCCAGGTTCGTGAAGGTCATGCCGACCGAGTATCGCCGCGCCCTTCTCGAGCTCGAGCGCGCCCAGGCCGGCAGCGACGGAATGCGCATCGGGCTGGCGCGGGGAGCCTGAGCCCATGGGCAAGATCACCGGCTTTCTCGAGATCGATCGTCAGGACCCGAAATACGCGCCGGCCGCCGACCGCGTCCGTCACTATCGCGAGTTCACCCTTCCCCTCGATGAGCGCGATACGGAGAAGCAGGCGGCGCGTTGCATGGATTGCGGCATTCCCTATTGCCACACGGGCTGTCCGGTGAACAACCAGATTCCAGACTGGAACGATCTCGTCTACCAGGGCAAGTGGCGCGAGGCGCTCCTCGACCTCCATTCGACCAACAATTTTCCCGAGTTCACCGGGCGCATCTGCCCCGCTCCCTGCGAGGAGGCCTGCACGCTGAATCTCGAGAGCGTGCCGGTCACCATCAAGAGCATCGAGCAAGCGATTGCCGACAAGGGCTGGGCCGAGGGTTGGATCGCTCCCGAGCCACCTGCCGAGGCGACCGGGCGCACGGTCGCCGTCGTCGGCGCCGGGCCGGCCGGTCTTGCCGCTGCCCAGCAGCTTGCCCGCGTCGGCCACGAAGTTCACGTCTTCGAAAAGCAGGCGCGCGCCGGTGGCTTGCTCCGCTACGGCATTCCGGACTTCAAGATGGAAAAGTCGGGCATCGACCGCCGCGTCGCCCAGTTGGAGGCTGAAGGCGTCACCTTCCATTTCGGCGTCGAGATCGGCAACGGCCGCCCGTTCCGCTCGCTCACCGGCATGTACGATGCGGTCCTTCTGGCGACCGGCGCCGAGCGGCCGCGCGATCCCGCAATTCCGGGCCTCGACCTGGCTGGCTGCCACTATGCGATGCCCTACCTCATCCAGCAGAACAAGCGCCTGGGCGGCGAGCCGGTCGACGAGCCGCCGGTTCTGGCGACCGGCAAGAACGTCGTCGTCATCGGCGGCGGCGATACGGCGTCCGATTGCATTGGCACCGCGTTCCGCCAGGGCGCCCTCTCGGTCACCCAGCTCGACATCCGGCCGATACCGCCCGAGCGCGAGAACAAGATGCTGATCTGGCCGTACTGGCCGACCAAGTTCCGCACCTCGTCGAGCCAAGCGGAAGGCGCGGCGCGCGAGTTCGCGGCCGCCACCCTGGCGGTGGTCGGCGACAAGGGGAAGGCGGTCGGCGTGCGCTGCGCCCGCGTTGACGACACGCGCGATCCGCAGCCAGGCACCGAGTTCGTGATCAAGGCGGAGCTCGTGCTGGTCGCCATCGGCTTCGCCGGTCCCCGCGAGGAAGGCCTGCTGGCCGAAGCCGCTTTTGAACGCGACCGCCGCACCAACGTCAAGGCGACGACCGACGACTACCGGACGTCGCTTGCCAAGGTCTACGCAGCAGGCGACGTGCGCAAGGGCCAGTCGCTCGTCGTGTGGGCCATTCGCGAAGGCCGCCAGGCGGCGCGCGCCATCGATCTGGACCTGATGGGCAGCTCGGCCTTGCCGCGCTAGGGCTGGCGCGGCCAGCTGAAATCGTCGAAGCGGCCGGGCCGCGGCGCCGGCCACTTGCCTTCCGTGAACAGCTGGCCGGCCGTCGAGCTCGGCGGCACGCGCTCCTTGAGCGAGGTGATGAGGGTCTGCGGCGTCACGATGCTGTCGGCCTTGGCCGGGGCGGCGCGATTGATGGCGATGACCGCCGACGCCCAGGTAGGGTCGGCTTCGATGATCGTCTGGGCGACTTCGTTCTTGGCGCCGGCCATCTGCCCGAACAGCGGCAGAGACGGTTTCGCTTCCGCCTCGCCCGCCACCTCAGCCGGAACGGTCAGTTGCTTTGCCACCTTGCCGTCGGCGATGTCGATGTCCTTGCGGATGGCATCGAGGACGAGCTTGCCGAGCTTGTTGTTTCCGGATTTGAGAAAGTGGATTCCGTCCCTTGTCCTCAGCCGCGTCACCTTGCCGTCGACGTCGGGGCCCTTGTCGGTATAGCGATCGTCCTTGTCGGCGAACACGCTGCGCGTGTCGATGTATCGGACCTCCGACTTCTGCACCCGGTCGCGCTGGATGGTGGCGACGTACTTGGTCTCGAGCTCGAGGGGTTCGGGTCCCATGGGAGGCAGCTCGACCCAGTACACGGCCGTGCCCTTGGCCTTGAGGATTTCGACGATCTCGTCGAGGCGCTGCGCATAGGTCGTCGCCCAGTCCGGCGTCGAGAACGGGATGACGCTCGTCGCCGAGCGCATGTCCTGTCCGTCGTTGCTGCCGAGCAGGATCACCGCGATGTCGATGTTCCGCCGTTCCTGGATCTTCGGCAGCGCTGCCGCCCAATCGTAGAATTCGAGCCGCGCCAGCCCCGAATCGTCCTTGAAGCGCCCGTCGAAGGAGATCCGGAGATCGCCTTCCGCCATTCGGCTCATGCCTGCGAACAGGCCGGCGGCGAGCGAATCCCCGAACACGAACACCTGGTAGGTCTCTTTCGGCTCGCCGAGATAGGACGACTGCGCGGCCGCTTCGTTCGGCGGAAAATAGGGCGGCTCCGCCCGGGCCGCCGTGCTTCCGCCGAGGCCGAGAATGAGGAGGCCGATGAGACAGGCGGATTTGAGTGTCATGTCGCTAGCTGCCCTTGCGCAGCTGTAGGAGGAGCGTGCGGTCCGGAACGCCGTTCGGATCGAGATTGCGGCTCTTCTGGAAGGCGATGATCGCTTCGTAGGTTCGCGCCCCGAAGCGCCCATCCGTGCCGCCCGTTGCGAAGCCTTTGCCGATGAGGCGTTTCTGCATCTCGACGCGTTCGGAATATGTAAGCCCGATGTTCTGTGCCGGCCACGGCGCCACGATCTCGCCCATGCCGCGGATCCGGTCTGCCAGGTAGCCGACGGCGACCGCGTAGGAGTGCGAGTCGTTGTAGGCGCGGATGGCATTGAAATTCTGCGTGACCAGGAACACGGGACCGTCGAGCCCCTGGGGGATCATGAGGAAGGACTTCGAATCGAGCGAGCGGAAATTGCCGCGCATCGGCTTGATCCCCATCTTCGCCCACGCGCCGATCGAACGCATGTTCTGGCGCCCGATGAGGGCGTTGTTGAAGCCGGACGGCAGCTTCACCTCCCAGCCCCACGGCACCGCGGCCGACCAGTTCGACTTGTCGAGATAGTTCGCCGTCGAGGCCAGCGCATCGGCCTCGGAATTCCAGATGTCGCGCTTCTTGTCGCCCGTCCAGTCGACGGCATAGGCGAGATAGGAGGTGGGAATGAACTGCGTGTGGCCCATGGCTCCGGCCCATGAGCCCGTGAAGCTCGAAGACCTGACGACACCGCCCTGCAGGATCTTGAGCGCCGCGACGATCTGCGGACGGGCATAGTCCCTGCGCCGTCCCTTGTAGGCGAGGGTGGCGAGCGACCGCATGACGTGCATCCCGCCCTTGTCCTTGCCGAAATTGCTTTCCATGCCCCAGATGGCAAGGAGGATGTGGCGGTCGACACCGTAGCGCGATTCGATAGCCGACAGGAGGTCGGCCCGCGCCGCCAGCATCTCGCGTCCCGTCGCGATGCGGGCCGGCGTGACGGCTTTGGCCAGGTACTCCGAAGTGGTGGACGTGAATTCGGGCTGGTTGGCGGCGAGCTTCAGCACCGCCGGGTCTGGATCGCCGGCAACGGCGAAGGCGGCGTCAAACGTGGCCCGGCTGATCTTGGCTCCCTTGGCGGTGGGCCACAGCGACTCGATATAGCCGCGAAACGCCTTGTCCTCCGCACCCGCCGGCGCCGCATTGAGCAGGGCTGCGAGGGAGAGAACCGCGGTAATGGGAAGCCTGTATCGCATGGCCGGACACTAGCCGCCCGGCTCGCATTGCTCAAGTCTTGGGGGCCGGGCGTGCGGCGGAGCGCGCATTGTGCCGCATCAGCTTCTCTTCCCAGGCGATCGCCGATGCGACCATCTGATCGAGATCGTCGAGCTTGGGCCTCCACCCGAGCACGGCCCGCGCCCGCTCGGCTTCCGCTACGATAATCGCGGGATCGCCGGCGCGCCGGGGCCCATCCTTGACCGGAAGCGGCCGCCCGCCGGCCCGCTCCACGGCCTTTATCACCTCGAGGACCGAATAGCCCCGCCCGTAGCCGCAATTGTACACGCCGCTCGCGCCGCCTTTGCGCAGGTAGCGGAGTGCATCGAGATGCGCCTGCACGAGGTCGCTGACATGGATGTAGTCGCGGATGCACGAACCATCCGGCGTGTCGTAGTCGCGGCCGAAGATCTCGAGATGCGGACGCTGGCCGAGCAGGGTCTGCGAGGCCACCTTGATGAGATGGGTGGCGAACGGGGTCGACTGGCCAACGCGTCCCTTGGGATCGGCGCCCGCCACGTTGAAGTAGCGCAGGATCGCATGGTTGAGCCCGTGCGCGGCAGCCGCATCGTTCAGCATCCATTCCGTCATGAGCTTCGAGCGCCCGTAGGGGGAGATCGGGGCCGGACCGGCCTCCTCGCTCACCGGGACGCGCTGCGGCATGCCGTAGACGGCGGCGGTCGATGAGAAGATGAAATTCGCAACCTTGTGCCGCACCGCGGCCGCGATGAGCGAACGCGACTTGACCGTGTTGTTGAGATAGTAGCCAAGGGGATCGGCGACCGACTCCGGCACGACGATCGAGCCGGCGAAGTGCAGGATGGCATCGACGGCGTTATCCTTTAGCACACGGTCGAGCAGCGCCTCGTCGCCGACGTCACCTTCGACGAGCTGGATCTCCGAGGGGACCGCCCACCACATCCCCGTGGACAGATTGTCGAGGACGACGACCGACTCGCCCGCCTCGATGAGCGCCAGGGTCATGTGGCTGCCGATATATCCGGCGCCGCCGGTGACCATCACCGTCATCGACCGGCATCCATGGGAACCATGGGGACGATGGAATATTGCATTCTGTGCCCTGCCCAGTTCAAAGTGGCCATTCTCTCCGATTGTTCCACGTCATTTCCACCGGAAAGTTGCATCTTCGATGAAGCACAGGATCAGAAAGGCCATATTTCCCGTCGCCGGCCTTGGAACACGGTTTCTGCCTGCGACCAAGGCGGTGCCGAAGGAGATGCTCACCATCGTCGACCGGCCGGTGATCCAGATGGTCGTCGAGGAGGCGCGCGAGGCGGGCATCGAGCATTTCATCTTCGTGACCGGCCGCGGCAAGACGGCGATCGAGGATCATTTCGATCGGCAATTCGAGCTCGAGGAGACGTTGCGCCGCCGCGGCAAGACTGCCGAGCTCGACGTTCTGGCGCACGGCCTTCCGGTAGCCGGGCGCACGAGCTTCACCCGCCAGCAGGAGCCCTTGGGATTGGGCCACGCCATCTGGTGCGCGCGCGAGCTCGTCGGCGATGAGCCCTTCGCCCTTCTTCTTCCCGACATGCTGATTCACGCCAAACCCGGCTGTCTCCGCCAGATGGTCGACGTCTACGCCGAAGCGGGCGGCAACATCATCGCCGTCGAGGCGGTTCCCAGGGAGAGCGTGCATCGCTACGGCGTCGTCGCCAAGGGCGCTTCCCACGGCGCCGCCTTCGAGATCACCGGCATGGTGGAGAAGCCCGACCGTGCCGCGGCGCCGTCCAACCTGATCATTTCCGGCCGCTATATCCTGCAGCCGCAGATCTTCGCCAAGATCGCCGAGGTCGGCCCTGGTGCCGGCGGCGAGATCCAGCTCACCGACGGCATGATCGCACTTCTCTCCGAGCAGAAGTTCTACGGCCTCGAGTTCGCCGGCACCACCTACGACTGCGGCCACAAGTTGGGATTTCTGACGGCGAACGTCGCCTACGGCCTCGAGCGCGACGACATCGCCGAACCTTTCCGGACGGCGTTGCAGGCTCTGTTGTCCGGCAAGCCGCACTAGGGCGTGATCTCGAGCCCGGACGTCAGCCGGTTCTCTCTGTAGGATTCGCTGCCGTACCGTTCGGCCGCGAACTCATAGGCCGTTACCCAGCCGAGCATGCGGTTGAACCTGTAAGTCGCCGCCAGTCGCAGCTTCCACGCCCGGCCGTCGCCCGCCGAGCCGATCGACTGCGACCATTCCGTATCCAGGGCCGCGTCGACGGTGAGATTTTCGCGAACCTCGTTGCTCACGGCGATGTCGATCGAATGCGTGCGATAGCCGCTCGTTCCGGCAATGACGGACTCTCCGAAATCCGATGCCGCCTGAAGCCGGACGAGCGTGAGCGGAGACGGCCGCCAGTTCAGGTCGACGGCAAGGCCCGGTCCCGAATAGTCCGGTAACACGCCCTCCTCGTAGTCCATCCAGTCGTAGGCGAGCGCGATGCGGCCCGACCACGGACCGTCGAACGGCATTGCCACTCCGACCTCGACGCCGATGCCTCGCGAGTCGCGGTCGAGTCCGGAACGGTCATGGCGCTCGTCGTGGCGGCGCTGTCGGCCCGTGATGCCGACGAACGGTCGGAGTCCCGCTGTTTCATAGCCGACCTCGAGGCCCTGGCCATATTGGGTATAGTCGCGGTCGTCGTTGTCTTCGTGCCCGCCGGTCGACAGCGCCACGTCTTCGAACAGGGCCCGATGGAGTGTCGCCTTGGTGGCGAAGCCGATCAGCCCGCGCGCATGCGTGAGCCCGGCCATGACGTCGAATGCATGATCCGTCCGGTCGCGCGTGGACTCGTCCGGCACCTCGTCGAAACCCGATTGTGATTGGGTCCTCCTTGCCCCGAAGGATAGGTCCGCTGTCGTCCCCTTGCGGATGTCGAGTCCGAGCCGGCTGTCGATCCAGCCGACGCTGCGATCGTCGCCCGATCCTCCCGCATGGAAGACGGTCTCGCCGGCCGCGTCGAGGACGAAGCGATGGCGCGGCCATTCGCTCTCGAGCCTGAGGCGCGGCGCGAGTTCGAATCCGGCCCCCGCCGTGCCGTCCGGCGACCGCTCGACGTTGTCGGTGGCGATTCCCCCGATCGTCAGTGCGGGAAAGACGACGAGGCTGCCGAGGGCGATGCCAGCCGGCGCGAACGGATCGTCCTCGACCGGATGCCGGCTCGGCGGAGGGGCGACCGGCGCGACGGGATCGAAAGCCGAGGCGTCGTCGTAGAGGCTTCCCGCGAGAGAAAGCGAATTGCGGTCAGCGGCTTCGGTGGGATCGTTGAGAATGAGGATGAGCAGCACACAGACGAATGCGACGCGCATGGATCGAGCCTCGCGACCGAACGACGGGGCCTGCGCGCTCCGCGGGCAGGACGTGACGCGATGCAGATTAAGGTTGTTCGGTTAAGAGGTGGTTATGGCGTTCGAGAGCTCGGCTCGACGCGCAGCCGGGAGTCGACGATGCCGACCACCTTGACCGTGGCGCCCTTCGGCTGGTCGGGACCCTCGATGGTCCAGTAGGTGTCGTCGATGCGCACTTTTCCGCGACCGTTGTGGAGTGGCTCGTCGAGCACATAGTGCTTCCCGATATAGTCGTTCATTCGGCGGTTGAGGTTGGGGCGATCGCTTTCGACCGCCTGCCGCTTCATGAGCCACGGCCGCGCCACCAGCAGCAGGGCGACCGACAGGACGCCGAACAGCACGATTTCGACCTGGGCCGTCATCGGGAAGACGAGGTGCAGCACGCCGACGACGGCTGCTGCCAGTCCGAGCCACAGGAAGTAGATGCCGGGGAGAGTCAGCTCGACGGCCAGCAGCGCCGCGGCGAGGACAAGCCACGTCCAGTTCCCGAAGATCCCGAGTATCTGTTCCATGGCCTCGTCCCTATTGCCGTTTCGGCGCCGGAGGCCGGCGCAGTCCCGGGTCTTCCCCGCTCGGTGGCGGGCCGAACGCTTCCCTGGCGATCTCGGCGATGCCGCTGATCGAGCCGAGCACCGATGCGGCGTCCACCGGCAGCATGAGGACCTTCTGGTTGGGTGCCGTCGCGAGCGCCTGCAGCGCCTTTACGTAGTTGTTGGCGACGAAATAGTTGATCGCCTGGATGCTCCCTTTGCCGATGGCCTCGCTGACCATTTCCGTTGCCTTCGCTTCCGCCTCCGCGCTCCTCTCCCGCGCCTCCGCGTCTCGGAAGGCCGCCTCGCGGCGACCCTCGGCGGCGAGCACCGTCGCCTGCTTGTCGCCTTCAGCCCTCAGGATTTCCGCCTGCCTCAGGCCCTCGGCTTCGAGGATGGCGGCCCGCTTCTCGCGCTCTGCCTTCATCTGGCGCGCCATTGCATCGACGAGGTCGCGCGGCGGATTGATGTCCTTGATTTCGATGCGCGTCATTTTCACGCCCCATGGCGAAGTGGCGTTGTCGACCACGCTGAGCAGGCGATGATTGATCTCGTCGCGCTGCGACAGCAGATGGTCGAGCTCCATCGACCCCATCACCGTGCGGATGTTGGTCATGGTCAGGTTGAGGATGGCGTTGGTGAGATCGTTGACTTCGTAGGTGGCCTTCGCCGCATCGAGGATCTGGAAGAACGCCACGCCGTCGACGGTCACCATGGCGTTGTCGCGCGTGATCACCTCCTGGCTCGGAACCTGCAGCACCTGCTCCATCATGTTGATCTTGGATCCGATCCGGTCGATGAACGGAAAGATGAGTCCGAGCCCCGGCTGCAGCGAGCGCACGTAGCGTCCGAAGCGCTCGACCGTGTAGTTGTATCCCTGCGGAACCACCCGGATGGCCCGGAACAGGCCGACCAGGAAAACGACCAGAAGGACGACGACGAAAACGTTGGCACCTTCGAACATGAAGCCCCTTCCCTTCCTTCGGGTCGGGCAACAATAGTCCCGTCCCGGTCAAGGTAGAACACCGAATCAGAGCCAGCCCTGCAATTCGTCCTCGACGAGCTGCCTGAGCATGACCATCCCGCGGTCGCTGGCGTTGAGGCACGGCACGGTGCTGAACTGGCTGCCGCCGTTCTCCTCGAACGTTTCCTTCAGACCCATGGCCACCTCCTCGAGCGTCTCGAGGCAGTCCGCCGCAAAACCGGGACAGGCGATCGCGATCCGGCGCGTGCCGGTGCGGGCGAGCTCGGCGACGGTCTTGTCGGCATAGGGCTTGAGCCACTGCGCCCGCCCGAACCGCGACTGGAACACGGTCATGACCTCGATGTCCCGGAAGCCGAGCGCATCGCCGAGGAGCCGGCTCGTTTCCAGGCATTGTCGGTGGTAGGGATCGCCCTTCGCGACATACTCCTCCGGCAGCCCGTGATAGGAGAGCAGAAGTTTCTCCGGCCGCCACGGCAGCGAATCGAGATGTGCCCTGATGCTGCCGGCGATCGCCCCCACATAGGCCGGTCGGTCATAGTACGGCGGAAGCGTCCGGATGGCGGGCTGCCAGCGCAACGTCCGCAGGCCATCGTAGGCCGCGTCGAGGGCCGTCGCCGTCGAAGCGGCGGAATACTGCGGATAGAGGGGTGCGAGCAGGATGCGGTCGCAGCCGCGCTCGCGAAGGTCGAGCAGGCGCGCGGCGATCGGCGGCTGGCCGTAGCGCATGCCCCACTCGACGATCAGATCGTCGCGGTCTTCGAAAGCATCCTGGAGCCGCTCGCATTGCTCGCGCGTGATCGTCTTCAGGGGCGACTCGTTGCGAGCCTGGTTCCAGATCTTGGCATAGGCGCGGCCCGATCGGCCGGGACGCGTCGTGAGCACGATGCCGTTGAGGATGATCCACCAAATCACCCGGTTGGTTTCGATGACCCGCGGATCGGAGAGGAACTGTTTGAGATAGCGCCGCGTCTCGCGGAAGCTCGTGCCTTCCGGCGTCCCGAGATTCATGAGCAGCACGCCGACCTTTCCCTGGCCGCGCACCGAACGGTCGGAAGCTGGATGTGGAACTGCCGGGTTAAGCATTGATCAACCATTCGACGCCGCGTCGTGGCGTCGTTAACGATCCGCAAACAGGACAAATCTAGGGTATTGCACAGGTTGCGGGAGAGCATGAGAGGTTCGTAGCAGTTTTAGAGGCCAGCCCCTTGGATTCAAGTGCTTTTGTCATCATAGCGATGCTGCTTCTCCTGGCGGCTCTGGTTGGTATCGGTCGCTTCGTCGTGTTGACGCGGCGCCAGGCCGCCGCCGACCGCCATCGCGATGTCGCCGAGCTCATGCTTTCCGACACGAGTTCGGGTTGGATCTGGGAAACGAATGCCGAAGGTGAGATCGTGTTTGCCTCCGAGCCCCTCGCCGCGAGCCTCGGGATCGGTCCCGATCGCGTCCTCGGCAAGGATCTGACCGCGCTCAGCGGCTATCCGCCCCGTCTGCGGGCCTGGGCGACGTTGCGCCAGGCTATGCGCAGCGGCGCGGATGTCCGCGGCCTTGTGGTTCCCGTCCGCATCGGATCGTCGCGGCGCTGGTGGCGGATCGACGCTCGACCCATGCGCGGCGGATCGGGCCTCGTTCGCGGCTATCGCGGCGTTGGCCGCGACGTGACCGCGGCGCGGCGCGATCGCGGCACGTTGCTTCTCGCCCGGGACCGCGCCGAGCGACGGCTTGCCGCCAAGCTGCAGTTCCTGAACGTCATGAGTCACGAGCTTCGCACGCCCCTCAACGCCATCATCGGTTTCTCCGAGATCATCGCCGAGGAGCGCGACGGACCGATCGGCAATCCCTCCTACCGCGAATTCGCGCGCAACATCGTCGATTCGAGCCGCAGCCTGCAGGGCATCATCAACGACATCCTCGATGCCGGCCGCATCGAGAGAGGCTCCTTCCGGCTGCTCGACCAGGAGGTCGATGCCAGCGAGCTTGCCGATTCCGTCATCCGGCGTTGCCGGTCCATGGCGACCCAGGCCGGCATCCCGTCGATCGCCGTCACCTGCAAGGTTCAGGCGGAAATCCGCGGCGACATCATGCGCCTGACCCAAATTCTCACCCATCTCCTGACCAATGCCATCAAGTTCACCCCCCGCCAGGGAACGATCTCCCTCGACGTCGCCGACCGGCCGGACGGAGGCCTCGCATTCACGGTGATCGATTCCGGAATCGGCATAGACCGGAAGGACTTGGAACGGGTCTTTGAACCCTTCTTTCAGGCCGAGGTCGGTGCCAGCCGCCATTTCGGCGGCACCGGTCTCGGATTGGCCATCGCCAAGAAGCTCGCCGAGGCCCATGGCGGCGACATCGCTCTCGACAGCGCCCCGGGACTCGGCACGCGCGCCATCTTCACTATCCCGCCCGACCGCGTGATCCGCCATGCCGCCGCCGCGTCGGCAAGCGGCACGGGCACAGAAGCGGCCTGATCATTCAGCGGCGATGGCAGCCGGTGCCGGCTCGCCGCCGCGATAGCGGGCGATGAGCTCCGCCTGGCGGGCGAGCGCGGCGGCAAGATGCCGGTCTTTGACATGGCCGTAGCCGCGGATGTGCTCCGGCACCGATGCGATCTCGACGGCGAGTGCGTGATTGGCCGGCGCCAGCGTCGGCAGAAGGCTCTCGACCGTTCCGCGGTAGTCCTCGATGAGACGCCGCTCGCGCCGGCGCTCCTGTGAATAACCGAAGATGTCGATAGGCGTGCCGCGCAGAAACCTCAGGCGCGCCAGCAACCGGAACACCGTCATCATCCACGGCCCGAACCGGCGCTTGCGCGGCTCCCCCGTCGCCGGGTCGCGCCGCGCGAGGATCGGCGGGGCGAGATGGAAGGTGAGCCGGCCGCCCTTGAAGCGTTTCCCCACGATGCCGAGGAAATCGGTTTCCGCGTAGAGCCGCGCCACTTCGTACTCGTCCTTGTAGGCCATCAGTTTGAAGAGATAGGTGGCGACGGCCCGCGCCAGCTCGGTCCCGCCCTTGGTCCTTGCCTTCTCGGCGTTCGCCACCGTTTTCACGAACTCAAGATAGCGGCCAGCGTAGCTCCGGTTCTGATAGGCCTCGAGGAACGCCGCTCGGTGCGCGACGATATCGTCGAGGGTGTCGAGCCGGGGCGATGACGCGGCGGGACGCTCCTGCAGGGCGGCGACCGCGGCGGGATCGTGCGCAGTTCGCCGCCCCCACCGGAAGGCGTCGAGATTGAGCTCGACCGCGACGCCGTTCAGCGCGATCGCCCGCTCGATGGCCGGAAGGCTCAAGGGCACGAGCCCGTTCTGAAAGGCGAAGCCGAGCGTGAACATGTTGGCCGCGATGGAGTCGCCCAGCAGCGCCGTGGCGATGCCGGTCGCGTCGACGAAATGCGCCCCTTCCGCACGCACCCGCCCCGAGATGCGGTTTGCGAGCTCGCGGGTCGGCAGCTGGAAATCGGCATTGCGCGTGAACTGCCCCGGCATCACCGGGTTGGAGTTCGTGACCGCATGCGTGCGGTCGCGATCCGCCGCGGTGAGCACCCGTTCGGACGCCGTGGTGACGAGGTCGCAGCCGAGCAGCAGGTCGGCGCCGCCCGCCGCGATGCGGACCGTTGCGATCTCCGCGGGTGACCGGGCGAGCTTCAGATGGCTGACCACCGCGCCGTTCTTCTGCGACAGTCCCGCCATGTCGATGAGGGCCGCGCCCTTGCCTTCGATGTGCGCCGCCATGCCGAGAATGTGGCCGATGGTGACGACCCCGGTACCGCCGATGCCGGTGATGAGGATGGACCAAGGCTGCGCGAGCGGCGGCACTGCCGGTTCCGGCAGTACCGGGAACGGCGCCGACGCTGCCTGGCGGCTGGCGGGCTGTGCGGCGATGAGCTCGGCGCCTTCGATCGTCACGAAGCTCGGGCAGAAGCCCTTGAGGCAAGAATAGTCCTTGTTGCACACCGACTGGTCGATCTGCCGCTTGCGCCCGAAGGTCGTTTCGACCGGCGCGATGGCGACGCAGTTGGACTTCACGCCGCAATCGCCGCAGCCTTCGCAGACGAGTTCGTTGATGAAGACGCGCCGGTTGGGGTCCGGGTACTGTCCGCGCTTGCGCCGCCGCCGTTTCTCGGCTGCGCAGGTCTGGTCGTAGATCATGACCGAGACGCCCGGCACCTCCATCAGCTCGCGCTGGACGACCATGATGTCGTCGCGGTGGTGGACGGTCGCCCCGGACGGGAACCGCACGCTCGCGTCGTACTTTTCGGGCTCGTCGCTGACGATGGCGATCCGGGCGACACCGAAGGCGCGCATCTGCTCGGCGATCATCGGCACCGAGAGCGGACCGTCGTTCGTCTGCCCGCCGGTCATGGCGACGGCATCGTTGAAGAGAATCTTGTAGGTCATCGTGACGCCGGCCGCCACGGCGGCGCGGATGGCGAGCACGCCCGAATGATTGTAGGTCCCGTCCCCCAGGTTCTGGAACACGTGGCCCCGTTTCGAGAATGGCGCCTCGCCGATCCAGTTCGCGCCCTCCCCGCCCATCTGGGTGGAGCCTTCGGTGCGGCGCTCGGGAATTCCCTGCACCATCCAGTGGCAGCCGATGCCGGCATAGGCGCGGCCGCCTTCGGGAACGACGGTGGACGAATTGTGCGGACAGCCGGCGCAGAAATAGGGGATGCGCGCCGCGAGGTCGGGGCCATCCGGCAATTCAGCGACCCGCTCCGCGATGTCTGCGGCCCGGCCTGCGATCCTGTTTGCCGCCTCGGGTCCGAGCCGCGCGGCGATGGCGAGTGCGATCTGGTGCGGCTCGAGCGTTCCGAAGGCGGGAAAGAGGTCTTCGCCCTTCTCGTCCTTCTTGCCGATCACGAACGGCGCCGACGTCGTGTTGTAGAGCTGTTCCTTGACGTGCGTCTCGATGAGCGAGCGTTTCTCCTCGACCACGATGATGAGCTCGAGGTTCCGCGCGAATTGCTCCATGATCACCGGATCGACCGGCCACACCATTCCGAGCTTGAGGACTCTCACCCCGAGCCGAGCCGCCTCGGCCTGGTCGATGCCGAGCCCGTCGAGGGCTTGCCGCACGTCGAGATAGCTCTTGCCGGCTGAGACGATGCCGATTCTCGCGTTCGGCCCGCCGTCAAAGACGATCCGGTCGAGCCGGTTGGCTCGCGCGAATGCCACCGCCGCGAACCGCTTGTAGGTGTGAAGCCTGAGCTCCTGGGCGAAGCGGTCGTCGGGCGAGCGGATGTTGAGGCCGCCCGCCGGCATCTCGAAATCGGTCGGCGGCACGACCTGCGCCCGGTCCGCCCCCGCCTCGATGACGGCGGTCGATTCGACGTTGTCGTGGACGCATTTGATGCCGACCCACGTGCCGGCATAGCGCGACAGCGCGAACCCGTAGAGCGAATAGTCGAGGATTTCCTGGACGCCGGCCGGGTTGAGGATGGGCATCATGGCGTCGAGCAGCGCGAATTCGCTTTGATGCGGCACCGTCGAGGATTCGGCCGCATGGTCGTCGCCCATGAGCACGATGACGCCGCCATGCTTCGATGAGCCGGCGGCATTCGCATGCCGGAAGACGTCGCCCGAGCGGTCGACGCCCGGCCCCTTCCCGTACCACATGCCGAACACGCCGTCGTACCTGCCCTCGCCACGCATCTCGGCCTGTTGGGAACCCCACAGCGCCGTCGCCGCGAGGTCTTCGTTGAGGCCCGGATGGAACACGATGTTGCGCGGCACCAGATAGTGCTGGGCCCGGACGAACTGCTGATCGAGACCGCCGAGCGGCGAGCCGCGATAGCCCGTAACGTATCCGGCCGTGTCGAGCCCGGCCTTCCGGTCGCGCTCGTGCTGCATGAGCGCCGCACGGACCAGCGCCTGCGTGCCGGACACGAAGATGCGTGCGATCCCGAGATCGTACTTGTCCTCGAGGGTCACCACGTGCTGCGTCATGCGCTTTCAACCTGCTGGCCGGTCGACAAGGGGTAACGTGTCACCACGCCGTCCAATCCTCAACCTCCGGGCCGCCTCGGAAACGAAATAGCAATCCCGTAACGTTGGAGCCCGTCATAAGAACGAATTCTTGCGTCATATAGCGTATTCTTTTACGTTTCATTGCAAGGGGCCGGTAAGCGGTCGCCCCTTCAGGCTCGAACGCCCAAGAATCGCTCCACTTGGATTTTGTGGAGATGGCCAATGGGCGCCTTGTCTATAACTCCCGACGAAGCTTTTCGTTTGTTCGTTCTCGGACGCAGTCTCTCTATCATAGATGTGCGGCGGGCCGCCCTTTTTGAAGGGGCAGGCCGCCGCCTTCCCGGAGCGCTCTGGCGAAACCACCTCGAAGTCGGGCAATGGGAAGCTGAATGCCGCGCCGCCGGCGCGGTCATCGTCTACTGCGTTCACGGCCACAATGTCAGCGGGCTCGCCGCGGCCGATCTGCGCAGCCGGGGCATGCCGGCCTTCGTCCTCGAGGGCGGCATCGAAGCCTGGGATGCGGCAGGCTTGCCGCTCGTCGCGACCTCGCCGGTCGTCTCCCCGGCCGATCGGTCCCCGAGCCTATGGGTGACCCGCACCCGTCCGAAGATCGACCGCATCGCCTGTCCCTGGCTCGTGCGCCGCTTCCTCGATCCTCATGCGCGCTTCCTGTTCACCGCTCCCGAGCAGGTCCTCGACGTGGCCGGCGAACTTGGAGCGATCTCATTCGACATCCATGGTGCGACGTTCACACACGATGGGCCACGCTGCACTTTCGATTCGTTGCTCGACCATTTCGCCATAGACCACGAACCCCTGCGCTTTCTGGCGGAAATCATCCGCGGCGCCGACACCGCGGATTTCTCGCTTTCGCCCGAGGCGTCAGGCCTTCTGGCCGTGTCCCTGGGGATCTCGGTTCGCAGCGATGACGACCATGTTGCGCTGGAGCACGGCTTCGCGATGTACGATGCCCTCTATGCCTGGGCGTGCCTGGCGCGCGGCGAGGCACACAACTGGCCGGGCCGCCGCCGATGACAAGCGATCCCAATCCCTCCTGGAGCGAGTTTCTCCGCGTCTGGCTGAAGATCGGCCTTCTTTCGTTCGGCGGTCCCGCGGCCCAGATCGCCCTCATGCATCGCGTCGTCGTCGACGAACGCCGATGGATGGCGGAGGACAGATTTCTTCACGCCTTGAATTTCTGCATGCTGTTGCCGGGGCCCGAGGCGATGCAGCTCGCGACCTATGCGGGCTGGACGCTGAAAGGCGCTCGCGGCGGACTCGCGGCCGGCCTTCTCTTCGTGCTGCCCGGCGCCGCCGTCGTCCTGGCGCTGTCGATGCTCTACGTCGCCTTCGGAACCGTGCCCTTGGTCGCGGCCCTGTTCTTCGGCATCAAATCGGCAGTGCTCGCCATCGTCGTCGAGGCATTGCTGCGCGTGGCGCGCCGCGCCTTGACGCGCCCGGCCGAATGGGTGATCGCCGGCCTCGCCTTCCTTTCCCTCTTCCTGTTCGCGCTGCCCTTTCCACTGGTGATCCTTGCAGCGGCGGCCATCGGTTTCGTGCAGGCGCCCGCAGCGGCGCCGCCTGCGCCGACGTCGCTCGCCTATCCCCTCCGCAAGACCGCGACGACGGCTGCGGCGTGGCTCTCCCTATGGATCGCTCCGATCGTCCTTCTCTGGATGGGCCTCGGCGGCACGCATGTTCTCACCCGCCTCGCCCTCTTCTTCTCCAAGCTCGCCATCCTCACCTTCGGCGGCGCCTACGCCGTGATCTCGTACATGGCCCAGGAGGTCGCCCAGGCGGAAGGCTGGCTCAAGGCAGCCGAGATGGTGGATGGGCTGGGCCTCGCGGAGACGACGCCCGGCCCCCTCATCCTGGTCGTCGAGTTCGTCGCCTATCTCACCGGCCACCGCTTCGCCGGCGGCATGGCCGGCGGGCTTGCGGCCGCAGCCGTCGCTCTCTGGATGACCTTCGTGCCGTGCTTCCTGTGGATTTTCGTCTTGGCTCCCTATGTCGAGGTCCTTCGCGGCCTGCCGCGCCTATCGGGCGCGCTGGCGGCGATCACCTCCGCCGTCGTCGGCGTCATCCTCAATCTCTCCCTGTGGTTCGGGCTTCACGTCCTCTTCCGAACCGTAAACCACATTCAATCGCCGCCTTTCGACATGTGGCTGCCCGACGTGGCCTCGCTCGATGTCGGCGCGCTCTCCCTCTTGGCGCTGTCCTGCGTGCTCCTGTTCGGATTTCGCTGGGGCGTGCCCGCCGTGCTGGCTGCGGCGTCGCTGTCGGGACTGGCTCTAGGGGTCCTGGGATGAGCCCCAGCTCCAGAACCGGTCGCCGAGCTCGCCATGGTGCCGGGCGATGAGCATCTTGTGCACCTCCGACGCGCCGTCCACCAGCCGCGCCGCCCGCGCATAGCGGTAGATCCACTCGGCGACGCTGTCCTTGGAATATCCCCTGGCGCCCTGGAGCTGCACGGCGGTGTCAGCAGCCCGGTGCAGGACATCGGCGACGTGCATCTTCGCCATGGAGATCTCCCGCTGCGCCTTGCCGCCTTGATCGATCAGCCAGGCGGCATGCATGGTGAGCAGTCGCCCGATCTGGATGTCGTGCGCCGCCTCGGCAAGCAGCATTTGCACCGATTCACGATCCTTGAGCGCGCTCCCGAAGGCTTGCCGGTCCGCGACGTAGGCGCTCGCCTCCGCAAGGCACCGCTTGGCGAGGCCGAGCCACCGCATGCAATGCGTGAGGCGCGCCGGACCGAGCCGCATCTGTGTCAGCTTCAGGCCGTCGCCCTCCTCGAGCAGCCGCTGCTCGGCAGGGATCTCGAGGCCGTCGAAGGCGAGCTCGCACACCCCTCCATGCTCCTCCGGTCCAAGCGTCGGGATGCGTCGCACGATCCGCCATCCCGGCGCATCGCGATGATAGAGGAAGGCCGAAAGCCCGCGCCGCGGATCAGCGGAGGTTCGCGCCACCAGGATGAAGTGGCTCGCCAGTGCCGCGCCCGAGATGAACCACTTGCGTCCGGTGACGACATAGACGTCGCCGCGGCGCTCGGCGCGCGTCAGCATCATGCCGCCCGGATCGGATCCCGACCCCGGCTGCGGCTCCGTCATCGCGAAGGCCGAGCGCACCTTCCCATCGATGATCGGTTGCAACCACCTGTCCTTGGCCGTCGCGTCGGGGAGCACGCGGTCGAGCACCGACATGTTGCCGTCGTCGGGTGCGGCGCAGTTGAGGACGGATGGCCCGAAGATCGACCGGTTGGCCTCTTCATATACGGCGGCGCGCCCGACGAGCGACAGCCCGAGACCGCCGCGCTCCCGCGGCATTTGCGGCGCCCACAGGCCGTGGGCCCTGGCTTTGGCTCGCACCGTATCGAGCACGTCGAGCCGGATGTTCTCGAATTCGTCGTAGTTGCCGCGGTCGCGCTCCAGCGGCAGCACCTCCGCCTCGATGAAGGCCCGGGTCTTTTGCCGAAGCGCCTCGATGTCTTTCGGGAGCGAGAAGTCCATCGCTTGGTTGATCCTTCAGGACAGCGACCACATCTGCCCGCCGTCGACGACGACGGCGGAGCCGGTCATGAATCCGGATGCCTTCGCCGAGGCAAGCAGCAGCATGGCTCCGTCGAGGTCGGCGCTTTCGCCGAACCGGCGTTGCGGAATGGACTTGAGCTTCGCCTGGCCATGCGGACCTTCGAGGAACTCCTCCGTCATCTCCGTCACGATATAGCCCGGCGCCAGCGCATTCACGCGGATTCGATGCCGGGCGAGCTCGACGGCGAGTTGCCGGGTCATGTGCAGCACGCCGGCCTTGGCCACGTTGTAGGCCGCCGTTCCCTTGGCGATCCGCAGCGACAGCAGCGAGGCGATGTTGATGATGGTGCCGGCGCGGCCGGCAGCGGCCATGCGGCGCGCCGCTTCCTGGGCGAGAAACCAGACGGCGCTGAGGTTGACGTCGATCACCTCCCGCCAGGCCGCGGCGTCCATCTCGAGCGCCGGTGCCGATTTCGCGATGCCGGCGTTGTTGACGAGGATGGTGACGGTGCCGAAGGTCCTTTCGACTTCAGCGAAGACTGCGCCCGCGTCATCGGTGCGGCGCACGTCGAAGGTCAGCGGCAGGGCTACCCCGCCCGCCGCCGTGATCGTCTCGGCAAGCTGGGTCAGCCGGTCGCCGCGCCGGGCGACGACCGCCACCTTCGCGCCATGGGCGGCGAGCACCCGGCCGAACCGCGCTCCGAGCCCCGAGGACGCCCCGGTGACCAGGGCGACTTCCCCCGTAAGATCAAAGAGTTCATGCGCTTTAACGATGGGTTCCATATGTTTCCCGGGAGGCCGCAAGGTCGCATGGATTTCGCTCTCGATCTAGGATATCTCTGCGAGTCGAAGCCAATGACCAATGGTTTTCCTTAGATGAGATTCCCCGCGACGCCGCTGGTGGGCCTGCCCGCCGACAGCTTTGAGAAATCCGGCCTGCTGTTTCATTCCGTCGGCGACAAGTACCTCACCGCCGTCGCCGAAGTATCGAAGTGCCTTCCCATCATGATCCCGTCCATGGGGGACATGGTGAACTGGGACGAGCTCCTCGACCATCTCGACGGCGTCGTCATGACCGGTGCGATTTCCAACGTCCACCCGCCGCACTACGGCGAGGAACCGAGCACCGACCATGAGCCCTACGACCACGTTCGCGACCGCACCACGCTGAAGCTTCTCCGTCGCGTCGTCGATCGCGGCATGCCCCTCTTCTGCATCTGCAGGGGGTTCCAGGAACTGAACGTCGCGCTTGGCGGCACTCTCGAGGCTGAGCTGCAACGCGGCCACGGCCGGCTCGACCATCGCGGCGAGAAGTCGGATGATACCGACGTGCGCTACAAGCTCTCCCACCGCATCGACGTCGTCGCCGGCGGCATGCTCGACCGCATCCTCGGCAAGCGCGAGGCGATCGTGAATTCCGTGCACCGCCAGGGCATCCGCAAGCTCGCGTCGCCTCTCGCCGCCGAGGCGATCGCCCCCGACGGAATCATCGAGGCCGTTTCGATCAAGGGTGCCAAGGGCTTCGCCTTCGGGACCCAGTGGCATCCCGAATACAAGGCTGCCCAGAATCCGGATTCCGTGAAGCTTTTCGAAGCGTTCGGCGATGCGGTGCGCGCCTTCCACCTCGCCAAGATGCAGACCGCCAAGACTCCGTTGAGATCCGCCACTGGCTAGAGCCGCCATGCCCCATGACGACCATGACCATGAGCATTCGGAGCTATCGGGTATGGCGCTCAGGGTCAGGACGCTCGAATCGCTCCTGACCGAGAAGGGCTACATCGACCCCAAGGCTCTCGACGAGCTGGTGGAAACCTACGAGCACAAGGTCGGGCCGCGCAACGGCGCGCGCGTCGTTGCCCGAGCCTGGGTCGACACCGCTTTTCGCAAATGGCTGTTCGAGGATGCCACGGCTGCCATCGCCTCGCTCGGATTCACCGGGCGCCAGGGTGAGGACATGGTGGCGCTCGAGAACACGCCGCGCGTCCACAACATGGTCGTCTGCACCCTGTGCTCCTGCTATCCATGGCCGACGCTCGGCCTGCCGCCGGTCTGGTACAAGTCGGCGCCCTATCGGTCCCGCGCCGTTCAGGATCCGCGCAGCGTCCTCGCCGAGTTCGGCGTCGCGCTTCCCGACGACACGGAGGTGCGGGTTTGGGACTCGACGGCCGAGATCCGCTATCTCGTCGTTCCCCTGCGCCCGGACGATACCGAGGGCTGGAGCGAGGATCGCCTCGCGAACCTCGTCACGCGCGATTCCATGATCGGCACCGGGCTGGCGCTTTCTCCCGCGTCGCAGCCATGAACGGCGTCCACGACATGGGCGGCCTGATGGGCTTCGGTCCCATCGCGCCGGAGACGGACGAGCCCGTCTTCCATGCTCCCTGGGAGCGCCGCGCCTTCGGCCTCACCCTCGCGGTCGGCGCGACCGGCCTGTGGAATCTCGACATCACCCGCCACACGCGCGAAACGCTTCCGCCCGAGCAGTATTTGTCGTCGAGCTACTACCAGATTTGGCTCGCCGCCATGACGCGCCTCATCCTCCGTTACGGTCTCGTCGCACCGGAGGAGATCGAGGCCGCACGCATGCTCGAACCGCCCCGCCAGGTGAACGGCAAGCTCGACGCGAAGGAAGTTGCCGCCGTCCTCGCCCGCGGCGGATCCTGCCGCCGCCCGGCTTCGGGCAAGGCCGCCTACGGCGTGGGCGGCCGCGTGCGGGCGCGCAACGTCCATCCGCCTGGTCATACCCGCCTCCCCCGCTATGTCCGCGGTCATGTCGGCGAGATCGTGCGCGTGCACGGCACCTTCATCTATCCCGACTCCAATGCCCACGGAAGCGGTCCGGACCCGCAATGGCTCTACGCGGTACGGTTCGAAGGCCGCGAACTGTGGGGCGAAGCGCGCCGCGACAGTGTCATCGTCGATCTCTGGGAGCCCTATCTTGAAACTGCCTGACGAGCCCGCGGTCTTCGTCGAGCCCTGGCAGGCGCAGGCCTTCGCCATGGCCGTGAAGCTTCACGAGGTCGGACTGTTCACATGGGTTGAATGGTCCGACGCGCTCGCCGCCGAGATCGGGGCGAACCCGGCGCTCGATGACGGGGTGCACTACTACGAGCACTGGATGTCGGCGCTCGAGAAGCTCGTTGCCGCCAAGGGCGCGGTCTCGGATAGCGAACTGGACGAGCGCTCCGAGGCCTGGCAGGCCGCCGCCCGCGCCACGCCGCATGGCCAGCCGATCGAACTCAGCCGATCGTCGCAAAACCGGGAAACATCTCCAGGAGCCAGTAGGAGAGCGACTGCATCGAGCCGGTGAGGAACATGACGCCGGTGCCGATCAGGAGCACCCCCATGACCTTCTCGACCCATGCGACGTGCTTTCGGAAGCGGCCATGCAATCCGAAGAAGGTTCCGAGGAACAGTGCCGCCGCCAGGAACGGCACGCCGAGTCCCGCGGAGTAGACCGCAAGCAGGAACGCGCCATGGGCGACGCTCTCCGTTCCGGCGGCGACCGCCAGGATCGCGGCGAGCACCGGTCCGATGCAGGGCGTCCACCCGAAGGCGAAGGCGAGCCCGATGAGATAGGCTCCGATGAGGCCGGCGGACGGCATCTCGTGCGCCACCCGGGCTTGGCGATAGAGAACCTTGAGCTTGAGGAGGCCGACGAAATGAAGGCCCATGAGGATGATCACCACCCCCGAGATCTTGGCGAGGATCAGCATGTGCTCGCGCAGCAGCTGACCCACCGCCGACGCCGTCGCGCCGAGCGTCACGAAGACGGTCGAGAATCCGAGGATGAACAGGACGGCGGCCGCCGCGACTTCCGACGTCCTGATCCCCTCCTTGCCGTCCGTTTGGGAGAGTTCGTCGAGCGAGTAGCCGGTGATGTAACAAAGATAGGGCGGCACCAGCGGCAGGACGCAGGGCGACAGGAAGCTCAGGATGCCTGCCAGGAAGGCGGCGCCGATCGTTACGTCCATGGCCATGCCGAGTCTGTGGGAAATCCTTGGTTCGATGGGGCATACGGCGGGCCGGCAGCCCTGGCAACTCACTTCGTGTCACACCTTCGTAAGACCCCGCACTTCACTTTCCGGCCTCATTTCCCCATTATCCGGCCTTTCCGCCCCTTGGACCGATGACGCGGACGTGAAGGCTTTGCCACGATTTCTCGCCGCCCTGCTTGCATTTTGCGCCGCCGCGCTGGCCGCCGGCCCGGCGACGGCCCATCCGCATGTGTGGATCGATTCGAAGACCGACGTGATCTTCGACGATGCCGGGCGGATCGTCGCGATCGGCCATGAATGGACCATGGACGAGGCATACACGAACATGGCCGTCGACGGGCTCGATACCGACAGGGACGGGAGCTACTCCGAGCAGGAGCTCGAGCCGCTGACCCGCGAGAACCTCGATTCCCTAAAGGACTTCGGCTATTTCACGTCGCTCGCGGCAGGCGGGCAGGAGCTCGCATTCAAGGCGCCGGTCGAGGCGGGCCAGCTCGTCGTCGGCGGCCGCGCCAAGCTCCACTTCAAGCTGCCGCTGGCAGAGCCGCTCGACCCGAAGACCGCCGGCATCGAGCTCAAGGTCTACGATCCGGAATATTTCATCGCCATCGACTTCGCCGGCGAATCGGCCGTGGCCGCGCTCGGGCCGGTTCCTTCCGGATGCAGCGTGACGCTCGAGGAACCGCGCAGCGACCAGGCGACGAGCGACACCCGCTCCATGCTTGCGACCAAGGGGGTCGACTGGCAGCCCGATCCGAACGAGAACTTCGGCTCGCTCTTCGCCCGCCCCATCGCGGTGCGATGCGCCGGTGCCGCATTGCCCGCCGCGCCATCGCCCGCCGCCGAACCGCAGCCGCAGCAGGCCGCGGCAACCGATCTCTCGTCCCGCACGCTGGTGCCGAAAAGGACCGACGCGGGCGCCGTGGTCGTGCCGTCCTTCTGGCACGATCCCGGCGGCAACATCGCCGCCCGCCAGCGCATCTTCTATCAGCGGATCAACGCCACCCTGCAGCAGATCAAGGCCGGGAACTCGCTCCACGCGGCGCTGCTGCTCGTGCTCTTGAGCTTCGGCTACGGCGTGTTTCATGCGGCCGGTCCCGGCCACGGCAAGACGGTGATCTCGAGCTGGCTTCTCGCCACCGAGGAGCAGCTGCGGCGCGGCATCCTGGTCGCCTTCACGAGCGCGATCGTCCAGGCCGGCTCCGCCATCGTCATCGTGACGGCCGTGCTCCTCCTCGCCAATGCCGCCGGCTCGACCGCCCGCACCGTCGCATCGGTCGCCGAAGCGGCGAGCTACGTGCTCATAGCACTTCTCGGCGTCTTCCTGATCCTGCAGGCACTCCGCCAGCTCGTGCCCTCGATCGCGCGTCCGCGAACGCTCGCCGTCGGCGCCGCCGCCGGCCATGCCGGCCACGGTCGTGTCGGTCACGGCCATGCGGCCCATGTTCACGACGAGACCTGCGGCCATGCCCATCTTCCGACCGCCCGCGATGTCGGCGGCGGCTGGTCGCTTGCCCGCCTGTTCTCCCTCTCCTTCGCGGTGGGCCTCAGGCCATGCACCGGAGCGATCCTCGCCCTTCTCTTCGCCCAGGCCATCGGCATCTACTGGGCAGGCGTCACGGCGACGCTCGTCATGGCGCTCGGCACCGCCATCACCGTCTCCGCCATCGCCGCGCTGGCCGTGTTCGCCCGGAGGTTCGCGCTGCGCCTCGCCGGCAGTGGCGCCCAGGGCCGCTTGAACGGCGTTCTCATCGGCATCAAGCTCGCCGCCGGCGCCCTCATCGCCTTCCTCGGCGTGAGCCTTCTCGTCGCCTCGCTCGGCGGCAGCGCGGGCACCTTCTAGTGGCGTCGACCTTCGACGCGGTCATCCGGGGCGCATGGATCTACGACGGCTCGGGCCGTCCGCCGGCCGTCGGCGATGTCGGCGTGCGCGGCGACAGGATCGCAAGCCTGGGCTCGCTGCCGCTCGGTGCCGGAGGCGAGGAGATCGACGGCCGCGGCCTCGCGCTGGCGCCCGGCTTCATCGACACCCACACCCACGACGACCGCGCCCTTCTGTCGACCGACATGGCCTTCAAGGCCAGCCAGGGAGTGACCACTGTCGTGGCCGGCAACTGCGGCATCTCGCTTGCGCCCCTGAAGCTCGACGGCGATCCGCCGCCGCCCCTCAATCTCATCGGCGGGCGCGGTGACTATCGCTTCGAGACCTTTGCCGACTATCTCGATGCGTTGCGTGAAAGCGGCATCGCCGTCAACGCCGCCTGTCTGCTCGGTCACTCCACCTTGCGCGTCGCCGCCATGGACCGCCTCGACCGCCCGGCGACGAAAGGCGAGCTCCGCGAGATGCAGCGCCGGGCGACGGATGCGCTTGCCGCCGGAGCCATCGGCTTTTCGACCGGCCTCGAATATCCTCCCGCCCGCGCCGCCCCGCCGGAAGAGGTCATCGCCCTGGCGAGCCTCTGCGCCTCCTCGGGCGGCATCTACACGACCCACATGCGCGACGAGGGCGACCATGTCGACCGCTCGCTCGCCGAATCCTTTGCGATCGCGGAAGGAGCGGGCGTGCCCCTCCTCATCTCCCATCACAAATGCTGCGGCTTGAGCAACCACGGCCGCTCGACGGCGACGCTCGCCCAGATCGCTTCGGCGAGCGAGCGCCATCCCGTCTCGCTCGATCTCTATCCCTATGCCGCCTCCTCGACCATCCTGCGCAAGCAGTGGGTGACCGACGCCATGCGGACCCTCGTCACTTGGTCGACGCCGTGTCCGGAGATGAACGGCCGCGACCTCCGCGATATCGCGAAGGACTGGAACCTGTCGCTCGATGACGCGATCGACAGGCTGAGCCCGGCCGGCGCCATCTATTTCGACATGGACGAGGCGGACGTGCGGCGCATCATGTCTTTCCCGTCCGCCATGATCGGCTCCGACGGCCTGCCCCACGACGCCCATCCCCATCCGCGCCTGTGGGGCACGTTCCCCCGCGTCCTCGGCCACTATGCGCGTGACGTCGGGCTCTTTCCGCTGGAAGAGGCGATTCGCAAGATGACGAGCCTCCCCGCTGCGACCTTCGGACTTGAGGATCGTGGTGTGATTCGCGACGGCGGCTTCGCCGATCTCGTTCTTTTCGACCCCCGCACCGTCCTCGACCGGGCCAGTTTCGAGCGGCCCGATGTGCCCGCCGACGGCATTCTCCATGTCTGGGTGAACGGCGCCTGCGTGTGGCGGGACGGCTGCCGAACCGCTGCCCGCCCCGGCCACGTCCTGAAGCATTGACGCAGCGTCCTCGGGTAAAGCCTTGAGGACGCTCGGCTTTTCCACAGGATTTCTCGCCCCCTCGGGCCGGTCCCTGAGTCAACTCGCTTGACTCTGGTGTCGAGTCGGCACTAGAACAAAACAGGAACTAGAAACGTTAGGCCATGATGCCCACGCCTGCGCCGAGTGCTGCTGTGGGGAGGCGGACTGTTGCCTCCGAGAACCGCCCCGGGGCCGAACGTCCGGCCCTGCTGGCGGCCTTGCGGGCCTGCATCGCGGGCATCGAGAAGCGGCCCTTGAGCCTCGATCCGGACTTACCTCCTGCTCCGGCCTGGGGATTGGGGGAAGCCGGCATCGACCGTCACCTGCCGGAAGCCGGCCTCGGGCCGGATGCCGTTCATGAGATCGCCGCCGCCCGCTACGGCGACACGCCGGCCGCCATGGGCTTTGCCGCCACCCTCGCCCTGCGCCGCCTGCTGATGCCCGGGCAGAAGCGGCGTCCGCTTCTCTGGGCCCGCTCCCGCCGCGACAATGCCGAGTGGGGGAAGCTTTACGGCCACGGCCTCGTGGCGCTGGGCCTGCCGCGCGACCGGCTCCTGACCGTCACGCTCGACAAGCCCGATGCCCTGCTGTGGACCATCGAGGAGGCCGTGCGCTCCAGCGCCCTTGCCGCCGTCATTGCCGATACGGATGCACGCATCATGAGCCTTGCGGTCACGCGCCGCCTCAGCCTCGCCGCCGAAGCGGGGGCAACGCCGCTCCTCCTCGTCTTCTCCCATCCGGTGACGGGCGGCACGGCGGCTCTGTCCCGCTGGCAGGTGAAGGCGCTCGCTTCCTCGCGGCCGCCTTTCGATTGCGATGCACCGGGCCCCCCTGCCTGGGGGCTCACCCTGGAACGGTGCCGGGGAGGCAGACCCGGCCAATGGATGGCGGAATGGGATCATGCGACGCATCGTTTCTCTTTGGTTGCCGCGCTTTCCGGTGGAAAGGCTGAATCGCGCCCTGAAGCAGGAGGGGCTTTCCGCCCTGAACGTTCCAGGCCAGGCGTTCGTGCTGGTTGAGTCCGGTCCCAAGGGATTGCGCCTTGCGGCCTGCGACGAGGAGGCCTCCCATCTCGGCCTGCGGCCGGGCCAGCGTCTCGCCGATGCCCGCGCCCAGGTGCCCGACCTCGCCTCGAGCCTCCATGAGCCGGAGAAGGACCTGAAGGCGCTTCTCGCCCTCGCCCGCTGGTGCGAGCGCTGGAGTCCGTGGATCGCGCCCGAGGCCCCCGACGGGCTCGTCCTCGACGTGACGGGCATCGCCCATCTCTTCGGCGGCGAGGAGATGCTGCTCGCCGACATGCGCGAGCGCTTTGATCGCGTGGGCTTTCAGGTTCGCCTGGGTCTCGCCGGCACGCTCGGCGCCGCCTGGGCCCTCGCCCGCTTTTCGTCGCGCCACGCGGCCGTGGCGGCGGAAGGCCGGGAGCGCGAGGAGCTGAAGCCCTATCCCGTCGAGGCGCTGCGGCTCGATCCGGAAACCGTGACCCTCCTGCGGCGCCTGGGCCTCAAGACCATCGGTTCCCTGTATTCCATTCCCCGCGGCGAGCTGGTGCGCCGCTTTCACGGCAGCGTGCAGTCGGCGCAGGTCATTCTTCGCATCGACCAGGCCCTGGGCCTGAGCGACGAACCGCTGTCGCCCATGCGGCCGCCGCCGCTTCACTCCGTCCGCCATGCCGTCATGGATCCCCTTCTCACCTCCGAGGCCATCGCCGGCATCCTCGATCTTCTCGTCGGCCGGCTGTGCCACAAGCTCGAACGCGCCGGCGAGGGGGCCACCCGTCTGTCGCTCAGGCTCTACCGCACCGACGGCTCGCGCATCCTCCTCACCGCCGGCCTCGCCTCGCCCTCCGACGATCCTCTCCACGTCGCCCGCCTCCTGCGGTCGAAGCTCGACAAGGTCGATGCCGGCTTCGGCATCGATGCCATGAGCCTCGATGCCGAGGAGACCGCCTTCATCGAGCCCTTCGACCCGGGCTTCCTCGAAGACGGCGCCGCCTTCGCCCATGACTTCGCCGAGCTCGCCGACCGCATCGCGAACCGCCACGGGGAAGCCCGCCTCGGCCGGCTCGAGGCCGTCGAGCGTCACCGGCCGGAGGCGGCCGAGCGGCTGCAATCTCCCTTTCTCCAGTCGGGCTCCCTCGCCGAGCTCGACGACCGCAGCCGGCCGTTGACCCTGCTCGATCGCCCCGAGGAGATTTCCGTCATGGCCGAAGTGCCCGACGGTCCGCCTCTGCGTTTCGTCTGGCGGCGCGTGTCGCATCGCGTGTTGCGGGTCGAAGGGCCGGAGCGCATCGCCTCGGAATGGTGGCGGGGCGACGGCGAGGGAAAGCCGCCGCGCGACTACTACGTCGTCGAGGACGAGGGCGGCCGCCGCTTCTGGCTCTTCCGCGAAGGAATTTACGGCGACCCGCTTGCTCCTTCGCCGGCCTGGTTCATGCACGGGCTTCTGGCCTGAAGGCGGGCGAATGTCCGCCTATGCCGAGCTCCAGGTCACGACCAACTTCTCCTTCCTGCGCGGCGCGTCCCATGCCGAAGAGCTGGTGGCGGAGGCGCGGCAGCTGGGCCTGAGCGCCCTTGCCGTCACCGACCGCAACACGCTCGCCGGCGTCGTCCGCGCCCACGGCGCGGCCAGGGACATGGATTTCCGCATCATCGTCGGTGCCCGCCTCGACCTCGTCGACGGTTCGAGCCTGCTCTGCTACCCGACCGACCGCGCCGCCTATGGACGTTTGTCGCGCCTTCTCACCCTGGGCCAGCGCCGCGCCGAGAAGGGTGATTGCCGGCTCGAGCTCGTCGACGTCGCCCGCCACCGCGAGGGCCAGATCCTCATCGTCGTGCCGCCCCCTTCTCTCGAAGATTTTGCCGCCGTCCTTAAGGAGATGCGCAGGGTTCTTGACGCTCCGCTTTACCTTGCCGCCACGATGCTGCGGACCGGCGGGGATCGCGCCCGCCTGAACCGCCTCGCCGCTCTCGCCCGCCTCGCCAAAACCCCGCTCGTCGCCACCAACGACGTCCTCTATCACCATCCCGACCGCCGTCCCCTGCAGGATGTCCTCACCTGCATTCGCGAGAAATGCACCATCGCCGCGGCGGGCTACCGCCTCGAGGCCAATGCCGAGCGCCATCTGAAGCCGCCCGCCGAGATGCTGCGCCTCTTCAAGGGCCATGAGGAGGCCGTGGCCCGCACGCTCGCGATCGCCGACGCCTGCCGCTTTTCCCTCGACGAGCTTCGCTACGAATATCCCGACGAACCCGTCCCTATCGGCACGACGCCCCAGAAGCATCTCGAGGCACTCGCCTGGCAGGGGGCCGCCGAGCGTTATCCCGAAGGCGTTCCGGGGAAGATCAGGGCCGCCATCGTCCATGAGCTCGCGCTCATCGAAAGGCTGGCCATCGCCCCCTACTTCCTCACCGTCCACGACATCGTGAATTTCGCCCGCACCCGCGACAAGCCGATCCTCTGCCAGGGCCGCGGCTCGGCTGCCAATTCCTCGGTCTGCTACTGCCTCGGCATCACCAACGTCGATCCCAACACCATCGACCTTCTCTTCGAGCGCTTCGTCTCCGAGGAACGCAAGGAGCCGCCCGACATCGACGTCGATTTCGAGCATGAGCGCCGCGAGGAGGTCATCCAGTACATCTACGAGCGCTACGGCCGGGATCGCGCCGGCCTCGCCGCCACCGTCATCACCTATCGCGGCCGCAGCGCCGTGCGCGAGGTCGGCAAGGCCATGGGCCTGTCGGAGGACGTCACCGCCGCGCTGGCCGGCATCGTGTGGGGCCGCATGAGCGAGGCGATGACCGTCGACCGCCTGAAGGAGAAGGGGCTCGACGGCGACGATCCCCTTCTCGCCCGCGTGCTCGCCCTCGCCGATGCCATCCACGGCTTTCCCCGCCACCTGTCCCAGCATGTCGGCGGCTTCGTCCTTACCCGCGGCCCCCTGATCGAGACCGTTCCCATCGGCAATGCCGCCATGGAGGACCGCACCGTCATCGAATGGGACAAGGACGACATCGACACGCTCGGCATCCTGAAGGTCGACGTCCTCGGCCTCGGCATGCTCACCTGCATCCGCAAGTGCTTCGACCTGATGGCGGCCTGGTACGGCCTGCACTATTCGCTCGCCACGCTGCCGCGCGAGGACCCCGCCGTCTACGACATGCTGTGCCGGGCCGATTCCATCGGCGTCTTCCAGGTCGAGAGCCGCGCCCAGATGAACATGCTGCCGCGCCTGAAGCCGCGCTGCTTCTACGATCTCGTCATCGAGGTGGCGATCGTCAGGCCCGGCCCCATCCAGGGCGACATGGTGCATCCCTACCTGCGCCGCCGCGACGGCCTCGAGCCCGAGGACTATCCGGCTCCCGATCCCGCCTTCGGTCCCGCCGACGAGCTGAGGAAAGTGCTGGGCAAGACCAAGGGCGTGCCGCTTTTCCAGGAGCAGGCCATGCGGCTCGCCATGGTGGCGGCGGAGTTCACGCCCGCCGAGAGCAACGAGCTGCGCAAGGCCATGGCCACCTTCCGGCGCCGCGGCACCATCGGCAGGCTCGAGAAGAAGATGGTGGGCCGCATGGTGGAGCGCGGCTATGCGGCCGATTTCGCCCGCCGCTGCTTCGAGCAGATCAAGGGCTTCGGCGAGTACGGCTTTCCCGAGAGCCACGCGGCGAGCTTCGCCCATCTCGTCTATGTCTCGGCCTGGCTCAAATGCCACTACCCCGCCGTCTTCGCCTGCGGCCTGCTGAACGCCCAGCCGATGGGCTTCTATGCCCCGGCCCAGATCGTGCGCGACGCCGTCGAACACGGTGTCGAGGCCCGCCATCCGGATGTGAATCTGAGCGACTGGGATTCGATCCTCGAGGCCGGCGGCGGGTCCGGCCCGGCCCTTCGCCTCGGCCTGCGGATGGTCGAGGGCCTGCCCGAGAAGGAAGCCCGCATCCTCCTCGCCGCCCGTGCTCCCCGCCTGACCAGCCTTCCCGATCTCCACCGCCATTCCGGCGTCTCCGTCGCGGCCCTGGAGAAGCTTGCCGCCGCCGACGCCTTCCGGTCCCTCGATCTCGACCGCCGCACGGCCCTCTGGCAGGTGAAGGCCCTGGCGCGGGCGAAGCCGCTGCCTCTCTTCGAGGCGGCCTCGGTGTCGGATCAGGGCAAGGCGCTCCCCGTCACCCTGCCTCCCATGCCGATAAGCGAGGAGGTCGTCACCGACTACCAGACCGTACGCCTGTCGCTGAAGGCGCATCCGATGAGCTTCCTGCGCGACTTGTGCACGCGGGAAGGCGTCACCGACAATGCCCGCCTGCGCACCCTCGCCAACGGCCGCTCGGTCGCCGTCGCCGGCATCGTGCTCATCCGTCAGCGTCCGGGCAGCGCCATGGGCGTCGTCTTCATCACCCTCGAGGACGAGTTCGGCGTGTGCAACATCGTCGTCTGGCCGCGCGCGCTGGAGACCTACCGTTCAACCGTCATGGGCGCGCGGCTGATGCTGGTGCGCGGCCGCATCCAGCGGCACCAGGACATCATCCATGTCGTTGCGAACCGCATCGAGGACAGGACCGGTTGGCTGAAGCACCTCTCGGAGGACTTCACCACCTTCGTGAACCCCTATGCGCCCGCCGACGAGGTGCGGCGGCCGGGCTACGACCGTCGCGAGGGCGCCCGCCATCCCCGGGCGGCCAATCCCATCCCGAAGTCGCGCGACTTCCATTGAACCGAAATCTCAGAGACTGCCCGTAACGCATTTGCGGGCCAGGCTTTTGTACTGGCTTTCGCTGAAGGCGATCGGATTTCCGCCCGCCGACGGGTCGCGGATCGCCATCTTGGCGATCTCGTCCAGCCGCTTGGCGTCGATGCCGATGTCCTTCAGGGCATGCGGAATGCCGATGTCCCGCCGCAAGGCGAGAATCCACTTCAGGAATCCGTCGAAGCCGCCCTTGATGCCGAGATAGGCGGCCGCCCGCGTGATCTCCTTTTCGATCTTGCGGCGGTTCGCCTTCACGACATACGGCATCACGATCCCGTTGAGGAGCCCGTGATGGGCGTCGTAGAGGCCGCCGAAGGGATGCGACAGCGCATGGATGGCGCCAAGCCCGCGCTGGAAGGCGGTGGCGCCCATCGACGAGGCGAGCAGCATGTTGCCGCGCGCGTCGAGGTCCTTGCCGTTCTTCACCGCCTTGACGAGGTTCTCCTTGACGAGCCGCAGGCCTTCGAGCGCCACGCCCGCGGCCAGCGGATGGTAGAACGGAGCGCAGTAGGCTTCGAGACAGTGGGCGAGCGCGTCCATGCCCGTGGCGGCGGTGAGCTTGGCCGGCAATCCCACCGACAGCTCGGGATCGAGCAACGCGACGCGCGGCATGATGCCGGGATGGAAGATGATCTTCTTCTCGTGCGTCTGCGGATGCGTGACGACCCCGGCCCGGCCGACCTCCGAACCGGTGCCCGCCGTCGTCGGCACCGCGATGACCGGAGCGATGGCCTTGGCATTGGCCCGCGTCCACCAGTCGCCGATGTCCTCGAGATCGAAGATCGGGATCGTCTGGCCGTGCATCAGCGCGATGAGCTTGCCGACGTCGAGCCCCGACCCGCCGCCGAACGCTACGACGCCGTCGTGTCCGCCGGCCCGAAAGGCCGCGACGCCTTCCGAGACGTTCGCCTCGATGGGATTGGGGCGCACCTTGGAGAACATCTTGACGCCGAGCTTCGCTTTCGTGAGATCGGCGATGATCTTGTCGACCATCGGCATCTGTGCGAGGCCCGGATCGGTCACGAACAGCGGCCGCGCCATGCCGTTGCTGCGGCACAGCTCGGCGAGCTCGGCGACGCGTCCGGCGCCGAACCGGATGGCGGTGGGGAAGTTGAAGTTGCGGTTGGGTAGGGTCATGTCGTCTTCGTTCTCAGGTGATAGCTCTTCGGCCGGGTCAGCGACTCGTAACCGACCGGCGACAGGGTCGCGCCGCGGCCGGAGTTCTTGACGCCGGTCCATGCCAGCGCCGGATCGAGGTAGTCGCACCGGTTCATGAACACCGTTCCGGTCGCGATCTCGTCGCCGATCCGTTGCGCCGCGTCCGCATCCTCGGTCCATACCGCTGCCGTCAGCCCGTAGTCGCTGTCATTCATGAGTGCGATCGCCTCGTCGTCGTCCGCCACCTTCATGATCCCGACCACGGGCCCGAAGCTCTCCTCCCGCATCACGGCCATCTGGTGGTTGACCTTCGTCAGCACCTGCGGCGCCATGTAGGCGGAGCCCTTGCGGTCCCGCGCGAACGACTTGGGGTCGATCTGGGACCGGGCGCCGGCGCGCACCGCGGCGGCGATCTGCTTGCGCACGAATTCGGCGGCCTCGGGCTTCACCATCGGCCCGAGCGTCGTCGCCTCGTCCAGGGGATCGCCGAGGACGTACTTGCCGGTGAGCGCCACGACGCCATCGACGAAATCGTCATGGACCTTGCGGTGCACGTAGATGCGCTCGATTCCGCAGCACGACTGGCCCGAATTGAAGAAGGCCCCGTCGACCAGGTTTTCGACGGCATGCGTCAGGTTTGCATCGGCTCGGACATAGGCGGGGTCCTTACCGCCGAGCTCGAGGCCGAGGGGCATGAAGCGTCCGACCGCCGCCTTCTCCATCGCCTTTCCGCCTTCGACCGAGCCGGTGAAGCACACCATGTCGGCGAGCCCGCCCGAGATGATGCCCGCCGTCTGGGCGTGCGTGAGCATGAGATGTTGGAATACGCCCTTCGGCAAAGCGGCCTTGTCGAACGCCGCCTGGAAGCGCTCGGCGACGAGCAGCGTCGCCGCGGCATGCTTGAGGACGACTGTGTTCCCCGCCATGAGCGCCGGCACGATCGAATTCACCGCCGTGAGATAGGGATAATTCCACGGGGCGATGGTGAACACGACGCCGACCGGCTCGCGCTTGATGTAGCGTTCGAAGCCGTCCTTCGGGCCGGCCGCGATGCGCTCCAGCGCTTGGGGGGCGATTGCGATCATGTGGCGGGCCCGTTCCTCGAAGCCCCTGATCTCGCCTGCTCCGTAGCGCACCGGCCTGCCCATCTGCCAGGCGAGCTCCGGCACGATCTCGGCGCGCATGGCGGTCATGGCGTCGACGGCGGCCGTGCAGTAGCGGGCCCGCTCGGCGATCGGCAGCCGCTTCCATGTGTTCTGGGCGGCGCGGGCCGCCGAGAACGTCGCCGCAACCGCTTTCTGGGATGCGACCGGCCGCTCCGCATAGAGCTTGCCGGTAACCGGCGAGACGCACCTGACCGTTGCTTTCCGCGCCATGATCAGGCCCGCTCGAAGCCGCGCTTGATTTCCCAGTCGGTGATGCGGCGGTCGTATTCCATTTGCTCCCACCGTGCCGTGTGGACGTAGTGGTCGATGACGTCGTCGCCCATCGCCCGGCGCAGCAATTCCGACTGGTCGAGCTTCGCCATTGCATCGCGCAGCGTCTTGGGGATCTCGCGCGCCTGCCGCTTGGTGTCGTAGGCATCTCCCGAAAAGACCGGTTCGAGCGGCATCTTCTTGTCGATGCCGTCGAGGCCGGCGGCGAGCAGCGCCGCGAAGGCGAGATAGGGGTTGAGGTCGGCGCCGCCTACCCGGCATTCGACGCGGATGCCCTTGCTGTCCGCCCCGCACAGGCGGTACCCCGCCGTCCGGTTGTCGAAGCTCCACACGGCCCGCGTCGGCGCGAAGGTTCCCGCCTGGAAGCGCTTGTAGGAGTTGATGTAGGGCGCCAGGAAATAGGTGATCTCGTCGGCATGGGCGAGCTGTCCCGCCATGTACTGGCGCATGGTTTCCGACATGCCGTGCTCGCCTTTCGCATCGTGGAACAGCGACCGCGACCCGTCCGCCGTCCACAGCGACTGGTGGATGTGGGAGGAGTTGCCGGCAAGCCCGTAGTCCCACTTCGCCATGAAGGTGATGGCCTTGCCCTGGGCCCAGGCGATTTCCTTGCAGGCGTTCTTGAGCACGACGTGGCGGTCGGCCATCGCCAGCGCCTCGGCGTAGCGGACGTTGATCTCCTCCTGCCCCGGCCCCCACTCGCCCTTCGAGTTCTCGACCGGAATGCCGGCGCCCTGCAGGCCGTTGCGGATCGCCCGCATGACGCCCTCTTCCTTGGTGGTCTGCAGGATGTGGTAGTCCTCGATGTACGGGCCGGCCGTCTTGAGGCCGCGATAGCCTTTCTCGTTCGCCGTCTCGTAGCTGTCGTCGAACAGGAAGAACTCGAGCTCCGACGCCATGTAGGCCTTCATCTTCCGCTCGCTCAGGCGCTTGAGCTGCTTCTTCAGGATGGCGCGCGGCGAATGCGGCACGTCTTCGTGCGTGTGATGGTCGAGCACGTCGCACAGCACGAGCGCCGTGCCCGGCAGCCACGGCGTCCGGCACATCGTGTCGAGGTCCGGCTTCAGCACGAAGTCGCCGTACCCCTTTTCCCAGCTCGCCGCCTTGTAGCCGGGAACCGGCTCCATATCGATATCGTCGGCAAGAAGATAGTTGCAGGCGTGCGTTTCCTCGTACGCCCCGTCGACGAAGAACTGGGCGTGGAAGCGCTTGCCCATGAGGCGGCCCTGCATGTCGCTGAACGCCGTGACCACCGTGTCGATCTTGCCCGCCGCAACTTCTTCCTTGAGTTGCGCGAAGCCGAGGTTGCCGGTCATGGGAAGGAGAACTCCGGAATTGAACACACGTGATGCGAAGCGAAAAGCCGCGGCAGCCGGACGGGCTGCCGCGGTCGTGTCGTCTCTAAGCTACGCCCGCGATTTCTCGCGATGCGACATCGCGAACTCCTCTTCGGGCGACAGGATGAGCTTGTGGCGTCCGAACAGCGCGAAGTAGGCGATGCCGACGGCGAACCACACGACCACCCACAGGACGCCCTTGGAGAAGTTCTTGTCCTGGATCTGGTAGAGCAGCGTGATGCACGCGATGACGATCGTCACCACCGCGCCCGGTATGCCGAGCGGGCTGACATACGGACGATTGATGTTCGGCTGGTTCTTCCTCAGCATGATGAACGAGATCGCCTGCAGGATGTAGGAGAACATGGCCCCGAACACCGCCATGTTTAGCAGCACGCTGCCGATGATGGCACCGCCTTCCGCCGCGCCCTCGCGGAACCAGATGATCAGCATGATCACCAGGCCGACGACGGCGCCGACGATCATCGCCAGATGCGGCGTCCGGTACTTCTCGTGCGTCACGGACAGTTCCGTCGGGAAGTAGCCGGCTCGCGACAGCGAGTAGACCTGCCGTCCCATCGCGAAAAGGATGGTATGGAAGCTCGCGATGAGGCCGGTAAGCGCCAGGACGCCGAGGATTGTCGCCCCGATGTCTCCATAGATCGCCCGCAAGCCGTCGAGCAGCGGCTCGATCGACGAGCCGAGCTTGTGCGAGCCGACGCCGATGACCGATGGATTGAGGAGCACGATCATGAATGCGGAAATGATCAGCGTCATCATGCCGAGGATGATACCGCGCGGCATGTCGCGCTTCGGATCGACCGATTCTTCCGCCGCCAGCGGCAGCTGCTCGATGGCCAGGAACAGCCACACCGCGAAGGGAAGGCTCGCGAGGATGCCCGTGATGCCCATCGGGAAGAGCGGCCCGTTGCCTTCCGGAAGCTCGCTGCCGTCGGGCGCGATGTTGAGGGCCCACCGGCTGAAGTCCATGTTCGGAATGGCGCTGATCCAGAAGATCACGAGCACCGCCAGCGACACGAGCGTGATGATGAGCGTCACCTTGAACGACAGCTCGACCCCGAAGATGTTGAGGCCGAGGAAGATGAGGTAGAAGAGTATCCAGATGATCGGCGAGTACGCCGCGTCGATGCCGAAGATGCCGCTCACATAGGCGGCGATGAACGTCACGATGACCGCCGGCGTGATGACGTATTCGACGTTTTCGCACAGTCCCGTGATGATACCCGCCCCACGGGCCCATCGCCGTCCGCGCGAAGGAATAGGCCGCTCCCGTGTGCGGCAGCGCCGGCGACATTTCGGCGATGCTGAAGACGAGGCCGAGATACATGATGGCGATGAGGATGCCGGCGACCAGCAGTCCGCCCCAGCCTCCCGTCGCGAACCCGAAGTTCCATCCCGAGAAATGGCCCGAGATGACCGCGCCGACGCCGAGCGCCCACAGCGACCATACCCCCGCATAGCGCTGCAGCACCCGCTTTTCGAAGTAACCTGCATCAGCCTTGGTATAGCTGATGCCACCGTCTTGTCCGGCCATGTCTGTCCCCTTTCAGCTGCCCGCCCTGATCGTCGATCAGGCGTGGGCGGCTGTCCTTCGCGTGCCGCGTCCGAAACTGGCAGCCGCCTGCTGCAGCACGTTCGTCAGGCGGTGCGCCCACTCAATCTGTCCCGCGTCATGGGCGATCAGGTCGTTGCGAATCTCGATCATCGCATAGGGAAGGCCGCGCGCCCCGGCATGGAGGTTGAGCGTGTGGCAGACACCGTCCTCCGGCCCGTAGGGCTCGTTCGTCCGGACGTCGAGTCCGCTCCGCCCGAGCAGCGCTGCGAGCGCGTCCGTGAACCGCCGGTCGCGGTCGAAAAGGAGGCCGACGTCAAGCTGCCGCGGCACGCCCTTGAAGACGGGCGTGAAGGAATGGATGGTGACGAAGATCGTCTCCGCCGCGTGGCCGGCTCGTTCGTCGAGGAGTTCAGCAACCCGCCGATGGAAGGGCCGGTAGATCGCCTCGACCCGCGCTTCCCGATCGTCGGGCGTCAGGCCCTCGTTGCCGGGGATGCGTGTGGTCTCGCTGATCGTCGGGATGGCGGTCGGCGAGTCGGGCGGGCGGTTGCAGTCGTAGACGAGTCGCGAGTAGCGCTGCACGACGAGCGGCGCGTCGAGGCCTTCGGCCAGGTGTCGGGCCACCCCCTCCGCCCCGATGTCCCAGGCGATGTGGCCGCGGCGCTCGTCCTCGGAAAGTCCCAGCGTTCCCAGGCATTTGGGGATGCGGCGGCCGGCATGCTCGCAGACCAGGACGATGGGCGACGGACCGCGCTCGTTCACGACCACGGCGCATTCATCTTCGCCTGTAAGCAAAGATGCCCCCATCATCACCTTCCGCTTGAAAACCCGCCGTCTTGTCCTTCGGATCATTACCGTTTGTGCCCGTCACTGTCAAAGCGGGCCGCACGCTGCGATGGGACGGCAGGTTGCGGCCACACGCCGAGATTGGCGGTCGGCCGACCCTCCTCACGAATGCACGCGGTGCATCAGCGCGGCGTAGATCTCGTCGTCTCCGACCACTCCGACTGCCTTGCTGCCGTTGGCCAGCAGCACCGGCAGGCCGGAGCTGCGGCGCATCTCGATGATCGAGCGCATGGTCGAGTTGGCCGGCATGACCGCGATGCTGCCCGCCGCGACACCTTTCTGGTCGGGCTCCACGGCGACGACCGGCAGGGTCTTGCCGTTCATCGTCGCCTTGGTAGGCAAGCCGGTCGGCGACAGGGTGATGTGCACGCCCCGCCCGTCGTCCGCCGTCACGCTGTGGCCGTGCTTCTTCAGGTCGCCGATCTTGCGCATCATCACGTCGCCGGTCAGCACGTTGAGCGGATTCATGTGCGCGACGAAATCGGCGACGTAGGCATTGGCGGGCTTGAGCACGATGTCCTGCGGCACGCCGTACTGCACCACCCTCCCCGCCTCCATGATGGCGATCCGGGTGCCGATCTTCAGCGCCTCGTCGAGGTCGTGGCTGACGAAGATGATGGTGCGCTTGAGCTTGCGCTGTAGGCTCAGGAGCTCGTCCTGGAGGTGCGTACGGATCAGGGGATCGAGGGCGGAGAACGGCTCGTCCATGAGCAGAATGGGCGCTTCCGTTGCAAAGGCGCGGGCCAGGCCGACGCGCTGCTGCATCCCGCCCGACAGCTCGTGGGCGTATTTCCGGGCCCATTGGTCGAGGCCGACGAGCTTGAGCTGGCGCGCGACGCGCTCCTGGCGCTCCTTCTCCCCGACGCCTGACAGTTCGAGCCCGAACCCGACGTTCTGCTCGACCGTGCGCCACGGCAGCAGCGCGAATTGCTGGAACACCATCGCCACCCGCGACATGCGCATGCGCCGCAGCGTGTCCCGATCGCATTTCGCCGCGTCGACGATCTTGTCGCCCTCCCTCACCAGCACCTCGCCGCGCACCGGTCGGTTGAGGCCGTTGACCGCTCGCAGCAGCGTCGACTTGCCGGAACCCGACAGGCCCATGAGGACGCAGATCTCGCCCTCGCCGACATCGAGCGTCGCGTCGGCGCAGCCGAGCACAGCACCCGTCTTCTCGAGGATCTCGCTGCGCGTGGCGCCCTTGTCGAGCAGCGCCAGCCCGTCCGCCGCCTGCCGTCCGAAGATGATGTCGACATGCTTGAAGGAGACCGCCGGCATCTTCATTTCGGCTTGTCTCCGATAGAGGCCATCTCCACCCGGCAGACGCGGTCGAGGATGATGGCGAGCACCACGATAGCGAGCCCGGCCTCGAGGCCGAGCGGCACGTTCACCGAGTTCAGCGCCCTGACCACCGGCTTGCCGAGCCCGTTGGCGCCGACCAGTGCAGCGATGACCACCATCGACAGCGACAGCATGATGCACTGGGTGAAGCCGGCCATGATGGTGGGCAGGGCCGCCGGCAGCTCGATCTTCCACAGGAGCTGGCGCTTAGTGGCGCCGAACGCCTCTCCGGCCTCGATGAGCTGCTTGGGCACCGAGGTGATGCCGAGATGGGTCAGCCGGATGGGCGCTGGCACCGCGAAGATGACCGTGGCGATGAGGCCGGGTGCCAGGCCGAGGCCGAAGAGCACGAGCGCCGGGATGAGGTAGACGAAGGTCGGCAGCGTCTGCATCAGGTCGAGGAGCGGGTGCAGAAGCTTGTAGAGCCACTCGCGGTGCCCGGCCGCGATGCCGAGCGGCACGCCGATGATCATCGATACGCCGGTGGCGCCGACGACGAGCGCCAGCGTCTCGATCGTCTCCTTCCACAGGCCCTGGTTGATGATGAACAGGAGGCCGAGGATCACGCCCGCCACCAAAGCGAGCGACCGCTTGAGAAGGAAGGCGATGGCGGCGATGGCGAGAACGGTGACGAGCGGCGGCAGCCACAGGAGACCGCCGATCAGCGATTCGAGCCCGTAGGTCATCGACCGCGATACGGCGTCGAAGAACCACTCGAAATAGGTCGTCAGGAAATCGAAGAACTTCTTTCCCCACTGCCCGATGGGGATTTTGTACTGCGTGATGAGTTCGGTGAACCTGTCCATCCCGTACTACTGTTCCAGCCCGCCCGCCGGAGGGCCGCACGAAGCTCTCGCTCCGTGCGGCGATCCTCGTCGATCAGCTGCCGAGCGCCGTGCCGAGCGCCGCCTTCGCGTCGCCGCCGTCGTAGGTGGTGACGCCCTCGAGCCACGCCGAGGCGGCATCGGGATTGGCCTTGAGCCATTCCTTCGCGGCGACCTTCGCGTCCTTGCTGTCGTTCAGGATGGCGCCCATGATCTCGTTCTCCATCTTGAGCGTGAACTTCAGGTTGGAAACGAGCTTCCCGACGTTCGGGCATTCGCCGACGTAACCCTGGCGCACGTTCGTGTGGACCGTGGCGCCGCCGAAATTCGGTCCGAAGATCTCATCGCCGCCCGACAGGTAGGCCATCTCGAAATTGGCGTTCATCGGATGCGGTTCCCAGCCGAGGAACACGACGTGCTCCTTGGCCTGCGTCGACTTCGCGACCTGCGCCAGCATGCCCTGCTCGGAAGACTCGACGAGCTCGAAGCCCTTCAGCCCGAACTTGTCGCCGCTGATCATGTCGAGGATGAGCCGGTTGCCGTCGTTGCCGGGTTCGATCCCGTAGATCTTGCCGCCGAGCTGGTCACGAAACTTCGTGATGTCGGCGAAATCCTTGAGCCCCGCCTCCTGGGTGTACTTCGGAACGGCGAGCGTGTACTTCGCCCCTTCGAGGTTGGTGCCGAGCGTCTCGACCGAGCCGTCGTCGCGGAAGGGCTTGATGTCGTTTTCCATGGTCGGCATCCAGTTGCCGAGGAAGACGTCGATGTCCTTGTTCTTGAGCGATGTGTAGGTAACCGGAACCGATAGCACCTGGATGTCGGGCTCGTAGCCCAGCGCCTCGAGGATGACCGTAGCCGTCGCGGTGGTGGCCGTGATGTCCGTCCATCCGACGTCCGAGAACCGGACCTTCTTGCAGGCCTCGGGTTCGGCTGCGAACGACGGTGATGCGAATGTGGCAGCGCCGATGGCGGCCATGGCGGTGGCAGCGACCGCCCTGATATGCCATTTCATGACAACTCCTCCTTTGAATCTCCTCACCCGACAGCACACCCGAACTCAGGGATGGACGTTCGTCTGATCCTGCTTGGCGATCCCTGCTCGGCCGTGCACGCCGAAAGCCTGTTTTTATTTGAATGACCAACCGAAAACAATGTAGAAAATCGGGAAAATCAGCGGGAATGCGTGAAATGCCGAAGCTTGGAATGCGCCCCATCCGCCGAAAACAGTTAATCGACGCTGCAATTGCCGCGATTCATGAATTCGGTCTTGCCGATGCGACAGTGGCCCGCATAGCCCGCAAGGCAGGCGTGTCGGCCGGCATCGTGCACCACTACTTCGCCGACAAGGATGACCTTCTCTTCGCCACCATGCGCTACTTGCTCGGGGACTTGCGCCGGCAGGTCGTGGTGAAGCTGCGCGGCTCCACAACGCCGCGCGAGCGCTTGCATGCGATCGTCGAGGCGAGCTTCGCCGACCACCAGTTCTCGGACGCCGTCATGGCGGCCTGGCTCGGACTGTACGGCAATGCGCGCCAGTCGGAGCGGCTCGCCCGCATCGTCCGCCTCTATCATTCCCGTCTGCGTTCCAATCTCGTCCACGCATTGAAGGGTGCCGTCGCGACCGACCGCGTCGAGGCCGCCGCCGAGGGCATCGCCTCCATGATCGACGGGTTGTGGCTGCGCTGCGCGCTGCGCGGCGGAACCGACGATGCCCGCGGCGCACGCCGGCTGACGATCGACTATGTCGATGCGCAGCTCCGCGCCGGGGCGCACCGCCTCAACTGATCGCCATGACGGCGTTCGACTACATCATCATAGGATCGGGCTCGGCCGGTTCCGCGATGGCGCATCGGCTGAGCGAGGACGGCCGCCACACGGTCCTCGTCCTCGAATACGGCGGCACCGACGTCGGCCCGCTCATCCAGATGCCCTCGGCGCTCTCCTACCCCATGAACATGCCGCTCTACGACTGGGGCTTCCGCGCCGAGCCGGAGCCCGCCCTCGGCGGCCGCCGCCTGGCGACGCCGCGCGGCAAGGTCATCGGCGGCTCGTCGTCCATCAACGGCATGGTCTACGTGCGCGGCCATGCCCGCGACTTCGACGCCTGGGAGGAGATGGGCGCCCGCGGCTGGGCGTATCGCCACGTTCTCCCGTATTTCGTCCGTGCCGAGACGAGCCACGGCGGCGAGGAAGGGTGGCGCGGCAGTTCCGGCCCGCTGCACGTCACGCGCGGCCCCCGCACCAATCCGCTCTATGACGCATTCATCGAAGCCGGACGCCAGGCCGGCTATCCGGTGACGCCCGACTACAACGGCCGCCAGCAGGAAGGCTTCGGCGCCATGGAGATGACGGTGTGGAACGGCACCCGCTGGTCGGTCGCCAACGCCTATCTCCGCCCGGCCCTGCGCCGCAGAAACGTGAAGCTCACGACCCGGGCCTTCGCCCGCCGCATCCTGCTCGACGGAAAGCGCGCCACCGGCGTCGAATACGAGCACCGCGGCAGGGTCCTCGCGGCGCACGCCAACCGGGAGGTCATCGTAGCGGCGAGCTCCATCAATTCGCCGAAGCTCCTGCAGCTGTCGGGCATCGGCAATGCCTCGCATCTGAGGGAGGCCGGCATCGCGCCGGTCCACGATCTTGCCGGCGTCGGCGAGAACCTCCACGACCATCTCGAGGTCTATTTTCAGTTCGAATCCCTCGTGCCCGTCTCGCTCTATCCGAAGCTCAAGCTCTTCGCCAAGGGCCTGATCGGCGCCGAATGGCTGCTCTTCCGCACCGGCCTCGGGGCTACCAACCATTTCGAGTCCTGCGGCTTCATCCGCTCCGCCGCCGGCGTCGAATATCCCGACATCCAGTACCATTTCCTTCCCATCGCCATGCGCTACGACGGCAAGTCGGCCGCCCCCGGCCACAGCTTCCAGGTCCATGTCGGACCCATGCGCACCAAGTCGCGCGGCCATGTGCGGGCCCGCTCGCCCGATCCGCGCGAGCCGCCCGTCATCCGTTTCAACTACATGTCCCACCCCGACGACTGGAAGGAGTACCGCGCCGCCATCCGGCTGACCCGCGAGCTCTTCGCCCAGGACGCCTTCAAGCCGTACAAGGGCCGCGAGATCCAGCCGGGCGAGACCATGCTGAGCGACGCCGAAATCGACGCTTTCGTGCGCGACCATGCCGAAAGCGCCTATCATCCGTGCGGTACCTGCAAGATGGGCGATGCCGGGGATCCCCTGGCCGTCGTCGATCCCGAATGCCGGGTGATCGGCATCGACGGCTTGCGGGTTGCGGATTCATCGATCATGCCCCGCATCACCAACGGCAACCTCAATGCGCCGTCGATCATGATCGGCGAGAAGGCGTCTGACCACATCCTCGGGCGCACGCCGCTCCCCGCTTCGAACCTTGAGCCGTGGATCAATCCCGGCTGGCGGACCAGCCAGCGCTAGCGCACCAGGCTTCGCGCCGCCTTGCCCGCCTTGGCGAGGAGGTCGCTCAATAGCCCCCCGCCTGCCGACATGGGCGCCGGGATGGTGAGGATGCGGCCGCGTTCGCCGATGAGTCCGGTCTTGAATTGGATGAGGCCTTGAACGTTGTTGTCGCCGCCGAGATCGTACCACCGGCAGCGGCCTTCCCGCTGGAGCGCCGCGATGATGTGCATCTGCAGTCCGTAGCTGGCGCACATCTCTTGGCCGGCCTCGGTCTGGGCGCCGAACAGGTACGTCGACCGTTCCCCGATCGCGCTGACGATCGCGCCCGCCGCCGGATAGTGGCGTCGTCGGGCTAGGAAGACCCGCGGTCTGAGGCGAGGATCTTCGGCTTGCATGAGGTCGGCCATCTCGCGCAATCCAGCTTGGTCGACGCCCTGCTTGCGATCCAAAAGCGAACTGAAAATGCCGTTGAAGATGTCGAGCCCCGGCCGACCAGGCTCTTCGCTGATGTCGAGCCCCTGCTCAGCCGCGTGCTTGAGGTTGCGCCGCCACCGGCCCTTGGCGCCGGAAACCAGCGCATCGAGCGGCAGCGACAGGTCGACGAGATAGCGGCGCCGGTCGACGAGCGGCGTCTCGGATTGGTACCCGGCCGCCGCCAGTTCGGCGGCGACGTCTTCATCTCCGGGAGGGGGAATGATGGTCAGCCGATAGTCGAGGCGTTCGCAGAAATGGTTTCGAAGAATCGCGGCGATTCTTCCCATCGCCCCCGGCTCCGGTTCCCGGTCGAACGGCCGGTGGAGCGGGCCGAACTTCACCGTGGCGATGCCGCATCGGGTCATCGGGATGCCGATGGTCATGACGACCGCGCCGCCGATCGTCGCTCCGTCATCCGTGACGGTGAAGCACCGCACCTGGCGCTCGCCCCACCGTGCCGCCGCATAGGCATGCGTCTGTTCGTGCACCGCGTCGCGAAACATGGCGACGCGCCGATCCCAGTCCTCGCCGGAGACTTCCGTCAAATGCAAATCAGTCGGCGTCCTTCGCCATTTCGATGAAGAGCGCCCGCAGCCGGCGGGCCACCGGACCCGGCTGGCCGCCGCCGATGCGGTTCCCGTCGATCTCGACGATGGGAAGCACGAAATTGGAGGCGCTGGTGAGAAACGCCTCGTCCGACTCGTAAGCTTCGCTGAGCGTGAAACGGCGCTCCTCGATGATGACGCCGCTCTCGGCGGCAAGTCGGAACAGCGATCGCCGTGTGACCCCGGCCAGGATCCGATTGGAGAGCGGACAGGTGATCACGCGTCCGTCCTTCACGATATAGGCGTTCGACGAGGTCCCCTCGGTTACGTGACCGTCTTCGATCATCCAGGCCTCGAACGCGCCCGCCTCGTAGGCCGCCTGCTTGCCGAGAACGGGAGCGAGCAGCATGACCGACTTGATGTCGCGCCGCGCCCAGCGGACGTCCGGCACGCTGATGACCTTGACGCCCGTGACGGCATCGGGATTGTCGATGATGTCCTTGACCTGCGTGAAGGCGACGAGGCTCGACCCGACGGCCTTCGGGAACTTGAAGTCGCGGTCGGCGGCGCCGCGCGTGATCTGCATGTAGACCCATCCCTGCATCACCGCGTTTCGGCGGATGAGTTCCTCGTGCATGGCGCGCAGCTCTGCCTTCGTGCACGGCCATGCCATGGCGATCTCCTTGAGCGATCGCTCGAGCCGTTCCATGTGGGGCGCGTAATCGATGAGCTTTCCGCCCACCACCGCCGTGACTTCGTAGACGCCGTCGGCGAACAGAAAGCCGCGATCGAAGATTGAAACTTTCCCCTCCTCCTCAGGAAGGTAGTCCCCGTTAACGTAAACGATCCGTCCCGCCATGAGCGCCTCTGAGCTGCACGCCTTCGGTAGCGAATGCGCGACCGCACCGCAAGATGAAGGTCGAGGTTGCCGCAGCCCCCCGTCTCCGTGCTAGGGAATTGGACGGGCGTGACGGGGAATTTTGAATGACTGCGCTGCGAACGATCTCGGACCGAGCGGTGGGCGCCATGCTTGACCGGGAACGAACGCTATTCGTGAAACGCAATCCGCGCTCGGCGGAGCTGGCGAAACGCGCTGCCGACCATTGGCTGGGCGGCGTCCCGATGTTCTGGATGGCCGACTGGGCGACGCCCTTTCCCCTTTTCATCCGCAAGGCGCAGGGGGTTGCGCTGACCGACGCCGACGACAACGCCTATGTCGATTTCTGCCTCGGCGACACCGGCGCGATGTTCGGGCACAGCCCGCCGGAGTTCCATCGCGAGCTCGTGCGCCAGGGCAAGAACGGCATCACCACCATGATGCCGTCCCCCGACGCGGAGGTCGTCGGCAGGCTTCTCGCCGATCGTTTCGGCTTGCCGATCTGGCAGGTGACGGCGACGGCCAGCGACGCCAACCGGTCGGTGCTGCGCTGGATGCGCGCCATCACCGGCCGGCGCAAGATCCTCGTCTTCAACGGGTGTTACCACGGCGCCGTCGACGAGACGTTCGTCCGTCGCGCTGGAAAGCGCGCCGTGACGGATCCGGGTTTGATCGGCGAGGCGCGCGACTTGGCACGGCTCACCAAGGTAGTGGAGTTCAACGACGTCGCGGCGCTCGAGGCCGCCCTGGCCCCCGGCGACGTTGCCTGCGTTCTCGCCGAGCCGGTCATGACCAATTGCGGCATGGTTCTCCCCGAGCCCGGGTTTCACGACGCGCTGCGGCGCATCACGCGCCGCACCGGCACCCTGCTCGTGATCGACGAGACGCACTGCATGTCGTCGGGTCCCGGCGGATATACCGGCGCCTGCGGTCTCGAGCCGGACGCCCTCGTGCTCGGCAAGCCCATCGCCGGCGGCGTGCCCGCCGCCGTCTACGGTTTCTCCGCCGCGGTCGCCCGCCGCATCCGTCGATACCTGAAGACCAAGAAGCCCGGGCATTCCGGCATCGGCACCACGCTTGCGGGGAGCGCCCTGCAACTTGCCCTCATCCGTCGCATGCTCGAGCGCTATTTCACGCCGCGCGCCTTCAAGCCGATGATCGCCCTTGCCGAGCGGCTCGAACGCGGCATCGCCGCCGAGATCGACGGGCATCGCGCGCCTTGGCATGTCGTGCGCGTCGGCGCCCGCGTCGAGTTCATGTGCACTCCCGAACGTCCGCGCAACGGCGACGAGGCGCGGCGCGCCATCCATCGTCCCGTCGACCGCGCCGTCCACCACTATCTATTGAACCGCGGCCACGTGATCACGCCCTTCCACAACATGATGCTGGTCTGCCCTGCGACCACGAAATCCGACGTCGATGCGCTGTCGTCCGCCATCGGCGGCTGCCTGGCCGAGCTCACCGGCGGCGGGCGAGGCTAGTCGCATGGCCATGGTCACTCCCGGACAAGCCGACGCCGCCGAGACGTTCCTCGCCGCCCATCCCGGCGTGAAGAGCGTCCACCTCGTGTGGACCGACCTGTGCGGCGTCCAGCGCGGCAAGGTCTTGCGGCGCGACGAGGTCGTGGCCGCCTGGCGCGACGGCCGCTTCTTTCCGATCTCAGCCCTCGCCCTCGACATCACCGGTGCCGATGTCGTCGAGACCGGTCTCGTTTGGGATGAAGGCGACCGTGATCTTCTCCTGTGGCCGGTTGCCGGCAGCATGGTGACGATGCCGTGGAGCGAAGAGCCGGCGGCGCAATACCTCGCCTCCGTCTGCGATCTCGACGGCCGACGCCACTATGCCGATCCGCGCAATCTCCTTGTCGACGTCGCAAGCCGCTTCGAGCCGCTCGGCTTGACTCCGGTCGGCGCCGTCGAGCTCGAATTCTTCCTCATGGATCGCGACTCGGCATTGGCCGGACGGCCCCTGCCGCCGCGTTCCGCGACGAGCGGCGCCCAGCCGCAGCACTACCAGGCCTACAATCTCCAGGACCTCGACGATTTCGCTCCGTTCTTCCATGACCTCTATGAATACGCCGAAATCCAGGGCTTGCCGGCCAAGACGCTGATCTCGGAGTATGCGCCGGGACAGCTCGAGATCGTTCTCCGCCATCGCGCCGACATCCTGAAAGCGGGCGACGAGGCCATCATGCTCAAGCGCCTCATCCGCTCGACCGCCATGAAGCACGGCCTCATCGCCAGCTTCATGGCCAAGCCCTATGCGCAATGGACGGGCTGCGGCATGCACATCCATGTGAGCCTCGCCGACCGGTCGGGGAAGAACGTATTCGCCGCGGCATCGCCGTCCGACAATCCGCTGCTGATGCGGGCCATCGCCGGCCTCATGGCGACGATGAAGGCCTCGACCCTGCTTCTCGCTCCCAATGCCAATTCCTATCGCCGCTTCCGCAACAACTCCTATGCCCCGACGTCGGTGAGCTGGGGCGTCAACAATCGCACTGTCTCGCTTCGCCTTCCGGCCGGCGCGCCGGAGACCTGCCACATCGAGCACCGTCCGGCCGGTGCCGACGCCAACCCCTATCTCGTGCTGTCGGCGGTCCTGGCCGGCATGCATCTCGGAATCGAAATGAAGCTCGATCCCGGCCCGGCGACGACCGGCAACGGCTACGAGGCCGCGGGGCTCGACCGCATCCCGACCGAGTGGACGCATGCCATCGAGGCATTCGAGGCGTCCGATGTGTTGAGATCGTATTTCGGCGACCCGTTCGTCCATTGCTTCGCGGCCATCAAGCGGGCCGAGGCCGATCGGTTCTCCGCCGAACCGACGTCGCGCGATTTCGCCTGGTATCTTCGCACCGTCTGAGGAGGCAGCATGCGGCTCGCCATTGCAGCGCTTGCCTGGTTCGCCGGCACCCTGCCCGCCGCGGCACAGGCGGCCGCCGAGCGGGACTTCACCACGCACCCGCTGGGCTACCTCGCGCTAGCCATTTTTCTCGCCGCCTACGCGCTGGTCGTGCTCGAAGAGACGACCGCGCTGCGGAAGTCGAAGCCCGTGCTCGTCGCGGCCGGCCTCATATGGCTGCTGATAGGGGTGATCCACGCCGAGCAGGGAGCGGGCGAGGCCGCCAACGCGGCCGCCTCGCACGTCATCCTCGAATATGGCGAGCTCCTGCTGTTTCTCCTGGTGGCCATCACCTACGTCAACACGCTGGAGGAGCGGCGGATTTTCGACGCCTTGCGCGGCTGGCTCGTCGGCCACGGGTTCTCCTACCGCCGGCTCTTCTGGATCACCGGCATCTTCGCCTTCTTCCTGTCGAGCGTGCTCGACAACCTGACCACGGTCCTCGTCATGGGCGCCGTGACCCTGGCGATCGGCCGGGAGTCGCGCCCGTTCCTCGTCGTCTCGTGCGTCGCCCTCGTGGTCGCGGCCAATGCCGGCGGCGCCTTCTCGCCCTTCGGCGACATCACCACCCTGATGGTTTGGCAGAAGGAGAAGCTCACCTTCTTCGAGTTCTTCGATCTGTTTCTGCCGTCTCTCGTCAACTTCGTCGTGCCGGCGGCATTGATGCATTTCGCCGTGCCGCGCGGCAGTCCGCCCTCGCAGGCCGCCCGCGTGCGGCTGAAGCCCGGCGCGCTGGCCGTGGCGCTCCTGTTTGCCGCCACCATCGTCACCGCCGTTTGCTTCCGGAACTTCCTCTCGCTTCCCCCTGCCCTCGGCATGATGCTCGGCCTCGGCTATCTCCAGATCCTGGCCTTCGGTCTCCAGCGCCGCGCCCGGCGGAACGACGACGGCGACATGGTGCTCGATTCCTTCGCCCTCATCGCCAAGGTCGAATGGGACACGCTCCTCTTCTTCTTCGGCATCATCTTCGCCGTCGGCGGCCTCGGCGTCCTCGGCTACCTCGATCTCGTGAGCACGCAACTCTATGGCGGCGATCACACCATCGCCAATGTCGCCATCGGCGTCCTCTCCGCGATCGTCGACAACATCCCGCTGATGTTCGCCGTCCTCACCATGGATCCGCCGATGACGGATGGTCAGTGGCTGCTCATCACACTGACGACCGGGGTGGGCGGAAGCCTGCTGTCGATCGGATCGGCGGCCGGTGTCGCCCTGATGGGCCAGGCGCGCGGCATCTACACCTTCCGCAGCCACCTGACCTGGACCTGGGCGGTGGCGCTGGGCTACGTGGCGAGCATTCTCGTCCACCTCGCCTGGAACCGCGCCCTCATGTGAAAGCCTACGGGCTCGACAGCTCGTCGTGGTGCTTGGGGCTCGTCGCCTTGTAGCCCATCACCACCCGGTCGAGAACGCCGAGGAACACCGCCGAGAACACGAAGGCCATATGCATGATGGTGAGCCACTTGAGGTGTTCTGACGAGTACTGGGAGGCGTTGAGGAACACCTGCAGCAGATGGATCGAGGAGATGGCGACAATCGTCGAGGCCACCTTGATCTTGAGCGACCCTGCATCGATCTTGCCCAGCCAGGAGAGCTCGCTGGCGTTGTCGTCGAACCGGCTGACGAAATTCTCGTAGCCCGAGATCATCACCATGACGATGAGGCTCGCCACCAGCGCGGCGTCGATGAGCGCGAGCATCGACAGGACGGCTTCGGCATCGTCGAGCGTCAACACGCCGCCGACCATGTAGAAGAGCTTCTTTCCGAAGGCGATGGCGTAGATCAGGAGCGAGAAGGCGAGGCCCAGGTAGAAGGCCACGAGGATCCATCGGCTGGCCAGGATGGTCGATTCGATCAGTCGTTCAAGCTGTTTCATTTGAAGTATGCGAGGTGCCCTGTCTTAGGTGACGTTGAGGGAAAATGGTTGCGAACGCGGTGCTTCGCAACAGGAAAAATTTAACTTTTCCAAGGCGATTTCCGGAACGATCTCCGTCGGCTGCCGGTTGACTGATCGAGGCGGCAGGAAAGGATGCCGAGGCCATGCAAGCCTTCCACGTCAGGATCAATCCCGCAGGCTGGCACATCTGCTACGATGACCGGTCGTTCGGCCCCTACGACAATTGCCGGTCCGCGACCGGCGCGGCCATCGACGCCGCCCGCCAGGCCGAGGAGCTCAACCTGGCGACCTATGTGGTCGTGCACGACGAGGATGGCGCCGAGGACATCGTCTGGCCGGAAAGCGCCCACTAGCGGACCCCTGCAAATCGGTCCGGCATCTCGGCTCTGTATGGAAACATGTGGAGGTATGGCCGCGCTTCGGCAAGCACGCGCGCGAAGGACGGCCGTGCCACGAGCCGCTCGAAATACGAATCCAGGCCGACGTGGCCTTGGCCGAAGGGAACGACGATGCCGGAATAGAACAGCGCCGGCGCGGCCGCGCAGTCCGCGATGGTGAGGCTGTTTCCGGTGATCCATGGCTTTCCGGCGATCTGCCGTTCGATCATGTCGTAGGCGACCGCTAGGCCGGCGCGCGCCTCGGCCACGCCCCGCTCGTCCCGCTCGCCCTCGGGTCTGAGCCGGTCGGTGACGATCTTCTGCATCGGCACCTGGACGTACATGTCGAAGAAGCGGTCCCAGAGCCGCGCCTCCAGCCGAAGGTCCGCTTCCGCCGGGAAGAGCGGAAACCGTCCGGGAACCCGCGCCTCCAGATATTCGATGATGATGCTCGTCTCCGGCACGATCCGCCCGGTTTCCCCATCCTCGAGCACGGGGATCTTTCCGACCGGCCACCGCTCGAGCAGGGCTGCGTTCGAGTCCGGGTCGGCGAAGTCGACCAAGCGCGGCGTGAAAGGAACGTCCATTTCGTAGAGCGCCATCAGGACCTTGTGGCAGAACGAGGCCAGCGGATGCAGGTGGAGCGTGAGGGTCATGCGCGATGCCTGTGCGTACGGCCCTTTTTCGATCGGGGCCTGCAGCTGGAGGAGAATCCGGGGAACGCCGATGCACCGGCAAAGTGGTTGCGGGGAGAGGATTTGAACCTCTGACCTTCAGGTTATGAGCCTGACGAGCTACCGGGCTGCTCCACCCCGCGCCAGTGGCGACGAAAAATCCCGTCGTGCGCGGCGGTTATGTAGCAACCCTGACTCGACTTGTGAACCCCCTAGCCGCCTTCTTTTTCACCCACCGATTGTTGGATTGTGACAGGGAGTCTCTGCATCCTCCGCCCGCGGCTGGATAACATGGTGGGGAATTGCGCTGACTCTCGCGCCTGCGCAAGCCGCTGGCGACGCACTGCGTCGCCATTTTC
>CAWBJO010000008.1:155000-209149 GCA_963789175.1 uncultured Alphaproteobacteria bacterium
CCTACGCGCCCCCCGACCAGCCCTTGGTGCTCAGCGGCAGCGTGCGAATCTCGGCATTGGATTCACAGAACATCACCACCATCGCCAAGACGCCGCCGCCCGAACCGATCGACCAGAGCGTCGTGCTGGCCAAGGGCGAAACGCTCACCGATCGCCTCATCACCATGGGCGTCACCGTCGAGGCGGCGAAGTCCCTCGTCGGCGCCGTCGAGCCCGTCTATCCCCAGAAGCTCCTGAAGCCGGAGCAGGTCTTCGAGGTCACGATCGACAAGCAGCAGGACTTCTACGGCAACGAAGTCATCTATCCCGTGCGGCTTGCCTTCTCTCCTGCCCCCAACGAGGAGATCGTCGTCGAGTCCGACGAAGACGGACAGTTCATCGCCCGCTTTGATGGCAACGAGCAGGGTGCACCCCGCACGCGCGTCGCCCAGGCGACCGACTATCGCGCCCATGCAAAGATCGGCTCGAGCCTCTACGCCACCGCCAAGGACCAGGGCGTACCCGACTACATCATCAGCGAGATGATGCGCGTCTTCGCCTACGACGTCGACTTCCAGCGCCAGGTGCGGGCCGGAGACGAGTTCGAGGTCTTCTACGGCACGCCGATCACCGGCTCGTCGAAGAACCGCATGGTTCTCTTCTACGCCTCGCTCGATTTCGCCGGCGGCAGCAAGTCCTACTACCGCTTCACCACGCCGGACGACGGTCGTACCGACTACTATGACGGGGAAGGCCGCAGCGCCACCAAGTTCCTGGCCCGCACGCCGGTGTCGGGTGCGCGGCTCACCTCGGGCTTCGGCATGCGCGTCCATCCCCTCCTCGGCTATTCGAAGATGCACACCGGCATCGACTTCGGCCTGCCGACCGGAACGCCCATCAAGGCGGCCGGTAACGGGACGATCGAAGTCGCCGGCCGTATCGGCGGCTACGGCAACACCGTCAGGATCAAGCATCTCAACACGTATGAGACGCTCTACGCCCATATGAACCGCATCGCCGATGGGATCAAAGCCGGCACCAAGGTGAAGCAGGGCCAGGTCATCGGGTATGTCGGCCAATCGGGACGCGCCACCGGTCCTCACCTCCACTACGAGGTTCGCATCGCCGGCAAGCCCGTCAATCCCATGAAGGTGAAGGCCGCGGGCGGCCGCCAGCTCGATGGCTCCCTCATGGCGAACTTCCTCGACCACAAGAACAAGATCGTGGCAATGATGAAGTCGGCGCCCGAGTCGACGCGCCTCGCCCAGAACCAGTAGCCTGAGGCTCTAGGCTGCCGCCGCAGCCGCCGCTCCGTTGATGATGAGACCCGAGCTGTTCGCCGAGACCTTGACCGCCTCGCCGTCGACGATTGAACCGCTGAGGATCAGCTCCGCCAGGGGGTCCTGCAGGTGCTTCTGGATCACCCGCTTCAGCGGCCGCGCCCCATAGGCGGGATCGTAGCCCTTCTCGGCAAGCCATTCGCGCGCCGGCTTGTCGAGATCGATGGTCATCTTGCGGTCGGCGAGCAGCTTCTTCAGGCGCTCGATCTGGATATCGACGATCGCCGTCATGTCGTCGCGCTTCAGCCGGTGGAACAGGATGATCTCGTCGAGGCGGTTCAGGAACTCCGGACGGAAATGCGCCCTGACCACTTCCATGACCTGGTCGCGCACCGCATCGACGTCCTGCTTCTCGCCCAGCGATACGAGGTAGTCGGACCCGAGGTTCGACGTCATGGCGATGAGCGTGTTGCGGAAGTCCACCGTCCGCCCCTGGCCGTCGGTGAGTCGACCGTCGTCCAGCACCTGCAAGAGGACGTTGAACACGTCCGGGTGGGCCTTCTCGATCTCGTCGAACAGCACGACCTGGTACGGGCGCCGGCGAACTGCTTCGGTCAACGCACCGCCCTCGTCGTAGCCGACATATCCGGGCGGCGCGCCGATGAGCCGTGCCACCGAATGTTTCTCCATGTACTCCGACATGTCGACGCGCACCATCGCGTGCTCGTCGTCGAACAGGAACTCGGCGAGCGCCCGGGTGAGCTCGGTCTTGCCGACGCCGGTCGGCCCCAGGAACATGAACGACCCGATCGGCCGATTGGGATCCTGGAGGCCCGCCCGCGCCCGCCGCACCGCCGTTGCGACGGCCCTGACCGCCTCCGGCTGGCCGACCACGCGCCGCTTGAGCGCCTCCTCCATCTTGAGAAGCTTGTCGCGCTCGCCTTCGAGCATCCTGTCGACCGGAATGCCCGTCCACCGCGACACGACCTGCGCCACGTGATTCTCGGTGACCGCCTCCTCGACCATCTGTCCGTCCTCGGTGGTCTCGGCGTCCTTGAGCGACTTCTCGAGATTGGGGATCACGCCGTAGGCGAGCTCGCCGGCCCGCGCCAGGTCGCCGCGCCGCTGTGCCTGTTCGAGTTCGAGGCGCGCCCTGTCGAGCGCCTCCTGGAGCTTGTTGACGCTGGCGAGCTTCTCCTTCTCCGCCTGCCAGGCCCGGGTCAGGCGCGCCGACTCCTCGTCGAGCCCGGCAAGGTCCTTCTCGATCCGCTGCAGCCGCTCCTTCGAGCCGCGGTCGCTTTCTTTCTTCAGCGCCTCGCGCTCGATCTTCAACTGGATGATGCGCCGGTCGAGTTCGTCGAGCTCCTCTGGCTTCGAGTTCGACTTGCATCCTGAGGCGCGCCGCCGCCTCGTCGATGAGGTCGATGGCCTTGTCTGGCAGGAAACGGTCGGTGATGTAGCGGTGCGACAGGCGGGCCGACGCGACGATCGCCGAATCGGTGATGCGGACGCCGTGGTGAAGCTCGTACTTCTCCTTGATGCCGCGCAGGATCGAGATCGTGTCCTCGACCGTCGGCTCGCTCACGAAGATCGGCTGGAAGCGCCGCGCCAAGGCCGCGTCCTTCTCGACGTTCTTGCGGTATTCGTCGAGCGTCGTGGCCCCGACGCAATGAAGCTCGCCTCGCGCCAGCGCCGGCTTGAGCAGGTTCGATGCGTCCATGGCGCCCTCGGCCTTGCCGGCGCCGACCAGCGTATGCATCTCGTCGATGAACAGAACGATACCGCCCGCCGCTGCCTGGATCTCCGACAGCACCGCCTTGAGCCGCTCCTCGAACTCGCCGCGATACTTGGCGCCGGCGATGAGCGCGCCCATGTCGAGGGCGAGAAGCCGCTTGTCCTTGAGGCTCTCGGGCACGTCGCCGTTGACGATGCGCAGCGCCAGGCCCTCGGCGATCGCCGTCTTGCCGACGCCCGGCTCGCCGATCAGCACCGGATTGTTCTTGGTCCGCCGCGACAGCACCTGGATGGTGCGGCGGATCTCCTCGTCGCGCCCGATCACCGGGTCGAGCTTGCCCGACCGTGCCGTCTCGGTGAGATCGCGCGAAAATTTCTTGAGCGCGTCGTAGCCCTGCTCGGCCGATGCGCTGTCGGCGGTGCGGCCCTTGCGCAGGCCGTCGATCGCCGTGTTGAGCGATTGCGGCGTGACGTTCGCATCCTTGAGGATGCGCGCCGCCTCGCTCTTCTCGATCGCCAGCGCCTGCAACATGCGCTCGACGGTCACGAAACTGTCGCCCCCCTTGTTGGCCAGCTTCTCCGCCGCGTCGAAGACGCGCGCCGTCTCGGGCGCGATGTAGAGCTGCCCGGCCCCGGAACCCTCGACGCGCGGCAGCTTCTTCAGCTGCATTTCCGTTTCGCGGAGCGCCGCGACGGGATCGCCGCCGCCGGCACGAATGAGCCCCGCCGCCAACCCTTCCGGGTCGTCGAGCAGCACCTTCAGGAGGTGCTCGGGCGAGAACCGCTGATGGCCCTCGCGCAAGGCCAGCGACTGCGCCGATTGAACGAAGCCTCGCGCCCGCTCGGTGTATTTTTCGAAATCCATGGAACCTCCCGTGGCCCGCGCCGGCGGCCTCGTTGAGCACCGCCCCCGCGTCTCGCTTGGTTTGAAGTCCCTCCGGAACCGGTTTTTGCCCGGCCCAGCTTGACCTTATGCGAGATATAGTGAGGACATTCCGGCTCGCAAGGGCCGGCCGGAGGTTCGATGCCGCGCATCGCCGCCATTTACCGTTATCCGATCAAGGGTTTCTCGCCCGACCCTCTCACGCGGGTTGAAGTGAAGCCGGATGCTGTTCTGCCCTTCGACCGGGCCTATGCCCTCGAAAAATCGAGCCGCGACTTCGACCCGGAGGCGCCGCGCCTATTTCCGAAGGTGAAGTTCCTCCAGCTGATGAGCGACGAGCGGCTGGCCCGCCTCGAAACCCGCTTCGATTCCGAGAACCAGTCCTTAACCGTGTTCCGCGCCGGCCGGCAGGTTCTGAAGGCGGACCTGTCCGCTGCATCCGGACGGCGGCTTTTCGAGCAGTTCGTGTCCGCGTACCTCGGCGGCTCGCCGCATGTCGTGGCCGCGCCGGGCTGGAGCTTCGCCGACAGCGGCAATCGCAACATTTCTCTGGTCAATCTGGAAACGGTGCGCGACATCGCCCGCATCGCCGGCCGACCCGTCGACCCGCTGCGCTTCCGCGCCAATCTGTATGTGGAGGACCTGCCCGCCTGGGAGGAATTCACCTGGGTAGGCAAGGCACTTGCGGTGGACGGTGAAACCGTTTTCGAAGCTGTCGACCGTATCGATCGCTGCGCGGCGACGAATGTCGATCCGAAGACCGGCCTCCGCGACATGCAGATCCCGCGCCTTATCGAGTCGAACTTCGCCCACCACGACTGCGGCCTCTATCTGAGGGCTGTCGCGACTTGCGAACTTGCCGTCGGCGCAGCGATCGCTCCCGTCGAGTGACCGGCGTCAGTTGACGGTCTGCGGATCCTTGTCGGAAGGCTGGCTCTGGCTTTCGCCGTCCGGCGCACGCGGGGCGCTCGCTCGCGTCGGACGCTTTTCGCGCGGCTTGTCGCCGCCATTGCCGGCGGCAGGTGCCGGCGCGCCTCCGCGGCGCAGGAACTGCGGCTGCGGACCGTCCCACCCGTCGGCTTCGTCTTCGATCTGCGGCTGACTGCGGACTGGATCGCCGCCGTTGCGGGTCCGGTCATTCGGCCGCGGACGCTCCTCCTGAACGTAACGCGGCTGCTGCTGCTGCTGCTGGTAGCTGCCTTCGCCGTCTCCGCTGTCCGGTTGCGGGGCCGCCTCGGACTGGCTGCGCGAGACGTAACCTTCCTCTCCGCCCTGCTCGCTCGAACCCTGGTCGGCGTCGAGCTCGGCACCGTCCTCGCCGCCCGGCCGGCGGAACGACTGCTGGTGCTGCTGCATGTGCTGCTGGTTGTAGGCCTGCGCCGCGGCGAGGATGCGCAGATAGTGTTCGGCATGCTGGTTGTAGCTTTCCGCCATCACCGTATCGCCGGACGACTGGGCGTCGCGGGCGAGCTGCATGTATTTGTCGGCGATCGTCTGCGCGGTGCCGCGCACCTTCACGTCGGGGCCGTTGCTTTCGTAGACGCGGTTGATGGGATTGCCGCCCCCGCCGCCTCCACCGCCGCCTCCACCGCCGCTGCCGCCACCGCCGCCGGGACGTCCGCCCCGACCACGGCCGCGGGATCTCTTGTTGTGATTATGGTTGTGCTGGCCCTGTCTCATGTTGCTGTCTGTCATTGCTCTGGTTTGAAATCATCTGCACGCTCGCAACCGAATGGATGAGCACGTCACGCGTATGCGCAGAACGCACGTCGATTTCGGTTAAAAGAGATACGTTGCCGTTCGATCCTCGATCGCGTCTTACCCTTGAGCCAGGCCTGCAGGAGCTGCGACGTCTGCGCTACCGCAGCGGCGGCGTCCTTGCGGAAGCCATTGCCCGTACCTCTTGTCCGACTTTGCCGAAGAACTTAGGGGCAGCCTGCCCACTTCCGCTCTCGCAAAAGGTACAATTCTCGCGTGGAAGGGTGTCTAACCTGTGCCGGACCCTAGCCTGTTGCCGTCGAGTTTCCAACTGAATTCTGCAGCCTCCGTGCAGAGGGTTGCGGAAATCTAAACGTTAAGACCCGGGCGACCCCGGCAAGGTCGCGTCTGACATGTAGTGATTCGTCGGCCGCTGTGAACCCCCCGGCCTGCATGATTTTCGCGACGGCGTCCGCCTGGCCCCGACCGATCTCGAGGCACAGAAAGCCCTCGGATTCGAGCGACTTTCCAAGCCTTGCGGCAAGCTCGCGAAAGGCGGAAAGCCCGTCCGGTCCGCCGTCGACGGCGAGCCTCGGTTCAAACGTCGCCACTTCCGGTTCGAGACCGTCGATCTCCGCGGAAGGAATGTACGGCGGATTGACCACGATGAGGTGGAAGCGCTCCGGCACCGAATCAAGCCAGGTCGTTTCCACGAAGGCGAGCCGGCTGGTGACCTTGTGCCGCACGGCGTTGGCGCGCGCCGCCGCGAGCGCCGCCGCCGACACGTCCGTCGCCACGCCCGTCCAGTGCGGCAGTTCGCCGACGAGGCTCACGGCCACCGCCCCCGTTCCCGTGCCGAGGTCCGCAAGCCGCGGCGTCTCCGCATGCGAAAGGCGCGTCCGCGCGATGTCGAGCGCCGCCTCGACCAGCGTCTCCGTGTCGGGCCTGGGATCGAGCGTGTCGGCTGTCACGCCGAAGGCGCGGCCGAAGAATTCCCGTTCGCCGGCGATGCGCGATAGCGGCTCGCGGCTCGCCCGCCTCTCGACGAGATCGCCCACGCGCTCGAGCTCGGCCGCCGTCAGGTGACGGTGCGGAGAGCCCAGGATGTCTTCGTGCGACAGGCCGAGCCCGATCTGCAGCAGCAGGCGCGCATCGAGCCGCGCTTGCGGCACGCCGGCGCCCTTGAGGCGCGACCCGAACCTGCCGAGCGCGCTCGTGATCGTTTCAGGCTGCATCGGCTTCCGCCTGCGCCAGGAGTTCGGACTGATGTTCCTGGACGAGCGCCTGCACGAGCTCGTCGAGCGCCGTGCCTTCGAGCACCTGGTCGAGCTTGTAGAGGGTGAGGTTGATGCGGTGATCGGTGACCCGGCCTTGCGGGAAGTTGTAGGTGCGGATCCGCTCCGAGCGGTCGCCCGATCCGATCTGGCCCCGCCTCTGAGCCGTGCGCACCGCATCGATGCGCTGGCGTTCCCGCTCGTAGAGGCGCGCGCGCAGGATCTTGAGGGCCTTCGACTTGTTCTTGTGCTGCGATTTTTCGTCCTGCTGCGCGACGACTATGCCGCTCGGGATGTGGGTGATCCGAACCGCGCTGTCGGTCGTGTTGACCGACTGGCCGCCCGGCCCCGACGACCGATAGACGTCGATCCTGAGGTCCTTCTCTTCGATCGCGATGTCGACTTCCTCGGCTTCCGGCAGCACGGCGACCGTCGCCGCCGAAGTGTGGATGCGGCCCTGGGCTTCCGTGTCGGGCACCCGCTGCACCCGATGCACGCCCGATTCGAACTTGAGGTTGGCGTAGACGCCCTGGCCGGAAATGTTGGCGATGATCTCCTTGTAGCCGCCGTGATCGCCGTCGCTCGCCGAGATCGCCTCGACCTTCCAGCCCTTGCCGCCGGCGTAGCGCTGGTACATGCGGAAAAGATTGCCGGCGAACAGCGCCGCCTCGTCGCCCCCCGTTCCCGCCCTCACCTCCAGGATGACGTTGCGCTCGTCGGCGGAGTCCTTTGGCAGCAGCAGGAGTTTCAGCACGTGCTCGAGCTTTGCGATCCGCTCCTCGACGAGCGGCTTCTCGGCCCTCGCCATGTCGGCGAGCTCGCCCCCTGCGCCCAGCATCTCCTCGAGCCCCGCGCGCTCGTCGAGCGCCTTGCGGTAGGCGCTTGCCGCCTCGGCGAGAGGCTGCAACTCGGCATACTCCTTCGAAAGCTTGACGAACGTTTCGCCCTCCGCTCCCGATGCGAGCTCGCCTTCAAGCGCCCGGAAGCGGTCGAGGATGCGGGTGAGGTTTTCGGGTCTAAGGATGCTCATCGGCGAAACGGGCTTCGCGGCGGGGACGTCCCCGTCGCACCCGCGCCTTCTAGCCCGATCAGCCCTTGGTGTTCAACAGCCGGGTGATGTTGAGTGAGCGGCCGACCAGGATTTCCCCCGGGCTGCCGAGCGTACCCTTGTCGACCCCGTCGACGCTGTAGCCGATGAGGCCGCCGTCCCGTGAGATGATGACCAGGTCGTCGCGGTTGGGAACAGCGTAGTTGTCGCCCGCCCGCATGGTCTTCGAGACGACCACGTTGCCGCGTGAATCCTCGACCCGGATCCAGACGGGACCCTTGGCGTCGAGAACCAGCCGCGACGGGCCGGCTTCGGCCGGCGCGAGAGCCGCGTGCTTTTCCGGTGCTGCGGCCTCGAAACCCGGTTCGCCTTCGAGCTGCTTGGCGATGAACGCCGTGAGCGCATCGGTTTCGAGTGGCGCCGCGCCCGGCATTTTCGGTTGCGGTGCCGACTCCACGATGACCTGGTCGTCTTCGAGCGGCGTCTCGGTGACGGTGATTTTGGCCGCATCGTCCGGCACCGACGGCAGGGTCGCGGTCGGAAGCGTGTCGGCCTCCGCCACGGGCGGAAGCTCGTCGGCCTCCGCTACCGGCGCAAGCGCGTCCTCCACGGGCGGCAGTGCATCCTCGACAGGCGGATAGACCGAGGCCGACTCGGCAGATGAGACCGGCTCCTCTCCCGAGGTGCTCCAGCTCTGCACCAGACCGAGAACCAGGATGATGGCAAGCCCGCTTCCCGCGATCGTCATGCCGCGTCGCGACGACAGGAGTTTCAGGGCCTTGGCGAATGGAATGACTTTGGCGCTCGACAGCGGCGGCGGCGCGCGCAGCGGCTTCGGCCGCGGAATCTGCGGCCGGTCGAGAACGTCGGCATAGTGCTGGACCAGCGGTTCGGGATCGAAGCCGAGATACTGGCCGTAGATTCCGATCATGGTGAGGGCGTCGGCGCGCTCGGGCAGCTTGGTCAGGTCGCCCCGCTCGATGCCGTCTATGTGGCTTTCGTGAATGTCCAGAATTTCCGCGATTTGATGCAGGCTCAATCCCCGGCGCTCGCGCTCCCGGTGGAGGAACCAGCCTGCTTCACCGGCCGGGTCGACGTTGCCGTCGGGTTTCGGCCGATGGTTTGTCAGGGCCGGATCGGCCCTTGATTGCGAGTGAGACATCGCGAAGCACTCACCTTTCCGCGGCACGATCGATAGCCTCGAGCCCGGATGTCGGACCGGGCACGATCGCGGGTATCGTCAACGAGAATGCCGAAGAATGGTAAGCAAGTGGTGAACGGCGCTAGACGGGGATGCTCTTGCGGCGCGCGTAGTCTTCGAGCGCCGGCCGGATCGTGTGGTCGGCTCGCTCGATCAAGGGTTCGATGAATTTCTGAAGGTCGCCGCGGTCGAGCTCCAGAATGGCGGATTTCACCGGTCCGATCGCCGCCGGCGCCATGGAGATCGAGGTGAGGCCGACGCCGATCAGCGCCAGCGCCTCGAGCGGCCGCGCCGCCATCTCGCCGCACAGGTTGACCGGCACGCCGCTTTCCTGCGCCTTCGCCGCGACTTCGCGCACCAGCGCCAGGAACGCCGGGCTCAGCGGATCGTAGCGGCCGCTGAGCCGCGTGTTGGCGCGATCCGAAGCGAACAGGAACTGGATGAGGTCGTTCGAGCCGATCGACACGAAGTCGACGGTCTTGAGCAGCCGGTCGAGCTGCCAGATGAGCGACGGGACTTCGATCATCGTGCCGAGACGGATGGACCGCGGCAGGGCGTGGCCGCGCCTCTCCATTGCCGCCCTGGCACCGTCGACGGCGTCCTTGGCGGCCTCGAACTCGGATACCTCGGCGATCATCGGGAACATGACGTTGAGGTCGCGCCCGGCCGCCGCCTTGATGAGCGCCCTGAGCTGCAGCTGCATGAGCGCCGGCCGTTCGAGCGACATGCGGATCGCACGCCAGCCCATGGCCGGATTGTCCTCCTTGAGCTGGCGCAGATAGGGCAGCGACTTGTCCGCCCCGATGTCGAGGGTGCGGAACACCACCGGCTTGCCGTTCGCCGCATCGAGGATCGCTTCGTAGTGGCCCGCCTGGACGCTGAACCGCGGAAACGACGCCGCCATCATGAACTGCAGCTCGGTCCGGAACAGGCCGATGCCGTCGGCGCCCGACTCGTGCAGGTGCGGCATGTCGACGTGCAGGCCGGCGTTGATGCTGAGGCTGATGCGGTGGCCGTCGCGGGTGATCGCCGGCCGGTCGCGCAGTGCCGCGTACTGCGCCTGCTTGCGCGCATAGAAGCGCACCTTTTCCGAATAGGCCTGCTCGATGCTGGCCGACGGGCGCACATGCACCTCGCCCGACTGGCCGTCGACGATGATGGGATCGCCCGTGTCGACGAGATCGACGATGCCCGGCACCTGGCCGACGGCCGGAATGCCGAGGGCCCGCGCCACGATGGCGGCATGGCTCGTCGCTCCGACGTCCTCGATGATGACGCCCCTGAGCTTCACCCGGTCGTAGTCGAGGAGATCGGCCGGCCCCATGTCGCGCGCCACCAGGATCGTGTCCTTGGGCAGGTTGCCGGCCGCCGCCGTCTCCACCTGGCCGGTGAGGATGCGCAACAGGCGGTTGGCGAGATTGTCGAGATCGCTGAAGCGTTCGCGCAGATAGGGATCCTCGATGCGCATCATCCGCGCCCGGTTGTCGTTCTGCACGCGCTCGACGGCGCCCTCCGCCGTGAGTCCGGTGTCGACCGCTTCTCGCATGCGCCGCACCCAGCCGCGGTCGTGCGCGAACATCCGGAATGCCTCGAGCACGTCTCCGTATTCGGCGCCGCGCAGGCTTTCGGCACGGTTGATGAGGGTCTCGACGCTCTGCTGCAGGGATTCGATCGCCTGGTCGAGCCGCCGTTTCTCGGCCGGCACGTTCTCGGCGATGAGATTGGTGATGACGATGCGCGGCTCGTGCAGCACGACGTGGCCGAGCGCGATGCCTTCGGCCAGCACCTGGCCCTTGAGGTGATGGCTGCGGATATGCGCGACGTCCGCGGCGACGGCGAGCGTGATCTCCCTAAGCTCGCCCGCGGCGATGAGCTCGGCAAGCACCATGGCCGTCGTCTGCAGGGCTTCTTCTTCGTCCTCGGAATACTGGCGGGCCGTTCGGTTCTGCACCACCAGCACGCCGATCGTGTCGCCCGCCCTCAGGATCGGCACGCCGAGGAAGGAGTGATAGATCTCCTCGCCCGTCTCCGGCAGGTATTTGAAGGCCGGATGCGACTGGGCGTCGGACAGATTGAGGATTTCCGCGTCCGCCGCGATGGTGCCGACGAGGCCTTCCCCGACCTTGAGCTTCGAGGTGTGAACGGCCTCGCGCTTCAGTCCTTCCGTCGCATAGAGCTCCAGCACCTGGCCGGGGCGCATGACGTAGAGCGAGCACACCTCGGCCACCATGTTGGCCGCGATGATGCTTACCGTCTTGTCGAGCTTTCGCTGTGCCGTCTCTGGTCCCGCCATGACCTCGCGCAGGCGCCGAAGCAGCACTCGCGGGCCAAGGGAAGTTAACGGCATTTCAGGATCCGTCCCTTCCCGCCGCGACTGCGGCCGGTTTGTGCATGAATCGCCAATGTTTGTGGCGGGCGTGGCTCATTCGACTGCTTTCGCCCTTCGCGCTAGATCTTGTCAAGCCCGTAGGCCGAATGGAGCGCCCGGACGGCGAGCTCCGTGTAGGCCTCGTCGATGAGAACGCTGATGCGGATTTCCGAGGTGGTGATCGCCTGGATGTTGATGCCCTTGTCGGCCAGCGACTTGAACATGCGCGACGCGACGCCGGCGTGGCTGCGCATGCCGATTCCGACGACCGACACCTTGGCGACGTCGGAGGAATGCGTGAGCTCTTGGAAGCCGACCCGCTCCTTGACGCGCTCCATGACCTCGAGCGCCCGTCTGAGGTCCTTGCGCTGCAAGGTGAAAGTGATGTTGGCGGTTTCGCCGTCCGACGAGACGTTCTGGACGATCATGTCGACGCTGATGTCGGCCTCGGCCAGTGGCCCGAACACGCTCGCCGACACGCCGGGCTTGTCCTTGACGCGGCGGATCGACACCTTCGCCTCGTCCTTGGAATGTGCGATTCCGCTTACGACCTGTTGCTCCACGATCTGCTCCTCCTCGCATACGAGCGTGCCGCCGCCCGCCCCGTTCTCAACTGCGTTGGCCGGTGAATCCGGCGATTCGAAGCTCGAGCGCACGCGCAGCGGCACGCGGTACACCATGGCCAGCTCGACCGACCGTGTTTGCAGGACCTTGGCGCCGAGCGACGCCAGCTCCAGCATCTCTTCGTAGGAAATCTTGGCCACCCGGTGCGCCTTCGATTCGATGCGCGGATCGGCCGTGTAGACGCCGTCGACGTCGGTGTAGATGTCGCAGCGCCCCTCGAGGGCCGCCGCCAGCGCCACCGCGCTCGTATCCGAGCCGCCGCGGCCGAGCGTGGTGATTCGCCTGTCCGGCCCGAGCCCCTGGAAGCCGGCGATGACCGCGACCTGTCCCTGCTCCAGCCGCTTGCGCAACGCCTCGGCGTCGATCTCCTGGATTCGCGCCGCTCCGTGCACGCCGTCGGTGCGGATCGGGATCTGCCAGCCCTGCCACGACCGCGCCGGTATTCCCATCTCCTGGAGCACGATGGCGAGGAGTCCGGAGGTGACCTGTTCGCCCGAGGCGACGACCGTGTCGTACTCGCGGGCATCGTGCAGGGAGGCGGCATCGCGCGTCCACTTAGCCAGCTGGTCGGTCTGCCCGGCCATCGCCGAGACCACCACCGCAACCTGCTGTCCGGCCTTGACCTCGCGCTCGACATGGCGAGCGACATTGCGGATGCGGTCGAGGTCTGCAACCGACGTGCCGCCGAATTTCATAACGAGACAGCTCATGCCATCCTCGAGGCCGGGCGCCATAAATCGCTTGAGACCCCGCCTCGCCCCGCTAATGTGTTGAGGACCGAACCGAACGCGGGCGTACTCATACCCGCCGACTTCGCGGGATGCAACATTGGACCCCTCGCCGATACCACCGGTCGAACCGCCGCCGGCATCCTCGAGCCTCGACCCTGCCGAGGTGGAGAAATTCTCAGCCCTCGCCGCCGAGTGGTGGAACCCGGACGGCAAGTTCGCCGTCCTTCACAAGTTCAATCCGGTCCGCCTCGCCTATGTTCGCGAGCAGCTGACCGCCCGTTTCGGCCGCGATCCGTTCCACCGCCGCCCCTATGAGGGCCTGTCCTTCCTTGATATCGGCTGCGGCGGCGGTCTCCTCTCCGAGCCCATGGCCAGGCTCGGAGCCGAGGTGACGGGCATCGATCCCTCCGAGCGGAACATCGGCACCGCCCGCCAACACGCCGTCGCCCAGGGACTGGCGATCGACTACCGTGTTGCCGCCGCCGAGGACCTCGCCGGCGAGGCGCGCCGGTTCGACGTCATCCTCAACATGGAGGTGATCGAGCACGTGCTCGACCCGCCGGCATTCATGGTCACCTGCGCGTCCCTCCTGAAGCCCGGCGGCTTTATGGTCGTGGCGACCATCAACCGCACGCTCGCGTCCTTCGCGCTTGCCATCGTCGGGGCCGAATACGTTCTGGGGTGGCTGCCGCGCGGCACCCATCATTGGGAGAAATTCATCACGCCGTCCGAAATGGAGGCGATGTTCGTCGATGCCGGCCTGCGCCCCGTCGACTGCGTCGGTGTGGTCTTCAGCCCGCTGTCGGGAAGCTGGTCGCGTTCGGCCAATACGTCGGTGAACTACATGAGCCTCGCGGAGCGCCCGGTCGGAGCAGCCGCCTAATTGCCGTCCTCGGGCAGCCGCGGCAGCGGATGAACGTCGATTCCCTCTTCGACGAGGTCCGATGCCTCCTTGGGCGTCGCCTCGCCATAGATGCCGCGCGGTTCCTTCTCCTGATAGTGGATGCGGCGCGCCTCTTCGGCGAAGCGGTCACCCACATACTCTGCATTCTTCTCCACATGGTCGCGGAGCTCCCGCATCGCCTTGGTGAGGGCGGCGACCCGCGCATCCGTCGGCGCCGTGAAGACGCGATTGGGGCTTTCCTTGCGGTTCGATTTCATCGGGATGCTTGGCGCCATGATCTGCTTGGACACGTCGCTCGTGCCGCACACCGTGCACGCGACCTGGGACTGGGCCGCCTGCATGTCGAAGGCCGCACTGTCGCGAAACCAGCCGTCGAAGGTGTGGCCGTCCTTGCAGATGAGATCGTAGCGGATCATCGATCGGACTCTTAGGCGCCTTGCCCGTCACTGCGCAAGCGTCCAGCTCCGGTCCGGCCCGAGCGTCGGAATGCGCTGCCGCGCCGCGGCGGCAAGGCGAGGTTCGAGAGTGGCGAAAAGGACGCCGGGATCGCGCGGCCGTTCGGCGACGACTGCGCCCCACGGATCGACGACGAGGCTGTGCCCGAAGGTCTCGCGGCCGCTCTCGTGCCGGCCCGCTTGCGCGGGGGCGAGGATGTAGGCGCCGTTCTCGATGGCTCTTGCCCGAAGTAACACATGCCAGTGGGCCTCTCCGGTAATCTTCGTGAACGCCGAAGGCACGCTGATAAATAGTGCGCCCGCCTGCGATAACAATCTGTAAAGGACGGGAAACCGCAGGTCGTAGCAGATGGTTGCGCCGAACCGGCCCCACGGCAGGTCGTGAACGACGGCCCGCTCGCCGCCCCGGTAGGTTCGCGATTCCCGGAAGCTTTGTCCCTGCCCCAGGTCGACGTCGAAGAGATGGATCTTGTCGTATCGGAGAACGGTCTCTCCGTTCGGCGCGAAGAGCAGCGATCGGTTGACGAGCCGGTCCGCGCCGGATTTGAGCGCCAGCGAACCGATGAGGAGATGGATGCCGAGCTCCGCGGCAAGGCGGCTGAAGAACGCGGGAGCGGGATCGCCGGCCTCCTCGTGGACGCAAGCCATGAGCCGCACCCGGTCCGTCTCCAGGATGTTCGTCATCTCGGGCGTCAGCACCAGCGCGGCGCCGCCGGCCGCGGCCTCGCGGATGAGGTCGGCGGCCGTTTCGAGGTTCCGGCCGACGTCGCGTCCGCTCGTGAGCTGGATGAGCCCGGCCCGGAATGCCTGCCCGGCCATCGGCGTCAATCCCGGTCGCACATCGCGATGGCACCGGAGGCGACGGCGGATTCGAGTTCTGCGAGGCCGCCCACATGGCGCCCATCGACGAAAATCTGCGGCACCGAGCGGCGGCCTCCGGCCCGCTCGGCCATCGCCAAGCGCGACTCCTCGTCGCCCGACACGTCGATCTCCCGAAAGGCGATGCCCCTCTCCCGGCACAGCTCCTTCGCCGCATAGCAGGTCGCGCAGAAACGCGTCGTGTAGATTTCGACCGTCATGGCGGAGAAGCCTATCATGCTTCGAAGTCGAGCGTGACGGGCTTCACCACCAGCGCGAAGACGACGACGTCGACGCTCGCTGCGCCCGCCTCGAGGAGCGCCTCGGTGGCCGCCTCGGCCGAAGCGCCGGTGGTCAGCACGTCGTCGATCAGCACCACTCGCCTTCCGAAGAGTTTCGGCACCGCCGGTGGCGGGACCGCGAAGGCGCCGTGGACGTTGCGCGACCGCGCCCCGGCATCGAGGCCGACCTGGCTCCGCGTCGCACGGATGCGCGCCAGTCCGTCGTGATCGATCGGCAGCCCGGACAGGCGGGCAAGCCGCTCGGCGAGCAGGGTCGCCTGGTTGTAGCGCCGCCGCCACAGTCGAAGCCGATGCAGCGGCAGCGGGACGATCACGCCTGGCGATTCGAGCACGTCTCGCCCGGCTCGCCACATCAGCTGGGCCATCAATTGCGCGCTCTCGTGCCGGTCGTGATATTTGAGGGCGTGCACGAACCGCGACGACCGGTCGTCGAAGGCGACGGCGGCGCGCAGCCGCTGCCACGGCGGCGGCGCGGCGAGAGCCCGCGCGCTCTGGATGTCCGGGCCGGCATCGAAGGCGAAGGGTTCGCCCCATCGCTCGCAGCGGGGCGCGTCGATGAAGGCGAGCCGACCCCAGCATTTCGCACACAGGCCGCCGGTGCTCGTCACGCGTTCGCCGCAGCCGACGCACATCGGCGGCAGGAGGACGTCGGTGAGCCCGGCGAGCAAGCGCAGGACGACCGGCCACGGCTGTATTCTTTCCATCGCGAGGCGCAGCAAGTACAACGTCGGGCGAACCAACGGCAACGGGTCATGGGCGACATACCAAAGATTTTCGACCGCCGACTGGTGCGCTGGCGCCGCGACCGCTCCTTCCGGTCCGGCCGGCGGCCAACGTTTCTCGATGCGGCGGTCGCCGCGGAGCTCGCCGACCGCCTGGCCGGCGTCAACCGGCCGTTCGCCACCATCGTCGTCCATGGCGCCGGCGACCGCAGCCTCGCCGCGGGGCTCCGGGAACGGCTGGCCGGAACCCGCGTCGTGGAGACCGACGTCGTGCCGAGAGCGGGTGTCGGATTGGTCTTCGACGACGAGGCCCTGCCCTTTGCGGCCGGAAGCGTCGATGCCTTCGTCCATGCTTCGGGGCTCGAGACGGTCAACGACGTTCCAGGCGCGCTGGCCCAGATCCGCCAGGCATTGAAGCCCGACGGACTTTTTCTTGCCGCCCTTCTTGGCGGCGAGACTCTGAAGGAACTGCGCTCGGCCTGGCTGTGGGCCGACTCCGAAACCTATTCAGGCGCTTCGCCGCGCGTCGCGCCGCTCGTCGACGTGGCCGCCTGGGGAGCACTTCTTGGGCGCACTGGTTTTGCCTTGCCGGTCGTCGACCGCGACCGCCTGACGGTCCGCTACGCCCATCCCCTCGACCTCATGTCGGACCTCCGCCGCCTCGGTCTTGCGAACAGCATGGTCGAACGCTCGCGCCGGCCGGTGACCCGAGGTTTGCTGGCGGGCGTCGTCGATCGCTACCGGCGCACTGGCGCCGATCCGGACGGACGCATGCGCGCCGCCTTCGAGGTCGTCTACTTGACCGGCTGGTCGCCGCACGAAAGCCAGCCCAAGCCGCTTAAGCCGGGATCGGCACGCCGACGTCTCGCCGATGCCCTTCAGGTGAAGGAGCATCGGCTGAAGCGGGACTAGAGGAAGGCCAGCGAGGCGTTGAGGGCTTGCAGCGCGACGATGATCCCGAGGATCACCGCGCCGGCGATGAGCTTGAGCTCGATACTTCGCGACTCCTTCGCCGTAGCGGCGACCGCCTTTGGCCTGTTTCGCCCGTTGAAGCGCATGACCTAACCTCCATCGACGCATGGCCGCTCTATTGCGGCTTCTTGCCCGTTTGAGCGCCAGCGACTCCTAGAGCGAATCAATCAGATGCGGGATGACCGGCAGGTCCGCCGGCGGCATCGGATACGCGCGAAGTTGCTGGGGCTTGACCCATTTGAGTTCCTGACCCTCGTTCGCCGTCACGACACCGTGCCATCGTCTGCACACGTAGAGGGGCATGATAAGGTGAAAAGTGTCATATCCATGACTGGCGAAGGTGAGCGGCGCCAGGCACGCTTCGGTGACGTCGATGCCGAGCTCTTCCTTCAGTTCACGGATGAGTGCGAGCTCGGGGCGCTCGTCGCCTTCGATCTTTCCCCCGGGAAACTCCCAAAACCCGGCAAGCGGCTTGCCCTCCGGACGGCGCGCGATGAGCACGCGTCCGTCGGCATCGACGAGGGCGCAGGCGGCGACGAGGACGATCGGTTTTCCGCTCATGGGTCGCTTCAAGGTCTCCGGCGAAACATCGGAAGTGATTCGCGAACCGCGCCTCCCGGGATGCAAGGCCGCCCCGCGTTTTATCAAGGTCCTTCGTCCGCGCAACTCCGGGAACCCCGCCGCTTGACGTTCTCCCGTATTCGAGAGAAATTCCCATACATGGAAACAGCGACGGGCGACGCCATCGATCGTCGTATCGCCAGGCGCCTGCGGGCGCTGCGGTCGGAACGCAGCTGGTCGCTCGACGAGCTTGCCCGCCGAGCCAAGGTGAGCCGCGCCACCCTGTCCCGGCTGGAGAACGGCGAGGTGAGCGCCACCGCGAGCGTCCTGGGTCGGATCGCCGCCGCCTACGGCCTCGCCATCTCTCGCCTCATGCACATGGTGGAGGATCGGTTTACGTCCATCATCCGGACCGCCGCCCAGCCGGTCTGGACGGACCCGGCCGTCGGATTCCGCCGGCGGTCCGTTTCGCCGCCGGCCCGCGACCTCGCCGGCGAGGTCCTCGAATGCACCCTCGCGCCGGCGACCCGCATCGCCTATGACGAGCCGCCCCGCCCGGGACTCGAACATCACCTCCTGCTGCTCGAAGGCCGGCTGCAGCTGACGCTCGGGACCGAGTCCCACCAGCTCGAGCCCGGCGACTGCCTCCGCTACCAGCTCTTCGGTCCCGCCGTCTTCGCGACGCCGGCGAGGAGCAAGGCCCGCTACCTCTTGTTCATCGTGTGATCCGCATGACCGATCCCGGCGTCGCCGCCTTCACCGCATCCGATCTCGAACGCGACCTAGAGGAATTGGGCATCCTGCTGTGCGCCTGCGTGCATGCGGGCGCGGGCGTGAGTTTCGTTTTGCCTTTCACGGCTTCCGAGGCGGAACGGTTCTGGAAGATGAAGGTGCTTCCGCAGCTGCGTGACGGAACTGGCCATCTTCTCGTCGCGCGGGTCGATGGCCGGATCGCCGGGTGCGTGCAGCTCGACTGCGACACGCCGCCCAACCAGCCCCACCGCGCCGAGGTGCGGAAGCTTCTCGTCCATCCCGACTTCCGCCGCCGCGGCATTGCGCGGACGCTCATGCTCGCCCTCGAGGAGCTTGCAAGGCGCAAGGGCCGCACGCTCCTCACCCTCGATACCCGCACCGGCGACAAGGCCGAGCCCCTCTATTCATCCTTGGGCTACCGGACTGTCGGCGTTATTCCCGGCTACGCCTTCGCCCCGCAGGGCGACCGTACCGAAGCGACCACCGTGATGTTCAAGGAGCTTCGCTAGCGGTTTAGCTGCGGTAGGAGCCGTTGATGTCGATGTAGCGGTGGGTCAGGTCGCACGTCCACACCGTCGACCGTCCCTTGCCGATGCCGACATGGATGCGGATGTCGATGGCGCGGCCCTTCATGTGCGGCACGATCTCGTCTTCGCGATAGTTCGGATCGCGCATGCCGCGCTGCGCCACGCGCACTCCGCCGATCCAGATCTGTAGCTTGTCGCGATCGGCCTTCTCGCCCGATTTTCCGACCGCCATGACGATGCGGCCCCAATTGGCATCCTCGCCGGCGATCGCGGTCTTGACGAGCGGCGAGTTCGCCACCGCAAGCCCGATGCGCCGCGCCGCGTCGTCGCTCTGCGCGCCCTCCACTGCGATCGAGATGAACTTCTCCGCACCCTCCCCGTCCTTCGCCACGAGATGCGCGAGCTCGAGGCAGGCGCGATCGAGAGCCGCCGCGAATGGGGCGAGCCGGCGGTCGTCGGCGCTCGCAAGGCCCTTGGGCGCCGGCCCGGCGCTCCCCGTTGCGGCGAGAAGCAGCGTGTCGGACGTCGAAGTGTCGCCGTCGACGGTGATGCAGTTGAAGCTCTTCGCGGCGCTGCGCCTGAGCAGCGCCTGCAGCACGCGCTGCGGCACCGAGGCGTCGGTGAACAGGAAGGCCAGCATCGTCGCCATGTCGGGAGCGATCATTCCCGACCCCTTGGCGAAACCATTGATGGTGACGGTGCGGCCTGCGAGGCGCGCGGTGACGCTGACCGCCTTGGCGAAAGTATCCGTCGTCATGATCGCCCGTGCCGCGCTCTCCCATCGGTCGGCGGCGGCAGTCGCGCCGAGCTCGGGGAGGACCTTGAGGATCGGCGACGGATCGAGCGGCTCGCCGATCACGCCCGTCGAGGCGAGGAATATTTCCTCGGGCCTGCAATCGAACGTGCGGGCCGCAGCCTTGGTGACCTGCGCCACGGTCTTCATGCCCATGCTGCCGGTGAAGGCATTCGCGTTGCCGGCGTTCACGAGGATCGCCCGCGCCCGGCCGCCGCGCAGCTGTCTTGCGCACCAGTCGACCGGCGCCGAACGCGTCAGCGACCGCGTGAACACGCCCGCGATCGTCGTTCCGGGCTTGAGCAGGGCCAGCATCACGTCCGGCCGTCCACGATAGCGGATCTGGGCCTCGGCCGCGGCGAGCGTGACGCCGTCGATGGGCGGGAGCGAAGGAAAGGAATGCGGCGCCAGCGGCGAGACTCGATTCGCCATGGGAATTCTCAAGTCACGTCAGCCAGCACTCGGCTACTGTCCGGACTGGAGGTCCTGCTTGCCAGTGGCGCCGTCGGCCGGAGCGGCACCTTCCTGCTGCTTTTTCTTGAGCTCTTCGGACTTCTTGGCGTTGAGCTCCTGCAGCTTCTTCAGGTCGGGATCGAGCACTTCGATCTTCGCGGCCTCGCGCAGCTGCACGACGATGTCCTGCACCTTCTTGCGCGTGAGCACGGCGCGAATGCCGTTCTTGACCTGCTCGAACGGCTGCGGGCCGCCCTGCTTGCGGTCTTCGACCTTGATGATGTGCCAGCCATAGTCCGTCTTGATGGGCTGCGAGACCTGGCCGACCTGGAGCGCGAAGGCTGCCTTGGAGAACTCCGGCACCATTTCTTCCTCGGAAAAATAGCCGAGGTCGCCGCCGTAGTCCTTGGATCCGTCGAGGCTGATCTTCTTCGCGACATCCTCGAATTTTTCGCCTTTTTGGACGCGAGCCAGCACGTCCTGCGCTTCCTTCTCCGTGGCGACCAGGATGTGACGGGCACGCACGCGCTCGGAAACCTGGATCTTGCTTGCCTCGCGGTCGTAGGCGGCCTTCACCTCGTCATCGGTGATCGTCGGCTTGATCTTCTGGTCGAAAAAGGCGTCCCTGAGCGACTTGGCTTGGTAGAAGGCGAGGCGGCGCTTGTATTCGGGGGTCTCGGCGATCCCGTCCTTGACGGCGGCCTGCGCGAGGAGATGTCGCTCGACCAGGTACTCGATCAGGAATGGGAACCTGAGCTTGGCGGGAAGCTCGCTCAGCTGCAGCGAGATGTCCTCGGCCGCCAGTTCCACCTCCGACGTCCGGATCTCGTGGCCGTTGATGATGACGAGGACCTTGTCTTCTTGGGACCTAGCCGTGGTCCCGCCCAGCATCATGCCTGCCGCAACAAGACCAACCGCAAAAATCCTGTTTATCTTCATCGAATTCACCGTTCGCCGATCCTCGAGAGACCCGGAGACGCCCCCGTTCAAACGCGCTTGTTGCCGGGCAATTCCGGCATTTATATGCCTAACTCTGCCTTCGGTCCGAAGGGGTCGAGCGTGTCGGACCGGTTTTGCCGCCGCACAATGGTCGCAAAGGCCGGTGCGATCAAGGCCCGCCACATTGGCGCCATTGCACAGTTTGACGCAGCTACAACATTGAAATGGCTCAGTTCAAGTCCCAAGTGAATGCCGCGATGTCGGAAATCGGCACTTTTCGGCGAAGGAGGCATCGCAGGTGCTGCCGATGGTCGCGCGGATTGCCCCCGCCCGGTGATTTGATTACAAATCCGCCACGGGTAAATGAGGCCCCAAGGCTTCGGCAGGCCTGATCTGGCCCGGAGGAATTGTTCGCATGCTCGGAATTGGTTCGCTCGCCTCGAAGATCTTCGGGTCCTCCAACGATCGCAAGGTCAAGCAGTACAGCGCCCGCGTCCCCGCCATCAACGCCCTCGAGCCCGAGATCGCCAAGCTCACCGACGCCGAGCTCAAGACCCGCACCGACGAGTTTCGCAGGCAATTCGCCGCCGGCACCTCCCTCGACGATCTGCTCGTGCCCGCTTTCGCCACCGTCCGCGAGGCCGCCAAGCGCACCCTCGGCCAGCGGCACTTCGATGTGCAGCTCGTCGGCGGCATGGTCCTCCACGAGGGCCGCATCGCCGAGATGAAGACCGGTGAAGGCAAGACCCTCGTCGCCACCCTGCCCGTCTATCTCAACGCCATCGCCGGCAAGGGCGTCCACGTCGTGACTGTCAACGACTACCTCGCCCGCCGCGACGCCGGCTGGATGGGACAGATCTACGAATTCCTCGGCCTCACCGTCGGCTGCATCGTCCACGGCCTCACCGACGAGGAGCGGCGCGAGCAGTACGCGCGCGACGTCACCTACGGCACCAACAACGAGCTTGGCTTCGACTACCTCCGCGACAACATGAAGTACCATCTCGAGGAGATGGTCCAGCGCGGCCACAACTTCGCTATCGTCGACGAGGTCGACTCGATCCTGGTCGATGAAGCGCGCACGCCGCTCATCATCTCCGGACCCGTCGAGGACCGCTCCGATCTCTACAATACCCTTGATGCCTACATTCCCCGCCTGACCCGCGAGCACTACGAGCTCGACGAGAAGCAGCGCACCGTCACCCTGACCGAGGCCGGCAACGAGCACCTCGAGCAGATGCTGCGGCAGGACGGCGTGCTGCGCGGCGATCAGCTCTACGATATCGACAACGTGACCGTCGTCCATCATGTCAACCAGGCGCTGCGCGCCCACACGCTTTTCCAGCGCGATCGCGACTACATCGTCAAGGACAACCAGGTCATCATCATCGACGAGTTCACCGGCCGCATGATGCCGGGCCGTCGCTATTCCGAGGGGCTCCACCAGGCGCTCGAGGCCAAGGAGCACGTCGCCATCCAGCCCGAGAACCGCACCCTCGCCTCCATCACCTTCCAGAACTACTTCCGCCTTTATGCCAAGCTCGCCGGCATGACCGGCACGGCGGCAACCGAGGCGGAGGAGTTCGGCGACATCTACCGTCTCGACGTCGTCGAGATCCCGACCAACGTTCCCGTCATGCGCACCGACGAGGACGACGAGGTCTATAGGACCTTCAGCGAGAAGACGAAGTCGATCGTCGCCCTCATCGAGGAGTGTCGGGCCCGCAAGCAGCCGGTCCTCGTCGGCACGACGTCGATCGAGAAGTCCGAGGCCCTCGCCTCGGTGCTGAAGTCGAGCGGCATCCCGCACAGCGTACTCAACGCCCGGTATCACGAGCAGGAGGCGCAGATCATCGCCCAGGCCGGCGTTCCCGGCGCCGTCACCATCGCCACCAACATGGCCGGCCGCGGCACCGACATCCAGCTCGGCGGCAACGCCGACATGCGCCTGTCGACCGAGCTCGAGGGAATCACCGACGAGGCCGAGCGGACCCGGCGCGCCGGCGAGATCCGCGCCGAGATCGCCCGCAACCGCGAAACGGTCATCGCCGGCGGCGGTCTCTTCGTCATCGGCACCGAGCGCCACGAGAGCCGCCGCATCGACAATCAGCTGCGCGGCCGTTCGGGACGCCAGGGCGATCCCGGCCGTTCGCGCTTCTTTCTGTCGCTCGACGACGACCTCATGCGCATCTTCGGCTCCGAGCGCATGGACAAGATGCTTCAGACCCTCGGCCTCAAGGAAGGCGAGGCTATCGTCCATCCGTGGATCAACAAGGCACTCGAGAAGGCCCAGCAGAAGGTCGAGGCCCGCAACTTCGACATCCGCAAGAACCTGCTCAAGTTCGACAACGTGATGAACGACCAGCGCAAGGTCATCTTCGAGCAGCGCATCGAGGTCATGAGCGGCACCGACGTGCCCGAGACGATCGACGACATGCGCGACCAGGTCATCGCCAAGCTCGTCGCCAAGCACATCCCGCAATCGGCCTATGCCGAGCAGTGGGACGTCGCCGGCCTCGGCGGCCGCTTGCGCGAGGTGCTGAACCTCGAACTGCCGGTCGAGGAGTGGGCAAAGGAGGAAGGCATCGCCGATGACGAGATCCGCGACCGCATCGACAAGGCCGCCAACGAGCTCTACCTCGGCAAGCGCGAGCGCTATACGCCGGAGATCATGATGCAGGTTGAGAAGGCGGTCCTCCTGCAGACCCTCGATCACCTGTGGCGCGACCATCTCGTGATGCTCGATCACCTCCGCCAGGTCGTCGGCTTGCGGGGCTACGGCCAGCGCGACCCCCTCAATGAATACAAGACCGAAGGCTTCAACCTGTTCGAGCAGATGATCGAGCGCCTGCGCGAGCTCGTCTCGGGCCAGCTCATGCGCGTCGAGGTGTCCGAGCGTCCGCCCGCCGACTTGCTGCCGGCCGAAGACGAGCTCCCCGAGATGGAGGCTCATCACATGGATCCGGTGACCGGTGAGGACGATGTCGTGGAGGCGCCTGCCCCCCGCATCGCCACTGGCATCGCCCAGATGGCCGACCGCGCCCAGAAGCGGTCGCGGGCCGAGGTCGACAAGGCCAATCCGGCGACCTGGGGCAAGGTCGGGCGCAACGAGCTCTGCCCCTGTGGGTCGGGCAAGAAGTTCAAGCACTGCCACGGCGTCTTCGCCTGAGGCGGATCGCTCGCCGCCCGAAGCGACGTCTGCCCCGATTGCCGTCATCCTTAATCTTTGGTTGACGCGTCCGGCCGCCCGGCCGGCCGCAAGCCGCCGAGGGACCCGCGGCCGTGCGATCGCGGCAAGCCAGTACGTGCAGGATTTACGGGCCTGTTTGGGTCGCCGCGAGCGGGTTCGGTAAAGATCGGCGCGCCGAACGGCCCGGCTCTTTACCACGCCATTTTACTAAGCCCATGAATTCGCTCCCGCCCGGGAGTGCCCACATCAATAAATCTTAAGGGTTCGCGTTTAGGAATTGTCCGCAAGTGACGTGCAAGAGTCGCTGTGCGTGCAGGAACGGCATTAACGGTAGAACGATGGACCGCAAACCGCTGATTTCAAGGATTGTCGAAGGACTTGGCGACGAGTCGGGCGTGACCGCCATCGAGTATGGCCTGATTGCCGGAACGATCGGACTCGTGACCGCGCTCGCCTTTGCGCAGATCGGCGCGATTCTCGAAGCCAACTACTACAGTATTCTCGGAACTTTCTTCTAAGCTTCAGTTCTGCCAGCCGCTGACCAGCCGCGGACCGAGCGGGTTGCCGGCATTGGCGGACTTGAATTCCTCCGGCACCGAGCCGGGGCTCGGGAAGAAAACGTAGCGCCTGTCCTTCACGCCGACCACGGGCGGTTTCCCGGTCTTTTCAAAGATGTCGTAGCCCTGCTTCAGGTTCTTCCAGAAGTCGCTCCACTTGCTGGCGGCGCGGAACGTCATCGCCTCCTGGGTCATGCGGAACGGAAACGCATGCACCGGAAAATCCTTCTGCCCCTTGGCGAAGGCTTCGCGGGCGAGGATGTAGAGTTCCTGGATGGCGTCGTCCGTGATGGCGTAGCAGCCGGCCGACCGGCACCCGCCGTGGACCATCAGGTAGGATCCCGTGTACCCCATCTGCCGGTCGTAGGCGTTGGGGTATCCGATGTTGAACGACAGGTAGTGGTCGGAGTTCGGATTCATCTGCCGGGCCGTGACCATGTAGAAACCTTCCGGCGCCTGCTTGTCGCCTTCCTTGATCTTCGGTCCGACGTCGCCCGACCAGTTGCAGATCGGATAGGTGCGGAAGATCTTGTAGGCGCCCGACGGACCCTGCATCCACACCTCCATCTCGGCTTCGAGCTTGAAAATGCGGATGTACATCGGCGCGCCGACCTCGAGACCCGCCTGGATGATCTCCGCCCTGGTCTCCTCGGGCAGCGGCTTGAAGGCGTGTGAGGCGCCGAACAGGCAGCCGCCGACCGCCACGAGCAACAGGAGCGCGACGACTGCACGCGTGACTCGGGTGAACGGATTTCTCGGCATGCGCTGTCCTCGATCTGGAACGTCGTGGCTGATGCAACAAGAACCGGGCGTCTTTGCGGCGGGTATCAGAGATTGCGGCCGATGGAAAGAAACTTTTCACGGCGGTGTTTACGCACATCTTCCGGCGACATCGGCATGAGTTCCGAAAGCGCCTTCGCGATCGCATCCCCGGTTTTGGCCATGGCCGCTTCCTTGGAGCGGTGCGCCCCGCCCATCGGTTCCTCGATGATGCCGTCGATGATGCCGAGCCTCTTCATGTCGGCCGACGTGATCTTCATTGCCGTTGCGGCATCCTTGGCGCGCTGGCTGTCGCGCCACAGGATCGATGCGGCCCCCTCGGGCGAGATGACGCTGTAGATCGAATGCTCGAGCATGAGGACCGTGTTGGCGGTGGCGATCGCCACCGCTCCGCCCGATCCCCCTTCGCCGATGATGACGGCGATGATCGGCACGCCGACCGTAAGGCAGCAGTCCGTCGACCGGGCGATCGCCTCGGCCTGTCCGCGCTCCTCCGCTCCGATGCCGGGATATGCGCCGGCCGTGTCGATGAACGTGACGATCGGCAGCGCGAAGCGGTTCGCCATCTCCATGAGCCGCACCGCCTTGCGGTAGCCCTCCGGGCGCGCCATGCCGAAATTGTGCTTGAGCCGCGATTGCGTGTCGAAGCCCTTTTCCTGTCCGATGATCATCACCGGATCGCCTCGCAGCCGTGCCGGGCCGCCGATGATCGCCTGGTCGTCGCCGAATTTGCGGTCGCCGGCGAGGCTGGTGAATTCGGTGAACAGCTGGGCGATGTAATCGACCGTGTGCGGACGCTCGGGGTGCCGCGCCACCTGCGCCTTCTGCCATGGTGCGAGACTGGCATAGAGATCGGCGAGGCTCTTGGCCGCCTTGCGCTCGAGCTGCTTCACTTCCTCCTCGATCGACATGTTGTCGTCCTGCGCCGCCAGAGCCTTGAGCTCTGCGATCTTGCCTTCGAATTCGGCAACGCTGGCCTCGAAATCGAGATAGGTCGGCATCAGTTACGTAGGAGGGTATGAGGGACGGACCGTCGCCGGGCAAAGTGGCGACGGCTGCGTAATATGTCAATTGTGGGCTTTTTCAAGAGCTTTCACGCTTGGCGAGCGGATGATGCGTCTCGACCAGGCGCTTCAGGCGTTCCGACAGGACGTGCGTATAGATCTGCGTCGTCGAGATGTCGGCGTGTCCGAGCATCTGCTGCACGGCGCGGATGTCGGCGCCGCCGGCGAGAAGATGGCTGGCGAACGCATGTCGGAGCACGTGCGGCGATATCTTCTGCACCTGCAGTCCGGCGGCGGCGGCGAGGCCCTTCAGCTCCTGCGCGAAGTGCTGCCGGGTGACGTGGCCCGTTCCGCCGTGCGAGGCGAAGAGGTGCGGTTTGTCGCCGGCCTTCGGGTCCGCTTGCCGCGCGGCGAGAAACGATCGCATCGCCGCGATCGCCGCAGTGTTGAGCGGCACCATCCGCTCGCGGCCGCCCTTGCCGCGCACCGTGAGCACGCCTTCCGCGCCGCGCGCCGCGCTGACCGGCAGCCCGACGAGCTCGCTCACCCTGAGGCCGGTCGCGTAGAGCACTTCGATCAGGCAGTAGAGGCGCAGCGCGCGAAAGGCTTCGCGGCCGCTGGCGGTTTCGGCGAGCTGGCGCGCCGTCCCGATGAGCTTGTCCACGTCCTCGACGCTGATGATCTTCGGCAGCGGCCGCCCGAGCTTCGGCCCGCCGATCACGCTCACCGGATCGTTGGTCGTCATTGCCTCCGACAGGAGGAAGCGGTGGTACTGCTTGACGGCGGAAAGCTTGCGCGCCGCAGACGTTCCGGCGAGCTTGCGCCGCGCCATGTCGGCCACGAAGCTCCGCACGTCCTCCACCTGGGCCTTGAGGCTCGCCGTCCCGCGCCCGCTCAGGAACGCGGCGTACTCGCTGAGATCGCGCTCGTAGGCGGACAGAGTGTTGGCGGCCGCGCCGCGCTCGGCGCTCATCATCTCGAGGAACTGCTCGATGAGGTTTCGGTCGGGCCCGCCGTCGCCCCGGCTACTGCCTGAGCTTCTCACTGGGAAGTTCTTTCACGATTTCGTTCTGCTCCGGCGGGTAGGTGGACAGCGCCCACACGGCGCCGTAGACCGCTCCCGCCAGGCATCCGAGGATGATCAACAGCCTTAAGCTTTCTGGCACGTCGCTAAACCTTGATTCCGCATCTATCCGCCGTCTGGCCCGCTTTTCGCCGGCCCCGAGGCCCGCCGGAGGTGCGCAAGGAAACACTTTGCGGCAGGGCGTCCCAAGCATTACATACATCGACGAGGCAGTGATTAACAACAATGGCCCGCCGTTCGATTGCAAAGGAAGTGGATACCGTAAGGCGCACGCTCGCCGGCCGTTCCATCGTTCTCGTCGGACTCATGGGAGCGGGAAAGTCCACGATCGGCAGGCGCCTCGCCCAGAAACTCGGCCTCGAATTCGTCGATGCCGACGCCGCCATCGAGCAGGCCGCCGGCAAGTCGGTCCAGGATATTTTCGCCGACCACGGCGAAAGCTACTTTCGCGACGGCGAGCGCAAGGTCATCGCCCGCCTGCTCGATTCCGGCCCGCAGGTACTGGCCACCGGCGGCGGCGCTTTCATGAATCCCGAGACCCGCCGCCTCATCGCCGAGCGCGGCATCGCCGTGTGGCTCAAGGCCGACCTCTCCCTTCTCATGAAGCGCGTCCGCCGCCGCAACGATCGTCCCCTTCTGGCGACCGGCGATCCGGAGGACACGATGCGGCGGCTCATGGAGGAGCGCTACCCCGTCTATGGCGAAGCCGAGATCACCGTCGAGAGCCGCGACGTGCCGCACGCCTCGATCGTCACCGACGTCATCCGCGCCCTCGCCATGCGTCCAAAGGCGAACGGCGCCAGCTCCGTCTCGGAACCGGCGCAATGAGCGATCCGGCTTTGAGTACCGTTGCGGTTGATCTTGGTGAGCGCGGCTACGACATCGTCATCGGACCTTCGCTGCTCGCTTCGTCTGGGGAGCGTCTGCGTCCGCATCTGTCGCGGCCTCGCCTCGTCGTCGTCACCGATGCCAACGTAGCCCGCCTTCACTTGAAGACCCTCGCCGCTTCGCTCGATGCGGCGGGAATCGGCCATGAAGCGATCGTCATGCCCGCCGGCGAGAAGTCCAAGAGCTACGCCCATCTCGCGGCCCTGTGCGACAAGCTGCTCGCTGCCGGTGTCGAGCGCGACGACGTGGTGTTCGCCTTCGGCGGCGGCGTCATCGGCGACCTCGTCGGCTTCGCGGCCGCGATTCTTCGTCGCGGCGTCGCCTTCATCCAGTGCCCGACCACCCTTCTCGCCCAGGTCGACAGCTCGGTCGGCGGCAAGACCGGCATCAACTCGCCGCTCGGCAAGAATCTCATCGGCGCCTTTCACCAGCCGCGCCTCGTTCTCTCCGATACCCGCCTGCTCGACACCCTGCCCGACCGCGAGCTGAAGGCGGGCTATGCCGAGGTGGCGAAGTACGGCCTGCTCGGCGACCGGCAGCTGTTCGAATGGCTGGAGACCGCCGTCGCTTCCCTTCTGTCCGGCGACGATGCGGCGCGCCTGCGCGCCGTCACCGCCAGCTGCCGCGCCAAGGCCGAGATCGTCGGCCGCGACGAGACCGAGCGCGGCGACCGCGCCCTTCTCAACCTCGGCCACACCTTCGCCCACGCGCTCGAGGCGGCTACCGGCTATTCCGACCGGCTCCTGCACGGCGAGGCCGTGGCGATCGGCATGGCCATGGCCTTCCGCTTCTCCTCGCGCCTCGGCCTCTGCCCGGCGGCCGACGTCGAACGCGTCGAGCGTCACCTGGAAGGCGTCGGATTGCCCATTCGTCCGAAGGGGATGGAGGGCGGCCTTCCACCAGCGTCTGAATTCCTGGAGCTGATGCGCCAGGACAAGAAGAGCCGCGCCGGCCGGCTCGTCTTCATTCTCGTGCGCGGCATCGGCGCAGCGTTCGTCGCCCGCGACGTCGAAGCGGCGAGCGTCGAGTCGTTCTTGCGATCTGAACTGGATTGATCATGACCACCCCTATCTGGTTTGACATCTCCATCGTGCTTTTGCTCCTGGTGATCTCCGCCTATTTCTCCGCTTCGGAGACGGCGCTGACCGCGACCTCGCGGGCCCGCATCCACGAGCTCGCCCGCCGCGGCAACAAGCGCGCCGCGGAGGTCGAGCGGCTGACCTCGATGCGTGAACGGCTCATCGGAACCATCCTGCTCGGCAACAACGTCGTAAACATCGCCGCCTCGGCGCTCGCCACCAGTTTCCTGCTGCGCGCCATCGGCCCGGCCGGCGTCGTCTACGCCACGTTCGCCATGACCCTCCTCGTCCTCATCTTCGGCGAGGTGCTGCCCAAGACCTACGCGCTCATCAACAGCGATCGCGTCGCGCTCTCCGTCGCGCCGGTGCTGCGCGTGCTGGTGTCGGTCTTCAGCCCGGTGGTCATGTCCGTCGAATACCTGGTGAAGCACATCCTGCGGCTGTTCGGCGCCGACGTCAGCAGCGCCGAGAACGTGCTGTCCGCCCACGAGGAGGTGCGCGGCGTGATCGAGCTGCACCACAAGGAAGGCGCCTTCGTGAAGAAGGACCGCGACATGATCGGCGGCATTCTCGACCTGCGCGAGCTCGCCGTTTCCGACGTCATGATCCACCGCACCAAGATGGTGATGGTCGACGGCTCGTCGCCGCCCGCCACCATCATCGAGGAAGTGCTCGACAGCGGCCACACCCGCGTGCCGATCTGGAAGGACCGGCCCGACAACATCGTCGGCATCGTTCATGCCAAGGACCTCCTCAAGGCGCTGATGCGGACCAAGGGAGATGCGGACCGCATCGACCTCGACGAGATCATCAAGACGCCATGGTTCGTTCCCGATACGCGCCCCGTCGCCGATCAGCTCAGTGCTTTCCTGCGCCGCAAGATGCATTTCGCCGTCGTCGTCGACGAGTACGGAGAGGTCATGGGCCTCGTCACGCTTGAGGACATCATCGAGGAAATCGTCGGCGACATCTCTGACGAGCACGACATCGCCGTACCGGGCGTCCGCAAGGAAGCCGACGGCAGCTACGTGGTCGAAGGCACGGTGCCCATCCGCGATCTCAACCGGCTGCTCGACTGGGACCTGCCCGACGAAGAAGCGACGACGGTTGCCGGTCTCGTCGTCCACGAGGCGCAGTCGATTCCGAAGGCCGGCCAGACCTTCACGTTCCACCGCCACCGCTTCGAAGTCCTGCGCAAGCGCCGCCACCAGGTCACGCTGCTGCGCATCTCGCCGCTGCGCAATCCCGTGGAGGATCAACGCGCCTGAGTTTCCTCGGGCGTGCGCGCCGTGAGGGTCAGCGCATGCACGCGGTCCTTGAGCTCCTCCGCCAGAACGTCGTGCACCATGCGATGGCGCTCGATGCGGGACTTGCCCGCGAAGGCCGTCGAAACGATCGTCAGCCGGAAATGCGTCTCGCCTTCCGCGCGCGATCCCGCATGGCCGGCGTGGCGATGGCTTTCATCGGTGACGTCGAGCACCTGTGGGGCAAGCCGGCTTTCGAGCTTGTGGCGGATTCGCGATGCGATTTCACCTTCTCCCATCGGTTCCCCCCGGTTGACCAAAAAAATAAATTCGCCCGAGATGCGGTCCTTCGGCGCCCGACATGTATTATGATGTCTGATTCCTAGTATGGATGTCATGAAGCTCGATTCAAAGCACTTCGATCGCATCCGCGTGAAGCCGGACAAGGACCGTCGCAAGCCGGAGCGCGCCCCCGTGTGCGCCTGGCCCGGATGCAAGCTGCCCGGCACCCACAAGGCGCCGCGCGGCCGGCAGTTCGAAGGCCAGTACCTCAACTTCTGCCTCGATCACGTGCGCGACTACAACAAGGCCTACAACTTTTTCCAGGGTCTCGACGACGAGGCGGTGTCCGACATTCTCAAGGACGCCATCACCGGACATCGTCCGACCTGGAAGCTCGGCGAGAACTCCTGGGCCTCGGCCAAGTCCGGACGCAAGACCGCCTCCCGTAGTCCCTATCGGCCCGAGAACTTCGCCGATCCCTTCAGCCTGTTCGGAAACGAACGGCGGCGGGAACGGCCGCGGCCGGCACGGACGGCCCGCAATGCTGAATTGAAGGCCCTGCATAGCCTCGGCCTCGAGGAGGGTGCGGGCCCGAGCGAGGTCAAATCGCGCTACAAAGCCCTGGTCAAGCGCCTCCATCCCGACGCCAACGGCGGCAGCCGGGAGACCGAGGACAAGCTGAGGGAAGTCATTCAAGCCTATGATTATCTGTGCAGTTCGGGCTATTGCTAGTCCCTGCCTGCCGGAGCCTTCTTGCCCGAAGGCGTCGCTTTCGATTAGAACCTGAGCCGCACCCGCGCGTTATTCGAAGATCATGACGATGTCCCCTACCACCAACGGCCAAACCACCGCCCTGCCCGACATCAAAGTGTCGGTGCACCAGTTATTCGGCTTCGAGAGCAGTCTGCAGGTGCCGGCCTTTTCACAGCCCTCCGACCAGGTCCCCGACTTCGACGAGGACTACATCTTCAATCGCGAGACCACGCTCTCCATCCTCGCCGGCTTTGCCTACAACCGGCGCGTCATGATCACCGGCTATCATGGTACCGGCAAGTCGACCCATATCGAGCAGGTCGCCGCCCGTCTGAACTGGCCGTGCATCCGCGTCAATCTCGACAGCCACATCAGCCGCATCGATCTCGTCGGCAAGGATGCGATCGTGCTGAAGGACGGCAAGCAGATCACCGAGTTCCGCGAGGGAATTCTTCCCTGGTGCTATCAGCACAATGTGGCGCTGGTTTTCGACGAGTACGACGCCGGCCGGCCGGACGTGATGTTCGTCATCCAGCGCGTGCTCGAATCCTCCGGCCGCCTCACCCTCCTCGACCAGAACCGCATCATTCGTCCGCACCCGGCGTTCCGCCTGTTCTCCACCGCCAACACGATCGGCCTCGGCGACACGACGGGCCTCTATCACGGCACCCAGCAGATCAACCAGGCCCAGATGGACCGCTGGTCGATCATCACCACCCTGAACTACCTCCCGCACGCGCAGGAGCAGGCGATCGTGCTCGCCAAGGTCAAGTCGTTCCAGACGGAGAAGGGCCGCAAGACCATCGCCAACATGGTACGCGTCGCCGATCTCACCCGCAGCGCGTTCATCGCCGGCGACCTGTCGACGGTCATGAGTCCCCGCACCGTCATCAACTGGGCGCAGAACTCCGAGATCTTCGACGACATCGGCTTCGCCTTCCGCCTGACCTTCCTCAACAAGTGCGACGAGCTCGAGCGCGGCCTCGTGGCGGAGTTCTACCAGCGCTGCTTTGGCGAGGAGTTGCCGGAATCGACGGCGCACGTCTCGATCTCCTGACATCGCCATGGCCCAGGATCGCGAAGGACCGACTGCCCCTTTCAAGCGCGCACTGACGCTCGCCATGAAGACGATCGCCGGCGATCCCGAGCTCGCCGTCGCGTTCGGCGGCGAGCCGCCGGGGCTGCAGGGCCATCGCGTCCGGCTGCCGCAGCTCAGCATCGACCTCCCCGCCCGCGAGGTTGCGATCACCCGCGGCCTCGGCGATTCATTCGCCCTGCGCTTGTCCAATCACGATGCCGCCGTCCACACCAAGTACCAGCCGGCCGGCCGCACCGCCCGCGCCGTGTTCGAGGCCGCCGAGCAGGCGCGCGTCGAATCGATCGGCGCCCGCGCCATGCCGGGCATGGCGGACAATCTCACCGCCATGCTCGACGACCGCTACCAGAAGAAATCCTTCGCCAATGCCGCCGATCGCAAGGACGCGCCGCTCGAGGAGGCGCTTGCCCTCATGGTGCGCGAGCGCCTGACCGGCCTCGCCCCGCCGCAGCATGCCCGCCAGCTCGTCGAGCTGTGGCGCATGTGGATCGAGGACAAGGCGGGCGGCAAGCTCGACAATCTGCTCGAGGCGCTGAACGACCAGTCGCAGTTCGCCCGCCTCACGCGCGACGTCATCGCCTCCCTCGACATGGCCGACGAGCTCGGCGAGGACCCCGACCAGCGCGAGGACAGCGAGGAGGACGAGGAGTCGGACGCCGGCGACCGCGGCGACACGACCGAGCAGTCCGAGCGCGAGGCCGAGAGCGCCGAGACCGAGGACACCGAGAAGGGCGAAAGCGAATCCGAGCAGGCGATGCAGGAGGCAGCCGAGCTCGACTCGGCCGACGCCCCCGAGGAGCTCGACAGCGACGAGGTTCCCGAGGGCGAGGAACCGTGGCGGCCGCAGCTTCCCTTCTCCAGCCTCGCCAACGATGACTTCTACAAGGTCTACACCAACCAGTTCGACGAGATCGTCGCCGCCGAGGAGCTGTGCGATACCGACGAGCTGACCCGCCTGCGCAACTATCTCGACAAGCAGCTGTCGAGCCTGCAGGGCGTCGTCGCCCGCCTCGCCAACCGGCTGCAGCGGCGCCTGATGGCCCAGCAGAACCGTTCCTGGGAATTCGATCTCGAAGAGGGGCTGCTCGACGCGGCACGGCTGTCGCGCGTCGTCGTAGATCCGCTCCATGCCCTGTCCTTCAAGATCGAGAAGGACATGAAGTTCCGCGACACGGTCGTCACCCTGCTCCTCGACAACTCGGGCTCCATGCGCGGCCGCCCCATCACCGTCGCGGCGACCTGCGCCGATATTCTGGCCCGCACGCTCGAGCGCTGCGGGGTGAAGGTCGAGATCCTGGGTTTCACGACCCGCGCCTGGAAGGGCGGCCAGTCGCGCGAGAAGTGGCTCGCCGCGGGCAAGCCGGCGGCACCCGGCCGCCTCAACGATCTGCGCCACATCATCTACAAGTCGGCCGATAGTCCCTGGCGGCGCGCCCGCCGCAATCTCGGTCTCATGATGCGCGAAGGACTGCTCAAGGAGAACATCGATGCCGAGGCCCTGATCTGGGCCCACAACCGGCTTCTCGCCCGTTCCGAGCAGCGTCGCATCCTCATGGTGATCTCCGACGGCGCCCCGGTCGACGATTCGACGCTGTCGGTGAATTCGGGCAACTATCTCGAGCGCCATCTCCGCCAGGTCATCGCCGATATCGAGACGCGCTCTCCGGTCGAGCTGATCGCCATCGGCATCGGCCACGACGTCACCCGCTACTATCGCCGCGCCGTGACCATCGTCGACGCCGAGGAGCTCGGCGGCGCCATGACCGAGAAGCTTGCCGAATTGTTCGAGGAGCATGCGCAGGCGGCCGCCGGCCCGCAGCGGACGAAGCGACGTGCCGCCCGCTAGCTGGCTGCCGCTCCGCCGTGCCGCGCTGATGGCGGCGATTTTCGTTCTCTTCGCGGGACTGCCGCGACAATCATCGATGTCGGAGCCGTCCGGCGGCGAAATTCCCCTGACCGTGACGATGGCTGCCTTCGCGCCCCTCCTGTTCGGCCTGGAGGATCTCGGCGGGCTCGAATTCCGCGGCGGCCTTGCGATCTCGAGTTCGGATCGCCGCTTCGGCGGCCTGTCTTCCCTCGCGCTGTCCTCCGACGGCACCGGCCTCCTCGCCGTGAGCGACGACGGCTGGTGGTTCAAGGCGCGCATCGACTATGCCGGCGGGCGCCCCGCCGGCCTGAGCGCCGCCGAGATTGCTCCCCTCCTCGGCCGCACCGGAATCCGGCCGGCCTCGAAAAGCGGTCGCGATGCCGAAGCGTTGGCGCTCGCCCGGCCAGGCGATCTCGAGGGCAAGGTCTATGTCGGGTTCGAGAGTCGCACGCAGGTCCTGGCCTACGATCTCGGCCGCTCCGGGCTGAAGGCGAAGCCCCGGCCAGTCCAGATCCCGGCCGCCCTCAGGCAAGGTCCGATCAACGGCGAGCTCGAAGCGTTGGCGCGCTGGTCGGACGGACCCGATGCCGGTGCCTTCATCGCGGTGTCGGAAAGCAATTTCGACAGGTCCGGAAACATCCGCGCCTGGATCTTCGGCCCTGGGACGCCGCGCGCCTTCACCATTGCCCGCCACGAAGACTACAAGATCACCGACATCGCCCTCCTGCCCGGCGGTGACGTCGTCACGGTCGAACGCAGCTACGCGACGTCCATCATGCCGGGCATGGCCATCAGGCGATTTGCGGCCGGCGCCATCCGCGGCGGCGCACTGGTGAAGCCCAGGCTGCTGTTCGCGGGCCGCCAGCCCTTCTATGCGATCGACAACATGGAAGGCATCGCCTTCCATCGCGTGGCTGGCGAGGACCGGATCTCGGTCATCTCCGACGACAACTTCAACCGCGAGCAGCGCACCCTGCTTTATCAGTTCGCCTTGCGGAACTGATCAGGCGGCGCGGGCCGTCTTCTTCGCGATGAGATGCTTGAGCCGGCGGGCCTTGATCGAAAGGTCGGTATCCCGGGATTTCAGGAGATAGGTATCGAGCCCGCCCCGGTGCTCCACGCTCTTGACGGCGTTGGCGCTGATCCGGAAGCTGTAGCTCTGGCCGAGCGCGTCGCTGATCAGCGTCACCGCGCACAGGTTCGGGAGGAAGCGATGCTTCGACTTGTTGTTGGCGTGGCTTACCCGGTTGCCCACCTGCACGGCCTTGCCCGTAAGTTCGCAGCGGCGCGCCATGTTCTGCACTCTCCGAATTCGTATTGGACGGGAGGCGTCCCTATAAGGGGGAAGGTCCGGAAGGTCAAGCCGCCGGGGGAAATGTCGAATTGCGGCCTTATTGCAGGTCTAATGGCTGGTTCGGCCAAGGTAAGGGAGAGAGCCATGCATACATTGCCGCGTGGCCGGCTCATGGGGTCGGTAGCGATTGTCTTCGGCGCGACGCTGTTTCTCGGCGGTGCGCTTGTGGCGAAGGCGCCTGCCCAGTCCGCCGCCGACGACACGCTGAAGATGAGCTACACCATCTATGTCGGAGGCACCAAGGTCTACAAGGTCAACTATCGCACCACTCTCGCCGCCGACCGCTACAGCTCGCGCCTGAGCATGGGCCCGAAAGGCCTCGGCAAGGTGTTCAGCGACTACGAGCTCGACATGACCGTGACCGGCGCCCTCGGCGACGGCGAGGTCGAGCCGCAGGCCTTCAGCCTCGAAGCGTCCGACGAGGGCGAGGAGAAGACGGTCGAGATGACCTGGTCGGGAACGGCGCTTCCTGATGCCCAGCGGTCGTTCGAAGTGGCCGACGTCCGGGAGAAGAGCCTTGAGAAGGCGCTGTCGCCCTCCACCCCCGATCCGCTGACCGCGGCCCTGCACCACGGCCTTTCGTCGACGGAGCCGTGCGCCGGGACGGAGCGCGCCTACAACGGATCGGAGGTCTACGATCTCCGCTTCGAGCTCATCGGCAAGGAGATGCTGCGCGGCAAGAAGGCCGATGCCTTCAAGGGCGAGGTCTTCAAGTGCAAGGTCGTCTGGGCACCCATTGCCGGGTACTCCGAACGCAAGATGAAGAGATATTCCAAGAAGCTCCCGACCTACACCGTGTGGTTCGCTCCCGTCGACGCGCCGGTCACCGGTCGCCGCATGTTCGTGCCCGTCGGCGCCGAGGGCGAGGCGTCCGGCCGCAACTTCACCGCTGTCGCATCTGAGGCGACCTTGAGCGGCGAGCCCCTCATCCGGCGCGTCGCGAGTGGCAACTGACGGCCTCGGCCCCTCGTCTCGCCTTGGCACAGCCGCGTTAACGCCGCGGGCGGCGAAATGACCGGCCGGCCGCACTTGCATTGGGCGACCGGCCGTGCATTGTGGCGCCCGGGAGCCGGTCCGCCACATATGGCGTGAACGAAAGGCGAAGGTCGGGTCTCAAGCGATTCGATCATGCTCCGTTCCCGGTTCTTTCGCTTTCTTAATTGCGCGCGGCGCAGGCCCGGCCATCGGAACTAACGAACCATTAGGAAAGCCGCCCCACCGGTTAAGATGGAAGTGAACCTTCACGCACCTCGCCTCGACGTCGCCGGCGTGACCTGCAGCGGAATTGACTTGATCCGCGCGGCGCGAATGTGCCTCGTTCCGTTCCCGTTCCGGAGCTTAATGCACTGTCCGCTTTTGGGGCGTGCCCTCGCCCGATGACGCGGCTCCGCCAGTAGACGAATTCGCGATCTCGATATGACGACATCCTCTCCTCCCGCCCTGACCGCGGTGCTTGGTCCGACCAATACCGGCAAGACCCACCTCGCCGTCGAGCGCATGCTTGCCCACGACACCGGCATGATCGGCCTTCCGCTGCGGCTCCTGGCGCGCGAGGTCTACGACCGCGCCCGCCTGCGGGCCGGCGACGACTCGGTCGCCCTCATCACCGGCGAGGAGAAGATCATCCCCGCGGCACCCCGCTACTGGGTCTGCACCGTCGAGGCCATGCCCGCCTCGGTCGACGTCGCCTTCCTCGCCATCGACGAGATCCAGGTCGCCGCCGACCTCGAGCGCGGCCATGTCTTCACCGACCGCATCCTGCATCGCCGCGGTCGTCACGAGACCATGCTGCTGGGCGCCGCCACCATGCGCCCCGTGCTCGAGCAGCTCCTGCCCGGTGCCCACTTCCAGACGCGGCCGCGCCTGTCGAAGCTCACCTATGCCGGGCAGAAGAAGCTGACCCGGCTGCCCCGCCGCACAGCGATCGTCAGCTTCTCGGCCGAGAGCGTCTATGCCATCGCCGAGCTGGTGCGCCGCCAGCGCGGCGGTGCGGCCGTCGTCATGGGCGCCCTGTCGCCGCGCACCCGCAATGCCCAGGTCGCGCTCTACCAGTCGGGAGACGTCGACTTCCTCGTCGCGACGGATGCCATCGGCATGGGACTGAACATGGATCTCGATCACGTCGCCTTCGCCTCGACGCGGAAGTTCGACGGCTTCGGGTTTCGCGAGCTCAATGCCGCCGAGCTCGGCCAGGTGGCCGGACGGGCCGGACGCTACCTCAACGACGGGACCTTCGGCGTGACCGGCGACGTGCATCCCTTCGACCCCGACATGGTGCGCCGCCTCGAGGAGCACGATTTCGAGCCGCTGCGCATTCTCCAATGGCGCAACCGCGAACTCTCCTTCCAGTCGATCGACGCGCTCAAGGCGTCCCTCAACGCCTTCCCCCGCCAGCGCCACCTGACGCGCGCCCAGGCGAGCCCCGATCTCCTGGCCCTCGATCTCGTCGGCGCCGAGCCCGACATCGAGGACTACGTGCGCGGACCGGCCGACGTCGAGATGCTCTGGGAGGTCTGCCAGATCCCCGACTACCGCAACATCTCCTCCGCCGAGCATGGCGGCATCGTCAGCCGCATCTTCCGCTTCCTGCGCAGCGGCGACCGCCGCATCCCCAAGGACTGGTTCGCCCGCCAGCTGTCCTTCTGCGACCTGCACGACGGCGACATCGACACCGTTTCCAACCGCATCTCCCACATCCGCACCTGGACCTTCGTCGCCAACCGCAGCGACTGGCTGGAGGAGCCGGCCTACTGGCAGGCCCGGGCCCAGGCGATCGAGGACAAACTTTCGGACGTCTTGCATGAGAAGCTGACCCAGCGCTTCATCGACCGCCGCACCAGCGTGCTGATGAAGCGCCTGAAGCAGAGGGAAGACCTCATGTCGACAGTTGAGCAGGACGGGGCCATTCACGTCGAAGGTGAGTATGTCGGCCACATCACGGGCTTCCGCTTCGTGCCCGACGGTGTGGCGAGCGGCGCCGCCCACGAGCGGACCCTGAAGTCGGCGTCGCTGAAGGCGGTCGCCCATGAGATTTCCCTGCGGGCCCAGGCGGTCGCCGCCGCGCCGGATCCGGACCTGTCGCTGACCCGTGACGGCAATGTCGTCTGGCAATCGGCCTCGGTCGCGCGTCTCGTCGCCGGCGCCTCGATCCTGAAGCCGCGCGTCGAGATCCTGGCCGGCTCCGAGCTCAACGGTCCCGAGCGCGAGGCCGTGCAGCTGCGCATCGAACGCTGGCTCGGCCGCCACGTTGCCCAGCTGCTCGAGCCACTGGTCAAGCTGGCCGACGATGAGGAGATCAAGGGTCTCGCCCGCGGCCTCGCCTTCCGTCTCGTCGAGCATCTCGGCGTGATCGCCCGCGACGAGGTCGCCGACGACGTCAAGGCGCTGCCGCAGGAGGAACGCGCCGCACTTCGCAAGCACGGTGTCCGCTTCGGCGCTTTCCATCTCTTCATCCCCGCCCTCCTGAAGCCGGCGCCGACCGAGCTCCGCCTTCTCCTGTGGGCCATCGAACTCGAGCGCACCGGCCAGCTGGAGCGCGGTCGCCTGCCCGAGTCGCCGGGCCAGGGCCTCGTATCGGTCCCCTTCGACCGCTCGACGCCGAAGGGATTCTACCGCGTCGTCGGATTTCGGATTTGCGGCCAGCGCTGCGTGCGCATCGACATGCTCGAGCGCCTCGCCGATCTCATCCGCGACCGTGTCTTCTGGAAACCGCGCATCGAGGGGGAGGCCCGTCCGTCCGGCTCGGTCGAGGGCGGCGGCTTCGTCGTCGTGCCCGACATGATGTCCTTCGTCGGCTGCTCGGGCGAGGAGTTCACATCCATCCTGCGCACCCTGGGTTTCCGCATGCAGCGCCGTCCCAAACCCGCCGAGACGGCGCCGGCAGCTCCCGAGACCGTTCTTCCTGCCGCTGCCGAAGTCACTGCGCCTCCCGCCGAAACGGCGGCGTCTCCGGATCAGCCGGACGGCGAGGCGCCGGCGGAGGAAACCGTCGCCGCCGAGGCGACGGAACCTTCGCCGCCTCTCGACGCTGCGCCGGAGCCCGAGCCGGGGCTGGTCGGCGAACCATCCGCCGCGCCGGTCGTCGCCGCCGGCATCGGTGAAGAACCGGCTGCGTCCGGCGAGCCGGGGATGATCGAAGTGTGGTGGCCGCGGGACACGGGCCCCTTTCGCCGGCAGCATCAGCCGAGGAGCCATGGGCCAAAGGACCGCACTGCGGACAAGGATCGCCCCGCCGCCGGCGATCGCAACGCCAAGGATCGCCCTGCGAAGCATCGCCGCAAGCCGACCGAGGCGCGCCAGGCAAGTCCGCAGCGTCCGCCGCGCCGCGAACCGCAGCCCAACCCCGATTCGCCGTTCGCCATATTGGGTGAGCTCAAGGCGCAGCTTGCCGCCAAGAAGAATGGCTGAGGCCTCGTGCGTCTCGACCGTTGGCTGTGGTGCGCGCGGATCGTCAAGACGCGGCCGCTCGCCCGCGACATGATCCACGCTGGACACGTGCGTCTCAACCGACGCAAGGTTCTCAAGCCCGGCCATGAGGTGAAGCCCGGCGACGTGCTCACCATCGCCTGGGCCGCGCGCGTCTTCGTCTGGCGCGTGACAGCCATTCCCGAACGTCGGGGCTCGGCTGCCGAGGCGCGCCGGATCTACGAGGATGTCTCGACCGCCTCCCGGAAGGCTTGACGCTGCGGTTTTGAAAATTGCTGCAAGCCGATATCGGGCCTGCTAAAAGCGTCGCCGCCGCACTCGGCAGCAAGGGCTTTCATGACCTACGTCGTCACCGACAACTGCATCAAGTGCAAGTACATGGACTGCGTCGAAGTCTGCCCGGTCGACTGCTTCTATGAAGGCGAGAACATGCTCGTCATCCACCCCGATGAATGCATCGATTGCGGGGTTTGCGAGCCGGAATGCCCGGTCGATGCCATCAAGCCCGATACGGAGCCGGGGCTCGAGAAGTGGCTCGCCCTCAACACTGAATTCGCGCCCAAATGGCCGAACATCTCGGTCAAGCGCGACCCACCGGCGGACGCCAAGGAGTTCGAGGGCGTTCCCGACAAGCTCGAGAAGTATTTTTCGCCCGAACCGGGCCAAGGGGACTAGCTGCCGTTGACGTTAGCGTCAACAGCTGTTTCTAAGCATCGGAAATTCTTAACCATTTTTCGGGGATTCAGTGGGCTCCTACCCGCGACGGAGTGCTGCGCTTTAAATTTGGGTAAATCCGTGCTATATGTCTGTCGGTTCGCTAAAAACACCTCGTCGGAATGAAACCGGGCCCCAAGCTCGGGTTTTTTTCGCCAGGCCGGATCGTGACGACAGCGCCAGAGCGTCCAAAGGCTCGCTTGGCTCGACGGTCACGAAGAAATGGAGCTGGCATCCAGTCAGAGATGGGTTTCTACGCCTCCCGTGCATCCGCGGGGCGCTTCCCGTCTTTGAGGGTTGCCGGCAAGGAGTGCAGGAAGGCAGTCGCGTATGACAACGGCACAGAAGAAGATGACAGGCACGACAAACAAAAAGCACAAGTTCAAGACGAACGAGTTCGTGGTCTACCCGGCTCACGGCGTTGGCAAGATCGTTACCATCGAGGAGCAGACGATCGCCGGCGCCAAGCTCGAACTCTACGTCGTCGATTTCTTCAAGGAGAAGATGCGGCTGCGCGTTCCGACCGCCAAGTGCGAGTCGTACGGCATGCGCAAGCTCGCTGAGAAGCCGATCATCGAGCACGCCCTGAAGATCCTCAAGGGCCGGGCCCGCGTGAAGCGCACCATGTGGTCGCGCCGCGCCCAGGAGTACGAAGCGAAGATCAACTCCGGCGACCTCATCGCCGTTTCCGAGGTGGTCCGCGATCTCTTCCGCTCCGACCGCCAGCCCGAGCAGTCCTACTCGGAGCGCCAACTCTACGAGGCGGCGCTCGACCGCATGGCGCGCGAGATCGCGGCCGTGAAGAAGGTTCCCGACGATGAGGCGGTGACCGAGATCGAGCAGATCCTCGACAAGACCGCTCGCAAGAACGAGAAGGCCGCCGAGGACGCCGCCGCCGAGAAGGCCGCCTGACCGCTGCCGGCATTCCATCCCGTTCGAAAGAGCCCGGCGCCCACCGCCGGGCTTTTCATTTCGAGCGTGGAGCGCCGTGCCGAAACGCGCTATATACCCTCCCCGTCGACCCCGTAGCTCAGCAGGATAGAGCATCAGTTTCCTAAACTGAGGGTCACAGGTTCGAATCCTGTCGGGGTCGCCAATTAAGCGACTGATAATACTAATGAAAAACCCATTCAATGACGGAATTATGCTGAGGCAAAGCCTCTGGGTCGCCACCGGGTCGCCACCAGAGTAAATTTCCAGCAATCCGAGAATTGATTTTCCTTAGTTGTTTTTCAAACCACAGCAACCGCTAGGATGGAGCCCGTTTCCTCTGGTTGGGGCAACTCTGTGGCCCCAGGAACGTTGCTTTCCTGAGCAGGCGTTCCGTCTGCTTATCCCTTGAAAGGAATTCCCATGAAAGCCCTATTCGCGTCTGCTTTGGTACTAGCAGTGTTTGCCGTTTCCCCAGCCTCTGCACTCACCGAGTCAACCTGTGCGGATATGTGGGGGAAGGCTGATGAGAACAAGGACGGCAACATCGACGCCACGGAAGCTGAGAAATACAAAGATGACCTTGGTAAAATGGGATGGGACAAGATGGGCCAAGTCCCCGTCACCCAAGCCAACTATATGACGGGCTGCAAGGCTACGTAGCAACAACTTCCAACTTCACTGCAAAGGGCAATCGGTAGTCAGGTTGCCCTTTTTTCTTTCATGCCTTTTGGCGTCGTATTGGTGGTTTGCGCCCTGCGCGACCCCCAATGGCGAACGAATAGCGACCCCCTCTCCTGCTTCCATGACACGCGACCCCCTCCCCAATTTCCCGCGTCCCTGGCGCATCCGGAAGTCCGGCATTCACTACCGGATCGAGGATGGAGCGGGTCGCCTTTTGGCTTTCGTCTACTCGAATGGCAACCGACCCGGCACCGAATACCTTTCACCTGAGGAAGCACTAGAGATGGCGATGGCTATTGCGCGGATGTCTAAGGAGGAGGCAGCAACTAAATGATTGATGGTATATTGAGATTTCACTCCCTATCATGAGCCCTTGATCGAACATGGGGTGCCAAGTCCTCAATTGTTCGAAAGAGCACCAAAGCTATTCAAGCTGCGAGTGCCAGTCTAAGTCGGATTGCTGCACCTCGCCTCCGCGAGCTGTATGTCAGCGCCGCTATCCACATAAGTGATGGCTGAGGGCCTTTGCGCTCGCTCTTGCCCATGCAGGGCAGAGCTATGGACAAGCTTACCTCGAAGCTTACGACGTCCAATCGCATGCTGGCGTTTCTGTCGTCGAAGGATGCCGGCATCCTTGCTCCCATGCTGGAGCGCGTGCCGCTGGCCGTAAGAATGACCTTGGAGGAGCCCGATCAACCCATTGGCCATGTGTACTTCCCCGAGGATGGCATTGTCTCGGTCGTTGGTCATTCCGAGGAACGGGTCGAGGTTGGGATCATCGGTAAGGAGGGCATGACTGGATTGATGGTGGTTCTCGGAAATGACCACTCGCCGTTCACAACATTCGTACAAGTGGAAGGCACCGCCCAGCGGATCAAGAGACCCGATCTCCAAAAGGCGATGGACAGCAATCCCAGCATCCGGATGGTGTTCCTTCGTTTCGTGCAAGTGTTCTTGATCCAGGCATCCCTGACGGCGGTGGTCAACGCAGCCGGCTATCTGCAACATCGCATGGCCCGCTGGCTGCTCATGTGCGAGGATCGCTTGGCCACAAAACAGATCCCGATCACGCATGAGTTCTTTGCCATCATGCTCGGCGTGCCGCGTCCCGGCGTGACCCTCGCAATCAATGAGCTTGAAAGCCAGGGACTGATCAAGGCCAGCCGCGGGTTGATTAAGATCATCGATCGTCCGGCCTTGGTGGAACTTGCCGGAGAGTTCTACGGGATCGCCGAGCGGGAATACCGACGGCGCCTCGGCCCCAAGGCGAAGTGATATTACTCGGATCGAGCTACGCGCCGCTGCCGCCAAGCCGCCGCAACTTCAATGTCCGGGCCTTATGCAGGCATCGGCAGTACCACCGGTAAGCGGTTGGTCACTATACAATCGACTTTTTTCAACTACCGCAGTATTGTACGGAACCGTACAGTTCTGCTGAGCATTGCTGTTGGTCAATACCTTCAGGCGGCACAGATCCCCGTTGGGCAGTCCGCCAACAGAAAGTGCATTCCATTGTCCTCAGACCTGCCGATGGTTGGCAAGGTCGGCATCTCTCTAAAGATTGCTGGCTGGCGAAATCGCGCCCGGCAATTGCGAGTTACCGCGCACACTCAGCCGGCGGGAAATACCCGCAGCATCCTGGAAAAGATGGCCGATGAGTTCGACAACATGGCTGAACGCGCGGAGGCAGCACAGAACGGCTCCCAAAAATCCGGCCGGCAGCAATCCTAGGAGGGATTTGCGCTCAGATTGTCGCAGGAGGAGCTTGGTTGAGTGCGAGCTGCTGCGGTTCGGAGAAGCTCCCTCACTGCATGGTCTACGGTGTCTGGAATTGATAGACCACGCGCGATGCAATCTCTGATCATGGCACCGAGATGACGGAATGAATAATCCTGGCGCAAGGACGCCAGGAGCATGGGGTTTCTCTGCACCGCAGTGGCCCACACCGTATCGAGAATTTCCTCAATGCTGATTTCACGGCCTTTCGGTGTCATTTCAAATTCCTCCCTCGCAACGACGCCTTCTAGGCGCCTCGGCACCAACGCAGGTCTCAAGCGGTCGTGGTGAAAGAGGGCCCGATCAGAACTGGTTGGGGAGTTGGCCCCGACCGGGCCCATGTTTGCTCTCGGACCTGAGAGCGGAAAGCCAGACAAGGACTAGGATGCCTTGCGGTAGGTCAAATCCTGCCCTGCCAGGATCCGGGGTTTCAGTGTATCAGCAGGTTGAATTTCGCAGTCCGTGATCGGATCGTAGACCGTGCCGCAATGTTGGCACGTGCAGTTCGCTCCAGAAGCAGCAGCGTAGACTCCGATCGGGTTCGCTGACTGGCAACGTGGACATTTGGTTGGCATATACATCGAACGCCTCCGCCAGCCCGGTTCGATACATACTGGTTCACGGAAATATTTTTTTCTCTCGGTTCAGCCGTCGTCAAGATTTTGTTTGGAAGCGAACATTGTGGCCCCGCTCTTGTACGGATTCATACCAATTCTTTTCCCGTTGTGCGTCGGGTTCTAAGACTTCGTATCGGATGGCGGTTGCTAGATTTTTGGGCGGAAGGATGGGTACACAAGCTCAGCCAAAACCTGTAGTCGTCAAATGGAATGCCGTTACACCTGACCCGCGAGCAGATCTGGCGCGGAGATTCATTACCGAAGCAGAACTGGATGTGATACGCGACCAGACCCGGCTACGGAACCTCAAGAGCATAGGGCTGAATACCGCAGACGCAGAGAGTGCCCTCTCTCGAAGCAGTATGAAGCTCCTCCAAATGCGCAATCACTATGAGATCGTGGCCAATCTGCTATCGCCATCTCCACTCAATAGGGCGCACAAGTAGGACGCGACTAGAAATCAGAGCGGGGGCCCCTGCCTTGATCCCTAAGCGCTCTTTGCCCGTGCCGTAGGCCGAATAAATCTGCGATCGCTGTATTCGCTTAGGAACCCCGAATGCCGAGGCTCGGCAAGCGTGGGCGTTTTGAAATACACACCGACGGTCTGCGAAGGCAGCTATTCAAGATAAGTCTTATGCGATGGGAGCGGTACCGCCAATTTATTCCGTACATCGGAAGGACTTGTCTCCTTCAAAGAGAGGGGGTCGGAGTGATCACTCTGGCGGAGATCTGAATGAGATTCGAGTTTCGTGGTTGTCGCGGTCGTGAAAACAACTTGCGTTTGCGTGATGAAATCATAGGTCATTCCGCATTTCTCGCACGTAACGACGTTATGGTTCAGGACGCCCATCAGCGCGACTTCGCCTGCGTGGCCACACGCCGGGCATTTTACCGGGGCTTTCATATGAACTTTCGGCGCGCGCCATGATCATTGGCGCTGCGATAAACATCTGTTTGAGGCTATGACACGCCCGGTGGTTTCGGCTAAAGCACGAACCAACCAGGAGCCGGGAAGTATATGTCCCCGAGCGGTGGGTGGGTAGACCCTTCAGTCTTTAACCTTGCGCCCCTACTATGACGAAGTAAAGGCGTAAAAGCGGAACTAATGTCTGTAGCGGAACCTTCCTCTCGGATGCAAAGCTACCATGTCAGGTTTCGAGGCGAGCGATGGTGGATTGCTCATTTGGGCAATTGGTACGGACCGTACAGCGAGTCCGACATCGCCCAGAACTCGGCCGTAGCGATCGCTCGCCGAGCCGTAGAGCTTGGCGCTCCGACCTCGGTCGTTGTTCATCACAAAGACACCAGCGTGGAAACTGTTTGGGCTGGGGGGTAATGCCAAGCCCTTAGAACAGCGCCCAAACGAACGCCGCGACCATGCCGAGCGTAGTGGAATCTCTCGTCCAGGCTTGAGAACCAGCCGGCCGCATAGGCTTCCGTGATGGAGCGGACGAACTCCTGGCCGAAGCTGGCAAGCAGGGCCAGGAACGCGAGTGCCTTGCTCTGCAGGTATATCCAGCGGCCGAAACTGACTTGCATCTGACAGTGCGACTAGCGCCTCCAATTTTTGAGGCCAATCTCCAGAAGCTCCCGCATCGCTTCGGATCGGCTCTGTTCGCTTCGCTCTGCGTAGGCTGCAATACGCTTTACTAGGTCATCCGGGAGCCGCACGGTCGTTACCGGATCCCTGCCTGTAGCCGGCCTGCCTCGACCGCGTTTTTTCGGTGTTACCGGTATTGACTTCGCCATATTAAGGTGATACCAGAATAAGGCGAGCCAAGCAAGTGCTGTAACACCTGCCCGGCTCTAACCACAGCAAACCCACCGGAGGTTCACTATGGCTGAGACGACAGTAGAGATCGATGAGGAAACCAACAAGCTAACGAAGCGAAATTCCAAGGCCTATCTCGACATGGAGGTGAAGGTTCGTAACCTTCACCATTTGAGCGGGATCGCCGATCGCTATGTCTTTGACCTGCTCGAAGGTGCTGCCACCACAGCCAACTTCGACCCGGAAGTCCCCATGGAAAGTCGAGATCAGGTTTTCTACCTCCTCCAGGCAATTTCCGATGCGGCAGAGGACCTGCACCGGTTCTATCGATCGGACATGGAGAAGCACGATGAGTAGTGAGATCCCTGAACATTCTGAGGCCTTCGCCGCCGTCTGCGAAATGGAGGACCTTGTCCAGTCTATACGGGACTACGCTGAGCTAACCCACGCTGTCTCCGTCGACCTGAGCAGTGAAGGGGATGACCGTATTGCTCCCGCCGTCTATCGACTGTCTGTCCTCACGAGAGAGGCGGCTGACGAAATTGAAGCAAAACGGTGCATTCTCTGGCGAGAAGTGCATCCTCGTAAGGATAGCCTGGACAGTGAGAATGCAGTTGGGTCGGAGGATGACAACTAAGTATGCCAAGGGCGGCTCCAATAGGGCCGCCCGCCTGGAGAGATTTTAAATGAGCACGAATGAGGCTGGCGATCGCCGCGAGCATCGTCCTTCCTAGCGGGGCTTCGGCAGCCTGCGACGCGGGCGAAAATGTAGCCATTCACAAAGCGCGAACGGGGCCGTAACACAGATCACGCCGGTGTCACGCTTACAAGGGAGAAGGCCAATGACACCCGACGAGACCGTGATGGTCGATGAGGTAACTGCCAAGATCCTTCGCAAGCTCACCGACCTCCGCACCCACTTTGCTGAGGCGACAGGGAAGCCCGAACCGAAAGAGTTCGAGGAGGTCGCCGACTACATTCGGTCCATCTCCAGGGCCTTGCTGATCGCCACCAACGATGCGGCCCGTTTTGCCGCCGAAGCCAAGGGAGACAGGCGATGAGGAAGGATGCCGTTGCCCTGGCCGTCGTGGCCTTCGTCGCGATTGCCTGTGCGCCGTCAGAGCCCCAGGCTGGCCCGAAGCAGTGCTCGTGGTATCCGGGGACATGCAAAGACGGAGCGATCATCGCGCCTGTCGATCCAACATGCCTGGACGAGGCCATATGTGACGACCTCGGCCGAAAATACACCGAGGCGACGTGGCCAAAGACGGCGGAGGAATATGCCCTCGCCTGCGAACGGTATATGCGACAGCACGGCGTCCGCACCGACGAACTGTGTACCGAATAAAAAGCCCGACCACCTGGTGAGGGCGATCGGGCAAGCTGGGAGCGCCGTGACTTGCCTCTGGGCGCTTCTGTAGTCTGCCTCATTGGTGCCCTCGTTTCTAGGCCTGTCGTAGGCATTGGGATCAGCCCAGGGATCCCGCCCCTTCTCATCATCGTGGGCGCCCCAGAACTTCAGGAGCGATACAAGCCCCGCCCACAAAGCAGTGAGTGAGCCTCAGTTTTGCCGCTTCGCCTTACTCCACTATGCCTCTCATGACGCGCGAAGCGGACCGAGAACAGGTTGCCAAGGCGCTCCTTGCTGGCCTCGGCTTCGAACTTGGCCGCGAGGGCACGCGGTATGTGGCCCGCGATCGAAGGGAGCAGCTCGGTTTGCCTGGCGCTCTCCAGCCAGTTGTGAGCGGGTCGCTGGGTTCGCTGCTGGCGCTGTTCGAGATCGATGTCCGTCCGGCGCCACGTTCACCCGGTGGAGATGAGCCCGAGGATCTGACGCCATTGCCGCCGGCGCTAAATTGGACCGACCGCAACAAAACCAAGGACTGAACATCCTTCCTCTATCTGAAACGGGCATGGGATCAACGAGTTGAACACCGGTCGAATTGAGCGTGAGCGAGCGCAATTGACTCGGCTACACCTGATGCCCACCATTGGGTTTGACCAAGCCCAAATGGAGACGGCCAGTTGGCTCGAACCTCGCAACTGATTGCGTTCTGCATTGGAGCAGCTCTGAGTTTAGGGCCTGCGAGTGCGCAGGAGAAACGATGCGAATGCACATTTCGAGACAACACATTCGAAGCCTTCGGCACTAACGCCGCCTGTTCGACATATTCAAAGAAAGACAATACTTCGTGCGAGGTTTCCTTTGGCGGGATTGGAGTAAATAGGGAGATGCTGGTCAGTGTTCTCGGACTGCAGGGAGAAGAGCGAACCGCCTACATTCTCGTTCAGTTGACACGATAAGCACGTATCTCAGCGCCATCCAAAAAGGCGACCTCGCAACGCTGTTTGCCCCTGAGTATTTGAGAGAGGCATTTGTAACTTTCATGAGAGGAGCATACCTGAGGGCTGGTGTTGATGTAAAAACCGCGCAAAGACTGGAGCAAGATGTTTCCGAAGCGGCCGACAAGCACTTGCCTGCCACGGACGCGACGATGGCGACCCTTCCGGTAGAAGGATCGTATTGTTGTCCAGCGGAGCCAAGTTTTCCGTACTGGAGTGGGGCTTCATAATTGAAAACGAAACCGGCAGGCTACTCTTGGTATACGTGCCTGAACTATGACCCCCGTATCAACTTGGTTTCAATGCTTGGTTCTGGAGGAAGGAATACGCTTCACCGCAATTAGCCTATCCGCCATGTTCATCGCTCTCGTGTTGATCATTTTCCTCGCAGCATACTTTCTAAATTTCCCGGCGTTCACAGCATAGATATCGCTGGGTTCGGCAAAGCTACGGGCGGAGCAGTAGCGCTTGTGGGCATTGTCTATCTGCTTTGGCATTTCGGCTTTGCTTTCCCGGCATCAATTTTCGACAAACATCCAGCCTCACGAGTCGCGGGTCAGTTCTCTGCTGAACCACTTGAGGTGATAAGGCAGCGATACCAAGGCGAAACCTCGGCTGAGATCTCTGTTGCTCCAGAGGCTTCCAAGTTTGCAGTAACGGGAAGTTATGAGGGTAGGTGTGTTGCAGATATGATCGGGAAAATCTGCCGGCAGTACGCGCAGGAACTTGTCTGCGAGACTAACGAGTGGAGGGGCCAAGATTCTCCTGTCGTTGAAGTCGACGCCCCCGTAAAAAGCCTACCCGCATCAATACCTAGAAGTACGGCCAAAACGGCCCAACTGGCGGCAAAACCATAGAGCTCGTCAGCGCCCGCCATTGCAGCTAACAACGTGGCCACACCAGTTGCTGTGATGTGCCAGCGCCGATAAACAACCCCTATGCAAGTCCAAAGTATGACAACGACGCCCACGAACTGGATGGCCAGAGAGTATCCCCACGCCTGTCCGGCCCAAACCCCTGCCATAGTGATGGTGCCTACCAATAGTACAAAAATAGCGCTGTGACTGGTCGTGCTGCTTTTGTCAATGTGTCTTTGATGTGGTTCATCGTCAGGCTCCGGCGTCAAACGCGGACATCTACCCACTCGGGTAAAGCGCAAACGATGGAAGGGGTTCCAGTCCGCACAACCATACTTAAGTCGCTATACCCGAACAATGCGAAGGTTTACGACACCTGTTTGAGTACACCCCGGTTGGGAAACGGGACCCCCGGAGACTCGCGGAGCCAACCAGAGCGAGTCTCCGAGTTGTCGGACTCGTTACAATTGTTGCCATTTCCTAAATCACAGAGAGTCACCAGCGGCTGTTCTCGTTTAACTCATCACAGTGCCTCCAGAGCCGAAAACAACTCCAGCGACTCTCCTAGGGGTTTAGCGACTCATCGGCACTCTCCATCCAGCGGAGTACGGTGATGAAGTCGCCAGGCTGGGCATTGGCGAGCGCCTCCCTGTGGGCCTCCGAGTCCTTCCAGACAAAGAACTGCCGCCCGGGGGGCATGGACTTCTCCACGCTGACACTCGGCTCTCAAGCTTGCTTGGCATTTGCTTCACACTCCGCTGCGATGTCTCTGATGACGATGGCCAGGAGATCTCGCCCGATCAGGTCGAGTTCTTGCCGTGCCGCTGCGATCCGTTCCTGGACGTTGCCGTCCTTGGCCATGAACACCCGTGTGACCTCCGGTCGCCTGCCATGACTGATCTCGGCCCTCCAATCTTGCAATGCGGCTGTCTAGGCGGCTCATCGGTTCTGTCCCGCTTCTAGTCTGGCGAGACGCACCTCGATCTCACCCGTTTCAACGATCCGCCTCTGGGTCTCGACGAGGACGGAGATGTCCTTCGCCTCGTCCAATGACATCTCGCCTTGTGAGACGGCGCGCAGGACGTTGGTGTGGACCTCAGTGAGTCCCGCAGCGGACCGGACATCATCAGACAATGCGAACTTCACCCACCTACCTTCCGGCTGAGGCTTCGGATGCAGGTAGGGAGCGGCAATGCGAGCCGCGTGCAGCCTTTCCACATCCGGCTTCGTCGTCAGTTCATCCAGGGCGTCGCCGGCGACGAGTTCTACATCACCATGCAATGCGGCATCGAGGCCGAGGCCGCCAAGCTCGGCGTCACCGTCAAGACCCAGGGCCCGCAGAAGTTCGACCCGACCCTGCAGCGGCCGATCCTCGACTCGGTCATGGCCACCAAGCCCGACGCGATCCTGATCGCGCCGACCGACGTCACCGCGATGCAGCGCCGCTCGAGGCGGCCGCCGCGGCCGGCATCAAGATCATCCTGGTGGACACCACCACCGAGGACCCGTCGTACGCGGCGTCGCAGATCGCGTCCGACAACATCGGCGGTGGCAAGGCGGCGTTCGACGCGATCAAGCAGCTCAACCCGGACGGCGGCAAGGTGATGGTGATGTCCATCGACCCGGGTATCTCCACCACCGACCAGCGCGCCCAGGGCTTCGAGGAGGCGGCCAAGGCCGACTCGAAGTTCCAGTACCTGCCGTCCAGTACTCGAAGAACGACCCGGCGACCGCGGCCAACCTGATCGGCTCCGCGCTGCAGAAGGACCCGGACATCGTCGGCGTGTTCGCCGCCAACCTGTTCGCCGCCGAGGGCACCGCCACCGGTGTCCGGCAGGCCGGCAAGACGGACACGGTGAAGATCGTCGGCTTCGACGCCGGACCCGAACCAGATCAAGGCGCTGCGTGAGGGCACCGTGCAGGCGCTGGTCGCGCAGCAGCCGGCCACATCGGCCAGTACGGCGTCGACATGGCCGTCGCCGCGCTCGACGGCGGCCAGGTCACCCCGAAGGTGCAGACCGGGTTCACCGTCATCACCAAGGACAACATCGACGGCGAGGGCGCGCCAGGCCGCGTACAAGTCCAGTTGCTGACCCGATCGTGGGCACGGGTCGCTAGATCCGTGCCCACGACTTCGCCCTGAGCCGGGAGCCCGACGTTGACGAGCACACCATCCGCCGGGTCGTGGTGACCGCGCCCGGGGTCGTGGAGATCGAGCGCACCGCCCGCCCGCACCCGGCGCGGGCGAGGTGCTGATCCGCATGCGCGCCGTCGGCATCTGCGGGTCCGACGTCCACGCCGCACACGGCAGGCATCCCTTCGTGCCGCTGCCCTACCACCCCGGTCACGAGGTCGTCGGCACCATCGAGGCCACCGGCGCCGGTGTGCACCTGCCGATCGGCCGGCGCGTGGTGATCGAGCCGATCCTCGCCTGCGGCAGCTGCAAGTACTGTCTCGACGGCCGCTACAACCTCTGCGCCACCATGGTCTTCTTCGGCTGCACCGCGCCCACCGGTGGCCTCGCCGACCTCTTCGTCATCCCGGCCGACCGCGTCGTGGCCGTCCCGGCGGAGCTCAGCGATCCCCTCGCCGTGCTCATCGAACCGCTGTCCACGCCCGTGCACGCGGTCCGGCTCGCCGGCCCGGACCTCACCGGAAGGACCGTCGCCATCCTCGGCGCCGGCACCATCGGCCTGCTCACCCTGGTCGCCGCCCGCCATGCCGGCGCCGCCCGGATCGCGGTCAGCGACACCCTGCCGGCGAAACGGACACTCGCCCGCCGGCTCGGGGCCGACTCGGTCCACGACCCGGCGAGTCCCCGGATTCGCCGGCGCCGTCCGCGACGACCTCGGCACCAGCGCCGATATCGTCTTCGACTGCGTCGCCCGCCAGCAGACCATCGATCAGGCCATCGCGATCGCGCTCAAGGGCGGCACCGTCGTCGTGGTCGGCGTCCCGGCCGCGCCCGTCACGATTCCGTTGCCCGAGATCCAGGATCTCCAGGTGCGGATCCAGGGGAGTGCCACCTACACCCGAGACGACATGCCCAGGCGATCACCATGCTCACCGCCGGACTGATCGCGCAGGACGACATCATCACCGCCCGATACCCCTGCCCGCGCCGGCTGAAGCGTTCGCCGAAGCATCCAGCGGCCGCCAGGTCAAAGTCATCGTCACCGCGGGGGACTCGAAGGGCAAGCCATGGCGGGCCGCCGCACGGCGACCCGCCATCCCTCAATGAACTGCGCGTCCAGGGAGAGGACGTCGATCACCGCAGACGAGTCAGGCACATCCTGGTCGGGCAGGACCTCGACGGTGAGGGTGATCGTGCACTGCTTCGCCCCTCGCAGCGGCACGGACAGGGTCTGCACGTAGTCGTCGTCCGTGCCGGAGCGGAAGGTCCGTCCCAGCTTGCGGCCACAGGCCGTCATCGTGAACTTGGCCTTTGCCGAATCGTCGGCGATGGCGTATCCGGAAGCGGCGAACTCGACGACGGCATCCCGGGTGTCACCGCTGACGGGCACGGTCGTCGTCAAGGTCCGGCTCGACTCGGCCGTCCCGGTTTCCACGATGAGCGTGCTGTAGACCATGGTGAACGCCTGGCCGTCCGTGGACACGATGTAGGTCGAACCCCGCGGTACCGACGCCTTGCCGAGCTTGGGCGGGACCGGTATCGGTGGTGAGCTGGATTCGTCGGCGTCGGGACCGCCACCTGCGGCGGCGGCTTCTTCGTCGGGTCGTTCTGCTTGGACCCGGTGCCCTCCTGCTTGAGCCTGGTGCCCTTGTGGCCGGCGC
>CAWBJO010000009.1:0-731427 GCA_963789175.1 uncultured Alphaproteobacteria bacterium
TGAGCGTCGCCTCGGGAAGTTGCGTGCTTAGCCCTGCATCCGTTTTAGGCGATTTCGAGTTCGGTGTTCAGGTTGCAGCAGACACCGTATTGAAGGTCGATGCCTTATTGGGCGCGGCCCTCATCGGAACCTTCACTTTCACTGAGGGATCGAACGACCCTGATTTCAAAAAATCGGCGGTCAACAATATCCTCTTGCTCGGAGAAAACAGCCGGCGCCTCGACAAGATCGTTCTCACCGTGCGTAGCGGCGCGGTTACCGCGATAATCGAGTCAAAGCTGTTCGAGATCTCGGAAATCCCGCTTCCTGCCGCGTGGCCTCTATTCGCTGCTGGGCTGGCATCCTCGCGTATATGCGGCGCAGGGCCTCCGTCGCCTAGCTTCGAAGCGGGTTCACCCCGACAATTGCGCCCAGTTTCGGGGGCTTCGAACCAGAGGTTTTCAAGGGCGCCGAAGCACTGTTCGAGCGGCGGCGGAAGTTGCTCTCAAAAACTGTCACAACCTTCTTCTGCTGAGCCAGACCACCGGCTGCAATTTGCACCAGTGGTCACTTGGGAACAGGATTGGGATCCGCCGCTAGATGCTAAGTCGCTCGTGGGCGCCGAAACCAATAGAAGGTAGCAAAAAGGCTCGTGAGTGGGTGAAAGGGAGCAGGTTCAGACCACGCTGCCTCGCGAACAGGTTCTTGCAGGGGCTCCGTGTTCTCGAGGAGAAACTGATAGCCAAACCCATGCTCGTGCATCACGAGTTCATAGCGATCGAGTATTCGCTTTGCGTAGAACTGAGCGTCTATCGAAGAACCACAAGCTGCTTTCGCAGCGCTCAGAGCCGTCGCTCTGACGCTTGCTATGTCTTGCATAAGGCCGCATCGCGTAGCTCAACTACGCGCCCCCCGCTCGTGCAATTGCCTCAACGACCGAAATTACTTGCCTTGATCGTCCCGATTCCCTCGGAAATACAATCCTAGGCAAAAGCTGTGAGACTTTGTCAATCGAACTTTGTTTGCAGACGTAGAATTAATGTGGGTCGCTTGTCCGCAGCCGAAATGAAAAGAACAAAGGGTCAGCGTCCCTGACTTGGCATGCCATTGTTATGCACCGGTTGGTCTTTAACTCTGGACGAGAGACTCCGCTGCGCCGGCATAGTCGCGGCTTCGTTTGGGCGTTTCTCTGTCATAGGAATCTGCTCCACCTCGGTTCGCGACTTATCCCTTGGGCTCTTCATGGCCCTCCACGCAGTCGGCTCAGGGAGCTTCCAATAGAAAATGAGGGACAATAGCGCCGGGGGTTGAGCCCTAATTCCCGATCGGCCCGAGGATCTCCTTCACGCCGGCTGTGCCCAGGAGCCGCCTCTGCTGCTCCTCCGCGCTAGGTATGGGTCGCGGTCCTCGACTCCCTCAGGCGCGAACAGTTTCCCGTCGCAGAAAAAGTAGTAGTCAATCTCGGCCCGCTTAGTGCCATACGGTCCCCTAGAGCCGATCCGCTGAGGTACCGTCCGAGGGTTCGGGACATACCCACGTTCGCTCCTGGGCTGGGCATCCTCGCGTATCTGCGGCGCAGGGCCTCCGTCGCCTAAGCTTCGTATCGGCTTCACTCCGACAATTGCGCCCATGGGTCGCGACGGGGCGAGCTCAACTTGTGAGCAGCGCGTGGTGCCTCAACGCGATTGGGGCAATCCGCAGCAGAGAAGCCCTACTGCCGAGCCGCGCCGCTCATGCTAACGGACAGCTGTCGAAGACGCTCCTCGGGTGAGTCGCGACCTCTATCGAAGAGGGTGCAAAGAAAGAATGCAGAAGTCTCAGAGGAAACTCACTCGATTGGACGAGTAGCGCTAAGCTCTTGACCGCTGGACTCTTCACTACTTGGTACTTCACCACCCGGTACTTGACTACCAGGGTTGGGCAGCGCCGACACGGACGCAGTCGTCACCCCGTCATTGATGGCAGGACCATCGGGGACCGCGAGGGTTACTTCAGAGTTGCCGCCGAAACGGCCCACGTAATTCTTGACCACAATGATGCAATAGTCGCCCTGGCAGACAATCTTGCTGTGAGGTTTCTCGCCTTTGCAGTAGCGCCTGTAAAGATCGCTCGTGTGGTCTATCAATCTGCAGTTGAGTAGATACTGCGGTTCCTTGGCGGTAGCGGGAACGCTGACGAGAAGGACGGCCGACGTCAAACCTCCAAAAGGAAAAGAGACTTCGCAACGATACGCATGACTAACTCCCCCCCTAGCTCAGTACGCAAGCTTCAACTTGGCGATATTCGAGTCAATTGCCGCCCGAGTCGAGTCCCAAATATTTGGCAATCAAAAACCCCTGTGCAAAGCTAGCTTTTTGACCCGCAAAAAGCAGATTCCCAGCTTTCAAAATCGACTAACGAAATTTTGAATTCCGCACGTTTCTTCTGTCGAGTGCGTGTTCCAATTCCACAGCGTCGCTGAAAACGCGGGAGTAAGGAGAGGCATGCTTGGAATGTCTTGGTTTCTATTTGTTTGCCACGCTGACTGGCTGCCTGCCTAAAAAATCTCTCGCCGTGAAGCAGAATTCAGCTTTGAATTCTCACCGCTGACGCCATTCAAATGCCAAGGCCGCAAGTGAGGTTCGATTTTCGACGTTGATCTTGCGATAGATATTATGCAGATGAATCTTCACGGTTCCCGTCGAGATGCTTAACTTGTTGGCAATAACAGGCGATGGGTAGGACCAGCGGAAAAAAGACGCGATGACACTCTCGTCTCCTGGTTTTCGGTCAAGGTAGCAGGGTCTAGTCACCCCTCCGCCGCCCTGAGGCCACCCTGATCCCCGTTGCCGTGAGCGTTGCCGCTTGCGCCGCCGCTACTCTGACCGGAGCTGCCACTGACAGATCCTCGGTTGTTCCCTCCGGACTAAGTTCCACCTGTGTCAAATCGACTGCATCACTAGGAGAGATCCCGTGCACCTCTTGCACGATGATCCAAACTCATGAGAGGCAGCCGGTGCTCCCAACATGACAGCGGCAGACAGCGAGCCGCGAGACCCTTCGTAAGTATCAAGTCGCGTAGGTGCCGTGAACAAACCCAGATCCATTGGGCGTGGGCGATGGCGAAGCTAACTTCCGAATTACTCCTGGCATCCTGGTAGCGTAGACCCGGGATAAAAATTGGATAGTTAGGGACTATTGGATCCAAAATCCGATTTATGGACGAAGGGGATACTGAACGAAGTAGCAGCGCAATTTGGCCGTTAGCACTCAGTTGATATATTGATTCCAAGAACCTGGAGGATGGCGCCTCCGCAATCTCGATAGCCGCTAAGTAAGTTAGATCCGGGCGATCCTCCGCCCTGGCGATCTCAGGGTGGACCAGCTGACTTTGGGATCGCGTGTTCATTTAACTTCAACCTTCACACCATGCTTGTGAACCCCACGACATTATTCTCGAACCCCTTGAAAGTTTATTTGACTCAATCCAGTTCGAAAGCAGTTGCGTAGTCGCGCCTGAGGGCCGGGTCCTGGTCCTCCTTGTGGAGGACGCAGTCGCCGCACACCAGGAGGTCGATGTCCGTGCCCATGAAGCAGCGAAAGGCATCGTGCGGGGTGCACACGATGGGCTCGCCCCGGACATTGAAGCTCGTATTGACGAGGACGGGGCAGCCGGTCCGCTTCTTGAACGCCGTCAGCAGCCGGTGATAGAGCGGATTGGTTTCGGCATGGACGGTCTGGATGCGGGCCGAATAGTCGACATGCGTGACGGCCGGAATTTCCGAGCGGATGGTGTTGAGCTTGTCGATGCCAAACAGTGCCTGCTCCTGTGCCGTCATCTGCCGCCGCCGCCTTTCGACCACGTCGGCGACCAGCAGCATGTAGGGGCTGTCGCCGTCGAAGTCGAACCACTCGGCGACGTCTTCGCGCAACACCGACGGTGCGAACGGCCGGAACGACTCGCGGAATTTCACCTTGAGATTGAGAAGCTTCTGCATGGTGGGCGAGCGCGGGTCGCCGAGGATCGACCGATTGCCGAGCGCCCGCGGTCCGAATTCCATGCGCCCCTGGAACCAACCCACGGCTTTGCCGGCCGCAAGCGCCTCGCTGGTCTCCTCGATCGCGTCTTCGCCTCTGCGATTGTGGAACCTAGCACCCGCTGCCGTGAGCGCAGTCGCGATCTCCTGTGCGTCATAGGCCGGACCGAGATAACCGCCTTCCATTCCATCCGGCCTGTTGCGCACGCGCCTCGGTTCCTTGAGGTGCATGTGCTGCGCCGCAAGTGCCGCTCCGAGCGCGCCGCCCGCATCGCCGGCTGCCGGTTGGATCCAGATGTTGTCGAACTGGCCCTGCCGCAGGAGCTTGCCGTTGGCGACGCAATTAAGCGCCACCCCGCCGGCGAGGCACAGGTTGCGATGCCCGAACTCGCGCCCGAGATGGGTGGCAAGGCGCGACACGACGATCTCCGTCACGGCCTGGATAGAGGCCGCGAGGTCCATGTGGCGCTGGTCGAGCAGCTGGTCCGGTCGGCGCGGCGGTCCCCCGAACAGCGCATCGAACCGCTTGTTCGTCATGGTGAGGCCGGTGCAGTAGTCGAAGTAGTCGAGATTGAGCGCAAAGGAGCCGTCGTCGCGGACGTCGATCAGCTTGTCGAGGATGGCGTCGACGAAGCGCGGCGTACCGTAGGGAGCGAGACCCATCACCTTGTATTCGCCGGAGTTGACTTTGAAGCCCGTGTGGTACGTGAAGGCCGAGTAGAGGAGCCCGAGCGAGTGGGGAAAACGGATCTCCTTCTTGATCTCGATGCTGTCCCGATTGCCGATCGCCGCCGATGTCGTGCACCATTCGCCGACGCCGTCCATGGTCAGGATCAGGGCCTCTTCGAATGGCGAGGGATAGAAGGCGCTCGCAGCGTGGCTTTGGTGGTGTTCGGCGAAGAGAAGCTTCTCCGCCCACTCGGTCTCCCGATCGATCTCCTTAAGGCTGTCGCGCAGCACCTTCTTCAGAAACAGCTTCTCCTTCAACCACAGCGGCATGGCTCTGAGGAAGGAAGGAAAGCCGCGCGGCGCGAAGGTGACGTATGTCTCGATCAGCCGCTCGAACTTCACGAACGGCTTCTCGTAGAAGACCACGTGATCAAGCTCGCCGGCCCCGATACCGCCGGCCGCAAGGCAGTAGTTCACGGCCTGCACCGGAAAGTTGGAATCGTGCTTCTTACGCGTGAACCGCTCCTCCTGCGCTGCGGCGACGATGTTGCCGTCGACGACGAGCGCCGCCGCGCTGTCGTGGTAGAAGGCAGAGATGCCGAGGATTCGCATCCGGCTGGCGCTCAGAAGATCGTGTAGATGAACGGCGCCACCGCCGAACCCTTGCTGAGGATGACGAGACCGCCGAACACGAGTGCCATGATGATGATCGGCATCATCCACATTTTCTTGCGGGCTCGCATGAAATTCCACAGTTCCTGCAGGAACGACATTGATAGCTCCTTAGTATTGGTTCTTCATGTTCGAGGGAGGATCGGTTTCGACCGACCTCGGGATCCAGTAGCTCGCGACGCCGGGCTCTTTTTTGAGACGCAGCAGGTCCTTCCTCAACAGCCGCATGATGATGGCGGTGGGCGTGAACACGACGAAGAACAGCAGTCCCATGACGAGGGGATTGATGATCTTGTGCAGCAGGAGCCCGAACTTCAGCCACACCCGATTGAGCGGCCGCAACGCGAGTGGTGACCGGTAGGCGAGTATCGCGAAGATGACGGCCGTTGCGAGAAAAAGCAGGGCCTCGACCGGAAGACCCTTCCGCCAGTACAGCCACAGGGCGAAGAGACTGAAGACGACGGCGAATGTGATGCCGAACGAACGCTCGGAGGGCAGCTTGACGTCTTCCCGCCCGGTCAGCTGCTCGTGATGGCCCACCATCCTGAAAGCCCTCTCAATGTTGCGCGACATTCATTTCGTATTTCACAACTCAACAGAGTATCGCATTCAGGGTTGATGGAGTACAGAAACGGCTGTTCAGCCTTAAGCGCCCATCGAGGGCTCAACCCTAAAAATAGGGCTTAAAGCTTCCCGAGTCGGGAATGAGAGGTCATAAATCGAAAGCATCCTTGTCACAGTAAGGAACTGAATCTAAATCAAAAGTTCCAAGTAAAAACGTGGAGTTAACCGATACGAGTGTTCGGGCCGTTACCTCATTGACCGCCATCTTGAAACATTCATCCCGATTCTTTGTAGATTGCTCCGTCCTGACCTCGAGCCAAGAAAAGAGCGTGCTGAATGAAAGTCGTCATGATCGGTGCTGGATATGTCGGACTGGTCTCCGGCGCCTGCTTTGCGGACTTCGGTCACGACGTGGTCTGCGTGGATCAGGACGCGGCCAAGGTCAAAACCCTGAAGGAGGGCCGGATCCCTATTTTCGAGCCGGGACTTGACGACGTCGTAGCCGCGAACTCCGCTGCCGGCCGACTTCGCTTCTCAATGGACCTCGCCGGCAACTGCGCCGAGGCGGATGTCATTTTCGTCGCGGTCGGGACGCCGTCACGCCGCGGCGACGGGCATGCCGACCTGTCCTTCATCTACGAGGCCTCAAAGCAGATCGCGAGAAGCGTGAGGGGCTTCACTGTCATCGCAGTGAAATCCACCGTCCCGGTGGGAACCGGCGACGAGATTGAACGCATCTTCAAGGACGAGCGCCCCGACGCGGACGTCGCGATCGTATCCAATCCGGAGTTCCTGCGCGAAGGCGCGGCTATCGCCGACTTCCGGCACCCTGACCGCATCGTCGTCGGCGTCGGCGTCGGCGACGATATTCGCGCGCGAATGGTCATGACGGCAGTCTACAAGCCCCTTTACTTGAACCAGGCGCCCCTCCTCTTCACGACGCGTCGCACCTCGGAACTGATCAAGTACGCCTCCAATGCGTTCCTTGCGATGAAGATCACCTACATCAATGAGATCGCCGACCTGTGCGAGAAGGTCGGGGCAAACGTGCAGGAGGTAGCGCGCGGCATCGGCCTCGACAACCGGATCGGATCGAAGTTCCTGCATGCGGGGCCAGGGTTCGGCGGATCATGCTTTCCGAAGGACACGGTCGCGCTCGTCAAGACGGCGCAGGACTACGATAGCCCGATCCGACTCATCGAGACGACCATCGCCATCAACGACCAGCGCAAGCGCGCCATGGCGCGCAAGGTTATCAGGGCGCTTGGCGGCGACGCGCGCGGTCGGAGGATCGCGGTGCTCGGTCTGACTTTCAAACCGAACACGGATGACATGCGGGAGGCACCGTCCCTCTACATCATCCAAGCGCTCCAGGATGCGGGCGCGAAGATTGTGGCCTTTGACCCGGCCGGAATGGAGTCTGCCCGACAGCTGCTCCACGATGTCACCTACGCCCAGGACGCCTATGAGTGCGCGGAGGGTGCCGACGCCCTCGTCATCGTCACCGAATGGTCGGTTTTCCGCGCCCTCGACTTTACACGCCTCAAGGAACGGCTTAAGTCACCGATCCTGGTGGACCTTAGAAACGTGTATTCGGCCGACGAGGCCAGTTCGCAAGGATTCCAGTATGTCAGTGTCGGAAGATAGTGGTACATCGGGAACCATGCGATTGCGCCGCCTGTCAGTCCATATCCTGATTCTGCTCATCTCGATCATCTTCTCACTGCTGGTGTGCGAGGTTCTTATTCGGGTGGCCACACCCTTTCCGATCGGAACGAAAAGCCACCGTGTTGCCGATGCGCGCTTCGGCTATCGGTTGACTGGAGCGGGCGTCGACGTCAATGGATTCCGCAACAGTGAGGGCAAACTGTCGAACTACGTGGTCGCGGCCATTGGGGATTCTCAGACCTACGGCAACAACGTCACTGCCGAAGAGAGCTGGCCGGGAGTTTTCGAGAAGATCAGTGGTCAAGCCACATATAATTTTGGTGTCCCGAGCTACGGAATCTACACGTATCATGCCCTTACATTGGATGCGCTCGAACGTGATGGCACGCGAGTGATAGTTGGAATCTTTCCGGCGAACGATTTCGTCAAAGCCTTCTCGTACTGCGACATTCTGGAGGGCGGCTCACCATTCTGGACTCGGGAGCAAACTCGGCTCGGACTCGAGGGGCTATCACAGTCGGGTTCGAATTTCTGCCAGCGCAGAACAACCAGCTCCTTTAGAATCACCCTAACCGAAAACGTCGCGCTGCTCAGCGCCTTCCAGGCATTGGCAGTGCCCCCCATAAAGAGAGCCTTGATTTCGCTTGGACTCAAGGACAGCGCCCACGACATGTACACGTTCGGCGGCAGCATTCCCCCGGTTCGAAAGGACTATGTCGATGAAGATGTGATCAGTTCGAATCTGGCGTCGCCCGAGGTGTCGTCGATGCTCAGAGACTTTGAGCGTTTCGCCCAAGATTGGACTCGCCGGGGAACCGGACGAGTCTTTCTTCTCATTATTCCGTCGAAGGAGCACGTGATACTGGAAGCTCTGAAAAGACGGGGCGTGGTCGACACGGCCGAGCCGCAATTTGTATCCAGTGTCAATTCGGAATTGAAACTGGAAGAACGGGTCGCAGAAGTCGCCACCCGGCTTGGCATACCCAACAAATCGGCGATCGAAGCACTCGTCGACGCACTGGACAGCAGCATCGAGGCGGGACGAATCTTCTATCCAGACGAGGATGGCCATCCTTATGGCGACGGCTATGCGGCAATGGCGCGCGCCGCCGCGGAGCTCGTCGAGTCAAACCGCTAGACCAATTGCACAGGGCCTAGCGTCGAAAGACGACGATGGTGTTCACCACGAAGTTCAGGATGAAGGCCACTCCAATTCCAGCGACTTTGGCCAATGTGGGATTGAGCGAAGCGAAGTCAGCAAGCACGGCCGTCACGGTTGCGTTCACGCTGACACCCGCACCGGCGAAAATCAGAAAAGATGTCGCCCGCTGCAGGGACCGCCAGTCTTTCCGATAAACCCAGACGGCCGACATGGTGTAGTTGAACGCGGCGGCCACAATGAAACTCATAAGCGCCGCGACGAAGGTCCAGTATATTCGGGGCGCGAGCCAGGTAAAGACAACGAGATCGATGACCGCGGCCAACCCTCCAACGACTACATATGGAAGCGCCGACCGCTTCAAGCTCGCGATGGCACCAATCCGAGTCTCGGTACTCACGAGCCCGACTCGGAACAGCAGTCGATGAACTCCCGAGAAAACGCGGGATCATGATAGTTCACGAAGGAATCCCAATTCGGAAGCGGTATTGCGGAACGGACAATCGTCCGAACACCAAGTCGCCGCGCTGCTTCACCGTCACGGTCGTAACGGTCCCCAATCAACAGACAGCGCGACGCGTCTACCCGGCTTGCCGCAAGGATCTTAGCAAGCCCCGCCGGATGGGGCTTCAACCTAGCCACATCATCATCCGTCGCCGCGACGACATAGTCAGCCTGAAGCCGCATTGCGGCCAGCTTTTCCGCGGCCGGATAATCGGAGTAAATCGCAATACGCTTGCCGGCCGCTTTTAGAGCCTCGAAAAGCTCAGCAACTCCTTCGTAGCGAACCGAATTCAGGTACGACAACGGTCGCCTCTCGATCCATTCACGGACGACACTCTCAATATTGGCGGCATTCGTCCCAAGTCGATCGGCGGATACTTCATATTGCCGCGACCTGAAATCTTCCGCCAGTTGCAGATCGCCAAGTTCCTCTCGGACATGGCGGAAGGTCTGGAGGCGCCGCGGCAGCCCGACGTCTCCAGTACGCAGAACATGTAGGGCGATTTGCACAGCCATTCGCATTCGAAGCCGGCGTTGATCATATAGTGTGCCATCGACGTCAAAGACGACCAGATCAATTGATGACCAATCGATCGACCCATTGATCAGCGGCATCAAACGTCTTTCGCGAACACCCGAATGAAATCCGGCGCCGTCAGGAAGTGAATACCGGGAATATCCACAAACGTCGTCAGCAAAAGAACAATCGCGGTGACGAACGTTGCCACCACCAACCTTCGCGATCGAAAGAGCCTTTCCGGCCGTTGAGCGATCGAGTGAGGGCGAAGGGATAGCCAAAGGTAGAGAGCGAATATTCCGCCGATGAACGGAAACGCCAGCACGTACTCTATGCGGTACTTGAGCAGGAAGACGGCAATGAAGAAGGCCGAAAAATCGCGTAGAGGAAGCACGAGACAATCAAGCTCTCAGAACTGTAGAACTTGAACGATCGCCGGTACCGATGCATACTCTCAGTTCCGACCTCGGTCGAAAGATCTCGATATTCCGACAACCGCTTGGCGGCCATCAAAAAAGCGCCACCCATCCAGTAGCAAAGAAGCAGGCTCGCGGGCGGCAGGGTCGCTGCACCCACCATCGTCCACCCCAGGACCAGGCGGATGGGATTGTTTACCGACTCGGACAGAACATCGATGTAGGCTCGATCCTTGAAACGCATCGGCCTCACATTGTAGAGGACGCCGGCCAGAGCGAAGAGTGCGCTGGTTACAAAGAACAGATTCCCGATCTGGTAGGCAATGGCTAGCCCGATACCCAACAACGCAACATATTCGATCCCGACCACCAGGGGAGAGAGAACGCGTTGAACCGCAGTCCGCTGCGACTTCAAGGGATGAAAGGCGTCAAACTCGCGATCGAGCCACTCGTTGACGACATAGTTGGCCCCCGCGATGAGAATCGCGCTGCAGAACCCCGCGAGGATGGACAGGATGGGGTGTTCAACAATCGACTGATGCAGCGCATAGGCCAAGACAATTCCGGGCACGATAAAGACGTGCTTCGTCGAGTGATCGAACCTCGCAATGCGCGCGTAGTCTCGCCAGGTAGCCCGACTGCCCGTGGCTGCGTACTCCTGCGATCCAACTGCCTCCACCATCCGCTCACTCACACGTCAACCTTGTGGCCATGAACTACGGCTGACCAGTGCCGACGTTCGTCGAGTTGGCCGACTTGCACCGTGGTCCTGCATGCACATAAATCCTGCCGTCCTCCACTTCCTCGATCACCCTGAGCTCCAGGGCATTCCGCAGTTCGTCCTCCGACATGAGATAGAACCGCCAGTCAACCTTGTCGGCGAAAATGAGATACCCGTCGCCCTGTTTGAGGGCAGCGGCCACGTTTGCTATCTGAGCGCTCCTGGGCGACAACGGATTGTCCATTCCCGTCCTGCGTTCAAATCGCAGCGGAACGTAGTGTGTCTGGCGCCCCGTCAAAAAGTTCAAGGCATCTGGTGCATTGGAGTAAATTTTGGCGTTTGGTGGAAGCTCCTTGACCGCCTGCAGGATCGGCGACGAATCCCAATGGATACTACTGAAGCCTATGCCGTTGACATATGCGTCCCTGCTCTGGTGAGCCGTGCGGACAACATTGCTCAGCAAGACGAGCGCCGACAACCCTAGCAGACTCCAAGTCACGACCGAGCCCCGTGACGAGAAACGCAAGCTCCCCGCAGCAAGCGTCACCGCGATCACCAGCGCGATGTAAAAAGGCAGAGCATACCGAGTGCTTATGGGGAGATTGGCTTCCATGTAGACAGCAACAATCATGAAGCCGATGTAAAACAGGGCGAACAGCCCGAAGACGAGCGGAACTACGATATCATCGACGATGCGTCGGCCACGCCATTGCCGCACAACGCCGCCCAGGTATCGCGCCATCAGCCAAATGCAAAGACCAAGCGCCAAAACCAAAAGCGCGTAGCGGATCACAGCGGGCACCATGCTCGGAACGATGAGTGTCGATAGGGTCTTGAGCCCCGACACCCATCTTTCCAGATCAGGTTCCATATAGACGCACCTCGCGACCAATGCCGTGGCCGTTCGACGCTGCACTGGCGCCAATCCAACCAAAGAAAATTACACCTTCGATCAGCGCGAAACAGATCAAATCGGCAATCCGCTGCCTGAGCGTCCGACGAGGGTTGGCGAGAAGCGCAAGTCCCATCGCAGCGCTGAGCGGCAGCGCGGAGAACCTCGCCAGCGTCGCGGCGCCACCGGCAACGGCGGATGGGACGAGCAGGAGCCGGTTGTGGGTCCGGAAGAATGCCATGAATGCCAGCACCGAACAGAAGATCAGCAGGAAAAACACCGGCTCGGACATCGCCACGGCATGCGCGATCGTAAAGGCGGGCGAAAGAACAATGAGCGCCGTGCCAAGGACTGAAAAGACGAGTGGATTTTCGCCACGCGTAAGTATGTGCCAGATCAGAGCAGTATTCGCGCAAACCAGAACCAACCCGATGACCTTGGCGCCCTGCACGAGGTCGTAGCCCGACATCCGCACCAGATCGAGCATCCACGTGTAGAGCGGCGCATCATAGGATGTTGGCGCAACCCGCATATAGCGTACGGAATCCGGCAATACGCCGATGCCGTGGCGAGTCTGCAGAAGGAAGATGATTGTGGAAGCGACAAGGAACAGTGCCATGCCAAGCCAGTAGTTGGCATTGGAAGTCGATCCTGCTCTGTACAACATCGTGTTGGAATAACTGTTCACTGAAGACCCCAAGTGCTTCACTCAGTCCCATCAAAAGACACGATGCATTGCCTGCGCTCTCATCCAAGTCGCATTGAGTATTGTAATTAAGACAATCGCTTGAACCAAAGTTATATTTCATTTCGGCTCCTCTTGGCCACACTGAACACGTTAACTGGTTGAGGTGCGGGCAATTCTTAACGCAACGGGAACATCGAGGTTCCCCTGGTACGGTTTCACCAAACACTTGCGAAAGTTCTCAATCGCCCGGATGGCGGTCATTCCGATCGGGCGGTCGGAAAGAAAAAGATCGTCCTTGAGGTTAAGGGTAGAGGGACTCAAGCTTTGCGTTTTGCTTCAAAGCGATGAATCTAGGCCCTCGGGATGGCAACAGATGCGCGACATCGATTTCCTGATCATAGGTGCCGCCAAGAGCGCCACGACCTGGCTGCAGCGGTCTCTGCAGGCCGTCCCCTCCATCTACATGCCGAACCCGGAACTTCATTACTTCAGTCGCGAGTATCACCGAGGCAGGGACTGGTACGAGGCTCATTTCGCCGCCGCGGGCCAGGCTACGATCGTCGGCGAGAAGTCCAATTCCTATTTTGACACTGCCGAAGCGGCGGGACGCATTCACAGAGACCTTCCATCCGTGAAGCTCGTTGCGCAGCTTCGCAATCCCATCGATCGGGCGTATTCAGACTACTGCATGTTGCTCCGACGCGGAGTGGTCAGCAGCGACATCGATCGTCATCTCGATCCAAGGAAGGCCGAAAATTCGAGATTTCTGAACGGCGGCCTCTACCTGTCACAGATCGAGCGCTACCTCGAATTGTATCCGTTCGAGGCATTGCTCCTCCTCCTATTCGAAGACGTAAATCCGACCCCAAACATCATGTGGCTCGCGTATTGAGCTTTCTCGGCCTGGATGCCAAAGCCGCTGCGATCCCGATTGACGAAAAAATCAAGGACAAGAACGCACCGGTGCTCAGCCCGACGCTGCGTCGAATGTTTCAACCGCTAAAACCCGTCGTGGCACCCTTTCGAGATAGCAAGTTCTTCAAGGCGCTCCATGGCGCAATTGCCCGCCGGACACCATACCCTCCCCTGACCGAAAGTCTCAAAGACAGGCTTGCCGATTTTTACCGTGCCGATGCGATCGGTATCGGAAAGCTGATGGGGCGAGACCTTTCGGCCTGGCTCGAGCTGCCAAAAAAACTGACAGACTCCCCCTCCATCGAGGAACGACACGCCGGCAAAATCTAGGTCTCGAGCCAGGTGGTACAGTCCTCCTCCCCCTCGAAAATCCGGTCCGGTAACAAAAGTGGTCCCACCAGGCGATTTACCCTCCTAGCTTTTTAGAAATTTTAGATTGAGAGTTGCTCGCAAATTTGCTTCAATTTTTTTTAATAGCGGATTCGGCTGGAGTTTGAGGCCCTCCCCCCGCCGCAAATGCTCGTTCGACGGAGAATGTCCCGTCGATGTATGGGGTTGGGCAATGGTAAGGCGAACAGCTCGTACGGGCGAGGCCCGTTTTTATTGGTCGTTGAACTGATTTCCATGGTGCTGCGGCACAGAGAGTCCTCGAGAAACTCAGATCCACCAAGTTTCCTAAGATCAACTTCTCCAGCGTCCTCAGGTACTGCAGCCGGAGGTTGTGGGCAGTATCCAAGTGTCTTCCGCTCTATGTGGCGGATCTCGCGTTCAGCGGGCTGTCGCTGCTCGTAGCGGCGACCCTTCGGTTTGGGCTGGTCGAACCCAATTCGGCCCTGCTCGTCGCGGTGCCACTTATCGTGGCGATCTGCGCGGTCGTATTCCCTCTCTCCGGGCTCTACGAGCGCAATTGGCGGTATACATCCATCCCCGATCTTGTTCCCATCGGGAAGGCCGTCGTTCTCGCCTCCTCGATCTTCATATCCTTCATGTTTCTTTTCACTCGACTCGATCAGATCCCGCGCTCGGTGATCGCGATCGGAGTCCTCATTCTCTTCACTCTGCTCACGGGCATCCGGCTGAGCTTCCGCGTGGGCGAGCTGCGAGCCTTTGGTTCCAGCCCCAGCCGTTCGCGGCCAAATTTCGAGACCATCGTGCCCATCCTGCTCATCGGGGCGGGGAATTCAGCCGACCACTATCTCCGCGCCCTCCAGCGCGACAGCCATTCGTCCTACTGGCCTGTTGGCATTCTTGACGATGCCGTTGATCAGCAGGGACTTCTTGTGCGGGGCGTGCCCGTGCTCGGCAGTCTGGGCGAATTCGAATCCGCAATCGCCGAACTGGCGTTAAAGGGTCAGAAGCCGCGCCACATCATATTCACCAAGCCGCTTTCCAGCTTCCAGGCAGGTGCGGCAGAATTGCTCTTCCAGAAAGCAGACAAGCGTGGGCTGGCGGTATCGCGCCTTCCTTCGCCCACCGAGCTTCGCAAACCCACTACGGAACATCGGTTCGAATTGCGTCCAATCGAACTCACCGACCTTCTTGAAAGACCTCAGACGGCCCTTGACCTCCAAGCGCTACTGCGACTCGTTGGAGGGCGCCGGGTGCTTATTACCGGCGCGGGAGGGTCGATCGGCGGAGAACTCACCCAGCAGATCGCCGCACTGGGACCGAGTGAACTCATCCTCGTGGAAAGCTGCGAGTACAACCTCTATGCGATTGATCTCGAGCTGTCTGAAAAGTTTCCGAGAGTTCCCCGCTGGAACTACCTCTGCAACATCCGCGATGTCAGGCGGGTGAACCAAATCTTCGACCAGCACGCACCACAACTCGTTTTCCATGCCGCCGCTCTCAAGCACGTGCCGATGGTGGAGGCCAATGCGTGCGAGGGTGTTCTGACCAATGTGATTGGGACCAAGAACATTGCCGAGGCGACGAAACGCGCGCGGTCGCTCGGAATGGTCATGATCTCATCTGACAAGGTCGTCAATTCAACCAGCGTCATGGGAATGACCAAACGGCTGGCGGAACTCTACTGTCAAGCTTGCGACATCAACTCCCTGAAGTCGGGGAATACTCCGCGGTTCATGACCGTACGCTTCGGCAACGTAATGGGATCGAGTGGCTCGCTCATTCCGCTCTTCAAACGACAGCTCTTGCGCGGCGGACCGCTTACCGTCACGCATCCCGAAATGCGTCGTTTTTTCATGACGCTTCGGGAAGCGGTAGAACTGACGCTTCAAGCGTCCGCGTACGGTCTGGAAAGACAACTCGGTCAGGGCGAGATCTTCGTGCTCGACATGGGCGAACCGATAAAGATTATTGACATTGCGCGTCGCATGATTTCCCTTGCCGGATATACACCCGACGTGGACATCAAGATCGATGTCGTGGGATGCCGTCCAGGTGAGAAACTCTTCGAGGAGCTGTTCGATGTCTCCGAGAAGAGGGTCAACTCCTCCATTCCGGGCGTCCTCGGAGCAGTCCCCGATGCCATTTCCCTGTCGGTTCTGCAGGAAACCTTCCTGAGGCTGAGACTAGGCGCCGAAATGGGCGATGTCCTTGATGTGCTCGAAATCGCGATGGAAATCATTCCCAGCTACAAACCAAGCGCGACTGCACAAGGACCTCACGCGCCGGGCCAGACGGCGGCAGCGTGACACTTCGCTGACATCTCGCCTGCCTTTATGGAGAGGACCCTGCAGCTGGTCGTGCAACGCCGTCGATGACGGCGTCCCATTGATCAAGGACAATGGCATGGCTGAAATCGATCGGCTATGCCGAAGGCTGCGGTGGAAAGTCTCGTTCTCAGTTCGCGATCGACAATCAGACGCTCAAGTTCCGACGCCATCGATTGGACGTCCCCGGTCGGTACCAGCAGGCCGTTCACGCCTTCTTCGACTATCGTGGAGGGTCCCCAGGGACAGTCGAAAGCAATCGAAGGCAACCCGACAGCCATCGCCTCGACGAGAACGTTGGGAAAGCCTTCGAAGCGTGAACTCAATACGAATACGTCGGCCGCTTCAATCCAGGTTCCCGGTGCTGCGGTGACCCCGGGCAGCTTGACCAAATCTGCGACCCCCAGCGTGTGTGCCAGCTTGACGAGCGCTTCCCTCTCGGGACCCTCACCATAGATAGTAAGCGTTGCATGGCGGGCGTCAGATCCGATCCGCGAAAACGCCTTGAGCAGCAGATCAAATCCTTTCTGGTGTTCGAGCCTTCCGACGGCAACTATGCGCCGACCGAGGTCCGGACTGCGCCGAGCACCCTCCGGAACCGAACAGGGATTGGCGATGACGACCGCCGAGCTTCGCAATCCGGCGGGCAGAGTTGCAGAGCCTGGGGCGTTTGCATCACAATAGCGGCTGCCCGACGCGCCAGGACTCTCCACGTCGGAAGCCAGACGGGATTTGCCTTTTGCCGGAAAGGATTGTTCCTCTCCGAGATAACCGACGGATTCCAAGGCCGGAACATGCAAGGAGGACAAGCACGTTCGTCCGCATCAGGAAAGACACGACGACGTCGGCCGCAGCTCCACATGCGTTTCCTGAGCCATCGCAGATACTCCCACAGCCGGACCGGTGATCTCCTGTCCAAGTCCACCTTCCGGGGCCTCCAGCCGAACCTCGGCCGGATAGGAAAAGTAGGAGGGTCGCGACCCGTCGAAGCAGAGCACGAAGACCTCGTCGCCACGACCAATGCGGTGACGCGCCAGAAGATTGACGATCTTCTCTGCTCCCCCGGCTCCGAGCCCCAGACTGAACGAACATGATGCGCATTCAGATCACCCCGGAACCCGCATGGTCCTTCTCCCACCAGCTCCGAGAGGCACTCATCCAACCATTTGGTGTTAACAATATTGCATGAGCGCGATGAAGAATTTGTCGACAGCGGCATGTCGGCGAACTCTCTTGTCCCTGGCGATTTGGACCGTCCACCAGCCGCGGGTACGCGGAGATCACAAAATCCTTGGCGCAGTTGTCGGCAATGTAGATCAGCCGGCTCGCGGGAAGGCCGCTCCAAGCCTCGATGTCCTCGAAGGCTCGCGGGTGGGGCTTCCAAAATTCCCGCCCCCACAAATCGGTGCAGATCACGCGTTCGATCCACTTTTCGAGGCCGAGAGCGCTGATCTTGTTCAATTGGGTCTCTGCCCAGCCATCTGAAATCAATGCGCGCCGGATGCCCGGGCAGTGCCTATTGAGGTAGCGTTCGGCGTCGGGCGCCAGGGTGATCGCAGGCGAATGCCGGCGATAGATTTCGACCAGCTTGCCGACCACTCCCGGGTCAACGGGGTGGCCGATTGCGGCCAAAGCGGAATCGAACACGGCACCACGTTCGCCAGCCTCGAAGAGAGCAAGGCAGGCGGCATCCAGCCCATTGAGTTTCGTGGTTTCCTCGAACCGACGCTCCCGCGGCGCGAAATCCGCTGTAGGCGAAGTCCCGCTCAAGATAGAGCGTATCGTCGAGATCGAACACGGTCACGAACTCCGCCATACGGCTAGTCTCCGAAGACCGCCGCATCATACCGCAACATCGTCACCCCTTCCCGCCATTCGTTGTGGGCCGAACTCGGCAGGTCGGCGCATTCCTCCAGGAGCCAGCGCGCGAAAGTGCCGCCGGCGCGGTCGGCAAGCGGATAGCCGCCTCCGAAACGGGCGTTGATCTCGATAATCTGCGGCCCGCGCGCGGCATCGAAGATGACCTGGAAACAATACACACCGTGCAATGACGGCAAATGTGCTGCAAGTCGTCGGGCCAGGTCGTCCAAATCGACGCGCCGCTCGGTTCGTCCCTTCTCGACTTCCCCCGCCCGAACCTGCAAGCGACGGTGGGGCACGACAGCCCTGACACTACAGGCCCGATCGGCGAAGACATTAACCGTGTACTCCGGGCCGCGCAGGACCTCCTCGAGTGCCCATCGGCTCGTCCACGCTCTGCGGCAATTCGTTCGCTGCCTTTATCACTCGCAGCCCGCGGCTTGCGCTGCCGTCACGTGGCTTCATGAAGAGCGGCCACTGCACACCATCGATCCCGGCCAGAACCCGCTCGTAGGCATAGGTGCAGGGAACGGGCAGCCCGCCAACGGCGAGCACGCGAGCCGTCTCCAACTTGTCGCGGACGATGGCAATGACCTCGGGAGGAGCCACGTGAATTCGTGCGCCGAAGGACGCGAAGGCGGTGGCGGCTCGGGACAGTGGCAGGAGCTCGGGATCGATGGTCGGCAACACCAAACTTGACTCCGTGCGACCGGGCGATCTTCTCGACAGCATCGGCATAACCGGGGTCCGTGCACTTGGGAACCGCGAATGCCACATCGGCCACATGGCACGCCGCGCTCAGTTCCGGCTGCAGATCACAAGCGAGCACTCTCAATTCGATCGCCAATTCGCGTGCGGCGCGCCTGAAGCATTCGATTAGCTCGACACGCCTTCCAGCGGACGTCACCATCATTGTCAAATTTCTCGGCGCTGCCACTACTCCCGACAGGCGAGTCGATCGCTCCGTCTCCATCAATTCAGACTTGCCGCGGAAACCACTTCGCGAACCGTGTGCGCCACCGTTTCGAGCCCCTGTTGCGTCTGGGCCGGGTCGACCAGGAATGCGAGGCTGGTTTCCCCCAACTGCCTTGCGACCGGCAGCCGCACAGGGGGAGCGAATTCCTGAAACGCCTTTTCCAGGTAGATTTCCGAGCAGCTCCCCGAGAAGCATTCGACCCCGGCATCCCTTATCGTCCTCAGGATACGGTCGCGGTTCCATCCTTCCTTCAGCCGGTCAGGTCGAACGAACGTATACAAACGATACCAGGCGTGGCGCATGGCTGGCGGCGGCGTCGGCGTGTACAGCGCCTCCTGCTGCGCGAAATCCCGGATCAGAAAACTTGCATTGCGCGTCCGCTGGTGACGCCAGTCCTGCAGATACTGCAACTGTTTCGATCCGAGCACGGCCTGGATCGAAGTCATCCGGAAATTCGTGCCGAAACTCTCATGCAGCCAGCGGAAGCCGGGCGGATGGCCGGTGGGGGGGGTCGGAAGCGGCCTCGCGGGACTTGCCGTGATCCTTGAAGCTCCAAGCGATTTCTCCCAGAGTTCGTCGTCGTCGAGCGCCAGGAGACCGCCTTCGCCCCCCGTCGTGATGATCTTGCCCTGGAGAACGAGAATAGTGGTGAAATCCCCAAATGAGCCTACGGGTCTGCCCTGCATTCTGCGCCGGGGGCTTGGGCGCAATCCTCGATCAGCCAAGAGGGGCGTCTCTGCGGGCAAGCTCGGCGATCGATCCGTTCACAGGGCCAGCCCGCCAGATGCACGATGATGACCGCCTTGGTTCGCGGACCGTGATCTTCGCGGCGATGCTTTCCCTGCGGTTAGATTGCCGTCTGTCGGGATCGACGTCCGCGAAGATCGGCACTCCCCCCGGCGAGTGGCACGCAGGACCCTCGAAGCCATGAAGCTTCGCGGCGTGACGATCACTTCTTCGCCCGCCTGCGAGGCCGATGATCTCGAAGGGCGAGATCGAGCGCAAGCGATCCATTGGCCAGCGCGATGGCGTGCTTGCGCCCGAGATGACCTCGGCGTAGGCGCGCTCGAAATTGTCAACGTGCTTGCCCGTCCAGGCGTTCACTTGCCCTCGACCGCAGCACGTCCGCGACGGCGGCGATCTGTTCTTCGTCATATATGGGCCATCCGCTCATCGATGCCCTTCCCCGGGGTCCGGCCATGCCGGCCCGCACAAACGATTGCCTACAGCACATGTCTCACCATAACAAAAGCCTCGGCGGCGGGACAGTGCACGGCGGCGCCCCTGAGGACGGCAAGGGCGCGCAGCGTGTCAAGTGACCGTTCGTGCGGCGGCGGCTTGACCTGCGAGCCGTAACGAGACATCGCCTCCAGCTTGGATTCCAGGTACCCCGTAATGTCCACGTAGACGTTCGGATGAAACCCGGGCGTCAAGTAAGGAGCGTTCCAGTTGGATTCGGACAGTGTCTCATAGGCCAACACGGTACGTGGAAACACCTGCTGATGTGGACGCGCCGCAACAAGCGCGGACCGGAAGACGAGCTGATGATCCACGTGAATATCGCCGGCGAAGGGCAGCAACAGCGTTCGAGGCGCTACGTCGCGGACGATGTCCAATATGACTGCATTGAGGGTGGCGGTCGGCGTCTCGGCGAGGCCGGCGGCAGGCTGGTCAAGCCAGGCAGTGCGGCTCACGCCAAGCAGGGAGTGTGCGGCTTCGGCTTCGGCCCGAACATTCGCCACGGTCTCCGCCGTGTAAGCCGGTGGCCTCCCTGTCGTGACGATGGCAACGACCACTTCGCATCCCGCAGCGGTAAGCCGCGCGATCGTGCCTCCGGCCCCCAAGACCTCGTCGTCGGGATGCGGTGCCACCACCAGGGTACAGCCCAGGATCCGCTCAACTTCTGACATCGATGAATTTTTCAACTGCCTTCCAAGAAAGGCGTGGCGGGGTGCATGCGGCCGTTATAGCCATGGTCCAGCCAATGAGAAAGCCCAGCCCAGCCCTGAGGAGTCGAGTAGTTAACGATGACCAAAGCTAGAACATGAAAGCGGGGTTCAAGCGCCACCGCCATTCACCGGGCGGGTGGCGACATGCTAGGTTTGGCGGTCCGGCAGCAGAGCGTAGTCCTATGTCAAGTCCAAGCCGCGCCTGAATTTTTGCCTGCATCGTCGCATGGAGCACGCAATCCAGCGCCGACAGCGGCCTGTCGCCGAAGCTTCCGGACGGTCGCCAGCGGGCTTTTCCGACCGCCGAAGGCTTCGGCGCGGCGGCCGTCGGCGGCCGAGCGGGGAAAGATCATCTACGTCACGAACCTCAATGAAGGGGGAAGCGGATCGCTCAGGGCCTGCATGGAAGCCACGGCCCGCGGAACTTGCGTGTTCCGCACCGGCGGCACGATCACCCTCAACTCGGGCCCGATCGTCGTCACCAACCCCTTCATCACCATTGCCGGCGAAACGGCGCCGGGAGGCGGAATCGCAATTCGCAACGGTCGCACCCAGGTGCGGCCGTCGATCGAGATCCGAACCCATGACGTCGTCATCCGCCATCTCCGCCTGCGGCCCGGACCGCACTGGGTTCCCGGATGTTGTTCGGGTGGTCTTGGGCTCTACACTCCCGCCGCGCACGACATCATGCTCGACCACATTTCGGCGAGCTGGGGCTCGGACGAGACCGTCGATTCGAAGAGGCGTCGAACTTCACCTGGCAGTGGGGGATTCTCGGAGAGCCGCTCCTGCGCGGCGGCCCCAACAAACGAAACCGGGCCCGCAACATGCTGTTGACGAAATCCGGCGACCTGACCATCCACCACACGCTCTTCGCCCAGGGAATAATGCGAAATCCGCAGGTCGATCTCATGCAGCCGGGCGCCGTCGCGGATGTGGTCAACAACGTGATGCATTCACGCAGATGGCAGTACGTGGTGCTCTTCGAAGACCGACGGACCCACGTTCGCGCAAATGTCGTCGGCAACTACAAGACCGCCGGCGAAAACCTAGACGACGACCACATGGTCTTCCTGTGGACCTATCCGGAAGGGAATGGATACTCGATCTACCTCAGCGGCAATTACGACGAAACGTTCCGCCCCGATTCCGACAGCCCAGAATGGCTCGTCCTGCCGGCGAGCCAACGCGGCTCGGCCACCGCGAGGCGATACCAGCTCCCCCCGTCAGAACCACTCGGCTCAACAGGCGTACGAAGACGTGCTCGCGAATGCGGGGGCCACGAGACCCAGGCGTGACGCCGTCGACAAGCGGCTCATCGAGGAGGTGATCGCGAGGACCGGCAACATCCTGCGCGGCAATCCGTCGGCAGTCGGAGGCTGGCCGCAACTCGCAGCCCGGCGTGCCCTATTCCGACAGCGACGGCGACGGCATCGAGGACGGGTGGGAATCCCGGCACGGCCTCGACCCCGCCAAGCCGATCGACGGCACTACCGACAGCGACGGCGACGGCTGGACGAACTTCGAAGAATTCGCCGGCACTGCGCGCCGGGGACTGGGCTCGAGAGCGGATACTCATCGACGGCGGGGGCTCGAAATGTCCAGCCGCTCCAATGGACTTGCGAAGGGTCCGGAAACTCTCGCACTGCGGATAGCCCGCCTCGAAGGTCGACCGGGATTGCCGTGCGTCCTTGGCCAGATAGAGCCTCCCACCCGCCTCGACCACGATTCGGTCGATCCGGTCCGACAGCTCGGGGAACCGGGCTGCAGGAAAATCGAGCGCCAGGGTGTAGCCCGGCATGGGAAACGACAGCAGACCGGTACCCGGCCCCAGTCGTTTCAGCACGGCGAGAAACGAAGCGTTGCTGCCTTCCGCGATCGCAGACAGGATGCGGCGGAGCGCGGCCAGCACCTACTGGAAGGGGCACAACGCACTGGTGCTGAAGAAATCTGCCATTCAGCCCATCAATCCGGTTCCAGGAGCCAATGCGGTCGAGCGGAAAGAAGTAGGGATTCCAGTGGACGAAGAACGGCTCGGCCCTCGATGCACCGCGTCGGTAGTAGAAGTCATTGAAGGCCCTGATCGAGAGAAGCGAGCTCGAGGAACTGGGAAGAGGAAAAGGAATGCCGAGCCATTCCGCCGCCGGCTTGGGAAACAATGGCCGAACAGGCCGTCTGCTTCGATCTCGCCCCGCGTTGCGTGCTCGGCAAGGAAGACCAGCAAACCTGCAGGGACCCTCCGCGAGCCAGACCGTCTATCCACGCCACCGAGTAGGTGGCAGGTGTGCTCAAGGCTGCGAGGGCGGTGTCGAGGTCAGGTGCCGCGATCGTCCGCTGACGCATCCAAGCCGTCTCGATCCTCTTCATGCAGAAGGTCGCCTCAAGAATGGTGCCGGTCAGTCCCATGCCGCCAACGGTGGCACGGAACAGCTGGCCTTTCGGCAGGGGAGCGCCTGACGATTTCACCGCTCGCGGTGACCAGCAGCAAGCTCTCGACGAAGCCCCGAAACCCTCGTCGCAATGGTGGTTCTTGCCGTGGACGTCGGCCGCGATCATGCCGCCAACGGTCACATGCTTGGTGCCAGGAACGACAGGCGGGAAGTAACCCAAGGGAGCGAAACGCGCGAGAATATCCGAAAGAAGCGCGCCCGCATCGACCTTCAATCGCCCAGTCTCGGGATCGAACGGGCCTATCCGGTTTAGTCGGCGCGTCGACAGAGTGCTAGACCTCGCCGATGGCCGCGTCACCATAGGCCCTGCCGTTGCCGCGTCCGATCATGGCGGGATGCAGCAAAGTGAAGGTGGCGGCGCTCTCCAGCGTCGGAGGCTCGAAGAGCTCGCTCGGAAATCGCGGATACCGGCCCCAGCCGGCAAGAATAGTCACCGAGCTACCTCGCCGATGGGACTTTCGCGAACGCGATCACCAGGCCAGACCCAGGCACAGGAGCACGATGAGGCCAAGCAGCTGCGAGACGCGGTCTCGCAACGCGAAGAGCACCGGATCGTAGTTCATGCGACCGTGGACCGTAAGGTGCCAGACGCGAAGCCCAGTAGAGAAGGAGCGGAAATATCAGCCACAGGAAGGCCGGGGTCGAGTAGATGTTGCGCGGGAACTGCTCGGTCAGGAGGTAGCTCACGAAGATGCTCGCCGACGCGACCGCCGAGCCGCTGCCCATGCCAAGCAACAGAGGCAGATCGGCCGAGCTGTAGCCGCGCCGCTTCAAGGCTCCCGGCCCTTCCCTGGAGATGTCGAGCAGCTCCGCGTAGCGCTTGACGATGGCGAGGTTGAGGAAGAAGAACATCGAGAACGTGAGGAGCCAGAACGAAATCACGAGATCGGCGGCGAAGATGCCGATGACAATGCGGGCCGTGAAGAGACAGGCCAGCAGCACGATATCCAGCATCGGCTCACGTTTCAGCCATATCGAGTACGCCGCGCTTGCCAGGAAATAACCGACACCGAGCGCGAATGCGGTCGGCGGTAAGAACGAGGCCGCCAGGCAGGCGACGGCCACGAGAAGCGGCATCGCCAGCAAGCCGTAACGAATCTTGAGCCGACCGGAGGCGAAGGCGCGCCCCGCTTCGCCTGCCCGCTCTGCCGGTCCGCCTCGACGTCCAGGATGTCGTTCAGCAGATATCCCGCCGACGCAAAGCAACTCAACATGGCGAACGCCAGCCCCGCTGCCGCCATCTCGGCAGCGCTGAATCCGGACCGTCGAGGAATATCGGAATGAAAACCAGAAGGTTCTTGGCCCACTGGTGAACCCTCAATGCGGACACCCAGGCCCGCACCGACCGCTGGCTCGCCAGTTCCAGCGAACCGTTCTCGCCGGCGGCCGCATCGTGCGAAAAGCCAGGCGAACCCGCATCGCCAAGACCTTCCTTCCCGATATACTCGAATCGCCCTCGAATCGCCCGGCGAGCATCGCAACCTTGTCGCGGCCGGAGAGGTAAGCTTCGTCGGTGCTTCCGATGACCTGGTCGAAGACGGAAAACCGTTCGGCGATCTGCTCGGCGATCGCCTGGTGCAGGGAAGACACCAGCACTATCTGCCTGCCCGACGCCCGATCGGCGGCGAGACGAGCGAGGAGCGCCTCACGGACCGGGAGGCCGTCCGTCTTCACCGCCACACTTTCGGCGAGCCGGCGGCCAAGCGTCGCCCTGCCCGCCATCAGCCACAACGGAAGGCGCCAGACCTGACGACGGTGCTGCTTGATGAACTGCTGAACGATCTCGAACTCGATGTCGGCCTTCAGAAGCGCATCCTCGAGGTCGACGCAGATCGTGGCCGGACGCAAGGCGGGTTTCTGCCGCGCCAGCCCGTCGCCCGCCCCGATCACAGTTGCAATCTCGGTATGCGCCATTGGGATCATTTCCTACGCCGGGCCCTTCGCAGAGCCTCGACCGCCGCCGGCTGAACCTAGTGCAGAACGTTGCCGTGCAGGTTGCAGTTTCGCCCTACATCGCTAATGCCAGGTACCGACGTTTGGCGAGGCGGGCGTTAAGCACCAATTCAGGAGCCGGAAGCATAACTCTTAATGAAGTCGGCAACAATTCGAACGAGCCCACGGCCCAGAAGGTCGTCCAGCGCGTCCACGACAGCATCGCAGTGAGTCCTCTCGCAAATCAGCGGCGGCTCCAGCCGTATGACGTTCCGGTTGTATTCGGTAAACGCGACCAGAATGTTGTAGTCCCGCAGCAGAAAGCGACCCGACGAAGGCGGCCAAACAGCCCTTGAGCTTGTCGTCGAGAACCGAAACGGCCTGCTTGAGGCCGAACGGCAGTGCCTGGCTGATGTCGCTGAACTCCAGACCCAGCATCAGCCCATAACCGCGAACGTCGTGGATGAGCTTCGGATATTTCGTCTTGAGTTCGGCGAGGCGATTGAGGAGGTAGGTCTCCCTGGACTTCCGCGTTTTCGATCAGCCGCTCGTCGTACAGGATGTTCAAGGCCTCGATTGCCGTACAGCACGCCTCGCCGATGCCTCCAAAGGTCGCCGGACCGTGAATCAGCGCCGTGGACGGCGTCCCATAGGCCTTCATGTACACGTCACGCGTGGCGATCATTGCGGCCATGCGCGCTCTTGCCGCCGCCTAGCGATTTGGCGAGCGCCGTCACGTCCGGAACGACCCCGTAGTGCTCGAAGGCGTAGAATCGCCCGGTACGGCCCAGACCGCACTGCACTTCGTCGGCGACCCAAAGGACACCGATGCTTGTCGCACAGGGCCCGCAGCTCCTGCCAGAAACGACTGGGAGCCCCGACGATGCCGCCGCCACCCTGAACCGTCTCCAGCACGACGATGCCGATCGAGCGATCGGCCTCGATGGCGCGACGATGGCATCGATGTCGCCGAACCGGACCTTCACCCCGTCCGACAGAAGCTTGAAACTGCGATCGATAAAGTGCGCCGTCGGTTACGGACAGCGCGCCCTTGGTCTTGCCGTGAAAGGAGTTCTCGGCATAGATCATCCGCGAGCGCTCCGGCCCCTGCGCCTGCTCCGCCACCTTCAGCGCCGCCTCCATGGCCTCGGAACCGGTCGAACCGAGAAAGACCATGTCGAGGTGCACCCGGAGAAACGAGCGACAGGTTGTGCGCCAGGCCAGATGCGTACTGCGAAGGAAATGCCATCGCGATCTCGTGGCGCTTGTCTTCCTGGAATTTTCGGCGCGCCGCCAGGATGCGGGGGTGGTTGTGACCAAAGGCCGAGGATCCGAAGCCACCGAAGAAGTCGAGAATCTTCCGGCCGCCGCGCTCGACGTAATACATGCCTTCGGCACGCTCGACGATGACCTTGTGGAAACCGAGAAGCCGCATGAAATGCAGCTGACCGGGATTCAGATGCTCGGCAAAAAGCTCCACGACGCGCGCCGCATCGAGATTCTTGACGTCGTCGACCGACAGCAGCGGCGGCTTTGCGATCTCGTTTGCAAGTGCGCCGGCGGGAATTGAACTCATCGCTTACTCCGTATCATCTAGTATCGGTCGCGCGCAGCATTGGCAGGCTCGGCCCGACGCCTCGCGCCGTCGATGGCCGTTCGATACTCCCGATAGGCCGCAACCAGCATGTCATCATCACGATGCAGAGGCTTCCAGCCAAGATCCCGTTTCGCCCTGTCGGTGGATAGTACGCAGTGCTCGTCGGCAATCAGGAACTGTTCCGGGTCCATCAGGGGCATATTGATCCTGTCGAACCCAGAAAGCACGAACTTGACGAGCGGCGCGGGAGTAGGAAGCAGCATGGATCGGCTGCGGGCCTCGGCGATCAAGCGCGAAAGAAGCTCCCGAACGGAGGGCGGATCGTCGGAGCCGAGATTGTATGCCGCCTGGGGGAATCCCCGCTGCCAGGCCAGCCGGGCGGCGGAGGCGCAATCGAATACGGAGATGAACTGATAGGCGTTGCGTCCCGCCCCGATCATCGGAACGGGGGGACCGGCATCCACCAAACGGAAGAGCTTGGACAGAATGCCGAGCCTGCCCGGGCCAATGATGAGGCGCGGCCGGAAGATCGAGATGCGCATGCCCCTGCCGCGCCATGCTTCGCACATTCGCTCGCACTGCGAGCTTGCTCAGCCCATATTCGCCGAGCGGCACGGCCGGATGATCTTCGCTGACCGGCTGCGCCTTGGTGTGACCGTAGATCATGTCGGTCGAGAACTGCACGAGACGAGTTCGCGCCCCGCGTCGACATGAACTCCAGCAGATTGCGCACGCCATCCGTGTTCACAGGAAAGAAGAAGTCGTGGCGCTTGGCCTTCGGCATGATGGGGCTCAGCATCTTCGCCGACATGTTGTAGACAACGTCCTCGGGCTCGAGCGGAAGCCGGTCGAGCGCCCTCCGGTCGACAATATCCATCTCGATGAAGGGAACCGACCGGTAGATATCGAGGTCGCTCCTGTCAACGTCGGCGACCACGACCTGCTCGCCCATCGCCCTGAGGTCGGCTGCAAGGTGCCGACCGACGAATCCGTCACCTCCTACGACTATGTGCTTCATCGGTTGGCGCGTCCCGGCAGGATCATGTCTAAGAGCGGGCGATGCAGATCGTGCCGAGGCAGATCAGCCCGATGCCGAGCAGCCGCATCGCACCGACATCCTCCCGGAATACGAAGAAGGCGTAGGCCGTGACGACGACATAGGCGAGGCTGAGGAACGGGTAGGCGTAGCTCAGCTCGACGCGCGACAGAACAACCAAGTGCGACAGCATGCTGATGACGAACGTGACGAGCCCCAGCAGCACGAAGGGATTGAACAGCGTCCGAAGCGCGAATTCGATGACTGATGCTCCGCCGAGCGAGAAACCGCCGACCGATATCATGCCGCGCTTGAGCAGGATCTGTGCGGCGGCATTGGTGAAGACGGTGAAAAGAATGAGCGGAAGGTATCGCGTCATGAACCAGGCTCTACAACGATCGTCCGGCCGCACCCGAGGACGGCTCGGAATGCAGCGTCGGGGCCGTCGGCGAACTTCCAGCAACCGGGACAGCCACGCGGCTACCTGCCAGCGACAGCGCCTGGGTGCACCCATCAAATATAGGGGCAGCACGTACATATCGATCCTCCCCACCGCATACTTTACGTCGAGCAGGAACGACATCGCCGTCAACCCCGCCAGAACTCCGACATCACAGCGCAGAATAATGCGATCGCGAGACGGTGCCGTGGTGCCAATTGCCCATAGAGTTAGCAGGAACAGCACCGGCCAGACGTTGATGAAAAGGCCCTTGGCATCCAGCGACAGACCCACCATTCCGAGGGCTGATCCGAGATAGGTGCCCGGCGACGTCTGATATTCATTGCCGGGAATGGCGACGAGCTTGACGGTCGCAAGATAGAGAACCAGAGTCCCAAATGCGGCGATCGTCATAACGAACCAGGAGCGCCGGTGCTCCGGCTCGAAAAGCAGGCGAAAGAACACAAGAAGGCCACCGACCACGACAGTCTTTTCGTTGACGAACAGTCCGAGGAGCGAGAACAGGCAAAACCAGGTGACTCGGCGCTCGAGGGCACTCAAAACAATCAAAAGCAGAAGGGGCGAGGCGATGCCATCGACGTTGTTCAACCCTTGGTAGCGAGCCAACAGGAGGGCCGCAAACCCCGCGAGTGCTGCCCACTCGAGGGCCACGCCGCGCTGCAAATGCAGATAGCAGGACATCAGCAGCGCCGAGACCGAAACGTAGAACACGTTTGCCAGGCAGACGGCCTGCGTCGCCTGCTGGTAGAGCAGGGGGAGACGGGCGCCGGTGAACTCAACGAGGGGCAAGTGGAAGAACGGCGCCGAAAGCAATATGGAGCCGAGGCGATAGGCATGCGGGCTTTGGGGGATGCTGCCGCCCGGCAGGTCCAGAAGCCAAAGGAGGTAGGGAGCGTAATCGTCGTAGGAAACCGCCTTAAAAACGGCGATCCGATAAACGTCGAAGAACAGCGGAAGAGCGCCCGCAAACAAAATTAGCGTTAATGCGGCGGAGACGGCAATATTTCTCTGCATCATCTGACTGTCTTCCAAACGGGCGGACCGGGACTATACCCATAGTCCGACACGACAACACTGCTCAACTCCCTAAAAGTGGCCGATATGATTGATGGCTCGATGCCGCCGAACAATGTACACTTTTCGCCCGGAACAAAGTCCGCCTACTTGACCCAGTGTCACAATCAACGGGGCTCGTAGCGCTGGAGGGGCAATGACTTCGTTGAGCTACGGCAGTGCCCGCGCCGCCCGGCTCAACCGGGACAGCGCGTTCGCAAGCGTCGAATTCGCCGTCGTCCAGGCGGCGGTATTCCTGGCACCGTTCATCGCCTTCCGTTTTTCCCAGGTCTATATCACCGCCAGTGACTGCCTGTTCCTGCTGTCCCTTGCCATGCGGATCAAGCTCGGCCTGCCGTTAAGGCCGCTCGGAAGGGTCGCGCCGCTCTGGATTGTCGGGGTGGCCCTGCTTTCGGCCGGCCTCTACCTGGGCAGCTTGATCAACGGAGACACCCAACGCGGGCTCACGTCATGGCCCAGTACCAGTTCGCCTACCTACTCCTGCCCCTGGCGCTGCTGGGCCGTTCGCCGAACAAACCAAAAGACTAATCAAGTGCGGCGTCTGGTCGGTCGTGGTGCTGTGCCTCGTCGGGTTCTGGTTCTACTTCGCGGCACAACCAGCCCGATTACAAGCCGCTTTGGTGGTGACCGGCAATCGGCGCATGGCGTCGTTCACCGACAGCGCCAACGGACTTGCCGGCGTTACCGTATTCGCCCTGCCCCTGCTCGCCTACCTCGCCTTCGGCGGCCACAAGAGGCACCTGGTCGCCATCGCACGCTTCATGGTCATCCTAACCGGGCTCATCCTCACCGCCTCGAACACCGGCCTCCTCACGGCCATCGCAGGCTTCGCGGTATTTCTCCTGGTCCGTAGAAGCATCCGAACGTTCGTCATCACGTCAATACTCGGGGCAGCAGCCTACTACAGCGTCGTGAACTGGGGTCATCTCTTCCTCCCGGAGACCTTCCAGCTGCGGGTCGTCACCGCACTGACGACAGGGGACGTGAACGAGTTCGGCACGTTCGCGTCGCGCTACGATCTCATCGTCGAAGCCTGGGAGATGATCGACCGGAACCTGTTCATCGGACTGGGGGCTGACCAATACCGCGTCCTGAGCATGTACGATCTTCCCGTGCACAACATGTATCTTTTGCTCGTCAACGAGGGAGGATACTCGCTCTTGTCGGATGGCTTCTGATCCAGACGGCGGCAATTGTCGCTGTTCTGAGCCAGCGGGGCCGGCCGGGCGTCGATTTGACCATTCTCGCCACGACGACGCTGGTCGCGGTGACGCTGGCATTCGCCACAGCATCCTCCCACATGTACGCGCGCTATCTCATAGTCCCGCTCCTGCTCGCCCTGAGCCCGGCTGTTGCGACCATCATGGCGACCGATGAGATGCGGCGCGGGCCACGCTCAGTCGCACCAAGCCTTGCTCAGGCGGCCAGAAGCCGCGCATAGACCTCCGTAATCGCCGTAACGTGCTTGCCGATCCCATAGCGTTCAATGGCCGATGCGAGCGCAGTCTCGGCTAGGCATGCACGGCTCCCGGGCGAAACCAACAGCGGGATGATCGCCTCAGCGAAGGCCGCCGGATCGTCCGGGGGCACCAGAAGGCCCGTTCTCCCGTGCTCGATCGCCTCGACATTGCCGCCAGACGCCGTCGCGACGACCGAGGTGCCCAGGAGCATTGCCTCGATCAGCGTTCGACCAAAGGGCTCGTCGACGGCGGTAACGAGAAGAACGTCAAGTGCCGCGATCCATTGTTCGCCAGGGTAGCGAAAGCCCAGAACATGGACCGCGTCGTCCACCGCGCGGGCGGTCGCTCGCTCACGCACCTTGCGGTCAAGCCCGTTCAGCGCCTCCCCCGAGAAAGACAGCCCGCACATCGAGGGCAGGTGCACGCCTGCGGATTTCCGCAATCACGTCCACACAAAGCAGAGGCCGCTTACGTTCCTGCAGGGTGCCCACATAACCAAGAACGATCGAGTCCGGTGAGCAGCCGAGCTCGGCAACCATGCGGCCTCGCGCGGCGCGGCGATCAACTGCGCGCAGCCTCGCCACGTCGAACGGACTGTGAACGACCGTGCAGCGGGCAGCAGCGACCCCCCGGGGCGACGCGAAATTCGAAACGGCCACGATCTCATCGGCGAGTACAGGCGCGAACCATCGCAGCCCGAAGGCTTTGGATCCGCGCGATGATGCCAAAGATGCCTTGCGCGCGCCACACGTGCCGCGAATCCCCATGTAACGTGCACGCGGCCGTCGTTGGTATGAACGATGGCTACGTTCCGATCCTTTATGTAGCGGATCAGGGGCGGGATGCCGCGCAGGACACGCAGGCCGGATGCAATTCGACGCGCGACCAGATTGGGCGGCAAAATGGCTCCTTCCCCAAGATCAACGACGTCGAACGGAATTTCCTCTTTGTTCAGCAGGAAAGCAAGCGGTCCTCGCCCGTCCTGCAGGACGATCAACGGTGTGAAGCGACGTAATCTAGATTGCGGATCAGGCCCAGCGCAGACAGATGGCTGCCACCCACCCGGTCACCGACGAACGGGAAACAGATCACGTCTGGATCGCCCGTTTGCGCCGCTGTCGTCATGGGTCCTGGACCTGGCGCCGCCCCAGCCTGACATGTCGCGGAGGTCTCCGCCCCCCCGGCATGCGCCAGCGACGCACTTCGAGGCATTCCCCATCGCCGCACAGCACCACGAAGCCGCCCGGCGTATCGTCCTGAACATGGCCCGCCAATCCGATGTACCGGCCTGAACCGACAAAGGCGACTGCGTCGTCGATAAACAGAAGTTACGTCGCACTCGGTGAATGCGCCGGGATAGGGCTCGCCGACGGCGCGGATCAGGCGCAGGATGCCGGTTGCGGGCGCGCCCCAGTCGACGACCCCGTCCCCAGGGGTGCGCTTTGCGCAGTAGGTCGCCTTGCTGTGATCCTGCGGAAGCCGGGGCGCCGTGCCTTGAGCGATCAGCCCCACGGCCTGGGGAACCATCTCTTTCAAGTTCGCCGTGTGCTTGTCGTACAGCGAGCGCGCCGTCTCGCTCGGCGCAACCGGAAAAGCGCGCTGCAGAAGAATGTCACCTGATTCCGTTCCCGCATCCATCCAGAAGAGCGTCGAGCCCGTTTGCGTTTCTCCCTTGAGAATAGTCCAGGGAATGACGGCCCTTCCCCTGAAACGTGGCAGCAGGGCCGGATGAAAGCCGACGCACCCCAGTCGCGGAATGGATCGAAATGCCTGGCCGCAGATCTGGGACCAGCCAAGGACGAGGCACAAGTCCGGCCGGGCGGCACGGAGGGCGGACAAAGTCGGTTCGGAGTTGATAGCGGTCGTAAGGACGATTTCGGCGCCGGCCCGGCGCGCGGGCGTGGCGACGTCGGCGAAATCGGAGTGGCGATCGGCCGCTTCGGGCGGAAGCGTCAGCACAACGGAGGGGGCGTTGCCGGAGGCAACAAGCGCCCCTCCAAAGCTACGGTCGTTCCCTGAACGGTACCGACCAGGGCTATTCGCATAGCAGCAACGGCCCGCGCCTGGAGTGCGGCCCGAGTGGAAAGGCCATCCTCACCGAGGTTACCACCGCATTTCTTGCGGCTTCACGTGTATGATGCAGGAAAAGCCGCAGACAACCGAAGACGAGAGTGATGTTGAAAAGGACATGCGCCATGCTCGCGCCCAGGGCGTCGAACATTCGGACGGCTGGCACCAAGATGAAAGAACCAAAACTCCCCAGCAGGGTCACGCGAACAAGAGCCGAATCCTCGCCCATGCTAAGCAGCGCGGGACTGAAAATGGATCCGCTAAAAAACAGCGCCGCCGCAATGGCCTGCACGATCACAAGTGGCGTCGCCGGCGCGAAGGAATTGCCGAAGAAAAAACGGATGAGCGGCTCGCCGAAGAACCATAGAAACGCCAGTGCGAGGACGGTAATCGAAAGGAGCAAGAAGTTGATTCCGAAGACGACGCGTCGAAACCGCGCAATCTCACCCCGGGCCCACAGTCTCGCAATCTCCGGGTAGATCGTCTGCTGTACCGGCTTGCTTATCTTCGTCGCGAGCAGGCCAACCCGTTTGGCCAGCTGATAAAAGCCCGCCGACGCTGGACCAAGAAGACCCCCGACAATCAGCGTATCAAACCTGAGCGTGCTGTTGCGCGCCACCACATTGAGATTCGCATTGAATATGAATGCGAACAGTCCCGCATTCTCTCTGGTGACACCGTTGAGCGGAACCTTCCAGAAGTCGCCGTGCCCCTGGCGCTGCAGCTCGCGCAAGGCCAGCACGAGCGGGACGAGGTGATCGGCAACCTGACTGATCATCAATAAGGTGACGAACGCCCACAGACCGCCGGAGAAGAACCAGATGCCGGCTGCGATGATCAGCCTCACGATCGACAGGACAACCGTGGTGCGGGCCAGCATGTCGAAGCGATCGAAGAGTTGGAGCACAGCAACCGCCGTGGACGACACAGAGAAAACCAGGGTGGCTGCAAAGGCAACGAGCATCGTCTGCTGCCCGGCATCAAAATTGAGAAACCCCGCCGCCGCCCCGGCCGCCAGAATTGCAACCAAGGCTGCGAAGCAGCCTCCCGCAAGATCGCAGAGAAGAGAGAATTTGATCGCACGGCGAAACACGACCGGTCTGTTCCTCTCCAGGGCCTCGGTGCCGTATTTCAGCACGGCCTGCCCCGTCTCGAACCGCAGAAAGAGATCGACGGCCCGCACATAGGACTCAACGAGGGCGAGAATCCCCAGTCCGACGGGTCCCAAAGCACGGGCGGTTACGGCAAGGATGACGATGTTGGCGCCGGTAACGATTGCATTGGCCGAGAAGAGGTAAGTGAGATTGCGGGCGACCCGGCGCGAAAAATCGTCAGCTAGAGCGGCGCGCCAGCGTCTGCTTATTTCTGTTGCTATCGGCACTCGCACCCTCTGGTCGAGAAGTTGTGCATTGGCGTCGTTCCGACTGGGAATTTAGGACACCGCGTGACCGGAGTTGTAGTTTTCTCGAAAAGGGTTGACAAGAGGAACTGCCAAAATCGTTCCTTGCGTCCTCCCCTAACTTTGCTCGCGAATGTAAGGAATTCACCCTAACCTCATGTTTTCGTTGGACTTGAGAAGGTACTGTTGACCTCCGTCATGCCACGTCTATCGTGCTTCGTCATGATGGGACCGGGCAAAAGCGAGGCGGCGATCGCAGCGACCTGCCCTGCGCTGGGGATTTCCCTCGACTTCGAGCTCGCCTGGGGCATGGAGACCGCGCAGGCGCTGCACGGGTACCGCGCCAATATCGAGGGCGCGCGCATAGCCATTCCGAAAATGCTCGACCTCTTCGGGCGCTACAACGTCATCAACTGCACCTGGGCGACCGTCGGGCTCCCTCTTCTTCTGACCGAGGGGACACGCTGCTTGACTATCTGCCTAGCCTTCGGCCCCAATATCGTCAGCCCGGACTTTCGGCCTATGAACGGATTCCCGATCTTGGTCGCAACGAGGCTGAGGATCCACTGCATTTCGGGCTGTCGCTCATACGCCAGATCAGCGACCGCCCGGGACAGGAAGTCGCCTGCCACACTTTCTCGCACTACGACCGCCCTCGAGGATGGGACTGGCCGCCCAACGCTTCCGTGCCGACCTGCTCGCCGCTCAAGCGGCGGCGTCCCGCATCGGGGCGCGCCTCAAGAGCCTCGTCTTCCCGCGCAATCAAGTTCAAGGGAGCTACCTGCATCTCTGCCGGGAAGCGGGATTTGAAGCTTTCCGCGGCAATCCCGACTCGTGGCTTCATCGGGGCCGAAGCCGCAGCAATGAAAACCGATGGCGTCGCGCGATCCGTCTTGCGGACAGCTACGTGCCGGTGTCCGGCGAACATTCCTTCGGCACGCCGGAGCCCAGGCAGGCCTTGTGAACGTCCCGGCGAGCATTTTCGCGAGGCCGGTACGAGACCGAGAAGGCCGGCTCCTCGACATCCGGCTTGCTCGCATCAAGCGATCGATGACGCGCGCCGCAAAAGCCCGTCGCAACATCCATCTCTGGTGGGTCCGCAATTTCGGCCGCAATACCGATCACAACCTGGATATGCTGCGACAGCTACTCGACCACTATCAGATCTTGGCCGGAGACTACGGCCTGCGGTCACTGACAATGGGCGAGCTTGCCATTGAGGCGGCTACCGCGGCCCCCGCCGCCGACATGCCTGACCGCCCGCGGGCAATTCGATGCTCATGCACCTCATCACCGACTTTGCCGGTAAAGGCGGAGCCCAGACAATGCTGGCACGCCTACTCCATGCGTCGGGAAACGAGCGGACGTCGCCGAGTCGCTCACCGGCGTTTCTGAATACTACCGGAAAGTGATCGACAATCCGCATGTCACCTTCGTAACGGAAGGGCGTCGGCTACGCTTGGCACTACCCGCGATGCTCGCCGGCATCGGGCGGACATTCGCCGCGAAAGACCGGCAGCCATCGTCTGCTGGATGTATCATGCGATGGTGGCCGGGTCGCTGATGGCGGCTGCTACAGCACCGAGGACACCAATCTACTGGAATGTCCGACAATCTCTCGACGATATCGACTCCCTCTCCGGCAGCACCAGGGCCGCGTTGCGGGCGGCACGCTTTCTGTCCTGGCTCCCGCGGGGATCATCTACAATTCCCACAGGGGCATGGCGCTGCACCAAGCCCACGGTTACCGGAACCGCAATTCGATCGTGATTGGCAACGGCTTCGAGCTACCGGCCTATATCCCAGCCGAGCCTCGTCCCCCCAGCCGGTTCGGAATAGCCGGTAGACTTCATCCGCAAAAGGACTACGAAACCTTCTTTCGCGGCGCAGCGAAGGTGGCGATGGGCATCCCACGGCCCGCTTCATTGCGGCGGGTGCAGGCTTGACGAAGGAAAATCCAGAAATCATCCAAATGCTGACTTCGGCGGAATTTCCGCTCGTCCGCATCGAACTGCGCGGCGAAATGGATGATATGAGGCTGTTCTACAATGAGATTGAGGTGCTCGTATTATTCTCGGACCGAAGGATATTCCCAATGTCATCGCCGAGGCGATGGGACACGGTAAGCCGGTAGTCACGACGGATGTCGGAGATGCCGCCATTGTGGCCGGCGATGCGGGCTATGTCGTGTGAGCGCGCGATCCGGAAGCGCTCGCAGATGCAATGCGGAGGATGCTGGCACCCAGCGGAAAAGACTATGCACGACTCTCCGAGCCTGCACGGGAACGAGTTGAGCGCGAATATTCTCTTTCATCGGTCATCGCCCGCTACCGCTCATTCCTGAACTCGTAGCTCCGAACATCCGGCTATAACTGGCAAAAAGTCTTAGAGCAGCCCCGAACTAGTCACAATTGCGCCCTTTCCGTTTGTTTCTAAGTCAAAGAAGCGGCAGTTGTAATCTCGGGGAACTGACATGATCCGTCCAACAAGTCTTGCCGCGGCCTCTGCACTCACTCTCATGTTCTTCGTGCCAGGGTCGCCCGTCGCTGCCGATCCGGTCGTCATCGATCCAACCGTCTCCAATTTTGGGCGCAATGCCTCCGCGGGCACGTCAGCCCGTCCCCCGACCGTACTTCGGTCAAACAACTTCAACCGGGTCGTTTCGGCAGCGGAAACGGTAGCACTAGCGACGACGTCCGCAGAAGCAGGGCCGGCGCCTGCAGCGTTGTCGGCCCCCACGACTTCCACGACCCTGGTTCAGCAGCTGACCTCCTATCTTGCGTCATCGCGCTGGGCCGAACAGGCGTGGCCCGACGAGACCTATCACAGGTATCGCAGCGACGAACTCGAGGAGGATCTGGCGCGCGCCATAGCGGCCGAAGCGGCGGGCAGTCCGCTGTCCCCGATCCTGAAGGAGGACGTTACTGTCGCGCCAGTAAGGGTGACGTTGCGGGGTGAACCCGATCCTGCAAACACTCCTGATGCCTCTCCGCCTTCCTCCGGAGGAGATGACGGAGCTACCGGTGGTGATGGCGGCGAGGCGACTCCGGGTGGTGATGGCGGCGACGGCGACACCGGTGGTGATGGCGGCGACGGCGACACCGGCGGTGATGGCGGCGACGGCGACTCCGGTGATGAGGGTGGCGATAGTGGCGGCGGCGGCGGTGACCGTCGCGATGGCCAGACCGGCGACTGAGGAGTTCCCGGCGACGAACCCTCCTGACCTTCAACAGGCGCTTCATTTTTGACGTGAAGATTTAATCAATCGCCTCGCCATCCTAGATCCAGTGGCGAGGCGGCAGCATTCCGCCCCTAATCCTGCGATACATTACTGCTGAAGCGTGTTCGGCGTGGTCGACTTGCCGAGCGACACGAACACGACGTCCCCAGGTGTCAAGAGCGTGACATTGGAAACGGGCAACTCGTCGAGTCCCGACTTCGTGCGGCGCCTGATCTTGTAGTCGACCGAAATCTCCGGAGTTTCTTGCGCCGCTTCGGCCATAAGATTGGAAACGAGGTACAGCTGCTCTTCCAGAGATTGCCGCGTCGCAATGAACTTGGCGATCTCGTCCTCGCGCTCCTTAAGGCTGGTAAGCGCATCCTTCTTCCGGATTTCTTCCAGCTGGATAAACGTCCCGCTTCATAGTGCTGATCTGCTGGCGCGTGTTGGAAACCTCGAATAGGTCGACAGCAGGCGGCTCTCGTCGGTCGTGAGCTGCCGCTGCAGCTCCGAAACCTCGTTCGCGACTGTAAGGCCCTTCTTGAACAATGCGCTAATTCTTTCGATTTGCTCCTTCGTGGCCTGAACGTTTTGCTGCTGATTGGTCACGAGCTGCTCAAGGATGTCGATCTGGCGTTCGGCTTCTACGATGGCGTCGCCCAGAAGCTTCTTCGGGTGTCGAACGCCTGTTGCTCAATAGCCACAACGCTCTCGCCGACTTTGTGCAGCTGGCGGGCAAGGACCTCACTAAGCATCGGACGTGCCCGCTCGGTATGTCGGCATCAGAAATGGTCACTGAATTCTTCAGCTTAGCGGCGGCCTGGGCCGCCAGATCGCTTCGCGAGTAAGCTCAGCGTTAACCCCGTCCAGTTCGCCCTTGAGCCGGGTCCGCGTCACGACCCTGTCTTCCGTGGTCGTCGAGATGGTCAACGGACCTCCCGCAAGCCCGACCGCCTGTTCAACCGTTAGCAGGGGCTGAAAGGAAACGCGCCGGGTGATTTGACCTCACCCAGAACGTAAATAGGCCGGAAAGTCACGACCGAGAAGCCTACTTCGCATCAACCAGCAGATCGCGGTCCAGAAGACTTTTGCGCAGGAAGGCGAGTGCGTCCGAGGCGTAGAGGCCCGGAACGGGCACTGACCGAGAAGCGGACCTGGAACGTTCCGTCACTCGCCACCGTGAGCTGACGCGGCGCATCGACGTCATCGAGGAAGTCAAATTCGACAATGTCGCCGGCATCCAGATAGTAGTCGACGGCGGCGGCCGGCGAGGGGGTTGCAAGGCAGAAGGATCCGAAAGGTAAAATGCGATGCGGCGGTTGCCAGTCGTCGTTTCAGCGCCTGGTTTTCAGCTTCATTTTTCGGACCCTGCCGATCTCAATCATTATTGTTCTCTTTCCGCGCTATCTTCGTTGGAGACCAGACATACTCCCGCCGCGGGAAGCAGAAATCAACCCTCGTGCCCCAGGGTCGGCGGAGATGCCGCCAACCAGGCTCCGGCGCCACCCACTGGTTCCATCACGCTTAATACCGATCGCCCGCAATAATTTGCGCCTCAAGTTAACCGTATTTCGTTCGTTCCCGTCGATATCTCGAGGAGAGTTGGCGGAAACGCGCCCGCCGTTACACAATGGCCGGATGCATTACGCGGCAGGCTTGAAAGGGGACGGATGCATCCTCACGAAACTGGTGCGGGCGTCCGCGGCGATCGCCAGCCTTGCCGTGTCGCTTGTCAACTTTCGCCTCGAGCTTCTCAAGGCCATGGCCCGCGCCGGCTACAAGGTCACCGCCTCGGCTCCCGACAGCGATCCGGTCGTCGCCGCGGCGCTGCAGGACAATCGGGGTCGACTTCATCCATGTGCCGATGGGACGGACGCAGACCAACCCTGTAGAGGATTTCCCGAACGCTGTGGGCGTTGTGGCGGTATTTCCTATGGGCACGACCCGATGCCGTCCTGGCCTACACGATGAAGCCCGTCATATGGCGCTGCCTCGCTGCACGTCTGGCAGGTATCGACCGGCGGTTCGCGCTGATTACTGGACTGGGATACGGTTTGCACGAAGCCGCAACCGAGCGCCAAGATTTGCGCCCTGCGCTTCCGGGAAAGTCGCTCTACCGGAGAGCGCTTGCCGGCGCGCAGCGAGCGTTCGTCTACAATCCAGACGACGCCACCATGCTTCTCAAGGAGCGGATCGTCCGGAATTCTCAAGTAACTTTCATCTTTGGGCTCCTCGTAGTGGATCTCGCGCATTTCGCTGCGAGCCCCATACCCTCGGGAGCGCCCATCTTTCTCCTCATCGCTCGTCTTCTTTGGGACAAGGGGATCGGGGACTATGCCGAGGCGGCGCGGATCGTTAGGCGTCGCCATCCGCAGACGCGAATCCAACTTCTAGGCAATTTTTCGATGCGAACCCCGCTGCCATCCCCCGGCAAGAGGTGGAAAAGTGGGTAGCGGGAGGGCCTCATCGAGTATCTCGGAGAAACGCGCGACGTCCGTCCGTTCCTCGCTGAATGCAGCGTGTTCGTGCTTCCCTCCGATCCGGGGAGGGAATCGCGCGCAGCGTTCTCGAAGCCATGGCGACTGGACGCCCCATCATCACGACTGATGCGCCAGGCTGCCGGGAAGTGGTCGTCGAAGGTGAGAACGGCATGCTGGTGCCGGTCCGCGACCCAGAGCGCCTTGCGGCCGCCATGGAGACTTTCATCAGGCGACCGGAACTGGCTGCAACGCTCGGCCGCGGGTCGCTCGAAATGGCGCGCAACCGCTTCGACGTTCATGCCGTCAACCGGCTGCTTCTCAAGGAAATGGGTCTTGCTTAGTCGGCGATGTAGCTGCGCGCGTGCTGCCGATATTTAAGGGTGCCGCCATAGCTGTGCTTGGCCTGAATACGCGGTTCGACGAGATTGATGACCGTGCCCATGAGTGGAGCGTGATTGAGACGCAGCCGGGACGCCGCCTCCCATAACGCGTCTTCGCGCGTCCTTCCCCAACTCACGACGAGTATCGTCCCGTCAACCAACAAAGACAGCCAATTGGCGTCTTCGACTACAAGCACCGGGGGCGTGTCCAGAATGACGATGTCGTAGTGGGCACGGACGTGTTTGATCAAGTCCTGAAGTCGGTCCGACTGAAGAAACGGATTGAGCTCCTGCCTCGAAGGATTTACGGCTAGCACGTCTAGCCCCGGCACGTTGGATGTCTTTCGTATCGCCTTCTCGATCGTGCATTTCCGCAACAGATAGTGCTCAAGCGATGCTCGGAGTTTTCCAGCTCGAGCGTCTTCGTGCCCCCACATTGATACAAATCCAGATCGATCAACAGTGTCCGCCGGTTGTCATTCGTGGCAGTCACCGCGAGACCTATAGCGAGCGATGTCTTGCCTTCATCCGGCAGACATGATGAGCATCAGGACCTGCTGGCTGCGCGTGAGACCGGAAGGCCGACAGACGAGGTAGAGTGTCCGCATGGCCTCGGCGAAGCCCGAGCGCGGGCGACGCTTCATATAGAGTGCCGGGTTTTGGCGTCGACGTGCGCGTCCTGGAATCCGTGGTATATAAGCGAGAATTCGAATCCGGATGAGTTGCGAAGCCTGCTCGCCGCTTCTGATCCGTGTCGGCAGCTTCAAGAATCAAGATTAGCAGGATCGCCAAAGCGAGCACCCGAGAAAAGCGCCGGTTATGATCAGTCTCGGTCTAGGAAACGAGGGTTCGGTCGGAACGGCGGCGTCCGAAACGACGCGGGCGCTCGGCTTAGCGGCCTCTTCCTCGAGATCGAGCGATTCGCTCGATTTCTACGTTGATCATGCTGCGGACACTTCCGATCTCGGCGTCCATGTTGACGATTTTGGGATGGTCCTTGCCATATGTGGCCGACAGGTCGGCGCGCTCCCTGGCAAGCCGGGCCTCCTCCTCGCGCAGTTTCATCAGCAGCGGCTGCGACACCCGCTCGCGCAGAAAGGCGACCGCTCCGCTCGTTTGCGTGGCTCGCTCGCGACCCGCGGCTCGGACGTCTCCGTAAGTTCCAAAGATGTCGCCACATACGTAGCGGCGACCCTGTTGGCGATCGCGGCAGCGAGCTCCGGGTCCGCCGTGGTGATGGCAACAGTCACTGCAGAGCTTTCGCCCTTGCGGGTAACGCTCATACTGTTGAGTAGCGAGTTAATGGTGCGGTCGCGCTGGCGGGTGGTCGAGGGCGGATCTGGAACAAACGGCTTCTTAGCTGGAAGACGCAACTGGCGGGCAGAAAAGGCTGGATGGGACCCAAGAGATAGCGGAAGCCGCCCGCGACGGGGTCAAGAACCGACGTCGGTTCGACGAGGTAGCTGTTGAATCGGGAATTGCGGTCAGATTGAGATCGTCGACGATGCGTCCGGCAAACTGTCGCGAAGTTATAACTTCCATTTCGGTCTCAGCGGCAGACCGGTCGCGAAAATCTGATTCTGAGGTTCCAATTCAAGGGCAAAGGGCCGCGTGTCAGTTCGCTCGAGCACCAAGGCGGCCTTGGCCGTTCTGTGGGCTCAATGGAATGCACAGTGATGGCGGCAATGGCAGTACATGAAGCGACGACGAGAAAGATCAAACGCAAGTGGCGGCGGAGCATCCCCAAAATCTCGTGTAGGCTCACCGCACGGCCGGGATCGCGCTCAATCAAGACCGGTTCACGAAGATTGCGGGAAGGCAAAGAGGGACCCGCTGGATTCCGGACGGCCGTCAGCGTTGTCGACGAACTGGCGCGCGAAGGAGACAAGGCTCTCCCGGTCGGACGGCTTCGCGTTCCACCCCTGCTCCCTTTGCATCTCGATCGGTCTTTCAGCCTCTGGGCCCAAGAGACGATTATGAGTTCGGTGTCGAAAGGTCAATGTATATCCCCAACGGGAAGTCCTTCCCCATCACCCTATCGTGAGCTTCGCAGACGGCCTATCGCACTATCACGCTAGTGACTGCTTATGCTTAACGGAACGGGTAGGATCCGGCGCTGAAGCCGCATGCATTTGCGGGCCTACGGATTTTACCTTTCAATCGATTTTACTGTGCGCTTTCCGGCTTAAACGATAGTCTCAGGTGGTGCTAACCCGGGACGGGGCGGCGGTGGCTATTCCGGTCGAACCGCAGTCTCTGGCCGTGTCGGTGGCTGCGAAACAGTTTCGCCAGTCGCGGCCCTGGCGCATCAAAAGCACCGGCGTGCGATCAGTCAGGTTCGCATGAGACCAACGGGGACGAGGACGAGACATGAACGTAAGCGAACGGGCCACGGCGTTTCACGCTGGCGACTGTCCTCCCCTGCCCGACGTCGACACCGTCCGCATCGGCGTCATCGGCCTTGGCTATGTCGGCTTCCGGTCGCCACGCACATGTCCCGTCACTTTCCCGTCGTGGGCTTTGACGTCAACGGAGCACGGATCACCGAGCTCGAGCGCGGCATCGACCGCACGCGCGAGGTTTCGCCAAATGAGTTCCGCAATGCCAAGAGCCTCGCATTCAGCGCCGATGGCGAGGCCCTCAGGGCGTGCAATTTCTTCATCGTTACAGTGCCGACGCCGATCGACGCCGCCAAGCGTCCCGATCTCACATCGCTCGAGCGGGCTAGCGCCACGGTCGGTAAGGTTCTCAAGCGCGGCGACGTGGTCGTCTACGAGTCGACGGTCTACCCAGGGGCGACGGAAGAGGTTTGCGTGCCTATTCTCGAGGCCCAGTCGGGCTGCGCTTCAATGTCGATTTCTCGTCAGGTTACTCGCCGGAGCGGATCAATCCCGGTGACAAGAAGCACCGGCTTCCCGACATTATCAAGATCACCTCGGGTTCCAATCCGGAAGCGGCCCGCCTCGTTGACGCCGTTTATGGTCGTACGGTGACGGCGGGAACACACCCGTAAGCTCCATCAGGGTTGCGGAAGCGGCAAAGGTCATCGAGAACATCCAGCGGGACGTCAACATCGCGCTCATCAACGAGCTTGCCATGCTGTTCAAGCATCTCGGCCTCGAGACGCGGGAGGTGCTCGAGGCGGCGGGCACCAAATGGAACTTCCACAGTACATGCCGGGGCTTGTCGGCGGCCACTGCATCGGCGTAGACCCCTACTATCTCACCCACAAGGCACAATCGGTAGGCTTTCATCCCGACATGATCCTGGCCGGACGCCGCATCAACGACAACATGGCCACGTTTGTCGCCCAGGACATCATCAAACAATGCTTCAGCGGAAACGCAACCTATGCGGGGCGCGGGTTCTCGTGATCGGATTCACCTTCAAAGAGAACTGCCCCGACCTGCGCAATACCAAGGTCGCGGACCTCGTGAGCGACCTGAAGGACTATGCTATTGAAGTCACGGTCTACGATCCCTTCGCCAGTCCTGCCGAGGCGCTACACGAATACGGTATCGCGATCTCGAACGACCTTCCCAAAGGCACCTTCGATGCCATCGTCCTCGCGGTCAACCACGAGGAAGTCAAGTTGCTCGCGAAGAACCTCGGCCAACTGCTGGCAAAGGATGGGCTCGTCTACGACGTGAAGGGCGTATTGCCGGTCACGGCGAGCCATGCACGCGTTTAAGCCCCGTCTCTGATGCGAATCCTGGTCACCGGCGCCGCTGGCTTCATCGGCTTCCACACGGCCAAAGCGCTGCTCGATCGCGGCTACGATGTCGTCGGACTCGACAATCTCAACACCTATTACGACGTGATGCTCAAGGAGGCTCGGCTCGCCGAGCTCCAAGGACGCAACGGCTTCCAGTTCGTCAGGGGCGATATCATCGACCGCGAACGGCATGGCGGAGTTGTTCGAGCGCTTCCGTCCCAACCGGGTCATTCACCTCGCCGCGCAGGCCGGCGTGCGGCACGCCTTCGACAACCCACACGACTATGTGGATGCCAACGTCTCAGGTTTCCTCAACATCCTCGAAGGCTGTCGCCACAACGGCGTGGAGCATCTCGTCTTCGCCTCGACAAGTGCGGTCTACGGCGCCAACACGCAAATGCCGTTCAGCGTGCATCAGAATGTCGACCACCCCGTCAGCCTCTACGCGCGCCACCAAGAAGGCCAACGAGCTGATGGCGCATTCCTATGCGCATCTCTTCGGAATTCCCACCACGGGCCTTCGGTTCTTCACGGTCTATGGCCCGTGGGGCCGGCCGGATATGTCGCTCTTCATATTCACCGAGAGATTCTCAAGGACGAGGCGATCGAGGTGTTCAACCTCGGACAGCATGCGCGCGACTTCACCTACATCGACGACATCGTCGAAGGCGTCGTGCGGATATCGGAGAAACCCGCCGAGCCCGATCCGTCGTGGACTGGTGATAAGCCCGACCCGGCCAGGTCGCCGGCCCCCTACCGGCTCTACAACATCGGCAACAACAATCCCGTCCAACTCGATGGATTTCATCGCCTGCATCGAGAAAGCAGTCGGCAAGTCAGCCATCAAGAACTACATGCCCCTGCAGCCCGGTGACATTCCGCGCACCTATGCGGATGTCGCGGCGCTCGAAACGGCCGTCGGGTTCAAGCCCGCGACGACAATTGAAGACGGGGTGGCGAAGTTCGTTGCCTGGTATCGCCAGCACTACAAGGTCTGAGGCGCGGGCGCGTCGACCGGCGCGTTACTTGTATCGGTCGTACCCTGATGAGCCTGCGAATAGCGGCGCGTCGGATCGGCGCGCCGGTCGAATTCCTTGCGGTCGCCGTAAGCAATGGCCTGAGCCGCCAGCATGCCGGCGAAGGTCGCCGAATCGGTGCCGGGACGATTGACATGATATAGGTTCGGGATGTGCCGAATCCTCTCGAGATGCCTTAGCTTCGTGTCGCTCTGCCAATCCCGCCAGCTCGCCGCCGCATTGGACCGCTTGAGACGAAGCACCAGACTATCGAACATCGCCCGCGGATCGATCAGCCGGTTCGCGACACATTCCGCAACGGCCCGCCGCAGCAGCTCGGTTTCGGACAGCGCGAGCAAGGGACTATCGCCTGTGCAGAAGAACTCGACACAGAGGCACGTCTTCCCCGTGGGCACCATGTCGCCGCCGAAGGCGGCATAGTTCTAATACGCCCGCACTCTAGCTTCGGGTCGTTGACCTCAAGCCATGCATGCGGGAAGCGGGGCGCTCGTCGAGGAACAGGTAGACGAGAAGCACGGAACGCGCAGTTCCCTCGTCCGCGGCATTGGACCCCGGTGGTTCACCAGAAATCAACTTTACCAGATCTTCGACCTGCAGGCTCGATACTAGGCTTCGCGGCTTGTAGCTCGCCGTCCTGCCTTTATGGACAACCTCGACGTCGACGATTTTGCCGCCTTCTGTATGAATCGCACGGACTTCAGCATTGAAATGAACGGATCCCCCGAGCCTCGTCACTTCACGATGGATCAGATCGCAAATCTGGCCCGAACCTTTCGCCGGGTGTCGCCACTCAGGCTGGTATGCCGGCCCACCCTGGGCCGCGAGCCTCAGACCCTGCCGCACGGCACTCAAGGAATATGAGGTGGACCCGTCCGTTTGGGGCCCCTCCCCGGGGACGGGCATCGCCGACCAGGGAATGCCGCGGAATTTCTCCCAATAGCCTTGGGCGAAGAGCCGGGCGAATTTGCGCCCCGCACGCTGGTGGAAGTACTGTTCATAGTTGACCGCTGGTGAGCCGGCGGCCTCAGCCAGCTCACCAAGAGGTCGATGCCGCCTTCAAGCAGCCACGGTACCGGCAGGCCCCGGCGCAGGCCCCGAAAACGACCGGACATCTCGAGTATGCGGCCCCGGTAAAGACTGCCAACACGGTGGCTGTAGGGACGATAGTCGTCTCCCAGAACCGAACGCCAAAGCCGGTCGACCTCGGGAATTCGCGTGTAGAGTTCCTTTCGACCGATATCGATGATGAAAGGGCCTCGCGACGGAGAGTGCATGAGGCCACCGACGCGTTCCATCCTTTCGACGACGTGAGCGCGGTGGCCGAAGCGGGCCAAGGTCAATGCGGCGGCAAGTCCGGACGGTCCGGCCCCGATGATGAGGGTGCGTGTTTCCCCCGCCGACCCCGCCGTCATGGCTTCATTGCGGCGCGTAAGCCCCAGATGCCGGTCCCGAAATTGGCTTCCATGAGCCCTTTCTTGCGGATGCCACGCGCTTAATCAAGCTGCAGGACGATCGATGATGAATACCGGCCTCCAATGCCGTATTCATGCTCAAGTTTCCTGCACCTCAGGGGTGTGTAACAATCTGTAAACGGCCTGTGCCCATAATGTGACAGTGAACAGCGAATCATGGCACGCTAGCTCCAGGGCGCTCTTGATTCCTTGACTTGTTGTCAGTCGGTGAACGTAATTTCCGTAACGGTGAGCCAGCTCACACGGAGTAGCTGAATCACCTGCGACTGGCATTCAGGAAGCAAATTTCAAGTGGGCACCACCGTACTGCTTCGTCTCCTCTTGGCGATGACCCTCGCATCGCTTGCAGCAGCGTGTTCGACGCTGACGCCGGAGTTCTTGCGCCCGGACGTTCCAATCCCGCCGACGTTCACAACGAAATCCACCACCGCGGAGCCTTCAATCGCACCGGAGTGGTGGCGCGCTTTCCGGAGCGCTACGCTGAACCGCCTCGTCGCCGAAGCCAACAGCGACAACACCGACATCGCCGCCGCGGTGCATCGCATCGACCAGTCGCGAGCGCTGCTCCGGATCGCCGGCGCATCACTGTTCCCGGCCATCGATGCCGGCGCCAACACAACGTTCACGCGTACAAAAGCCCGCGGCAGCTCCGCTGTCCATGACAGAGACCTTGGGGCAGAGATCACGCTCGCCTACGACTTCGACATCTTCGGCGGCAATCGGGCCGGGGTGGCATCGGCGGAGGCAATCGTCATCAGCCGCTACTACGACCGCGACGCGGTAGAGCTTGCCATCCAGTCCGAAGTCGCGATCGCATACATGAACATGCTCCTGGCACGCGAGCGGCTGCGCATTTCGGACGACACGATTCGGAATTTTGCGGATGTCCTGCGCATCGCAGATGCCCGGCTCGAGGCCGGCGCGGCCACGTCGCTCGACGTCACGCAGCAAAGATCGGCCCTCGCCACGGCACGGGCAGGGCGCGCCATTTTCGTCGAGCAAGTCCGCAATGCCGAACACGCGCTTGCCGTCCTTCTCGGCGATGCGGCCGGGACCGTATCCGCCAACGGAACCGGCATCGCCGCACTTAAGGTGCCGAGGATCGACACTGGGCAACCTGCCGCCATTCTCTACCGGCGGCCCGACATCCGCCGCACCGAGGCACAGCTCATCGCCGCCAATGCCGATATCGGCGTGGCACGTGCCGCGCTCTTCCCGTCTCTCTCCCTCGATCTCAGCGCCGCAATCGCGCGCGATCCGGTGACGACGACTCTGAGCGCCGGCTCATCGCTTCTCGCGCCCATTTTCCAGGGCGGCCGGCTCAGAGCCGGCGTGGCATTGAGCGAAGCCGAGAAAGCCGAACTCGTCGAGGTGTACCGCAAGGCGGTCCTGGTGGCGCTTCAGGAAGTCGAGGATGCGCTTGCTGCAATCCGAAGCGCGCAACAGCGCGTTGCCGAACTCAATATTGCACTGAACGAAGCCCGCACTGCCTATCGGTTGTCGCGCGAGCGCTACGAAGCCGGAGCGATCGACTTCCAAACGCTCCTCGATGCGCAGCGTACCCTCTTCAACTCCGAAGACAGCCTTGTTTTCGCCCGCTACGACCGGCTCATCGCAACGGTCGAGCTCATCCGGGCGCTGGGCGGTGGGGGCATCAGCGCCCTGCCCGCGAACGGAACGACCAACGGGCAAACGGCCAAGGTCGCAGGCTGAGATCAGGCGCCTCACAAGCGATCTAGCTAGGTACTCCACGAGGCGACCTGCGCAAGCGATTGGCGAAGGTTGGTGAGAGCAAGGCACATCGGTTTTGGACGCAGTGCAGGGCCCGCACCGAGTCATCTCAATAAAGTCCCACAGCTGCTCGAGCTCAACCCTTCCAGGGCTAGGGAGGGCATCCGCAATTGAGACTCCTGCACCGAAACCGGTGAACTCCAGCTAGAGGCCGACATTCGGCTTCCAAAGTTGATCCCTTCAGTCCGGATCGTTGTGAGTGTGGATCTCTCGTGCGTTGCGAGCCTCGCTGGGCCCCGCACTCTTCCCAGACCCCCCTTGGAAATCAAATGGAACTAGGTCGCAGGCAATCGCATGCATGTAGAGAATAGCCATCAGGTACGCGAGGATCGCAGCACAGTGCTGATTAAGATCGATGTTGAGGGATTCGAATACGAAGTCCTGAAAAGCATAGAAGGGCAATTGTGCTTCTCTGGACGTGTTTTGATTTCCCCGACATTACCGGGCCCGGTCAGCAATGACCGGGCTCTTGTATCGTGGCCTAACTCTCTTAGCCCGTGAAAAACTCTTCCTGTCCCAATGCGCCGAGCGCTTCTTACTTTCACTTCAAGTCACAAGAGTCGCGTCTTAATTGACCGAGGTCTTCGTTGGGAAAATTTGCTCGAAATCGCGTTGCGCCTTGCGTCTGGTTGCAGTTTTCTCAAGTTGGCAGATGGTGCTATGATTGTGCCAAGCGAGGTTTAGTTATAAAAAATTCCTGCCGCAAGAGAGCCGAGGCGGGCCCGGAAAAATTGCCGGGCTTTCTTTAGTGCTCATGTGAGTTATGAGAGAAGAGTTCGTCCAATCGATTCTGGTTGCTTGTAGCTTCAATCGGCTTCTTGTGCCTCATTGCACTCTCACTAGTGCCAGGATCATTGCGTCCCAACACTGGTTGGGGCTCCTCGCTCGACCACTTTATGGCATATTTTCTGGTGGGAGTTAGCTTGACGCTTGCCCTAAGCACGACCATCAAACGTCTAGGAGCTCTAGCATTACTTTTGAACACGGCCGGGACGCTGGAGCTTCTTCAGTACTTTGTGCCAGGACGCTCCCCCCATGTTGCGGATTTTATCGCGGGATCTCTCGGAGCGGCCGTGGGAATTGCTGCTACATGGCTCGCGGTAAAGCTCCGGTATTTTTTCCGAGAGACTGAAATTTAGAGGCAATCAGCGAGGGTTTTCACACCGCCGATAGAAGAGAACCTGGTCGGTGTCGGGTGTGACCGTGACCAGATAGTCGCCCGTCGCGGCGGCGAGCCGGCCCCAGAGCTGCGCGATCTCCCATGTCTCGCCTTCGCCCGTGCAAGTGAACTCGAGCTTGATGACCTTGCCTGCCTGCAGCCGCCGGACCATACCGACGGGGCGGCATTCGGATTCCCAATAGGTGATCGCATCGGGCCCGATCCGGATCAAAGTGTCGACGCTGCGCCAGTCGGTGGTCCGACACGCTTCGGAGCCGAGGCCCCATATTCCGTGGAAGTCGCTTGGAATGGCCGGTTCGGGCGCCAACTGGGCGAAGGCACCGCCGGTCATGGCCGCCAGGACGGCCATGACCGGGATAGTTTTGACGAGCGACACCGCGCGAGCGGGAGGTTCCGCCTAGCGCTTCGAGAACTGGAAGCTGCGGCGCGCCTTGGCACGGCCGTACTTCTTGCGCTCGACGACGCGGCTGTCGCGGGTCATGAATCCGCCCTTCTTGAGCGCCGGCCGCAAGTCCGGCTCGAAATAGGTCAGGGCACGGGAGATGCCGTGCCGCACGGCGCCCGCCTGGCCGGACAGCCCGCCGCCCGATACCGTGCATTCGATATCGAACTGATCGCGGCGATTGGCGGCGACGAGCGGCTGCTGGATCATCATGCGCAGGGTCGACCGCGCGAAATAGGTGTCGACCGCCTTGCCGTTGACGGTGATGCGACCGGCGCCGCGCGACAGCCAGACGCGCGCCACGGCGTTCTTGCGGCGGCCGGTGGCATAGGCCCTGCCCCTGGCATCGATCTTGGGCTGCGGAGGCGGCGGGACCGCCGCCACCTGGCCCATTCCCATGGCGGTACCGAGATTGCCGAGTGTCGTCGTTTCAGCCATTGGCTTTGTCTCTCAACTTGTTCTTCGGGTTCATGGCCCCCACGTCGAGCTTCTGCGGCGACTGGGCCTCATGGGGATGCTTTTCGCCCTTGTAGACGCGGAGATTGCGCATGAGGTCGCGCTTCAAGACTCCGCCCGGGATCATGCGCCGGACCGCCTCTTCGACGACCCGCTCGGGGAACTTGCCGTCGAGAATCTGATGCGCCTTGCGCTCCTTGATGCCGCCGGGATGGCCGGTGTGGCGGTAGTAGGTCTTGTTCTGGCGCTTGCGGCCGGTAAAGACGACCTTCTCGGCATTGATGACGATGATGTTGTCGCCGCAATCGAGATGCGGGGTGAAGCTCGGTTTGTGCTTGCCGCGCAGGCGCGTGGCGACCACGGTGGCCAGGCGGCCGACGACCAAGCCATCGGCATCGATCAGAATCCATTTCTTGTCGATGTCCGCCGGACGCGCGGAAAAGGTCTTCATGGACGATCCTTGAACCTTCGGGATGGGCCCTGAGCGCCTTTTCGGCTCCGTCAGGACGACTGGCGGGCTTGGTAACCGAACGGCCTTTTCCGGTCAAGCGTCATGAACCGGATTCGCAGGGGCTGCGGCAACTTAGGTGTGTGGTAACATGATACCGCAAGAGACGACGGCTGTGAAATCCATGGGGTTGCCCCTTTTCGCGGGGGCGCCGGTTCCCTAGATTGCTGTCTGTGAGGATCTTTTCATGGCACCGAAGGTGCGGGTTCTGAGTTCCCTCGCCATTGCGGCGGGAGCGCTGGCCGTTCTGGGTCTCCTGCCGCTCGCGCCCGGTTTCGCCCAGGCGACGGTCAAGGACCAGGATCAGATCCCAACGGAATCCGGCGAGCCGGATGCCCCCCCGCCCAATGCCGATACCGAAACCGAGCCCGACACGATGAGCCTGGGGGACATCCCCGAGATCGAAACGGTCGAGCTCACGGCGGACATGGCCAAGCGGGCGGTCGACGCCTTCAGCATGGTCCGGGAGAAGTACGCCGATACGGCCATCTACGAATACGAGGACCTGGAAGAGTTCGTGGACAAGACCGAAGCGGGCAAGAAGCTCGAGGCCGACGTAAAGTCGTTCGGTTTCGGAAACGTCACGGAATGGAATACGGCGATCACCAGCGTCGGCCTCGCCTACAGCGCGTTGAACGAGAATCCGTCCGACAACGTCGAGCAGCAGATCGCCGAGATCAAGGCCGACACCAACCTGGCGCAGGACATGAAGGACCGCATGGTCAAGTCGCTGTCGGCGATGGTGCCGTCTCAAAACAACAGGAACGTCGTCCAAGAACTCGTCAAGGACAACACCTATTCTGAGAAGCTCAAGCTTCTCTCCGAGGAGGAATGATGGTTGCGGCAGAAATCCACTCCCACCCGGCAAAGCCCGTCCTGCGCGACTTGAACGACGGACTGCTGCGGCTCATCCTCAACCGGCCGGAGCGGCGCAACGCCCTCTCGGAGGAGGTGCTGGCGCTTCTGCAGGAAGAAATCGACAGCGCCATGGCCAACGAGCAGGTCGGCGTCGTGGTCATCAGTGGCCGCGGCCCGGTGTACTCGTCCGGCCACGACCTCGGCGAGATCCGTGCACATCGGCGCGACCGCGACGGCGGGCGTGCCTATTTTTCCAATCTCGTGGCGCAGTGCTCACGGCTCATGACTTCTCTTGCGGCCCTGCCGAAGCCGGTCATCGCCGAAGTGCACGGCCTTGCGAGCGCTGCGGGCTGCCAGCTGGTGGCGAGTTCGGATCTGGTCATCGCCGGAGCGTCGGCAAGGTTCTGCACGCCGGGCGTCAACATCGGTCTCTTCTGCACGACGCCGATGGTCGCCCTGACGCGCGCCGTCGGGCCGCGTCCGGCGATGGAGATGCTGCTTACCGGCGAAGCGGTGTCGGCGGAGGAGGCCCATCGCATCGGACTCGTCAACCGCGTAGTCGCGGACAACGATCTGGTCGATGAAAGCGAGAAGCTCGCCCGGCAACTGCTCGCCAAATCCGCCAGGGTCATTGCGCTCGGCAAGCGGGCGTTCGTGGCGCAGCAACGGATGTCGCTCGACCACGCCTATGCGCTCGCCGGCAAGGTGATGGTCGACAATCTCATGAACGAAGATGCCGAGGAAGGGATCGGCGCGTTCCTCGACAAGCGGCCACCGCGCTGGCCGCGCTAGTTTCACTCTCCCTTACATGAATCACGACAGCTATGCGGCGGACTACATCCGCGAAATCCTGAGGACGGTGCGTGTCATCGCGATCGTCGGCGCATCCCCCAACGAGGTCAGGCCGTCGAACATGGTGATGAAGTACCTGCTCGGCAAAGGATACGCGGTCCACCCGATCAATCCGGGTCATGGCGGCAAGACCATGCACGGCGCGACCGTCTACACATCCCTGAAGGACGTGCCGTTTGCCATCGACATGGTCAACGTGTTCCGCAATTCCGAGGCGGCGGGAGACGTCGTCGACGAGGCGCTACGGCTCGACCCCCTCCCCGCCGTGATCTGGATGCAGCTCGGCATCCGCAATGACGCCGCCGCGATGCGGGCCGAAGCCAGGGGCGTGAAGGTGGTGATGAACCGCTGCCCGAAGATGGAATACGCCAAGCTGTCGGGAGAGTATGCGTGGGTCGGAGGCACATCGGGAGTGCTCTCGTCCCGCCGCCAGACCCTGCACGAAAGCGGCAGGAAGCAGAGCCTCGGGCTCGGCCCGCCCGACCGCCGATGAGGCCGGAACCGGCCTTGGTCCTCGGAAATTCCGGTCTTTAGGAATTCTTTGTCCATTTGGGACAATTTTAAGCGATCCGCCAAGCGAAGCTTAATCGTTAACGGGCACTATGGGCGTTCGCACGGGCGGCGGGGAGTTTTCGCCTTAGCACCCGGAGGATTGGGACGGGAAACCCATGTTCGCTGTCAAAGCCAACGAGAGTTTCGTGCCGGACTCGGATGCGGCCGACCGGCCGCTCGAGAAGCCGCGGTCGGTACGGCCGGCGCTCTTGTGGGACGGCGGCGACCCGCAGCCATGGCAGCGCGACATGCTCGCCATGTTCGTGCGCAACCAGCTCAAGGTCATCGGCGCCATGCCGATCCTCGCCGCCATCCTGGCGGTCGTGTTCCTGCGCTGGGTCAGTCCGCTCGTCACCACCACATGGCTCGTCTCGGCGCTGATCGGCCAGGCGCTCCAATACAGTCTCTGCCGGTCGTTCATGAACACGGACATCACCAAGGTCCGGGCGAAGGAATGGATCGGCGTACTGACGGCAGTCGAATTCTTCATCGCATCGGTATGGTCGATGCCGCTCTTCCTCTTCTGGCAGACCGGGAACGACCTCCAGCACCTCCTGCTCGTCGCCGTCCTCATGGCGGTGATCGCCGTGCGCATCATCGTCGCGGCGAACTTCATCCCAATCCTGCTCGCCGGAACCGGATTCATCGCGATCGCGGTCGCCATCCGATGCGCCTTCGAGGGGACCGAATTCCACCTCGAGATCGCCGCGGTGGCCCTCGTCGTGGAGGTCTTCCTCCTGCAGCTGTCGCGCCGGCTTCAGGAAACCGCGCGCGAGATGCTCACCTACAAGCGCCAGCGCGAGGACCTGATCGAACGTCTGGAGCGGGCCAAGCACCTCGCCGACGACGCGCGCGAGAAGGCCGAGGAAGCCAACCGGGCGAAATCGAAATTCCTCGCCACGATGAGCCATGAGCTCAGGACGCCGCTCAATGCCATCATGGGATTCTCCGAGATCATGTCGGAGGAGCTCATGGGCCCGCACAGCGTCGAGGCCTACAAGAGCTACGCCTCCGACATCAATCACTCGGGCCGCTATCTCCTCAGCCTCATCAACGACATCCTCGACCTGTCGCGCATCGAGGCGGGCCGCCAGGAACTCAAGGAGGAAGTGGTCCAGCTTTCGGACATCGCGCACGAATGCGTCCGCTACGTGCGGGCCTACGCGGATGAAAAGAAGCTCACCTTCACCCTCGACCTCGTCCAAAACCTGCCGGCGCTCTACGCCGACAAGCGGCTCATCAGCCAGATCTGGATCAACCTGCTATCCAATGCCATCAAGTTCACGCCGGAGGGCGGCGAGATCACCTTGACGACACGACAATTGCCGCACGGCAACCTGTTCATGAGCCTCAAGGACACGGGACCCGGCATACCGGCGAGCGAAGTCGAGTCGCTGCGGGGCGCCTTCGTGCGGGGCTCGCATGCGGTCCGGCGCGCCATCGACGGCGCCGGCCTCGGCCTCTCCATCGTCAACGGACTGGCGCGCCTGCATGGCGGCGAGCTGCAGATCCAGAGCACCGTCGGCCAGGGAACCACGGTGGCCATCACCTTCCCCGCCAAGCGTACCCTCGAAAATCAGCGCGCCGACATCGCCGCCAACCTGTCGTCGGCGAGCGCCAGCCAGCGCAAGCTCATCTCCCTCACCGCCTAGGAGGCGGGCGGCTCCCCTTTGCCGCTGACGCCCGCTTCGCCGAAGGTCGCCATTCCGCCATGGGTGGCGAGCGCCGCCTTGACGATGCCGGCAGCGAGGGCGGCGCCGGAGGCCTCGCCGAGCCGCATGCCGAGGTCGAGCAGCGGAACCTTGCCGATGCGGGCCAGGAGCGCGCGGTGCGCCGGCTCGGCGGAACAATGGGCGGCGAGGCAGTGATCGAGCGCCGATGAATTCATGCGATGCAGGACGGCGGCGGCGGCGGTGGCGACATAGCCGTCGAGCAGCACGGGAACGCGATTGTGGCGCGCGGCCAGGATGGCGCCGGCCATGGCGGCGAATTCGCGTCCGCCGAGGCGGCGGAGGACTTCGAGCGGATCTCCCAGGTAGTCCCGGTGAAGGGTGATGGCCCGGCCGACGGCATCCGCCTTGCGCCTGATGCCGGCGGCGTCGACACCGGTGCCCGGCCCAACCCACTCCGCCGGCGCGCCTCCGAAAAGAGCGCAGGCGAGCGCCGCCGCGATGGTCGTGTTGCCGATGCCCATCTCGCCGATGCACAGAAGGTCGGGCGCATCGGCGACCGCTTCCATTCCGTAGGCCATGGTGGCGGCGCATTCGGCCTCGTCGAGCGCCGCTTCCTCGGTAATGTCGCGGGTCGGAATCTCCAACGCCAGTTCGAAAACCTTCAGCCCGAGGCCGAAGGTCTGGCAAAGCTGGTTGATGGCGGCGCCGCCGTTGCGGAAGTTCTCCACCATCTGTGCGGTGACCGCCTGCGGGAAGGCCGCCACATTCTGCTTCACGACCCCGTGGTTGCCGGCGAAGACGATGGCGACCGCATTGTCGAGGCGCGGCGGGTGCCGACCCTGCCAGCCGGCCAGCCACTCGACGATCTCCTCGAGCCGGCCCAGCGAGCCCAAGGGCTTGGTCAGCGCGGCATCGCGCCGGCGCGCCGCGTCGACCGCCATCTGGTCCAGCCCCGGCACGTGGCTCACCAGGTCGCGGATGTCGTTGAACGGCAGGGCGGCTGACGGGTGGGTTTTCTGCATCATGCTGTCCGGGGGTGGAAAACCTGCGGGGGAGGTTGCTATAACCTCAATCCCCGGAAATTGGAAACCGCCCTCCCATGCACGAGGATAGCGACCGCAACACCCCCGACGGCCAACCCATGGACACGTGGACCGACGACCTCAAGGCGGCGACCCGGTTTCTGACCCGCATCCCCATCGGAGACGGTGGGGGCGCGTTCGAGCTAAATCGAGCGCTCAGGGCCTTTCCCGTCATCGGAGCCATCATCGGGCTCGCGGCCGCCATCGTCCTGTGGCTCGCCACCGCCCTCAACCTGCCGACGGGGCTTGCCGCCTTCATCACCATCCTGGCCCTGATCGCCCTCACCGGCGCCCTCCACGAGGACGGTCTCGCCGACACGGCCGACGGGCTGTGGGGCGGAGCGTCGCTGGACGCCAAGCTTGCCATCATGCACGACAGCCGCATCGGCACCTTCGGCGTGCTGGCGCTCATCGGCTCGGTGGTGCTGCGCGGAGAAGCGCTCGCGACACTCGCAATCTTCGACCTCGCGGCTGCCACGGGCGCCCTCGTCTCCGCGGCCGTCTTGTCGCGGCACAGCATGGTGGCGCTGCTGCGTACCTCGAAAGCGGCCCGCAACGACGGCGTGGCAGCGGCGGTGGGCCGGCCATCGGCCGATACGGTCAGAACCTCGCTGATCGTGAGTCTCGTCGTCGCGGTTCCGTTCCTGTGGCTTTCGGGCGGCATTGCCGGGATCGTCATCGGACTCGGGCTTGCGGCGCTGGTGCACTGGGGGGTCAAGTCGCTGGCGGTCAGCCAGCTCGGCGGGCACACCGGCGATATTTGTGGCGCCCTCCAGCAAGTCACGGAAACGGCCATTCTCCTCGGTCTCGCCGCGGCCGCGACCGGCTGATCAACCTTTCGTAAACCATTTGCGGACACGGTTGCTTTGCCAGTTCGGCATATCCTCGCGCACACAAAAAACGGTGAAGCACCATGCGAAGGCGAACGGAAACGGTGGCCGCAGTCCTGGCGGGACTCATAGGCGCCACCCCTGCTTTCGCCTCGTCGGTCGAGATCGAGGCGAACCAGCACGGCCAGTACATCGCGACGGCGGACATCGAATACTCGTCGATCCGTGTGCTGATCGATACGGGCGCGAGCCTGGTCGCCCTGAGCTTCGAAGATGCGGAAGACGCCGGCCTGCGGCCGCGCAGCCTCACCTACGACGTGCCCATCAACACGGCCAACGGTCTCGTGCAGGGCGCCAAGGTCATGCTCGACCGCGTCGAGGTCGGCAACGTGGTGGTGCGCGACGTCGAGGGCATCGTCCTGCCGCGCGGCGCCTACAACGGCACGCTGCTCGGCATGAGCTTCCTCGGCAAGCTGGACAGCTTCAAGGTCGAGGACGGGAAGCTCCACCTCAGGAAATAATGACGGATTTGCGCCAGAGTGCGGCGGTTTCCGTAGTCCCGCCATTGACCTCGAAAGCGCAATATCCCATCTAGCGCTCACATGAACGACATTTCCGGGCCCATGAACCTTCCGTTCGAACTCGACATCGAAACACCGTGCGTGAAGGTCTGCGTGGTCGATCCCGATTCCGGCTTCTGCATCGGCTGCGGGCGGACGCGGGGCGAGATCGCGAGCTGGCTCGACATCGACCCCGTCGAGCGGCGGGCCGTCATGAACCGGCTTTCCGAGCGCCTGGCGAACCTGACGCTGCGCCGCCGCCGCAAGGGCGGACGACGGGCCAGGCTCGGGGTGGACGACGCCTTCTAGACCATGCCCGGCTTCACCAGCGACGACAGCGGCAGCCTCATCTACTACCTGATCATCTCGGCGGTCGCGGCGGCGGGCGTGGTGAGCCTCTATTGGGGCAAGCCCGGCCGGGCGCTGCGCGACGCCGCGCTGTGGATTCTCTTCATCCTGGTAATCCTCATCGGCTACGCGTTGCGCGACGACCTGCGGTTCCTCGGCGAACGCGTGCTCGGCACGCTGTTGCCGGGCTATGCCGTCACCTCCGCGGACGGCGAGGCGATCGAGATCGCCGCCGGCATCGACGGCCACTTCGCGGTGCGCGGCGCAGTGAACGGCGTGCCCATCACCTTCCTGGCCGATACGGGAGCAAGCGCCGTCGTGCTGACCTATGAAGACGCCGAGCGCGTCGGCATCGACGGCGACCGGCTGTCCTTCACCATACCCGTGGTCACGGCGAACGGCACGGCGCTTGCCGCGCAGATGACCCTCCACGAGGTGAGTGCCGGCCCCATCAAGCGCGACAGCGTCAGCGGCTACATCGCCCAGCCCGGCCGGCTCGACGGATCGCTGCTCGGCATGAGCTTCCTCAGCCGCCTGTCGTCGGTCGAGCTCCGCGGCGGCCGGCTGATCCTGCGCGACTAGGGCGGCGCTTCAGATCAAGCCTACTCGCCAGACGCCCGCCAGCCCGATAGATAACTCTCGGCGATGTCCACCCGGGAATGGTTCACCCGCTCGCCAAACACGACAAGCCCGAGCGATTCCACGACAATGAGCATATCTAGGCGGAGTGTACGGTGATCGATGTACCAGAGATCCAACGCAAGCTTGTGGCCCTCTGACAGAAATGTATTGCCGGAGACCTGCGCCCAACCCGTCAGCCCCGGTCGAACCCTGCAGCGCCGCACGCCGAGGCTCTCCCATTCCTGCAACAGTTTCCGGAAGCAGCGGACGCGGTCCGACAATGCTCATGTCCCCCTTGAGAACATTCCAAAGCTCAGGCAGCTCATCAAGCCGGCTTCGACGCAGGAAACCCCCGAAGCGCGTGGTCCGCTCGTTATCCGGCAGTAGCGCTCCCGACTCATCCCGCCTGTCCAGCATCGATCTGAACTTGATCATCAGGAAAGGCTTTCGATTGCGTCCAGCCCGGTACTGGGCGAACAGGATCGGCCGTCCAAGGTTAAGGAACACCGATAGCCCAAGCAGCACGAGGATGGGAGCAATAGCCAAAAGGCCGAGGCTGCCGAAGGCAACGTCGACTAGACGCCTTGCGCCATCAGGCCTGTCCACTTCGACGGAGCGAGGCCCGGAATTGCGGTCCATTTGCTAGCGCCCCCTATCGATGCGCCACCGGCAGTCGATTTACCACAAAGCGGCACCCGAGATTTCCCATACAACCCCGCAACGCTGCAAGCCTCACGTTCCGGTCGTTTCCCCAGCGTTGCAGGCGACTGGGAGCCCGCCCTTCACAGGCAGCAGGCTCACTCCGCGGCGACTGCCATCGACCGTAAGGTCGCGGCAATCGCGCGATCGAAGGCAGCAAGCCCCGCGCCCGGTTCCGACAAGATGCTTCGAAAGCGGCGGCCGCACGGCTCGCCACGGAACATGCCCATGATTGGCTTGACAAGACTGAGGAACCGGGCACCGCGCCGGAGCTCGACCTCGACGTAGCCCCTGTAGCGGGCGAGTACTTCGACCCGCGACGGAACGAACGCCGCATCGTCGAATATGCTGCCGTCGACTCCGGCCAGCAAATACGGCTGCTGATAGGCGGCGCGTCCCAGCATGACGCCGTCGACATGCGGAAGATGAGCGCTCGCGGCTTCAAGGTCGGCGACGCCCCCGTTGATGACGATCGCGAGCTCGGGGTTGTCGCGCTTGAGGCGATAGACGCGGTCATAGTTGAGGGGCGGGATTTCGCGGTTCTCCCGCGGCGAGAGGCCCTTCAGCCATGCCTTTCGGGCGTGGACGATGAACGTCCGACAGCCGGCGGCGGCGATGCACTGGACGAAGCGGTCGAGGTGTTCGTCCTCGTCCTGGTCGTCGATTCCGAGGCGGCACTTGACGGTAACGGGTATGCGAACGGCGTCGATCATCGCCGACACGCACTCGGCGACGCGTGCCGGCTCGGCCATCAGGCAGGCGCCGAAGCGCCCTTCCTGCACGCGGTCGGACGGACAGCCGCAATTGAGGTTGATCTCAGCATAGCCGAATTCCTGGCCGACCCTGGCGGCAAGTGCGAGCTCCGCAGGATCGGAGCCACCGAGCTGGAGAGCCACGGGGCTTTCCAAGACGGAGAAGCCGAGCAGCGCATCGCGGTTACCGTAGCGGATCGCCGCTGCGGTGATCATTTCAGTGTAGAGCAGCGCCCGCCTCGTCATCAGACGGTGGAGGGACCGGCAGTGTCGGTCCGTCCAATCCATCATCGGGGCAACGGCGAAGATTTTTTCTTTTGGTTTCAACGGTTTATGTTACACTTCAATGGCCTAAATCGAGAACAGAATAGGACCGAATGGGATGAAATTGCACGGGTTTGTACCCTGTTTGATCTGTGGCTGCACGGATTTTGCACGCTCATAGGACGACGCAAGTCACATGGGTACCATCGTCAAAACTCAACAAGGAAGTTGGCGAGCTCAGGTCCGCCGCAAGGGGCAATATGCCTCGCGAACCTTTCGCTTAAAAAACTCTTGCCGACACATGGATCGTCGAGACTGAGCGTTCTATCGACTTGGGCGGCATTTCCGTAAGAGGAACTATTCAAAGCCTGCACACACTCAACGATCTTATCGATTTGCATATTGCTGACATGCATGAAGTCGCTCGTCCATTGCGACGCTCTAAGAATGCAGTTCTCGCGGCATTGAAAAGAGACTTGGGCTCCTTATCAATCAGGGAGCTCAATCGCGAAAGCCTCATCGATTTTGGAAAGCGGAGGGCAAGGCAAGGTGCCGGTCCTGTCACCTTGGCAATCGACTTTTCTTATCTTGGAACCATCCTCACACATGCCGCCGCAATACATGGCCTCGCTGTAAGCCCCGATAGCGTTCGTCTGACCGGCTGCCTCGAACAGTAAAGTAGCCCCTACTTCCTGCCGCCCGGCGATCGGGTCAAGTAATCAACCGGGGCCGGCACTATCTACCTTCTTCCAGTCGCCCGTAGTGTTCCACCAACGATGGGGGTTTGCTTTGTCGTCGCGGCCCCTCGTGCGACTGACCAACATCTCGTGAACCTTTATCGTCTGCTCCTGGTAGCTGTGAACCTCGTAGATCGTCTCGATCACCTGCTTGAGTAGATCTTGATCATAGGGCAGTTCGAAGCTGACCTCGACCACGCCAGGACGCTTTCTCAACTCGATTTCCGCCCCAGCCGCAGCGCCCTCGAGCGGGCGATAGCGCTCAATGCCAGGTGCTGATTGCCAAGCATTCTGGTCATAGGCACCTTGCTTCAACGGTACGATGCGGCAGACACTCTCCATGATACGATCGACGTCTTCCCTCGGCGCCAGAACGCGCATTGCGAACACGCGCTCCATGCGTACTGAAGGTGTTTCGAATGCCCCAAGAGCCATTGCTATCCCTCCGAGTTGCAGCAATCTTACATCAAGGCTCCTGACATCTGCGTGTCAGGAGAGGAGGCATGTTGGCGTCCTTGACCACGAAATGATTGCCAGCCGTCCGCTCAACTTGCCAAGGCCCAGGAAACTTGCGGCGCTGAACCATCCGCTAACTCCTCAAATGAAGCCTCCTACCCTATGGCGTTGAGTGCACGCCGGCCGGTAGGCGAAAGAGTTTGCGCAAATGGCGTCAGTCGCCTGTCGAATACACCTCACAACATTGTTGGTATTCCTGCCAAGGCCAAGCTTATACGATTGATGTAGTCGGAATCCCCCGTTCCAAAGAGCCGATTGCGGCGTCGATGTTTCTTACGGTTCATCTGCAACGAAACGAAGTGGGGTCTGTTAACAGAGTAAGCCGGACAGACCAATTTCCCCTTCCGAGGCGTCCTCCAATGGAGGTCTCGGCCTCCGGACCCTCACCGTTTTAAAGGAACCATTCCATGGCTAAACAACCCAAGAATCTTGACGATCTATTTCACGACACGTTGAAAGACATCTACTTCGCAGAGAAAAAGATCCTTTCCACCTTGCCCAAGATGGCGAAGGCTGCGCAGTCCCCCGAACTCAAGGCTGCGTTCGAAAAGCATCGTGGCGAAACGGAAGGCCAGGTGGACCGGCTCGAAAAAGTTTTCGGATTGATTGATAAAAATCCCCAAGGAAAGACGTGCGAAGCGATAATGGGACTCGTGAAGGAAGGCGAGGAGGTCATCAGCGAATACAAAGGATCTCCTGCGCTGGACGCAGGCCTTCTCGCGGTGGCCCAAGCCGTCGAGCACTATGAAATGTCCCGCTATGGAACCCTGAAGGCGTGGGGCAGAGAACTTGGGTTGAATGAGGCCGTCAGGCTTCTCGAGCAGACCTATCAGGAAGAAAAAAAGACCGACGAGGCGCTCTCCAAACTCGCCGAAACGGTCATAAACTACGAAGCTGAAGCTGCATAGGTTAAGTGTGCTTTGACAGCGGAGGGCAATTCCTTGCGGAATTGCCCTTTTCGTTCGAACGGGCACGCCTTGTTGAGAGGCGAGTGTGCCCAACCCTATCCCCAGCCCTTCTATTCGTCGCCACGCAAAGAAACAGCATGTCGTACACAACGAACTATGATCCTAGAAACGGTCTGGGTCAGGATGGCTATCCCGCTCTCCACGATGACCGTGTCCCCTTGCTACACGGACAGAGGGCCATCTCCGGGCGGCCTAACGCGGAAAGATGGCCGCGTGTCCAACAATCGTAGTGTCCTTCCAGGACTACCTTCTGCCAATTGTTGGAACGAACCGGTATCGAAGCGGTTGCTCTACGTGATCGATCGTCAATTGGTTCGAGCTCAAACATTTGCTCAGCTAGAGCGTCGCAGGGCCTTCTAGCAAAACTCGGCTCAATCACAACGTCATCTCAATTCCGGGCAGTTGCACCAACTGCACCGCGCCCCTTCCATTGCCAAGGAGATTTATCGTTATGGCTTACCAAGAAACGCCGCTTAGTCGCGGTTCTCATGACTCTTCCAGTGCATTCCCAGACATTCCGCCTGAGGATTCTTTGCCACTTAGGAATGCCAAAATTTCCTGGGGGGCGGTCTTGGCGGGGGCAGCATTGGCTTTGGTTGCTCAATTGGTGCTCAACATGCTGGGAATTGGAATTGGAGCGGCGACGCTTGACCCGACCTCTACTGGCAATCCGTCTGCTACCTCTCTTTCGATTGGGGCAGGCATTTGGTTTGCGGTTTCGGGGATACTGGCGGCGCTCATGGGAGGTTATGCGGCCGGGCGACTAGCCGGAAGGCCTGAGCAGACACCTGCCGGCTGGCATGGCCTGATCGCATGGGCCGTGTCCACGCTCGTGATCTTTTACCTCCTCACAACTGCGGTGGGTAGCATAGTCGGCGGAACTTTGAGCACTATGACTTCTGTCGCGACCACCGCCAGCTCCGTGGTCCAGACCACTGCATCCAAGTCAGATAGCGGTGATTCCTTCTCTGCAATCGAGGATGCATTGCGCCAAGGCACAGGATCGGCAGGTTTGAGTGATGCGACCGTATCCGCAGTCCGCACTGCAGTAACGGGAACCGAGGAGCAGTCCGGAGAGGCGCGCGAACAAGCAGCTCAGGCAATTGCCCAGTCACAGAGCATACCGATTGAGCAAGCACGGACGCAGGTCGCCCAGTATGAGCAACAGTATCAAGACGCCAAGCAGACAGCTACCCAAGTGGCGGAGACGGCTACAAATGCTACATCCACAGCCGCCCTCTTCGGTGCCATCAGTCTCATTCTCGGTGCAGTTGCCGCTTGGTTTGGCGGGCGCAAAGGGGCCGCTGACCCTACTTTCCCAGTAGGCAGCCGGCGTCTACGTTGATGTGGTTCACGGCTAGATGTGCCCAGTCAATAGTGGCTGGGCTCTTTCTTGCTGCATCGATAGCGGCACTGGAAGTGCCAGTGGCGGCCGCCGGAGCACGCTTCATCTCGCACCAGGAACTATCACGCTTGTTTCCCGGCTCGTTCAGAGCCTTCGCAATGGGAATAGTTCAAGCCGACATATCCGCAAGACCCGATGGAAGATTGATGGTCAAAACAAGACACAGCACCGAAAATGGTCGCTGGAGCATTCGGTCTGGCAAGCTCTGCATATCTCTGGAAAGGACGCTAAAAGGTAAGACGACGTGTTCAAGAGTTAGGTTGGAAGGGGGATGGTATCGAACGGCTCTCGTAATGTTCAAGAGAGCAGCCCCTGAAATTGGTTAGAGCGAGGATGGCATCCGGAGCAAACTTGTGACAGAGACCAATCTCCAGTTTCACAAGCCACGGAGACTTTACCGCTCTGCCGGAGATGCCCCCCGGCAACGCTCTCGCTGAGCACGGCATGGTCAGTAGCCTTCCATTCTTGTAAGTCTACCTCGGACGGTATGAGAAGGTTTGAACATTGTCTCGTGGCAACTCTGGAGCTGCTTCAGCGAGAAACGCCTTTAGGCTGCGTTCCGACTTTTCAGTCGAAACTTGAAGGTAGCGCAATCGCTGGTGAGGCGCCCAGGAAGCGGCGACGGATCGGGACACCAATTGGCTTTCATCTATTTAATGGCTGCCGCACAGCACAGGGGGTGCACACCCGGAACTACATTCGAGGGTCTGCCCCGGCCTGTTGGGATGGAATATCGAGTGAAGCACGGCGCCCTTAACGACTATGTCTGGAATTTCTTCGGCCGACCGAACTGAAGCGAAGATCGACGAAATTCGCAGACTGCTCAAAAACGGCATAGGTCATTGAATGAGTAAGTAGAGAGACTTGCTTTCCTCCTACTTTCCATCCTTCGTGGAACAACATCGAAGCAAGGAGCTTGTCCTTCGGCTCTAACCATGGAGGACAGAATGTTCCTGCGCATTGATCGCCTACAGACCGAGATCCCCATGCCACGCAACGCGGATCCCAATGCCGCGGCGGCGTTGCAGGAGTTACTCGGCGGCAAGTACGGCGAGATGTCGACGCTCGGCAACTATCTGTTCCAGAGCTTCAACTTCCGCAGCAAATCAAAACTCAAACCCTTCTATAGCCTGGTCGCGAACATCACTGCCGAGGAGCTGGGGCATGTCGAACTTGTCAGCAATGGGGTCGCCCTCCTCAACAACGGTCCGGAGGATCCCGCTCCCGACGCCGAGGTAAGCGAGTCGCCCTTCGCGGCCATGAAAAACATCCGGCTGGCGGCGGGGTTTTTCTCCAACGCCGGCGGTGCGATGCCGATGAACAGCAACGGCGTTTCCTGGAACATGGATTTCGTCACCACCACTGGCAACGTCATCATGGACCTCTTGCACAATTTCCATCTCGAATGCGGCGCCCGCCTCCACAAGCTTCGTGTCTACGAGACGCTGAGCGAGCCGACCGGGCGTGAGGTGTGCGGCTACCTCCTCGTGCGCGGTGGCGTGCACGCGCATGCCTATGCGCTTGCCCTCAAGAAGCTGACCGGCGTGGCGATCGAGCAGATGCTGCCAACGCCCAACATCACCCTCGACAAGATCCCCGAAAGCCGCAAGTACCTGGATCGCGGCAACCACCGGGAACTCTACCGCTTCAGTCCGAACGACTATCAGGAAATGGCCGGCATCTGGGGGAATGGTGAAAAGGCGCTTCCTGACGATCCTCCCGGCGAGCTCGAGGTCGTGGACGGGCCGCCGGAAGGCGCGAGGATTCCTGAGCTCGACGGTTCGCCTGCAGCGTTCACGCCGGACTACGCGCCGGAGGAAATGTTCGAAATCGCCACCAAGCTCTACAAAAGGTCTCGATAGGGCTCGGTTGCGTTGTAAGAAGCTTGGCGCCAAGACTATCGACTACAAGGATGGAAACCTCCACGAGCAGATCTTAGGGATGAAGAGGACGAGGTTCTCGATGCGGGCATGCTCGCCACAGCTCAAGCGTCGAGGACGATGACATGCCCCCTGATTTTGGCGAGACCTCTCTCGCTTTTACGGAACCATTCTGAGGGGCCGCCGTTTGCCTTAGTTCCACTAACTCTTCGATCTTGGAGCAAGCCGTGAAATTCACGCGGGATTCCCAATTTGTCCGCCCTTTCAGCCCTCTGGATCCAAGAGGAAGCGCCGATTCCAACGCTTGTGAAGCTATTTGCGACAAGGAAGTGACCCCACGCCTAACGAAGCGTCAGAATGTCAGGGGGCTAGCTGCAAACGATGGAAAGATTTGACTGAGCCCCAATCGGCGCGAGAGTATCTGAAGCTATGCTTGCCCCTTCAAAAACCGATCCGTCGTCTGAAAGCCAAGCAAGCGCCGACATCGATGTCTTGCGAGGCATTCGAGTAGCCACCACCGGTTTGTTCCTGATAGCGCTCGTCGGCCTAGTCTATTTTGCACGCGATTTTCTTCTCCCGGTGGTGCTGGCGTTTCTGTTCGCGCTTACCCTTAGCCCTGTCGTGCGTTTTCTGCAAAAACGAGGCGTTCCTCCGGCATTGAGTGCACTTGCTTTGGTCCTCATCCTCGTTGCGGGTTTCGGTGCCGGAGCATTCTTTCTCAGCGAACCGGTATCCAACTGGGTGGATACGGCTCCAGAAATAGGACGCAAAGTCCAGGAAAAGCTGAAGGTCCTCAAAACACCCGTGGACGCGGTCGTTGCTGCCTCGGATCAGGTTGCCAAGATGGCGGAAAGTGTCTCATCGTCCCAAGTCCAGAGCGTTGTTGTTCAGCAACCCGGCATTCTCTCGAAAGCCGCCGACAACTTGGTAGGCGGCCTGAGCATAGCGGCGATCACCTTCGTACTCTTGTTGTTTCTTCTCGCGTCGGGGACGCTCTTCTATGAAAAAATGATCGGCGTCCTGCCAACCTTGAGCGACAAAAAGCGGGCGCTCACAATTGCATATGATGTTGAGCGGGAAGTATCGCATTACCTTTTGAGCATCACCGTCATCAACATTGGATTCGGAATTGTCGTGTCGAGTTCCATGATGCTCACCGGCATGCCAAATCCGGTGCTGTGGGGCGTAGCCGCGTCTTTCCTAAACTTCATTCCCTACATAGGCGCCCTTGCTGGCATCGGGATGGTGGGGCTTGTGGCATTGATCTCGTTCGATTCTGTTGGCTACGCCCTAGTACCCCCACTACTCTACTTGGCAGCTGCAGTCGTGGAAGGCCAGTTCATAACCCCCATCGTTCTCGGCCGGCGGTTGGAGTTGAACTCTGTTGCAATCTTTATCTTTGTTGCTTTGTGGAGTTGGCTCTGGGGGATCGTCGGCACCATCATCGCTGTCCCGCTTCTCGTGTCGGTAAAAGTATTTTGCGACCACTTCGAGGGACTACAAACCTTCGGAGAATTTCTCTCTGGTAGGTCCAAAATCGAAGCAGACGCCAACGGCGACGAAGTTCGTAACAAGTGATGATCGGCACTCACCGCCTTTTTAGGCCATCATCCTAAATCATCAGATCAGTCAACTGCTGGCAAACCTACAACGGGAGAAGTGACGCGATGAAAGTGATGTCTCACGTTCCCCTTGCGACCAACCTTGTGCGAAACGGGAATCTTGTGGAAGCCACGAAGGTGATTCAATCAGCTCTTCTCAAGGATGGTCACAGACCAGGAAGAGGCCCACTTTCACTCCCGCCATCGACCATGCCTGGGCAAGCAGGCGAGCATCGACCGGATAGGAGAGAGCGCCGACCGCTTTCGCAGAATCTGGAAATGTTACAGAAGTTGCGTCCTCCGCATAGTCGCAAGCCTGTCTCCCCGGATCCAATTCCGGCCGGTGCGACGTTTTCCAAGCATTCTTTTCATAGTGATGCGGGCAGTCGCACCTATAAGCTCTATGTGCCCAGTACGGGCGCCGTTTCGGCTCGCCCTCTCGTAATCATGCTTCATGGATGTACGCAAGGCTCCGATGATTTTGCAAACGGCACCGACATGAATGCACTGGCGGAGGAGTTCAATTTTCTCGTTGCCTACCCAGAACAAAGCACGTCGAGCAACAAGCTAAAGTGCTGGAACTGGTTCAGTCTCAAAGATCAGCATCGGGGTGGTGGTGAACCCAAAATTATCGCGGGTATCGTTCAAAAGGTCGTACGCGAAAAGAACGTTGACCCTTCGAGGGTTTACATAGCCGGCTTTTCCGCGGGAGGTGCAATGGCGGTTGTAATGGCGGCAACATATCCCGAGTTGTTCGCTGCCGTGGGAGTCCACTCTGGCCTTCCCTACAAGGTGGCATCGGACGTTCCCTCGGCGTTCAGGGCGATGCAGAATGCTCAAGGGAAGCGCGGCGAAACTGACAACACATTGCGCCTACCTCCGTTGATTGTGTTCCACGGTGACTGTGACCAAACAGTCCATCCTGCAAATGGCAGGCGCTTGTTTGACGAGTTTCGCAGATCTTTCGGTCGGCAACGAGATTTGGCGCAGCTGAAGGAGACTTGCCATCTCACCCACACTCGAACAGTTAGCTATTCCGCCAATGAAATTCCGTTGGCAGAGCATTGGGCAATTCATGGGGGCGGTCATGCTTGGTCTGGAGGGAAGTCGACAGGAACCTATACTGATATCAACGGCCCGCGAGCATCGCGAGAGCTCGTACGCTTCTGTCTACTTCGATAGGCCATCTTGGCGACTTCCTTTCAGCCAGAGCCAAGGTTGAGGCGGACACCAAGGGCTAAAACCCTGTAGCTGTCGGAGAATGAGCAGAGCGAAAAGCCGTAGGCGACTTTGAGCACTGCTAACTCTAGAAGCGTGACCTACAAACCAATGGTTAGGTCACTCGGGGGAGGTGGCAAGCGCATCCAATGGGTTGGTTTGTTAAATGGGAGGTCATTGGCCGCCACGATGCTCACCGGAGTGGCACTCGATTCCCATTCGCCATCCATTGCTCTCCTCCATTGGCTCACAGCCTCACGAAACGTCGGATAGGCAGTTACTGGGTCTGGCGAGGCTTGCTCACGTCTTTGTCGAGCTGATCGGCCACAGGTCGCTCCGGCTTTTCCACTTCAGATTTTGGGATCGGCTTAGTGGTGCGCCTGATTTCCTCGGCCGTCGGACGTCCCGGCCGAGTATCAGGAACGGGATCAGGAACCTTGGGATACTGTTTCATTTTAGTAGACCCCATTTCGGTTACCTCTGCTGATAAACAATCCTCAAGACGAGGCGTTCCTCTCTGAAACTGAATGAGTCGCCCAAGTTGACGCAACGTTCGATTCTGTCAGGGCTCGCGAAGCAAAGACTAACCTCGGTCTGCATTGATAGCGCCTCGCACTGAAGTGGCGGTCAACCGCCTCATAGTCCAGATCTGGAACCTGGACATCCTGGTCCGCCTGCTGCCCTCCTGCCCCCGGAGATTGAATCTCTGGTTGGGGCAACTTCTGTGGCCTGAGCCACGTTACTTTCCAGAGCAGGCGTTTCGTCTGCCTATCCCTTGAAAGGAAATCCAATGAAAATTCTATTCGCTTCTGCTTTGGTACTAACAGTGTTTGCCGTTTCCCCAGCCTCCGCACTCACCGAGTCAACTTGCGCGGATGTGTGGACGAAGGCTGATGCGAACAAGGACGGCAACATTGACGAGACCGAAGCGGCCGCAAACAAGGATGAACTCACGAAAATGGGCTGGGACAAGATGGGCCAAGCCCCGGTCTCCCAAGCGAACTACATGACGGGCTGCAAGGCCACGTAGCGGCAACTTTCAGCATAAGTGCAAAGGGCAATCGGCAGTCAGGTTGCCCTTTTTTCTTTCATGCCATTTGGCGTCCTATTGGTGGCTTTCTCCTGACTCCTAGCGGAGAAGAGCATCGAAAGATGGCAGAGCCCGGTTCGGCGCGAAAGGCGAAAAAATAGGTACTGCAGCCTATCTCCTACATTGCTCCCGTATGCCTTTGGAACCAATCCAAGGCCAGCGTATGTTCGCCCCCCGACCTGTAGTGCTCTCGCCAGCGCCACACATGGCAGGAGGCAAGGAATGGCTCAGCGGTAAACAACCGCCGGCTCACCTCTTCTCTACCCTAGTTGGTAAATCCCCAACCTGAGACTTTGGCTAATCTACCTTGCATGGACCGAAAGTGCCGGCGTCACCCGCCTGGGCGACCGATTAACCTGCCGAACCGACGGCATCCTTTGCCCTACATTCCTGCCTTTCTTGACGCACTGTCAGACACGCCTAAAGCTGGGCGCACGGCGACATTGTGCTTTGCGCGACTAAGAACCCGATGAGGATTCAAGTCGTGTCGGAGGCCGGGCACTCATTCTGACGATGCTCGGACCATGGCTTACGCATTCAACACATTCCCCTTCTACTCAGATGAGTAGAAAGGGCTCACCAGGTCGTACATCTCCCGTTCTCAAGAGATGGTTGATTTACCTCCGCCGCGACGCGTCAGAAGACATGCTGCTGGTGGCCGTTGTGGAGGCACGCACTAAACCCACTCGCCAGCTCATTGAGCTTCGCAAGAAATTGCAGAAACGGTTTCCTGGCAAATGGGACTTGTTGGTAAGGTCGAGACCCGAACCGAAGGCTGGCCCAAAATAGTGAGATTAGATCGGATCCAGTTTTTGAAGGAGTGAGACGCTGCTCCCATGGCTACCCAAAAAGATCGTGAGACGCGCTCTGCGGCCACCGATAAGACAGCTTTGGGAATCATTAAACGAGAAGCCAAACAGAGAGCCGAGCGAACCGCCCGGCTAAAGGCCCTACGGTTGGAGCGCGAGGGGAAAGCAAGTCAGATACCGCCCCACCCTCTCCTATTTCAAAAAAATGAGCTCCCCAGTCAGATTGTGTGAGAGGAGTACCACTAAGCGGTCCAGCCGCGAGTTGGCAGCCATTGCCTATCAGCTGACAATCAGACAAAGTTTCGTCGAAAAGGAGCGGCTGGTAATCGTTATGCGCGCCTAATTTTACTCACTACGGTCTTATTGCGGTGAACATCCTCACGCCATTGGTCATTGTAAACCCTTCTGCGTCTATATAGGGCGCAATTGCTTTGTGAAGCTCACTCAATATGAGCTTACGCCGGTCCGGATCTTGAAGATCGAGGATCATTCTCGTTCTGACCAATCCCTTCTCAACTATGTCAATAACCCCCTGTGCGTCCGCCGCAATCCATTGAACATCGAAATCATGGACAACGGGCTCCCTGAAATTCAGTTTCATCAAGCGCGCCTTTGTGCGGGTGACGTCCGTCAGTTCAAAGAGCGGCGGTCCAGATGGGAGGGGAACAGTTAGATCTGCAAACTTCTCATAGACCCTGAGAATCAAACCAAGGAAGTGACCACCTTCGGCAGGGCTTCTCCATACCGTGAAAACAAACTGCCCTTCCGGCTTGAGGACACGGCCCACTTCCGCAAACACAGCATCCGACCGCTCGAAGTGCAGCGCACCGAAACAGCAAGTGGCCGCATCGAATTGAGCAGTTTTGAATGGAAGCCTCTCGCAATCAGCTTCAATGAATTCGACATTGCGAACATGGCTTTTCGCAAGCGCAATCATCTCTGGGGCAAAATCCACGGCGGACATGCGGGCTCCGCGCTCGGCTAGCATTCCAGCCAGGTGGCCCGTTCCGCACGCAAGGTCGACAACCGTTTTTCCTGCTACGTCGCCCAACTGGCTTAAAATTGGGGCAAAGGCCTGGCGCGTTGCGCGCAGAACCAATTGATCATATCCCGCGGCGTTCCGCCCCCATCCCTCGCGTTCGAGATCCGTAAAGGTCTGCATGGAGAAGGCTCCGAGCAAATCAATTGCGGGCGGTTTAAATCAAGGACAATGTTACTATAAAACGGCAAGCAATAACAGTGAGCCTGGGGAGATTCTATGGCCGATCTCCGGATTCCGGGATCCAAGGCATGAGGACCCGCGCTCATGTCGGCCGCTTGTGCCGCCGGCGCCAAACGGCGGTGAAATCCCCATAGGCATCGGCGCGGGTTAGCCCAATATCCTGGAGCTGTCGGTCATCCATCGCTAGCAACTGGCGTCTGGCGCGTGCAATCGACCTGCGGCGCCGCATTAATCCAGCGAGATTCTCATAGAACCTTGCGGGGTTCTTCAGTGCCGTGAAAAGTGCAAGGGAAACCGACTTTGTCATGTATCCTCCCGTCGCCTTGAAGAGCTCCCGACGATGCAATGCATTGCCAATTTGAATTTAGTGCGACAGCTAGATCAAATGGTCGTCACGTCGGCTCACGTTTCGGTGAGAAAAAAAATAGGTATGCGAGGGTCGCGGATAACCGCCTGAGAGCTACCCTCACCATCGCCCCTACTCTCGGCCCTGCCTTCTACCACTCGTCGTCGACACGACTCCCGAGCGCCTCCACGATAAGCCCATCACATAAACCTCTAGAACGTTACCTTGCGACGGAGGAGAGCCCGGCACCACGCGCCTGATTGGCTCGATCCGCGCTATCCTATGCCGTCGCTGACTTCGCCTGACGGAAAGTTTCTGCCTCACCCTACAGTTTCTACGTCAACGGGGCTATCATCCCGGTGGATGGAGGCTGGCTGGCGCAATGAGGTAGTTTGTATCACAGAATTGCCGGCCCAGGCCGATCGAGGTCCGCCGGAATACAGGGAGGAAAGACATGAAGACGGAAAGCATTCGAATTCTCGGCATCCTGACGATCCTTGCCGTCACGCCGGGTGGCGCGGACACAGCCTTGGCGGACAAGCTCCAGGACGTATTGGGGCGCGGCAAGCTCGTCGTCGGCACTGGTACCGGCAATCCGCCCTGGCACTTCCGGGACGAAAAGGGCGATATGGCCGGATTCGACGTCGATATTGCTAAGATCGTCGCCAAGGGCCTGTTCGGCGACGACACGAAGGTCGAATTTGTCAACCAGGGTTCCGATGCCCGCATTCCGAACATCGTCACTGACAAGGTAGACATCACCTGTCAGTTTATGACGGTGACCGCGGAACGCGCCCAGCAGGTCAACTTCACCATCCCCTACTACCGCGAAGGCGTCGGCCTCATGCTTGCGGCGGGTGGAAAATATAAGACCCACGACGAGATGAAGTCAGCAGGAAACTCGGTAACCGTGTCGGTGCTTCAAAACGTCTATGCCGAGGACATGGTCCACCAGGCCTTGCCGGAGGCGAAGGTGGATCAATATGAAAGCGTCGATCTTGCCTATCAGGCGCTCAACTCGGGACGTGCCGATGCAGTTGCGACCGACTCCTCGTCGGTCAAATGGTTCATGAAGCAGAATCCGGAGAAGTATGCGGATGCTGGCTTCGGGTGGGGCCCGCAGACGTATGCCTGCGGCGTTAAGCGGGGAGAGGCCGACTGGCTGAACTTCGTCAACACGGCCCTTCATGAAGCGATGACCGGGGTTGAGTTCGAGACTTATGCGAAGTCGTTCGAAACTTGGTTCGGCGAACGTCCGCCCGCACCGCAGATCGGTTTCCCGTCCGAGCTTCGCTAAGCGCCAAACCATCGGCCGGCAGCGTCCATGACCTATAATTTTCATTTCGGGGTCATCTGGGCGAATGCCGGCCTCCTGCTCTACGGTCTGGTGCTAGGGCTTGTTCTAGCCCTTGCCGCCCTGGCGGCAGGGACGGCAATCGGGCTTATATGCGCGTTCCTCGCCAGCGGTCGATCACGGGCCGCCGGGGTCGTCATAGCCACCTATGTCAGCGTCGTACGCAACCTGCCACTTCTGGTGATTGTACTCTTTGTCTATTTCGCGCTTCCGCGCGTTGGCATTCGCCTAGGGAAGATGGAGAGCTTCGGTGCGTCGCTTGCGATCTATGCCGGAGCTTACCTGACCGAGGTATTTCGAGCAGGGCTAGCAGGGGTGCCAAGGGGAGTGATCGACGCCGGGCGGGCGATTGGCCTCGCTCCAATCCGTCTGGCGGTCTTCGTCACGTTGCCCCTACTCCTTCGCAACGTTCTGCCGGCGCTTGGGACGACCTTCATTTCGTTGTTCAAAGATACTTCGATTGCGGCAACAATCGCCATTCCCGAACTAACTTACCAAGCACGCAAGATCAACGTTGAGACGTTCAGGGTCGCGGAGGCCTGGCTTGCGGCATCCACCCTATATATCAGCACCTGCCTTGCTCTTGCGGCCCTGCTCAGATGGGCCGAGGCCCGGTTTCCCAAATACTGAAACGGAAATGCAGCAATTCCTACACGAGTTATCCATCGCCATCGGACCGCTGACATACGGACTCCTTTTAACGGCGTGGATTTCGCTCGTGGTCGTCATCGCAGGATCGATCCTAGGCGCCTTGCTTGGCATGGCACTGACATATGGACCGTTGATCGCCAAGGCCGCCATCCGAGTCTATGTTGACGTGGTTCGCGGCACACCCGTCCTGGTGCTGATCCTCGCCACCTACTATCTTCTGGCAATTGCCGGCGTGAACTTCACCGCCGTGCAGTCTGGCCTCGTTGCACTGTCCGTTTTCTGCAGCGCTCACATGGCGGAAGTTGTACGGGGGGCCCTACAGGCAATCCCGAGAACCCAAATCGAAGCAGGGCGCAGCATCGGCCTCACGTTTTCCAGAATCCTTCTTTACGTGCTCCTACCACAGGCGCTGCGGCAAATCCTACCGGTCTGGATCAATACCGGCACAGAACTTGTGAAAGCGTCATCCCTCCTTTCAGTCATCGGGGTAGGCGAATTGCTGCTCAAGACCCAGGAGGTTGTCGGCCGCAATTTCATGACGCTGGAGTTCTACGCCTTGTGCGGGCTTCTCTACTTTGCAATTAACTTCAGCATTGAGCACCTCGGCAAATGGGCGGAACGACGACTCTACAGACGGAACGCATGAGCCCACTTCTCTCGATCCGATCACTCTGCAAACGGTTCGGCAAGCACACTGTGCTCGACCAAGTGGAGCTCAACCTCGAGGACGGAGAGATCGTGTCCATCATTGGTGCAAGCGGCTCTGGCAAGACGACCCTGCTTCGCTGCATCAACTTGCTCGAGGAATTCGATTCCGGCGAGATCATGCTCGACGGCGCTACGATCGGCTACCGGACACACAATGGAAAACGGACAAGGCTCGGTGAAGCGGCGCTGACGAGGCAGCGCCAGCGAATGGGCATGGTCTTCCAGAGCTACAATCTGTTCCCACACCTCACCGCTGGCGGAAACATAATGCTCGGGCTTACCAAGGTACGCGGTCTGGCGCGGCTGGAAGCAAAAGCGAAGGCAAGCGAATGGCTGGCCCGCGTGGGGCTCAAGGAACGCGTCGACCACTATCCAAACCAGCTCTCCGGCGGCCAGCAGCAGCGTGTCGCCATTGCGCGCGCCTTCGCCATGTCGCCCCGCCTCGTATTGCTGGATGAGATCACTTCTGCGCTTGATCCGGAACTCGTCCAGGAAGTGCTGCAGACAATCAGGTCGCTCGCTGGACAGGGAACGGCGATGCTCATCGTGACACACGAAATGCGATTTGCTCGTGACACTTCTGACCGACTCATCTTCATGGCCGATGGAAAGGTGGCGGAAACGGGAAAGCCGAGGAAATTGTTCGCGGATCCGCAGACGAAGCGGCTTAGGGATTTTCTCAAGAACGCAAATATCTGACGTTCAATGCATGCCCCTATCCTTTTTATAACGGTATAGCTCGGATGTAGCTGACAACCCACTAGCTGGTGTCAGGAGTGTGGACTCAGCCAGAAGGTGCTCTCGATCCCGTTCCTACAAATCTCCAGTGGGCTTCCGTGCGGATTCGAGCGTGGATGTCCACGCTTCGCATAGCAATAGCGCCGCCTGAAGCAGCCAAGAGGAGCTTCACGCGCGCTGACAGTTCACCGGTGTTGCCGAACGAAGAAATGGAAATAGAGCCCCTGTTACCGGTCGCGGCTCTGATACGAGCCGATCATCACTTGCGACTTTCACTCGGAGGCGCAGATACGGGGTTCTTTCCAACCTTGATGGGAGACAAACCTGCATCCTGGGGTGTGTCGTACGGTGGCTCGAAAAGCTAAGGCTGACGAAACCCCCTCAGACCCTGGATGTATCCCTGAACCGCGCTACGCCTACTTTTTTCAAAGCCCAAGTGAACGGCAAAATTGCCCAAAGGCCCCAGAGCACGCTCACTTTTTTTGCCTAGTCTTCGGCTCGGGTTCCGACTTTGACAACAGATCCCATTTGCCCGTGAACCGTTTCCGCAATTTCCTGCGAAGCTCAATGAGCTGGCGAGTGGTGAGCATCGTCAGAATGAGTGCCCGGCCTCCGACGCGACTTGAATCCTCATCGGGTTCTTAGTCGCGCAAAGCACAGTGTCGCCGTGTGCCCAGCTTTAGGCGTGACGCCCTAACTGAAGCGTTAATGCGAGCGATGATGTGGTTAAGCAGGGTTTCCTGGGACTTTTTTATGGGCATTAGAAAGTCCAGCCTTGAATGAAGAATAGACATACCAAAAGCTAGCGTGATCAATTCTAGAGTTCCCCTGCCTTGCCAGTTGTTCAAAGGGTGTAGATGCTAGCGTCGTTATCGAGAAATGGGGTTGCTGAGGAACCGGCAATCGGTCCGCTGAAGACATACCTTCCCGATGACGCTTCAGCCTGCCCAACGACGGTATGAATTCGGGTTGTGCGATTTGCCACAGAATCAGTTTTAGATGGTTGTTAGAACGAGCCACTGATTGCAACAACGTAAAACTACGGAGACCACAATGAAGACGATCATGTTTGCAACCATCTTGCTAAGTATCGTTGCCGCTCCGGTAGCCGCCGGTGGTTTTCCTGAGAAAAAGTGGGACCAGGTAACTTCCAATGGTAGCTCTAAAAATTCTGCGACGAGCTACTCATTGTCAGCACCGAACATGGCGGAGTCTGTAAAGCCGATATTTTCGCCGAACCGCTAGACAAAAGACATTCAGAAGAGGTTCGAGGTTTCACTCGAACCTCTTTCTCTACTACTACTTCGTATTATAGCTAAGGCTAGTTTGAAGTGATCCCGCAAGCCAGGTGCTGATCAGAGCCAACCGCGGGAAGATTCCGATCATCGATCGCCCGGCCTTGGAGGAACTCGCCGGAGAGTTCTACGGGATCGCCGAACGGGAATATCAACATCGCCTCGGCCCGACATAGGAACGTTCCATCGTTCGATCAGGCTCAGTTGAAACTAGCCGGAGATCTGCTTCCGCATTGCCTTAAACACCTTGTTTAAGCTCGCCTGCCATTCCTTGGCCTCGGTGTCGATGGAATTCTTGCAATTTGGGCAGGCGAACTTGTCCCCCATGAAGCTGCCAACGGGCTTCACATCCTGAATGAAACAATGCGGGCATTCATACTGGATGTCGAACTGACCAAACATTGGAGCATGCCTCTATGATGGAGATGGTTCAGTAAGCTAATGAAGTAGATTCGCCAACCGCTGTCATTGATCGTTCACAAGTCGGGGAACGTCCGGGCTTGCGCGTGTGCGATTTTCTTGGGTCGATTTTCGTTTAGATTGGCGGGCCGGCACCTACGCCCGGCCCGCCAATCACTTCTCCTCCACAATTGTCTTCTGCCAATCCAATGTAATCATCTGATCAATAATCCATTCCACCCATGCCGCCACCTGCAGGCATCCCAGGACCCTTGCTGTCTTGCGGCGACTCGGCGACCATCGCTTCGGTCGTTATGAGAAGTGCTGCGACTGAAGCCGCATCTTGAAGCGCTACGCGGACCACTTTGGTGGGATCGATGATGCCGCTTTCCACCATGTCGACGTACTCTTCGTTCTGAGCATCAAAACCGAAGTTGCCAGATTTCTCCAGTACCCTGCCCACGACGATCGAGCCTTCGACACCCGCATTCTCGACGATCTGTCGGATCGGTGATTCAATGGCCTTGGATACGATGTTTATGCCCGCCTGAATGTCGGGATTGTCGGAGCTTAGCGCCTGTACGGCCTTCTTTGCCCTGAGCAATGCGACACCGCCGCCTGGAACTATGCCTTCTTCAACAGCAGCGCGTGTCGCGTTCAGAGCATCATCTACCCGATCCTTGCGATCTTTTACTTCCACTTCTGTGGCACCGCCAACTTTGATGACGGCGACGCCGCCGGCGAGTTTGGCAAGCCGTTCTTGCAACTTTTCCTTGTCATAGTCGGAAGTCGTCTCTTCAATCTGTGCCTTGATTTGTGTGATCCGGCCTGCGATGTCGGGTTTCTTGCCCGCACCCCCGACAATCGTTGTGGCCTCCTTGTCGATCCGCGCCCGTTTGGCGCGACCAAGCATGGCGAGATCAACGTTCTCAAGCTTGATGCCAAGATCCTCCGAAATAAGCTGGCCGCCAGTGAGAACTGCGATGTCCTCGAGCATCGCCTTGCGCCGATCGCCGAAGCCGGGAGCCTTGACAGCTGCGACTTTCAGACCACCGCGCAACTTGTTCACAACGAGGGTCGCAAGCGCCTCCCCTTCCACGTCTTCCGAGACTATCAAGAGCGGCTTGCCTGATTGAACGACAGCCTCGAGGATCGGCAGCATCGACTGCAGGTTCGAGAGCTTCTTCTCATGGAGGAGAATGTAGGGTTCCTCGAGTTCGGCCACCATCTTGTCAGCGTTGGTGATGAAGTAGGGCGAAAGATAGCCGCGATCGAACTGCATCCCGTCCACCACGTCGAGCTCGAAGCCGAGAGCCTTGGACTCCTCGACAGTAATCACCCCTTCATTGCCGACCTTTTTCATGGCTTCAGCGATCATTTCGCCGATTTCTTTGTCACCGTTTGCAGCGATTGTTCCGACCTGAGAGATCTCATCCGACGACTTGATCTTCTTGGTCTGTTTCTTGAGGTTCTCAACTACAGCTGCAACGGCCATCTCGACGCCGCGCTTGAGATCCATTGGGTTCATTCCGGCTGATACATACTTTGCACCTTCCCGCACAATTGCCTGGGTCAGTACCGTTGCAGTCGTTGTGCCGTCGCCGGCTTCATCATTGGTCTTTGAGGCGACTTCGCGCACCATCTGGGCGCCCATGTTCTCGAACTTGTCCTCGAGCTCGATCTCCTTGGCGACCGTTACGCCGTCCTTGGTGGTCCGCGGCGCGCCGAATGACTTGTCGATGACGACGTTGCGACCCTTCGGGCCCAGAGTAACCTTTACCGCATTGGCTAGTATATCGACGCCACGCAGCATCCGTTCACGAGCGTCCGTTCCAAATTTTACTGTCTTGGCAGCCATGTTTAGGCTCCTTCCAAATTGCGTTGAGTATAAATTCTGGAAATAGTCAGCTAAGCCGCCACTTTTCTTGAAACTGTGGGTTCGATTACGCCCATGACGTCTGACTCGCTAATGATAAGCAACTCTTTGCCGTCGAGCTTTACTTCCGTGCCCGACCATTTGCCAAAGAGCACCAAATCGCCTGGCTTTAAACCTATCGGTGTGAGCTTGCCGCCCTCATCGCGCTTGCCAGGTCCGGCGGCAATAACCTCGCCCTGCATCGGCTTCTCCTGGGCTGAGTCTGGAATAATGATGCCGCCTTTGGTCTTCGTATCTTCCTCTAGACGCCGCACGACGACACGGTCGTGGAGTGGCCGGAATTTCATTGAGCAGTCTCCATCGTTAGGTGTGAGCAAGCCCCATGTAGCGCGGTGGCGTACATGCTAAGCTCGAGTTGGCACTCTTTCAGATTGAGTGCTAAGCACATGGGGATCTCAACCATCAACTACAATGGGCGTTGAGAAAGAATTGTTGAGAATCGATGGGCTACTTACATCTAGAGCACTCAGATCTGTTCTGAGTGAGCATCCGCAGAAACGGAATGCGCCATCGACGAGCGCCTCAGTGATGAGCCATGGCGCGAGTCACCTGCCCGATGATCAATCTTGATCAGAAACGGTACTTATTTGCGGATTGTCGTGCAGAACCATGTTCAGTAGTGAAGACTTGATCTCGATCTTGCCGTTGTAGGTTATCAATCCCAGCCTGCGAAACTTGTTCATGAAAAAGCTGACACGAGATCGAGTAGTTCCAACCATTTCAGCCAGAGTTTCCTGACTGATATGGGCCAAGACAGGCTCGGGCTTTCCTTCACTGCCGAAATTGGCAAGCAGCAGAAGCAAGCGGGCGAGTCGCTTTTCGCTTGAGTTGAACAACTGATCAACCAGATCCGCCTCAATGCGGGCATTGCGTCCGAGAACGTATGCCAAAAACTTTTCAGAAAACTCGACCCGCTCATGCAAGGTCTGGATCATGTCGGCTTTGCCGATCCGGGTAATCGTGCAATCCGCTATCGCCGTAGCAGTTGCCATGCGTATTGATTGGCCCGCCAATGATCCTTCGCCGATAAAATCCTTGGCGCCCAGTATGGCCACGACGGCTTCCTTTCCCTGTTCGGAAACCACGGTGAGCTTGACCTCTCCCTCATTGATGTAAAAGACGGCGTCCGCTGGAGAACCTTGGGAGAAGATCACTCTGCCTTTTTCGTAGGCGGCGGCGGACTTGCCGCCGTTCACCACTTCAAGGAAAGTCTCGGGATCGAAATTCGCGGAGGTTTTGCGATTCATGGTGCTCGCTCTCTAGGCCTATAACAGATGCCGAAAGCAGGAAGTTTCCAGACTTCCGAGCCTAAGTTTACCCTTAATTCCACAAGAGAACTAGCAATGCGTGGTCAGGTCAACAATCCAAAAAGCGTTTTTGTCCTAAACGTTAGGGTGCCTGTCATGCCAAATAATGGGCCGATGAGCAGTATTGAACAGCCTTCGGCACAGTCAATGACTATTGTGTTCTTGATCCAGTGAGTAATCTCGCGCCCGTTCGGCAGCGATAAAGAATACTGGCGTTACCTACAGGACAAAATCAATGCATTCTACAGCAATGGGCTGCAAGGCCTACGGGCCGGCTGCTATCAACACTATGAGCTGGGCTTTCAATGCAGCCTTCTCAGGCCTTTCATTACAGTCGCGACGGGGCCCCGATGTGCGCCGCGACTTGGCGATATGTGTTATCCGTCTTTTCAACGAAGGGGAGACTCTACCTCTCCGCCTTTCAAGGCTGGCACTGGCCAACATCACGAATCCCCCGCGAACGCGACACGACAGACTTAAGAAGGCATTTGCTATTAGTGCCTTGATCCCCGCAGGCACGATTAGGCGGCATGTCCCCGCCGCTTAGAATACTGCCCGGCCTCTCCCGCTTGGCCGGGCAGTCCCCTCTCTTTGGAAAAGCCCGTCCAAACTAGAGCGCCGCTATGCGTATGCCGATCGAAGAGCTCAAAGAACCCCTCCTCTCTTGGCATTAGCCTGTGAAACCACTTCAGCATTCGACAGTCCCCGCCGTTCCAAATTGCTCGTTAGGCAACAGAGGGGACCAGGGAGATTTACTGTTAGCTGGGCACCATCTGTGTCCGTACATGGCGAGCATTGCCGGGAATGCGAGGCCCTTGCTCTACAGACACTGGCGAAGCATGATTTGCCATCTTAACTGACTGGACAATGCCCGGCGACCCGCCGAGCTATCTTCACTGCATTTTGTCTCGGATGAGTTCCTTAAGAGCAGCTACCGCCGTTCGATATCCCTCCGCGCCCAAACCAGCCATGACGGCAGTGGCCGTCATCGAAACAAGGGAACGGTGATAGATTGGCTCCCGTCGATGAATGTTTGAGATGTGGAATTCCACGATGGGTCCAGGGAACATCTTAAGGGCATCGAGAAGTGCGACTGAGGTAAAGCTGAATGCCGCTGGATTGATGAGAATGCCTGCTGCCTCATCTATGGCTTCGTGGACCCAGTTGATCAGCGCCTCTTCGCTGTTTGTTTGCCGAAACACCAAGGGAAAGTCGCCCGCCGCTTCACGACAAAGCTGCACGATCAACGATCTGTGCGCACGAATTTGTAGCCGGTTTGATCCATTCCTGCATGAAATTTGCACCAAGCGAGATGCCACATCCGAAAAGGATTTCAGACCCGGCTTAAGCCGCTTGCACTTGCGACCCTTTCCTCAACTGCCGCAAGAAGCTGAGCGGTGTCCGCAGGTGAACTCGGCGTTTCGCAGACGATCACGATCTCGGGCTTGTTCGAGGACGCTCGAACGAGACCCCAACTGCCATCTTCAAACTCCACCCTGATGCCGTTGATGGTTCCCAGGTCGGCGATGCGCCTGCCGACAAATGTCCGGCCTTCGGCCCGATGAGAAATGAATGCTTGCGAGATGGCGTTCACGACGTCGTATTTTTCTTCGTCCGGGCAGTGCACGTTCACGGTCGGCGAACCCCAGGTAGGGGGCAGCTCACGATAGAGCTCGGCGAGCGATTTTCCGGAGCGATCAAGAAATTCGCAAATGGCCAATGCCGATACAAGGCCATCGTCATAGCCGCGTCCCAGCGGCGGAGCGAAGAAGTAGTGACCCGACTTCTCGAAGGCGGCGACAGCATTCACTTCGGCGAGCCGACGCTTCATGTATGAGTGACCCGTCTTCCACAGTTCGACTGTGCAGCCTCGCTCGCGCAGCACGGGGTCGCGAAGGAACAGGGCCGTGGACTTGACGTCGGCCAGGAACTTGGCTCCCGAGCAGCGGGCGGCGAGGTCTCGCGCGAGAAGCACGCCCATCTTATCGGCATATATGGCCTTCCCCTCATTGTCGACGACGCCGCAGCGATCTCCGTCGCCATCGAAACCGAGGCCGAAATCCGCACCTGCCGCGAGAACAGCGCGCGACAGATGGATAAGCATCGTCGGATCCTCTGGATTTGGGTTGTAGTTGGGAAAGTCAAAGTCCAGGTCGCAATGCAGGGGGATCACGCTACATCTGGTCCTGGCGAGCGCTTCCGGAGCGAACGCCCCCGCCGTTCCATTCCCGCAAGCGACGACAACTCGCGGCTGCCTGCGAAGCGGCGAGCGTGACGTCAGGTCCTCGATGTAGCGCTCCCTCATGCCATCTATGACGATGTGCACGCCGCCGCGACGGCGGACACTGCCCTCCCCCAAGGCAAGCCTCTTAAGGTCTGCCATTTCGCCTGGACCGAGAGTGAAGGGTCGCTCCAGTCCCATCTTGACCCCCGTCCATCCATTCTCGTTGTGCGAAGCCGTCACCATAGCGACGGCCGGAACGTCGAGCGCGAACTGGGCGTAGTAGGCCATCGGCGTCACGCTGAGGCCGATGTCGTGCACCTTGCATCCGGCCCTCACCATGCCTTCGATCAGCGCGGCCTTCAGCGATTCCGAATAGCTGCGGTAGTCGTGCCCGGTGACGACGCTTGGCTGCACGCTCCGATCATGGACCATCGTGCCGAACGCCTCGCCGAGCCGCCGCATACCAGCGTGGTCTATGTCTTTGTCGATCAGCCAGCGAGCGTCATACTCGCGGAAACCAGTTGGGTTCAACACAGAAGGCCAATAGGGTCTGCAATAGAATTGAGATCAATTCGAAGCGTTCAGTTCTCCGTCTGGAAGATGACGCTGTCCACCAGTGACTTCATCTTCTCCACGACTTCCCGCTCGTCGCGACGGCCATGACCTAAGCATGCCCGGTGCTGCCCAGCTTCACCCACTGGGGCGCAAAATACACGCATAGGTGACGGCCGCTTGCACTCACTGCCGACACTTCAAAATCCTTTACAACCTGCCGTCTTTCATAGGAAGTCGAACCATGAGCAACGTCACGGTCGAAGACCTCGAGGATATCCCCGATCTCAAGGTCGTCATCCCACCTCTCTTTAGAGATTCGCGGGGAACATTCACTGAAGTGTACAGCCAGGCCGCGCTCGAACGCGCGAACATTTCCTTCAGGCCAGTTCAGGACAACCAATCCTATTCCCGCTTGGCAGGGACGATCCGCGGGCTGCACTTCCAGATCCCGCCACACGCCCAGGCCAAGCTTGTCCGCGTCGTCAGGGGTTCCATCTTTGACGTCGCCCTCGACATTCGCCACGGCTCGCCGACTTACGGCAGGTTCGCTGCGGTCGAGTTGAGTGCAGAGAACCGCAAGCAGTTTTTCATACCCGCCGGGTTCGCACACGGCTTTTGCACTCTCACCGCAGATACGGAGGCGCTCTACAAAATCGATGCGCACTACTCGCCACCGCACGACACCGGCGTTCTCTGGAATGACCCCGATCTTGGAATTCCCTGGCCGTTCCGTCCAGAGTCCGCAACGCTATCGGAGAAAGACGCGAAACTTTCGCGCCTTAGGGACCTCCAACCCTTTTTCACCACATCGGCGAGCCACCGAGGTCACTAGCATAGTGGTTTGGGGGACTGCATCGCGGAGGCATGAGGCCAAATGAAATATCTGGTGACGGGTGGCGCCGGCTTCATCGGCTCGGCGCTTTGCCGGTGGCTTCATTCAAGCACCGATTGCATCATCGTCAATGTCGACAAGCTCACCTACGCAGGGACGCTCACGTCGCTCGGTGATCTCCCCCGGTCGCACCGCTACCGATTTTATCAGGACGACATTTGCGACCGAGCCAGGCTTGCCGCCATCGTCGCGGCCGAAAGACCGGATGCCGTCATCCATCTTGCCGCCGAATCCCACGTCGATCGCTCCATCGACGGCGCCACCGCCTTCATCGAGACCAACATCGTCGGCACCCACTCGCTCCTTGAAGCAGCTCGGGACTACTGGATGACGCTCGACGGCCGCCGAAAGGCGGCGTTCCGCTTCCTTCACGTCTCGACGGACGAGGTCTTCGGCGCACTGGGAGATGATGGGGCATTCACGGAGGAGACCGCCTACTCGCCGCGATCCCCCTATGCGGCATCCAAGGCCTCGGCTGATCATCTCGTGCGCGCGTGGCATCATACATACGGTCTGCCGACGATGATTTCGAACTGCTCGAACAACTACGGGCCTTATCATTTTCCCGAGAAGTTCATCCCGCTCCTTATCACCAACGCCATCGAGTCCCGCCCCCTGCGGGTCTATGGAGACGGACGAAACGTTCGCGACTGGCTTTACGTCGACGACCACGTCGAGGCGCTGGCCACCATCGCCGCGCGCGGCGAGCCAGGAGAGACCTACGCGATCGGCGGCCGTGCGGAGCGAACCAATCTAGAGGTAGCGGAAGCGATCTGCCGCGAGCTCGACACACTCGCCCCACGGCCTGATGGCCGGCAACACCGGACGACGATCGAGATGACGGCCGACCGGCCCGGCCACGACTTTCGCTACGCCATCGATCCCGCCGCGATCCAGGCACGTTTGGGCTGGCGGGCCCGCGAGTCTTTCGACAGCGGTCTTCGGAAGACCATTCTATGGTTCCTCGAGCATGAACGCTGGTGGCGTCCGTTGCGGCGAAGCGTCTATGGCGGCGAGCGCCTCGGACTTCGGGTCGCGGCTCCGCCAATGGCCGGAGCAGGCTCGTGACGGCGCGTTGCGTTCTGGTGGTCGGCAAGAGTGGACAAATCGCTTCCGCCCTGGCGGAACTGAATGGGTCCTCGACAATCGAATATGCGTGCGTCGGCCGGCCCACCCTTGATCTCACGAAGGAACAGTCGCTCAAAGAAGGAATCGCGCGGCATAGCCCTGCCCTCGTCGTCAATGCCGGCGCATGGACCGCCGTCGACCTCGCAGAAAGTGACGCGGATTCTGCCTTCGACCTCAATGCCGAGGGTTCGGCCCGATTGGCGCGCTGCTGCCGCATCGCCGGCATCCCGCTCATTCATCTGTCAACGGACTATGTTTTCGATGGCCGGTCGACGCGGCCCTACCGCGAGACCGATCCCGTCAATCCTCTCAATGCCTATGGCCGAAGCAAAGAGGCGGGCGAAAGGGCTGTCAGGTCCGAGATCGAGGAGCATCTCATCCTGCGGCTCTCCTGGATATTCAGCGAAACGCATAAGAACTTCGTGACCACGATCCTTCGCCTCGCCGGGGGGAGCGCCGCGATCGACGTTGTGAACGACCAGACGGGCACGCCGAGCTTCGCATCCGATATTGCCGGCGCCATCGAACTCATCGCCGAGCGCATCCTGCTCGGAACCGTGACGTGGGGAACGTTCCATATCGCCAATGCTGGCCATACGACGCGCTACGAGCAGGCGCGCGAGATCGTGCGCCTCACAGCCCGGCAGGGAGGGATGGGCCCGGACGTCAGACCCATTCCGACACCAGACACCGAAGGAGCCCGGCGGCCGCGATACTCTGTTCTCGACACCAAGCTGGCGAGCGACGTCTTCGGCGTGAACTTGCCGTCCTGGCAGCACGCCCTCGCCCGCTGCATCGCGCAGTGGTTGGCCCCTTCTCGCACCCATCGCCGGACGGCGTATTCATGAAAGGCATCATTCTCGCCGGCGGGCTCGGCACGCGGCTCTATCCAGTCACCCTTGCCGTCAGCAAGCAAACGCTTCCGGTCTACGACAAGCCGCTCGTCTACTATCCCCTGACCACGCTGATGCTGGCCGGCATCCGCGACATGCTTCTCATTTCGACGCCTTCCGATCTACCCTCGTTCGAGAGGTTGCTCGGCGACGGAAGCCAGTGGGGCATTGCAATCTCGTACGCGGCGCAGCCGCGGCCCGAAGGCCTCGCCCAAGCCTTTCTCATCGGCGAGACCTTCATCGACGGAAAATCCTGCTCGCTCGTTCTCGGCGACAACATCTTCTTCGGGCACGGCCTAACGGAGCAGTTGCGGCGGGCCGTAGCGAACGAAGGAATCAGCACCGTCTTCGCCTATCAGGTACACGATCCCAGCCGATACGGCGTCGTGTCGTTCGACGACGGCGGCCGCGCCCTCTCGATCGAGGAGAAGCCGAAGCGGCCCAAGTCTCGCTGGGCGGTGACCGGGCTCTACTTCTACGACAGGGACGTCGTGGACATCGCGCGCGAGATCAGGCCGTCCGAGCGCGGCGAGCTCGAAATCACGTCGGTCAACAACGCCTACCTCGAAGCCGGCCGACTGAGAGTCGAGAAGATGGGACGCGGTTATGCCTGGTTCGACACCGGGACCCACGAAAGCCTACTCGACGCGGCGAATTTCGTTCGGACCATCGAGCTGAGGCAGGGACAGAAGATCGCGTGCCCGGAGGAGATCGCCTTCTCGCTCGGCTACATATCGGCCGATGACGTCATGAAGCTGGTCGCAACGGGTTACGCAAGGACTGGGTATGGGGCGTATTTGGAATCTCTTGTGATCGGTGAACGATCGTCAACTCCCTAGCAGCCGTCAGACACCTCGCCGAGTGGACTGAGACCTTCGCATCGCACGGCGTTCTCGAGATATGATTCAGCAAGCCGTTCCGGCCTGCTACGACGTTGTCAAAGACCTGGTTCATCGCGATGGGTGGTTGCTTCGGGCCGGTCGCTCGCAACCAGCTTGGCGACCACGCCCCTCAGCCGCGAAATTTCCGAGCGCTTGACGATCATAATGGCGTCCGGCGTATCGATGACGACGAGATCCTCCAGGCCTACTCCTACTATCAGACGATGGGGGCTGTGAACGAAAGTGTTGCTGCTGGAGTCAAGCACGGCATCGCCCGCGATCCGGTTTCCGCGATCATCGGTCGGGTAGAGTTTCTCAAGCTCCGTCCACGAGCCAAGATCGCTCCAGCCAGCCGAAAGTTCGACAACGGCGAGGCCGGCTTCCCTCTCGAGCACGGCATTGTCGAACGAGACGCACTCGCAGGCGCTGTAATGTTCGGCGGCAAGCCGGATCTGACCGCATTCACGCCTCGCTTCGTCGAGAGCGGCCCGACAGAAACCGAGCATGTCTGGCGCATGACGCGAAAACCCATCGATCAAAACATCGGCTCGAGCCACAACCAAGCCGGAATTCCAGAGGTAGCCGCTCCTGCAGCAGTTACGTGCCGTCTCGATGTCCGGCTTCTCGACGAATCGCAAAACGGGTCGCGCCCCTGACGATCCGGGTATGCCGCTCGCTGGAAGAATGTAACCGAATGAAGTTGAAGGGTACGTCGGAGAAATTCCGAGGATAGTCAACCGACCGCGACCGGCACTTTCGGCCGCCGCTTCCACGGCCCGCTGGAACGCCCCATGGTCGGCGAAGTCGTGATCCGACGGCATGAAGGCCAGAATCGACTTCGGATTGTCGCGGGCAGCGAGCAAAGCCGCGCTGGCCATGGCCGGAGCAGTGTTGCGAGCCGAGGGCTCGAGCAGCAGGACATCGCGGCTATCGTTCTCGCCCGCAATCGCGTCGACGTGAGACCGGTAGGCTTCATGCGTGACGCAGACGAGCCGCCCGACACTGGGAAGCCGACGCGCGCGCTCTATCGTCAATTCGAGAAGCGACTTCCCTTCGCGCTTGACCGCAAACTGCTTTGGGAGGTCGCGGCGACTCAGTGGCCACAGGCGCGTGCCTGAACCGCCACAAAGAATGACCGGGATAATGCTGTTCAACATCGCCGCGCCGTCAATTCAACTGCCTTCCTTGCTAAGCCCTCGAATCGTCAAAGTGTACTGTGCGCTGGCGAACGTCTCGCTCCAAGAACAGTGTAGAGATATGGACTAGAAGAATTTTTTCACTGAATGAACGATAGCCCGACCTCCGACTCTTGCAGCCAATCCCCGTCGAAGTCGGCCCGGAACCGAAAATCGTAGCGATGCGCCGCCAATCCTGGGCGGCCTCTATCAGGTGTCGCACTGGTTGGCGGTTGATCTGACGGTTCCAATTGTCTCATACTGGCGGCGGGTGAGAACCATAGATAGGTGTTTCCATGTCGGTTGGGCGGTTTGTGCTGGCGGGCGTCCTGTCCGTCGCAGCTTCGATGGCTATTCATTTGCCGGTCCATGCCGAAACGGTCGGCAAGGCCGTGTTGGTCCGGACCACGGTGGTCGGCGCCAATGGCAACATCGCGCCGCGCGATCCGGTCAGCCGCAACGAACGGATCAGGACGAACGCCACCGGGCTCGGCCAATTCCAGTTCGATGACGGCAGCAAGCTGGCGCTCGGACCGAACGCCTCGATCGTGATCGACGAATACGTCCTGGGCGACGGCAACCGGCTTCGCGCCATGGCCCTCAACACCGTCAAGGGCGCGTTCCGCTGGATCAGCGGCAAGAGCCCGTCATCGGCCTATCGGATAGAGACGCCGTTTGGAACCCTGGGCGTGCGCGGCACGGCGGTCGACGGCTATATCGGCAACGGCGTCGTCATGTTCGTCCTGCTGAAAGGCGGCGTGACGTTCTGCCAGGGTTCGAACTGCGTCGAGGTCGACCGGCCCTGCGACTTCATCGTCGCAAGCTCTGGAAACGTCAGCGCCCCGCAGCAGATCTCGACCCAATCCGTCCGCCAGTACGGCAAGGCATCGGTGCCCTTCCTGCTCAACAACAGCAGGCTGCTTCCCTCCATGCGTCTGGCAAAGCAGAACTGCGGCGTCGGACTTCGCCTGTCGACGAGCAGCGGCACCGTCAACGATCCGGGTCCGCAGGGACCGCCGCGGAACAGCCCCAGAGGGGGGAACTAGCGGGGCAGCCGGTCACCGGGCCCCCAGGCCGCCCTTACCCGCGAATGGTGCGCACGCTTCGCTAGTCGATGTCCACCCACGCCCGTTGCTCGGACGAGCGGGCGAAGGCGTGGATGACGCGCTCGATGTGCAGTCCTTCCGCAAACGAGATATAGGGCGGGTGGTCGCCGCGGATGGCGCGCAGGAGATGGGCGAGCTCTATCACCTTGAGGTCGTTGAAGCCGATGCCGTGGCCGGGCGCCGGGCAGAAGCGGTCGTATGGCGGGTGCAGCGGCCCGGACAGCACGGTGCGAAAGCCGCGCTCGCTCGTCTGCCCCTCGGCGACGTAGAGCTCGAGCTCGTTCATGCGCTCATTGTCGAGCGTGATGGTGCCTTTCGAGCCGTGCACCTCGAACTTCAGGCCGTTCTTGCGGCCGTGGGCGACGCGGCTCGAGGCGAGGACTCCGCGCGCCCCGTTTCGGAAGCGGATGACCGCGTGGGCGACGTCGTCGTTCTCTACCTCGCCGCGCCCCGTCGCGCCTCCCGGCAGCGGGCGCGACCGGTGGACGGTGTCGACGACGGCGGAGAGCGAGGCGATCTCGCCGACGAGATCGAGAGCGAGCGAAACGAGATGACAGGTCAGGTCGCCGAGGGTGCCCAGGCCCGCTTCCGTACGGCGCAGGCGCCACGACCACGGCAGCGCGGGATCGGCCATGTAGTCCTCGTCGACCGAGCCGCGGAAATCGAACACCTCGCCGATCGCGCCGTCGCGGATGAGCGTCTTGGCATGCTGGACGGCGGGATTGCGGATGTAGTTGTAGCCGAGCATGGTGACGCGGCCGCTGGCGCGGGCGGCCTTCGCCATGGCCTCGGCGTCGGCGAGCGTCAAGGCCATGGGCTTCTCGCACCAGACATGCTTGCCGGCAGTCAGCAACGCCTCCGCCATCTCGCGGTGAAGACCGTTCGGCGTCGTCACCGAGACGAGGTCGACCCCGCGGTCGTCGAGGAGGCTCCGCCAGTCGGTCGTCCAGCGCGCGAAACCGAACTCCTCCGCCATGCGCGCCGTGTGGCCCGGTTCGGCATCGCACAGCACGGCACGTTCGGGACGCGGCACGTCGCCGAAGGTCGCCTTGACCGCGCCATAGGCCAGAGCATGGCACTTGCCCATGAAACCCGTACCGATGAGTGCGACGTTGACCTTTTCCATCACGACTGTCCCGCTTTGCGCCGCGCGCCCTGCCAGGCCTCGACGAGCTCTCCGAAAGCACCCGCCATCGCCGCCGTCGCCTGCTCATCCGACAGGCCGCCCGAAAGCCAGCGCTCGGCGGGCTCGCCGAAGATCGAGCGGCCGACGGCGAAGCCGCGCACCACCGGCACCGCAGCGGCCGTTTCGAAGGCCCGGCGAAGGTCCGCCAACGGAGCATCGCGCCCGAGGAGCACGATGCCGCGGCAATAGGGATCGCCACCGGCGACGGCGTCGGCGACGGCGCTCCATGCAGCGGCGCTCGGCTGAGCCTCGAGCTTCCACCAATCGGGCCGCACACCGATCCCGTAGAGATGGCGAAGCACGTCGGCGACGGTCGCATCGGCAAGCGCGGCCGCGATGGCCGGCGATGATCTCGATCAGGAGCTCGCGGCCGAGCCGGCGGGCGGCGTCGTACACGGCCAGGAGCTTCGCGTCCTGCGCGGCGCGAAGCTCGGGGGCATCGTCGATGCGATAGAAACACAGGCACTTTATGGTGTGGGCGAGCGGCCATTCGACGAGCGCCGACCCGATGTCGCCGCCGGCCTCGAAGTCGAGCGGCACCGAGCCCGCCCGCTCCACGGGACGGCCCAGCCAGAATCCATGATCGAGAGCCCTGAAGAGCGCATCGCGGCCGTAGGTGCCGTCGAGGAGCATGCCGAAACCCGGCCGGCCCTTCGCGACGCGTGCCGCCGCATCGACCGCGAGGCTCTTGAAGGCGGAGATGCGCGCACGCGGCGCACCTGCCTTGTCGGCCATCGCCTCGAACTGGGCGCGGTGGTCGATGGCCAGCGCCATGAGGGTGGCCGGCGCCGGCCGCCGCGTCGTCGCCCAATGGACGTGATTGAGCTCGCGGTCGAAGCGCAGGGCGGGCTCGGCCGAGCCACGGGCGAGGAAATGCCGGAGCTCGGCCATGGTCGGATATTCGGGAGAGCAGAGAAGCCGCGACACGGCGACGGCGCCGCACGCATTGGCCCAGGTGCAGCAGGTCTCGAGCGGCTCGTCCATGAGCCAGCCGCGCAGGAAGCCGGCCATGAACGCATCGCCCGCACCGAGCACGTTGTAGACCTCGACGGGAAAGCCGGGACCGCGGATGCCGTCGTCGATCGAGGGCGGAATGTTGCCGGGAAAGACGGTGCAGCCCATCGGGCCGCGCTTCAGCACGATGGTGGCGGCGGTGGCGGCGCGCAGGGCGCGCAGGGTGGCGAGCGTATCCTCCTCGCCGCCGGCGATGCGAAGCTCCTCCTCGGTGCCGACGATGAGATCGCATAGCGGCAGTACGGGTGCGAGATGTGCCGTCACGCTGTCGGAACGGATGTAGCGCTCCTCGCCCGCCCCATGTCCGGCGAGGCCCCACAGGTTCGGCCGGTAGTCGACGTCGAACACCACGCGGCGGCCGTTGCGGCGCGCGGCCGCGATCGCTTTGAACTGGGCGGCGGAGGAATTGGGCCGGGCGAAATGCGTGCCGGTCACGACGACGGCGCCGCCGCCCGCGATGAAGGCCTCGTCGATGTCGGACTCGTCGAGCGCCTGGTCGGCGCAGTTCTCGCGGAAGAAGATCAGCGGGAAGGATTTGTCGTCGCGCACGCCGAGCATGGCGAGGGCGGTCAATCGCTTGGCGTCGACGCGGATGCCGCGGATCGAGACGCCCTCGCGCTCGAGCTGCTCGAGAATGAAGCGTCCCATAGCTTCGTCGCCGACGCGCGTGACGAGCGCGGATTTCAACCCGAGACGGGCAGCGCCGATGGCGATGTTGGCGGGGCAGCCGCCGACCGACTTCGCGAAGGAGGCCATGTCCTCCAAGCGGCCGCCGACCTGCTGTCCGTAAAGATCCACCGATGCGCGGCCGATGGTGATCACGTCCAGCACCGGCACGCCTGAAGCCATCATGTGAGCGGAGGACTCCCGAAGAATGGAAACTCAATTCCATCTTGCAATCAAATTAGAATGACATATTCATACTCAAGTCAACAAGGCCGCCCGGCGCGCGCACAGTGCCGGTGCAGGTCTCCCGCCCGACCATCGTAGACGAAGGCGTCGATTGAACCCGACGGCGGCAGACCCGAGGAATGAGGATGTCACCACCATGAGCGTGCGTCTCGGAATCAACCCCATCACCTGGACGAACGACGACATGCCCGAGCTCGGAGGCGACACGCCGCTCGACATCTGCCTCGCCGAAGCCAAGGAAGCGGGCTATGCCGGGATCGAGCTCGGCGGCAAGTTCCCGCGCCAATCCGCCGTACTGAAGCCGATCATGGATCGGCACCGGCTGGCGCTCGTCTCCGGCTGGTACGACGGCCGGATCCGCGATTTCGAGCCGGAGAAGGAGTTCGAGGCGATCACCCCGCATCTCCAGCTCCTGAAGGACATGCGGTGCGACTACGTGGTCTATGCCGACACCTCGGGCGGCACGCACGGCAGCCTGTCGGCACCGATTTCGACGCGCCCGAAGCTCGCGGACGACGAATGGAAAGCCTACGGGCGCAAGATCACCACGCTCGCCGAACGGATGGCCGACTTCGGGGTGCGCATGGCCTTCCACCATCACATGGGGACGATCGTCGAATCCGACGAGGACGTCGACAAGCTCATGGCCAATACAGGGGCGGCCGTCGGGCTCCTCTACGATACCGGACATTCGATCTTCGCCGGCGGCGATCCGACGACGCTCGTCCGCAAGCATGTGAAGCGCGTCGTGCACGTGCATTGCAAGGATGCGCGCCGGCGTGTCCTCGAAAGCGCGCGCGCCAACGACCTGTCATTCATGTCCGCCGTCCTCGAAGGCATCTTCACCGTGCCGGGCGACGGCTTCATCGACTACGGCACCATCCTCAAGGTGCTCGCCGACGAAGGGTACTCCGGCTGGCTGATCGTCGAGGCCGAACAGGATCCGAAGAAGGCGCATCCCCTGACCTACGCGAAGATCGGATTCGTCAACCTGTCGCGTTTCGCCCGCGACGCGGGCTTCCAGCTCGCCTGATCGCGAGGGATCCGTACCGATGAGCGCCCCCGAAGCCCTTCCCGATTTCGTCCGCGGCGGCGTCAACCTCGCCACGCCGCGCCTCGGCGCCGAAGCGGTCTACGCCACCGACGACTTCTTCGCCGACAAGTCGCGCATGCTCAGCGACGCCGCGCCGGTGTTCATACCGGACAAGTACGACGAGCACGGAAAGTGGATGGACGGGTGGGAATCGCGGCGGCGGCGCGACGGCGGGCACGATTTCTGCGTCGTCCGGCTCGGGGCCAAGGGTCGGCTGACCGGCGTCGAGATCGACACCAGCCATTTCTCCGGGAACTACCCGCCGCATGCCTCGCTCGAGGCGACGCTCGCCGAGGATGCCGGCGCCGCCGGCACCCGGTGGACGGAGGTGGTCCCGCGGGTGAAGCTTGGACCCAGTGCCCGGCATTTCCACGCCATCGCCGACCGCGGCATCTACAACCATGTGCGACTACACATCTTCCCCGACGGCGGCGTGGCGCGGCTGCGCGTCTATGGCGAGCCGGTGCCCGAATGGGATGGACGGAGCGACGATGCCACCTACGAGCTGTCGGCGCTGGCCAATGGCGGCCGGATCGTCGCCTACAACGATGCGCATTACGGCAGCGTGTGGACGCTGCTCCTGCCGGGCCGAGGCGTCAACATGGGCGACGGCTGGGAGACGCGGCGGCGGCGCGAGCCGGGAAACGACTGGATCATCGTTCGCCTGGGCGCTCCCGGAACGGTCGAGCGGATCGAGGTCGACACCGCCCACTACAAGGGCAACTTTCCCGACCGATGCTCCGTAGACGGAGCACTGATCACGGGCGGCGCCGCGGCAAGCATCGACGAAGCGCAGTGGCGGCCGCTGCTCGCGGAGCAGAAGCTCAAGATGGATGCCATCCACGTTTTCGACGGTGCCGGCATCGCCAATGCCGGGCCGGTGAGCCATGTGCGGCTCAACATCTTCCCGGACGGCGGCGTGTCGCGCCTGCGCGTCTTCGGGCGCCTGGCACGATGATCGTTCCCGAACCTCTGACGCGCGAGGCGTTCGCGCCCTTCGGCGACGTCATCGCCAGCGAAGGCGCTGAGCATTTCGGCATCAACGACGGAACGGCGGAGCGCTACGACGACCTGGCGCGGGTCGACGTCGCCGCGGAGGGCGGGCGGCCTCGCATCTCGATCTTCGTCGCACAGCCGCGGCCACGCCCCATCGCCATCCGGATGCTGGAGCGGCATCCGCTCGGAAGCCAGGCCTTCATGCCGCTCGACGGGCGCGACTATCTCCTCGTCGTGGCGCCGCCCGGGCCGAACGTCCGTTCGGCCGATGTACGGGCCTTCCGAGCCGCCGGCAGCCAGGGCGTCAATTTCCATCGCGGCGTCTGGCATCATCCGCTGCTGGTGCTCGCGGCCGACAGCCGCTTCCTGGTCGTCGACCGCATCGCGACCGACGCCAATCTCGATGAGATGCAGCTCGACACGACACTGATGCTCGGCGTGTAGTGCGCGTCAGCCGTGGGGCGGGAAGTGCTCGTGCCAATGGCGGGCGATGTCGATGCGCCGCGCGAGCCACACCTTGGGCTTCGACTTCACATACTTCAGGAAGCGGATGAGTGCGGCTGCGCGCCCGGGCCGTCCGGCGAGGCGGCAGTGGAGGCCGATCGACAGCATGCCGGCCCTGCCCTTGCGGCCCTCCGCGTAGAGAACGTCGAAGGAATCCTTGAGGTAGACGTAGAACTGCTCCGCCGTATTGAAACCCTGGGCGGTGGCGAAGCGCATGTCGTTGGCGTCGAGCGTGTAGGGAACGACGAGATGCGGTCCTTTCGGTCCGTCGATCCAGTACGGGAGATCGTCGGCATAGGAATCCGACGAATAGAGGAACCCGCCCTCCTCCATGACGAGACGCGTGGTGTTGACCGAGCAGCGGCCGGTGTACCAGCCGAGCGGCCGCTCCCCCGTCACCGCGGTGTGGAGCGCGATCCCGTCACGCATCATGCGGCGCTCCTCATCTTCCGCCATGTCCTTGTGCTCGATCCATTTGAGCCCGTGGCAGGCGATCTCCCAGCGGGCGGCCTTCATGGCGCGCACCTGCTGCGGCGCCCGGGCGAGCGCCGTCGCCACGCCGAACACGGTGACGGGGACGCGCGCCGCCGTGAAGATGCGATGCAGGCGCCAGAAGCCGGCGCGGGCGCCGTACTCGTAGATGGACTCCATGTTCATGTGGCGCTGGCCGGGCCACGGCAGCGCGCCGACGATCTCGGAGAGGAAGGACTCGGAGGCGGCATCGCCATGGAGGATGCTGTTCTCGCCACCCTCCTCGTAGTTGACAACGAACTGCACGGCGATGCGGGCGCCGCGCGGCCAGCGCGGGTCGGGCGGGTGCGCGCCGTAGCCCAGAAGATCGCGCGGGTAGATGCCGCTCATCGACGCCCGGTCCTACGATGCACGCATTTGCCCGCAACGTAGGTGGCGGCGACGGCACGGTCGTCGCCGAGAAGAGCGAGGGCGAAGAGCACGTCCTCGAGGCTCCGCGACATGGCGTGACGGCGGGCGAGGACGGGCGTGGCCTCGGGGTCGAGCACGACGATGTCGGCATGGAATCCGGGCTCGAGGCTTCCGGATTCCGTCGCGATGCCGAGCAGCTCGGCATTGCCGCGGGTGGCGCGGTGGAACAGCTCCACGGCGCGCGGCCGGCTGCCGCCCAGCATGGCGACCTTGTAGCTCTCCCCGAGGGTCGCCAGCATGGAATAGCTGGTGCCGCCGCCGATGTCGGTGGCGATGCCCACCGGCACGGGGCGACGCGGGTCGGCGAGATGGGCGATGCGGAAGAGCCCGGAGCCGAGGAAGGTGTTGGACGTCGGGCAGTGGACGACGGCCGAACCCGTCTCGTGGAGGCGCGCGCATTCGCGCTCCGAGAGATGCACGGCGTGGGCGAAGCGGCTGGTCGGACCCAAAAGCCCGAAGCGGTCGTAGACCGACACGTAGTCGCGGTCGTTGGGAAAGAGACGCGCGACAGTCTCGATCTCGAGCCGGCTTTCGGAGAGATGCGTCTGCATCAGCGCTTCGGGGTGATCCTTGAGGAGCTCGCCGGCCAGCCGCAGCTGGGCCTCGGTGGAGGTGATGGCGAAGCGCGGCGAGATCGCATAGCGGGCGCGGCCGCGGCCGTGCCACTTCCGCAGCAGGGCATCGCTGTCGCGGGCGCTCGCCTCGGGCGTGTCCTCGATCGCCGGAATGGCGTTGCGGTCCATCATCGTCTTGCCGGTGACGATCGCCATATCGTGGCGCGCCGCCTCGGTGAAGAGGACGTCGGCGCAGAGGCGATGGCTCGAGCAGAACACCATGGCAGCCGTCGTCCCGTTCGCCCACAGCGTCTCGAGGAAGGTGCGCGCGGCGGGAGCGGCGACCGCCCGCCTGGCGAAGCGCGCCTCCTCGGGAAAGGTGAAGCGGTGGAGCCAGTCGAGGAGATCCTTTCCCGGCGCGGCGAGAATGCGGTACTGGGGAAAGTGGATGTGCCCGTCGATGAGGCCCGGGAGCACGAGGCCGTCGCCGTAGTCATCGACCGGCGCACGCGACATGGCGGCCGGCAGGCGCGAACCCGCACCCATCCACGCGATCCGCCCCGCCGCGTCGATGGCCACGGCACCCTTCGGGATGTGGGTGCACCGGTCCGGCGCCGCGAACGTGACGATCTCGCCCCTGACGATGCGGCGGATCTTCACGGCGCGACACGCTCCTCGATGCGAAAGCGGAGGATGCGGCAGACCTGGGCCAGCGCCTCGCTTCGTTCGGCCCCAGGCGCGTTGTCGAGACGTTCGGCAAAGGCGGAGAGAATCCGGTGCTTCGTCGCCCCCTTCACGGCAAGGATGAATGGAAAGCCGAAGCGGGTCCGATATGCGTCGTTGGATGCGGTGAAGCGCGACAGTTCCTCGGGCGTGAGGGAATCAAGTCCCGCACCTTTCTGCTCGGCGGCCGAGTCGGCGGTAACGTCGCCGGCGAGTGCCGCCCGTCCGGCAAGGTCGGGGTGGGCGCGGAGCAGCGCCAGCTGCGCGTCCGGCGGTGCCGACGTCACCGCCGCGGCGAAAGCCTCGGTCATCGCCGCGCGGCCGGCAAAGGGCCGATGGCGCACCGCCGCCTCGGCCACCCACGGCGCATGCTCGGCGATCGACCCGAAACGATCGACGAACTCCGCGGGGGTCATGGCGTTGATCTCGTCGATGCGCAGGACCATACGGAGTCTCCTACCGGTTCTGCGCGATCCAGAGGCCGAGCGTGCGCCGCTCCTCCTCCGTCATGCCGGTCTCGTTGCCGGGCGGCATGGTATGGCTCGCAACTGCCTGTTTGAGGACGAGGTCAGCGTAACGCAGGAGCTCCGCCGTCGTCTCGAGGCGGGTGGCTTTCGGCGCCTCGTTGATGCCCTCATGGGTGGGGCGGCGCGCATGGCACGCCGTGCAGTGGGTGCGCGCGATGGCCATCACGGCTTCGTCGGGCACGACGGCGGCTCCAGCAGTGTCGACCGGTCGGGGCGCGGTCAGGACGACGGCGATGAGGAGCGAGCCGAAGACGAAGGGCAAGGTCCAGGCGTAACCCGACAGGGGATCGCCGACATCGTGACGGATGAGGAAATGCCGGGCGCTGGCCCCGCCGACGACGACGAGCGCCACGAGGAGCCACGCATGCGGATGATCGGTCAGCATCGGATAGTGGTTGCTGACCATGAAGAGCAGGACAGGAAGCGTCAGGTAGGTGTTGTGGAGCGAACGATTCTTGCCGGCGAGGCCTAGGGCCGGATCTGGCGCCCGGCCGGCGATCAGGTCGCTCGCGATCAGGCGCTGATTGGGAATTATGACCAGAAAGACGTTGGCGGCCATCAGCGTGCCGATGAAGGCGCCGACATGGACGAGCGCTCCGCGGCCCGAAAAGGCGTGGGTAAAGCCCCATGCCGCGGCGACGATGAGGAGGAAGACGGCGGCGGCCAATGCCGCCGGGTTGCGCGACAGGGCGGAACGGCAAAGCGCGTCGTAGACGAGCCAACCGCCGACCAGGCCGCCGAGCGAGATCGCCACGGCATCGTACCAGGCGAGCGGCAGCTTCGTCGGATCGATGAGATAGATGTCGGCGTGCCAGTAGAACTGGACGACGAGGAGCAAGAAGCCGGTCAGCCAGGTGGCATACGCCTCCCACTTGTACCACAGGAGATCGGGCGGAAGCTCGGGCGGCGCCGACATGTACTTCTCGACGTGATAGAAGCCGCCGCCATGCACCTCCCACGCCGTGCCGGCGACGCCCGGGTTCATGGCGTCGCGCTTCTTCAAGGAGAAATCGAGAGCGATAAAATAGAAGGAGGTGCCGATCCAGCCGATCCCGGCGATCATGTGGGCCCAGCGGAAGATCAGATTCAGCCAGTCGGCAAGAAAGCTCAGCATGGAGAGCTCGGGCAGGACGCGAGCCTCCCGGCCGGAGAGCCGGGAGGCGTTTCCCGTCGATTGCGGTCCGGTCCGCTACTGGGGCAGCTTGTCGTCGATGCCCTTCACGTACCAGTTCATGCCGAGGATGTCGCCGTCAGACAGCGGCTTGCCCGCCTCGCCGACAGTCGAGCCATCCTGCTTGGTGATGGGGCCGGTGAACGGATGCAGCTGGCCCGTCTTGATCTTCTCGGCGGTGTCGGCCGCCATCTTGGCAACGTCGTCCGGCAAGTTGGTGTAGGGCGCGAGCTGCACCGTGCCTTCGGCCATGCCGTCCCACGAGGCTTGCGACTTCCAGGTGCCGTTGAGAACGTCATTGACGCGGCGGACGTAGTACGGCGTCCAGTTGTCGACGAGAGCCGTGAGCTGGGCCTTGGGCGCGAACTTGATCATGTCCGACGCCTGGCCGAAGCCGTGCTTGCCCTGCTCCTCGGCGACGAGAAGAGGTGCCGTCGAGTCGGTGTGCTGGACGATGATGTCGGCGCCCTGGCTGAAAAGGATCTTGGCGGCGTCGGCCTCCTTGCCGGGATCGTACCAGGTGTTGACCCAGACGATCCTCACCTTGAAATCGGGATTGACGGACTGGGCACCGAGCATGAACGCGTTGATGCCGGCCACCACTTCCGGAATCGGGAACGATACGATGTAACCCGCCGTGCCGGACTTCGACACCTTGGCGGCGATCTGACCGACGACGTAGCGGCCCTCGTGGAACTTGGCGTTGTAAGTGGTTACGTTGTCGGCCGTCTTGAAGCCGGTGGCATGCTCGAACTTCACGTCGGGGAATTTCTTGGCGACCTTGAGGGTCGGCTCCATATAGCCGAAGGAGGTCGTGAACACGATGTTGCAGCCGTCGCGCGCCAGGCGCTCGATGGCACGCTCCGCATCCGGGCCTTCGCCGACGTTCTCGACGTAGACCGTCTCGACCTTGTCGCCGAGCTCCTTCTCGACCTGCTGGCGGCCCTGGTCATGCTGGTAGGACCAGCCGAAATCGCCGACCGGACCGATATAGATCCAGCAGGCCTTGACCTTGTCGGCGGCTTCGACAGCGCCGAGCGATACCGCCCACGCCATGCCGGCCGCCAATAGCAGATATTTTCTCATGGTTTGACTCCTCCACTTGGCATTTGACGACAAATCGTTGCCCGCCACGGTCGTCCTGCTCCTCAGCGATTGGGAACGAAGGACTGTCCGAGGCTCGCCGGCGTATTGGCCCGGGTGACCAGGCGGTTCGCCGAGATGACCACCAGGGCCAGGATGGTGACGATATACGGGAGCGAAGACAAGAACTGAGATGGGATTCCCCATCCCATACCCTGCACGAAGTAGCCCAGAATGGTGACCGATCCGAACAGGTAGGCGCCGACCGCGGCCCGCCACGGCAGCCAGGATGCGAAAACCACAAGCGCAAGTGCGATCCAGCCCCGCCCGGCGGTCATGTTCTCGATCCAGCTCGGTGTATAGGCCAGGGATAGGTAGCCGCCGGCGAGGCCGGCGCAGGCGCCGCCGAACAGGATGCACAGGTAGCGGATGCGGATGACCCCGTAGCCCAGCGCGTGGGCGGAATGGTGGTTGTTGCCGACGGCCCGGATGACGAGGCCGAGCTTGGTGCGGAACAGCACGTAGGCGACGCCGGCGGTCAGCAGCAGCGAAGCATAGACGACGGCGTCCTGGCCGAAGAGGATGCGTCCGACGAACGGAATGTCGGTCAAGCCGGGGATGAAGATCTTGGGCAGGCGAAGGCCCGGCACGCCGACGAAAGACTCGCCGATGAGACCGGAGAAGCCGAGCCCGAGGAGCGTCAGGGCGAGGCCGGCGGCGACCTGGTTCGCGACGAAGGTCTGGGTGAGGACGGCGAAGGCGAGCGACAGCGCCATGCCGGCCGAGATGGCGGCAAGGACGCCGAGCACGGGCGAGCCCGTGATGTAGGCGGCGCCGAAGCCGCAGACGGCGCCCATGACCATCATCCCCTCGACGCCGAGATTGAGGACGCCGGAGCGCTCGACCACGAGCTCGCCGACGGCGGCCAGCAGGAGCGGCGTCGCCGCTGTGATGACCGTGAGGATGACCGCCTGCAGGACGTCCATGACGGCTACTCCGCCGGTGCCGGGGCGGCCGACTTCAGCGTCGGCAGCAGGCGGATGCGATAGTAGATGAGCGTGTCGCAGGCGAGGACGAAGAAGAGCAGGATGCCCTGGAAGACCTTGGCGATCTTCTCCGACAGGCCGAGGGTGACCTGGGCGGCCTCACCGCCCATGTAGCTCAGGGCGAGCAGCAGGCCGGCGAAGATCACGCCGACGGGATGCAGCCTGCCCAGGAACGCGACGATGATGGCGGTGAAGCCGTAGCCGGGCGAGATCGACGGCTGGAGCTGGCCGACGGTGCTCGCGACCTCGATGATGCCGGCGAGGCCGGCAAGGCCGCCCGACAGGAGGAAGCAGAAGATGACGATGCGGGACCGCGAGAAGCCGGCGAAGCTCCCGGCGCGCGGCGCGTTACCGAGCACGCGGATCTCGAAGCCCTTCAGCGTCTTCTCGAGCATGAAGGCGAGGACGAGCGCTACCGACGAAGGCGAGAAACACGCCGACATGCAAGGTCGGTCCGACGGTCGGCAACAGCTGCCAGCCCTCGAAGGTCACGGTCTTGGGAAAATTGTAGCCGTGCGGGTCTTTCCAGGGCCCGCGCACCAGCCAGTCGAGAAGGAGCTGAGCGACATAGACGAGCATCAGGCTCGTCAGGATCTCGTTGGTGCCGAAGCGATTCTTGAGGGCGCCGGGTATGGCGCCATAGGCCATTCCGCCGATCGTGCCGAGGGCAAGCATGAGAAGCAGGCCCAGAGGCGACTGCCATTCCGGGAACATGACCGGAACGATGCCGCCCAGGATGGCGCCGGCGGTGAACTGGCCCTCGGCGCCGATGTTCCACACATTGGCGACGTAGCAAATGGCAAGGCCGCAGCCGATCAGGATGAGGGGCGCCGCCTTCACGAGCAATTGCTCGAGCGCCCAGATCGAGGTCAGCGGCTCGACGAAATAGACATGCAGGGCGCGCAGCGGATCGAGCCCGCTCAAGGTGAAAATGAAGGCGCCGGCGATGACCGTGAGAAGGATGGCAATGACGGGCGACAGCACGACCATCGCGCGCGACGCTTCCGGCCGGCGCTCAAGGGTGAGCCGCATGGGCCTCTCCCTTGGGACGCGCGGCAGGGCGCCCGACCTTCTCATGGGCGCCGGCCATCAGGAGACCCACCTGCTCGTAGGTGAGCTTGGCGGACGGATAGGCTTCCGAAAGCTCGCCGCGCGATATGACTGCGATGCGGTCGGCGATCTCGAAGATCTCGTCGAGATCCTGGCTGATCACCAACACGGCGGAGCCGGAACGGGCGAGATCGATCAGCGCCTGGCGGATCAGGGCCGATGCGCCGGCATCGACACCCCAGGTCGGCTGGTTGACGACGAGCAGCGACGGCTGGCGGTCAAGCTCGCGGCCGACGACGAATTTCTGGAGATTGCCGCCCGACAGGGCACCGGCTTCCGGATCAGGCTTGCCCTTGCGCACGTCGAAGGCATGCGCTACGCGCTCGCTGACGACGGCCGCCCGCTGATGATTGAGCAATCCGCCGCGCGTCACGCCCGCCTCGTCGCCATGGCGGGTCAGCACGACGTTCTCCGACAGTTGAAGCGACGGCACGGCCCCATGTCCGAGGCGCTCCTCGGGAACGAACGCCGCGCCGAGCCGGCGGCGGGCGCTGACGCCGAGGCGGCCGACCGGCTTGCCGTTGATCACGATCGCGGCGGCATCGGCATTGAGGCGCTCGCCGGACAGTGCGTCGAAAAGCTCGCCCTGCCCGTTGCCGGCGACGCCGGCGATGGCCAGCACCTCGCCATGGCGCACCCCGAGGTCGATGTCCTTCAGGGCGACGGCGAAGGGTCCGGCGGCCGGCTGGGAGAGACGCCGAAGCTCGAGGCCGATGCCGCCGTCGCCCGCGGCGCGCTTCGAGCGCACGACGGCGATATCGCTGCCGACCATGAGGCGAGCGAGGCTCGCCGCGGTCTCGTTGCGCGGGTCGGTTTCGGCGACGACGCGTCCGTGGCGCAGGATGGTGGCGCGGTGGCACAGCCGCTTCACTTCCTCGAGGCGGTGCGAAATATAAAGAACGGCGCAGCCTTCGCGGGCCAGCCGCTCGAGCGTGAGGAAGAGCTGCTCGGCTTCCTGGGGCGTCAGCACCGCGGTCGGCTCGTCCATGATCAGCAGCCGCGGCTCCTGGAGTAGGCAGCGGACGATCTCGATGCGCTGGCGCTCGCCGACCGACAGATCGGCAACGGTGGCACGCGGCTTGAGCGGCAGCCCGTACTCTGCCGAGACGACGGCGATGCGGGCGGAGAGCGCCTTCATGTCGAACGCCCCCGGCATGGCGAGGGCGATGTTCTCGGCGACGGTCAGCGACTCGAACAGCGAGAAGTGCTGGAACACCATGCCGATGCCGAGCGCGCGAGCCGCGGCGGGGTCGTGAATGACGACGGGCCGGCCCATCCAGCGCAACTCGCCGGCATTGGGCTGGAGCGCACCGTAGATGACCTTGACGAGGGTCGACTTGCCGGCGCCGTTCTCGCCCAGGAGCGCATGGATCTCACCCGCGGCGACGCGCAGGGTCACATCGTCATTGGCCTTGAGGTCGCCGAACGACTTTTCGATGCCGAGCGCCTCGAGGAGCCAGGGACCTTCGTCCGTTGGATGCGACCGGCTGTCGGGGGAACTCACCTGCACGCGCTCCACCCTGCCTAGCCGGCCAAGCGTCCGACGGCGTCCCGCTGCGCGGCGGCTTCCTCGTCGCGCAGGAGGAGCTCGGTCGCCGTCGTTGCGGCGATCGCGGCGGGGAGCTTGGAGCGGATCGGCGAGTGGCCGATGGGACAGACGAGCGCGGCGGCGCGGCCCGGGTCGACACCGGCCTGGCGGAGGCGGGAGAGGAAACGGGCCCGCTTGGTGGCGCTGCCGATGACGCCGACATAGGGAAAGCGGCCGTCCTTGAGGGCGCGCAGGACGATGTCGAAATCGAGCGCATGGCTGTGCGTCATGGCAAGAACGAACGCCCGCGCGGGCGCGGTGTCAAGCTCCTGCGCCGGGTCGGGGGACAAGCGGGCAGTGGCATTGCCGGGAACGGCGCCGGGAAACGCCTCCGGCCGGGCATCGATCCACGTGACCGCGAAGGGCAGCGGCGCCAGCGCCAGCACCAGAGCGCGCCCGACATGGCCGGCGCCGAAAATCCACACCGGGCGAGCCGGGCTCGCAAAGTGTTCGAGGAGCCTGCCATCACGATATTCGATGGCAGGCTCCCCGACGAGGCCCCCGGTTGCGGGCGCACGTTCCAATTTTTCATTTCCCAGCGCGACGACGGTGGAGAAGCTCCCCTCCCGCTCCTTCTGCGCCCATGCCTCGATGGCTGGCATGTCGGCGATCCCGAAGACTTCGACGAGCAGCCGTACCTGGCCGCCGCAGCATTGGCCGAGATCGGGACCCAGAACGACGCTGACGATGCGGCCTGCCGGCGCCCGGCCGGCGAGCACGGACTGCGCCTCGGCGATGGCGCGCCATTCGAGCGCTCCGCCCCCGATTGTGCCGCGATAGCGTCCGCCCTCGACGACCAGGATGCGGGCACCGGCGTCGCGCGGCGCCGAGCCGCGGGCTTCGACGACCGTGACCATGGCGCAGCGGCCGTGGTCGCGAACGAGGGCGGCGATCGAGTGCCAGATCTTCATCACGCGCTCCGCATGGCATCGACGGCGCGCAGGATCGCCTCGGCCGTCGCCGGTGCGTCGAGCTGCGGATGCCGACCGGGCCGGAGGCTGCCGACGGCGTCAAGAACGGCGGAATAGACCGCGATCGCGAGCATGAGCGGCGGCTCGCCGACGGCCTTCGAGCGATAGATGGTCGGCGCGCGGTTGCCGGGCGACCGCCACAGGGCGACGCGAAAATCGTCCGGCACGTCGGATGCCGTCGGGATCTTGTAGGTCGAGGGAGCGTGCGTCCTGAGCCGGCCCTGGGCATCGAAGACGAGCTCCTCGGTGGTGAGCCAGCCCAGCCCCTGCACGAAGCCGCCCTCGATCTGGCCGAGGTCGACGGCAGGATTGAGCGAGCGGCCGACGTCGTGGAGGATGTCGATCCGGTCGAGCCGCATCTCGCCGGTGAGCGTGTCGATGGTGACCTCGGAGCAGCAGGCGCCGTATGCAAAATAGAAGAACGGCTCGCCCTTGGCCGCCGGACGGTCCCAATGGATGGTCGGCGTGGCGTAGAAGCCGGTGGCCGAGAGCTGAATGCGATCCATGTGGGCGAGCTTGGCGAGCTCGGCGAGCGTCAGCGACTGCCGGCCCGCCTTCACCTTGCCGTCCCGGAAGACGATGGACTTCTTCGCCACCTTGAAGCGGCGGGCTGCGCAGGCAACCAGTCGCTCGCGGATCGCCCGGGCGGCATTGAGCGCCGCCATGCCGTTGAGGTCGGAGCCGGAAGACGCGGCGGTCGGGGAGGTGTTGGGCACCTTGTCGGTGGTGGTGGCGGTGATCTTCACCCGGTCGACCGGAATGGCGAACTCGTCCGCCACGACCTGCGCCACCTTGATATAGAGACCCTGCCCCATCTCGGTGCCGGCGTGGTTGATCTGCACGGACCCGTCGAGATAGAGGTGGACGAGAGCCCCCGCCTGGTTGAGCTGCGTCAGGGTGAAGGAGATTCCGAACTTCACCGGCGTCAGGGCGATGCCCTTCCTCAGGATCGCGCTTCCGGCATTGAACGCGGCGACGGCCCGGCGGCGGCGGCGATAGTCGCTGCTGCGCTCGAGCTCGGTCACCAGTCTCGCCACGATGTGGTCGCGGATCTTCTGTCCATACGGCGTCACGTCGCGACCGCGGCGATAGAAGTTGCGCTTGCGGACGTCGAGCGGATCGAGGCCGAGCTCGCAAGCGACGGCATCCAGCATGCGCTCGGCGGCGAGCATGCCCTGCGGCCCGCCGAAGCCGCGAAAGGCGGTCGCCGACACGGTGTTGGTCTTCAGGCGCCGCGAGTGAATGCGCACCGCCGGATAGAAATAGGCGTTGTCGGCGTGGAACATGGCGCGATCGTTGACGCCGAGGGACAGATCGGCGGAGCAGCCGCAGCGGCCATGCAGCGTGAGATCCACCGCCGCGAGCTCGCCCTTCGAGGTGAAGCCGCACGCATAGGCGACGTCGTAGTCGTGGCGCTTGCCGGTCATGATCATGTCGTCGTCGCGGTCGAGCCGGATCTTGGCCGGCCGTCGCGTCACATGCGCGGCGAGCGCCGCCAGCGCCGCCCACTGGGCCGCCTGGGATTCCTTGCCGCCGAAGCCTCCGCCCATGCGTCGGCATTCGCACACCACGGCGGCATCGGGAACGGCGAGCATCTTGGCGACGCAATGCTGCACCTCGGTCGGATGCTGGGTCGAGCAATGGACGAACATGCCGCCGCCTTCGCGCGGGACGGCGAGCGACACCTGGCCCTCGAGGTAGAAATGCTCCTGGCCGCCGATGGCGAGCCGGCCCTGCAAGCGGCGCGCGGCGCGCGGCATGACCGCAGCCGGATCGCCGCGCCGAAACTCGTACGGCGGCAGGACGTCGCTTTCGGCCGCGAGCGCATCGGCGATCGTCAGGATCGGCTTCTCCTCGGCGATCTCGACCTTGGCGAGGCGCGCGGCGCGGCGGGCGAGGTCGCGCGTCTCGGCGACGACCGCGAAGATCACCTGGCCGTGGAAGACGATGCGGCCGTCGGCGAGGATGGGATCGTCGCCGGCCGCCGGGCTGCAGTCGTTGATGCCGGGTATGTCGGCCGCCGTGAGGACGGCGACGACGCCGGGCGCCGCCTTGACCGCCGAGAGATCGAGCCCGGCGATCCGTCCCGAGGCCCCGGCGACAGCGGACCCCGGCGCGATGTGGAGGGTGCCGATCGGCTCGCGGAGGTCATCGATAAAGGGAGCGGTGCCGGCGACATGGCGGCGCGCGCTGTCGTGCGGAACGGCGGCGCCCGAAGCCGGCGCGGCGCGCTCGCGGCGCAGGAGCTCGCGGGACTTAGGCGACGCGTCCAACGGCGGCCTCCCTCAATCCCACGAGACGGGTCTGCGCGCTCGACTCGCCGGCCAGCTCGCGCAGCGCCTTGTCGAGCAACGCCCGCGCCGCGGCGGCGCGGTACGCAGCGGACGCCCGATGATCATCGATCGGCCGGTAGTCGCGGTCGAGCGCCGCGAGCACCGCTTTCCAGGTGCCGCGGTCGGCAAGGCTCGCGCCCGCGAGAGCGCGCTCGGTTTCGATCGCGCGTTTCGGCGTGGCCGCCATGCCGCCGAAGGCGATGCGCGCCGACGCGATCCGGTCGCCGTCGACCGCAACGCGGAACGCGCCCATGAGAGCCGAGATGTCCTGGTCGAAGCGGCGCGCGACCTTGTAGCAGCGGAACCGTTCGGCCGGTTTCAGGCGCGGGATGCGGATGCGGGCGACGAACTCGCCCGGCGCCCGGTCCTGCTTGCCGTAGGCGATGAAGAAATCCTCGAGCGCCAGCCATCGCGTGGCATCGCCCTTGCGGAGCTCGATCGCGCCGTCGAGCGCGATGAGCGCCGGCGGCATGTCGCCGATGGGAGAACCGTTGGCGATGTTGCCGCCGACCGTTCCCGCGGCCCGCACCTGGCGCGATCCGAGCCGCCGCAGCAGGAGGCCGAGATCGGAATCGATGGAGGCGACGGCGTCGAACGCATCCTCATAGGTGACCGCGGCGCCGAGCACGATCTCGTCCGCTCCCGCCTCGATACCGCCGAGGCCGGCGCGATGAAGAAAGATGATCTTCGGAAGGTCGCGCAGCTGCTTGGTGATCCACAGTCCGACGTCGGTCGCCCCGGCGACGAGCACAGCATCGGGATGGCGGAGAAAGAGCTCGGCCAAGCTCGCCACGGAGGCCGGGATGGCGAGGAAGCGCTCGTCGTCGCCAATGAAGACGTCGCCGCCGCGGTCGATGCGGGCGAGCGCCGCCGCGGTGTCCGGCGTGCGGGCCGCGTGTGCGTCCGCGGCCCGGCCGGTGCAGGCCTCGAGTGCCGCATCGAGGATGGGCCGGTAACCGGTGCAGCGGCAGAGATTGCCGGCGATCCAGTCCCTCGCCGAGTCGCGGGTCGCCGGCTTTCCGGAGTGATAGAGGCCGAAGAGACTCATGACGAAACCCGGCGTGCAGAAGCCGCACTGCGAGGCATGATGCCTGACCATGGCCTCCTGGACGGGGTGGAGCCGGTCTTCGTCGGCGGCCAAATCGTCGACGGCGACGACGTCCGCGCCATCGACCTGTCCCATGAGCAGGATGCAGCTGTTGGCGGGCCGATAGTGCAGCTTTCCGTCCTTCACGCTGCCGAGCACGACGGTGCAGGCGCCGCAGTCGCCCTCGGCGCAGCCTTCCTTGGTGCCGCAGGCGCGCTCCTTCAGGCGGAGATAATCCAACAGGGTGTCGGTCGGCCGGACATCCTCGAGCTCCACCTCCTCACCCTTGCGCAGGAACCTGATGACGTGGCGCATCGCTCAGCTCCCCCGATAGGTGGAATAGCCGTAAGGCGAGAGGAGAAGCGGCACGTGATAGTGGCCGTCGGCGTCGGCGATGCCGAAGCGGATGGGAATTACGTCGAGGAAAGGCAGCTCCGGCAGCTTGACGCCGGCGCGGCGCAGATAGTCGCCGGCATGGAAGCGCAGCTCGTAGGTGCCGGGCGTCAAGTCCTTGCCTTCCAGAAGAGCGCCGTCGACGCGGCCATCGGAGTTCGTGGTGGCGCGGCGCAGGAGGCGCGGCTCGCCGGTGAGCGCAAAAAGCTCGAGGTCGAGCCCGGCCGCCGGCCGGCCCGCCATCGTATCGAGCACGTGCGTCGTCAATCGCCCCATGCCGCCTCGCCTCGCAGGTCGCGATCATTGTCCGACAATTCTCTCGTGCGAAAAAGCGTCATTATTCGAACTGTCCGTTCACCTGGAAGCAACAGTGCGGACCGCCCTCGCGTGGCCGGACAGCCGCGGCCGCCATGTCGCGAGCCCGCCGACGATGTGCTCGGCGAGCGCCCGCGCCGCAAGCGTTCCCCTGCGGCCGGCCTGGCGCAGAAAGGTCAACCGGTTGAGGGGCAGCGCCTCGTCGACGAGCGGGACCAGGACCAGGTTGCCGGCGGCCAGCTCCGGCTCGATGCCGATGACGGTCTGGAAGGCGATGCATCCGCCGCGCCGGGCGAGCGCCGCCATGAGGCGTAACGAATTGGCCTCGACGGCGGGGCGGACCGGCTTGTCGCTCGACCGCAACGCTGCATCGATGAGGCTTCTGAGACTCAAGCCGCGAGCCGGCATGACGAGCGGGAAAGCGGCGCAGTCGGCGAGGGCCAGGCGACGGCGGCGCGCCAGAGGGTGATCGGGCGACATGAGCGCCCCGATCGGAAACGGTCGCTCGAACGCGACATCGAGCCCGTCGAGGCCATGGGGATTGAAGGTCAGGCCCATGTCGGCCTCGCCGGACCGCACGAGCGCGGTGACGGTCTCGGCGGCGGTGACGGTGACCCTGACCTCGATACCGGGATAAAGCTTCATGAAGACGGCCAGGAGCTCCGGCACCATGTGCACGGAGACGCTTTCGACGGTGGCGAGGTGCACCTTGCCGCGCTTCAGGCCGCGCAGCTCGTTGATGGCCGAGAGCGCGTCCTCGTAGGTGCGCTCGGCGCCGCGGACGTGGGCGAGCAGGATGTGGCCCGCCTCGGAAAGCCGCAGGCTTCGGCCGACCCGGTCGAACAGCTCGGTGCCGAGCCCGCGCTCGACGAGCAGCACCTGGCGGTTGATGGCGGAGGGCGCGACGCTCAGCGCGGCGGCGGCACCCCGAATGGAGCCGTTCTCGGCTACGGCGGCGAAATAGCGAAAGGCAGTGGCGAGCGGGGACCGCTCCAAGCGGGTCACGGGGGGCGCCCTTTGCGTGCGAAATTTCGATACGCAAGAGGATAACCGTTCTTGATTTTCGCACAAGCGCGTTTGGCCTTTGCGGCGCGACGGCGGACCGGCTAGCAAAGGGCATGGGCCTTCCCTCCAGCATCGACTATCTGCACCGCCTCGTCGCCTTCCCGACGGTCAGCCGCGACAGCAACCTGGAGCTCATCGCCTTCGCCCGCGCCGAGCTCGAGGCCGCCGGGGCGCGATGCCGGATCGTCGAGAGCGAAGACAAGCGGAAGGCCAACCTCTTCGCGACGCTCGGGCCCGACGACCGTCCGGGAGTCGTGCTGTCGGGCCACACCGACGTCGTTCCGACGGAAGGCCAGGCATGGAGCTCGGATCCCTTCCAGCTCCGCGCGGCGGGAGGCAGGCTCTTCGGGCGCGGCAGCGCCGACATGAAGGGATTCATCGCCTCCGCCCTCCGGCTGTTCCGCGCCGCCGACGGCGTTGCGCTCGCCGTCCCCCTCCACCTGGCGCTCAGCTACGACGAGGAGGTCGGGTGCCTCGGCGTGCGGCGGCTCATCGCGGTCATGAAGGACATGCCGGTCCGCCCGCGCTTCTGCATCGTCGGCGAGCCGACGAGCCTCACGGTGGTCACCGCCCACAAGGGCAAGGTCGGCCGGCGCGTCCATTGCAAGGGGCTCGAGGCGCATTCGAGCCTGGCGCCGCTCGCCGTCAACGCAGTCCATCTCGCCTGCGACCTCATCGGCGACATCCGCCGCATCCAGGCCGAGATCGCCGCGAGCGGACATCGGGACGGCGACTACGAGGTTCCGTACACGACGCTGCATGCCGGCAACATCGCGGGCGGCGAGGTCATCAACATCGTGCCCAATTCCTGCCGGTTCGACTACGAAATCCGCCACATCCCCGAGGACGAGCCGCAGGCCATCGTGCAGCGGATCGAGCAGGCGGCGGCGGGCATCGTCGGGCAGGCCCGCAAGGTGTTCGCCGGCGCCGACATCGTCTTCGAGCCGACGGCAGGCTATCCCGCCATGGACACACCGACCGACAGCGAGGTCGTCGCCTTCGTCGCCTCGCTCACCGGAAGCAACAGCACGGGCAAGATCAGCTTCGGCACGGAGGGCGGCCTCTTCCATGGCGAGCTCGGCATACCGACGGTGGTGTGCGGGCCGGGCAACATCGCGGTTGCCCACAAGCCCGACGAGTACATCGAGGAAAGCCAGATGGCGGCGTGCGATCGATTCCTGGACCGGCTGCTCCACCGCCTGCGCGCCTAGGGGTCGCCCGACACGCCGTAGCTCGGCGCGTCGGCGGGAGCGACGGCACGCCTCACATAAGCGTCCATCTGCGGTTCATAGTCCGTCCACAGGCGCCGAACGCGGCCGACCGGATCGTCGTCGTCCCAGTCGCAGCGCAGGTCGACCAGCGGAAACGGATGCTCGTGAACGACGAGGAGCGCCGCCGAGTGGACGGTCCCCTCCTCGCCGCCGGCCGCCAAACCCGCTTCGAGGGCGGCGAGAAGCCGGTCGGCAAGGTGCGCTCCGGCATCGGCCTCGAAGCGGCTCGCCATGGCCTTGGGCACGGCTTCCGACCTCAGGAGATTGCCGGCCGCAAAGCAGTCGCGACCCGCCACTTCGGCATGCCGCCCGAGGATGCGGGCGCCCGAATGGCAGGCGGTCTCGCCGTGGCGGTCGATGACCGTGACCTGGCGATAGTCGAGGAACGGACGCTCGGCCGTGGCGAGCTTCAATGCGGCGCCCGCCGACCGGCCTTCCGCCAGGTAGCCGAGGATCAAGGGGCCGAAGACGGGATCGGTGACGTTCTGGGTGGCGACCGCGCCGGCCCCGGCGCGCGCATGCGGGCACCGCGCTCCGACGCAGATGGACGAGGTGGTGATGGCGACGCCGAACATGCCGGTGCGGGCACAGCGTCCGACCAGCGAGAACGTCATGCCTTGGCGCCTTCATCGGGAATGACGGCGGTCGCCTCGATCTCCATGACCCATTCGGGGCGCGCGAGCCCCTGGACGATCAGTCCCGTCGACACCGGGAAGACGCCCTGAAGCCACTTGCCGATGGCCTGGTAGACCGGTTCGCGATAGGCGCGATCGGTGATGTAGACCTGGATGCGGCAGATATGCTCGAGCTTCGCGCCCGCCTCCTCGAGGAGCTGCTTGACGTTGCGCATCGCCTGATCGGCCTGGGCGCCGGGATCGCCGGTGCCGACGCTCTTCGCCGTCTCGAGGTCCTGGCCGACCTGGCCGCGCACGAAGACGAGCGTGCCCCTCGCCTTCACGACCTGGCAGAGATCGTTGCTGAGCTTCTGGTTGGGATAGGTGTCGCGGGTGTTGAACTTGCGAAATCTCTCGTGAGCCATACCGTCCTACTCCGCCGCGGCCTTGGGCGCCGCATCCCATATCGCATCGGAAAGTCCACCCGCCTTCTGGGCGAATTGCAAGGGCCCCTTCCAGTCGAACTCGCGATAGACCGCAGCGAGATGGGCGAAAGGCGGCGACTGCGCGAAGAGCTGGAAGGTCAGGCGATGGCCCGCATAGTCGGAGTTGAGAAGGTCGCGGGCGAGCGCCAGGAGCCGGCGGCGGTCGTCGGCCACCCAGTGGTCGTTGATGGAATAGAACTTCTGCAGCCACGGGCCGGTCTCGCCGTTCTCGAAGGCGGCGGCGTCGGGCGTGACGCAGATCTGGCCGCCGCACAGCTCGCGGGCGATGTGCATGACGCGCGGCAGGTTGGTCATGGCATGGACGCGACCGGTGAACAGCAAGGACTGGTTGGGCATGAGAAGGCCGTTCGGGCTCTTCTGGCCGGTCGCCACGGCTGCGGTGAGATGGGCGTTGATGCCCTCGCGCCACACGGCGAGCTCGGCGAGCTTCTCCTGGACGGCCTGCTGCTTGTCGAGGCCGGTCTGCCTCACGTTCCACAGCGCCGCGCCGATCATGAGATCCGCGAAGGAGAGCGTCCGCTGCACGAAGGGGAAGGCCGAATAGCGATGCAGCGTCTGGCGGATGAAGGCGGCGGCGCGCGTGTGCTGGTAGAAGAGTATGTCTTCCCAGGGGATCAGCACGTCGTCGAGGATGACGAGCGTGTCGATCTCGTCGAAGCGGTTCGACAGGGGATAGTCGCGTTCGGGAGCGCGGCCGGCGAACCCCGTCCGGCAGATGTGCTTCACGCCCTTGGCGTTCATCCTGACGATGCAGCCGAGCGCATATTCGGAGAGCTTCGAATCGCCCCAATTGGCGATGGTGGGCTTGAGGAAAGCCTGGTTGGCGTAGGCGGCTGCGGTCTCGTACTTGGCGCCGCGGATCACGATGCCGGCGTCGGTCTCCTTGACGACATGGACCAGCATGTCGGGGTCCTGGTCCTGGGGACGCTTCGACCGGTCGCCCTTGGGATCGGTATTGGCGGAGACGTGGAAGGGATCGAGCTTTATCGCCTCGCGGATATGGCGCTCGATATTCCGGGCGAAACGCGAATCAATCTCGTTGAGGATGTCCTTGCCGTCCCACAGGGACCACATCTCGCCGATGGTCTCGTCGCCGACGCGGGTGACGACGCCGCCGATGTCGTGCATGACGGCGTCGACGGCGCGGCGCTTGTCGTGCCAGTCCTGCTCGGTGAAGGGAAGCTTAAGACCGATGGCGTGGCGCTCGCCCTCCTCCTCGTAGCTCATGAGGCCCGCCGTCTTCGGCTCGTGCGCCATGTCGTAGATGCGGGCGCGGATGTCGACGAGCGGCTTGAACATCGGGTGGGTGGTCACGTCGCGCACCCGTTCGCCGTTGATCCACACGTCGCGGCCGTCGCGAAGGGAGTCGCGGTAGTCCTTGCCGGTCCTGATCATCGCTTGAGCCTTTCGGTCAGTGGTCGAGGGCGACGAGCCGCCCGAAGCGGCGGTCAGAATACAACAGAGGCGGAACCGCCGTGCGGCGCGCGGCGAGGACGCGGCCGATGACGATACGATGGGTCCCGGCATCGAACGCCCGCTCGACCTCGCACTCGAAGGCGGCACTCGCGTCCGAAAGGAGCGGCGCATCCGTCACCCCCGCCTGCCAGTCGGCCGCCGAGAAATCGTAGGGATCGCCGGCGGCGGGACGTCCGGCGAACGTCATGGCGAGAGTGCGCTGCTCCGCCGACAGCAGGTTGACGGCGAAGACGCCGTTCGCATCGACCGCCGCCGCGGCCGGGCTGCGCCGATTGATGCAGACGAGAACGAGCGGCGGTTCGGCCGACACGGATGCGACGGCGCTCACCGTGATGCCGAAGCGCCCGGCGAGACCATCCGTCGTCACGATCGACACGCCGCACGCGGCAGCCGCCATGGCGGTGACGAAGTTTCCGGGGGTTTCGGTCGGTCGATGCTCGATCAGCGCTTCCATGGCTCACCTCCTCAGGTCGTTCACGGAGGTTAACGCGCGGCGGTGCTTAGAAAAAATAAATTCTTTTTCTCTTTTGGATAGATTATTCCTATCCAAATGCTGCGGTACTCCCTGCGCCAGGTCGAATACCTCCTCGCCGCCGCCGAGCACGGCTCGATCAACGATGCCGCCGGGTCGCTCGGCGTCGCGCAGCCGACAGTGTCCATGGCGATCGCCAAGCTCGAGGAGCAGCTCGGCGTCCAGCTGCTGCTGCGTCACCATGCGCACGGCGTATCGCTTACCGCGGCGGGCGAGCGCCTGCTGGCGGAGGCCCGCCAGCTGCTGCGCCAGGCGAGCGACCTGCAGAACCACGCCGCCGAGGCGGGCGAGAGAGTGGAGGGCGCGCTCGGCATCGGCGCCTATCTCACCCTCGCCCCGATGTTCATGCCGGCGCTGATTTCCGCCTTCCGCGCCGCCCATCCGCGCGTCGAGATCGTGCTTCACGAGGGGACCGAGGAGCAGCTGGTCGAGGGCCTGCGCCGGGGGCGCTTCGAGCTGGCCTTCATCTACGCCGTCGACCTGCCGGCCGACCTGAGGTTCGAGAAGCTCGCGAGCTTTCCACCCTATGTCCTCCTGCCGGAGGGGCACCGCCTGGCGCGGCAGAAGACGGTGTCGCTTGCCAGCCTCGAGGACGAACCATTCATCCTGCTCGACGTCACGCCGAGCCGGAGCTACTTCACCGGCCTCCTCAAGGACCAGGGCATCGAGCCGAAGGTGGCGTTCAGCTCACCGTCGCTCGAGCTGGTGCGGGGGCTGGTCGGTTGCGGCGCCGGCTACTCGCTCCTCGTCACGCGCCCGCACGGCGATCACACCTATGACGGCCATGCGCTCGCCATTCGCGGCGTTCGCGAGAAATGCCGGGTGGCCGAGGCCGGCCTGGCCATGCATACCTCGGCCCGGGCGACGCGCGTGATGACCGCGTTCTCGGATTTCGCGCGCGGCTGGTTCGCCGAACGGGAACCTTAAGCCTCGGTCACCGCCTCGATCCTCAGGATGGTCACTTCGCCGGTCGGGGTATCGGCGACATCGCCGACCACCTTGCCGAGAAGGGCGCGGGCGAGCGGCGCGGTATAGGCCATGTAGCCCAACTTCAGTTCCGCCTCATCCTCGCCGACGATGGCATAGGTGGAGGAGCGTCCGTCCTCGCGTTCGAAGGTGACGCGCGTCGCGAAGGCCACCGGGCCCGAACCCGCCCGCGGCTCGACGACCTGGGCGGTGGTGCGGCGCTCGACCCAGTAGCGCAGTTCGCGCGAGGCGCGCGCAATCGCCGGGCGGTCTTCGTTGCGCTGGGCTTCGGCAAGGGTGTGGCGGAGCGCGGCGATCTCGCCGTCCATGAGCCTCAGGCCCCGGTGGGTGACGTAGTTCGGATGAGGGCTGATCGGACGTTCGGCCAGGTCCGCGATAGGGTCGGAATCTTCCTGATCCTTGACGAATGCGCGACTCATGAGGCCGGTCCGCTCCTTGGAGCGCTTTGAAATTACCAACTCTAACACTAGATTGCCGGAGCATAGCATATAAAGGTGCGGAACAATGGTCAGAGCGAAACCGCCGACGATCCACCTGAAGGACTACCGGCCGCCGACGCACCTCGTTGAAACCGTTGCTCTGGACGTCAAGCTGGACGCCGTCGACACCCGGGTCCGTTCCAGGCTCAACGTGGTGCCCAACCCCGGATCGCCGGAGAAGGGGGCGCCGCTGGCGCTCGACGGCGAAGGCATCGAGCTCCACGCCGTCCGGCTCGACGGGCGGCAGCTCGCGCCGTCGGCCTACGAGGTCGCCGGCAAGCGACTGGTGCTCCACGCCCCGCCGGGCCGCCGGTTCGAGCTCGAGATCGAGACGGGCTGCTCGCCTAAGGCCAACACCGAACTCTCCGGGCTCTATCTCAGCAACGGCATCTACTGCACGCAGTGCGAGGCGGAAGGATTTCGCCGCATCACCTATTTCCCGGACCGTCCGGACGTGCTGTCGCGCTTCAGCGTGCGGCTGGAGGCGGACAAGAACGAGGCGCCGGTGCTGCTCGCCAACGGCAATCTCAAGGAGAGCGGCGACGTCGCCGGCACCAACCGGCACTTCGCACTGTGGGAGGATCCGTTCCCCAAGCCCGCCTACCTCTTCGCCATGGTGGGCGGCGACCTCGCCGCCGTCGAGGACGGCTTCACAACCATGTCGGGCCGCAAGGTCGCGCTGCGCATCTTCGTCGAACGCGGCAAGGAGGACCGCTGCGGCTGGGCGATGGAATCGATCAAGGCCTCGATGGCGTGGGACGAGAAGGCCTACAGGCGCGAGTACGATCTAGACGTCTTCATGGTGGTGGCGGTGTCGATGTTCAACATGGGCGCCATGGAGAACAAGGGCCTCAACATCTTCAACGACAAGTACGTGCTAGCGCAGCCGGAGAGCGCCACCGACCTCGACTACGTGAACATCGAGGCGATCATAGCGCACGAGTACTTCCATAACTGGACCGGCAACCGCATCACCTGCCGGGACTGGTTCCAGCTGTGCCTGAAGGAAGGCCTGACGGTGTTTCGCGACCAGGAATTCAGCTCCGACATGCGGTCGCGCGCCGTGAAGCGCATCCAGGACGTGCGGACGCTGCGCGCCCAGCAGTTCCCGGAGGATGCAGGGCCCCTCGCCCATCCGGTGCGGCCCGCCTCCTACATCGAGATCAACAACTTCTACACGGCGACGGTCTACGAGAAAGGCGCCGAGATCGTCCGCATGATGAAGACCCTGCTCGGCCCGGCCACTTTCCGGAAGGCGATGGACCTCTATTTCGAGCGCCACGACGGCGAGGCGGCGACGGTCGAAGATTTCGTCGCCTGCATGGCCGATGCATCGGGGCGCGACTTCAAGCCGTTCTTCCGGTGGTATCGCCAGGCGGGAACGCCGGAGGTGCGGGCGACCGGCACCTACGACGCCAGGAAGAAAGTCTACGAGCTCAGGGTCACGCAGCGCACGCCGCCCACCCCCGGGCAGGCCGCCAAGCAGCCTTTGCACATCCCGCTCGCCATCGGCCTGGTCGGCCCGAACGGTCACGACATGGCGCTGGAGACCGCCGACGGACCGCTCGACGAACCGATCCTCGAACTCACCAAGAGGTCGCAGACGTTCCGGTTCACCAACATCGGCTCGCGGCCGGTGCCGTCGATCAACCGCGGCTTCTCGGCACCCATCCGGCTGAAGACCAACCTTGCCGAAAAGGACCTCATCTTCCTCATGGCCAACGACGGCGATCCGTTCAATCGCTGGGAAGCCTGCCAGTCGCTCAGCCGCGCCCTGATCGTCGACGCGATGGCGAAGCACAAGTCGCGCCGCAGCCCTGCCGCGCCGCGCGCCTTCGCCGATGCGCTGAAGCACACGCTCGCCGATGCGCGGCTCGATGCGCAGTTCCTGGCGCTCATGCTGGCGCTGCCGACCGAGCAGGACATCGCCGGCGACATGACGCGCAACGTCGATCCCGACCTCGTGCACCGGGCGCGCGACGGCCTGCGCGCCCGTCTCGGCCGGACGCTCGCGCCTGAACTCCTGCGCATCTACGAGTCGTCCGAAGTGAAAGGAACCTATGCGCCCGATCCCGTCGGCTCCGGCAAGCGGGCGCTGCGGCACGCGGCGCTGGCGCTCTACGCCGCCGGCGATCCGCAAAGCGGCGCCGAACTCGCCATCCGACATTTCCGCGAGGCGCGGAACATGACCGACACGATCGGCGCACTCACTGCCCTCCTGCAGATCGACGTGCCCGAGCGCGACCAGGCGCTGGAGCTGTTCCTCGCCAAGCACGGCGATGATCACCTGCTCGTCGACAAATGGTTCTCGCTGCATGCGCAGGTGCCGTCCGCCGACGCGCCGGCGCGCGTGCGGTCGCTCCTCGACCACCCGCTGTTCAACTGGCAGTCGCCGAACCGCTTCCGCGCGCTGCTGGGAACGTTCGCGGCATTCAATCCGGTCGGCTTCCACGCCGCCGACGGCGCCGGCTACCGGCTGGTCGCCGAAGCGATCGTCAAGCTCGACCGCAGCAACCCGCAGGTCGCGGCGCGGCTCGCCGGCAGCTTCAAGACCTACAGGTCGCTGGAGGCGAAACGGCGCGCGCTGGCGCGGCGGGCGCTGCGAACGATCCTCGATGCGACCCCGCTGTCGCGCGACACCTACGAGATCGTGACGCGCTCGATGGCGTGATTCGCAGGGCTCCCCCGTCGGAGGGCCAGGGCAACCCTCGCATGCCTCCGGCGAGCCTCCCGAATACTGGACAAGGCACCCCCGATTCGACTCAAATAGTTGAAGTGATTCTTCGTCGGTGAATGGCGTTGCAATGAGAAAAAGACTCCAAGAACACAATTTTCCGGGCGTCAGGGGCACGCGGTGGCAAAAACGCAACTCGGCGAACTTTTCTTCAAGGAACGAAAGCTCCGGCTTCCCGTCGCCGCGCCACGCTGGGCGAGCATCGCCATTTCGGAGCGTGCGCTTCGCAACCTCATCACCATCCTGATCGCGCTCTTCCTCGCCACCCTCGGGGCGGCGCTCATCCTGCAATTGTCGATCAGCCGCCGCGCGCACATCGTCGAGCACAACCGCTTGTCCGTTCTCCATGCGGAGATCGCGGCGCGACGGCTCAGCGTGTCGCTCGGCGCCGGCATCGGCGCCGACAGCACGCCGCGGGCGCCGCTGCAGGAGGATATCGAGACGGCGGTGCCGCTGCCCGACCGTCCCCTCGACCGCACGTTCCTGCTCACCGACGCGAGCGGCATGATCCGCGCGATGCTGCCGAGGAACGATGCGCTGAGCGGGCGGTCGCTGTTCGAGGTCCTGCCGGCGGCGCGGTTCCTGGCGGCGGGCCAGGACGAGCGGGACATGCAGCTCACCAAGCTCGCCGACGGGAGCGACGCCTTCGCCATCGTTCTCGGTCTCGATCCGCATCCCGGGATGCTGGCCGTCGTCCAGTTGCGCAGCGACCTGCTGCAAGGCTGGAAGCGCAACGTCACTCAGATCACCACCCTCTTCACGGTGACGCTCGGCGTGCTCGTGCTGCTCGGCGGCGCCTTTCACTGGCAGGCGGCGCGCGCCGCCGAGGCCGACCGGACGCTGGCGGTGGCGACTGAGCGCCTCGACAAGGCGCTCGACCGAGGCAAATGCGGATTGTGGGACTGGGACATCGCGCGCGGACAGATCTTCTGGTCGCGCTCGATGTTCGACATCCTCGGGCTCGAGCCGCGCGGCGACTTCCTGTCCTACGGCGAGGTCGCAGAGCTGCTCCACCCCGAGGACGAGCCGATCGACCGCTCCGCCGAGCAGATGCTGCAGGGCTGGCGCGGCTCCTTCGACCGCGAGTTCCGCATGAAGCACCGCGACGGGCACTTCGTGTGGCTGAGGGCGCGAGCCGAGCTCGCCGCCACTCCCGACGAGGAAGGGCCGCATCTGGTGGGCATCGTCATCGACATCTCGGAACAGAAGACCGCCGACCGGCTCAACCAGGAAGCGGAGCTGCGCCTAAAGGACGCGATCGAGAACATCTCGGAGGCGTTCGTGCTGTGGGACGCCGACAACCGGCTCGTCATGTGCAATTCGAAATACCAGCAGTTCCACACCCTGCCGGCCAGCGTATGCGCGCCGAACACGCCCTACGACGTCGTCGCCAAGGCGGCGCGGGAGCCGGTGGTGCGCCAGCGCGTGCCGGTTGCCCTCGGCGAGATCGCGGAAGGCAACACCTTCGAGGTGCAGCTCGACGACCGGCGGTGGCTGCAGATCAACGAGCGGCGCACCAAGGACGGCGGCTTCGTCTCGGTCGGCACCGACATCACGCCGCTCAAGAAGCACGAGGAGCGGCTCATCCTGTCGGAGCGTGAGCTCATGAACTCGGTGCGCGACCTGCAGAAGTCGCGCATGGCCCTGGAGCAGCAGTCGCAGCGGCTGGCCGACCTCGCCGAAAAGTATTCGCGCGAGAAGACGCGGGCCGAGGAAGCCAACCGCTCGAAGTCGGAGTTTCTCGCCAACATGAGCCACGAGCTGCGCACACCGCTCAATGCCATCATCGGCTTCAGCGAGGTGATGGAGCAGCAATTCTTCGGCCCGATCGGAGCGGACAAGTATCTCGAATATGCGCGCGACATCCACCGCAGCGGCCAGTATCTGCTCGACGTCATCAGCGACATCCTCGACATGTCGAAGATCGAAGCCGGGCGCGTGCAGCTCGAGGTCAAGCCGACCAGCATGCTGGCCATCATCGAGGAAGCGCTGAGGATCGTCACGCCGCGGGCGCTGGAAGGCCGCGTCGACATCCACGCCGAGCTGTCGAAGAAGATCAGCGTCGAGGCCGACAAGCGGGCGCTCAAGCAGGTGCTGATCAACCTCATCGCCAACGCCGTGAAGTTCACGCCCGAATACGGCTCGGTCACCATCTCGGCAGCCGAGAAGAGCGGCGCCGTCGAGATCGTCATCGCCGACACCGGCATCGGCATCCCGTCCGGCGACCTGCACAAGATCGGCCGGCCGTTCGAGCAGGTCGAGAACCAGTTCACCAAGACCAAGAGCGGCTCAGGCCTCGGCCTCGCCATCTCGAAATCGCTCATCGAGCTGCACGGCGGATCGCTGGCGATCGAGAGCGAGGAAGGCCGGGGCACGACGGTGACGGTCGTGATCCCGCGGGCCGCCGACGCCGGCAAGAGCCAGGCGGTCGCCTGAATGGGCCGACCGGCCAAGGCGCCCTAGAACTCCTAGAATTCGGCGATCTCGTCGAGCATATCGCGCCAGCGCCGGGCGAGCGCTTTTCGCAGGCCGCGCCTGGAGCGGGCGAGAAGCGATTCGAGCGCCTCGCGGGTCACGTCAAGGGCGGCGGCGGCCGTCCGCTGGTCCATCCCTTCGAAATGAACCAGGATAAGGGCGAGGCGCTGCCGCCCCGGCAGGAGGTCGAGCGCCGCCTCGATCTCCCGGCACAGCATGGCGCGCTTCAAGACGCGGTCCGACGCGGCGGTCTCGTCGGCGCGATCAGGACAATGGTCGACCGGCAACGTCCGGCGCTGGCGCAGCCGGTCGAAGGCCAGGTTGCTCGCCACCCGCGTCAACCAGGCCGCCAGGCTGGCTTCGTCGCGAATGCGGTCGACCTCGCTCCACAGCTTGAGGAACGTCTCCTGGGCGACCTCCTGCGCGTCCGCCTCGTTCTTCAGAAGCCGGTTGGCGACGCGACTGAGACGGCCATGATGGGTGGCGACCACGCGGGCAAAGGCGGCATGGTCGCGCTCGACGAGCTGCGGGAGAAGAACTCGGCCCTTCATCGGCGCGGCGGCCATGAATCGAGGACAAGCGGCACTTTCGACCCCTCGCCCGTGCGGAGGCCTTAGGGCTGCTCTTCCGGAGTTTCGGTTTCGTCCTTCTGGTCGGCCGCCTCCTTGCGCGCCGGACGGTAGCCCTGGGCCTCCTCGGGCGTCAGGACGCCGTCGCCGTTCCGGTCGGCGTCGATGAACTCCATCTTCACGATGGCGAGCACCTCGGTCGAGGAGATGACGTCGTCGCGGTCGGAATCGAGATCATTCAGGAGCCGGTCACGACGCCCTTCCATCTGCTTGAGAATCGCCGCATCGATCTCGGACTTGCTCACGGCGCCGTCCTTGTCGCCGTCATAGCGTTCGAGGCGCTTTGCGGCCCGCGGCGACAGCTCCTCCACCGTCAGCTTGCCGTCCTTGTTGCCGTCCAACTGGCTGAAGGCCCGCTTGCCGGCCGGGAGGCTGGCGCTCGCCGCCATGGCAGGCACGGACGCCGCAAAGCACAGGGCGGCCGAAATGATGAATGAAATTCCAATTCGTTTCACAGTATGCATCCTTCCAATGTCGGTGCTGAAATCCATCGGCAATGTAGACGGTCGAGGACGGCAAATTCCGTCGCGGTTGCAGCAAAAATTCTCAGAAATCTCCGATCAGGCGCGCGAAGACACGCCGCACCTCCGCCTGGCTGTCGGCGATGCGGGCCTCGGCGGCAGCATGGTCAGGGGATTCCGCCGCCGCGGCGAGGAGATGTTGAAGGCCCCGGGGGAAGATCGCGGAAAAATTCTTGCCGACGCACAGGCGAAGGACCTGGGTGAGACGCTGGTAGAGCCGGCAGGCGTTGCGCAGGGTCTCGAAGTCGCCGGTCTTCAGAAGCCCGAGGCGGTGAGCAACCTCGAGCGCCCGGCCGGTGTTCGGCTCGAGCAGCGAGGAATGGGCGGAGGCGTGCGCGATGGCGAGGAACTGGGCGACGAACTCGACATCGATCAGCCCGCCGCGTTCATGCTTCAGGTCCCAGAGACCGCTCGACCCGAGCTCCGTCCACATGCGGCGGCGCATGTCGAGCACGTCGATGCGCGTCGCCTCCGGATCGCGTCGCTGGCACAGGGCATGGGCGATGGCGCGCTCGACGACGCCGCAGAACGAGGGATCGCCGGCGACGACGCGGGCGCGCGTCAGGGCCAGTTTCTCCCAAGCCCAGGCGGAACCCTGGTGATAGGTCTCGAAGCTCTCGATGCGGGTGGCGACCGGCCCCTTGTTGCCCGACGGCCTGAGGCGCATGTCGACCTCATAGAGCACGCCCTCGGCGGTCGGCGAGGACAAGGCGGCGATCAGCCTCTGAGTCAGGCGCGTATAATACTGCATGACGCTCAAGGGGCGCCTGCCGTCCGACATGTCCGCATCACCGGTGCCGTAGATGAGCATGAGGTCGAGATCGGAGGCGGCCGTCATCTCGCTGCCGCCGAGCTTGCCCAGGGCGACGACCGCGACCTCGTCCCTCGGGAAAGTTCCGTGACGAGCGCCGATGTCGCGCCGGGTGGCGGCGAGCAGCCGGTCGATCAGCGCATCGGCGAGAGCGGAGAAGGCAACCCCGGCCGCCTCGGCGTTGACCGGATCGGACAGGATGGCGACGCCGGTGCGAAACATCTGCTCGCGGCCGACGATGCGGGCCTGATCGAGGCAGGGTTCGAAGGCGAGGCCCGACCCGGCCAGCGAGGCGGTGGAGCGGCGCAGCTCGTCGCGGTCGGGCATCCGGCCGGGCGCATCCGCATCCAAGATCGCGTCCAGCACCTTGGGGCGCAGCGACAGTTCCTCAGCAAGGCGCGGCGCGATACCGAGAATGCGGGCGAGGAGCTCGAGAAGGTCGGGATTGGCCTTGAGCATGGAGAAGATCTGCACGCCCGAGGACAGGCGGGAGAGAAACTGGTCGAAGGCGAGGAAGGCGGCGTCGGCGTCGCCGGTGCGCGACAGCGCCGTCAGCAGCTCGGGCATGATCTCGGTCAGGATCTCCTTGGCGCGGGCCGAGCGGGTCGCCGCATAGCGGCCGAAATGCCAGCCCCGGATGGTCGCCGACACCTCGCTCGCCTGACGGAATCCCATGCGGGCCAGTGTCTCGAGCGTGCCGGGATCGTCCTCGCCGCCGGTGAAGACGAGGCTCCCTCGCTCGCCGCCGAGCGCTCCCGCCTTCTCGAAGAGCCGCGCATAGTGCTCCTGGACGGATTCGAACGTCTGGCGCAGTTCCGCCTCGAAGGCGGCGGCCGTCGCGAAGCCCGAGAAGCGCGCCAGGCGCTCGAAGGACTCGTCGTCGCGCGGCAGGTCGTGGGCCTGCTCGTCCGCCACCATCTGGATGCGGTGCTCGACATGGCGGAGAAAGCGGTAGCGGCTTGAGAGGTCGGCCGCCGCATCGGCGGCGATCCATCCAGCCTCGGCAAGAGCGGCCAGCATGTCGACGGTCCGCCGGCCGCGGAGCGACGGATTGCGGCCGCCGGCGATGAGCTGCTGGGTCTGGACGAAAAACTCGATCTCGCGGATGCCGCCGCGCCCGAGTTTCACGTTGTGGCCGCGCACGGCGATCTTTCCGTGCCCCTTCACGGCGTCGATCTGGCGCTTCAACGACTGGATGTCGGCGATCGCCGCATAGTCGAGGTATTTCCGCCAGATGTAGGGGGTGAGCCGCTCCAGGAACGCCTCGCCCATGGCGATGTCGCCGGCGCAGGGGCGCGCCTTGATCATGGCGGCACGCTCCCAGTTCTGGCCCATGTTCTCGTAGTAGATGGCGGCCGCCTCGCAAGCGATTGCGATCTGGGTGGCCCGAGGGTCGGGGCGCAGGCGAAGGTCGACGCGGAAAGCGTAGCCGTCCGCGGTCGACTCCTGCAGGAGGCCGACGAGGCGCTTGGTCATGCGGACGAAGAACTTCGCCGGCTCGATGCCATCGGCGAGAAGACCGGCGCCCGATTCGTAAAGAACGATGAGATCGACGTCGCTCGAGTAGTTGAGCTCGCGCGCGCCGTGCTTGCCCATGGCCAGAACGACATAGCCCGAGCCCGCCTGCGGATCGTCGCCGGCGGGGCGCTTCAGCTGGCCGGCGCGGGCGGCGTCGCGCAGCAGGTAGACGATGGCGGCGCTCACGGCGGCGTCGGCGAGCTGCGCCAGCTCCTCCGTGAGGCGGTCGACGTCCCAGAAGCCGGCGAGATCGGCAAGGGCCAGGAGCAGCGAGGCGCGCGAGCGGACGCGGCGCAGGTCACGCATGATCGCCACGTCGTCTTCGGCGGTGCGGCCGCTGTCGCGCAATGAGTCGATGAGCGACCGGGCATGCGCGGCGATATCGCCGTCGAGCGCCTCGGCAAGCCAGGCCGGCTCGTTCAGCACGAGCTCGCGCAGATAGGGAGAAGCGCCGAACACCGCGTCCGCCAGGTTTCGGAGCCGCTCGTCCCGGTCGATGCGCGCCGCGAGGCCCGGAGCGCGCTCGGCCAGGTCGCGCCGGGCCCGCTCGACGGCCGCGCCGTCGGCAGGCGGCGGCAGCGGCTTGAACGTCGCGAAAAGATCCCCTGGCATGCAGGCGCGAGCTTAGTCGCCGTCGGCGTGGCGGGGAAGCACCAGCTCGACGCGCAGTCCCGGGGCGTTGTCGCTGATGACGAGCTCGCCGTTGTGGAGATGGGCAATGCCCTGCACGAGGCTGAGGCCCAGGCCGCTGCCGGGCTTGGAGCGGGAGGCATCGAGGCGCACGAAGCGCTCGGCGATGCGGGCGCGGTCGCCGGCCTCGACGCCCGGACCGCGGTCGCTCACCGCGATGGTCGCCGTCCGGTCGGAGGCGGTCAGCTCCAAGGTGATGTCGGGACTGTTGCTTCCGGCGTCGACGCCGTATTTGAGGGCGTTGTCGACGAGGTTCGAAACGGCCTGGGCGAGCAGCTGGCGGTCGGCACGGACGGTTACGGGCTCCGCGGCCTTCACGACGAAGATGCCGCCGCCCTCCTCGGCAAGCGGTGCGAAGAGCTCGCCGATTTCCTCGATGAATCCCTTCAGCTCGACGGGGCGCAAGCCCTCGCGCACCTGACCCGCCTCGGTGCGGGCGATGGAGAGGAGCGCATTGAAAGTGGCGAGAAGGGAATCGGCCTCGCGGATGGCGACCTCGAGCGCCGTGCGGTTGTCGCCGCCGGTGGCGCGCTGAGCCGATTCGAGACGGGTGCGCAGACGCGTCAGGGGCGTGCGCAGGTCGTGGGCGACATTGCTCGAGATCTCCTTCATGCCGGCCATGAGGCGCTCGATCTGGTCGAGCATCTCGTTCAGGCCGACGGACAACCGGTCGAGCTCGTCGCCCGAGCCGGAAACGGGAACGCGCTGCGACAGGTCGCCCGCCATGATGGAGCGGCTGGTGGCGGTGATGGTCTCGACGCGGCGCAGGAAATTGCGGCTCATCAGCATGCCACCGAGGAGGCCGAGAACGACGGCGATGGCGAGCGCGAGATAGAGTGAGCGGCGGATGAGATCGCCGAACTGGCGCTTCTCCTCGACGTCGCGGCCGACGATCAGCACCGCGCCGCCCGGAAGCTGCACATGATAGGCGCGGGCCTGGTGGCGCTCGAGGCCGCGGAAGGATTCGACGCCGTAGGTGAATTCGATCCACCCCTCCCCTTTCAGCGCCCGCTCGGGCAGGCCGTCGAGATTGCCGGCCAGGCGGCGGCCGAGGAAGTTGGTCAGGAGGTAGATGGCGCCGCTGCTCTGGCCGCTGCGCCGGCGCACCGCGTCGGTGAGCCCGTCGAGACCGGTCGAGCGGTACTCTTCGGCCAGGCTCCTGAGCTCCGCCTCCACCGTCTGTTCGCCCTGACGCTCGATGAGAACGACGGTATTGAGATAGACGTAGGACAGGATGGCGCCGACCGACAGCGCAAAAATGAAGAGATAGAGGGCAACGAGGCGAAAGGTCGAGGTTCGGAGGAGCTTGAGGCTAGCGGGCACGGATCATGTATCCCGCGCCGCGCACCGTCTGCAGCATCGGCTCGTCGAAGCCCTTGTCGATCTTGGTCCTGAGCCTCGAGACGTGGACGTCGATGACGTTGGTCTGCGGATCGAAGTGGTAGTCCCAGACGTTCTCGAGCAGCATGGTGCGGGTGACGACGTGGCCGGCATTGCGCATCAGGTATTCGAGGAGCTTGAACTCGCGCGGCTGCAGCACGATCGCCTTGCCGGCCCGTGTCACGGTGCGGGCGAGCAGGTCCATCTCGAGATCGCTCACGACGAGCTTGGTCTTCTGCGGCTCGCTGGCGTTGCGGCGCGCCAGCCCCTCGACGCGGGCCAGCAGCTCGGCGAAGGAATAGGGCTTGCCCAGGTAGTCGTCGCCGCCGGCGCGCAGGCCCTTCACCTTGTCGTCGACGTCGGCGAGCGCGCTCAGGATGAGGACCGGCGTCATCACCCCTTCCCTCTTCAGGCGGGCGATGAGCTCGAGGCCGTCGAGCTTCGGCAGCATGCGGTCGACGATGAGGACGTCGTGCACATGCTCGCGCGCGAGGCTGAGGCCGTCCTCGCCGTCGGCGACATGATCGGCGACGTGGCCCGCTTCCTTCAGGCCCTTGACGAGCCAGGCCGCGGCGTCGCGATCGTCCTCGACAATCAAGATGCGCAAGGCGGTTTGCCCCTCCAGACTTTCGCCGTTCTTACCACGACGGGGCGGATGCATGCCCCTCAAAAAAAGCGCCGCGCGGACGTCTGTTCCGGGGAACGGGGAGACAGAAAACGGTCCGCGCGGCCTGACGGCGGGCGGAGAGGGGCCTCCGCGCCGCCGCGTGGTGTGTTACTTACGACTTCGGCTTCTCCACCGGCATGGCGACGAAGCGCTGCCGCTCGCCGGAGCGCACGAGCATGAGAACGCTCTTGCGCCCGGCGCCGTTGGCGGCATCGAGCCCCTTGGTGACGTCGGCGACGTCGGCCACGGCCGCGCCGTTGATCTCGAGGATCGTGTCACCGGCCTTGAGGCCCTTCTGCTCGCCGGCGCTGCCGGGCTCGACCGTGCTGACCACCACGTCGCCTTCGGCATTCTTCTCGAGCGACAGGCCGAGGCCGGTCAGGCTCGACGGCTTGGCGGCCGGGGCGGTCGGTACCTCGCTCAGCTCGATGTCGTTCGGCATGGTGCCGATCTCGACCTTGAGCGCCATCGGCTTGCCGTCGCGAACGATGTCGAGCTCGACAGGCTTGCCGGGAGCGATCATGGCGATGCGGCGGGCAAGATCGCGCGGCTGCGAAATGGCGAGGCCGTCGACCTTGAGCACCGTGTCGCCGGTCTTGATGCCGGCCTTGGCGGCGGGCGAGCCGGAGGTCACATCGGCCACCAGGGCGCCCTGCTCGGCGGTGAGGCCGATGCTCTCGGCGATCTCGGGCGTGACCGGCTGGATCTGCACGCCCAGCCAGCCGCGCGTCACCTTGCCGTTGTCGCGCAGGTTCTCGATGACGTCCTTGGCGATGGTCGCCGGGATGGCGAAGCCGATGCCGACGCTGCCGCCCGACGGCGAGTAGATGGCGGTGTTCACGCCGACAACCTCGCCGCTCAGATTGAAGGCCGGGCCGCCGGAGTTGCCGCGGTTGATCGGCGCATCGATCTGGATGAAGTCGTCATAGGGACCGGAGCCGATGTCGCGGCCGCGGGCCGACACGATGCCGGTCGTCACGCTGCCGCCGAGGCCGAACGGATTGCCGACCGCCACGACCCAGTCGCCGACGCGGGCTTCCTTGGTGGCGAACTTGACGAAGGCGAAGTTCGAGCCTTCCTTGATCTTGAGGAGCGCGAGATCGGTCTTGGGATCGGTGCCGACGACTTCGGCCTTGTACTCCTTGCCGTCCTGCAGGGTCACCGTCACCTCGTCGGCGTTCTTGACGACGTGGTTGTTGGTGACCGCGTAGCCGTCGGCGGAGACGATGAAGCCGGAGCCCTGGCCCATGCCGAAGGGACGGCGCTCGGGAGCACGGAAGCGCGGATCCTTGCGGAGGTCGGGGAACTGCTGGAAGAACTGGCGGAACGGGCTGTCCTCGGGAAGATCGCCGAAGCCGGGAACGCCCGGGGCGCCTTCGACGCCCATGTCGTTGTCGGCGACGTTGGAGAACTTCACCTCGACGCTGATCACCGCCGGCATGACTGTGTCGACGAGGTCGGCAAAGCCCTCGGCCGGGGCATGGTTCAGCAAGGGCGTCTCGGTCTGGGCGTAGAGGGGCAAGGTACCGCCGGTGATGCCGGTCAGAGCCGTGGCGCCGAGGAGTCCGGCGACGATCAGGCCGCCGACGAGGCGGCGGCTCTTCGTGCCGGTAACGGAGTTGGTCACCTGGTTCATGCGTGGTCTCCCGTATGAATGAATCGAATGGAGAAAAGATAGGCGCTGGCGGATTACGCCGACCTTTCAACAATATGAAACCTTTGTAATGAAGGCCGGCGATGCGAAGTCACTGATCGACAAGCCGGTTAAGACGCTCCTGTTCGGCCGGCGTCATCGGAATCTCGTCCGGGGCGAGGTCGGTCCGGCCCCGGCGGAGAAGCAGATAGGCGGCGCCGAGGAGGAGAATCACGAAGGGGGCGAGCCACAGGACGAGCGTTGCCCCCGCGAATGGCGGCTTGAGCAGGACGAAGCTTCCATAGCGGTCGACGACGAAGCTCTTGACGTCTGCGTCGCTGTCGCCGGCCACGAGCCGCTCGCGGATGAGGAGCCGCAGGTCGCGGGCGAGCGGCGCCTCGGACTCGTCGATCGACTGGTTCTGGCAGACGAGGCAGCGGAAGCCGGCCGAAAGGCCGCGGGCTCGGGCCTCCAGAGCCGGGTCGGCCAGAATCTCGTCGGGATCGACGGCGCCTGCGGCGCCGGCACTGCCGAACACCAGGGCAAGGAGCAGAAGCGTGCGAAGGGCGCGGCTCATGCGGCCGCCTTGATGGGAACCTGCCGCGTCGCCTTGGGCGCACCGATGCGGAAGCGGCGATCGGTCAGGGACATGAATCCGCCTGCGAACATCACGGCGGCGCCGAGCCAGATCATCTGGACGAGCGGATTGAAATAGATGCGCACGACGCGTCCACCGTCCGCCGACCGGTCACCCATGACGACGTAGAGGTCGCCCGACAGGAAGGTGTGGATGCCGGCCTCGGTCGTCGTCTGGTTCTGGGGCTTGAAGGTGCGCTTCTCGGATACGAGGGTCACCGCGGTCCGTCCGCCGACGCCGACGTCGAAGCGGCCGCTCTCGGCCGTGTAGTTGGGGCCGCTCCTCAAGCTCTCGCCGACGAAGACGACGTCGAAGCCGGCCAGCGTCGCACGCGCGCCGGGCGCGAGGGCGGAGACGAGTTCCTGCCGCCCCGCCGTGACGGCGACGATGCCGAGGACCAGGAGACCGAGGCCGCCATGGGCGAGCGCCATGCCGATGGCGGAGCGCGGCAGCCCGGCGAGACGGCGCAGCGCGCCACCCGGGTCGCGGATGAGACCGATGCGCCCGCCGAGCTCGGCGATGCTTCCGGCGATGAGCCATATCGCGAGGGCGAAGCCGAAGGGCGCGGCCAGCGGACCGCCCACTAAGGCGACGTGGATGACGATCGCGATGACCGCCGCGATGACGGCCGCGACCCATAGCCGCTCGACTACCGGCCAGGCCGCGGCGCGCTTCCAGGAGAGGAGCGGACCGGCGGGCACGAGCAGCAGCAGGGGTACGAACATGGGAACGAAGGTAAGATTGTAATAGGGCGGACCGACCGAGATCTTCTCGCCGGCGACGGCATCGAGCGCCAGCGGATAGAGCGTGCCGATGAAGACGGTGGCGGCGCAGGCGGCCAGAAGAAGGTTGTTGACGACGAGCGCGCCTTCGCGGCTCAGGGGCGCGAAGAGGCCGCCGGGTTTCAGCTCTGGCGCGCGCCAGGCGAACAGCAGGAGGGCGCCGCCGATGAGCAGCACGAGGATGGCCAGGATGAAGACGCCGCGGGCCGGATCGACGGCAAAGGCATGGACGGAGGTGAGGACGCCGGAGCGGACCAGGAAGGTGCCGACGAGAGAGAGTGAAAAGGCAAGGATGGCGAGGAGCACCGTCCAGATCTTGAGCGCGTTGCGCTTCTCAACGACGATCGCCGAATGCAACAGCGCGGTGGCGGCGAGCCACGGCATGAAAGAGGCGTTCTCGACCGGGTCCCAGAACCAGAAGCCGCCCCAGCCGAGCTCGTAGTAGGCCCACCAGGAGCCGAGCGCGATGCCGGCGGTGAGGAACATCCAGGCAGCGAGCGTCCACGGCCGGACCCAGCGCGCCCAGGCCGGCTCGACGCGGCCCTCGATGAGCGCGGCACAGGCGAAGGAAAAGGCGACGGAGAGCCCGACATATCCCGCGTAGAGAAACGGCGGATGGATGGCGAGAGAGGGATCCTGGAGGACCGGGTTCAGGCCGTTGCCCTCGATGGGCGGAGGAACCAGGCGCAGGAAGGGATTGGAGACCGTGACGATGAAGAGCAGGAAGAGCGCCGCGACCAAACCCTGGACGGCGAGGACGCGGGACTTCAGGCGCAGCGGCAGGTTGTCGCCGAAAACGGCGATCGACGCGCCGAAGGCGGCGAGGATGAGGACCCACAGGACCATGGAGCCCTCGTGGTTGCCCCACACGCCGGTGATCTTGTAGACGAGCGGTTTTTCCGAGTGCGAGTTCTCGGCGACGTTCAGCACCGAGAAATCGGACGTCACATAGAGCCACACGAGGCACAGGAAGGCCGCGGCGACGAGGACGAGCTGGGCTTCGGCGGCGGGGCCGGCGGCGCGGAGCAGCAGAACGTTGTTCCTGGCCGCTCCCCAATGCGGCACGACGCTCTGGAAGACGGCGGTCGCCAGGGCGAGCGCCAGCATGAAGTGGCCGAGTTCGGCTATCACGGCGCGGCCCCCTTCCCTTCCTGCCAGACGCCCTTCTTCTTCAGCGCGTCGGCCACCTCCTTCGGCATGTAATTCTCGTCATGCTTGGCGAGCACGGCGTCGGCGAGGAAGGTGCCCGAGGCATCGAGCGCGCCTTCGGCCACGACGCCCTGGCCTTCGCGGAAGAGATCGGGAAGCTGGCCCGTGTAGCGGACCGGAAGGGTGCGCTCGGTGTCGGTCACGACGAAGGTCACGGTCGTGCCCTCGAAATGCTTCAAGCTGCCGGTCTCGACGAGGCCGCCGACCCGGAAACGCTCGGCCGGCGCGATCACCTTGGCGAGCGCCTCGGAGGGCGTATAGAAGAAGACGATGGAGTCGTTGAGCGCATAGAGCACGAGGCCGACGGCGACGCCGACGACGGCCACTCCGGCGGCGATGGTCCCGGCGCGCTTCTGTTTCCTGGTCATGGTCACGACTCTCATCATTCAGCCAGCGACTTGCGCATGGCATCGATACGCTGAAGTGCCGCCGCATCTTCCCGGAAAAGCTCGGCGGCCCGGTCGAGCGCCGCCTCGGCCGCCTGCCGCTCGCCGAGCACGGCGCGGGCACGGGCGAGCCGCAGCCAGCCGTCGAGATCCTTCTGATCCTCCGCGAGCCGTGCGGCAAGGCGGTCGACCATGCCGCGGATCATCGCCTGGCGGTCACCTTCGGGAAGCGCTTGGACGGCGGCGATCTGGTCATCGGTCAGGGCGGGAGCGACCGGAGCCGCAGCGAGGGGAGCCGGCGCGGCCGCGGCGATGCGCTCCTCGACCATCCCCCGCCACGGCGCATCGGCGGGACTTTCGGCGAGCAAAGCGCGCCAGGCAGCAACCGCGCCAGCCGCGTCGCCGTCCTGGAAGCGCGCCAGCGCCTGATAGTAGCGGGCGCTGGCGCTCCGGGGATCGCGGGCGAGCGCATCGGCGAACGCCTGCGAGGCCTCCGCGGTGACGACGCCGTCGTTCACGAGGACGAGCGCCTCGCCGTAGTCGGCGAGCAGCACGGCATCGGGATCATTGGTGCGCACGGCCTCGCGGAAAGCCTTCGCCGCATCGGCGAAGCGGCCGAGCGAGCGGTAGGCGCGGGCGATGGCGAGCCATCCGGCGCCGTCTTGCGGATTGGAGGCGAGATGCGCCTCGACCCGGGCGATCAGCGCTTCGGTGTCGCGGTTGGCGACGGCCTCGGCCATGCGCTCGGCATGCGGCACGCCGGGAAGAGCCGGGTTGCCGCGGGCAAGATAGGCGCCCAGCGCGACGAGCGGGACGAGAGCGAGCGCTCCAAGCAGCATGCGGCGATCATCCGGGGACGCCGCAGGCAGCATCGTTTGGCCTCCCGATGCGGCGAGGAGCCGGCGCGCCACCTCGTTGCGCGCCGCGGTGCCCTCGGCGGGAGAGATCAGGCCACGCGCCTCGTCACGGCCGAGCTCGTCGAGCTGGTCGCGATAGACCGACGCCGCAAAAGCCTGGTCGTCCATCCCGGGCCGGGCCGCCGCCACCCGGGCCACGAGCAGCAGGACGCCACCGGCAAGCGCAGCGAAGATGAGCCAGAGCAGCATGATCCCTATCTATTTTGGATGGCGCGGCGCATCAACAAGGGCCGGTTTAGCAGGAAAGCGGCCCGGTGTCGCAGTTTGGAATCGCGCGGTCGTAAATAGGTGGAGGGGACGGCGGGACGATGGTAAGGGGTTCTCCCGGTGTTCACGCTTCCCATAAGTCAACGTTCGGTGCTTCCGGTCGGCCCATGACCCGCTACTCGATTTTCTCCATCGCACGCAATGCGATGAGCTATCACCGGGACTGGGACCGGGTTTGGCGCAGCCCCGATCCGAAGCCCGAATACGACGTGGTCATCATCGGCGCCGGCGGCCACGGGCTCGCCACCGCCTACTATCTCGCCAAGGAACACAAGGTCACCAACGTCGCGGTGCTCGAAAAGGGATGGCTGGGCGGCGGCAACACCGGCCGCAACACGACCATCATCCGCTCCAACTATCTGCAGGATGCGTCGATCGCCATCTACGAGCTCGCCCGATCGCTCTACGAAGGCCTGTCGCGGGACGTGAACTACAACGTCATGTTTTCGCCGCGCGGCCTGCTCATGCTGTGCCAGACGGAACACGAGTTCCGAGCCCTGAAGCGCACCTCGCACGCCAACCGGTTGGCGGGTCTCGACTGCCGGATGATCACGCCGGCGGAGGTGAAGGGCCTCGTGCCGCTGATCAACGATGATCCGAACGCCCGCTATCCGATCCTCGGCGCCTACTACCAGCCGGGCGGCGGCACGGCGCGGCACGACGCCGTCGCCTGGGGCTATGCGCGCGGCGCCGACCAGCGCGGCGTCGACATCATCCAGAACTGCGAGGTGCTCGGCATACGGCGCGAAGGGCGGCGGGTGAGCGGCGTCGAGACGACGCGCGGTCTCATCGGGGCGAAGAAGATCGCCGTCGTCACGGCCGGCCACACGTCTCTCCTCATGCAGATGGCGGGGTTGCGCATGCCGATCGAGAGCGTGTGCCTGCAGGCGCTCGTCTCCGAGCCGATCAAGCCGGTCATCGACTGCGTCATCATGGCGAACACGGTGCACGGCTACATCTCGCAGTCCGACAAGGGGGAGCTCGTGATCGGCGGCGGCGCCGACCCCTACAACAACTATTCGCAGCGCGGCTCGTTTCCGGCCCTCGAACACACGGTGACGGCGCTCGTCGAAACCTTCCCCTTCATCTCGCGGCTCAAGATGCTGCGCATGTGGGGCGGCATCGTCGACATGACCGGCGACCGGTCGCCGATCATCTCCAAGACCGACGTCGACGGCCTGTTCGTCAACTGCGGCTGGGGCACGGGCGGCTTCAAGTCGATCCCGGGCTCGGGCTTCGTCTTCGCCGACACGATCGCCAACGACCGTCCGCATCCGATCGCCGCGCCGTTCGGGCTCGACCGCTTCCGCGAGGGCCGGCTCATCGACGAGAGCGTCGCGGCCGCGGTGGCGCACTAGGAGAGGTCAAGCGGATGCTCACGATCACATGCCCGGTGTGCGGCGTCGAAGGCGAGGAAACGGATTTCCACTACGGCCACCAGGCCCATATCGCGCGCCCCGCCACCAGCGATCCCGACTCCATCTCGGATGCGGCGCAGGCCGACTATCTGTTCCTCAGGCTACAATCCGCGCGGGCTGCATTTCGAGCGCTGGCGCTGCGATCGGGGTTGCGGCAAGTGGTTCCATGCGGCGCGCGACACGATGACCATGGAGTTCAAGGGCTTCTACGGCATCACGGAGCTGCCGCCCGAGCCGCTGATGCGGGCGGCGAGCGGCGCATGGGCGGCCTTCTTCGCGCCCCACCTCAAGTCCAAGGGCGTCGAACCGTGAGCGGCAAGCCCCACCGGATCGCGGACAACGCCGCCGGGCGATGGATCGACCGGTCACGGCGCGTCGCCTTCAGCTTCGACGGACGGGCGCTCGCCGGACATGCGGGCGACAGCCTCGCATCGGCGCTGCTCGCCAACGGCCGGCGCCTGATGGGGCGCAGCTTCAAGTATCACCGGCCGCGCAGCGTCGTCGGCCTTGGGGCGGAAGAGATGAACGCGCTGGTCGGCGTCGGCGAGGGAAACCGGCACGAGCCGAACCTGCGCGCCACCATGGTCGAGCTCCATGACGGGCTCGTCGCGGTCAGCCAGAACCGGTGGCCGAGCCTCGAGTTCGACATCGGCGCGGCGAGCGGACGGCTGTCGCGCCTCTTCCCCGCCGGCTTCTACTACAAGACCTTCATGTGGCCGCAGGCGTTCTGGAAGGGACTCTACGAGCCGCTCATCCGGCGCGCCGCGGGGCTCGGGCGGGCGGCACGCGGCCGCGATCCCGATTCCTACGAGCACGTTCACGTCCACTGCGACGTCCTCGTCGTCGGAGCGGGCGCAGCCGGCCTTGCGGCGGCAGAAGCGGCGGCGGCGAACGGCGCCAAAGTCATCATCGCCGACGAGAGCGCCCGCTTCGGCGGCGTCGCCGACCTGAGCGGATGCACGATCGACGGCGCCGCGCCCCAGGAGTGGACGGCGTCGAAAGCCCGCCTGCTGGCGGCGGCGGAAAACGTGCACGTGCTGTCCCGCACCACGGTGCTTGCGCACTTCCATCACAACTACGTGCTGATGGCCGAGAGGGTCACCGACCACGATCCCCTGCTCGCGGCTGCGGGGCTGCCGCGCCAGCGGCTGTGGAAAGTGCGGGCGCGGCGCATCGTGCTCGCCGCGGGCGCCATCGAGCGGCCCATCGTCTTCGCCAACAACGACCGGCCGGGCGTGATGCTGGCGCAGTCGGTGCGCGGCTACGTCGAACGGTACGGCGTCGCGCCGGGGGAGCGCGGGGTGATCTTCACCAACAACGACGACGCCTACCGCACGGCGCTGGTCCTCAAGGCGGCGAACGTCGCGGTGAGCGCGGTGGTCGACGTCCGGACGAACGCCGAGGGCCCGCTCATCGACGCGGCGCGCCAGGCCGGCATCACCATCTCGCGAGGCGCGGTGATCTCGGGCGTCGAGACGAGCACCCGCGATCTCGGCATCGAGCGCGTGAAGGTGGCTCCCTACCGTTCGGGGCGCGGCCGCATCACCCAGGAGACGCGCATCGCCTGCGATTTCGTGGCGGTGTCGGGCGGGTTCAACCCGGCCGTCCACCTGTGGTGCCACAATGGCGGCAGCCTCGCCTTCGACGAGGCGCTGCAAACCTTTCGGCCCGAGGCGCATCACGACGGAATGATCGCCGCGGGCGCCGCCAATGGAACGTTCGAGCTCGGCGCCGCCATCCGCGAGGGCCATGCGGCCGGGGAAGCGGCGGCGAAGGCGGCGCGGCCCAAGGGGCGGCAGCCGAAGGTGAAGGCCCCGAACGTTTCGGAGCCGAGCCAGTCGCCGCTCGAGGCGATCTGGTTCGCGCCGGCGGCCGGACCCGGCAACGAGGGCAACAAGCATTTCGTGGACTTCCAGAACGACGTGACGGCCGCCGACCTCGAGCTTGCGCAGCGCGAAGGATATGAATCGGTCGAGCATACCAAGCGCTACACGACGCTCGGCATGGCGACCGACCAGGGCAAGACGTCGAACCTGAACGGGCTCGGCGTACTGTCGGATGCGACGGGACGCGGCCATCGCCGAGATCGGCGTCACCACTTTCCGGCCGCCTTACACGCCGCTCTCCTTCGGCGCCATCGCCGGCACGCATGCGCGCAGCCTGTTCCTCCCGGTGCGGCGCACGCCGGTCTTCGACTGGCACGTCGAGCACAAGGCGGATTTCGAGCCGGTCGGCATGTGGCGGCGGCCCTACTGCTACCGCAAGGGACCGGAGACGAAGCACGACGCGATCAACCGCGAGATCCTGGCGGTGCGCAACCGGGTCGGTCTCCTCGATGCATCGACGCTCGGGAAGATCGAGATCAAGGGCCCCGACGCGGCGCAGTTCCTCGACCGCATCTACACCAACACGTTCTCGACGCTGAAGGTGGGCCGGGCCCGCTACGGCCTGATGATGAACGAGCTCGGCTTCCTGATGGACGACGGCGTGACGGTGCGGCTCGGGGAGGACCATTTCCTCATGCACACGACGTCGGGCGGCGCCGACCGCGTCGCGGCGTGGCTCGAGGAGTGGCTGCAGACGGAATGGACGACGCTCAAGGTGTTCGTGACCCCGGTCACCGAGCAATGGGCGCAGTTCGCGGTCGCCGGGCCGGAAGCGCGCAAGGTCCTCCAGAAACTCGGCGGCGACATCGACCTGTCGCACGACGCCTTCCCCGCCATGACGATGAGGGAGGGCGGGCTCGGCGGCTACCGGGTGCGGATCCATCGCATCAGCTTCTCGGGCGAGCTTTCCTTCGAGGTGGCGGTGCCGGCCAATCACGGCCGCGGCCTGTGGGACGCCATCGTGGCGGCCGGCGCGGAGTTCGGCATCGAGGCCCACGGGACGGAGGCGCTGCACGTGCTGCGCGCCGAAAAGGGCTTCATCGTCATCGGCGATGAAACCGACGGCACGGTCACGCCCTACGACGTCGGGCTCGCCTGGGCGGTGGGCGAGAAGAAGCGCGACTTCCTCGGCAAGCGGTCGCTGCGCCAGCCGCATCTCGCGGCCGACGGCCGCAAGCAGCTCGTCGGCCTCCTGACCGAGGACCCGAACGAGGTGCTTCCCGACGGAGCGCATGCGGTGGACGAGATCAAGGAGAAGCCGCCGATGAAGACGATCGGCCACGTGACCTCGACGCTACTACAGCCCGACGCTCAACCGCTCGATCGCCATGGCGCTCATCGAGAACGGCCGGGCGCGGCTCGGGGACACCCTGCAATTCCCGCTCGGCGACAAGGTCGTGCGGGCCCGCGTCGTCGAGCCGGTGTTCTACGACAAGGAAGGGGCACGGCAGAATGTCTGAGCCTCAATTCACGACGGCGCTGCATCACCGGCTCGGCCGGCAGGGCACGCTCGGCCTGACGGTGGCGATGCGCGAGATCGGCGAGCGCGGCATGATCGACCTGCGCGGCGTTCCCGCCGACCGCCGGTTCCTGCCGGCGGTCAAGGGCGTTCTCGGCTTCGATCTGCCGCGCAAGCCGCGGACCTCGGCGGGTGAAGGCGACGTCGCGGCGCTATGGCTCTCCATCGACCAATGGCTCGTCACGGCACCGCGGGAAAACACGGCGGCGCTTGCCGCCGCGCTCACCGGCGGGCTCGGCGGCATCCATTCCCTGGTGGTGGACTTGAGCGATGCACGCACCATCATCCGGCTCGAGGGCGAGAGTGCGCGCAGCGTACTGGCCAAGGGCACGTCCACCGACCTGTGGAGCCCCGACTTCGTCCAGGGCACGGTGCGCCGCCTGCGCTTCGCCGAGATCGCCGCCATGGTGCACGTGGCGGGCATCGATCCCGACGTGCTGGACCTCTACGTCTTCCGCTCCCATGCCGACTATGCGTGGGAATACCTGCTCGCCACGGCCCGCGACGGGAGCAGGCTCACCCTGTTCGGTGCGCAGAGCGCACCGCAGACCTGACGCTCATTCGCGGTCGCCACCGCGCCCGCCCTTGCGAAACCAACCGGCACCGGCGGCTCCCAAAAGGAAGGCACCGATGCCGACGATGACGACGATCCACAGGAGGTTGTCAACGATGAGCCGCGGAATGTTCTCCATCCCGCGATTCTAGGCGGCCGCCCCGGGGTCTGTCGACCCTCGGGGCGGACGTCATTCACGCAGCCACGCTAGAGCGAGGCGAGAGCGCTGCACAGCGCGACGATGTCGCTTCCGAACTTGCCGGGCGACGACATCACGGTCGTGCACTTCTTCTGGAGAAGCTTCTGCTCGGCGGGCGACAGCTCGCCGAAGGCGCTGGCGACACCGCCGGGGGTGTGCCAGTGGCCGCCGCCGAGCAGGCCGCCGGTGCCGATGGAGGTGCCGCCGGTCTGTCCGAGCGAGCCGACCGTCATGTTGCCGAGTGCGCCCTGTCCGCCGCCGAGGCTCAGCGTGCCCGTGCCGGTCGATCCTCCGAAGCTGCCGAGATTGATGGTGCCGGTCGAGCGATTGCCGCTGCGGCTGATGTTGAAGTTGCCGGTCGAGCCCCCGCCAGTGCCGGCGTTGCCGGAGACGGAATTTTGGTCACCGCCATTCGAGCCGCCGATGCCGATCGAGTTGCCGCCGATGTTGGTGCCGAGGCTCTGGGCGCCGGCCGGGAGGGCGAAGGTCATGGCCGCCAGGCCCAGCACGCCGGCGACGACGATTGTCTCAAATTGCCGCTTCATGTCACTCTCCTAGAGTTGAACTTGTGCCCATTCTAACTCATGGTGCGGTGCATCTCACCGGAATGCATTCACCCGCCGCACACTTGCGGCGTGATTAAGCACCGGTTGCCGGATCGCTCAAATTTGTCGGAAGATTGAATGAAAATTCGAGGCTCGGTTTATCGTCAGCGTACTGACGATCACGCGGGCACGGCGAGCCTCGCGTCGAGCCAGTCGAACAGCCTGTCGAAACCGCCGAATGGATAGATGTGCGGCGCGGCGATGCGCAGCTCCGGCGCCTCGGCCGACAGGCGGGCGAGACCGGCGATGAAGTCGTCGGGCGCCGAAACGGTCAGCAGCTTCGAGACGTTGAGCGCCTGGCGGCGGATGAAGCGCGCCGAGTTGCCGACGCCGCACATGAGGGCGTATTTTGCGAGCGTCTTGATGGTCGCCGGTCCCGGCACGCCGACATGGATGGGAAGGTCGATGCCGGACGCCTTGAGCTCCTTCGCCCAGCGCGCCACCGGCTCCACCTCGAAGAGGAACTGCGTGGCGATATGGGCGGTGAGGCCGTGGGCGGCGGCGGCGGCCTGCTTGTCCCTGAGGGCGGTCAGCAGCATGGCCTCGCCGTGGCGGCGCACGATGTCGGGATTGCCTTCGGGATGGCCGGCAAGTCCGATGCGCCGGACGCCGTTCGCTTCGAAGAGGCCGGTCTCGATGAGGCCGAGGGCGGCGTCGTAAATGCCGAGCGGCTCCGATGCGCCGCCGCCGAGCACCAGCATGTGACTGACCTCAGCGCCCGACGCGAAGCGGCCGAGGCGATCGGCGAGGTCGTCGCGGTCTCGGATGAAGCGGGCGGGAACGTGCGGCACCGGCTCGAGCCCATGGGCGCGCACGGCGGCGGCGGCGGCGATCTGGCCGTCGCGGTCGGCGGGATCGATGAGGGCGATGAAGACCTTGGTGCCCGGCTTGAGCCTAGCGGCAATCAGGGGGAGCTTGTCGACCTGACGCGCCGTGATCTCGATCGACAGGCGGCTTAGGAAGTCGGAGATCTGGTCGGCCATCGGGAACCCTGAATCGCGCCTGTCGGCTCATCGCCACATTGCCTCGCCGGGCGCGCGCCCAAGCGATATTTTCCGACAGGCGAAGCACGGATACGACCTGCCCCTTGCAAAAATGTCGTTTCTGGTGTCTCAAATGACGCTTGCGTGCGGGGACGGCCCGACGCCCAAAACCCGAAGAGGACGGCTCACTTTCCCATGTTCGGCGAGAAGCCCCGCGTGCTGCCGCAGCATTTTGCCTTCATCATGCTGCCCGAATTCACCATGATGCCGGTCACCTCGGCGATCGAGCCCCTGCGCATCGCCAACCGGCTGTCGGAAAAAGAGCTTTACGCCTGGTCCATGCACTCGCTGGACGGCCGGCCGGTCGCCGCGTCGAACGGCATCCTGGCCATGGTGAACGGGGATCTCGACGCGGTCGACGAGCACGCCACGGTCGTGGTTTGCGGCGGCCTCAACGTCCACCACCATGCCGACAAGCGGGTGCTGGCGTGGCTGCGCAAGGTGGCCCGGCGGGGCCGCGACGTCGGCGCGGTGTGCACGGGCGCCCACATCCTGGCCGAAGCGGGCGTGCTCGACGGCTATTCGTGCACCATCCACTGGGAAAACCTGCCTGGATTCACCGAGGCCTTCCCCGAGATCCGGGTGACGGGCAGCCTGTTCGAGATCGACAAGGACCGGTTCTCGAGCGCCGGGGGGACGACCGCGCTGGACATGATGCTCGCCCTCATCGCCAGCCAGCACGGGGCCGACCTTGCGGCGAGCGTCGCCGAGGCCATCCTGCACTCGCCCATCCGCCATCACAGCGAGCATCAGCGCATGTCGCTGCCGGCCCGGATCGGGGCGCGGCATCCGAAGCTCGTCGGAATCATCGAAGAGATGGAGAACAATCTCGAGGAGCCTCTGTCGCCGAGCCTGCTGGCCAAGCGGGCCGGGCTGTCGACCCGCCAGCTCGAGCGGCTGTTCCGCCGCTATCTCGACCGGTCGCCGAAACGCTATTACCTTGAGCTCAGGTTGAAAAAAGCACGCTCTCTTTTGCTGCAGACCGACATGTCGGTGATCAACGTCGCGCTCGCCTGCGGCTTCTCCTCGCCGTCGCACTTTTCGAAATGCTACCGGGCTTTCTACGGCCGCACGCCCTATCGCGAGCGCGGCGTTCCCGTCCTCGAAACGCCGGCCAACATATCGATCTGAACGGGTTCGACTCGTGAAAGCGGGGACGGACCGTCGACGATCCGTCCCCGCTGACAGGATGCGCATCCGCGACCGGGGGCAATATGCAGACGGCACCCCATCAATTGGGTTGGGCAGCGAAAATGGATGACGGTCCCGGTTCCCGATGCTGCGATCGCAACTTACTTTCCTATAAATCAAGTGCGTCCGAAAAGTAACAAAAGTTTTTGTTAGTTGGCGATGGTTTTCGAACATCACCGTCAACGTTCCGCCAACGCCGACAACCGGCCGCACGCGCCACGCACTGCAACCGCATGCTAGCCAAGGTCGTGAGCGTCAGGCCGGAACGGCCGGCAGCGTGAGCACGGCGCGCAGGCCGCCGTAGCGCGAGGCGTCGAGACGGATTTGGCCGTTGTACATGGACGCGGTCTCGGAGACGATGGACAGGCCGAGGCCGGAGCCCGGCTTCGTCTCGTCGAGGCGGCGGCCGCGCTTCAGCGCCTCGCCGCGCCGGCCTTCCGGCAGGCCCGGACCGTCGTCCTCGACCGCAAGCTCGAGCCAGCTTCGCCCCTGGGCGTCCTCGTGCTTCAGGTACTCCGCCTTCACGGCGATGCGGCGCTTCGCCCATTTGCAGGCGTTGTCGAGGAGATTGCCGACCATCTCCTCCAGATCCTGCTTCTCGCCGCGGAACTTGAGCGACTCCGGGCAATCGACGGTGACCTCGATGCCCTTCTCGGTGTGGATGCGGACGAGCGTGCGGCTGATGGCGTCGACGACGCTGCGGACATCGGAGATGGCGCCCAGGCTCTGGGCGCGGGCGGCGCGACGGGCCCGGTCGAGATAGAGACTGACCTGGTCGCGCATGATGTCGGTCTGCTCCTTGATCTTGTCGGAGAGCCCGCCCTTGTGACGGGCGGCCTCGTTGTTGAGGACGCTCAAGGGAGTCTTCAGGGCGTGGGCAAGGTTGCCGACCTGGGTGCGGGCGCGCTCGACGATCTCGGTGTTGGCCTGGATCATGAGATTGAGCTCGCGGGCGATCGGCTCGACCTCCTCGGGATAGTCGCCGCGGATGCGGTCGCTGTCGCCCTGGCGGACCGAGTTGAGCTCGCTGCGCAGGAGCTGGAGGGGGCGGAGGCCGTAGCGCACCTGGACGATGACCGAGCCTAGGAAGCCCAGACCTAGGATGCTGAGGACGAGCACGAGGGCATTCGTGTAAGCCCAGATCTCGCCCTTCAGCTCGTCGAAATTGCCGGCGACGAGGACCGAGTACTCGGTGTTGCTGCCTTCGAAGCGGTAGCGCTGCTCGATGCCGCGCAGCTGGGTGGCGTTGGCGTCGAGGAGGTAGAAGCTGGCGACGCCCTCGCTGTCGCGCGCCGCGAGCTCGACGGGGCTCGGCGCGAGTTTCTGGTCGAGAAGCGAGGCGGAGGCAAGCGTCGGCGGCTGACCGACCGGCGCCACCTGCCAGTACCATCCCGACAGCGGCAGACCGAAACGCGTATCGGCGAGCGCATTGGGAAGCGTAAGGGTACGGCCATCGTCGGCGACCTCGACGTTCGACAGGACGCCGTCGAGGATCGCGTAGAGGCGCTCGTCGAAATTGCGTTCGACGGCCGACTTGAAGAGGTCGGCGAGGAGGACGCCGGCGGCGACGAAGAGGATGATGCTGATGATGGCGGCGGACGCCGCGAGGCGGAAGGCGAGCGAGTTAGACCGCATCGTCCGGCTCTGAGATGCAATAGCCCAGGCCGCGGATGGTCCTCAACAGGTCGACGCCGAGCTTCTTGCGGAGCCGGCCGACGAATACCTCGATGGTGTTCGAGTCGCGGTCGAAATCCTGGTCGTAGAGATGCTCGACAAGCTCGGTGCGCGACACGACGCGGCCCTTGTGCAGCATGAGATAGCTCAGGAGCCGGAACTCGAGGGAGGTGAGCTTGACGGCCTTGCCGTCGACCGTGACGCGGGCGCTCTTGGTGTCGAGCATGAGCGGTCCGCAGACGAACTCGCTCGAAGCCTGGCCGGCGCTGCGGCGCACGAGGGCGCGGATGCGGGCCAGGACTTCCTCCATGTGGAAGGGCTTGGAGACGTAGTCGTCGGCGCCAGCGTCGAAGCCCGCCACCTTGTCGCTCCAGCGATCGCGGGCGGTAAGGATGAGGACCGGGGTCTTGCGCCCGGCGCGCCGCCATTTCTCGAGAACGCTGACGCCGTCCATGACGGGAAGGCCGATGTCGAGAACGATGGCATCGTACGGCTCGGTGTCGCCGAGATAGTGGCCTTCCTCGCCGTCCTTGGCCGTGTCGACCGCATAACCGGCGTCGGTGAATGCGGTCACCAGCTGCCGGTTCAGGTCCGGGTCATCCTCAACCACCAACAGTCGCATGCCGAACCCCTCTCATCTTCGCGGACGAAGCGTATGCCCTTCACTCACCCAGGACCTGGGCGGTGCGCGCATCGACGAGGACGCGGATCACCCGCCCGTCGACGCGCATCTTCACAGCATACATGGGGTTGGGGCCCTTCAAAAGCTTGACGCCGAGAGCACGGCCGCCGGGCATATAGCTCAGTGCCTGGGTCAGCGCCTCGGTCGGACCGATGAGTCCGCCGCCGCCGCCATAGACGGGCGGCGGATATTCCTCTTCTTCGCCGAACGGCGGAGGTTCATAAGGCGGAGGCGGACGGATGCGCTGGCGCTTCTTGCGCTTGAGGACCTGGCCGCCCCAGAAGCCCTCGTCGCCCTGTGCATAAACACCGCCGCCGGGATCGATGCTGATCTCCCTGCCCTGCCCCTTCTTGCCGTTCGAGCAGACGCCGCCCGCACACGGGCCGGCAATCACCTCGGCGCCCGCAAGCGAGGCGCCGAAGAGGATAGCCACCACGGCAGAGAGGATTACATTCTTATTCATCATACGATCTCGAAGCGAGCCAAACTTATGAAAAAGCACATGAACGAAGCATGAATGTCAGATTCAGCGGCGGGCGCGCGACTTGCTTCGACGGGGGCGCCCTTCGTTCCGCGCCCACAGGCGCCCCGCGATCTTCTCGACGCTACGGCCGCCGATATAGCCGCCGAGACCGATCGCGAGCAGGTTCCACACGGCATCCGGCAGCAGCGCAAGACGCGGCTCGAAGTCGAGCCTTCGGCCGGTAACCATCTCAGTACATGGGATCACGAAACCGAAAAGCAACAGGAAAGCCATGAGGAGGAACATGAGGGCCGGGCGCCAGCTGCGCGTCAGCCGGCTCTCGGCGATCTCAGCCAGGACGATGTCGCGCCGCCCCCGGACGAGCGTGCGACGATCCTGGCGCGAGCGAGGCGAGGCGGGGGCGACGATCCGCCGCCCGCCTTTCAGGTTCAAGAGAACGCGTGCAAGGTTTGCGAGCCGGCCCGACGCCGCACCCGCCAGACGCGTGAACAGGAAGGCGAGGATCGCCGACATCAGATGCCCTCGCGCGCCGACTTGATGCACCGTTCGCGGATGATCCACACCGCCGCGACGACGACGACGGCGGCCGCCAGGCGGGGAAGGCTGGCGGCCACGTCGGGTCCGATCCACGCGCCGATCTCCTCCGATGCGGATGCGCAAGCCGCGACGGTCGCCGAAACCATCGCGGCGATGTTGGTGGTGCTGCGGCCGAAACTCTTCCCCGCGAGCGGCGCGACCGGGCGAAGGGCGACTTCGGGCTCGACTTCGCGCACCGGTTCGGCTTCACCGACCGGCTCCATGAACAGGGCAGCCTCGGCGGCGCGGCGGCGCACGAGACCGGGAAGGACGGTGCCGCCGGCGTTCACCCACAACGCAAGGCGGCGCGGGACGGAGGCGAACGCGCCGCGATTGACGGCGGCGAGCACGGACGATTTGCGGAAGGCGGGAAGCCCGACATTGTAGGCGAACGACACCAGCGCCGAGAACTGATTGTCGTTGAGCGTCGCGCGCAACGACGTGCGGACGCCGGCGGCGAAGCGCGCCAGGTCGCGCACCAGAATGCGGCGGGCCTCGGCGCGCGTGACCCGCATGCCGGCCGCCACCGCCGGCGGCCCCGCCCTGCCCGTATGTCCGTACCCTACGGTCAACACACCGACCGGATCGCGGTATGCCGCGGCACGGAAGCCCTCGAACTCGCAGACGAGCTTCACGCCTCGACCATTCATATTCATCCCAGTCATTCCTTTCGTTTGATAGAGCGTCAACGAGACGCGAAAATATCGATCGCCTGACCGGCGAGGCCGCCGAGCGACGCGGAAACGGCGATGAGCACGGCAAGCAGGCGCGATCCGCCGCGCAAGGAAACGAGCGCGTCGCGGATGTCGCGCACGTCGGCGCGCAGCACCCGCATCTCCTCCTCGACGGCCAGCAGCCCGACGCGCAGCTCACCGACTTCGCGGTCGATGGAAGCCTTGACGCTCCGGCTGGTCATGCGCGGGCTCATGGAGCGAGCCGCTCACCGGCGCGGCACGCCATGCAGCCGACGGAAACACCGCGCCCGGACATGCCTTCGCTCTTCGCGATATCGGCGCCGAAAGCCATCGATACGGCACCGGCGAGGGAACGCCGGCCGCCATCCATCTGCCAGCTTCGTCCGTCAGCGGAATAAAAGAAGTCGGCATGCAACCCGTCGGGGCCGATAAAGACGCCGAGCCACACCGGCTCGGTGCCGACGACGAGCGAGCCCGATTCCTTGACCACACCGGCCGCGGAGGCCGTGCAGCGCCGCCATGTGGAGGCGAGGTTCGAATCGTACTCCCACCACGCACCGTTTGCGGGCGAGGAGGAAAGGCCGGCATCGTGCAGGCCGGCCCGGGCAATGAAGCGATCGGGCCAGGCCGACAGCGTCTCCACGGCGAGGCGCGTCAGGAACAGCACGGCGCCGGATCCCAGCTCCAGCGTGCCGACGGCGCTTCCCAAGCGCGCGGCACCCGCCGCCGTCGTACCGGTGAGAACCCTCCAAGCCTGGCCGCCGGTTTCGACACCGGCGTCCGCTCCGCTTTGCGACGCAGCGAGCAGGCCGTGCGACAGCGTGTCGGCGAAGACGTCGAACGATGCGCGGAAGCGCCCGCAGGACACATCGACCCAGCACCCGTCCGTCGCATCGTAGGCGAGAGCGATGGTATCGCCCGGCATGAGGACACGCGGCAGCCGATCGGCGAAGCGGAAGCGGTTGCCGGACGACGAGGCCTCGGACTGGTGAACGAGGATCAGGAGGTTGCCGCCGGCATCCGCCGTCGCGTTGGTCAGGAGCGCGAGCCGGGTCGGCGCACCGCCCGCAAGACCCGTGACGATGAGGGGAGCGGGCGGCGCGAAGCGGATGTGGGTCGCACGCGAAGGATGGTCCCCGTTCCATCCCGGCCAATCGAAGTCGTTCCAGGTTCCGGAGGGATCGCAGGTGACCGCGTTGCCCAGTTCGCAGGAGGAATGGAGCGGCGTGGTGCGGTGCGCCTCCTCCCAGCCGATCGCCGTGCGGATGAGATCGCGCCGCTCGTCGGCGATCCAGGCGCGCCAGCCGTCGCGCGGCGTGAGGAAGGACCAAGCGCCGTCGGCACGAGCGGCGATCGTGCCGTCACGGCCAGCCCAGTCGCCGCCGGCGCCGGCGGGAACGAGGTAGCGCTCGCCATCGACCGGTGCGGGCGGCGGCATCGCCGTCGTGCGCGACATGCAGGCGAGGTGAACGAGGGCGTCGAGGCGCAGAAGCGACTCGTTGAGCGTCACGTGCTTCTGCGCCTGGCTGGCGGCGAGAAAAGGAAGTGCGAGGTTCGGGGTTTCAGACATGCAGGAGGCTTTCGGTCGAGGCGCCGCGGCCATAGGTGGAACTGATCTGGGCGATGCGAACGGCAAAGGCCGGCTGCAGCGCGCCGAAATCGGCAAGCTCGTCGGCACGCGCATAAACGTATGACGGCGCGTCGACGGCCGCGGCGCGCACCACGACGCCTCCCGAGAGGATGTCGAGCGCGTAGCGTTCGGCCGGTTCGTCGAGCGGCACGTCGGCGAGCGCCCAGCTGTCGCCGCCATAGCGGGCCTGGCGCGTCCACGCGATCTCGGTGTCGCCGTCGGGGCGGCGCCGGGCGCGCGGATGGCAGGGTGCCAGGGGCCGCGCCGCCTTTGCCGCAACGGTGGCCGTCGTCTCGACGTAGGTCGACTCGCCAGGGCCGTGGCTGCGCGGACCGATGCGCCAGGTGACGGCGAGGCCGGCGTCGGCCGTCTTGAGCGGCAGCTGCAGCAGGCTCGAATCGAGAAGGACGAAATCCGTGCCCGCCGGCCGCAGGTTCAACATCTCCGGCGCCGAGCCGTGCTGGCCGCGCAACAGTCCCGACAGGCGGTAGGTCGACGGCGCGACGAGCTCGGCGACCTCGAACTGAATCACCTCGAAGCCCGTCTCTTCATTTCCGACAGCGGCGAGGTTGGCGCCGGCGAGCAGGCTTTCACGGTCGACGGACTGCAAGCCGCCGCGGTCGATGACGACGATCAGCTCGTTCGTCGCATCCCGCCGCCACAACGGTCCCGCCGCGAGGCCGTCCAGCGTCGCACCCAATACGGACGGCTTGCCGATCGTTCCGGCCAGGACGTATTCGGCTCCCATGCGGCGATAGACGGCAAGGCCGGAGCCCCACGGATCGGCGTCGGCGGCGACCCAGAGATTCAGGGGCTGATCCGATGCCGCCCAGGGAAGCTCCATCAGGACGGCACGCGGCGCGCCGAAGACGGGCAGGCCGGCAACGGCCGGGGCACGCCGCGCCGCCGTGGAGGCCGCGGGCGCGGCCGCGACGCTCTCGGAGGCTGTGACGGCGAGCGCCGCACCGGCGGCGATCTCGTCGATGCGCAAGGCCGAAGTGCGGCCGTCATGGAGAAGCCGCACCGCATCGCCCGGCTCGAGACTGAGGAAGCTCGGCGGCAAGGCGAAAGTCGCGGTCTCACGGCTCGTCCATGCGTCGTGGAGGACAGCGTCGGCGGCGCGCTGGGCAATCGACTGCGGCAGGATGGCGGGAAGATCGATGAGCGCATCGACGCGGCCGCTCGCGGATTGCCGCCGCGCCTCGACGACGGCAGTGCGGTAGTCGCGCGCCGTCTCGCGGTAGGCGAGCTTGATGGCGGTGGGGAGGTCGCCGGCCTGGGAGCGCTTGAGCGAGAAGAGCGGCTTGTCGGCCGCCCGTTCGACGAGATCGCCCGGCGCGACGACGACGCCGGTGGCATCGCGGCGATGGATGAATCGCAAGGTGCCCCCCTGCTCGACGGCGTCGAAGGCGAAGGACCGCATCAGCGGTTCGAGCGCCGCGCGAGCCGACATCACGCCGTCGATCACGTAGCCGTCGATCACGCCTTCGAGCCCGTCCGTGTCGAAGGTGGAAAATCCGTATCGCTCGAGAATGCCGGCCACCAGCTCGGCCAGGGGTGCGGAGCCGAGACGGCCGTTCAGCCAATGTCCCGTTTCGTAGTTGTCGCCGTCCGACCACACGGACGTGAGCGCCGGAAAGGCGGGATGGGGCCGAGCGTCCCAAGCCCACAGGAAGATGCGCGCCGGATCGACCATGGATCCACCGTATACGGTGGAAACCGGATTGGCGGGCGATGCGGCGCGCCAGTGACGGATCAACGCCTCGAGGTGGCGGCGCTGCATGAAATCGTCGCGCGCACCCGATGAGCCGTAAGGCACGGCGCTCTCGGCCGACTTCGGATCGACGAAGACATTGGGCCCGTTGGCGCCCTTGTCGACGGCCGGGCAGCCGGCCTCGGCGAACCAGATGGGTTTCGACTGCGGCACCCAGGGCGTCGGGGCGACCGCACCGGCGATGCGTTCGGCGTGCACGTTGCTCCACCAGCCGCGCAGGTCCTTGGCGCGATGGACCCACTCGGCGATCGGGGTGCGCAGCTGCGCAGCCCGGTCGGCATCCGAGGCGTAATACCAGTCGTAGTATTCGCTGCCTTCGACATTGGCATCGAGATAGGCGCGCGCATAGGGCGAAGCATGGCCGGCCAGGCGGTCGAGATGGGTTTCGCCGTCGCGCCAGTCGGCAAGCGGGAAATAGTTGTCGATGGCGACGAAGTCGGTATCGGGCGAGGCCCAGACGCGGTCGAGCGGAAAGCGGATGTCGCCCGCACCGTCATCCGGCAAATAGGCTCCGTATTCGCTCCAGTCGGCGGCATAGGAAATCTTGGCGTTCGGGAGGATGGCGCGAACCTCGCCGGCGAGCGCGACCAGCGCATCGGCGGCCGGAAATCCGCCCGCGCCGTCGCGAAGACGCGTCAGGCCGCGGAACTCGCTGCCGAGGAGGAAGGCGTCGACGCCGCCCGCCTCGGCGCACAGGCGCGCATAGTGGTGGATCATGCGCCGCAGACCCCAGCTCGCCGCGGTTCCGAAGAATGCCGCCACGCCGGCGGCGACGTCGCTTGCGGGCGGCGACGATATGCGTCCGCGCCAGGGAAAGGCGGGCTGCCCGGATGCGCCGGTCACTGGATCGGGAAGCGTGTTGCCCGGCGGTATGTCCATGAGAATGAAGGGGTAAAACATCACCGCGAGGCCGCGCGCCTTGAGATCGCGGATGGCGCGGATGACGGAAGCATCCGACGGCGTGCCGCCGAAGTTCGCACCCGTAGCGCCTTGCGAGATGAGATGCGCCTCGCCGCGGTCGAGGCCGGCGACCGACCAGGCATCGGGCTTCGTCGATTTCTGTCGGACTTCGACACCGGGCTTGATGGCGCAATGGCCGCATCGCAAATCGTCGCCGAACCAAGCGACGGTGAGCGCCGCCGCCTCGATCGCCGGCGCCATGTCCTGGAGCTGGTCGAGCGAGACCGTCCAATCGGCGACGCCCGCCCCGGTGTGGACGTTCTCCGCCTCGGTCGCCGCCCGGCCGATGCGCCGCGTCACGATCTCGGTGTCGTAGCCGAACTCGGTCGCCCCGGGGATGATGTCGACGGCACGGATCATGGTTTCCAGCGCAGCGGTGCGGCGCGTCACCTCGAAGGAGAGCTGCGGCAGCCGGTTGCCGTAGGCGGCGAGCGGCATGCGCTCGAACACGATGTAGGCAAGACCGCGATAGGCGGGTGCGGCGTCGGCGCCCTCCTTGGCGAGAATCAGGCCGTCGGGCATCTGGTCCTCGTCGCCGCGGTAAAAGCGCCAGGTGAGGGTGTCGAGGGTGATCTCCTTGCCATCCGCCCAGACGCGGCCGATGGAAGAGACGGGACCCTCGCAAAGCCCGACGGCGAAGTTCGCGTAGTAGGAATAAGTGGTCGCCGCGTCCGAGCCGGCGTCGGTTCCCTTCGCGCCGGTGCCGGCGCTGCGCGTCGCCTCCTCCTCGAAGTCGGTCGCCCAGATCACCTGGCCAGCGATGCGGGCCCTGCCCCACACGACCGGGATCGAAGCACCCTCGCTCGAGCCCATGACGGTGAGATCGTCGAGGCGCGGTCCCTTCGTCGTGCGGCCCTTCCCGAACAGGCGCGCGTCGGCAAGGCTGCCGATGAGGCCGCCGGCGGCACGACCGAGGATGCCGCCGAGCGGTCCACCCAGCATGCCGCCGACCGCGGACCCGACATATTGAAGCGCGACGGTCGCCATTCATCCGGCCTTGAAGCGGTAGACGTATGCCAGGCGGCGGCGCCACCACGCCGCGAGCGGGATCTCGCAGACGGCGGCACCACTCTGGGCGTGGATCATAGTGCGATCGCTCGCCGCGATGCCGGCGTGGCGGGCCGGAAAGCTCGAGCGCCACCGGAAGAGCAGCACCTCCCCGCCGAAGAGGCTTCGGTGATCGACCGGAACCAGGTGGCGCGCGGCCGCATCGGCGAGAAGCTCGAAGCCGCCTGATTCCGCCCAGGTCGCCGCGTAGGGCGGCGGGTTTTCCGGCTCGGCGCCGAAGAGGTCGCGATAGACGCCGCGCACGAGACCGAGGCAATCGGCGCCGACGCCGCGAACCGATGCCTGGTGGCGATAGGGCGTGCCGATCCAGGCCCGCGCGGCGGCGACGACCCGCCGGGAGAGCTCGCGCTCGCTATCGTGCATCGTTCCCCGTCGCGTAGGAGAGCACGAAATCGTTGCCGGGCATGTGCGGGAAGCCGCGAAAATTTGCGGCGTTGGCAAACTTGGCGCGGCAGGTCGAGAACTGCTTGTCGCATCCGGCGACGACCGTGAAGCCGTCGCCCGGCACGATCAGCGCCATCGCCGGTTGCCAGAGTTCGAAGACGTCGCGGTCCTGATCGCGGCGATGGGTGAGGATCTCGACGCCGGCGCCGGCGTTGGCGCCATCGATCCAAGTCAGCCGGCCGCGTGCGAACCAGCCGTCGGCGAACGCGCCGAGGCCGTCGGCCGCGAACCGCGATGGCGAAGCGACCATCGATACCGTCCCGCCGCCGCAGAACGCCGGAGCGGCGACAGCGACGCCGCAACGCGCATCGCCGAGCTCGGCATCGCAGCCATACTGATAGAGCCGGCCTTGCGGGCGCGACAGCGCGTGGGCCAGACCGCGCACCTCGGCGACGAACGCCGCACCATCGCGCGCGATCTCGCCGATGGTGCCGGTGCGCATCAGCAGGCGCTGATCGAGGTCGCGCCAGTTGACGAGCCAGACCTCGAGTGTGGCGTCGTCGAAGCGGCCCGCCGCGAGATCGGAGTCCGACAGGCGGTCGGAGCGCAGGGCGCCGGCGATCTCGAGATTGTCGACGCCGAGGCCGAGCGAGGCCTGCATCTCGCTTGCCGTGAAGCCCGCCGAGGCCTCGTAGCGTAGACCGTCGACCACCAGGTCGCGGTCGTGATCGGTGAAGCCGAGAACGCGGCCCGTCGCATCGGAGAGCTTCCAACACCAGCAGAGGGTGGTGGCGCCGCCGTCGAGATGCTCCTGGAGCCCCGCAGGTAGTACCCTCATACGCGCAGCTCGACGATCGGAATGTCGGGGACCTCGCCGGCGCCGAAGCCGACGAGGCCGATCTCGAGGAAGTCGGTATCGAAGCGCACCGGCGTGTCGAACTCGAAGCCGGCCGTAACCGCCTGACCCGCGGCCGGAACGGAACTCGGAAAGAAGGTCACGAGGCCGGTTGCCGCATCGAGCACGTAGTGCTCATCCGCGGTCCTGCGAACCCCCGCGACGGCGACGACTACGGTCTCGCTCAGCGGCTTGCGGACCGGGCGGACATAGGCCGACGGTCCGACGCCATAGATCTTGCGCAGCTCGAAGGCCGCGGTCGCGCCGTCGCCCATGCCGAGCTCCTGATCGGCGTCGGAAACGGAGCGGCCCGACCGGCAGGACCTGAAGTCGGCATGGTCGCGCCAGCGAAAACCATAGAGGCGGCCGCGGCGTTCCTCGAAGAAGGCGACGACGGCATGGATGTCGTCGAGAGACCGCACGCCGTAGCCGGCATTGTAACGTCGCCTCGCATGGGCCCAGCGCGAGTTGCGCTCCTCGAAACCCGAGCCAAGCGCGACGATCTCGGTGCGGCGTTCCGGTCCACCGCGGGCACCGCGCGAGATGGCGGACGGGAAGCGCACCTCGTGAAAGGCGGGACTCATCGGTTGCGTTGCCCCCGCTCGACGGCGCGAGCGAGCGCGGCGGCGATCTGCTGCTCGGAGCGACGGAAGCTCTCGGCATCGCTTGTCGTGATGTTCATGGTGACGGATACCGACGATGCGGCACCGGCCCGCACGCCGAGTTTGCCGTCGCTCGAGCGTGCCAGCGGCAGGATGGCCTCGGCTCCCTTCTCGCCCATGAGTCCCATGCCGGAATTCAGCGGAAACAATGTGGGGCCGTTGACGATGCCGCCCGACGCGAAGGCACGGATGCGTCCGGCGCTCACCACATTGCCTTTTGCATTGGCGAGGACGGCACCGAGAGCGCCGCCGAACAGATTGCCGGCGGCGTCGGACAGCGGCCGCAGGGCGGCCGCGAGAGCACGACTGCCAAGGCTCTGCACGAGCGATCGCAGGACGCCCGACAATTTGCGCCCGTCGGCCGCCGCGGCAAGGAAGGCGCCGCTCATGGCGGCGCCGAAGTTTTCGCCCAGCCGCGTCAGACCGGCGAGATCGCGGCTCAGCCCGTCAGTCGGGATTTTGGAGAACGCATGCTCGGTATCGGGCATCGATCTAGCCTCGGCCATCGGGGAAACGCATCATCAGGGCTTCGAGCGCCGTGCGTTCGAGACGGGCGGCCGGAGCGTGGCAGTAGGCCGACAGCGCGGCCTCGAGCTCGCGCGGCGTCATGGCCCAGAAATCGCGGGGCGGCAGGCGCAGGAGGCCGAGACCGAGCTGCATCACACGGCGCCAGGGAAATGCCGGCACGGTCACTCGCGTCCCGGCTCCGGCGCGAACGTCGCGGTCAGGAGGCGCATGACGATCTCGACGTAACCCGGGGCGCCGCGCGGCGATACGAGGCGTGCGACCTCGTCGTCGCCAACGTCGTTGCCGCCACCCCGCAGGCCGGCGCCGAGCACGCGGATGGCGTCGCGGGCACCGATGCGCCCTGATTCGAACTTCTCGGCAAGAGCGAGGATGTCGGCGCCGCCGAAGGCCGATTCGAGCTCGGCCAGGGCCCCGAGCGTCAGACACAGGCGCCATGTGCGGCCGCCGAGCTCGGCCGCGATCTCGCCGCGATGCAGGTTCGCCACCGTCACAGGACCTCGAAGGTGAGCTCACCGGCGGATTCGAGCGCCAACTCGAAGGTGATTTCGCCATCATGGGACGCCGCGTATTCGAGGGCGGCAACCTGGAACGGACCGGTGATGCGTCCGAAATCGGGGACCACCACCTGCCAGTCGCGAATGGCGCCCGAGAAGAACACGTCGCGCACGGCGGCATCCGACTGCGCATCGCAGAAGACGCCGGCACCGCGGATGCTCGCCTGGCGCACGCCGGCGCCCTCGAGCAGCGTCCGCCAAGCGCCGGCCGATTCCTGGTGCGTGGCGTCGACCGTCTGGGCATTGAGGGCAAGGCCATGGGTGCGAAGACCCCCGACGGTCGCGAAGGCGCCGCCCGGCTCGGCGGCCAACTTCAACAACAGGTCGCGGCCGCGTTGTGCCGTCATGTCTCCTCCCTCGGATCCTGGGTCACGATGCGCAGACGCATGAGACCGTGATAGCGTTCGTTCTCCAGCTCGTGGACCACCGTCCAGAAGACCGGCCGCACCGTGACGACGCGATGCGGCTCGGCATCGAGGCCGTCGGTCGCGAGCAGCGCGTCGATCGCCGCGATGGCGTCGAGCGCGAGCTTGCGGCCGTGTCCGGCGGTCCACACGTGCAGGACCGCCATGTGCTCGTGACCACGGCTCGTCTGGGTGCTCCAGTCGCGCGTCTCGACTTCGCCCACCATCGCGAATGGAAGCGGGCCGTCGGCCGGAACGTTGTCGTAGACGCGGCCGGCCAGGATGGCGGCGACGCCGGGATCGCCGAGCAGCCGGCGGCGCAGCGCCGTCTGGACGGCAAGCGTCGCGTTCACAAGCGTCGCGTTCATGGGCCGACGACCTCGCTGCAGTAGCAGATGGACCATCGCCGCCGCGCCGTGCCGGGAAACACGGCGACGATGTCGAACACCCGTCCCGACGCCGCAAAGCGCATGGCGGGCGCGAGGTCGGCGCGGTAGCGCAGGCGGACGCGATGGGTGAGCCTGGAGCGCATCGCCGCCGCGACGGGACTTTCGCCGCCCGACATCGCCTCGACGTTCGCCCAGACGGAGTCGCGCAGCCGCCAGGCCACCTCGCGCCCGCCAGAGTCGTTCCACACGGACTCCGGCGCCTCGAGCGCCAGGCGCTGGTTCAAGTCGGCGATCCTCATGCCAAGCGGACCGGCAGATAGGAGGAGACGAGCGAGGCCACGTGCGGTCCCGCCGCCGCTTCGCGGTTCTCGTACCAGGCGGCGACGAGCGCGCACACGGCATGGCGCAGGGTCGGCGGCACGTCGACCGGTGCGGAGCCGAAGCCGGCCCGGAAGGTCACCTCGATACCGCCACGCTCACGTCCCGGCCGCGGCCACATGCGATCGCGGCGCCTGACCAGCTCCGCCGGACGCTGCGCGTTGTCGAGATAGTAGTGGGCAGGATCGACGCGTTGGCCTTCGTCGTCCTCGCCCCACACCATGAGCTCGAGGATGCCGGCGACCGGCCAGCGCGGCAGCGCAACGGATGCAACTGCCGGCCAGGCGTCGAGCGACAGCCGCCATGTCTGGTCGATGAGGGCGAGGCCGGTGAGGAGCTCGACCTGCTCGCGGGCGGAAGCCACGAGCGAAGCGACGAGCTCGTCCTCATGGTCGCCATCGAGCCTCAGCCACGCCTTCGCATCGGCAAGCGTCACGGGTTCCGCCGCCGGCGGACCGGTCAGGATCAAAGTCATGTCGATGGTCTTCCGATCAGGCGGCGATCTTCAGAAGCTTCGCGGCTTCGAAGTTCTGCACGCCGCCGCCGACGCGCTTCGTCGTGTAGAAGAGCACGTAGGGCTTGGCGGAATAGGGATCGCGGAGGATGCGCACGCCGAGACGGTCGACGATGAGATAAAAGCTGCGGAAGTCGCCGAAGGCCAGCGGAAACGCATCGGGCGCGATGGACGGCATGGCTTCGGCTTCGACGATGGGAAAGCCGAGGAGCGATGCCGGCGCGCCGGCCGCGGCGGCCGGCTGCCAGAGATAGTCGCCGTCGGCATTCTTGATCTTGCGGATCTCGTTCTGGGTGCGGCGGTTCATGACAAAGCTGGCGCCCTGGCGGTAGCCCGCCTTCACCGCATATATGATGTTGAGAAGGACATCGGCCGGCGCGGCGGGTGCGAAACCCGCGGCGGCGCCGGTCGCCACGTAACCGACGTTGCTCCAGGTCCAGCCGCCGTCGGCAGTCTTCGGATAGTTGAGGAAGCCGCGCGGGCGCGCCACGCCGTCACCATTGACGAAGGCCTCGGTCTCCTGCTCGGCGAAGGCCGCCTGCACCTCTTCGGCAATCCAGCGGTCGATGTCGACGGCCGCGTCGTCGAGGAGCGTCTGGGTGGCGGCAGGCATGGCGTAGATCTCCATGGCCGGAAACTGAAGCTCGGCGAGCGACGGGCCGGCGGTCTCCGGCCTGGCGGCCGTCTCGCCCACCCAACCGGTGGCTGCGCCGGCGATGGCGAAAGGCTTCTTGTAGACGGCGGCGGAGATGTGGCGGACGGTCGCGACCGCGCGCAGCGGCGAAGCCTGGCGCAGGAGCCGGCCGATCTCCGTCTCGGTCTCTTCGGGAACGAGGTAGCCGCCGTCGGGGCCCGAACCGGAGGTGAGGCTCTTCGCCTCGAGATCGACCAGGCCCGTCGCCTCGCCCCGGCGCATATAAAGCGCGAAGGCCTGCTTGTGCTCGCTCACCTCGCAAGAGCCATGCGGCGAGCCGCGGTCGAGCGGCGGGCGGCGGCCCTTGATGGCGAGCTCGTCGAGCCGGGACTTGTGCTCGGCGACGGCGCGGTTCAGCCGCTCCACCTTTTCCTCGGTCACGACGTCGGCGGTCATGCGACGCTCGATCTCCTGAAGCCGGCGGTCGTTCGCCTCCTTGAAAGCCTCGAAGCTGTGCATGAAGCCGCCATAGGCCGCGTCGATCTCGGCATGGTCCGGCACGACCTTGGTTTCGAGCGGCAGGTTCAATTCTTTCATCTTTTCCTCGCTTTGCTGAAGACGTCGTCGGGGCCGGGACGGAGCACGGGCCGGGCGACCCGGGCAGAGCCCTGCATGGGGAAGGTCACGAGCGAGATTTCCCAGAGGTCGATGCTCGCAAGCTCGCGGATGCCGGCTGTGCGGCGGTGGTTGGCGGCCAGGGTTCGAAATCCGATGGACAGTCCGTCGACGGCGCCGTCGCAGAGCAGCGCGGCGATGTCGCGAACGCGGGCCGACCCCAGGGACAGGCGCCCCTCGGCGAACAGGCCGCGCGCATCCTCGACGAGCCGCGTCCACACGCCGATCGGCTCGCCATGATCGTGCTGGAACAGCATGCGCACGTCGGCCGCAGGCCGCCGGCGGAGGCATGCCGCAAAGGCGCCGGGCAGCACGAGGTCGCCGACGCCGTCGACGATGCCGAACCGGCTCGCATATCCGCAAATGGACAGAGTCACCGAACCTACAGCCGGTCGCCGCCCGGAACCGGCGCGTAGCCGATCGCCTGGCGCTTCTCGTTCAAGGTCAGGAAGCTCGCCTTCTCGACGCGGCTCCACAGCGCTTCGCGCTCGGTCGACAATGCCTCGATACCGTCCATATCCGGCGCGAGGACGAGTCCGGACCCGAATGCCGGGCCGAGCCAGCGCGCCATCGCCCGCGCGGTGCGGTTGACGAGCGGGAGGATCGTCTGCCGCCAGAAGGTGCGGTTGGCCTCGGCATAGTTCGCGTAGGTGTTGTCGCCGGGAATGCCGAGCAGCATGGGCGGCACGCCGAAAGCGAGGGCGATGTCGCGCGCGGCGGCATGCTTGGCCTCGATGTGCTCCATGTCCTTGGGACTCAGAGCCATCTCCTTCCAGTCGAGGCCGCCTTCGAGGAGGAGCGGCCGGCCGGCGTTGACGGCGCCCTGGTAGGTTTGCTCGAGCTCGCGCTTCAACCGTGCGAACTGGCCCTCGCTCAGGTTCTCGCTGCCCGGCGGTCCGCGATAGACGAGCGCGCCGGAGGGCCTGGCGCTGTTGTCCAACAGCGCCTTGTTCCAGGCCGCCGCCTCGTTGTGGATGTCGACACTCGCGGCGGCGGGCGCGAAGGGCGAAAGACCGTAATGATCGCTGACGGGATCGAAGAGCCGCAGGTGAAGGATGGGCTCGACGTCGTTCGACGCGTCCTGCCGGTAGCGCACGACTCGACCGGAGACCGAATATTCGTAGGCGTCCGGCCAGCCGTCCGGCCCCGGCACGACCTTCATCCGATCGGAGCGGAGCACGTGCAGCTCGCGGACCGTGCCTTTCACCGCGACCGCCTCGGCATAGGCGTTGCCGGTGACGAGCAGCTGCCCATAGAGAGCCTCGCTCCAGCTCTGGCCGTCGGCATGGGCGTTCGGGCAGCCGATGAGGTCGAGCAGCGGATGGGCGCCATGCTCTCGCCGCCCCTCGAAGAGCAGCCAGGGAACGGACGCCGCGGCTTCGGCGATCATGCGCACGCAACGATAGCCCACCGGATTGGCGGCGAAGCCCTCGCGCGCGAAGGCGGTCGCGTTGCGGGCCGACCAGCGCGGCCGGCGGCGGGCCTCGAGCGCGACGAGCGGCACCGGCATTCCGTTCTTCGTCTCGACGCGCGGAACGGCGGACGAAAGCCAACCCTTCATGCGCGACACGACTGCCATCATTCCAAGCTCCATCAGGCCCTCCGGATGCGCGGGTCGCCGGACTGACGCAACAGCATCAGCTCGGTGAGCGCCCACACAAGGGCGTCGAGGCGGTCCGGGCTGGCGCCGCCGGCGGCATCGGAACCGAAGGCGCACATCTCGTCCTCGAGGCGGGGGAAGCTGCCGACATGCGAGATGCGGTGCTGCTCATAGAGCGTGGCGACGGGCTCGGCGCGCAGATGCTTGCCGCGACTGGCGCGCACGGCGCGCACCGGCAGCGCGGCATCTACAGTGCGCAGCACGTTCGCCACCAGGTCGCCGCCCTGGTTGACCTCGGCGACGACGAGGTTGGCATCGAGGTCGTGATAGAGCTTCACCGCGGCGCGCGCCCAGGTGAGCGGCGCCACGCCCTGCATGGTGCGGTCGGCGAGAACATAGCCGCGGCCATCCTCGCCGAGTCCGGCGGCGACGATGCCGCAGGCGTCGGCATCCTCCCCTGCCGTCACCGGCGGATCGATGGCGACGACGATGCGCTGAAGCTCCGGGTGCTCGGCGACGCGCGTCGCGTCGATGACGGCGCGGGAGAAGAGCGCATTCGGATTGTCGTCGAGCACCTCGCCGTCGAGCTCCTGGCGGCCGAGGCGCGAGCCGCCATAGAGCGCGTTGAGGTCGGCAAGGAAGGTCGGGGCGAGATTGTCGGCATTGTCGAAGGTGCGGCTGCGCGTGACGTGCACGGAGGAATCGGCGAGAAGCTTGCGGATAAGCGGAATGGGACGCGGCGTCGTGGTCACGACCTGGCGGGGACGGCGGCCGAGCCGCAATCCAAACTGCAGCATGTCCCAGGTCTCGTTCGGATATCGCCACTTGGCGAGCTCGTCGCACCAGGCGAGATGGAACTGGGGTCCGCGCAGGAGCTCGGGCCGTTCGGCGGAAAAGAGCTGCGCCACGGAGCCGTTGGGAAACACCATCTCGCGGCGCGACGGGAAGTAGCGCGGCCGCTCGCGGTCGGCATGGACGGCGAGCAGCCCGGAGTTGCCTTCGATCATCACCGCCCTGCCCTCATGCAGGCTCGGAGCCACGAGCGCCACGCGCAGCTCGTGCCCGGCATAGCGCATGGCATAGCGAACCCACTCGGCGCCGGTGCGGGTCTTGCCGGCGCCGCGGCCGCCGAGCAGAAGCCAGACGCGCCAGTCGGCATGCGGCGCGAGCTGGTCTTCGCGAGCCCAGAGCGGCCAGTCATTGATCATCCACTCCCGGGCCGGCGGCGGCTGCGCCATCAGCCTGTCGATCGCCTCCCCGGCGAGGCCGCTCTCGGCACACAGACGCAACAGCGTCTTCAAGTTTCGCCCTGAGGGCATCGTCCTCTCGCTGCTGATCGGATCCCGACAGGCGCGTCTTGGGCGGCAGGGACGGACCGAACTGCCGATCAACCATGCGCGAGAGCGCCGTCAGGCTGCGCAAATAGCGGTCATAGACGTCGGGATCGTAGTGGTCGGGAAGCTTCGGCAGGAAATCGACTAATTTCCGGGCGAGATGGCGCAGGCAGGGGCGGATGTTCTCAGCCGGGTGGTCGTCGATCGACAACGCGATTTCGCCGTCCGGCAAGGCGCCGTCCGCGCGTTCAGGGTCTGACATCAAGGGGTTTTTCCGTCGTGCCCCAATTCAGGAGCATGCCTGAAACCTATCCGGACACCGTCACGCTGTCAAGGATTATTTTGCTAATGTCTTCTTTTTATTCTTAGGCCGGGACGGATCCGGCGCCGGCTTGGGCAGTCGCCAGCGCAGGGTCCACAGCTCGTCATCGCTGTAGCCCTCCTCGGAGCGGGTGCGACCGGAGACCGACACCCCCGCTTCCGCGACCGTCGCGAAGGTTCCGGAGACCAGCGGATGCCACCAGGGGAGGTCGCCGCCGCCGGCCAGGATGCGGTAGGCGCAACTCGACGGCAACCAGTCGAGATCGGCGACGTTACCTGCCGTCAACTGGACGCAATCGGGAACCCGGGTCGTCCGGTTGGCATAGTCGGTGCACCGGCAGGCGTCGCCGTCGAGGAGCTTGCAGGCCGCGGAGGTGAAATGAATGCGTCCCGTCTCCTCCTCCTCGAATTTGACGAGGCAGCAGCGCCCGCAGCCGTCGCACAGCGACTCCCATTCCGCCTCGGTCATCTGCCAGAGGCGCTTTCGCTTCCAGAACGGGGTGTCGTCGTTCACCATGATTCACGCCTTTCGCTCCGCCGGCGGCATGGGGTACACTAGCAAACATGTCCGCGAGCGGACAGTTTCACGGGGCCCACGGGGAGCGGCCGAGTGGCGCGGTTTTGCCAAATTTTGCGGCTAGTCGTGCGATTCCCCTGCGGCAGCCGGCCCCACGGGGCAGTCTACAGAAAGGTCCGCCAGGGGAGCCATAGGGAAACTCGGTGAACAAGCTTCCGATCAGAAATCCCGTCTATCGCTTCTTCGTCGAGCTCGATTCCCTCGTCAGCTCTACCGTCTTCGAGGTCTCCGACTGGCTCAGGCGGGCCGGGATGGTCTATTCGAACTTCGTCTACCGGTTCCGCATCCGCGGCATCCGACGGATCTTCGTCGACATCGTCGACGACGGCGCGAGCTTCGCCATGTTCGCGGGGCTGGGGCTCCTGATGTACGCCCTGCCCCCGTTCAGCGGCACCGGCGACATCTGGAACCGAGGGCGCGAATACGCGGTAACCTTCACCGACCAGTCCGGCGAGATCATCGGCCGGCGCGGCATCCGGCAGGACGACGCCATCCCGCTCGAGGAGATCCCACCGAACGTCATCAACGCCGTACTCGCCACCGAGGATGCGCGCTTCTACCAGCATTTCGGCGTCGACGTGCAGGGTACGCTGCGCGCGCTCATCGAGAACGCGCGCGCCAACGACGTCAGGCAAGGCGGCTCGTCGATCACCCAGCAGCTCGCCAAGAACCTGTTCCTGACGCCGGAGCGGACGCTCAGGCGCAAGATCAACGAAGCATTCCTGGCGATGTGGATCGAGGCGCGGCTCACCAAGGAAGAGATCCTCAAGATGTACCTCGACCGCTCCTATCTCGGGGGCGGGACCTACGGCGTCGAGGCGGCGGCGCAGTTCTATTTCGGCAAGTCGATCCGCGACGTGTCCCTTTCCGAAGCTGCGGTGCTGGCCGGCCTGTTCAAGGCGCCGTCGCGCTATGCGCCGCACGCCAACAACGCCGAGGCGCTGGCGCGCGCCAACGTCGTGCTCTACCGCATGCTCGATGTCGGCTTCATCAGCCACGGCGAGCTCATCGCCGCCCGCCGCGACACGCCGCACGTGGTCAGCCAGAGCCTGTACTACAGCCCCGACTATTTCCTCGACTACGCCTACAAGCAGACGCTCGCCCTCATCGAGGCCCAGGGCCTGCAGAGCGAGTATGTCATCGAGGTGAAGTCGACGGCCGACCTCAGGATGCAGCAGGCGGCGCAGCGCATCATCAACGAGGAGATCGAGAACGAGGCGCCGGCCTACAACGCCGCCCAGGCGGCGCTGGTCAGCATGGAGCTCGACGGCGCCGTCAAGGCGATCGTCGGCGGCCACCACTACGAGGACAGTCAGTTCAACCGCGCCACCGACGCCCTGCGCCAGCCCGGCTCGTCGTTCAAGCCGTTCGTCTACCTGGCGGCGCTGATGCACGGCTACTCGCCGGATACGGTGGTCTACGACCAGCCGGTGAGCGTCGGGAACTGGGCGCCGCGCAACTACACCGGCAGGTACGTCGGGCGGACGACCCTGACGGCGGCCCTCACCCATTCGTACAACTCGGTGCCGGTGCAGATCATGAAGGACATCGGCCGGCAGAACATCATCCAGACGGCGAAGGCCTCCGGGTTGCAGTCCCACCTGCTCGCCGTCCCGTCGCTGCCGCTCGGCACCAACGAGGTGACGCTCATCGACCTGACGACCGCCTACGTGACGTTCGCGGACGGCGGCAAGCCGGTCAAGCCGTACACGGTGCTGGAGATTCGGCGGCCGAACGGCGACCTGCTGTACAGTCGCGAGCGCAACATGCCGATCCTCCAGCAGACGCTACCGGCCGACAAGATCGCGGAGCTCAACGCCATGATGAGCACCGTCGTGCTCAACGGCACGGGTCGCAAGGCCTTCCTCGGCTTCACGCCGCAGGCGGGCAAGACCGGCACCAACTCGAACTATCGCGACGCATGGTTCGTCGGCTACACGGGCAACTACGTCACCGGCGTCTGGTTCGGGAACGACGACTTCAGCGAGATGAAGAAGATGACGGGTGGAACGCTGCCCGCCGTGACATGGTCAAAGTACATGATGGAAGCCTCGATCGGAAAGACGGCGGCCGCCCTCCCCGGGCTGCCGGTCGACGAGAGCCACATTCTCTATGCGCAGGAGCACCCGCCCGGCTCGATGCAGATCCAGGTCGGCGCACCGGGCACGGCCCCGACGGCGCCGGGCGGAGCGTCGATCGCGGCGACCGACCTCGGCGAGACGGGAGCCGACGACGTCAACGTCATCACGCCGCCAGGGCGCTCGGCCGATGCCGTGGTGCAGGTCCTGCAGGACATGTTCGGGTTCTTCGGAAAGAAGCAGAACATCGAGAGCAGCCAGCCGACCAAGAAGAAGAAATCCGAGAATCTCGGAGCGCCGTCAAAGAATCGCTGAGACATGCAGGGGGCTTGAATTGAAGAGCAGAATCCGCAGCATCATCGCGGTACCGCTGTTCCTCATCGCCGGGATCGGCACCGGGCTGGCGACGGCGACGCAGGTCATCGAAGGAAACATGGGATCGTTCGCGGCCAACAGCGGCGCCTGGCGCACGTGGCCAGCGGCGGGCAGCCCCAACATCGACCCCTACACGCGCGGACACTTCCTGGCCCACGGCCGGCTGCCGATGAGCACCTTCGAGGCGATCGAATTCCTCGCCACGTCCGACAGCGAGGGCCGCGGTCTCGATGCGTCTTGCAAATACACGATCGCGGGGCCGATGGCGGCGGCGCGCTGGTGGAGGCTCACGGCACGCCAGAGCGAACGCGTCGAGGACGGCGAGGACGCCGCCATCCTGTCGCAGACGGCGATGATGGAACCGAACAACCAGGTGCGGGTGGCGGCGTCGACGGAGCCGCAGCCGGGGAACTGGCTGAAGATCAGGGATTCACTTCCGCTAGAGCTCAGCCTCACGCTGTTTTCGCCTTCCAACAGCGTGAAGGGCGCCAACGCGGCCGTGCTGCTGCCGAAGATCGTCCGGGAGTCGTGCTGATGGTACGGCAGCGGTTCTTCTGGATCATCGCCGTCGTCCTGCTCGCGGTCATCGTGCACCTCGCCTACGTGCTGTTCGTGCCGGGGGTGGAGATGAACCGGTTGCTCAAGTCGGCAAGCGCCGCCGGCGGCGTCAACCGTTTCTCGGTCCTGCCCGAGGATACGGCGATCGGCGTGTTCGGCCAGCAGGCCCAGGCCTTCGTGCAGGGGATCTGCGTCCTCGACCTCAAGGCCGGACCGGTCGTGATGACGGTGGAGACGCCGCAGAGCTACTGGATGGTCAACGTATATTCGCGGAGCGGCGACAACATCTACTCGCTGAACGATCGCCAGGTTGCGGAGGTGCCGTTCACCATTCATGTCGAGCAGAAGAAGCCGGCGCTCTTCACCTTCGCTAGCGAAGAGGCGCAGCCGGAAGATGCGGCGTTCAAGGTTTCGACGGGAGACTCGAAGGGATTGTTCGTCGTGCGGGTCTTCGTCCAGGACCCCGCCTATCGGAAGCGCATCACCCGCATCCTCGAGCGCTCGACCTGCCGGTCGTCGAGCACCTGAGGGCTAGCGCTCTTCGATGTCGATCGCCTGCGACAGCGAGAACGGCGACAGCTTGGTGATGGGCTTGGTGCGGTCGGAGAGATTGTACTCGCGACGCTCGATGCGAACACCCGGGAAGATGAAAATCTCGGCTGGCCCATGCCTGTCGCGCTTCGACTTCGCCATCACGCGCGCCTGCGGAAATTCGAGGATCTTCGTCATGCCGTGCTCCGCACGTTGATGTTCGTTACGGACGCCTCACGAGCAAACTTCGTCTTATTGCCTTCAATTAAGCGGCCTTATAGTTAACAAAGGGCTAAGGCATTCTGGCGTCGAACCAAAATTATACCGACGTGACTCGGAGCAGTCCGTGGCCGTTGCGATCCTCGACTTCAAGAATCCAAATGTCGGGATCGATCTTGCGGATGCGCGCGAGATATTCGTCGGCATCCCGCTCCGGCACCGGCTCGCTTCCCATGAGCGCCAGCCAGCGGCGCTCGCCCGCATCGTCGTAGGACGGACCGGGCGGAGCGCCGTAGAGCGTCACACGGCCATCGAGGCGGTTGACCTTGACGAAGACGGTGCCGGCTTCCTCGGCGCCGCGCCGCACGAGCACCGCAAAGAGGCCGGCGGCGTTGCAGCGCCTCAGATAGGCTTCACACCAGATGGCGGCCTTGACGCTCATCGACGGACACGTTCCCGAGACTTCCCGGCGACTTCGTTCAATGCAGCCGCGAGACGCCGCTCACTTCCCGCAGCTCGTCGACGAGATCCTGCGACAGCTCGCCCGTTTCAGGCAATCCCCGGTCGCGCTCGAACTGACGGATGGCCTCGCGGGTCGCGGTGCCCAAGAAACCGTCGATGGCGCCCGGACGGTAGCCGAGCTCGGAGAGCCCGGTCTGGACCATGCGGACGCGATCGTCGACGGCAGGATCCGATTTCGACACGCTCTCGGTGACCTCGCTGGCGGCAAGGACCTGGCGGGTGAAGCGAATGTGGTCGAGGAGCTTCTGATCGGCGGCGCCGGTGGCGCGCAGGCCGTTGTCGCGCTGATAGCGGGCGATCGCCTTGCGGGTCGACTGGCCGTCGATGCCGTCGGCGGGACCTTCATAGATCCCGAGCCCCTTGAGTTCCTTCTGCACGGCGGCGGTGAAGCCCTTAGCGTTCCCGGGCTTCGCTAGGGTGCTGCCGCCCTTGTCGGCGGAGCTGATCTCGATGAACTTTTCGGTAAGGTCCGGGAGCCTGCCCGTTCCGCGGCCGGCCTCCTGGCGGAAACCGGCATTGTAAAAGATCGCCATGGCCATGACGGCGATGAAGACACCCGACAGAATTCCGCCCGGGCCCAGCGTCGTCGGCTCCTCCTCGAATTCCTCGCTCATCGAAACCCCTCGCCTCGCCACAACTTGCAACGGCGATGATTAACGGGCCGTTTCCAGGAGGCGGCGCTAACCTTTCGTTAAGGAGGAGCGACGCGGGCACCCGCGCAAGCGTGCCGCAGACGAAATTTAAATCAATTTTCCCGATGCTCATTAGCCAGTTCTCTAATGGTCCGGGGCTAGAGATGGACCGTTCGGAGGAATTGGACCCATGGGTATCGTAAGACCGGCGATCCTGATCCTAGCAGCGACGATGCTTCTGCCGTCGCCGCCGGAGAAGCCGCGCCAGCAGCTGGCGACGGACGATCCGTCAACGCTCGAGGTCGTCGGGTCGACGTTCCGGGCGATCGGCGACATCGGCTCGTTCTGCGCCCGGCAGGGACAGGTGTGCGCCACCGCCGGCCACCTGCTCGAGCGCATGGAAGCCAAGGCGCGCTACAACTTCCTCCTTCTCTACGACTGGGCCCACTCGGACCCGGCGCGCGGCGGCGACGTGCCGCTGCGCTACGAGGCGAACGCCGACCCGGTGCTCACGGGCAGCGCAGGGAAGCTCTCCGAGGAGGACGGGTCGCGGAGCACGCTCACCCCCCAGGACCTGATCCTGCCCTAACCGCCCCTTTGCAAGCCGCCGCCCCAGTGCGTACATAGGTCGGTGCGGGCGAGCCCTCCGGCTTGGTTCCCGCATGATGGAGACGCATGTGGCCCTTCCCACCCTGGAAGAGATCGAGCAGGACTTCGCGGTCCTCGACGACTGGGAAGACAAGTTCAAGTACGTGATCGAGCTCGGCAGCCGTCTGCCGCCGCTTCCGGACGCCTATCGCACCGCCGCCTACAAGGTTCAGGGCTGCGCGAGCCAGGTGTGGCTGCACTCGACCGTCGCCACGCGGCGCGGCGCGGAGCCGGTGCTGACCTTCGAGGGCGACAGCGACGCGCTGATCGTCCGTGGGCTGATCGCCATCGCGCTTGCCGCCTATTCGGGCCGCGGCGCCGGGCATATCCTCGATTTCGACCTCGCCGCGCGGCTCGACCGCCTGCAGCTCACCCAATATCTGTCGCCGCAGCGCTCGAACGGATTCCGCTCCATGGTGGCGCGCATCAAGGGTGACGCGCGCGCCGCGCTCGACGCCGCCCCGGCCGCCTAGGTCGGCCGGGATGCAGAAGCGATGGCGGGTTTGAAGCCCGTCCTGCCCCAGCTGCGCAGGGCGCCGGCACCCGACCGGACGTCGCCGCCGAGAAGGCCGTAGCAGCGGGCGAGGCTGGACAGGGCGAGCTGCAGCACCACCTTGCCGGACCGGCGCGGCAGGCCGAGCACGCGCTCCGCCGCCTCGATGCCGGTCCCAAGGCAGCAGACCTCGATCAGGATGCGCGACAATTCGGGACCTACCCCGGCGAGCGCCCGGCGATAGCGCTGGCGAGCGGCAAGCGCCTGCTCGCTCGGCGTCAGCGGCGAACCGCCTGCGGCCGGAGCCTCGGCCAGCGAGACGTCCCAGTTGGTGGTCAAGCGGGGGCTAAGGTTGGAGCGGACGAAGTCGGCATGGAGCTTGAGGCCGGCGCGATACTGGACATCGGTGATAAGGCTTCGCCCCTGCCGATCCTTGCGCGTGTGCAGCCAGGCGAGCGGCGATTCCGCGGCATCGACCGCGACCCGAGCGGTGCCGCCCAGGGAATCGACGAGCCGGCGGGTGACGACGTGCTGGTGCTGCCGGCGAAACGCATCGCCGTGCCCGTCGGCCGCGGCGAGCCGGCGGCGGCCGGACGGCGTCAGCGTCCAGCGCCCATCGGCAGCGCGATCGAGAAAGCCGGCGGCGTGCAGGTGGGCGATCAGTCCGGGCGCCACACGTATGCGGGCGCCCGCCGCCGGGCCGGTACCTGCGGCGTCGTCCGCTGCCAACCGGCAGCCCTCCGCTGTTTCGACGAGGGCGTTTCCCGGAAGCTCGAGGCGCCGCATCAGCGCGATGATCCGTCGTTCCGTCTCTTTCATCGTGCCACGCATGCCCCCCACCTCCTCCTAAGACTTTAATCAATCTACTGTGATTTAATGCCTAGAGAGGGAAGAGTCAATCCGTCGTGCCCGAAATAGCGGTGGAGAATTAGGCGGGGCCGAGAATTAGCGGCGTCAGGCGACGGCGCTGGGGCGCGACATGGTCGCTGCATCGGCCGGAAAACCGAGTTCCATCGATTCCGGCACGTTGAGGGCCGACACGAAGGTGTCGTGGCACAGGATCATGCGGCCCGGGACGCCATCCTGCGACAGCGGCAGGCGAAGCCAGAACTGCACGAGATGGTCCTTGTTGACGCGAGGCCCGCGAACGGCACCCTGGGCCGGGCGACCGGTGGTACGCACATGGTCGTAGACGGCCGACCAGTAGGATTCCCTGCCGTTGACGTCGATCTCGTCGAGGAACAGGCCGGTCGTCTCGCGCTCGTAGATGTCGCGCAGGCGGGTGCCGGCGAGGCGCACACGCAGGCGTTCGTCGCCGACGCGCTCGAGAAGGCTGATGAAGGGAAGGAGGCGATGGAAATCCGCCGGGTCGATGTCCCGCCGGTCGGGCATCGGGCGGCTGCCTGCCAGTCGAAGCCAGTAGTCGTACAGCTGCCGTTGTTCGGCGATGGTCAGCTGGGCCCTGAAGGCCCCGTGCGTTGGCTCCGTTATCAAGTTTCGACCGTCCCCGAATCGTTCTATCTATCGCCTTGAGGCGTTATGAATCGCCTCACCGTCAGGCGCAATAGCCGGTGCCGTCGAAAGCGCCCTCAGGAAAAACATTTGGCGGCTGTTGCAGAAATTCAACCGCGCCCGCGCCGCTGGCCGAGACCGATCTTCTTGGCAAGTACCGAGCGCGCCTCGGCATATTTCGGAGCGACCATCGGATAATCGGCCGGCAATCCCCATTTTTCGCGGTATCGCTCGGGCGAGAGGTTGTAGTGCGTGCGAAGGTGGCGCTTGAGGGACTTGAACTTCTTTCCGTCCTCCAGGCAGACGATGTAGTCGCCGTGAACTGAACGCTTGACCGGAACGGCGGGCTTCTGGTCGCCCTTCTCCGATTCGCGGCCGGGGGGCTGGCCGTGCGCAATGGCCGACAAGGCCCGATGGACCTTGGCGATGAGGTCGGCGAGGTCGTCGGATGCGACGGTGTTGTTGCGGACATAGGCGGCAACGATCTCGGCAGTCAACGCCACCACGTCGGATTTTTCGGTCATGCTGCCCGCACTCCCTTGCACGCGGAAATTCCGAGTCGACTTAAGCCGACCGGTTCGCGAAATCAATCCTTTCCGAAGATCAGCGCCAGTATTTGCGAGTTGCGGGCAAGCTGATCGGCTTGGCGTGAGGGAGGATAAACTATAGTTCCCGTCACTCTAAACGGCGACGAGCATGCGATGACTAGGCGCAGACTTCCGCCAGTGCCGAACGGACGCGGAGCTGGCGCCGGAAACGCCGCCGTCAGCGGGCAAGCTCCGCATAGGGCCCGGTGCCGGAGACGGCCCAGTCCCAATAGGTCAAGAGAACCCGCGCCTTGTTGAACGACAGGGAGTCGAAGAGATTCTGGAGCTCCTCGCTGCTGCATTCGAGATGCACCCTGCCGGACGAGGACCGCAGGATCTCCAGGACCTCGGCGAAGCGGGCGCGCTGCAGGCCGAGGGCCTTGAAGGCGATGGCGAGCGGATCGCCATGCTTGTCGGCGATGATGCGGGACGCGGTGCCGGGATCGATGCCGGCCAGTTCGGAAAGCTCGGCGGCGGGATCCGCGCCGGTATCGTCGATGAGGCTCGCGATGAACGCCTCGATCTTGTGGCGCGGCGGAAAGCGCATAGCCATGGTTTCGGGCTCGCTCTCGCCCCCCACCGACTTGGTGATCCGCAGGATGCGTTCGAGCGTCAGGCTGTCGGCAAGGAAGCGCGACAGGACGTAGCGACGAAGCTCCGCCGGCAGCACCCAGAAGAGCTCGAAGGCCACCGGGGCGGGAAGGTCCGAGCGGGTGGCGAGCGGCGCCTGCAGCGAGGCATAGGCGCGCGCCAGCTCGTTCAGGCGGAAGAACGCCGTATGGGACAGCTCGGCGCCGGGATTGCGCACCAGCGTCAGCACGGTCGAGGGCTCGCGCGTGGCGATGAGGGCATCGCAGAGAGCCGGAGAGAGGGCGCGGCGGCGCGCGATGACGCGGATGTTCTGAATGTGGCCTTCCGCTATGACGCCGATCAGGTCCTGGTCGCCGATGCTGTTGCACTTCTCGAGAAGCGGACCGGCCACCTCGATGCGCGGGTCGCGGATCAGGCGCGTGACGATGCGGGCCGGCGGCTGATCGGTGATGCTCAGGCGCTCGGCGATGGTGACGAGGATCTTCAGCGGCAGCCGATGCAGCAAATGGAGCAGCGTATCCGACGCGAGGGCGCGCTCCTGCGGCTGCACCGAGTGGCTGGTGAGCGACATGATGTCGAGGAGCGACTGGGCGATCTGGCCCGCCTGGTCGCTTGGCAGTTCGGGTTGGGAGAGCGCGGCACGGGCGGCGGGAAGGTCGGCCGCGATCTCCGGAATGACGGCGTAGACGGCCGCCGCGTCCACCTTCTCCTCGCTCTCGATGTCTTCGGCCGGATCCTGCTCCCAGAATTTGAATTCGGGCGGGCGCGCCAGGCCGGCGGTTTCGTCCTCGCCGTCGGGCCTGGCCAGCTCCTCGACGGGGCGCGGAGCGGCGAATTCGTCATAGGTCGCGGCGAACTCGTCCATCGCGGCCGCGACGAAGTCGCGCGTCAGGCTCCTGACCTCGCGGCCGGGCGAAACGTTCGAGCGGGTGCGATTGCCCGGAGTGATCACCTCGACGGCGGGCGGCGTCTCTTCCAGATGCTCGACGGCCTCGACGACATCCGGAACGGGCGCGGCGGCTTCGTCGCGGGGGGCTTCCTCACGCGGCGACCGCATCTTCCGATCGATGCAAAACCTCCATCGGCCGCGCGTCACTTTCCGGAACAGGTTCGTTGGCGGGCTCGACGGGTGCAAGTTGGATGCCAGCCGTCGCCGCCTCGATCTCGGCAACGGCAGTTGCAATGTTCTCGGTCACGACCGCGGTTTCGATGGTGGCCGCGGCGACGGGAACGTCCTCGATGACCTCTTCCACCACCGATGTTTCCTCGGCGAGAGCATCAGAGACGGCGGCGGTGTCCTCGATGCTGACTTCGGCTGCGGTCGGACCTTCCTCGGGGACCTCGGTGACGTTCTCGACGACCTCAGGAATGTCCTGTGCGACGGCCTCGACCACCGATGAATCGGCAACTGGTTCGGGTGCGGGCTCGTCCGTCTCCGGCGCCGGATCCACCTCGAGCATCTGGTCGGGGGCGAAGTGTCCTTCGGAGACTGTATCGGCGGCGGCTTCGACCGGCTCTTCGACGAGCTCCGTCGCCGCCACCGGCTCTTCCGAGCTGTCCGCAGGCGACCAGACAGACCCGGGTTGGGCCGACTGCGCTTCGAATGCCGTCTCGTCTTCGACGACGTCCGCCTCCCCGATCTCGGGGGATGCATCAGCGATGGCGGTCTCGACCTCGGGAATGTCCTCGGCCGCGGCGAGGTCAAGGTTAACGAGCGGCAGGCTCGCGGCGACGTCCGTCAGCTCGGCCAAATCGTCGTCGACTGCGTCGTCGGGCGCAGAGACTTCGAGCGGCTCGAAGGCGACGTCGGCAGCGGCCAACGCATCGTCCGCCAGCGTGTCCGTGGTGGTGATGGACTCGTCGATCGACGCATCGGACTCGGCCGGCGTTTCGACCGTCGATGGCGGTTCGATGACGAAGCGAAGCGGCTGCTGCGTCTGGCCAGGCGTCGCAACGAACTCAACCTTCAGGAGAGGACGCGCTGCGGACGAGTCCGCCGATTTTTCCTCGGCATCCATCGCTGCGTCGACGTCAACCACATCGTCGGCAAGGTCGCGGATGTCGCTCGCCAATGCATCGAACGGCTGCGGTGCATCGTCGGCGGCCGCGGTCTCCGGCACTTCGGCGGCGACCGGCAGCTCGGCGTGTGCCTCACCCTCTGCGACAGCCGGATCCGCCTCGGAGAAGATGGCGGCGCGGATGACGGCGAGCATGTCGTCGACGCTCTCCGATCTCTCCGGCTCGAGATGCGCGACTGGCTGTGCGTATGACTCGGTGAGCGAATCCCGGATGAGCGCGAGCAAGCCGTCGGTCGAAATCTCTTCCTTCGACGTCGTGGCGCTCTCGACACCGCGATCGTCTTCCGCCGCGACGGGAAGCTCCGAGGATTGCCACTCGAACGGCGCTTCGGCGTGGATTTCGTTCGATTCTACGGGGATTTCATCACCCGGCGGCGACTCGATCGCCGCGGCGAGATCGTCAGGCGCGAATGATTGCGGCTCCAATTCCGGTTCGACATTCGCATATCCATTGGCGGGATGCGGCGGTTCGACCGGAGGCTCGGGGAGAACGGGCTCGGGCAGCGGCGGCGGCAGGCGCACCTCGTCGACCTTGGCCGTCAGTGCACGGAACGCTTCGGCGGACGCGCGTTTGCCTGCGCTGCCCGCCTGGCGATGGGCGCCCGAGGCGAGAGCGACTTTTTTTCCTAAGTCAACCAGCCGGCTGGCGGCCGTTCCCGGCTCGCCCTGCTTCTGCGCCGGGGTTTGAGTCATCAGGCGCCTCGTTCCGCACCACGCACCACCCTTCGAGATACACGCGGACGTATGTAAATTTGTTTAATATGAACGCTCTAGGCTTGCCCGGTGTAACCAAAACTTTCGTGCGCCGGCCGGTTCCCGCCAATTGCAATCTATACGAGCAGCAATTATCTCCTCCTTCGCTGTTCCTGCCCGCCTCGAACCCGCTAAAGTCCCCGCTCCGAAACGCCGGTCCCAGGTGGAACAGGACGGCTCAGGAACCCTTAACACCAGCGTCCGAGGAGAGGCCATGTCCGCGACCAAGAAACCCGATCCGCACCGCAGGGCCGAGCTGACCCCGGAGCAATATCACGTCACCCAGGAGCACGGGACCGAGCGGCCGTTCACCCACCCCTACAATGCCGAAAAGCGGCAGGGCATGTACAACTGCGTGGTTTGCGGCGCTCCGCTGTTCAACTCCGAGACGAAGTACGAGTCCGGATCCGGCTGGCCGAGCTTCTTCGCTCCCGCCGCGAAGGACGCCGTTTCGGAGACCGACGACCGTTCGCTGCTGATGCGGCGGACCGAAATCACCTGCGCGAACTGCGGGGCCCATCTCGGCCACGTATTCCCGGACGGCCCGCAGCCGACGGGCCTGCGCTACTGCATGAACGGCACGGCACTGGCATTCGACCCCAAGACGAAGAAGGAATAGGCGTTGAAGACCGACTCGCTCCCGAAACCGCCGCGCGCCCAGAAGCGCGACTCGCTCGACAGCCGCCACGGCATCGTGCGCAACGACGCCTACGCCTGGCTCAGGGCGGACAACTGGCAGCAGGTCATGCGCGATCCGCAGGCGCTGCCGGGCGACATCCGCGACTATCTCGAGGCGGAGAACGCCTACAACGAGCTGGCGATGAAGGACACGGAGTCGCTCCAGGAGACGCTGTTCGAGGAGCTCAAGGGCCGGATCAAGGAGGACGATTCGTCGGTGCCGTCGCCAGACGGACCGTTCGCCTATTTCGTCGGCTACGTGATGGGCGGCCAGCAGCCGCGCTACTGCCGCAAGGACCGCGAGCTCATGGCGCCGGAGACGATCCTCATCGACGGCAACGCCGAAAGCAACGGCATGGGATTCTTCAAGCTCGGCCTCATGCTGCACAGCCCGGATCACAAATTCGTCGCGTGGTCGCGCGACGACCAGGGCTCGGAGTTCTACCAGATCCGCATCCGCGACATCGCGACGGGCGGCGATCTCGCCGACGTAATCGACAACTCGACCGGCCAGATCGCCTGGGCGGCGGACAGCCGGTCGTTCTTCTACGTCGAGAACGACGAGAACCACCGGCCGTGCCGCGTCTGGCACCACGTCATCGGCGAGGCGCGCAGCGCCGACCGCTTGATCTACCAGGAGGCGGATGCCGGCTTCTTCGTCGGAGTCAGCAAGACGCAGTCCGACCGCTTCATCGTCATCAGCTCGCACGACCACGAGTCCTCCGAGCTGCGCATCCTGCCGGCCGACGAACCGTTCGGGGAGCCGAAGCTCATCGCGGCCCGCGCGCCGCAGGTCGAGTACGACCTCGACCACTGGGAGGACCAGTTCCTCTTCCTCACCAACTGCGACGGGGCGGAGGACTTCAAGATCGTCACCGCGCCGGTCGCGACGCCGGAGCCGGAGCACTGGAACGACCTCATCGCGCACCGGCAGGGCTGCCTCATCCTCAGCATCGAGGCGTACCGCAACTATCTCGTGCGGCTGGAGCGCGAGGACGGGCTGCCGCGCATCGTGGTGCGCGACCTCAGGTCGGGCGAGGAGCACGCCATCGCCTTCGACGAAGAGGCCTATTCGCTGAACACCGCCGGCTCCTACGAGTTCGACACCGAGGTGCTGCGCTTCACCTACTCGTCGATGACGACGCCGACGCAGGTGTTCGACTACGACATGCGGACCCGCGAGCGGACCTTGCGCAAGGTGCAGGAGATTCCGTCGGGACACGATCCGGCGCAGTACGTGACGCGGCGCGTCTTCGCGCCGACGGCGGACGGCGAACGGGTGCCGATCTCCCTCCTCTACCGCAAGAACACGCCGCTCAACGGCGAGACGCCGTGCTGGCTCTACGGCTACGGCGCCTACGGCATCTCCATCCCGGCGAGCTTCAACAGCAACTGGCTGTCGCTCGCCGACCGCGGGTTCGTGTGCGCCATCGCGCATGTGCGCGGCGGCAAGGAACGCGGCTACCGCTGGTATCTCGAGGGCAAGCGCGAGAAGAAGCCGAACACGTTCACGGACTTCGTGGCGGCCGGGCGGTACCTGTGCGACATGCGCTTCACCTCGCCGGGCGGCCTCGTCGCCCATGGCGGCAGCGCCGGCGGCATGCTGATGGGCGCGGCGGCGAACCTCGCCCCCGACCTGTTCAACGGCATCATCGCGGAGGTGCCGTTCGTCGACGTGCTGACGACCATGCTCGACGACACGCTGCCGCTGACGCCACCCGAGTGGCCGGAATGGGGCAATCCGATCGACAGCAAGGAAGCCTACGAGCTCATCGTCTCCTACTCGCCCTACGACCAGGTCGAGGCGAAGGACTATCCGCACATCCTGGCGGTGGCCGGCCTGACCGATCCGCGCGTGACCTACTGGGAGCCGGCGAAGTGGGTGGCGCGGCTTCGCGAGATGAAGACCGACAACAACCTGCTGCTCCTCAAGACGCAGATGGGCGCGGGCCATGCCGGCGCGCCGGGGCGCTTCGACCGGCTCAAGGAGGTCGCATTCGTCTACGCCTTCGGCATGAAGGTGGTCGGGCTGGCGTAGGGGGAAGCTAGTTTCCGGGCAGCTCAAAGACCTGGCGATGTCCGCTTCGATGTCCGCTCAAGAGAGGCCGTCGAGCCCCCCTTCCACTTCGACTATTCGGGTTTCCGTCATCACCTGAGTCCGCCTCCATGTCCGGGTCGAGACGGCGCCGGTCGCGACTGGTCGGCGCAGCGACCGTCCTCGCCGTCTCGATGGCCGGCGCAAGCTGGCTCTCGATCCCGCGGTGCACCGTTTCGGCCATCTCGGCGCAGCGGAAATAGTGGATCCAAACCGTCTCGCGCAGACGATCGACCAGCGTGACGTCGAGCTCCGTATACTGACCGTTTCTGATCTCCACGTGATGATGCGCGAGGATGTAGCTCTCGATGAGCATGTGAATTGCATCGGCGAGCGGGTGCTGGGGCGGATGATCCGGGTATTGCATGGCGGTGGCGACTCCCTCGGTTGCGGCGGACGGCCACCAGCAAAATGCTGGTGACCGGGGAGTTGAAAAGCCGCCAAAGACGGCCACGTCGCCCTTTAGGCTTTCGCCCTGGACATGCGGCGACGCCTCCCCAGTCGCTAAGCGATAGAGGGAGGCATCTTTACTACGGCTGATGCCAACCGCTTTGTGGGAGTTTTCAAGCTCCAGGAATCTTTTGCCGGATTCCCAACTCAACCATTGCGGAAGGCTGCGGGATTTGTCAACTGGAGGGTGAACTTCGTCCTGACCTCGCGAGACGCAGGATCATGTATAGAAATACCTAACCAATCCTCCTATTTCTGTATAGTTATATATTGACATTTTTTCTGTCTCTGGATAGTTATTCCTATACAAATGTGTCACGGTAAGCAGCCATGAATCTCGAAAGAACCGTTCAGACTCAATATCGTCAACTCGCAAACCGGGTTTCGCGCAGGATGGACGAGCTTGCCCGACCCAAGGAAGGGTGGCTGAAGACAGTGCGGCGTGCGCTCGGCATGTCCGGAGCGGATGTGGCGGCTCGGCTCGGGCTGACTCGCGCCCGAGTCTCACAGACCGAAGCCGCCGAACTTTCCGGCGGCGTCACATTAAAGACGATGACGGCCTTCGCGGAAGCGATGGGCTGCCGCTTCGTCTACGCCATCGTTCCCGCCGACGGCAAAATCGAAGACATCATCAAGGCGCAGGCGCGCCGGCAGGCGAGCGCGATCGTAAAGCGTGCCGGCACTCATATGGCGCTGGAGGATCAATCGATCTCCGACGCGGCCACGAAAGTGGAGATCGCGCGCCTCGCGGACGATTTCGCCAGGACGATGCCGCCCGGCTTCTGGAGAGAGTCGTAGTGCCGCAGCTTGTCTATCCGGACGGCGCGACACCGCTCGATCCGGATGAAATGGACGGCCTGCGCTACCGGCACGTCACGACGCGACAGCAGCTGAACGAGCTCGAGCAGGCGAACGTCGAAGCCGGCCTCGCCTGGCTTCAGCGACGAAAAAGGCCCGATGTGCTGACGGAGGCGTTCCTTCGACGGCTTCACCGGCGTCTATTCGGCGAGGTGTGGGCGTGGGCGGGAAAATTTCGGACGACGGAGAAGAACATCGGTGTCGATCCGACCCAAATTCAAATCCAGCTGCGGGTTCTGCTCGACGATGCCCGGCATTGGATTGCGCATCAGGTGTACAGGCCGTCGGAAGCCGCCATTCGATTTCACCATCGCCTCGTCCTCATCCACCTCTTTTCGAACGGCAATGGCCGTCATGCACGCATTGCAGCCGACGCCCTCCTGGAAAATGCACTGCGGCTGCCTCCGATCGATTGGACCGGCGGGCTCGACCTTGCGGCGATGAACCCGCGCCGCAAACAGTACATCGCGGCCCTGCGCGCCGCCGACGCGCAAGACTACGGCCCGCTTATCGCATTCATGGGGCCGAGGGAGGATGTAAGCAGTTAAACAGAGGTCGCGGGCCGCCGAGCGCTCCCTCAAGCCGCTCTTAGATTTTCCTTCTTCACCCAGGCCTCGGTGCGGTCGAGGGCCTTCTCGACGATGTCGAACATCTCGTGGATCTCCGCCTCGGTGATGATCAGCGGCGGGCAGAAGGCGAGCGAATCCGTCATGGCGCGGGTGATGACGCCCATCTCCTCGAGGAACCTGACGCAGGTCGGACCGACGGCCTGCTTCACGTCGAAGGGCTTGCCGGTCTTCTTGTCGGCGACCATCTCGAGCGCGCCGATCAGGCCGAGCGAGCGCGACTCGCCGCCCAGCGGATGGTCGGCGAGCCTGTCGAGGCGCGCCTTGAACACCGGCGCGACCTTGCGCACGTGATCGACGATCCTGATGCGCTCGTAGATCTCGATGGTCTTCAGCGCGATGGCGCAGCCGACCGGATGGCCCGTGTAGGTGAAGCCGTGGCCGAAGGTGCCGATCTTGCGCGATCCGTCCAGCATCGCCTGGTAGACATCCTCCTCGATGGCGATGGCGCCGAGCGGGAAATATGCCGAGGTGATCGCCTTCGCCATGGAGACGGAGGTCGGCGTCATGCCCGTCGCCTGGGCGCCGAACCATTCGCCGGTGCGGCCGAAGCCGCAGATGACCTCGTCCGAGATGATGCGGATGTCGTGCTTCGCCAGCAGCCTGCAGATCTTCTCGAAGTAGCCCTTGGGCGGGACGATGACGCCGCCCGACGCCATCACCGGCTCGGCGATGAAGCCGGCGACCGTGTCCGGGCCCTCGCGGTCGAGGAGGTCGGAAAGGTCCTTCACCATGCGGTCGGTGAACTCCGCCTCCGTCTCGTCCGGGAGGCGATAGCGATAGTAGTGCGGGCAGGAGGTATGGAGGACGCTCTGGATCGGCAGGTCGAAGTCGGTATGCACGGAGGGGAGGCCGGTGAGGCTTCCCGACGCGATGGTGACGCCGTGATAGCCCTTGATGCGGCTGACGAACTTCTTCTTGGCGGTGCGGCCCTTGGCGTTGTTGGCGTACCACGACAGCTTCACCTGCATGTCGTTGGCTTCCGAGCCCGAGGCGCAGAAGAGGATCTTCGAGGCCTCGCAGGGCACCATCTCCTTCAGCTTCTCGGCGAGCTCGATCGCCGTGTCGTGCGACTTGCCGCCGAAGATGTGGGTGAAGGAGAGCTTGCGCATCTGGCTCGCCGCGGCCTCGACGATCTCCTCGTTGCCGTAGCCGAGCGCCGTGCACCACAGGCCGGCCATGCCCTCGAAGTAGCGCTTGCCGTCCTTGTCGTAGAGAAAGACGCCCTTGCCGTGGTCGATGATGAGGGGCCCCGTCTCGCGGTGCCTGGCCAGGTTCGTGTACGGATGAATGAGCGTCTCGATATCGCGAACGGCCATGTTGCTGAGCGCAGCCATCGGATGTCCCCCTTTGCCTCGTAATGACGTGATGTCGATCAGTTGCCGGTGAGCGCGGCTTCCAGGATGTCGAGCCCTTCCTCGACGAGCTTCTCCGACGCCGTCAGCGGGCACAGCAGCCGGATGGTGTCGCCGTAGATGCCGCAGGTCAGGATGAGAAGGCCGCGCTCCAGGCACTTGGCGGCGAGCGCCTTGGCGCCGGCCGGATCGGGCTTGGAGCCGCCGTGCTCGGTGACGAGCTCGAAGGCCGTCATGGCGCCGAGGCCGCGGACGTCGCCGATCGGCATGCCCCTGCCCTTCGCCTTCATGGCCGCGAGCCGCTTCATGATGAGCTTGCCCTGCTTCTCGGCCTTCTCGTGGAGCTTGTCCTGCTCGAAGGCCTCGATGACGCCGAGCGCCGCGGCGCAGGCGACCGGGTTGCCGGCATAAGTACCGCCGAGGCCGCCAGGCTCCGGCGCATCCATGATCTTGGCGCGGCCGACGACGCCGGCGAGCGGGAAGCCGCCGGCGAGGCTCTTGGCCACCGTCATGAGGTCGGGCTCGACGCCGTAGTGCTCCATGGCGAACCACTTGCCGGTGCGGCCGAAGCCGGACTGGATCTCGTCGGCGATGAGAACGATGCCGTGGTCGTCGCACAGCTTGCGCAGGCGCACCATGAGCTCCTTCGGCGCGACGTAGAAGCCGCCCTCGCCCTGCACCGGCTCGATGATGATGGCGGCGACGCGCGCCGGGTCGACGTCGACCTTGAAGAGCCACTCGATGGCATGCATCGTATCCTCGACGCTGATGCCCTTGTGCTCGACGGGGAACGGAACGTGCCAGACGCCGCCGGGGAACGGGCCGAACTTCACCTTGTAGGGAACGACCTTGCCGGTGAGCGCCATGGTGAGCAGCGTGCGGCCGTGGAAGCTGCCGTGGAAGGCGATGACGTCGCTGCGGCCAGTATGGGCACGGGCGATCTTGACGGCGTTCTCGACGGCCTCGGCACCGGTCGTCACGAAGAGGGACTTCTTCTCGCCCGAGATGGGCGCCAGCGCGTTGAGCTTCTCGGCGAGCTCGACGAAGGGCAGATAGGGCATCACCATGAAGCAGGTGTGGGTGAAGCTGTCGATCTGCTCCTGGACGCGCCGCATGACCGAGGGATGGCGATGGCCGGTGTTGAGGACGGCGATGCCGCCGGCGAAGTCGATGAAGCGGCGGCCCTCGACGTCCCAGATCTCGGCGTTCTCAGCCGTCTTGGCGAAGATCGGCGCCGCCATGCCGATGCCGCGGGCGATGGCCTTCGACCGGCGCTCGAGAAGCTTGTCCGTAAGACCCTTGAGCGACGGATTGACATTCATGATTGCGGCTCCCTCACATGCTTGACGTTCGGGGCCATGTTTACTTCTTTAGGCGCCCGAGGGGCAATCGGATTTCGTGCGATGGGTGCCATGCTCGGCGCCGATGGGTCAACATTGATTTTGAAGGCAGATTCCGGCGCGTGAGACAGTCTCCCCGATGAAGAGCCTCGTTGCGCTCCCCGCCTTTCGCGTGGTCGAACTCCTGAAGCGCGGCGAGGTTACGCCGCTCAAGCTCTCGATGCGGTGGAAGCGCGGATCGGAGAGGTGGACGGCGCGGTGAACGCGCTGCCGACGCTGCGCTTCGAGCGTGCGGCTTCACGCGCATGGGACTTCCCGTCGGGCTGCAGATCGTCGGACCGCCGCGCGGCGAGGCGCTGGTGCTGAAGGCCGGGCAGATGCTCGAGAGCCTGCTCGGCCTCAAGGCCGGCCCCATCGATCCGCGAGCCGGTTCCGACGCCGGCCGACGTTGAGAAGGCCTTGCATCCTGATCGGATGGTACTAGCGTTGGGGAGAAGACCGGCTTGCAGGACCGGCCCACCGGGAGGCTTTCATGCAAGGATTGATGCAGGACTGGCCGCTGCTGGTGCCGTCCGTTCTGGAACATGCGCGGCATTGGCACGGCGAGCAGGAAATCGTCACGCGCACGATCGAGGGTCCGATCGAGCGATGCACGTTCGCCGATCTCGACCGGCGGGCCCGCCAGCTCGCCAGCGCCGCGACACGGCGGCTCAAAGTCGGCAAGGGTCAGGTCGTCGCCACCATGGCGTGGAACACCAGCCGCCATCTCGAGGTGTGGTACGGGCTCATGGGCATCGGCGCCATCGTCCATACACTCAATCCGCGGCTGTTCGCCGAGCAGCTCGCCTACATCGTCAATCATGCCGAGGACCGGCTGGTGTTCATCGAGCCGACCTTCGTGCCGCTGTTCGAAAACCTCCTGCCGCACATCCCGCGCGTCGAAGGTTTCGTGGTCATGACCGACCGCGAGCACATGCCGGCGACCAACACGCTTCCGAACCTGGTCTGCTACGAAGAATTCATTGCCGAGGGCGATCCCGACTTCGCCTTTACGCGCTTCGAGGAGAACACCGCGGCGGGCATGTGCTACACCTCCGGCACGACCGGCAAGCCCAAGGGCGTCGTCTATTCGCACCGCTCGAACGTCCTCCACGCCATGACCGTCCTGCAGGCGGACGTCATGGGGCTGACCAGCCTGGACACGGTTCTTCCCGTGGTTCCCATGTTCCACGCCAACGCCTGGGCGCTCGCGTTCGGCTGCCCGATGGCCGGCGCCAAGATGGTGATGCCGGGAGCGAAGATGGACGGCGCGTCGATCTACGAGCTCCTCGACCGCGAGAAGGTGACGATGTCGGCGGCGGTGCCGACGGTGTGGATGATGCTGCTCCAGCACCTCGAGCAGAACCCCGAGCTCAAGCTTCCGCATCTCAACCGCGTGTTCATCGGCGGCTCGGCATGCCCCGAACATCTCTTCCGGGTGTTCACCGAACGTTACGGCACCGAGGTGATGCATGGCTGGGGCATGACGGAGATGAGCCCGATCGGCAGCGTCGGGATGCGCAAGGGAACGCTCACCAACGGAAGCGCCGAGCCGTGGGAGAAGCTCCGCCTCAAGCAGGGGCGGCCGGCCTTCGGCGTCGAGATGAAGGTCACCGACGATGCCGGTGTCGAGTTGCCGCAGGACGGCAAGACATTCGGGCGACTCAAGGTGCGCGGCCCGTGCGTGGCGAGAACCTACTTCAAGGGCGAAGGGGCGGACAGTTTCGATGCCGAGGGGTGGTTCGACACCGGCGACGTCTCGACCATCGACCCCTACGGCTACATGCAGGTCACCGACCGGTCCAAGGACGTCATCAAGTCGGGCGGAGAATGGATCTCGTCGATCGAGCTCGAGAACGCCGCCTGCGGCTGCAGCGGCGTCGCCGAGGCGGCCGCGATCGGCATGCCGCACCTCAAATGGGACGAGCGGCCGCTTCTCGTCGTGGTGCGCAGGAAAGAGGCGAAGGTCTCCAAGGAAGACGTGCTTTCCCACCTGGCCGGCAAGGTCGCCAAGTGGTGGATGCCCGACGACGTCGTCTTCGTCGACGAGATACCGCACACGGCGACGGGGAAGATCTCCAAGCTCACCCTCAGGGAGCAGTTCAAGGACTACCGTTTCCCCTCCTAAAGTCGCATCGAGGCCCGCTTGCCGATCGCACGGCGCCCGCATTGACAGGCGCCGCCTCCATGTATTTAAATGTATCCTTAAATAACCGAGGCCGTTCCCATGGAAACAGCAACCGACCAGCTATCGAGAGTCTACGGCGCGCTCGCGCACCCGGTGCGGCGCGGGATCCTGACCAAGCTCGCCAAGGGCGAAGCGCGGGTGGGAGACATCGCGCGCGACTTCGCCATCAGCGGGCCGGCGATCACCAACCATCTCCAGGTCCTGGAGCGCGCCGGTCTCGTGGCGCGGCGGGTCGAGGCCCAGTCGCGCATCATGACGCTCGAGCCCGAGGCCCTGCGCGAGGGCGAAACGTGGATCGGCGACATGCGGCGCTTCTGGAAGCACAGCCTCGACCGGCTCGAAGCGCATCTCGGCGAGGGCCGGCAATTGAAACGACGAGGACGAAAACGAGGGAGGACGTGATGGCGAAATCGGTATTCGCGAAGACGGCGGAGGCCAGCATCCGGGAGCGCACGCTGGTCGACGTGCGGCGCTTCCAAGCCGCGAAGGAGAAGGTTTTCGACGCGTGGACGGACGGGACGCAGATCGCCAAGTGGATGGGGCCGGAAGGCTTCACCATACCTGCCGCGGAGCTCGATGCGCGCGAAGGCGGAGACTACCGCATCACCATGCGCTCGCCGGCCGGCAGCACCCACGTGATCGCCGGAACCTATTGCGAGATCAAGCGCGGGAGCCGGCTCGTCTTCACCTGGGCCTGGAAGGAGGGAAAGGACTCCGGACCCGTCACCTGCGTGACGCTGGAGTTCAAGTCGGCGGGCAAGGGATCGGAAATGAGGCTCCACCACGCGCTGTTCGAGGACCGCGAAGGGCGCGACAGCCATCGCGGCGGATGGGACGAGGCGCTGGCCAAACTCGACCGCCATATCAAGGGCAAGGGTCAGGCGAGGCGGTAGAGCAAACCCTCGCCGCGCGCTTCCTCCGCCACCCTCCCCTCCTCCACCAAAAGGCGCAGGTGGGCCAGCGTGGAAAGCGCCGCCGCCCCATGCAGCCTCGGGTCAACATCGACATAAATGGCGGCGACGAGCGCGTCGAGGCGGAGGGGTCCCTGGCGGAGGCGCGCCAGGATGGCGCCCTCGCGCATGCGTCGGTGGGCAATCAGGCCGCGCACCAGCGGATGCGGGTCGCGTCGCGGCGGCCCGTGGGTCGGCCAGTAGATTTCGTCCCGGCGGCCGAGCAGGAGTTCGAGCGACTTCAGGTATTGCCCCATGTCGCCGTCGGGCGGCGCGACGACGGTCGTCGACCAGGCCATGACGTGGTCGCCGCAGAACAGCGCCTGCTCCTCCTTCAAGGCGAAGGCCATGTGGTTGGAGGTGTGGCCGGGCGTGTGGACGGCCTCGATGGAGACATCGGCGCCGGCAATCGACTGACCGTGCTCCAGCCGGAGGTCGGGACTGAAGGCGTCGTCGCCCGACGCGTCGAGCTCGAGCCCGGCGGCCCGGCGAGCGGCGTGAGGACCAAAGCCGGCCGTGACGGCGCCGGTCAGGGCCTTGAGGCGCGCAGCGAGCGGCGAGTGGTCGCGATGGGTGTGGGTGATGAGGATGTGCGAAACGGGCCGCTTTCCAATGGCGGCGAGGAGCGCTTCGAGATGTGCATCGTCGTCCGGACCGGGATCGATGACGGCGAGCTCGCGCACTCCCACGATGAAGGTCGCCGTGCCGGTGAAGGTGAAGGGGCCTGGATTGGCGCAGACGACGCGGGTGACGAGCGGCGAGACCTTCTCCGCGACGCCGTAGGGCGGATTGAAATTGCGGTCGAACGCGAGCGCCATGAGGTGGTGAAAGGGTTCCAGCGGCCGGACTGCCGGGCCGACGCTGTTCAGAATAAGTGGTCGGAGTGAGAGGATTCGAACCTCCGACCCCCTGCTCCCGAAGCAGGTGCGCTACCAGGCTGCGCTACACTCCGATCCGATGGAAATCGGCCGCGTTATACTGGAGCGGCCGGGGGATGGGCAAGCATCTTCGCCGCGGCGCCGCGGGTCATGGCGATTGCCCCAGGGACCGGCAGCCGTTATGTTCCGCGCCGACCGATTCCGCCCTCGGCGCGCGGGTCGCGATGGGGCGTAGCCAAGTGGTAAGGCAGCGGATTTTGATTCCGCCATTCCCAGGTTCGAATCCTGGCGCCCCAGCCAGCCTGTTTTTCCTTGGCGGTTCAGCGCGGTCCGGGAAGCCTCGCGCCGGCCGAGGACGCATTGCGGTTCCCAGCTAACGGGCGATCGCCTTGCCGACCGCGTCGAACTTGCGCTGGGCCTCGTTCATGACCGGGCGATTCCGGCGCGCCCACAGGACCAGCTCGTTCACCGGCTTCAGAAGCGAGCGGCCGAGCGTGGTCAGCTCGTATTCGACGCGCGGCGGAACGGTCGGAAAGACGGTGCGCGTCACGAGCCCGTCGCGCTCCAGCGCCCGCAGGGTCAAGGTCAGCATGCGCTTGGAGATGCTGCCCAGCGCCTTGCGCAACTCGCCAAAGCGCAGGGCTCCGGCGCCGAGCGTCGAAATGATCAGGACCGTCCACTTGTCCCCGACGCGCGACAGGACATCGCTCACGGCGCGGCACTCCTCGGGCACATCGAGGTTACCCGGTCCCATCCGTGTGCCTACTTGCGAATGCTTCATGGTTATCTATTTAGGGTTGGTAACAACTCGTAACCACTGGGATATAGAGGTTTCCATGAGCAAGCACAAGATCGCCATCGTCATCAGCACCACCCGCGCCACCCGCTTCGGCGACAAGCCGGCGCAATGGATCAAGGACTTGGCCGCGGGGCGCGCCGACATCGACCTCGAAATCCTCGATCTCAGGGATTTCCCGATGCCGTTCTTCGACGAGGTGGCCTCGAACGCCTGGGTTCCGTCGACCAACGAGGTGGCGCGACGCTGGCAGGAGAAGGTCGCGTCGTTCGACGGCTACATCTTCGTGACGGCGGAGTACAATCACGGCATTCCGGCGGTGCTCAAGAACGCCCTCGACTACGCCTATCCGGAATGGAACAAGAAGGCGGCGGCCTTCGTCGGCTACGGGGCGGTCGGCGGCTCGCGCGCCGTCGAGCAATTGCGCCTGGTGGCCGCCGAACTGCAGCTCGCCACCATCCGGACCGGCGTCTACATCCAGGGAGCCGATTTCATGGCGGCGCTGAAGGGCGGCAAGGACCTGAAGGAGATCCCCCACCTGCAGCAGGGCGCCAAAGACATGCTCGATCAACTGGCCTGGTGGACCGGAGCGCTGAAGGCGGCTCGCGGCCAGGACGCACTGGCGGCCGCCGCCTAACCAAGCAGAGGAGCCCGACGATCATGTCCATCCGACCCGTCAAGCGCATCGTAGAGGCGAAACCCGCCATCGAAGGCGCCGGCGTCAGGCTGCGGCGCGCCTTCGGCTTCGGCGACACCGCCGAGACCGATCCCTTCCTGCTGTTCGACGACTTCCGAAACGAGCGGCCGGAAGACTATCTCGCCGGTTTTCCCTGGCATCCACACCGCGGAATCGAGACGATCACCTACGTCCTGTCGGGAAGCGTCGCGCATGGCGACAGCCTCGGCAACCGCGGCACGCTGGGGTCCGGCGACGTGCAGTGGATGACGGCAGGGCGCGGCATCATGCACCAGGAGATGCCGCACGGCGATGCCCAGGGCCGCATGCACGGCTTCCAGCTGTGGGCCAACCTCCCCTCGTCGCTCAAGATGACGGCGCCCCGCTATCAGGACATCAAGGGCGCCGAGATTCCGGAGGAGACCGACGATGACGGCACGCGGGTGCGCATCATCTGCGGCGACTTCCGCGGCAAGCGCGGTCCGATCGACGGCGTGGCCGCCGATCCGCGCTATCTCGACGTGTGGGTACCGCCCGGCCGGCGCAAGACGCTGAAAGTCGAAACCGAACGGCACGCCTTCGCCTACATCTTCGAGGGATCGGGATCGTTCCGGGCTGCATCAACGCCACAGGGCGTGCTGACGGAACGGCAAATCGACGGCAGCGAGGTCGTGACGCGAGAGATGACGGGCGATCGCTCGCTGGTGCTGTTCGATTCCGGCGATGAAGTGACGGTCGCGGCGGGCGAGCAGGGAATACGGTTCCTTCTCGTGTCGGGCAGGCCGATCGAGGAGCCTGTCGCCTGGTACGGGCCGATCGTCATGAACACGCAGACCGAGCTCAGGCAAGCGATCTCGGAGCTGCAAGGCGGCACCTTCATCCGGTGAGGCCGGGCCACGCCCGTCCATGCTTCGGGCGCGGAGCTGCCGTTCGCCGCAAGGGATGCATGTCCTTTTGCGGCGGAGTCGCCGGCGGCTTAAGATGAAATCCGACGTCAAGGATACGCACACCGGTCATGCCCGCCTCGCAGCCCATCGAGCTCTTCAGTGCACGCGTGTGCCCCTATGCGCACCGCACGCGTCTGATCCTCAGCGAGAAGGGCGTCGCGTTCGAGCTCATCGAGATCAACCTGCAGGACAAGCCGGCGCGTTTTCTCGAGGTGTCGCCGTACGGAAAGGTGCCCGCCATCGTGCACGACGGCGTCACGATCTATGAAAGCGCGATCATCAACGAATATCTGGACGAGGTCTTCCCGCATCCACGGCTCATGCCATCCGGACCTAACCTGCGCGCCAAGGCGCGGATCTGGATCGACTACTGCGACGACTACTTCATTGCCGATCACTATGCCCTGCTGAAGAACACTGATGCCGGCAAGCACGATGCGCTGCTGCAAAAGGCCCGGCGCAACTTCGGTTTCGTCGAACGGGAGGGCTTCACGAAGCTGAGCGGGGCCGGACCCTTCTGGTTCGGCTCGGAACCGAGCCTCGTCGATTTCGCCTGGTATCCGTTCTTCGAACGCCTCCCGGCGTGGACGCACTATCGCGGCCTGACGATTCCCGAAGACTGTCGGCGGCTGAAGACCTGGCTCGACGCGATGTCGGCGCGGTCGTCGGTCGTGCAGATCGCAAATGACGCCGACTACTATGTGGGCCGCTATATCGGCTACGCCAAAGAGGTGCTGAAGGTTTGAGCCGGCGGGCTCATGTCGAGGCCCATGCCGCTCGTCAACCGCGGTAGCGGGTGATGCGCATGCCGATGATGCTCACCCCGATAGACAGCAGCATGATTAGCACGGCAACGACGTTGACGCTCGGGTCCAATCCCTTTCTCAGCATGCCCCACATGAAGGTGGGCAGCGTGTTGCCGCCGCCGATGGTGAAGAAGGTGACGAGGAAATCGTCGAGCGACAGAGCCATGGCGATGAGCGCGGCGCCGAGGATGCTCGAGCGAATGATCGGAAGCGTCACGGTCAGAAAAGCAGTGAGGCTGGAGGCGCCGAGGTCGCGGGCACTGTCCACCGCGGCATAGTCGAAGGTGGCGAGCCTGGCGCTGACGATCAGGATGACGAACGGCTGGGTGAACACCAGGTGACTGATGATCACCGTCGGCAGGCCTAGGTCGAGGTGAAGCCAGCCGGTGAAATAAGACAGGAAGGCCAAGCCGAGCATGAGGGGCGGCACCATGATCGGCAAGGTGATCACCGACAGGACGACCGAGGAGACGGCGGCCGGCATGCGACCGAGCGCCATTCCCGTCATCGTTCCGACGACGGTCGAGGACACGCCGACAGCACCGGTCACGATCAGGCTGTTCTTGAAGGCGGTCAGGAAGTCGGGCCGGTCGAAAACGGCCTCTATCCATCTCAGCGTGAAGCCCGTCAAAGGAAAGCTCAGAAGGGGGCTTTCGTTGAAGGTGAAGATGACCAGCATGACCAGGGGCGACAGCATGAACAGCACCATCGCCAGCGCAAACACGTGCCACACGACGATGTTGAGGCGCGCCTTCACCGGACTCTCGTGATTCTGAATACGACAGCGGCAACGGCGGCAATGACCATGAGGCAAAGTGCGATGACGGTGAACGACATGGCCGCGCCGAGCGGGGCATTGAACCGATGCCCGAACTGGCTCTGGATGAACAGGCCTATCATCGAGGTATTGGGCCCGCCGACGAGGAGAGGCGTCACGTAGTCGCCTGCCGCGAAGAGGAAAGTGAGGCTGAACGACGAGATGACTCCGAGCCGCGCCTGGGGGAGGACGATGTCGAGGAAGACTCGGGTCGGGCCGGCACCTACGTCGCGCGCCGCCTCCAAGGGCGTATCGCCGATGCCGCGCAGCGCGCCGTAGATGGGCAGGACGGCCAGCGGCAGCGTGTAGTGAACGAGGGTGATCAGCACCGCAATCGGGCTGAACAGAAAAATCGTCACCGGATGGTCGATCAGGTCGAGCATCATGAGAGCCGAGTTCAGGATGCCGTTGGAGCCGAGGATGGTCTTCCACATGTAGATTTTGGTGAGATAGCCGCCGAACAGGGTGACGATCGCGATGAACACGAAGAACACCCCTCTCCTGCCCGCCTTGAAGCGGCAGAAATACGCATAGGCGAAGGCCAGGACGGTGGTGACGACGCCGATGACGAAGGCGACGGCGAAGGTGAACAGCAGCGGCTGCGAATAGTCCGCGAATACGGTGCGATACTGCTGGAGGGTCAGGTCGGGTTTCAGCTGGAAGGACTGGACCCGCCAGAAGCTCAACACGAAGAAGTAGGCGACCGGAGCCAGAAACAGGACGACGAAGATCGTCGCCGACGGCAACATCAGCAGCAGTCTGCGAATCAATGCCTGCATCGGCGGTCCGCTAGATCGTCGTGGTCAGCACACCGCGTCCCGAAGTCGATGGTCGCCTCGGCCCTTGTGACAGGCAGTCCGCGGAACCCTCAGGCTGCCATGAACTTGTCCCATCCGTCCATCACGTCGTCCAGCGTCGCGAGATCGCCGTCGGGCTCGGTCGGCCAGAGCGGAAGCGGCTGGCCGCCGGTGGTCTTCTTGTAGAAGCCGGGGATGTCGTCATGCGGCTGGATCTCGAGGATCTTCGCGTCCAGGAGCTTCACCGCATCCTTGTTGGTGACGCCGGTGGCGTTGATGTTGGCGGCATGGGCCTGGCCTTCGGCACTGATGGCCTGGTTGAGGAGCTTGTAGTTCGCATCGACGTGCGGCGCATTCTTGACCATGGCGAAGCAGTCGACGGGCGCATGCGCGCCTTCCTTGGGGATCACCCATTTGACGTTGCCGCCCTTGGCGGCGGCCCACAGCTGAACCGGCACCCAGCCCTGGGCGATCCAGATCTCGCCGCTGGCCATGAGATCGGTGAGCTCGCCATAGCTCGAGACCACGGTCCGGGCATGGTTCTTCTTGAGATTCGTCATGAAGGCCAGCACCTCGGCGAGCTCGCCCTTGGTGATGCGCGTCGCCTGCTGCTTGCCGACGACGGCAAGCGAGAAGCACACGATCATGCTGATGAGATCGTTGGTGAGGCCGACCTTGCCCTTGTACTCCGGCTTGAGCATGTCGTGCCAGGACCCGGGCGCCTCCTTCACGTGGTCGGCATTGTACATCAGTGGAATGATGGTCCAGTCGAATGGCAGCGAATAGGTCTGCCCGTCGATGTTGATGCCCTCGACGGTCTGGAAGAACGGATGCAGGTTGGCGAAGTTGGGAAGCCGGCCCAGATCCAGCGGCTCCAGCATGCCGACCTTCTTCATCAGCGACGTGTAGGCTGTATCCGGCGTCACCAGGTCCATGCTGCCGATGCCGCCGCTGGTGGCCGTCGCAATGGCATGGCTGTTGTCGTTCTGATAGGTCGCATTGACGATGATGTCGTTCTTGGCGGCGAAATCGCCAGCCTTGAAGGCCTCTTCATAGCCCTGCCAGCCCATGAAATGCACTTCGGTGGCCGCCGACGCTGCCGTCGGAAATCCGACGGCGCCAGCCGCGGCGGCTGCCGCCATGGCGCCCGTGAACTGCCGACGCGTCAGGCAACCGCCTGCGCTGCGCACGCGCACGATGCCGTTCGGAGAAATCCTGATAAGGTTGGCCCGCTGCATTCTTTCGATTAGTCGTTCCATCTAACTCACTCCCTGTTTTGCTATTCCTATTGTCCCACGAGTTCTGGCTTCGCGCCGGCCAGCAGCCGCCGCCAATCGCTTTCGGGCCGGAATCCGAGAAGCCGCTCGCTGCGCGACAGATCCCAGATCGCCGCATGCGGGTTCTGCTCATAGAGGTGCGGCGAGCGAACCTCGGGCAGGCGGCCGAACCTCCGCTTCATGAAAACCAACGTCTGTTCCGGAGAAAAGGTATCTCGGGCGCTGAGATAGAAGGCCGCGAAGGGAGGACCTTCGTAGTCCAGCGCCAGGCGGACGGCCTGGACGACGTCGCGAAGCTCCACGTAGCTCCACAGATCCGGATCATCCTTCCGGCGAACGGAGGCCACGTAGCCCGCCATTTCCGGCGTCACGATGAGGGTCGGGCGCAGGGCGACGACCTGCATGGCACCACGCCGGGCGAAACTCGTCGCGCTAACCTCGGCGAGCTGCTTGGTCAATCCATAGGTGTCGCTCGGCCGCAGCGGGTGATCCTCGTCCACCGGCAAATAGTCGGGGCACACGTTCCCCACTCCGGTGATGTTGATGATGCCGGACGAGCACTCGCTCGATATCAGGACGATCCTGCCGATCCCGAGCTCGGAGGCGACCCGCAGGACGTTCCAGGTCCCGACCACGTTCGCCTCGAACAGCTTCTCGACCGGATCGGTGGGCAGCAACAGGGCCGCCGCATGCACGATGGCGTCGTGGCCCTGCAAGGCGCTGCGGAGCTGATCCGGCGAGAGGATATCGGCCTGCCGCCAGCGCGATCCCGCCGGTCCCGGCCGCATGTCGACCGAGGTGACCGAGCTCGATCCGGAGAGGTCATGAACGATCTCGCGGCCCAGCCTACCGTTGCCTCCGGTCACGGCTATGGAGCCATAGGTCATGCCTGCCGTACCTCCCTGGCGGGTCCGGTCGCGTCAAACCATAAAATGTCCAATCAGCCGCGCCGCTGATACATGATAAATGGCAATCCACTGTATCGACGGAACCTATTCACCCGCCCCACCGGCGCGGCGGCTAAGCCCTTGAGGCGGCATGGCGGAATTCGCCCGTCCCGGTCCAGTCTCCCGGCAGCTCGGGGATCCGCCCGGCATAGTAGGGCAACTCGTCGACGCGCGGCTCGTAGGTTCCGGCCTTGATGCAGGCCTGGACGTGCAACGCGATGTCTTCGAGAGTCGCGAACCAGACACCGCCCTTCTTCTGCATGTCTTCGATCATCCTGCCGATACGAGCGCAGCGGGCCAGGCGACCGGAAACGAAGGGGTGCCACACCGCAACCCACAGACCGCCGTATTCCCACATGGCTTCGAATTCCGACATGTATACGCCCATCGCATCGTCGGGCGACTTGACCGGCATCAGGTAGTTCATCTCCGGGCTGTGGGTGTATTGCGGCCAGTCGTCCATGCCCCAGTGCGACGGCAATTCGATCAAGTTGCCCGACTTGCTCTTGAGCACATAAGGCACGTCGTCGCCCATCAACGACGCATCGTAGAGGAAACCGAGCTCGCAGAGGATATCGGCGGAGTGCTTGGAGAAATTGTACATGGGAGCCCGATAGCCGCGCGGGTTCTTGCCGGTCATCTTGCGGATCGTTGCGAAGGCCCGCTCGGTCCAGTAGCGCTCCCCCTCGGCGGACTGCTCGTTCGGATGCTCGTGCAGGTAGCTGTGATGAGCGATCTCGTGCCCATCCTTCAGAATCGCATCGACGAGGTGCCCGTAGCGCTCCATGCACCAGGCGGGAAAGAAGAAGGTCTGCTTCAATCCGTAACGCCGGTAGAGCTCGAGGATGCGGGGCACGGCCACCTGATCGTACTTCAGCCAGGACAGCGGGGAAATCATCGTGTCGGCACGCGACGGATGCGCGAGATGCAGGATGCTGTCGCTGTCGATGTCGAAAGTGATGGCAACGGCGACGCGCGCGCCGTTCGGCCATGGCACGGGGTTAGAGATCATTGTTGGTTCCTCCCTTTCGTCTCTTCGCTTGTCTTGCGCAGCCTCACTCGAACCAGGCGGGTGCGAGGGTCGAGAGCGTCACGCAGTGAATCGCCGACCAAATTGAAACCGATGACCAACAGGAATATCGCGATGCCCGGCAGCGTCGAGGCGTGCGGTGCGATATGGAGGACGGTGCGGCCCTCGCTGGTCATGATGCCCCACTCCGCCGTGGGGGGCTGGACACCGAGGCCGAGGAAGCTCAGTCCCGCCGCAGTCACGATGATGGTGCCGACGATCGTCATCGAATAGACGACCGAGGCCGCCACGACGTGGGGCAGCATCTCGATGAAGATTATGCGGAAATCGGGCGTCGCCGCGGCCCGCGCCGCCTCCACGTACCCCGCCTCGCGCTCGGCCAGCGCCTGCACGTAGACGACGCGGGTGTTGTAGGGAACGAGGACGATCACCAGCGCGATGATCAGATTGACGAGACCGGGACCGAGGAAGAATGCCAGCATGATGGCGAGCAGAACCATGGGAAAGGCGAAAAGCACGTCCATCGTGCGCATGATGAGCTGGCCGATGCGATTGTAGTAGCCGGCAACCAGGCCGAGCGGCAGGGCGATGAGCGCGCCGAGGACGACCGGCACGATGCCCGCGACCAGCGAAAGCCGCGTGCCATGGATGAGGCGGCTCAATACGTCGCGGCCATGATTGTCCAGCCCCAGCAGGTGCCCTTCGGTTCCCATGCCGCGCAGGCGAAGCGTCGGATCGGCATCGTTCGGCCCATAGGGCGCCAGCCACGGCGCAAAGATCGCGGCGAGGACGAAACCGGCGATGATGAGCGTCCCGAACAAGGCGAATGGATCGGAAAGAACGGCGCGCCACACGAGATAGAGTGTAGAAACAGCCGGCTCGACCCGGCTCGTGCCGGACTCTCCGGAGCGGGCCTCGCGCGTGATAGTCTGCGGGGGATTCGACATCCGCCTAGCGCCGCCGCACGTCGAGGGCATGAACGATGAAGTCGGCCAACAGGTTGCCGAGGACGAATACCAGCGCGATGGCGAGGATGCAGCCCTGAACCATCGGAACGTCGCGCTGCAGGATGGCATTGTAGAGCTGAAGGCCGACGCCGGGCCAGTTGAAGATGATCTCGGAGAAGATGGCGCCGCCGAACAGGTAGCCGATCTGGAGGCCGCACATGTTCGCGAAGGTCGGCAGGACATTGCGGACCGCGTGCCGGTAGGTGACGCGGAAGTTGCCGAAACCGCGGGCCCGGGCCGAAAGCACGTAGGGCTGGCCCAGCGCATCGAGAAGCGCACCGCGAGTTACGCGGGTGACGATCGCAACGGACGTCGTCGCCGTCGCTACCGCCGGCAAGACCAGGTGATGGAGGAGGTCCGGCAGGCCGCCCGGATTGGCCATGTTGTACATGCCGGACATGGGAAACCATCTCACCTTCACTCCCAATGCATAGAGGAGGACGATGCCGAGCCAGAAGACGGGCAAGCTCGCCAGCAGCATGGACAGGAAGACGATGGCGCGATCCGTGACCTTGCGAAACTGCGAAGCCGCCACGGTCCCTAGAAGAAAACTCACGGGCACGACGATCAACAAGCTCGCTCCGGTCAGGATGAGCGAGTTCGACACCTTGTCCCACAGCACCTGGCCGACCGGCACCCTCAGCATCAGAGAGTTGCCGAGGTCGCCCTGCAGCAGGTTCCACAGCCATATGGCGTATTGGACGAGGAAGGGCTTGTCGAGGCCGAGCTCGGCGCGCAGGGCGGCGCCCCGCTCCTCCGTGTAGAAGACCGAAAGCAGAGTATGGGCGATGTCGCCCGGCACCAAATAGAGCGATGCAAAAACGACGAACGTCACGCCGATGAGCACGGGGACCGCGTGCAGAACGCGGACGCCAATGAACTTCAACATCGTCAAAAACCCCAAAAACGAGGCGCCGGTTGCGAGCCGGCGCCTCCTCGCCTCATTGTGCCTTGTCGATCAGCGTCAGGTCGGTCCAGTGCTGCGGCGGCAGGACGAAGCCGCTGATGCCGGGATTCATCGCGTAGACGCCAAGCGGACTGTGGGTCGGGAAGAACGCGGTATCCTGCTCCACCACGATCTTCTCCATCTCGCGAAGCTTGGCGACCAGCTCCTCATCGTTCGGCGCGGCCCGCGCGGCGGCGAGCAGCTCTCCGACCTTCGGATTGTCGTACCAGCCGGCGTTGAAGCCGTTGGGCGGAAGAGCCGCCGGCGAGATCGACGCATCGAGCCAGTGGAACGCATTCTCGCCCCACGACAGCTGCATGAAGCCGGTGCCTTCCCGCATGCCCTTGTTCATCTGCTGCATGTAGGTGCTGATCTCGAACTGCTCGATCTTGAGATTGACGCCGATACGGGACCAGTCGCGCTGGATCCATTCGGCATCGGCGACCGTCGCCACGTCGCCGGCGCCGCCTGGCGTCCAGTCGACGCGCACGTCGAAGCCGTTCGGAAAACCGGCCTCGGCGAGCAGCTGCTTGGCCTTGTTGGGATCGTAGGGGAACGGAACGTATTTGGGATCGTGGCCCGGCCCTCCGAAATTCAGGACGCTGTAGGCGGGGAGACACTGGCCGCGACGCAGGAACTTGCACAATCCCTCGCGGTCGATCGCCATGTAAAGCGCCTGCCGCACCCGCACGTCGTCCAGGGGCTTCTGCTTGAAGTTCACCCACATGAGATAGATGGTGGGGACCGGTCCCATGACGACGTTCATGCCCTGCGACTTGATATAGTCGACCGAGTCCGGCGCCGGCGTCGCGATGATGTCGACCTCGCCGGTCAGAAGAGCCAGTTCACGCGTCGCCACGTCGGGAATGCCACGGATGATCAGGCGGTCGATCTTCGGCGTGCGCGCCGGGTCCCAGTAATCGGGATTGCGATCCATCACGATCTTCTCGTTGACCACCCGTTCGACGAACTTGAACGGCCCCGTGCCCGTCGGGTGCAGGCTCACGTCCTCGTTGCCCCACTTCTTCACGGACTCGGGACTGAGCATGGCGGCCGAGCCGAAGCCGCCCATGGAGATGCGGCGAAGAAACTCCGAGTTCGGCTGCTTCAGCGTGATCTTGAAGGTGTATTCGTCGACGACCTCGTAGCCGCCGATGTCCTGGTGCCACCAGGTGTTGAAGTTGAAGGCGAGCTCGTTGAAGTACTGGAAGTTCTTGTCGAGCACGCGGTCGAAGTTGAACTTGGCGGCCTCGGCATTCCAAGGCGTGCCGTCGTGGAACTTGACCCCCTTGCGCAAATTGAAGGTATAGATCTTCTTGTCGTCGGAAACTGTCCAGCTTTCCGCAAGCGCCGGCTTGATCTCGGGAATCGCCACGTCGGACTTCGAAAGATCCTGCTGCGTGAAGCTTTCGAACATCAGGTAAACTTCGCGGTAGGTGAGCCACAGGGCGTGGGTATGGGGGTCGAGCCTGCCGGGTTCACCTTCGATGGCCATGACCACGGTCTTTTCCTGGGCCACGGCCGACCGCGATACGCCGAAAGCGGCAGCGACGATCGCCACTGCCGCCATGCCCACGACGAGGCTGCGACGAACGATGTCCGGGGCAAGTCGCCTGCCGGGACTTCTTCTCAATTCACTCATGGTGTTACTCCTCCTCCCTGAGTTGCTCCGATCACATTTTTTCCCGCCGCGAACGCCTCGGCGGCGTTGGACAGGGCCGTCGCGGTCAGCACCGACGGATCGTGCAGATGGCACGCGACGTGGCGGCCCCGCCCGATATCCAGATATTCGGGAACGATGGTGCGGCAGGGCGCAAAACGCTCCGTGCACGCATCGGCGTAGATGCATCCGTTGCGACCGGCGGCACCGACGGCCGGACTATCCGCCTCGACCTCGCCGCCCGCTCCTTCCGCGACGCGCCGCCAACGGTCGCTCACCTCGATCCGCAGGATCGCATCCAGCAGGGCGTGGGTATAAGGATGCTTCGGCCGTTCGTAGATGTCGTCCGTCGCACCGGCTTCCATGATGCGACCGTGATAGAGGACGATGATGCGGTGAGCGAAATGGCGCACGATCTTGAGATCGTGGGTGACGAAGAGATAGGCGAGATTGAGCTTCTCGCGCAGGTCCATGAGCAGATTGAGTATCTGCGCCTGAACGGAAACGTCGAGCGCCGATACCGGCTCGTCGAGGAACAGGAACCGGGGATTGAGCGCCAGCGCACGGGCGATGCCGATGCGTTGACACTGGCCGCCGCTGAACTCATGCGGGTAGCGGTTGGCATGCGCCGGATTGAGGCCGACGAGCTCGAGCAGGTCGCGCACCCGGCTGGCTGTCGCGCTCGCTCCCATACCGAAGTTGACGAGAGGCAGCGCGACATTTTCCGCAATCGTGCGGCGCGGATTGAGGGCCTGCAGCGGATCCTGGAACACCATCTGCATGTCGCGGCGATGAGCATTCATCCTGGAAGGCGGCAGTCGATCGATGCGGACTCCGTCAAGCACCACCTCTCCGGCATCGGCCGGCACAAGGTTCAGGATGAGCCGTCCAAGAGTCGATTTCCCGGAACCCGTTTCGCCGACGCAGCCGACGACCTCGCCCGGAAAGATGTCGAGGCTCACATCGTCGACGGCGACGACCTCGCCCACCCTGCGACGCCGGAACGTGCCCGAAAACACCGGGAACGTCTTACGAAGATTGCGCACCTGGATGAGAGGCGTGCCGGCGTCGCCGCGGTGCGTCATGCCGCACCCTCCGGCGAGGGGAACAGGTGGCAGCGGACGCGCGAGCCGCTGGGAGACGGTCGCATCTCCGGCTCGATGGAGTGGCAGACCGGCATGACGTGATCGCAGCGATCCGCAAACTTGCAGCCGTGCGGCAGGTTGAGGAGGTCGGGCGGCTGACCGCGAATCTGCAGGAAGCGATCGGCCATTCGCTCCGGGTCCGGCACGGCGGCAACCAGCGCCCTGGTGTAAGGATGCTGGGGATCATCGACGATCTGGTGGACGTCGCCGATCTCCTGGATCTTGCCCGCGTACATCACGATGACCCGGTTCGCCAGGGCCCGCACGACACCGAAATCGTGGGTAATCAGCATGATCGGCAATTCGCGCTCGCTGTGGGCGCGCTGCAGCAGGTGAAGGATCCTGGCCTGGACGACGACGTCGAGGGCGGTAGTCGGTTCGTCGGCGATGAGGACCTCGGGATGGCAGGCAAATGCGAGCGCGAGGCCGATACGCTGGCACATGCCGCCGCTCAGCTGATGCGGATAGCTCGCCCCTACCCTTTCGACGTCCGTGAAACCGACGTTGCGCAAGAGAGTGTTCATGTAGCGATCGGCTTCGGCACCGTTCATGCCCGGATCGTGCCTGCGAATCGTCTCTATGATCTGCGTGCGGATCGTGAAGGAGGGGTTGAGCGAGGCGCGCGGATTCTGGAAGATCATGGCGAGCTTCGAGCCGCGCACCGCGGCAAGCTCGCGTGGCCCAAGCGCCATCAAGTCGATGCCGTCCATGACGGCGCTGCCGCTCTCGTAGCGGCCGGGCGGGCTAGACACGAGCTTCATGATGGAAAGGGCGGTGACGCTCTTGCCGGAGCCGGACTCGCCGACGATGGCCAGGATGTCGGTCCGGCCGAGATCGAAACTCACCCCGTCCACGGCCTTCACCCGGCCGGCGGGAGTGTCGAAGTAGGTGCGCACGTCGCGAACCGCCAAGACGGGAAGATCGGGGTCCGTTGGAGTCTTCGGACGCGTGTCGATCGATGGCCCAGCCACCATCAGCGTTCCTCCCACGGGCCGCCGAAGGAATACCTCGCGTGGTCCCTGCTTATCGTTCTTGCATGCTGAAGTTGCAGCAGCGGCCCATTGTGGCCGATTCACGGAACGGCATGAAATTCCCGAAATTCAAATTCATCCATAGCGAAAATGAATGCAGGCCGGTCGCAGCCAACATAGACAGGAGCTATGATCTTGATCGCAATTTGCGAACTCAACCGGCGACGGCTTCGAACCTATGCTGCGAAGCGTAGTGACGAAGCCGCCGACGCGGCTCTTGGACGATTGAGGAGGATCAAGCGATGGCGGGGAAGAAACGAGCGGGCACGTCGATGCTCGTGCCGGCCCGCACCGGCAAGGGTTTCGAAGTCAAGAAGGGCGACCTGATCCGCATCGTCGACGTCGAGGGGCAGCAGCCGGTCGATTTCTGGGCGTTCAACAAGAGCGACATCTCGGAATACCTGTCCTGCGAGCACACCAAGCCGTCGATCGAGAAGCTTTTCCCCCACAAGGGCGACGCCGCCTATACCACGCACCGCCGGCCGATCGTGACGCTCGTTCAGGACCGATCACCCGGGCAACACGACATGCAGTACGCCGCCTGCGACAAGTGGCGCTACAAGGAGCTAGGCGCCAAGGGGCGTCATGCCAGCTGCGACGGCAACTTCCACAAGGCCCTCAAATCGCTCGGACTCTCGTTGCCGTTCACGCCGCAGCCGTGGAACCTGTTCACCAACTTCTTCATCAGGCCGGGCGGCACGTTCGAGGTTCGCGCGCCCGATACCAAACCCGGCGACTACGTCGTCCTGCGAGCGGAAATGAATGCCTACATCATCGTCTCCGCCTGCCCGCAGGACATGAACGCGACCTGCGGCGGCAAGCCGACCGACATCCGGGTGGAAGTCGAACGGCCCGGACGCTAGGGCACCCCCGTCATTCCACGTGCAGGCTCAGGGGCGAGATTTCGTCCGCCGTCCGCTTGGCCCAGTCGAGCTCGGGAACCCGCTTCAAGGCGCGGGACTGTCCGGCCTGCAGCCGGTCGTGGACCTCGTTCTGGTCCATGGTCAGCACGCGCCTGTCCTTCACGACCATCTCGCCGTTCACGTACACGTCGCGCACGGCCTGAGAAACCCCCGAATAGACCAGGGACCGTATCGGGTCGCGGACCGGGCGCATCGACGGATGCTTCAGGTCGACCAGGACGATGTCCGCCGCCGCGCCGACCGCCAGTCGACCGAGGTCTTTGCGGCCCACCGCCCTGGCGGCGGATAGAGTGGCCGTCTCGAAAACGTCCTCGGTCCGCAACAGGTCGACGTGCTCGCTCGCGACCTTGGATATCAGCCCGGCAATGCGCATCTCCTCGATCATGTCGTGGGGATAGCAATCGGTGCCGAGCGCCATGTTGACGCCGGCGGCCCGGTAGCCGCCCAGGCTTCGCATCATGTCTCCCCACTGCGCAAAGGCGCGCGCGCAATGGACGACGCTGGTTCCGGTCTCGGCGAGGCGCTCGAGGTCCTTGTGCTCGTGGTGGCGGATCCACGGATGCTGGTCGATGTTGATGGCATGGCCGAGCAGCGTCGTGGGGCTGAGGATGCCGATGTCATGGAGCCATTCGATCGACGTCTTGCGGTGGCGCCTGATCATTTCACGGTATTCCATCAGCGACTGGGCGGCGTGCGTCTGGAGGGTGATGCCGCGGGCATCCGCCGCTTCCTTGCACTTCACGAACAGCGCTTCGGTGCAGGTATCCGCCTGGGCAGCACCCACCATCCCGTGCAGGCGCCCGGAACGATGCTCCATCGCCTCGTCGATCAGGTCGAGGGCCTTGTCCAGGTTCGAGAGGCCCTTCTCCTCATACCATTCGTATACGTGATTGCGGCCGTCCGGCGTGTACCAGTGGCCGGACTGGATCATGGGGCAAACGAAGGTCCTGATCCCGGTCGAGGCCAGGAAATCGACCCAGCCGTCGAACGGGAGCCCCGAACAATAGAGCTCCGCCATCGTCGTGCATCCGCTGCGCAGCAGATCGCAGACCGATGCCTGGGTGGCGGCGATCGTCGATTCCTTGTCCTCCTGCAGCAGCCAGGTGTACTCGAACAGCTGAGTCATCCCCATGTGCTTGCTGGCGAGGTCCTCGAAGAAACCCTTGCCGTGCATTTCCATGTAGGCGTGCAGATGCAGATCGAGCAGACCGGGCATGACCATCAGGTCAGTGCCGTCCACCGTCTCGGACGGCCGGTCGGAAAATCCCTTGCCGACGAAAGTCACCTTGCTGTCGGCGAACGCGACGTCGGCATCGCGCAAATATTTGTGCTTGCCGGTGGCGGAGTCGAACGCCACCACCCAGGATGCATTCTTGATCAAGGTCGTTGATTTCGCCACGACGTTCTCCTCTTCCGCGACCTTCACTTGTCGGCTATCACCTGCTGGTCCCCCGAGTGCCATCCGATCAGGACCTCGCTTCCGGGCGCCAGTCCGCGGCGTAGCTCGCGTTGGGCGCTGTGGACGTTGATAGTGACGCCGTCCTCGAGGAGGACCTTGAACTTGACATACGGACCGATGAAGACCGCGTCGGCGAGGCGGCCCGCCACGACGAATTCACAGCCGGCAAGCGATGCGCCCTCGGTTTTCGGCGCGATGACCATCTTCTCCGGACGGACGACCGACAGGATGGGGCCCGGAGCGCCTTCCGAATGAAACTCGCTTCCGGCATCCAACCGGACCGTCGATTCCCGCCGCGTACCCGGTAGCGTATTGGCGTCTCCGATGAAGGTAGAGACGAAGGACGTCGCCGGGGAATTGTAGATGGCCTCCGGGGCGTCATCCTGGATGATGCGACCTTCATTCATGACGCAGATCCGCGTCGCCAGGCTCATCGCCTCCTCCTGGTCGTGAGTCACGAACACGAAGGTCCCCTCGGTCGCGGCGTGAATGCGACGCAGCTCCTCCTGCATCGCCTTTCTGAGCTGCAGGTCCAAGGCGCCGAGCGGCTCGTCCAGGAGCAGGACCTGGGGCTTCATGATGAGCGCACGCGCCAGCGCCACCCGCTGCTGCTGGCCGCCGGAAAGCTCGGTCACCGCGCGGTCGCCGTACTGCTGGAGCTGGACGAGCTCCATCGCCTCGCGGACCCGGACCGCCAGTTCACCCGGATCGACCCGCGCGATGCGCAGCCCGTATCCGATATTCTGGGCGACCGTCATGTGAGGGAAGAGCCCGTAGCCCTGAAACACCATGTTCGTCGGCCGGCGCTCGGGCGGAAGCCGCGTGACATCCACGCCGCCGATCATGATCCGTCCGGACGACGGCGCCATGAAGCCGCCGATGATGCGGAGCAATGTCGTCTTGCCGCAGCCGGACGGGCCGAGGATGGCGAGGAACTCACCGCGGCGGATCTCGAGGTCGAGGGGGTGGACGGCGAACACCGGCCCGAACCTCTTCGCGACGCCGGCGATCTCGACGAGCCTGTCGGACGACGCGCCGTTCTGGCCGGCGGGTCTTTCGATCATCCTGTGGGAGGCCGAGATCATGGCGGTCAGCCCCGGCCGAACGCCAGCGACGAGGCCATCGTCAAACTCTCGCGATCGAGAAAGATGCGCCAGTTGCTCTCGGGCTCGAAGCCGAGCAAAGACCGGGCCCGGGAGATGTCGTAGATCGTCGCATGCGGGTTCCGCGAATAGACATCCGGGCGGCGTATCTCCGGGAGCTTGCCGTAGCGGCGGCGGACCAAATCAATGGTTTCCTCCTCCGAGAACGTGTCGGGTGCGCTTATGAAGAAGCTGTCGTACTTCGGCCCCTCATATTCGAGCGCCAGGCGCACCGCCCGCGCCACGTCCCTTCCCTCGACATAGTGCCACATGTACGGGTCGTCGTCGCGCTGGGCCTGGCGCAGCATCGGCTCCATACCGGCCACGTAGATGGACACCGGCCTCAGCGTCACCACCTGCATGCCACGGCTGGCGAACGCCCGCGCGATGGCCTCTGAAGTTTGCTTGCTCACGCCGTAGGCGTCGGAAGGCAGCAGCGGATGATCGTCGTCGATCGGCAGATAGCACGGCGCGCTGGGACGGAGATTGGCGAGATTCACGGCGCCCACCGCGCATTCGCTGGAAACCAGGACGAGCCGCCGGATCCCCGTCTCGAAGGCCGCCTGCATGACGTTCCAGGTTCCCACCGAATTGGTCGCGAAAATCCTGTCCTGCGCCTGTCCCGTCTGCAGTGCGGCACCATGAACCACTGCCGCACAGCCCTCGAAGGCGGAGCGAAGCGCATCGAGATTGAGGATGTCGGCGTAGCGGATCGACTGATTGGATCTTCCAACGGCGATGTCGAGGCCGCGCAGGTGATAGCGGCTTGCGAGCTCACCGACGATCTCGCGCCCCAAGAGACCGCTCGCTCCGGTTATCGCGACGCACTCAGAAGCCATCACCCGCTCCAAGGCATTGTCTCGGTCCGCCGACGCCCATGGCTCTCGTGCTGCAGTTGCAGACCCGCAGAATTGTTGCGCTTCGGGAGCGAAAGTGAAATCTCCGAAATTCAAATTCATCCATAGCCGCGGTGAATGCATAGAGGTGGCCTATGGGCCCGATCGCAATTTGCCGCCTCAACAGCGTGCAGCGGCCGCTCTATTCATGACCGACTGCGCGGCCGTGCCGGCGTCGAGGAGATATCGTGCAATCGACAACCGTCATCAGGAACGCCGACTGGATCATCGCATACGACCAGGCGAACGACCGTCACATGTATCTCCGCAACGGTGACGTCGCGTTCAGCGGCGATCGACTCGTGCATGTGGGAAAGAGCTTTCCGGGACAGGCCGACCGGGAGATCGACGGCTCCAAGTGCCTGGTGATGCCGGGGCTTCTCGACGTGCACCTGCACGCCTACCAGGAGATCCACGGGAAGGGCTTCTTCGAGGACCTCGCCAGCAAGCACATGGGCATGACGCAGCTCTTCGAGTTCACCTGGCTCATCCAGGAGGACGAAGAGTCGCTCGTTGCCGCGACGCAGGCGGCCGCGGCAGAACTTCTGCGCAGCGGCTGCACGACCATGGCGGAGCTCTACTGTTCCCATAAGCTGCCGCCGGAGGACTGGATCGACACGCTGGCCGGCACGGGCATCCGCACCTTCGCGTGCCCGATGGTGAGCTCGGGACGCTGGCATACGCCGAACGGGCGCGATCACCTGTACGAGTGGCACGAACGAAAGGGCCTCGAGGACCTGGCGGGCGCCCTCGAGATCATCGATGCCGCCGAAGCGCATTCGTCCGGCCGGCTACACGGAATGGTCGGCGCGGCGCAGGTCGACACCTGCACCGAGGAACTTTTCCTCAAATGCAAGCAGGCCGCCGTGGATCGCGGCGTGCCGCTGCAGACCCATGCCGCGCAGTCGCTGATGGAATACCGCGAGATGATGCGCCGGCACCGAAAGACGCCGCTCGAATGGCTGGACGACATCGGGGTGCTCGGGCCGCAGACGATCATCGGCCACGCCATCAACATCGACAGCCACCCGTGGATCCGGCATTTCGAGCACAAGGATCTCGATCGGCTGGCGAGATCGGGAAGCACTGTGGCCCATTGCGCCCGCGCCTTCGCGCAGTGGGGCGACATGATGCGCAGTCTCGGCAGGTATCGGGAAGCCGGCGTGAACATGGCGCTCGGCACCGACTGCTACCCGCACGACATGATCGAGGAGATGCGCATCGCCGGTCTCCTGTCCAAGGTTGCGAGCGAGAACGTCGACCTGTTGCGGACCGAGCACATCTTCGAGATCGCCACGCTCGGCGCGGCCCGGGGCCTTGGCCGCGACGATCTCGGCCGGCTGGCCACGGGAGCGAAGGCCGATGTCGTGGTGGTCGACCTCACGCATCCTTGCATGCGTCCCGTCCGCGATCCGCTGCGTTCGCTGGTCTATTCCGGCGTTTCGGCGGCAGTGCGCGACGTCTTCGTCAACGGCGAACAGGCGGTGCGGGCCGGCAAGGTGCTGACGATGGACGAAGACGAGGTTCACGCCCGCCTGCAAGCAGGCCAGGAACGGTCGCTCAAGCGGGTCGCGTCATTCGACTGGGCCGGCCGCACGGCCGATCAGATCTCGCCCATCTGCCTGCCCGTCGAGACCTAAGTCGCGACGAGCACTTCGGCGGCTTCCGAATTGGCGTGTTTCCAGACGAAGTCGAGAAACACGCCGGCCGAAAGGGATTGCATGGGGGCGGGCAGCGAGATCGCGAATATGTCCACCTGGGCTTCGGGCGGCGGTGGCATCAGCTGCCAAAGGTTGCCCGATGCAATATCCAGCTCCAGGAACTCGCGCGGCAGGATGGCGATGGCGGCGCCGAGCAAAACCATTCGTTTCACTTCGTTGGGATCGAGCGACAGCCCGACGCAACTCTTTCCCCAGCCATGCATGTTCCTGAACTGGCGGACCGGCTCGGCTTCCATCTCGCCAAGCAGGATGAACTGCTCCTTGGCCAGCACCGCCGGGTCGCTGACGGTGCGGCCGAACAAGGGATGCCGCCGTCCACACAGCGGCACGTTCTGCTCCCGGTAGAGAAGCGAATAGGAGAGCTTCTCGTTCTTGGACTTGATGGGCCCGATGCCGATGTCGGCGCTGCGATCGACGACCATGTCCTCGAGACAGGCCGGCGGCACGACATCGATCAGCACCTCGCAGTGGGGATAGGCGCGGCAGAAGCTCGCCAGGGCAGAATCGAGCGCCGGGCAAACGATGTCGCCCACCGAAACCAGCCGCAAATGGAGAAAGTTGGCATTGTCCATCTGGCGCAGCTGGGACGGAATCTCCTCGAGCTCCGTGATGAATTCGCGGCAGATTTCCCAGACGTAGTGGCCCTGCTGGGTAAGCTCGAACCCGGTAGGACCGCGCTGGCAGAGAACCACTCCGAGGAAGTCTTCCAGCCGCTTCAGGGCACTGCTCACGGTCGGCTGCTGACGCGACATGGCGCCCGCGGCGCGGCTGACGCCGCCCGAACCGGCGATCTCGGCGAATACCTTGAGCAGGTTCCAGTCGAGGTTCCTCACAAACCTCGATTTTCTGTCGTCCTTGCGATCCGAACCATAATACCGCACTGACAATCTCCCTGCGGAAATACTGACATAGGCGCGATCCGAGTGGTAGCCGTTTCTCGTCAAGCGACGGAAATGGACGCGCCGCACCGAAATGGCCGCGCAGGTTTCCGCAACCATTGCCGACGTCAATGTGAATCAAAGGAAAATCCATTGTTTACGCGCCGGTCGAACGGTCATAGAAGTTTCGCCGCCAACCGTCGGACAAACCGGACAGCAGGCGGGGATTGAGGATGGAGGGGTTCGACTTTTCCGGGCAGACGGTGCTCGTCACCGGCGCCAGCAGCGGCATCGGCTTCGCCATCGCCCGCGGCTTTGCTCTGGCCAAGGCCAACCTGACCATCCTCGCCATCGATGCCGGCGTCGTGGATGCCGGTCGCCGCATCTCCGAGGAATGCGGGCGCAAGATCGCAGCGATCCAATGCGACGTCGCGGACGGCAAGGCGGTGGCCGCCAACCTCGCCCGCTTCACGAACATCGACGTCCTGATCCACAATGCCGGCCTCGAGCTCGTCACGCCGATCGAGGACCCGCACGAAAAGGTGGAATCCGATTTCAAGCGGGTGATCGACGTAAACCTTATGGGCTCGTTCTACGTCACCCGGCAGGCGCTCAGCCGCATGCCCGACGGGTCGCGGATCGTCTACACGGCATCAACCTATGCCAAGAGCGCGGTTGCATTGATGAACGCCTATTGCGCATCCAAGCACGGGCTTCTCGGCATGATGCGCTCGCTCGCATTCGAGCTCGGCCACCGAAGGATCAGCGTGAACGCCGTGTGCCCTGGCTGGGTGAAGACCGATCAGTCGATGCGATCGGTCAAGGCGATCGCCGCGCAGACGAAGCGAAACCTCGAAGACCTGACTGTGGAACTCCTGAGCAAGCAGGCGATGAGCGGAATGCTCGTTCCCGACGACGTCGTCGGCGCCTATCTCTTCCTCGCGTCAAAATACGCCAAGGACATCACCGGGCAGACGCTGCACGTCGACCGCGGCGAGTTCATGGACTGAGCGTCAAGGCGCCGACCTCAACCCCGCTTCGCGATCACCATGTGAGCAGCCTTCTCCGAAACCACGTGCTCGGTCACGCCGTAGCCGAGCGACGGCAGATCGATACCGGCAAAGAGCGCTTCACCGCCGCCGAGGAGGACCGGCGACACCACGACGTGCATCTGGTCGATAAGCCGTGCAGTCAGATACTGCCGGATCACGGCCGCCCCGCCGCCGACCCGGACGTCCTTGCCTTTGGCGGCTTTCCTGGCGCGTTCGAGCGCAGCGTCGATCCCGTCGGTCACGAAATGGAACACCGTGCCGCCCTCCATCTCCACGGACGGCCGGGGATGGTGGGTGAGGACATAGACGGGCACGTGATAGGGCGGGTTCTTTCCCCACCAGCCCTTCCATGACTCGTCGGGCCATGGACCGCGCACCGGCCCGAACATGTTGCGGCCTAGAATCCAGGCTCCTATACCGGCGAAGCCGCGCGCGGCAAATTCGTCGTCGACCCCGGTCGTTCCCTGATCCTTGCCGAACATCCGTTGAAACGTGCGCGTCGGATAGAACCATTCGTGCAGGCCGGCACCGCCCTTGCCCAACGGATGGTCGAGGCTCTGGTCGGGACCGGCTCCATAGCCATCGAGGGAAATTGCGAATGCGTGAACGCGCAGCTTCGACATGATCCACGTCCTTTCCGGATTCTCTATTGTCTATATGCACCACTTGTCGCATGCCAGCCAAAGCTCCCTGCCCTAAGATCGAATCCTCGACCGGGACGCAAAAATGGAAAATCTGCTCAGTTTCATCGTGGCGAACTTCGCCCTCACCGGAAGTCCGGGACCGAACACGCTGAGCCTCGCGGCGGCCGGCGCCGCGTTCGGCTTTCGGCGCAGCCTGGCCTTCATGACGGGTCTCACGGCGGGCATGGTCGGCGTCATGGCGGTGGTCGCCACCGGAATCGCCGCCGCGGTGGCCGCGGTGCCGGGAGTCATGCCGGTCCTGCTCGTCAGCGCGATGGCATACTTCGCCTATCTCGCCTACCGTATCGCAACCGCGCCGCCGCCCGCCACCGTTCAGGCCGACCATGGCCGCAACCCCTCCTTTGCCGCCGGGGTCCTCCAGTGCTTCATCAACCCGAAGGCCTATGCAGCCATCGCAGCCCTGTTCTCCGGTTTCGTCCTGGTCCGGGACCGGGTCGATCTCGACGCGGCGGCAAAAATCGCGCTGACGGTCGCGATCATCCTGGTCGTCAACATCGTCTGGCTTTTGAGCGGGGCGGCGCTCACCCGCCTTTTTCAGGATCCGCGGTCCAACCGGATCCTCAATCTGAGCTTCGCGGCGGCCCTCGTCGCCTCGGTGGTTCTTGCCTTCCTGATCTGACGGGGCATCGAGGAAAGCTTCGCCGTGCGCACCGTTGACATCGGTTGAACCGTCCCTTTAGATCGCAACCTTCAGATATCCCGAGCGACTGTCCAGGGAAGACCGGAGCATGCCCTGCCCATTCGTCTGCCAGGATATCGGCAAGGCACCCTCGTCGGGGACATACAAGAAACGCCAACAGTCAATCCAGGGAGAGTAAGATGAAAAAAGCACGCGGAAATCCGACTAACTCTACGATATCCAGACGCTCGGTCCTCAAGGGCGGCGCGGCCCTCGCCGGCGCCACGGCCATCACCGGCTTTCCGACGGTGTGGGCGCAGACCCTGAAGGACGTGACGCTCGTCCATACGGGCATGTCCTATTCGACGGTCGCCGACATCGCGCGGCAGGCCAGCCAGGACCTCGGCTTCAAGGTGGAAATGTCGGTCGTCGACCATCCCGGGCTCACCAACCGCATGGTCAACGATCCGAAGTCGATCGACATCGCCGACATGGAGATCTGGCAGAGCAAGATCATCATTCCCCAGGGCGTGACGCAGGCGGTCGAAATCGCAAAGATCAAGAACTGGAGCGACCTCACGCCGCTCTACACCGAAGGCAAGTTCGCCGGGCAGGAAGTCTCCCGGCAGGGCGACTCCCCGTTCGAGTTCATGTACCGCGACGCGAAGGACGGAAAATTCGCGACCGGACCCACCGAATGGGCGAGCTTCTGCCCCGGCGTCTACAACGCCGACACGCTGGGCATCCGCCCCGACCTCGTCGGGCGTCCGGTTGACAGCTGGGCCGATCTCATCTCGCCCGACTTCAAGGGCAAGGCGGCGATCCAGAACATTCCGACCATCGGCATCATGGACGCCATCATGGCGTTCGAAGCCGCCGGCGCCGTCAAGTACGTCGACAAGGGCAACCCGACCAAGGAAGAGCTCGAGCAGACGATCGCCAAGCTCATCGAGTTGAAGAAGGCCGGGCATTTCCGCGCCCTGTGGAACACGTTCGACGAATCCGTCAACCTGATGGCAGCCGGCGAAGTCGTCATCCAGTCGATGTGGTCGCCCGCCGTCACCGCCGTCCAGGCGCAGAACGTGAAATGCACCTATCAGCCGCTCAAGGAAGGCTACCGCGGCTGGGGCAACGGCCTCGGCCTCATGGCGCACCTGGAAGGCGTGAAGCTCGACGCGGCCTATGAGTACCTCAATTGGTACAATGCCGGCTGGGTCGGCGGTTTCATCGCCAAGCAGGGCTACTACAGCGCCAATCCGACCACCGCCAAGGCGGCACTGACGGAGAACGAGCGCGGCTTCTTCTACGAGGGCAAGGCGGCGACGGGCGACATCACCAGCCCGTCCGGCTCGAAGACCAACTCGGCGGGCGACGTGCGCGACGGCGGTTCATACGAGGATCGCTTCTCCAAGGTCGCCGTGTGGAACAACCTCATGGACGAGGCCGAGCTGCTGTTCGCCAAGTGGAACGAGTTCAGCGCCTCCTGAGCGACAGGCACATCGGACGGTAGCGGCCCCACGACGCCGCTGCCGTCCATGGCTCTCTGGCGCGCGGCGAAACCGACTGTCCGGCTTAGATGATGGCTTCCCCACCGGTAGCAAAGAAATCGTCGATCCTGACCTACCTGCAGGTGACGCCGCTCACGGTGGTGCTGTTCCTGTTCTTCGTCATTCCCGTCGTGCTCGTGGTGATCGTCAGCTTCCTGCGATACCAGATGCTGGTCGGCATCGTGCCCGAGTTCTCGATCAAGAACTACGTCGACCTGCTGTCGAGCCGGACGACCTGGGCCCTCTACCTCTCGACCGTCAAGTTCACCTTCATCGTGCTCGTCATCACCTTCGTGCTCGGCTTCTGGATCGCCTATTTCCTGGTCTTCCACGTCCGCAACCTGCTAACGGCGATCGGCCTGTTCCTTCTGTGCACGATCCCGTTCTGGACGTCGAACATCATCCGCATGATCTCGTGGCGGCCGGTGCTCGGACGCGAAGGGCTGATCAACAGCGGTCTCCAGAACCTGGGAGTGATCGACCAGCCGCTGGACTGGCTGCTGTTCTCGAACTTCTCGGTGGTCGTTGCCTATGTCCACCTGTTCACCCTGTTCATGATCGTGCCGATCTTCAATTCCATGGCGAGGATCGACAAGTCATTGCTCGAGGCGGCGGTGGACGGCGGCGCGACGCGCTGGGGCGTCGTGTGGAACGTCGTCCTGCCGCTTTCGAAGACGGGAATCGCGCTGGGCTCGCTGTTCGTGGTCACACTGGTGATGAGCGACTTCTTCGTGGTGTCGGTCATGAGCGGCGGCATGCTGGGCTCGGCCACGTCCGGCATCTTCAACGACCTACAGTTCCTGAACTATCCGCGGGCGGCGGCGAACGCGGTCATCCTGCTCATCGTCGTCCTGCTCATCGCCGCCTCGATCTTCCGGCTCGTCGACGTGCGCAAGGAACTGGTGAGATAGGCATGGCGGCAGCGCATTCATACGGCCCGCGACCGTGGACGTTCTACGTCCTGGCGATGCTGTTCACCCTGTTCGTCATCTTTCTCTACGGACCGATGATCGCCGTCGTGGTCCTGTCGTTCCAGGGGCCGTCCGCATCCCTCGTGTTCCCGCTGCGCGATCCATCGCTGATGTGGTTCGACGAGCTGTTCAGCCCGCGGCGCACCGGCGACGTGGTCGGCGCGTTCTCGCGCTCGCTGCCGCTGGCCGTCATGGTGATGCTGCTGACGGTGCTCATCTCAGTGACGGCGGGGTTCGCGTTCCGCAGGCGCTTCAAGGGATCGACCCTCATCTTCTACATGGCGATCGCCAGCCTCATCGTCCCCGGACTCGTGCTGTCGATCGGGACGTTGGTGTCGTTCCGGTATCTCGGCCTGTCGGCGGCGTGGTACAGCTCGGCGCTAGGCGCGCATCTGTCGTGGTCGCTGCCCTTCGGGCTCCTGATCATGTTCGCCGTGCTGGGCCGGCTCGACCCGTCCTACGAGGAAGCCGGTCACGATCTCGGCGCCAGCCGCTGGCAGACCGTCAAGGAAATCATCATCCCGATCGTCTTTCCCGGCATCATCGCCGTCGCGCTGTTCGGCTTCACCCTGTCCTACGACGAGTTTCCCCGAAGCTGGCTCACGGTCGGCACCAAGAACACGCTGCCGCTCGAAATATGGACCATGACGACCAACGTCACCTCGCCGGCGCTCTACGCGCTCGGGACGGTCACTACCGTCGTCTCGCTGATCATCATCGTGATCGCGCTCGCATCGATCGCAATCATTCAACGCAGGCGTTCCGGAAGAGCATGAACAAGGATCAGGGACCACGCGCCGCGAAGGCCCCGGCCGCAAAGGCCGACCATGCGACGAGCGACATCCGGCTCGTCGAATTATCGAAGAGGTTCGGCAATACCTACGCGGTCCAGAACATCAACCTCACGATACCGCAGGGAACCTACTGCTGCCTGCTTGGGCCGTCGGGCTGCGGAAAGACGACGATCCTGCGGATGATCGCCGGCCATGAAACGCCGACGTCGGGCGAGATCTACATCGGCGACCAGATGGTGGTCGGGCTGCCGCCGGTGGAGCGCGGCACGGCGATGATGTTCCAGAACTACGCCCTCTTCCCGCATCTCAACATCCTCGACAACGTCGCCTTCTACCTGAAGATGCGCGGCGTCGGGAAGGACGAGCGCCGGCAGCGGTCGGAAGCGATGCTGCGGCGCGTGCAGCTCGATACGCTCAAGGATCGGATGCCGGCGCAGCTGTCCGGCGGACAGCAGCAGCGCGTGGCGCTGGCCCGCTCCCTCATCACCAATCCGAAGGTCCTGCTGCTCGACGAACCTCTCTCGGCGCTCGACGAGTTCCTGCGGCTGCGCATGCGCGGCGAGCTGAAGAGCCTGCAGAGCGAGCTCGGCATCACCTTCGTGCACGTGACGCACACGCAGCCGGAGGCGATCGCGCTTGCCGACACCGTCGTCGTCATGGATACCGGCCGCATCGACCAGGCCGACACCGCCAACGTGATCTTCAACCGGCCGCGCACGCCGTACGTGGCGCGGTTCATGGGCGGCCAGAACGTGCTCACCGGAACGGTGGAGACCACGAGCGGCGGTGCGATCAGGATGAAGACCGCCGCCGGAGCGGTCCTCGAAGCGCCGGCTTCCGACGGTCGGCCGACGAAGGGCCAGGCGATGTCGGTGGCGATCCGCCGCGACCGCATCAAGCTTCGCAAGCACGGCAAGGATGGCGCGGCACCCGGCGTGAACGAGATCTCCGGCACGGTGGAAGCCGTCGAATACCAGGGCAGCTACGTCAAGGTGAAGGTCGATCTCGGCGGCGGCGCGTTCGTGGCGAACGTCTCCGACGGAGACTATTTCGCCGACCCGCTCGGGAGCGGCGACCGCGTGACGGCGAGCTGGAACGCCGCGGACGTGAACGTGCTCACGAAGGTGGACGTCGGCGATGCCGGCGACCCGTACATGGACGCCATGCACTAGAAGGACAGATGGCGAAAGGGCAAGGACGAGGAGACTGCCATGGCCCGGATCGTTCATGCAGCTGCGGCCCAGATGGGGCCGATCGCGAAGTCGGAGACACGCGAGCACGCGGTGGAGCGGCTGATCGCCCTCATGCGCGAGGCGAAGGGCAAGGGAGCGGAGCTCGTCGTCTTCACCGAGCTCGCCTTGACCACCTTCTTTCCGCGCTGGCTGATCGACGACGAAGCCGACCTCGATCGCTACTACGAACGGGACATGCCGGGGCCGGCGACCCGACCGCTCTTCGACGAAGCGAAGAAACTCGGCGTCGGCTTCTATCTCGGCTATGCGGAACTCATCGTGGAGAAGGGTGCCAGGCGGCGCTTCAACACGTCTATCCTGGTCGGACGGAACGGCGACATCATCGGCAAGTACCGCAAGGTGCACCTGCCGGGACATTCCGAGCCGCAGCCCGATCGCGTCCACCAGCATCTGGAGAAGCGCTATTTCGAACCTGGAAACCTGGGCTTCGGGGTGTGGCGCGGCTTCGGCGGCGTGATCGGCATGTGCATCTGCAACGACCGGCGCTGGCCCGAGACCTACCGGGTCATGGGCCTGCAGGGAGTGGAGATGGTGCTGCTCGGATACAACACGCCCTTCGACCATACCGGGCATCCGGACATCGACGGCTTGACGCAATTCCACAATCATCTTTCCATGCAGGCCGGCGCGTATCAGAATTCCACCTGGGTGGTCGGCACCGCGAAATGCGGCACCGAGGAAGGATCGAAAATGCTGGGCCAGAGCGTGATCATCGCGCCGTCGGGAGAAATCGTCGCACAGGCCGTCTCGCTCGAGGACGAAATCATCACGGCGCGGTGCGACCTCGACCTTGGAAAGCGCTATCGCGAGACCATCTTCAATTTTGCCAAGCATCGCGAACCGGAATCCTATCGGCTGATCGTCGAGCGCAAGGGTGCCGTTCCGCCGCCTGAAATCGCAAGCTAAAGGGAGGTATCGGTGTCGACAGTCATCAAGAAGGGCACGATCGTTGCCGCGGACAGGACATACAAGGCTGACATTCTGGTCGAGGGAGAACGCATCGCCGCCATCGGCGAGGAGCTCAAGGGCGACAAGGTGATCGACGCGGAGGGCGCCTACATCATGCCCGGCGGAATCGATCCGCACACCCATCTCGAAATGCCGTTCATGGGCACCACCGCGGCGGAGACGTGGGAGAGCGGCACCTTCGCCGCCCTGTCGGGAGGAACGACGTCGGTCGTCGACTTCGTCATCCCGGGCAAGGACGGCATGCTCGCGGCGCTCGCCGACTGGGAGCGCAAGGCGACGCGCAGCGCCTCCTCCGACTACTCCTACCACATGTGCGTCACCGGCTGGTCGAAGCAGCACTTCGACGAGATGGCGAAGATCGTCGAGCGCGGCATCAACACCTTCAAGCACTTCATGGCCTACAAGGGCGCGCTGATGGTGAACGACGACGAGATGTTCGCCTCGTTCCAGCGGTGCGCGGCGCTCGGGGCTTTGCCCCTGGTCCATGCCGAGAACGGCGACGTGGTCGCGGCGCTGCAGGAGAAATACATGAACGACGGCGTGACCGGACCGGAAGGTCACGCCTATTCGCGCCCGGCGGAGGTCGAAGGCGAGGCGACGAACCGCGCCATCATGATCGCCGACGCCGCCGGCGTTCCCGTCTACATCGTCCATACGTCGAGCGAGCAGGCGCACGAGGCGATCCGCCGGGCCCGGCAGAAAGGCATGCGCGTCTATGGCGAGCCCTTGGTCCAGCATCTCACGCTGGACGAGACCGAGTACTTCAATCGCGAGTGGGACTATGCCGCGCGGCGGGTCATGTCGCCGCCGTTCCGCGACAAGAGCCACCAGGATTCGCTGTGGGCCGGCCTCGCCGCCGGGTCGCTGCAGGTCGTCGCGACCGACCACTGCGCCTTCACGACCAAGCAGAAGCGCATGGGCGTGGGCAACTTCACCAAGATCCCCAACGGAACGGGCGGGCTCGAAGACCGGCTCTCGGTCCTGTGGACGAAGGGCGTCGAGACGGGACGCCTCACGGAGAACGAATTCGTCGCGGTGACCTCGACCAACATCGCCCGCATCCTCAACATCTATCCCCAGAAGGGCGCCATCCTGCCCGGCTCCGACGCGGACCTGGTCGTTTGGGATCCGACGCTGTCGAAGACCGTCTCGGCGGCAAACCAGAAGTCGATCATCGACTACAACGTGTTCGAAGGCTTCAAGGTGAACGGGCTGCCGCGACACACGCTGTCGCGCGGCGAGATCGTATGGTCGCACGGCAAGAACGACCAGGCCAGGCCGGGCCGCGGCAAGTTCATCAAGAGACCGGCCTTCCCGGCGGTGAACCGGGCGCTATCAAAATGGAAAGAGCTGACGGCGCCGCGCGCCATCAGCCGGTCCGCGGAACACATGCCGATCGGAGTGTGAGTCGCGCATTCGTCACGCGACGATCGTCGATCGCCGCGTCGTCAAGCAAAGTGGGGAGTACCAGCATGGCCAAGAAGGAAATCATCTGCGCATTCGGAACCGACATCGACTCGGTCGCCGGATGGATCGGGTCTTACGGCGGCGGCGATTCGCCGTCGGACATCCAGCGCGGCGTCTTCGCAAGCGAGGTCGGAAACCTCCGCCTGCTGAGGCTGTTCAAGAAGTACAAGCTCAAGACCAGCTTCTTCATTCCGGGTCACTCGATCGAGTCGTTCCCGGACCAGGTCAAACGCATCGTGGACGACGGTCACGAGATCGGCGCGCACGGCTACCTGCACGAGAACCCCATCGCCATGACGCCGACCCAGGAGGAAGAGGTCCTGGTCAAGTCCATCGAGCTCATCGAAAAGCTGTCCGGCCAGAAGCCGCGCGGCTACGTGGCGCCGTGGTGGGAGATGTCGGCGTCGACGGCGGCCCTGCTTCTCAAATACGGGTTCAAGTACGACCACAGCCAGGGGTACCGCGACTTCCAGCCTTTCTATGCGCGGGTGGGCGACTCGTGGACGGTGATCGACTACTCGAAGAAGGCCTCCGAATGGATGAAGCCCATGAAGCACGGCAAGGAGATCGACCTCGTAGAGGTCGGCGCCAACTGGTACGTCGACGATCTGCCGCCGATGATGTTCATGAAGAAGGTGCCCAACAGCCACGGCTTCGTCAATCCGCGCGACATCGAGGACATGTGGCGCTCGCAGTTCGACTGGGTGCATCGCGAGATGGACTACGCGGTGTTCGCATTCACGATCCATCCTGACGTGAGCGGGCGGCCGCAGGTTCTGATGATGCTCGAGCGCCTCATCGAGCACATCAACAACCACGACGGCGTGAAGTGGATGACGTTCGAGGAAATCGCCGCCGATTTCCGCAAGCGGTTCCCGTTCGACGGCGGCAAGCGGCCGGAGGTGATCTGACGAGGCATGTGCTCGGCGTGCGGATACCCGGCGGCACCAGGCCACTGGACGGAGGCCGGTGCGGCGACTGCTCCTGACCGGCTGCGGAGCCGCTTCCGGCGGGCGCAGCTCCTGAAGTCGGTGCTCGCTCCCTACGGCCTGACCGCCCATGAAGACGGGCAGGTCGTCGGGATCGTGGTTGCCACCCTGAGCGGGCAGCACACGATGGCGCGCGACCTTGCCGAGGTGTGGGCCGCCGCCGAACGGCTTGCCGGCCGAGCCGTCGATCCGCTCGACGAACTCTTCATCGGCGGAAAAGGAGGATCCGAGTAGGTTGGCAGCATCTCCGGACGGTCGCATGCGCCTGACGGTGCTGGGAGGGTTCCTCGGCTCGGGAAAGACGACGTGGCTCCGCCACCAGCTGCATCACGGACGGTTCGAAGACGCGCTCATCATCGTGAACGAGGCGGCCGAAACGCCGATCGACGACGCCCTGCTCTCCCGCTCGTCGGCGCCGGCCGTTCTCGCCGGGGGCTGCGCGTGCTGCACCGGAAAGGCCGATTTCATCGCGCTACATGCGAAAGCTCTGCGATGAGCGCAGCCGGCGCAGCACCGACGAGGCGCGGATGGAGCGGCTCGTGCTCGAGACGAGCGGGCTCGCCGATCCGGAACCGATCGTCGATGCGATCCGCAGCGATCCGATCCTGGTAAGCCATATCGTCGTCAGCGAGATCCTGGTCGCCGTCGATGCGCTCCATGCCCTGAGCCAGCTTGCGAGCGAGCCGCTCGGACGGCGCCAGGTCGAGATCGCCGACCGGCTGATCGTCACCAAGGTCGATGAAGCCGAGGCGCCGACCCTCGGACGGCTGCTCGCCACGCTGCGGCACATCAACCCCGGTGCCATCCTCAACGGCTCGATCAAGGGGTCCGACGCGACGCTCCCCGCCTTTGACGGCATCGCGCCCGAAGCGCTACCTGCCCTCGTCGACGGGGATCGGCCCTCCGTCTTCCCGGTTCAGCTGAAGCTCGATGCCGAGACCGACTGGATCGCCTTTACGGTATGGCTTTCGGCGCTGCTGCATGCGCGCGGCGACGACGTCCTGCGCGTGAAGGGCGTGGTGCGGACCCCGGCGGGGCGGCTCCTCGTGCAAACCGTCCGGAGGATCGTGCAGTCGCCGGAGATCCTTCCCGAGCCGACCGACGGCCGCGACCGGGAGGACGATACCATCGTCGTCATCGGACGCGGATACGGCGCGCGGGACCTCGAACGGTCGCTGCGCCGCTTCTCGAGCGCCTGACCCGGCCTCAGGCCACCCGCTGTCCGGCCGGTCCGAGGGCGGCCATGATCTCCTCAGCAGTCAGCAGGTCGGCATATTTCTGCTTCATGTCGAACAGGTTGGCCGCATGCGGGCCGAGGGCCCGGTCGCCGACGCAGTCGGACGCCACGACGCTGCGATAGTTCATGCTCATGGCGTCGACGACGCTGGCGCGCACGCAGCCGCTCGTCGTGCAGCCGGCCACCACGAGACTGTCGATGCCCCTGGCGGTGAGGAAACTTCCGAGATGGGTGCCGAAGAAGGCCGAGGCCTGGGTCTTGCGGACGACGAACTCTCCATCGCGCGGCGCGAGCGCGTCGACGACATGGCTCAAGGGCGAGCTTTCGGTGAGGTCGCGCAGGCGGGGCACCTTCCGACACCAGATGCCGGCGTCGGAGCCGTCCTCCGCATAGACGATGCGGGTGAACACGACGGGCAGCTGCCGGGCGCGGAAGAATTCGAGCAAAGGGACGGTCGCGGATACGGCGTCGGCGATATTGCCGCCCCCCAGGACGTCCGGATCGGCGAAACCGTTCACGAAGTCCACGACCAGCAGCGCCGGCAATTTTCCGAAGCCGGTCAGCTGACCGAACTGCTGCCTCGAATAGACATCATCCGCGTTCACCGTCCGCTCCCGCCATTTCGTCTGCACCCATGCAATTCCCTCAATTGTAACATGCCCGCACTGGCGATTGCATTCCTTCCGGCGCGGGAGTCGGCTACCATCCGGCCGGAAAAGCGGGGAGAGCAAAACGATGGACAACTGGGCAAACCGCAAGACGCTCATTCTCGGGCGCAGCGAAATGATCGGCCTCCTGAAGCCGCAGGAGTACAACGACTGCGTCGAGCAGGCCTACCGGATGCACGGCGAAGGCCGCTTCTACATGGACCCCAAGGGCCATATCGTGCTCGACCGGTTTCCCGGCGAGTGGGAGGCGATGCCGTCGTACATCGAGGAGCCGCATGCGGCCGCCTGCAAGTGGGTGTCGATCCGCGAGCAGAACCGTGAGAAGTACAATCTTCCGACGGTGTTCTCGATCCTGATCTACACACATCCGGAGACCGGGTTTCCGCTCGCCATCGTCGACGGCAGCTATCATACCGTCATGCGCACCGGGGCTGCCGCCGCGGTCTCCGCCAAATGGATGGCCCGGAAAGACTCGCGCAAGCTGGCGATCGTCGGCGCCGGCCACATGGCGGAGGGGGCGCTCGCCACCTGCAACGTCGTCTTCCCGTGGTCCGAAGTCCGCGTCTGGAGCCGCAGCCAGTCGACACTCGACCATTTCGTGAAGGCGCAGCAGCCGAAATACGAGACATTCGAAATCAAGGCCTCGACCGATCTCGAAAAGACCGTGCGCGGCGCCGATGTCGTGGTCACGGTCACGCCGGCGCGCAAACCCATCGTCATGGCGAGCTGGATCTCACCCGGCACGCACATCGCTGCGGTCGGCGCCGACAAGAGCGGCGACCAGGAGCTGGAAGGCAAGCTGCTCAAGGGAGCGCGAATCTTCGTGGACGACATCCGGCAGTGCCGTACCGACGGGGAGATCAACGTGCCCCTGTCGCAAGGCCTGATCAGCGAAGCCGACATCGCCGGCGAGATCGGGGAAGTGATCACCGGCAAGAAGCCAGGACGAACATCGGACAAGGAGATCACCATCTTCGATTCGACGGGCATTGCGCTCCAGGACTCGGCGACGGTGCCGCTCGAATACGAGCGGGCAGTGGCTGCCGGGGTCGGAATCGAAAAGAAGATGATCTCGACCTGAGATTTCAGATCCAGCCAAGCGCTTTCAGGCGCGCATGCGCCCGCCGGAGGGGTCGTGCGGCGAGTCGGCGATGATCCTCGCCTTCCTCTCCATTCCGACGATGTGGACGTCGACTTCGGTTCCCTCGACGGCATGGTCGCGGTCGACCAGCGCCAGGGCCAGGGACTTGCCGACCGAAAAGCCGTAGCCGCCGGACGTCACGTAGCCGATGCGCCGGCCGTCGATCCATATCGGCTCGTAGCCCGTGGCGTCCGCATCGGCGGCATCAACCTCCATGGTGACCAGGAGCCGCTCGGCCGTCCCGCCGTCCCGTTCGGCGAGCGCCGCCTCGCGACCGATGAAGCTTTCCTTCTGCCAGTCGATCCAGCGATCCATGCGGGTCATGCCGGGCGTGTAGCCCTGCATGAATTCGCGCGACCAGATCCCGAAGCTCTTCTCGAGACGCATCGAGTTCATGGCATTGAAGCCGAAGTCGACGGCATCTACCTTCCGGCCGACCTCCTTCAGCAATCCGTAGAGCGTGACGTGCTCAGCCGCCGAGCAGTTGATCTCGTAGCCGAGCTCTCCTTCCACCGACAGGCGGCCGACCCGGGCGCGGATCAGGCCGATGTCGAGTTCCTTGCAGCCCATGAACGGCAGGGCGGCATTCGACACGTCGTCGCCGGTCAGCTGCTCGAGGAACTGCCGCGACCGCGGGCCGGTGATGGCGAAGCCGACCATCGCATCCGAAATGTCGCGGATCGCGACGCCCTGCTCCGCCTGGTCGAGGAACCAGCGCATGTGCCATTGGCGCAGGTAGTAGGAGCCCATGATCCACCAGGTTCCGTCGCCCCAGTTGAAGACCGTCAGGTCGCCCTTCAGCCGCCCGCTGGGCGACAGCATCGGGGCAAGGCGGCAACGTCCGGCCCGCGGCAGGCGGGCCGCCATGAGGCGATCCAGCCACGCTTCCGCGGCCGGACCCGTCACTTCGAAGCGCGAGAAGCCGCTGGTGTCGACGATGCCGACGGCCTCGCGCGTCCTGCGGCATTCCTCGCCGATGATGTCGAAGGCGTTGGAGCGCTTCAGGGTGGGCACTTCGGTGAAACCCGAGGGCGCGAAATAGATCGGCACCTCCAGCCCCCAGCTCACGCCCCAGCGCGCACCGTTCTTTTCCATCGCGTCATAGGCGGGCGACTTCTTCAAGGGACGGCCCGCCCAGAGCTGCTCGTTCGGATAGGTCATCACGAAACGGCGGGAATAGAACTGGCCCGTCATCTGGCGGATGTATTCGCGATTGGACGCGAAGGCGCCGTAGCGGGCGACGTCCATTCCGTAGATGTCGGAGACCGGCTCGCCATTGATCATCCACTCGGCGAGCGACTTGCCGACGCCTCCCCCCTGCAGGAAGCCCGCCATCACCCCGCAGGCAAGCCAGTAGCCGGGCAGGCCGTGCACCGGACCGACCAGCGGGTTGCCGTCGGGCGTGAAGGTGAAGGCGCCGTTCACCCAGCGCTTGATGCCGGCGCGCTCGAGCGGCGGATAGCGCGAGAACCCGATGGCGAGCTCGTTCTCGATGCGATCGAGATTCGGCGGGATCAGGTCGAAGCCGTAGTCCCACGGCGCCCCGTCCATGTTCCAGTGCTGGTGGTTGGTTTCGTAGATGCCGACCAGCATGCCCTTCTGGTCCTGGCGGGCATAGGTGAAGCCGTCGAGGTCGACCATCATCGGCACCTCGAAATCGAGGGCGGCGAGCTCGGGAACGCTTTCCGTCACCAGGTAGTGATGTTCGAGGGGCGAGAGCGGAAGGTCGAGGCCCACCATGCGGCCGACCTGCTTGGCCCAAAGGCCGGCGGCGTTGATGACGTGCTCGGCGAGGATGGTTCCCTTCTCGGTCACGACCTCCCAGCCGTCGCCACGCCGCTTGAGCTCGACGACGCGATTGTGCTCGATGACCTCGGCGCCGCGTCTGCGGGCGCCCCTCGCATAGGCCTGCACCACGCCCGTCGTGTCGACGTAGCCTTCGCGGTCGGCCCACATTCCTCCATAGATGCCGTCGGTGCTGATGATGGGGCAGGCCTCGTAGATTTCATCGGGAGTCATCAGCCGCACGTCCTCGATGCCCATCGTCTGGAAGACGCGATAGGCCGACTGCAGCCACTCCCAGCGATCCGGCGTGCACGCGAAGGTGATGCCGCCGGTCATGTGGAGGCCGGTCGCCTGCCCGGTCTCCTGCTCCAGGCTCGACAGCACATCGATGGTGTAGGCCTGGAGCGACGCGATGTTGGGATCGGCGTTGAGGGCGTGATAGCCGCCGGCGGCGTGCCAGGAGGACCCCGCCGTGAGGACGCTGCGCTCCAGGATGGCGACGTCCGGCCAGCCGAACTTGGTCAGATGATAAGCGATCGACGCGCCGACGACGCCACCCCCGATGACAACGACCCGATAATGAGATTTCATGTTCACCCTGCCCTACATGCCTGACCAACGCGGCTGCCGGTTTGTGGCCTCTTTCGGCGGCGACTTCAAAGAGCCATCGCCAGCTTTCGCGCTTCGAAGATGGCCATGCTGGCTGTGCGCGCCTGGACGTTGTCGCCGATCGCATGGACGGAGAAGCTCCGATCGTTCGCCAGCTCGCGCTCCAGGGACGAATCCGGCTCGTTGGTCAGGGCCAGAACGAGGCTGTCGAACTCGCGCTCCTCGCGGTCGCCCGTATAGAGGTTGACGATGGTCGCCGTGCCGTCGCGCCACGACTCGAGGGCGCTCGCCAGCAGAACCTCTATCCCCATTTTTGCGAACCGCTCGCGTGTCGTATCGCCGGTCGAACTGTAGTCGAGCTGGGCGGCCGCCTTTTCCGACGCGGTCACGATGGTCACCAAGTGCCGCTGCTGGGCCAGGTGGAGCGCCGTGCCGGAGGCGGGCCACCAGCCGTTGATATCGTCGAGCAGGAGAACGCGGCTGCCGGGTACGACCGTGCCTTCGAGGATGTCGTGGACGGTATGGACGTTGGCGTGGTCGGCGCCGGGCAGCCGGTCGAGATGCGGAAAGGCCCGCTGGAAACCGGTCCGCGACGGTTTCGAGCCGGTGCACAGGATGACTTCGTCGGCGCCGGAGGAGCGAATCTCGTCCGCCGTGATGTCCGTGTTGAGCTCCACCTGGACCTGCAGCTTCCGCAGCTGCGTCTGGTACCAGTTCAGAAGCCCGCCGATCTCCCCGCGCTCGGGCTGGCCGGCCGCCAGCCGGAACTGTCCACCGAGCTCGCGTGACCGTTCGACAAGGCGGACGCGGTGGCCGCGCTCGGCGGCAACGCGCGCCGCCTCGAGCCCGGCAGGGCCGCCGCCGACCACGAGGATCGTCTTGGGTGCAGCGGAGCGGCCGACCGCGTCGCCGCCCCACTCGTGCTCGCGGGAGACGGAAGGATTGACGAGACAGGCGACGTAGTAGTCGCGCATCCGCCGCCCGAGGCACAGCTGGTTGCAGGAGATGCACGGGCGGATGTCCTCGGCGCGGCCTTCGCTCGCCTTGCGAGCGAGATGCGGGTCGGCGATCTGTCCCCGGACGATCGACACCAGGTCGGATTCCCCGGCGGCGAGCACCATCTCGGCATTCTCAGGCGTCTTGACACGCGCCTCCATGGTCACTTTGGCGTGCGTCACGACCTGCTTGAAGGCCGCCGTGTCGTCGCGGCCCAGAAGCATCTTGTAGTGGAAGCTCGGAACGATCTTGGAAAAATGGTTGAGATAGCTGCCCGTGCCGACGGAGAAGTAGTCGACCAGGCCGCGCTCGTCGAGATAGCGGACGATCTCCTGCTTGTCGGCGAGGCCGAGGCCGCCCGGATAGGGCTCGGCGCCCGAAATCGTCATGCCGATGATGAACGAGTCGCCGTTCTCGCTGCGGATGCGCGAGGTTATTTCCGTGATGAACCGCAGGCGGTTGTCGAGCGCGCCTCCCCATTTGTCGGTGCGCCGGTTGGTGATGGGGGACCAGAACTGGTCGATGAGGCAGTTGTAGCCCGCGAACAGGTCGGTGCCGTCGAAGCCGGAATCGCGGTCGCGGCGCGCCGCGGCGACGAAGGCATCGATGAGCTCTTCGATCTCCGCCTCGCTCATGGCGTGGCTTCCCCACGGATCGTGGAAGGAGGGGTAGCCGGAGGGAGACCAGTAGGGCTCCCAGCTGTTGTCCTGATCGCCGTGCCCCCCGACATGGTAGAGCTGGTGCATCATGACCGTGCCGTGGGCGTGGCAGGCATCGGTGATCTTGCGGAAGTGGGGGACGACCTCGTCGCTCTCGGCAAGGAAATTCCCACGAATGAGGACGCCGGTCCGATGCGCCGGGGCGGGCTCCACCACGATCATGGCGGCCCCTCCCCTCGCCCGCTCGCGGTAGTAGCCGAAGTGACGGGGCCCCGGGATGCCCTCATGGCTCATATTGACCGTATGCGCGCCGAAGACGATGCGGTTCTTGAGCGTGACGTGGCGGAGCTTGAGGGGCGAGAACAGCGTCGGGTAGGACTGCGTCATGGGGCGTTCGACCGAAATCACGGGCGGCGTGGGAGTCGCCGCAGAGTCCGCAACCCCGCTCACCATACACCAGCGCCCCGGGGCGTCAAAACGGCGCCGGCGCGGATCACCGGTTATCGTAGCCGCGCCAACGCTCGAAGAGCTTCTCGCCGATCAGGCAATCGATGCGCGGCGCCGCGGCCGCCAAACTGCTCGCCTTCATGATCCGAGGCCCGAGCGCGGCGATCTCGAGCACCAGCTTGCGGCGGATGGCGAGCGCCAGCTGCGACATCTCGTGGACGGGAATGAGGAAGGCGCCGGGCCCGCCGATGACGCAATCCTCGTAGTACACATCGAGGTTCGGGATCGAATACGGGCCGTAGGCGGATTTGAGCACAATGGGCAGCCCGTTGATGGTGATGCCGGATGCAATGGCATTGGCCCTGACAGGCTCGACCGGGGCGCCGCGATTGTTCGGGCCGTCGCCCGAAATGTCGATCACCTGGCGCTCGCTCACAAACTCGTTGGCCGAGAAGGCGGCGGTGGCGAAGAGCAGGCTTCCCGATATCGACGTGCCGCGGTCGCGGGTCGTCGGCCCGGTGGCGAGCCGCCCTGCGAAGGCCCGGGCCGCGGCTTCGCCGTCGAGCACGGTCCAGGGAATGACGGTGACCTGACTTTGCGGCCCCGACCACTCCACATAAGTGATGGCGATGCGGCCCAGGGGGCCCGACGCGATCGCCGCCGTCACCTCCGAATGCAGGAACGCGGCCACATACCCGTCCCGCTGAACCCGCTGCTCGTCGAGGTCCATGGACCGCGAGACGTCGACGGCCAGGACGAGCTCGAGGTCGACGGCCGTCTCTGCGGAGCGGACGGGAGCGGCCAGAAGGGGAAGAACGGCCAGAGCGGCGAGCAAAGCATGGGAACGCATGGATGGCCTCACGGTTTCCTGCAGCGGGAGGCGATCTTTCCCCTGGACTTTGGCAGGCTTGCGGCAGGCCATGCGGGGGGCCCAGAGGCCCGAGCCCCCAGATGAATCCGGCCCCGAAAACGCAAGAAGGCGCGAGGCTCGCGCCTCACGCCTTCCCGTTGGGTGAGCGGTGGCAACCGGCGCATTGCACGCGCCCGAAGGCGCGACGCAACAGGCTGATCTCTACACCACCACCGCGGCTTCAAGGACACATCTACGCGGAACGCAAAGTCCCCTGTGAAGCCCGTGGCACGGTCCCCTTGCGGGGGTCGTGTCATGCCGACGTTGCGGATGAGCCGCCGTTCGTCGGTGTATCGGCTCGCCAGACCGCGCTACGTATCGCTACCGGCGATCCCATGTGACCGGAGCTGCTCCACGCGAGGTGAAAGGGCTCGTTCATGGGCTGCGGGTTTCTTCCCCTTCTGGCCGTTGGATGGTCTCTCCACACCTCCGGGGCCCCACAGATGCAGAGAAGTCTGATCCTCACACGCGAACGAGTCGAATCGCCGAATCGGCTTTTCCACAGGCTCTCCACAGATTCATGCGATGCATGGATCGCTCAACGTATTTTACCGCGAGGTTCTACCTGACTGTTCCTCGAATGATCTCGATTTTACCGTTGCGATCGCGGAGCCACAGGACGCAATAGATGTGCTCCCGCTTCACTCGAGAAGTGAATCGTACTAACCGGACCCGGACCGGACAGGGCGATTGCTCTTGTCACCCAAGGGCAACCGACGCTTTAAACGGCGGCATGGACCGGAATTCGCCAAAGGCAGACACGTGACCAATCCCATCCTTGCAGAAGTAACGCGCGGCGGCGTGGTCGAAAGTTTCCATCGCGGCGCCGTGGCGGTGGTCGGTCCCAAAGGGCAGCTGGTGGCCGCAACGGGAGAGATCGACGCGCCGATCTACCCGCGCTCGGCGATCAAGGCGTTCCAGGCGCTGCCCCTCGTCGAAAGCGGCGCGGCGGACCGCTACGGCTTCACGGACGAGGAGATCTCGCTCGCCTGCGCGTCGCATGGAGGCGAGCCCGTTCACGTCGAGGTCGCGCGGCGCATGCTCGCCAAGGCCGGCAACGGCGAAGAGCTGCTCGAATGCGGCGCGCATCCGCCGAGCGATTCCAAGGCCGCGCAGGAGCTGGCGTCCAATGGTCTCGCGCCGCTGCAGGTCCACAACAACTGCTCGGGCAAGCATGCCGGCATGCTCGCCGTCGCCGCACATGCGGGCGCGGAAGCGCGCAACTACTCGGCCAAGGCGCATCCCGTGCAGCGCGGCGTGGCCGAGGTTCTCGATCAATTGTGCGACGTCGAGACCGCCGATCTGCCGTGCGGCGTCGACGGCTGCTCGGTGCCGACCTGGGGAATTCCGCTGCGCAACCTGGGGCTCGGGTTCCAGCGCTTCCTGTCCGGGGAGACGCTCGCTCCTGAGCGGGCCCGCGCCGCGACGCGCATCACACAAGCGGTTCGCACGCATCCCTACATGGTTGCGGGGCGAAAGCGATTCTGCACAGCCCTCATGGAAGCGGTGCCGCGTGCCTTCGTGAAGACCGGGGCCGAGGGCGTCTTCTGCGGCGGAGTCGCACATGCGGGCATCGGGATCGCGCTTAAATGCGACGACGGCACCTATCGGGCATCGGAAATTGCCATGGCGGCGGTGCTCCTCAGCCTGGATGCCTGGACCGAGGCGGAGCGTGAGGCGCTGTCGCGCTTCGCAAGCCACGAGCTGTTCAACTGGCGGCGGATTCCGACGGGCACGATCACCTCGACCTACGGACGAAGCCTCTGATCACTCGGCAGCGGACTGGGCGTAGCCCAGGCGCTCGTTGAGGCGATCGAGAACGGCCGACGCGGCATCGGCAATCGGCGTTCCAGGCGGGAAGATCGCCGTCACGCCGGCGCGCCGCAACGCGGCGTGGTCGTCCGACGGTATGATTCCCCCGACCACGATCATGACGTGCGTGAGATCCAGCGCATCGAGCGCCTGGCGCAGGAGCGGCACATGCGACAGGTGGCCGGCGGTCAGCGACGAGATGCCGACGACATGGACCTCCGCCTCGGCGGCTTTTGCGGCGACCTCCTCGGGCGTGGCGAAGAGATCGCCGACGACGATCTCGAAACCGAAATCGCCGAAGGCCGATGCGATGACCTTCTGGCCGCGATCATGGCCGTCCTGGCCGAGCTTGGCCACGAGAATGCGGGGTGGACGGCCGTCGGCGTCGCGGAAGGCATCGACCATGCGGCGGGCCCGATCGATGCCGGAAACGCGCTCGCCGGCGGCCGCGGCATAGACACCGTGCACCGTCTCGGCCGACGCGCGATGACGCCCCCAAACGCGCTCGAGCGCCATGGATATCTCGCCGACCGTCGCCTTGGCGCGGGCGGCGGCGGTGGCGACTTCGAGGAGGTTGCCGCGCCCCGATGCGGCAACGGCACTCAACGCCGCGAGCGCCGCTTCGCAGGCAGCTGCATCGCGCTCCGCCTTCAGACGCTTCAGCTTTTCTATCTGGCTAGCAAGCACCGCCGAATTGTCGACCTTCAGCGTTTGGAGCGGCGGCTCGTCGCGGACGCGGAAGACGTTGACGCCGACGACGCTCTGGGCGCCGGAATCGATGCGCGCCTGGGTGCGGGCCGCGGCTTCCTCGATGCGGCGCTTCGGTATGCCGGCCGCGATGGCGCGGGCCATGCCGCCTTCGGCCTCGACCTCCGAGATGTGGGCCAGCGCCTTTCCGGCGATGTCGCCGGTCAGCCGCTCGATGAGATAGCTGCCGCCCCACGGGTCGGCGGGGCGAAGCATGCCGGACTCGAGCTTGAGGAAGAGCTGGGTGTTGCGGGCGATATGGGCGGAGAAGTCGCTCGGGAGCGCAATCGCCTCGTCGAGGGCGTTGGTATGGAGCGACTGCGTGTGCCCGTTGACGGCGGCCATGGCCTCGACCGCGGTGCGCGCCACGTTGTTGAAGACGTCCTGTGCGGCAAGCGACCAGCCCGACGTCTGGCAGTGGGCGCGCAGAGCGTAGGAGCGCTCGTCCTTCGGCGCGAAAGGCTTCATCAGCTTCGCCCACAGGAGCCGCGCCGCGCGCAGCTTCGCGACCTCCATGAAGTAGTTCATGCCGACGGCCCAGAAGAAAGACAGGCGCGGCGCGAAACCGTCGAGGTCGAGACCGGCGGCCAAGCCGGCACGCACGTACTCGACACCGTCGGCGAGCGTGTAGGCGAGCTCCAGGTCGGCCGTCGCTCCCGCCTCCTGCATATGGTAGCCGGAGATGGAGATCGAGTTGAACTTCGGCATGTGCCGACTGGTGTAGGCGAAGATGTCGGAAACGATCCTGAGGGACGGGCCCGGAGGATAGATGTATGTGTTGCGGACCATGAACTCCTTGAGGATGTCGTTCTGGATGGTGCCGGCAAGCTTGTCCGGCGGCACCCCCCGCTCCTCGGCCGCCACGACGAAGAGCGCCAGCACCGGCAACACGGCGCCGTTCATGGTCATCGACACCGTCATGCGGTCGAGCGGGATGCCGCTGAACAGAGTGCGCATGTCGTAGATGGAATCGATGGCGACACCGGCCATGCCGACGTCGCCGGCGACGCGGGGGTGATCGGAATCGTAGCCGCGGTGGGTCGGCAGATCGAAGGCGACCGACAGGCCCATCTGCCCGCGCTCGAGATTGCGCCGGTAGAAGGCATTCGAATCCTCCGCCGTCGAGAATCCCGCATACTGGCGGATGGTCCACGGCTGGGTCACGTACATGGTGGGATATGGACCGCGCAGGAACGGCGGCAGGCCCGGGAAAGTGCGCAGAAAATCCAGACCCTCCACATCGGCTGGCCCATAGGCGCTGCGCAGCGGAATCCCTTCCGGCGTCATGAAGGCTTCCGCAACCGGTGCGGCAGGCGGATCTCCGGAAACCGACAATCTCACGGTCCGAAAATCGGGAATTCTCGCCACGGTTTAGCTCCCCCCGATCCCGAGCTCGGCGTGGAGACGCCTGACGAAGGCCAGCGCATCCGGCGGCGGACCGTCGATGACCCAGCCGGCGCCGGCGGCCTCCAGGGCAGCGACGGCGATCCCTTTCCATCGTGCCGTGCCGGACGCGCAGATGGCCACGATCGATGCGCCGGACGCCTTGAAGGCCGCAACGGCTTCGGCCGCCGTCGTGTACGGGGCCGGCGCCGTGCAGTCCACGCCGGCGATGGCGAGCAGGTTGCGCATACTGGTGGCAGCGGTGCCGTGGTCGGCTGCCGTTCCGAGAGTGGCGAGAAAGACGCGCGGCCTTGCCGGCAACCGCTCGGCCGCGGCTCGCAGGCGCTCGAAAACTTCCGCATCGCGCATTCCCCATCCTGCGGCGGCTGAGGCTTCGGGGGCTACTTCATCCGCTTCGACAAAGACCGTCGATCCGAGGATCGGCCGTTCACGAGTCGCAATGCGGCGATGGCGTTCGGTGGCGGCGCCGGCCATGGCCTTGCGAACGAAGCCCGACCGGAGGGCGGTCAGGATGCCGCCTTCCGCCTCGATGGATTGGAAGAAGGACCATGCCCGCGAGGCGAGCTCGGCCGTGAGCGAATCGACGTATGCGGAACCGGCAACCGGATCGTCGACGCGATGAAGACCGCATTCGGCCTGGAGAATGTTTTGGATATTGCGTGCCATGCGGCGCGCGAAGCCATCGGCGAGACCGTTGACGGCGGTATGCGGGAGCACGGCGATGGAGTCGGCCCCGCCGACCCCGGCAGCGAAGCACGCGGCAAGCATTCGCAGCATGTTGGTGTGGACATCGTAGCGCGTCAGCATGCGCCACGACGTCTCGCCGTGAAGGTGCAGGGGCGCGGGAGCGAGGGCGCTTGAGGAGAGCACCTGCCGCCAGAGCAGCCGCATGGCACGGAACTTGGCAATGCTCAGGAACACGTCGGCATCGGCGGCGAGCGTGACGCCGACGGCGCGCGCCAACTTGTCGTCGTCGAGGTCGGTCGACAGGCAGCGGAGGTAGTAGACGGCAACGGCAAGCACGGCGCCGAGCTCCTGTGCTTCGCCGGCTCCCTGCTCATGGAACGGACGTCCATCCGCCTCGACGAACGGCCCGCGATATTCCCCGCTCAGCGACTTCACGGCGGCAACGACATCGGCGCCCGCCGCTTCCAGATCGCCATGCCCCGCCGCGAGGCTGCTGCCGATCGGATCCAGCGCAAAGGAGACGTCGAGCCGCTCCGGGTTGAGGCTGCGGGCCGCGACGAGGGTGCGAAAGGCATCCGCGGCTTCGGGCCCGCGCCGCCCGGCTTCGAGCCGCAGCGCGATGGCATGAAGCTCGACATCGCGCAGGGCAGCCGAGAGCGTGCGGGCATCGGCGTCCGCCATGCCGAAGCCGCGGGCCGGGACGGCGCCGGCGAACGTCAGGACGAGACCCGTGGCCCCCCCGGCGAGATCTTCCAGCGCCGCCTCGTTGGCAGGCGCGATATCCGGGTGGTCGATCCGCTGCATGATCGTCCAGGGCCGGGCTGCCGACCGGCGCCGGGGAACGGCGAGGGGCACGGGCTCGGTGTAGAGCGGCGCGATGCGAATGCCCTCGGCCGTCAGGACGGACAGGTCATCCGGCTCGCGTCCCGGCACGAGGCTCCCCACCCTGGCGAGCCAATCGTTCAAGACGGCCTCAGGAAAATCGCCCGCCAGAGTGAGCGGCTGCTCAGACATAGCTCGAAAGGCCCGGTATGGAGCCTGCGACGTCGCGCACGAGGGCGTCCCCCGCCTTCTCCTTCGCATAGTCGAGGACTTCGCCGCCGAGAGTCTTGATCTGCGCCATGGAAAGGCCGGCCGACTGCAGCTGGGAGACGGCGAGGAGCGGCGCGCCCATCAAGCCGCCGCCAAGACGGCCGAGCAGGCCCGAGGACGTCGCGCCGTGCCGGTCGGCCAGCGCCGCGGCACCGGGGAGCTTGGCGAACAGAGCCTCGACCTTGTCGGCCTTGCCTTGCGACCGGATCAAAGCCAACGTGATGCCCAATGCCGTTTCGGCGCGATCCTCGGCAAGGCCGGTCGCTTGCGAGATCCTGTCGATCAGTTGGCGCATGGCGGGCTCGTTCCGTCGTTTGCCTTGGGCAACCGATTCATAGCAGATTCCGGCGAAGCAGCTGATTGTCAAGGAATGAGCGGGGACATGGAAGAGAATTCGATCTTCATCGGCAAGAGCGACAAGGCGGAAGCCCTGTTCCTCCCGATGACCAACCGTCACGGCCTCATCACCGGCGCGACCGGAACGGGCAAGACGGTCACGCTGCAGATCCTGGCCGAAGGCCTGTCGGCCAGGGGCGTCCCGGTCTTCGCCGCCGACATCAAGGGCGATCTGTCCGGCATCGCCGCCAAGGGCGAGCCTAAGGACTTTCTCATCGAGCGGGCCGGCAAGATCGGCCTCGCCGACTACCAGTTCGCGGCCTCGCCGACGATCTTCTGGGACCTGTTCGGCGAACGCGGGCATCCGGTGCGCGCGACGATGACGGAAATGGGACCGGTGCTGCTGTCGCGGCTGCTCGGACTTTCGGAAGCCCAGGAAGGCGCGCTCAACATCTGCTTCAAGCTCGCCGATGACGAGGGGCTGGCGCTTCTCGACCTCAAGGACCTGCGGGCGCTGCTCAACGACCTCGCCGAGCGCGGCAAGGAGATCCGCACCCAGTACGGCAATGCCGCTTCGACCACAATCGGGTCGATCGTGAGGCGGCTCGTGGTGCTCGAACAGCAGGGCGCGGAGAACTTCTTCGGAGAGCCGGCGCTCGACATCAGCGACTTCATGCGCACGACGCGCGACGGGCGCGGCTACGTCAGCGTCTTCGCCGCCGACAAGCTGATGGGGGCGCCGCAGCTCTACGCCACGTTCCTGCTGTGGCTCCTGTCGGAAATCTTCGAATCCCTGCCGGAGGTCGGCGACCCCGCCAAGCCGACGCTCGTCTTCTTCTTCGACGAAGCACATCTCCTGTTCGCCGACGCGCCACCCGGCCTGCTCCAGAAGATCGAGCAGGTCGTCAAGCTGGTGCGCTCGAAGGGCGTCGGCGTCTATTTCGTCACCCAGAATCCCCTCGACATTCCCGACAGCGTCCTGGCGCAGCTCGGCAACCGTATCCAGCATGCGCTGCGGGCCTATACGCCGCGCGACCAGAAGGCGGTGCGGACGGCGGCGGAGACTTTCCGCCCCAATCCGAAGTTCGAGACCGAAAAGGCCATCACCGAGCTCGGGGTCGGCGAGGCGCTCGTGTCCGTCCTCGATCTCAAAGGCGTGCCGACGATGGTGGAGCGCACCCTCATCCGCCCGCCGTCCGGCCGGCTCGGGCCGATCCTGGATCCGGAGCGGCAGGCGGTGATGGCGGAAAGCCCGGTCGCCAACCAGTATGAGAAAGCCGTCGACCGCGAGTCGGCCGCCGAGCTCCTTGCCCGCCGCGCCGCCGCAGCGACGCGCGGCGAGGCGCAGCCGCCGCGGGCCGAGACGGCAGAGCAGCGGTCGCGACCGGCGAGCGCGCCGCGGCCCAGGGAATCGGCCACCGACCGCTTCGTCAAGAACGTCGCCGGGAGCGTCGGTCGGCAGGTCGGAAGCATGGTGGCGCGGCAGGTCGGCAATGCCATCGTGCGCGGCATCCTGGGCGGCCTCCTGAAGCGGTAAGGCGGCTAGATGATCTCGTCCTCGTCGGGCAGCGGCACGTACTGCGCCGCTTCGATGGTCGCCGCGGCGCCCGGGTACTCCGCGCGGGCAAGATGGAAGAGCGCATCGCCGCGGTTGACGACGGGAAGGTGCGACTGGCCGATGATGATACCGGTCTCGGGGGCCCGGACCGGCACTTCGAGCTCGCCGAAGGGATCGGAGATGACACCGATGACGTCGCCCGGCTTCGCCCAGTCGCCGATGCGGAAGTGGCTGCGGAAGATGCCGCCCTCGGGGGCCCGCAACCACAGGCTCGCATAGGAGACCGTCGGCGGGGCCGACGGCGGCGCCGGTTCGGCATCGAGCATGCCGATGCGGTGCATGATGCGCTGGCAGCCCGCCACGGCCGCCTCGATGGCGGATTCGTCGAAGCGCAAGGCCTCGCCGCCTTCATAGACGAGGACGCGGACGCCACGCTCGAGCGCGCATTTGCGGAGCGAGCCATCGCGGAGCTTCGAAACCAGCACCACCGGCGCACCGAACGTGTTGGCCAGCACGAGCAGTTCGTCGTTGTCGGGGCTGATGCGGATCTGCGGCAGATTGATCCGGTGCAGCGCCGCCGAGTGGATGTCGATGCCGTAGTCGCAGCGCAGGACCACCTCGCGCATGAGGAGATCGGCAAGGACGCTCGCCAGCGAGCCCTGGTCGGAGCCGGGGAAAGAGCGGTTGAGATCGCGGCGGTCGGGCATGTAACGAGAATGAGCGATCATGCCGAAGGCGTTGACGATGGGCACGGTCAGGAGCGTGCCGGCGAGCCCCTTCAGCTTCGGATCGACGAGGAGACGGCGCACCACTTCGACGCCCATGATCTCGTCGCCGTGGACGACGCCGCTCACGAACATCGCCGGGCCCGGCCGCTCGCCGTGCACGACATGGACGGGAAGCGAGATGGGTGTGTGATTGGACAGCACGCTGACATGGAGATCGACCGACCGCCGGGCACCGGGCTCGACGCGATGGCCGCCGATTTCGAAGGGTTCGCGCATGCGGCTCAGCCGGCACCCTTGGTGCGGGTGCGGTTGGGACGGGCGTTCTTCTCCAGGAACTCGATGATCTTCGCCGCGACGTCGACCTTTGTCGTCTGCTCGATGCCTTCGAGGCCGGGTGAAGAGTTCACCTCCATGATCATCGGGCCGTGTTCGGAGCGCAGCATGTCGACGCCGCAGACGTTGAGGCCCATGGACTTGGCGGCGCGCACGGCGGCCGAGCGCTCCTCCTTGGTGATCTTGACCTCCGCCGCCCTGCCGCCGCGGTGGAGGTTGGAGCGGAAGTCGCCGGGGGCGCCGGTGCGCTGCATGGAGGCGACGGGCTTGCCGTCGACGACGAAGACCCGGATGTCGCGGCCGTCGGCTTCGCGGATGTACTGCTGGACGAGGATGGCGATCTCGGCGCCATGGAAGGCTTCGATCACCGACTTGGCCGACTTGTGGGTTTCGCCGAGGACGACGCCTATCCCCTGCGTGCCTTCCAGCACCTTGATGACGACCGGGGCGCCGCCGACGAGCTTGATGATCTCCTCGGTGCGGCCAGCGTCGTGGGCGAAGGCGGTGACCGGCAGGCCGACGCCGTCGCGGGCGAGAAGCTGGAGGGAGCGAAGCTTGTCGCGCGAGCGGCCGATCGCCACGGATTCATTGAGCGGGAACACGCCCATCATCTCGAACTGGCGCAGAACGGCGAGGCCGTAGAAAGTGTGGGAGGCGGCGATGCGGGGAATGACGGCGTCGAAACCGGTGAGGCGCTCGCCGAGATAGCGCAGCTCCGGCTGGCGCGAGGTGATGTTCATGTAGCAGCGCAGGTAATCCACTGGCACGATGTCGTGTCCGTGCGACCGCGCCGCCTCGATGATCCGCTGGTGGGAGTAGAGCTTGGCGTTGCGAGTCATCAGCGCGATCTTCATGTCACGTCTCCGCGCTTCTTCTGCTGGATGCGCTCGCGCCGGATGGCGCGCGACACGACGAACGACCGCGCCGGATGGACGAGAAAGCGCTCCCGGATGGTGGCGCGGCCGAGAAGCATGGGGACGCCCATGTCGGTGCGGTCGGTGAGCGTGATCTGCGCCTGCCAGACGACGCCGCCCAGCTCGATGTCGGTCTCGACGACCTGGCGGAGCTCGCGGCGGCCGCCGGTGTTCTTAACGAGGCGCTCGTGGACGAGGCGCAGGTCGCAGGACCGCACGCCGTCGCCGTCGCCATGCGGCACGTCGAAGCGGATGCGGCTCTCGCCATCGACGTCGTAGATCGCCATGTTCTCGGCATGAAGGGCGGCGGAACGGGCGCCGGTGTCGAGCTTGGCGATGAGCGGCCCGATGCCGAGGGCCGGCAGGTTGACGTATTCACGCCAGCCGGCAAGCGCCTGGTCGGCGGCGGACCGCTTCCGGCGACGAAGGGCGGAGCGAAGCGGCATGGCCTCAGTTGTCCAGGAGAAGCGTGTCGTTGATGACGATGCCGAAGCCGGAGAGGCCGACGAAGTGGCGGCTGCGGCTGGCGATCAGGCGGATCGAGCGAACGTTGAGATCGCGAAGGATCTGGGCGCCGACGCCGACGTCGCGCCAGGCCTGCTCACGGGCCTTGGTGCTGCCCGACTGGGGCCGGTCGGTGTCGCCGAGCTTGGTCGCCGGCACGCCCGCCGTTCCCTCGCGAAGGTAGACGAGAATGCCCCTGCCCTCCTTCCTGAAAACCTCGTAGACGGCGTGCAGGGCATCGCGCGAACCGAAGACGTCGTTGACCACGTCCTCGCGATGCAGCCGAACCGGCACGTCGACACCGCCCGAGACGTCGCCGTAGACGACGGCGAGATGCTGCACCGGATCGAACGGCGTCGCAAAGGAGATGCCGCGCGCCTTGCCGATCGGCGTATCGACCTCGAAGGTCGCATGCTGCTCGACGAGACGCTCGCGCGACTGGCGGTAGGCGATGAGGTCGGCGACCGAGATGATGCGGAAGCCGTGGCGACGGGCGAAGGCGACGACGTCGGCGCCGCGCATGACCGTGCCGTCGTCGTTCATGAGCTCGGCGATGACGCCGACCGGCGGCTCGCCGGCGAGGCGGGCAAGATCGACCGCCGCCTCGGTGTGGCCGGAGCGCATCAGGACGCCGCCGCTCTTGGCGACGAGCGGAAAGACATGGCCGGGGCGCACGAAGTCGTCGGCATGCACATTGCCGTTGGATAGGGCGCGCACGGTATTGCAGCGCTCCTCGGCGGCGATGCCGGTGGTAAGGCCGCGCTTGTAGTCGACCGACACGGTGAAGGCGGTGCCGAGCGGCGCATCGTTGACCGCAACCATCGGATCGAGCTTCAGTCGCCGCGCCTCTTCGGCCGTCAGCGGCGCACAGACGATGCCGCTCGTGTTGCGGATCATGAAAGCCATCTGCTCGGGGGCGATGCGCGAAGCGGCAGCGACGAGATCGCCCTCGTTCTCACGGTCGTCGTCGTCGACGACAACGACCATCTCGCCCTTCGCGATGGCGGCGATGGCGTCCTCGACGCTGTCCAATCCCGCCATGCCGACCGCCACGTCCATCATCGAAGACCGCTCCGGGCCGAGAAAGTCCTCGGGCCTCACTTTATTGCGCGTGACCGCCTGGATGCGGCTCGCCAGATCGAAGGACGGCCGGGCACCGCCCAGGACCTGGGAAATCCGGCCCTGGGTGACGCCCAGCGCCCGCGCCAAATCGTTCTGCGTGATGCCGGATCGATCGAGCCAGTCCGCCAGTTTCATCTCTCACTATTAGCAGGGCTAATAATGCCGGGCAACCGTCGCGACCTCGATCATCACAACGATCTTAACGAGCCAACTACTTGGCGCTGCTGAACATTTCCTCGACGTGATCCCAATCCACGAGATTGTCGACGAAAGCCTCGAGGTACTTCTGCCGGGCGTTGCGGTAGTCGATGTAGTAGGAATGCTCCCAGACGTCGCAGCCGAGGACGGGAGAGGCCCCATGCATGAGCGGGTTCTCGCCGTTCGGAGTCTTCATGACGGCGAGCTTGCCGTCCTTCACCGCGAGCCACGCCCAACCTGAGCCGAATTGGGTCATGCCGGCCTGGACGAAGTCGGTGCGCATCTTGTCGTAGCCGCCGAGATCGCTGTCGACCGCCTTGGCGATCTTACCCGGCAGCTTCTTGCCGCCGCCGCCCTTCTTCATCCATTTCCAGAAATGCACGTGGTTGTAGTGCTGCCCGACATTGTTGATGAGGCCCTGGTTCTTCTTCTCCCAGGCCGCCTTGCAGATCTCCTCGACGCTTTTGCCTTCCAGACCTGAATCCTTCAGCAGGTTGTTGCCATTGGTGACGTAGGCCTGATGATGCTTGTCGTGGTGGAACTCGAGGGTCTCCTTCGACATGTAGGGCTGGAGCGCATCGTACGCGTAGGGCAGCGGGGGCAGTTCGAGAGCCATCTCATCCTCCATCGGCGGGATCTTGTGCAGTTCTATCTAGTTGCCAGCCTCGACCTTGGCAAGAAAGGCCGTTAGTTTAAGGCACAGATAGAGGGGAATGGCCATGGCGATCATTGGTTTCAACAGCTCCGGGACGGCGGCGGACCGGCTGGAACGCTGGGAGGACATTCCCGGCAGCGAGATCGAGAGCGGCTCGCCCGTGCAGCGGGGGCGATTTGCCCTGAACCTGCCCGACATCGGGCTCACGGCCGGCGAATGGGACTGCACCGCCTTCACCTCCACGCTCATGCCCTACCCGGTTCACGAGTTCATGCTGGTTCTCGAAGGAGCGGTGGAGATCATCGACGAGCGCGGCGCCACGACGCGCATCGGCGCGGGCGAGAGCTTCGTCATCCCCAAAGGCCTACCGTGCAAATGGCACCAGCCCGGGTACGTGCGTAAGTACTTCATGATCTTCGACGACGCGGAGCGGCGGCCGGACGAGCGGGGCGGACTAAAGGTCCACAAGCTCGATCCCGCCACGGCCCTCGCCCCGAGCGCCGGGCCGTCGAAGGACATCCTGCTGTCGCCGGCCCCGCGGCAGGCGGCGCACGAAATCATGAGCAGCGCGCACGGAAAGTGGAGCGTCGGACTGTGGCAATCGACGCCTTACGAGCGAAAGGCCGTTGCCTTCCCGCGGCACGAGCTCATGCATATCCTCGAAGGTGACGTCGCACTGGGCGAGCCGAGCGGACGCGAGCACCGTTTCACGGCGGGCCAGACGTTCCTCGTCGAACAAGGAACGACGTGCGGCTGGAAGAGCACGGTGCCGGTGAAGAAGATCTACTGCACGCTCGATCTCCAGGCGGCCGCCGTGGCGCGGCCGGCGGCCGAGTGAGGCGTCAGAGACGCTTTTCCATGAAGACGCTGTTCGGGTCGTCGGCGGGATAGTCCCCGAACGCGCCGCACCGGAGGAACCCGAACGCCTCGAAAAGCCCGAGCGCCTCCGGCTGATGGATGCCGGTCTCGAGCCTCATCAGGCGAAGACCATGGGCGAGCGCTTCGGCCTCCAGCCGTTCCATGATGCGGCGGCCGAGCTTCAAGCCGCGGGCGGCGGGACTGACGAAGACGCGCTTCACCTCGCCATATTCGCGGTCCTTGAGCCACAGTCCCCCGCAGCCCAGCGCCTCACCGTCGCGACGCACGACGAAGAAGCGCATGTCGCCGCCGGCGAGAGCCTCCATGTCGAGGAGATGGTTGCTCTCGGCGGGATAGAGCGCTTCGAACATCCGGTCGAGCTCGCGCACCAGGGCCGTGACGTCGGCTGCCCGGGGATCCTCGCGCGCGATGACGATAGAGGCCATGCGGCGCGGGTCAGGAGAATGCCTGGATGCCCGTCTGGGCCCGCCCGAGAATGAGGGCGTGGACGTCGTGCGTACCCTCGTAGGTGTTGACGGTCTCCAAGTTCATCATGTGGCGAATGACGTGAAACTCATCGGAAATGCCGTTGCCGCCGTGTACGTCGCGGGCGGCGCGGGCGATGTCGAGCGCCTTGCCGCAGTTGTTGCGTTTCATGAGGGAGATGGCGGGCGGCGCGGCCGTTCCCTTCTCCAGCGCGCGGCCGAGTGCGAGCGCGCCGTGAAGACCGAGCGCGATCTCGGTCTGCATGTCGGCGAGCTTCTTCTGGACGAGCTGGTTGGCGGCGAGCGGCTTGCCGAACTGCTTGCGGTCGAGTGCATACTGGCGGGCGCGGTGCCAGCAATCCTCGGCGGCCCCCATGGCACCCCAGGCGATGCCGAAGCGAGCCTTGTTCAGGCAGCCGAATGGACCGCCCAGACCCTTGGCGCCCGGGAGCAGCGCATCGGCCGGCACTTCCACGTCGGCGAGAACGACCTCACCGGTTATGGAGGCGCGCAGCGAGAACTTGCCCTCGATGGTGGGCGTCGAGAATCCCTTGGCGCCGCGCTCGACGACGAAGCCCCTGATCTCGCCGTCGTCCGCCTTCGCCCACACGATGGCGATGTCGGCGATGGGCGAGTTCGTGATCCACATCTTGCTGCCGTTGAGGACGAAGCCGTCCTTGGTGCGGCGGGCGCGCGCCTTCATGCCGGAGGGGTCGGACCCGGCGTCGGGCTCGGTCAGGCCGAAGCAGCCGACCAGCTCGCCGGTCGCCAGGCGCGGCAGGTACTTCTTCTTCTGCGCATCGCTGCCATAGGCCTCGATGGGATGCATGACGAGCGAATTCTGGACGCTCATGGCGGAGCGGTAGCCGGAATCGACGCGCTCGATCTCGCGGGCGGCGAGGCCATAGGCGACGTAGCCGAGGCCCTGACCGCCATGCGCCTCCGCCGTCATCATGCCGAACAGGCCCTGGGCGGCGAACTCCTTCATGATGTCGCGGTCGAAGATCTCGCGCCGGAACGCTTCCTGGATGCGCGGCATCAGCTTGTCGGCCGCGAAGGCGCGAACGCTGTCGCGGATCATCCGTTCGTCTTCGGTAAGCTGGCTCTCGAGATCGAGAGGGTCCTCCCAGTTGAACTCTGTCGCCGACGCCTTCCGCTCGATCTTCGGTGCCGCCTCAGCCATGGAGAAGTCCTTCGCCTCGTGAAAGCCGGCCCTACCCATAGCGCCAACCCTCCCCGGAAGGCAAATCGGCCGGACGCGGCGGGCGGACGTCAGCCGCCGTTGCGGCGCGCTTCAACCGCCGTTGCGGCGCTCCAGGGGCACGAGCGGCAAGATCATGCGCTCGCCGCGGCGCAGCAGCTCGAAGGACGTCGTCTGGCCGACCTTGCGATGATCGAGGACGCGCAGGAGATCGTCGATGCCCGTCACGGTATCGCCATCGATGACAATGAGGAGGTCGCCCGACCGGATTCCGGCCCGGGCGGCCGGACTGTCGGGCTGCACCTCCATCACGCGGACGCCGGAGGGCTGGCTCAGGTCGGCGTGGCGCGCGATGTGGCGGGGAATCGCCGTCTGCTGGCCGTGGATGCCGATGGCGGCCCGACGGACCCGGCCGTGCTGCAGGATCTGGGTCAGGACGAGAAGCGCGGTGTTGCTGGCGACCGAGAAGCATATCCCCTGGGCACCCATGATCACCGCGGTGTTGATGCCGATGACATGGCCGCGCGAGTCGACGAGCGGTCCTCCTGAATTGCCAGGGTTGAGCGCCGCGTCGGTCTGGATGACGTCGTCGATCAGCCGGCCGGTGCGGGCGCGAAGCGAGCGGCCGGTGGCGCTGACGACGCCCGCCGTCACCGTCCGTTCGAAGCCGAGCGGGTTTCCGATGGCGATGGCGAGCTGGCCAGGCCGCAATGTTTTCGAATCCCCGAGCCGGGCGGCGAAGGCGCCAAGGTTCGAATCGGTGCGCAGGACGGCGATGTCGGTATCGGGATCCTCGCCGAGGAGACGGGCCAGAGACCGCCGGCCGTCGGGAAAGGTCACGTCGATGGCCTGGGCGCCGGAGACGACGTGGCTGTTGGTCAGGATTATGCCGTCATGGGCGACGACGACGCCCGATCCCGCGCCGGCCCGCTGGTTCTGGCGCACGGCGATATGGACGACGGACGGACCGGCGGCGTCGACGGCAGCGATGACGGCGCGCGAATAGGCGTCGAGCAGGCCTTCGTCCGGCGGAAAGGAATTCTCGATTCGAGTCTCGGCGGCCGCCGGACCGCTCGGGAGGTCGACGTCTTCATCGAACATGGGGATAGGCTCCTGCGGCCCGATATGGGGTCGGAGCCGGCCGTTTGCCAGTCCCGGGAGGCCGCCCTCAGCCTGCCGCCAGCGCCTGTTCGAGATCGGCGATGAGATCGTCGGCCGATTCGATGCCGATCGACAGGCGCAGGAGATTGGGCGGCACGATGCTTGCCGGCCCTTCGACCGAGCGGCGGTGCTCGGCAAGGCTTTCGACCCCGCCGAGCGAAGTGGCGGGAAGAAACACCTTAAGCGCCGAGGCCACGCGCTTCGCCTCGGCCTCGCCACCGCGCAACAGGAGCGACATCATCCCGCCGAAGCCGTCCCGCATCTGGGCGCGGGCGACCTTGTGGCCGGGATGGGCGGGAAGGCCCGGATAGAGAACGGCCTCGACACGGGGATGGGCCTCGAAATGGCGAGCGACGGCGAGCGCATTGGCGGACGCCTGGGCGTAGCGGACGTGAAGGGTGCGCAGGCCGCGCAGGAGCAGCCAGGCCTCGAACGGAGCGATGATGGAGCCCAACGACACGCGCAAGGATTCGATCTCCTCGAAGCGCTGGTCGGCGGTGCGCGTCGTCAGGACACCCGCGGTGACGTCGCTGTGGCCGTTCAGATATTTGGTCGCCGAATGAAAGACGATGTCGGCACCATGCTCGAGCGGCCGCGTGGTGACCGGCGGAGCGCAGGTGGAATCGACGGCAAGGATGGCGCCGGCACGATGCGCGACCTCGGCGGCGGCGGCGATGTCGATGACGTGCCAGGTGGGATTGATCGGCGTTTCGATCCACAAAAGCGCCGTCTTGCCGGGATGGACGGCGGCGGCAATGGTATCGGGTCGCGTCGCGTCGAAAAGATCGAGGCCGATGCCGCGCTTCTTCTCCTGGCGCAGGAGCCAGGTCTTCACGCCGTGATACATGATGTCGGGAGCCGTCACGCGCTGGCCGGTCTCCAGCGTGTCGACCAGGGCGGCAAGCGCCGCCATGCCGGACGCGAAGACGAGCGACCGGGCTCCGCCCTCGAGCTCGGCCATCAGCTTTTCGAGATGCTCGATATTGGGGCTGCCGTTGCGCGAGTAGATGTAGCCGCCGATGAGCTCGTAGTTCTCGTTCCTGGCGAAGGTCGTCGCCGGCTGCATGGGCATGAGAACCGCACCTGACAGCGGATCGATGTAGTGGCCGCCCTGCGCCATCCGCGTGCGGATGTCGAGCCGGCGATTGCCGCCGTCAGACATGCTGGCCGCCGTTGATGTGCAGCTCGGCGCCGTTCACATAGCTCGACGCTTCGGTGCACAAAAAGTAGATGGCTTTTGCCACCTCCTCAGGCCGGCCGAGGCGATGCATCGGGATGTGGTCGATGATCCTCTCGGTGCCCGGCGACAGGATCGCGGTGTCGATCTCGCCGGGCGAGATGGCGTTGACGCGCACGCCGAGGGGGCCGAAATCGGCGGCCATCTCGCGGGTGAGCGCGGCGAGCGCCGCCTTCGAGGTCGAATAGGCGGCGCCGGCAAAGGGATGGACGCGCGAACCAGCTATCGAAGTGACGTTGACCACGCAGCCCCCGGCGCGCGCCAGCTCGTCGACCAGGCCGCGGGCCAGCATGATCGGCGCATAGAAATTGACCTGGAAGACGCGCTGCCAATCGTCGCTCGTCGTCTCGAGCGAGTTCAGCCGCGAGCCGTCGGCCCGCTTCGGGGATACAGCCGCGTTGTTGACGAGGGCGTCGAGCCGGCCACCCTCGCGCTCGAGCCGCGCCTTCATGCGCGCGATCGCCGCCTCGACCTGACCGAGATCGGCAAGGTCGACCTGGAAATGATCCTCCGGTCCCATTTCCCACGGGCAGTCCTTCGGGAACGCATGGCGCGAGCAGGAGATCACGCGCCAGCCTGCGGAGGAGAAGCGCTTGACGGTCTCGTGGCCGATGCCGCGAGATGCGCCCGTCAGAATGAGCGTCCGGCGGTTGGCGTCGCCCGTGGCCACGGCGTCCGCGTTCATCATGGATAGAGCCGCGCGCGTTCCCACGGCGCCCCTTCGGACGGCCGCGTGAAGAGGATACGGTCATGGAGGCGGAAGGGACGATCGCGCCAGAACTCGATCGACCGGGGAACGATCAGGAATCCCGACCAGAAGGGCGGGCGCGGCACCTCGCCGACGACATGCTTCGCCGCGAAGGTCGCGACGGCCTTCTCGAGCGCAAAGCGGCTTTCGAGCGGGCGGGACTGCCGCGACGCCCAGGCGCCTATACGGCTGTCGCGCGGGCGGGTGGCAAAGTAGGCATCGGCGTCCGCCTCGGTCACGGGCGTGACGGGGCCACGGATGCGAACCTGGCGTCGCAAGGACTTCCAGTGGAAGCAGGCGGCGGCCTTGGGCGAACTGGAGAGCTCGGTCCCCTTGGCGCTTTCGAGATTGGTGTAAAATACGAACCCACGATGGTCGAAGCCCTTGAGCAGGACCATGCGCACATTGGGCATGCCCGATGCATCGACGGTTGCCAGGCTCATGGCATTGGGATCGCTCGGCTCGCCCGCCTTCGCCTCGCGAAACCATTCGGCGAACAAGTCCAACGGCTCATCGCGTGACGTGAAGTCAGCTGCGGTTTGGGCCGAACGCGTTTTTTCGTCCTGGGGCATCGCGAGACACATGCTATGAGTGTGGCAGTGGTCGAATCAGTACCAATCATCTACGGCAGTCGGGGCCAAGGGGGCGACGGCGGCCACAGGAATACCATAAAACTAGCGCCGTCTCGCCATGGCTGCTTTTTAGGCGTCATCTGCAAGATGGGCAGGACCTGAATTGAAGGGGGTTTGGACATGAAGATCAAGGTACTGGCGGTTCTTGCGGCGGCGTCACCCTGGCTTCTCGGCTGCGCCATGGATGCCGGCCCCAAGGAACAGACGGGTGCCGTCGTCGGCGGGGTGGCGGGCGGCCTTCTCGGCAATACGATCGGGCACGGCAGCGGCCGCGCGGCGGCGACGGTCCTCGGCGCAGCACTCGGTGCAGTCGTCGGTGGCTCCGTCGGGCGCAGCCTCGACGATCAGGATCGCGAGCGCGCCTATTTCGCGGCCCAGCAGTCGCTGACGGCCGACGAAGAGGAAGACTGGGAAAACCCGGAGACGGGGCACCGGGGCAAGTTCGTGCCGCGGAAGACCTACTACAATGCCCAGCGCTCCCTCTGCCGGGACTTCGAGCACACGATCTGGGTCGACGGACAACCTGAAGTTATCGACGGGACCGCGTGCCAGCTGGCGGACGGGACCTGGAGGGTCGTCGGCTAAGCCCGCTTCGCATAGCGAGCCTCCACCGTGCTGAAACGGCTGTAGGAAGCCCGGTTTCGGGTGGACCGATCATGCGTTTTGTGTAAATTGCCGCCGGCAACGGCGGCATTTTTTCCAACGGTGGTGGGTTAGATGAGCGGAACCGGACAGGTGATGGCCGGCAGGCGTGGCCTGATCATGGGTGTGGCCAACAACCGGTCCATCGCCTGGGGCATCGCCCAGGCCTGTGCGCGCCATGGGGCAGAACTCGCCTACACATACCAGGGCGATGCGCTCAAGAAGCGGGTCGAACCCCTCGCCGCCGAGACGGGATCGAAGCTCGTCATTCCCTGCGACGTGACGGACGTCCCGTCGCTCGATGCCGCCTTCGCCACCATCGCGAAGGCCTGGGGCAGCATCGACTTCGTCGTGCACGCCATCGCCTTCTCGGACCGCGAGCAGCTGTCGGGACGCTACGTCGAGACCACGGAGGAGAACTTCACGAAGACGCTCCTCATCTCGTGCTACAGCTTCACGGCGGTGGCGCAGCGGGCGGAAAAGCTCATGGCGAGCGGCGGCTCCCTCCTCACCCTCACCTACTACGGGTCGGAGAAGTGGATGCCGCACTACAACGTCATGGGCGTCGCCAAGGCGGCCCTCGAAGCGTCGGTGCGGTACCTCGCAGCCGATCTCGGCAAGGACGGCATCCGCGTGAACTCCATCTCCGCCGGTCCGATCAAGACCCTCGCCGCTTCCGGGATCGGCGATTTCCGCTATCTCCTGCGGTGGACGGAGCACAATGCGCCGCTCCGGCGCAACGTGACCATCGACGAGGTCGGCAACTCCGCCGTTTTCCTGCTCTCCGATCTCGGGCGCGCCGTCACGGGCGAGAACCTGCATGTCGACTGCGGCTACCACGTCGTCGGCATGAAGCATCCCGACGCCCCGGACATAACCGTCGCCGCCGGTGATTGAGCCCAACCCGCCCATTTATTTCGCGCGCCATGGTGAGACGGACTGGAACCGCGAACAGCGCATCCAGGGCCAGATCGACACCGTGCTCAACGACACGGGCCACCGGCAATCGGACGTGCTGGCGCGTGGGCTCAGGTCGCATCTCGGCGGCGGCGCCGGCGTGACGTTCGTCGCGAGCCCGCTGATGCGCGCCCGGCAGACGATGGGCTACGTCGCGCGCGCCTTCGACGTCACCGAGAGCGCCGTCAGGATCGAGCCGAGCCTCCTCGAGCTCAGCTTCGGCGTCTGGGAGGGCCGGTACTTCCGCGAGCTCAAGAGCGATGCCGCCTATCCGCGCGAACCGCTCGAACGCTATCGCTGGCGACCGGCCGACGGAGAGAGCTATGCCGACGGCATGGAGCGACTGCGCCAGTGGATCGGCCGGCTCGACGGGCCGACGGTCATCGTCTCGCACGGCGCGATCGGCCGCTGCCTCATCGCGCTGGTGTCCGATCTGACGCCGCCGGAGACTTTGACGCAGCCGACACCGCAGGGATTCTTCTGCAGGCTGAAGGACGGCCGCATCGAATGGTTTGACGCAGCCGCCGGCTATCCTTAAAAACGGAGAAGCGGCGCAGTCATGTCCTACAACACGTTCGGCCACATGTTCCGGGTCACGACCTTTGGCGAGAGCCACGGGCCGGCGATCGGTTGCGTCGTCGACGGCTGCCCGCCCGGCATCAGCCTCAGGAACGAGGACATCCAGGCGTTTCTCGACAAGCGGCGGCCGGGACAGTCGCGCTACACAAGCCAGCGGCGCGAGCCGGACGAAGTCGAGATCGTCTCGGGCGTGTTCGAGGATGAGCGTACGAAAGGCCCGGTGACGACGGGCGCGCCGATCTGCCTCCTGATCGACAACGTCGACCAGCGCTCAAAGGACTACAGCGACATCCGCGACATGTTCCGGCCCGGCCATGCCGACTACACCTACTGGGCAAAGTACGGAGTGCGCGACTATCGGGGCGGCGGACGGTCGTCGGCGCGCGAAACCGCCAGTCGCGTCGCCGCCGGCGCCATCGCGCGGAAGGTCATACCCGAGGTCACCATCCGCGGTGCGCTCGTGCAGATGGGCCGCTACCGCATCACGCGCGAAAGCTGGGACTGGGACGAGGTCGACCGCAATCCGTTCTTCACGCCCGACGCCGAGGCGGCGAAGAACTTCGAGGTGTATCTCGACGAGGTGCGCAAGAACGGCTCGTCGTGCGGCGCGGTGATCGAGATCGTGGCGTCCGGCGTTCCGGCCGGCCTCGGCGCACCGCTCTACGGCAAGCTCGACCAGGATCTCGCCGCCGCGATGATGAGCATCAACGCGGTCAAGGGCGTCGAGATCGGCGCCGGCTTCGTCGCCGCCGCACTGTCCGGGGAGGAGAATGCCGACGAGATCCGCATGCAGGATGGAAAGCCCCATTTCCTGTCGAACAACGCCGGCGGAATTCTCGGCGGCATCTCGACGGGCCAGGACATCATCGTACGTTTCGCGGTGAAGCCCACCTCCTCCATCCTAACGCCGCGCCGGACGGTGACGACCGACGGCGAAGAGACTGAAGTGTCGACCAAGGGCCGCCACGATCCATGCGTCGGCATTCGCGCGGTGCCGGTGGGCGAAGCGATGATGGCGATCATCCTCGCCGACCATTTTCTCCGGCATCGCGGCCAGGTCGGCTAGGCAGGCCGTTCGGCCACCACCAGCTTGGACAGGAAAGCAGGCTCCTGCACGAGCACGCGCAGGCCCGCACCTTCGAACACCTTAGCGAGACCGTCGTCGAGATAGCCTTCGAAATAGGGCTCGTGGAAATTCGACGGGAAGCGTCGCAAGAGCGAGTCGTAGCGGGAAACGTCGCCGAGCTGAAGCGAATCCATGACGATCAGACGACCGCCGGGCGCAAGGAGGCGCGCGAACTCGGCTGCGATCCGGCGACGGACCTCGGCGGGCACCTCGTGGAAGAGATAGATCGACGTCACGACGTCGAAGCTTCGGTCCGGGAACGGCAGGTCCTCGGCATTGGCGAGGGCGAAGCGCGCCGCATAGGGCTCCAGGTGGCGGCGCGCCTCGTCGAGATAGGCGGCGGAGAGATCGGCGCCGGTCGCGGCGAGGCGCGGGAACGCCTCCTTGACGAAGCGCAGAAAGCGCCCGGTTCCGCATGCGGCATCGAGGAGGCGCAACCGGCGCTGGTCCTTGCCGCGCAGGAATCCGGCGAGCGGCACGAGGCACTGGCGGCGCATGGCGTTGGCCGATCCCTGGAAAAGGACCTCGACCTGCGTATCGTAAAGGCGCGCCGACTGCTCCGTCAGATAGCCGCCGGACTGGAAGTGAAAGTTCTGGAGGAAATAGGCGGGCAGCTTTTCGGCCAGCGCATCGGTATAGACGTCATGGCCGCGGGCTTCGGCCTTGCGGCGCGCCGCGTCCGGAACGTCGGTGAAGAAGTCGCGGCTGCGGGCCAGGAGGGTCGGCAGGCCGTCGACGTCGCGTGGCATCGGATAGAGGCCGGCGGCGGCGTTGCGGAGGTCGCGGCGAAACAGCGCCAGCAGGTCCTCCCTGAGTTCGCGGGAGGTCACGACCGGGCGGCGCTCCGCCTTCGGCGCCGGATCGTGCCTCCTCGCAAAGTCGCGGGCGGCGGCGGCATGGGCCATGTACCAGGCGACGCGGAAGCCCTGGCGGGCGACGTAAGAGAGACCGTCGCCCACGCTCATGGCATCGCCTTTTCCGCCGCGATGAGGAACTCGCGATTGCCGTCGCTGCCGGCGATGGGCGAGGGATCGATGCCGAGCACCCGCCAGCCCGGCCGGTCGGCAAGCCAGGCATGGATGCCCCTGCAAACCGTATCGTGCACCTTCGCATCCTTCACGACGCCCGTCCGGCCGACAGCGGCGCGGCCGGCTTCGAACTGCGGCTTTATCAATGCCACGAGATGGGCGCCCCCGGCGGCGAGGTCAAGGGCGGGAGGGAGCGCAAGGGTGAGCGAGATGAAACTGACGTCGCAGACGACGACCTCGATCGGGTCAGAAAACTGCGCGGCCGAAAGGTCGCGGGCGTTCACGCCTTCGCGCACGACGACGCGCGGATCGGTGGCGACGTTATCGGCGAGCTGGCCATGGCCGACATCGAGGGCATAGACCCGGCAGGCACCGTTCTCGAGCAGGACCTGGGTGAAGCCGCCGGTGGCGGCACCGATGTCGAGCGCGACGCGGCCGGCGACCGGGATCGCGAAGGCGGAGATCGCATGGGCAAGCTTCAAGGCGGCGCGCGAAACGTACCGGTGGGCGGGATCGTTGAGCGCGATGCGGGCGCCTTCCCGCACGGAGGCAGCCGGCTTCGTCACGACGGTCCCATCGACGGCGACGGCCCCGCGCAGCACGGCGTCGCGCGCCTTGGCCCTGGTATCGTAGAAGCCGCGCGCCACGAGCATCAGGTCCAGGCGCATGGGTGCCCGCGCGTTCGCCGAGCTCAGTCGACCTTGAACGGCTCGGTGCCCGAGGGCGTGCCGTCGGCCTTGAGGGTGATGCGCTCGATCCGCGCCTCGGCATCCTTGAGCTTCGCCTCGCAGTGCGCCTTGAGGAGCTCGCCGCGCTCGTAGATGCGGATCGAGTCCTCCAGACCGATCCTGCCGCCCTCGAGCTTCTCGACGATGCCCTCGAGCTCGTCGAGCGCCGCCTCGAAGGTCATCTTGGCGATATCGGCGTGGGTTGGTTCGGCCATCAGTCGTCGTCCTCCAGAGACGGGGAACCGACCTCGCCCGTGCCGCGCATGAGCGACTGGACATGCACCGCAACGCTCGAAGCCAGGGCCTTCAAGTCATATCCCCCTTCCAGCATCGACACAACGCGCCCGTCGGCATGACGCTCGGCCACGTCCATAAGATAGAGCGTGGCCCAGACGAAGTCCTCTTCCGTCAAGGCGAGGCTCGCCAAGGGATCGTTGCGGTGGGCATCGAAGCCGGCGGAGATCAGCAGGAGATCCGGGCCGAAGTCATCGACGGCGGGGAGGATGATGGTCTTCATCGCATCCCTGAAACGTTCGGAGCCGTCCCCTGCCCTGAGCGGCGCGTTGAAGACATTGCCGACGCCGCGCTCGGTGGGCATCCCGGTGCCGGGATAGAGGGGCATCTGGTGGGTCGAGGCGTAGAGGAGGTCTGGGTCCGACCAGAAGATCTCCTGAGTGCCGTTGCCGTGATGGACATCGAAATCGACGACGGCCACCCGTTCGGCGCCGTAGATTTCGCGTGCATAGTGGGCGGCGACGGCGACGTTGTTGAAGAGGCAGAAGCCCATGGCGCGGCGGCTCTCGGCATGGTGCCCGGGAGGACGCACGGCGCAGAAGGCGTTGTGGACCTCGCGGCGCATCACCGCGTCGACGGCGCGAAGGCCGGATCCCGCCGCCCTCAGGGCCGCCTCGAGACTCTTCGGCGACATCCACGTATCGGGATCGAGCTGCTCAACACCCTCGTCGGGCACCGACTGGGTGATGACGGCGTAGTGCTCCTCGTCGTGGGCGCGGAGGATATCCTCGGCCGCCGCCGCGGGCGCCTCCTCGCGGAGGAGGTCGTCGAAGATCGCATTGGAGAGTATGCGATCGATGATGCGCAGCCGGTCGGGACGCTCGGGATGGCCGTCGGGCGTGGCGTGCTCGATGCAAACGGGATGGGCTAGGAGCAGCGTCGTCATGGCCCGTCTCCCGTGAGCATGCGGCGCTCGGCCTCGGTCAGGAAGAAGTCGGCCTGCAGGGACTGCGACGGATCGACCCGGTACTTGTCGAGGTCGGTCTCGCCGGCGCGGCCGAGGACGTCGTCGTCGAGGCAGAAATTGCCGGTGAACGACAGGTCGCGGGTCAGAATGGCGTGGGCGGCCTCGGCCACGATCTCGGGGCGGCGCGAGCGCCGCATCATGGCGTCGCCCCCGACGACGTTGGCAATGGCCGCCGTCGCGATGGTGGTGCGCGGCCACAGCGCGTTGACGGCGACCCTGCCCGCGAACTCGGCAGAGAGCCCGAGCGCGATGAGACTCATGTCGAATTTCGCAAGCGTGTAGGCAAGATGGGCGGCGAACCAGTCGGGGACAAGATTGAGAGGCGGCGAGATCATCAGGATGTGCGGGCACTCCGCTTTCAACAGATGCGGCAGGCAGGCCTGCGAAACGACGAACGTGCCGCGGGCGTTGATGTCGTGCATGAGGTCGTAGCGCTTCATCTCCGTCGACAGCGTCGGGGAGAGCGAGATGGCGGAGGCGTTGTTGATGCATATATCGATGCCGCCGAATCTCGCGACGGTCTTCGCGACGGCGGCAGCCACCGCCGCATCGTCGCGGATGTCGACCTTGAGCGGCAGCGCCCGGCCGCCGGCCCGCTCAACCGCCTCGGCAGCGGTGAAGATGGTGCCGGGCAGCTTCGGATGCGGCGTATCGGTCTTCGCCGCGACGGCCACGTTAGCGCCGTCGGCCGCCGCCCGGAGGGCGATGGCGAGGCCGATGCCGCGGCTGGCGCCGGTGATGAAGAGCGTCTTGCCTTTAAGTGTGCGCATGCTAGGACCGAGAGCGCCTGTCACGCGCCATACTCTCCTTTAGAACCACACGGTTGCAGGTCAAGGCAATAGCCATGACATCGCTCGAAACGGACATCGCCGCGGCCGCCGCGCTCATCAGAGACGGCCAGCTCGTCGCCTTTCCGACCGAGACGGTTTACGGCCTCGGTGCCGATGCGACCAACGAGGCTGCGGTGGCCGCCGTTTTCGCAGCCAAGGAGCGCCCCCGCAACAATCCGCTGATCACCCATGTGGCAGGGCGCGAGGCGGCCGAGGCGCTGGCCCGCTTCAATCGCCCGGCGGAGACCCTGGCGCGCGCCCTGTGGCCGGGGCCGCTCACCCTCGTCCTGCCGCGAAGCGCCGATTGTTTAGTCTCGCCTGTCGCCTGCGCCGGGCTCGGCACGATCGCGGTGCGTGTTCCGGCCCATCCGATCGCCCATGCGCTCATCGCCGCCGCCGCGCGTCCCATCGTGGCGCCGAGCGCCAACATCTCGGGCCGCATCAGCCCGACGACCGCCGACCATGTCCGCGACGGCCTCGGCCGGCGCGTCGCCTTGGTCATCGATGGAGGGCCTTCGAACGTCGGCGTCGAGTCGACGGTCGTGCAGGCGACCGATACCCAAATACGGATCCTGAGGCCGGGCGGCGTCGAGCGGGAGACGATCGCGTCACTGATCGAGCCGCTCGGGCTGCGTCTCGAAGACGGCAGTGACGATTCCGACGCTCCGCTGTCGCCCGGCCGGCTCGTCGGACACTATGCGCCCCGGGCCCGTGTCATCCTCGATGTTCTGTGGCCGCGTTTCGACGTCGGCCTCCTCGCCTTCGGCGGCAAGGTGCCGCGCCATCCGGGACCGGTGCGCAACCTGTCGCCGCGCGGCGACCTGAAGGAAGCGGCCGCCAACCTGTTCCGCATGCTGCACGAACTCGACGAATGCGGCGTCGAGACGATCGCCGTCATGCCCATCCCGGAGGAGGGCTTGGGCGAGGCGATCAACGACCGCCTGCGGCGCGCCGCCGCGCCCTTTCATCGCTAGGCCCATGCCGGTCCGCCCGCCGACCGCCGCCACGCTCGACCGCCTCGCCGCCGTCGTCGGGCCTCAGAACGCGATCGCCGAGCCGCAGGCGATGGCCGCCTATCTCCACGAGCTGCGGGAAAGGTGGATCGGACGCTCCGCCCTGGTGCTCAGGCCCGGCAGCGTCGAGGAGGTCGAGCGCATTCTTGCGATCGCCGGCGAGACGGGCACGGCCATCGTCCCCCAGGGCGGCAACACCGGGCTCGTCGGCGCGCAGATTCCCTTCGAGACCGGCAACGAAGTCGTCCTGTCGCTCACCCGGCTCAACCGCATCCGCAACATCGATCCCATCGACAACAGCATCACCGTGGAGGCAGGGACGACGCTCAAGGCCGTGCAGGACGCCGCCGAGGCGGTCGACCGGTTCTTCCCCCTGACCTTGGGTTCGGAGGGCAGCTGCACCATCGGCGGCAACCTCGCCACCAATGCGGGCGGCGTCGGCGTGCTGGCCTACGGCAATGCGCGGGCCCTGGTCCTGGGGCTCGAGGTGGTGCTCGCCGACGGCCGCCGGCTCGACGGGCTCAAGCGGCTGCGCAAGGACAACACCGGCTACGACCTCAGGAACATCTTCATCGGGTCGGAAGGCACGCTCGGCGTCATCACGGCGGCGGTGCTCTGCCTCTACCCGCATCCGCGCGACCGGGTCACCGCCTTCGCCGGCGTTCCCGATCCGCAAGCGGCGCTCGATCTTCTGAACCTGGCGAGGGCGCGCAGCGGCAACCGGGTGACGGCGATGGAGATCCTGCCGCGCATCGGCCTCGAATTCACCATACGCCATGCCGGCGTGCGCGATCCCTTCGGCACGAGCTGCCCCTGGTACGTTCTCCTCGAGCTTGCCGGCGGCGACGCGGTCGGATCGCTGTCGCCGATCGCCGAGGAAATCTTCGCCGAGGCGCTTGAGAAGGCCCTCGTCGCCGACGCCGTCGTCGCGCGCTCCGGGGCCCAGGCGAGCGAGCTGTGGAGCATCCGGGAGCAGCTGCCGCTGGTGCAGAAGTTCGAAGGTGGGTCGATCAAGCACGACGTCTCGGTGCCGGTGTCGCGGGTGCCGGAATTCCTCGGGCGCGCGACGCAAGCGGTGCTCAAGGCGATGCCGGAGGCGCGGCCCGTTCCCTTCGGCCACATGGGCGACGGCAACATCCACTTCAACGTCACGCAACCGGTCGGCGCCGACATAGCGCAGTTCCTCGGCCGCACGGAGGAAATCGGCGCGGCGGTCTACGACGTCGTCATGGAACTCGACGGCTCGATCAGCGCCGAGCACGGCATCGGACGGCTCAAGCGCGACCTGATGCCGGCGATCAAGTCGCCGGTGGAGCTCAGCCTCATGCGCGGGCTCAAGAGCCTGCTCGATCCCAAGGGCATCCTCAACCCCGGCAAGGTGCTGCCCGATGGTTGAGGCGCCGCTCATCTTCCGGCCGCTCGTCGACGGCGATGTCGAAAGCGTCGTCAGGCTGTGGGAGACGTGCGGGCTGACGCGGCCGTGGAACGACCCACGCAAGGACATCGGCTTCGCGCGCGGCAAACCGAATTCGGCCATCATTCTCGGCGTGATGAGCAGCGACGTGGTATCGTCGATCATGGTCGGACACGACGGTCACCGCGGCAGCATCTACTACGTCGCCGTGGCACCGGACCGGCAGCGGCGCGGCATCGGCAGGGCGACGGTCGCCGCCGGCGAGCGCTGGCTCAAGGCGCAGGGCGTGTGGAAGGTGAACCTCCTCGTCCGCGAGGACAATGCCGAGGCCAGGGGATTCTACCAGCAGCTGGGCTACGACCTGAATCCCGTCTTTCCGTTGGGCCGGCGCCTCCTCGACACCTAGAGAAGGCGCGGCTGGCGGTCCGGGTCGGATCGCGCCTTCGGCTCCTCCTCCACCTGCGGCTTGGGGCGACGGGCGAGATCGACGGGGTCGGCGATGAAGAAATCGTCGGGCGCCGGCGCCAGGAGGCCCGCGGCCTCTGCAGCCGCGCAGCCTTCGGCATCGAGCCAGCGGTCGTAGTCGCGAGGCTCGATGACGGCCGGCAGGCGGGGATGAATGTGCGCCAGCGTTCGGTTGGCGGGGGTCGTGATGATCAGCGCCAACTCGATCTCGCTGCCGTCGGCGCCCATCCAGTGTTCCCACAGGCCGGCAAAGCCGAAGAGCGCATCACCAGGGCGATGAATGAAGTACGCCTGCTTGCGACCCGGGACGTCTCCCTTCCAGGCATAAAATCCGTCGGCGGGAACGAGGCAGCGCCGTCGCCGCATGGCATTGCGGAACGACGGCTTGTCGAGCACGGTTTCGGAGCGGGCGTTGACCAACGGCTTTTCGGACCGGAACTCCTTCTTCCAGGCCGGCACAAATCCCCAGCGCACGAGCACGAAGCGGCGCGTACCGTTCTCCAGACGCACGATACCGACGGGAGTGCCCGGCGCAACGTGAGGACGCGGCGGAAAGGCATGATCCTCGGCATAGCCGAACAGCCGGCGCACCTCTTCCGGGCCGCGTCGAAAGCTGTAGAGTCCACACATGCACTTCGCCTTTCCGAGCCGTTCCGCGTGAGCGATCCCGCCCCCAAATTGGGCGTCAGCGCCTGCATCTTCAAGGACAAACGCGTGCTCCTGGCCGAGCGCACGAAGCCGCCGTTCGACGGGGTGTGGAGCCTGCCCGGAGGGCACGTCGAGTTCGGAGAAACTCTCAAGTCGGCAGCGACGCGCGAACTGATGGAGGAAACCGGCGTCGAGGCCGAGTTGACGATGCCCTTCGATTGGGTGGAGATCATCCGACCCGGCGTCGCGCACTATGTTCTTGCCGTCTTCGCGGGACATTGGCGCGCCGGCGTGGCCGCCGCATCGGGAGACGCGCGCGCCGTGACGTGGGCGGCGCCCGACGACATCGGGACGCTCGCGCTCACACCGGGGACCGAAAAAATCATCGCGAAGGCCTTTCGCTTGATCGCCAATAGGTAACGTGGCCGTCGCGCTTCGGATTAACCTTCTTTGGAAGTGCGAATTCTCACGTGAGGGGAGGATGGTAGGTTGCGTTTCGGATCAAGACGGGTGGGACTGTTCTTGAGCCGCATCGGGGACGCGGGATCGAAGCAATCCAATAATGGAAAAGACACCACCCAGCGCCGCTTCCACGGAAGCCGCCGAAGAACCGCGACGCGCTGCACTGCGCTACATCCTCGATGCCTGGGAAGAGGCCGTCTATGAAGGCATCGATCCCGACTGCCTGGCGACCGCGGCCATCTTCGCCGCCCTTTCCGACATGATCGCCACCTACGGCGAGGAGCCGGTCGCCGTCATGGCCGAACGCCTGCCCGAACGCATCCGGTCGGGCGAGTTCACCGTCAACCGAACCCAGCAGTAACTCCGAGCCTTCTATTCCCTGCGGTCAGCGCGGGATGTCGACGACGATGCGTCCGCGCACCTTGCCGGCGACAATGTCGGCCGCGACGCGCGGCACATCGGCGAGCGGCACGCGCGACGTCATGGCGGCGAGCTTCGTACGGTCGAGCTCCTCGGCGAGCCGCGTCCAGGCGCGGCGACGCATAGCGGACGGGCAATGGACCGAGTCGATGCCGATCAGCTTCACGCCGCGCAGGATGAACGGATGGACGGTCGTCGGCAGGTCGGCACCCTGCGCAAGTCCGCAGGCCGCAACCGTGCCGCCATAGGCGGTCTGCGAGAGAATGTTGGCGAGCGTCACCGAGCCGACGCTGTCGACGGCCCCCGCCCAGCGCACCTTGGCGAGCGGCTTGACCGGGCCGGACAGCTCGGCGCGATCGACGAGCGCGGCGGCACCCAAGCCTTTCAGATAGTCTGCTTCCGACAGACGGCCGGTCGAAGCGACGACCTTGAAGCTGCGCCCGGCGAGCAGCGCGATCGCGACCGAGCCGACGCCACCCGCCGCACCCGTGACCACGATCTCTCCCGCCGCCGGCGCCGTTCCCTGGTCCTCGAGCGCCAGCACGGCGAGCATGGCAGTGAAGCCGGCCGTGCCGATGGTCATGGCGTCGTAGGTCGAGAAAGACGCCGGAATGGGAACGAGCCAGTCGCCCGGCACGCGCGCCCGGCCGGCATAGCCGCCGAAGTGGCTTTCGCCGGCGCCCTGGCCGTTCATGACGACCTTGTCGCCCGGCTTGTAGTCGGCGTGGTCGGAGGCAAGGACGGTGCCTGCGAAGTCGACGCCGGGGATCATCGGGTACTGACGGATGATCGGAGCCTTGCCGGTGATCGCGAGGCCGTCCTTGTAGTTCACGGTCGAATGCTCGACGGCAACCGTGACCTCGCCGGGCATGAGATCCTGGTCGGTCAGGTCGCGGAACTCCACCGCTTGAGCGGATCCGGACTTGGTCACCACAATGGCGGGAAAGCTCGTCACGCACGTCGCTCCATCTTGACATCACGCTCGGCGGCGCCCGATCGCGCGAGCGGCAGCGCCTCCAGGAATTGCATGGGCCGGCCAGCGGCCGTTCCGACGATCGCGCCATCGCGGACGACCGCCCTGCCCCGCACCAGCGTCGAGATCGGCCAACCCTTGACCTTCACGCCGTCGAACGGAGTCCAGGCGCAACGGCTCGCGATCCAGCGGTTGGTGATGGTCACCTCGCGCGCCATGTCGACGATGGTCAGGTCGGCATCGTACCCTTCGGCGATACGCCCCTTGCCGGCGATCCCGAAGAGGCGCGAAGGTCCGTGGCTCGTCAAGTCGACGAAGCGTTCGATCGTCAGTCGGCCGTGGTTCACGTGATCGAGCATGACGGGAACGAGCGTCTGCACGCCGGGCATTCCCGACGGCGAGTCGGGATAGGGGCGCGCCTTCTCCTCCAGCGTATGCGGCGCATGGTCGGAGCCGAGCACGTCGACGAGGCCCGAAGCGACCGCCGCCCACAGCGCGTCACGATGCCGGGCATCGCGCAAGGGCGGGTTCATTTGTGCAAGCGTGCCGAGTCGCTCATAGGCTTCGGGCCCGGCGAGCGTCAGGTGGTTCGCCGTCATCTCGACCGACGCGATGTCGCGATTGGCGGCCAAGAGCGGCAGCTCGTCGGCCGTGGAAACGTGCAGGACGTGGATACGCTTGCCGGCAGCGCGGGCGAGGCCGAGGAGCCGCTCGGTGGCGCGGCGGGCCGCCTCGGCGTCGCGCCAGATCGGGTGGCTCGCCGGATCGTTGCGGCGGCGATCGCCCTTGCGCGACGCCAAGCGCGCCTCGTCCTCGGAATGGAAGGCGGCGCGCCTGCGAATGCGGGCGAGAATCGCGGCGATGCCCTCGTCGTCCGGCACCAGCAAGTCGCCGGTCGAGGATCCCATGAAAACCTTGACGCCGCAGCACCCGGGAAGCCGCTCTAACGTCGGGAGGTCGCGAGCGTTGTCGTGCGTGCCCCCCACATAAAAAGCGAAGTCGCAGGCCATGCGGTCGGTGGCGCGCGCCACCTTGTCGGCGAGGGCGGCCTCGGTCACGGTGAGGGGATTGGTGTTGGGCATCTCGAAGACGGCCGTGACGCCGCCGAGGACGGCGGCGCGACCGCCAGTCTCCAGGTCTTCCTTGTGTTCTGCACCGGGCTCGCGCAGATGGACCTGGGTGTCGATGACGCCCGGGAGCACGTGAAGGCCGCGGCAGTCAATGATCTCCGCAGCCCTGCCATGCGGAAAACGACCGATCGCCGCGATGCGGCCGTCGCGGATGCCGATGTCGCGGACGCCGATCCCGTCGTGGTTGACGACGGTGCCGTTTGCGATCAAAAGGTCGAAGGCCGGTTCCATTGGGTTCCTCCGCTTACGTAATCCTACTCCCGCAAGCAAGTGCGGATCGCACATGGCCGATAAGATCTTCGCCCACGCAGAGCGGCAGCTCCTCACCGTCCGAGGCGAGGACGCGGCGGCGTTCCTGCAGGGAATCGTGACCACCGACATCAACGGGCTGAAGCCGGGCACGGCCGGCTATTGCGGCATCCTGACCCCGCAGGGGAAGATCCTGTTCGATTTCATGATCGCGGTCGAGCCCGAGGGATTCGTCATCGACTGCGCAGCTGCCCAGCGCGCAGATCTCCTGAAGCGGCTCGGCATCTACAAGCTCCGCGCCAATGTGGCGATCAGCGCGGACGATGGGCGCACTGTTCACCTGCTGCCGGCGGCGGCGGAGAGCGGGCTTGCGGACGGACGCAGCGCCGACATGCCACGCCGGCTTCATGCATCGCCCGACCCGACGGCGATCGCCGACGCCAGCGATTATCATGCGCGGCGAATAGCCCTCGGCCTCGGCGAAGGCGGCCACGACTTCGAGCCCGGCCAGCTCTTCCCCCATGAAGCGAATTTCGATGCCCTCGACGCGGTGAGCTTCACCAAGGGGTGCTTCGTCGGACAGGAGGTCGTATCGCGCATGGCGCATCGGGGCACGACACGCAGCCGGATCGTCCCGGCCGAGGTCGACGGCGAGCCGCCGCCCCGCGACACGCCGGTCGAGGCGGGCCGCCTCGCCATCGGCCGCGTCTTGTCGGCGGCCGGCGGACGCGTGCTCCTGCTGGCACGGCTCGACCGGCTCGCCGAGGCAGACAGCGTGCCGGTCACGGCTGGCGGACGAAGGCTTTTTCCCTACCGGCCGGAGTGGGCACGCTACGACATGCCGGCGGCCACACGGGACAGAGCCTGATGGCGCGTCCCTCGATCATCCGGCACGACGACGGCATCAAGCGGTGCGCCTGGTGCGGCACCGACCCCGTCTACGTCGCCTATCACGACGAGGAATGGGGCGTGCCGGAATTCGACGACCGGGCCCTTTTCGAGAAGCTGCTGCTCGACGGTTTCCAGGCCGGCCTGTCGTGGATCACCATCCTGCGGAAGCGGCCGGCCTTCCGCGCGGCATTCGACGGATTCGACCCGGAGACCATCGCCCGCTATTCGCCGCGCAAGCTCAACAGCCTGATGAACGACGCCGGAATCGTGCGCAACCGCGCCAAGATCGAGGCGAGCGTGACCAACGCGCGCGCCTATCTCAAGATCCAGGAGGCGGAAGGCTTCGCTTCCCATCTGTGGAATTTCCTCGACGGCCAGCCGCGACAGAACCGGTTCCGCGGACTGTCACAGATCAAGCCGGCGACGCCGCTCGCCCACAAGATGTCGAAGGACCTGGCGGGGCGCGGATTCAAGTTCGTCGGGCCGACCATCGTCTATGCCTTCATGCAGGCGGTCGGGATGGTGAACGACCACCTGGTGACCTGCCATCGGCACACGGCCTGTGCCGAGCACGGCACGCCGCGGCGCTCATGAGCCGCGGCGGCAAGACTCCGCCGCGGGCGTGGCAACGGATGCTGTCGGGGCGGCGGCTCGACCTTCTCAGCCCCTCGCCGCTCGACATCGAGATCGAGGACATCGCCCATGGCCTGGCGCGCGTCGCCCGCTGGAACGGCCAGACCAAGGGCGACCATGCCTTCTCGGTCGCCCAGCACTGCCTCCTCGTCGAGGACATCGCCCGTCGGCAGACGCCGCGTCTCGAACGCCGCTGGCGGCTCGCCAGCCTGCTCCATGATGCGCCCGAATACGTCATCGGCGACATGATCAGCCCATTCAAGGCGGCGGTCGGCATCGACTACAAGGCTTTCGAGGAACGGCTGCTCGCCGCCATCCATCTACGTTTCAGCCTCCCCGCCAAGGTGCCGCCCGAGATCGCGATGCTGGTCAAGGCCGCCGACCAGACCGCCGCCTATCTCGAGGCCACCCAGCTCGCCGGTTTCGACCTGAAGGAGGCTCGGAAATTCTTCGGCCTTCCCACGGGGATCGAGGGGACGGAAACCGCCGGCCTGCTGCCGCTAAAACCGCTTGCTCCCAAGGACGCATCGGGGCAGTACTTGCGGAAATTCAAACAGCTCTGCCAACCGGCATGATCTTCGTTTCGCCACTGCAGGCCGTTCCCCGCCTTCTCGTCGAGGAAAAGGTGAGCCATGTGCTGGGCCTGCTCGGGCCGGAAAGCGCCCATCCCGAGCTCGGCCTGGCACAGACGAACCACCTGAGGCTCACCTTCCACGACATCATCGAGCCGCTCGAAGGCATGCAGGCGCCGATGCGCGAGCACGTGGAGAAGATCGTCGACTTCGTCGAGGACTGGGACCAGTCCGGGCCGCTCCTCATCCACTGCTGGGCGGGGATCAGCCGCTCGACGGCTTCGGCTTTCACGGCCATGTGCCTGCTCAATCCGCAGGAGGACGAGTTCGAGCTCGCCCGCGAATTGCGGATCCATTCGCCGGTCGCGACGCCGAACCGGCGCATGGTCGGCTTCGCCGACGAAATTCTCGGCCGTCGCGGGCGCATGGTGGAGGCGGTCGAGGCGATCGGGCGCGGCATCGACGCCTTCGAAGGCACGATCTTCAGGTGGAGCGTCGTCCGGTGAAAACGGGCGCGCATCGCGGCCGCTGCCTGTGCGGCGGGGTGCAGTTCGAATCGGCAACGCCGCCCAAGTGGATCACCTACTGCCACTGCGCGAGCTGCCGCAGGCACACAGCCTCGCCGGTCGCGACCTTCGTCGGCTTCGATGCGGCCGGGGTCCGGTTCACGGCGGACCTGCCCAACGCGTTCGAATCCTCTCCCGGCGTCGTCAGGCAATTCTGCGGGAAGTGCGGCTCGCCGGTCAGCTACCAGAGCGAACGCTATCCGGGCGAAATCCACCTCTATGTCGGCGTCATGGACGATCCCAACCGCTACGCGCCGCAGGCGCACGTCTATTTCGACGAGCACGTGGCGTGGTTCGACACGGCGGACAGCCTCGAACGGCACGGACGCACCTCGAGCGGCTAGATGCGCTCGCCGTGGGCGTAGGCCCAGTAGAGTTCGCGCGCCTTCTTGAACAGCGGGCCGGGTTGCAGACTGCGCTCCTCGATGCGGGTGATCGGCATGACCTTGCTGAAGTTGCCGGTCGAGAAGACCTCGTCGGCGGCGAGGAAATCCTGCCAGCCCAGCGCCCGCTCATGGACCTTCACGCCGGTGCGACGCAGAAGATCGATGACGCGGCCGCGCGTGATGCCGACGAGAAAGGTACCGTTGGGCACCGGCGTGTGCACCTCGCCGTCCTTGGCATAGAAGATGTTGGCGGTGGCGAGCTCGGAAACGTGACCGAGCCCGTCGAGCATGACGGCGTTGTCGTAGCCGCGCCCCGCCGCCTCGCGCATGGCGCGGGCCGAGTTCGGATAGTGGCAGGCGGCCTTGGCATCGGTCGGAGCGAAATCGTAGGACGGCCGCCGGAAGGGCGAGCAGGTGACGGAGAAGCCGTTCGGCGCCGGCAGCGGCTCGTCGTAGACCGAGAGCGACCAGCGGGTCGTTTCCGGATCGACGTCGACATGGCCGTCCTCCGCCCAGGCCATGGGCCGGATGTAGAGAGCGGCGTCCTTGGGGAACTTGCGGATGCCCTCCCAGGCGAGGTCGACGAGCTCGGCCGCCGTCTTCGCCTGTTTGAGGCCGAAGCTTTTCTGGGAGCGGACGAGACGCTCGCAATGGAGGTCGAGATCCGGAGCCACGCCCTCGAAGGCGCGGGCGCCGTCGAAGACGCAGGAGCCGAGCCACGGCGCATGGGTCATGGGGCCCATGTTCAAGAGGTTTCCCTCCTGCCACTTGCCGTCGAAATACGTCCAGAAGGCCATGATCGAGAACTCCCATCGCCATCCCCAAAAACACTAAAGCGCCCGATCGGGCGCCGTTCAATGGAGAAGTTTCGATGGCTCTTAGGAGTCGGTGTAGAAGATGTGCCGACCGATCTTGATGAGGCGCTTGAAGGACGACGACCACTTCGGCGTCACGTAATCGGCGTGGTAGTAGGTGGCGGCGCCGAGAATGTTGATCGACTGATCGCCGGCGATGGCGCGCGAGGCGAGGCGCTTGGCGCGGTCCCAGGCGACGCGGGTCCTCGGCTGGTCGCTGATCCCGTCGCAGGCAAAGGAGAACTGGCAGGCGTTCTGGCGGTCGGACCCCTGATAGACGACGCCGCAGATGGTCTTCGGGTAGGCGGCATCCTTGACGCGGTTGAGGACGACCTTGGCGACGGCGAGCTGACCCATCTCCGACTCGGAGCGGGCTTCGAAATAGATGGCACGGGCGAGGCAGTCCTGTTCGGCGAGGCGGAACTTGCGCTGGGCGATCAGCTTCTGCTTCTGGTCGCGGGCGATCTTGAAGGAACTTTCGAGCTGCCAGCCCGACGGCGTGCTGACGGCGAGCGAGCCCTTGCGGCCGTAGGTCTCCTCGGCAGTGGGGGCGAGGAAGGAATCGTCGGCGAGGAAATCGCCTTTGCGGGCGCCGAGAATTTCCTGCTGGCGGGCGAGCGACAGCCGCGTCGCCTCGAGCTCGAGGGTGGACACGAGCAGCGAGCCCTTGCCGACGATGGACGTCGTGGCGGGAGACACGAGATCGGCGATTTCGTCCTGGGAATACGGCGCGGTACGGGCGACGGCGTTCTGGCCCATGTAGTTGCCGGCGATGGCGAAAGCGGCCACGAGAGTCGCACCGGCGAGCGCATAGCCGATGACGGGATTGCGGCGCGCGGGAGCTTCATCCGCGTACGGATCAATCCAGTGGTCTGCCGCTGCCCGCGTTTTTCTCAGCACTTCCCCTAAAACTCCACCAGTCCCGCACCAATGGCAACAGAGGCATCAACTCAAGACATATACTCCTGCCGCGTTTAACATAGGTTAACCATGGCGGCAACCCGTTCTCGCCGCACCGCGATTCAGGGTCTTGAGATCATTCAAGATTTCGATAGAGGCAATTTTTAGGCAGCCAACCGGAGGTCGAATCGCTTATCCACCGGTGCCCGAAGTAGCAACGGCCTGGGCCGCGGCGAGGCGGGCAATCGGCACGCGGAACGGCGAGCAGGACACGTAATCGAGGCCAATTGCCTCGCAAAAGTGGATGGACGCCGGATCTCCGCCATGCTCGCCGCAGATGCCGAGCTTGATGGCGGGCCGGCCACGGCGGCCGCGCTCGACGGCGATTCGAACCAGCTCGCCCACGCCTTCGACATCCAGCGATATGAACGGATCGGTCCTGAAAATGCCCTTCGCGGTGTACTCGCCGAGAAAGCGGGCACTGTCGTCGCGACTGATTCCGAAGGTCGTCTGCGTCAGGTCGTTGGTTCCGAACGAGAAGAACTCGGCGGCGCGGGCGATCTCCTCGGCGCACAGCGCGGCGCGCGGCAGCTCGATCATGGTGCCGACGAGATAGTCGAGGTCAGCGCCGGTCTCGGTCCTGACGGCCTCGGCGACGGCGACGATGCGCTCGCGGATGAATTCGAACTCGGCGCGGGCGGCGACGAGCGGCACCATGACCTCGGGAATGGGCGGGGCGCCGGTGCGGCGGCCGGCCTCGATCGCGGCCTCGAAAATGGCGCGGGCCTGCATCTCGGCGATTTCCGGGTAGGAGATGGCGATGCGGACGCCGCGGTGGCCGAGCATCGGATTGAACTCGTGCAGCTCGGCGACGCGGGCCCGCAACGCCTCGACATCGGCGCCGATGGCGTCTGCCACCTCCTCGATCTCCTGGTCGGTCGAGGGAAGAAACTCGTGCAGCGGCGGATCGAGAAGCCGGATGGTGACGGGAAGTCCGCTCATGATCTCGAAGATCTCGACGAAATCGCCGCGCTGCATGGGAAGGATCCGGCTCAGAACCTCGCGGCGGCGCGCCTCGCTGTTGGCGAGGATCATCTCGCGCACCGCCATGATGCGGTCGGCATCGAAGAACATGTGCTCGGTCCGGCACAGGCCGATGCCCTCGGCACCGAACTCGCGCGCCACCTTGGCGTCGAGCGGCGTCTCCGCATTGGCGCGCACCTTCATGCGGCGCTTGGCGTCGGCCCAGCGCATGAGCGTGCCGAAGTCGCCGGAAAGCTCGGGCTTGATGGTCGGAACGGAGCCAAGCATCACCTGGCCCGTGGAGCCGTCGATGGTGATGACGTCGCCTTCCTTCAGCGTGACGCCGGCACCGTGGATGGTGGCATTGGCGTAGTCGACGCGGATGTTGCCGGCTCCGGACACGCAGGGCTTGCCCATGCCGCGGGCGACGACGGCGGCGTGGGAGGTCATGCCGCCGCGGGTGGTGAGGATGCCCTCGGCGGCGTGCATGCCGTGAATGTCCTCGGGGCTCGTCTCGACGCGCACGAGGATGACCTGCCTGCCCTGCCCCTTCAACTTCTCCGCTTCGCCGGGGTCGAGGACGATGGCGCCCGACGCGGCGCCGGGCGATGCCGGGAGTCCGGAGCCGATGACCTGACGCGCGGCGGCAGGGTCGAGCATCGGATGGAGCAGCTGGTCGAGCGAGGCCGGATCGATGCGACCGACGGCCTCGTCGCGCGAGAGCAGGCCCTCATCGGCGAGGTCGACGGCGATCTTCAGGGCGGCCTTGGCCGTCCGCTTGCCGGAGCGCGTCTGGAGGAGCCACAGGTGGCCCTCCTGAATGGTGAACTCGATATCCTGCATCTCACGATAGTGGCGCTCCAGACGCTCGAACACCGCGACAAGCTCGGCATAGGTCGCAGGCATCCAGGCCTCGAGCGACTTCGCGGTCGAACCGCTGTCGCGCCTGCCCTTTTCGGTCAGGCTCTGCGGCGTGCGGATGCCCGCCACCACGTCCTCGCCCTGGGCGTTGACGAGAAACTCGCCATAGATCTCCTTCTCGCCGGTCGACGGGTTGCGGGTGAAGGCGACGCCGGTCGCCGACGTGTCGCCGCGGTTGCCGAACACCATCGCCTGGACGTTGACGGCCGTGCCCCAGTCCTCGGGAATGGCGTGCAGCCGGCGGTAGGTGACGGCGCGGGCGGAATTCCACGACAGGAACACGGCGCCTATGGCGCCCCACAGCTGGGCGTTCACGTCCTGGGGGAACGGCTGGCCCGAATGCTCGGTCACGAGCGCCTTGTATTCGCCGATGAGCGCCATCAAGTCGTCGGCGCCGAGATCGGTGTCGTTGGCGAAGCCCTTGCGCTCCTTGAGCTCGTCGAGCGCATCCTCGAAAAGATGATGCTCGATGTCGAGCACGACGTCGGAATACATCTGGATGAATCGGCGATAGCTGTCATAGGCGAAACGACGGTCGCCCGACTGGGCAGCGACGCCCTCGACGGTCCGGTCGTTGAGGCCGAGGTTCAAGACCGTGTCCATCATGCCGGGCATGGAGACGCGGGCGCCGGAGCGCACCGAAACGAGGAGCGGCCGGGCGGGATCGCCGAAGCCCGCCTCGACCGCGTTGCCCACCGCCGCCATGGCCGCATCGACGTCGGCGGAAAGGCCGTCCGGGTAGCGGCGATCATTGGTGGTGAAGGCGGTGCAGACTTCGGTGGTGATGGTGAAGCCCGGCGGGACCGGCAGACGGAGGTTGCTCATCTCGGCCAGGTTCGCGCCCTTGCCGCCGAGCAGGTTGCGCATCGCCGCCGCCCCCTCGGTCGTTTCGCCGCCGAACCGATAGACGCACTTGTCCAGCGCCGACATCGTCCCTCCATTCACTTTGTTCCGCCCGACGGCCAGGGGGATCAGCCTTCTATCCTGGAGAAATCGGCGACCGCAAGCACGGCGATGCGGATGCGGCCCAGGAGTTTCAAGCGGTTCTCGCGAAGCTCCGGGTCGTCGGCATTGACGGTCACCTTGTCGAAGAAGGCATCGATCGGCAGCCGCAGGCCGGCCACGGCCGCCATGGCGGCTTCGAAATCGTCGCTCGCGAGCGCCCGTCCGGCCTCGCCTTCGGCGGCGGAGATGGCGGCGGCAAGGGTTCGTTCCTCAGCCGCAACGAACCGCGTCGGCACGGGCGCGCCGTCATAGGCCCGCTTGTCCTTCTTCTCCTCGATCCGGATGATGTTCGTGGCCCGGCGCACGCCGGCGAGAAGATTGCTGCCCGCCTCGGTCGACAGGAAGCGGCCCAAGGCCTCGACGCGGCGGAGGACGGCGAGAAGGTCGTCCTGGCGGCCGACCGAGAAGACGGCATCGATCAGGTCGTGGCGCGCACCCTTGTCGCGCAGATACACCTTAAGCCGCTCGGCGAGGAATTCGATGAGGCTCCCGCGAAGCGCCGCAGCGTCGGAGCCCTCAGCGTAGGCGCCGTAGGTCGCGAGGCTTTCGTCGATCAGCGGAAAGAGGTCGAGCTTCAGCCCGCGTTCGAGGACGATGCGGATGATGCCGAGGGCGGCGCGGCGCAGGGCATAGGGATCCTTCGAGCCGGTCGGCTTCTCGTCGATCAGCCAGAAGCCGACCAGAAGGTCGAGCTTGTCGGCGAGCGCAACCGCCTGTGACACGGCATGCTCGGGCACGGCGTCGCCCGGGCCCTGCGGGCGATAGTGATCGCGCAACGCGTCCGCGACTTCAGCCGGCTGTCTTTCGCCCTGAGCGTAGTAGCGGCCCATGACGCCCTGGAGCTCGGGGAATTCGCCGACCATGCCGGTCACCAGGTCGGCCTTGGCGAGACGGCCGGCCAGTTCGGCTTTGGCAAGGTCGGCACCGATCAGAGCCGCGACACGGCCGGCGAGCCGGGCAAGGCGCGCCGCGCGCTCGCCCTGGGTGCCGAGGCGGGCGTGGAACGTCACGCGGTCGAGCTTGGGAAGAAGACCGGCGAGCGGCACCTTGCGGTCCTGCTCGAAAAAGAATGCAGCGTCGGCGAGACGCGCCGCGATGACCCGATCGTTGCCCGAAACGATCTCGCGGCCACCGTCGGCCGTGACAATGTTGGCGGCGAGGAGATAGCGAGCAGCGAGCTTTCCCGTCTTCGCCTGGCGCAGGGCGAAGCATTTCTGGTGGCTGCGCAGCGCCACGACGACGACTTCGGGCGGAAGGGACAGGAAGCGCTCGGCGATGGTTCCCATCAGCACGACCGGCCATTCGACGAGGCCGGCGGCTTCGCGCAGGAGCGCATCGTCGTCGACGACCTCGAGGCCTTGGGCGAAGGCAAGGTTCTTCGATTCCGTTCGGATGACTTCGGCACGTTCGGCGGGATCGAGCATCACATGGGCCCGATCGAGGCTCGCGGCGTAGTCCTCGAAGCGGCGCACGGCGATTGACGCCGGCGCCATGACGCGGTGGCCTCGCGTCTGGTTGCCGGAGCGAAGACCGTCGACCGCGAAGGGAACGACCTCGCCGTCGAGGGTGCACAATATCGAATGCAGAGGACGCACCCAGCGCAGGCCGCCCGAGCCCCAGCGCATGGACTTCGGCCAGGGAAAGCGGCGCACGACGTCCGGAACGACGGCGGCGACGACATCGCCGGCCGCCCTCGCCGTGCGGCGCAGGCGGGCCAGGTAGAACTTGCCCTTCTTGTCGTCGACGACGGTCAAGTCGGAACGCGAGACGCCGGCCGACTTGAGAAATCCGTCGATCGCCGATTGCGGGGCGTCGACGCGCGGCCCCTTTCTCTCCTCGACCGTCTCCTGGGTCGCGGCGGCGAGCCCGTCGACGGCAAGGACGAGGCGGCGCGGCGTGACGAGGGCGCGCGCACCTTCATAGAGAAGGCCGTGCTCGACCAGCGCGTCGGTCACGAGCTTGCGCAGATCCTGCGCGGCACGCTCCTGCATGCGCGCCGGAATCTCTTCTGAAAAGAACTCGAGCAGGAGCTCAGGCATCGGCGCGTCCGGCCTTCGCGGCGAGCCGCGCCACCCACGCCTCGCAGCAGCGCACCGCCATCTCGCGGACCCGGAAGATATAGGCCTGGCGCTCGGTGACCGAGATCACGCCGCGCGCATCCAGCATGTTGAAGGCGTGGGAGGCCTTGATGCACTGGTCGTAGGCGGGCAGCACGAGCCCGCCGTCGCGGTCAAGAAGGGCGCGGCATTCCTGCTCGGCGTCGTCGAAATGCCGCAGGAGGATGCCGGTGTCGGCAGCCTCGAAATTGTTGACGGAATACTGCCACTCGGCATCGCGGAAGATGTCGCCGTATGTGATGCGCCCGGCGCCCTCGCCGCCGTTGAAGTTCAGGTCGAAGACGTTGTCGACGCCCTGGACGTACATGGCCAGGCGTTCGAGCCCGTAGGTGAGCTCGCCCGGCACCGGATCACAATCGATGCCGCCCACCTGCTGGAAATAGGTGAACTGCGACACCTCCATCCCGTCGCACCACACCTCCCAGCCGAGGCCCCAGGCGCCGAGCGTCGGGCTTTCCCAATCGTCCTCGACGAAGCGGATGTCGTGGGTGCGGCGATCGATGCCGATGGCGTCGAGAGAGCCGAGATAGAGCTCCTGGAGATCGGCAGGCGACGGCTTCAGGATCACCTGGTATTGATAGTAGTGCTGCAGGCGGTTCGGATTCTCGCCATAGCGCCCGTCCTTGGGACGCCGCGACGGCTGGACGAACGCCGCTCGCCACGGATCAGGGCCGAGAGCGCGCAGCGTCGTGGCGGGATGGAAGGTGCCGGCCCCGACCTCCATGTCGTAGGGCTGGAGGATGACGCACCCCTGCCCGGCCCAATAGAGGTTCAAGGTGAGGATGAGATCCTGGAAGGACCCTTTCGGATTGAGCCCGGCTGGCATTCGAAACCCCGATCAAGGTTTCGCACCTATATTGGCGCTCCCAAGTGGGGTCAAGCGATCAATCCGCCGGATAGTAGACGCCGGTCGACGGATCCTGCTTCAAGGCGACGGGAGGCAGCCGCTCGATCGGATCGCTGCGCGCGTCGCGCTCGGCCTGCATGCGGGCGCGGCGCGCCTCGACTGCGATGCGGCGGACGAGCAGCATCGCCAAGACCATACCGACGAAACCGACGATGAACCGTCCCATCATTCCGACGACCTTTCCCATGCGCGTTCCTCAGCGTCCGGCGGCGATTATAAACCGAATCGCGACCACAACGCACGCGCTTCCATTTCCTCGGCAAGGCCGACGGCAGCGGCGGCGCCCATCTCCGACGACATGCCGCCGAGCCGGCGCTGAAGCCACGAGCCGTGGCGCTGCATCTCGACGAGCCTGACCTTGTCGCCGAAGCGCTTGCGCAGCACGCCGCGCATGTCGCCGAAGCCGTCGATCAGCCCGAGATCGAAGCCCTTGCGGCCCGACCAGAAGGCACCGCTGAACAGTTCCTCGTCGGATTCGCGCAGGCGGCCGCCGCGGCGCTCGCGCACGAACGACTTGAAGGTTTCATGGACGTCCGCCTGGATTTCCCTCAGGCGGTCGACGCCCTCCTTCATCTCCGGCTGGAAGGGATCGAGCAGCATCTTGTTCTTGCCCGCCGTGTAGACGCGACGCTCGACGCCGACCTTCTTCATCGCCTCGACGAAACCGAAGCCGGCGGCCATGACGCCGAGCGAGCCGACGATGGAACTCGGATCGGCATAGATCTCATCGCCCGCCAGCGCCAGCCAGTAGCCGCCCGAAGCCGCCACGTCCTCGATGAAGGAATAGACCGGGACCCCCTTCTCGGTGGCGAGATCGCGGATGCGCCGGGCGATGAGGGCCGATTGCACTGCCGACCCGCCGGGCGAGTTGATGGCGAGGGCGACGGCGGAGATGCCTTTTCTATGGAAGGCCTTTTCGAGCGGCTCCTTCACGCTCTGTAGCGTGATGGCCGGACGGACGAGCGAACCCATGCCGATGGTGCCCGCCAGCCGCACGACCGGAACGACGGGAACGTCCGAACGCAGACGCAAGGGAAGATAACGCGACAGAAAACTACCACGGTCCATGACGGCGCACAGATAGGCGGTCGCGACCGGGCAGGCAAGAAAAAGCTAGCGCAGACGCCAGGTCAGGCCGTCGCGCAGGATGGCCTCGGCCTCGGGAGAAAACTGGTTGCCCTCACCATGGAGGACGAGCCCGGGGAGAAGCTGAAGCGGCGCGCGGGAGCCTTTGACACCCTGCACGATGACGCGCGATGCGGCCATGCCTTCGCGCGCATAGAGAGGCGCCACCCGAATGTCGCCGAAGCGGTCGTGCATGGCGGCGAGGATGACGGCCAGGGATTCGGCGCGATGGACCAGCGTGCACGTTCCCCTGAGCGTGACCATCGTGTGGAGCACCTTGATCCACAGCTCGAGGTCTTCGGCACCGAAGGCGTGGGCCTGCGCCTTCGACGGATTGGGCGAGGAATGGATCTTCTCATGCTCGTAGTATGGAGGATTGGCGAAGACGTGATTGAACGAGCCGGGTGTCGGCCACTGGGCCAAGTCGCGGCGCAGGCAGTCCTTCACGTCGCCATGAATGACGCGGACGTTGGTGCCGAAGCCGTTGCGCTTGGCGTTCTCCTCGGCGAGCAAGGCATGGCGGGTGGCGATCTCGACGCCGGTGATATGGACGTTCGGCATGCGGGCCAGGAGGCAGAGGGCGGCGACGCCGGTGCCGATGCCGGCTTCCATCAAGGTCTCACCCGGTCCGCATGGAAGGCAGGCGGCTAGGAATACCGAGTCGATCCCGGCCCGGTAGCCCTTCTCGGGCTGCAGGATGCGCAGGCGGCCGCCCAAAAAACCGTCCTCCGTCAGCGACGGCGGCACGGCTGGATGAGGCGGCGGGGCCTCGGACGGTGTGGGAGCGGCGACTTCCATGGGTTTCGAGCCCTTCATTCTTAGCCGGGGTTGGTTAGCGCAATGTTACCGAGGATGCGCCTGGCCGGTTCAAGGTCGTCTTCCTCCACCATGACCCGGCGGGGCAGGATGCCGATCGACCCCTCGACGGCGCTGGTGTGCTCGTCGAACACGCGGGCGGCGATCCCTTCCTCGGCAAGGCGGTGCAGAAGGTAGGAAATCAGCACCAGATCGTTAGATTTCAACAGTTCGACCATGCAAATTTCGGACTTGCGACGGGCTTCCCGACCAGCATGGCACGGGGGCGGAGGAGGACGTAAGGCTAAAAAACATTGTTAATGGCGCTTGCTCCGTCCGGGGGCCGTCACTATTGTCGCGGCCGGAAGCAATCGAGCAAGATTGAGGCAGGCGTGGGCGTCGTAGTTCCGTTCGAAGCGGGCGAAAACCGAAATCCCGACATCGAGCTGCTTCTCAACCTGACCGCAAAGGACATGGAAAAGGTGAACGAGGCGATCCTCGCCAGGGCCGCCTCGCATGTCGACGTCATCCCCGAGCTCGCCCTGCACCTCATCAAATCCGGCGGTAAGCGCCTGAGGCCCATGCTCACCATCGCGACCGCGCAAATGAGCGGCTACGAGGGCGACAAGCACGTCAAGCTCGCCACGGCGGTGGAATTCATGCACACGGCAACGCTCCTGCACGACGACGTCGTCGACGAGAGCGAGCTGCGCCGCGGGAAGGCTGCAGCGCGCAAGATCTGGGGCAACCAGGCGAGCGTGCTGGTCGGCGACTACCTGCTCGGCCAGGCCTTCAAGCTCATGGTGGAGACGACGTCGCTGCCGGCGCTAGCCATCCTCGCCAACGCCGCCGCGGTGATCGCCGAGGGCGAAGTCCTGCAGCTGTCCGCGGCCCACGACACGACGACGACCGAGGACGCCTACATGCACGTGATCGGCGCCAAGACCGCGGCGCTGTTCGCCGCCGCGGCCGAGATCGGCGCCGTCATCGCGGCGCGGCCGAAGACGGAACAGGCGGCCTTCGAATCGTTCGGGCGCAATCTCGGCATCGTCTTCCAGCTTGTCGACGACGCCCTCGACTATGCCGGCAAGCAGCTGCAGATGGGAAAGGCGATCGGCGACGACTTCCGGGAAGGCAAGATCACGCTGCCGGTCGTGCTCGCCTACCGGCGCGGCAGCCCGGCGGAGCGAGATTTCTGGAAACGGACGCTGGAAAGCGGTGAGCAGCGCGGGGACGACCTCGCCGCCGCACAGCTTCTCGTCGAGAAGCACGACGCGATCAGCGACACGATCGAGCGGGCCCGCCACTACGGCGACATCGCCCGCGACGCGCTCGCCATCTTCCCGGACACCGAGCACAAGACCGCGCTCCTCGATGCGGTCGACTTCTGCGTCGGCCGGCACCACTAGCCGAGGCGGACCGCCCGCACCCACAGTCCCGGTTCGTCCGCCTTCAAGGCGGCGGCAGCGCGTTCTGCTTCAACCGCAGTTGCATAGAGCGCGAAGCAGGCGGAGCCGGAACCCGTCATACGCGCCAGGATCGAACCGGCGGAGGTGCGAAGCTTGCCGCAGAGGCCATCGATCTCGGGAAGAAGGTCCGCGGCCGGGGGCTCGAGGTCGTTGCGCAGAGAGCGAAGCGTCTCGGCGGTGACGACGGAGGGCAGCGCATCGAGCCCATCGCCGAAGCCTTTTCCCTCGCCCCGCAGGCGGGCGAACACGTCCTCCGTCGACAGGCCGGCCGCCGGCTTGGCGATCACCGCGTGGAACATGGCGGGCAACGTCAGGGGAAGCAGGGTCTCGCCGATGCCACGCATGCGGGCGGCACGTCCGAGGAGACAGGCGGGCACGTCGGCGCCGAGCGATAGAGCGAGCTCGCGCAGTTCGAGATCGGACGTCGGGATGCCAGCCAGGCGGCAGAGGGCCCGCAACGCCGCCGCGGCATCGGCGGAGGCGCCGCCGAGCCCGGCGGAAACGGGAATCTCCTTGGCGATGGCGATCCTGACCGAGGGCACGCGGCCGGGAAAGAGAGCGGCCAAACGGGTCGCCGCGGTCCAGGCGAGATTGCGCTCGTCGCCGGGCACGGCGGCGGCGAAGGGTCCGGTCAGCGTGACGGTCGTTTCGGCCGACGGCAGCACGTGGAGCCGGTCGCCAAAGTCAGCGAAGGCGACGAGCGAGTCGAGCAGGTGATAGCCGTCGGCCCGCCGTCCGGTCACGTGCAAGGCGAGATTCACCTTTGCAGGCGCGAACTCCTCGACAGGGCGGACGCCGCCGGCTCCGGCGATCAATTGAGAGTCTTGACCGCGTCGGACTGGGTGGTCGGGGGAACGGCCGCAGCCTCGGGCGGCATGCCTTCGGCGAGCTTCTTCTCGATGCGAGCGAGATCGGGCGGCTCCGGCTTGTTGTCCTTGGCATGCTGCCACTGGAACCTGGCCTCGAGCCGCCGCCCGGCGCGCCAATAGGCATCGCCGAGATGGTCGTTGATGATCGGGTCGTCGGGCCTGAGCTCAACGGCCCGCTCGAGGTGCTTCACCGCCTCGTCGTACTCGCGGATCTGGTAGTGCGCCCAGCCCAGGCTGTCGACGATGTAGCCGTCGTTGGGACGCAGCTCGACCGCCTTGCGGATGAGATCCATGGCCTCGGGAATGTTGATGCGCTTGTCGACCATGGAATAGCCGAGATAGTTCAGCACCTGCGGCTGATCCGGCTGCAGCTCGAGCGAGCGCCGGAAATCCCACTCCGCCTTCTCCCACTGGTTCGACCGCTCGTAGGCGATGCCGCGGAAATAGTAGACGACGGAATGCTTCTTCTGCACGACCGGGATGGTGGCGATCGCCTTGGTATAGGAGTCCGCCGCCTCGGCGAAGCGCGAGGCATCGCGCAGGAAGTCGGCGCGTGTGACCCAGGCGTCGTAGTTCTTCGTATCCTTCTTCAGAAGCTCGTCGATCTTGGCGATGGCTTCGTCCAGCCGCTCGAGGCGCTGCAGATTCACGGCGATCTCGATGTCGGCCTTCTCGCGAAGGACCGATTGGCGCGACAGGGCGTCGTAGGCCTCGATCGCCTTGTCGTGGCGGCCGGTGTCTTCATAGATGTCGCCGAGCAGGACCTGGCCGATCTCGGAATCCTTCTTGGCGACCAGGGACAGCTGGGCGTAGATCAGCGCCGCATCGATCGTCTGCTCGTCGTTCAACCAGCTGCCGATCGAGAACAGGGCCTCCGCCATGCCCGAGGCGGCATTGGCGAGGAAGGGCTTCAGCTCGCGGCCGGCCTTGAGATCGTCGCGCGCGGCGCGGATGAAGGGCTGGTCGTCGTTCGTTTCGAGGTATCGGTCGAAGAGGTCTTCCGCATCGTCCTTCTTGCCGACGCGGCTCAAGAACGTGCCGTAGGCCTGAACGACGCGGTAGGACGTGCCCGCTTCCTCATAGGCTTTCTTGTAGAAGCCCTCGGCGCGGATCTTCTGGCCGAGAACGTCGGCCACCAAGGCGCTGTGGAAGTTGCGGAACACGGCGAAGTAGTCGCTCTTCGAGAGCTTGTCGAGCTCGGTCAAGGCTTCCGAGAACTTGTTCTGGGCCGCCGCCGTCCAGGCCAGGAGAAGGCGCGACGTCAGCTCGTCGACAGGTGAAGCGTCAACCTTGCGGAAGTGATCGGCGGCGCGGGAATAGCGCTTGTTCCGGAAATCCTTCAGGCCGAGCACGATGTGGGCCAGGCGATGCTTCGGGTCGATCCTGAGAACGGGCACGGCAAGCTCTTCGGCCCGGGCGAGATCGCCGGCCGAGAACGCCAGGACGAAGGTGCGCTCGATCAGCACCGAATTGTTCGGATCGTCGCGCAGCGCCTGGGCGAAGTACCCGGCGGCGATGTCCATGTCGCGCAGCCGGCTCGCATAGCGGCCGGCGAGATAGCTGCCCGACAGAGAGCCCGATTCGAAGATCGGAGCGAACTCTTCCGCGGTCGCCGGCTGGGCGATGGTCATCACGGCTGCGATTGGCAACAGCCGAATCCAGATGGGCGATGTCATGTGCGGACCTTCCTTCGCTCTCATGGCGAACGCGCCGAACAACGCTGCAATGATGGCGGAAAGATGGTCTTTTTGACCTTCGGGCGCAAGCGCCATGGTGAAGCGCGGCGCCCCATTTGCCGAAGAAACACTAAAGCAGAGGCAGCTGGTCGCCGGCCCGCGGCGGGCGGCGGAATTGCCCGGCATCGAGGCGAATCTTTTCGGTGTTGAGCCTGAGCCGCCTGCAGGCGAGCTCGAACCGGCGGCCGATCGACCAGGCGTAGGGACCCGTTCCGCGCATGCGCCGACCCCAGGTCGAATCGTACTCCTTGCCGTCGCGCGTCGACTTGATGAGCGACAGGACGCGCGAGGCGCGGTCGGGGACTTCGCGCAGGAGCCATTCACGGAAGATGTCGCGGACCTCGAGCGGCAGCCGCAGGAGAACGTAGCCCGCCTCGCGGGCGCCGGCCGCGGATGCGGATTTGAGAATCGCCTCGATCTCGTTGTCGTTGAGACCCGGAACGATCGGCGCCACCATGGCGACGGTCGGGATGCCGGCCTTGGCCAGGATCTCCAGCGTCTGCAGGCGGCGCATTGGGCTTGCGGCGCGCGGCTCCATCTTTCGAGCGAGCTTGGGATCGAGCGTGGTCACGGAGACCGCCACCTTGACGAGGCCCTTCTCCGCCATGGGTTGCAGAATGTCGAGGTCGCGCAGGACGGTCGCCGATTTGGTGACGATGCCGACCGGATGGTCGAACTCGCTCAAGACCTCGAGGATGCGGCGGGTGATGCGGTAGGTGCGTTCGATCGGCTGATAGGCATCGGTGTTGACGCCGAGAGCGATGGTGGCGGGCACATAGGCCGGATCGGAGAGCTCCTCGCGCAGGCGTTCGGCGGCGTTGATCTTGGCGAAGATCTTGGTCTCGAAGTCGAGACCGGGCGACAGGCCGGCAAAGGCATGGGACGGGCGGGCATAGCAATAGGTGCAGCCGTGCTCGCAGCCGCGATAGGGATTGATCGAGCGATCGAAGGAGATGTCGGGAGACTCGTTGCGGGTGATGATCGTCTTCGCCATTTCCGGGAAGACGTCGGTCTTCAGCGCCGGGGCATCGGCCAGGGTGTCCCAGCCGTCATCGAAAAAGTACCGCTTCTTGGCCTCGAACCGGCCGCTCGCATTCGAGCTCGCCCCCCGCCCCCGCTCCTGGCCGGGAACAGCGGTCGGCATGGTCTCGAAGGTGAGCCTGGGAGGCACGTGGTTCATGTAAAACTATATAGTTTCGCCAAAAGAACAAAGCAAGAACAAATTCCGGAAATCAGCCCTTTGGCCGACGTAAATGCTCGTCCAGACGGGGCATGATCTCGACGAAATTGCAGGGCTGGTGGCGATAGTCGAGTTGGGGCTTGAGGATCTCGTCCCAGGCGTCGCGGCAGGCACCGGGAGAGCCGGGCAGGCAGAAGATGTACTTGCCGCGGGCCACGCCGGCGGTGGCGCGGGACTGGACGGTCGAGGTGCCGATCTTGCCGAACGAGACCATGTGGAAGGCGATGGAGAAGCCCTCGATCTCCTTCTCGAAGAGCGTCCGCATGGCCTCGACGGTGACGTCGTGGCCGGTGAGGCCGGTGCCGCCAGTCGAGATCACCACGTCGACGTCGGTGCGGCCGAGCCAGGCTCCAACCCGGGAGCGGATCGCGTCGACGTCATCGCGGACCACGGCTCGCTCGACGAGCACGTGGCCAGCCTCGCCGATCCGCACGGCCAGCGTCTCTCCCGAGGTGTCGGACTCCAGGTCGCGGGAATTCGACACGGCGAGGACGGCAATGCGAACGGGGATGAAGTCGCGCGTGGTCATGCGGCTCAGCTATCGAGCTTGCGGCGGAGGTCGAGGAGGTCGCGCCAGGCGAGACGCTTCTGGGCCGGCTGGCGCAGCAGGTAGGCGGGATGCAGCGTGGCGAGAACGGGCGTGTTGCGGAACTCGCGCCAGGATCCGCGCAGCTTGAGAATGCCTGCGGTGGTGCCGAGCAGCCGCTGGGTGGGCGTGGCGCCGAGGCAGACGATGTAGCGCGGCGCGACGAGCTCGACCGTGCGGACCACGAACGGCAGGCACATCAGCGTCTCGGCCTCGGTCGGCTTGCGGTTGCCGGGCGGCCGCCAATAGATGATGTTGGTGATGAAGACCCCGGCCGCCGCATCGGCGGCGCGCCGCGACAGCCCGATCGCCGCCAGCATGCGGTCGAGAAGCTGGCCTGAGCGGCCGACGAAGGGTCGCCCCTGCTCGTCCTCCTCGCGCCCTGGCGCTTCGCCGATGAGCATGACGCGGGCCCCCGGGTTGCCGTCGGAGTAGACGAGATTGGTCGCCGTGCGCTTGAGCGGGCAGGCCTCGAACTGGCGCAGGGCCGCCTCGATGTCGGCGAGGCTCCGGCAGGCTTTCGCGACTTCCGCCGCATCGCCGATCGCGGCATCGGCCGCCGTCGTCCGGCTGGCCAGGGTGCGCACCTCCGGCGCCGGCGCCGTGGCTGCCGCCGGGGCAGGACGCTCGGCGGTTTCGTTGAAGCGGTCGAACGGCGCATCGGCGGCCGCCTCGTCGGCTCCCATGTCGACGAGCCAGCGCAGCGCGTCGGCCGCTTCGGCCGGCGTCATCGCGTCAATCGGCTCCACAATACTCAATTTCGCACCGTTGCCTGCTACAATGGGGTCACTATAACAGCCTTTGAAGACGGTGGGAGATGCAGGTGGACGACACGACCGACGACGTCGCGCGCGAAAGGATGGAGTACGACGTCGTGATCGTCGGGGCCGGACCTGCCGGCCTGGGGGCGGCGATCCGCCTCAAGCAGCTTGCCGCGGCGGCGGGCAGCGAGGTCAGCGTCTGCATCCTCGAGAAAGGATCGGAAGTGGGCGCCCACATCCTGTCCGGAGCGGTGATCGACCCGCTCGCGCTCGGCGAACTCATCCCCGACTGGCGGGAGCGGGGCGCGCCGCTCAAGGCCGCCGTGACGGAAGACCGCTTCTACGTGCTCGGACCGTCGGGCGCGATCCGCCTTCCGAACGTCCTCATGCCGCGGCTCATGGACAACCATGGAAAGTACGCAGCCTCGCTCGGCAATCTGTGCCGCTGGCTGGCGCAACAGGCCGAGGGCCTCGGCGTGGAGATCTATCCGGGCTTCGCGGCATCGGAGTTGGTGGCGCGGCCCGACGGCTCGATCTCCGGCGTGGTGGCCGGCGTCGCGGGGATCGGTCGCAACGGTGAGAAGAAGCCCGATTTCCAGCCGGGCATGGAGATCACGGGCAAATACGTGTTCATCGCCGAAGGCGCGCGCGGCTCGCTCGCGAAGGAAATCATCGCGCGCTTCGGGCTCGCCGCCGACCGCGAACCGCAGAAATACGGCATCGGCATCAAGGAACTGTGGGAGGTGCAGCCTACCCAGCATCGGCTGGGCCAGGTCACCCATACGATGGGCTGGCCGCTCGGCACCCGCACGGGCGGCGGCAGCTTCATGTACCACCTCGAGGACAACCTCGTCGCCATCGGCTTCGTGGTGCATCTCAACTACCGAAATCCGTATCTCTATCCCTACATGGAGTTCCAGCGGTTCAAGCATCATCCGCTGATCGCCGGCGTCCTCGAAGGTGGGCGCCGCGTCGCTTACGGGTCGCGCGCCATCACCGAAGGCGGCTACCAGTCGGTGCCGCGGCTCGTCTTCCCGGGAGGCGCGCTGGTCGGCTGCGCGGCGGGCTTCGTCAACGTGCCGCGCATCAAGGGCTCGCACAACGCCATGAAGACCGGAATGCTCGCCGCCGAGCAGGCGTTCGCGGCGCTGGCGGAAGGTCGCGCCGGCGACAGGCTCGAGGGCTATCAGACCGCATACGAGAAATCGTGGGTGGCGCGCGACCTGTGGAAGGTGCGCAACGTCAAGCCGTTGTGGTCAAAGCTCGGACTGGTCGGCGGGCTGGTGCTCGGCGGGTTCGACATGTGGATGAACGAGCTCTTCGGCCTGTCGCTGTTCGGAACGCTCAAGCACGGCAAGACCGACGCGGCCAGCACGGAACCGCGCTCGAACTTCAAGCCGATCGTCTACCCGAAGCCCGACGGCGTCCTGTCGTTCGACCGGCTCACCAACCTCGCCTTCTCCGGCACCAACCACGAGGAGGACCAGCCCTCCCACCTGAAGCTCAAGGATCCGAAGCTGCCGATCGCCTACACGTTGCCGGTCTATGACGAGCCGGCACGGCTCTACTGTCCCGCCGGCGTCTACGAGGTGGTCGAGGAGCAGAGCGGGCCGCGCTTCCAGATCAACGCCCAGAACTGCGTGCACTGCAAGACCTGCGACATCAAGGACCCGCCGCAGAATATCGTGTGGACAGTTCCGCAGGGCGGGGATGGCCCGAACTATCCCAACATGTAAGGTTCGAGGATGGCATCCGATTCGCCATCCTACCGCTACGAGAAGCAGCTCATCGCCGACGGCATGATGCCGGTGTGCGGCATCGACGAGGCCGGGCGCGGCCCCCTCGCCGGTCCGGTCGTCGCGGCGGCAGTCATCTTCACCGCCGCCAGGCGGCCGCGCGGCATCCGCGATTCGAAGATGCTGTCTCCGGAGCAGCGCGAGGACCTCTATCACGAGATCGTGGCGCGAGCCGTGGTGGGCGTCGGCATCGGCGACGTCGAGCGCATCGACCGCGACAACATCCTGCGCGCGTCTCTGTGGGCGATGGGCGAGGCCGTCCGGGCACTGAGCACGGCGCCCGCCTTCGCGCTCGTCGACGGCAACATGCTGCCGGAGCTGTCGTGCAGCGGACGTCCCATCGTCTCGGGAGATTCGCTGTGCGTGTCGATCGCCGCCGCCTCGATCATCGCCAAGGTGACGCGCGACCGCATGATGGTGGCGCTCGCGCAGCAATATCCGGCCTACGGATTCGAGCGCCACAAGGGCTATTCGACCGAGGACCACCTGGCCCGGCTCAAGGAATTCGGCCCCACGCCGCATCACCGGCGCAGTTTCGCCCCGGTCGCCGAGCAAGAGTTCGTTAACCACATTTAGGGAATTGGATTCACTCGGAGAGTCCGACGATTCACCATGCGCGCGTTGGTTCGTGTGCGTTGGGGGTTCGGGGCATGGGGTTCGTTGCGCGGCCGGATGTTCGTCCGCTGTTGAATACGATTCTTTTCGGTGACTGCATCGAGGAACTGAAGAAGCTGCCGACCCAGTCGGTCGACCTGATCTTCGCCGATCCTCCGTACAATCTGCAGCTCAAGGGCGACCTGCACCGTCCCGACCAGAGCAAGGTCGACGCGGTCGACGACGACTGGGACCGCTTCCGCGATTTCGAAACCTACGACCGCTTCACCAAGGGATGGCTCGCCGAGTGCCGCCGGATCCTCAAGGATTCGGGCACGCTGTGGGTGATCGGCTCCTATCACAACATCTTCCGGGTCGGCACGGTGGTGCAGGATCTCGGCTTCTGGATCCTCAACGACGTCATCTGGCGCAAGGCGAACCCGATGCCGAACTTCCGCGGCAAGCGCTTCACCAACGCGCACGAGACCCTCATCTGGGCGGCCAAGAGCGCCGACCAGAAGAGCTACACCTTCAACTACGATGCCATGAAGGCCCTCAACGACGACCTGCAGATGCGGTCCGACTGGCTGCTGCCGATCTGCAACGGCGGCGAACGGCTGAAGACCAAGGACGGTTCCAAGCTGCACCCGACCCAGAAGCCCGAGGCGCTCCTGCAGCGCGTGCTGCTCGCAGCCTCGCACCCGGGCGACGTGGTGCTCGACCCGTTCTTCGGAACCGGCACGACGGGTGCGGCGGCGCGGCGGCTCGGCCGCAACTTCATCGGCATCGAACGCGACGAATCCTATGCCGCGGCTGCCCGCCGGCGCATCGCCGCCACCGAGCCGCTCGGCGACGACGTGCTCAAGGTGTCGACCGGCAAGCGCCAGGAGACGCGCATTCCGTTCGGCTTCCTGGTCGAACGCGGCCTCCTCAAGGCGGGCGACATGCTCTACGATCCGAACCAGCGCACCGCGGCCAAGGTCCGCGCCGACGGCTCGATCGTGTGCAAGGACGCGACGGGCTCGATCCACAAGATCGGCGCGCTGGTCATGGGAGCGGAAGCCTGCAACGGGTGGACATTCTGGCACGTCAAGAAAGGCAAGACGCTGATCCCGATCGACATCCTGCGCCAGAAAGCCCGCCAGGAGCTCGACTCCGCCTCGTGAGCGCAGCCGCGGTCCGCAAGGCGGAGCCCGGCGACGCGGCGGCGATCGCCCACATCTACAACGCAGGCATACTCGCCCGCACGGCCACGTTCGAGACCGAGCCGCGCACGGCCGGCGACATCGCGCAGTGGTTCGAGCGCGGCGACCTCATCGTCGTTTGCACGGGCGATGGCAAGGTGACCGGCTTCGCCTCCGCCCACTCCTACCGGCCGCGCGCCTGCTACGAGGGTGTCAGGGAATTCTCCGTCTATGTGAGCAGCGAAGCGCGGGGACGCGGCCTCGGCCGGGCACTGCTAGAAAGTCTCGTCGCCGAGGCGCGGGTCCACGGCGCCTGGAAACTCGTGGCCCGCATATTCCCGGACAACACGGCAAGCCGAAAGCTGTGCCGTGCCGTCGGGTTCCGGGAAGTCGGAACCTACGAGCGGCACGGCAAGCTCGATGGCCGATGGCACGACTGCGTCATCGTCGAGAAGCTCATCGACTAGGCGGCGAGAAGGCCGCGCAATCTCAGTAGACCGTCTCGACCGGCAGGCCGAGAGCAATGCGTCCGGCATAGTCGACGAGCTGGCTCGTCTGCATCGGGTGGAAGCGCACGCCCTGGATATCGCGATAGCAGCGCTCGAGCCCGTGCCTGCGGAAGTAAGACGCCCCGCCGGCCGCCTCCATGGCGGCTTCTATCGAAGCGATGGCGTGGCGCGCGACGAGGGCCCGCCCGGTCATCACCTCCTGGGTCGTGGCGTGTCCCGGATTGCCCTTCTCGGCGGCGGTGATCATCGCGTCGTGGGCGAGCTCGGCGGCGCGCAGCTCCATCAGCATGCGGCCCAATGCCGAGGTGATGTGGTGATCGGCGCGGCGCTTCTTCGCCATGGCGATGGCGATGTCGCGGGCGTTGCGGGCGATGCCGAGATAGACGCCGTACACGGTGGGGATGGCGATCATGCCGATGACGTGGAAGAGCATGTGCCACTCGCCCGCCTTGCGCTTGAGGCCGACGGCGGCCTCGGGGACGACGTGGCCCTCTATCGAGATGTCGTTCGACGCGGTGCCGCGCATGCCCATGGTCTGCCAGGTCGGAACCACCTTGAGATTGGGCGACGTCATGGGAATGCCGAAATGCAGACAGTGGCGCTCGCCTTCCTCCTCGAGAACGGCGGTGGTCATGAAGATGTCGCCGATCGGCGAGCCGGAGGCGAAGATCTTGCGGCCGGTGATCTTGAAGCCACCTTCGACGCGCTCGGCCGTTCCCGAACCCGCCACCCAGTCGGCGCCGCCGCTGGTGACGAGGATGATGCGCTCGGCGGCGATGCGCTTGAGCAGCGCCTCGACCGGCGCCTTCTGATGCTTCCAGCGCCAGGCAAGCGCGACGACCTGATGGGTGTGCATCGACAGCGCCAGCGCCGTCGAGGCGCAGTACTTGGCGACCTCGCCCAGCATGTCGGCGATGTCGCGGATCTCGTAACCGCCGCCGCCGAGCTCGGCCGGCACCGCGGCGTCGATCAGCCCCGCCTCCTTCAGCAGCGGGTAGTTGTCGGCCACGAAGCCGTCGCTGGCGTCGGCCTTTTCGCCGCACGCCATGAGCGTGGGACCGATCGCCCTCACGCGCTCAACGAGCGAGGCTCGTTCCTGCACTTCTTTCGATTTGGTCACAGCGGACATGGGGTTCCTCTTGGGTGGTCTTCTTTCGTGCCCGACGGGATAGTCCGGCGGCGTCCGGCCGTCCAGTCACCAAAGTGTAGTGCCGCAGGCTTCTCACGCACTTGTGTGGCGCCGTGAGACCGTGCGGTTTGGCGAACGGTTCAATATCTGTAGCGAAGCCGGGGTCCGCGCTATACTGCCGCCCAGCACCGGCAAGCCATGGACAAACGGTCCACATATTCGCAGTTCTGCCCCGTCGCCATGGCGGCGGAAATCGTGTGCTCGCGATGGACGGCGCTGGTGCTTCGCGAGCTCATCGCCGGCAGCACGCGGTTCAACGACATCAAGCGCGGCGTGCCCCGCATGTCCCCTTCCCTGCTCTCGAAACGGCTGAAGGAACTCGAGGCCGCCGGCATCGTCGAAGCACGGCGCGACGAGAGCGGCGCGGTGATGGAGTATCAGCTCACCGAAGCCGGCGAGGACTTGAAGTCGGTCATCGTGCCGCTCGGAACGTGGGGCCAGCGCTGGGTCGAGACGCAGCTGTCGCTCCGCAATCTCGATCCGTCGCTGCTCATGTGGGACATGCGGCGAAACCTGAAGCCCACGCCGCTGCCCGACCGGCGATGCACGGTGCAGTTCGAGTACCCGGAACTGGCGTCGGCCAAGCGGCGCTGGTGGCTCGTCATCGATCCGGACGGCGTCGATCTGTGCCTCGTCGATCCCGGCTACGACCTCGACCTGCAGGTTCGATGCCCGCTTCGCTGCATGACGGCAATCTGGATGGGACATGCATCGGTGCGCGGCGAGGTCGAGGCCGGACGCCTCGAGCTCACCGGCGACCGGACGCTGGCGCAGTCGATGCAGACCTGGCTGGGCCTCAGTCCATTCGCGGTCGAGAAGAACCGCCGCGCGAGCGGGTAGCGCGCTTCACCTCCGCTCCGAGCACGGCGGCCGCCACCTTTCGCATCACCGTCGGCAGCGCCTCCGCGGCCAGGTCGCGGCGCGGCACCCAGCGGCAGGCCGAGGCGAGCCCCGCCTCCTCGAACTCGGCCTTCCAGATGTCGAGCACGAGATGGAAATGGGTGAAGGTGTGCTCGATCCGCGCGCCGGTCGGCCGCCAGTCGGCAGGGAGCGGCACGAACGGTGCCGGGTCGGGGGCGACGGCGAGCCAGTCGGTCGACGGAAACTCCATCATGCCGCCGAGGAGACCGCGCTCCGGCCGGCGCCGCAACAGGACGGCGCCGTCGCGGCGCTCGGCCCAGAACGCCGTGCCGTAGCGCACGGGACGCTCCGCCTTCGGCGCCTTGCGCGGCAGGGTCGCCTCGATCCCGATGCGGCGGGCAAGGCAATCCATCTCGAGCGGACAGCGCGGGCAGTCGGGAGCGCGCGGCGTACAGACGAGCGCACCGAGATCCATCATGGCCTGGGTGTGGTCGCCGGAGCGAACGTCCGGCACCAGGGCAGCCGCCGCGGCGCGGATTTCCCGCTTGGCCGCCGGCAGGTCGGTCGTGATGGCGAAGAGGCGCGCGACGACGCGCTCTATATTGGCGTCGACGGCGGCCGCCGGCACATCATGGGCGATGGCGGTGATGGCGGCGGCGGTGTAGGGGCCGATGCCGGGAAGCTCGAGGAGACCGTCACAGGTGGAGGGAAAGCGGCCGCCGTACCGGGCGACGACCTCGCGGGCGCAGCGGTGGAGATTGCGGGCGCGGGCATAGTAGCCAAGGCCGGCCCAGGCCCGCAGCACCTCGTCCAGAGAGGCACTTGCGAGATCCTGCACGGTCGGCCAGCGGCGCGTGAAGGCGAGGAAGTAGCCTTCGACCGCCCGCACCGTCGTCTGCTGCAGCATGATCTCGCTCAGCCACACGCGATAGGGATCGGCGACCTCGCCCGGCAGGGCGCGCCAGGGAAGGCGGCGCCGGTTGACGTCGTACCAGGCGAGCAGCCTGGTCGACAGGTCGGGAGTGCCGGGATCGGCTTTCATTCGCACCGCCGCTCTTTATGCCTTATTATCATGGCGTCTCAACTCGGCGATCGCATCCTTTGCATGAACCGGCTCGACCATCACTTCAAGATCGTCACCCGGGCGGCCTATGAACGCTACGGCCGGGCCTATGGCGAAATGCTAGCGCGATGGCCGGCGATCGCCGGAGACCGGCTCGCCGCCCAGACGCGGCCGGAGCGGATCGTGTGGCCGCGCAGCGAGCCCAAGGAGCGGAAGTCCGACGGCGTGCTCGTCGTCCGGGTGGAGCCCGCCTTCGCCCTCGATCTCCAGTACGAGGCACCCGTCCTCATCGAGCGCATCAACGGCTATTTCGGGTATGGCGCGATCGGGCGCCTGCGCATCGTCAAGGGCCCGACCGGAAACAAGCCGCGCAAGACCCCTCGCCCGCCGGTTGCGGTCGACCCTGAGGCGATCGGGAAACAGCTTGCGGGAATCGACGACGATCGCCTAAAGGCCGCATTGTCAAAGCTCGGATCGGGGCTTAAGTCAGTCGGACGCATGGCGTCGAAGGGTTGATTCTCGCCCGTTTCCGCAAAATGCTGCCGTAGCGGCATCAGCGTCAGTAGCACCACAAAATATGGTAGTCAGGACCCGTCATGAACATAGATCGTCGAGTTTTTCTTGGAGGCGCAGTGGTGGTGGCGGCCGGTGCCGGCGGCTACTACGTGCTGGAAAGCGGCTCTGAAAACGCCTCCCGGCTGCCCGGGATTTCCAACGCCCTGGCACAGGACGCCGATGCGGAAAAGCTCCTGCAGGCGCCGAGCCTGGGCGAGCGGGTTCTCGGCTCGCCTGACGCCAAGGTTACGCTCATCGAATATGCCTCGGCCACCTGCCCGCATTGCGCCGACTTCCACGCGCGCCTCTTTCCGACCCTGAAGTCGGAGTACATCGACACCGGCAAGGTCAAGTTCATCTTCCGCGAGTTCCCGCTCGACGACCTGGCGCTCGCCGCCTTCATGGTGGCGCGCTGCGCGCCGGCCGACAAATACTTCCCGATGATCGACGTGCTGTTCGAGCAGCAGAAGACCTGGATCGGCAACGATCCGCGCGAGTCGCTGTTCAAGATCGCCCAGATGGCCGGCTTCTCGCGCGACAGCTTCGACCAGTGCCTCAAGGACGAGAAGACGGCGCGCGGCATCATCGAGATCAAGGAGCTCGGCGAGAAGGAGTTCGGCGTCAGCTCGACCCCGACCTTCTTCGTCAACGGCAAGCAGATCCAGGGAGTCCAGCCCATCGAGGACTACCGCAAGGCGATCGAGGCCGCGCTCGCCGCATAGGCGGCCGCTGCCGAAGCAAGGGGGGATGCCGCATCCATGAAGTTCACGCGCCTCAGGCTGTCGGGGTTCAAATCCTTCGTCGAGCCGACCGAGCTCGTGATCGAGCCGGGACTCACCGGCGTCGTGGGGCCGAACGGCTGCGGCAAGTCGAACCTGCTCGAAGCGCTCCGCTGGGTGATGGGCGAAAGCTCGTACAAGAGCATGCGGGCCTCGGGCATGGACGACGTCATCTTCTCCGGCACGTCGTCGCGGCCGGCCCGCAACATGGCCGAGGTCATGGTGACCCTCGACAACGGCGCCCGCACGGCGCCGCCGCAGTTCAACGAACTCGAGTCGATCGAGATCGCGCGGCGCATCGAGCGTGAGGCGGGCTCTGCCTATCGGATCAACGGCAAGGACGTCCGGGCCCGCGACGTGCAGCTCCTGTTCGCCGACGTCTCGACGGGAGCCCGCTCGCCGGCGCTGGTGCGCCAAGGCCAGATCGGCGAACTGATCAACGCCAAGCCGCAGGCGCGGCGCCGCATTCTCGAGGAGGCGGCCGGCATCACCGGGCTCCACACCCGCCGCCACGAGGCCGAGCTCAAACTCAAGGCGGCGGAAGCGAACCTGCTGCGCCTCCAGGACGTCGTCGGACAGCTCGAAACGCAGGTTCAGGCTCTGAAGCGCCAGGCCCGCCAGGCGGCGAAGTACAAGAGCGTGTCGGCCGAAATCCGGAAGCTCGAGGCGGCGAGCCTGTACCTCGCCTGGGTCGAGGCGCAGGACACCGCAACCAGCGAGCGCCGGAAGCTCGACGAGATCACACGCGTCCTCGCCGAGCACACGCGCGCCCTCTCCGAGGCGAGCCGGCGGCGCGACGAAGCCGGCGAGGGATTGCCGAAACTGCGCGAGGTCGAAACGGCGCGGGCCGCCGCCGTGCAGCGCCTGACCATCGAGCGCCAGTCGATCGAGGAAGACGAGGCGCGCAGCAAGGCGCGGCGCGGCGAGGTGGAAGCGCGGCATGCGCAGATCGCCCAGGACCTCGCCCGCGAGCGCGACACGCTCAACGACACGACCGCGGTGCTGAGCGACATCGAGCGCGAAGAGGCCTCGCATCGCGAGCTCCAGTCCAACGAGGGCGATGCGCGCACCGACGCGGCGCAGGCGCTCGAAGCCGCCGCAGCCGCCCTCGCCCAGGTCCAGGAAACCACCGACCAGGCGGCGGCACGGCTTTCCGATCTCGTGGCCAGGCGCAACAGCCTGGAACGCGGCATCGCCGAACAGGACTCCCGCCTGCAAAAGGCGGAGCGCGAGCTTGCCGAGGTGGCCCAGCGCCGGTCGCTGCTTGCCGCGCAAGCCGGCGGCATGGACGGCGGCCAATCGTTGAACGCGGCGGTCGAGGCCGCCGTTGCGCATGCGGAACGCCTGGAGGCGGCGGCGAACCAGGCCGAGGCCGCGGCGCAAAGCGCCCGCACGTTCGAGAGCGAGGTGCACACGGCCCATGAAGACGGGCGGCGGGCCGCCGAACGGCTCGAGACCGAGATCCGCACCCTCTCCACCTATCTCAGCGTCGGCCCGTCGGACGAATGGCCGCCGCTGGTCGACACCCTCACTGTCAGGCCCGGCTACGAGAATGCGCTCGGCGCGGCGCTCGGCGACGAGCTCGACGTGCCGATCGACGAGGCGGCGCCCGTGCATTGGCGCCGGCTGCCGCCGTTCGACGACAACCACCCTCTTCCGCATGGAACGACGCCGCTTGCCGACGTCGTCGATGCGCCGCGGTCGCTCACCCGCCGTCTCCTCCATACGGGCCTCGTGCCGCGCGAACTCGGCAGCCTCCTGCAGGCCCAGCTCGCTCCCGGCCAGCGGCTCGTCAGCCGCGAAGGCGACCTGTGGCGGTGGGACGGCTATACCGCCCATGCCGACGCCCCGACGTCCTCGACGCAACGGCTGGCGGCCCGCAACCGGCTGCAGACCCTGAAGTCGGAGGCCGAGGCGGCGCAGGCGCGCAGCGAATGCCTTGCGGCTCAGGCACGACGCGGCCCGGCAGGCCCTCGAAGCGGCGCTCGCCGCCGAGCGCCAGCAGCGCGACGCCTGGCGGGCGGCAGCGGTCGCCGCCGATGCGGCGCGCACCGCGCTTTCCCAGCACGAGCGGCGCAATGCCGAGCGGCTGCAGCAATCGGGCGCGCTCGAAGCGGCGGCACATCTTCTCGACGGACAGGCGGCGGAAGCCCGCCAGAAACTCGCCGACCTCAGTGCCGAGCAGTCGTCTCTCGCCGACGCGGAAGGACTGCAGGCGGAGCTCAAGGGCCTGCGGGATTCGGTCAACGGGGAGCGGGCGCGCTACGGCGAGGCACGGGCCCGCCACGACAGCGTGGAGCGCGAAGTGCGGCAGCGTGTCGAGCGACTCTCGGCCATCGCGCGCGAGCGGATCCAGTGGAGCGAGCGGTCGCGCCGCAGCGAGCAGCAGATCGCCGAGCTCGAGCAGCGTTCGGAGACCGCCCGCCTGGCGCTGCAGGACCTCGACCGGCTGCCGCAGCTCTTCGAAGAGCGCCGCATGAAGCTGCTTTCGGCGCTGTCGGAGGCGGAAGCGCACCGCAACACGGCGGCAGACGAGCTGGCGGTCGGCGAGCAGCGCTACCGGGCAGCCGAAACGCAGCAGCGGCAGGCGCAGGACGCGCTGGCGCAAAGCCGCGAGACGCATGCGCGCAGCCAGGCGCTGCTCGAAGCGGCGCTCGCGCGCAGCGACGACTGGCGGCAGCGGATCGCCGAGGCGCTGGCTTGCGAACCGGAGGAGGTCGCGGCCACGGCGGGCTTCGAGCCGCAGAAGATGCCGGCGCCCCAGGAGATCGAGGACCGCCTCGCCAAGCTCAAGGACGAGCGCGAACGTCTCGGCGCCGTCAACCTCAGGGCGGAAGAGGAAGCGAACTCCGTCCAGCAGCAGCTCGACGGCATCGTCAAGGAGCGCGACGACCTCGTCCAGGCGATCGCCAAGCTCAGGGGCGGCATCCAGAGCCTCAACAGGGAAGGTCGGCAGCGGCTCCTCGACGCGTTCGAGAGCGTCAACCAGAACTTCACCTCGCTGTTCACGACCCTGTTCGGCGGCGGCAAGGCCGAGCTGCAACTCGTCGAGTCCGAGGATCCGCTCGAGGCCGGCCTCGAGATCCTGGCCCATCCGCCGGGCAAGAAGCCGCAGGTGCTGTCGCTCCTGTCGGGCGGCGAGCAGGCGCTCACCGCCATGGCCCTCATCTTCGCCGTGTTCCTCACCAACCCGTCGCCGATCTGCGTGCTGGACGAAGTCGACGCGCCGCTCGACGACCACAATGTCGAGCGATTCTGCAACCTCCTCGACGCGATGCTGGAGCGCACCGACACCCGCTTCCTGATCATCACGCACCACGCGCTGACCATGGCGCGGATGCACCGCCTGTTCGGGGTCACGATGATGGAGCGCGGCGTGAGCCAGCTCGTTTCGGTCGACCTCGAAACGGCCGAGGGGCTACGCCAGGCGAGCTGAGTCCGCAGCTTTGGAGCGCAAAACGCCGCAGCGGCGGCGAAGCGGGAATTTCCACAGCCGATCAGCGCCTTAAGCTCGGGGCGGTCTGCTTGACACTCCCCGACCCGCCAACTATGTTCGCGGCCGTTTTCGGGGCGTTATCACCGGTGCATCCTTGAGTCCCACCACATGGCCGACGAGAAGCTCAAGGATTTCGCGAAACGGCTCGAACAAACGCGTCAGGTCTACAAGGGCGCGGGCGATTCCAGGACAGAAGAAGCATCGGCGCTCGGTCTGGCGACGCGGGCCATCACGGAGCTGGTGGTCGGCATCGGCGTGGCCATGGGCCTCGGCTGGCTGGTCGACCGCTATTTCGACACGCGGCCGCTGTTCATGCTGATTCTCCTTCCCATCGGCCTGGCCGCGGGCGTGCTGAACGTGATGCGGCTGGGCAACAGCAAGCAAGCGACTGACCTGGTGGGGGGAAAGCCAGGAGTTCCGCCGGCGCCGTCGGTGAAAGACGAGGACGAGGATTGACGTGACGACAGTGACGCGCAGCCGCCACGACCGGAACCGAAATCGCCGCCGCCGAAGGCGCTGCGCATGGCGGCGGGGGAAGCGTCATCGATCCCATCCACCAATTCGAGATCGAGCGGATCATTCCGATCAACATCGGCGGCATCGACGCGTCGCTGACCAATTCCGGGCTGTGGGCGCTCGTCGCCGTGGCGGTCGTGTCGCTCGTCATGCTGCTCGCTCCGCGCAAGCTGGTGCCGACGCGGTTCCAGTCGGTGGCGGAAAGCCTCTACGAGCTGGTGTTCGGCTTCACCGACGAGGTGCTCGGGCCGCATGCGCGGTCGTACTTCCCCTTCGTGTTCACGCTCTTCGCCTTCATCCTGGTGTGCAACCTGCTCGGGCTGATACCGGGCGTGTTCACGGTGACCAGCCACATCATCATCACGCTGGCGCTCGCCCTGACGGTGTTCATCGCGGCGACGGCGATCGGATTCATGAAGAACGGGGCCGGCTATCTCAAGCTCTTCGTTCCGCCCGGCGTGCCGCCTGCGCTGCTGCCCGTCGTGGTGCCGATCGAGATCGTGTCCTACTTCATCCGGCCGTTCAGCCTGTCGATCCGCCTGTTCGCGAACATGATGGCCGGCCACATGATGCTCAAGGTGATCGCGGGCTTCGTGATCATGCTCGGCGTCTTCGCCGGCTGGCTGCCGCTCCTGGCGCTCGTCGCGCTCTACGCGCTCGAGCTGCTCGTGGCGGTCCTGCAGGCCTACGTCTTCGCCCTCCTCACCGTCCTCTATCTCAACGACGCCGTTCACGTCGATCACTAGGTCGACACCATCCCCGCCAAATCGAAGGAGACCAAAATGGAAGTTGAAGCTGCAAAAATGATCGGTGCCGGAATCGCGGCCATCGCGCTCGGCGGCGCCGGTGTCGGCATCGGACACATCTTCGGCAACTATCTCGCCGGGGCGCTGCGCAACCCCGCGGCGGCGGCCGGCCAGCGCGGCACGCTGTTCCTCGGCTTCGCCTTCGCCGAAGCGACGGGCCTCATCGGCTTCGCCGTCGCGATGCTCATCCTGTTCAGCTAGAGCCAATCCGCCAGCCGGCGCGCGCCGGCAACGGAGGCAAGGACCCATGCCGCAGCTCGACGTATCCACCTGGCCGCCGCAGCTCATCTGGCTCGCCATCGCCTTCATCACCCTCTACGTGATCATGGCGAAGGTCGCCCTGCCGCGCGTCGGCGGAGTCATCGAGGCGCGCCGTCACCGCATCCGGCAGGATCTCGATGCGGCACAGCGGTTGAAGGTCGAGACCGAGGCCGCCGCCGCCCAGTACCAGGCGATGCTCGCCCAGGCGCGGGCCCGCGGCCACGAGATGGCCCAACAGATGCGGGCCAAGCTGAACGGCGAAACCGAGCAGCAGCGGGCCAAGGTCGATGCCGAGCTCGATGCCAGGGTCGGCGAAGCGGAAGCGCGGATCGCGACGATGAAGTCCAAGGCGCTCGCCGACATCACGTCGGTCGCAGCCGAGCTCGCAGCCGAGATCGTCGGGCAGCTCACCGGCGCCAAGGTCGCCAAGGCCGCGGTGGCGAAGGCGCTCGGCGAGCGCAGCGAATAGGAACGCGAGGCCCATGGAATTCCTGCACCACGCCGAAACCTGGATCGCGGTCGCCTTCTTCCTGCTGATCGCGCTCTTCATCTATATGCGGGTGCCGGCCAAGGCGGCCGAGTTTCTCGATGAACGGGCGGCGAAGATCGCCCGGGAGCTCGCCGAGGCCCAGAAGCTGCGCGAAGAGGCGCAGGCGCTGCTCAACGAATACGCGGCCAAGCGCCAGGAGGCCGAGACGGAAGCGCAAGGCATCGTCGAGCAGGCGCGCCGCGACGCCGAAGCCTATGCCGGCGAAGCCCGCCGCAAACTCGCCGAGAGCATCGAGCGGCGCACCGCAACGGCCCAGCAGAAGATCGCCCAAGCCGAGGCGCAGGCCATCAAGGAGGTCCGCTCGGCGGTCACCGATCTCGCGGTCACCGCCGCCGAACGGCTGATCAAGGACGAGCTCAAGGGTCCGGCGGGCGCCAAGATCGTCGACCAGAGCATCGCCGACCTCAAGGACCGGCTGAACTAGCCCGCCCCGAGGCGGGGCCCCTACTCCGCCGCTTCGCGATAGGCGTCCATGGGCGGGCAGGTGCAGACGAGATTGCGATCCCCAAAGACGTTGTCGACCCGGCCGACGGGCGGCCAATACTTGTCGCCGCGCTCGACCTTCAGCGGGAAGAAAGCCTTGTCGCGCGGATAAGGCTTCGTCCATTCGGCGATCAGCAGGCGGTGCGTATGCGGAGCGTTCCTGAGAACGTTGTCGGTGCGATCGGCGCTCCCCTCCTCGACCTCGCGGATCTCGGCCCGAATGGAGATCATGGCATCGCAGAAGCGGTCGAGCTCGCGCTTCGATTCCGATTCGGTCGGCTCGATCATCATGGTGTCGGGAACGGGAAACGACATGGTTGGGGCGTGGTAGCCGTAGTCGACGAGCCGCTTGGCGACGTCCTCGACGGTGATGCCGCAGCTTTCCTTCAGGCCCCGCATGTCGACGATGCATTCATGGGCGACGCCGCCGTTGGGCCCGGTGTAGACGACCGGGAAATGGGCGCCGAGGCGATGGGCGACGTAGTTCGCGTTGAGGATCGCCATCTTCGTGGCGCGCGTCAGGCCTTCGCCGCCCATCATCGCGATGTAGGCCCAGGAGATCGGCAGGATGGAGGCCGAGCCCCACGGGGCCGCCGAGACCTGGCCCTGCGCCTGGTCGCGGCCGGCGGCGGGGTTGACGCCCTGGACGACGCGGTGGCCGGGAAGGTGCGGAGCGAGATGGGCCCTGACGCCGATCGGACCCATGCCGGGCCCGCCGCCGCCGTGCGGGATGCAGAAGGTCTTGTGCAGGTTGATGTGGCAGACGTCGGCGCCAAGCTCGGCGGGGCGCATCAGGCCGACCTGGGCGTTGAGGTTGGCGCCGTCGAGATAGACCTGGCCGCCCGCCTGGTGAACGATCCCGCAGATCTCCTTGATCGCCGTCTCGAAGACGCCGTGGGTCGAGGGATAGGTGATCATCAGGCAGGCGAGGTTGGCGGCATGGGTCTTCGCCTTGGCGGCGAGGTCGGCGACTTCGACGTTGCCGGCCGCATCGCAGGCTACCGCAACGACCTTCAGCCCGGCCATGACGGCGGAGGCCGGGTTGGTGCCGTGGGCGGACACCGGAATGAGGCAGACGTCGCGGTGCGCATCGCCGGCCGCAGCGTGATAGTTGCGGATGGCGAGCAGGCCAGCATATTCGCCCTGGCTGCCGGCGTTGGGCTGCAGCGAGACCGCGTCGAAGCCGGTGATCTCGGCGAGCATCGCCTCGAGCTCCTCGAAGAGCTGCTGGTAGCCTTGCGTCTGCTCGAGCGGCGCGAAGGGATGCATGAGGGAGAAGCTGCGCCAGGTCACGGGGATCATCTCGGTCGTGGCGTTGAGCTTCATGGTGCAAGAGCCGAGCGCGATCATCGAACGGTCGAGCGCGATGTCCTTGGCCTGGAGGTAGCGCAGGTAGCGCAGCATCTCGGTCTCGGAATGATAAAGCGAGAAGACCGGATGGGTCAGATAGCCGGAGCGGCGACGCAGGGCCTCGGGCAGAACCTCCACGAGCTTCTCGTCGATGCGGTCGATGTCGATGCGCTCCATGGCGTCGGTCCGGAAGCACGACAGGAGATTCTCGAGCTCGGAGCGGCGCGTCGCCTGGTCGAAGGAGATGCCGAGGTGATCGGCATCGACGAAGCGCAGGTTGATGCGCTTCTCACGCGCCTTGGCGAGCAGCATGCGGGCGCGGCCCGGCACGTGCAGCGTCACGGTGTCGAAGAAGGCGCGGGTCGAAACCTCGTAACCGAAGGATTTCACCGAGGCGGCGAAGATCTCGGCGAAGCGGTGAGTGCGCTCGGCCATCCGGCGTATTCCGTCGGGCCCGTTGTAGACGGCGAACATGGAGGCGACGACGGCGAGCAAGACCTGGGCGGTGCAGATGTTGCTGGTCGCCTTCTCGCGACGGATGTGCTGCTCGCGGGTCTGGAGCGCCATGCGCATGGCGGGCTCGCCCTGGCTGTCGACGGAAACACCAATGACGCGGCCGGGCATGATGCGCTTGAACTCGTCGCGGGTGGCGAAGAAGGCGGCATGCGGTCCGCCGAAGCCCATGGGCACGCCGAAGCGCTGCGAGGAGCCGACGGCGATGTCGGCGCCGAGCTCGCCCGGAGGGACGAGGAGCGCCAGGGCCAGCAGGTCGGTCGCCATGATCGCCAGGGCGCCGGCGGCATGCAGGCGCGCGATCACGGCGCGGAAGTCGCGCACCTCGCCGGACGATCCCGGATAGGAAAGCAATGCCGCGAACACTCCGTCGGGCTTCAGGTCCTTCAATGGATCGCCGATGATGACTTCGAAACCGAAGGCGCGGGCGCGCGTCTCGACGACGCCGACCGTCTGGGGGTGGGTGTCGCGGTCGACGAAGAAGGCGTTCGCCTCAGACTTGCCGGCCCGCTTGGCCATGGCCATCGCTTCGGCGGCGGCGGTGCCCTCGTCGAGAAGCGAGGCATTGGCGAGCTCGAGCCCGGTCAGGTCGACCACCGCCTGCTGGAAATTGAGGAGCGCTTCGAGGCGGCCCTGGCTAACCTCCGCCTGGTAGGGCGTATACGCCGTGTACCAGCCGGGATTCTCAAGAACGTTGCGGAGGATCACCTTCGGCGTGACGGTGCCGTAGTAACCCATGCCGATCATGGAGGTGAACACCTGGTTGCGGTCGGCCAGGGCGCGCAGATAGGAGAGCGCCGACCGCTCCGCCTTGGGCTTCGGCAGGTCGAGCGGGCGCTTCGAGCGGATCTCCGAGGGGACGATGCGGTCGATGAAGGCATCGAGCGACGGCTGGCCCAGCGCCTTCAGCATCTCCGCCGTCTCGGCGTCGTCGGGCCCGATGTGGCGGCGAATGAAGTTGGCGCCCGGCTCGAGGGCTTTGAGCGGCGGTCTCGCGGTCGACGGCATGGACTTCTCCTAGTGCTGCTCTGCTATGAAGGCCTTGTAGGCGGCGGCGTCCATCAGGCCGTCGAGCTCCGACTTGTCTTTCATCCTGACCTTCAGGAACCAAGCCGCGCCCTCGGGATCGCGGTTGACCATGGCGGGCTCGCCCTCGAGCGCCTTGTTGACCTCGGTGACATCGCCCGACACCGGTGCGTACACCTCGCTTGCGGCCTTGACCGATTCGACGACGGCAGCGTCGCCGCCCTTGGTCAACGACTTGCCGACCGCCGGAAGCTCGACGAAGACGACGTCGCCGAGCTGCTCCTGGGCATGATCGGTGATGCCGATCGTCGCCACGTCGCCATCGAGCCTGATCCACTCATGTTCCTTGGTGTAACGAATGCTCATAAGAAATCTCCTCGATGGCTAGTGCTTGTAGGCATGGGGAACGAAAGGCAGCGCGGTCACCGCGGCGGGCACGAGCTTGTCGCGCACGGACAGATCGACCGGCGAACCGGGCGCCGCACGGCCGGCAGCGACGTAGCCCATGGCGACCGGGCCGCCGACGGTGGGACCGAAGCCGCCGGACGTCACCGTGCCGATGCGCGCGCCGCCTTTGTCCTGGATTGCCGTGCCTTCGCGCGCCGGCACCCGGCCGTCGGGCTTCAGTCCGACGCGCCGCCGCGACGGGCCGTGCTGGAGCTCGTGCTGGATGCGCCGGCTGCCGGTGAAGCCACCCGCCTCGCGACGGCGCTTGCCGATGGACCAGGCAAGGCCGGCCTCGATGGGGCTCGTCGTATCGTCGATGTCGTGGCCGTAGAGGCACAGCCCGGCCTCGAGCCGCAGGGAATCGCGGGCGCCGAGGCCGATCGGAAGAACCTCCGGCTCGCCGAGCAGCGTCTCGGCGAGGGACGTGGCGAGCCGAGCCGCAACGGAAATCTCGAAGCCGTCCTCGCCCGTGTAGCCGGAGCGCGAGACGTGGGCCGCCATGCCGGCGATCGCCAGCTCGGCGGCGGCCATGAAGGCAAGCGCCTTCGCCTGAGGCGCGTGGCGGGACAGCACCGCCTCGGCGGCCGGCCCCTGCAGGGCGAGGAGCGCGCGGTCGCCGGCAGGAACGAGGGCCACGCTGGCCGGCAGGTTCTGCTCGATCCAGGTGAAGTCGAGGCCCTTGCGCGACGCGTTGACGACGAGATAGAGCGTGCCGTCCTCGTCATCGCCGACGGGACGCGTGACCATCAGGTCGTCGATGATGCCGCCGTTGGAGTTGGTGAGCTGCGTATAGCGGACACGCCCGGGCTTCAGGCCGAGAATGTCGCCGGGAACGAGGCGCTCGAGCGCCGACGCCGTCGTCGCGTGGTCGCGTCCGCGCAGGAAAGCCTGACCCATGTGGGAGACGTCGAAAAGGCCCGCCTGCTGCCGCGTATGAAGATGCTCGGCCAAGATGCCGGAGGGATACTGGACGGGCATCTCGTAGCCGGCGAATGGCACCATGCGCGCGCCGCGGGCGACATGGAGGCCGTGCAGCGGCGTTCGATGCAACGATGAAAGGACGGTGGCGGGCTCGGCCATCGCGTGAAGTCTCCCGGTTTCCAACATGGGTGCGCGCGGCCCGGGCAAAGCCCGAACCGGCCCCCTCTGTCAGAGAACCTGAGAGATTTCGCGGGAAGCTCGGCTGAGGCACTGGCGCGCCCGCCGCTCCCGCTTACCCCCTTCGGTGAGCAACCCCGACGGGGCTGCTGCTCTCCAGAGATGGGACAGACGCGGTCCTCGCTGCCTGAGAGTTTCCGGGGCGGTTGCTCCTTCGGCGCCGGACTGCCGTCCGGTCTCTCCCGCTGTCTGCCGCAATCGGCTCGAGGCATTGAAGACTCAAGCAAAATGCGGGCTCACCCTATCCGGCCAAAACTCTTTGTCAAGCCGCGCAGGGTGCGTTCGCCTTGCCGCCGGGCTCGGCTTGACAAGGCTTGCCGGCATCACCCATGTATCGGCTCGATCGATGAGCCAGGCGAAACCAGAGTTGAAAATCCTTCTCGCGGCGCCGCGCGGCTTCTGCGCCGGCGTCGAGCGGGCCATCGAGATCGTCGAACGGGCGCTCGAGAAGTACGGCGCGCCGGTCTACGTGCGCCACGAAATCGTCCACAACAAACACGTCGTCGAGGACCTCCGGCGCAAGGGCGCGGTCTTCGTCGAAGAGCTCGACCAGATCCCGGACGGCGATCATCCGGTGATCTTCTCGGCGCACGGGGTGCCGAAGTCGGTGCCGGACGCGGCGCGCCGGCGGGCCCTGTTCCACATCGACGCCACCTGCCCGCTGGTGACGAAAGTGCATCGCGAGGCGGAGCGGCTGAGCGAGACGGGCCATGAAATCGTGCTCATCGGCCATCGCGGCCATGCCGAGGTCGTCGGCACCATGGGCCAGCTGCCCGCCGGAGCCATCAGCCTCATCGAGTCGGTCGACGACGCCGAGCGCTTCGAACCGAAGGATGCCGCGCGGCTCGCCTACACGACGCAGACCACGCTCTCGGTCGACGATACGATGGCGATCATCGCCGTGCTCAACCGGCGCTTCCCGGCAATCGCCGGGCCGCACCGGCAGGACATCTGCTACGCGACGACCAACCGCCAGGAAGCGGTGAAGGCGATCGCGCCGCGCAGCGATGCGATGATCGTCGTCGGGTCGCCCAACAGCTCCAACTCGCAGCGCCTGCTCGAGACCGCCCAGCGGGCGGGATGCGCGCAGTCCTTCCTCGTTCAAGGCGCCACGGAGATCGATTTCGACCGCTTCGCCGGATGCCGCGTCGTCGGCCTGACGGCCGGCGCCTCGGCCCCCGAGCTCCTGGTCGACGAGGTCATCGCCGCCTTCGGAGCGCGCTTCGCCCTTACCGTCGAAGCGGTGACGACGCGCACCGAGAACGTGTCCTTCAAGCTGCCGCGGGTGCTTCGCGAAGATGCGGGCGAGGCGCGCCTGCCGGCATGAGCGTCGCCAAGGTCGTCAAGATCTTCACCGACGGAGCCTGCTCGGGCAATCCCGGCCCCGGCGGATGGGGCGCCATCCTGCGCTACGACGGGCGGGAGAGGGAGCTCAAGGGCGGCGAGCCGCTCACGACCAACAACCGCATGGAGCTCATGGGGGCGATCGCGGCGCTGGAAGCGCTCAACCGCGACTGCAAAATCGAGTTCTACACGGATTCGATCTACCTGCGCGACGGCGTCTCCAAGTGGATCCACGGATGGCGGCGCAACGGTTGGCGGACGGCCGACAAGAAGCCGGTAAAGAACGTCGAGCTGTGGCAGCGGCTCGACCAAGCGATGGCGCGCCACGACGTGACCTGGCACTGGGTGCGCGGCCATGCCGGCCATGACGAGAACGAGCGCGCCGACCTGCTGGCACGCGAAGGCATGGCGCCGTTCAAGCTTCGGAAGTGATCAGAGCTGGGTGAGCATCGTCTCGACGCCCGAGACGTTGACGCCCGGCTTGGCCTCGACATTGAGGCGCTTCACGACTCCGTCCTCGACGAGCATCGAGTAGCGGCGCGACCGCAGGCCCATGCCGGACCGCGACAGGTCGATGTCGAGCCCGAGCTTCCTCGCAAACTCGCCGTTGCCGTCGGCGAGGAAGATGATCTTGCCTTCCGCCCCGGCCTGCTTCTCCCAGGCGTGCATCACCGCCGCGTCGTTGACGGCAGTGCAGACGACGGCATCGGCGCCCTTGGCCCTCAAGGCGTCGAACTCCCGCAAGTAGCCGGGAAGGTGCAGGTTGCTGCAGGTTCCGGTGAAGGCGCCCGGCACGGCGAAGAGCACCACCTTGCGCCCGGCGAACACGTCGTTGGTGGCAAGCTGCTTCTTGCCGTCGGGCGTCATCATCTCGAACGTCGTGTCGGGCAGCCTGTCGCCTTCCGTGATCGCCATGAGGGATCCTCCTTCGTGTCGGCCGGACTCTCTATTCCACCGTCAGCGTCTGCTCAAGGCGCAGGGCGCCCGACACGAGGGTGACAGTGAGGGCCTTGCCGCGCAGCGCCGCCTTGTCGCCGATGCCGTCCACCGGAAGGCGGAAGGCGGACGCGGCGGCGCCGGGCTCGGGACGCGGCTTGCGGAAATAGGAAAGCGCGTCACCCTCGACGAAGATGTCGGTTTCGGCGGGCGGCAGGTTTCCGTTCAGCGCCACCTTCAGGACGGGCTTTTCGCCATCGGTCTCGATCGCAAGGGATGCGACGGCCGGCACGGCGCCGGGAGCGGGCTTCACCGGAACGCGCGCCGCGAAGTCCCGCAGCCGCACGGCATCGGGCTCGGCACTTGGGGCGCCGGGCACCACATCAACCGACAGGTCGGCACCGGCGGGCACGCAGATCTTCTCGCACGCGGCATAGGTGAGAGCGAGCGCCAGGGTGGCGGGGCGCGACGGATCGGCCGGCTCGACCTTCAGCGGGAATACGACGACATCGGCGTAGCCGATTGTTTCGCCCGACTCATCGGTCATGCGCGCGGGCGCCGGCCAGCCGACGGTGACCGACTTCACGTTGGTCGAACCCGACCAGTCGAAGGTCGGCGGCACACCGGATTCGCCCGGGATCCGCCAGTAGGTCTTCCAGCCGTCGGCGAGGTCGATCTCGACGCCGGCGTTCCACTGGGCCGCGCCATCGGCGGCGAACAGCCGGACGCTCGAATGCGGAAAGGCGATGCGGTCGGGAGCCGCGGCGGCAGCGGCCGTCGCCAGGAAGGCCCAGGCAACCGCTGGGAAAAACGTAAGGAAAAAGCGTTTCCTCATTTCACGTCACGCCTTTCGGGCCGACTATCGCAATTTGCCGAAGGCCGGCCAATCACGATTGCGTCAGAGTTCTTTGCGCAGATTGCGGTTTGGCACTAGACTTCCCGACCGATGGCAAAGTCGGAAAACAATTCGTTCCTCGACGGCAAGCTGCTCATCGCCATGCCAGGTATCGGCGACCCGCGCTTCGAGCGCAGCGTCATCTTCATGTGCGCGCATTCGGCCGACGGCGCCATGGGAATCGTCATCAACAAGGTGGCGCCCGGCATCACGTTCTCCGACCTTCTCGAACGGCTGGACCTGCTTCCGGCCGACAACCAGATCAAGGTGCCGGGGAATCTTTCCGAGATCCCGGTGCAGTTCGGCGGCCCGGTCGAGACCGGGCGCGGCTTCGTTCTGCACACGACCGACTACTATTCCGCCGACACGACGCTGCCGATCAGCGAGCGCGTCGGGCTCACCGCGACGCTCGACGTGCTGCGCGCCATCGCCAAGGGCGAAGGCCCGCGCCGGTCGCTGTTGGCGCTCGGTTATTCGGGATGGGGCCCCGGGCAGCTCGAAGGCGAGATCCAGCGCAACGGCTGGCTCCATTGCGACGCGGACGAGGAACTCCTGTTCAAGGTCGCCAACGACGAGAAATACAATGCCGCGTTGCGCAAGATCGGCATCGATCTCAGGATGCTGTCGAGCGACGCCGGGCATGCGTGAGCCGACGCGTCGGCTTCTCTACTTCGAGGATTTGGAGCGGCGCCGGCTCGGCTTGGGCTGAGCCTCGACGATGGTTGCCTCGACCGCGATCTCGGTCGGCTCGCCGGCGTTGGGAGGCGGCGGAACCGGCGCCTCGCCGGCCTCGAGCTCCTCGGCAACCAGGGGCTCGGAGCCGTTGCCGCCATGCGGCTCGGGCTCGGGCGGGACGCGCGGTGCGAGCTTCTCGGATTTCGGAGCCGATTTCACAACCGGCTTGGGCGCCATACCGAAGATCTCGGCCGGCCGTGGCGGCGGCGGCGGCACCGGCGGCAGCGCTTCCGGATCGGGAAGCGTCAGCATGCTGCGGAACGACACGGAGGGGCGGACCGGCTCGGGCGCCGGGGCAGGCTTCGGCTTCTCGGCGACGGCCGTCTCCTCCTCGGGAGCCTTCTCGTCCGGCTCGTCCTGCGCGGCGGCTGCGAGGGGCTCGGCATCCTTGCGCTGCTCGCCGGCCTGCTCATCGGCGCTGGCGTCGCCGAGGGCGATCGCCTCGTCCTCGTCATCCTCGTCCTTCGCAACGGCACGCGGCGGCTCCGGCTCGAGGATGTCGTCGAGATCATCGCGCGGTTGCGCAGCGGGGGCCGGTGGCGCGGTGGCCATCGGCGCCGTTCCCGGAGGCGGCGCCGGCGTCGGTTCGCGCCCGGGCCCGCGACCGGTGATGCAACTCCAGAAGCCGGGGCTGCCGGGCTTGGCGGCCGCGAAGGTGCCGCCGCCCAAAGCCTCGATCACCTGCTTGGCGCTCATCGGCTCGCCGATGAGGAAGCCCTGGGCGAAGTCGCATTCGAGCTCCGCCAGGCGGCCGATCTGGTCCTGGTCCTCGATGCCTTCGGCGACCACGGTCAGGCGGAGATCGTGGGCGAGCAGGATGATGGTCTCCAGGACGATCATCCCCTTCTCGTCCTCGGGATCGGCCTCGAGGAAGCTCTTGTCGATCTTCAGCATGTCGAAGGGAAGCCGGCGCAAATTGGCGAGAGCCGAATAGCCGGTGCCGAAATCGTCGCAGGCAAGGCCGACGCCCAGCGCCTTCAGGCGCTCGAGGACCTCGATCGACAGCTCGGGGTTCTCCATCACCATCAATTCGGTGAGCTCGACCTTCAAGGTGCCCTCGATGATGTCCTCGCGGCCAAGAAGGGCGCGAACGTCGTCGACGAGCTCGGTGTTCAAGAGCTGACTCGAGGAGACGTTCACCGACACGAAGAGCGGCTTGTCAGGCCGGAAGGCGCGCTGCCAGATGCCGAGCTGGCGGGCCGACTCGTTGAGGACGAGACGGCTCAGGTCCTTGATGATCCCGGTCTCCTCGGCGAGGCCCATGAAGGCATCGGGCGACAGAAGCCCCTCGGTCCGATGACGCCAGCGGATCAAGGCCTCGAAACCAGCGAGGCCCATGTCGCTCAGGCGGGTGATCGGCTGGTAGACGACCTCGATCTCGTTGCGCTCGACGGCGCGGCGCAGGTCCTGCTCGAGGGTCAGGAGCTCGGAGCGGTCGTCGCGCATGTCGGGACGGAAGAACTCGGTCGAGTCCCTGCCCCGCCGCTTGGCCTCGTAAAGCGCGATCTCGGCGTCCTTGACGAAATCGGGACCGGAGGTGCGATCGTCGAGGAAGCGGGCGACGCCGAAGCTCGCTGTCAGGAAGAGCTCGCGGCCGCGCAGCTTGATGGGACGCGACAGGGTGGTGCGCACCTGCTCGGTGAAGGGAATGACGTCGCGTTTGGGATGACGGCCGTTGAAGATGATGGCGAACTGGTCGCCGGGCAGGCGGGCGAGCGTGTCCTCGGGACCGACGAGCCCCTGGAGGCGCCTGCCGGTCACCGACAGGAGGCTGTCGCCTACCTCGTGGCCGAGACCGTCGTTGACGGTCTTGAAGCGGTCGAGGTCGATGACGATGACGTAGAGCTCGTTGTTGTTCTCGGTATGGGCGCGGCGCATCGCGAATTCGAGGCGATCGAGAAACAGGGCGCGGTTGGGAAGACCGGTGATGCGGTCGCGCACGGCGTCGGACAGGAGGCGATCCTCGGAGCGCTTGACGCCGGTGATGTCGGCCAGCGTACCGATGCAGCGCGCCGCGCGTCCGTCCTGGCCGAGCATGGAGCGGGCGCGCAGGAGGTACCAGCGATAGGTCCCGTCGTGGCGCCGTAGGCGGAATTCCTGGGCGAAGGTGCCCTTGCCGCGGCGCTCGGCCGCCTCGACGGCCGCGACATAGGCGGCGCGGTCGGCGGGATGGATCAGCTCGAGCCAGGATTTCAAGCCCTTGCTCATCACCGAGCCGGTCTCGAGGCCGAGGGCGCGTTCGAGCTCAGGCCCGACATAGAGCGCTGCGCGATCGACCTGCCAGTCCCACACCGTCTGCTCGGAGCCGGCGAGCGCCAGGGCACGACGCCCGGAATCCTCGAAGAAGCGGCTCGACATGATCCCGTGGCTGAAGGCGAACTGCGCCAGGGTGAATCCCATGGTGAGCAGTACGAGGGCCAGACCGGCGGAGATGACGAGCCGTCCGTTGTCGAAGGGGATGAGATCTGCGACGCCGAGACCGGCGAGCACCGTCCAGGCGAGCAGCACGGTCCACGGAACGAGGGTCGCCCGCGCCCACGACAAGCCGCGCCGCCACAGGGTGAAAGTCAGAAAGAAGCCGCCGACCGCGACGGCGCCGAAGCCGAGGCGCGCCAGACCGGTTGCGATCTCCGGCTGGTACCAGCCATAGGCGGCGAGTCCGGCGGCGGAAGCGGCGAGCACGGCGAGGAGCGTCGCCAGCACCGGCTGGCGCTTCCTTAGCTCGAGGAAGGTCAGCAAACACAGGACCAGACCTGCGAACATCAGGGATTCGACGATGGCGCGCAGTTTCTGGGACCCGTCGGCGCCGAGCGGCAGCCAGGACAGGAGGGCGCGCAGGTATCCCGCTTCGATGCCCAAGAACAGAAGCGACGACAGGGCGAAGATCGATGCGGCGAGGAAAACGGCACGCTGGCGCAGGACGAGGAATATCAGCATGACGCCGGCAAGCAGCATGGCGATTCCGATCACCATGCCGCGCAGGAACGCATATTCGCCCGCTTCGCCTTCGAAGGCGCCGCGCTGCCACAGGGACAGGCCGGACAGACCGGCTGGTGTCACCTCGAGCGCGAAGGTCTGGGAGGCGTTGGGCTCGATGGTGAAGGCAAGGGCGTCGACGCCGAGCGCGCTCAGGGTGCGTGGCTCGTTGCCCGCGCTGTTCTGGATGCCGAAGATGCGGCTGCCCTCGCGCCGCGGCCACAGGAAGCCCGAACCGACGAAGCCCTGGTTGGGGCTGACGATGACGAGGTCGTGGGGTGCGGAATCCGGATTGAGCAGCGAGAAGACGACCCAGCGGTGCGTCGACCCGGTGCCGATGGCCTGGAGCGTCATCAGCGTCTTCTGGGTGCCGGTGACGTTCGGAATCTCGATGGCGACCTGGTCCTTGTCGGTCTCCACCGTCTCGAGAACGGGGATGAGGTCGATGCTCGGCGATTTCAGAGCGGCGTTGACGATGTCGCGCGCATCGGCCGCTCCGTGCGAGACGAGAAGCAATGCAGCGAACACGAACAACAGTTGAATGAGACGGCCGGTAGGCATCGAACTCCAGCGGGAATGCACACGCTCTTACAATCGAGGCTTTACTAGGTACCCCCCGCCGCTCAGCAAGGCAAGCTTCCCCTGCCAGGCGTTAACGCTTGGACACACTTATGCGTTTTCAGATTTTACGATCTTCGGCAAGGATGGCGAAAAGAAGGTGGTCCTGCCATTCGCCGTTGATGCGCAGATAGCGGCGCGCATAGCCCTCCTCGCGAAAACCGCACGTCTTCAGGAGAGCGATCGAGGCGGCGTTGCGCGGCAGGCATGCCGCTTCGATGCGGTGGAGGCCGAGCTGACCGAAGGCAAAGCCCATCGCCAAGTGCAGCCCCTCCGTCATGTAGCCGCGGCGCACATAAGGCTCGCCCATCCAGTAGCCGAGCGTGGCGGTCTGGGCGACGCCGCGGCGCACGTTCGACAGGGTGAGCCCGCCGCACAGGTTCCCATCCTCTTTGCGGAACAGGAAATAGGGATAAGCGAGATCGTCCTGGATGTCCTTGGCGTAGCGCTTCATGCGGGCGCGGTAGGCATGGCGGGCGAGGTCGTCGTAGGCCCATAGCGGCTCCCAGGGAACGAGGAACGCCCGGCTCCGCTCGCGCAGGCCCGACCAGGCGGCATAGTCGCCCATCTGCGGGGTCCGCAGGTGCACCGTCGGGCCGGACAGGACGGAAACGGCCGACGGTTCGACGAGGCTCGACAAGAATGCCATGCGGCGCTCTCCGGATGTTCGTCTTTCAAGCAAATCTTGCAGCGACAGTCTCGAGCGGCGCAAGGGTCTTGATGCCGCCCACCGCCGAGATGGCCGGCGGCCCCGCGGTAAGCACGTCCTGGGCGAGGCGACGGATGTCTTCGACGGTCAGCCGCTCGATTCTCGCCACGATGTCGGCGATTTCCGGAACCCGCCCGAAGGCGAGGAACTGGCGGGCGATCTGGTCGGCGCGAGCGCCGGCGCTCTCGAGGCTCATGACCAGGCCGCTCTTGAGCTGGGCCTTGGCCCGCTGAAGCTCGGCTTCGGCGACGTCCTTCGCCACCGACAGCATGACGTCGGCCATCACGTCGAGAAGAGCCCCGGCGTTCGCAGGCGAGGTCGCGGCATAGACGTTGAACATGCCCGTATCCTCGTAGGAGGACGGAAAGCTGAACACGGCGTAGCAGAGGCCGCGCTTCTCGCGCACCTCCTGGAAGAGCCGCGACGACATGCCTCCGCCCATGACGCTCGAGAGCACCTGGAGGGCGTAGATGCGCTCGTCGCGATAGCCGGGGGCGGGAAATCCCATGGCGATGTGCAGCTGGTCGAGCGGGCGCTCGGCGATGCGGTGGCCGCCTGCGAACTTCGGCTTCGACCATTCGGCCGGCATGCCCTTGCCGACGGCACCGAGCTTGTCGGCGGCGGCGGCGGCGAACGCCTCGTGATCGAGACGGCCGGCGGCGGCCACGACCATGCGCGGCGCGTTGTAGTGAAGGCCGCGATAGCGGTCGAGGAGACCGGCGTCGTAAGCGCCGACGTGATGGGCCTCGCCGAGGATCGAGCGCCCGAGCGGGTGGCCGGGAAACGCCGCCTCGTTGACGAGCTGGAAGACGAGGTCGTCGGGAGCGTCGTTGGCGGCGGCGATCTCCTGGAGGATGACGTCCTTCTCGCGGGCGAGCTCGGCCGGGTCGAACACCGGATCGGTCAGGATGTCGGCGAGGATGTCGAGGGCGAGCGGCCAGTCCTCCTTCAGCACCCGGCAGAAATACGCCGTCGTCTCCATGCCGGTGCCGGCGTTGATCTCGCCGCCCACCGCTTCGATCTCGGCGGCGATGTCCATGGCCGAGCGGCGCGAGGTTCCCTTGAACGCCATGTGCTCGAGGAGATGGGCGAGGCCCGATTCGGAGGCGCGCTCGTCGCGCGCCCCGGCCTTCAGCCAGACGCCGAGGGCCACCGTCTCGATGTGCGGCATGGCGTCCGTCAGGACATGGATGCCGTTCGTCAGTCGCGTGAGGTTTACGGGCATGAAGTCTAGGTCCGGGACAGTATGAAGTTCTTGACGGCGCCGAGGTCGTTGGGAAGGACGGTCAGCCGCTCCTCCTCTTTTCCGATATCCGCGAGCGCCGACGGTTCGGGCGGGCGGCGGCCGGTCGCGGCCTCGACGGCATCCGGGAACTTCGCCGCGTGGGCGGTGGCGAGGGTCACCATGGGAACGGATGCATCATGCATGCGCGAGGCCACCGAATAGCCGACGGCGGTGTGGGGGTCCATGAACTCTCCCGTCGCCCCATGCCAGGCGCGCATGGTGCGCAGCGTCTCGTCCTCGTCGGTGCGACCCGACATGAAGAGCCTGGTCATGGCGGAGAGCGCGCCGGGCTCGATGGTGAAGTTGCCCGACTGCCTGAGGCCGTCCATGGAGCGGCGAACGGAGGCCGCGTCGCGTCCTACGGCCTCGAAAAGAAGGCGCTCGAAATTGCTCGACACCTGGATGTCCATGGACGGGCTCATGGTGGCGGCGACGCCGCGCACCTCGTAGCGCCCGTCGCGAAGCGTGCGATCGAGGATGTCGTTGACGTTGGTCGCGACGATGAGGCGGCGAACGGGAAGGCCGAGCTGGCGGGCGACGTAGCCGGCGAACACGTTGCCGAAATTGCCCGTAGGAACGGTGAAGCTCAACCCGCGGTCGGGAGCGCCGAGGGCGACGCCGGCTGCGACGTAGTAGACGGCCTGGGCGAGAATGCGGGCCCAGTTGATGGAGTTGACGGCGGCAAGCCGGGTGCGGTCGCGGAAGGCGGCGTCGGCGAACATCGCCTTCAGCAGCGCCTGGCAATCGTCGAAGCTGCCGGCGACGGCTACGTTGTGCACGTTGTCGGCTCCGACCGTCGTCATCTGGCGGCGCTGGACCTCGCTCACCCGCCCCTCGGGGTGAAGCACGACGATGGAGGCCCGCCTGGAGTTCCGGAAGGCGGCGATCGCCGCACTGCCGGTGTCGCCCGAGGTGGCGCACACGACGGTCGCACGCGTGCCGTGGCGCTCCAGCGATGCCTCCATGAGTCGGGACACGAGCTGGAGGGCGATGTCCTTGAAGGCGAGGGTCGGCCCATGGAAGAGCTCGAGCAGCCAGTGGTCGACGCCCGCCTGGCGTAAAGGCGCGACGGCGGGATGGGAGAAGGCCGCATAGGCGGCTTCGATAATGCCCCGAAGCTCGGGGGCCGAGACGTCGCTGCCGACGAAGGGTTCGATGACGGCGGCGGCGATCTCGGGATAGGGGCGGCCGCGCAGCGCGAGGAAGCGCGCGTCGGCAAGGCGCGGCCATTCGGCGGGCATGTAAAGCCCGCCATCGGGCGCCAGTCCCGACAGCATCGCCGTCTCGAAGCCTACGGCAGGCGCCGAGCCTCTGGTCGAAATGTACTTCACGCCGTTCGGCCTTCAGGGGAAGAAATCGGGCGCACCCTAGCGGCAGGCACCACCGCCATCAAGCAGGTCCGTCCGGATCGGGGCCGCCGCGGCCCCAAAGCAGAAGGACGGTCATGACGAGGCAGACGGCGGCGAGCCCGAACCAGGTGACCGCATATTGAAGGTGATTGTTCGGGATGGCACGCGGATCGGGCGGGTCGGGGCGCGGCCAGGACGCGGAAGCGGCTCCCGGCAAGGCTTCGACGAGATAGGGCACCGGCCTTGCGCCGGCCGCCTCGGGAAGCGAGGCGAGGAGAGCCGGGACGTCGGGCCAGTACCAGACATTGCCGGCGACGTCGTCGGCCGGGGCGAACATTCCCCGCTCGCGGGCTTGGCGCAGCAGGCCTTCCACCGCCGCCGGGCCGGAGGCCGGGCTCGCCGCATCCCGAAGCGCCTCGGGCACGAAGCCGCGGTCGACCAGGACGAGCCGTCCGTCGCCGGTCATCAACGGTGAAATCACGTGGTAGCCGGGCGCGCCCGCCGAAATGGAGAAGAGGTAGCGGTCCATGCCGTCGAGATACTTGCCGTCCAACCGGACGCGGGCGAAATCACGGCTTGCGTCCGATGCGAGCAGGCGCTCCGCTTCGCCGAGGTCGAGGGCGCGCGCATCCGGCTTCGAGGCCGCCGCGAGCTCGGCGATGAGCGCTTCCTTCCAGACGCGGCGTTCGAGCTGCCAGTAGCCGAGGCCAAGAAGGATGAAGACGGCAACGACCGACGCCGCGGCGAAGATGAGCGTGCGGCGATGCGATCTCATCATCCGCCCGAGGCCCCGGTGCGGTACTGCTGGCAGATGAGGACGCCCTTGACGGGGCGCAGGAGAAGAAGCGGCAAGAGGACGGCGAAGGGGAATGCGACCGCCGCATGCACCCAGTAGGACGGCTGCCAATTTGTCTCGACGATGAGCGCGGCGGCGACCGAGGCGGCGCCGGTGACCAGCATCACGAACCAGGGCGCGCCGTCGCCGGCGTCGGCGAAATCGAAGGGAAGCCCACAGGTGGTGCAGGCGGGTGCGAGGTCGAGGAAGCCCGAGAAGAGCGGCCCGCGCCCGCAACGCGGGCAGCGGCCGCGGATCCCGGCACGGAGCGGGCTCACCCGCTCAACCCCGGTCCGTCACTCGTGATAGGTGGCGCCCGCCGTGCCCCATACGTAGATGCAGGCGAACAGGAAGAGCCAGATCACGTCGACGAAGTGCCAGTACCAGGCCGCCGCCTCGAAACCGAAATGCTGATCGGGGCGGAAGTGCCCGGCAAGGGCCCGGAAGAAGCAGACGATGAGAAAGATGGTGCCGATGATGACGTGGAAGCCGTGGAAGCCCGTCGCCATGAAGAAGGTCGAGCCATAGATGTTGCCGCCGTTGTCGCGGTCGAAGGCGAAGGCGGCATGGGCATATTCGTAGGCCTGGACTCCGGTGAACAGGAGGCCGAGCAGGATGGTCAGTCCGAGCCCCCAGACGAGGTTCTTCCGGTCGTTGTGGATGAGGGCATGGTGGGCCCAGGTGACCGTGGTGCCCGAGGTGAGCAGGATCAAGGTGTTGAGAAGCGGCAGGTGGAAGGGATCGAAGGCCTCCACACCCTTGGGCGGCCACTCGCCGCCGGTGACCGTGACCCGCGCGGCCTGGATGGCCTCGTCGGCATAGAGGCTCGCATCGAAGAAGGCCCAGAACCAGGCGACGAAGAACATCACCTCGGAGGCGATGAACAGGATCATGCCGTAGCGGAGATGGAGCTGGACGACCTTGGTGTGGTCGCCGCGGTGCGCCTCCATGACGACGTCGCGCCACCACATGAACATTGTGTAGAGGGCGCCGAGGAAGCCGAGGATCATGATCCAGGGCTGGGCGCCGTGCATCCACATGATGGCGCCGACGGCGAGCACGAAGGTCGCCACGGCGCCGATGATCGGCCAGGGGCTCGGATCGACGAGGTGGTAGTCGTGATGCTTGGCGTGGCTGTCGGCCATGAACCCCTTGCTCCTTCGTTTCAGGACCGCCCGGGCGGGCGGGCCGTCTTCAACCTTTCACTGCCGCCTCCGTTTCCCGGCGCGGAGGATTGCTTCTCGGGCGCCACGGGAAAGAAGGTGTAGGACAGCGTAATCGTCTTGACCGACTTCAAGTCGGGATCGGCCGCGAGCTCCGGATCGACGAAGAACAGAACCGGCATGTCGGCGCTCTGGCGGGCCTGCAGCGTCTGCTCGCTGAAGCAGAAGCATTCGATCTTGGTGAAGTAGCGGCCGGCGACGTCGGGCGTGACGTTGAAGACGGCCTGGCCGCTGGCCGCGGCGTCGGTCACGTTCTCGGCGCGGTAGAAGGCGAGCGTCTGCTCGCCGAGCTTCACCGTCATCCGGCGCTGGGCCGGGGCGAAGGTCCAGGCGAGGCCGGGGGCGGCATTGGCATCGAACTCGATAGTGATCTCGCGCTCGCCGCTGCGGCCCGGCGCGGCGTCGGCGCGCTGGGTCGTGCCGGCATAGCCGGTCACCTGGCAGAAAAGGCGATAGAGGGGCACGGCGGCGTAGGACAGGCCGACCATGCCCATCGCAAGGAGGCCGCAGAGCGAGGCGACCTTGAGGTTTCGGTTGAGGGACGGCATCGAGGGGCGCTTCCTTCAGAGAGATCGCAGGGCGACGTTGCCGCTGAGGCGGACCATCGTCGTGACGAAGAAGACGACCACGAATGCGGCGAGCACGAGAGCCAGCGCGATGGAGCGGCGGCGGCGGGCGGCCATCTCCTGGGGCGTGAGCTCGCGGCGTTCCATCGCGACGCTCCTCAGTCGACGACGGCCGGGAACACCGGCAGGGCGAGGGCATGCTCGACCAGCAGCGCGGCGAAGAGCCCGAACAGATATAGAATGGAGAAGCCGAACAGCCGGCCCGCTTCGGCCGCTTCACCGTCGCGATGCAGCACCGCGGCGGAATATACAAAGAGCATTCCCAGGACGACGGCGGTCCCCGCATAGAGCGGACCGGCAATCCCCAAAACGGCGGGCAGGCAAGAAGACGCGACGAGCGCCAGGCTGTAGATGAGGATCTGGCGGCGGGTCTCCGCATCGCCCTTCACCACCGGAAGCATGGGGATGCGGGCTCCGGCGTATTCGTCGCGGCGCAGCAGCGCCAGCGCCCAGAAATGCGGCGGCGTCCACAGGAAGATGACCAGGAACAGGGCGAGCGGGGCAAGCGCGACCGAACCGGTCACGACCGACCAGCCGATCACCGGCGGCAGGGCGCCGGCGGCGCCGCCGATGACGATGTTCTGCGCGGTCCGCCGCTTCAGCCACATGGTGTAGACGACGGCGTAGAAAAAGATGGTGAAGGCGAGAAGGCTCGCCGCGAGCCAGTTGGCGACGAGGCCGAGCAGGAGGACGGATGCGACGGCAAGGGTCAGGCCGAAGCCCAGGGCCTCGCCGGGAAGGATGCGGCCCGCCGGAAGCGGACGGCCGGCGGTGCGCCGCATTCGTCCGTCGATGTCGGCGTCGTACCACATGTTGAGCGCCCCGGAGGCCCCTGCCCCCATGGCGATGGCGAGCAACGCGACAGCTGCGAGCCACGGATGGATGTGGCCCGGCGCAGCGACGAGGCCGACGAGGGCCGTGAAGACGACGAGCGACATGACGCGCGGCTTGAGAAGGGCGACGTAGTCCTCGACCGTTCCCATGCCGCCCATGGCGACCGGGGCGGGCTCTACCAGATGGCGCATATCCGCACTCACGAGGGCGCGAGCCTCCTAACGAATGACCGGCAGCGTGTTGTACTGGTGGAACGGCGGCGGCGAGGACAGCGTCCACTCGAGCGTCGTCGCCCCCTCGCCCCACGGATTGTCGGCCGCCTTGTCGCGCAGCGCCCAGGCGCGATAGATCCCGTAGAGGAAGATCACCATGCCGAGGCCCGAAAGATAGGAGCCGAGCGAGGAGATCATGTTCCAACCCCAGAACGCCTCGGTGTAGTCGACATAGCGGCGCGGCATGCCGGCGAGGCCGAGGAAGTGCTGCGGGAAGAATACCAGGTTGACGCCGATGAAGGTCACCCAGAAGTGCAGCTTGCCGATGCGCTCGTCGTAATTGTAGCCGAACATCTTCGGGAACCAGTAGTACCAGCCGCCGAAGATGGCGAAGACGGCGCCGAGCGACAGCACGTAGTGGAAGTGGGCGACGACGTAGTAGGTGTCGTGGAGATAGCGGTCGACGCCGGCATTGGCGAGGACGACGCCGGTAACGCCGCCGATGGTGAAGAGGAAGATGAAGCCGATCGCCCAGAGCATGGGCGTGCGGAACTCGATCGAGCCGCCCCACATGGTGGCGATCCACGAGAAGATCTTCACGCCGGTCGGCACCGCGATGACCATGGTGGCGGCGATGAAATAGGCCTGGGTGTCGACGTCGAGGCCGACCGTGAACATGTGATGCGCCCAGACGATGAACCCGATGACGCCGATCGAGACCATGGCGTACGCCATGCCGAGATAGCCGAAGATCGGCTTCTTGGAGAAGGTCGACACGATCTGGCTGACCATGCCGAAGCCGGGGAGGATGAGGATGTAGACCTCGGGGTGGCCGAAGAACCAGAACAGGTGCTGGAAGAGGATCGGATCGCCGCCGGTATCGGGAATGAAGAAGCTCGTTCCGAAATTGCGGTCGGTCAGCAGCATGGTGATGGCGCCCGCAAGCACCGGCAGGGCGAGCAGCAGCAGGAAGACGGTGACGAGGATGGCCCAGACGAAGAGCGGCATCTTGTGCATCGTCATGCCGGGGGCGCGCATGTTGAAGATGGTGGTGATGAAGTTGATGGCGCCGAGGATCGACGAGGCGCCGGCGATGTGCAGCGACAGGATGGCGAAGTCCATAGCCGGGCCGCCCTGCGAGGAGAGCGGCGGATAGATCGTCCAGCCGCTGCCGGCCCCCATGAAGCCGTCCTGACCCTCGACGAACATGGAGATGAGAAGCAGGGCGAAGGAGGGAATGAGGAGCCAGAAGGAGATGTTGTTCATGCGCGGGAAGGCCATGTCGGGCGCCCCGATCATGAGCGGCACGAACCAGTTGCCGAAACCGCCGATCATGGCCGGCATGACCATGAAGAAGATCATGATGAGGCCGTGGGCGGTGACGAAGACGTTGTACATGTGCTTGCCGGCATCGGCGGCGACGCCCGGATCGACGCCGTAGACCATGCTGGCGAGGCCGTGGAAGATCTGGATGCCCGGCTCCTGCAGCTCGACGCGCATCAGGATCGAAAGGATGCCGCCGATCAGCCCCGCGACGATCGCGAACACGAGGTACATCGTGCCGATGTCCTTGTGGTTGGTCGAGTAGGCGTAGCGACGCCACCCGGTCGGGTGGCTGTCGTGATCACCATGGGAAGCCTGTGCATATGCCATTTGCCGATCCTCGTTCCGCGTTTGACCGCGGACCCCAATTCTCTACTCGGCAGCCGCAGCCGCCATCGATTGTCGCTCCGGCGCCGGGAGCGCCGCAAGCATCCGGTTCGCCGCTTCGACGCCGGCCGTCTTGGCCGTCTCGACCCAGGCGTTGAATTCGGGCTCCGGCACGGCGCGCACCATGACCGGCATGAAGGCGTGATCCTTGCCGCACAGCTCGGAGCACTGCCCGTAATAGATTCCGGGCTGGTCGACGTTGAACCATTCCTCGTTGAGCCGGCCGGGAACGGCGTCGATCTTCGAGCCGAAGGACGGCACGGTCCAGGCGTGGATGACGTCGCTCGCCGTGACGATGAGGCGGACCGTCTTGCCGACGGGGACGACCATCGGGTTGTCGGCCGCAAGATGGCGCGGCTGGCCGGACGCGTCGGCATCGGCATCGCTCAGGATGTTGGAATCGAAGGCCACGCCGGCATGGTCGGGATATTCGTACGACCAGTACCACTTGTTGCCGGTGACCTTAACCGTCATGTCGCCGTCGGGCATGTCGCGCTGCAGGTAGAGCAGCCGGAAGGAGGGCACGGCGATGGCCAGCAGGATGACCACCGGAATGATCGTCCACAGCACTTCGATGGTGGTGTTGTGGGTGGTGCGCGACGGCACCGGATGGGCCTTCGCATTGAAGCGGACCATGACCACGACGAGGAGGCCGAGGACGAAGATGGTGATGAGCGTGATGAGTACGGTGAGGAGCGTGTGGAGCTGATGAATGCCTTCCGCCGAGGGCGAGGCGGGAAGCTGCATGTTGATCTGCCAGGGCTCCGGCTTGCCGAGAGCGGCGGCGAAAGCGCCCTCCCCCAGGCCGAAGAAGGCCGCGGCGAGCAGAAGCCCGGCGGCGCCCAACAGCCGCATCACCCTCACCCGCTTTTCCGATTTGCCCGCCATTCCACCATCCGCCGATTGAACGCCGATCGCGCCATCCAGCGCGGATGCGCCCACGCATAGCGCCGATGCGAACGCAAAGATGCCACTCATGAACCACAAACCCCGGCCTGCCGCAATCGGCAACTGCGCGGCAAAGTTTCGCGGCGGATCGCGCCAAGTGGCTCATCCCAGTCGGGATTTTTGCCGCGACGACCGGGCCCCGGGACGCGCTTCGCAATTCCGCCTCAATTGTCGCCGACACAGCCGACGAGCGATGCGGCGCGTCCCGAACGACGGGTTCGATAGCGACGATGTTCTTGCGACTTTTTGACACAAGAAACGTCTCGGCAGTCGCGCTCTACGACCCTTTCGACCCTTGGAGAGACGGGCGATGCTTTGACTTTGGCTGCAATCGCGCTAATCGAAATCCGTCGCCGAGCCATACAACCGATGCCCGACCCCTTGGAGCAAGCAAGACCGTGAGCCAGAATCGCTTCCTTCCCGCCGCAACCGCACTCCTGCTTGCCTGCGGCATCGCCGCCGCAATTCCCGCAGCCCTAGCCCAGAACACCCCTCAGACGCCGACCGCCAAGAACACGTTCGGCCCGAGGGTCCAGAAGGCGGCGCCGGCAGACGCCGGCAACCCCAACCGGCCGAAGATCGATCCGCCGGAGACGGTCGCCACCTTCGACGACTGGCGCATCCAGTGCGAAACCATCCGCATCCCGCGGGTGGCCAAAAAGGCCGGCGAGGCGGGAGCGACGGCGTCCGGCAAGTCGGACAGCGAGGCCGTGGCGGAGCCGGCGGCTGCCGACGCTACGACGGAGATCGAGGAACGCAAATTCTGCGGCATGATCCAGACGACGCGCTTCGAAAAGCGACCGCAGATCGGCCTCACCCTCTACATCTCGCGCCACAAGGCCGGCGACAAGATCTCGACCCAGATGAAGGTCCTCGCGCCGATCGGCGTCTACCTGCCGACCGGGGTGGCGCTGGAGATCGACGGGACGGCGGTGAGCCGCGTGCCCTTCTCGAACTGCCTGCCGCAGGTCTGCCTCGCGCGCGGCGAGGCGTCGCCCGAGACGCTGGACAAGCTCAAGAAGGGCAACGTCGCGAACTTCATCATCTATGAGGGACCCGGCGCCGGCGTGCCCATGGGAATCTCGCTCAAGGGTTTCGGCAAGGCGCTGACGGCGCTCGACAAGCTCTAGACCCGCAGGCCTCGCGCGGCGCGCGGGTAGTCAAAGCCGCGTCCGCTTCCTAGATTGGGAAGAGTCATGCCTCGTTCCTTCGGGCGTGACCTTAAACGCAACAGGAGGCGCCCTTGCCCGCCATGACCCGCCCCGCCGCCAAGCTCGACGTGCTCGAAACGCCGCGGGCGCAGAGCATCCTCGCCGATGCACTGTCGAAGTCCGAGGACGGCGAGCTCTTCCTCGAGCACCGGCAGTCGGAAGCGTTCGTCTACGACGACCAGAAACTGAAAAGTGCGGCGCTCGACACGACGGAGGGCTTCGGCCTGCGTTCCGTCGCCGGCGAAACGACGGCCTATGCGCACAGCAGCGAGATCTCGGAAGAGGCGCTGGCGCGGGCGGCACACACGGTGAAGGCGATCCAGGGCGGCAGCTATGCAGCGCCGCCGCCGAAGACGAACCGCCGCCTCTATCAGGACGTCAATCCGGTCGAAGCCACCGATTTCAAGACCAAGGCCGCATTCCTGCAGGAGGTCGACGCCTTCGCCCGCGCCCAGGACCCGCGGATCAAGCAGGTGTCGGTGTCGCTCACCGGCGAATGGCAATACGTGTCGATCGTGCGCCCGGACGGTTTCACGGCCCGCGACGCCCGGCCGCTCGTGCGCTTCAACGTCAGCGTCGTCGCGGAACAGGACGGCCGGCAGGAGGCGGGCGGCTACGGAATGGGCAGCCGCACCGACTATTCGCTCCTGCTCGATCCGGCGACTTGGCAGCATGCCGTCAAGGAAGCGGTGCGCCAAAGCCTCGTCATGCTCGAGTCAGTCGCCGCACCGGCCGGAGAAATGGACGTGGTGCTCGGACCCGGCTGGCCCGGCATCCTGCTGCACGAAGCGATCGGCCACGGTCTCGAGGGCGATTTCAACCGCAAGAAGACGAGCGCGTTCAGCGGCCTCATGGGCACGCGGATCGCGGCCAAGGGCGTCACGGTGGTGGACGACGGCACGATCGAGGCGCGGCGCGGCTCGCTGTCCTTCGACGATGAAGGCATGCCGACCCAGCGCACCGTCCTCATCGACGACGGCATCCTGACGAGCTACATGCAGGACCGCCTCAACGCCCGGCTCAGCGGGCAAGCCCCGACCGGCAACGGGCGCCGGCAGTCGTACGCGCATGCGCCCATGCCGCGCATGACCAACACCATCATGGTTGCGGGCGAGCGGGATCCGGCGGAGATCCTCGCATCGGTGAAGAACGGCCTCTACGCCGTGAATTTCGGCGGCGGGCAGGTCGACATCACGAACGGCAAGTTCGTCTTCTCGTGCACCGAGGCCTACAAGGTCGAGAACGGAAAGGTCGGAGCCCCGGTCAAGGGCGCCATGATCATCGGCAGCGGCGCCGACGCCCTCACCCGCATCAGCATGGTCGGCAGCGACATGAAGCTCGACAGCGGCATCGGAACGTGCGGCAAGAACGGCCAGGGCGTTCCGGTCGGCGTCGGCCAGCCGACCATCCGGCTCGACAGGATCACCGTCGGCGGAACGGCTACGTGACATCGGGGCGGAACCGCCCACGCTTCGTCATCTTCGACATGGACGACGTGTTGTGCCGCTACGATCTCGCGGCGCGGCTGCAGGTGATGGCGCAGGCGACCGGCCTGTCGCCCGAGGCGATCCGCGCGGCGATCTGGGATTCGGGGTTCGAGGACCTCTCGGACAACGGCCGCTTCGCCGACGGCGCCGCCTATCTCGGCGAATTCCACCGCCGTCTCGGGCGGACGCTCAGCCGGGCCGACTGGGTCGCGGCGCGCCGCGCGGCGATGACGCTCGATCCCGAGGTCATGGGCCTCGCAGAGGCGGTGAAGGCGAAGGCCGGGCTCGCCCTCTTCACGAACAACGGTCCGCTGCTCAAGGAAACGCTCGCCGAGATCCATCCGAAGCTCGGTTCGCTGTTCGGGACCCACATCTACTGCTCCTGCGAGTTCTCCGCCGCCAAGCCCGACCCCGGCACCTACACGCGCCTCGTGGCGCGGCTCGGCATCGCGCCCGGCGATGCGTATTTCATTGACGACAAGAAGGCCAATGTCGATGGTGCGCTCGCGGCCGGCCTCCTGGCCCACCACTACATCTCCTTTCCACCCCTGGCGCGCGAGGTCGAGACGCTTGGCCTGCTTCCTTCGGGACATCGGTTGAGATGAGCCCGCCCCCCGGAACGGCAAGCCCGACGCGCGAGGCCCGCTTCCTCACCGGCTCGACCATGCGGCACGTGACGGTGATGACCTTCACCGGCGCCCTGGGCCTCATGTCGATGTTCTTCGTCGATCTGGCCGATCTCTTCTTCCTCAGCCTTCTCGGGCGCACGGAGATCACCGCGGCGATCGGCTTCGCCGGCACCATCGCCTTCGCCAACCTGTCGCTGTCGATCGGCAGCGGCATCGCGGCGGCCGTGCACGTGGCGAGAAACGTCGGCGCCGGCCGCGTCGAGACGGCGCGTCACTTCGCGACGAACGCGGCAGCGTTCTCGGCGGCGGTTTCTCTCGCCATCTCGCTCGCCGTCGCCATCGGATCGGAACCGCTCCTGCGGCTGCTCGGCGCCGACGGCGAGGCATTGCGGCTGGCGCAGAACTATTTGTGGACGCTGATTCCGGGCTTCGTCCTCATCGCCACCGCGGTGGCGTTCAGCTTCATCCTGCGCGGGCTCGGCGACGCGCGGCGGTCGATGTACATCACCCTCGTCATCGCGGCGATCATCGCCGTGCTCGACCCGCTCTTCATATTCGGCTTCGGCCTCGGCCTCCAGGGCGCGGCGATCGCGACGGTGATCGCCTATGGAGGCGCGTTCCTCACCGGCCTCTATGCGGTCAAGCGCGTGCACAACTTCCTGGCACCGTTCAGCCTCTCGCGCTTTCGCGCCGACCTGCCCGCCATCCTCAGCATTGCCGGGCCGGCGATGCTGACGCAGGTCGCCACCCCGTTCGCGGCCGCCTATGCGACGGCGGCGATCGCGCCGTTCGGCAACGATGCGGTGGCGGGCATGGCGATCATCGGCCGACTCATCCCGGTGACCTTCGGCATCATCTTCGCGCTGTCGAGCTCCGTGGGGCCGATCATCGGCCAGAACGTCGGGGCGGAGCGCTTCGACCGCGTGAGGCAGACGCTGCGCGACGGCCTCATTTTCAACCTCGCCTATACGGGAACGACCTGCTTTCTCCTGCTCCTGTTCGGTTCCCACATCGCGTCGGGCTTCAGCGCGACTGGGGAGACCCACGACCTCATCGTGTTCTTCTGCACCTTCATCTCGTGGACTTGGGCGTTCGCCGGCGTGCAGTTCGTGGCGAGCGCGCTCTTCAACAACACCGGCCGCGCGACGACCTCGACGCTCCTCAACTGGGGCAAGGCGACGCTCGGCACCATCCCGCTCGTCCATTGGGGCGCGGCGACGTGGGGGGCGAAGGGAGTCCTCATCGGCACCGGCATCGGCTCGATCGTGTTCGGCATCGTGTCGCTCCTGTGGGCCGTCGCCGTGGTCAACAGGCTGGCGCGCAAAGCCGCTTGATGGGGCGGTGCGGCGGCCCCACAATGCCGGCCAGTCCCATCGAGCCTCGCGACCAATGCTCATCGTCGACACGCTGGCCACGGCCCAGAAAGGAAAGATGATCGACCGCGTCGCGGCGGCCACCGGCCTGTCGCCCAGCGACGCGCGCAAGGCGCTCGAGGCGGTGTGCCCGTCGATCGCGGCCCGCATCCACGAGGGCGCTACGGACCGGCGAACGTTCGAAGAGCTCCTCGCCATCCTCGACGACAATCAGGGCGACCTCCTCGAGGACGGCGACGTCGGCGCCGGCGACGTCGTGCGCGACGGCGAGGTGGTGCTGGCAGCGGCCTACGGCTCGCTCGCCACCGCGGAGACGGAAGCCCGGACAATAGCCAGGGCGCTCAGGCTCGATCCCGGCGGCATGGAACGGCTGGCGCCCATCGCGGCGGCCATCGTGCTCGCCATACTCGGCCGCCGCTACCAGGAAGTGGCCGGACCGGTGGACGATCAGGCCGCCGAGCCCGCGGCAGAGACGGAGACGCAAACCGCCGCCGAGCCGGAACAGCCGGCGCCGTCGCGCGGGTTGCTCACGACCGTGCTGGTGACCGCAGGCACGGCCGCGGCGCGCGCCATCGTCAATCGCATGCTGCCGCGCCGACGCCGGCGAACCTACAGCTACGACTACAGCTACGTCAGTGTCCGCCGCCGGCGAACACGGCGCCGGCGACGACGGACGCCGAACCTCAACGATCTCTTCAAAGGACTTCTGCGCTAGCGCACCTTCTTCTCCACGGTGGAGCCGGCAATGGACATCGACAGGGACCGCACCGGCCTCGCCGTGATCCTGATCATCGGCTCGGTCGGGCTGCTGTCGGCAGCGGACGCGGTGGTGAAGCTCGTATCGGCGCACTATTCGATCTGGCAGATCTACACCGCCCGCTCGCTGTTCTCGATCGCCATCCTGGCCGTGCTCATGGGCCTCGGCCGTGAGAGCGGATGGTCCGAGGTCGTCGGCTCGTGGCCACCGGCGTCATCGTCCTGCGCAGCGCCACACCCCAAACCGCGAGCGCCTAGGCAGCGGGCGAATGAAAAACCCCGGGCTTGGACCCGGGGCGTGCTAGCGGCGTACCGCATCGCGCTGACCTCAGATAATGGTTGCGATTAATACGCCGGCAAAAAAATGAGCGGCGGATGGGGGGACATCCGCCGCTCCTCGCGTTCGCCATGAGGAAAGCACTCCAACCTCCGTCTTAGTAATATCTTTTGCGGCGGGAGCGGCGATTGAGCTCGGCGATGGGGTCGAGCGACAGGGGGAGATTCAACACGTCGCCGAGGTCGGACCGGGACAAGCCGATGTCGGCGAGCAAGCGGTCGTCGAGATCCTCGATACCGCGGAGCTTGCGGCGGCGGCCCCAGTTGGCAAGGATGCGGCGGAGCGTGGGAAAGGCGACGGCGTTGTCGGCGGCGTGGGCCTGGGTCAGGATGTAGTCGCGCATGGCACAGTTCTCCTGCGTTCCGGAAAATCATCTGTTTTCCGGTGGTTGGAACCAAGTTGTGATCAATTTCTGACTAGGAATATGTCATTCGCCTCTTGATTAGTCCAACGAATGTATTTTATAGTATCAATCAGAAACATTGATGTGTTGGAGGCGTTAGATGATTCCCAATCTCGACATAGACATTCTCAAGACATTCATCGCCATAGCCGAGACCGGCGGCTTCACGCGCGCCGCGGGCGAGGTGAACAAGACCCAGGGCGCCGTGAGCATGCAGATGAAGCGACTCGAGGAGTTGGTCGGGCGACAGATCTTCGTGCGCGACGGGCGCCAGAGCCGGCTGTCGCCGGACGGCGAGCTGCTTCTCGACTATGCGCGACGGATCATCCGGCTCAACGACGAGGCGATATCGACGTTCGCGGAGCCCGCCGTATCCGGCGTCGTGCGCTTCGGCGTTCCCGACGACTATGCCGACAACGTGCTGCCCGAGCTCCTCGCCCGGTTCTCGCGCACGCATCCGATGGTGCAGCTCGATGTCGAATGCCTCGACAGTCCGGCGCTGAGACAGAAGGCACAGGACGGCAGCATCGACCTGGCCCTGGTCAGCACGCCGGTCGGAACACCGGGCGTCGAGGTGCTGCGCACCGAGCCGCTCGTGTGGGTGACGTCGGCGCGCCATTGCGTGCATGACCGCGAGGTCGTGCCGCTGGCGGTGGCGCAGGTCGGATGCTGGTGGCGGCAGAAGATCACCGACGCGCTCGACGCCATGAAGCGTCCCTACCGCATCGCCTATGCCAGCGACAGCTCGAACGCGGTGAAGGCGGCGGTGGTCGCCGGCCTTGCGGTCGGCGCCATTCCGAAGATCTGCGTCCGGTCCGACATGAAGGTGCTGGGCGAGGCCGAAGGCTTCGCGCCGCTGCACGAGTTCGACCTCGGCATCGTGCGGACGCCGGGCAAGCGCAACTCGGCGGTCGACGCGCTGGTACGCCATCTCGTCGAAAGCTTCAGCAACATCGAGACCATCCGCATCGCTGCGGAGTGATCTTTTCCGATCAGTAGGCGAAGTCGCGGAAGACGCGGTCGATGTCGCCGCGCCACTGCGTCTCGTAGAGGTGCAGCAGCTCTTCGGCGGGCGTGCGGCCGCTCGCCACGATCTCGTCGAGCACGTCGAGGAAACGCGACTCGTCCCTGCCCTTGCATCCCTTGTGGCCGCGCGCCACGAGGCCCTGGCGCGACCAGGCCAGCACGTCGCGCGCGATGTCGCGAACGCCGCGTCCCCGCACCGTAGCCGTCAGCGCCTGACGCGGCACGGCGGCGCGCAGCGCCTCGCGGTCGGCCGCCGTCCAGTCGCGGACGAGGTCAAAGGCGGCATCGAGCGCCGGCTGATGATAGATGAGCCCCGTCCACAGGGCCGAGAGCGCGCAGAGGCGCCGCCAAGGTCCGGAATCGGCGCCGCGCATCTCGATGTAGCGCTTGAGCCGGACCTCCGGGAAGATGGTGGTCAGGTGATCCGTCCAGTCCTTCATGGTCGGCCGCATGCCGGGAAGGCCCGGAAGCCTTCCGGCGAGGAAGTCCGCGAAGCTCTGCCCCGCGACGTCGATGTAGCGGCCGTCGCGATAGACGAAATACATGGGCACCGAGAGCGCGTAGTCGACATAGCGCTCGTAGCTCATGCCCGGCTCGAAGACGAAAGGGAGAAGGCCGGTGCGGTCGGGGTCGGTGTCGTGCCAGATCGCCGCCCGCATGGTCTTCATTCCGTTGGGCCGCCCTTCGAGGAACGGCGAGTTGGCGAAAAGCGCCGTGACGACGGGCTGCAGCGCCAGTCCGACGCGCATCTTCTGAACCATGTCGGCTTCGCTGCCGAAGTCCAGATTCACCTGGACCGTGCAGGTGCGGAACATCATGTCGCGTCCGAGCCTGCCCTTGCGGTCCATGTAGGCGGCCATGATCGCATAGCGGCCCTTGGGCATGACCGGCGTCTCGGCGCGCGTCCATTTCGGCGACAGGCCGAGGCCGAGGAAACCGATGCCGAGCTGGTCGCCGACCTCGCGCACCTGGCCGAGGTGATTGTGAACTTCGTCGCAGGTTTCGTGGATGTTGAGGAGCGGCGCGCCTGAGAGCTCGAACTGGCCGCCGGGCTCGAGGGTGATGGAGCCGCCGCCGGCGGGATCGGCAAGGGCGATGAGATCGCCGCCCTCGAACACGCCCTGCCAATGGAAACGATCGCGCAGGCCTTCGAGCAGCGCCCGGATGGAGCGCTCACCGGCGTAGGGGACGGGCGCGAGCGTGTCGGTCAGGAACGGAAACTTCTCGTGCTCGGTGCCGATCATCCAACGATCGCGCGGCTTGGCGCCGGAGGCGATGTAGTCGACGAGCTGGCGTTTGTCGGCAATCTCGGCGCGGGCTTCCGGCGTATCGGGAGTGGGTCCACTCAATGCACGGCACTCGGGAGGAACGTTGAAGGGGGTGAAGGTCTAGCGAGCAGGCAGCCGGCGGGCAAGGGGGTTCACCGCCAATCGCCGAGGGTCGCCTGGATGAGGGCGAGTGCCGCCACCGCTGCGGTATCGGCGCGCATGACGCGGGGGCCGAGCGAGATCGCGGCGACGAACGGCAGCGCCCGCAGCCGGTCGCGCTCTTCCGGCGCGAAGCCGCCTTCGGGACCGACGACCAGGGCGAGCGGGCCCGGTGGCAGGCCGCCGATGACGCCGAGCGGTGGCGTACCGGTCGAGGCCTCGTCGCAAAAGATCAGCCGACGTCCCTCCTCCCAGTCCGCCAGCACGTCGTCGAGCGGCCGCGGCTCGAGGATCTCCGGAACGCCGACGAGATTGCATTGCTCGGCCGCCTCGATGGCGTTGGCGCGCAGGCGGTCGACGTTCACGCGGTCGACAGCGGTGTGGCGCGTCAGCACCGGACGCAGGCGCCGCACGCCCATCTCGGTCGCCTTCTGGGCCACGTAGTCGATGCGCGCATGCTTCAAGGGCGCGAACAGGTAGTCGATGTCGGGCTGAAGGGTCGGGGCGCGCAGCCGCTTGTCGCACCTCGCCTCCACCTCCTTCTTGCGGACGGCCAGGATCTCGCACAGCCATTCGCCGTCCGTCCCGTTGAAGATGCGCACCGTGGCGCCCTTCCCCAGGCGCATGACATGCGCGAGATAGTGGGCCTGACTGCCGCGCAGGACGATGTTCGTGCCGTCCGCGAGCCGGTCGGCGAAGAAGAGCCTGAGCGTGCGGATGGCCGAAACGTGGCGCTGCATGGCGCCTCGGACCCTAGGTGGTTTGCAGGGCCGCCGCAATCGCGCTAACAGGAGCGCCCATGAGCCCCGACCGCATAGCCGACCCGCCCGTTCCCGACGCCGTCGTGCGACACTGGGCGGAGCGCATGCTGCCGCCGGCGCTCAGGCCCTACGCCCGGCTGGCGCGCCTCGAGCGGCCGATCGGCTGGTGGCTCCTGCTGCTGCCCGGATGGTGGAGCATCGGGCTCGCCCAGATCAGCCTCGGCGGCGGCATGCCGGATCTCCAGCTTCTCGTCCTCTTTCTCATCGGCGCCATCGTCATGCGGGCGGCGGGGTGCACGTTCAACGACATCGTCGACCGCGACATCGACGCCAAGGTGGCGCGGACGCGGAACCGGCCGCTGCCGAGCGGCCAGGTCAGCGTCAAGGAGGCGGCCGTCTTCCTCGTGGTCTTGCTGGCGGCCGGGCTCCTGATCCTCCTGCGGCTCAACGCGCTGTCCGTGGCCATCGGCGCCGCCTCGCTCGGCCTCGTCGCCATCTATCCGTTCATGAAGCGCGTCACCTACTGGCCGCAGTTCTTCCTCGGGCTCGCCTTCAACTGGGGCGCGCTCCTCGGCTGGACGGCGGCGACCGGCCGCCTCGAACTGCCGGCGATACTCCTCTATGCGGGCGGCGTTTTCTGGACTCTCGCATACGACACCTTATATGCCCTACAGGACCGAGAGGACGATGCGCTCCTGGGCGTCAAGTCGACGGCCATCCGCTTCGGGGCGTCGGCGCCGCGGTGGATCAAGATCTTCTTCACGGCGGCGCTGCTGCTGATCCTGGCGGCCGGCGTTACGGCCGGGGCGGGGTTCGTGTTCGTCCTGGCGGTGCTCGGCGCAGCGCTGCACGCGGCTTGGCAGCTCGGCCGCCTCGACGTCAACGCCGCCGACCGGTGCCTCATGCTCTTTCGTTCCAACAGGGATTTCGGACTTATCATCTTCGCCGGCGCCTTCCTCGCAGCACTTTCGGGAGCACAAACGTGAGACGTGGCAGCGAACAGATCGTCGAACGCGTCCTCGCGGCGGCCAGGGCGGCCGGCGCCGACAGCGCCGATGCGCTGTTCGTCGGCTACCAGTCGCTCGAGGCGGCGGTGCGCGAGGGCATCACGGAGAACATCGAGCGGGCCGAGGGCGAGGACCTGGGCCTGCGGGTGTTCGTGGGCGAGTCGCAGGCGATCGTGTCGATGAGCGCCTTCGACGACGACACGCTCGCAAAGGCGGCGGAGCGGGCCGTCGCCATGGCGAAGGCGGCACCGCCCGATCCCTTTGCCGGCCTTGCCGATCCCGCCCTTCTCGCCGACGACATGCCGAGCCTCGACCTGGCGGACGGGGCCTCGCCCGACGAGATGCAGCTCCTCAAGCTGGCGCTCGACTGCGAAGCGGCGGCGCTCGCCGTCGACGGCGTCACCAAGAGCGCCGGTGCCGGTGCGTCGGGTGGCCGCAGGCGGGTCGTGCTGGGATCGAGCGCCGGGTTCCTCAAATCCTACGAGCGCACGGGATACGGCTTCAGCGTCGCCGCGGTGGCCGGGGGCGGCGTCGAGATGGAGCGCGACTACGCCTATTCCTCGGCCGTGCATTTCGCCGACCTCAAGCCCCCGCAAGACGTCGGGCGGGAAGCGGGCGAGCGGGCCATCAAGCGCCTCAAGCCGCGCAAGGTCGCCTCGCAGAGCGTGGCGGTGGTGTTCGATCCGCGCGTCGCCGGCGGCCTCGTCGCCCATCTCGCCGGAGCGATCTCCGGCCCGGCCATCGCCCGCGGCACGAGCTTCCTCAAGGACATGCTGGGCAAGGCGGTATTCGGGCCGGGCATCGTCATCGTCGACGACCCGCTCATCAAGCGCGGCCTCGGCTCGCGCCCCTTCGACGCCGAGGGGGTGCGCACGGCGCGCCGCGAATTCGTGCGCGACGGCGTGCTCACGACCTGGATGCTCGACCATCGCTCGGCGCGCCAGCTCGGCCTCACCAGCACCGGCAATGCCGGCCGCGGCACGAGCAGCCCGCCGTCGCCGTCGTCCTCCAACCTCTACATGGCGAAGGGCACGGCGAGCCCGGAGGCGCTGATGGCCGACATCAAGTCGGGACTCTACGTGACGGAGCTGATGGGCTCGGGGGTCAACGGCGTCACCGGCGACTACAGCCGCGGCGCGACGGGCTTCTGGATCGAGAACGGCACGCTCGCCTATCCGGTGAGCGAGATCACCATCGCCGGAAACCTGAAGGACATGTACCGGCGGCTGACGCCGGCCAACGATCTCGAATTCAAGTCGACGATCAACGCCCCGACGGTGCGCATCGAGGACATGACCGTTGCGGGCGCCTGAGGACACGGCGGAGCTCGATAGCGACCTCGACGTCGCACTCGCCGCCGTCAGGGAGGCGGGCGAGGCAGCGCTGGAAATGTTCGGCCGACGCATCAAGGTGTGGCGGAAGACGGACGGAACGCCGGTCAGCGAGGCCGATCTCGCCGTCGACCGGCTGCTCAAGGACAGGATCGCCGCGGCGCGTCCGGCCGACGGCTGGCGGTCGGAGGAATCGGAAGATCACGAGGTCGCGACGGAACATCGCTTCTGGCTCGCCGATCCCATCGACGGAACAGTCGCCTTCCTCGGCGGCGACATGCAATGGTGCATCGCGCTCGCCCTCATCGAGAACGGATGGCCGACGCTCGGCATCATCCATGCACCGTCGCTCGAGGCGACCTATACGGCCGCGACCGGCAAGGGCGCCCGGCTCGACGGCGCGCCGATAAAGGTCGCAGACCGCGAGAGCGTGGCGGGCGCGCGGGTGCTCGCAAACGTCTCGGCGCTCAAGGGCGACCGCTGGACGACGCCGCTGCCGCCGGTCGAGAGGGTCGCCACGCCCTCGCTCGCCCTCAGGCTGGCCGCGGTCGCGGAGGGACGCTCGGATGCGGCCCTGGCGCTGGCGCCGAAGCACCTGTGGGACCTTGCCGCCGGCGACATCCTGGTGCGCGAGGCGGGCGGCACGATGACCGATACCGCCGGACGCCGGATCGGCTATGGAAAGGGCGGCACGGCGAGCCCGTTCATCGCCGCCGGGCCTTCGCTGCATGCCGCGCTCCTCGCCCATCGACCTCTCATCATCACCTGAAGGCAGATCCCCGATGACCACGCCGCCTGCGTCCACGCAATCGAAGCAGCTCCTGCACCTCGTGTTCGGCGGCGAGCTCGACGATCTGTCGGGCGTCCGCTTCCGCGACCTCGCGCAACTCGACATCGTCGGCATCTATCCCAACTATGCCGAGGCACAGGCCGCGTGGAGCGCCAAGGCGCGCCAGACGGTGGACAACGCGCAGATGCGGTACTTCATCGTCCACCTGCACCGGCTGCTCGACCCGCAAACGGATCGAAGCTAGTCTCCGGCATGGCGTATCCGAAGGCGTTCGTCGACGCGCTCGAATTCATGTGGGGCGAAGGATTCCTGTCGCCCGGCGGGCCGGAAGAGGTGGCCGCGCTGCTCGACGGCATCGACCTTGGCGGGCTAAAGGTTCTCGACATCGGCTCGGGACTCGGCGGCATCGACATCCTTCTCGCGACGGCGCACGGCGCAGCCGAGGTCGTCGGCATCGACGTCCAGGACCAACTCGTCGCTGCGGCACGGGCACGCACCGAGGCCAAGGGACTGGCCGACCGCATCGTCTATCAGCTCGTCAGTCCCGGACCCCTGCCCTTCGATGCGGCGACGTTCGACATCGTGTTCTCGAAGGACTCGATCGTCCACATTCCCGACAAGGCGGCGCTCTATCGCGAGGTCCGGCGCGTGCTCAAGCCGGGCGGCCACTTCGTCGCCAGCGACTGGCTCTTCGCCGCAGGCGCCGCAACGCATCCGGCCGTGATCCAATGGATCTCGATCGCAAAGCTCGACTTCGCATACATCACGCCCGAGATCGCCAAGACGGCGCTCGCCGAGGCGGGCTTCGTCGACATCACCATCGTCGACCGGAATCCGGAAATCCGGGACGTGAACCGCCGCGAGGTCGAGGCGCTGTCCGGACCGGCGCGCGACGAGCTTGCCCGCATCGTCGGGCGCGAGATGGCGGACAGCCGCCTCGGCAGCGCCAGGGGCCGGCAGGACGTACTCGATCGTCGTCTTCTCCTGCCCAGCCACATCCGGGCCCGCAAGCCCTAGAGGCGTCCCTCGGCCTGCAGCCTGCCCAGCGGAAAGCGCCGCATCGCGTCGTCGGCGGCGATGCGGGCCAGCACCGCCTTCGCCGCAGCGCAGTCGGCGCGCATCTGCGCAACGAGGGCGGCTTCGGAATCGAAGGCGCGGTCCGGACGGATGAACTCGAGGAAGGCGACGTCGAGCGCCACGCCGTAGAGCTCGCGGTCGAAATCGAAGATGAAGACCTCGAGGAAGCGCCGGCCGGTCGCGAAGGTCGGGCGCTCGCCGATATAGGCGACGGCGTCGTGCCAGCGCCGCTCGATGCCGACGCGCACCGCATAGATGCCTTCCTTCGGATCGATGCCGACGTCGAGGACGATGTTGGCGGTGGGGAAGCCGAGCTTGCGGCCGCGTCCGTCGCCGCGCACCGGCGTGCCGGCGACCATCCACCAATAGCCGAGACCCTCGGCCGCCTCGCGGAGACGGCCGTGACGGAGCGCGCCGCGAATGGTGCTCGAGGAGAACGGCGCGAGCCCCGATTCGTCGGTCACCTGCTCGACGACGGTGACGGCGAAGCCGCGCTCGCCGCCGATGCGCCGCATGGTGTCCGGGTTGCCCTTGCGGCCGTGGCCGAAATGGAAATCGTAGCCGGTGACGACGGCGGCGGGCGCCAGCGGCCCGACCAGGCGCGACGCGACGAAGGCATCGGGCTCTAGGGCGGCGAGCCCCCGGTCGAAGGGCAGCGTCACGATGAAATCGGCGCCGAGGCCGGCGACGAGGCGCGCCTTGAGGCCGGGGGGGCTCAGGCGAAACAGCGGTTCGGAGGGACGGAAGAAGGTCCGGGGGTGCGGTTCGAAGGTGAGAACGCCCCACGGGCGGCCGGCACGGCGGGCTTCCGCCGCGGCCATGGCGAGGAGCGCCTGGTGGCCGCGATGCACGCCGTCGAAATTGCCGACGGCGACGATGCCGTTGCGCAACCCGTCCGGAACCGCGTCGCCTGCCGCGAGGTGCCGCATCGGTCCGGCGGCCGGCTCAACCGGCGGCGGCGCGCGCCGGCACCATCACGACCGCCTCGCCGTCGAGGACGACCTCGCTGCCGACCGAGCAGGCGCAGGCAAGGGTGGCCCGGCGACGCTCGCGGTCGACACTCGTGACGCGGGCGCTGGCGCGGACCTTGTCGCCGCTGCGGACGGGCGCCCGGAAACGGATCGACTGGGAGATGTAGATGGCGCCCGGACCGGGGAGCTTCATGCCGAGCACGGTCGAAAGGAGGCTCGCGGTCAGCATGCCGTGGGCGATGCGCGAGCGGAACATCGTCTTCTTGGCGTAGCTTTCGTCGAGATGGACCGGATTGCGGTCGCCGGTCAGATCGGCGAACGCGATGACGTCGGCCTCCTCCACCGTCTTTTCGTGAAACGCCTCCATCCCGACCTCGAGGTCTTCGAGAAAATACCCGTGATTCGCCATGTCCCTATCCAGCCCTTGAATTTCCCAGGGCAGCGGTCATGGCACAGCTCAAGCGCTCAAGGCAAGCGAGCCCGGCAGATCGGGTAAACAGCCTCAGGCGGCGGCCGAGGCGGGCTCGGCCGTGACCTCGGCGCGAACCAGGCGGGGCGGCGAGAACAGCGTGCCGAAGCCGAGCGCGGCCCGGCCGGTGATGGCGGCGAGCTCGGTGCGCGTCGAGACGTTGGCGGCGATGACCTCGAGGCCCTGCATATGCGAGTCGCGCGTGAAAGCGTTGAGGACCTCCTCGGTGCGCGACGAATCGGCGTTGGCGAGGGTCATGATGTCGAGCGCGACGAACTGGAAGCCGAGCTCGGACAGGGTGATCACGTCGGGTCCCTGGCCGTTGGCATCGCCGAGGCAGAAGGCGACGCCGCGCTCGGCGAGCTTGGCGAGACCTTCCTGGCCGCTCTGCGACAGCTCGGCGAGGCTCTGCTGGCGGAGCTCGACGACCAGGCCGCGGGCGATGTCGCTGTTGTCGGCGATCACCTTGTCGAGGCGGGCTATGAACTCGGCATCGGCGAGCGACGCCGCCGAAGCGGTGCAGAAGATGCCGACCCCGCGCTGGCGCTGCATGAGCTTGCGCAGCACCGGCATGACGCGCGACACGGTGAGGATGTCGAGCATGGGCATGAGGCCGGCCTTGACCGCCTGATGCTGGATGGTCTCCATGCCGACGCGCGTGCCGTCGGTCATGCGCAGGGACAGGCTGGCGCGATAGTGGCGGGTCGAGCCATCCTCGATCTGGACGACGGGCTCGAGATAAAGATCGAAGCGCTCCTCCTGGAACTGGGGCACGGCCGCCGCCGGCTCGGCCATCTTCGGCTGCACGGGAGCTGGAACGTTGGCGCGGGGGGCACGCTCGATGCGCTGGGCGGGAGGGCGCGTGAACGTGCGCTGCGCCCATTCGCGATAAGGGCCGGGAAGCTGCTCGGCACGTTCGGCGGGTCCCGATTCGACCGCGGTGACGCGGCGGGCCAAGCCGTGGATCTCGCGCGACAGGGTGCCGTAGGCGCTCATGATGTCGGCGAGGCGGCGGGTCGAGCTGGAGATGGCCGAATCGCGGGTGGCGAAGGAGAGGATCTGGGCGAGCGCCAGGGTGACGACGGCGACGCCGAGGATGAGATCGGTCGTACCGCCCTCGAAGATGGACCAGATGGCGAATCCGACCACGGCGAGGCAGATGAAACCGAGCACGACCATCAAAGTGAAATGCGATTTACTCATCAGTCCCCACTCACGTGAACATGGGCCACATTGCGGCCATGGTTGCAACGAATTGCGGTATGATTGAGGACACGACCCACCGGGTCCTCTCCCCTCGTCCAACGCGTCAACGATCGGGTCGCGAGATTAAACACTCCCGGATCGCCTGACAATTGCCTGTTCCGCGTTATCCCTTTGCCGCGGCCAAGTCCTTAAGCAGGGCGGGCAGGCGCTTTTCGAAGATTTCGCCGATCTGGGCCTCGCTGACGATGAGCGGCGGGGAGAGCGCGAGGGTGTCGCCGGTGATGCGCAGCATGATGTCGTGGTCGTGGAAGCCGCGCTCCATGGCGTCGTAGGCCCGCTTGCCGGGCGTGCCGGCAATGGGCGTCAGGTCGATGCCGCAGACGAGGCCGATGGTGCGGATGTCCTCGACGAGGGGCTTGCCCCTGAGGCTCATCGCCGCATCCGACCATGCCTTCTCCATCTTCAGGGCGCGATCGAAAAGCCCCTCGTCCTTGTAGACCTCGAGGGTGGCGAGGGCGGCGGCGGCGGCCATCGGGTGGCCGGTGTAGGTGTAGCCGTGGAAGAACTCGATGACGTGGTCGGCCGTCGTCATGAACGCATCGTAGATATGCTGGCGCACCAGCACGCCACCCATCGGGATGGCGCCGGAGGTGATGCCCTTGGCGAAGGTGATCATGTCGGGGACGACGCCGAAGCGCTCGGCGGCGAAGGCATAGCCGAGGCGGCCGAAGGCGGTGATGACCTCGTCGAAGATGAGCAGGATGCCGTGCTTGTCGCACAGCTCGCGCAGGCGCTTGAGGTAGCCCTTGGGCGGCGCCAGCACGCCGGTCGAGCCGGCCATCGGCTCGACGATGACAGCGGCGATGGTCGAGGCATCGTGCAGGCCGACGAGACGCTCGAGCTCGTCGGCGAGGTTCGCACCCCACTCCGGCTCGCCGGCGCAGTAGGCTTGCTTGTCGCGATTGTAGGTGTGCGGAAGATGGTCGGCGTTGGCGAGCAGCGGTCCGAACCACTTGCGGTTGGCGACCATGCCGCCGACCGAGATGCCGCCGTAGCCGACGCCGTGATAGCCGCGCTCGCGGCCGATCATGCGGAAGCGGGTGCCCTCGCCTTTGGCGCGGTGGTAGGCGAGCGCCATCTTGAGCGCGGTGTCGGCGGCTTCCGAGCCGGAATTGCAGAAGAAGGCGTAGTTGAGATCGCCGGGGGCGAGATTGGAGAGGCGCGAGGCGAGCTCGAAGATCTTCGGATGCCCGAACTGGAAGGTCGGCGCGAAATCAAGCTCGGCCGCCTGCTTTTGGATCGCGGCGACGATGGGCTCGCGGCAGTGGCCGGCGTTCGAGCACCAGAGGCCTGCCGTCGCATCGAGAACGGCGCGGCCCGCCATGTCGTAGTAGTGCATGTCCTTGGCACGGGCGATGAGGCGGGGACGCTTCTTGAAGGAGCGGTTGGGCGTGAACCCCATGAAGAAGGGTTCGAGATTGTTGGGCGTCGGCTCCCAACTGGTTGCGTCGTGCCGCTGGGCCTTGTTCATGCTTTAGTCTCCTCGGGCGTCGGATCGGGCGCGACCATAGCAAATGCCGTGCTCCATCGAAAGGAACCAGAACTCCGCGACGGGGATGACCAGTTGGCGCAGTGCGTTCGGGTGAACGCGCAAGCCAAATTGCAAATGCATGCGGCGCCTGTCATGGTGGGCGACGGGGGCGGCGTCGTTCCTCGCGCATCAGAGGCATCACGAAATCCATGGCTGGTGGTCTTTCCAACATCGTCGCGGCCGGCGTGCTGGCGATCGGCGTCGCGGCGGCGGGACTTCTCGCCGGCGAGTCCCTCGTCAAGAGCCGGCTCGGCTTCCGGGTGGTGACGGTCAAGGGACTGGCGGAGCGCGAGGTGAAGGCCGATCTCGGCTTCTGGCCGATCCGCTTCATCGCCAACGGCGGCACTCTCGAGGAGGCGCGCACGCGGCTCGAGCAATCCGAGACCGCGGTCAAGACGTTCCTCACCGCCAACGGGTTCGAAGCGAGCGACTACCAGACCCAGAACATCATGGTGGAAGACAAGTTCGCCGGCTACAACGCGCAGCAGACGCCGGAGGGCTACCGGTTCGTGCTGACGGAGGACATGCTGGTCAGGTCAGCGGCGGTCGACAAGCTCGCCACCGCGTCGCGCAGCCTCGGCGACCTGCTGCGGGCCGGCGTCATCTTCTCCTCCGACAGCTACAATGCCGGACCGTCCTTCATCTTCACGCGCATCAACGATCTCAAGGGTGAAATGCTCACCGAGGCGACGCGACGGGCGCGCGAGGCGGCGGAGAAGTTCGCCGCCGAATCGGGAGCCAAGGTCGGCGACATCCAGAGCGCCAACCAGGGAATCATCGAGGTCAACCCGGCGGTCGACATTCCCAACGACCGTCCGGAAAAGCAGATCGACAAGAAAGTGCGGGTGGTGACCACGATCACCTACTTCCTGACCAACTGACCAGCCCGATAAAAAAGGGCGCCCGTCGAGGGCGCCCTCCAGTGCATTCATCAACCCCGGCGTCTCGTTACGTGCGCCGGTGAAGGTGCGACCGCGCCCGGGTGCGGCGGTCGAGCTCGGCGACCGGATCGATGGACAGCGGCAGTCGCAGGGCCGCCGAAACCTCGTCGCGCGTCAGGCCGATGTCGCGCAGGAGATAGTCGTCGAGTTCGCGAAGCTTGCGGAGCGTGCGGCGTTTCCACCAATTCGCGACGACACGGGGGACCGCGGGAAAAGCGTAGGCCAATTCACGGGATCGGGCTTCGTGCAGGATGTAGTCGCGCATGGGTTTCACTCCTTGGGTCTTCTTGTATTGTATCCATACAATCGAGGCATTTTTTGCTTGATTGCGATGGATACAATGTTAGTATCGGGAAGCTTTGTCACCGTCAAATGAAACATTGTCACCATGACAAATTGGTCCCCCACTCTCAATACCGAACGTCCCCGGTACATCGCCATTGCCGACGCCATCGCCTCCGACCTGGCGGCCGGAAAACTTTCGACCGGCGAGCGCCTTCCCCCGCAGCGTGAGCTCGCCTGGCGGCTCGGCGTCACCGTCGGAACGGTCACCCGCGCCTACCAGGAGGCCGAACGACGCGGGCTCCTGGTGGGCGAGGTCGGGCGCGGCAGCTATCTGCGCGATCCGGCCGGCAGCCGCGCCGTGCTTCCGGGGCTGGCGCGCGGCGAGCCCGGAATTCTGGAGATGCACGTCTCCTCGCCGCCGCTGGTGCAAGAGGCGAGCGACCTCGACCGCGCCTTCGCGGCCATCGCCGCCGATCCCAACCGCACGGCGCTTCTCGACTATGCGCCCGCCTCGGGAATTCCCGCGCACCGGCAGATGGGCGTCGACTGGCTGAAACGCAGCGGCGTCGAAGTCGGCGTCGAGGATGTCGTCCTCACCGCCGGCGCGCATGCAGCCCTCATCGCGGTGCTGTCGTGCGTCCTCCACGCCGGCGAGCACGTCTTCGCCGAGCCCCTCACCTATCCGACCATCCTGCCGATCGCGCGGCTGCTCGGCCTGCACCTGCATCCCCTGCAGATGGACGGCGAGGGGCTCATTCCCGATTCCCTCGAGCAGGCATGCCGGACGAGCCCGGCGAAAGTCCTCTACGTCGTGCCAACGCTTCACAACCCGACGACGGTCACGCTCTCCGCGGAGAGGCGGCGGGCTCTCGCCGACATCGCGCGCCGCCACGACCTGACCATCATCGAAGACGACATCTTCCGCCTGCTCGCCACGGATACGCCGCCCGAGACGATCCGCAACCTCGCGCCCGAGCGGACCTACTACATCACGAGCCTGTCGAAGACAGTGGCGCCGGGACTGCGCGTCGGCTTCATCGCCGCCCCGCCGGGCAAGGCCGAGCACGTCGCCGTGCAGCAGCTCATCGGCGGCTCACGCGTCTCGGGCCTGACGGCCGAGATGGCCCGCGCCTGGATCGAGAGCGGCACGGCGGACCGGATCCTCGGCAGCATCAAGGGGGAGCTGGCGCAGCGCCGCCTCGTGGCGCTCAACGTCTTTGCGCGGCGGCAGGTGCGCGTCGAGCCGGGCGCGATGTTCTGCTGGCTGACGGTGCCCGAGCCGTGGCGGGCGAGCGAGTTCGCCGGCGCGGCGCTGGCGGCGGGCATCAAGGTCACGCCGAGCAATACGTTCGCGACGGGTCGGCGCGTCGATGAACAGGCGGTGCGCATCTGCCTCGGCCCGCCCCGGACGCGCGACATCCTGAAGGATGGCCTGATGCGTCTCGATCAGCTCATCGATAAAGGTCCCTCGGAGTCGTACCGGGCGATCGCGTGAGAAAGAGACGCGCGGACCGATAGCCGCATGAACTATTTCTGCAGTGCTGACTTGGCGGTAAGGAATCCACCAAGCCATGGACGCCGGCTAGACGTAGCTGTTCAAAGCCCGTAATACGCACTTGGAACGGCCGGGATTCGCCGGCAAGGTCGTTTGGCGGCGCATGCGGGCAGCGGGGAGCGAGCGGTCGATGAAGAAGCACAACTCCATTGAACTGCGGACTCGGGTTTACGACATCATACGGGAAAAGTCGTTTCGACGCGGTGCCGTCACCCTGTCATCGGGGAAGCAGAGCGATTTCTATTTCGACTTGAAGCCTGCGATGCTTGATCCCGCGGGGTCAACGTATCTCGCGCAACTCATTCACTTCCGACTTCAAGACATGCCGGTCGAGCGGATCGGAGGGCTTGAGCTTGGCGCAGTCCCCCTCATCGCCCCGATTGCAATCGAGAGCTTCAAGGGGCCGCGGCCGATCTCAGGATTTCTCGTTCGCAAGAAGGTCAAGGAACACGGAACCCAAAAGAAAATCGAAGGCGAAAACATTGCCGGGAAGAACGTCGCCATTCTTGACGACGTGACCACCACCGGCGATTCCGCAATGCTCGCAGTGCGCGCCGCGCAGGAAGCCGGGGCCAATGTCGTCGTCGTCCTCACAATCGTGGATCGCGACGAAAGTGCCGAGCGGACTTTTGCGGATGCCGGCATCCCGTTCATGAAGCTTTTCACGGCCAGCGAATTCTTGAAGGCCGATCTGCCGCCGTTGGCCAATTCCAATTCAGCCTGATCCGCAGTTTTCCACAGAAGTTATCCACAGCCGTGGACAGCGCGACTCCGGTCGAGTCGTTGTGCAAATATTCCTTGACAATATATTCCTAGACAGGTAGATCGACACCGTCACCTTCCACATGGGAGGCGTTGTCCGGATAGCTGACGGCGTGGCGGGTGATCGGTGCCTCGGGCGGAGTCTCTCGCGCAAGCGGAAGGCGGAAGACCGGGCGGCGTCTCCGGCCTGACCCTCCTAAGTCGGAGCGTGCTCAGCACAGCCGGGTGCCGAGGTTGGGTTCATCCCGACCAAGTCATCCGGCGAGATCGCAGTATGGCGATGCCGTGGCGAAACACCGGTGGAGCGCTCCTTCACGGGGCATCCTGATTGCCATTGCCTGTCGACTTCGCGAAGTCCCCCGCGAGGTGGGCGCTCCACACTCCCTCCTTCCCCGAGGCCTGAAGCCGGCGGGCGGCCCAGCCTGCCGGGGGCTCCGGCCCGGTTTCACCATATTTCGGAGGATCCCCCTTGACGGCAATGTCGCTGCCAATTAAGTCATCTCCAGCTGTTAGCACTACCATTAAGCGAGTGCCAACAGGTGGGAGGCGGAACGGGAAGGCCCCAAAACGGCCGCTCCGGCACTTGCCATCAAGGATTGTCTTAAGTTCGTAACCTAGGAGAAAAACTCATGAAATTCCGTCCTTTGCACGACCGAGTCGTCGTGCGCCGGGTCGAGGAAGATACGAAGACGAAAGGCGGCATCATCATTCCGGATACCGCCCAGGAAAAGCCCATGCAGGGCGAGGTCATAGCCGTCGGACCCGGCGGCCGGGACGAAACCGGAAAGCTCATCCCGATCGACCTGAAGGTCGGCGACGTGGTGCTGTTCGGAAAGTGGTCCGGAACGGAAGTGAAGCTCGATGGCGAGGAACTCCTGATCATGAAGGAGTCCGACATCATGGGCATCATCGAAGGCAAGACTGCCCGCAAGCAGGCCGCCTAAGTCAGCAGAAGTCATTCGAATAAAGGAGCAAGCCAATGGCTGCTAAAGAAGTACGCTTTTCAGCGGACGCCCGTGAGCGGATGCTGCGCGGCGTCGACATCCTCGCCAATGCGGTGAAGGTCACTCTCGGTCCGAAGGGCCGCAACGTCGTCATCGACAAATCGTTCGGCGCCCCGCGCACGACCAAGGACGGCGTCACCGTCGCCAAGGAGATCGAGCTCGAGGACAAGTTCGAGAACATGGGCGCCCAGATGGTGCGCGAAGTCGCCTCGAAGACCAACGACGTCGCCGGCGACGGCACCACCACCGCCTGCGTGCTCACCCAGTCCATCGTCCGTGAAGGCGCCAAGTCGGTCGCCGCGGGCATGAACCCGATGGACCTCCGGCGCGGCATCGACCTGGCGGTCGGCGTCGTCATGGAAGACCTCAAGAAGCGCTCGAAGAAGGTCAAGGGCACGGAAGAGATCGCCCAGGTCGGCACCATATCGGCCAACGGCGAGACGGCGATCGGCGAGATGATCGCCAACGCCATGCAGAAGGTCGGCAACGAGGGCGTGATCACGGTCGAGGAAGCAAAGAGCCTCGACACGGAGCTCGAAGTCGTCGAAGGCATGCAGTTCGACCGCGGCTACCTGTCGCCCTACTTCATCACCAATGCCGACAAGATGTACGCCGAGCTCGAGGAGCCCTATATCCTGCTCCACGAGAAGAAGCTCTCCAACCTGCAGTCCATGCTGCCGATCCTGGAAGCCGTCGTGCAGTCCGGCCGTCCGCTCCTCATCGTCGCCGAAGACGTCGAGGGCGAGGCGCTCGCGACGCTGGTCGTCAACAAGCTCAGGGGCGGCCTCAAGGTCGCGGCCGTCAAGGCGCCGGGCTTCGGTGACCGCCGCAAGGCCATGCTCGAGGACATCGCCGTCCTCTCGGGCGGCCAGGTGATCTCCGAGGACCTCGGCATCAAGCTCGAGAACGTGACGCTCGAGATGCTCGGCCGCGCCAAGCGGGTGCGCATCGAGAAGGAGAACACCACGATCGTCGACGGATCCGGCAAGAAGGCCGACATCCAGGGCCGCATCACCCAGATCAAAGCCCAGATCGAGGAGACGACGTCGGACTACGATCGCGAGAAGCTCCAGGAGCGGCTTGCGAAGCTGGCCGGCGGTGTCGCCGTGATCAAGGTCGGCGGCGCCACCGAGGTCGAGGTGAAGGAGCGCAAGGATCGCGTCGACGACGCGCTCAATGCCACCCGCGCCGCGGTCGAGGAAGGCATCGTGCCGGGCGGCGGCGTGGCACTGCTGCGCGCCAAAAAGGCCGTCGATGCGCTCAAGTCCGACAATGCCGACATCCAGGCCGGCATCAAGATCGTGTCGAAGGCGCTCGAGTCGCCGATCCGCCAGATCGCCGAGAATTCCGGCGTCGAAGGCTCGATCGTCGTCGGCCGGGTGCTCGAGAAGTCGGGCAACTTCGGCTTCGATGCCCAGAAGGAAGAGTATGTCGATCTCGTCCTCGCCGGCATCATCGACCCGACCAAAGTGGTTCGCACCGCCCTCCAGGACGCGGCCTCGATCGCCTCGATCCTGATCACCACCGAAGCGATGATCGCCGAGAAGCCCAAGGAGAAGGCCCCGGCTCCGATGCCGGGCGGCGGCGGCATGGGCGGGATGGACTTCTAGTCCGCGCCCGACGCACCGTCCAAAATACGAGGGCCGTTCCCAGGAACGGCCCTTTTCATTTTCGTCAGCGGCGAAGGCGAGACGCTATTGCGTCAGCACCTGCCTCTGCTTGTGACGGCAGCGCATGAACTGCGGATCGTCCCCGAGCGCCTCGGCGGTCGACATGGCGGCGGACGCCGGAGCGATGACGATGGCGGACGACTGCGGCTCGCTCGCCGGAGCGGCCGGCGGCGGTGCGGGCGTTGCGCTCTCGCTTGCGAGCACCGCATGGGACTGATGCATCTCGCAGGCGGCGGCAGGCATGGCGGCAAGCGCCAGCGCGCCGAGCGACAGGCTCACGGAAAGTGCAAATCGTGTCATGGCGATGACCTCCGGGCTCAGGTTGAACTGCCCAGAAGTCTAACCCGCCGGCTCGTGATTGTCCATTCAGCGCGGCTTGGCGACGCGGCGCAGGCGGTCGCGCAGCAGGACGGCGCGCGGGTCGCCGGCGGCGGCGGTGGTCGCGGCGAGCACGGCCTCGGAGCGCAGGATGAGCCCGTCCTCGAGGACCTTGAGATTGTTGGCCTTCAAGGTGGCGCCGGTGGTCGTGATGTCGACGATGAGCTCCGCGGCGCCGGTCGCCGGAGCGCCCTCGGTGGCGCCCGAGCTTTCGACGATGCGATATCCGGCGACGCCCTTGGCGGCGAAGAACTGCCGGGTCAGACGCAGGTACTTCGTCGCCACGCGGAGCCGGCGGCCATGGCGAAGATGAAACAGCGCCGCCACCTCGTCGAGATCCTGCATGCCGGCGACGTCGAGCCAGCCGTCGGGCACCGCCACGACGACGTCGGCCGGGCCGAACCCCAGGCGCAAGAGGACCTCGGGTTCCTCGCCCTCCTCGGCCACGGCGTCGCGCAGCAGATCCTCGCCCGTCACGCCGAGATCGGCGGCGCCCTCGGCCAGTGCCGCGACGATCTCGGGGGCGGAGAGAAAGGCAATCTCGATGCTGTCGATGCCGCCCAGGCGGCCGCGGTAGTTGCGGGCCGCGCCGGCGCGGTCGAGCTTCAAATTGGCGCGCGCGAAGAGCTCCTCGGTCGCTTCGACGAGGCGGCCCTTGGACGGCAGCGCCAGTACGAGGGGACGCATCAGCGGTGACCGCGCATGGCTGCGAGGAGCCGCTCGGTGTGGATGGCGCAGCCGACGGCGGGGACGGGCTCGGTGGCGCCGATGTCGGACATGAGCCGGTCGTAGCGGCCGCCGCCGGCGATCTGCAGGGGCTCGCCGTCGAGATCGGTCTCGATCTCGAAGACGAAGCCCGTGTAGTACTCGAGGCGACGCCCGAAATCGGCCGAGAACTGCATGGCCTCGGGAGCGAGGCGGCGCTTGCGCATGTCGCGGGCGCGGCGCGCGAACCGGTCGGTCGCGGCGGCGAAGGCGGGCGACAGGGTGAGCGGCGCCAGCGCCGCGGGCACGGCGGCGAGGCTTCCTTCGACGGCGAGATACTCGTCGATGCGCCGGCGCGGCTCGGGGCCGAGCGGCCGCTCGGTGCGGTCCTGGGCCTTCTCGAGCAGGCGCACGGCGATGTCCTTGGCAGTGCGGCCGCCAACACAACGCAAGCTCCCCCTCCCCCAACGCTTCCTCCACATAGGCGACGGCGCGGGCGAGGTCGGCACCTTCCAGCGCGTCGACATGATTGGAGATGGAGGTACGGCCGCGGCTCGTGGCGCCGCTCAGGTGATCGAGAAGGTCGCGGAAGGCCTGCGGCCGCCAGAAGCGATGGAGAAGGCGGCGGCGCCAGCGGTCCGGCATGTCGATCGACGCCAGGAGGGCGTGGAAAAGGCCAAGGTCGCCGGTGCGGATGCGATACTGCTTCAGGCCGACCGCCTCGAGGGCGCGGACGGCGAGGCTCAGGGTTTCCGCCTCCGCAGCGACGGGATCGTCGGCATTGAACCATTCGATGCCGGCCTGGTCGAACTCCGACATGCCACCCGCCTGGTGGCGGAAGGCGGGCCCGGAGTAGCAGTAGCGGGCCTCGCCCGCGACATCCGCGGCATGGGAGAGATGGTAGCGGCAGGTCGGCACGGTCAGGTCGGGACGCAGGCACAGCTCGCGGCCGGCGGGATCGGCGAAGACGTAGGTGCGGGCGCGGATGCTCTCGCCGGAGCTGTCGAGGAACATGTCGGCGGGCTGGACGATGTCGGGCGCGATGAAGTCGAATCCGGCGCGGGTGAACACCGTCATGATGCGCTTCGCCTGCGCGTCGAGCGCCTCGCGTTCGGCCGAAGTCCTGCCGGCCATGGTCGCTAGTCCCGCCGCCGGCGGGAGAACCATTCGCGCACCGTTTCTTCGAGCTTGGCTTCGGGCACCGAGACCTGGGCGGGCTTGGCTTCGCGCCACGCCGCGCGGCTGTCGATGTCGCCGGACAACTCCGCGCCCGCCGCCAGGTCCTTGATCTCGACCTCGCCCCTCGCCCGCTCGTCGTCGCCCTGGATGACGGCGAGCGAGGCGCCGCGCCGGTCGGCATATTTCATCTGCGCCTTGAGGCCGGCGGTGCCGAGATAGAGCTCGGCCCGGATGCCGGCGGCGCGCAGCCGGACGACAAAGCGCTGGTAGTCGGCGAGGCGCTCGCGGTTCAGGACGAGGACGACGACGGGGGCATCGGCATCGGCCGCGCCGAGCTTGCCCAGGCGTTCGAGGGCGGCATAGAGGCGCGACACGCCGATCGAGAAACCGGTCGCCGGGATGGGCTCGCCGCGAAAGCGCGAGACGAGATCGTCGTAGCGCCCGCCGCCGCCGACCGAGCCGAAGCGCACGGTCGAACCATCCTCGGCGCGGGTGTCGAAGAGAAGCTCGGCCTCGAAGACGGGGCCGGTGTAGTAGCCGAGGCCGCGGATGACCGAGCTGTTGAGGCGGATGCGATCCTCGCCGTAGCCGGCGGCGCGGGCGATGCCGACAAGCTCGCGAAGCTCGCGCAGGCCATCCTCGCCCACGGCGCTTCCCGCCACGACGCTCTCCACCTGCACCGACATAGCCGTGGCGGCGGCGAAGGTGAGCGTCGCCTCGATCTGGCGGTCGTCAAGCTCGGCGCCTTTGGTGAAGTCTCCCGATTCGTCCTTGCGGCCCTTCCCCAAGAGCTCGCGCACGCCAGCGGGTCCGAGGCGGTCGAGCTTGTCGATGGCGCGCATCACCGTTCCATGCTTCGCCTCGCCCACGCCCTGGGATTCGAGAAGGCCGGACACGATCTTGCGGCTCGAAACATTCATCACATACTGGCCGCGCGGAATTCCGAGGCGCTCGAGCGCGTCGGCGGCCACCATGCAGACTTCAGCGTCGGCGGCCGGGCTTGCGGTGCCGACCGTGTCGGCATCGAACTGCATGAACTGGCGGTACCGTCCCGGGCCCGGCTTCTCGTTGCGGAACACCCAGCCCTGGCGGTAGGAGCGATAGGGCTTGGGCAGGCGGTCGTAGTTCTCGGCGACGTAGCGGGCGAGCGGCGCGGTCAGGTCGTAGCGCAGCGAGAGCCACTGCTCGTCGTCGTCGCGGAAGGAAAAGACGCCCTCGTTGGGCCGGTCCTGGTCGGGCAGGAACTTGCCGAGCGCATCGGTGTATTCGACGAAGGGCTGCTCGACGGGCTCGAATCCGTAGAGCTCGAAGACCGCCTCGATCTCGCGCAGCATGCGCTTCAGGCCGCGGATCTCGCGCGCCTCGATGTCGCGGAACCCCTTGGCAAGCCTGGCCCGGGGTCGGGTCTTGTCGGATTTGTCGGACATCGCGGGGCTGGCCGGAGGTTCTGGATATGCCCGGCCTTCTACCCTCCCCCGCCGCTTCGATCAACGTTTCCCCTTGCGGCTTCACAGTTTTGCCGAAGAGGTCGAGACAATGCGCGAACTGGGCAACCAAAGGAGGAGACCATGGGCAAGGCGGCGATCCTGGGGGTTTTGATGGGCGCGGCCGTGCCGCTCGCCTTCGGCCAGCCCGCCGGGGCGGCGGTCGCGGACTGCCTCGCCATGGCGGAGGCGCCGGGGCTCGTCCGGCCGGCCGCCTACCAGCCGGCGGCGCTCGAGGAGGGACAGGTGCAGCTCACCTTCGTCGGCCACTCCACCTTCATCATCGAAAGCCCCGGCGGGGTCAGGATCGCCACCGACTATGCGGGCTATGCCGGCGGCATCGTTCCCGACGTCGCGACGATGAACAGGGCCCACCGGTCGCACTACACGGACATACCCGACCCCGGCATCACGCACGTGCTTCGGGGCTGGAACCCGGAGGGCGGGCCGGCCAAGCACGACCTGACCGTAGGCGACGTCCGCATCCGCAACGTGACGACCGACATCCGCGGCGGCTATGCCGGACGCATCCCGGACGGCAACTCGATCTTCATCTTCGAGGTGGCGGGACTGTGCATCGGCCATCTCGGCCATCTCCATCACGAGCTCTCGGCGGAGCACGTCGGGATGATCGGCCGGCTGGACGTGGTGCTGGTGCCGGTCGACGGCGGCTACACGATGGGCCAAGTCTACATGCTCAACGTGCTCGAGGAGCTCAAGGCACGCATCGTCATCCCGATGCACTATTTCGGTCCGAGCACGCTGTCGCGCTTCGTCGCCGGAGCACGCGAGGCGTTCGACGTCGAGTTCGCGACCACGCCCGTCACCATCGTCTCGGCGACGACGCTGCCGGACAAGCCGAAGCTCGTGGTGCTGCCGGGCAGCTGACGCTCATGGGCCGGCGGTCGGATGCCAGCGCGGTTGATAGCCGCGCCGCAGGATCTCGATGAAAAGCGCAGGCGTCAGGACATCGACGGGCTCGCTCCCGCCCGCCGCGCCCACCTCATAGCCGGAGGGCGACCAACGCAGGAGCCTGCCGCGGCGCAGGGCCAAGGTGCTTTCCCCCTGCCGGACGACCGCTCCGTCGGGCAGGCCGGCGAGCGAGGCACGAAAGGTGCGCTTGGCGCGGTCGGCGAGGCGGCTCGCATGGGCGGCGCGGTCGAGCTCGTCGGCGCCGCCCAATCCCGACAGGCCGAGGAAGTGCCGGGCCTCGGCGCGGCGGCATTCGAAGCACGGACGGTGGCCCGCCGCCAGCGCCGTCACCTCATCCAGAAAGAAGAGCGAGGTGTAGCCCGATCCCATGGGCTCGTGACGGCGGCCGCGGAAATGAAGTTCGCAGGCGATCCAGCGCCGCGTGGTCCAGCGTCGGATCAGGGTCCTGGAGTCGGGGTCGTGCAGCCGCCCGCCGCGATTGCCCATGAGCGTGCCGCGCGCCGCCAACGCCAGGATTTCGCCGTCCGGCGTCACGCGGTTCTGGAGCGGCATGGGCATCCTCACGCAATGTCTCGAGCGATGCTCGCAGCTCGCCGCCGGGACTGCAAACCCTCCCCCTGCCCGGCCCATCATGCTAGGAGTGCGGTCGCCATGACCGTGCGCATGCCCGTGCCCGACCCCGAGATCCTGGAGCGCCGCGAGGAGATCGCCGGCGCCTTCAGGGCCATGCTGCCGGCCGAGTGCGTGATCGACGGCGCCAACGCCATGCGGCCCTTCGAAACCGACGCGCTTACCGCCTATCGCCAGCTGCCGCTGGTCGTGGTGCTGCCGCGGACGACGGCGGAAGTGGCCGCGATCCTGCAATATTGCCACCGGCACGGGATCAAGGTGGTGCCGCGCGGCTCCGGCACATCGCTGTCGGGAGGTGCGCTGCCGCTGGCCGACGGCGTGCTGCTGGTCATGAGCAAGTTCAGCCGCATCCTCGACATCGACTTCGACAACCGCACCGTCACCGCGCAGCCCGGCGTCACCAACCTCGCCATCAGCCAGGCGGTCGGCGCACAGGGCTTCTACTACGCTCCCGATCCCTCCTCGCAGGTCGCCTGCTCGATCGGCGGCAACGTGGCGGAGAATGCGGGCGGCGTGCATTGCCTCAAATACGGACTCACGACCAACAACCTCCTCGGCCTCGAGATGGTGCTCATCACCGGCGAGACGGTGCGGCTCGGCGGCAAGCATCTCGAACCGGGCGGCTACGACCTTCTCGGCCTCATGGCCGGATCGGAGGGGCTGCTCGGCGTCGTGACCGAGGTCACGGTGCGCATCCTCAGAAAGCCCGAGACGGCGCGGGCGCTGCTGGTCGGCTTCGCGAGCAGCGAGGATGCGGGCCGGTGCGTGGCAGCCGTCATCTCGGCCGGAATCATCCCCGGCGGCATGGAGATGATGGACCGGCCGGCGGTGGCGGCGGCCGAGGCCTTCGTGCATGCGGGCTATCCGCGCGACGCCGAGGCCCTCCTCATCGTCGAGCTCGACGGGCCGGCGGTGGAGGTGGACCTGCTCTTGGAGCGCGTCGAGGCCATCGCGACGGCCAACAACGCGACATCGCTGAGGGTATCGCGGAACGAGGCGGAGCGGCTCGTCTTCTGGGCCGGACGCAAGGCGGCGTTCCCGGCGGTCGGCCGGCTGGCGCCCGACTATCTGTGCATGGACGGCACCATCCCGCGCCGCGAGCTGGCGCCGGTCCTCAACGGGATCTCGGCCTTGGCCCGCCAGCACAATCTCGCGGTCGCCAACGTCTTCCACGCCGGCGACGGCAACCTGCATCCTCTCATCCTCTTCGACGCCAACCTGCCGGGCGAGCTCGAGCAGGCGGAGCGGCTCGGCGCAGAAATCCTCAGGCTGTGCGTCCGGCACGGCGGCGTGCTCACCGGCGAGCACGGCGTCGGCATCGAAAAGCGCGACCTGATGGGCGAGATGTTCACCGAAATCGACCTCCGGCAGCAGCAGCAGGTGAAGTGCGCCTTCGATGCTGAGAGCCTGCTCAATCCCGGCAAGGTGTTCCCGACGCTGCACCGCTGCGCCGAGTTCGGCATGATGCACGTCCACCGGGGGGCGCTTCCGCATCCCGACATCCCGCGGTTCTGAGTTGCGATGGAGACGGCTCGAGCCCCGCGACGCCGACGAGCTGGCGCGCCTCATCACCGGGGCGGCCGGCGCCGGACGCCGGCTCGAGATCATCGGCAGCGGCTCGAAGCGCGGGCTCGGACGTCCGGTCGATGCCGACGCCATCCTCGATACGAGCGCGCTCAGCGGCATCCGCTCCTACGAACCGGACGAGCTCGTCCTGTCGGCCGGCGCGGCAACCGGCCTCGACGTCGTCGCGGCGGCACTCCTTGAGGGCGGGCAGATGCTCGCCTTCGAGCCGCCCGATCTCGGCTCGGGGCAGAGCGCCGGGACGCTCGGCGGCCTGGTGTCGGCCGGACTGTCGGGGCCGCGGCGGATCAAGTCCGGTGCGGCCAGAGACTTCATCCTCGGATTCTCGGCGGTCAACGGCCGCGGCGAGACGTTCAAGTCGGGTGGCCGGGTCATGAAGAACGTGACGGGATACGATCTGTCGAAGCTCGTCACCGGCGCATGGGGGACGCTCGCCGTCCTCACCGAAGTGACGATCAAGGTCATGCCGGCGCCGGAGACGGAAACGACCGTGGCGATTACCGAGGGCGATCCCGCCGCGGCGCTTCAGCTCATGAGCCGGGCGCTGCAGTCGGCCGCCGATCCGACCGGTGCTGCCTATGTGCAGCGTGACGCCGGTGCGGGCGAGCCGACCGTCGTCCTGCGGCTCGAGGGTATCCCGGCGTCGGTCGCATCGCGCCTGAAGCTCCTGACCGGGACCGACGGCTTCCGCGGCGGACGCACGCTCGACGTCGATGAGTCCCGGAGCCTGTGGCAGGATATCCGGGACGTGCGCGCGCTCGGCGCGCTCGGCGACCACCATCTGTGGCGCATCAGCGTGCCGCCGATGGGCGGGGTCGAGGTGATCGGTGCCGTCGCCGGCATTCCAGGCGCGCGCTATTTCTGCGACTGGGGCGGCGGGCTGATCTGGATCGCCGTGCCGCCGGCGCCCGATGCGCATGCCGGAACGCTGCGGGCGGCGGTCAAGCGCGTCGGCGGCCATGCGACGCTGATGACGGCGCCCGAGGACGTGCGGCGGCGCGTGCCGGTGTTCGAGCCGCAGGCGCCGGAACTCGCCGCCCTGGCGCAGCGGGTGAAGCAGGCCTTCGATCCGAAGGGCATCCTCAATCCCGGGCGCATGTACGAGGGCGTGTAGACGATGCAGACCCATTTCACACCTGCTCGCCTGAACGAGCCGAAGATCGCGGAGGCCAATGCGATCCTCAGGACATGCGTTCATTGCGGCTTCTGCCTGCCGACATGCCCGACCTATGTGCTCCTCGGCGACGAGCGCGACTCGCCGCGCGGCCGGATCTATCTCATCAAGGACATGCTGGAGAAGGACCGCCCGGCGACGTCCGACGTGGCGATCCACATCGATCGCTGCCTCTCCTGCCTCGCCTGCATGACCGCCTGCCCGTCGGGCGTCGACTACATGCATCTCATCGACCAGGCGCGGGTGCATGTGGAGGCCACCTACCGCCGACCGCTCGGAGACAGGCTGCTGCGTGCCGTGCTCGCATGGACGCTGCCCGAGCCGTGGCGGTTCCGGCTCGCCCTGCGCTTCGCCCGGCTCGGGCGGGCCGTCGGCCGGGTCGTGACGCTGCCTGCTGGCTTGAGGGCGATGCTCGACCTCGCGCCGCATGTCCTGCCGCCGCGCGAGCCGTTGCAGGACGCGGGCGTCCACCGGGCACAGGGTCAACGACGCGGCCGCGTCGCGCTCCTCACCGGCTGCGCGCAGCGGGTCATCGCACCGGAGATCAACGCGGCGACGGTGCGGCTCCTGACGCGCATCGGCTTCGACGTCGTCGTGGCGGACGGGTCGGGATGCTGCGGATCGCTCACGCACCACATGGGCAAGGAGGCCGATGCAAAGATGCGCGCCCGCGCCAACATCCTCGCCTGGAGCCGTGAGGCGGACGGCGACGGCCTCGACGCCATCCTCATCAACGCGTCGGGATGCGGCACGACGGTCAAGGACTACGGGCACATGTTCGCCGGCGATCCGGAGCTTGCGGCGAAAGCCGGACGCATCGCGTCGCTCGCCCGCGACGTTTGCGAATTCCTGGCCGGGGTCGATTTCGCGGCGGCGGCGCCGGAGAAGCTTCGCGTCGCCTATCACGCGGCCTGCGCGCTCCAGCACGGACAGAGGATCACGCACGAGCCGCGGGCGCTCCTGGCACGGAGCGGATTCGAGGTGCTCGACGTGCCGGAGGGCCATCTGTGCTGCGGGTCGGCCGGCACCTACAACATCCTGCAGCCGGAGATCGCGGCCGAGCTCAGGTCGCGCAAGGTCGCCAACATAGAGAGCACGCGGCCCGACGTCATCGCCACCGGCAACATCGGCTGCATCACCCAGATCGCCTCGGGGACACGCGTTCCCGCCGTCCACACGGTGGCGCTCCTCGACTGGGCGAGCGGCGGGCCGAAACCGTTCTAGAGCACGAGGATGGCGCGGAAATCGCCGACGTTCGTGCGAGTCGGCCCGGTGACGACGAGGTCGTTCAGCCCGTCGAAAAATCCGTAGGCATCGTTGTCGTCGAGCCTGGAGGCGGCGTCGAGGCCGGCGGTGCGGGCCCGCGCAAGGCTCGTCGGATCGATGCGGGCCCCGGCGTTGGACTCGGACCCGTCGATGCCGTCGGTGTCGGCGGCTATCGCCCAGACGTTCGCCCGGCCGTCGAGCGCGACGGCAAGCGCAAGGAGGTATTCGGAATTGCGCCCGCCCCGGCCGCGGCCGCGCAAGGTCACGGTCGTCTCGCCGCCGGAGAGAATGAGGGTTCCCGGCGCGGCGCGGCGGGCGACGGCGGCATGGTCGGCGGCGACGAGGCGCGCTTCGCCCTCGACCCGGTCGCCAAGGGAGACGACGTCGAGGCCGTCGGCGCGGGCGAGGGCCTCTGCGGAGGCGAGCGAGAGCGACGGCGCAGCGACGATCTTCGCCAGGTCGCGCGAAAATCCGGGATCTCCGGGCTTCGGCGTCTCGGCAGCCGGGCTCTCGAGAAAGGCCTTCACGTGCGGCGGCAGCCGGATGCCGTAGCGGGCGATGACGGCGAGCGCATCGGAGCTCGTCGTCGGATCGGGCACGGTCGGGCCCGAGGCCACCGTCGCCGGATCGTCGCCCGGAACGTCGGATATGATGAGCGTCACGACGCGGGCGGGATGGGCGCGCCTGGCGAGCCGGCCGCCCTTCAGCATCGAGAGATGCTTCCGGACGCAGTTCATCTCGCCGATCGGCGCGCCGGAGGCGAGGAGCTGCCGGTTGATCTCCTGCTTGTCGGCGAGCGTCAGGCCGTCGGCCGGGGCGGCGAGGAGCGCCGAGCCGCCGCCCGAAACGAGCGCCAGGACCAGATCGTCGGCTCCGAGCCCGTCCACGAGGCGCGCCATGCGCAGCGCCGCGTCCCTGCCCCGCGCGTCCGGCACCGGATGGGACGCCTCGACGATCTCGATCCGCCGGCAGGGCGCGCCATGGCCGTCGCGAGTGACGATGAGCCCTTCGGCCCGCCCGGGCAGATGCGCCTCGGCGGCGGCCGCCATGGCGGCGCTCGCCTTGCCGGCGCCGACGACGACGATGCGCCCGGCGGGAGGCCCGGGAAGATGCGGCGGCACGCAACGCTCGGGATCGGCGGCGGCGATGGCGGCAGCGAGAAAGTCCGCAAGACGCCGCGGCGCATCGGCTGCCGTCACCACGTTTGCGGCCCTTGGCTTTCGCGGCCGGTCCCGCCATAAGGGCTGGTCCCTGCGTCCGGCTGGCGACGATCCCTCGGCCAACAGAGAATGAGCAAAAGCCCCTCGTCCATGCTCCACCGCTCGCTCACCGCCACCTACCGGTCGGCGGACGGCGGGCGAGGATGCATCATCACCGACAAGGATGGGAAGGCCTATCTCGACGCCTCGGGAGGTGCGGCCGTTTCGTGCCTCGGGCACGGGCATCCGCGCATCAACGCGGCGATCAAGCGCCAGGTGGAGAAGCTCGCCTTCGCGCACACCTCCTTCTTCACCAACGATCCGGCCGAGGAGCTCGCGGCGCGTCTGTCGGCGAACGCGCCGGGCGGACCGTGGCGCGTCTATTTCACCTCGGGCGGCTCGGAAGCGACGGAGGCGGCGCTGAAGCTGACCCGCCAGATGCAGGTCGAGCGCGGCGAGGCGCAGCGCGACCGCTACTTCGCCCGGCTCTTCTCCTATCACGGGAACACGCTCGGGGCGCTGGCGGTCTCCGGCAACATGGCGCGGCGCAAGCTCTACGAGCCCATCCTGCCGACGAACGTCACCCACGTCGCGGCGTGCCATGCCTATCGCCACCAGACGCCGGGGGAGAGCGCGGCGGACTACGGCCTCCGGGCGGCGCGCTCGCTCGCGGATGCGGCGGCCGAGGACAACCTTGGCATCGCCTTCATCGCCGAAACCGTCGCCGGCGCGACGCTCGGCGCCGTGCCGCCGGCACCGGGCTACTTCCGCGAGATCCGACGCATCTGCGACGCGCACGGCCTGTTCCTCATCCTCGATGAGGTGATGTGCGGCATGGGACGGTGCGGCACGCTGCATGCGTTCGAGCGTGAAGGCGTCGTCCCCGACATCATCACCCTCGCCAAGGGACTGGGCGCCGGCTACCAGCCGATCGGCGCGGTCATGGTGCGCCAGTCGATCGCGGACGAGCTCCAGCGCGGGTCGGCCGCCTTCCAGCACGGCCACACCTACATGGCGCATGCCATCGCGGCTGCGGCGGCACTCGAGGTGCAGAAGGTGATCGCGGAAGACGGGCTCGTGGCGCGGGTCGGGACGAGCGGCGCGCTTCTCATGGAAATGCTCGCGGCGGCCTTCGGCGACCATCCGCATGTGGGCGACATCCGCGGGCGCGGACTCCTCGCCGCCTTCGAGCTCGTCTCCGACCGGAAGACGAAATCGCCCTTCCCCGCCGAACGCAGGATCGCGGCACGGATCAAGGCGCTCGCCCTCGACCGCGGCCTCCTCTGCTATCCGATGGGCGGAGCGGCAGACGGCGTCAACGGCGACCACGTCCTGCTCGCACCACCGTACATCATCGGCGATAGCGAGCTCGAGCAGGCGGTAGGCATATTAAAGAGCGTGGTGGACGAGGTGCTAAAAGCGTAAACATCGGGAAAACCGGGACTTGAGCACTTTCACGACGGCTCGCCGGCGTGAGATACTGACGCCAACCCCGCGCCGAGGAGGTACGAGTCGAGATCATGAATTCGCCGAAGACCGCATCGAAATCCTTCGCCGGCGCATCCAACGGGCCGGCGCACGCCTCCTACAAGCAGTCCGGCGTCGATACGGCCGAGGCCGATCTCGGCCTGACCAACATCATCCAGCGGGTCCAGGCAACGTGGCCGAAGCAGGGCCAGGGGCGGGTCATCCTGCCGATCGGCTACTTCGCGAACGTCGTCGAGGTCAACGGGGCGGGCGTCGCCATCTGCACCGACGGCGTGGGGTCGAAGACCATCATCGCCTCGGAGATGGGCAAGTACGACACGATCGGCATCGATTGCGTGGCGATGAACGTCAACGACATGATCTGCGTCGGCGCGCGGCCGCTGTCGATGGTCGACTACCTCGCGGTGGAGAAGGCCGACGCCTCCATGCTGGACGCCATCGGCGCCGGGCTGACGGCGGGAGCCGAGACGGCGCAGATTTCCATCTCCGGCGGCGAGACGTCGCAACTGAAGGACATCGTGAAGGGCTTCGATCTCGTCGGCATGGCAATCGGCACGGTCGAGCTCGATCGCGTCATCTCCGGCAGCCATGTGGCCGAAGGTGACGTCGTCATCGGAGTGCGCAGCAGCGGCATCCACAGCAACGGATATTCACTCGCCAGGCGGGCCTTCTTCGAGGACCACCACTATGAGCTCGATCACAAGTTCGACGACCTCGAACTCACCCTCGGCGAGGAGCTGCTGCGGCCGACCGACATCTACGTGCGGGAGGCGATGGACGTGCTCGCGCACGTGGCGGACGTGAAGGCGCTCATCAACATCACGAGCGACGGGCTGCTCAATCTCGCACGCGTGCAGGCGGAAATGGGCTTCGAGATCGAGAGCATCTTCGAGCCGCATCCGATCTTTCCGCTGATCCAGCGGCATGCGGGCGTCGACGACGGCGAGATGTTCGAAGTGTTCAACATGGGAATCGGCTTCTGCTACGTGGTTCCGGCGAGCGAAGCGGCGCCGACCATCGACATCCTTAAGCGGCACGGGCGCACGGCCAAGGTCATCGGGCACGCCGTGAACGATCCCGACCGCCGCGTGCGGATTCACGAATACGGACTCGTGGGACAGCACAAGTCGTTCCGGCCCGAGGCCTAGCATCCCGACAGGCCGTCAAGCTTCGAGCGGTCGATTTGGGGCGATGCGTCTCGATCTGGAATGGTACAGCTGGGTGGACTCGAACCACCGACCCCCGGATCCACAATCCGATGCTCTAACCAACTGAGCTACAGCTGCACGCTTTCGAGGACGGGTCGACCCTAGTCCGAAAGGCCGAAGGATTTCAAGTCGGCCGGGCGACGGGGCAGCGAGGTGAGGACCTTCAGCCCGAGATCCGACAGCTCCAGCGACTGGCGCAGCACGGCGGCCACCTGGCGGTGGGCGAAATCGCGGTGGATGTCTGCGAGGTTGGCAATGTCGTTCAGGGCGATCAGACGACGCCAGTAGTCGAGCGCCGCGCCGGCGTTCTCCTCCGCCATCTGGAAGGCGCGCAGCTGCAGCTCGGTCGCGGCGCGCTTGAAGGTCGTCGACGCTTCGTCGAAGAAGCGCATGGTCTCCATGGTCGTGTCCTCGACGCGGTCGAGCGCCGCCTCGGCCCGGTCGACGGAGGCACGGGCAAGGGTGCGGAGGTCGCGTGCCGCCTCGGGGGCGGGACGCGCTGCGGCCGGGGCGGGCGCGGCGACGGTCGTCTTCGACTTGGGCTTTTGCGGCTTGGGCGGCTTCTTGGCGCGGGTCATGGAAAGCTCCTTTGATCCGGAACATAGGGGGTTTTTGCTGCAGTGCAATGTAATCTTTGCGGGCGCATCGCGGCCTTAAATATAAGCTGTTGATCACGCTCGGAATCCGCCGGAGTTGTGGACGGCGCAGCGACGAGGGGTCTATTGTCGCAGCATCGCGTTGGGATGGGATATCGCGATGCAACCTGGCTTCCAGGCCCCCGACGAGCTCAGGCTCAACGAGGGGCCGTGCTATCTGTGGGACACCGACCGACTCCGGATCGTGTGGGCGAACGCCGCCGGCCTCGCGCCGTTCGGGGCGGAAACGCTTTTCGACCTGATCGACCGGCCGTTCGACGGCAGCGAGCCGGGCGTGGCGCGCATCCGCGGGCTCGCCCACGAGCTCAAGGCCGGCGAGACGCAGTCGGTCGAGCTGCTCTTTCCGTCGGCGGGCGCGTCGATCAAGGGCCAGGTCCGGCTCGAAAGGCTGACGGACGGACGCACGGGCCTCCTCATCATCGGCGACGCCGGAAGGGGCAAGCGCGACGATCCTCAGATCATGGATGCGTTTGCGGCGCTGCCGGTCGCGGCCGCCATCGTCGACGCCGAGGGCAGATTGACGCGGCAGAACCTGGCGGCAGCGGAATTCCTCGATCCATCGCGCGAGGCGACGCTCGCAAGCTTTCTCGGCGACGGCGAAAAGGCGAAAGGGATCATCGAACGGACGCGCGCCGCCGGCACGGTCAGCGAAATTCTCAGCGTCGACACGAAACTCGGGCGACGCGAGGTGCGCCTCACCGCCCGGCGCACGGGCACGCGCGGCGATGCTGTCGCGAACCTCATCCTGACCCTTGAAGACGTGACCGAGCGGCGGGCGCTCGAGCGGGCGCTGGTCCAGGGCGGCATGGCGCCCAGTCCGCGGCAGACATCCGCCGGCCCGCCCGCAAGCTCGTCCGACGACAAGCCGGCGGCCAGACTCGCGGAGCCTGTGAAAAAGGCGAGTCCGGCGAGCGACATGGCGGCGGCGGTTCGCACGCCGGATGAAGAGTCCGACGTACCGCCGGTCATCCGCAAGCGGCTCGAGGAGATGGACGGCGCCATCATCATCCTCCGTCTGAACGAGATGCTGCATGCCAATGGGCGAGCGCTGAAGCTCCTCGGGTTCGCCTCGTTCGGCCAGCTCAAGGCGCGCTCCGACATTCCCCAACTCCTCGTCGCGCCGACCATGCCCACCACCATCGCCGATGCCGAAGGCCGAGCGGTGAAGATCAAGTCGCAGCTGTCGCAGGTCGCCTGGCAGGGCGGCTACGCCACGCAGGCCATCATCACCGCGGCGGCGGACGCCGCGGCTCCTGCGCCGGAGCCCAAGCCGGCACCGCCCATCGATGCCGCTCCCGTCGAAACGGCGACCGAAGCGCCGCCGGCGCGCGAGACCAAGATCCAGACGGCGGCGAGGGAGAAGCCCACGGCCGCGGAGAAGCCGGCGCCAGCGGTTCCGGCCGAGACCCCCGAGTCGGCGTCGCAGAGCTGGAAGCCGGAAGACGCCGAGCTCAGCGCCATCCTCGACACGGCGAGCGACGGCATCATCACCCTCGACGACCAGGGCCGCATCCGCTCGTTCAGCGCCGGAGCCGAGGCGATCTTCGGTTCGACCAAGGCCGACGTGCTCGGCAAGCCGTTCACGAGCCTGCTCACCGCCGAGACGCGCAAGATCTTCCGCGACTATCTCGCGGCGTTGAGCGATTCCGGCATGGCCGCCGTCTTCAACGACGGGCGCGAGGTCGAGGCGATCGCCGGGCCGGGGAAAATCCTGCCGCTGTTCCTCACCATCACGCGCTTCCAGCCGACCGCCAAGCCCAAGAACGGGCAGAAACCCGGTTTCTGCGCGGTGGTGCGCGACATCACGCAGTGGAAGCAGACCGAGCTCGAGCTGCGCGAGGCCAAGGAGAAGGCGGAGCGTACGAGCGCCCAGAAGTCGGAGTTCCTGGCGCGCATCAGCCACGAGCTCAGGACGCCGCTCAACGCCATCCTCGGCTTCTCCGAGGTCATGCGGCTCGAACGCTTCGGGCGCATCAACAACGAGAAGTACCGCGACTACATCAGCGACATCCATGCGAGCGGCTCGCACCTGCTGTCGCTCATCAACGACCTCCTCGACCTCTCCAAGGTCGAGGCGGGCAAGCTCGAACTCAACTTCACGAGCGTCAACCTGGCCGAGGTCACCGAGCACGCCATACGGCTGCTCGCCGACCGGGCGCAACAGGCGCGGGTGATCATGCGGAAGTCGTTTCCGCCCGAGCTTCCGAACGTGGTGGCCGACCTGCGCTCGATGCGCCAGATCATGCTGAACCTTCTGACGAACGCCATCAAGTTCACCGATCCCGGCGGTCAGGTGATCGTGTCCGGCCGCCTCAACAGCGCCGGCGAACTCCTGCTGCGCGTCAAGGATACCGGCGTCGGCATGACGGAGGAGGAGATCCGCGGCGCCCTCGAACCATTCCGCCGGGTGACGACCGACTCGCGCCCCGACGTCGAAGGCACCGGGCTCGGCCTGCCGCTGACGCGGGCACTCACCGAAGCGAACCGGGCGAAGTTCTGGATCAGCAGCGAGCCCGGCAAGGGCACGCTGGTCGAGATCGTCTATCCGACGACGCGGGTGCTGGCCGAGTAGGGTTTCAGGTCGAAAGCTCGTACAGGTTCCTGAACAGCTCCAAGGCCTCGGGATTGGCGAGCGCCTCGCGATTGCCGATGGCGCGGCCGTGGACGACGTCGCGCACGGCGAGCTCGGTGATCTTGCCCGACTTGGTGCGCGGGATGTCGGCCACCGCGACGATCTTGGCCGGCACGTGGCGGGGCGAGGCGCCGGCGCGGATGGCCTTGCGAATCCGGTCCTTGAGCGGCTCGTCGAGGCCCGCACCGTCGCGCAGGCGGACGAAAAGGACGATGCGGACGTCGCGATCCCAGTCCTGGCCGATCGCCAACGCCTCGAGCACCTCGGGAACCTGCTCCACCTGGGCGTAGATTTCGGCCGTCCCGATACGGACGCCGCCGGGATTGAGCGTGGCGTCGGACCGGCCGTGGATGATCATGCCGCCATGCTCGGTCCACTCGGCGAAATCGCCGTGGCACCAGATGCCCGCAAAGCGCTCGAAGTAGGCGGCTCGGTACTTGGCGCCGTCGGGATCGTTCCAGAACATCAGCGGCATGGAGGGAAACGGGCGCGTGCAGACGAGCTCGCCCTTGGCGCCGCGCACGGGCTTTCCATCGTCACCGAAGACGTCGACGGCGGTGCCGAGGGTCGGAGCCTGGATCTCGCCGCGATAGACCGGCGCCAGCGGATTGCCGGCGACGAAGCAGCCGCAGATGTCGGTGCCACCCGAGATGGAGGCGAGATGGAGGTCGTCCTTCACCGCATCGTAGACGAACTCGAAGCTCTCCGGCGCCAAGCGGCGAACCGGTCGAGCACATGGTTCTCAGTTTTCGGAGGGGGTGGGTGTCGCGCGGTCGCCAGCCGGTCTTGCGGACGGCGTCGATGAACTTCGCCGAGGTGCCGAGGATGGTCATCCCTTCCTCCTCGGCGAAGTCGAAGATGGCCCGCTCGTTCGGATAGAAGGGCGAGCCGTCGTAGAGCAGAAGGGTAGAACCGGCTGCGAGGCCCGAGACCAGCCAGTTCCACATCATCCAGCCGCAGGTCGTGAAGTAGAAGAGCCGGTCGTCCGGCTTCAAGTCGGTGTGGAGGATGTGCTCGGTCAGGTGCTTGAGCAGGACTCCGCCCGCCCGGTGCACGATGCATTTCGGCACGCCGGTCGTGCCCGACGAATAGAGAATGTAGATGGGGTGGTCGAAGGGAAGCTCGGCGAACTCCAACGGCTCGGGATCCGCTTCGGCGATGGCGGCGTCGAGATGGCAGGCGTTCGGCGTCGCGGCCGCCTCCGCGGCTGCGCTGCCGACATAGTCGATGAAGACCGTCGCCTCGACGCTCGGCAGGTCCCCCAGGACCTTGCGGACCTTCGGCCCGATGTCGATCTTCCTGCCGTTGTAGTAGTAGCCGTCGACGGCGAAGAGCAGCTTGGGGGCGATCTGCCCGAAACGGTCGAGGATGCCGCGCTCGCCGAAGTCGGGCGAGCAGGACGACCAGATGGCGCCGACGGCATTCACGGCCAGGAAGGCGGCGACGACGTCGGGATGGTTCGGCACGACCGCGCAGACCCTGTCGCCGGCGGCGATGCCGCGGCGGCGCAGGAGGGTGGCGATGGCCGCCACACGGGCGCGAAGCTCCGCCCAGGTCATGGTCAGCCTGACCTTGTCCTCGCCGCGAAACACGAGCGCCGGACGGGCGGCGTCGCCCTGCCTCAGGATGTTCGCGGCGTAGCTCAGCCTGGCGTCGGGAAAGAAGCGGGCGCCCGGCATCCGGCCGCCGTCCTCGACCACGGTGTCGCCGCGTCTGGCAGCCTTTACGTCGAAGGCGTCCCACACCTCGGCCCAGAAATGGGTAGGGTCGGCGACGGAGTGGGCGTGCAGGGCCTCGAAGGTCGGGGCGCGGATGGCGCCCGCCGCCTCGAAGCGCCTCATGAATCCCGTCAGATTCGCCTGTTCCCGGCGGGCCGCGGAAGGTTCCCAGAGGCGGTCGCCTGACATGTGCTTCTATCCCTTCGAGGTGGCCAGGGCGGGCAAAATACTCCGGTGGAGTGTGGCCCAAAAGCCCCAGTGCCAGCATCACTTCGCCGCAATTGCGCTTTGGAATTGCTTACAAACGGCGGTCGGTATCCTAGATGTCGGCCTTCGTTGGCGTTCGGTGTTCTATGCGGCGACTCACTTTTGTTTTGCTTCTGCTCGGTGGCCTTGCCTCTTCAGGGCTGGCCTTGGTTTACTTCGTCCTGTCGCCGGGCTATCTCGCCTCCTTCATCACCCAGGCGGTCGCGGACGCCACCGGGCGCGAGGTCAGCATCGCCAGCGGTCCGCGGATCAGCCTGTGGCCAAAGCCCGCCATCCGCCTCAAGGGGATCACCATCTCCAATCCGCCGGGCGCGGCGCAAGGGGTCCTCGCCAGCGCCGAGGCCATGGAAATCCGCATGAGCTTCGGCGCCCTGCTGCACAGCCGGCCGGACATCCGCGAACTGCACCTGACGCGGCCGGAACTCGACCTCGTGATCGGGAAGGACGGGCGGGCGAACTGGGAGTTCACGGGCGCCGGCCAGGGGCGCGGCGTGGACGGCGGCAGGCTGCCGCCGATCTACGTCGAGGACGGCACCATCCGGTTCACCGACCAGCGCACCGGAGCCTCGGCCACCCTGCCCCATCTCGACTTCGTGCTCATGCTCGGTCCGGAGCTCCAGCCGATCGAGCTCAAGGGCAGCGGCGAATGGCGGGGCGACCGGGCGAGCTTCTCGCTCTACATAAAGTCGCCGCATGGGCTCGCCGGCTCCGGCACCCCGCTCGATTTCAACCTGTCGGCGTCGCGGCTGTCGCTTGCCTATAGCGGGCGTGCCGTGATCCGCGACGGGCTCGAACTGGCGGGCCAGGTCGATGCACGGTCGCGATCGCTGCGCGACCTCGCCCGGTGGACGGGCGTGAAGATCGCCGACGGGCGCGGCCTCAACAGCGTGACCGTCAACGGATCGCTGGCGACGAAGGGGGCACGCTTTCATTTCAAGAAGGCGCGGCTCGTCCTCGACGGGCAGAATGCCCAGGGCGATGTTTCCGTCGACCTATCGCAGACCCGGCCCGCCGTGACGGCGCGCCTCGGGGTCGACCAGATCGACATCAACAAATATGCGCCGCCGCGCGACGGCAACGCCTTCAGCGGCTCGGGCACCGGTCTCGAAGGCTGGAGCGCCGCCGCTCTCGATTTCACGGCTCTCAAGGGCGTCGACGCCCTCCTCACCATCAATGCGGCACGCCTGGTCTACGGCGACCTTGCCACCGGCCGCGGCACGATCGAAGCGTCGCTGCAAAACGGCGTCCTCAGCGCGGAGCTCAAATCTCTCGCCCTCTACGGCGGCAGTCTCGAGGGCACGATCGCACTCAACGGCGCGGACGAGGTGCCGCGCCTCAGCGTCGCGGCCCGCGGCCGCGGGCTCGATGCGCGTCCGTTCCTCACCGACGCGGCCAGGTTCGGGTTCCTCGCCGGAGGCCTCGACATCGACCTGTCGGTCGCCACCGGCGGACGAAACCAGCAGGAGATGATCGGCGCCCTAAACGGCACCGTCGGAATTCGCATGGCGCATGGATCGGTGCTGGGCGCCGATGCCGGCACCATCGTCCGCACCGTCGGCCGCACTGTGGTGACCGGCTGGGGGCAGGAACCCGTCGAGGAAACCGACTTCGACACGCTCAAGGCGGATTTCACCATCGCCGACGGGCTGGCCGACACGCGGGACCTCGAGATGAGCGGTGCGCTGGTGCGCATCACGGGGTCGGGCACCGTCGATCTCCTGAAGCGCGAGGTCGACTTCAAGGTCGAGCCGGAGCTGGCGTCGCTCGCCGGAACCGACGCCGGCTACGAGACGGCACTTGCCGTGCCCCTCGTCATTGCCGGGCCGTGGGGCAAGCCGCGGTTCTATCCCGACGTCGCCGGGATTCTCGAAAATCCAGCGGCCGGATTCCTCAGGCTGGAAGGCCTGGCGAAAGAGCTCCGCCACAAGGGCGAGACCACCAACCCGGCGATCGAGGAGAAGGTGGAGCCTGCAACCCAGACCCAGGAAGATCCGAGCGCGCTGGAGCTGCTCAAGCAGCAGTTTCTGGACAACGGCAGCGACATTCAGGGATTCTCCGGCGAACAGCAGCTCGAATCGATTCCCGTGCAATAGACGGCGGGTTTGACAAGTTCGCCGTGCCGACGCCATGGTCGCGAGCCCCCTGCAGGAGTCAAAACCATTGATCCGGGTCCAGGAACAGCCATTCGATGTGGCGCGCGAGCTCGAAGCGCTCAAGCAAGAGGCGCCGGGCGCCGGCGCGACGAGCATCTTCGTCGGCACCGTACGGGGCACGGGTGATCAGGGCAGCATCGAGTCCATGACGCTCGAGCACTATCCCGGGATGACTGAGAGGGCGCTTGCCGACATCGAGGCCGAAGCGAGATCGCGCTGGCCGCTTCTAGGCTCGCTCATCGTGCACCGATTCGGACGGCTGGAGCCCGGCGACGACATCGTCCTCGTCGTCACGCTCGCGGAGCACCGGCAGGCCGCCATCGAGGCCTCGACATTCCTGATCGACTGGCTGAAAACCAAGGCACCCTTCTGGAAGCTCGAAGAATCGGATGGGGGCGGCCAATGGGTCGAGGCAAGGCACACCGACGAGGACGCGGCACAGCGCTGGAAACGCGGCTGAGGCCAAGCGCATCATGAGGCCGTACTGGCGAGCCGGACGGGTGCCGAACCCCCGCCGTTCGCTCTATCGCATCGTCACCGATGCGATCTTCGCCCTCCTCCTCGCCGCGATCATCCTCTATGCCACCAACGCGTTCTCCCCCTTCGAAGAGCCGGCGAACGTCACCGTGGTGGACGGCGACACGCTCAAGGAGGGCCGCCAGGGAATCCGGCTCCACGGGATCGACGCTCCCGAGCTCGACCAGTATTGCGGGGACGGGAGGGGCGTGCCCTATGCGTGCGGCGAGGAGGCCAAGCGCAGCCTGGCGCACCTGATCGCCGGGCAGACGGTCCAGTGCCGCATGGTCGACAGCGACCGCTACCGGCGCGAGGTTTCGATCTGCCGGTCCGGCGAGACCAACCTCAATCGCGAGATGGTCCGGCTCGGCTGGGCCGTCGCCTACCGCAAGCACAGCCTCGACTATGTGGGGGCCGAAAACGAGGCGCGGCGCAACCGGCGCGGCTTGTGGGCGGGAACGTTCGAAGCGCCGGAGAAGCATCGCGGTCCGCGCCAGCTCGAGAGCGGCTTACCTGCAATGGAGGATGAATGAGCCACGCGGCCACCGGAGATTGGGGCTTTTCCGGCCACACGGGCTTCGCGTAACCGATCCTAAACCCTACCCTTCAAGCGGACCTTCATTTTCATCGGCTAAGCCTATCCCGACTTTTGCATTTTGGAGGATCGGGTGGTGAAACGGACGAATTTCGTCCTAGGGATGGTTGCGCTTCTGGTGGCGGGGGGCTGTTCGGACGTGCCGCCGGAAGGCGATCCGGCCAAGCGCCTCAGGGGCGAGCTCAGGGGATATCGGGCGCCGATCGGCATCATGATGGGCGCCAACGAGACGCCGTACTGGGCGGCGAGCGCGGTGTCGGGGTTCCGGAAGGCCGAGGACGACGACGTGCCGGCTGTGATCGAGAACCTTTCGACGGGCGGCGGCTGCACGTTCGCCAAGCCGAAGGCCGAGGAATTCCTGGCCAAGGTCCACGTCGACAGCAGCTACATGAAGGCCCCCGTCTACGTCGCATCGCGCCTCGCGATGGCCGAGAGGACCAAGCAGTATCTCGAAAACTACAAGCAAGGGGTCGACATCGTGCCCCTCAACATCGGCGATGACCAGATGGGCATCGTCGACGTCGTGGTGACCGAGACCGAGAAGCCGGTCTATCTCGTGCTCGCCTACAGTTCGGCGACGATCTTCAACATCCAGCTCAAGGAGGGGGCGAAGGTGTCGCGCATCGCGCTCGTCGGCTTCGGCCCGGTCGCCGTGGCAAACGTCGATCCGTCGATCCCCATGCGGGCCCTCAACGGCTCGGCCATGCAGTTGTGCGACGCGACGCCGTTCCGGGAGCCGGCCGATCACTGGCAGTTCGTCAGGAATGCCAAGGAAGATTCAGGCCTCAAGGACGTCCTTGCCAAGAATTACTCGTACTTCAGCCGGTTCTCGCGATGGTACCGGGAGAGCTTCGGCCAGCCGAGCGAACCGAACTCGATCGGAGCCTCGGAAGCGAGCCAGGTACTGGTCGGTCCGCTGCCAGAGGCTTTGGAAGACCGGGTGCCGTTCCGGTCGCTGGAAGGAGCGACGCTGGTGCTTTCGAGCAACGACTTCGTGCATGTCGGCAGCGGCGCGGACTACAAGCAGCAGATGAAGGACCTCATCATCGCGGACGCGACGCGGCTCGCCGGCGGCAACCTCGAAATGCTGAAGCCGACGCAATAGGGCATCCTCACATGAAAAACCTCAAGATGATCGGAGTGGCGCTGGCGGGATGCGTCACGTTCTTCGTTCTTGCCGTGCAGCTCTATGTCTGGGTTACCGTGTACGGCGTCTACTCCCAGGTCCAGAGCTCGATCGCCGAGATCGAGGGAGACGGCATCGCGGACCCGTCCTTCGCGCCGGAACTCGAGATCACGGGCATCGAAGAGTCGGGCCATCACAAATACGGCTACGTCGCGCTGGCATCGTACAGCAAGATGTACGACTACCGAACCGTGACTGTGAATAGCTACGTACGCCTTTCCGAGATGCTCGACCCCGGCGAAGCGGCGCCGGAAAACGTCATGCTGCCGGCCTTCGTCACGGCACGGGTGGTGCGTTTCGCAGACAAGGAATGCCAGCTCCTCAAGGCGACGCTCGCGTCGGCCTGCACAGTTGCGGCTTCGAGCGCGTCTCTCGGCGAGCCCGGCTACGTCAACATCTCGATGAGCCTCAACTTCGTGGAGAAGGGTGCATTCGGCGCCATCAAGTCGGACAAGAAGGCGGCCTACGTCGAAATCAACCAGACCCTGACCGGATCGAGTGGGACGGCCATCGTGTCGCTCAGCGGGGCGGAACAGTATCGCGTCGCCCTCTACAACAGAGCGGTGACGTTCTGCGACAAGGTCCGTTCGCGCGAAGGCAACTGCGCCATCTTCAACGTGTACATCAGTGCTTCGCCCAACGGCGGCAACGGCGGGCAGCAGAACGTCTCGGCCACCGCGGTCCTTTCGACGATCACGGCACTCTAGGAAGATCGAAGGAGCGCCCGGGCACTCGCCGTTTCAGGTCACGCCGCCTCGAAGAGGACGTCCTGGGCGCCCCGCCAAAGGGCCGCCTTGCCAAGCTCGGGCAAAGCATCGCGCCCGTCGCCGATCGTGAGAAAATGGTTGCCGGCGAGCTGACCAACCTTGCTCGCGAAATGCACGGCGCCATAGGCGATCAAGATCTCGACCTCGCTCAGACCGCCGGGATAGAGAAGGACCTGGCCCGGGGACGGGAAGCTCGTGTGGTTCTCCGGAGCAAGCCCGAGCTCGAGATCGCCCAAGGGAATCCAAACAGCCTCGCCGCTCCAGCGGACGTGAATGAGCCGGTTGCGAAACGGAAGAAGCTTCGCGAAGGCCGCGCAAGTGCGCGGCGCCAGGTCCGTTTCCAGCCGGGCGAGCAACTCGTGAGAGCCCGCCTTGATTCGAATGTGCTTCATCCTCGCGGTGCTCCCTTCCAAGTTCAATCGAAGCGAAAGATCCATAGCGCGCCTAGGGTCCGCCATGAACCTGCCCTACAGTGGCACGGCCAAATGCAGCGCGCCAACCCATAGGCGCGACGGACAGGGACCGGACATGAAAAGGCTGATCATCGGCGCCATCGTCGGCGGGCTCCTCGGCTTCGCGGTCGGCTTTGCGGTCGCGATCTTCGTCTACCCCTACATTTTCCTCGCCGACATCGTCGCCACCGACGAGGCGCCGACCGCGGGCGCAGTCGTGGCGAGGGGGCGGTTCGTGCACGCGAACCCCGCCGATCCCATACACTATGGAAAAGGAACGGCGACGCTGTACGCGAACGTCGTGCATCTCGGGCCGGACTTCGAGGTCGGCCCGGGGCCGAAGTTTCACGTCTATCTCGTGGCGAAAGCGCAGGTCGCATCCGCGGCAGACGTGACGGGCAGCACGTTCGTCGACCTCGGCCGCCTCAGGGCCTTCAAGGGCAGCCAGAACTACTCCGTGCCCGCCGGGACCGACCTTTCCGCGTATGGGAGCGTCGTGATCTGGTGCGAGGCTTTCGGCGTGCTGATCTCGCCTGCGACGCTCGACCGGCAAGGCTGACTTTCGTCGAGCCCCGCCAGCGATAGCGACCGCTCAGCCGCGGCGCCTCGGGCGCTGCGCATAGACATGGGTGAACTCGGCGCCGTAGAGGACGATCTGCGCCGAGTAGTAGACCCAGATCAGCACGACGACGATGGAGCCCGCGGCACCGTAGGTGGACTGCAGCCCCTCCTTGCCGATGTAGAGGCCGATGGCGATCTTGCCGATCTCGAACAGGGCCGAGGTCACGAGGGCGCCGAACCAGACATCCCGCCACTGCACGTCGGCGTCGGGCAGCCATTTGAACATCATGGCGAACATCAGCGTGATGACGGCGAATGAAACTGCCGAGGTGACGACCTGGAACAGGGTCTCGGGAATGTAGGGCGCAAGCGACGTGCCGAGCGCGGCGACGGCCGCCGATACGAGGAGCGATATCATCAACAGGAAACCCAAGGCGAGAACGCCGGCGAGCGACAGGGCGTAGGTGCGGATGAAGCCCCACACGCCGCCGACCTTGCTAGGCTCCACCTCCCATACGGTGTTCAGGGCGTCCTTCAGCTGAACCACCACGCCCAGGGCGGCGAAGACCAGCGTCGCGGCCCCGATCAGCGTCGCGATGATGCCGTCGCGCGGCTTGGCGGCGCCGGCCAGCATGGTCTCGATGCTCTGGGCGCCGTCTCGGCCGAGGAGGCCGGTCAACTGCGAGGTGACCTCGCCGCGCACGGCCTCCTGGCCGAAGACCAGCCCGGCCACCGCAACGGCGATGAGGATGAGCGGTCCCAGCGAAAAGATGGAGTAGTAGGCGAGCGCGGCCCCGAGCCGGCTGTCCTTATGGCTCGACCAGTCCGAGGCGGCCTGCCGGACGACGGCCCACAACAGGCGCGGACTATAGGGCGCGGCGCGCGGCAGCCGGGCGGGCGGCGCAGTCGGCCGAGACGGGAGCGCGGGGAAGGATCGCGGCTCGGCGAGGCTATCGGCCTCGAGCTCGCGGCGCTCGGCCGGCCTCAGGAAGCTGACGGCGCCGACGGCCAACAGGCCGAGGACGAGCGTCAGCGGATTGCGACCTTCCGAACTCATCCTTGGACGGATCGACCGATCCGGCCGATATCGCTGCGGTCGCCTGTCATGGCGGGGACTCCCTGCTGCTGCAGATATAACGGGCAGGGAAAGCGCCAGTTCCGAAGAGCCATCTCGACGGCGGGCGATTGGCTGCCGGCTGGTGCTGTTGGAGAGGATTGAACTCTCGACCTCCCCCTTACCAAGGGGGTGCTCTACCACTGAGCTACAACAGCTTTCACCGGATGCATGGAGCCTCGAAACCGCCGCTTCCATGGCGCGGCGGAACCTGCCATAGGAGCGGCGACGGCGCAAGGCGAGCCTTCGCCCGACGATGGGCCCTCACCCCGAACCACATGTGCCGACGACCGATCCCATGAGCGAGCGCCCGCCCTCCTCCAAGTCTTCCGACCGCAGCCGCCGCCTCGCCGAAGCGCTGAGGGCAAACCTCAGACGGCGCAAGGGAAAGCAGGATCAAAACGGCGAGCCGGACCCGACCGAACCCGAGCGCGGCGAGGAAAAGGGTTAGGGGTTGCCCCTTCGCCGCCATCTGTGCTTGTTAGACCGAAATGGCCCAGCGCGGGTTCGCGCGAGCGCCATGAGGCGGAAGATCAAGGTCGGGGTCCGATGGACAAGATTCGCATCCGCGGCGGCAGCATCCTGAAGGGCGACATCGCCATCAGCGGCGCCAAGAACGCGGCCCTGCCGCTCATGATCGCCAGCCTGCTCACCTCCGAGCGCCTCACCTTGCGAAACGTGCCGCGGCTTGCCGACGTCAACCTCCTCCTGCGCATCCTGCGCAACCACGGCGCCGACATGACGGTCGACGGCAAGCGGGCCGGCCAGCCGGAAATGCAGGGCGAGACCGTACACCTGACGACCGCCGAGGTCGTGGACACCACCGCTCCCTACGAGCTCGTGTCGCGCATGCGGGCGAGCTTCTGGGTGCTCGGCCCCCTGCTCGCCCGGTGCGGCGAAGCCCGGGTGTCGCTGCCCGGCGGCTGCGCCATCGGCACGCGGCCGGTCGACCTGCATCTCCTGGCGCTCGAGCGTCTCGGCGCCAGGCTCGACATCGACGGCGGCTACGTCGTCGCCAAGGCACCCAAAGGGCTCAAGGGAAACCGGATCGATTTTCCGAAGGTCTCGGTCGGAGCGACGCACAACGCCCTCATGGCGGCTTCGCTTGCCCATGGCGAGACGATCATCGAGAACGCCGCCCGCGAGCCGGAGATCGGCGACGTCGCGGCCTGCCTCGTCAAGATGGGGGCGAAGATCTCCGGCATCGGCAGCTCGACGCTCCGCATCCAGGGTGTCAGCCGGCTGCACGGCGCCGACCACACGGTGCTCTCCGATCGCATCGAGACCGGCACCTACGCCATGGCCGCCGCCATGACGGGCGGCGACGTGCGCCTCAAGGGGGCGCCGGTCGAGCATCTCGGCGCGCTCATCGATATCCTCGGCCAGGCCGGGGTGAAGGTCCGGCAGTCCGCCGACACACTGGAGATCAGTCGCAACGGCAACCGGCTCAACCCGGTCGAAGTGGAGACGCAACCCTTTCCGGGATTCCCCACCGACCTCCAGGCACAGCTCATGGCCCTCATGACCATGGCCGACGGGACGTCGACGCTCCGGGAGACGATATTCGAGAACCGGTTCATGCACGTACAGGAGCTGGCGCGCCTCGGGGCCGACATCTCCCTTTCGGGAGACACGGCGCATGTCAAAGGCGTCGCCAAGCTCACAGGCGCTCAGGTGATGGCGACCGATCTCAGGGCATCGGTGTCGCTCGTCATCGCGGGGCTGGCCGCGGAGGGCGAGACCATGCTGCATCGCGTCTACCATCTCGACCGCGGATTCGAGACACTCGAAACCAAGCTCAAGGGCTGCGGGGCGAATGTCGAGCGCATCGCCGCGAGCTGAGGCGCGAGTGGATTCCGCGATGGAGCGCGAGGAACCCCTGCCAGCCAAGCTCGCCGCCTTCGACGCCGACGATCTCCTCGCCCTGTCGGTGCAGCTGCAGGATGCCATCCTGACGGTCGGCGACATCGCCTACGACGCCCCCCAGAAGACGCTGTCCCTCCTCGTCAGGCGCTTCTGCTGGGACGCGGCCGAGCAGAAGGCGCATGCTCCCTACCGGCGCGTCCTCTCCGGCTTGCGGATCTCGCACGTCACCTCGGTGCGCTCCAAGCTGATCGATCGCAGCGACCCGAACGGCGTGCTGTCCCTTCTCTCCGTCGTCTTCGCGCCGACCGAAGAGCCGGCCGGCGCGATCGACCTCATCTTTTCCGGCGGCGGCGAGATCAGGGCGGAAGTGGAATGCCTCGAAGCGAGCCTCGAGGACCTCGGCCCGCAATGGCAGGCGGCGGGCAAGCCCGATCACGGCCTCGACGATGACGCCTAAGGGACGTCCGCGGTCACGGCGATGACAGGCAGCGAACGCCCGAGCTCGACCGACCGGCTCATCGGCGTTCACCTCGACGCCGAACTCAGGTCCTCGGCCTCGGCCGACATCGAGCACGAGCGCAAGGTCGCCATCTTCGACCTAGTCGCCGAGAACAACTTCAAGCCGGTGAAGCCTGCCACCGGACCGTTCCATCTCCACCTGTCGACGGATGCCGGGCGGCTGATCTTCGACATCCGGGACGAGCAGCAGACGCAGTGCGGGGTGATCGGGCTGTCGATCTCGCCGTTCCGGCGCATCGTCAAGGACTACTTCCTGATCTGCGAGAGCTACCACGCGGCCATCAAGACGGCGACACCGAGCCAGATCGAGACGATCGACATGGCGCGGCGCGGCCTGCACAACGAAGGCAGCGATCTCCTGCTGCAGCGGCTGAAGGGAAAGATCGAGCTCGACTTCGACACGGCGCGCCGGCTGTTCACGCTCGTCTGCGCCCTGCACTGGCGCGGATGAGGCTCCCGGCCGATGCCCCGCGAGCTCCCTGGCGCCGTCCTGTTCGCCTGTTCGCAGAATGCGATCCGATCGCCGATCGCCGCCGCCCTGATGCGCCATCTCTACGGCAGCAAGGTGCGGGTCGTGTCGGTGGGGCTCAGGGCGGGCGACGCCGATCCGTTCGCGGCGGCGGTGATGGACGAGATCGGTATCGACCTGTCGCAGCATCGGCCGCAGGAATTCGACGCGATCGGGGATGAAACCTTCGATCTCGTCGTGTCGCTGTCGCCGGAGGCGCACCATCGGGCGCTCGAGTTCACGCGCACCATGGCCGTCGATGCCGAGTACTGGCCGACCCAGGATCCGTCCGCCGTCGAAGGCTCGCGCGAGCAGATCCTCTCCGCCTACCGCGACGTGCGCGACACCCTCATGAAACGGATCCGCGGCCGCTTCGGCAGTCTCGCCGCGCCCGGCGTCTAGCCCTTGATTTTGGCGGGCGGGACGCCCATTCTCCGGCGCAATTTCAGGAAATCGCCGACCATCCAAGGAGATTCATGGCCAAAGAAGAACAGCTGGAATTCGAGGGGACCGTCTCGGAGCTTCTTCCCAATGCGACTTTTAGAGTAAAACTCGACAACTCCCATGAAATCATCGCCCATACAGCCGGAAAGATGCGCAAGAACCGCATTCGCGTGCTGGCCGGGGACCGCGTCATGGTGCAGATGACCCCCTACGACCTGACCAAAGGCCGCATCACCTACCGATTCAAATAGCCGGCATTCGCCCCATGATCGACGAACGGGTCAAACTCGTGCTGGCAAGCGCCTCGCCGCGACGGCTGGCGCTGCTCGAGCAGGGCGGAATCACGCCGGACCTTCTCAATCCGGTCGACATCGACGAAGCGCCGAAGAAGCGCGAGGCGCCGCGTTCGCTCGTGCTCCGGCTCGCCGCCGCAAAGGCACGGGCCGCACTCAACTCGCCGCAGGTCCGGCAGATGACGGGCGGCGCCTTCATCCTCGCCGCCGACACGGCGGTGGCCGTCGGCCGGCGCATCCTGCCCAAGGCCGAAACGCCCGAGGACGCAGCGGACTGCCTGGTGCTGCTGTCGGGACGGTCGCACCGCGTCTTCACCGGCCTGTGCCTCATCACGCCGAAGGGCCGGCGCATCACCAAGGTCGTCGACACCAAGGTGCGCTTCAAGCGGCTGTCGCGCGAAGACATCGAAAGCTATCTCGTCTCCGACGAATGGCGCGGCAAGGCCGGCGGCTATGCGGTGCAGGGCCGGGCCGAAAGCTTCGTCCGCCACATCAACGGCTCGTTCTCCAACATCGTCGGCCTACCCCTCTACGAAACCATCGGCGCTCTCCAGGGCGCGGGATTTCCCGTCTACTATTCGTGGATGAACGCCCAGCCGCAGTAGCTCATGGCCCCGAAGCAACCCGCAGGCCCCGTCAGGCTCAAGCCCCGCCGCCCCTGTCCCGTCTGCGGCAAGCCGTCGGCGCAAAAGTTCCACCCGTTCTGTTCCACCCGGTGCGCCGACGTCGATCTCCGGCGCTGGCTCGGCGGCAACTACAGCATCCCCACCGACGAGACGCCCATGCCGGACGCCGACACCGCCCCGAAAACGCCGGGCGAAGACGACGATGCGTAGCCGGTTGCAGCGCACATATTGCGCGGCACCTAGACCAAGGTCTAAATGAGGCGGCTCCCCATCCGCCGTATCAATAGGCATCCGGCCCGCGCGTTCCGCGGCCGGCGGAATTTCCCTGGAAGGATAAGCCGATGTCCCAAGCCGCAGCGCATGCCTCCCGCAAGGGCACGGGCCTCTCGAAAGACGAACGATTCGTCGTCGTCGCCTCGTCGACGGGCACCGTGTTCGAATGGTACGACTTCTATCTCTACGCAACGCTGGCGCCGTTCTTCGCCGCGCTGTTCTTCCCGAAAGGCAACGACACGGCGGCCCTGCTCTCGGCGTTCGTCACCTATGCCGCAGGCTTCCTCGTCAGGCCGTTCGGGGCGCTTTTCTTCGGACGTCTGGGCGATCTCATCGGCCGCAAGTACACCTTCCTCGTCACCATCATGGTCATGGGCGTGTCGACCTTCCTGGTCGGACTGCTGCCCACGTTCGAAACCATCGGCTGGCTCGCGCCTCTGCTGCTCGTCACCCTTAGGCTCCTGCAAGGCCTGGCGCTGGGCGGCGAATACGGCGGTGCCGCGACCTACGTCGCAGAGCATGCGCCGCACGGCCGAAGAGGCTATGCGACGAGCTGGATCCAAACCACGGCGACGCTGGGCTTCTTCCTGTCACTCCTGGTCATCGGCCTGTGCCGCGTCAACATGACGACGGAAACCTTCTCGACGTGGGGCTGGCGCATCCCGTTCCTCGTCTCCCTCGTCCTTCTCGTCTTCTCCGTCTACATCCGGCTCAAGCTCAACGAGTCGCCGGTCTTCCAGCGCATGAAGGCGGAGGGCAAAGGATCGAAGTCACCGCTCACCGACTCGTTCCTGCGCTATCCCAACAACAAGTACGTGCTGCTGGCGCTGCTCGGCGCCACGGCGGGCCAGGGCGTCGTTTGGTACACGGGGCAGTTCTATGCCCTGTTCTTCCTGACGATCACACTGAAGGCCGATTACCTCACTGCATACTGGCTCATCGCCCTGTCGCTGCTGATCGGCACGCCGTTCTTCATCGTCTTCGGATCGCTCAGCGACAGGATCGGCAGGCTCAAGATCATCCTGGTGGGCTGCGTCATCGCGGCGCTCACCTATTTCCCGCTTTTCAGCCTGCTCGCCAAGAACGTCAATCCCGACCTCGTCGCCTACCAGCAGGCGAACCCGATCTCGGTGACGGTCGACCGCGATACGTGCGGCTTCCACGTGTTCGTGTTCCCGAAGACGGTGTTCACCGACTGCGACAAGGCGAAGGACCTCCTGACCAAGGCCGGCCTTTCGTTCGAGACGCTGGACGGGGCAGCGGGATCGGCGCCGAAGCTGACGATCGGCCAGACGACGGTCGACGGCTTCAGTGCCGACACGTGGAACGAGGCGCTCATCACCACCGGCTACCCGAACCTCAAGAAGGAGCAGAAGGACGGCAAGGACGTCTACACCACGGTCAATGCCGACAAGAGCAAGATCAACTGGCCGATGACAGTGCTCATACTGACGATCATGATGATCTACGTCACCATGGTCTACGGGCCGATCGCAGCGTATCTGGTGGAGCTCTTCCCGACCCGCATCCGCTACACGTCGATGTCGCTGCCCTATCACATCGGGAACGGATGGTTCGGAGGGATGCTGCCGCTGCTCGCCACCGCCATCGTGGCGGCGACCGGCAACATCTACTACGGCCTGTGGTATCCGATCGTGGTGGCGGTGATGACGGCGATCATCGGATTCTTCTTCCTCCACGACACCAAGAACGTCGACATCGCGCGGACCTGAGCGGTCTTCGCGAAGCACGATGGAAACCCCGCCGGCGCGGCGGGGTTTCTCTTTTGGCGCTTGCCTCGCCGGGGGCCATAAACTATAAACCCGCGCGGTTCGTCGTCGGCCGTTTCCGACCGGAAATCTCGAGGCCCAGGTAGCTCAGTTGGTAGAGCAGCGGACTGAAAATCCGCGTGTCGGTGGTTCAATTCCGCCCCTGGGCACCATCCTTCCAGACCCATAGGCACGAATGCAAAGACGGTCGCCCCCGGCGATCCCTTCCGGCACTTTCACAGCAGCAACCCCGCCATCGAGCCAAATGCCGCGTCGTTTGTGCGGCAGCCGCACTTCAGCTAATGAAAAAGCCGAGGGGTGCATACGTTCATGGATATCCGCCAGCTTCAGTACCTCGCTGCGCTCGCCCGCGAGAAGCACTTCACTCGTGCGGCGGCCGCCTGCAACGTCTCGCAGCCGACCTTGTCGGGCCGCATCCGGCAGCTCGAACAGGAGCTCGGCGTGCCGATCGTCGAGCGCGGGCAACGATTCCACGGGCTGACGGCCGAAGGCGAGCGTGTCCTCAAGTGGGCCCGGACGATCCTCGACGACTGGCAGGCCATGCAGCAGGAGCTTCAGCAGATCAAGGGGGGCAAGGAATCGCTCACGGGAAAGCTCGTCCTGGGCGTCGTGCCGTCCGCCCTGCCAATGGTGGCCCAGCTGACGCGGCGGATGATGGAGAAGCATCCCGGCGTCGACTTCACCGTCCTCTCGCATTCGACGGAGGAGATCCTGAGAGGCCTCAACGACTTCTCACTCGACGTCGGTATTGCCTATCTCGACAACGAGCCGATCGACGGACTGCTCGCCTCGCCCCTCTACATGGAGCGCTATTGCCTGTTCGTCGGAGAGGACCACCCCCTCGCGTCCCGCGACCGGGCGACCTGGTTCGAGGCGGCGCAGGAGCCGCTGTGCCTGCTCACGCCCAACATGCAGAACCGGCGCATCATCGACCGCGCGTTCCGCGAGGCGAACTGCCATCCGACCCCGCGGCTCGAGACGAACTCCATCATCAACCTGTGGTCGGACGTCCGCACCATGGGACTCGCCAGCATCATGCCGGAGTATTTCAAGGAGACGCTGGGAACCCTGCATGGACTGAAGGCGATCCCCCTTTCTCAACCGGATGTTGAGCATACGGTTGGGCTACTCGTCGTGGACCGCGAGCCCTTGGCTCCCATGATCTCGGCGCTCCGGGAAATCGCCGAAGGATTCGAGATGGCGGGCTCGGCAGCCATTCAACGATAGGCATTTCAGGGGGTTAGAGGTAATCTCCATCAGCTGCGGCAATGATGTCATCACCACTACCGATTTGAACGTTTCTAAGCCCGGGCGCATTGTCCTAGAGCAGCGAGGAAGGCCCCTGCCATGACGTCGGCCACGAGCGAACAGCAAGCTATCAACGAGATTTGCGCCGCCCACGGGTCGCGTCCCGACGCGCTGATCGAAATCCTCCACGATGTCCAGCGGAACCGCGGCTACATCGAGGACTGGACGCTGCCGGTAATCGCCAAGGCCCTCAACCTGTCGCGGGCCGACGTGCACGGCGTCGTCAGTTTCTACCACGACTTCCGACGCGAAGCGCCGGGCCGCCATGTCGTCAAGATCTGCCGCGCCGAGTCCTGCCAGGCCATGGGCACCGTCGAGCTCTGCCGGCACGCCGAGCGCCGCCTCGGCACCGCCATGGGATCCACGTCGCCCGACCGACGATTCACGCTCGATGCCGTCTACTGCCTGGGGAACTGCGCGCTCTCGCCCGCCGTCATGATCGACGGTCGCGTCCACGGTCGCGTCGACCGCCAGCGTTTCGACGAGCTGGTCGCCGGCATGGACGGGGCGGCGACATCATGACCCGCCTCTTCGTTCCGCGCGATACCGCGGCCCTCTCGATGGGAGCCGACGACGTCGTCGCCTCCCTCAGGCGAGAGGCCCAGGCGCGCGGCGCGGCCATCGAGATCGTTCGCAACGGTTCACGCGGACTTCTATGGCTCGAACCGCTCGTCGAAGTCGAAACGCCGAACGGCAGGGTGGCCTACGGCCCCGTCACTCCGGGCGACGTCCGCGCCCTGCTCGATGCCGGTCTTCTCGAAGGCCGTCCCCATGCGCTCTGCCACGGGCCGACCGACGACATCCTCTTTCTCAAGACGCAGGAGCGGCTGACGTTCGCGCGATGCGGCGTCGTCGATCCCCTGTCCGTCGCCGACTACGTGGCGCACGGCGGATTCGAAGGCCTGAAGCGCGCCCTCGCCTCGCCCGGCGCCGACATCGTCGCGACCGTGACGGAGTCGGGCCTTCGGGGCCGCGGCGGCGCCGGCTTCCCGGCAGGGATCAAATGGAAGACCGTCCACGATCAAAAGGACGGGCAGAAGTACATCTGCTGCAACGCCGATGAGGGCGACAGCGGCACCTTCGCCGACCGGATGATCATGGAAGGCGATCCGATGACCCTCATCGAGGGGATGACGATCGCCGCCATCGCGGTCGGCGCAAGCAAGGGCTTCATCTACATTCGCTCGGAATATCCCGAAGCGATCGCCGTTATGCGCGAGGCCATCCAACGCGTCGAAGCGGCGGGTTTTCTCGGAGGCGACATCTGCGGCGGCGGCAAGCAGTTCCAGCTCAAGGTCCGGGTCGGCGCCGGCGCCTATATCTGCGGCGAAGAGACATCGATGCTCGAAAGCCTGGAAGGCAAGCGCGGCATGGTGCGGCCCAAGCCCCCCATCCCCGCCCTTCAGGGTCTTTTCGGCAACCCGACGGTGATCAACAACGTGCTCACCTTCTGCGCCGTGCCGTTCATCGCCGCCCGCGGTGCCGAGGCCTACAAGACCTTCGGCATGGGCCGGTCGCGCGGCACGCAGCCTTTCCAGCTGGCCGGCAACATCAAGCGCGGCGGCCTGGTCGAGAAGGCATTCGGCATCACGCTGCGCGAGCTCGTCGAAGGCTACGGCGGCGGCACCCATTCGGGGCGGCCGATCAGGGCGGTTCAGGTCGGAGGGCCGCTCGGCTCCTACCTCCCGGAAAACATGCTCGATTTGCCCATGGACTACGAAACCTTCGCAGCGAACGGAGCGATGGTCGGCCACGGCGGCATCGTGGTCTTCGACGACACGGTCGACATGGCAGCGCAGGCGCGTTTCGCCATGGAGTTCTGCTCGATCGAATCGTGCGGCAAGTGCACGCCCTGCCGCATCGGAGCGGTGCGCGGCGTCGAGGTGATCGACCGCATCGTCGCCGGCATCGACCGCGACCGGAACCTCGAGCTTCTCGACGATCTCTGCCGGACGATGGTAGACGGATCGCTGTGCGCCATGGGCGGACTGACCCCGATGCCCGTGCAAAGCGCAGTGAAGCATTTCCCTGAAGATTTCGACCGGCCGCCGGTCAAGATTGCGGCACAATAGGAACGACGACCATGAGCCTCATCACGGAAACCGATTTCGGAACGCCCGCTTCCGCCGCGAAAGCGACGGTGGAGCTGGAGATCGACGGCCAGAAGGTGACCGTTCCCGAAGGTACCTCGATCATGCGGGCCGCGATGGAGCTCGGCACCAAGATCCCGAAACTGTGCGCCACGGATTCGCTCGCAGCCTTCGGCTCCTGCCGGCTGTGTCTGGTCGAGATCGAGGGGCGGAAAGGGACGCCCGCCTCGTGCACCACCCCGGTCGCCGCGGGCATGAAGGTCAAGACGGAGACGCCGCGCCTCGCCGACCTCCGCCGCGGCGTCATGGAGCTCTATATCTCCGATCATCCTCTCGACTGCCTCACCTGCGCGGCCAACGGCGACTGCGAGCTGCAGGACATGGCGGGCGCGGTCGGACTGCGCGACGTGCGCTACGGCTACGACGGCATGAATCACGTCTACGCGCGGCAGGGCGAGGAGGTGAACCCGCTGTGGATGGCCAAGGACCACAGCAACCCGTACTTCACCTTCGACCCGTCCAAATGCATCGTCTGTTCGCGGTGCGTCAGGGCCTGCGAAGAGGTCCAGGGCACATTCGCGCTGACCATCGACGGACGCGGCTTCGCCTCCCACGTGGCAGCCAGCATGGACGAGGATTTCCTCGACTCCGAATGCGTCTCGTGCGGCGCCTGCGTGCAGGCCTGCCCGACCGCGACCCTCATCGAGAAGAGCGTCGTCGCGAAGGGCCAGCCGGAGCATTCCGTCCTGACGACCTGCGCTTATTGCGGCGTCGGCTGCACGTTCAAGGCCGAAATGAAGGGCGACGACGTCGTCCGCATGGTGCCCTACAAGGACGGCGGCGCGAACGAGGGCCATTCCTGCGTCAAGGGCCGCTTCGCGTGGAGCTACGCGACGCACAAGGATCGCCAGCTCAGGCCGATGATCCGCGATGCCATCAACGATCCATGGCGGCCGGTGACCTGGGACGAGGCGATTACCTACGCGGCGGCGCGCTTCAAGGCAATCCAGGCAAAGCACGGCCGCGGCTCCATCGGCGGCATCACGTCTTCACGCTGCACCAACGAAGAGGTCTTCGTGGTCCAGAAGATGATCCGCACGGCCTTCCGAAACAACAATGTCGACACCTGCGCCCGTGTCTGCCATTCGCCGACCGGCTACGGCCTGAAGCAGACTTTCGGCACTTCGGCCGGCACCCAGGACTTTCGCTCGGTCGCCGAGGCCGACGTCATCGTCGTCATCGGCGCCAACCCGACCGACGGCCACCCCGTGTTCGCGTCGCGGATGAAAAAACGCCTGCGCGAGGGCGCCAAGCTCATCGTCGTCGATCCGCGCCGCATCGACCTCGTCCGCTCGCCGCATGTCGAGGCTGCCTACCACCTGCCGCTCCTGCCGGGTACCAACGTCGCAGTCGTCAATGCCTTCTCGCACGTGATCGTCACCGAAGGGCTCGTCGACCGCGACTACGTCGCCGAGCGCTGCGACGCGGAAGCGTTCGCGCAGTGGGAAGCCTTCATCCGTGAACCCCGCAACTCGCCGGAAGCGCTCGAACCGGTCACGGGCGTCAAGGCCGCCGACATCCGGAGCGCGGCACGCCTCTATGCCGGAGCCAGGAACGCCGCCATCTATTATGGACTGGGAGTCACCGAGCACAGCCAGGGCTCGACCATGGTCATGGCGATGGCCAACCTCGCCATGGCGACCGGCAACATCGGCCGCGACGGAGTCGGGGTCAATCCGCTGCGCGGCCAGAACAACGTCCAGGGCTCGTGCGACATGGGCTCGTTCCCGCACGAGTTCTCCGGCTACCGGCACGTCAGCGACGACGTGGTGCGCGAGCTGTTCTCCACGGTCTGGAATACGCAGCTCGATGCCGAACCGGGGCTTCGCATCCCGAACATGCTGACCGCCGCGGTCGAAGGCTCCTTCAAGGGGATCTTCATCCAGGGCGAGGACATCGCGCAGTCGGATCCCAATTCCAAGCACGTCATGGCGGGACTCGAGGCCATGGAATGCGTCGTCGTCCAGGATCTCTTCCTCAACGAGACCGCCGCCTTCGCCCATGTGTTCCTGCCCGGCACCTCGTTCCTCGAGAAGGACGGCACCTTCACGAACGCCGAGCGGCGCATCAACCGGGTGCGGCAGGTGAAGGCGCCGATGTGCGGACTGCAGGAATGGGAAGTCGCAAGCCGCCTGTCGGCGGCCATGGGTTTCCCCATGCACTACGAAAATGCCTCCGAGATCATGGACGAGATCGCGCGCCTCACGCCGACGTTCTCAGGCGTTTCGTTCGACAAGCTCGACCGCCTCGGTTCGGTGCAGTGGCCGTGCAACGACGCGGCGCCCGAAGGTACGCCGATCATGCACATCGGCAAATTCGTGCGCGGCAAGGGCCGCTTCATGATCACCGAGTTCCTGCCGACGCCGGAACGGACGAACCGGTCCTTCCCTTTGATCCTGACCACCGGCCGCACTCTCAGCCAGTACAATGTCGGTGCCCAAACCCGCCGAACCGAGAACATCGTGTGGCACCGGCAGGACGTGCTCGAGATCCATCCGCACGATGCCGAGCTGCGGGGCATCAAGACCGGCTCCATGGTGTCGCTTTCGAGCCGGATCGGCGCCACGACGCTCGCCGCCGTGGTCAGCGACCGCATGCCGCAAGGCGTCGTCTACACGACGTTCCATCATCCGGTCACCGGTGCGAACGTGATCACCACGGAGTACTCCGACTGGGCCACCAACTGCCCCGAATACAAGGTCACCGCCGTGCAGGTCACGGTGTCCAACCAGCCCTCGGAGTGGCAGGAGGAGTGGGAGGAGCGCGAGCGCGATCACAAGCGGGTCGCGGTGGTCGCCGCGGAATAGCCGATGGACCAGTCGGCGAACATTCCGCCGCCGAAAGGCTCCGATCCCGCGGTCTCGAAGTCGGCGAAGGGTGTCCACCATTCGCGTGCCGGCGATGCGGAAGACGTCTTCTGGCAGCTGCCGGAAGAGACGCCGATCGCACTCATGTACAACTCCTCGCCGTTTGCGGTGATGATGGCGACGCCTGCCGACCTCGCCGACTTCGCACTCGGATTCACGCTGTCGGAGCGCATCGTGGGCGATCGCGACGCGGTCAAGAACATCATCTGTCTCACCCTGGACCAAGGCTGGTGCCTGGACGTCGCGGTCGACGGAGAGGTGCGGAGGCAGCCGCGCGGCCTCGAGGGCCGGACCGGATGCGGATTGTGCGGCGTCGAGGAAATCGGACAGGTGATCCGCGCGCAGACGGTCGTGCAGCGCCCGTTCAAGCTCGACCCTCGCGCCGTCGATCGCTCCTTCGGCGAACTGGCGAAGCACCAGCCCATGAACCGCGAGAACAGGTCGGTCCACGGCGCGGCGTGGTGCAATCCCTCGGGCGAGGTCATCCTGGCGCGGGAGGACGTCGGCCGCCACAACGCTCTCGACAAGCTCATCGGCGCCCTGGCCTTCAAGGGCCATGCATTCACCGACGGGTTCGTGTGCATGTCGAGCCGCTGCAGCTTCGAGCTCGTCCAGAAGGCCGCGACGGTCGGCATTCCATACATCGTAACCCTATCGGCTCCGACCTCGTTCGCACTCGAGATCGCGAGGCAAACGAATATGGGCATCGGCACGCGCTCCCCCGGCGGGCCGGTCCTGTTCAACTGCTGAGGTGAATGAACATGGATGCCTCGACCCTCGTCCGGATGGCCAACCAGATCGCCGATTTCTTCCAGGCCTATCCTCACGACGAGGCCGTCCGCGAAACCGCCAACCACATCGAGAAGTTCTGGGATCCGCGCATGCGCCGCCAATTGCGCGAGTACATGGACGGCGGCGGCACCGGCCTCGGCCCGCTCGCAACGCAGGCCGCCGAGCGGGCCTGCGTGAAGTAACCGGAAACCCAGGCGGAATCCAAAGCCCGACCAGGACCTGCCGGACCCACCCGCGGGGCGAAACGGCCGATCCATCGACGCCGGGATGACAAAGGAGGCTACCAACATCCTCACGGACAGGATAAGAGCTTTGGTGTACTCCGTTGTTTTCACACTTTCGGAAGCCTTCGGTCAGTTCAGCACAAGGGGAGGAAAACATGGCGAAGAAGTCTGCAAAGAAAGCGAAGACATCCGCAAAGAAAAGGTCCGCAAGCACCAAGCCGCCTTCGATTGCCCTTCATCCGGCGATCGACCGCGGCTTCTCCAAGTCGGCCAAGAAAGGCTTCGCCGGAGGCCAGCTCACCTGCCTTTGCGCAACCGAGCCCGTCGTCGTGGAGATCGCCTCGCAATCCGCCCACAATCACGCCTGCGGCTGCACCAAGTGCTGGAAGCCTCAGGGCGCCATCTTTTCAGTCGTGGCGGTGGCGCCGACCGACAAGGTCAAAGTCGTGGCCAATGAACGCAAGCTCCGGGTCGTGGACGACAATGCCCTCATCCTGCGGCACGCCTGCCAGGACTGCGGCGTGCATATGCATGGCCCGGTCAGGAGGGAGGGTCATCCGTTCCAGGGCCTCACCTTCATCCACACGGAGCTGTCGAAAGACAAAGGCTGGTCGCCCCCGGGGTTCGCCGCCTTCGTTTCGTCGGTCATCGAGAGCGGCGTGCCGCCCTCCAGGATGCCGGCCATCCGCAAGCGCCTCAAGCAGCTTGGCCTCGAGCCCTACGATAGCCTCAATCCGGCACTCATGGACTATCTCGCGACCGGCGCCGCCAAGAAGTCCGGAGCCTACCGCGAAAGCTGACCGGACCGATATCCGAACCCGCAGACGGGACCTTTCGCCCCGGCTGTTCTCGTCTTGCCACCGTCCCAGGCATCGAATGAATTGACTTCGCCTGGGCAAATCACAATTGGAGGAGAAATGACCTATCAGGGCCAATGTTTCTGCGGAGCGGTGAAGATCGAGGTCACCGGCGAACCCGAGGCAATGGGCTACTGCCATTGCAGCTCATGCCGCTCGTGGTCGGCCGGACCCGTCAACGCGTTCACGCTCTGGAAGCAGGAAAACGTTCGTGTCACCGCGGGCAAGGAGCATCTCGCCACCTTCCAGAAATCACCCCTGAGCCAGCGGCAATACTGCACGCAATGCGGCGGCCACGTCATGACCGCCCATCCGCCGTGGGGCCTGACGGACGTCTACGCGGCGACGATCCCGAAGCTCAAATTCGTTCCCGTCGTCCACGCCAACTACGCGCAGTCGGTTCTGCCGATGCGAGACGGGCTGCCCAAGCTCAAGGATTTTCCGAAGGAGCTCGGCGGCACGGGAGAGGCGATGGCGGAGTAGAAGCCTTGGGAGAGCCCGGGCAGCCATGACCGGGCTCTTTCCTTGCGCCGCGATAGGAGTTTGCTCACTCCTTCTCACGCTCCATCACGCGATTGGTGAGCGAACGTGATGATGCGTCTGACGCCAATAGCGAAAATGCGTTTTCGCTTCGAAACGAGCCGGGAGTTCCTCACCGCGACTTGATGCGGCTTGCTTTGATACGAACTGCGACCTGCTTGAAGCTCTCCTCGCTGGCAGATGCCAGTAATCCAGGAGGAAACGCAAATGCGTAACACGCTCGTGATCGCAGGACTCTTGACGGCATTCGTGGCGATGTCGCCCGCAACCGCAGCCGAGATGGGCAGTTGCAACGACATGTTCATGAAAGCTGACAAGAACTCCGACGGAAGTGTGGGCGGCACGGAGGTTTCGGCCTTCGAAGGGGCCTACATCAAGTCGGGCGGTCATATGAACGAGACGACGAAAATCATCACCAAAGACCAGTTCCTGGAGGCGTGCATGAAGGACGCCTTCAAGGACATGAACTAGTCAGCCTCGAACTTGGAGCGGCCATATCGGCCGCTCCTTTTTTGCTCGGAGTCGCCCCAGGAGCGGCAGAATGCGAATGCCGGCCTGGTCCACGCCCACGGCCAGATTTACGCCGTAAACTTCGCTCAACAGGCGCGCGGACATGCGGCGCTCGACAGCGCCACTCTCGCCATGGCACAGGAGGCCCAGCCGTTCCCGGCCATACCCACGGAACTCGCCAGGAGCCGGATGACCTTCAAGGTGCCGATCCAGTTCAAGATCGAGTGACGGAGACATGGGATGACGTACATTGCAATGAACAGGTTCAAGGTCGGCAAGGACGATACGGCGGCCTTCGAGCTGATGTGGCAGCAACGCGAGAGCTACCTCAACCGGATGCCGGGTTTCGTGACGTTCCACCTGTTGCGCGGTCCGGAGGTCGACGACCACGTGCTCTATGCCTCACACACGACGTGGGAGACGCGCGCGCACTTCGAGGCGTGGACAGTTTCTGAGGAATTCCGCAGGGCCCATGCCCGCGCCGGAACCGGCGGTCCGCGTCTCTATCTCGGCCATCCGCAGTTCGAAGGCTTCGAGTCGGTCCAGACGATCGCCGGCCCCCAGAAGGACGTGGCATGAAGCACGCCGCGACTGGCGACGCTGCGGCTCGGATAGACGCGGCACTCGCACAGAAGCCGGAGGCATCCAACGCGATTCTGAAGATCTTCGTCCGACGCGATACGGAGCGCAATCTCGTCCCGGACCAGCACCAGCGTTTCGAAGCGCTGCGCAGCTCGCTGGTTTAGATTAATCCGTCAAATTTTACGAAACGGATTCAGGTCCGACCTACCATCAACCGCGTATTCACGTGGGTTAACGGATGATTACCTGTATCACCGGGCGAGATTGCGCAGCGCCAGGCAGGGAGACCCACGCATGCATGCCTTCACCAAAGTTCTTTTCACGGTCGCATTCAGTACCATTCTGGTGGGTGCACCCCAACTCTTCCCCGACAGTCAAAGCTTCGGCTACGACACCGCACTCGCCAAGAAGGGCGGTAACGGCAACGGCAACAATGGAAACGGCAACGGCAATGGCGGCAGCGCGAACAGTGGGAACGGCGCAGCCACATCGGGCGGTGCCGTAGCCAGTGCCACCGGATCAGGCAAGAGCAAAGCCAAGACGAAGCTGACCAGCCAAATGGGGGCGCTCAATGCGGCGCATGCCTCGGCAAGCGCCTTCGCGGACGCCAATCCGAAATCGCGTGTCGGCCGCATCAAGGAGGCGGTCCTACAGTCGGCCGCCGCCGATGATGCCCAGCAAGCCGCCACCGCAGTGGCGCAGGCAGCGATCGATGCGAGCCCCGAGGTCGCGCTGGCACGGCAGGCGGTCACCGATGCCAATGCCGCCCTCAACACGGCACTTGCAGATCCCACAGCCGACGCGGCCACGATCGATGGCCTGGAGCAGGCCGTCGCCGATGCGGAAGGCAGCCTCGCGGAGGCCGAAACGGCAGCCGTTGCCGCCGATCCGACTGCGACGGCGGCACAGGCGGCCGCAGACGAAGCACAGGCGGCAGCGGATGCCGCCTGGAACGACGCGGCCAACAAGACGCCGGTCACGGACGACGTCAAAGCCGCGACCCGGGCTCTCGTCGAAGGCAAGATCGACTTGACCGCGGAACCGGTCACCGCCGAGCCGTAAACCAAGAAGCGGATCCGGTCATATCGCCCCCGGGCCTTCCCGGGGGCTTTTTCGTGCCCGTCCCTCCAAGAATTTTTCCTTGGTGCGAATCCTACGCATGGTCATGCCACTGCACGCGGCGGTCGCCTTTTGCTTGGCGCCGGCTGTCGGTCTGGCTTAGCTTGCTCGACGAACCCTAACGTCGTTTCGGGCCAATGCCGCACGACCTGCCGCTCATAACGACGATCGTCGCCGCCTTCACTCTCGCCTTCTTCCTGGGGGTGCTGGCGAACCATTTCCGGATCTCGCCAATCGTAGGCTACCTGCTCGCAGGCATCGCCATCGGACCCTATACGCCGGGCTTCGTCGGCCACACGGAACTCGCCGGCGAACTTGCGGAGATCGGCGTAATCCTTCTCATGTTCGGTGTCGGCCTGCACTTCTCGGTGCGCGATCTCCTGTCGGTCAAGAACATCGCCATCCCGGGAGCGCTCGTGCAGATCATCGTCGCCAGCGCCATGGGTTTCTGGCTTGCGAGCATCCTCGGGTGGAGCGCCGGCGGCGGCCTGATCTTCGGGCTGGCGCTTTCGGTGGCGAGCACGGTGGTGCTGCTGCGCACTCTGCAGGACCATCACCTGATCAGGTCGGATCGCGGTCGAATCGCGATCGGCTGGCTCGTCGTCGAAGACCTCGCCATGGTGCTGGCACTGGTCCTCCTGCCGGCCATCGCGCCGGTCCTCACGGGCAGCGGGACCGTGTCGGCCGGCGACATCGCAATCGACGTCGTGATAACCATCGCCAAGGTCGCCGTCTTCGTACTGCTGATGCTGCTCGTCGGAAGAAAGGCGATCCCCGCGATCCTGCACTACGTCGCCCATACCGGCTCGCGCGAGCTGTTCCGGCTGGCGGTGCTCACCATCTCGCTCGGCGTGGCGTTCGCCGCGGCCTTCCTGTTCGACGTCTCGTTCGCGCTCGGCGCCTTCTTTGCCGGCATGGTGCTCGCCGAGACCGTCCTCAGCCAGCGCGCCGCCGAGGAAACGCTGCCGCTGCGCGACGCCTTCGCGGTGCTGTTCTTCGTTTCGGTCGGCATGCTGTTCGATCCCCTGGTGCTGGTCAGGGACTTCTGGGCCGTGGCGGCGACCACCCTCATCATCGTGCTCGGCAAATCGATCGCGGCCTACGGCATCGTCCTCCTGTTCCGCCATCCGCCCGTCACCGCCGCGACGATTGCGGCGAGCCTGGCGCAGATCGGGGAGTTCTCGTTCATCCTCGCCGGACTGGGAATTGGTCTCGGCCTCCTGCCGACCGAAGGCCGCGACCTGATCATCGCCGGAGCAGTGATTTCGATCATCCTCAATCCGATCATCTTCGCCGTCGTGCCGCAGGCGATGCTGGCCGCGGCGCCGCCCGTCCCGCTGCCACCCGCTCCCCCTCCGGATCGCTCGAGCCAGGAAGCGCCGCCCGCGATCGGCCACCGGCCGGCGGCGGCGGCGGGGAGGACGATCGTCATCGGATACGGCAGGGTCGGACGCGCGGTCAGCGCGCTGCTCAAGGACGTCGGCTGGAACCACATCGTCATCGACAGCGACCCCGACGTCGTCGCCAAGCTCGAGGGGCAGACCGACGTGCCGTTCGTTGAAGGCAGCGGAGCGGACGTCGGAAACCTGGGGCTGGCCGGCGTCGAAACGGCCGGCTCGATGATCGTGACCGCACCCGACGCCTTCGAGGCCGGGCAGATCGTGGAACGGGCGCGGCTTCTCAACCCCAAGCTCGCCATCATCGCCCGCGCCCACTCCGATGCCGAGGTCGAGCACCTGCTGCACTACGGTGCCGACCGGGTGATCATGGGCGAAAGGGAGATCGCCGCGGCCATGGTCGAGTGGCTGAAATCGCGGTGATCGCGGCCTCAGGCGGCCGCCGCGACGATCGAATCCACATTCTCCTTGGAGAAGAAGCGCTCCGGCGAGATGGTGCCGGCGTTCATCTGGGCAAAAGCATCCATCGCCTTCCTGTTCCCATGCGCGGCGGCGAGCACGCGCTGCAGCTCGGGCGGCGGCGGAGCCAGCGTGGCAAGTTGGCAGGTGAGGTCGAACATGGAGAGGGCATCCGCGTCGCGGGCCCGCCAGTATCCGTCCATCGCGTCCTCGAAGGACCGTGAGCCGCCGAAGGCGGCATGAACGGCCGCGGCACACGCCTCGGCATCGCGAAAGGCATCGAGAATTCCCTGGGCCGTGATGAAGTCCTTGTTGTATCCGGCGTCGCCGACCAGGGCCCAGCCCGGCCCGTAGGGCTTGCGGAAATATCCCGGAACGGCGGCACCGGCGAACCGCGCTTCGCGCTTGGCATGGGCCAGACGGTCGGCAAAGGCGGGCGCCATGGCGATCGTTTTCAGGACGCTGCCTTCGATGTCCTTCTTGTTCTCTGCGAATTCGGCATACGGCCAGCCCGCGATCACCATTGTGAGATCGTCATGGGTCGGAGCGACCGCAAAGCCGCGCATCGGTCGCGCGTAATTTTCGAAGCGGCCGTCCATGGGCAGCCCGCTCCAATAGGAATAGTAGGCCGCAAGCAATGGCGGCTTGTCATTGTATTGCTGCGCCGCGACGGCGCGAGCGACAATGGACTGCCTGCCGTCGGCACCGACCACGACCCTGGCGCGCACGCTGGCCGATCCACCCGCGGTCGAGCGTCCAACGACACCAGACACCCGCCCATCGACGGACGTGACCTCCTCGACTGAGAAGCCCTCGCGAATTTCGGCGCCCGCCTCCGCCGCGGCTTCGAGCAACAGCTTGTCGAGGACAGTGCGGCGCGGACAGTAGGCCATCGGCATTCCGCTCGCGCCCGGCTTGCCGGTGAGGGTGAACGGTCCGAAGTCGAAGGCATAGGTGTGTATGGGAGGACAGCCCGTCGCCGCGAGGCGGCCGAGCAGGCCCCAACGGTCGAGCGACGCCGTCGCCCGCGGATGGAGGATGTGGGTCGAAACCGTGTCGCTCGGGAACGTGGCGCGATCGACGAGCAGGACGCGATAGCCGTGCCGCGCCAGGAGCATTGCCGTCGGAGAACCGGCACAGCGGGCGCCGACGACGACGACGTCATAGGTCTCGGTCATTGAAATATCCTCCATTTGCCCAGCCTCGGTCGTTTCGTTGTTGATATAGCGAGGCCCGGAGGTCCAAACTTTGCCGGAAATCCGTGGTTCTTTGCCGGACGATCGGAAGTGGCCGACCCGGAGCCGAGAATGGACGCCCTGTCCGAAGCATTGAGATCGGTACATGTGACCGGCGCGATCTTCTATCACGCCGAATGCACGGCACCGTGGGGGTTCCGCGTGCCGCCGCTCGAGAAGGTCGCGCACATCCTGGCCCCGGGCACCGAGCGGCTGGTGAGCTATCACCTTCTCACCGAAGGATCGGCGTTCGTCCGGTTCGACGAGACGGAAGTCGCCATCACGGCCGGCGACATCCTCATCATCCCGCGCGGCAACGGTCATACCGTCTCGAACGGATCGCCCACCACCTTCGTCGACAGCGGCGACACCCTGCGCCGCTTCCTGACGGGGGAGCTGCGGACGATGCGGCTCGGCGGCGGCGGCGAGACAACGCGCTTCGTATGCGGTTATTTCGGCTGCGAACGCCATGCCGACCGGCTGTTCCTCGCCGGCCTGCCGCTGATGATCAGGATCAACCTGCGCGGCGACCCGGCCGGCAAGTGGCTCGAAAGCTCCGTGCAGCATCTGGTGGCCGAGGTCGAGGCCGGCCGGCCCGGCGGACAGATCCTGCTCTCCAAGATGGCCGAAGCGCTGTTCATCGAAACGCTGCGCCGCTACATGAACGATCTGCCGCCGGAAGAGGCCGGCTGGCTCGCCGGTGCCCGCGATCCGGTCGTCGGGGCGGCGCTTGCAGCCTTCCATCGACAGCCCGAGCATCATTGGACGCTCGAGGAGCTCGCCGCCGAGGGAGCCTCGTCCCGTTCGGTGCTTGCCGAGCGCTTCGTGCGCCTGCTCGGAGAACCGCCGCTCACCTATCTTGCCCGGTGGCGCCTGCATCTGGCAGCCCGCCTGCTGCAGCGAACCCGGCGGACCATTCTCGACGTCGCGTCAACCGTCGGCTACGAGTCCGAGGCCTCGTTCAATCGGGCCTTCAAGCGCGAGTTCGGCGTGCCACCGGGTCAATACCGACGGATCGCCATGGACCAGGTCGCCGAACAGAGTGCATCGCACTGACTCCGGCCCGGGCCCATCGGTCCGCACGCCTCGACAAGCACGCGCGCTTGCCATAGGTTTTCGTGCGCATCGGCGACCCGAGAGCCTGGCAAAGGCGTACGGGTCCAGTCGCGGAAGGGGTGGCGTGTCGGTGTACGTGCTCAGGCTATTGATCGCCAGAATCGGGCTTTCGCTCCTGACGCTGGTCCTCGTCTCCATCCTGATCTTCGCCATCATCGAGGTCCTGCCGGGCGACGTCGCGTCGCGCATCCTGGGACGCGATGCAACTGCTGAAAGCCTCGCGCTGCTCCGTGAGAAACTGCATCTCGATGAACCGGCGGTCTTCCGCTACTTCCGATGGCTCGGCGGAATCGTGCAGGGCGACTTCGGCAATGCGCTGACGAGCTCGCGACCGATCGCCGACATCCTGGCTCCCCGCCTGTTCAACACCGTGATGCTGTCGATCTACGCCTTCATCATCTACCTTCCGCTGGCGCTGATCCCGGCTCTCGTGCAGGCATCGCGCCGCGACAGCAAGGCCGACCACGCCCTTTCGATCGTCAACCTGCTCTTCCTGTCGATCCCCGACTTCCTGCTCGGCACCCTCCTCCTCGTCACCTTCAGCGTCGCCCTGCCGCTCCTACCGGCCGTGTCGCTCGTCGGCGAAGGGTCGTCGGTGATTCAGTACATCCGCGCCATGACGCTTCCTGCCATCACTCTCGCCATCGCCATGGCAATCGCGGCGGTGCGGATGCTGCGCGACAACCTGATCGAGGTGCTGGATTCCGACTATGTTCGGATGGCGGAACTCAAGGGCCTGCCGCCGCGCGCCGTCCTGCTCCGCCATGCCCTGCCGAATGCCCTCGTTCCGACGCTGAACGTGACCGCCATCAATCTCGGCTATCTCATCGGAGGCGTGGTGATCGTCGAGAAGGTCTTTTCCTTCCCCGGTTTCGGCGGGCTCCTGGTCGACGCGCTCCAGTATCGCGACGTGCCGCTCATCGAGGCGACCGTGCTCATCGCCGCCGCCGTCTACGTGGCGGCCAACCTGCTCGCCGACCTCGGTGCCATCCTCCTCAACCCGCGGCTCAGATCGGGCTAGTCCCTGATGACGCTCGCTGCGGTACACCCGCCGTCCAAACTGAGAGAGCTCGCCACGCTGTGGCGGCGATCGCCGCTCAGCCTGCGCATCGGCTCGGTAATCCTGTGCCTGCACTTCCTGGTGGCGATGACCGGCCCGTTCCTCGTCCCCTTCGGACCCTCGCAGATCGGCACGGGGCCGCCGCTCTCAGGCATGAGCCTCACGCATCCCTTCGGCGTCGACCAGCTCGGCCGCGACGTCTTCAGCCGGGCCATCCACGGCGGCCACATCGTCATCTACCTGTCGCTGGCCGGCACGTTCCTCGGTCTCGTCATCGGAGCGGCGGTCGGCCTGTTTTCGGGCTACGTCCGCGGATTGCTGGACGAAGTCCTGCAGCGGCTGCTCGAAACCCTGATCAGCATTCCTTTCCTGGTGCTGGCGCTCATCGCCATCGTGGCCGCAGGGCCGAGATACTCGGGCAATCCGATCCTGCTCATCCTGGTGATCGCCCTCATCTACGCGCCCCGCATCGCCCGCATGGCGCGCGCCGCGGCGCTCGACATCGTGACGCGCGACTACGTGACGGTCGCCAGGCTGCGCGGCGAGTCCGCCTGGTCCATCGTGCGACGCGAGCTTCTGCCCAACACGACGAGCGTGCTCCTGGTCGAGTTCGCGCTCAGGGCCGGCTATGCGCCGGTGCTCGTCGGATCGCTGGGGTTCCTGGGCTTCGGGGTTCGGCCCCCGACCCCGGAATGGGGGCTCATCATGAGCGAGAACCGGTCGCTCATCACCTTCTCCCCCATCACCGTGCTCGGGCCCGGGCTGATGCTCGCCTCACTGGTCGTCGGCCTCAACCTCTTCACCGAAGGCCTGGCACGGATCCTGGGCCGGACCGTCAGGCTCGGCGACAAATGACGCCGGCGGGACCTTGCGTCGACGTATCGAGGCTCGACTTCGCCTACCGCGAAGGCGACGGCTGGGCGCAAGTCCTGCATGGCGTGACGTTCAGCATCGCGCGCGGCGAGGCGTTCGGGCTGGTCGGCGAGTCGGGATGCGGCAAGTCGACGGTCGCCTATCAGCTCCTCGGCTATCGCCGCGAAAGCGGGCGCATCCTCGCAGGCCGCATCCTCTTCCAGGGCACCGACCTCGGCAAGCTCAAGCGTGCGGGGCTCGACCGGCTGCGCGGCAATCGCATGAGCCTCGTGCCGCAGAATCCCACGACGGCTCTCAGCCCGGGAATGCGGATCGGCAAGCAGCTCGTGGAAGTCCTCCAGTACCACCAGGTATTTCCGGGCCGGGAAGCCGAGACGGGTGATCGAGCTTCTCCGCCTGGTCGGCCTGCCTGTCCCGGAAACGATGGTCCAGCGCTATCCGCATGAGCTGTCGGGCGGCCAGCAGCAGCGCGTCTGCATCGCCATGGCGCTCGCCTGCGAGCCCGACCTCGTGGTGCTCGACGAGCCGACGACCGGACTCGACGTGACGACCCAGGAACAGATCGTCGCGCTGCTCGGCGAGCTTCGCGCCAGGCTTGGAATGGCGATGCTCTACGTGACCCACGATCTAGGCGTGCTGGCCCAGATCGCCGACCGGGTCGGCGTCATGTATGCGGGGCGGATGGTGGAGATCGCGCCGACGCGGGAGCTGTTCGAACAGCCGAAGCATCCCTATACGCAGGGTCTGATAGCCTCCATCCCGCGCGTCGATGCCGTCAATCGTTCGAGCGGCCTCGCCCTGCGAGGCCTGCTCAGGCGCAGCGATCTACCGGCCGGATGTCCGTTCCAGCCCCGGTGCAGCTATGCCGAAGCGCGCTGCCGGTCCGACATCCAGATCCTGGAACCGGTGAGCGAACTTCACCTCGTCGCCTGCTGCGCCTGGCGCACTATCGCGCTGCCGCAGCGGGGTCAGGCCGGCGCGCCGGAACAGATGCAGGTCCCATTGGACACGCCGGTACTCGAAGTCCGCGACATCAACATCGGCTACGGTCACAAGCGCGGCTTCGCCGGTCTGCTAGCCCAGGCCGTTCCCGACGTCGTCGAGGACCTGTCGTTCGACGTGGGCGCCAGGGAGATCTTCGCGCTCGTTGGCGAGTCGGGCAGCGGGAAGTCGACCGTGGCGCGGGCCGTGAGCGGTCTCATCGCCCCGAGCAAGGGAAGCATCCGCTTCGAGGGCGAGGTCCTCCCGCCGCTGGTCGGCAGGCGGACCGGCGAGGTGCGGCGGCGCATCCAGTACATCTTCCAGAATCCGGACGCGTCCCTCAATCCGCGCGCCCGCATCGGGCGGATCCTGGCGCGGCCGATCGAGATGTTCTTCAAGCTCGGCGCGGCAAGCACCCGGCAAAAGGTGGCAGAGGCTCTCGATGACGTGCGCCTCGACCAAGGCTACGGCGCGCGCTACCCCGACCAGCTGTCGGGCGGCGAGCGCCAGCGCGTCGCCATTGCCCGGGCGCTGATCGCCAATTCGCGATTGCTCCTGTGCGACGAGATTCTCTCCGGGCTCGACGTCTCCGTGCAGGCCAACATCCTCGTGCTGCTGCAACGGCTACGCCGCGAGCACGACCTCTCCATGCTGTTCATCTCGCACGACCTCGCCGTAGTGCGCAGCCTTGCCGACCGCATCGGCGTTCTGTTCCGGGGCCGGTTCATGGAAATCGGAGACGTCGAAGACATCTTCGCGCCGCCTTTCCACCCCTACACCTTCGAGCTCCTCAAGGCGGTGCCGAGCATCGAGCGGCAGTTCAGTCCGGGCCGGACATCGGCTTCCCGACCGGCCCTCGTGTCGAGGGCGGGATGCGCCTTTGCGGGGCGCTGCGCCTGGCAAGTCGGGCGCATCTGCGAAGTCGAGGCGCCGCCGTGGCGCGACGTCACGCCCCGGCACCGCATTCGCTGCCACCTGTCGCTGGCGGAACTCACGGCGCACGCCAAGAACGACCTTGCTCACCTGGGGCCCAAGACCCAGAAGCTACCGGCGTGACCATCCTCATCCAAGGTGTCGAACTGATCGACGGCAGCGGCGCGGCACCCGTCGAGGATGCGCTCATCGCCATCGACGGAGGGCGCATCGTGCATGCCGGCCGCAACTCCGGTCGCTTCGACGGGGTTCCCGCGACGCGCTGGCAGCTCGGCGGGCGGACGATCGTTCCGGGATACATCGAGGCGCACACGCACGCCTATTCCGACGCCGACATGCTCGCCTACATCAAGAACGGCGTGACGACCGTGCGCTTCGCCGGACTGGATCTCGACACGGTCGGCACGCTGCGCCGGCGGATCGACTCCGGCGACATCCCCGGCCCCCGCATCCTGAGCTGCGGGCCGATGATCGACGCGCCGCCGCCCGCCTATCCGGAATGGAGCGTCACCGTCGACACGCCGGCGGACGCGGCCCGAATGGCGGGCGAGCTACTCGACATGCCCGGCGTCGATGGCCTGATCATCACGCAGCGGATCACGGAGCGGCTCGCCCGCGCCGTCATCGACACGGCGCATGCGCGCGGCCGCCGCGTCATCGGCCAGACCTGGGCGATCGACGGAGAAACCGCCGCCGACCTCGGCATCGACGAGCTCCATACAAGCTCGCGGGTGTTCCGGAGCCGCGAATTTTCTCCGCAACGGCTGCTCGCCTACGGCTCGATCGCCGAGCGGCTGGCGCTCGCCTCGCGGGGATGGGCGACGCTCGACTGGGAGCTCACGACGCCGATCATGGAGACAATGATCGCGCGCGGGGTTAGTTACTGCGGCATGCAGGTCATCACGGATTTCCAGACGGGCGTCGGGGCCCGGGAGCTTGAAGCTGACGCCGACTACAAGGCGCTGTTCGGTCCTCAAGAGCGGGACTCGTTCCGGAATTTCGCGCAGCGGCTGCATGGCAGCTGGTCCAAGGAAGATCGCGACTTCGCAAGTCGCGCCAACGACATGCGGCGGGAGTGGATGCGCCGCTTCCGGGAGCTGGGCGGCACGCTCCTTGCCGGAACCGACATGCAGTTCGGCGGCATCATGCTGCATCGGGAGTTCGAGAACCTGCTGGAGCTCGGCATGTCGCCGCTGGACATCATCGCAACGGCGACCGGCATCGGGGCGCGCAGGCTCGGCGTAGAACAGGGACTGCTGCGCGAGGGGCACGCGGCCGACCTCGTCGTCCTCAACCGGAGCCCAAGCGGCGACGTCGCGGCGCTGAGGGACATCGCCAGCGTCATGATCGACGGCAAGATCATGTGGAGCGACGGCACGCCCAACTGCCGCCCGCCGGCGAACGCAAGCGACCTTGCCCGGGGCCGGAGCGGCAGCTAGCCTGATCGACCCCCATCGACCTGCCGAAGCACCAATTCATCTCAGTGGAAGGAAAACCACCCATGGCGCAGCCGACGTTCCGCGACCTTCTCGACAGCGACGCCGTCACGGCCGGCTTCTGGGTGAACGAGTTCATGACGCCGGCCATCGGTCACATCCTGCGGGAAGCCGGAACGGACGTCGTCATCTTCGACATGGAGCACTCGGGCATCGGCTACGAAACCATCCGCTCCGCCCTGCGCTACGCCGAGGCGGCGGGGCTGGCGACCATCGTCCGTCCGCCGTCGAAGCTCTATCACGACACCGCCCGCGCCCTCGACATCGGGGCGAAGTCGCTGATGTTCCAGATGGTCGACACGCCCGAGGAGGCGAAAGAGCTCGTGGCGGCGATGAAATACCAGCCGCGTGGCGTGCGCGGCGTCACCACCCAGCATTTCTACGACCGCTTCACGGGCGGCGAGCTCAAGCCCAAGCTCGATGCCGAGGACCGGACCACGACCATGATCGCCCTCATCGAGTCGCGGCGCGGCGTCGACAATGCGGATGCCATCGCCGCGGTCGACGGCGTCGACTGCCTTTATCTCGGCCATGTCGATCTCAGCTCCGACCTGGGCATCGCCGGGCAATTCGACGACTCCCGCCTCCTCGAGGCGACCCACGCCCTCGCCGCGGCGTGCCGCAAGCATGGCAAGCACTTCATCTGGGACGTCGGCGCACCGGGCACGCTCGACGACATGGTCAAGCGCGGCGCACGCATCATCATGTGCGGAGCCGATACCGTCGCGCTTCGCGACGCGGTGGCGGCGGCTACGGCCGAGGTGCGGTCGCAGGCCTCACGGTCGAGCAAGACACGGAAATGAAGAGGGAGCGCGTCGACCGCGCTCCCCCGGCAATCGTCTGGTCGGGATCTGCTATTCGCAGGCGATCTCGCTGAAATCGGGACGGTTGTGATCCGATGCCGGCGTGTAGCCCGTGCAGCCCTTGCGGGTCGCGGCGACGATGTTGGCGAACATCGGAATGATGACGCCACCCTCCTCGGCGATCATGCGCTGCGCTTCCTGGTAGAGCTTGCGGCGGGCATCGGCGTCGAGCGTCGTCGCCGCCTTGTCGAGAAGGGCATCGTATGCGTCGAGGCGGAAATGGGTCTCGTTCCACTGCGAGTCCTTGCGATAGGCGACCGACAGGGCGGCCGGCGTCGTCCGCATGCCCCAGTTCGAAACGGCGAACGGCTGCTTCAGCCAGATCGTGTCCCAGTACTCGCCGGCCGGCTCGTTGATGATGTTGATCTTGATGCCGGCTTCCGACGCCATCTGCTGGTAGGCCTGGACCATCGCCATGGTGCCCGGCATGAGGTCGGCGGCGTGCAGGTCGACGCTGAAGCCGTCCGGATGGCCGGCTTCGGCGAGCAGCTGCTTCGCCTTCGCGACGTCTCGCTGCATGATGTCGCTGCGATAGGCGTCGGGCGAGTTGGGCAGGATCGGATTGTCGTTGCCGGGCGTCCCGAAGCCGAGTAGTGCCGTATCGACGATCGCCTGGCGGTCGATGACGAGCTTCATGGCCTGGCGGACACGCGGATCGTCGAACGGCTTGACGTCCATGAACATGCCCATGGTGATGGCCGAACCGCCCGCTGACTTGGTCAGGGTGATGTTCGGATCCTCCTTGAGCGTTCCGATGGTGGCCGGATCGACGACGAGGACGATATCGGCTTCGCCGGACTTGAGGGCGGCGACGCGGCTGATCGGCTCCGTGATGGCGGTGACCGTGAGGCAGGCGGACTTGGGCAGACCCTTCTCTCCAGTAGCCGTCATTGCGCGTGAAGGTGGTCTTGAGGTCGCCGAGCTTCAGCTCCTTCAGCGAGAACGGCGCCGGTGCCGTTGGGACGGAAGCGAATGTCGTCGGACGAGGCGCCGTTCTTCACGACCATCCCGTGCTTGGTGGCCAGGATGGACGGCAGTTCGACGATCGGGGAGTCGAGCTTGACCTTCACCGTCGAGGCATCGGCAGCCTGGAAGGCTTCCGGCTTGATGGCGCCGAGCTCGCTCGCGGCCGGCGGATTCCGTCTTCGGGTCGAGAAGCCGGCGGAAGGTGTAGACGACGTCGTCGGCGGTGAGGGGTGAACCGTCATGGAACTTGACGCCCTGGCGGACCTTGAACGTCCATTCGGTGGCTTCGGGGTTCACTTCCCAGGATTCGGCGAGCCACGGGATCGGCTGCATGGCGGAGTCGGCACGCCACGAAGGGTTCGTAGATCATGCGAGCGTGATAGACGTCGGAGATGCTGAGAAGCCGGGCCGGATCGGGAGACAGCGTCTCGCCGCTCCAGTCGGGCCCGACCAGGACCGGACACTCCGCGGCGCGTCGCGCTCGCGATCGCGGTAAAGCTTCCTGCCATCAGCGCCGCCGCGACGACGCCTCGTTTCAACATTATCATTTTATGTATCCTCCCTATGCGCCCGCAGGTGAACTCGTGCGCGGAGCGAGCATATGCTATCGATTTCCCGGCGTCCATCATGCGGGTACCCGCGCCGGGCGCCGCCGATGCCGATTTGCATGGGAATCCGCTTCCGGCAGTTGCCGTAAGAGCAAGGTCGCCGCAGGGGAGGACCACGTTGCCACGCTTCCGAGTCGCGCTGAGCTCCGACTTCCTCAATCCCGACGGCAGCCCAGCCTTTCCCGACTTCGACCTCGCGCCGCTCGCGGCCGACGACCGCATCGAGATCGGCTATGTCGACGCGGTCGACGACGTCCTTCCGGCCTCGGCGCTCGAAAGCTACGACGCCCTCATCCTCTTCGCCTACCAGATGCGCAAGAAGAGCCTGCACCCGAACGGGCGGCTTGGCGTGGTAGCCCGGTTCGGCGTGGGCTTCGACTCGGTCGACGTGGAGAGCCTGGCGGCGGAAGGCGTGGCGACGGTGATCACGCCGGGTGGCGTCGCCCGCCCGGTCGCCGTCGGTATCCTCGCATTCGTCCTGGCGCTGACGGGAAAGCTGATGGTCAAGGATCGGCTGGCGCGGGCCGGGGCCTCCGGGTATGCGGATCGCTCGGGCCAGATCGGCGTCGGACTGACCGGCAAGACGCTGGGTAGCCTCGGGCTCGGTAACATCGGCGCCGAGATGGTCCGCATCATGCAGCCCCTCGGCCTCACATTCATCGCCCATGATCCCAACGTGGACGAAGCGGCGGCGCGGGCGCTCGGCGTTAGGCTAGTCGGACTCGAGGAGCTGTTCCGGGAAAGCGACTTCGTGACGGTCAACTGCCCGCTGTCGCCGGCGACGCGCGGCATCGTCAACGCCGAACGGCTGGCCCTGATGAAGCCGACGGCGTTCCTGATCAACACGGCGCGCGGCCCGATCGTCGACCAGCCTGCGCTGACGGCGGCATTGCAGGCTCGCCGCATCGCAGGCGCGGGCCTCGACGTGTTCAACCCCGAGCCGCCGAGCAGCGATGATCCCCTGCTCAAGCTCGACAACGTGGTGCTCGCCCCGCACGCCATCGCCATGACCGACGAGCTCTTCGCCCTGTGCGGCGCCCTCGACATCGAGGCGGTACTCGACGTGATGCACGGCCGTGAGCCCAAGGCGATCGTCGATCGCCGGGTGACGAACCATCCGGCATGGCAGAAGAGGCTCGCCGCGAACCGGGACAAGTTCGGCGGCCGAAGCTGAGCTTCACGGTCCGGAATAGGGCGAGGCGACGACCAGGCAGCAATTGCCGGGCCGCACGCGACCGGGCTGGCGGCGGCCATAGAGCAGCCCATCCACACCGTAGGTTAGGACGTCGGGAGTGCGTCCCGGGTCCCAGGTGCGGTGGATCCGCCCCGCCGGCTGCCCGGCGCGAACGGTCGTGCCATTTGCATGGCAGGGCTCGAAGATTCCGTCCTCGGTGGCATAAACGAAGCCGTCTCGCCTGAGCTCGTGGAGCGTGGCGCTCTTTCGTTGCGTCGACTCCGCCGGGGCGGGAAGAACGCCGAGATGCGCGAGAACGCTGCGGACGCCGCGGCGGCAAATCTCCAGCGCGGCAAGCGAGACGGTGCCGCCACCGCCCATTTCGGTTCCCATCGTGGCAAGGCCGGCGCGACAGGCGGCAGCCGTCGCCGTCCGGCTGTCGCCGTGATTGCCGATCACGACGACGATGGGGGCGCCGAACGCCTCGACCATCGCCACGTTGCGAAGATGATGGGCGCGATCCGCGACCGGTTCCAGCACCGCACTCGGCAGGATGTCGAGCGAGGAGCCGCCGGAATGCAGATCGAGAAAAGCATCACCGCGCGGAAAGATCTCGCCGACGATGTAGTCGGCGATCTGCTCGGTGATCGAACCGGACGGATCGCCCGGGAACGTCCGGTTGAAGTTCAGTCCGTCGACCGGCGACGTCCGCAGGCCCGCCGTCACGGCGTGGACGTTGACGGCCGGCATGAGGATGAGACGGCCCTGGATCTGCGCGGCATCGACCTCGCGCATCAGGTCGCCGATGGCGATCGGCCCCTCATACTCGTCGCCGTGGTTGCCGCCTTCGATGATCACCGTCGGACCTTTGCCGTTGGCGATCACGGCGAGCGGCACGCGCGTCACGCCCCAGGCGTCGTCGTGCGGCGAGTGCGGAATCATGATGAAGCCGACCTGCTTTCCGGGCCGGTCGAGATCGACCGTTGCGAAGGCGATGCGGTTCCTGGTCATGGTCGCGGGTCTCGGGAGATGCAAGGGCGTGAAATCGCGGGGCTGGCGTTCAAAGCTATCTCCGGATCGAAGCTTGCGCAATGCGGGTGACCGCGCGCCTTCTCGTGCATCGTCGACTTGCCTACGGTCGCCGGGTGGCGCACATATCGAAAGGCGTTGGGAGTGCAGATCATGAGCGATACGAACCGGCACGATGCCTGGAAGGCGGGCGACAGCTACGACCGCTACATGGGTCGCTGGAGCCGCAAGGTCGCCCCGCTCTTCCTCGACTGGCTCGGCGCCGCGGACGGCCTCGACTGGCTGGAGGTCGGATGCGGAACCGGCGCGTTGACGGCGGCGATCCTCGCGCGGTGCACGCCGCGAAGCATTGTCGCCATCGATCCGAGCGAAGGGTTCATCGCCCAGGCCCAGGTGAACGTCGAGGACGACCGCGCGACGTTCGCAGTTGGCGATGCCCAGGACGTGAGGGTCGCGGACTCGAGCCGCGACGTCGCGGCGAGCGGGCTCGTCCTCAACTTCGTTGCCGACCGGGGAAAAGCGCTTGCGGAAATGGCGCGGGTCCTCAGGCCGGGCGGAGAGCTCGGCTTCTACGTCTGGGACTATCCGGGCGGAGGTATCCAGTTCATGCGCGCCTTCTGGCAGGCGGCCACGGCGCTCGACGGCGGCGCGGAAACCCTCACCGAAGTCAGGCGGTTCCCCTTTTGCACGGCGGAGGCGTTGACGGACCTCGTCCGGCAGGTGGGGCTGAAACGCGTCGAGTTCGACCGCCTTCACGATTCCGACGCACTTCGAGAATTTCGCAGATTTCTGGGAACCCTTCACGCTCGGCGCCGGGCCTGCACCCGGTTACTGCCTGAGCCTCGATCCGGCAGCGCGGCAGCGGCTCAAGGAAAAGCTCGATGCGACGCTTCCGCGAAACAGCGACGGCTCCATTACTCTGGCGGCGCGGGCGTGGGGCATCAAAGCGACGGTCGGCTGACGTCCTCCGCCTGCGGACGAACCGGACGCAACGTTCATCTGTGGTGATTATGTGACAGCCGCGAATAGTGTACGGCCGTTAACTTTCTCGATGCTCGAATCAAGTAGTCAGGCTCGCATCAGGAATGACTCGTGCAGGGGATCATGACCAAGACGGCACTCACTCTCAGCGCTTTCGCCGCGGCTCTCTATCTCACCGTTCCGGCATGGGCTGCCGACTATGCGGCTCCGGCTTCGGGGTGCGCAATTTCCGAAACCAACCTGAAGGTTGAAGCGGCCGGCGGCGCCGTCGATCTCGGCGACGACTTCGACAGCGAAGGCGCGGTGCGTGGCATCGGATCCCTGTCGTTGCCGCTCGGATGCATGTTCGGCGCGCAGTTCGATGCAGGCGCCGCGCATTTCGACGGCACGACCTTCGCCGGCATCGGCGGCCACCTCTTCATGCGCGACCGACCAGCCACCTTCTCGGCATCGCCGCCTCATATGCCGACGGCGAGGACATGCCGGGCGTGTGGTCGGACGAGGCTGCGGCGCCAATCGGGGTGGAACGACTCGAAGAAACGAATTGTCGCAAGCCCTACCATGCGGTCGCAGAGATCCGTGCGCCGGATTTCGATGGGCTCGCCCGAGGACCCGGACGTCCAGTGCGGACTTACCGCTCCATGCCAATCCGGCACGGCGTCGCTGAAGAACGCTTCGACGCCATGAGTCCTGAGATCGGCTTTTGTCGTGACGTCCTTTCCGGGCCGATGGGCACGATAGAACGGCGTCGTCGCGGCGGCGTGGTCGCGAGCGCGGCCCTCCAACGCGAAGGTCAGCTCGGCCAGCTCCGCGTCCGGTGAGCCATTGGCTCTTCTGAAGATTCCGGTAGACCTCTTCCGCCGACATCCCGCGGAAGCTTAAGGGAATCGCGAAGCGACATCAACGCGGGACGCCGCCTCGACGAACCAACGCTGGCTCACCATCGCCGTTCGGCGTAAGCTCCGGCCGCTCTGACGATACCCGACTGCCGAGGCTCTCAAGCGCCTCCTCAACCAACGCATTCAGCGCCTCGTACAAGTGCCTCGCAGCAGTGGATTTCCGGCCGGCGTCACGACGGCGCTCACGGTGGGAGGAACCTCATGAAGACGCGCATTCCGTTCGTGCCTTTCGCCCTGCTCATCGCTGCCGGTTTGGGCACCAGCGATGCAAAGGCCTGCGACGCCTGCGGGCAGGAAGTGAAGCTGTCGCCAGTCACTCTCGATGGCACAAAACCCGTCTTCGGAGAGTCGAGGACGTCGTCGGCCGAACCGGCCAGCTCGTTTCGTGGCTTGATGCTCGGCATCACACGGAGGGAAGCCGAGTCTGCCCTCCAGGCCGCTGGTTTCAGCCTCAGGGGCATCGTGCCGGACGATCCGAACATGGACATCTGCGACGGGACCAACTCCGTCGGCTCGGTCCGCTTCGATGCAGCGTGGCGCGTCAAGAAGCTCGCGCTCAGGCCGGGCTATTTCGCGGCCGGCGATGCGGCCTTGCGGGAGTTCGCGGACCAGGTGTTCGCGCACTACAACGTGGCCGCGCCGAAGCTCGATGACGACACGTGCTTCCCGGGGCTCACCTGCTTCAAGGGCCTGTCGGCGGCTGGTGAGCGGTTCATCCTTTTCAGCATCACGCGCGACGTCCAGCTGCACGTCGTGTCGGGGCCCGACGAGGATTGAGCGGCGCAGGCCGGCTCGACTAGAAGATGGAACGGCAGTGCGGGCTCTCGATCGCGGGCCCGCCAGCGGGCGGTTGGCCTCTCCCGTCAACTATGCCACAGTCGGTCCGGCAGGGGAGCCGGCACCTATGGCTGTCGATGCTTCACAACAAACAAGCCCCAAACAGGGACGGGAGGAAACCTTATGCGCATCATGAATTTCCTGAAGACTTCCATCGTGCTCGCGATGTCTCTCCTCGGTCTTGCAGCGATCGGCGCTGCGCAGGCCCAGGAGGTCGACAAGGCCGAACTCGACAAAATCCGCGAAGCGCTCATGAAGTACAAGGATCCCTACGTCGCGGTCAAAGACCTCTACCTGTCCACGGTCGGCTGCGTGCACTATGACGGGATGAAGATGGAAGGGCACATGGAATACCCGAAGGGCGGCATGGGCGTCCACTTCGTCAACCTGACCATCACGCAACTCGATCCTCTGCGTCCGAACGTGCTCATCTACGAACCGGTCGGCGGCAAGCTCGAGCTCGTCGCAGTCGAGTGGCTGGTGCCGCTGCCGGCGGCCAAAGAGCGTCCGAGCCTGCTCGGCCAGGAGTTCCAAGGACCGATGGAGGGCCACGAGCCCCTGATCCCGCAAGGCTTCCATCACTACGACCTGCATGCGTGGCTCTTCAAAGACAATCCGAACGGCATGTTCAGCCCGACGAACCCCAACATCACCTGCGAGGGATACCCCTACTCGCTGGCCGAGCACCCGACGAAGATCGTGCCGGCGCAATAGAGCGCCGACCGGACAGAGACACCTGGCGTCGATGGACTTCCGTTCGGCCGTCCGCAGATTGCCGGACTCGGCGCCAGGTCTTCTCCTCGTCACCGGAGCCCTGCTCGGCGCGATCCCGCCGCTCGGCAAGCTTGCGACGCAAGCCGGCATTCCGCCGACCACCTGGTCGTTCGTCATATCCTTCGGGGCGGGAACGATCCTCCTCGCCGTACTGCTGTGGCGCGATGGCGCCATCCGCCCGACTGTCGCGAAACTGCGCTACTTCGCCATCACGGCGACGGTCTCGTATGCCATTCCCAACGTGCTGATGTTCTCGGTCATCCCGCATCTCGGAGCGGGCTATTCAAGCATCATGTTCACCCTGTCGCCGATCCTCACCGTCGGGCTCTCGATCCTGCTCGGCGTGCGGCGCCCGAATGCGCTCGGCATCCTCGGCATCGTCGTAGGGTTCATCGGAGCCGTCATCGTCGCCTCGACGCGCGGCCAGGCGGGACAGCCGGCCGACGTGATCTGGGTGGGGTTCGGACTCCTCATTCCCGTGAGCCTGGCGGCGGGCAACATCTATCGAACATCGTCGTGGCCGGCCGGCACGTCGCCGCTCGAGCTTGCCGCCGGCAGCCATCTCGCCGCGGCGGCTCTCCTTCTCGTTGCCATCTTCGCCGTGAGCGAGGCCGACGATCTCGGACGCCTCAGCGAGATTCCACTCCTGGTCGCGCTGCAGGTGGCGGTGGCGACGGCGATGTTCGCCTTCTTCTTTCGGCTGCAGCTCGTCGGAGGTCCCGTCTATCTGAGCCAGATCGGCTATGTCGGGGCAGCGGTGGGCCTTCTCGTCGGGATCGGCCTCCTCGGCGAGCGCTATGCGCTTGCGACCTGGATCGGCGCGATCCTCATTGCCGCCGGCGTCATCATCACGACCACGGCGCGCCAGGAGAGCGATTGAAAATATCGACGGTCTTTCCGAAGGTTCCAAAGATCGGCTAAGACGCCGGTCGAAGCATCTGAGCCGGGCGGCCCGCCCCGGACTCCAAGGGAGGGGAAGGCAATGATCCTGATCGGTCAATACGACTCACCGTTCGTGCGGCGGGTGGGCATCGCGCTCACCCTCTACGGCCTTCCATTCCGGCACGAAACCTGGTCGGCCTTCGGGGACTCGGCAAAACTCCAGGAGGTGAACCCGCTGATGCGGGTGCCGACACTGGTTCTCGACGACGGCACCGTCCTCGTCGATAGCCATTGCATGCTCGACTATCTCGACAGCCTCGTTCCGGAAGAGAAGGTCATGTTTCCCCGCCGCGAACCGGCCCGCCATCAGGCGCTGCGCATCGCGACGCTGGCGACCGGCCTCGGCGACAAGGCGGTCAGCCTATTCTACGAAAAGCGACTCCATAAGGAAGTTTCGCAGGTGTGGGCGGATCGCTGCCGGTCTCAGATGTTCGCGGCGCTTGCGGTCCTCGAGACGGAGCGCGGCAAGGGCACCGGCGACTACTGGTTCGACGCGCGAATCGGCCATGCCGACGTGGCGGTGGCCACGATCCTGCGCTTCATTGGCGAGGCGCATCCGGGCCTCGTCGCCATGGCCGACTACCCGCGCCTGCGGAAACACGCGGCATTCCTCGAAGACCTGCCCGCCTTCAAGACGATCAGCCAGGCCTTCGTCCCGCCGGCGTAAGGGGAGAAAATCCCCGGCCGAACAGGGCTTTGGCCCGATGGTGGAGCATTGCCCCCTCAAAAAACTGCGCCATACGCGGTCTTGCCACATTCTTGCGTCATCTCGCGGATATGAGAGACGCAGAGTGGAGGGGTGAGTAACCGACATGCGGAGGCGTACGTTCCTGGCGCTCGGCGCCGCGAGCCTGCTCCTATCGGCCGGCCGGGCGCTTGCAGTGACCGACCCGTTCCCGGGCCAATCCGAGGCGGAAGACCGCGACAATTTCCCGATCTCGCGCGACGAGTACATACTCGTGAAGCCCCAATACCGCCCGCAGATCGTGTCCTATTCCAACCGCGAGCGACCGGGCACGATCATCATCGACACGCGCCGGCGCTACCTCTACCGGATTCTGAACGCGAGGCAGGCAAAGCGCTATGGCGTCGGGGTCGGCCGCCGCGGCTTCGAGTGGGCCGGCACGGCGATGATCGGGCGCAAGGCCAAATGGCCGACCTGGAATCCCCCCAAGGAGATGATGGAGCGGGACCTCGAGGCGGCGAAATGGCCGAACGGCATGCCGGGAGGGCCGAAAAACCCGCTCGGCGCCCGGGCACTCTATCTCTACCAGGACGGCACCGACACGCTCTACCGGATTCACGGGACGCGGGAACCGAAGACCATCGGGCGTGCGGTTTCCTCGGGCTGCATCCGAATGCTCAACGCGGATGTGAGCGATCTCTTCGAAGCCACTGACGTCGGTACGAAAGTCGTCGTCGTCGGTCCGAGCCGCCCGATGCTCGTGAAGTCGGATGCGTGGGCCAAGCCGCTGGTCGAGCAGCCGAAGGCCTACTGGAAGCAGTTCAAGCGCGAGTTCAAGGATCTCCTCAACCAGATCGACCGCGACCTGCGCCGCTAGCCGACCGCCTCAAGGCTGGCGGCCGAGCCAGGCGCGCAGCTGCTCGATCTCCTTGGCCTGGGACGAGACGACGGCCTCGGCCAGGTCCCTGATCTCGGGATCGACGTTCGGCTCCTTAAGCAATGCCTGCGCCATGTCGATGGCGCTCTGGTGATGGGGTATCATCATCAGGGCGAAGTCGCGGGTCGGGTCGCCCGTCATCTCCGTCGCGGCCATGGCGCGGTTCATGCGGGCCATCGCCTCCATGTACGCCTGGTCGGCAGGGGACGCCGAGGCACCCTCCCGCATCTTCATCGGCATGCCGCCGGAATGGTCCATGCCGTCGGTTTGAGCGGCAGCGGCTCCTGCGAGCATTCCCAGGATGAGGAGCATCGGTGCAATCGTCAACGGAGTCTTCATGGTTCCATCTCCTTTTCGAGCTACAACCCGAGGCGGCGCAGGCGCAGCGCATTGGCGACAACGCTCACCGAGCTTAGCGCCATGGCGAGCGCGGCGATCTCGGGCGACAGCAGCAACCCGAAGGCCGGATAGAGCAGGCCGGCGGCGATCGGTACGCCGGCTGCATTGTATGCGAAGGCGAAGAACAGATTCTGGCGGATGTTGCGCATCGTGGCCCGCGACAGGCGCCAGGCGCGCACGATGCCGTGAAGGTCGCCGCGCAGGACGGTGACGTCGGCGCTCTCGATGGCGATGTCGGTGCCGGTGCCCATGGCCATTCCGACGTCGGCCGCCGCGAGGGCGGGCGCATCGTTCACGCCGTCGCCGGCCATCGCCACGATGCGGCCCGCCGCCTTCTCGGCGACGACGAGAGCCGCCTTGCGATCGGGAAGCACCTCGGCCTCGACGATCTCGATACCGAGGCGGCGCGCCACGGACAGCGCGGTGGTCCGATTGTCGCCGGTCGCCATGACGATGCGGATGCCGCGCGAGCGCAAAGCGGCGAGGGCGGCCGGCGTCGTTTCCCGGATGGGATCGGCGACGGCGAGGATGCCGGCGATCCGGTCATCCACGCCGACATGGACGACGGTCGCACCCTCCGAACGAAACCTCTCGGCCTCGGCGTCGAAGGCCGGCCCCGTCACGCCTCCTTCGGCCAGGAATGCCGCACTGCCGAGACGGATGCGCCGGTGCCCACTCGACCCCCCTACCCCCTTGCCTGCAACGGATGTGAAATTCGCGACGCCTTCGATCGGCAAGCCACGCTCACGGGCGGCGGCGACGATGGCGCCGGCAAGCGGATGCTCGCTTCCCTGCTCCACGCCGGCCGCAAGCTGCAGCAGTTCAGCCTCGGTCAATCCGGCGGCCGTCACCGTTCCGACCAGGGCCGGCCTGCCGCTCGTCAGCGTTCCGGTCTTGTCGACGATGAGCGTGTCGACCCGCTCGAGCCGCTCGAGCGCCTCGGCGTTGCGGATGAGGACGCCGGCCTCGGCACCGCGCCCGATCCCCACCATAACGGCCATCGGCGTGGCAAGGCCGAGGGCGCACGGACATGCGATGATGAGCACGGCGACGGCATTGACGATCGCATAAGCGATGCTCGGTGACGGGCCCCAAACGGCCCAAACGCCGAAGGTGAGCACGGCGGCGAATACGACGAGAGGGACGAACCAGCCCGATACCCGGTCGGCCAGGCGCTGGATCGGTGCCCGGCTGCGCTGCGCCTGCGCAACCATCTGGACGATGCGCGCCAGCATGGTGTCCCGGCCGACTTTCTCGGCGCCCATGACGAACGCGCCGGAGAGATTGATCGTGCCGCCGATGACCTTGGAGCCGGGGTGCTTGGACACGGGCAGGGATTCTCCCGTCACCAAGGTTTCGTCGACGGCGCTGGCTCCATCGAGCAGCTCCCCGTCGACGGGAATTTTCTCGCCCGGACGGACCCGAATGCGGTCGCCGACGGCGATCCGATCCAGAGGCACCTGCTCCTCGGTCGCCATCGGCGCCAAGTCGGCGAGCAATCGTCGGTGCGAGATCGAGCAGCGCCCGGATGGCGCCCGAGGTGCGTTCTCGCGCCCTGAGCTCGAGGATCTGCCCGAGCAGCACGAGCATGGTGATGACGGCGGCGGCCTCGAAATAGACGGCGACGGCGCCATGGTGGTCGCGAAAGGCGGCCGGGAAGATGCCCGGCGCGACGGTGGCGACGACGCTGAACACCCAGGCGATGCCGGTGCCGAGCGCGATCAGCGTGAACATGTTGAGATTGCGCGTGCGGAGCGAGTTCCAGCCTCTGACGAAAAAGGGCCATCCCGCCCAGAGCACGACCGGGGTGGCCAAGAGAAGCTGCAGCCAATTGTTGGTGCGGCTGTCGAGCATGCCGTCGAGCCCGAGGAGGTGCGCGCCCATCTCGAGCGCCACGACGGGAAGGGCGAGCGGCAGGCCGATTGCGAAACGCCCCGACATGTCGGCAAGCTCGGGATTGGGGCCCGCATCTCCCGTGACGAGATCGGGTTCGAGCGCCATGCCGCAGATGGGACAGGCTCCGGGCCTCGGCTGCCTCACCTCGGGGTGCATCGGGCAGGTGTAGATCGTGCCGGCCGGCACCGGCGCGGCTTCCGCGCGATCGCCCAGATATTTCTTCGGATCGGCCTCGAACTTCGCCCGGCAACCGGCTGAACAGAAATAATATGTGCGGCCGGCATGATCGGCGCGATGCACGGCCGTATGCGGGTCGACCGTCATGCCGCAGACGGGGTCGCGAGCCGTGCGAGACGCCGGATCGCCAGGGTTCATGTGGCCGTGCGCATGGGTGGTAGACATGGCAGTCGATCTTCTCTACACCTTCCCATCATTGGAAGGTCAAGCAGCAATCGGGTGGGTGCCCCATGAACATCGGCGATGCAGCCAGGGAAACCGGCGTACCGGCCAAGATGATCCGCTACTACGAATCGATCGGGCTCATTCCGGCTTCGCTCCGCGCCGAGAACGGCTACCGCACCTATGACGACGACGCCCTTCACAGGCTGCGCTTCGTGCGGCGGGCGCGCGACTTCGGATTCTCCATGACGCAGATCAAGGCTCTGCTGCGCCTGTGGTCGGACCGGTCGCGGCCGAGCCGCGAGGTGAAGAAGATCGCTCTCGGGCACGTCGCCGCGCTCGACGCCAAAATCGCCAAGCTCACCGGACTGCGCGACGCGCTCACTCACCTCGCCCATCGTTGCAAAGGCGACCGCCGGCCGGACTGTCCCATCCTCACCGACCTCGAGAATCCAAAGTCACTACCGCTATGAGGCGTATGTGGCGCGGTACTCCTTCATCCACTTGTCGGGCGCGTTTAGGGTGAACCTTCGCCCGGAAACGTCAACGACGAAATGCCTATACTGGCGAGCTGCGACAAACTCTAACCAAGATTTCATATTGGTCCACAATCCGCCTTGGTTGGTTAAAGCTCTCCATGATCTTCCGGGTGCGCTTCGCCATAAACCAGCGTGCAAATCTGCCCTGACTGCATTCGAACCGACTTTGCAGATCCATAGGACTTGCAACGAGAGTAACAATTGTAACTCTAGCTGCATTGTTCAGAGGTGCGAGCTCCTCATCGCGGTGATACACGCCACCGCTGCGTAGGTAGGTCCGGAAAATGTCATAAGGCAAAATTGCGCTGTCAAGCTTTGCGGGGCCTTGCGCAGTTTTCTTGAGTGCGGTGATTGGACCATCGCTGAAAGAACGTCCTATCGCCTCCGCAACGTCGGCATCCAAGCGTCCCTCAACCAAGGCACGCAGAAATTCTGCTTTTCCGACGCCTGGCGGTCCTGCGACGACCAGAAGTTCCGTGATGTTCTGCCGCTCGGCAATTGCGATGAATCGGCCCTTGTGTTCGGAGCGCACGATGTTCACGCGGCCAAATGCGTGTCGATGGTATACGAGAATATTTCTCAGTGCGCTCTTGGTCATGAAGTACTTCTTGAGCTTGCGGCGTCCTCCGCGCGTGTCCGCATTTACATAAATCAGAGGAAGCCTCGTCAGTACCGGACCAAGAATGGGGAACACGCTGAGCCAACGTTGATCGTGTGCATCCAAGGAAGCCATTTCGAGAATCAGATACTCGCAGGTCACCATGACGAGATTGTCCAAAACTGAAAGCGGGTTCACCAGATGGTGAAGCACGTTCAGGCACAAGACATAGTCAAACTGCTCATCCGGGAGCGTCGCCTCTATATCGTGCACCTGGAATTCAACGTTTAATCCGAGACAATCGGCAAGCAGCCGGTTTTTGCGGATCACGTCGGGCTCGACGTCTATACCTAGAACGCGTATTGCGCCCCGCTTCGCTGCCTCGAAACAGAAATATCCACTACTGCAGCCAAGATCGAGTACGGACTTTCCTGCGAGACTGTCGGGAAAAATTCGAATCGCAGTTGAGGATCGATCCTGTCCCGAAGTTGCTAGGCCATAGGGCAACTCAATTCTCTGGTATCGGAACTGCTCTTTACGCAAGAGATCTTCGACTTGTTCCTTTGTCCAATGACCAAAAGGCATCTTGGCCGGCCTCCTGCAAGGTTGACGATTGAAGGGTGGTATCCTAGGCTATAGCATCGCCTCCTGGCCTTCACAAATTGTCCGGCCTCCTTTGCCGAACGTTACACTCGCTGACAAAACTCAGCCTGCCGCTGGCGGCCTAACCCAGGCGCAAACGACAAGAGAAAGATCCGCATATTTCTTCATTCTCCTGTAATTTCCCTGATCTCATTTTTCCACCCAACCTCTCGGGCAAGACGATGCTCGACCTTTCAGGTCGGGGGAAAACCCTATTGGAAGCAGCTTCGGCGAGAGGTGCGGATACGAGGGCAATGCGTGTTGATCTCGAGCGGGAACAAATACCGGGCGTGTTCGACTATATCCTCGGTCTCGATATCCTCGCGCGTGTCCGCAATCCAATGGCCGTGCTCGACAAGCTGGTGTCGGCGACTCGTGATTGTTTTATTGTTGAAATTCCTCGCTGTCGCCCTGACAGCGTCGGCTGGTGGGGAACGCTGACTATGGCAGCGCACTCGGCACTCCGCCTCCCTGCGATAACTCTTCTTCCGCTATCGAGGAAACGAGGAAATCAACAGGGATTTCGCATAACCAGCACCGCACTTACCAGCATGCTCAAAGTCCTAAGACAGGATATTGCTCGCATCGAGATTTGTGAGGACGAAAACGGTGAACCTACACTCTTCGTCGTGCGGAGACGCCGTATTGGGCAACTGCATGTTCTTGCGGGCGTCAATGCCGTCGGCAAGTCTCATCTACTCCATCGGCTTCGGTCAGGAGCCGAGAACGATGTCGCAAGTCAGCTAGGTATTGAGTTGTCGATGCCCTGGTCCTACTCAACCTACACTCACCTTCTCGATCAAACGCAGGAATTTTTCCCTTACCTCATCGTTCAATACAACATCACCGCTCCCGCAGTGCACGGAGATCTCTACAGACACACCCTTGGACTTCAGGACCTCATCGAAACTGCCGAAGATACGACGATAACCACAATGTGGCTGCCGGCTGATCTGCAGCGCGAGCGCTATCTCACTGATCGCCTGCCGCAGAGTACCGTCATGAATCCCGAACTCGCGGAGAAGCGAAGGCAGTCGAAGACACGCGATGTTGCGGCCGGTCGGAATGCCTCCTTGACGAGGTCGTTCCAGCTTCCAGGTATCCGCTCGCTTCATAGTCGAAAAAAGGCCGACAAATTGCTTGAGATCTATGGAAACGACGAACGGTTCTGGTCGATGTACGAGGATTGGTTCGGTTTCGCGAAGCGTCATGCCAACAAGAGCTTCGTTCTTCTCCAGGAACCGGATTATAGGGTCATTCCGCTGGAGTCATGGCTTAACGATCCGAGCATGTGGAAGTCCTCGACTTCGCCTGCGAACACGTCGGGATGATCACACAATGCAACCCCGATACCCTGATAAGCCCGAATTGAACGAAGTTGCGGACTTCATAAAGACCGAAAAGCTGCGGTATCAGCGACTGTCCATCGCCGGCGAAGGTACCGAGGGCCACGACCGCAGCTACCTGAACGACGTCGTGTTCGGGCAGGACTTCACCGGACTTACCCTGCTAGATGTCGGAAGCTATCTCGGGTACTTCTGCCTCGAGGCCCTGGAACGCGGTGCCGCCGCCGCGACAGGCATCGAGCCGGATGCCGAAAGCGTTCGACAAGCCAGGGACCTCGCCAAGTTCAAATCACTCAATCCCGAGTACATCTGCGAGGACTTCGAGCGGTACGATTTTTCCGGCCTCACCTTCGATGTCGTGATCTGCCTGAACGTGCTGCATCACATGTATGACAGCGTCCACTCGCTCAGGCGCATGATGACTCTCGCGCGTCGGCGCCTCGTCATAGAATTCGCTGTTCCCACCCTAAAGGATGTGCTTACCGGCAAAGCCGCCCTTTCTGCGCTGGTGTCACGCTGCAGTCCGTCCATTTTGCTTGGGTCACCTCGCAAGACCGTCGACGTCGCGTCCCGGACCTTCCTGTTCTCGAAGCAGTCGATGCAGGTCCTGTTCAATAAGCATACGTCCGTGTTTGAGCCCATCCAGGTTCGCAGGTCGCCCTTCAAAGGCCGCCTGATCGCGGTGGGCACCAAGCGCCACATCAAGCATCTCGCGGTCATCGCGGGCCCGACATCGAGTGGCAAGAGTTCGCTCATTCGCCGCCTCCAAACCGACGCGGCACTCCGGGAACAGTTCGGCTTGGACGGCGATCCATGGCTGATCAACAATGCGCATCTGGCCGCTCTGCCCACGGGCACCATCGAACGCCTCATTCTGCACTACGACCTGATGCGACCCTACCGCAGAAGCATTCGAACCTACGAGCGGGACCCGGCCCTGGACATACTCCAAGTCGCCGAACGAACCACCATACTGACGATCGTCACCGCACAGCCAAAACTTCAGAAGCAGCTGATCGATAGCGAATTGTCCGGCTACAAGTGGCGAACCTCCGCCAGGCATTGGGACATTCAGGAGCGCTATGCGGATCGACGATTTCTTGTCGGCTGGTACGAATCCTGGATGTCGTTCGTAGCGAAGAAGGTAAGCAACACGACGCATTTCGTCGTGAACAACGAGGGACATGCGTTTGTCGGGAAGCCCCCCGCCGAGTGGACCAGCCTCCTATAGTGGCCGCGGAAACGAGCGCGGGAAAAACCAGCTAAGAAGATCGCCTGCTGTTCATGATTTCGATCCCGACCTTCAGAATTTCCTCCACCCGGCCTCGCAAGCGCCGGGCATAGGCGTGATTGTCCGACGGGGAAAGGAAGTCAGCCTGCCGTTCGATGCGCGTCGCGAGGACCGCGATCATCGAGAGCAGCAACTGAGACTCGATATTGAGTGTTGATGGGGCCGCAAAGCGGTCGGCGTAGCGCGACATGATCTCCAAAACGTATCCGCGAACCTGGGTGGCGAGCCTGAATACGTCGGTTAGGGCGAGGGTAAGCCTGGCGTACTCCCAATCAAGAATGCGAAACCGGCCTTCCTCCTCGAGGATGTTGCTCAGCGCAAGGTCGCCGTGGCACATCACCCCTGCGACACGCTCGTCGAGCATCCCGGGGCTATTCAAGATCGCGTGCACGCGCCTGCGCAATTCCGCATCGATCGCCAGACCCACGCCCGTCGCATATCGTTCGACGATCTGCCACTCCGCCTGCGGATCAAACAAGTCGCCGAGTCGCCGCGGCATCAAACCGTTGGCGAGCTGAAAGTCCACAATGCACGCCGCCAACGGCCCGGCCGCCGCACGAAAGCGGTTGAGCGGTCTTCCTAGAACGAGCTCCTCGGCGATAAAGTGGCAGTCATCACCACTTCCAGTCATTCTGATAGCCGGGACATCGGCGTATTTTCCAGGCCGGAGATCGGATCTCGCTTCGATCTCGCGGGCGAAGCGCTCGCGATATTGCCTGCGTCCGGGATTTCCGACCTTGATCGAAAGGCGGGCGTCGATAAAGAAGCCGCGCATGTTCGCCTTCAACAGAATAGCGTCCGCGTCGGAAGCAATACTCACCGGGGGTCGACAGACCGAGGCCAAGGGGAATAGCCAAGGGAGAGTCCCATTGTTCCTAAGTAGAAGCCGGAGCGGCTTTGCTCGCGCGGCACTGGAATAAAGAGAGGATACGGCCTCGGCGGAGACAAACCAGCGGCCGAGCCTGACGAACTGGCGAACGCGGGGCGGCCGACTATCGAACACTTCTGACTCGGCCGTGTAGAGACTGCGGAGTGCCACTTCAAATCCGTGGCTCCAGTCTTTGACATTAGTCTCGTGAATCGGCACGCAGCTAGCTTATTAGATATATCGTCCGAAAGGACTCCTGACGGATCGATGGCGTTCTACCGAGCTTCTCGACTTTTCGATTGTCCCTTACAAGACGTGTAAAGTTCTCGAACACATACTCATCGATCGAATGCTCGTCCATGTCAACAAATGACGGAGAAGTCGCGCCATAACGGACATGCGAACTCGCAGGCTCGAACATCAGCTTGGGTGTCTTGTCCAGGATCGCCGCCAACATCTGCCAGCACGCAGACTCCCCGTACGAACGGTGCCAGTAGTGATGCACCGAGAGGCAAAGCGTGACGTCAGTGCGAGGCAAACGGCCGACCGAGTCAGGGTTGAGGTCGCAGATCCCGAACAACAAATTCTCTTTCCCCTTGTGCCTTCGAACCGCGTAAGCGATGACCTCGTCGAGCGCATCTATGCCCATGGTGAGAATGCCGCGAGCCGCGCAACGGGCGGCCAGCTCGCCGATATTGCAACCGATATCGAGGAGATTGCGATCGGAGGTCTGGAGGTGTCTCTCTATCAGGCTCCACCGATGGTCGGCTGCTTCCGAACGCTGCTCCTGATAGAACGGTTTTAAGCGCAGAATGCGCGCGGCCCGCTTGAACTTCCGCGACCACGTCGTCGATGCCGTCTTTGTCATCCCTTCCTTTCTTAGGAGCATCGCGGGGCACGTGCGCCACCAACGCCCCTTCGCAATGGGGTGGAGTTCCTACCAAGAACGCCCACGCCGTCTTGTGACCCAAAGAATATATGTGGTATAGGGCGGCATTCCTGTCAAACAAACCTGCAACGGTTTCACGCGGCAAGTCTCATGCGAAACACCGTCTTCGTTCATACCAACGACAAGCAGATCGTCGGGGCGATCGTGTCACAGTATTCCTTGAAGCGAAATTCCGCTTCGCCGGACGCTTTCGACGTCCGGATTATCCGCCAGGAGGACTTTGATTTCTTTCGGTCCTATGAGGGTCGACCATTCCTGCGCGCAGGCAGTTCAAGGGCGTGGACGAACGACGATCTCCAGTCCTTCACGCCGCTGCGGTTCATGCCGCCAGAGCTCCTGAACTACACGGGACGGGCCGTCGTCATCGATCCAGATGTATTCGCGGTGGGCGACATCAACGAGTTGCTATCGCGGGATATGAACGGCAAATTCATCTTGGCACGCGCCAGACCGGGACACAACTCGCGACCAGACTACGTTGCCACCAGCGTGATGCTGCTCGATTGCGCCAAGCTTAGGCATTGGAACGTCCGTGAAAATTTCGAGGAGTTGTTCGCGTTCAAGCGCGACTACGAGGATTGGATCACGCTCGCCTGCGAGCCGCCCGGCACGATCGGTCATCTCGAAAGCGTCTGGAACGACTTCGACCGTCTGTCCCACGACACCAAGCTCATCCACAACACCAAGCGTCGAACCCAGCCGTGGAAGACTGGACTACCGGTCGACTTCACCAATCGGATCCCCCTGCCGCTTTTCAGCATGCTGTTCGGAACCAACGGGATCCGGCTGCCCCTCAAGTACAAACGCCATCCCGACGCGAGGCAGGAGCATTTTTTCTTCGCGCTGGCCAAGGAATGTCTGGAACGGGGATTACTCACGGACGAGATGCTCAGGAAGGAAATGGCTCTCAACCATGTCCGCCACGATGCACTGGAACTCATCGATCGAGCGCCGAAGCTTCAGGAAGTCTTGCCGCTGAGCACCTAGGTCACGATTTCGGCCGCGCTCGATCAATAGCCCTTGGCCATCATGCCGGAGGCCTTGGTGCCACGACGATCAAGCCAAAATTTCAGCTGACCGAGCGGAGACATGCGCGGGAGCCTGAAGGCCTTGAACGGCGTGACGGCAACCATGTTGATGTACCGCCTATAGCGGTCAGTAGGGTTACGGGGCGTTACGCCGTGAATGCTCCTTTCGGAGTTGATGAAGCTGACAAATCGGTTCGACCCGTAAGCCACAACCTTGTCCTGGACGACCGCCGACAGCGGAGCGTAGTGCCCTCCGAAGGCGGGCTTGGACTTGAAGTGATACATCGCGAGGTCGCCTCCCAACGTCCGGTCGTCCGCGGACTTCATGTAGAGGAGCCCGGCCCAAATCTCGTCCTCGCTGTCGACGTGGGCCGGTCGCACGGAACTCACCTTTGTGACAGGAGTATTCACGACAAAAAGCGCATCAAGCGCCACGTCCCCGGACACGTCCGTGCCCCTCTTCCCGACCCGCCAGTTCTCCAAGGACTTGCCGGCCATCGCTTCGAGGCCGGGATGTGCGGCCCGAAGGGCATCCCCCATCGTCCGGACAATATCCATCCAGAAGTCTTGAGACGTGTGGTAGCGAAAAAACTCCCTCCAGTCGGCGGAGAATTCCTGGTTGTCGACGATGGCATGGGCGGGGATCCGAATGGCCTGGTTGTTCTTCAGGTCGGCCATTCCTCTCGTGAAGCGCTCCGGCTCGGGGAAATCCTTCTCCAACTTGGAGTAGAGATTCCGGTCGATGGCGTTCTCCAGAACAATATGGGCAAAAGGCCGCAGATTGACTTCGGTCGTGCTGGCGCTAGCAAGTGCGGACATCGGTCGTCCATCCTCCGAACTTCTGGTATCAAGGATTGCCCGAATAAACTGCCTTTCAGAACTTTTGTCGATGCATCAGCTCAACCAGAAAGTCAATTCCTTGATTTGGATCTTTCAGGGCGCCCGCGAAGGCGACAATGCGCAAGCACGTGCGCTCGCGATGAGCGTCGGCGAACTCATAATTATTAAAAGTCTAGACTGGACAGCCCTGCGCTTTCTGCCGAACTCACTTCTCGGTTCCTCGCTCGCGAATCTCACCCGGGAAGCTGCGGCGAGCCTTCACCCGCCGTGGCCCGATCTCGTCATTGCCGTCGGTAGGCGAACCGTTCCTGCAGCACTTTGGGTCAAGGAACAGTCAAGCCGCACCGTCCTTGTCCATCTCGGCCGGCCCAGAGCGCCGTCTCGCAAGTTCGATCTCGTCGTCACGACACCTCAGTACGGTTTGGTACCCGGCACAAACGTGCGGCAGGTCCTGCTGCCGATTGCCGAGGCCGCCGAAGCCCCCGTTCTCGACTCTCATTGGGAACAAGACTTCGCTCCCCTCCCTCGCCCTTGGGTCGGCATCCTCGTCGGGGGGACGCGGTTTCCGTCTCGATTCGATCCGGCCGCGGCGCAGACGCTGGCATCGACGGCGAACGCGCGCGTTCGCAAGCTTGGAGGATCTGCGCTCTACTCGACATCGCCGCGCACCGGGTCAAAGCAGGCGGCAATCCTTGCCGATGCACTCGACGTGCCAGGCTACGTTCACCGATGGCAGAGAGGAGCGGACAATCCTCACCGCGTCATTCTAGAGCAGGCGGACCGCTTCATCGTGACCGACGACAGCATTTCCATGATCGGCGAGGCATGTCGGACCCGGCGACCGGTGGAGGTGTTCGAGGTCCCACGCTCGCCACTTGGCCTGACGTGGCGGGCTCAGAAAGGGGTGAGCGGGTGGTTGAATGGGCAGGGATTGCTATCTCCGCCTCGCAACACCCTGCGCGTTCGCGAGATTCTGGTCGAGCGCGGCCATGTCAAGTTTCTCGGCCAGGAGGACGACCGCGATTGGTTGCCTTATAGGGATGAGTGGCCGGCAATCGTTACAGAAATTCGAGCGTTGGTCAGCACTGCTCGCCTAGGCGCTTACCTGCCCAAATAGACAGGTGAAAGAGCCTTCGAGCTTGACTAGCGGGCGCCCATTTCCGAGAAGAAAGCGCAGTTTGCGTTGTTTGGGGGCGTCGGGTCGGGGCATCGAATGAACAGGTTCAAGCTGATTTTGGGCCCTTGTGCCATCGAGTCGCGGGACCATGCGATGAAGATGGCCGAGCGCCTCGCCAAGATCGCCGCGAACCGCGAGGCGGACTTCTACTACAAGAGCAGCTTCGACAAGGCGAACCGCACGGCCAAGAGCTCGCCGCGCGGCGTCGGAATGGAGGCGGGCCTAGCAATCCTTGCCGAGATCAAGCGCGAGATCGGCGTTCCGACCCTGACCGACGTGCACGAGGCGGCACAGTGCGCCACCGTCGCTCGGTCGGTCGACGTGCTGCAGATCCCTGCCTTCCTATGCCGGCAGACCGACCTCCTCACTGCCGCGGCGGCGACCGGGCGGACCGTCAACGTCAAGAAGGGACAGTTCCTGGCGCCATGGGACATGAAGAACGTCGTCGACAAGCTCGGCGACGGCGAGGCATGGATCACGGAGCGCGGGACGACCTTCGGCTACAACGCCCTCGTCGTCGACTTCCGCGGCCTCGAGATCATGCGCGCCTTCGGGCGGCCGGTCATCTTCGATGCCACGCATTCGGTCCAGGAACCGGGAGGGCGCGGCGACAGCTCGGGAGGTCAGCGGCAGTTCATCCCAAGCCTGGCGCGGGCCGCGGCGGCCGTCGGCTGCGACGGTCTGTTCATGGAAGCGCACGACGATCCCGACCACGCCATCAGCGATGCTGCGTCGCAGATTCCGCTCGACCAAGTGGCGGAGGTTCTCGACCAGGTCGACAGAATCAGGTTCGCATGCAAGCCCACATCGTGATCCCGGCGCGACTGGCAAGCACCCGCCTGCCGCGCAAGCCGCTCGTCGAATTCGGCGGCAAGAAGCTCATCGAGCACGTCGTGGCGAAAGCGATGGCGACCGGGCTGCCGGTGACGGTGGCGACGGACAGCGCGGAGATCGCCGCGCTTCCGCTTCCCTGCCCTGTCGTCGTCACGTCATCCGACATTGCGACCGGCAGCGACCGCGTCGCCGCGGTGGCGGACCGCATCGAGGCCGAGCAGATCATCAACCTGCAGGGCGACCTGCCGTTCATCGAACCGCCGCAGATCCTCCTTGCCCTCAAGCCCCTTTCGGCGGGCTACGACGTGGGCACGCTCATCTTCGAGATGGACCACGCCGACGTCGCGAACCGGAATTCGGTCAAGGCGGTGTGCTCGCCCGACGGAGCCTGCAAGCGCTGCCACTGGTTCACCCGGGCTCCGATCGCCTATGGCTACCACCACGCCGGCATCTATGCTTATTCAAAGGAGGCCCTGCGCGCCTTCGCCGCCCTCAAGCGGCAGAAGCTGGAATTGGCAGAGGATCTGGAGCAGATTCGTTTCCTGGAGGCGGGCTACCGAATTGGCGCATGCCTGACATCGAAAATAAAAGACGAAATCAACACGCCGGCAGATCTGGAAAGGGCGAGAACGACATCATGAAGGCTGGAAAGGTTTGGGGCGTGACGCGCAAGATCGAAGCGAACCCGTTCTTCGAGCTGCACCGCATCGAAATCAAGGCGGGTGGGTACTGCAGCAAACACAAGCACAAGTACAAGTGGAACGGCTTCTACGTCGAGTCCGGGCGGCTGGAGGTCAAAGTGTGGAAGAACTCATACGACCTGGTGGACGCGACGGTGCTCGGTCCGGGGGAGTATACGGTTGTCATGCCCGGTGAATTTCACATGTTCAGCTGCTTGGAAGATTGCGTTTGTTTTGAATTATATTGGGCGAAATTCGATCCCGACGACATCGAGCGCGAAACCATTGGCGGCTCCAACTGATTGATCTGCCGCATTTTCCCTAACGCAACGGCCGAAGGCCTGGTGGGCGTGGTTAACACCACCTTGCCCGGATCGCTCAGTTTCTTACCCGCCGTTTAACGGCTTCTTCCAAGGTTCCGAGCAATCTGCGGCGGACAATCGTTTATTGAATTGTTCGCATTTAGCACTTCTGGGGAAAGAAGATGGCTATGTCTATGAAGCTTGGAATCCGTTTTCGGCCCATAGCGTCTCTCCTGCGCAGTGCGCGCCGGCTGACGGGCGACACGCGCGGCTCGATCGCGATCATCGCCGCCGTCACGACCGTCGCGTTCATGGTCGCGGGCGGCACCGCCGTAGACTTCGCGCGCGCTTCGCGCCAGCGGCAGGTCCTCAACTCGGCGGTCGATGCTGCCGCGCTCGCGCTTGCGACCTCGAAGATCACCGATGTCGCGGTACTGAAGGCGTTGGGCGAGAAGTACGTCAACTCCAACCTGGCCGCGATCTCCAACTACGAAGGCGGGCCGGTCACGCTCGACATCGACGTCTATACGGACACGGTGACCATCAGCGCCCACCAGCAACTGCCGACCACGCTGATGAAGCTCGCCCACATCAACGAGATGGACCTGACGGTCTTCTCCGAGGCCCGGCGGGTGACGCAGAATGCCGAGGTCGTTCTCGTGCTCGACAACACCGGCTCGATGACGACCAACAACAAGATCGGCGCGCTCAAGACCGCTACCGAAGACCTCACCGACATCCTGTTCGCCGACTCCACCGTCTCGACGCACATCAAGATGGCCATCGTGCCGTTCGCGGCTTCGGTGAACGTCGGTACGCAGTACGCCAATGCGTCGTGGATGGACACGAACGGCAACAATGCCATCTCCAAGTTGAACTTCACGGACACGACGAAGCACAACAAGTGGGCGTGGGGCCAGCTCAGCAGCACGCCGTGGAACGGCTGCGTTGAGCAACGCAAGTCCACGTCGACCATCAACTACGACGTCGACGACACGGCGCCCTCGACCGGCACTCCCGACACGCTGTTCCCGTTCTACTTCGCGCCCGATGAGCCGACCAACGCCAACAACGCGAGCTCGCTTTCCGGCTGGGGCACGTTCAACAACAACTACCTCACCGACTGGCGTTCCAATGAGAGCGTGAGCAACTCGACCAAGAACGGCACCTCGCTCGACAACCGCCAGCGCCGGTACCAGAAATACGTCAGCACGTCGCCGAGCGGCTCCGGCAAGGGCCCGGGCTACAACTGCGGCACGGCGTCGATCACCCCGCTCACCAACGTCAAGCAGACGATCACCGACGCCATCGACGACATGGTGGCCACGGGCAACACCAACATCGCGTCCGGCGTCGGCTGGGGCCTCCGGGTGCTGTCGTCGACCGTGCCGTTCACCGAGGGCGCCGCCTACAACGACAAGAAGTGGCGCAAGATCATGGTCGTGATGACCGACGGTGAGAACGACTGGGGCAACGTCAGCAACATGAACAAGACCGGCTACGGCGGGTACGGCTATTCCAGCCAGTCGCTCGCGCGCCTCAACATCAACAGCATCAGCAACAGCCGCACGGCCCTCGACACGCGGACCGCCAAGGCATGCGCGGTGGCGAAGGCGGCATCGACCAATCCGTCCCAGCCGATCGTCGTCTACTCGATCACCTTCGGCAGCCTGGACACGCAGGCCAAGAACCTGATGAAGGCCTGCGCCTCCGACATCGAGAAGTATTTCCACGCGCCCGACAATGCCACGCTCCTGGAAGCCTTCACGACCATCGCGACGGAAATCACGCAAGTCTACCTGTCGAAGTAGGCGAACCGCTTCCCGCCCGGCGTCCGGCCTCAAGGCCGCGATGCCGGGCCGCTTTGCACCAGATCCTTCAGCCCCTCGATGAGCGGGCCGATGTGCGCCTCGTAGCGGCGCCAGCGCTCGACCGACGTCGTGTAGACCGGCTGCCGCACCTGCCACTGGCTCGCCGTGGCGACGGCGCGCTTGGTGTGCTGGAAGCTCAGGCAGGCGTCGTCCCATTTGAGGCCCAGGAAATCGATCACCTTGCGGGCCTGGGCCTCGGTATCGGCGACCGACTCCTCGTAGTCCACTTCGAGCATCTTCAGCGGCAGGACGGCACGCCAATGGTCGGCCAGGCGGACGTATTCGCGATAGTAGCGGGCCAGGGATTCGAGGTTGTGCGAATAGGCGTGGCCGCGGCTGAACTTCTGCATGAAGATCGACACGCAAGTATCGATTGGGTTTCGCCGGCAGTGGATGACCTGGCAGTTGGGGAACATGAGGGCGACGATGCCGAGATAGCGCACGTTCAGGGGCGCCTTGTCGGACACGCGGATGGCTTTTCCCGCTCCCTCGGTCAGACGCTCGAGATAACCTTCGGCAACGCGACGAACGTCGTCCGACGTCTGGGCCGCGACCTTTGCCGCGTCGAATTCGATGGTCTTGCTGGTGGCGCCCAGGATGCTGGCGATGCGCGACAGATGCGGCAGCTCGCCCGCGCCGTAGGCCTTGGGATGGCTGGCGATGATCTGCTCGATGAGCGTCGTGCCAGAGCGCGGCATGCCGACGATGAAGACCGGCTTGTCGGTAGGGAGACCGTATCCGGACCGCTCGGCGAAGAAATCGCGGGTAAACAGGGCACGAACCCTGGCGCCCCACTCCAATCGCCGCTCTAAGTCGGTCGGCTGGCGCTCCAGAGACTTGCCTTCGATGATGAGGCGGATCGCCTCGTCGTAGCGTCCGAGGTCGTCATACGCCTTGCCGACGGCATGCTTGAGCAGCGACAGGAAGGGACCCGTAGGCCCGGCGGCCCCGGACGCGAGTATCTGCTCGGCGACCTTGAGCTCGGGGGTTTGGGGGCCGACCTTGGTTGCGAGTAGGAGGCCGGCAATCGCCGGCACGTCGCCCGGGGTGTCGCGGAGGTGGTCGCGGAAGACCTTGACCGCGCTCTCCGGCCGGCCGCTGCGGATATCGAGCTGGGCCCGGCCTAGCCGGGCGCGGCGATTGCCGGGATCGAGCCGCAGCGCCCGATCGATCGCGGTCCGCGCTTCGGCGATCTGGTCGAGCGCCTCGTGGGCCTTGCCGAGATTGAACCAGGCCTCGACGTAGCGCGGCTGGAGGCGGGTGGCCTCCTTCAGATGCTCGATGGCGAAGGTCGGTTCATTGACCAAAAGATAGGTATTGCCCAGGTTGTTGCGGAACTGCGCTTCGCCGGGGCGCAGGGTGACGGCCTTACCGACGCATTCTATCGCCTCGCGGAACCGTCCCTGCTCGCCATAGAGAACGCCCAGGAGATTGAAGGCATCGGCATTGGCCGGATCCAGGGCGAGCACCTGGCGATAGGCGGCGCGCGCCTCGGAGAGCCGGCCCGCCTGGTGCAAGGCCACACCGTCCTGCAAAAACCTTGAGATATCCGCCGCGACTGCCGGTGCCATGATCCATCATCCGAAGTTTCCCGCCTAAGCGGCGGTAGCGAGACTCGAATCTGCCTTAGACAAATTCGCGGCCGGCCTCAAGGACCTCAATAGACGACGACGCTGCGGATGCTTTCGCCGGAATGCATGAGGTCGAAGGCCTTGTTGATGTCCTCGAGCTTGAACGTATGGGTGATGAGGGGATCGATCTCGATCCTTCCGTTCATGTACCAGTCGACGATCCGCGGCACGTCGGTTCGCCCGCGGGCACCGCCGAAGGCCGTGCCGCGCCACACGCGCCCCGTGACCAGCTGAAACGGCCGGGTGGATATTTCCTGGCCGGCGCCGGCGACGCCGATGATGATCGATTCGCCCCATCCCTTGTGGCATGCCTCGAGAGCGGTGCGCATGACTTTCACATTGCCGATGCATTCGAAGGTGTAATCGGCACCGCCGCCCGTCAGTTCGACGAGATGGGCGACGAGATCGCCGGAGACGCGCGAGGGGTTGACGAAGTGGGTCATGCCGAACCGGCGTCCCCATTCCTCGCGGCCATCGTTGAGATCGACGCCGACGATCATCCCGGCGCCGACGAGGCGCAGGCCCTGGATGACGTTGAGGCCGATGCCGCCGAGGCCGAACACGATGCAGTTCGATCCCGGCTCGACCTTCGCCGTGTTGATGACGGCGCCGATGCCGGTGGTGACGCCGCAGCCGACATAGCAGGCCTTGTCGAAAGGAGCGTCCTTGCGGATGCGGGCCAGCGCGATCTCCGGAAGGACGGTGTGGTTCGAGAAGGTGGAGCAGCCCATGTAGTGGTGAACCATGCGGCCCTTGTGGGAGAAGCGGCTGGTGCCGTCGGGCATGAGGCCCCGCCCCTGCGTCGTGCGGATCTTCTGGCAGAGATTGGTCTTCGGATTGAGGCAGTACTCGCACTCGCGGCACTCGGGCGTATAGAGCGGGATGACATGGTCGCTGGGCTTCAGCGACGTGACGCCCGCCCCGACCTCGAGGACGACGCCGGCGCCTTCATGGCCCATGATGGCCGGAAACAAGCCCTCGGGATCGGCGCCGGAAATCGTGAAGTCGTCGGTGTGACAAATGCCGGTCGCCTTCACCTCGACCAGCACTTCCCCGGCCTTCGGTCCTTCGAGATCGACTTCCACGATCTCGAGCGGCTTTGCCTTCTCGAACGCCACCGCGGCCCTGGTCTTCATCTCTTCCCTCCCACTCTCGAACGCTTGGGCGCGGCCGAACGGCGAGCGCCGCTCGAATCCATATCGTCAATTGCGGATTTGTCCAACCTGCCGGTCAGGGACCGTTCAGGCCTTCGCCGCCGGCCAGCTGGACAGATGGCGATCGATGACCCGCTGCAGCACGGGTGCGTAGTGCTCGAAAGGCGGCGTCGACATTCCGGGGACCTTGCCCTCTTCGTCCCACAGGCGGACCTGCACCGCCTCGGCGTAGTAGGGATTAGCCCGAAACTCGGCAACTTCCGCCGCGTTCATGGGGCCGCCCTGAAGCTTCAAAGTGGCCACCGATGCCGGCGACAGCTTGTCGAAATAGGCGGGATCGGTGGCGCAGAGATAGCGCTTGGCTGCGACGTGCAGGCGCACACAGGCGATGACGACTGGGGGAAAGAACCCTTCGAGAACGCGTGCGCCGGCTTCGTCATGCAGGTTGTCGATGCCCTGGTCGATATAGTCGTCGCCGAACTCGTTGGTGTAGTGGCCGATGTCGTGAAGGAGGGCCGCGGCGACGAGCGTCTCGTCGGCCCCCGCCGCCTCGGCGAGACGAGCGCCCTGCAGCATGTGCTCGGACATGGTCACCGCCTCGCCGAGATAGGACTCCGCACCCCGACGGGAGAAGATGTCGGCGATGAAGGGAACTATAGTGTCGCGGTCGAGGCTCATTGGGCGGCCTCCGGCATTCGTTCGGCGATGGCGGCGAGCGTGGAGCGCAGCCCATCGATGTCGGCATAGCAGCCCTGGAGCCATCGCTTGCCGGTGCCCGAAAAGGCGCGGCGCGCATGGAGCACGCGCGTATTGTCGACGATGAAAAGTTCGCCCGCGGCCAGCTTGAAGGTGACCGCGAAATCGGGACTCTCGATGAGCTCGGCAAACCGGCGCATGGCGGCATAGTAGTCCGGCATGTCGTCGAAAGGCACGTCGGAGGCGGGCGCCAACGATCGGTTGTTGAAGCGCACCGCAAGCAGCTCGCCATCGGGCCCAAGCTCGACGATCGGCCGCTTGGCACGGAGGCGGACGCCGGTCGAGCCCGCATATTCGAACCGCGCCGGATGGCGGGCCAGAAGATCGAAGTATCGCGGCGTCTCGCGCCGTATCGCCTGCGCGACAGCGAACCCGTCGATGACGATCGATTCGCCACCGGCGACCGAGTTCTCGAGGCAGGCGAGAAGCTGCAGGGTCGGCACCGGGTCTCGATAGGGATTGTCGGTGTGCGCCTGGAGACCGAGATTCGTGTAGGCGAGGTTGTTCGGATTGACTTCGGCCCGGACTTCGAACCAGCGTCCGTAGTTCGTCTCGCGCACGTAGCCGAACAGATCCGCGACCTTGCAGAGAAAGCCGCTCTCCAGCGGCAAGCCGGTCAGGAACGCAAAACCGTAGCGGTCGACGGCGGCAAGCCAGTCGCCGAGCGCCCGAGGATCGGCCGATACGGAGATCCACGAGGCGGTGGGCACGCGTCCCTGCAGCGCGGCATTCCAGAGCTCGCATCGATCCGCGATCCAACCTGAAGGCCGGGCGAGCGGGTTGTCGTAGGTATGGGCATCGAGCCAGGCGAGGTCGAAGGCGACCTTCTTGGTCTCGGGTGCGAAGGTGACCTCCAGCCTGGCGCCCGAGCAGGTCGCAGCGGCAATCCTGACATCTTGGGGCTGATCGAGAATCGTGACGAGTCGCTGGCCGTTGGACGGACTGCGGGTTTCGGCATCCTGGGCGTTGTCGCGCAACCAGGCGGCGTGAAATCGGGTCGTCCGACCCTGCCGGGTGAGCGCCAGCACCTTTCCGTCGTCGCGGATCGCCGCGGTGGTCATGAGAACTCCTGCCTCGTCGTCTCCCGCCGGAGATTGCTTGCAGCGCTGCGAGTAGACAAATAATATCTTTGGATAATAAGACCCCTTCGACCTTATGGCAGCTCCACCTCCCGCCATTCCGCCGCTCACTTGGCTCCGGTCGTTCGAAGCCGCTGCGCGACGGTCGAACTTCACGGAGGCCGGCAAGGAACTGGGCCTGACCCAGGCGGCGGTGAGCCAGCAGATCCGCCTGCTCGAGGACACGCTCGGAGCCAAGCTTTTCCGGCGCTTGCAACGGGGCGTGCAACTGACGTCGGAAGGCGCGGCCTATCTCCCCCACGTGCAAGCCGGATTTGCCATTCTCGCGCGCAGCACGCGGGAGCTGTTCGAACCGGCGGGACGCGGAACGGTGGCGCTTCGCACGCCCATCTCCTTCGCTTGCCTGTGGCTGCTTCCCCGCTTGAGCGGCCTGGCCCGGGACCGGCCCGGCCTGAATGTCGACGTGAACACGATCCACGTGCCAGAGGACTACGGCCGGCCGGCGGATTTCGACATCCGGTTCGGACGGCTCCCCTTCCCCGGTCGCATCGCCGTCCGCCTTACGGAGGAACGGCTGGTTCCCGTCGCGTCGCCTCGCCTTTCGTCAACGTCCGGGAACGACGCCTGGACAACGCTGCCCAGGCTCTCGCTGTCAGGCGGTCGCGAGATGTGGTCGCAATGGTTCGCATTCGCTGGACTGGCACCCGACACGGGGCCGACGCATCGCTTCGACACGTTCATCGCCGCCATGGCGGCGGCACGCGCCGGCGCCGGCGTGCTGCTCGGGTCCCGTCCGCTCGTCGACGGGGCGCTCGCTGCGGGCGAGTTCGAACGCCTTTCGGAGCACGAGCTTCCAAGTGCAAGCGGGCATTTCTTGACCTATGCTGACGATGCCAGACTGTCCCCGACCGCGCTCGACTTCCTAAGCTGGATCGAAAGTGCCGCCCTCCATGAATATGACGCTACCGAAGCAAGGCGCGACGTCTCCGGCCGCCCGGCTCCGCAGCCTTCTCGATGAGCCGCGCTGCTACGCGATGCCGTGCTGCTGGGATGCGCTCTCCGCCCTCCTCATCGCGCAGGCCGGCTTTCCCTTTACCTTCATGTCGGGCTTCGCGGTTTCGGCGGCGCGGATCGGCAAGCCGGACACGGGCCTCATTTCCTTCGGCGAGATGCTCGACCAGGGCCGCAACATCTGCTCGGCCGTCGACATCCCGGTCATCGGCGACGGGGACACCGGCTACGGCAACGCCATCAACGTGCGGCGGACGGTCGAAGAGTATGCGCGCGCCGGCTTCGCAGCCGTGATGATCGAGGATCAGGTGAGCCCGAAGCGCTGCGGCCATGTGAGGGGAAAGCAGGTCGTGCCCCGCGACGAGGCGGTGATGCGGATCAAGGCGGCCGTCGACGTCCGCGATGCGGGGCACGACATCCTCATCCTGGCGCGAACGGATGCGCGGGCGACTGACGGACTCGAGGAAGCGCTGTGGCGGGTCGAGGCGTTCGCCGATCTCGGGGCCGACATCCTTTTCGTCGAAGCGCCCGCCGACGAGACGGAACTGGCACGCATCCCTTCCGCCGTGCGCGGCCGCCATCTCGCCAACATGATCGACGGCGGCGCGACGCCGTTCGCGGCTCGCGAGCGGCTCGAAGACCTCGGCTACCGGATCGCAGCCTATCCGGTGGCGATGCTCGGGGCGGCGATCGCGGCCATGCAATCCAACCTGGTGGCGCTCAGCGACGGCCGGCCGTCGCACGGCGGCCTCGCCTTCGCGGACATCAAGCGCACCGTCGGTTTCGAGACCTATCATGCGCTCGAAGGCCGCTATGATCCCGCCAATGGGAGGCTGGGCGATGGCTGAAAGCCCGACGAACGTGCCGAGCATCAAGGAACTGGTCGAGCGAGGACCCGTCGCATCGGGAAGCGCGCGGCGGGCAGGCGGCCGCGAAGGCCGCCGGCAGCTGCGCACGGCGCCGACGGTGGCGTTTCCCACCCTGGTGCGCAAGATCCCCGTCTACGACATCGTACCAAATGAAGCGATCGAGCTCATTCACGACGAGTCGTGCAAGATCCTCGAGGAGGTCGGCATCGAGTTTCGCGACAACGAAGCCGCCGCCATGTGGAAGGCGGCGGGCAGCGACGTCGACGGATACCGGGTGCGGATCGACCGCGCCCAGCTCATGGAGCTCGTTGGCAAGATCCCGCCCGAATACACGATGCACGCGCGCAACCCGGCGAGAAGCGTGACGGTCGGGGGCCGCAACTCGATATTCGTGCCGATGTACGGGGCGCCCTACGTCCTCGATTTCGACGGCACGCGACGCTATGGACGCAAGGAGGACCTCTACAACTTCCACAAGCTCGCCTATCTCGCTCCCGAACTCCATTCGACGAGCTCCATCATATGCGAGCCGATGGACGTGGCGGTTCCGCACCGGCACCTGCACATCATCTACGGCTGCCTCAGATGGTCGGACAAGCCGTTCATGGGGATCGTCACGGCACGCGAACGGGCGGTCGACACCATGAAGATGGCGGGCATCGTCTTCGGCGACGACTTCGTGCGCGACAACACCGTGCTCACCTCGGTGGTCAACTGCAATTCGCCGCTGGTGTGGGACGCAACCATGCTCGACGCGCTCAAGGTCTACGCGGCGCACAACCAGCCCTGCCTCCTGTCGCCGTTCGCCCTGTGCGGGGCATCGACCTCGGCCTCGACGATCGGCGCCGTCGCGCAGGTCAATGCCGAAGCGCTGGCCGGGCTCGCCTTCACGCAGCTGGTGCGGCCGGGCAGCCCGCAGGTTTACGGGCAGTTCATGGTCGCGGTCGACATGAAGTCGGGCGCCCCGATGGGCGGCACGCCCGAGGCGGCGCACATGATGATGCTCATGGGCCAGCTGGCGCGTAAGTACAACCTGCCGTGGCGCACGTCGGGATTTCACGTCGGCTCGAAGCTGCCCGACGCGCAGGCCGGCTACGAGGCCAACATGCTCATGCATGCCGCGATCCTGTCGGGAGCCAACTACATCTGGCACGTAGCCGGCTGGCTCGAAGCCGGCCTGTGCGCTTCCTACGCGAAGTTCATGCTCGACTGCGAGCAGCTCGCCGGCTGGTACAAATACGCCCAGGGCGTCGACATCGCCGATCTTGAAGGGGCGATGAAGGCGGTGCGCGAAGTCGGCCCGGCCGGCCATTTCCTGGGAACGGCGCATACACTCAGCAAGTTCGAATCGGCCTTCTTCATGCCGCCGATGATGGATTTCAATTCCTTCGAGCAATGGTCGGCGGAGGGGTCGAAGGATGCCGCGACTCGAGCCCTGGAAAAGGCGCGCGGACTGCTCGCCGCCTACGAGGAGCCGCAGCTCGACGAGGGCAAGCGCGAAGCGCTGGACGAGTTCGTGGCGCGCCGGGAAAAGGAAATCCCAGCGACGCTCAGCTAGACTGCCACCACCCGCACGTGAAAGCGAAGGAAGGAGAGCCGACCTTTCATGAAGTCGATGAAGCTCTATGTGCATGTCGAGCGCATCTACAACGAACTGCGCGAACTGGGGCTCGACAGGGCCGGGCAACTCAGCGTCGACGCGCTCACCCCGTTCGATCAGTACCACTATCTCGGCACCGAAGCGGTCGACGAGGCGGCCAGGTCGCTTCAGGTAACCCCCGACTCGCGCGTCCTCGAAATCGGGTCCGGCATCGGCGGTCCGGCCCGCTACCTGGCGGCACGGACGGGATGCAGGGTCGTCGCCCTCGAACTGCAGACGGACCTGCACGAAACGGGACGGTCGCTCACGGCGCGGTGCGGGCTCGAGGACCGGGTCCGGCACGTCGCGGGAGACGTTCTCGCCGCAGCACTCGACGGCGACGGCTTCGACGGCATCATGTCCTTCCTGGTGTTCCTGCACATCCCGGACCGCAAGCGGCTCTTCGACATCTGCCATGCGGCGCTGAAGCCCGGCCATGCCATGTACATCGAGGATTTCGTCCTGAAGGGGGCGCTCTCGGCAGAGCAGCGGCGCGACCTCGAGGTCAAGGTCATGTGCCCCTACCTGCCCGACGCCGCCGCTTACGCGCGCGAGCTCGAGGCCAGCGGATTCAAGGTGGAACGGTTCGAGGACCTGTCACGCGCCTGGTCCACCTTCACCGCGCAACGGCTCGACGCCTTCCGGCAGGCGCGGCAGCGCAACATCCGGGTGCATGGCGAAGCGGTGACGGCGGGCCTCGAAGACTTCTATGCAACGGTCGCGGAGCTCTATTCCGCAGGCGTACTCGGCGGGGCCCGGATCGTGGCGAGGCGTCCCGCCTAGCGACGCGATGCGAACCAATTCACCAGGCGCTGCGCCGCTTCGGCAAGATGCTCGGCACTGCGCAGGAAGCACAGGCGCAGAAAGCCTTCGCCGGCCGTGCCGAAAGCGCTGCCCGGCGCGCACCCGACGCGAGCCTCGTCGATGAGGCGCCGCGAAAGTGCGACGGAGTCCGTCTCGCCGTCGATCCGGAAGAACAGATAGAAGGCGCCCTCGGGTCGCGCGAACGCAACGCCCGGGCAATCGGCCAGAGCGTCGCAAACGATGTCGCGGCCGCGGCGCGCCTGGCGCACCTGGTCAGACACGAAGGCTTCGCCGTCGTCCAGGGCCGCAACACAGCCCTTCTGCAGGAAGGTGGTGGTGCCGGAGGTATTGTACTGGACGAGGTTCTCGATCGCCTGGCCCAGGGCACGCGGCGCCAGCATCCAGCCGACCCGCCAGCCCGTCATCGCCCAGTTCTTGGAGAAGGTGTTGCAGGCGATGATGCGCTCCTCGGGGTCGCAAACCTCGAGGAAGGAGGGCGGAAGCGTCCTGGCGCCGGATTGCGGGTAGTAGAAGCGCGCATAGACCTCATCGACGATCATCCAGAGGCCGCGCTGGCGGCAAAAATCCCGGATGGCGAGGATCTCGGCTTCCGACATCACCCTGCCCAACGGATTGCTCGGCGTATTGCAGATGATCGCCTTGGTGCGTGGACCGGCGGCTGCGAACAGCCGGTCGAGATCGAGCTCCCATTCGCTTTCCGTGAACCGAAGGGGCACCTCGACGGGCCGGACGCCGAGCAGGCGCAGAGACGCCGGATGGTTGGCCCAGGCCGGGACGGGAACGATCACCTCGTCGCCCGGCTCGAGCAGCGCCTGCAGGGCGAGCTGGAGTGCCTGCATGCCGCCCTGGCAGACGAAGATGTTCTCCGGGTCGAAGGCCCTGCGGTAGAGCCGGCCGTGGTAGCGGGCAAGTGCCGCGCGCAGCTCGGGAATGCCACGCTGCCAGGTGTAGAACGTCTCACCCGCCTTCAGACTCGCGATGGCGGCGTCGCAGATGAAGTCGGGGGTCGGAAGGTGACCCTGGCCGACCCACAGCGGAATGACGTCCGGCTTGCCGCTCGCATAGATGAAGGTGTCGACGATGCCCGAAGGCCGTTCCGCCGCCACCGAAGGACGCAACGTTTCCAGAAGCGCGGCCCTCGACCGCGGTGAATCAAGCATCGTCATACACTCGATGTTTGCGTGCTAGGCCTGTTTTGCCAAAAGATCACGTATCTCGGCAAGCAGCACCTCGTTCTTCGGAGTGACCACCGGGGTAGGCGGAGCCGGCCGCCGCGCCCTGTTCACCGCCTTGATGATCAGGAACAGAATCCAGGCGACGATGACGAAATTCACCACGATGGTGATGAAATGCCCGTAGGCCAGGACGGCTCCCTGCTCCCGCGCCGCCTCGAGGCTCGGTGCGGTCACGGTTGAGGCGAGCGGCGCAAAGTAGTTCGAGAAGTCTACGCCGCCGGTGATCGCGCCGATGATGGGCATGATGAGGTCGTTGACGATCGAATCGACGATCTTGCTGAAGGCGGCGCCGATGACCACACCGACCGCCAGATCAAAGGCGTTGCCTTTCAGGGCGAATTCCTTGAATTCCTGCCACATGGTCTGCCCTCCTATTTGTTAAGCAGGGACCAATCTACGGCAGTTACCCGATCCATCAAGGTCGATCGTTCGGCATGGCCAGGGGGACGGGCTCTGCTATGCTGGCCTCGAGCCTTCGTTCGAGCGTACACCCATGGTTCCAGGCGCCGTCGTCATCCTTTTTGCCCTGAGCTATGTCGGGTTCCTGTTCGCGACGGCGAGCTACGGCGACCGGCTGGCCCGGCGCCGGGCGGGCGGCGCGCCGCGGCCGCTCATCTACGCGCTCTCCCTCGGCGTCTATTGCACGTCGTGGACGTTCTTCGGCAGCGTCGGCCTGTCGGCGCGGTCGGGGTTCGACTTCCTGCCGATCTATATCGGCCCGATCATCGTCTTCGCGCTCGGCTGGCCGCTGGTGGCGCGGATCGTCGCGGTCTCGAAGCGCCACAACATCACCTCGGTCGCTGACTTCATCTCGGCCAGATACGGCAAGAACCAGGCGCTCGGGGCGCTGGTGGCGATCGTCGCGGTCATCGGCGCCATCCCCTACATCTCGCTGCAGCTCAAGGCAGTGGCGCTCGCGCTCCAGACGATGCTGCCCCTCGACCTCGCCGCCCGCACAGCGGACGTGTCGCCGGCCGCCGACTACCTTGCCCTGCTGGTGACCATCGCGATGGCGGCCTTCGCGTCGCTGTTCGGAACGCGGCACATCGACGCGACCGAGCACCAGGAAGGGATGATCCTTGCGATCGCCGTCGAGTCGATCGTCAAGATCGCATCGTTCCTGCTGGTCGGCGCCTTCGTCACCTTCTCGCTGATGGGCGGGCTCGGTCCCCTGATCGAGAGAGTGGCGGCACGGCCGGAGATCGCCACGGTATTCGACGGCGACCTCAACTGGAGCCGCTGGATCACGATGACCGGCCTCGCCATGGTCGCCATCCTCCTCCTGCCGCGCCAGTTCCACGTCGCGGTGGTGGAGAACAGCCATATCGGAGACGTCAGGCGCGCCGCCTGGCTCTTCCCCCTATATCTCGTCGCCATCAACCTGTTCGTCGTGCCGATCGCGGCCGCGGGACTGCTGACATTCGGCTCGACGGGCACCGATCCCGACAGCTTCGTCCTGGCGCTGCCGGTCGCGGTCAACTCGCAACCGGTAGCCATGGTCGCGTTTCTCGGCGGACTGTCGGCGGCGACCGCCATGGTGATCGTGGAGGCGGTCGCCCTGTCGATCATGGTCTGCAACAACCTCGTACTGCCCATCCTGCTCAGGGCGCGGTCGACGACCGCGGAGGCCGCCGACATGGGCGGGCTCCTCATCCTCATACGCAGGGTGGCGATCTCGTGCATCCTGCTCCTCGCCTTCATCCACTACGAGGCCATCGGCAACAGCGCTGCACTCGCACAGATCGGGCTCATTTCGTTCGCGGCCATCGCCCAGCTGGCACCCGCCTTCCTTGCCGGCCTCTATTGGCGCCGCGGCACGGGGACCGGTGCGAGCGCCGCCATCATGGGCGGGTTCGCGGTGTGGACCTACACGCTGCTCATCCCGTCCTTCGCAGATGCCGGCTGGGTCGATCCGCGCTTCATATCCGAAGGGCCCTTCGGTCTCGCCTTCCTGCGGCCCCGCAACCTCCTCAGCCTCGAACTCGACCCGCTGGTGCACGGGGTGGCGTTGAGCCTTGCCGTCAACGTCTGCACGCTCGTCGCCGTCTCTCTCCTGCGCCGGCCGCTGCCTATCGAGACCATCCAGGCCAACCTGTTCACGCGACGGGAGGCGCGGGTGACACCCCCCGCCCACCGCCACGGGCGCTCGTCCGTCAAACTCGGCGAGCTTCGCGCTACCGTCGCGCAGTATCTCGGCGCCGAGCGGGCCGAGCGGGCATTCACCGAACTCGGCCGCGTCAGCGGACAGGCCTTCAACGCCAACGCGGAAGCCGACGTGCGCAGCCTCCGCCATGCCGAGCATCTCCTGGCGAGCGCCGTCGGCGCCGCATCGTCGCGGCTCATCATGTGGCTGCTGCTCGAGCGCAAGGCTCCGAACCGGCGCCGGGCGCTCGAGCTTCTCGACGATGCTACGCATGCCATCCAGTACAACCGCGACCTCTTGCAATCCGCCATCGACCACGTCCAGCAGGGCATCGCCGTCTTCGACGACCGCCTGGGGCTCACCTGCTGGAACCGGCAGTTCCTCGACCTCCTGAGACTGCCGCCGCAGCTCGACCGCGTCGGCATCACCCTCGTCGACGTGTTCGAAAGCTTTCAGGGCAGCGGCGGGACGGGCCGATCGCCGGCCGCCGACGTCCAGGACAAGGTCCGGCGGCTCGCCATCGACCACGAGACGCTGGTGGAGCGCCTCGACGATCCGCCCTCGGTGATCGAGATCCGGTCGTCGCGCATGCCGGAAGCCGGGCTGGTCGTCACGTTCGCCGACATCACCGAGCGCGCGCTCGCCGCCGAGGAGCTCGAAAGGCGGGTCGAGTCGCGAACCGCCGAGCTCGTCAGCGTCAATCGCCTGCTCGCCCACGCCAAGTCCGATGCGGAAAAGGCCAATCTCGACAAGACGCGGTTCATCGCCGCGGCGAGCCACGACATCCTGCAGCCGCTCAACGCCGCCCGCCTGTTCGCATCGACGCTCGTCAACCGGTCGCGCCGCGGCGCGAACCGGGAGCTCGTGGCGCACCTCGATTCTTCGCTCGAGTCCGTCGAGGACATCCTCTCCGCCCTGCTCGACATCTCGAAGCTCGACGCCGGCGCCGTCAGACCCGAACCACAGGCGATCCGGATGGACGCGTTCATTGCCGCGATCGTGGCGGAGCACGAGCCGGCCGCCGCCGAGAAGGGCCTCAGGCTCCGCTCGGTGCCATCCACGGCCGTCGTCACCTCGGACCGCAACCTCCTCAAGCGCATCCTGCAGAACCTGATCTCGAATGCCGTCAAGTACACCGACCGCGGTGGCATCGTCGTCGGCTGCCGCCGCCGCGGCACCGGGCTCACCCTCGAGGTGCACGATACCGGGCGCGGCATTCCGGATGCCAAGCTGCCCCTCATCTTCCGGGAGTTCGAACGGCTGGACGCGCAGGCCTCCAACGTTCCCGGCCTCGGGCTCGGCCTGTCGATCGTCAAACGCATCGCCGACATGCTGGGCCATGCCGTCGAAGTCCGCTCACGACCAGGGCGTGGCTCGGTATTCTCCGTGCGGCTACCCGTCTCGTCGGGAGGACTGCCGGTAGCCGACGCCACGCCGGTGCGACGACCGGCGGTGCGGAGCCTGCCGCCCTGCCGGGTCCTGCTCGTCGACAACGACCCCGCCATCCTGGCGGGGATGCAGGAACTGCTGAAGGACTGGGGATGCGAGACGGCGGCGGTCCAAACCGCCGAGGCGTGCCTGGCAGTGGCGCGCGACGGGTTCGCGCCGAACATCGTCATCGCCGACCTTCATCTCGACGGTGGCGACGGGCTGAGCCTCATCCAGGACCTGCGCGGCCAGTCGGTGCAATTCCTGCCAGCCATCCTGATCACCGCCGACCGGTCGAGCCGAGTCCAGAAGCGGGCCGAGCTCATGAAGATCCTCTACATGAGAAAACCGCTGAGGCCGGCGGTCCTGCGCGCCGCCATGGCGCACATGCTGCTCGTCGCCGAGGCTGCCGAATAGGCCTTCACACCACCGCCGGCGCCGAGCCGTCGATGCGGCTTGCGGCGATGACCGCCTGGGTGCGGCTGTCGACGTCGAGCTTCTGCAGGATGGCGGAGACGTGCGCCTTGATCGTCGCCTCGGAAACGTCGAGCGCGAAAGCGATCTGCTTATTGAGAAGACCCTCGCGCAGCATCATCAGCACGCGAAGCTGCTGCGGCGTCAGGGTGGCGATGCGGTGGGCGACGCGATCGGCCTCGTCATCGCCGGGGGCGACGATGAGCGCGGCGTCCGGAATCCAGACCTCGCCGCGCATGATGCAATCGAGGGCCATGCGGATGGCGTCGATAGGCGTAGACTTCGGGATGAAGCCGGCCGCTCCGAGGTCGACGGCGCGGCGGATGACGTTCGGGTCGTCGTTGGCGGAGACGACGGCGACCGGCAGAGCCGGATACTGGGCGCGCAGATAGATCAGGCCCGACAGTCCCTGGGCGCCGGGCATCTTGAGATCTAGCAGGACGAGATCGACGGCGTCGGCGGATTCGAGGCGCGCGATGGTATCGTCGAGATTGCCCGCCTGGTCGAAGCGCGTCCTGGTCAATATGCCTTCCAGGGCCTGCTTCAGCGCTTCGCGAAACAGGGGATGATCGTCGGCAATGAGGATCCGGCGCGGCTCCATCGGGTACGGCGTCCCACCCTTTCAGAGGCGAGGATCTCGCCATCCTGCGGCGAGCCTATCGCGGCCTCCCGGCAGCGCCAAGCCCGACGTCCACTGTTTCATCTTGACACAACAGCGGAGTGCCGCCGTTATGCCGCACCTCCCATCACATCAAGACGGCCATGAGCGCGCGCCGAAACCTCTATCCTGACATCCAGCCCTACCGAACCGCCCGCCTTCGGGTGTCCGACCTGCACGAGATTCACTTCGAGGAATGCGGCAATCCGAAAGGCAAGCCCGTGCTCATGGTGCACGGCGGACCCGGCGCCGGATCGAACCCGACCATGCGGCGCCTGCACGATCCCGCGGCCTATCGCATCATCCTGTTCGACCAGCGCGGCTGCGGCCGCTCGACCCCGCATGCGGAACTTCGCGACAACACGACGTGGGATCTCGTCGCCGACATGGAGAAACTGCGCAGCCAGCTCGGAATCGAGCGATGGCAGGTATGCGGCGGCTCGTGGGGATCGAGCCTGGCGCTCGCCTATGCGGAAAAGCACAGCGACAGGGTGATGGAGCTCGTCCTGCGCGGTATCTTCCTGCTGCGGCAGTCCGAGCTCCTGTGGTTCTACCAGGAGGGATGCAACTGGATATATCCCGAGCTGTGGGAGCCGTTCGTCAACGCGATTCCGAAAGAGGAACGCGGCGACCTCATCGGCGCCTATCACCGCCGCCTTTCACAGGGCGACCAAGCCGAGCAGCTGCGGTTCGCCCGCATATGGAGCCAGTGGGAAGGCGCGACGCTGTCCCTCCTGCCCGATCCGTCGCGCGTCCTGCGCTTCGGCGAAGAGCACTACGCGCTGGCGTTCGCCCGAATCGAATCGCATTACTTCGTGAACCGCGGATTCTTCGAGGTCGACGGACAGCTCCTGCGCGATGCGGGACGGCTTCACGGACTTCCGGGAGTCATCGTGCACGGGCGCTACGACGTGGTCACGCCGATGCGCAACGCCCATGATCTACACAAGGCGTGGCCGCAGGCACGGCTCGCCGTCGCACCGGATGCCGGACATGCCACGACGGAAAGCGGAATCGTCCACGAGCTCGTCACTGCCACGGACGGCTTTCGCCCGGCGTGAGACGGCGATGACTTAACACTTTGTAGACGATGCGGAGATAGAACGTCGAAGCAACCTGGCATCGAGCACGCCCTGCGGCGTGATTCGCGGACGCATGTGCGCGCCTCCGCGCCATTCGAAATTCCGTAAAGCAATTCACTGCGCACGACCATCGCCATTTCCAGGCGTCGCGGGATGAATCATGCCTGCCGCGAGTTGCATTCGAGGAGGCAAATTTTCGTGCGCCTAAAATTCGACACGGTTCGGTCGAGTTGCCGCCGATGTCCCGGCGCACTCTTAACTCATCGATGCGGCGGGGAACTTCATCGGCAAAAATTGAACCCTTGATGGCCCGAGTGTTGGTCGCGCAGGCTCCTGTCGCCGTCCCGAGCCCGCGTGGACCTGGTCTGCCCGTTCCACCCGGAGCGGGCAGACCGCATCGTTTTCAGAGCAACTAGATTCCCTGGTCCTGGGCGCGCTCAAGCTTCTGAATGAATGCCAGGAAGCGCTCGAAGTATTTCTCGAACAACGCGACGATGCGATCGAGATCGGCCTCGCTCGGCAGCTCCAGCGCCGTCTTGGGCGCCTTGTTCACCATGGTGTCGAGCCGTTCCGTCAAAGCCCGATTCTCGTCCTTCAGCCGGGCAATCTCGTCGCGAAGCTCGGCGCGGTCGTCGCTCATCGCCTTGCAGGTCCAGGTCTCGCCCTGCTGGCTGCAGACCGATACCGTCCCGGTCTGCGAATCGAGACGGACGAAACGTCCGGCGCCGGCTTCCTTCAGCTGGTAACGGCCTTCCTGCGCGGCGGCCGAACCGGCGAGCAGAAAACCGAGGGCGGCCGCGGCTGCGAGGCTAGCCCACGACCCTTGGTGGAGAAAATCTGCCATAGAACGTATCCCCTTTCTTCGCCATGTCGACCAGGAGCTTCGGCGGCCGATAGTGGTTTCCGAACCGTCGCATGTAAGCCCGGCATTTGCCGAGGAAAACGCCGGTTCCCATGGCATCAATATAAGAGAGCGGCCCGCCGGTGAAAGGGGCAAAGCCGAAGCCCAGGATCGCTCCGACATCGGCCTCCCTGACGTCGGCAAGGACGCCCTCCGCGAAGCAGCGAGCGGTCTCCAGCGCCTGGATCAGGAGCAACCGTTCCTTGAGTTCCTCGAAGGAGACGCCGGCCGCGTCGCGCGGCGGGAAAATGTCGCTCAACCCCGGCCACAGCCGCTTCCGGCCGTCGGGCGGGTAGTCGTAGAATCCCTTGCGGTTCTTGCGGCCGAAGCGGCCCCGGCGTTCCACCATCTCCTCAAGGATCCTGTCTATCGGCCCGGATTCATAGGACTCTCCGAGATCGTGGCGGGTCGCCGATAGGATTTTCCAGGAGAGATCGAGGGCGACCTCGTCGGCGAGGGCCAAGGGGCCGACGGGCATGCCGGCGGCGCGTCCCGCATTCTCGATGAGGGCGGGCGGCACACCCTCCTCCAGCATGCGGATGCCCTCTTTTTTATGCGTCATCACCACGCGCGAAGTGAAGAAACCGCGGGAGTCGTTGACGACGATCGGCGTCTTGCGGAGCCGGCGGACGAAGTCGAATGCAACGGCCAGCGCCTCGTCCGACGTCCGCCGACCCGGGATGATCTCGACGAGCCGCATGCGGTCGACGGGCGAAAAGAAGTGAATGCCGATGAACCGATCCGGCCGGCCGCCATGGCCGGCAAGGCTGGTGATCGGGAGGGTCGAGGTGTTGGAAGCGAGCACGGCATCGCTCCTCAGCATCGCCCCGGCGCGGGACAACACGTCCGCCTTCACGTCGCGATTCTCGAAGACGGCCTCGATCGCGAGATCGACGCCGGACAGCGCGGCGAAATCGGCGCCGACGGTGATGCGGTCGAGGAGCCCCGCCTCGTCACCTGCCGGCAGGGTGCCGCGGGCCACCGCCTTCTTGAGGGTTTCGGCGCAGCCCGCCTTTCCCTTTTCGGCGCTTTCGACGTCACGGTCGAGGAGGAGAACGTCGAGTCCCGCCGCCGCGGCGGAGAAGGCGATCCCCGCCCCCATGAACCCCGCCCCGATGATCCCGACACGCCGTATGTCGGACGGCGGAACCTTTTTCGGGCGGCGCGCGCCGGCTTCGAGTTCCGCCACCGACTCGTGCAGGCTGCGCAGCATGACGTGCGACTGCGGCGACAGCAGCGTGCGGGTGACGTAGCGCAGCTCGATCGCCAATCCTGCATCCATGCTGCGCACGCAGAGCCCCTCATAGACGGAACTCAGGATGGCGCGGCGAGCTTCGTAGTGATCGTGAGTCTCCTTGCGATAGAGCGCGTTGAAGACGGGCCAAGACTGCATTCCCTCCCGCCCATAAGGCGTGCCGCCGGGCGGATCGAACCCCTTGCCGTCCCAGGGCTGGGCGACATTCGCGGCCGCGATCCGTTCCCTCGCCCGGTCGAGCAGAGACGCGGCCGGCACGACGTCGTGGATCAGCCCCAACTCCCTTGCCTGGGGCGCAGCGACGGTCGTCCCCTTGAGCAGCATCTCGAGCGCGGCCTTCGCCCCGACGATGCGAGGCAAGCGCTGCGTGCCACCGCCGTTGGGCATCATGCCGACCGCGACCTGCGGAAAGCCGAAGCGGACGGCAGACCCGTCCGCCGCGATCCGATGGTTGCAGGCGAGCGCCAGATCGAGACCAGCACCGAAGCAGCGGCCGGCGATGGTGGCCACCGCCGGCTTGCCGCTAGTCTCGAGCGTCCGCAGCATCTTCGAGAACCGCCCGGCCTCAGACATCACGGCGCGGACGGCGTCGTCCCGGGAGGCAGCGCCGGTGCCGGCGGCCGCCATGGCCCTGTACCAGGCAGGATCGCTGCCGAGGCAAAAATCGTCTTCCGGCGTCATGAAGATCGCGGCGCGGATGCCTGGCTCGGATGCGATCCGGGCGATGATCGCTTCGAGCTCGTCGAGGTCGGCGGCGCCGAATCCGCTTCCGGACGCCGTCGGGGCGACGAGCGCAATGCCGTCGCCGGCAAGGGAGAGGCGCGCCATCGACCTAGACGCGCTCGATCACGGTCGCGGTGCCCATGCCCGCGCCGATACACAGCGTGATGAGCGCCGTACTGAGGTCGCGCCGTTCGAGCTCGTCGAGCACGGTGCCGAAGATCATCGCCCCGGTGGCGCCGAGCGGGTGGCCGAGCGCAATGGCGCCGCCTGCCACGTTGACCTTGGCGGCTTCGAGGTCGAGCAGTTGATTGTAGAGCAGCACCATGGAGGCGAAGGCCTCGTTGACCTCGAAAAGATCGATGTCGGCGAGTTGCATGCGGGCCCGTTTGAGGAGCTTGCGGGTGACGTCGGCCGGGCCGGTCAGCATGATGGACGGCTCCGAGCCGATATTGGCGAAGGCCCGGATCCGGGCCCGCGGCTTCAATCCCTGCCGGCGTCCGGCGGACTTGCTGCCGAGCAGCACCGCGGCGGCGCCGTCGACGATTCCAGAGGAGTTGCCGGCGTGATGCACATGCTCGATACGTTCGAGCTCCGGATAGCGCTGCACCGCCACGGCATCGAACCCGAATTTCTCACCCCACTCGCCGAAGGCAGGCTTGAGCGCGGCGAGCGATTGCATCGTGGTGTTGGGCCGCAGGTGCTCGTCGCGGTCGAGCTTCACGAGGCCGTTCACGTCCGTGACCGGCACGACGGACCTGTCGAACGCTCCCGATGTCCAGGACGCATGGGCGCGACGGTGGCTCTCGACGGCGTAGGCGTCGACGTCGTCGCGGGAGAAGCCGTATTTCGTGGCAATGAGGTCGGCCGAGATGCCCTGCGGCAGGTAGTAGCTCTTCAAGGCGATGGCAGGGTCGACCGGCCAGGCGCCGCCCGAGGCGCCGATGCCGACGCGGCTCATCGATTCGACGCCGCCGCCGATCGCCATATCGTGAACGCCGGACATGACCTCGGCCGCGGCGAAATTGATGGCGTCGAGACCTGAGGCGCAGAAGCGGTGCACCTGAATGCCGGCAACGCGCTGATCGTAGCCGGCGTTGAGGACGGCGGTGCGGGCAATATTGGCACCGGCCTCGCCGACCGGGTCGACGCAGCCGAGCACGACGTCGTCCACCTTGCTCGTATCGAGCCCGCTGCGGTCGCGGAGGGCCTTCAGCGACTGGGTGGCGAGCTCGAGCGCGGTCACGTCATGCAACGCACCGTCGGGCTTGCCGCGTCCGCGGGGAGTCCGCACATGGTCATAGACGAAACAGTCGGCCATCTTCGCAGCGCCTCACAGGCTCCTGGCGATCAGGAGCTTCATGATCTCGTTGGTACCGCCATAGATGCGCTCGACGCGCGCATCGCGATACATCCGGGCTATGGGATATTCGTTCATGTACCCGTATCCTCCGAACAACTGCAAGCAGCGGTCGATGATCTTGCACTGGAGGTCGGTGAGCCAATACTTTGCCATCGATGCGGTGGCGGTGTCGAGGTCGCCCCGCAGATGGCGCTCGACGCAGTGGTCGAAGAACACCTTGGCGATCGATGCTTCCGTCTTGCACTCCGCCAGCTCGAACTGGGTGTTCTGAAACTCGATCAAGGTCTTGCCGAAGGCCTTGCGGGTCTTCACATAGTCGAGCGTCACCTCGAGGGCCCGCCCGATGCGCCCGACGGCATTGGTGGCGATGAGCAGGCGTTCCTGGGGAAGCTGGTTCATCAGCATGACGAAGCCCTGGCCTTCCTCGGGACCGAGCATGTTCCCGGCCGGCACCTCGACGTCGTCGAAGAAGAGTTCCGAGGTATCGTTGGCCTTCAGCCCGATCTTGTCGAGATTGCGCCCGCGCCGGAAGCCGGAGGCGCCGTCCGTCTCGACGAGGAACAGCGTCGTACCCTTGGCGCCGGCCGCGGGGTCGGTCTTGGCGACGACGAGGATCAGGTTGGCGAGCTGGCCGTTGGTGATGAACGTCTTCTGTCCGTTCAGGACGAAATGGTTGCCCTTCCGGCGCGCCGACGTACGGATCGCCTGAAGGTCGGAACCGGCGCCGGGCTCGGTCATGGCGATAGCCCCGATGAAGTCGCCCGTCGCCATGCCGGGAAGCCAGCGGCGTTTCTGCTCCTCTGAGCCGTAATGGACGATGTAGGGCGCGACGATGGCATTGTGGAGCGGGATGCCGAGGCCGTCGATACCGGCCCGGTGGGCCTCATAGGCGATCACCGCCTCATGGGCAAAGGTGCCGCCCGCTCCCCCGAAGGCCTCGGGCACCGAAGCGGCGAGAAGTCCCGCCGCGCCGGCCTTCCGCCAGACGTCCCGGCCGACCGAACCCTCCTCCTCCCAGCGCGCGTAGTGCGGCTGGCATTCCTCGCGATAGAAGCGCTCGCAAGAGGCGGCGAGGAGTTCCAGCTCCTCGCTCATCCAGGAAGGTTTGGGGATATCGACGCCCGCCATCATCGCCTCCAGCGCAGCCGGAAGTCCGAGCCTCCGAGTCGCAGACGCGGAGTATGGCCTTATTGGTCGTTGGCAGCCAGTGGACGCGGTACCTGACGTTCACGTAACATACCGTCCACGATTTCACAGGTCCGTTCGAGATCGGCGATCGCCTCTTCCAGCTCGACGCGCTGCTTGCGGAGGGCATCGAGACGCTCGCGCATCTTCACGGAAGACACCTTGAGCTGCGTCACCTGGCCATCGCGCAGGTTATAGAGATCGAGCATCTCCTTGATCTCTTCGAGCGAAAAGCCAACCCGCTTGCCGCGAAGCACGAGCTGCAGCCTGGCCCGGTCGCGATAGCTGAAAAGGCGGGTCCAGCCGCGGCGGGCCGGCGACAGCAGTCCCTTCTGCTCATAGAACCTCAGAGTTCTGGGCGTGACGTTGAATTCACGGCAAAGCTCTGAAATCGAATAGGTTTTTTCGCGACTGGGTCGCTCTTTGACAACTCCGGTCATGATCTTTGACTTTCCAATTATGTCAATTAACGCGCATGGGGCGCAGATTGGTTCCAATATGACGTCCGGGTCAGTGGGTTTCCAGATGCGTGCGTCAGCCTGCCTCAGGATGAATCCCGCACGAACCTGCAATCAGGCGGTGTCAAATTCGCGGACGCCTGAGAGGCAAAATTCCCTGACTCCATCGATATTTAACGAAATCTTTACCAAGAACGTTAACCCTCCCATGGCCAGGCTCACTTCCTGAAGGCGGCGGACTTCTGCCGACTTGCGGGCCTGCGATTGGCCGAGAGCGACAATGAAGCCGGGAGTCCCCTGGAGCGTAAAAGGTATCGAGCCGGAAGCACGAGAGGCCGCGAAAGAGGCCGCTCGGCGCTCGGGCATGACGCTCGGCGAATGGCTGAACGCGATCATCCTCGAGCAGAACGGAGAGGGCTCGAGCCTTCCAGGACTGTCCTCACAAACCGAGCAATCCGTCCAGGACCAGCTCGACAGTCTGAGCGACCAGATCCGGCGCCTCGGCGCGCAGGACCAGGACACGGCCATCGGCCGCTACCCATACGATGAAGATCCATCGCGCATCGACGCCATCACGACGCGCATCGACACGAACGAGCGGTACACGGTCGAGGCGCTGACCGCGGTCAACGACCGCTTGATCGCGCTCACCGAACAGGTGGCGGGGATGGGGCGCGGCGGCCCTGCGCCGGCCAAGGAAGGCGGCTACAAGACTCTCGAAAGCGCGCTCCGCAACATCGTCGAGCACATCGAGATCAGCGAGCGGCGGACCCGCGACAGCCTGAAGTCCGTGCAGGATCGGATCGCCGACCTCCATCATCGGTCGACCGACTCGCAGGCCCAGGCGCCGGTGACGGCGCACCTCATCGCCGATCTCGAAGGCAAGCTCGAACAGCTCGCCGAGCGGATCGACGAGGCGGCCGGAACGCCGCCGGACAATCAGGAGATCTACGGGTTCGTCGAGACGCACATCGCCGATCTGACCCAGCGCATGGAGGCGATCCGCCATTCCGCCGAGGCTTTCGCGCAACGGGCGGAGCGATCGGCGGTGGCTGCAACGCGCAGCGACATCGAAGCGCTCGACAAGCATCTTCAAGCGATGGTGGAGCAGATGCAGTCGCTCCTCCGCCACCAGAGCGCCTCGGGCGGCGACGTGGCCAGCATCCGGGCGGAGATCGGCGGGCTCGACCAGCGCATCGACGATCTCAAGGCCGAGAGCGCCACGGACCGCGACCTCCATGCGATCCGGGTGTCGCTCGACCAGCTCGGGCAGCGCGTCGGTCAGGCGGCGAGCCAATCGGCGGTGGGGGATCTCGACCGGCGCCTGGCGGAAATGGCGAGCCGGCTGGCGCAAATGCGAAATCCGGACGTCCTTGTCGCCCAGGTGAAGGCGCTCGAAGACCGACTGGGCGGGCTCGACCAGCGGCTCGACGATCTCAAGGTCGAGAGCGCCACCGAACGCGACCTGCATGCGCTGCGCCAGTCGTTCGAGCAGCTCGGTCAGCGATCCGCCAGAGCGGCGAGCCAGAGCGACCTCGCAGATCTCGACCGGCGCGTCGCCGACGTGACAGCAAGGCTCGGCCAGATTCGCAATCCGGACGCGCTGCTGCCGCAGCTCAGCGACATCGAGGCGCGGGTGGACGACATCGACCGGCGGCTCGGAGAGGTGCCGGGCCACGACCACGTCGGACCGGCGTTGGCGAATGTCGAGGAGCAGATCGAGGCGATGAACCGGCGCCTCGGCGCGGCCGAAGAGCAGATGGGCGGGCTCGCGGCGATAGAGCATTCGATCCAGCAGCTCTACGACAGCCTTCATGAAACGCGCGACTACATGCACAACGTCGCCGACACGGCGGCCGACCGGGCGGCGCAGCAGTTCATGGAAAACCTGCCGAGCCCCGGCAACTCGCCGGAGATCGTCGCGCTCGAGGCGGCGCTCGAGGCGCTGAGAGCCCAGGCAGCACAGTCGGAGCAGCAGACCCAGGAAACGCTCGAAGCCGTCCACGACACGCTCGAGCACATCGTCAACAAGCTTGCCGAACTCGACGGCCATGGCTTCGCCCTTCCGAGCGCGCCGCCCGAGGCACCGTCAGGCGACTACGAGGCGGACGACGCGCCCGAAGCCGATCCGACCGTCAATCGCACGCAGCCGAGCGAAGCGGAGATGCCGGCGGACTACGACTGGCAGGCCGCCGTCCACGATCACCTGGCGCGCGAAGCCGACATGCTGCATTCGGATCCGGGCGAAGAAGCGGAAGACGGGCTACCGCTTACCGGCCTGGCGCCGTCGACGGAACGCGAGGGCCAGGCGGGGCGCGAGGCCCTCGAGCCGCCGCAGCCTGCCATCGAATTCGGGGACGACTACATCGCGGCCGCGCGCATGGCGGCGCAGGCCGCCGCCGACGCGGGTCCCGTCGGAGCGGAAGGCGAGGCGATCGCCGCGGAGCCGTTCCCGACTTCCAAACCCAAGCGCCGCGGGTTCTCGCTTCCCTTCTTCGGGCGCCGGAAGGGCAAGGCGCGGGTCGTGCACGGCATGGAGACGACGGTCGTCGTCGCCGGCGGAGCGCCGACCAAGGATGCCGAAGTCAAGCGCAAGCGTCTCATCCTGGCAGCCCTCCTCGTGCTCGCGGCGGTGTCCGCCTTCACGGTGCGCGGCGTATACGAGGTCATGAGCAACAAGCCCGACGCCAAGGGCGTGCCGGAGCGGACGGAGGAGAAGCCGCGGGTCGAGCTCGGGCCGACCGATCCTTCCTATCGCAATAGTGCCGATGTCGGTGCTTCGCATTCGGCGCGGGGCGCAGCGGCCGCCGATCCCATGCAGACGAGCTCGCTCGGCGCCATCGCGCAGCACCGGATGAAAGCGGCGAAGGTGATCCGGGCGCCGGAAGACCTCGCCGCGGCGCGCCTCGATGCGCTGCCGCAGTCGATCGGAACGGACGCGCTGCGCGAAGCGGCGCTCAAGGGAAATCCGCTGGCCCAGTTCGTGATCGCCACCCGGTTCTTCGGCGGACAGAGCGTCGATGCGAGCGCCGACAGCGCGGCGCGCTGGTACAAGAAGGCGGCGGAGCAAGGCCTGGCACCGGCGCAATACCGGCTTGCCACCCTCCTCGAGCGCGGCAAGGGCATCGCAGCCGACCAGATCGGCGCCCGCCACTGGTACGAGCAGGCGGCGCGGCAGGGAAACGTCCGCGCCATGCACAATCTGGCGGTGCTGCTGATCCATGGATCGATCGGTTCGCCCGACTATGCCGGGGCGGCGTTCTGGTTCCGCTCGGCCGCCGCTCACGGCCTCAAGGACAGTCAATACAACCTCGCCATCCTGTGCGAGCGCGGCTACGGGGTGGCGCAGGACGAAGGCGAGGCTTATTTCTGGTACTCGGTCGCAGCCCAGCAGGGCGATGCGGACGCCGGCCAACGGGCACGCGTCCTCGAATCCTCCATCCCGGCGGCCGCCAAACACGATGCCGAGGCCAGGCTTAGAGGATGGCGCGCCAAGGACATCGATCCCGCCGCCAATGCCGTCACCATTCCCGAGCCGTCATGGCAGGCGCAACTCACGGCTCCGCGGGGGACGGGGAGCAAAGCCGCAGCGGCGATGATGCCCACCGACGTTGCGGCCGCCCTCCTCGCCAAGCTGCAGTCACGGTACGACACCGGAGCGAGCTGACGGCGCGCCGCTTGCGACGTGGCGCGGCCTGTGCCCATTCTGCGGTCATGACCTACCCGTTCGAGGCATCGCGGCATCGGTCCGCCGGGCTCGCCTTCGCCGGAGCCGCACCGTTCTGGCTCCTGCTTGCGGCGAGCTTCGGCGCCGGCGAGCCTCCTATCGACTCGGCGGCCACTTATGGCGCCGTCACGATCGCGCTGCTCGCCGGCCTTAGGATGGGATACGTGCTGAAAGGCAAAGGGGCGCTCGAACGACGCCGTACCTATTTGGCCGCCGGCCTACTCGCCGGCGCCGCGACGATCGCGACGCAGGCTCCGCCCGCCGTCGGGCTCAGTCTCATGATATCGTGCCTCTTCGTTCAGGCGCTTTGGGACGTGACCAGTGCCGACAACGGGAAACTCCCGGCGCAGGTCGCGACGGCACGCCTCGTCTTCACCGCGCTCGCCGTCGTGCCGCTCATCGGCATGCTCGGCGGCATCCTGTTCAGCCGGAGCTAGGCAAGGGCGGTGGAGGCGAAGGTGAAGATGTCCTCGCTGCCGATCATCCAGACCTTGAAACGACCGGGGAACAGCGATGCGATCTCCGGTGCCCGGGCGTTCAAGCCGCCGGTATAGGCGCCGAAGGCAGGCAGCACCAGCCGGGTCTCATCGGCAACGAAGCTCCGCGCGGTGAGGCGGCGGCCGCGCGCGACGACCGAGGCGACGGGATGGAAATGGCCCGCCACTTCGCAGGACCGGTCGAGGGCGGGAGCCGGAACATGACGGAGAGTCAAGGGGCCGAGCGATACCTCGCTCACGATTTCGGCGCCGAGATCGGCCGGCAGCACGGGGTCGTGGTTGCCGACGATCCAGACCACCTCGCGGCGGCGCGCCATGGCCGTGATGCGATCGCGATCGGCGGGATCGAGGCGGTCGGGACCGCGGCGGTCGTGAAACGTGTCGCCGAGCGCGATCAAGAGCCTCGGCTGCAACCGATCGACCACCGATTCGAGGACCGAGAGCGTCGACCGGGTATCGAAGGGCGGAATGTGGAGGCCGCGCTCGAGGAAGCTCGAGCCCTTCTCGAGGTGAAGATCGGCGACGAGAAGCGCCGAATATTCCGGCACATAGAGCGCTCCGCTGAGATCCGGGATGAGCTCAAGGTTTCCCAGAGTCAGCTCTTGGCAGGTGCGGCGCACCGGCCGTCGCCTCTTCCATAAGTCGGCTTGCGGCTTCCTCGAGGAGCGAGTCATTCGATTCGCCATAAACCGGTTCGCGGCCGATCTCAAGCATCAGCGGCACGGAAAGCGGAGAAATCCGGTCGAGGGCTCGATGGACGATGCGGCCCTTGATGCGCGACAGGAGGCCGGCGAGGCGATGGGCGTCGATCAGTCCGTCGGCCGCATCTTCCCATGCGGCACGCAACAGGATGTGATCGGGCTGGTGGGTGCGGAGAACGTCGAAGATGAGATCCGACGACACGGTCATCTGGCGCCCGGTCTTCTCCTTCACGATCGAGCGGCGCTCGATCAGGCCGGCGATGATGGCGCAGCTGCGGAAGGTGCGCTTCATGAGCATCGACTCGGCAAGCCATGCGTCAAGATCGTCGCCCAGCATGTCCTCGTCGAACAGTTCCGCCAGGCTCAGCCGGCCGCCCGAGATCATGAGATCGACGTCGCGCACCATCCATATGGCGATCGCATAGTCGGTGGCGACGAAACCGAGAGGCTGCGCACCCATGCGCTCCAAGCGCCGGGTGAGCAGCATGCCGAGCGTCTGGTGGGCGAGGCGACCGTCGAAAGGATAGCAGACGAGATAGTGCTTGCGGGCGCGCGGAAACGTCTCGACCAGCATCTCGTCGGCGCGGGGCAGCGTCGAAACGTAGCTCTGCAGGCCCAGCCAGTGGCGGACCTGTGGCGGCAAGGCCGCCTGCTTGGCCGGATCGGCGAGCATCTCGCGCACCGTCGCGGCAAGGAACGTCGACAAGGGAAACTTGCCGCCTTCGTATGACGGGATGGCGGGCTCGTCATCCTGAGTGCGGGTGACGAATGCGGTCAGCTCCTCCACCGCCTCGAGCCGCACGACCTCCCCCGCGAATACGAAGGTGTCGCCGATGGCGAGGCCGTTGATGAAGCTCTCCTCTATCTCGCCCAGCAACCTGCCGCCGCGCAGCATGGCCGCGCCGGCCTTGCGGAACGACCGCACGAGACGGACCTTCAGCATCTCGTCCTCGATGATGGTCCCGACATTGAGACGGTAGGCCTGCGCGATGCGGGGATGGGCGAGGCGCAGCATGCCGTCCGTGGCGGGCTTGAGCTTCGCATAGCGTTCGTAGCTCTTGAGCGCATAGCCGCCATTGGTGACGAAGCCGAGAACGGCATCGAAGTCGGCGCGCGACAGGCTGCGATAGGTGTAGGCGGTGCGCACCTCGTCATAGAGGGCATCGGGATGAAAGGGACCGGCGACGGCGGTGCCGAGCACGTGCTGGGCGAGCACGTCGAGCTTGCCCATGGTCATGGCCTCCGAATCCTGGACCCTGCGCAACACCGCGACGCGAGCGGCCTCGCATTCCAGCACCTCGAAGCGGTTGGAGGGAACCAGCATGGCGCGCGACGCCTCGTCGAGGCGGTGGTTGGAGCGGCCGATGCGCTGGATGAGCCGGCTCGATCCCTTCGGCGCACCGACATGGACGACGAGGTCGACATCGCCCCAGTCGATGCCGAGATCGAGCGTGGAGGTGCAGACGACGGCGCGCAGGCGCCCGGCGGCCATGGCCGCCTCGACCTTGCGGCGCTGGGCGACGTCGAGCGAGCCGTGGTGCAGGGCTATGGGGAGCGTCTGGTCGTTGATCCGCCACAGCTCCTGGAATACGGCCTCGGCCTGGGAGCGCGTATTGACGAAGACGAGCGACAGGCGCGACCTGCCGATGGCCTCGTAGATCTCGCCGATGGCATAGCGCGCCGAATGCCCGGCCCACGGCACGCGTTCGACGGATTTGAGGATCGAGACCTCGGATACGGCACCTTCGCGCCCGAGCACCAGTGAAGCGCGCACCGGCTCCGGGCCCGCCCCGTCCTGGGGCATCAGCCAGGCCTGGAGGAGATCGGGGCGCGCCACCGTGGCCGAAAGCCCGACCCGGCGGAGCGCGGGAACGAGGCGCCCGAGGCGCGCCAGGGCGAGCGACAGCAAGGTGCCGCGCTTCGAGGCGACGAGGGCATGCAGCTCGTCGAGGACGATGACCCGCAGCCGGCGAAACAGGTGCGCCGCATGCCCATCGGCGATCAGCAGGGCTAGCTGCTCCGGCGTGGTGATGAGGATGTCGGGAGGGGCCTGGCGCTGCCGGCGCCGCTTGTGAGGCGGCGTGTCGCCGGTGCGCGTCTCGACCGCGATCGGCAGCGCCATGTCGCGCACCGGGCGCTCGAGGTTCAGGGCGACGTCGACGGCGAGCGCCTTGAGCGGAGATACATAAAGAGTGTGGATGCCGTCGCGCTCCCCTCGCCTGCCCGCCAGCTCGACGAGGCTCGGAAGAAATCCGGCGAGCGTCTTGCCGCCGCCGGTCGGCGCAATGAGCAGCACGCTCTCGCCGCGCCGGGAACGCTCCAGGATCTCCAGCTGATGGGGGCGCGGCGACCACCCGCGGGAGGAGAACCACGCCGCGAACGGGGCGGGCAACAGCGAGCCTTCTGCCGTGTGGTCGTCCATGAACGAAATCTCGCGCCGTTTCTTGACAGAAGCGTGGTGCTCTGGGCACCGTGCCGCCTGCCGACAAGGATAGTGCATGCCAGCCGCAAGGGCGAACGTCACCCACAGGCGGGTCCTCGCCATCGCCGTCCCGATCATGCTGTCGAATGTGTCCGAGCCGCTCATCGGCATCGTCGACACGGCGGTGATCGGCCGGCTGCCGGAGCCCTACTTCATCGGCGCCATCGCCATCGGTTCGCTGATCTTCAGCTTCGTCTACTGGGGGTTCGGTTTTCTCCGGCTCGGCACGAGCGGACTGGCGGCGCAGGCATTCGGGGCCGGCGACGAGCGGGAACTCGTCGCCGTCCTAGGCCGGGCGCTCCTGATCGCGGCCGGATGCGGAGTGCTCCTCATCGGGCTCAGCCCGTTCATCCAGCAATTCGTGCTGCAGCTACTGCAGGGTTCGGCGGAGGTCGAGCACCACGCTTCCACCTACTTCCGGATCCGCATCTGGTCGGCGCCCTTCGCGCTCGCGAACTTCGTGCTACTCGGCTGGTTCGTCGGCCAGGGCCGGGCCGGCATCGCCTTCCTGCTGCAAGTTTTCCTCAACGTCATGAACATGATCCTCGACGCCGTGTTCGTGCTCGGCCTCCACATGACGTCGGACGGCGTCGGGTTCGGCACGCTCATAGCCGAGATCTCGGCCGCCCTGCTCGGCTTCGCGGTGATCGGACGCGAGATCAAGGCGCGCGGCCTGCGCTTCGAGCGGGCGCAGGTGCTCGATCCCGCCAAATTGAAGCGCACCTTCGCCATCAACCGCGACATCATGGTCCGCACCTGGTGCCTCGTCTTCGCATTCTGGTGGCACACATCGCAGGGTGCGAAGGCGGGCGACGTGATCGTTTCGGCCAACGCCATCCTCATCCACTGTTTCGAGGTCGCCGCCTATCTCATCGACGGCTTCGCCTATGCGGCGGAAGCCCTGGTCGGCCAGGCGGTCGGGGCGAACGACATCCGGCGCTATCGCGACGCGGTGAACATCTCGACCTTGTGGGCACTGGTGGTGGGCGCACTCCTGGCCCTCATCATCTACGCGGCGGGTCCGGCGATCATCGATGCGCTCTCGGTCAATGCGGAGGTCCGCCAGACGGCGCGCGTCTACCTTCCGTGGGCGTCGCTCTCCGCCTTCGCCGGCGTCATCTGCTTCCAGCTCGACGGCATCTTCACCGGCGCGACGCGCACCGCGGACATGCGCAACATGATGATCATCAGCCTCGCCGTCTATCTCGCCACGTGGTACGTGGCGACGCGGTCGCTCGGCAACCACGGCCTCTGGCTGGCGCTCATCGTGTTCTTCATCGTTCGGGCCGCGACGCTCGGGGCGCGCATGCCGCAGCTGCAGCGCGCAAGCTTTCGCGGCAGCTAGAGCCAGTCGCGGGCACCGGTGCCGACAACGTCCTTCAGCGAAACGACCTTGGCCGAGGCAAGCCTTGCGGACAATCCATCGATGACGTCGCCGACGACGCGCGGACCCTGGTAGACGAGCGACGTATAGAGCTGGACGAGCGACGCGCCGGCCCTGATCTTCTGCCAGGCGGCCTCGGCGGAGTCGACGCCGCCTGTCCCGACGAGCGGCAGGCGGCCGCCGGTCAGCACATGGAGCTTGGCAAGCGCACGTGTGGAGAGGGGAAAAAGAAGCCGACCCGACAGGCCGCCGGCCTGGGCGGCGTCGGGCGACTGTGCGCCCGGCCGGGCGAGCGTCGTGTTCGAGACGACGATGCCGTCGAAGCCGCCATCGGCAGCAATCTCGGCGACGGCCTGAAGCTCGTCGTCGGACAAGTCGGGCGAGATCTTGAGCAGGAGCGGTTTGGGGCCGTCGAGCTTCGCGCGCGCTTCGCCGAGGCGGTCGGCGAGCTCGCGGAGCTCGCGGCGCGCCTGCAGCTCCCTGAGGCCGGGCGTGTTGGGCGAGGAGACGTTCACGACGAGATAGCTAGCCAGTGCATTGAAGCGCGACAGTCCGAGAACATAGTCTTCGATCCGGTCGCGCGAGTCCCGGTTGGCTCCGAGATTGATCCCGACGATTCCACGCTGCCGCCGCGTCCGCAGACGTCTTTCGACCGCGTCGTGCCCCTCGCTGTTGAAGCCGAGACGATTGACGATCGACGCCTCGGCCTCCAGACGGAAGATGCGGGGCGGCGGATTGCCGGGTTGCGGCAGGGGCGTGACGCTGCCGATCTCGATGAATCCGAAGCCGAGGGCGAGAAGGCCGTCCGGAGCAGACGCATTCTTGTCGAAGCCCGCGGCCAGGCCGACGGGATTTGCGAACCCGATTCCCCATAGGTCGAGGCCGAGGGCAGGATCGGGCGGCCGGGAGCGGCCACGCACCCATCCCCGGCTCACTGCCGCAAGGGCAAGCGCATGGGCCCGCTCGGGCTCGAGGCGGAAAAGCAGAGGCCGCAAGTGGTCATAGACGGACATGCTGACCTTTCACGCGAGACCGCTCCCGAGGGCCGGCGCAGCTTGCACAACCCTACGCTCGCGGACGCAAGCAAGGGCTGGACACCGGTCCTGAAATGCGGCATGGTTTCCTAGGAAATGATGCACTTTTCCTCGCAGTAAAGAAAGCGGCAGGCAATGTTCACACACAAGCAGGTTTGGACCGCCATCGACGGGCTCGCGGAAAGATATGGGCTGTCGGCGTCCGGCCTCGCAAAGAAGTCGGGCCTCGACCCGACCGCCTTCAATCCCTCGAAGCGGCACGGGCCGGACGGACGCGAGCGCTGGCCGACGACGGAAAGCATTTCACGGGTGCTCGCCGCGGTCGGCAGCAACATCGACGAATTCGTCATGCTGCTGTCCGGGCGCAAGTCGATCGAGAAGATGCGGACTTCCATCCCCCTCATCGGGTTCGCGAAGGCCGGCAAGGGCGGATATTTCGACGATTCCGGGTTCCCGGCGGGCGGCGGCTGGGAGGAGATCACGGTTCCGGGCGTCAAGGACCAGAACGCCTATGCGCTGGAGATCACCGGCGACAGCATGCAGCCGGTCTACCGGCAGGGCGACATCATCATCGTGTCGCCGAGCGCCAACGTCCGCAAGGGCGACAGGGTGGTCGTCAAGACGCGGCGCGGCGAGGTCATGGCGAAGATCCTGCAGCGGCAGACCTCGAAGTCGCTCGAGCTCGCCTCCTTCAACCCGGATCACGACACCAAGACCATTCCGACCGAAGACGTCATTTGGATCGGACGCATCATCTGGGCGAGCCAGTAGGCGCGATCCGCCGCCCCGTCGGTCAGGCGAGCTTTCCAGCCAGGGCCTCATCGATGAGTTGCCGCGTTTCCGGAACTCCGAACAGAGCTACGAAGGAACCGAAGCGCGGGCCGCGCTCCTCGCCAAGCAGGATCTGATACAGGGCATTGAACCAGGCGAGCGAGACGCCGGGCCGCTCGGACGTGGCGCCCTTGGCGGCAAAATCCTGGTAGCGCGGAACGGCCCGGCCGACGTCATAGAGGGCGGACTGGATGTCTTCGGCGGAAGCGCCATCGGACAGGGAAGACAGGGCCGCCGAGAGAGAGGCCAGCGCCTCGCGCTCCACGGCGTCGGGCGGCCGATACTTCTTCGCCGGCCTGACGAAGTCGTCATAGAAGTTGACGGCATAGCCGACCAGGCGGTCGAGCTCGGGATGGGTCTCGGGCGACGTGCCCGGCATGTGCCGGCGGATGAATCCCCACAGCACGTCGCGGTCCGATGCGTTGCACGCGCTCACCAAGTTGAGCAGGAGCGCGAAGCTCACGGGCATATCGATGCGCGGCGGCTCGCCGGCATGGATGTGCCAGACCGGATTGGCCAGCTGCTGCTTGCGGTCCTGGCGGAAGAAAGCCGACAGGTGCTGGTAGTATTCATCGACGTTGCGCGGAATGACGTCGAAATACAGGCGTTTGGCCTCGCGCGGGCGGCTGAACATGAAAAGCTCGAGGCTTTCGGGGCTCGCATAGCGCAGCCACTCGTCGATGGTCAGGCCGTTGCCCTTCGACTTCGAGATCTTCTGGCCCTTCTCGTCGAGGAACAGCTCGTAGTTGAAGCCGGCCGGCGGCTCGCCGCCGAGGGCCCGGGTGATCTGGGCCGACAGCTTGACGGAATCGATGAGGTCCTTGCCCGCCATCTCGTAGTCGACGCCGAGAGCATACCAGCGCATCCCCCAGTCGGGCTTCCATTGCAACTTCGCATGTCCACCCGTCACCGGCGTCTCGTAGCGCCGACCGGTTGAGGGATCGCTCCAGACGATCGTCGCGGTCGCCAGGCGCCGCTCCTCGATGGGAACCTGCATGACGATACCCGTATCGGGATGAACGGGAAGGAAGGGCGAGTAGGTCGCGGCTCTCTCCTCGCGAAGCGACGGCAGCATGATGGACATGACGTCGTCATAGACCTCGAGAACACGGAGCAGCGCGGCATCGAAGCGGCCTGACCGATAGTAGTCGGTGGCGCTCGCGAACTCGTAGTCGAAGCCAAATCCGTCGAGAAAGCGGCGCAGCATGGCATTGTTGTGATGCCCGAAGCTCTCGTACTTGCCGAAGGGATCGGGAATGCGGGTGAGCGGCCGGCCGAGATGCGTGGCCACCATGTCGCGGTTCGGAATGTTGTCGGGAACCTTGCGCAGCCCATCCATGTCGTCGGAAAAGCAGACGAGGCGGGTCGGCAGGTCGGACAGGGTCGCGAAGGCGCGGCGGACCATGGTCGTGCGCGCCACCTCCCCGAAAGTGCCGATATGCGGGAGGCCGGAGGGTCCGTAGCCCGTTTCGAACAGCACCTCCTTCCGGCCCGATCCCGCGATGCGATCGACGAGCTTGCGCGCCTCCTCGAAAGGCCATGCCTTGCTTTGGAGCGCCTCGTCGCGATATTCGGAGAGACGGGTCATGGGTGGTTCGAATTCGTCATCCATCCTGCCGCGCCACACCTAATAGGGCGGCAATGGCGCGTCAATCGGCTCGCGGTCGCAAAAGACATGAAACACGAGGCAAACGAGACGATCGCGGCGGCAGCGAGCCTTCCCCTGTCGATCGCCGTCGCGGATGGCGTCGGCCTTCAGATCCGCGAGCCCGGCGGCGCGCGGGTGGCGCTTTCGGCTGCCGAGGGGCTCGCGAGGCTCACCGGCGAACCGCATATCGTCTGCCACGGGCCGTACCTGGTGGATAGGCTTTCCCACATCGCCGAGAGCGAGCGCGGGCTCGTGTGGCGGGCGCGCGCGGTGCGCCACTACGATGCAGCGGAGCTCTTCGCCTTCGCCTGCCCGGCCCAGTTCGCAGTGCCCACTCCGCAGGGACTTCTCCGCGCCTGCGGCCTTCCGCCGACGGACGACGCCGAAGCCCTTGCCGCCGTGGTCCGCGACCTTCTCGCCCGTCTCGGCAGAACGCGTTCCGGCCGCAAGAGCACCATCGCGACGGCGCGGTTCCTGGGGCGCGCCAAATGGCCGTGGGCGGAACCGGTCCTTGCGGCACTCGGGGAATCGGGAACGAGCGAACCCGATCCCTATGCGAACGGCCTCAATGTGTGGGACCACATCGAAGAATGGACCGACGAAGGCCCGAAGCCGCCGGGCTCGCAACTCGGCGTCGAAGTCGCAGAGGCGATCGAGACGCTGGAACAGTTCCTGGGCGAATCTGCGGAACGGCGGCCGCAGCAGGCCGCCTATTGTGCGGAGGCGGTGCACGCCTTCGAGCCGCGGCAGTCACCGCTCAGCAACAGCATTCTCCTTGCCGAAGCCGGCACCGGGCTCGGAAAGACGCTCGCCTATCTCGCGCCCGCCCATGTGTGGGCACGGCGCAACCAGGAGCCCGTCTGGGTCTCGACCTTTACCAAGAACCTGCAACGGCAGCTCGAACAGGAAACGGCGAGGATCTATCCCGACCCCCTCGAGCGGCGACGGCGCGTCGTGGTCCGCAAAGGGCGCGAAAACTACGCCTGCCTCCTCAACATGCAGGAGGCCTTCGCGCGGCTCTCGACGCTCAATCCGCGCGGGGCCCTTCTTGCCGCGCTGATCGCGCGCTGGGCACGCCACAGCAAAGACGGCGACATGATCGGCGGCGATTTCCCGGCGTGGATCGTCAGCCTGATGCCGGAATCGAAGCTTTACGACGACCGGCCGACGACGCTGATGGGGCTCGGCCTCACCGACCGGCGCGGCGAATGCATCTACTCGGCCTGCCCGCACTATCGGCGCTGCTTCATCGAGAAGGCGGCGCGCGTCGCCCGCAAGGCGGACATCGTGATCGCCAACCACGCGCTGGTGCTGCACCAGGCGGCAATCGAACATGCGATCGGCGGCCAGGCGCAGGCGGAAACTCCGGAGAGCGGCCAAGCCCGCCGGCTGGTGTTCGACGAGGGCCACCACGTCTTCGATGCCGCCGACAGCGCGTTCTCCGGGCATCTCACGGCGCTCGAAACCGCCGAGCTCAGGCGATGGATCCGAGGGCCGGAGATGCGAGGTCGGCGCGGCCGCAGCCTCACCGACCGGATCCTCGACCTCGGACGCGACGACGAGACGGTCACCCGGCTTCTCGAAGACGCGGCGAGCGCCGCCGACTTCCTGCCGTCGCCGGGTTTCATGAGGCGCATCCAGGCCGGGCATCCGGAAGGGCCGGCCGAGGCCTTCTTCGCACTGGCCCGCCAACAGGTGCTGGCGCGCGCCGAGCGGCAAAGCGGACATACGCTGGAGACGGACTGCCACCCGCTCATCGCCCGCCTCGCCGAGGAAGCCGCCCAGATCGTCGTCCTTCTCGACGATCTGCAGACGCCGCTCCTCAAGCTCGCGCAAGCGCTACTCAGAAAGCTCGACCAGGACGCGGCCGAGCTCGACAGCAGCGAGCGCAATCGCATCGAGGCCGTCGCGCGGTCGCTGCGCCGGCGTGGCGAGCTCCTGATCGGCGGTTGGACCGGAATGCTCAATCGGCTGCTCGAAACCCCCTCCCCGCTCTTCGTCGAGTGGTTCGCCATCGACCAAGCGGACGACCGCGAGATCGACGTCGGCCTGCACAGCCACTGGATCGATCCGACGCTGCCGCTCGCCGAAAGCGTGCTGAAGCCGGCGGACGGCGTTCTCATCACCTCGGCGACACTCAAGGACCGGCCGCCCGACTTCCCCGAGGACTGGCAGAATGCCGAGATGCGGACCGGCGTCGTCCACCTTCCCTACGGCGTGCGGCGGGCGAGCCACGAAAGCCCCTACGACTATGCCGGCAACTCGCGCATCATCGTGGTCAACGACGTCAATCGGGACGACATGGACCAGGTGGCGGCCGCCTACCGCGAGCTCTTTCGCGCGGCGGGCGGCGGCGGGCTCGGATTGTTCACGGCAATCTCGAGGCTCAAGGCCGTGCACCGGCGGATCGTCCGGCCCATGCTGAAGTCCGGCCTGCCGCTTCTGGCGCAGCACGTCGATCCGCTCGACACCGGCACGCTCGTAGACATGTTCCGCGCCGATCCGGCCGCTTGCCTGCTCGGCACCGATGCGGTGCGGGACGGAGTCGACGTTCCGGGAGATTCGCTGCGCATCATCGTGCTGGACCGGGTGCCTTGGGCACAGCCCACGATCCTCGAACGGACGCGGCGGAAGGCGTTCGGCGGCAGCGCCTACCAGGACATGATCGTGCGGCTGCGCCTCAGGCAGGCGTTCGGCCAACTCATCCGCGGGGCGAGCGACCGCGGCGTCTTCGTGGTGCTCGATGCGCGGCTGGCAACCCGCTTCACGACGGCGTTTCCGCCGGGCGTACCGCTCAGCCGCGTCGGCCTCGTCGACGCACTCGAAGCGTGCAGCGCGTTCCTCGGCTTGCGGGATGCATCCCGGCCCGCTAGTTAGGCGCGAAGGAGAGACGCATGACCGGTACCATCACACTGCATCAGGCGCTCGTCTACGTCATGGTGACGATGAGCGGCGTCGACGGGCGGATCCGCGACCGCGAGCTCATACGCATCGGCGCGATCGTCGACGGCGTTCCGGCCTTCGACGGTTTCGCCAAGGAAAGCCTCGCCCGGGTCGTCCAGGAATGCGCCGAGATCCTGCAGCAGGAGAGCGGCGGCCTGCAGGCCGTCCTCGGTCTCGTGCGCGAGGCGGTGCCCGAGGATCTGCGCGAGACCGCCTATGCGCTGGCAGCCGAGGTCGCCGCGGCCGACCTGGTGGTGGCGCGCGAGGAGCTTCGCTTCCTTTCAATGCTGCGCGACGCGCTGGGGCTGAGCAAGCTCGTGACGGCGGCGCTCGAGCGCGGCGTCATCGCCCGACACAAGACGCAGGCGGCGTCTCAGTAGGGACTCATCGGAAAGTACTTGCGAAAGATGGACGCGAAGGTCCCCGACGTCTGCAGGCGGTCGAGGCCGTAGTCGAGCACGTCGCGCAACTCCGAATTTCCGCGCTTCACGGCCACGGCCATCCCGCGGCTGAAGTAGTCGGGATCGTTGTAGGCACCAGCGGCAAAGCGGCAGCATGCTTCCGAGTCGCTTCCCGTGAGCCAGAACATGATCTGCAGCGCATCGCCGAAATAGGCATCGACTACCCCGCCGCGCAGTGCTTCGAGGGCTTCCGCAGCGGTCGCATAGGGGCGGATGTTGGAACGCGGGAAGTAGCGCGCCACCCACGCCTCGTGGCCCGTGCCTTTCACGACACCGATGCGCTTGCCGGCGAGCGAACGGACGTCGGGCTGGGCCAGCGGATTCTTGGTGCGCACGACGAAACGGGCCAGCGACCGGTAGTAGGGCGTCGTGAAGTCGGCCGTCTCGACGGCGGATTCGGACAGGTTGATGCCGGCGATCACCGCATCGACCTCGCCGCGGTCGAGGGCATTCATCAGGGCGTTCCAGGGCCGCGCCGAGAATTCGCATGTGAGGCGAAGGTCCTCGCACAAGGCATTGGCGACGGCCACGTTAAAGCCGTTCAGGGCGCCCGAACTCTCCTTGTAGCTGAAGGGCGGAAAGTCCTCGTCGACGGCGATGCGCAGCGATTCCACCGCCTTCAGGTCGGGGAGAGGACGGGTCTGGTCGATGTGGCGGAAGAGCGGGACCGCGTAGTTCGCGTCGGGCGGCGCCGGGCTTGTGGGCTGCGCTTCAGTCTGCGCTTCGGATCGCGTCGGGAACAATGCAACCGCGAGCATCAGGCACATGCCCATCAGGCGGCTCGCCGTTTCCGGTTTGTACCCGAAATGCGCTTTCGTTCTGCAACCGCCCACTCTTTTCTGTTGCAATTGCAGAGCGCTGTGCGATTGGTTGTCCATTGCGTCTTCTTGCACTTATGAGTTGTCTCCGGGGGCGGGGTGAGCGGTCTTTCAAAGCGATGGGCGCCGACACGCGCGCCCGTACCCATTCCATTCGTCAAGCCACGCTGCGGCCCGACCCGTACTCGCGACGACAAACGCCTCTCGCGTTCCGATCTGATCGATGCCTGCCGCCGCCTCACGCCCGACGAGGCCACCATGGCACTTCGCCACCGGTATCTCCCGATCCGCAGCGGCAGTCCAGAGGCTTTTGTCGCCGCCGCCGACGCCATGGCGGCGGCCAGCGCGCGGCGGGCCGGCCACTCCGCGCATCGCAGAGTCGAGGCAAGAGATCTGCTGGCGGCCCTGCAGGCGGTATTCGGCCCCGAGATCGCATTGCGCGCCAGCCTGCTCCTGGCGTTGCGCGATCCGGAATTCTCGGCCCGCTCGCCAAGCCGACCATGGATGCGTCTCCTCGCCGGAGGACTTGCTGCCGCAACGCTCGGAATGGTTTTCATGCCGGAGGGCGTGGTTCTCGCGCTTTTGTCCCTCGTTTTCGGTTTCGTCTTCCTCTGCGTGGCGGCGGTCAAGCTCATGGCGGTGATGCCGCAACGACCACTGTCAGCGCGCAGCCGGCGGCAGCTCGAAAGTCGCGACCTTCCCGTCTACAGCGTGCTCGTACCGCTGTTCCGCGAGACCGAAGTGGCCGACCAGCTCATAGACGGGTTGATGCGGATCGACTACCTCACGGAAAAGCTCGACATCAAGATCATCCTCGAGGAAGAGGACGCGGCGACCATCGCGCATTTCGAAAGCGCGCGCCTGCCTTCGCATTTCGAGATCATCGTCGTGCCACGCGGCAGCCCGCAGACCAAGCCGCGGGCGCTCAACTACGCGCTGCATTTCGCGCGCGGCGAGCTGGTCACCATCTTCGACGCCGAGGACATCCCGCATCCCTCGCAGCTCAGGATGGCGGCGGAAACTTTTGCCGCTGGGCCCCCCCGCCTCGCCTGCCTGCAGGCGCAACTCGCCTTCTACCGGCCCAGCCACAACTGGCTGACGCGGCAATTCGCCATCGAATACGCCGCCCTCTTCGATCTCCTGCTTCCGGCGCTCGGCCGCAACCAGCTGCCGATGATGCTCGGCGGCACCTCCAACCACTTCCGCACCGACGTGCTGCGCAAGGTCGGTGCCTGGGATCCGTTCAACGTCACCGAGGATGCCGATCTCGGACTCCGACTGGCGCGCCTCGGCTTCGCGGTCGACGTCCTCGCATCGGCCACCGTCGAGGAGCCGAACGGGCGCCTGTCGAGCTGGTTCCGGCAGCGGGCCCGCTGGATCAAAGGCTGGATGCAGACCGCCCTCGTCCATCTCGCATCGCCGCGCAGGCTCCATTCCGAACTTGGAGCGGAGGGCTCCCTAGTGGTGCTTGCGCTCTTCGCGAGCATGGTCGTGTCGAGTTTCGTCTACCCGCTGTTTCTCGTCCTGACCGTGTGGTCAGTCGTCGCCGGACCGGCCGTGGTGGACGAGCCGCAGATCGGGACGTCACTGCTGCACGGCCTCGGCCTTTCAGTGTTCGCGCTCGGCTACGGCGTCAGTTTTCTTGCTGGGTTCAAGGGTATCCGGGCCCGCGGCCTCACGGGATTGAGCGGCGCGCTCCTGACCATGCCCGTCTATTGGCTGCTGATCTCGGCTGCGGCCTATCTCGCGCTCTGGCAGTTCTTCCGCAACCGTTTCCACTGGAACAAGACGGAGCACGGCGTCACGACCAAGGCTTTCGGAGACGGCGGCGGCGCCTGATACGCTGGAGCGGGCGATGGGGATCGAACCCACGACATCAAGCTTGGGAAGCTTGCGTTCTACCACTGAACTACGCCCGCGAGCGCGTCACCCATGCCTAGCCAATCGCGCCGAGTTCGGCAAGGGAGCGGTTGGCCGGCGTTACGGAGCGCTCGCCGTCAAGCGGTGCGGCGCTCGAAGGGGCGGAAATGCTTCGAGAGCTTCAAGCCCTGGCGCTGGTAGTTCGAGCCGATGCCCTGTCCGTAGACGCGTTCAGGCGGCTCGGTCAGCGGCTCGTAGATGAGGCGGCCGATGATCTGACCGTCCTCGAGAATGAAGGGCACTTCGTGGGAGCGCACCTCGAGCACCGCCCTCGCCCCCTCGCCGCCGCCGGACGCGTGGCCGAAGCCCGGATCGAAGAAGCCGGCATAGTGGACGCGGAACTCGCCGACCAGCGGGTTGAACGGCACCATCTCGGCGGCGTAGGCGGGAGGCACGCGGACCGCCTCCTTGGAAGCGAGGATATAGAACTGGTCGGGATCGAGCACGAGGTTGCCGCGGTGCCAGATCGGCTCCCAGAAATCCGCTGCCTCGAGCGCACCGTTCACGTCGACGTCGATGAGCCCGGCATGGCGCTTGGCGCGGAAGCCGACCGGCTCGCCGGGGTCGGCGCCTGCGAGATCGACGGAAACGGCGATCCCGTTGGCGATGTTGACCGCCTCGGCCGACACCAGACCCTCGGCGGCGTGAAGGCGCTCGATGATCTCGTCCGACCGGACGAACTGTCCCTGGCGGAAGCGGATTTGCGCCAGCCGCGAGCCGGTGCGCGCGAGGCAGGAGAAGGTGCGCGGACTGATCTCGGCATAGAGCGGGCCCGAATATCCTTCGGCGATGCTGTCGAACTCGCTCGCATGATCGGTGATCAGCCGCGTGAAGATGTCGAGCCTGCCGGTCGAGCTTTTGGGGTTCGCCGCGGCGGAGATGCCTTGCGGAAGCCGCAGGGATTCGAGAAGCGGAACGATATAAACGCAGCCGGTCTCGAGGACAGCACCGTTCTCGAGGCTCATCTCGTGGAGCTTCAGATTGGCGAGGCGCTGCGCGACGGTGTTGCCGGGTCCCGGCAGGAACGAGGCGCGAACCCGGAAGGCGACGTTTCCCAGCCGGAGGTCGAGGCTCGCAGGCTGGATGAGGTCCGTGTCCGCGCGTCCGGACGGCGTGCGGATCGCTCCCTTGGCGATCAGCCGCTGAATTGCGTGGGCGGGCAGTATCCCGCGGGAGTCGCGTCGCGCCGTTTGGACCATGTTCACATCCTGAGCGAGCACGGATGTGAACCCAAGGCGGCGCATGCGCAAGGGCTGTGGAAAACCCGCTTGGTTCGTATAGAATTCCTGCTCATGTACCAAACCACCACCAAAGACATCAGGATCACGGTGCGTCCGAACTTCCTCGAGGATCAGTCGCGTCCGGACCGCAACTATTTCGTCTGGGCCTATTCCATCACCATCGAGAACCTGTCGGACGATACCGTGACGCTGAAGGCGCGCCACTGGAAAATCACCAACAGCCTCGGCCAGGTGCAGGAGGTGCACGGCGCCGGCGTCGTCGGCGAGCAGCCGACGCTCAAGCCCGGCGAGGCGTTCGAATACACCTCCGGCGCGCCACTCACCACGCCGTCCGGGTTCATGGTCGGAACCTACGACATGGAGACGACGAACGGCCAGGCCTTCAACGTCAGCATCCCTCTCTTCTCCCTCGACAGCCCGTATGCCGCACGCCAGGTCCACTAGGAGCCGGCGCCCGCATCCGACATAGGAGCCGCATGCCATCGAGCGACGTCACGACACGGCAGCTCCTGAAGGATCTCGTCGGGTTCGATACCACCAGCCAACGGAGCAATCTCGAGCTCATCGCGTTCGTGGAAGACTTCCTGACGGGACACGGGCTGAAAAGCCGCCGGGTCGACTACGAACCGGGGCGAAAGACGAATCTCTATGCGACGATCGGGCCCGACGTACCCGGCGGGATCGTGCTCTCGGGACATACGGACGTCGTGCCCGTCGAGGGCCAGGCCTGGGACAGCGATCCCTTCATCGCCATCGAGCGCGACGGGCGCGTCTACGGCCGCGGCACCGCCGACATGAAAGGTTTCGTCGCTGCCTGCCTGGCGGCAGTTCCAGCTCTCAAGGCGCGGAACTTGCGGATCCCCGTGCATCTCGCCCTGTCGTGCGACGAGGAAGTCGGCTGCAAGGGCGTGCGGCCGCTCGTGCGGCACTTCGCCGATCACCTGCCGATGCCCGCCGCAGTGATCGTGGGGGAGCCGACGCTCATGAAGGTCGTGACGGCGCACAAGACCGCCTACTCCTTCGAGACCACGGTGACCGGGCAGGAAGCCCATTCGAGCAAGCCGCAGCAGGGCGTCAACGCCATCACGATCGCCGCGCAGCTCATCGGCGAGCTCGACGCGATGGCCCGAGAGCGGCGCGAGACGGCCGATCCGTCATCGGCGTTCGACCCTCCCTACAGCACCGTGCATGTGGGCGTGATCGCCGGCGGCACGGCGAAGAACATCGTCGCAGGGCATTGCAAATTCGTGTGGGAGACGCGCCTCCTGCCGGGTGACGATCCCGACGCGGTGCCTAGGCGTCTCGACGGCCTCGCACGGACGCTCCTCGCCGAGATGCGGCAGACGGGCAAGCTCACGAATATCGAGACCACGCGCACCAACGTCGTTCCGGGCCTCAATCCCCGCAACTCGCAGGCCACCGAGCTGGCGCTCATGCTCGCGGGAACCAACGAGACGAGTGCCGTCTCCTATGCGACGGAGGCCGGCCTTTTCCAGGAAGGGGGCATGGAAGCCGTCATCTGCGGACCGGGCTCGATCGACCACGCGCACCAGCCGAACGAGTTCATCGCCGTCTCGCAGCTCGCCGCCTGCGATCGATTTCTCGAGCGGCTCGGCGACTACTGTTCCGAGGACGGCGGCGCCGGCAAGCACCTCGTCGGCGGCGAAACGATAGCGGGTCGAGCAGAACTCGCAGGTCACGGTGATGACGTCGCCTTCGCGCATGGCGTCGCGCTCCTCGGGCGAGAAGCCTTTGAGGAGCTCGGCGATCCGGTCGCGCGAACAGGTGCAGTGGCGCCGCACGGCATGCGGCGGATAAACGGTGACGCCCTGCTCGTGGAAGAGCCGATAGAGAAGCGTCTGCGGCGTGATCGTCGGGTCGAGGAGCTCGTGATCCTCCACGGTGTCGCCGAGGATGCGCGCCTCGACCCAGCGGTTGTCCTCCTGGGGGCGAACGTCGAGGCCCGGCGGTGCATCGCCCGAGGACAGGCTCATCGGGCTCGAGGGACCGTCGGCGGGGAGATGCTGGATGAGAATTCCACCGGCGCGCCAGGCGTCCGGGGCATCGTGGCCCCTCCCCATCATCGGGCCGGCGGCGAGCTTCACCTTGGTCGGGATCTGTTCGGAACGCAGGAAATACTCATGCGCCACCTCGCTCAGGCTCTGGCCCTGGAGCGGAACGATCCCCTGATAGCGCTCCATCTCGGCGCCCTGGTCGACGGTCATGGCGAGATGGCCGTGGCCCATCAGCAGGCCGGGCGACAGCGGCGCCTCGTGGCCGAGCGCCTGGACGGCGTCGGAGTCGAAGCGCGCATAGCCGCGCATCTCGCCCGGCGTCGCATAGTCTGCGACGATCATGTCGACCGGGCCCTTGGAGCTCGTCTGGAGAATGAACTTGCCGTCGAACTTCAGCGAAGAGCCGAGCATCGCCGTGAGCGCGACGGCCTCGGCGAGCAGTTGCGACACCGCTTCCGGGTAGTCGTGGCGGTGCAGGATATCGTCGACCATCGGTCCGAGGCGCACGAGGCGGCCGCGCACACCCAGCGCCTTCACCTCGAAAGGCTGCACCAGATCGTCGGCCGGCAGCTGCATCTCATGTTCCATCGCGGGTGCGGGCCAGGCAAAAGGCCAAAATGCTCTTCTGGATATGGAGGCGGTTTTCGGCTTCGTCCAGTACCACGGATTGCGGTCCGTCGATGACCTCGGCCGTCACCTCCTCGCCTCGATGGGCCGGCAGGCAGTGCATGAAGACCGCGTCGGGCTTCGCCTCGCGCATCAGCGACTGGCTCACCTGATAGGGCTTGAGCAGGTTGTGGCGGTTGGCCGAGTCCGAAACGTTCATGGACATCCAGGTGTCGGTGACGACGCAGTCGGCGCCCTTGACAGCGGCACGGGCATCGTCGGTCAGCACCAGGTCGACGGCGTTCCGCCTGGCCCAGTCCAGCACCTCGGGACGCGGCTGCAAGGACTTCGGGCTCGCCACCCGCATGGCGAAGCCGAACTTGCCGGCCGCCTCGATCCACGAGTTGGTGACGTTGCAACTGTCGCCGCTCCAGGCGACGGTGAGGCCGGCGAGCCTGCCCTTATTCTCTTCGAGCGTCATCAGATCGGCCATCACCTGGCAGGGATGCGACAGGTCGGTCAGACCGTTGATCACAGGAATGGTCGCCTCGGCGGCGAGCTCGAGGAGATGCTGGTGGCTCGCAGCGCGCAGCACGATGCCGTCGACATAGCGAGACAGCACGCGCGATGTATCGGCGACGGTCTCGCCGCGGCCGAGCTGCAGGTCGTGGGCCGACAGGAACAGCGCCTCGCCGCCCATCTGGCGCATGGCGATGTCGAACGAGACGCGGGTGCGCGTCGACGGCCGCTCGAAGATCATGGCGAGCACCCGCCCGGCCAACGGCCGATCGGGCTCGGGGGCGCCTTTCGGCGCATTGCGACGTGCGGTCTTCATGGCCCGGGCGCTCGAGATGATGCCTGCGAGACGCGCAGTGTCGAGTTCGGCGATCTCGAGAAAATGCCGGGGGGCGGGCATGGCAGGCGTCAGGCCGAGGCCCGGGCCGGCAGCGAGGCGGCGAGCGCGGCGCAGGCGCGCTCGAGGCGCGTCACGGCCTCGCCGATCTCGGCATCGGTGACGATGAGCGGCGGCAGGAGCCGCACGACGTTGTCGCCGGCGGCGATGGCGAGGAGATGCTCGGCATGGCACGCCGCGATGAGTTCCGAATTGGGCACGCGGCACCGGATGCCCAGCATGAGGCCGGCGCCGCGCACCTCCGCGACGATCTGAGGATAGCGATCGCCGAGGCGGGCGAGCCTATCCATGAGCAACGCGCCGCGGGCGCGGACCCGCTCAAGGAAGCCGTCGGCGAGAACGACGTCGAGGACGGCATTGCCGACCGCCATGGCGAGCGGATTGCCGCCGAAAGTCGAACCGTGCGCGCCGACACCCATGGCGCTCCCGACACGTTCGGTGGACAGGCAGGCACCCATGGGAAAACCCCCGCCTATTCCCTTGGCGATGGCCATGACGTCGGGCGAAATGCCCGCCCACTCGTGAGCGAAGAACCGACCGGTGCGGCCCATGCCGCACTGGACCTCGTCGAAGATGAGCAGCAGTCCGCGCTCGTCGCACAGCTCGCGCAGCATGCGCAGCCGAGCGTGCGGCACCGGGCGGATGCCGCCCTCGCCCTGGATGGGCTCGATCAGGATCGCCGCTGTGCGATCGGTGACGGCAGCCACGAGGGCGGAATCATCGTCGAACGGAACCTGGTCGAAGCCCTCGACGACGGGTGCGAAGCCCTCGAGGTACTTCGGCTGGCCGCCGGCGGCGATGGTCGCCAGGGTGCGGCCGTGAAACGCGCCTTCGAAGGTGACGATGCGATTCCGGTTCGGACGGCCGTTCGACCAATGATGTCGGCGCGCGATCTTGATGGCGCATTCGAGCGCCTCGGCACCGGAGTTGCCGAAGAAGACGGTGTCGGCGAAGGTGTGCTCCACCAGCCGGCGCGCCAGCTTCTCTTGATGGGGAATCTGATAGAGGTTGGAGGTGTGCCAAATCCGGCGCGCCTGATCCGTCAGAGCGGCGACGAGATGCGGATGCGCGTGACCGAGGATGGACACGGCGACGCCGGCGCCGAAATCGAGATAGGGCGTTCCATCGGCGGTGTAGACCCACACCCCGTCGCCGCGCTCGAACGCGAGGGCGGCACGATTGTACGTCGGCAGCAAGGGAGTGATCATTGCGTCACTGCTCTAATGGTTCGGCGCTCAAAATCAACGCGCCGCCATGCGAGGCGGCGCCGAGGTTCATCATGCGTGCTTATATCGCCGAGATGATGAAAGGGCAATCGCACGCAAGTGATGCGAACGAGTCACATTGCGCACTGCAATGCGCCACTGAGTCAGAAGGTCGCATGGTCGGCCGATTCGTTCGCCTGTTAACCTTCGATCAACACGTGGCGCGGGGAACGAAGTTGGGGACGAGGCGCCGGGGATCGTTGCGGCAAACTCAGGGCATGTTGTAGCGTCGAAGCCGCTAGACACAAGATATAGCACTACCAGTCAGTCGTTGATTATGGCCACGCGAGCGCTGCAGCTCAGCGAAAGAAGAGGGATTCCGGGTGACAACACTTTTAGAGCAGCCCCCCACCAACGACAAACTGTCCTGGACCGAAGACCGGGTCGAGCTTCTCAAGAAACTGTGGAACGAAGGATTGAGCGCCAGCCAGATCGCCGGCCGGCTCAGCCACGGCGTCACGCGCAACGCCGTCATCGGCAAGGTGCACCGGCTTGGCCTGTCGGGCCGCGTCACTCCGCAGCGTGCCGCACGGCCGCGGCCGCGCAAGACGCGCGAACCGTCCCATCCCGGCCGTCCGCTGCTCGCAACCATCGGCGCGAACGCGCTGAAGCCCATGCATCGGCCGGAGCCGGCCGTGCACACCGAGCCGGAACCGGAGCCGATCCGGCTCGTCGACATTCCGAAGGGCGAGCGGGTGAATATCCTCATGCTGTCCGACCGCACGTGCCGCTGGCCGGTCGGCGATCCGGGCACGGACGAGTTCTTCTTCTGCGGACATACGCCGAAGATGAGCGGCGGACCCTATTGCGACTATCATGCCCGGGTGGCCTACCAGCCGCTGCAGGACCGGCGGCGCCAGAAGATCGCGAGCTGAAATCATCCAGCATTCAGAGGCTTTTACGGCGGGTTCCGCACCCGCCATGACAGCTCGCGGCACGCTGCCACAATTCTAAACAGAAGATGAACAAGGTGTTCAGCATGCATTGAATGCGGCTTGTGCATTCTCCTCGTCATCAGGGACAGGCCATCGAACAGATGGAGAGGACGATGCTCAACAAGCTTGCAATCGGGGTTCTGGCGACCGCCCTTCTGGCAGCCGGCGCCTACGCGCCGCATGCGCAGGAAACCACCGCAAACAGCTCCGCGACGAACATCACGATCGTCACCAAGAACCAGGCGTTCCCTCTCAAGGGCGCCCGCTCGATCGACGCCTGCGCCACGGCGATCTGCCAGGACGTGTGATCCACAACCGATCCGGTGCCCGACGGCACCGGTAACCTGCCGGGAAGTCGCGGGAAATGGTTGGACGCGCCCCCTCTCACCAACCATCACCGCCTTCCCGGCGCCTCTTTAACCGCAATGTCCGAACAACGGAGCTCAGGCGGCGCCGAAGCGCTCGTCGAAGGCGTAGCCCATGCTGCGCACGGTCCGGATGGGATCGGCCTCGCGGCCGCGGGTCAGCGACTTGCGCAGGCGGCCGACATGGACGTCGACGGTGCGCTCGTCGATGTAGATCTCCCGCCCCCACACGGCGTCGAGAAGCTGCGAGCGCGTGTAGACGCGGCCGGGCGACTGCATGAGATGCTCGAGAAGGCGGAACTCGGTCGGCGACAGGTTGATGTCGCGCGTGCCGCGGGTGACGCGCCTGGTCCTGCGGTCGAGCGCCAGGTCGCCCAGCGCCAGCACCTCGGCCACCGCCTCGGGGTCGACGCGGCGCAGGATGGTGCGGATGCGGGCGAGCAGCTCGGGCACCGAGAAGGGCTTCACCACATAGTCGTCGGCGCCGGTGGCGAGGCCGCGGATGCGCTCGGCCTCCTCGCCGCGGGCGGTCAGCATGACGATGGGGATGTCGCGGGTCTCGGGCTTGGCCCTGAGCAGCCGGCACAGCTCGATGCCGGAGATGCCGGGCAGCATCCAGTCGAGGATGATGAGGTTCGGGTGCTCGTCGGCGATCATCATCGGCACGTCCTCGCCGGCGGTGGCGGCGAAGACCCGATAGCCCTCCGCCTCGAGATTGTACTTGAGGAGGATCTGCAGCGGCTCTTCGTCTTCGACGATGAGGATGGAGGCCGACATTGGATCAGCGCCCCAGCGTCTCGAAGGGCGTGGTGCTGGTGTTGTCCTTCTTGGGCCGTTCGTCGCGCAGCGCCTTGCCGTGCACCAGGTAGTAGATGTTCTCGGCGATGTTGGTGGCGTGGTCGCCGATGCGCTCGATGTTCTTGGCGCCGAACAGAAGATGCGTGCACAGGCCGATGGTGCGCGGGTCCTCCATCATGTAGGTGAGCAGCTCGCGGAAGATCGAATTGTAGAGGGCATCTATCTCCTCGTCGCTGCGCCACACCTCGAGCGCCTTGTTGTCGTCGTGCTGGGCGAAGGCGTCGAGAACGTCCTTCAGCTGACCGAGCGCCAGCCGGCCCATGCGGGCGAGGCCCATCATGATGCGGCCGGGATGATCGTCCGATATGGCATGGGTGCGCTTGGCGATGTTCTTGGAAAGGTCGCCGATGCGCTCGAGGTCGGAGGCGACGCGGATCGAGACCATGATCTCGCGCAGGTCGAGAGCCATGGGCTGGCGCTTGGCGATGGTGAGGATCGCCTTCTCCTCGATGGCGAGCTCGAGCGCGTCGATCTTGTCGTCGGTGGCGATGATGCGGTCGGCGGCCTCGATATCGCGGCCGACGAGTGCGTCGATCGCCTTGCCCAGCTGGTCCTCAGCCAGGCCGCCCATCTGGGCGAGCATGGTGCGGAGAGCCGTCAGCTCCTCGTCGTACTTCTTGACCGTATGTTCGTTCATGCGATGGTCCTCCTCGCGGTCAGCCGAAGCGGCCGGTGATGTAGTCCTGGGTCCGCCGGTCGCGGGGGTTCGTGAAGATCTCGTCGGTCTCGCCGGTCTCGACGAGCGTGCCGAGATGGAAGAAGGCAGTATACTGCGAAACGCGCGCCGCCTGCTGCATGGAGTGGGTGACGATGACGATGCAGAAGTTCTGCTTGAGCTCGTCGATCAGCTCCTCGATGCGCGCCGTGGCGATGGGATCGAGCGACGAGCACGGCTCGTCCATCAGGATGACCTCCGGGTTGACGGCAATGGCGCGGGCGATGCACAGACGTTGCTGCTGGCCGCCCGACAGGCCGGTGCCGGGCGAGGCCAGGCGGTCCTTCACCTCTTCGAACAGCCCGGCCCGGCGCAGGCTCGCGACGACGATCTCGTCGAGCTCGGCCTTGTTGCGGGCGATGCCGTGGATGCGCGGCCCGTAGGCAACGTTCTCGTAGATCGACTTCGGAAACGGATTGGGCTTCTGGAAAACCATGCCGACGCGGGCGCGTAGCAGGACGGGATCGTTGGCGGGGGCATAGATGTCCTCGCCGTCGAGCGTGATGGTACCGGTCACGCGGCAGCCCGGGATGGTGTCGTTCATCCGGTTGATGGAGCGCAGGAAGGTCGACTTGCCGCAGCCGGAGGGGCCGATGAAGGCGGAGACGGCGCGATCGGGAATGTCGATGGCGAGGTTGTTGATCGCCTGCTTCTCGCCGTAGAAGACGTTGACGTCGCGGGCCCTGATCTTCACCTCGTCGACGGCCGCCTTGGGCGTCTCGATCGGCTTGCGGACCGCGGCTGTCGATGCATCCATGATCTCTTCTCCGAAACTTTCTTCTACCATCGCCGCTGGAACCGGCTGCGCAGGACGATCGCCGCACCGTTCATGATGAACAGGAAGGCGAGAAGCACGATGATCGCCGCCGCCGTCTTGGCCTGGAAGGCGATCTCGGGCAGGTCCGACCACAGGAAGATCTGCACCGGCAGCGCGGTCGCCGCATCGGTGAAGCCGCCCGGAACGTCGACGATGAAGGCGACCATGCCGATCATGAGGAGCGGCGCCGTCTCGCCCAGGGCGTGCGCCATTCCGATGATGGTCCCGGTCATGATGCCGGGAAGCGCCAGCGGCAGGACATGATGGAAGACGGCCTGCTGGTGCGAGGCGCCGACGCCGAGAGCCGCTTCCTTGATGGAGGGCGGCACGGCCTTGAGCGCGGCGCGGGCGGCAATGATGATGGTGGGCAGGACGAGGAGCGCGAGCACGAGGCCGCCGACGAGGGCGGCGGAGCGCGGCAGGCCGAAGGCGTTCAGGAACATCGCGAGGCCGAGAAGCCCGAACACGATCGAGGGCACGGCGGCGAGGTTGTTGATGTTGACCTCGATGAACTCGGTCAGCCGGTTCTTCTGGGCGAACTCCTCGAGGTAGATCGCTGCGCCGACGCCGATCGGAAGGCACAGGACGAGGGTCACGAAGAGCGTCAGCAGCGACCCGACGAGTGCGCCGCGGATGCCCGCCAGCTCGGGCTCGCGGCTGTCGCCGGCCGTGAAGAAGAGCCAGTTGAAATTGCTGGAGACGGCCCCCTCGCCGCGCAGCTTCTCGAGCCAGGCGATTTCCTTGTCGCCCGTCCGACGATCGGCCGCCGGCGTGTCGTAGGTCAGGATCCGCCAGGCTCCGGCGTCGGCCGGCGCCGACGAGGTCGGCGGGATGAGGGCTTCGCCCCTGGCGAGGGCTTCGCCGAGCTCGGCGACCTTGATGAGGCCGCCATTGACGGCGATGAGCACGCTCAACGCATCGTCATCGAGAACTTCGTTGCCGGCGGACGAGGATGCCGAGCCCCGCAGGCTCCGCGCCTGCTCTTCGAGAGCGACGGCCTTCTGCTCGAGCGACGTGAAGTCGGCCTGGGTCCTGGTTGTACGCGCTTCCGCCGCGGCGATGGCGTCGGCATCCTGGCCGGCGCGGGCCGCGGCCAGGGCGGTCGCCGCCTCGGCGACGCGCTCACGGAGCCCTGCGAGTGGCGCCCGCAACCGCTGCGCCTCGCGCTCGAACGCTTGCGCCCGGGCGAGCAGCGCTTCCTTCACCTTCGCCAGGACCGGGGCGAAATCGCTCGCCGTCGAAGTCATCACATAGGTTTCCGCCTCGATGGCGAGGGACAGCCGGCCGGCCGGAGGGCGGGTGGAAATGGAGGTCTCGTGGCCCTTCAAGTAGAGATCGGCCTCGTCGGAAAGAAGCGCATCGGTCGTCACCGTCTGGCCGACCAGGTCCGGCCGGGCGACGACCTCGCGGCGCAGCGCATCGCCGGCGCCGCTCGACAACAGTCCGGTCACGAGCTTGCGGTCGGCCCGCGACGTCACGAAGGGAAGCTTGGCCAGGAGCGCGTCGCGAACGAGCTTCTGATAGTCGGCCTTGGCGAGCTCGGCCGGATCGCCGCTGCCCTGCGGGTCGACGGCATCGCGCGGCAGGGCCACCTCGATGCGCAGCGCATGCTGCCAGAAGGCCGGCAGGCCCTGGCTCAGGATGTTGGCGAAGAGCACGATGAGGAACAGCGCGGCAACGGCAAGGCCGATGATCCCGTAGGACTTGAAGCGGGTCTCGCTCCGATAGCGCCGCGCCAGGCGGGTGCGGGCGGCGGCGGAGCCGAATTCGATGCGACCACCCGGTGCAGCAAGGTCAGTCATAGCGCTCGCGGTACCTCTTCACTATCTGCAATGCGATGACGTTCAGCATGAGGGTCAGGAAGAACAGGACGAAGCCGAGCGCGAAGGCGGAGAGCGTCTTGGCGCTGTCGAACTCCTGGTCGCCGACCAGGATGGTCTTGATCTGGACGGTGAAGGTCGTGACCGCCTCGAGCGGATTGAAGGTCAGATTGGCGGCGAGACCGGCGGCCATGACGACGATCATGGTCTCGCCGATGGCGCGCGAGATGGCGAGCATGAAGGCCGAGACGATGCCCGGCAGCGCCGCCGGCAGAACCACCCTCTTGATGGTTTCGGACTTGGTCGAGCCCATGGCATAGGAGCCGTCGCGCAACGCCTGGGGAACCGCGTTCATCACGTCGTCGGAGAGGGACGACACGAAGGGAATGATCATCATGCCCATCACCAGCCCGGCGGCGAGGGCCGATTCCGAGGCCACCGATACGCCGAGGTTGGCGCCGAGATCGCGCAACAGGGGCGCGACGGTCAGGGCGGCGAAGAAGCCGAGGACGACGGTCGGAATGCCGGCCAGGATTTCGAGGATGGGCTTCGCCACGGCGCGGATGCGCGGCGTCGCATATTCCGACATGTAGATGGCGGAGAACAGGCCGATCGGACCGGCAACGGCAATGGCGATGGTCGTGATCAGCAGCGTGCCGGTGACGAGCGGCACGATGCCGAAGGCGCCGCCGAAATCCCCCTGGTCGGCACGCATCGCCGTCTGGGGATTCCATTCGAGCCCGAACAGGAAGTCGATCGGCGAGACTTTCTGGAAAAAGCGCAGGGTTTCGAAGAGAACCGACAGGACGATGCCGATGGTCGTCAGGACCGCCACCGCCGCGCAGACGAAGAGAATGACCTGGATGATCCGCTCGAAGGCATTGCGGGCCCGGAAATCGACCGACACGATGCGCCGGCCATAGAAGACGACGGCGGCGCCCAGCGCGATGCCGAGGATCACGGTCAGCCACAGCCCGGCGGCCGTCACTCCGGTGAGGCGGCTTGCGGCAAGGGCCACCGGACCGGCGGCCGGCGACGGGGCATCGGCGTGGGCGAGATTGACGACCTCGCGCATGGTTGCGCTGCGCTTCAGCGGATCGGCGACGAGGTCGGCCGGCAGCTGGCCGAGGGCGGCATGCTCGGCGAGATAGTGCGTGAGAGGCCAGCCGAGGAGGAAGACCGCCAGCATCACCAGCGCGACGACCGTCGCTATCAGGGCGCCGTGATAGGTCGGCCGCGAATGCATGGCGGCGCCTTCGGTGACGATCTCGAAGGCGCGCGCCCTGCCGAGCCAGAAACCGGCCAAGGCAAGGGCAGCAAGACACAGAAAGTAAAGAACCGCCACGTCTGCTCCCTACTCCGCCGCCCGAACGCGAGCGGCTCGTCTCCCGGACCGGCCGCGACCGGAAGCAGTTCGTCCGTGCTTCCGGTCGCGAAACGTCGTTACTTCAGCGAGTCGACAGACATGGGCGTCATGGCCTTGACGCTCGCCGCCATCTTCTCGAACTGGTCATCCGGCAGCGGGACGAGGCCCTTCGTCGCGAGATAGCCGTCGTCGCCCAACGCCGCCGTCGAGGTGTATTCCTCGGCAAAGGAGTCGATGCCCGGCACGAGGCCGAGATGGGCCTTCTTGATGTAGACATACAGGGGACGGCCGCCTTCGTACTTGCCGGCGGCGATGTTCTCGAAGGTCGGATCGACGCCATCGAGCGCAACGCCGGTCAGCTGAGAGGCATTCTCCTCGAGGAAGGAGTAGCCGAAGACGCCGTAGGCGTTGGTGTTCGCCTCGAGCTTCTGGACGATGACGTTGTCGTTCTCGCCGGCCTCGACATAGGCGCCATCTTCGCGGATGGTCTTCCAGGCGGCTTCGAAGGCCTTCGGATCATCCTTCTTCAGAGCCTTCAGCGCCTCGATCTTGCTGGCGCCCTTCTCGAGGAAGAGCTCGTGGAGGGAATCGCGCGTGCCGGAGGTCGGCGGGGGTCCAAGAACCTCGATCTTGGCGGCCGGAAGCGACGGATCGATGTCCGACCAGTTCACATAGGGGTTGGGAACGAGCTTGCCGTCGGATCCCGGGACGTTCTTGGCAAGGGCGAGGAAGACCTGCTCGAGGGTGAGGTTCACCGCCGGCCCGCCCTTGGCATGGGCGATGGTCAGGCCGTCGAAGCCGATGGTCAGCTCGACGATCTCGTTGGCGCCGTTCTTGGCGCAATCCTCGAACTCCGCCTTCTTGATGCGGCGCGACGCATTGGTGATGTCGGGGAAGTCCTCACCGACACCGGAGCAAAAGAGCTTCATGCCGCCGCCGGTACCGGTCGACTCGACGACCGGCGTCTTCATGCCGCTTTTCTTGCCGAACTGCTCGGCCACGGCCGTCGTGAACGGATAGACGGTCGAGGAACCTACGATGCGAATTTGGTCGCGCGCCTCGGCAACGCCGGCAGCGGCGAACAACATGGCGCCGAACGCGGCGCCGGTGACGAGAGCTGAAATCCTCACGATAAACCTCCTGCTTCCTTGGTCCTTCAAGGCCAACGGCGATGACCATAGGTAGGCCGCATGTGACTTATGTGTCGGCAAGGTTTCAGTATTATGACAATTTAAGGTATTGAAGTAATTGATTTTCCTCAGCGACGCAACAGGCCGGGCGCGGCCGGGAGCACGATCCTGAAGGTCGAGCCGGAACCGACCCTGGACGTGACGTGAAGCTTGCCGCGATGCCGGTTCAGGATGTGCTTCACGATGGCGAGGCCGAGTCCGGTGCCGCCGCGGGCCCGGCTCTCCTGGACGCTGACGCGATAGAACCGCTCGGTGAGGCGGGGGATGTGCTCCTCGGCAATTCCCGGGCCGAAATCCTGCACCGCCAGCTCCACGCGGTCCTGTCCGAGCCGGCGGCCGTGCAGGACGATCCGGCGGCCGCCCGCCGCATACTTGATGGCGTTCTCGACGAGATTCTGGACGACCTGGATCAGCTCGTCGCGATCGCCGACGACCGAAAGTTCGCCCGACAGGTCGAGCTCGAGCGCGACGGCGCTGTCGCGCGCCATGCCGGCCATGAGTTCCGAGACCTGGCGCAGGACGAGGCCCGCATCCACCGTCTCGGTCGGGCGGCGATGGGCGTTGAGCTCGATGCGGCTCAAGGACAGGAGATCGTCGATGACGCGCTTCATCCGCTCGGCCTGGGTACGCATGAGAGGCAGGAACTTGCCGCGCGCCGCCTCGTCGTTGCGGGCCGAGCCCTGGAGCGTCTCGATGAATCCGAGGAGCGAGGAGAGCGGCGTGCGCAGCTCGTGGCTCGCATTGGCGACGAAATCGGCCCGCATCCGCTCGATCTGCTGCTCGCGGGTCAGATCGCGCAGAACGATGAGGATCGGAAAACGCGGCCCCTCGACGCCGGACAATGCGATCGGCGCGATGAACGCCTGGAAGCGGCGCTCGACGGGCACGCGGCGTTCGAAGTCGACGTGAACGGCCCCGCCCCCGGCGGCGACGCCGTCGACGGCCTCGACGATCTGGGGCGAGCGGACGGCGATCGAAAGGTGCTGTCCGAGCAGGTTCGTCTCCATGACGTCCTCCGCGGCCCGGTTGGCCACGGCGATTACCCCTTCCGCATCGAGGACCATGAAGGGATCGGGCATCGCCTGGGCGACGGCATCGAGGATGTGGAACTCGCGGCGCGGGCGGCCGGCCTCGACCACGGCGGCGTCAGGCAGGTCCCGCGTCCAGGGCCAAATCATGCGGGTGGCCGGGGAAAATCGAAGCATGCTATCAACATGGCCCCGTCTTATTACAATTCGATGAGAAGTTCACTGCAAAGGATCAAACATGGTCGATGACGACCAGGTCGCGGCGATCGACGAGGGCATGCTGCGCTTCTATGCGGAACTGTCGGCGGCGAGTCCGCCGGAGGCGGTTCACTGGCCGCTCGCCAAGCAGCGCGAAAGCTGGGACCAGGTGTGCCGCTCGTTTCGCGCCCCGGCGCCGACGAACCTGAGGATCGACGATCTCAACATACCGCGGGGCCGCGAGACGGTTCACGTCCGCCTCTACCGCCCGCAGGGCGCGGGGCTGCGGCCCGGCGTGATCTACCTGCATGGCGGCGGCTGGGTGCTCGGGAGCATCGAGACCCACGACGACATGTGCGCGGAGCTCGCGGCGGTGGCCGACGTCGCCGTCGCCGCCGTGGACTACCGGCTGGCGCCCGAGCATCCGCACCCGGCCCAGCTCGAAGACAACCTCGCCGTTCTCGCCTGGATGAGGGAGCAAGGCTCCCGGCACGGCATCGACGGAGATACTATCATCGCCGCGGGAGACAGCGCGGGCGGACAGATGAGCGCCTCGCTCGCGCTCTATCTCCGGGATCGCGGGATGAAGCAGATCAACGGCCAGGTCCTGATCTATCCCGTGCTCGGCATCGATCTCGACAACGCCTCCTACCGGCGAAACGCAGACGGCCCATGCCTGACGCGCGACGAGATGCGGTACTTCTGGAATTCCGTTCTCGGTCCGAAGGAGAGCGGCAACTGGGCGGACAAATACATCATCCCCCTCCTCGAGACGGACTTCCGCAACCTGCCGCCCGCCTTCATCACGGCGGCGGCTCACGATCCTCTCTACGACGAGGCCATTCTCTACGCCGAGCGGCTGCGCGCTGCCGGCGTGCCGGCCGTGCTGCGCCGCGAACCCGCGCTCACCCACAGCTACATGCGGGCGCGCGCCGTGTCGGCCGTCTGCCGGGCCGGGTTCGACGCCATCGCCGCGGCGGTCCGCAGCCTCGCACATGACGGCAGGCTGCCGGCATGAAGACGATCCGGAAATTCCCGCGCCAGGTCCGGGAAATCGAGAACGTGCTCATCCCGATGGCCGACGGGGTGCGGCTGGCAGCGCGGATCTGGCTGCCGCGCGATGCAGTGAAGAAGCCGGTGCCGGCGATCCTCGAATACATCCCATACCGCAAGCGCGACGGCACGGCGGTGCGCGATGCCCTGACGCATCCCTATTTCGCCGGGCACGGCTACGCCTCGGCGCGCGTCGACATGCGCGGCAACGGCGATTCCGAAGGGCTGATGGAGGACGAGTACACGGCGCAGGAGCAGGACGATGCGGTCGCGGTCATCGCGTGGCTCGCGGCCCAGCCGTGGTGCAGCGGTCGCGTCGGCATGATGGGAATCTCGTGGGGCGGCTTCAACGGGCTGCAGGTGGCGGCGCGGCGACCGCCGGCCCTCAGGACGGTGATCTCCCTGTGCTCGACGGACGACCGATATGCGGACGACATCCACTACAAGGGCGGCTGCCTGCTCAACGAGAATCTCGGCTGGGCGGCCACGATGTTCGCCTATTCGTCGCGGCCCCCCGATCCCAAGGTGGTCGGCAAGAGCTGGCGCAAGACCTGGCTGTCGCGCCTGAAGAACGAGCCGCTCCTGATCTCGACATGGCTCAAGCATCCGCATCGCGACGCGTACTGGAAGCACGGCTCGGTGTGCGAGGACTGGCACGCGATCGAAACGCCGGTGCTGTTCGTCGGCGGATGGAACGATGCCTACTCCAACGCGGTGCCGAGGCTCATGTTCGGCCTCAAGTCGCCGGCCAAGTGCATCATCGGCCCATGGGCGCACAAATATCCGCACTTCGCGGTGCCCGAGCCGAGAATCGGATTTCTCCAGGAGGCCCTGCGCTGGTGGGATTTCTGGCTCAAGGGCGAGGTCACGCGGGTGATGAGCGACCCGCCGTTCCGCGTCTACGTCATGGACCTGCAGCGGCCCGGAGCATCGCTCGCACATATCGGCGGGCACTGGATAGCCTGCCAGCTGTGGCCGCCGGAGCGCAGCAAGACACAGCGGCTTCATCTTTCCCCGGGCGGCCTCGAGGCGACGGCCGGTACCCCCCTTGAGGTCCGCCTCGCCTCGCCGCAGACGACGGGACTCGACGGGGGAGAATACTGCATCATCTGGCTCGGGCCGGAATTTCCCGGCGACCAGCGCCGCGACGATTCGGGCTCGGCCGTCTTCGATGGGCCGGTGCTCGCCGAGCCGCTGGAGATCATCGGGGCGCCCGTCCTCACCTTGTCCTTCACGGCCGACAAGCCGGTTGCATTCGTCGCGGTGCGCCTCAACAGCATCTGGCCCGACGGCGCGGTGTCGCGGGTGACCTACCACCTGATGAACCTCACGCACCGGGACAGCCACGAGACTCCATCGCCGCTCGAAACCGGGAAGACCTATCAAGTCCGCATCAAGCTCGACGACACGGCGATGCGCATACCGGCGGGCAACCGCCTCAGGGTGTCGCTGTCGACAAGCTACTGGCCGATGATGTGGCCGGCGCCGGAGCCGGTGACGCTCACCATCCGCACGGCGGAAAGCTTCATCGAGCTGCCCACCGGACACGGCGCGGGAACGGATGTCAGCTTCCCGCCGCCGGAAGGCGCGCCGCCGCTGAAGCGCCGCGAAATTGCAAAGCCGGCGAACCGCCGCGAGGTGACCATCGACCAGGCCAGCGGCGAGACGCGGCTCACCATCGTCGACGATTTCGGCCGCTACGAACATCCCAAGCACGGGCTCCAGACATGGGAATGCGCGCGGGAGGCCTACTCCATCTTTCCCGACGATCCGCTCTCGGCCCGACAGGAGACGCACTGGACGGAGGAGATCAGCCGCGGCACCTGGAAGGTCCGAACGGAGACGACGAGCACCCTGACCGCGACGGCGACGCACTTTCACGTCACGGCACGGCTCGAAGCCTACGAGGGGAAGCGACGCGTCCTCACTCGGACATGGAAGGAATCGATCGAGCGCAAGCTCGGTTGACCGGCGATACAACGGGGGGAATTATTTTTGCGGACCCGTTGACTTAGGTTCCCCGGGGGCAACAATTCCCCTGCGGCCGCAGCGAATCACCTGACATACAGCGCTTATCTTGCAAGCCCGTGGGCGGACCGAGCGAGGTGGAGGCTTCGATGGACCTGATGCGTGCAAAGCAGCTCGTGACCCGTGGGCGGATGTCGCGCCGGGAGTTCGTCCAGCTTGCGCTGGCCGCGGGCATCGCCGTTCCGACGGCGCTCAAGCTCTTCGACGCGGCGGCGCTCGCGCAGGCAAAGCGCGGCGGCTCGTTCAAGATCGGCATCGGGCACGGATCGACGACGGACACGCTCGATCCCGCGCTGTGGACCAACAGCTTCTCGGCCAGCATCGGCCTCGGCATCTGCGGCGCGGCGCTGACGGCCGTCGACGCCAGCAACTCCGTCGCGCCCCACCTCGCGGAAAGCTTCGAGCCGGCCGACGGCGCGAAGAAATGGATCTTCAAGCTCCGCAAGGGCTCGACGTTCCACAACGGCAAGGCGGTGACCGCCGACGACGTCGTCGCCACCTACAACTACCACCGCGCCGAAGGCTCGAAGTCGGCGGTGAAATCGGTCCTCGCGCCGCTTACGGACGTCAAGGCGGACGGGCCCGAGACCGTGCTCTTCACGCTCACCAACGGCAGCGCCGATTTCCCGTACATCGCCAGCGACTACCACCTGCCGATCTATCCTTCCAAGGAAGGAAAGATCTCGTGGGAGAAAGGCGAGAGCGCCGGCCCCTACATTCTCGATTCCTTCGAGCCGGGCATCCGGATATCGGGCAAGCGCAACCCGAACTACTTCAAGACGGACGCGGCGTGGTTCGACGACGTCGAGATGCTGTCCATCGTCGACGTCGCGGCGCGGACGAACGCGCTCACCTCGGGCAGCGTCCACTACATCGACCGCTGCGACCTCAAGACGATCGGGATGCTCGAGCAGAATCCCGAGATCAAAATCACCAACATCACCGGGCTCGGCCACTACTGCGCGCCCATGAACGTCACCGTGCCGCCCTTCGACAATGTCGACGTGCGGCTCGCCCTCAAATGGGCACTCGACCGCGACCAGATCGTCAAGAAGGTGCTCTACGGCTACGGCACGCCGGGAAACGACGACCCCATCGCGCCGATCATGAAGTTCGCCTCGCAACCGCAGCCGGTGTTCAAGTTCGATCCCGAGAAAGCGAAATTCCATCTCGGCAAGGCCGGGCTGTCGTCGCTCAAGGTCGACCTGTCGACGTCGGAGGCGGCCTTCGCGGGTGCCACCGACGCCGCCGTGCTGATGGCCGACAGCGCGAAGCAGGCGGGCATCGAGATCAACATCGTGCGCGAGGCGGACGATGGATACTGGGACAATGTGTGGATGAAGAAACCCTGGTGCATGTCGTACTGGGGCGGCAGGCCGACCTGCGACTGGATGTTCGCCACCGCCTATGCCGCCGACGCGGCGTGGAACGACACGTACTGGAAGCACCCGAAGTTCAACGAGCTCCTGATCGCCGCGCGCGCCGAGACGGACGAGGCCAAACGCGCGGCGATGTATGCCGAGATGCAGCAGCTCCTGCACGACGACGGCGGCATCGTCGTCCTGATGTTCAACAACTACGTCTCGGCCCATTCGGCCAAGGTGGCGCATCCCGGCAAGATCGCGGCCAACTACGACCTCGACGGAGGCATGATCTTCGAGCGCTGGTGGATGGCCTGAGCCAATCGGCGGGCCAACAGGTTAACACCCGCGCGGCGGACAGCCATTCCGGGGTGAAATGACGTCCTGAACGGCGGCACGGGGGCCCTTCCGCGCCCTACCCGCCATTGACGTATCCGGGCATGCATGACACGCTCCGGGAAGGCTGGGTCCTGTCCCAGAGTGAGCTCGATCCGGCCGCAACGACAAAAATGGGGGAGGACACCCGACGGCGCCCGCTCATGAAGCGAAGGGGCCATCGTCCCACCCCGATCATTCGCAACCGACATGTCTCAACAGGAGGAGACTCTACGAATGTCCGAATTGAAGACCAAACTCGATTCCGCCACGAAACTCGCGGCGCGCGGGAGGATTTCCCGCCGCGACTTCGTCCAGCTGGCGCTCGCCGCCGGGCTGACCGTGCCGGCGGCCACGGCGCTCTTCACCAAGGCCGTGCGCGCCGAACCGAAGAAGGGCGGCAAGCTGCGTCTCGGCCTCGGCCACGGCGCGACGACGGACTCGCTGGACCCGGCGACCTACCCGGACCAGATGACGGGTACAGTGGGGTGGGGCTCGGCCGGCAACAGCCTGACCGAGGTCGATGCCAAGGGCAACATCACCCCGGACCTCGCCGAAAGCTTCGAGCCGTCCGACGGCGCGACGAAGTGGGTGTTCAAGGTCAGGAAGGGCGTGACGTTCCACAACGGCAAGACGGTCACGGCCAACGACGTCGTCGAATCCTACCGCCATCACATGGGCGAAGGGTCGAAGTCGGCTGCCAAGTCGATCCTGGCGGCGGTATCCGAGCTCAAGGCCGACGGCGAGGACACGGTGGTGTTCACGCTTTCGGGCGGCAATGCCGACTTCCCGTATCTCGCCAGCGACTACCACCTGCCGATCATGCCGGCCAAGGACGGCGGCGGCGTCGACTGGGAGTCGTGCATCCGCACCGGCCCCTACATCCTCGACAAGTGGGAACCGGGCGTGCGCGCCACCATGAAGCGCAATCCGAACTTCTATCGCGACGCGTGGTTCGACGAGATCGAGATCAACACCATCGCCGACGTGGCGGCGCGCACCAATGCGCTGAACTCGGGCGAGATCGACTTCATGGACCGCTGCGAGCTCAAGACGGTCGACATGCTCAAGCAGAACCCCGATCTCGAGATCGACCAGGCGACGGGCTTCGGCCACTACATCCTGGTGATGAACGTCACGCAGGCGCCGTTCGACAATCCCGACGTGCGCAATGCGCTGAAGTACTCGATCGACCGCGAAGCCATCGCCAAGAAGATCTTCCAGGGCTATGCGCAGGCGGCCAACGACAACCCGATCGCGCCGTCGATCAAGTTCGCCACGAACCCGGACCCGATCCACAAGTACGATCCCGAGATGGCGAAGAGCCTTCTCAAGAAGGCCGGCCTCGAGACCCTGAAGGTCGACCTGTCGGCCGCCGACGCGGCGTTCGCCGGCGCCGTCGACGCCTGCACGCTCTTCCAGGAGTCGGCAAAGGCGGCGGGCATCGAGATCAATTTGGTCAAGGAAGCCGACGACAGCTACTGGGACGTGGTGTGGCTGAAGAAGCCGTTCTGCGCCTCGTACTGGAACGGCCGGCCGACCTGCGACTGGATGTTCACCACCACCTACGCCGCAGACTCGCCGTGGAACGACACCTTCTGGAAGAACTCGCGCTTCAACGAGCTGCTCCTCGCGGCCCGTTCGGAGACCGACGACTCCAAGCGGGCGGCGATGTACGCCGAGATGCAGCAGCTCGTGCACGACGACGGCGGGCTCATCAACATCGTGTTCAACACCTATGTCAGCGCCCACACGAAGAAGATCGCGCATGGCGATATCGCTTCGAACTGGGACGTCGACGGCATGAAGCTGCCGGCGCGCTGGTGGCAGGCCTAGAGCGCACGACGCATCGAGAAAGTCCGGAGGGTCGCGGGCCAAGCCCGCGGCCCTTCGCATTTCGGGCTGGTAAACCCCGAAACTTTTTGTCAGTATTCGCGCAACAACTAGAAAACCCGAAGGTGGGGCTTCGGAACATATGCACCCGGTCCTGAGAACCGTGCTACAGCGGTTGGCGTTCGGCCTCGTCACGCTTTTCATCGTATCGATCGTGATCTTCTCGGCGATCGAGATGCTGCCGGGCAACTTCGCGAAGGCGATCCTCGGCCAAGCGGCGACGCCCGAAACGGTGGCGGCGTTCGAGAAGGAAATAGGCATCGACCAGCCTGCGGTGATCCGCTACTTCCGGTGGATCGGCGGCGTCATCCAGGGCGATTTCGGCTCGTCGTTTTCATCGCGCGTCGGCTATCGCCGCACGGTGTGGGACATCCTGGCGCCGCGCCTCGAGAACACGCTGTTCCTCGCACTGGTGGCGGCGGCCATCGCCGTGCCGCTGGCGCTGGCGCTCGGTGTCCTCGCGGCGCTCTATCGCAACAGCTGGTTCGACCGGACGGTCAACGCCGTGACGCTGACGACCATCTCGTTTCCCGATTTCTTCATCGCCTACATCCTGATGCTGCTGCTGGCGGTCAAGTTCCGGGTCTTCCCGTCGCTCGCCAAGGTCAACGCGGACATGGACTTCTTCGACCGACTCGACCGCATCGCTCTGCCGGTCCTGACGCTGACCCTTGTCATCGTGGCGCACATGATGCGGATGACGCGGGCGTCGATCATCAACCTGCTGTCGAGCCCCTATATCGAAATGGCCGAACTCAAGGGCGTGCCGCGCAGCAAGATCATCCTCAAGCACGCGCTGCCCAATGCCTGGGCGCCGATCGTCAACGTGATCGCCTTCAACCTTGCCTATCTCATCGTCGGGGTGGTCATCGTAGAGGTGGTGTTCGTCTATCCCGGAGTCGGCCAGGCCATGGTGGACGCGGTCCGGTCGCGCGACGTGCCGGTCGTGCAGGCCTGTGCGCTGCTCTTCGCGATCGCCTACATTCTTCTCAACCTGACCGCGGACATCATCGCAATCGTCACCAATCCGAGGCTGCTGCACCCGCGATGACCGACGCACCCACCATCAACAAGGCCGGTGCGATCGCGGCGCGACGCACCGCCGGGCAGTCGGCATGGCGCATGCTGAAGAAAGCGCCGATCAGCGCCTGGTTCGGGATGATCGTGATCCTGATCTACGCGTTCGTCGCCCTTTTCGCACCCATCATCGCGCCCTACGGCGAAGGCGAGGTGCTCGGCGACGCCTATCTTCCGTGGACGGCCGCGCACCCGGTCGGCACCGACCAGCTCGGCCGCGACATGCTCACCCGCCTCATCTACGGGGCCCGCAACACGATCGGCATCGCCTTCGTCACCGTGCTCCTGTCGTTCATGATCGGCGGGTCGCTCGGCATCATGGCGGCGATCTTCCGGGGCTGGCTCGACCAGGTCACCGGCCGCCTCGTCGACGCCCTCATGTCGATCCCGCAGCTCATCTTCGCGCTTGTGCTGCTGTCGATCGCCGGGCCGTCGGCCCTCAGCATCATCGTCATCATCGCGGTGCTCGATTCGACCCGCGTCTTCCGGCTGTCGCGCGCCGTGGCCATGAACATCGTCGTCATGGACTACGTCGAAGCGGCGCGGCTCAGGGGAGAGAACACCGGATGGATCATGCGCAAGGAGATCCTGCCCAACATCCTGCCGACGATGATCACGGAGTTCGGGCTTAGGTTCTGCTTCGTCTTCCTGACGATCAGCGCCCTGTCGTTCCTCGGCCTCGGCATCCAGCCGCCGACCGCGGACTGGGGCTCGATGGTGCGCGAGAACGCCACCCTCATCAACTACGGGAACATCACGCCGCTCCTGCCGGCCGGCGCCATCGCGCTCCTGACGGTGGCCGTCAACTTCGTGGTCGACTGGTTCCTGCATACGACAAGCGGGCTGCGCGATGAACATTGAGAAACGCAAGGGCAAGGGGCGCGAAAAGGGCAGCGTCCTCCTCGAGATCAAGGGACTCAAGATCGAAGGCCAGAGCGACGACAAGTGGCACGAGATCGTGCGCGGCGTCGACCTCGTCCTGCATCGCGGCGAAGTCCTCGGCCTGATCGGCGAGTCGGGTGCCGGCAAGTCGACCCTCGGCCTTGCTGCCATGGGTTTCGCGCGGCCGGGGTGCCGGTTCACCGCGGGCACCATCAAATTCGACGATATCGACCTGAGGAAGGCCAGCGAGGGCGAACGGCGGCGACTGCGCGGGTCGCGCATCGCCTACGTCGCGCAGAGCGCCGCGGCGGCGTTCAATCCCGCCCACAAGCTGATCGACCAGACGGTCGAGACGGCGGTCGGCCATTCGATCAAGTCGCGCGGCGAGGCGGAAAGCGATGCGACGACCCTGTTCAAGCGGTTGAGGCTCCCGGATCCGGACCGCATCGGCTACCGCTTTCCGCACCAGGTGTCGGGCGGCCAGCTGCAGCGGGCCATGACAGCGATGGCCATGTCGTGCCGTCCCGACCTCATCATCTTCGACGAGCCGACGACGGCCCTCGACGTGACGACGCAAGTCGAGGTGCTCGCCGCCATCCGGGACATCGTCGAACAGTTCAACACCGCCGCGATCTACATCACCCACGATCTAGCCGTCGTGGCGCAGATGGCGCACCGGATCATGGTGCTGCGCTACGGCAAGCTCGTCGAGGAGGCGGCGACGCGGGCCATGCTCGCCTCGCCGCGCGAGGACTACACCAAGTCGCTGTGGGCGGTCCGCAAGCTCGCCAGGCCGGAGCGGAAAGGCGACGACATCATCCTCAAGGTCGACGCGATCGACGCCACCTACGGCAAAGGCGTCGTCAAGGTGCTCGACGACGTCAGCATCGAGGTGCCGCGCGGGCGCACGGTGGCGGTGGTCGGCGAATCGGGATCCGGAAAGTCGACGCTCGCTCGCGTCATCACCGGCCTGCTGCCGCCGCGCAAGGGCGAGATCATCTTCAACGGCAAGCGCATGCCCCCTGCCCTGGCGAGCCGCGACAAGGAACTCCTGCGCCAGATCCAGATGATCTATCAAAGCCCCGATACGGCGCTCAATCCGCGGCAGAAGGTGCGCGACGTCATCGGCCGGCCCCTCGAGTTCTATCTTGACCTCAGGGGCCAGGCGCTGGACCGCCGCATCGGCGAGCTCCTCCGGCTGATCGAGATGGACGAAAGCTTCGCCGACCGCTACCCGGGCGAGCTTTCCGGCGGGCAGAAGCAACGCATCTGCATCGCCCGGGCGCTGGCGGCGCAGCCGAGCCTCATCATCTGCGACGAGGTGACGTCGGCGCTCGACCAGATCGTCCAGGAAGAGATCCTGAAGCTGCTCATGAAGCTCCAGGGGGAGTTCAACGTCACCTACCTCTTCATCACCCACGACATCGCGACGGTGAAAGCGATCGCCGACGAGATCGTGGTGATGAACCAGGGTCAGGTCGTCCAGCAGGGCCCGAAGAGCAAGGTGCTGAGCCCGCCGCATCCGGCCTATACGGAGCTTCTCCTGTCGTCGGTGCCGGAAATGGACCCCGACTGGCTGAGCAACCTTCTCGCCAAGCGCAGCGCCGCAGCGACCGGCCGCAAGGCCGCCTCCAACCTGCAACCATCCGCCTGAGGGGCGCGTTCCTTCCGCACCCATGGCGACGCACAGGATTCTCGGCATCACCGGCAGCCTCAGAAAGGCCTCCTTCAACACGGCGCTGCTGCGCACGGTCATCGCGCAGGCGCCGGCGTCGCTCGCCATCGAGGAGGCCAATCTCGCCGGCATCCCGATCTACAACGGCGACGACGAGAAGGCGCTCGGCCCCCCGCGGGCGGTCACCGAGCTCAGCGAGCGGATCCGGGCCGCGACTGCAGTGATCATCGTGACGCCGGAGTACAATTTCTCGATTCCCGGGCCGCTCAAGAACGGGCTCGACTGGATCTCGCGTCCCAAGGGCCAGCCGTTCAAGGACAAGCCGGTCGGCGTGGTCGGCGCATCGGACGGCCAGGTCGGCACCGCCCGGTGCCAGTACCACCTGCGGCAGGTGCTCGTTTCCCTCCAGGCCCTCACCATGACCAAGCCCGAGGTTCTGCTGACCAATGCGGACGACAAGTTCGACGCCGACGGCAAGCTCACCGACGCGCCGACCCTCGAGGTCGTGAAGCGGTGGATCGCCGCCTTCGAGCGGTGGGTCGGCCGCTTCGCAGGCTAGACGCCGGCCGCGGCGCGAATAGCGGCAATCCGGTCGCGATAGGCGGACTCGCTCCGGCCGGAAAAGATCGCCGATCCCGCCACCAGCACGTCCGCGCCGGCCTCGGCCGCCACGCCCGCGGTTTCGGGTCCGATGCCGCCATCGGCTTCGATCTTCAGCGACCGGTTGCCGGCGAGGGCGCGGAGCCTCCGGATCTTGGCGAGGACGCCCGGGATGAACGCCTGGCCGCCGAAGCCGGGATTGACGGTCATCGCGATGACCTGATCCACCTCGTCGAGGACCCCTTCGATGGCGGAAAGCGGCGTGTCCGGATTGAGGGCGACCCCGGCCCGCCGGCCGAGCTTGCGGATGGCGCGAAGGGTGCGGACGACGTCCGGCCCGGCCTCGACATGGACGGTGATGGTGTCGGCTCCGGCTTCCGCGAACGCAGCGATGAAGGGATCGGCGGGCGCGATCATCAGATGGACGTCGAGCGGTATCGCGGTGACCCTGCGGGCGGCGGCGACAACGCCCGGACCGAAGGTGATGTTGGGAACGAAGTGACCGTCCATCACGTCGATATGGATCCAGTCGGCGCCGGCGGCGGCGACGGCGGCGATCTCCTCGCCCAGGCGGGCGACGTCGGCGGCGAGGATCGAGGGGGCGATGAGGACCGGGGCCATGCGCCCTAGAGCAGCTTGCCCATGGCGACCGCGGTATCGGCCATGCGGTTGGAGAAGCCCCACTCGTTGTCGTACCACGACATGACGCGAACGAGGTTGCCGTCGATCACCTTGGTCTGGTCGAGAGCGAAGTTCGAGGAATGCGGATCGTGGTTGAAATCGATCGACACGTTGGGATGGCGCGTGGTGTCGAGGATGCCCTTGAGCTCCTGCTGCGAGGCGCGCTCTACGGCGCCGTTCACCTCGTCGGGCGTGGTCGTCCGCTTCGTCACCACCTTGAGGTCGATCACCGAGACGTTCGGCGTCGGCACGCGGATCGAGACGCCGTCGAGCTTGCCCTTGAGTTCGGGAAGGACGAGGCCGACCGCCTTGGCGGCGCCGGTCGAGGTGGGGATCATGGAGAGCGCCGCGGCGCGGGCGCGATAGAGATCCTTGTGCATGGTATCGAGGGTGGGCTGGTCGCCGGTATAGGCGTGGACGGTGGTCATGAACCCCTTCTCGATGCCGATAGCGTCGTTGAGGACCTTGGCTATGGGCGCCAGGCAGTTGGTGGTGCACGAAGCATTCGAGACAACCATGTGGGCAGGCGTGATTCTGTCGTGGTTGACGCCATAGACCACGGTGATGTCGGCGCCGTCGGAAGGTGCGGAGACGAGGACGCGCTTGGCGCCGGCAGTCAGGTGCGCGGCCGCCTTGTCGCGAGCGGTGAAGATGCCCGTGCACTCGAGCGCGATGTCGATGCCGAGCGATTTCCACGGCAGGGTTGCCGGATCCTTGATGGCCGTAACCTTGAGGCGGTGCTTGCCGATGACGATGCTGTCGCCGTCGACCGCCACGTCGGCCGGAAAGCGGCCGTGAACGGAGTCGAAGCGCAGGAGATGGGCGTTGGTCTCAGGCGGGCCGAGATCGTTCAGCGCGACGACCTCGATGTCGGTACGCCCGCATTCGATGATGGCGCGCAGGATGTTGCGGCCGATGCGGCCAAACCCGTTGATCGCGACGCGCACTGCCATGAAAGTCCTCCGTTCGAAAAAGCGGGGTTCCGATCCTCGGCTCCAGCCGTGCGGCACTTATAGACCATGAGGCGGCGCAGGGAAGGCCCACGCCCGCGAAAAACTTGCCGCAGTGCCTACTGATTGGCGGCGATGGCCATCTGGATGTCGCGCTCGCGCCGCTTCTCCGCCCGGTACATGATGATGCCGGCGGCAACGACGCAAAGGGTTACGACGCCGATGATGAGGGTGGCCAGGGCGTTGATGTCGGGCGTCACTCCGAGCTTCACCTTCGACCAGACGACGAGCGGCAGCGTGTTGGCACCCGGGCCGGTGGTGAAGCTGGTGATGACGAGATCGTCGAGCGACAGGGTGAAGGCGAGAAGCCAGCCCGAGATCATGGCCGGAGAAATGATCGGCAGGGTGATGTCGAACAGAACCCGCAGGGGCTTCGAGCCCAGGTCCATGGCGGCTTCCTCGACAGAGCGATCCATCGACGACAGGCGCGACTGGACGATGACGGCGACGTAGGACATGGCGAAGGTGGTGTGGGCGAGGACGACGGTCGTCGAGCCGCGGCCGCGCGGCCAGCCGATCACCTGCTCCATGGTGATGAACAGGAAAAGCATGGAGAGTGCCGGTGATCACCTCGGGCATCACGAGCGGCGCCGACACGAGGCCGGAGAAGAAGGTGCGCCCGGGAAACCGCACGAAGCGGGCGAGCGCCATGCCCGCCATGGTGCCGAGGATGGTGGCGATGGTCGCACTGACGGCGGCGATCTCGAGGGACAGGACCGCGGCGTCGATGATCTGGCTGTTGGCGAACAGCTTGCCGTACCACTCGGTTGAGAAGCCACCCCACAACATCGCCAGCCGCGACTTGTTGAACGAGTAGACGACGAGGGACAAGAGCGGAACGTAGAGGAACACGAAGCCGGCGCACAGGCAGGCCATCAGGAATGTCGATCTGCGGTTCATGCCGTCATGCCCTGTGCGCGTTTCGCGATTCGATGTGACTGTAGATCATGATCGGCACGACCAGCAGGAGCAGCAGCGCGACCGCCACGGCGGCGGCGACGGGCCAGTCGCGATTGAGGAAGAACTCGTCGGCGAGGACGCGGCCGATCATCGGGACTGTTGGACGAACCGAGCAGCGTCGGGATCACGTACTCGCCGGTCGCCGGAATGAAGACGAGCATGGCGCCGGCGACGATGCCCGGTATCGACAGGGGAAGCGTGATGTCGCGGAAGACCTCCCACGGCCGAGAGCCCAGGTCCATGGCCGCCTCGTTCAGCGTGTAGTCGAGCTTCTCGAGATTGGCGTAGAGCGGCAGGACCATGAACGGCAGGTAGGAATAGACGATGCCGACATAGACGGCGAAGTCGGTGTTCATCATCTGGATGGGCTCGTCGATGATGTTCAGGTTCATCAGGAGATTGTTGATGATGCCGTTGTTGCCGAGCATTCCCATCCAGGCATAGATGCGCAGCAGGAAGGAGGTCCAGAACGGCAGGATCACCATGAGCAGCATGACGTGCCGCCAGACACCCTCGGAGCGGGCGATGCCGAGCGCCATCGGGTAGCCGACGATGAGGCAGATCACGGTCGATATGGCGGCAATGCGGACCGAGTTGACGTAGCCGACCCAGTAGAGGTTGTCCTGGGTGAGGAAGATGTAGTTGTCGAAGGTGAGGTAGGGAAATTCCGCCTCCCAGGTGACGGGAGGAATGCCCACGAACGAGGTGCCGCCGGCGATGACAAGGACGATGAAGAACGGCACCAGGAAGAAGACGATCAGCCAGAAATAGGGAATGGCGATGATGAGATCGCGCCAGGCGCGGCGGTCGAGCCAGGTCCGGAAACGCGACGGGCGCGCGGCAGCCGCCGCGCCGGCGGCTAGCGACTCGGCGGCAGTCACGTCAGGCCGGCGCGCCACCTCCGACATCCGCTACTCCTCGAGCAGGATGGCGGAGGCGGGCTCGAAGGCGAGCCACACGTCATCTTCCCATCCCGCCACGCGGTCGCTCTCGCGGCCGCGGCGATCGTTGACGTAGTTGACGCGAATGATCACGCCGCTCTTCAGCCTGACCCGGTAGAGCGAGTCCTTGCCGAAATAACCGAGATCGAGGACCTTGCCGTGCAGGGCGTTGTGCCCGTTCTCGGGCCTTTCGCGGCTGAGCCCGATCTTCTCCGGGCGGACGGCGACGGAAACGCGGGCGCCCTTGGCGAGGCCGCGGACGTGCTCGACGCGGATCTCCGACTCGAGTCCGCTGCAGGCGACCGTCACGTGCCCCTCACCGCCGCCGGAAACGGTGCCGTCGAACTGGTTGATGGATCCGATGAAGTCGGCGACGAAGCGGGAGTTCGGGTATTCGTAGATCTCGGTGGGCTTGCCGATCTGCCGGATGACGCCGCGGTCCATGACGGCGATGCGGCTCGCCAGGGTCATCGCCTCTTCCTGGTCGTGGGTGACGACGATGAAGGTGATGCCGGTCTTGTCCTGGATGTTCATGATCTCGAACTGCGTGTGCTCGCGCAGCTTCTTGTCGAGCGCTCCCAACGGCTCGTCGAGGAGGAGAACCTTGGGCTGCTTGGCAAGGGCACGGGCGAGCGCCACGCGCTGGCGCTGGCCGCCCGACAGCTGGTGCGGCTTGCGGCCGGCGAGCGGCGTCAGCTGCACGAGGTCGAGCATTTCCTTGACGCGGGCCGCGACCTGGGTCGCGTTCATGCTCTCGTGCTTGAGGCCGTAGCCGACGTTGCGCTCGACCGACATGTGCGGAAAGAGGGCGTAGGACTGGAACATCATGTTGACCGGCCGCTCGTAGGGCGGCAGCTCGGTCATGTCCTGGCCGTCGATGTAGATGCGGCCCTCGCTCGGCGTCTCGAAGCCGGCGAGCATGCGAAGCAGCGTCGTCTTCCCGCAGCCGGAACCGCCGAGAAGGGCGAAAAGCTCCCCCTTGGCGATTCCGAGGCTCACATTGCTGACGGCGGAAAAATCCCCGAACCGCTTCGTCACTCCCTCGACGCTTATGAACGGCCGGTCGGCCGGCTTCGCGTGCGCATCCATGCTTCCCCACTCACATCAAACGACCCTCGGTGCCCGCCGTGCGCGGACGGTCAGGCCCCAGTCTTGAGCCTGTTCCAAGCGCGCGTGCGGGCCCGCTCGGCCTGCGGCGAAGCGGTCGCCTGCACCCAAAGGCGGACCATGATGTCGTCGCTCGGGAAAACCGCCGGATCCTCGAGCACCGCCTTGTCGGTGAACGCAAGCGCCGCCTTGTTGGCATGCGCGTAGTTGGTGAAGTTGGTGCACTTGGCGATGACTTCGGGCTCCATGAGGTAGTTCAGGAAGGCGTGCGCACCCTCCGGGTTGGGCGAGTCGGCCGGGATGACCATCACGTCGAACCAGGCGCCGCTGCCGGACTTCGGCACGTTGTAGACGAGGTTGAGCTCGACGCCGGCCTCCTGGGCGCGCGCCATGGCCGTGGCGTAGTCGCCCGACCAGGTCATCGACACGCAGAGCTCCTTGTTGGGCAGGGCGTTCAGGTAGTTCGCGGCATCGAAGGTCTTGATGTACTTGCGCACCGGTTTGAATGCCTCGACGACCGCATCGTAGTCCTCGGGCTTCTCGGAGTTCGGATCCTTGCCGAGATAGGCAAGCGCCATCGGAATGACGTCGGTCGGCGATTCGAGGATGTTGACGCCGCACTTGCCGAGCTTCTCCATGAAGGCAGGGTTGAGAAGCAGCTCCATGCTGTCGATCGGGGCGTTGTCGCCGAGCGCCTCCTTCACCATGTCGACGTTCACGGTGATGCCCGCCGTGCCCCACATGTACGGCACGCAATAGGCGTTGTTGGGATCGCGGTCGGCGAGGATGGCGAGGATCTTCTCGTCGAGATTCTTCCAGTTCGTGAGCTTCGACTTGTCGAGCGCCATGAAGGCGCCGGCAGGAATGAAGCGCGGCAGGTTGGTGCTGGCGAAGTCGATCACATCGTAGCCGGTCGATCCGGCCATCACCTTCGCCTCGACGGTCTCGGCGGCGTCGTAGGTGTCGTAGATGACCTTGTAGCCGGTGAGCTTCTCGAAATCGGCGACGGTCGTCTCGCCGATATAGTCCGCCCAGTTGTAGATCTTCACCTCGCCGGCGGCGTGGGCACGGCGAGCAATGTACGGCATGGCCAGACCGGCTGCGCCCGCACCCAGCAATGTGCGCCTTGAAAGCTTCATGGAACGTCTCCTGTGATGACCGGCTTCTCCGCTGTCCGGTTGGGGTTGTGGCCGAGAAGATTACCTCCTCGCCTTAGACAATCAATCATGTTCATGCCCGCATCATTACCGGCAGGCCGCGCTTCAGGACGGCTTTCGCTATGATGAGACGCTGAATCTCGCTGGTTCCTTCCCAGATCCGGTCGACCCTAAGCTCGCGAAGGAAGCGTTCGGCGGCATTTTCACGCATATAGCCGCGGCCGCCGAAGATCTGGACGACACGGTCGGCGACCCGCCAGGCCATCTCGGATGCATAAAGCTTAACCATCGCGCAGCGGGCGTGCAGGTCCTTGGGGTCGGATTTTTGGTCGTGGGCGCTTGCCGCCTCGTAGGTCATGAGGCGGGCGGCGTGCAGCTCGGTCACGCTGTCGGCGAGCATGGCCTGGATGAGCTGATAGTCGGCGATCGGACGGCCGGAGACGATGCGGCCCTTGGCGAATTCGGTCGCTTCCTCGATGAGCCGGGCGGCGGCACCGCAGCAGCGCGCGGCGATCATCAGGCGCTCGCGCCGGAACCAGGCATGGGTGAAGCCCATGCCGTCCCCTTCGCCGCCGATGCGGTTGGCGGCCGGGATCTTGACGTTCTCGAAGGCGATGATCGGATGGTGGTGATTGTAAGTGTGGGCATAGAGCGGCGTGCGTACGTTGCGGATGCCGCCCGCCGTCCTCGGCGTGAAGAACAGGCAGTGGGCGCCATCGTTGGCGCCGCCGGCGATGCGCGCCTGGACGATGATGGTGTCGGCAAGATTGGCGCTCGTGACATGCCACTTCTCGCCGTTCAGGAGATAGTGCTCGCCGCGGTGCTCGGCCGTCGATGCCATGGCAGCGGGATCGGAGCCGGCGTCGGACTCGGTGATGGCATAGCAGATATGGCGCTCGCCGCGCATGAGCGGCATGACGAGGCGCTCGATCTGCTCGTCGTTGAAGGCTTCGAACATCCACGACTGGGCCTCGCCATAGCACCAGCCGAGCGCGTTGGTGACGCGGCCGAGCTGCTCGACCATGGCGACCTGGGTGAGCACCGGGAGGGCGAGGCCGCCCTGCGCGAGGGGAACGTCGGCGCGCGACAGGCCCATGGCGATGGCGAGACGCTCATGCCGCGCCGCCTGGTCCGCGGGGATGCGGCCCTCGTTCATCTCCGCCTCGACTTCCCAGGGAATGAGCTCCTTGTCGACGAAGGCCCGGACCTTGTCGCGCCACTCCACCGCATCCGCCGGGAGGCCGAAGCTCATGCGAGCACGGCCCCGTCGCTGTCGAAGTGGCGCGGAAAGAAGGCATGCAGACAGGTCGCGATGGTGCGCACGGCCTCATCGCGCCCGTATGGCTTCTCCGTCGTCATGAGATCGAGCCACATGCCCTCGAGCAGCGCCTCGAGAGCGCGACCGGTGCGAACCGGATCGTGCGGATAGCCGCCCTCGCCTATCAGGCTTCGGCAGAGATCGCGGACGATCGCGGAATAGGCGGCGTCGCTGGTGGCGCAATGTTCCTGGTAGGTCGGGCGGCTCTGGGCCTCGGCCCAGAAGGCGCACCAGGCGGCGAGCGTGCGCGGCGTGCAGACGGCCTCGTTGAAATCGGCGGCCAGGAGAGCGGCGAGCTTGTGCGCGTCACGGGGGCCGGCCGACTTGAGCGCGTCCTGCCAATTGCTCCGGTAATCCTCGGCTAGGGCCTTCAGCGTCTCGACGAGCAGCTTCTCCTTGGTCTCGAAGTGGAAATTGACGATGCCGACCGAAAGGCCGGCCGTCTTGGCGACGTCGGCCAAAGTCAGCTCGGAGTAGCCCTTGCGGGCGAGCGTATCGATCGTGGCCTCGATGAGCTGGTGGCGGCGGACTTCCTTCGAGGCCTTGCGCGGCGTTGCTTCGGCGAACACGGCGGTCATCTCAGCACCCTGGCTTGCGGCCGCGCAGATGGGTCGGACAATGTTCGCCCTTGTCGAGCACGACCAGCATCTTGGCCCATATGCCGATGTTGTGGTCGACATAGTCGCGGCCGAGCTCGGCGACCGCCTTGTCGTAAAGCGGGCCCTTCATGCTCTCATATTCGCGACGCGCCGTCCGGCGATACCAGTCGTTGCGGCTGACGACGGAGAGGTCGGTGAAACCGGCAGCCGCGAGGGCCTCGCGATAGCGCCGCGGCGACGCCATGCCGAAATCCAGCCCCTCGGCGGCGATGTAGTCCTTCATCTCGAGGCTCGGCTCGCCGTCATGGGAGATGAGCCAATCGGACCCCACGAACCAGCCGCTGGGCTTCAGGATGCGATAGACGTCGCGCATCAGCTCGTGCTTGTCGGGAATGTGGACGATCGCATCCTTCGAGAAGACGATGTCGAAGCTCGCATCGGGAAACGGCAACGGCCCGGGCGAGACCTTCAGGAAGGCAGTGCGTTCGGAAAGGCCGCGCTGTGCGGCGCGGGACCGGGCAATGTCGAGCACCGTTTCCTCGACGTCGATGCCGGTGACATGGCGAGCCCCATAGTCTTCGATAAGGAGAAAATCGATGCCCCCGACGCCACAGCCGATATCGAGCACCGTGCGGCCTGTGAAATCGACCGAGTCGACGGCCCGAGCCACCTCCTCCGGTCCTCCCGGCGAAAGCCAGCCCTCACCCCACACGACTTCGAGCATCCCGACCAAAGCTTTCGAGTAAAGCTCCGCGGCATTCTGTTCGGCCATTTTCACCCGCACGTCAGGCCCTTACGGCTTCTTCTTCGCTCAATACTGAATGATGGTTCAATCAGAATCAATGGATGTTTTGGGCTTTTGGATCAATTGGTTCGCCAGCCGCAAGCGCCCGGGCGAGCGCCACGCCGGTATCGTCGGCAAGGGCGGCCGACCGCAGGGCGGCGACACGGCCGGCAGCCCGGGGGTCGGTTTCGCGACCGGCGATGGCCGCCATGATCCGGGCGTAGCTCGCCTGGCCGCGCTCGCGCGTATCGCCGTAGCCCTTCAGCAGATTGCGCAACTCGGCAAGCTCCACGGCGAGGCCGTAGTTGACGGGAGCGACGGCGCCGAGGCGCGCCAGCCACAGGTCGAGGTCGCGGCTCTCGGCGGCGAAGCGCAGGGTCGAGCGGCGCCAGCGCTTCAAGAATGCGACGGCGCGCAGCATGAGGTAGCCGCCGACCGAGGTCGTCTTGACGACGCGGCCGCGCGCGGTGAGGCGTTCGACGAGCCGCCTGGCCAGCGGCGTGTCGAGGAGGAAGCGGCCGAGCGGCGCGGGCACGCTCTCGGCGATCTCCTGCAGGCGCGGATGGAGATATTCGGCGATCTCCACCACTTCGCCGCCGGCCGGGTCGAGTTCCTGCATGACGCGGGCGAGCCGATCGGGGCTGGTCTTGAGCTCGGCGACGCGGATCGTGTCCTCGTAGGCCATGCCGAGGGCAAGGTGGCGCGCCGTTTCCTTGAGCAGGCGCCAGGACCCGCCGCCATGACGGCGGTCGGCGTCGCGCACCGGCTCCAGCCTTGCCAGGTACTCGCGGGCATAGCCGGCGTCCTGGTAGCCCGCAAGCCGCGCCACGCCATGCCCCAGGACTTCGCGCACCTCGTCGGGAAACGCGTCGAGACCATTGATCGCCACCGACTTTTCGCCCGCCTCCAGGGGACCGAAGTCCCGCAGCGGCGCGGCGAGGGCCCGCTCGAAGGCCCGGGTGCTCGCTGCGACCCCGGTTCCGCCCTTCTCTATCGCTTCGCGGAAATCTCGTTCGCCGAACGGCAGGACGCCGGCGCGCAGCACGGCCCCGAACAGGACGGCGCTGATGACGCTCCCGGTCTCTTCCGCGACCGCCGCCATGTCGAACGCGATCCATTCCTTCGCGGCGGCGCGGCAGGCCGCTACCAGCTCCGCCGGCTCCAAGCGGCCGTCGCCGAGGGCGATCTTCTCGGTCATGGCGTAAACGCGATGGGTCGATGCGATGAGCACGGTACGGTCGGGCGTGACCAGGCCGCGCTCGACGGCGCGCGCCGCTTCCAGAAGCTCCGAGGCGATCACGATATCGACGTCGCCGGGCACCGGCATCAGGGCGAGCACGGGCAGGCGAGCATCGCCGTCGGGGCGAAAGAGCTCGAGATAATAGATCGTGGCGCCGGTGCGCTGGGCGACGCCGGGGACGGAGGTCGCCTGGGCAAGATAGCCGCGAGCCTCGGCGAGGCCGACGATCCAGTCGGCGAGCACGCCTCCGCCTTCGCCGCCCATGGCCAGGATGGCGATCTTGATGTGGCGCCTGTCGCCGTAGGTCATCGGAGCGGTGCGGCGCGGACCCTGGCGGACGGCAGGCCGGTCACGAGGCTGCGCAGGCTTGCCTTCAGGCGGTCCCAGGCCGACGGGTTGGCGACGAGCGAGGCCCGGTAGAAGGAGGGGCAGAGCACGGCGGCGTGACTCACCTCGCCGCACAAGCCGCAGCCGACGCAGGAGGAGATGACGCGCGCCACCGGGTCCTTGCGCAGCGGATCGGGATTTGGTGCGACGGTGAGCGACGGGCAGCCCGACAGGCGGATGCAGGAATGATCGCCCGTGCAGGTCTCGGGATCGACGCCGTAGCGCTGGCGGACCACGCGCTTGCCGCGTTCGACCGCGGCACGGGCCTTCGGGCGTTCGCGGCGCTGCAGGGTGAGCATGCACTCGGACCGGGCGACGATGACCTTGGGACCGCGCGCGGCCGTGGTCAAAGCCTCGCGCAGGGTATCGCGCATCTTCGCGAGGTCGTAGGTGCGGTCGACGGTTCTGACCCAGACGGCGCCGACGCCGCGCACCGCCTTCTCGATCGAGTTGCGCGTGGCGCGGATGGGATTCGATCCTTGCGAAGAGAGCAGATCCTGGCCACCGGTGGCCGCGGAATAGCCGTTGTCGACGACGATGGTGACGTTGTCGCTCTTGTTGAACACCGCGTTGCCGATGCTCGAAACGAGCCCGTTGTGCCAGAAGCCGCCGTCGCCGACGATGGAGATCGTCCGCTTCTTGGCGGGAATGTTGAAGGCCGCCGCGCCCGCTCCGCCGAGGCCGTAGCCCATGGTGGTGCTGCCGATGTCGAAGGGCGGCAGGATCGAAAAGAGGTGGCAGCCGATGTCGCAGCTGACGTGGTGGGGGCCGAGCTCGCGCTCGACGAGCTTCATGGCGGTGAAGATCGGCCGTTCGGGACAGCCGGTGCAGAAGGACGGCGGCCGCGCATGGACCTTGCCCTTGAGTGCGTTCATCGCCGCGACGAGGCCCGGGGCTGCTGGCGTCGGCGCCGACACCGCCTCGGGATGAAGGGCGCGACAGGAATTTCCGGAAGCCGTCGCGCACCACCGCGCCCGTATATTCTCCGGCCATGGGCAGGACGTCCTTGCCATGGACGACCGTATCGATGTTGCGGCGCTTCAGGATCGTGTTGACCGCCTGCTCGATGAAGTCCGGCTGGCCCTCCTCGACGATGAGGACGTCGCGCTTGCCAACACAGAAGGCGGCGATCTCGTCGTCGACGAGCGGATAGGTAACGTTCAGCACATGGATCGGCACTCTCGACGTGCCGTAGACGTCGGCGACACCGAGAAGCTCGAGCGCCCGGAGTGCGGTGTTGTACATGCCGCCCTGCATGATGATGCCGCAGTCGTCGAGATCGCCCGGAAAGGTCTCGTTCAAACGGTGCTCGGTGATGAAGCGGACGGCGGCGGGCCACCGCTTCTCGACCTTCTCCTTCTCATGGACGTAGGTCGCCGGCGGCAGCACGATGCGGCCGACGTCGCGGACCGGATTCTCCATCGCCTGCTCGAGCGTAAAGGCGGGACGGCGGTTGTCGCTCGCCGCGAAGCTCCCGTAGACATGGCAGGCGCGGATGCGCAATTCCAGCATGACGGGGGTGTTCGAGGCTTCCGACAATGCGAAACCCGTCTCGACGGCGCGGACGATGGAGGGCAGGTTCGGGCGCGGGTCGAGAAGCCAGATCTGCGACTTCATCGCGAATGCGTGGCTGCGCTCCTGCATGATCGAGGAGCCCTCGCCGTAGTCCTCGCCGACGACGATCAGCGCACCCCCGGTCACCCCGCCGGAGGCGAGATTGGCGAGCGCGTCGGCGGCGACGTTGGTGCCGACCGTCGACTTGAAGGTCACCGCGCCGCGCAGGGGGTAATTGACGGAGGCGGCGAGAGTGGCGGCGGCGGTCGCCTCGCTGGCGCTCGATTCGAAATGCACTCCGAGGTCGGCGAGAATGTCGTTGGCATCGGACAGAACGTCCATCAGATGCGAGATGGGCGCACCCTGGTAACCGGCGACGTAGGCGACGCCGGACTGGAGGAGCGCCTTGGTGATTGCGAGGATGCCCTCGCCGCGGAAGACGTCGCCCTTGCCGAGATGAAGTTTCCGAACCTCTTCCTTGAAGGAGCGTTCCGCCATCGCCCGCTACCCGGTCACGTCGCGACGAGCGCCAGCACCCGCAGCGGGCTTCCCGAGCCGCGCTCGATCTTGAGGGGCGGGGCGATGAGGAGCGCACCGGTCGCGGGCAGCTGATCGAGATTGCACAGGCTCGCAAGCCCGAGCTTGTTGGCGCCGTGCATGAGGGCGTGGGCGGGGAACGGCGGCTCGAAGCCGAAGGCCTGGCCGGCATCGGTGCCGACCGCCTCGACGCCCCAGCCGAGGACGTCGCGCTCGGCGATGAGGAAGCGAATGGCATCGGCACTCGGCCCGGGAACATGGGGCCCGTCGTCCTTCATGTTGTGGAAGTCCTTGGCATCGGTCCGCCTCGACCAGTCGGTCCGCATGAGAACCCAGGAACCCTTGGGGATCTTGCCGTGCTTCTTCTCCCAGGCCTTGATGTGCTTGGGCATGAGCAGGAACTTCTCGTCCTTGCGGACCTCGCGGGCGCAGTTGATGACGCAGACGGGCGCCACGAAGCGCTCGACCGGAATGGTGTCGGTCGCGCCGTCGGGAAAATCCTTGCCGGTGATCCAGTGGATCGGAGCGTCGAAATGCGTGCCGGTGTGCTCGCCGAGCGAGATGTTGTTCCAGTACCAGGCGGGGCCGCGTTCGTTGTAGTGCGAAATCTCCTTCACCTCGAAGGACTGCGAGGGGGCGAACTGCGGCGGCAGCTGGATGACCGGCGTCGAGGCCTTGAGGGGCTGCGTCAGGTCAATGACACGCACCTTGCGCCGGGCGATGGCTTTCGCCAACCGATGCAGCAGTTTCTCCGACATGACGCGCGACTCAGAACGGATAGGGGTTGCCGGAATACATCTTGACGAAGCCAGTGTAGCGGTGTCCGAAAGCCCGATGATAGCGGACGTGCCGGAGGCTTCGCTTGTAGACTATGATATTCACGATCACCGGCGCAACGGATGGCGAGGCCGCACGCGACGGGGGCGCTCAAGGGCGGCACCGTATAGATGGTCATGTTGCTGCCGCTCGGGCCGGGAACGACGACGATTCCTTCCGTCGCCGCGGTTGCCCATGCCGGCGCCGAAAACCCGCCCAGGACCAGCAAACCCGCCAGATAGCCGACTGCAAACGTCTTCATGTGCCCACCGCTCCGTCAAAAACCGCATCCCGGGGCGACGATAGATTTGATGCGCGGGGCAGGCAACCGTTCGGAACCGGCGGGGGCGGCGAAGTCACCACTCATGGTGAATTTGACGGGGCGAATGCAACCTTTCCGCCCGATTTGCGTTGTGGACCATGGATTAAGCTCATTTCTGTCTTGCGTTTACCCCACTATAGTGTGTGTCCGATTGCCGTCTCACGATGATGCAATACGAGGTCACCTGAGCGCTTGCACCTTTGAAGCCGTTCGACCACATCACGGGGCTGTTCGCTCGGCGCGAAGCTGAGCCGCCATGGGACAACGTCGAGCCCATCCGATCGGAGCTCTTCAATGCCGAGCGCCTGGAGGAGCATTCCGTCAGCCTCGCCAGGGCGCAGCCGGTCGCCGCCCGGCCGGTCGAGAGGCGGCCGATCGCCTGGCGCCTCGATGAAAATGCCGTCGCCCTCCTCGAAGACTACCGGGCGCTGATCGATGCGGTCGGGCGCGGGCGTCCGATCACGCCTGCCGCCGAGTGGCTTGTCGACAACTACCACATCGTGGAAGTGCAGGTCCGGCAGATCCGCGAGGATCTGCCGCCCGGCTACTACAAGGAGCTGCCGAAGCTCGCCGAGGGACCGTTCACGGGCTATCCGCGGGTGCTGGGCATCGCCTGGGCCTATGTCGCCCACACGGACAGCCTGTTCGATCCAGACATCCTCGCCCGGTTCGTGCGCGCCTATCAGAGCGTCCAGGAACTGACCATCGGCGAATTGTGGGCGATCGCCATCACGCTGCGCATCGTTCTCGTCGAGAATTTGAGGCGGCTTGCCGACCGCATCGTCAAGGCGCGGGCCGAGCGCGAGGCAGCCGACAGTCTCGCCGACCAGCTCCTGACGCCCATGCCGGCCGGCGGCAACCAGGACATCGGCGAACTCCTCAGGCGCTTCGAAGCCAATCCGCTTTCCAACACCTTCGCGGTGCAGCTCACCCAGAGGCTGCGCGACTGGGACCAGGACAGCGCGGAGGTGACGGCGTGGCTCGAACGGCGGCTGGCGCAGCAGGGAATGACGCTCGAACGGGCGGTCGTCGAAGAGCACCAGCGCCAGACGGCGGCCAACGTTAGCGTGCGCAACATATTCACCAGCATGCGTCTCATCACCGACGTCGACTGGATGGACTGGTTCGAGAGCGTGTCGCTCATCGATGCGATGCTCAGGACCTGCGAGGGCTATGGCGACATGGACTTCGCGACCCGCAACATGTACCGCAGCGCCATCGAGGAGCTGGCGCGCGGCAGCACGCATACGGAGCACGAGATCGCCCGGCGCGTCACCGAGGAAGCGCGGGCCTGCCCCACCGGCGAACGCATCGCCGATCCCGGCTTTTACCTCATCCGCGAGGGCCGGCCGGGATTCGAGACGAAACTCGCATTCCGGGCTGCCCCTTTCGCCCGCTTCCGGCGCGGGCTGAGGTCGGCGGGGATCGCCGGCTATGCCGGTTCCATCGCCGTTGCAACCGCCCTCGTCACCGCGATCCTCGTCGCCGGAGCCGGGGTGCCGCCGCATCTCGTCGCGCTGCTCGCCATCCTCGCCCTACTCCCGGCCTCGGACGCCGCGGTCGCCCTCGTCAACTACGCGGTGACGAAGATCCTGGGCGCGAAGCCGCTCCCCGCCCTGGAGCTCAAGGACGGTGTGCCGCACGAGCTGGCGACGCTCGTCGCCGTGCCGGCCCTGCTCACCAGCCACCAGGCGGTTGAAGACCTCATCGACCGGCTCGAGGTGCACTACCTGTCCGATTCCCAGGGCCATCTCTATTTCGCCCTCCTGTCCGACTGGACGGATGCCGCTGAGGAAGAGACGCCGGCCGACCAGCCCCTGCTGCAGGCGGCGCTCGACGGGGTGAGCCGCCTGAACGCCACTTACGACCCGACCGGCCGGCAGCCACCGTTCCTGCTGCTTCACCGGCGCCGGGTGTGGAACCAGTCGGAACGTCGGTGGATGGGCTGGGAGCGCAAGCGGGGCAAGCTGCACGAGCTCAACCGCCTTCTCAGGGGTGAAACGGACACGACGTTCATGGCGGTCGGCGGCCGGCTGCCGGCGCTCATCCGCTACATCATCACGCTCGACTCCGACACGCGCATCCCGCGCGAGACGGCCCGGCACCTGGTCGGCAAGATGGCGCATCCGCTCAACCGGCCGGAGCTCGATGCCGAGCGCTGCCTGGTCGTCGCCGGGCACGGGATCATGCAACCGCGCGTGACGCCGTCGCTGTCGCACATCAATCACTCGCTCTACCAGCGGATCTTCTCGACGCCGCGCGGCCTCGATCCCTACGTGTTCGCCGTTTCCGACGTCTACCAGGATCTTTTCGGCGAAGGATCGTTCGCGGGCAAGGGCATCTACGACATCGACACGTTCGAGGCGTGCCTGAAACGTCGCGTGCCCGAGAACACCATGCTAAGCCACGACCTGTTCGAAGGCATCTTCGCGCGATCGGGCCTCGTCACCGACATCGAGGTGATCGAGGACTTCCCGGCGCGCTACGAGGTCGCGGCGGCGCGCCAGCATCGCTGGGTGCGCGGCGACTGGCAGCTCCTGCCTTGGCTCCTCGGACGAATTCCCTCGCCGGTCGGCGACAGCGCGGCCGGACCGGCGCTCGGCCGATGGAAGATGGTCGACAACCTGCGCCGGTCGCTGTCGCCGCCGCTGACGGTCGCGGCGTTGGTCGCCGGCCTGATGCTGCTGCCGCCCGCCTCGGCCGTCACGTGGACTCTGCTCGTCGCGGCGACGATCGCTTTCGGCCCGCTGCTGCCGCTCGTCGACGCCGTCCTGCCGAAACACAAGGGCATCACGCTCGGCAGCCATCTCAGGACCTTCGTGTTCGACGTCGGCATGGCGCTCGCCCAGGTCGGCATGACCTTCGTCTTCCTCGGCCACCAGGCATGGCTGATGGGCGATGCGATCGTCCGCACGCTGCACCGCCTGGTAGTCAGCCGGAGAAAGCTTCTGGAATGGACGACGGCCGCCCAGCTGCACCGCAGCCCGGAGCCGAGCTTCCAAGGCTACTACCGGCAGATGTCCGGAAGCGTCGTCATCGGCGTCGCGGCGCTCGCAGCGGGGGTCGCAGGAGGGGAAAGCCACTTCCTCGTCGCCCTTCCCTTCGCGCTCGCCTGGCTTGCCGCTCCCGCGATCGCCAAGGTGGCAAGCCGTCCGCCGGCGCCGTCGGGCTCGGCGGCCGAGCTGGCGCCGGAGGCGATCGAGTCGCTGCGGCTCATTGCGCGGCGGACTTGGCGGTTCTTCGAGCATTTCGTGACGCCGGCCGACAACATGCTGCCGCCTGACAACTTCCAGGAGGAGCCGCGGCCGGTGGTGGCGCAGCGGACGTCGCCGACCAATATCGGCCTCTACCTCCTGTGCACGGCGGCGGCGCGCGATCTCGGCTGGGCGGGCCTTCCCGACACGATCGACAGACTCGAGGCCACGTTCGCGACGCTCAAGCGGCTCGAGATCTATCGCGGGCATTTCCTGAACTGGTACGCGACCGCCGACCTGAGAAGCCTCGAGCCGCGCTACGTCTCAACCGTCGACAGCGGCAATCTCTGCGCCCACCTCATCGCGCTCGCCAATTCGTGCCGGGCGTGGATGGAGGAGCCCGGCATCTCGCCGGCCATGTTCGACGGCATCGAAGACAACCTGCTGCTCATCCGCGAGGCGCTCAAGAACAGCGCCGACGACCGGCGGGCGCTCAAGGGCATGCGCCGCCAGATCAACGACGACCTGACGGCCCTGCTCAAAGGTGTGGCCGCGGTGCGGACGACGCCGGAGCTCGCCTCGGTGCGGCTGATCGAGCTGTCGCTGCAGGCCGGACGGCTGAACGAGATCGCGGAGATCTATGCCAAGGAGCTGAAGAGCCAAGGCAACGAGCTGCAGGTGTGGACCAAGGCACTTCAGGCATGCATCGAGAGCCATTTCCGCGACGTGACGGCCGGCGCCGACGACTTGCGGTCGCGGCGGCGACGACTGTCGCGGCTCGAGCAGGAGGCGCGCGCCATGGCGCGCAACATGGACTTCGAATTCCTTCTCAACCGGCAGCGCAATCTCTTCGCCATCGGCTATCGCGTCGCCGAAGGTTCGCTCGATCCGAACTGCTACGACATGCTGGCCTCGGAAGCGCGGCTCGCCAGCTTCACGGCGATCGCCAAGGGCGATGCGCGGCCCAAGCACTGGTTCAAGCTGGATCGATCGGTGACGGCGGTGGAGTTCGGGGCGGCGCTCCTGTCGTGGTCGGGCTCGATGTTCGAATACCTGATGCCGCTGATCGTCATGCGCGCCCCGCCGCGCGGCATCCTGAGCCAGACCAACGATCTCGCGGTAAAGCGGCAGATCGCCTACGGCAACGCACTCGGCATTCCGTGGGGCGTTTCGGAGTCGGCCTTCAATGCCCGCGACGTGGAGTTCACCTATCAATACTCGAACTTCGGCGTGCCGGGGCTCGGACTGAAGCGCGGGCTGGCCGACAACGTCGTCGTCGCTCCCTACGCCACGGGGCTCGCGGCGATGATCGCGCCGGCCGAAGCGGTGCGCAACTACGAGCGGCTGGCGCGCGAAGGCGGCCTCGGCGCATTCGGATACTACGAGGCGCTGGACTACACGCCGGCCCGTGTTCCGGAAGGCAAGAAGGTCGTGGTGGTCAAGGCCTATATGGCGCACCACCAGGGCATGACGATCACCGCCATCGCCAACACGCTCAAGGACTGGGTTTTCTGCAACCGCTTCCACCAGGAGCCGATGGTGCGGGCGACCGAGCTGCTCCTGCAGGAACGCGCGCCGCGCGGCGTTCCGGTCACGCACGGACAGGCGGAAGCGATCGACTACGAGGTTGCCGTCCGGGACCACCACGCATCGATGATGCGGCGGATACGCTCGGTCCACACGGCGGTGCCGGCCACGCATCTCCTGTCCAACGGCTCCTACACGGTGATGGTCACCGCCGCCGGCTCGGGGTACAGCACCTGGCGCGGCCTCGCGGTCACGCGCTGGCGCGACGACACGACGTGCGACGACAGCGGCTCCTACATCTACCTGCGCGACGCCGACAACGGCGAGACGTGGTCGGCCGGATACCAGCCGACGCGGATCGAAGGCGAGGACTATCACGCCACCTTCGCAGAGGACCGGGCGGAGATTCACCGCCGCGACGGCTCGCTGACGACGACGCTCGAGTGCGTCGTCTCGCCGGAAGAGGACGCGGAGGTGCGCCGCATCACGCTATCAAACAGCAGCCGCCAGCGCCGCGAGATCGAGGTGACCTCCTATGCCGAGCTGGTCCTTTCGCAGGCGATGGCGGACAACGCGCATCCGGCGTTCTCGAAGCTGTTCGTCGAGACCGAGTTCCATGCCGAGAGCGGCGCCATCATCGCGACGCGGCGGCGCCGGTCGCCGAACGATCCGGAGATGTGGGCGGCGCACCTCCTGGTGGTCGAAGGCAAGACGGCGGGCGAGCTCGAAGCGGAGACCGACCGCATGCGTTTCCTCGGGCGCGGCAATCGGCCGGGGGCGCCGGCAAGCCTGACGAGCCGGCGGGCGCTCTCCAACACGTTCGGCACGGTGCTCGATCCGATTTTCGCCCTGCGCCAGCGCATCCGCGTGCCGGCGGGCGGGGCGGCGCGATGCGCATTCTGGACGCTCGCCGCCGCCAGCCGGGCGGAGCTCATCGACCTCATCGACCGCCATCGGCATGCTTCAGCGTTCGACCGCGCCGCCATGCTGGCGTGGACGCAGGCGCAGATCCAGCTCCGGCACCTGGCGATCGAGGCGGAAGAGGCCGGGCTCTACCAGCAGCTTGCCAGCTACGCCCTCTACCCGAGCTCGCAGATGCGGCCGGCCTCGAGCCAGATCCTCAAGGGCCTCGCCAGCCAGTCGGCCCTGTGGCCGCACGGCATCTCGGGCGACCGGCCGATCGTGGTCGTGCGCATCGACGACGTCGAAGACATCAACATCGTCCGCCAGATGCTGCGCGCGCAGGAATACTGGCGGATGAAGCAGCTCAACGTCGACCTCGTCATCCTCAACGAGCGCGCCTCCTCCTACGCCCAGGACCTGCAGGGGGCGATCGAAGCGCTGGTCAGGACGGCGCGAGCGAGAAGCGCGCCGCGCGACGGGCGCAGCGGCGAGGTCTATACGCTGCGCGGCGATCTCCTATCGCCGCATGCAGCCGCGTTCCTGCCGGCGGCGGCGCGCATCGTGCTGTCGGGACGGCGGGGAACGCTCGGCGACCAGCTGCAGCGGGTGCGCGAGCCGCCGGTGCCGCTGCCGCCCGCAGCGAAGGCGAAGGCCGCAGTGCGAAGCGCCGGAGCGCGCCCGACCGATCTCGAGTTCTACAACGGCTTCGGCGGCTTCGCCGCGGAGGGCTCGGAGTACGTGGTGCACATCGACCAGGGCCGCCTTCCACCGGCGCCATGGATCAACGTCGTCGCCAATCCGAATTTCGGCTTCCACGCGGCGGCGGAAGGGGGCGGCTACACATGGTCGCTCAACAGCCGCGACCGGCAGGTCACGGCATGGCCGAACGATCCGGTGAGCAATCCGCCGAGCGAGGTCTTCTACATCGTCGACCGGGAGACGGGCGACATCGCCAGCCCGACCTACCTGCCGGTCAAGGATTCGGGCGGGCCGTACCAGGCGCGCTTCGGCGCGGGCTACTGCCGGTTCGAGCACCAGGCGATCGGGCTCGAGCTGGCGCTCGAGCAGTTCGTGCCGCCCGATGCGCCGGTCAAGATCTCGCGTCTCCGGATCCGCAACACGACGCGGACGCGACGACGCCTGGCCGCCGTCGCCTACGTGGAATGGGTGCTCGGCGCAGTACGCGGCAGCGCCGCGCCGTTCACGGCGACGGCCATCGAGCCGCAGACCGGCGCACTGCTGGCGCGCAATCAGTGGAACGTGCATTTCGGGGCGCAGGTCGCCTTCCTCGACCTCGGCGGCCGGCAGACCAGCCATACGGGCGACCGGCGCGAGTTCCTCGGCCGCCACGGCTCGACGGCGCTGCCGGCGGCGCTCGACAATGAAAACCAGCTGTCGAACACGGTCGGCGCCGGCTTCGATCCGTGCGGCGCACTGATGACAACGATCGAGCTCGGCGCGGAAGAGTCGATCGACATCGTCGCACTCCTCGGCGACGCAGCGTCCGATGCGGCGGTGGCCGAGATCGTCACGCGTTTCCGCGCCGCCGACCTCGACAAGATCCTCGAAGAGGTGAAGGCCACGTGGCGGACGCTCCTGACGACGGTCGAGGTGCGCACGCCGGAGCGGCAGATGGACGTGCTTCTCAACGGCTGGCTGCTCTACCAGTCGCTCGCCTGCCGCATCTGGGGACGGTCGGGCTACTACCAGGCGAGCGGCGCGTTCGGTTTCCGCGACCAGCTGCAGGACACGATGGCGTTCCTGTTCGCCCGGCCGGAGATCGCGCGGCGCCATATCCTGGAGGCGGCGAGCCGCCAGTTCCGCGAAGGCGACGTGCAGCACTGGTGGCTGCCGACCACCGGCGGGCTCGGCATCCGCACGCGCATCTCGGATGATGCCGTGTGGCTGGCGCACTGCGCGGCGCACTACGTCGAGACGACGGGCGATGGCGGGATCCTCGACGAGGTCGTGCCGTTCCTCGAGGGACAATCGGTGGGACCGCACGAAACCGACGCCTTCTTCCAGCCCGAGACGTCGGAGGAAACCGGTACGCTCTTCGAGCATTGCGCACGCGCCCTCGACATCAGCATGACCCGCGGCCCGCATGGACTGCCCCTGATCGGGACGGGCGACTGGAACGACGGCATGAACGCCGTCGGCGCGGGAGGCAAGGGCGAAAGCGTCTGGCTCGGCTGGTTCCTCTACGCGACGCTCGTCACCTTTTCCGACATCGCGGCGGAGCGGGGCGAAGCGGCGCTGGCCCGCAAGTGGCGCCGGCATGCCGAGGAGCTGAAGACGGCCCTGGCCGACAGCGGCTGGGACGGACAGTGGTACAGACGCGCCTATTTCGACGACGGAACCCCGCTCGGCTCGGCGGACAACGCGGAATGCCGCATCGATTCGATCGCGCAGTCGTGGTCGGTCCTGTCAGGCGCGGCGGAGCGCCCGCGCGCCCATGCGGCCATGCTGGAAAGCTGGCGGCAGCTGGTGCGGCGCGACCAGCGGCTGGCGCTTCTCCTGACGCCGCCCTTCAACCGAACCCTTCCCAATCCTGGCTACATCCAGAGCTATCCGCCCGGGATCCGCGAGAACGGCGGGCAGTATACGCACGCGGCATGCTGGGCGGTCTTCGCCTTCGCCGGGCTCGGCGAGAACGAAAAGGCCTTCGAGCTCTTCCACATGCTCAACCCCATCGGCCACAGCCTGAAGCCCGCCGATGCCGAGCGCTATCGCGTCGAACCCTATGCGGTGGCGGCCGACATCTACTCCGTCGAGCCGCATGCGGGGCGCGGCGGCTGGACCTGGTACACCGGTTCGGCGGCCTGGCTGTACCGTGCGGGCATCGAAGCCATCCTCGGCATCCGCCGCCAGGGCGGGGAACTCGTCGTCGCGCCGTGCGTGCCGGACAGCTGGCAGGGATTCGAGGTGACGCTGCGCTTCGGCACGACGACCTACCGGCTCGACATGCGACGGCGGGGCACGACGGCGGCGGCTGATGCCGCCAATGCCATCACGGCGCCGGCGCGATTGTCGATCGTCGAGGACGGCGGCACGCATCACCATGTGATCCTGTTCGAACGCGCGGCGCGCGAAGCACCGCCGCCGCGTCAATCCCGCGAGACGCCGGAGCGCAAGGTCATCGGCGCCCAGTGAACCAAATGCGCCGCGAGCCGGCGACCAGGCTCAATTAGTTGACCATGTAGATGCTGAGAAGAACTAGAAAGAGGATGACGACTCCGGCCGTGCCGAATCCGAGCACGTAGCGGACATTGTGTCCGGTTTCGCCCTGCCGCGCCTCGTCCTCGGTCAGGACGGCGCCGGGCTCCTCGCCGGGAAAGCGATTGTCGGTCCGGTTCTTCATGTCGGGCATGTCGAGCACCTCCGATGCTCGGATGAAACGCGCGGGGGCGGCAGGCGGTTCCCCTACCGGAACTTCGCCACGCGATGCGCGTTTACCACGATCCCGGCTCGCACGTCCGACCGGATCTTCTCCCTCGCGAGGTGTTAATTTGCGCAAGACCCTGCGTGACGCCCGTCGGACTGCGGCACTGGTCACCGAAACTCCTATCCGCGTCGTGACGGAGGATGAGGAGACTCCGGGGACGGGCGACGGATTCGCTTTCAGGGACGTGGCGCTCGGCGTGATCGCCGCAATCCTAATCGGCATGGCGCTGCTCGCGGCAAAACCGCTGCTCGTGCCCATCGTGGCCGCCATCGCGGTCGGGAGCCTGATCGGCCCGCTCATGGACAAGTCGCGCCAGCACGGCGTCCCCACCAGCGTGTTCAGCTTCGGGCTCGTGTTCGTCCTGTCGATCGCCTGCTATTTCGTGTTCGTGTCGCTCGCCGGCCCAGTGTCCGAATGGATCGCCCGGGCATCGGAAATCGGTACTCTTCTGCAAAGCCGCCTGCAATGGGTGAGCAAGCTGCAGGCCGCCTGGCACGAGGTCGAGGCGAGCCTGAAGACGGTCGGCGGCGCGCCAAGCACGGAAGTGAAGGTCGCGACGACCTTCGAAAGCGTCGTCGCGAGCCTGCTGGCCATGGTAACGCCGGCCTTCGGCCAGTTCCTCATCTTCGCCGGCGCCCTGCTCTTCTTCCTCACCGGGCGCAAAGGCCTGAAGCAGCGCCTCACGATGTCGTTCGGCCGCCGCGAACAGCGGCTGAAGGTGCTCAGGGTGATCTCCGACATCGAAAACAGCCTCGCCACCTATCTCACCACCGCGACGCTCATCAACCTCGGCATGGGGGTGGTGACCGCGTTCATCACGGCGGGATTCGGGATCGCCAATCCGGTGATGTGGGGCGTGGCCGCCTTCGCGCTCAACTACATACCCTATATCGGGCCGATCGTCATGACGGTCACGCTGTTGCTGGTCGGGCTGATCACCTTCCCGAGCTTTGTCCATGCGATTTCCGTGCCGCTCGCCTATGCGATCGCCGCAGCGATCGAGAGCCACTTCATCACGCCAGGGGTGATGGGACAGCGGCTGCATCTCAACGCCTTCCTCGTATTCCTGGCGATCGCCTTCTGGACGTGGATGTGGGGACTGGCGGGCGCGTTCCTTGCGGTGCCGCTGCTGATCGCCGGCCAGGCGCTGTTCCGCCACATGTTCTTCGGGGACGAGGAGGCGGTGCTTCCCGACTGAGAAAGCGGGCGTGCCGCAAATCTCAATCGTGGTTACGGTTCCTCGGAATGACGGTCGGGATTCTCATCCTCGATGCGCGGCTCGTCCGCCGACGGGTTCTCGGGGCGGCGCACCGGATCGACGTCCTCGTCGGTCGGACGTTCGGCTTCGGTCGGCTCGGCCTGCGGCCGACGACCCGTACGGCGCGGAGCGAGCCGATCGGCGTCGCCGTCGCGCGGCGGCCGGTCGCCATGGGGACGCGCTTGGTTGGTCCGCGCAGTATTTCGGTCTGTCTTCTGCATGGTTCTATCTCCAGAAAAACGGCCACCCCGGCCGGCAAGTGCCGGCCGGAGATCCGCGTCCAGCATCGAAACTAAACCCGGCCCGAGAGCATCAAGATGAGAAGCACGATGAACACGACGCCGAGCGTGCCGGAGGGACCCCATCCCCAGGAACGGCTGTAACCCCAGTTCGGCAGGGCGCCGATGAGAAGAAGGATGAGGATAACGAGAAGTACGGTGGTCATTAGATTTTTCTCCCTTCCGGATCGACCCATGCGGCCGGAATCGGCAAGTCAACGCCGTCGCGCTCAGGCTGGTTCCGCGACGGCATTCCTGAACCTTTCGCAGCGTAAAACGTTGAACGATGACCCGATCCCTGCCCGCTGGAGGAAACCCATGATCGACTACGACAGGGCGCTGCTCAGCCCGGCATCGGTATTCAAGAGCCCGACCGACGTCCTCAAGGAGAGGTCGTTGAGTATGCGCCAAAAGAAAGAAATCCTAAACCGGTGGGAGCACGACGCGCGCCTGCTGCAGACGGCCTCGGACGAGAACATGACGGGCGGCGAGCGCTCCAATCTCGAACAGGTGCAGGAGGCGCAGCGCGCCGCCGAAGACCTGGAGGACCAATTACGGCCGTGGAGCTTCGAGGAGATCTCGAAAGCCGTATCGCATTGGACGGGGCGGCCCTCGGCCTTCTGGATCGCGCTCGGCCTCGTCGTCGTGTGGGCGGTGACCGGTCCCATCTTCGACTATTCCGACGCCTGGCAGCTCACCATCAACACGGGCACGACCATCGTCACGTTCCTGATGGTGTTCCTGATCCAATCCACCCAGAACCGCGACACCGCGGCCATTCACGTGAAACTCGACGAGCTCGTGCGGGTGACGGGCGGAGCGACCAATGCCCTGCTCGATCTCGAGGACCTGACCGAGGAGAAGATCGAAACGTTCCGGCGCGCCTACCGCCTCGTCGCGGCCGAGGCGCGACGCAACGGCACCGACCAGGAAGCGGCGGGCGCAACGACACCGGCAGCCCAGGCCGCACAGACTAACGCCGCCGCGGCAGCGGCTGCCGTCAAGGGACGCAAAGCGTCATGACCGCGAAGCGCAAGCCGGCGACCCCGCCCGCCAAGCAGGGCGGCTACCTCACCCAGAATGAAACGCAAAAGCCGCGACCGGCCAAGGACAAGGCGCCGGAGTCCGGCGAAACGCCGACCACAGCCCCCGACGGCGCCGCTTCCACCAATCCCGACGATGCGAACGAGCCCCGCCGGGGCGGCAGCACCGACCTCTAGGCCATTGGCAGACCACGGTCCGCCTCGGTAGTGTGCTGGCGGTTCTCACCTCGCCAGCAGCACGGATGCCCGACATCTTCTTCCTATCCTGCGCCGCCCTCGCGGCGGTCTTCGTCGGCTTGTCGAAAGGCGGCCTTCCCATGATCGGCATGCTGGGCGTGCCGGTGCTGGCTCTCGCCACATCGCCGCTGCGCGCGGCGGGACTGCTTCTGCCCATCTACATCATCTCGGACGTTTTCGGGCTCATCGCCTATCGGCGCGACTTCGACCGGCGCAATCTCATGATCCTCGCGCCGGCGGCCGTCGTCGGCATCGGCATCGGCTGGGCGACGGCCGCATATGTGTCGGAAGCGGCGGTCACGCTGCTCGTCGGAACGATCGGCCTGGCATTTTGCTTCGACCTGTGGCGCAAACGCCACAAGACGATTCCGCCCAAACGCGCCGACATTCCGCGGGGAATTGTGTGGGGCGCGCTCACCGGATTCACGAGCTTCGTGTCGCATTCGGGCGCCCCTCCCTACCAGATGTACGTGATGCCGCAGCGCCTGACGAAACTTGCGTTCGCCGGCACGACGACCATCCTGTTCGCGATCGTGAATGCCGTAAAACTCATTCCCTACTGGGCCTTAGGCCAGCTGTCGGCAACCAATCTCAAAACGGCGGCGATGCTGTTTCCACTGGCGGTGGGCGCGACCCTGCTCGGCGTCAGGATCGTTCGGGTGCTGCCCGAGGACCTGTTCTTCCGGCTGGTGACGATCGCCCTCTTCCTCATTTCCGTGAAGCTCACCTTCGACGGCGCGATGGGGCTTGCCGGCTGACGGTCAAGCTGTTGTTCCGCCTTTGCGAATCAAATCGGTTCTCCTAATTTCCAGCTGGGCATGGGTCAGGGGGCATTGCGGACATGGCGCAGAACGCGCAGAGGATGCTTGCTGTCGTCACGGGGGCGGCCGGTCTCCTGTTGGTCGTGACCGCGACCGCCCGGCTGGCGGTCGAAACCTTCTCCTCCGGCTCCGGCATGACGATCGCGGCGGTCCCGCGCCAAGCCGAAGTGCGGACCTGGGCCGTCGAGGCGCGGCGGGCCCGACAGGATTCGATGCTGGCTTTGCGGCTGGGCGCGGAGACCGATTACCTGGCCACCCTCGAAGGGAACCTGACGACCGGCTCGGTCACAGGCGCGAAATCCGACATGGAGATCGTGCCGGCGGTCGAGGGGCGTGAAAGGCTGCTCGGAACGCAGGCGCCTGCAACTCCCGTTCTCCCCGCGGCGGCAACCGCCGTTCCGCCGGCCGCCGCACCGACCGAACGGCCGGATGCGACGCCGATGCTCGACATCGACGCCGAGATGCTCAAAACCTACGGCGAGCCGTCCGAGACGTCGGTTCCGCCCGATGCGGCATCGCAAGTGATCCATGGGATCATCTCGGGCGAGGCTGCGGCGGTGAAAAGCTCCGAACACGGAGTTTCCGGACACGAGGTCTCGGGCGTCGGCCTCGAAGGCCTTCTCAACTAGACGCGCCTCTCACACCGCGTCCAGCCGGGAACGACACATCCTCCCGACTAGAGACTGTAGTGCGGCGCCTCCGGCGGAGCGACCTTGTCGGGCAGCACGGGAGGCTGCGGCGGCGCATAGAACTGCGGCGCATCGCGCGTTTCCCAGGAGAATTCGTATTTCATCATGAACTGGCCGCCCGTCTGCGGCTCGTCCATGAGGTCCTGGACCTTGCGCGCCTGGTCGACGTTCCACGGCAGCACCACGGAACGCGGCTCGGTGGCATCCGCCATCTCGACATAGAGATAGATGCCGGAGTTCTGCACGAGCTTGGCGCCGAGAACCCGATACTCGCCCTGCATGTCCCACATGGCCCACAAGGGCCGCGGATAGGATAGCGCCTCGAAGCTGGCGGCGGCGATCACCGGGGTCGATGCGATGGATAGCACAACGGCGGCGAAGCGCATCGGAGAGTGGCGCCGGCTCCAGATGGTAATCCACGCCATCACGGCGAAAAGACACAGCACCCCGAGAAAGATATAGCCACTGTGTGTCATGGGTCGGTTCCCTGCAGGGCCGCGCTCTTGTCCGAAGAGCGGAGCGGCATGAAGTTGAAATTGATCGATCCGGGGAGCACGTCGCCGTTGTCGTCGACGCGGAAGCGCGCCGCCGTCCGCTCCTGTCCCTGAGCCCGCAAGTCGAGCGAAGACGTGAAGAGAACCTGCGTGCCCTTCGGCGACTTCGGGTCGGTCTTGGCCGACCTGATCTCGACGTTCACCTTCTGCGGCACCACCGGACAGCGGAAGCAGTGGATGTTGATGACGTACTCGCCGGGAGGCGCGCCGCGGGTATACGAGTTCTCGTAGTTGAGCGGCGTCGCGTCGGGCGAGTTGCCGAGGTCGTCGCGCAGCAGGTTCCACAACCGGCCGCCCTTGTTCGAGTAGCCGATGGGAACGACCTCTCCAGGCCCCATGACCCAGAGGTCGACGTCGGCGTCGCCTTCGGGCCAGGTGATCGACGCCACGATGCTGCCCGGCGGCTCGTCGCCATTCTCGGTCTTCCGCTGCGGGTCGTTAACATACGGAATGAGCAGAAGAAGCATGGCGACGAAAAACAGCAGGCAGTTGGCGAGGACGTCGCGAAAGAGCGTGTTCGTCATGCTTCCTGCCTCTTCAGCACCGCGATGCGGTCGGTCCAATAGCAATCGGCGGCCGTCCACAGCATGCGGACATTGAGCTCATGCCACAGACCGAGAGCGGCGCCGATGATGGTGGTGTTGACGGCGATCCGCATGCCGGCGACGAGCTGCGCAACGTTGGACTGCACGCCGCTCGCGCTGCCGAGCGTTCCCTGGTTGACCCCGTTCAGAGCGACGGCGAAACCGACTACGGTGCCGAGAAGCCCGAGCCCCGTGAGCCAACCGCTGATGTCCTTGAGCCAGGTCAGCTTGGCCAGCGCCTTTTCCTTGTCCTCGCCCTGGGCAGCGGCCGGCTCGCTCTTGAAAGTGTTGATCTGTCCCGAAATCCTGAAGGCTTGGCGCCAGGTGGCCGCGGTCGCGGTCGCAAACAACAGGACGATGGCATGGCTGATGTAGGTCGTGTCCTGCACGAAGAGCGGGTGGATGACGCCCTGCGTCCATAGGACAGCGCACAGCGACAAAGCCATGAGGTTGATGATCGTAAAACGATAGGTGAGCAGATTGTGCATGTCGTTCCCCTTGCGTTGCGGGAGGCCCATACGCCCGCTTCTCAAAGCAAATCACGAACATCGCTTGATCGTTTCTCGACGGGGCGCCGGTGTTGCCTCGAGGCACCCGCGGAGATACTGGAATCGATGATAGACTGATTCCCGAAGCGCCCGCACGTCGCAGTTGCCGAAGCGTGCGGCAGCTATTCCAATATCGCGAACTCGTTCCTAACATACTGACGCATGGGCAGTTTCGATGCCTTCAACTGACCTACGGGAAGGCCGTCGCCGGCGGTCGCACGGGACGTTTTAGCGGCTTGACTGTCACTTCGCGGGGTCGCCCGAAGGTGATTCGCGTCAGGCGAGCGGGGCGGGCTCCCGGTCGGGCGCGGACGAGCCGATTCGCTTGAGGACGAACGGCACGGCGAACACCAGGAGTGCGGCGACCAGGAATCCCGCCGATATGGGATGGGTCACGAAGACGGACGGATCCCCCTGGCTGATCGACAGGGCGCGGCGGAACTGCTCCTCGGCGATGGGACCGAGAATGAGACCGATGATGCACGGCGCCACCGGGAACTCGTAACGCCGCATGAGAAATCCGGCGAAGCCGATGAAGAGCAGAAGCACGAGGTCGACGGTGGAGCGATTGAGGCTGTAGACGCCAAGCGTCGAGAAAACGAGGATGCCGCCATAGAGCAGCGGCGCCGGGATGGCGAGCAGCCTGACCCACAGGCCGACGAGCGGAAGGTTGAGCACCAGCAGCATCGCGTTTCCGATATAGAGGCTCGCAATGAGCCCCCAGACGAGGGAACTCGAGGACGTGAAGAGGAGCGGACCCGGCTGCAGGCCGTATTGCTGGAATGCGGCAAGAAGGATGGCGGCGGTTGCCGAGGTCGGAAGGCCGAGGGTGAGCAGCGGAACGAGGACACCGGCCACGGCGGCGTTGTTGGCGGCCTCGGGGCCGGCGACGCCCTCGATGGCGCCATGGCCGAATTCGGCGGCGTGCCGGGAGCGCCGTTTCTCGAGGAAATAGGACAGGAAAGTCGGGATTTCGGTGCCGCCGGCGGGAAGGACGCCGAAGGGAAAGCCGAGGGCGGTGCCGCGCAGCCACGGTCTCCACGAGCGGGCCCATTCCTCGCGCGTCATGAAGAGCGAGCCGCGAATGGGATTGATCTTCTGGTCGCGGAGATCGGGACGCGAGGCGATGTAGATGGCTTCGCCGACCGCGAACAGCCCGACGGCGACGATGACGATGTCGATGCCGTCGAGGAGGCTCGGGATCCCCAAGGACAGGCGCGACTGGCCGGTCAGGACGTCGATGCCGACGAGGCCGATGGCGAGACCTAGAAAGAGGCTCGCCAGCCCGCGGACGAGATAGGCGCCGAGCAGCGCCGAGGCGGCAGTGAAGGCGAACACCATGAGCGCGAAATACTCCGCCGGCCCGAAGCGCAAAGCGAGCTTCACGAAGACCGGCGCGAGGAAGGTGAGAAGGATCGTGCCGATGGTGCCGGCGATGAAGGAGCCTATCGCGGCGGTGGCGAGGGCGGCGGCTCCGCGTCCCTGCCGGGCCATCCGGTTGCCCTCTAGCGCGGTGATGATGGAGCCCGATTCCCCCGGCGTGTTGAGGAGGATCGACGTCGTCGAGGAGCCGTACATGGCGCCGTAGTAGAGGCCGGCGAACATGATGAAGGCGCCGGTCGGGTCGAGCTTGGAGGTGACGGGAAGCAGGAGCGCGATGGTGAGGGCGGGCCCGATGCCGGGCAGGATGCCGATGGCGGTTCCGAGCGTCACGCCGAGGACGGACCACAGGAGGTTGATGGGCGTCAGCGCGGTCTCGAATCCCTGCAGCAGCGAGGCGAGCGCGTCCATCAGCCGATCAGTCCCTTCAGAATGCCGGCGGGAAGCCGAAGGTCGAGGAAGCGCGTGAACACGACATACGCCGCGAGGGACAGGAGGATGCCCACCACCGCATCGCGGATGTAGCGGGTGCTGCCGAAGCCCCAGGCCACGCAGATGAAGAGCAGCGCGGCGGAGAGCACGAAGCCGAGCCGCTCGATGAGCAGGATCTGCAGGATGAGGCCGGCCGAAATCGCCATGACGCCGGTCATGGCGGTGGGTTCGGGTTCGGCCCGCAAAGCATCCGGCGCGCCGCGCAGGGTAAGTACGGCGAAATACCCGCCCGCAAGGAGAAGCGCCAGCGCCGTCAGATAGGGAAAGACCTGCGGACCGACCTTGGCGTAGGTCGGAGCAACCTGCATGCGCGCCGTGTCGAACATGACCAACAGAGCCAGCGCGACGAGGCCGAGGCCGATCGCCAGACCGGCCACCGCCATGTCGCGCGGCAATCGCATCGGCCGGCTATTTCACGAGGCCGATGGTCTGCAGGACTTCCCTGGTGCGCGTGGACTCGCCGGCGATGAGGGCGGCGAAGTCGTCTCCAGCGAGGTAGAGATCGGTCCAGCCGCGGTCGGCCAGCACCTTCTTCCACTGCTCGCTCTTCACCGTCTGGTCGACGGCGTCGAGCAGCGCCTTCTTCTGGGCGTCGTCGAGGCCGGGCGGGGCGACGATGCCGCGCCAGTTGGCGAGCTCCACGTCGACGCCCTGCTCCTTCAGGGTCGGGGCATCGATGCCGGTGACGCGCTCGGGGGACGTCACGGCGAGGACGCGCAGCTCTCCCGACTGAATCTGGCCGGCCCATTCCCCATAGCCGCTGATGCCGGCCGCCACATGGCCGCCAAGGATCGCCGCGAGAGCCTCGCCGCCACCCGAGAAGGGCACGTAGTTGAGCTTGGTCACGTCGGCGCCGACCGCCTTGGCGACGAGGCCGGCGATGATGTGGTCGGTGCCGCCGGCCGAGCCGCCGCCGAAGGCAACGCTGCCGGGATCGGCCTTCAGCTTGGCGGTGAGGTCGGCAAGCGTCTTGAACTCCGAGGATGCGGGCACGACGATGACCTCGTACTCGCCGGTCAGGCGGGCGATGGGCGTCGACTGCTCGAGGGTGGCGGGCGAATTGTTGGTGAGAATAGCGCCGATCATCACGAGGCCGGTGACCATGAGCACGTTGCCGTTGCCCTTCTCGCGATCGACGAGCTGCGCCAGACCGACGGTGCCGCCGGCACCCGCCACGTTCTCGACGGTCACTGCCTTGGCGGTCGCGGCGGCCTGCATGACTTCCTGAAGCGAGCGCGCCGTCTGGTCCCAGCCGCCGCCGGGCTTGGCCGGCGCGACGATGCGCAGGTCGTCGAGTGCCAGGGCAGGCGAAAAATTCGCCGTCGCCAATGAAGCTCCGAGCACGGCGGCGAAGGACAAAAGAGTGCGGCGGTTCATAACATCCTCCTTGGCATCTGCAATCGTCTTTCATTCGATAGTGGGACGATCGCCGTGCCGAGTCCAGCGTCGATTGACGCGCTTGCGTCCAGCGGAAATGGCAGCGACTCTCGATCTCTCGAGAAGCGGAGTTCGCCATGATCGGCCTGCTGGCCCTCGTCGCTGCGGCGCTCTTTGCGGGTGCGGCCGTGTACGTCAGCATCGCGGAGCATCCGGCGCGACTCGAGCTCGAGGCGGAGGCGCAGCTACGGCAATGGAAGCCCTCCTACAAGCGCGGCGCTCTCATGCAGGCGTCGCTCGCGCTTCTCGGTTTCATCCTCGGCATGGCGGCCGCCTGGCAGAGCGGGGACCTTGCCTTTGGCGCGGGAGCACTCGTCCTCGTCGCGAACTGGCCGTACACGCTTCTGATCATCAAGCCGGTGAACGACGAGCTGCTGGCGAGTGATCCGGCAACGGCGGGGGACGAGGTTCGCCGCAAGCTTGGGCGTTGGGGTAGGCTGCATGCGGTGCGAACGGCACTCGGACTGGCAGCCGTCGCGATCTTCCTCTACGCACTTTCTTAGGTCGGGTGCGGACTTTCGGAAGCGAGTGTCTCGCGAAGAGCCTGGGCGAGCTCCTGCTTGCGGTAGGGCTTGGCGAGAATGCGCACCCGGACAGCCGCAACGGCCTCGGCGTTGCGGGAATCCGGAAATCCCGACGTCAGCAGCACGCGCAGCTTCGGCCAGCGCCGGCGAACCTCTTCGGTCAGCTCGGTTCCCGACATGCCGGGCATGACGACGTCGGAGAACAGGACGTCGGCGGATTCGCTTGCAAGGATGGCGAGGGCGGAGGCGCCGTCGGGCGCTTCCAGAACGCGATAGCCGAGCTCGGTGAGCTGGCGCACGGCGACCTGGCGTAACGATGCATTGTCCTCGACGACCAGCACCGTCTCGCCGCGGCCGGCGACGTCGGTGGGCTTCGCCAGAGCCTTCCGGGGCTCGCGCTCGTCGGCAGCGCGGGGGAAATAGAGCCGGAACGTCGTGCCGATGCCGGGCTCGCTGTAGACAGTCACCTGGCCGCCCGACTGCTTCATGAAGCCGTATACCATGCTCAACCCGAGACCGGTGCCCTTGCCCGGCTCCTTGGTCGTGAAGAACGGCTCGAAGACGGATGCCAGCGCCTCGGGCGGTATTCCGCAGCCGTCGTCGCTCACCTCGATCGCGACATAGTCGCCGGGCGCGAGATCCGGATAGGATGCGCCGTCATCACCCCCGACATGCCTGTTGCGGGTGGCGATGACGAGCTTGCCGCCGGACGCCATGGCGTCGCGGGCGTTGTTGGCGAGATTGGTGAGCGCGGCCTCGAGCTGGGCCTCGTCCGCCACGACGGGCCACAGATCGGCGTCGAGGTCGAGCTCGACCTTGATATGCTCGCCCAGAGTGCGCGACAGGAGCCGCGTGATGTTTTCGGTCAGCTCGTTGACGGAGACGCGGCGCGGCTGCAGCGGCTGGCGACGGGCGAAGGCGAGGAGGCGGCGCGTGAGGTCGGCGCCGCGCAGGGCTGCATCGAGCGCATCGCCGGCCAGATTCTGGACGTCGACGTCGGCCTGGCGCCGTTCGCGCAGGATGTCGAGATTGCCGATGACGACGGCCAGCAGGTTGTTGAAGTCGTGGGCGAGACCACCGGTCAGGTTGCCGATCGCCTCCATCTTCTGTGCCTGGCGCAGCTGAGCCTCGGTTTGGCGATGCTCGCTCTCCGACTGGCGGACGTTCTCCTCCAGGCGTAGGGCGCGCCGTTCGAGCTCCACCTTGGCACGCGCCAGCCGGCCGTGCAGGCCGCTCATCTCGAGGGTCAGCACGCCGAGCACGAAGCTCGCGGCCAGCAGGCCGTAGAGGCGGCCGACATAGAAGCCGAGGTCGTAGCGGCCGGCATTGAAAACGGCGGAGAGGCCGATGTCGCAGATCCAGGCACACATCACGACCATGAGCCACAGGTCGAGCACCGAGCGAACCGGCTTCCGCCACAAGACGGCGAGCGCCAGCACGCTCAGGACCCAAACGGTCGTCACGACGAATTTCATGACGGCGGTGTATCCGTTGCCGTCCATGATGGACGGCAGAAGTCCCTGGCCGGCGGTGGTGAGGAGCGTCGCGCCGCCGACGGCGGCAAGCACGGCGAAGAGCCAGATGAGCGGCTCGGCGGAGCCGGCACGCTGGCTGCCCAGGCCCTCCTCCGAGCGCCACTGAAACGCGGCGTAGAGAAGGATAAAGATCGGGAAGCCGCCATGCCAGAACATGTACAGCCAGGCGGTCGTCTGCGGACCGGCGCCGAGAAGTCCCGTCGGGGCGAAGAGCCCGGGGAAGGACATGGCATGCGGAATGATGATCAGCGCATCGAACAGGTAGCCGGCGGCGAGCACGAGGAGCGAGCGGGCCCGCACCTGGACGAACTGGCCGAAGAGCATCACGGCGGTGATGAGATCGATGAGGATCAGCGTCGCTTCGTAAGCCGGCATGAAGGCGGCGACGGGTGCGAGCTTCACCGTGGCATAGGGGATGAGCGCCACGAACGCCGCCAGGGTGACGATCATGGTCGCCGTTGCGATACGGTGCTCGGCTTCGGGCACCGCCAGCTCGGACAAAGTGACGACGCGGCCGGCCGGCATCGCCGGCGACCTCGATCGGGCTGCGTCCACGGCAAGTGGAACGCCCGCCATGTCCGCGCTCTCGTACAGCGCCATGGAGAAGACCTCGCGTTTCAGTCGAGTCTCGAATCAAACAGGTTAAGGATCCGATAACCGTGGCGGCGTGCCGTGCATCGTCGACGTCGCCGCTTCGACAACGCTCCGTTAACGCGCCTCTGATTCCCTTGCCGGCGTGACAGAGACAACGACATCGGGCGGCAGCCAGATCAGGCTCGCCGAAATCCTGAGCGCGCTCGGCCAGGCGCTCGACATGACGGAGGGCCAGCCCGAAGGGCATTGCATCAGGTGCTGCTACATCGGCGTCAGGATCGGCGAGGTGCTGAAGATCGATCCCGTCCAGCAATCGAGCCTCTATTATACGCTGCTGCTCAAGGATCTGGGCTGCAGCAGCAACGCGGCGCGGATCTGCCAGCTCTATCTCGCCGACGACCTCTCGTTCAAACGCGACTTCAAGCTGATCGACGGCAGCCTGGCGCAGGCGCTGCGGTTCGTGCTCGCCCATACCGGTCTCAAGGCCGGCCTCGCCGAACGCTTCCGCGCCATCATCCACATCTTCCAGAACGGCGGCGAACTGGCGCAGGAACTCATCGAGACGCGGTGCGACCGCGGTGCGGAGATCGCGCGGCTGATGCGGTTCGGCGAAGATGTCGCGCAAGGCATCCGCAGCCTCGACGAGCATTGGGACGGGTCGGGGCTTCCCGACCGCCGCTCCTATTCCGACATTCCGCTCGCCTCGCGCATCGCGCTCCTCGCCCAGGTCGTGGACGTTTTCCACACCTCGGCCGGCCGCAAGGCCGCCATGGACGAAGCGACCGCCCGCGCGGGAGGCTGGTTCGATCCCGGTGTCGTCACCGCCTTTCTCAAGCTCGCCGGCGATCCGACCTTCTGGACGGATCTTCAATCGAGCTCGCTGGCGCAGACGATCCTCAGCCTCGAGCCGGCGCAGACGAGGCGCACCGTCACCGAGGACTATCTCGACGACATCGCGGCGGCCTTCGCCCAGGTCATCGACTCCAAGAGTCCGTATACGCACGGCCACAGCGAGCGCGTGACGCTGTTCGCCGACCTGATCGCTGCCGAGCTTGGCTTCGACGGCGAACGGCGCAGGTGGATCAAGCGCGCCGCCCTCCTCCACGACATCGGCAAGCTCGGGGTCAGCAACACGGTGCTCGACAAGCCGGGCAAGCTCGACGCCGCCGAATGGGAGGCGATGCGCCGGCATGCCAGCTTCACGGAGGAAATCCTCGGGCGCATCTCCGTCTTCCGCGACCTCGCCGCCGTCGCCGCCGCGCATCACGAGCGGCTGGACGGCAGCGGCTATCCGAAAGGCCTCGCCGCCGGCGACCTGCCGCTCGAAGCGCGCATTCTCGCCGTCGCCGACGTGTTCGACGCACTCACGGCGGACCGGCCGTACCGCGCAGCGCTTTCGGCAGCAGAGGCATTCGCGACGATCGAGCGCTCAGCGGGCAGCGCGCTCGATCCGGCGTGCATCGATGCGCTGCACCGCGCGATGCGCCGACTTGAGCCGGCGGCCGCCTAGCCGCACCCAGTTATAGTCGCACGAAGCGTTATTTCCTTCGCCGCGGCGTCTTGCGGCGGGCCCTGGCTTTCGGAAAGGGATGGACATTGCCGGAGGAGCCGACACTCGACCGCAAGGCGGCGCGCAGATTGGTCGGGCGGCCGTGCTTCTTCAGGAGATCGCGGAACGCTTCGTCGGCGAGAGCCTGGAAATCGACATCCCTGTCGGTGGCGAGCAGCGCCAGGGCGGTCCATGTCTGGTTGTCGATCTGAACCCGCTTTCCAGGCATGTCACGTGTCCCTCCATCGCAGTCCCTTAACTGTAGCTTATTCCACCTCCGCTCCCAATCAGGACACCGGATGCGCCAAGCAGAAAGCCCGGCCATCGCTGGCCGGGCATAGCAGTTGGGGGAGATAGAACGCTGAAGCCTAGTCGAGCTCGCTGAAGATTCCCGAAGCCCGGAACGGCGTCGTCGGCGTGTCGAGACCGGCACCGGCGCGATCGTTCTCCATCAGGCTCTGCGAGCCGAAGAGGAAGGTCAGGCCGACCATGACGGACTGCGTCTCAGCATCGTCTCCCTCGGTGGTGGCGTCCCAGTCGCCCGCCCGGTAGGCGAGGCTGCCGTAGACCGGAAGGTCGAAGAGGCGCATCTGGGCCATCACGCCCCATTCCCATCCCTTGCCGTCGTCAGCGTCGTCGATGACGTTGTCGCCGCGGATGTAGGCCACCTCACCTTCGAGCTTGAAGTCGTCGTGGATGAAGTAGCGGGCGACGGCGCGGAGCAGGTAGGCGCTGTCGTCGAAGCCTTCGTCCTCATCGTCCTCGCCAATCCCCAAAAGCGCGGCCTGGCCGTAGAGGGTGAACTGACCGAGATAGGCCTGGCCTTCGAGGCCGACGAGGCCGCCGCGCCACGTCTCTTCGTCGGTCGGAGATCCGAAACCATAGCCGGCCATGATTCCGATCAACCCGGAATCGTGCACGTGCCAGCTCAAGTGGCCTCCGATCGCCGCCATGCTCTCATATTGATCGTTCTCGTCGTCTTCGGTGAGGACGTTTTCACCCAGGATGTCGATCTGGGCCGACCAGAAATCGCCGAAGGGAAGCACAACGGAGGCATTGCCGGCCAGAACGCCGTCGTTGCTGTCGTCGCCGTCTGTCGTCTCATAGTCCATCACCCCGCCCTGGATGGTCATGAGGCCGCGAAGCTGCTCGGCGACCTGCGCGTCGTAGTCGGCTGCTTGCGCGGTTGCGCCGGCGAAAAACGGAAATCCAACGCACAGTGTCAAGAGCGTGAAACGTTTCATGGAAGATCCCCTGCGAATCGATGATGCACGTCCAATCGCGGCGGAACGTACCCGGAGATGATTCTGATTCCGTGGTAATTTTCTCGCCGACCGTGCAATGAATTGCTTCTGTTGCACAAAAACTACGCCGACGAATCGCTCAGTGGGTCCGAATCGCAAAAGTGTTATGATTTCGTTAAAAGCGAGCGGCGAAGCGAACTGATCTTTTCGCGACTGCTACGCAACCGGGGCCGCCGGTTCCAGATTGCGGCCGCGCACGCCGCGCCAGGCTTCCACGATCGCCGCAGCCGACACGTCGATGTCGCGTTCGCTCGTCGCCCAGTTGATCACCGACACGCGCATGATCCACCGCCCCTTCCACAAGGCGCCGCCGGCGAAGCACACGCCCTCGGCCTGGATGCGCTCGATGACGGCCTTGGTCAGCGCATCGCCCTCGGCTGCGGGGCGCCCGGCGCCGAACCTGACGGCGAGCTGGTTGAGGGACACGTCGTTGAGGATCTCGACACCGGATTCGGCGGTGAGCGCTGCGGCCATGCGGCGCGCCAGCCGGCAGTGGCGGGCGATCATGTCCGAGATGCCGGCGCGGCCGAGCGTGCGGATCATCGCCCAGGTGGCATAGCCGCGGGCGCGGCGCGAAAGCTCCGGCACGTAGTCGACGGGATTGCGCTCGCCCGTTGCCGTCGCCGGCAGATAGCTCGCCGTCGCCGCCATGGCGCGGCGATGGAATTCCGCGTCGCGCACGATGGCGTAGCCGCAGTCGTACGGCGTCTGCAGCCACTTGTGCCCGTCGGTCGCCCAGGAGTCGGCACGCTCGACGCCGTCCGCCAGGGGTGCGGTCTCGGATGCAGCGCGGGCCCACAGGCCGAAGGCACCGTCGACATGGACCCAGGCGCCGCGCGGCTTCACCAGATCGGCGATCTCGCCGATGGGGTCGAAGCCGCCGGTGTTGAGCTGGCCGGCCTGGGCGGCGACGATCATCGGTCCGTCGAGACCTGCGATGCGCTCGGCAAAAGCGTCGATGCGCATGCGGCCCATGTCGTCGGTCGGAACGGTGACGACGCGGTCGCGCCCGAGGCCGAGATACTGGAGGCCGGCGAGGACGGAGATGTGGGCCTCATCGCCGATGACGACATGGACGGGCGGTGCACCGAACAGACCCTTCGACTCGACATCCCAGCCGTGATCGGCGAGCACGCGGCCGCGCGCCGCGGCAAGGCCGATAAAGTTGGCGGCGGTGGCGCCGGTCGAGAAGCCGACCGAGCTTTCGCGCGGCAGATCGAGGATGTCGAGGAGCCAGCCGGCGGCCGTCTCCTCGCAGGCGGCGGCGCTCGGCGTCGCCAGGTGGTTGCCGCAGTTCTGGCCCCAGGCGCTGGTGAGCCAATCGGCTGCGACGCCAATGGGATGCGAGCCGCCGATCACCCAGCCAAAGAAGCGCGGACCCGTCATGGCGCTCAAACCCCGCTCGGCGAGATCGACGAGCTCGGCGAGGACGTCGCTGGCCTCGCGCCCGCGTTCGGGCAGCGGTATGGCGGCGAAGAGCTCGCGCATGGCGGCGAAATCCTTCTCGGGGCGGTGCGGACGCGCCGCCGTCGCAGATCGAAACTCGCGGGCCGCCTGCGCCGCGTGGTCAAGCAGCGCGTCGTGATCGGGGGTCCAGGCAGTCTCGGCCTTGTTCATGCGATGCTCCGAAGATGGCGAGGTGGGGACTATAGACCCGGTGGCAGCGGAAGAGCAGATGCGTTTCAAGCTTTCAGGGAGTGACGTGGACGGACATGTCCTCAGCATTGCACAGGCTCATCAGCTCGGCAGCGGCGGTCAAGGCGCCGGTCTCTCCGAGCAGCCAGGACCGGAAGGCGACGATGCGCGGGCGCTCCGCCCATGACCGTGGCGTCACCAGCGAGTAGAGAACGCGCTTGGGGTAAGGAACGTCGAACAGCCTGAGCAGCCGCCCGGCTTCGACATCGCCCGCAACGATGACGTCGAATCCAAGCGCAACGCCGTGGCCCTCCAATGCGGCCTGCAGCACGTGGTCGTAGCTCGCAAACCTCAGTCCCGGGTGGGGATGCTCCACAGACACGCCGGCAAAGTCGAACCACTTCTCGAAATTAGGGCAGTACTCGTGAAGCAGAACATGGTGCCGAAGATCCTCGGGACATTCGAGCGCCGCTCCCTTTCGCAGCAAGTCCGGGCTGATCACCGGATACCGGGTCGATGCCATGAGCGGAGTTGAAGCCAGGCCGGACTTAGGCTCGAACCCCCAACGGATGTTGACGTCGACAGGCTCGGTCGCAAAGTCCACAAGCTCGAGCGAGCCGGATAGATGCAACTCGATCTGCGGATAGGATTTCCGAAACGATCCGAGACGCGGTACGAGCCAGCGCACGAAACCCGGAGCGGCGCGCACCGATAGCGGACCTTCGATGCCGCGATTGGATATCCTCGCGGTCTCGGCGGCCATCCGGTCGAGACTCTCCGTGATGCCGCTCAGGTAGACCGAACCTTCCGGGGTCAGGATCACGCCCTTCGCCTGGCGATAGAACAGCTGCACTCCGAGATAGTCTTCGAGCGTCTTGATCTGGTGGCTGATCGCCGATTGCGTGAGACATAGCTCCGCAGCGGCTTTCTTGAAGCTCAAGTGGCGGGCCGAAGCCTCGAAGGCGCGAACCGCATGGAACGGGGGAAGCTGACGGCGCATGCCGATTGAATCCCATTCACTTACCGTTGAAATACTATCGTTTGTCCGAGGGGCAAAGGCAAGCCAGCCTCCGGCGCATGACCAACGTCCTCCTCGCCGGCGCCCTGGCGGCACTGACCGTCTCGGCACCGATCGCGCACGCCCATGACAGCTGGATTTCGCGACATCAGTATCGCGATCCCGTTTCCGGCAATTGGTGCTGCGATGATCACGACTGCACTCCGCTTGCAGACAGCGACGTTGCGCGAACCGTCGGCGGGTACCTGGTCGCGGGAAAATATCCGGTCGATCACCGGCGCGCCCTGGCGAGCGGAGACGAGCGCTACTGGATCTGCTTCAACGAAGAGGGAAAAGGTCCGCACGACAGAGTGCGAAACGTGAAGTGCTTCTTCGTGCCGATCCCCTCATAGAGCAGCTGCGCGTCGGGGACGAACGAAAAACAGGAGCCAAGGCAGGACGCCGCCGGCCAGCATCCAGATCGCCACCAGCGGCACGAAATCCGAAACCGGAATCTCCACGAGCTTGATCGCCCCCTGCGCCACGAAATGCACGACGGCCGGCGGCCAGATGGAATTGCCCGAGCGCTCGAAGATCCAGGCGAGCGGAAAGCTCATGGACAGAGCGAGCGCCAGGGAAGCCGCGGCAACGGCTGCATCGAGGGTCGCGAACAGCATGAGATGGACGAGCGTGAACGGCAGCGCCGACAGCAGCGCCGCCCGCCAGAACGGTCGGCCGTTCCGAAAATGCCTGAAGACGAAACCGCGAAACACGGTCTCCTCGGCAATCCCCGCCTGGGCCAGCAGGCCGGGCACGTACAAGTACCAGTTCGGCACCAGCGCAATCGGCGTGGCGGTGCTCCACCCGTAGAGAGGCAGCAGGCAAAGGAGAGCGGCGGAGACCGCACAAGCTCCGAGCAATGGCCGCAATGCAGGGCGGACGAGACCGAGGGAGCGCGCCGCTTCGGCGCGCCGGATTCGCCGGGTTCGGGACTCCCAGAGAATGGCCGAAGCAACGACCAGCAGGGCCACGACGATGCCCCATTCGCCGCGCAGGCTGCCCAGGGCCGATGCGCTGCCGTGCAGGATGCCCCAGAGCAGAGCGAAGCCTGCAAGCACATTGAGGTTCGTCAGGCGAGAGCCTCCCGCACTTAGGATGATGGGGACTGCGAGCGCGCCTCCGAGGCTGCGTTGCGCCTAGGGCAGATCGAGATTCCGATAACGCCGCTTCGCTGCAGGTCCCTTGACGACCGTCTCGGATTTCCTGGGCTGCCCCGACGCGTCGGACTCCTTCGCCGGCACATTCGACATTTCCGCCAGGGCTTCGGTGCGGCCGAACATTTCCGCAGCCACGTCTTCCAATCGAAGCTTCCTTTTCGGCGGCGCAGGCGGGGCCGCGCGCTTCACCGAAAGTTCGGGGCGAGAATAGCGCTTCACGGGTCCCCGGAGGTCTTTCTTATCCTTCATAGGTCGATACCATCCTGATGACGAAGCCGGCCGTCAAAGTGCAGCGACGATCCCTGGAATTTTAGAGCGCGTCACGGTGCTTGTCACTCCGCAAGCCCAAGGCGGCGGAAGTCGCTCAGTACGTTCTCGATCAATAGTTGTCGGCGCGGATCCTGCGCCGCGGGCGTGGCAGCAAAAAGCGAGAGCAAGTATCGCGCCTTCTCAGCCGCCTCCTGCCAGGTCTCGGCCGGCGCGGCCATCAAATTGATCTCCAGCTCCTCCTGACGGACCTGCAAAGCCTTTCCATCCGCCTGCACCTCGGCCAAACGACGGCGAAGCTCGGTGGCTTTCTGAGCGGCCATCCCGCGGTGGCTGTCGAGTTCTATGGTTCGATCCGTCAATGTCCTTGCCTCTCCTTTTTTTCCTGAGGCTGCTTGGAAAGCGGCACGCGTCGCGCCTTCTCCTCCACCGGAGCTGCCGCTTCGCGCTCGAGCCGCAGCGCACGGAGCTTGGCCGTCTTGGCGGCACGCTCCGCAGTTTCACGCCTGGTTATCTCGAATGCAGTACGAGTCAAATCGTCGTACGAGAAGCGTCGTGGTTGCTTAGACATCGCCGCTCAGGTTCTCCCCAATTGCCCATGCTGGTTGACAAAGAGGTTCAAGTTCGCAAAGCGCCACAACCACATTCCCCAGCGTTCCAAATTGCGTTACGGCGCCGGGGCCTTCTGTCGTCTGGTGATGGATACCAGAAGCACAGTCCCGAACGCGACTTTAATCAGCATCCACAAGAATCGGCCGCCGCTTCCGGCAACGTAACTATCGGCCATGTAGAACATGTCGCGAAGACCCGAGAGCAGGAAAAACATTCCGACTACCGACACGGCCAGCAACAGCGGCATGTGAAGCCGTTGATTCATCGAACACCGCGCTTTCAGATCGGGAAGGTGATGAACACTGAGCCGATTGGCACATGCAATCAAGACAAAAATCTGCGGCGAGGGAAATCGTGATACGGGTATTCGAGCGAACGCTCGGAAGGACGTCAATGAACCACATCCACCTGATTTGCCCAGGAGGGACCAATCTGCGGCCGACCCAGTATCCCATCTTCGAAGCCGGTTACTGGAACGTTTCGGCCGAGGACGCGAAATCCCTGTTGGGCGGTCTCATCTATCTTCACGAGATCAAGACCGTGCAGTCCTACTTCGGTGGCCGCATCAAAGGCTTTCGAACGATGGAGCGGCCCCATGAATTCGCGGGGCAGACCGCGTTTCTATTCGAGTCCCTCTCGGCGACGCGAGGCATAGAGTGGCAAGGTCCGCTTCCCGCGTACGCATAGTTAAGGTCGCGTCGCGATCCGAGCCCATCGGCTACAGAGGCGCGATGCATCGGCGCAGGCTGTTTACGGGATTAAAGCTTGCAATTTCGGCCTCGAGAGCCCATGTTAAGGGCATCGAGTTTCGGCCAGGCTCGGCTACGCGTCCCGATTTGGGACCCTCTGCCCACCTCTTATCGAGAACATCGATGCTTTGCGCCGCAGAAAGATCTGCGGCGTCCTGATACTTTTTACGCGAAAGGCTTGTCATGCATACGGGTACAGTAAAATGGTTCAACGCCCAGAAGGGTTTTGGCTTCATCCAGCCGACCGACGGGGGCAATGACGTGTTCGTTCACATCAGCGCCCTGGAAAAGGCCGGCATCAGCAACCTCGCCGAAGGCCAGAAGGTCTCCTACGAGATTGTCGCCGACAAGCGCGGCAAGTCGTCGGCCGAGCGGCTGGAGCTGAAGTAACCAAAGCAGCGCTGCCGAGCTTCCGAACCCGTGGACGTAACGGCGGAAGCTTGGCAAACGGCTTTCGAGATCGGTTTTCACAGCCGACGCTCCACCGGCACATCGCCAGAAGGATGACCATGCTTCCGCGCAGGACAACAGAATTCGTCATCATCCCGACGTCCTTTCGATTGGCGGCGATGGCGAAATCGCGCTCGCCCGGATTCTATCAATTCACGACCGAGGAGGAGACGATCGGCGAAGTCCGACACGTTTCCACGACGATGTATCTGCCGCCTCTGCCCGGCGACGCCGGGGCCGGAGAAGTCGTTTCGCTCAATCCTGGCGAAATGGATGACATGGTGAAGACCGGCGCTCACCGACTTGGCACGTAGATGACCAGGTTCAACTATCGACTGCCCGGCGAGATCTTCATCCGAAAAACCACAGGCATGCGCCGGCCAGGCCTTACCTATCGCCGGTTCGAGACCGCTGCGGAGGCCGTGCGCTTCGCCGTCGAGACCCTGCCTCCTACGGCACTGACCGCCTGCATCCTCGAGACGGATGGCAAGCGGTTGGGATCGCGGGAGCTCAAGGAACTCTATGCGGATGAAAGATATCCGCTGGCCCGCAACGGATAAGCCGGGCGCCGGCCCGGAGACCGGGCTCAGCTGGTCATCGTCTTCCAGTGCTTCAGGCGATCGGCGATCAGCCTGACGCGCTCTTCACCATCGTTGGCTTCGAGGGTTCCGACATCCGCTGAATCGGCACGCACGTAAATGCCGGACGCCGGTCAAGCTCCGGCGCGTGCCGGTCAGAAGCCGATGCGCAGCCCGAGCGAACTTGACAGGAGGAGCGGATTTTGGAGTTCCGCGCCGCCCGTCCCGGTGGGATCGAGATAGAAGGACTTCAAGACGATGAGGCGCGTGCTGGTGAACAGGTCGAGCTGCTCGGTCAACGGGATGGTCATTCCGCCTTCGATCTCGCCCGCCAATACCGTCTTGTTATCCGACCCGCTCGGCGACGGCTCGAGGCTCAGCTCGTAGCGGGCCGCTCCGATGCCGGCCGCGACATAGGGCTGGAAGGGTCCGAGCTCGAAGTCGTAGGCGAGCTTCACCATCGAGGTGACCACGGTGATGTCGGCGTTGATCGGGAAGCTGCCAAATCCATCCAGCTTCACTTCGTCGACGTCGTTCTGGTGAACGGCCAGCTCCACCTCGGCCCGCAACCGGTCGGTCAGGCTGGCACCGAACGCCACGCCGCCGGCGAATCCCAGTTCGGTCCCCAGCTCGCCGTTCTGCAAGGGATCCTCGAATTCGGGGTTGATCGGGGCGCTGAACCCACCAAAAGTGGAGACGTAGAACGTCGTCGCCGGCGTGGCCCCCGACCCGGCCGCCGCTGCGTTTGGACCGATCCAAATGGCAAAAACGGCTGGTACCCAGTGAAAAATGCGATGCATGCTGGAATCTCCCCCGAATCGAGGAACACATTCCGCGGAATGCATTTACGACTGTTTAAATACGCGCAGAGATAGCAATAATCGCGGTGGACAGGCCCTAATCCGCTATCGATTTCTGTGGATATCAGAGGGAACCGGTGGACGTCACGGAGTTCTACCCACCCGACGCGCGTCCTGGTCCCGCATCGCGAGCGAGCCGACGATCATGGGCCGTACAAAGAGGCCGCCTAGTCCTCAACGACGACCCCTGCCTTCCCGAGCAGAACTTTCATGTAGGTTTCGGCTCTTTCTGGGGAGACCCGCGATCGCCACGGCAGGATCGAAACCTGGCTCAGCTTCGCCGACCTGGATGAGCCCGACCATTCCCATTTCCAGGTGAGGCGGGCATTGGTAGCCATGAAGACCCTCCCGCTGAACGTAACGGTCAGCTGCTCTTCGATACTGCTGTCCCACGGCTCGGTGCCGGCGGGAGACATGCCATCGATTGACCCGACATTGTGGCCGGCGGCGTCAGGCAAGAACGTCACCGTGTCGCCGGAGCTATCCTGAGAAAGGCCGGCTCGAAGTCCATGGACTGGGTTCCGGCGCCCTTCATCCGGACCTGGTGGTCGGCCGCCGCGGCGCTGACGGGAACCACGAGCACCGCCGCGCCAACCCACTTCCAGACACCAAGCATTGAACGTTCCTACAGTCGTCCGTGTACGCACCGTTACAGTGAATACCCGTCTTCACAGAGCGTCAATCCATCAGGTGGACGCCACGACCCGCACTCGAGCTTTCGCATTCAGCCGATCCAGGTGACGGTGCCTAGGGCAACGGCGAAGGGGAATCGCTTCGGGATCTGAGAAAGGCGATCAGATCGGCCCGATCCTCAAGATCCTGCAAACCATTGGATCCCATATCGGTGCCGGGCAAGGACCGGGTGGGGTCGGAAAGATAGTGGTTCAGTTCCTCATAGCTCCAGGTGCCGCCACGCTCCCTGAGGGCCGCGGAGTACGCGAAACCTTCCGTTGCCGCCTTCGAGCGATCGACGATGCCCCACAGGGGAGGTCCTCGGAAACGCCGCTGCTCGGCATTTGCATCGTGGCATCGGCTACATTCTTTCACGAACAGCGTCTTGCCGCGCGCCGCATCGGCGACGCGCAGCGCCGCGGCGATCGGGGGCGGCGCAGGAAAAAGATAACCATGATCGAACAAATACCGGGCGACGTCTTCGTGTCCCTTGCGCATGGCGAAATGAACCGCCGGTTCGCGAAACTTGTTGAGGGCGTTCACGTCGGCGCCAGCCCCAACCAAAAGTTTCACGCTCCCCAACCGTCCCCGCTCGGCAGCCATATGCAAGGCGGTGTCGGAATTGAACGCGCCGTTGGGATCGGCGCCGGCGTCGAGAAGCAGTTTCAGGATGGCTTCGTCACCGTTCCAGGCCGCATTGATGATCGGCGGGCCCCACTTGGTCGAAGCGCTGACGTCCGCGCCGCGCTCGATGAGGAGCTTGACGGCGTTCGGCTTGCCTTTCGTGACGGCATAATAGAGCGGCGTTGCGGAACCATCGCTGTCGTCGACGCTCACGCCGCGGTCAAGCTCGGCGGCCAGCGCGCGAACATCGTCGGCCTTTGCCGCATCATGAATCGGTGCCGCTTCCACAGCATAAGCCAGGCACGCCCAAAGCGTCCCATGCGTCAGCGCCCGTACGGCGACGGCCAAACAGAGCATATGGCCCTCAGTGGAAAACCCAGCAGCACCCCGTGCACGAGTTTCCAGGACGAGCGGGTCGCAAGCAACTGAAAAAATGGCGTGCCCGAGAAGGCGAAACTTGGAACCCCCGGGCGTCAGAGGTACAGGAGGGAGCCTGCAGTGACCGTGCGGCTTCCGGTTGGTCCAGTGACCCGGATCCATGCCAAGTCTTTTCGAGGTCGGATTGAATCCTGAAGAAGGCAAGCGCATCCAATGAGGCATTGAGCGGGGCAACAATGATTACGATTTACGGTCGGCGAAACTCGTCGAGTGTCCAACTCGTAATGTGGGCGATCCATGAACTTGGCGTCAGGCATCAGCGGCTCGACTACGGTCATGGCCATGCCTCAACAAGAACCGACGGCTATCTTGCCATGAATCCCATGGGGCGTGTTCCGGTCATGGTGGATGGCTCGGTTCGCATGTTCGAAAGTGCCGCAATTCTGCGCTACCTCGGCGCAACCTACGGCGATGAGGATTTCTGGCCGAGCGATCCGGTTCGCAGAGGGCCGCTCGATGCATGGGCAGAATGGGGTAAGAACACGTTCGCTGCAGCGGTACTGGACATATTCGTCTATGACGTTCGTCTGGCGCCAGAGACACGAGATCCTACAATTCTAGTGCGCGCCACAGAAAAGCTGATCCCATTGGCCAAGATTCTCAGCGACCGAATTGGAGATGCCGCTTGGCTCGGTGGGGACCAGTTTACATTCGCCGATATCGCCTGCGGTCACATACTGCATCGATTCTTCGCATTGAACTGGCCGCGCCCCGAACTCCCACGGCTTCGCTCCTATTATGAACGTCTACAGAGCAGACCAGCATACCGCGGTCACGCGATGGTCTCGTATGACGAACTCAGAGGCTCCTACTAGCGTGCATGAGCCCATCGTCTCTAGCTGCCAGTGGCGGCGATTTCCGCAACGGGAGCGTCGATTGTGCAAATTACCCCAGAGGGCGCGAAGTCCAGCGTGACGTCACCTCCGAGATCCTGGGCGAGACCCGTTTCCACGAGGCGCGAGCCGAAGCCGCGCCGCAGCGGCATTTGAACGCGTGGTCCGCCGCTCTCCCTCCAGCGAAGCCCGAAGCGACCCCCCGAGACGTGCCATTCGATGTCGACGAGTCCGGCGTCGACCGACAGAGCACCGTACTTCACGGCGTTGGTCGCAAGCTCATGCAAGGCCATGGACATGGCGAGCACCGCCTTCGGGCGCAGCCGCAGGCCCGGCCCATCGACCCTGAACCGCGGCGATTGGAACCCTTCCGTATACGCCGCGATGGCCGCTGAAACGACATCGCGCAGTTCGGCCCCGTTCCACTGCTCTCGCGTGAGAACGTCGTGCGCTTTCGCGAGCCCTATGAGCCGAGTGCTCAAGCCCTCACTCGCCTCCTCCATCGAGGTCGCATTGCGCAAAGTCTGGTTTGCGAATGACTGCACGATCGCAAGGGTGTTCTTCACCCGATGATTGAGCTCATCGAGGAGGAGCTCGCGATGAACCTCGGCCTGCTTGCGGTCGCTGATATCGAGGACGATGGCGATCAGCCCGTTGTACTCCCCGGACGCTCCGCGCAAGGCGCTAACGCTGCTCAGCGCCCAAAAGGAGCTGCCATCCTTGCGTACATAACGCTTCTCGATGTCGAAATCCGGACCGCCTTCGCTCAGCCGTCGCACCGCTTCCAACGTCGCCGCGAGGCTTTCGGGATGGGTGACGGCCGCGATCGACAGTCCCAGAAGGTCGGCCTCCCGGTATCCGAGCATGTCGCACCAACGCTGGTTCACGGTCGTCATATGACCGTCGCGATCGGCAACCACCACTCCACCCGGGATGCGCTTCAGGAGAGCCTGGTAGCGCTCTTCACCCTCCAGCGCCTCCTGGATCCGGCCCGGCGGAGTGGTCCCTTTCAGAGTTTTCAGTTTCGTCATTCAGCCAAGCCTTCGCCGGTCAAATGGAACCCCAGTGGAGCCCCAAAACGGCGGCCAGTCCGCAAAAATTCTTCCAAGCCATAGATGAAAGAGTGGCGCGCCCGAAAGGATTCGAACCTCCGACCCCCAGATTCGTAGTCTGGTGCTCTATCCAACTGAGCTACGGGCGCCCTTAGGAACCTGGCACGCCGGGACACATGTCCCAGCCGGCCATCAGGCGGCCTCTCCTAATACGCCCCGGCGGGCATGGCAAGCTCCCGGTTCACAGCCGGCCGCGCAGGTAGTCGCGATAGCCGACGAATTCGCCGATGCCCGCCGCCTCCCACACGCCGCGGCCGATGGCGCGGGCGAGCGTGTCGGCGGCGATGGAGCCGAGGTGGCTCACCGTCTCGGCACGCTGGCCGGACACGGGGAGGCGACCGGTGGCAGCGGCGAAGACGGTATCGCCGTCGAACGGCGTATGCACGGGACGGACGGCGCGGGCCATGCCGTCATGGGCCATGATGGCGATGCGGCGAGCTTCCGCCTTGGTGAGAACCGCATCGGTAGCGACGACGGCGATGGTGGTGTTGGTGCCGGGTGCGGGCCGCGCGGCGAAGAGCTCGAACTTCGTTCCCTCGAGAAGCGTGCCGCCCGAAGCGCGGGTGCGGCGCGGGGACGGCAGCTCGTCGTCGAGCGCATAGTCCGCCGCCCAGAGGTCGGCCGTTCCCGGAACCACGGGCGAGCCCATGCTGTTCACCGCGACGAGGGCGCCGACGGTGAAGCCGTTCCAGACCGCTGAGGCGCTGCCGAGCCCGCCCTTGAAGCGACCGGCGACGGCGCCGAGGCCGGCCCCGGCATTGCCGAGCGCGAATTGCGGGCCGAGCTTGTCGCAGGCGGCGAGCGCCAGCCGGCGGTAGGGAGGATCGAGACCCCAATCCTTGCGGCCGCCATTGATGAGATCGAAGAGCACGGCGGACGGCACGACGGGAGCCGGCGGCTGGCCCGGGCCAAAGGTGAAGCCGACGCCGCGGCGGGCGAGCCACGCCACGACCCCCGAAGCCGCCTCGAGACCGAAGACGGATCCGCCGGTGAGAACGAAGCCGTGCACCGTCTCGACGAGGCAGGCGGGATCGAGGGCGTCGGTGTCGCGCGTGCCGGGCGCGCCGCCGCGCACGTCGACCGCCGCGACGACCGGCCGGTCGGGCAGGAGCACGGTGACGCCCGACAGCGCGCCCGCGTCCTCCGCATTGGCGACCGCGAGGCCCGCGACGTCGGTGATGAGATTGAGGGGTCCTTTGACGATCGCGGCCATCGCGGCCCAAGCTAGAAGCGCGAGCCTCTATCCGTCAATGCGCCGCCCGCGTATTCCGGTCAGGCGGCGGAATGATCGACGCGCACGCCGCGGCGGCCGGGCTTGAGCTCGCTCAGGCGGTCGGGGATCACCACCCAGAACTCGGTGCCCTCGCGGCTCGAGCGGACGAGCTTGATCTCGCCGTTGTGGGCGCGGGCGAGCTCGCTGGCGATGGCCAGGCCGAGGCCGGTGCCGCCCGGACGCGCCGAGCCCTGGAACGCCTCGAAGAGATGATCGCGCGCCTTCTGGGGAATGCCGGGGCCGTTGTCCTTGACGGCGATGGTGACGACGGCTCCCTCGCGATGGGCCCGCAAGCGCACGACGCCGTCGCCCGGCGCCTCGGCGAGAGAATGCTCGAGAACCTGGACGGCATTGCGCGTCAGGTTCATCAGGATGCGGAAGAGATGATCGCGGTCGGCATCGACCTGAAGATCGGCGGCGACTTCGTTGTATAGCACGACGCGGTCGGAGGCCTGGATGGCCGTCGAGTCGATGATCTCCTCGATGAGGGAATTGAGCTTGAAGCGGTCGCGGCGCGGCGGCGCCTCCTGGACCCGGCCGAACTTCAGGGTCTGGACGCAGAAATCGATGGCGCGGTCGAGGGAGGCGATGAGCTTCGGCGCGAATTTCTGGACGGTCGGGTCGTTGACCATGGCGAGACGGTCGGAGATGAGCTGCGCCGAGGCCAGCATATTGCGCAGGTCGTGGCTGACCTTGCTGACGGCCAGCCCGAGGGCGGCAAGCCGGCTCTTCTGCTGGAGAACGGAGGCGAGCTCCTTCTGCATGTTGGCGAGCTCGCGCTCGGCCATGCCGATCTCGTCGCGGCGGGTCGAGGGGCGGATGACGCGCGCCTCGTCCTCCGGGTTGGCGGAGAAGCGGAGCATGTTCATCGAGATGCGACGCATCGGGCGCACGAGCACGGCGTTGAGCGCGAAGAAGATGAGCGCGGCGACGATGAACGACAGGACGACGGACAGGATCAGGATATTGCCGGCATAGGCGTACATGGCGGCGCGCAGCGGCGCCTCGTTGAGCGCGATCTCGATCTGGTCGCCCGACATGTTGGGCGGGAGGTCGATGACGCCGATCAGCCGGTTGTCGGAGCGCATCAGCGCCTCGAACGCATCGTAGATCCAGGGAAGCCAGAGCCGCTGGCGGATGTCGTAGGACTGGTCGATCATCAGGTCGCCGTCGGCGCGCAGAATGAGCTGGCGCGCCTCGTTGCGGCTCAGCGCCACGACGGAAACCTTTGCGCCCTTCAGAAGCTGGCGCCGCAGGTCGGCCGTCACCTGGCCGCCGGGCGCGGCCTCGACCGCAAGGGCGGCAATCTCGGCGGTGGCGATGCGCTCCTTGAGCCAGGTGATCCGGAAATTGGCGATCGAAGGCAGGAAGATCAGCACCTCGCCGATCATCACGAAGAGGACGGTCAAAAGCAGGACCTTGCCGGACAGGCCGCGCCACCAGCGCGGGCGCCCCAGCTCGCCGGCGCCGGCCGTCGGTCTCACATCGGTGTTCACGTCGCTCAACGGCCCAGACGGTCCCTCAGCCGAAATATGCCATCACATCCAATACGCGATGCACCCATCTCCTGGATGCAAGCACGGACAAATTCGTCAATGCGACCTTGGGGCCCGCCTCCGAAAAGGTCGGATAGGGCGCCACGCCGCCCGCCATGGCGCCGATGCGCCGCCGCCTCGCCACCATGGCGCACCAGGGCAGGATCAGCTCCCCGGCGCCCTGCCCTGCAATGCCGGCACCCAGCACGCGGCCGTTCGCATCGAGGACAACCTTGACGAGGCCTTCGGTCCGCCGCTCGGCCACGGCACGGTCGCTGTCGGTGAAATACCACCTCGCCACCCGGGGGGCGAGCCCTCTTTTTTTCGCCTCCGCCTCGCTCAAGCCGACATCGGCAAGCTCGGGATCGGTGAAGGCGGCGCGGGGCATGTTCTCCCAGACCATGCGCGCCGGCAGGCGCAACACGGCGTTCTTCAGGACGATCCCGGCCTGGTGGGCGGCGACGTGGGTGAAGCGCCTGCCGCCGGCGACCACGTCGCCGATCGCATGGATGCGCGGATTGGCGGTGCGCAGGCGGGCGTCCACTTCGATGCCGCCGGGCGTGGCCACGATTCCGGCCAGGGCGAGCCCGAGCCCGCCGACATTTGGCGAGCGGCCCGTCGCCAGGAGGACGTGGCTCGCCTCGAAACTCGCAAGGCCGGTGCCGCCGGCGACGGTGAGGGAGACGCCGGCCTCAGATGGCGCGACGGCGCGGAGCTCCGCCTTCGTCCTGATGTCGACGCCTTCGCCCGCAATGCGGCGGAGGACGACGTCGGCAAGCTCGGGATCGTGATGGGCCAGCGGCGTTCCCGCCTCGAGCACGGTCACGCGCGCACCGAGGCGGCGGAAGGCCTGGGCCATCTCGAGGCCCTCGACGCCGGCGCCGACGACGGCGAGGTGCGAGGGCAACCGATCCAGCGAGAAGACGGTGGCGTTGGTGAGATAGGGCACTGTGCCAAGACCGGCAATGGCGGGAACCGCGGGCGCCGAGCCGGTCGCGACGACGAAGCGGCGGGCGCGGATCTCGTTTCCGCCGGCGATCACGGTGTCGCGGTCGGCAAAGCTCGCCTCGGCCCTGAGCACGGTGCACCCGAGGGATCGGAACCGTTCCTCGGAATCGCGGGGCGCGATCGCCGCGACGGTGCCGCGCACATGGGCCATGACGGCGGCGAAGTCGATGGCCGGCTCGCCGGCCCCGATCCCGAAGGCGGCGCCGTCACGGGCGGCCTGGGCATGGCGGGCCGCCGCAAGCAGCGCCTTGGAGGGTACGCAGCCGGCATTCAGGCACTCGCCGCCCATGGCGGCGCGCTCGATGAGAACGACACTGCGGCCGAGACGGGCCGCGGCGGATGCGAGGGCAAGTCCCCCCGATCCCGCTCCGATGATGCAGATGTCGCACGTCAAGCGGTTCATCGGACTTTCGGGGCGCGCCGTCTTAAGCGCGCTTCAGTCGTTTGAAGATGGGGGGAAGGAGCGAGATCGCTCCGAGCATGAGGAAGGCGGCAACGAGTTCAGGCGTCAGAAGGGCGGCGGGGGAGACGTCGAGGGCGCATCCCGAGGCGGGCGCCAGGGCGAGACAGCGGTCATAGGCGGATGCCTCGGCGGCGATGATCGAATCGAGGCCGGAGCCCAAGGTGGCATAGGCGAAGGTGCCGGGAACGATGCCGAGGAGCGTCGCCAGGAGGAAGGTGCGGGTGCGCACACGGCACAGCGCGGTGGCGACGTTGACGAGAAAGAACGGGAAGAGCGGCACGAGCCGGAGGAACAGGAGGTAGCTGAACGCGTCGGCCTCGAAACCGCGCATGATCCGGCAGACGAGGCCGCCGCCGCGCTTGACGAGAAAGTCGCCGAACGAGGAGCGCGCGATGGTGAAGATGAGCGTCGCTCCCGCCGTCGCCGCGACGACCGTGACGAGGCCGCCGAGCCACCAACCGAATAGAAAGCCGCCGAGCACGGTCAGGAGCGCGGCGCCGGGAAGAAGGAAGACGGTGGCCACGATGTAGGCCAGCACGTAGGCGAGGATGGCGAGAAGCAGATGGGCGGCGACGAACGCCTTCAGGCTCATCCGATGGTCGGCGATGCTGTCGAGCGACAGATAGTCGCCGAGGCCGAGAAGCCAGGCGAGCCCGAGCCCCAGCACGGCCAGAAGGATCGGCAAGCCGCGCCGGGTGCGACCTTCCGCTCCGGCCGAGGCGGCGAGGCGCGAGCCTGGCCCTGCGGCCATCCGGTCGGCCGCATGCATGCCTGTGTCCGATACTTCCATAAGTCCTAGATGCACCGAAGAGAGCCCTTAGGGAATGGGGTGTCACCCGCTTGTGAAGAGAGTTCACTTCGGGTGAGTTAAGGAAGCGTTTCGTCAGGCTTCGTTGACTTCGCGGGGCAATTTCCCTATAAGCGCCCGCAATTCATTGAAGAGAAAGAGTCATTCAGGCGCGCCCTTCTCTTTGAGGCCCGTTTCCGAACGGTGTTTCCGTACCGCTTTTAGAGGGGCGCCTGCGAGACGACGGAGATCGACGTGAAACGGACCTACCAGCCAAGCAAGCTCATCCGCAAACGCCGCCACGGCTTCCGGGCCCGCATGGCCACCAAGGGCGGCCGCCGGGTGCTGCGCCGGCGCCGGGCCCAGGGCCGCGCCCGCCTCTCCGCCTAGAACCCGATTCCAACTCCCGCGTCGGCGCCAGGCGCGGCGCAGAAGGGCATGTCAGGATGGAGAGGCTCCGCCGCCGGCAAGATTTCCTTGCTGCCGCGCAGGCTTCCTCGCGGGCATCGCCCGGCGCGGTCGTCCAGGTGCGCAGGCGGGACGACGGCAAGCCGCCGCGCGTCGGCTACACCGTGACTCGCAAGCTCGGCGGCGCCGTCATCCGCAACCGCATCAGGAGGCGGCTGCGCGAGGCGGTGCGGACCGGAGCCTCGGGCTGCTTCCGCCCGGGACATGACTATGTGATCATCGGGCGGTCGACCACCCTCAAGCGCCCGTTCAGCAAACTCGTGACGGACATCGTCGCCGTCGTCGATTATCTTCACGCCGGGCGGCCGGCACGACCAGCGGCCGGCGCGGCGGCAATCAAGGCTCTTCATGACCGACAATAAGAACTTCATCCTGGCCATCGTCCTCTCGGGCCTCATCATTTTCGGCTGGCAGTATTTCTACGCCGGCCCGCAGCTCGAACAGCAGCGCCAGGACTTCGAAGAGCAGCAACGCCAACAGCAGTCTCAAGTCGTGCCGCAGCAGCCGGGCACCGCGACGCAGCCGGGCACCGCGCCGCAGCCCGGCACCGCGCCGCAGCCGAGCACGCCGGCGACGGCGACCGTGCAGCCGCGCGACCTCGTGATCGCGTCGAGCCCGCGCGTCGCGATCGAGACGCCGTCGCTCAAGGGGTCGATCAACCTCAAAGGCGGCGCCCTCGACGATCTCCACCTCACCCACTACCGCGAGACGTCGGACCGCAACAGCCCGACGATCACGCTCTTGTCGCCGTCGGGCAGCGAGCATGCCTATTTCGCCGAGCACGGCTGGACGGCGGCGGCGGGCACCGTCGTCAAGGTGCCCGATCCGCAGACGGTGTGGACGGCGCCCGAAGGCGCGATGCTTACGCCGTCGACGCCGGTGACGATTTCCTACGACAACGGCGAAGGCCAGACCTTCCGCAAGACGTTCGCCGTCGACGCCAACTACTTGTTCACGGTCACCCAGGAGGTCGAGAACCGCGGCGCCGCGCCGGTGGCGCTGTTTCCCTACGGCCGCATCCTGAGGGCGGGGCAGCCGGTGACCAGCGGCAACTACCTGCTGCACGAGGGGCTGCTCGGCGTGCTCAACGACGAGCTGCACGAATGGGACTACAGCGAAGTCAAGGAAGACGGACCGACGGTTACGTTCGCCTCGCAGGGCGGGTGGATCGGCATCACCGACAAGTACTGGGCGACGGCCCTCATCCCGAGCCAGGGAACGTCGCTCGACGGAACGTTCCGCTATCAGTCGCAGGGCGGCGACAGCTACCAGGCCGACTATCTCGCCAAGGACGCGGTGACGGTGGCGGCGGGCGGCACGGGACGGGCCGAGGACCACCTCTTCGCCGGCGCCAAGGTCGTGAAGCTGATCGACGGCTACCGCGACGCTCTCCAGGTCAACAAGTTCGACCTGATGATCGACTGGGGTTGGTTCTACTTCCTCACCAAGCCGATGTTCTGGTTCCTCGACACCATCTTCGGCATCGTCGGAAACTTCGGCCTCGCCATCCTGATCGCGACGGTTCTGGTCAAGCTCGTCTTCTTCCCGCTCGCCAACAAGTCCTATGAATCCATGAGCAAGATGAAGAAGTTGCAGCCGGAAATGGAACGATTGAAGCAGCTCTATCCCGACGACCGGGCGAAGCAGCAGCAGGAGCTCATGGAGGTCTACAAGCGGGAGAAGATATCGCCGATCTCCGGCTGCCTGCCGATCGTCGTCCAGATCCCGGTGTTCTTCGCGCTCTACAAGGTCCTGTTCGGCACGATCGAAATGCGGCATGCGCCGTTCTTCGGCTGGATCCAGGACCTGTCGGCTCCGGACCCGACGAGTTTCTTCAACCTCTTCGGGCTCCTGCCCTTCGACCCGCCGGCGCTCCTGATGATCGGCGTGTGGCCGCTCATCATGGGCGTCACCATGTGGCTGCAGATGCGGCTCAATCCCACGCCGCCCGATCCGATCCAGGCGACGATGTTCAACTGGATGCCGGTGATCTTCACCTTCATGCTGTCGTCGTTCCCGGCCGGGCTCGTCATCTACTGGGCGTGGAACAACGCCCTCTCCATCCTCCAGCAGTCGCTCATCATGAAGCGGCAAGGCGTCGAGATCGATTTCCTCGGCAACGTGCGCAACAGCCTGCCGTTCCTCAGGCGCTCGTCGGGCGGCCCGCCCACCTGATGGCGACCGGGCCCCGGTTCGAGCCGGAGGAGATCGAGCGCGGCCGCCTCCTGTTCGCCCGGCCCATCCAGTTCCTCATGGGAGTCGCGCAGCTCGAGCAGCTTCCCGAGACCCGGGGAACGGAGATCGCCTTCGCCGGCCGCTCCAACGTCGGCAAATCGTCGCTCCTCAACGCGCTCGCCGGCCGCGGCGACCTCGCCCGCACCTCGAACACGCCGGGGCGGACGCGCGAACTCAATTATTTCGAAGCCGGCGGCGGGCTCCTGATCGTCGATATGCCGGGCTACGGATACGCGCGGGCCGACAAGTCGTCCAAGGCCGGATGGCAGCGCCTCGTCCGAGCCTATCTGGCCGGGCGACCGAGCCTCAGGCGGGTCTTCGTCCTGGTCGACGCGCGGCACGGCGTGACGGCGCCCGATCAGCACATCATGGACCTTCTCGACGAGGCGGCGGTCAGCTACCAGGTCGTTCTCACCAAGGCGGACAAGCTCCTCAAGCCCGTCCTCACCGAGACGGAAGCGGCGGTCGCGGCGGCGATTAAAAAGCGACCCGCGGCCCATCCCGAGCTCCATGCGACGTCGAGTGTCACCGGCCTCGGCATGGCGGAGCTCAGGGCCGAGATCGCGGCGCTCTGATCCCTTCACCTTGCGGCGAAGACATGCCTTGGCTTCAAGCCCAGTTCGACTATAAGGCGATCGTTCACTGCCGGTGCCAGAAGCGATGACCAGCGAAAGCCATTCCGTGACCATTGCCGAGACCGCCCGCATCCTTTCGGAGGCGCTGCCGTTCATGCAGCGCTACGACGAGGAGGTGGTGATCGTGAAGTACGGCGGGCACGCCATGGTCGAACCGACGCTCGCCCGCCGGTTCGCCAGCGACATCGTGATGCTCAAGCAGTGCGGCATCAATCCGATCGTCGTGCACGGCGGCGGCCCGCAGATCAACCGCATGCTCGACAAGCTGCAGGTGAAGTCCGACTTCGTCGACGGCCTCCGGGTGACGGACAAGGCGACCATGGAGGTCGTCGAGATGGTGCTCGCCGGCTCGATCAACGGGAACATCGTCAACGGCATCCAGCAGGCCGGCGGCAAGGCGGTCGGCATCTCGGGCAAGGACGGCAAGGTGCTGATCGCCGAACGGCACACCAAGACGAAGACCGACCCGGCGACCGGCGAAACCAAGGTGCTCGACTTCGGCTTCGTGGGCGAGCCGCTGATGGTCAATCCGGGCCTGCTCAACACCATCATCCACAGCGACGCCATCCCGGTGGTGGCGCCGATCGGCGTCGGGCTAGACGGCGAAACCTACAACATCAACGCCGACACGGCGGCGGGCGCCATCGCCATCGCCATGAAGGCGAAGCGCCTCCTGCTCCTCACCGACGTCGCCGGCGTGCTCGACTCCAAAAAACAGCTCATCGAGGAGCTGACGCTCGACGAGGTGCCGCGCCTCGTCGGCGACGGCACAATCACCGGCGGCATGATCCCGAAGGTCGAGAGCTGCGTCGCCGTCGTCGAGGGCGGCGTCGAAGGCGTGGTGATCGTCGACGGGCGGGTGCCGCACTGCGTCCTGCTCGAGCTCTTCACGCCGCACGGCATCGGCACGCGCATCTCGCGCACCGGCGCATGAGCCGCGGCTTCGACCACGTCGAGACGTGGGTCTTCGATCTCGACAACACGCTCTACCCGGCGTCGTGCCGCCTGTTCGACCAGATCGACGAGCGCATGGGCGGCTACATCGCCCGGCTCCTCGACGTCGACCTCGCCGAGGCCAGGCGCATCCAGAAAGGTTTCTTCCGCGAGCACGGCACGACGCTCAAAGGCCTCATGGACCAGCACGCCGTCGATCCCGCCCATTTCCTCGCCTACGTGCACGACATCGATCACAGCGCGGTGCCGGAAAGCCCGCTGCTCGCCGCGGCGCTGAACGAACTGCCGGGGCGGAAGTACGTGTTCACCAACGGCACCGTCGCGCATGCCGAACGGGTGCTGGCGCGCCTCGGCATCCGGGCCCACATCGCCGACGTGGTCGACATCGTCCATTCCGAATACATCCCGAAGCCGCAGCGGGAGCCCTATCTCAAGCTCGTGCGGCGGACCGGCATCGCGCCCGAGCGGAGCGCCATGTTCGAGGACATCGCACGCAACCTCGAGGCGCCGCACGCGCTCGGCATGACGACGGTGCTCGTCGAATCGCCCGACAACAGCGATGCCAACGTCATCAATGCCGGGCTCGGCGACGCCGCCGCCCTGCCCTATGTCGACCACCGGACATCCGACCTCACCGGCTTCCTCGCCGCGGTCGCCGCGACGCGCGCACGTTGACAGGGGCCGCCGAGCCGGTAGTGTCCGCCGGCCTCGCCACCCATTTCCGGAGCCCGCCCATGAAGCTTCCCGATCTCGCCGCGACCATCGAGGAGGCCTTCGAGGCACGCGACAGCATCACGCCGAAGACGAAGGGCAAGGTGCGCCGGGCGGTCGACGATGCGCTGTCCGGCCTCGATGCCGGCACGCTCCGGGTGGCGGAAAAGCGCAACGGCCAGTGGACCGTCAACCAGTGGCTCAAGAAGGCGGTGCTGCTGTCGTTCCGGCTCAACGACATGCAGATCATCGGCAACGGTCCCGGCAGGGCGAAGTGGTGGGACAAGGTTCCCTCCAAGTTCGACGGCTGGCAGGCGAAGGATTTCCGCAAGGCGGGATTCCGGGCGGTGCCGTCGGCGGTGGTGCGCCGCTCTGCCTACATCGCGCCGGGAGTCGTGCTCATGCCGTCGTTCGTCAATCTCGGGGCGCATGTCGATTCCGGGACCATGATCGACACCTGGGCGACGGTCGGCTCGTGCGCGCAGATCGGCAAGAACTGCCACATCTCGGGTGGCGCCGGAATCGGCGGGGTGCTCGAGCCGCTGCAGGCCGGTCCGGTCATCATCGAGGACAACTGCTTCATCGGCGCGCGCGCCGAGGTGGCCGAGGGGGTCGTGGTCGGCGAGGGCTCGGTCCTGTCGATGGGCGTCTATCTCGGCGCGTCGACCAAGATCGTCGACCGGGCGACGGGCGAGGTGCATCAGGGGCGCGTGCCGCCCTATTCCGTCGTCGTCTCGGGAACGCTCCCCGGCAAGCCCTTCCCCAACAACGAGCCGGGCCCCGGCCTCTACTGCGCGGTCATCGTCAAGCGCGTCGACGAGAAGACGCGGTCGAAAACGTCGATCAACGAGCTCCTCAGGGACTAACTGTCTTCGCTTGCGCGAATCACATATAGGTTAGGCCGCGCGCGGCCGGGCACGGGGCCCGGCCCATCGACGAGGAGATACCCATGGACTGGCGCTGGCTGCTGCTCAGCTTCGAAGGCCGCATCAACCGGGCCAAGTTCTGGCTCGGCATACTCGTCCTCATGGCCATCTACCTTGTCGCCTATGCCATCATCGGCGTGGCGTTCGGCGGCACCTTCACCTACGACGTCAACGGCATGCCGGAATTCAACGGCGCGGTGTGGCCGGTGATCCTCATCCTGTGGGTCATCGGATTCTACATGTCGCTCGCCATCTACGCGAAGCGCTGGCACGACCGCGACAAGTCGGGCTGGTGGACGCTCATCGTCCTCGTTCCCATCATCGGCAGCATCTGGCTGCTCGTCGAGTGCGGCTGCCTGCCGGGAACGGAAGGGCCGAACCGGTTCGGCCCCGACCCCCTTGCCGGACAGCAGTAGTTCCGGCTTCAATGGCGCAAGGGTCCGGCACGGTCCGGGCCCTTGCCGTTTCCGCTGACCGCCGATGATCGATCCCGTCCGCCTCCTCCAGGAGCTGATCCGCTGCCCCTCCGTGACGCCGAGGGAGGCCGGATGCTTCGACGTCGTCGCGAGGGCGCTCTCGCCCATCGGTTTCACGGCCGAGCGCGTGACCTTCTCGGAGGCCGGCACGGCGGACGTCGACAACCTGTTCATCCGCGCCGGCAGCGGCGGCCGGCATCTCGGTTTCGCCGGCCACGTGGACGTGGTGCCGCCGGGACCGGAGGCGAGCTGGTCCCATCCGCCCTTCGAAGGACTGGTCGCCGACGGCAAGGTCTACGGGCGCGGTGCGGCCGACATGAAAGGCGCCATCGCCGCCTTCGCGGCGGCGGCCGGAGACTTCGTGGCGAGCCGTCGCGAGCTCAAGGGATCGATCTCGCTCCTGCTCACCGCCGACGAGGAAGGCCCCGCCGTCAACGGCACGGCGAAGGCGATGGCGTGGCTCAAGGACCGAAAGGCGGTTCCCGACCACTGCCTGGTCGGCGAGCCGACATCGGTGGCGCGGGTCGGCGACACCATCAAGATCGGGCGGCGCGGCAGCATGCGGGCGACCATCGTCGCCAAGGGCAAGCAGGGCCATTCGGCCTATCCGCACCTCGCCGACAATCCGATCCCGAAGCTCGTGCGCCTGCTCGACCGGCTGGGGCGGCACCAGCTCGACGCCGGCAACGCGCATTTCGAACCGTCCCACCTGTCGATCAGCAGCGTCGACGTCGGCAACCCGGCGAGCAACGTCATCCCGGAGCGGGCGACGGCGCAGATCGGGATCCGTTTCAACGTGCTCCATTCACCCGACAGCCTCTCGGCATGGCTTCAGGACGAGGTCCGCTGCATCGAGGCGGAGATGGGCGGCAGCATCAGCCTCGCGACCGAGGTCGGCGCGCTGGCGTTCCTGAGCGAGACGGGGCCGTTCGGAACCCTCGTCGAGGAGGCGGTGGCGCAGATTACGGGAAGCCGGCCGGCGCGCTCCACCGCCGGCGGCACGTCGGATGCGCGGTTCATCCGCGCCTACTGCCCGGTCGTCGAATGCGGGTCGCTCTCCACCACCATCCACCAGGTGGACGAGAGGATCGGCGTCGACGAGCTTGAGGTCCTCACGCGCATCTACCGGGCGGTCATCGAGAGCTATTTCGCCTCGCCATAGTCGACGCCGACGAGATAGAGGCCGTCGGGCGGCGCCACCGGACCGCAGGCGGCGCGATCGGCGGCGGCAAGGGCGCGCGCCAGGTCGTCAGGCGTCCATCGGCCCTCGCCGACGAGCTTCAGGCTGCCGACCATGGAGCGGACCTGGTTGTGCAGGAAGGACCGCGCCACCGCCGCGATCGTCAGCATCTCGCCATGGCGCTCGACGTCGAGCCGGTCGAGGGTCTTCTCGGGCGAGGCGGCCTGGCAGTCGGCGGAACGGAAGGTCGTGAAGTCGTGGTGGCCAACGAGGCGGCGGGCGGCATCGGCCATGGCGGCGGCGTCGAGCGGCCGGTTGACGTGCCAGACGCGGTGCCGGTCGAGGACCGGCGGCGCGCGCCGGTTCAGGATGCGGTAGAGGTAGCGGCGGCGCACGGCGCTGAAGCGGGCGTGGAAATCGCCAGCCACCTCGGCGACGTCGAGCACCGCCACGGGATGGGGCCGCAGATGGGCGTTCAGCCCCTCGCGCAGGCGCAGCCCGTCCCACGCGCGGTCGAGATCGAAATGCGCCACCTGCCCCAGCGCGTGGACGCCGGCATCGGTGCGGCCGGCGCCGTAGACGGAGGCCTTCGCGCCGCACAGCTCGGCGACGGCGGCGGCGACGACGCCGGCGACGCTCGGGCCGTTCTCCTGAACCTGCCAGCCGACGAAGGGCGTGCCGTCATATTCGAGGGTGATGCGATAGCGCGGCATGGCCTATCCGAGGCGGGTGCCGGGCGGGATCTTCAGCCCACGGAGGAACTCGGCGCGGGACAGCGGCTGGCGGCCCTCGCGCTGCACGACCAGCGGACGCAGGGCGCCCTCGGCGCAGGCGACGGCGAAGTCGGCATCGACGACCTCGCCGGGGATGCCGCCGCCGGATGCGCGCTCCGCCTTCAGGATGCGCAGGCGCTGGCGCTTGCCGGCGACGGAAAGTTCGGTCCAGGCGCCGGGAACCGGCGACAGGCCGTGGATGTGGTGCAGGACGCGGGCCGCCGTCTGGTCGAAGACGATGCGGGTGTCGTCCGGCTCGATCTTGCGGGCATAGGTGACGCCGGTTGCGGCCTGCGCCCGGCAGTCGAGGCTGTCGTCGGCGAGGCGGGCCAGCGCCGTGACGATGGCGGCGGCGCCCATGGCGGCCAGGCGGTCGTGAAGCTCGCCCGCCGTCGTCCCCTCGGCGATCGGCGTCGTCTCGCTCAGGCAGACGGGGCCCGTATCCAGGCCCTCGGCCATGCGCATGATGGCGATGCCGGTCTCGGTATCGCCCTCCATGATGGCGCGGGCGATGGGTGCGGCGCCGCGCCAGCGCGGCAGGAGGGAGGCGTGGATGTTGAGGGCGCCGAGGCGCGGGCTCTCGACCATGGAGCGCGGCAGGAGCAGCCCATAGGCGACGACGACGACGGCATCGAGGGCGAGGCTCGCGAAGATGTCGCGCTCGGCGATGGTCCTCAGGCTTTCGGGCGTGCGCACGCTCAAGCCATGGTCGGCGGCAAGGTGATGGACGGGCGAGCGCCGCTCGGCGAGGCCGCGGCCGGCCGGCCGGGGCGGCTGGGAGTAGACGGCTTCGACCCTGTGGCCCGCCTTCAGGATGGCGGCGAGAGCGGGCACCGCGAAGTCGGGCGTGCCCATGAAGGCGAGCCTCAGGCTCACGCGTCGGCCTTCTCGCGCCTTGCCGCCTTGGCGAACTTCCTGACAATGCGGTCGCGCTTGAGACGTCCGAGGTGATCGATGAACAGGACGCCGTTGATGTGGTCGATCTCGTGCTGGATGCAGATGGCGAGGAGGCCGGTGCCATGAAGCTCCTGCTCCGTCCCGTCGCGGTCGAGGTAGCGGACCTTCACTTCGGCCGGCCGCTTGACGACGTCGAAGACCTCGGGGATCGACAGGCATCCCTCCTCGTGCTCGTTCAGGTCCTCCGACGACCAGACGATCTCCGGGTTGACGAGGAAGCGGGGGTTCTTCGGCTCGTCGTCGCCGCGCGCCGTGTCGATGACGACGAGGCGCTTCGGGATGCCGATCTGGATGGCGGCGAGGCCGATGCCGGGAGCGGCGTACATGGTTTCGAGCATGTCGTCGAGCAGCGCCCGGATCTCGGGCGTCACGGCGGCGACCGGCTTCGACACCTTGCGCAGGGAGCGGTCGGGAAGCTTCAGAATCTCGCGGATGGCCATGGATTTGAGATAGGGGAAGGTCAAGACAGGGTCAATGGCAGGCCGAACCGCCCGCCGGCTTCAGGCCGCGGGGGAAGAGGGAGCGTGGAGCGCCCACCTCGCGGGGGACTTCGCGAAGTCGACAGGCAGTGGCAATCAGGATGCCCCGTGAAGGAGCGCTCCACCGGTGTTTCGCCACGGCATCGCCCTACTGCGATCTCGCCGGATGACTTGGTCGGGATGAACCCAACCTCGGCACCCGGCTGTGCTGAGCACGCTCCGTCTTAGGAGGGTCAGGCCGGAGACGCCGCCCGGGCTTCCGCCTTCTGCTTGCACAGACGACTCCGCCCGAGGCACCGATCACCCGCCACGCCGTCAGCTATCCGGACAACGCCTCCCATGTGGAAGGTGACGGTGTCGATCTACCTATCTAGGAATATATTGTCAAGGAATATTTGCACAATTCGATCTCGCACGGCGATCAGTGTTGCGGGCCGGGCTTTTCCGGCGGCACCCCGGTCTGTTCGGTGAAAACGATGCGCGCATCTTCCAGGAGGTGGACCGAGTGGAAATACTGAATCCACATGGTCTCGCGCAGGCGGTCGAAGAGATGCATGTCCTGCGTGGTGAGCCTGCCGTGGCGCTCGTGCAGGTGCCGGTTGGCCATGACGATGGCCTCGACCACGTAGTGGATCGCGTCGGTCAACGGATGCTTGGGCGGGAAATCCGGGTAGTCCATAGGTCGCCTCCCTTCATGAGTGGAGGTCACCAACGCACGCTGGTGACCGGGGAGGTGATAAGCCGATCGCGAGAACGGCTGCGCTGTCCTTTAGGCTTGCGCCCTGGACATGCGACAGCGCCTCCCCGGCCCGAGGGTGCGGGAACCGGTTTGGCATCTTACCGGCTAATGCCTAGCCGCTCGCGATTTGAGGCTATCACACCCCAGGGTCGTGCACGACCCCGGCTGCAACTTATGCTTCAGGGGCGGCTGGCGTCAAGCGGGTCGGTTTGCGGCAAGAATGACTTCGGGGGCGCGCCTAACGCAGAAGATCTTGCTTCTCCTCGGTCGCCTCCTCATGGATGCCAGACGAGCCGCCACCTGGGCGGGACGAGTCCGGCACAGGATGCGCGAAGATCACGGTCTGGTTGCCGGAGAGATCGCTTTGGACGTCGATGGCGGTGAACCCATAGAAGCGCTGCGCCATCTTGCCGGTGAAGGTCCTGTTTGCCGCGGTCAGCTTGTCGGTGCCCATGGCGATTTGAGAATTGTAGGTCTTGAGGTTGTCGGAGGAGTCGACCACCCACTTCGCACGGAGGTTTCTGACGGCGTTCCTGCCGCCGAGCGCTACATAGGCGCGCGCGAAGAGCCCGATGCCGCTGTCGCGCTCGAGCCCGAGGGCGACGCCGAGCGATTTCTGAAAGGACTTGTCCGTGCTCACGATCTCGTAAGAGAGCTGCCCCGATTTTAGATCGAGCATGGCGTTGATATCATGGTCCACAAAGAAGTTGGGGTGGTAGATGCGCACATCCTCATCCTCGAACGGGCGCTTGATCGTGGTTCGCCAGGAGTGAAAGGCCTTTTCCCGCGCATCGCCGGATGCGAACTGCTGCCGACCATAGGCAAGGTCGAAGGCGCGGCGGATATCGCCCTCCTCGATGCCGAATGCAGAGAGGGCGGGATGCGCGACCGGCCGGACGGCCAGGTCGACGATCGCAGGCGGCGGCAGGGCGCTCGGCTGCAGCGACTGGGTTTGCGGGTCGTCGGGTTGCCGGCTGCCGAAGATGCAGGCCATCCACCCACCGCAGGCCGCAGCGGGCGGCGCGGCGCCGATGGTCAGCGCCAGGAAACCGGCGGCGGCAATATGGATGTGGCTCATCGGAGAGGGCAGTGGTGATGCGTCACGCTGCGGCCGAACTAGCGCGAGCCAACGACGACTGAGAGCTTGGCCGAGGTCAGTACAGGAAACTGCATTGTTCCGGACATCTCTGACGACTTCTTATCATTCGTCTTTCTTCTCGTCTTCCGGTTCGTTTAATCTTTCCCTGCGGTCATCTTGCGCATCACGAGCATCTTGCCTCGAACCGAACCTGACCCAGATGTCATTGGGAAGCGGCTGCGAATCATCAGGCACCGGATCAACATCGATCGCTTCATAGTTCAGCAAACGCCGAAGAACATCTCCGGGATAACTATAGTTCGCCATTTCCAGCAAATTTTCACGGGATCCATCCGGCAGTTCGGAGAAGAAGTAAAGGTGATCGGTGGAGTTAAAGTGGTAGGCTATGGAACTAAGGAGCCTTGGACCGCCCTGCCCGACAATTGCCCTCGCAACAAGACCCGCTTCTGTGTCGTTTGGTAGCCTGATGGCTTGTCCAGAATCGGCTAGTTCTTGGTGTCTGCTTGCCGAGTATTCGAGAACACCTACACCCCACACATCCACCGCGAGACTCACGAAATTATGTCCCCACCGTTGACTGTAGACAGAGGTGTTATCCGCAGTAACATCCAAACGGTCGATAGTCCCAAGCCAATTCCGAAAGAGTGCGTCTTCAATAAAATCAAGCCGATGCCAAGTGACAATCGTACCGGAGATCCCATAAGCTCGCCTGAACAAATCACGTGCATCCGCGTCATTGATCGCCCTGGGGACATCACGACGAATGCGAACTGGCGGCTGTCCGACCTCGGGAACTGGCCGCCGTTCGATCTGAAGAACTGGAGGCTGTACAGGAAGTTGTTGGGGCCTGACGATTAGTGGAGTCTCCTCATTGGGAACCTGCACATTTTGACCACCGAAAACGCTGGCGAAGAAGCGAGAGCACCATCCGCCGCAGGCATTCGCCTCTGACCCGGAGGCGAGGAGCGTGAGAAAAGCAAGGGCTGGGAAAAGTCGTTTCATGGTCAAGGCCTCAAGCGAATTTTATCGGAACGGCAATTTCCGTACTTACCTTGCCCAGTACCCCGCCCAGCCAAGCCAAGCAAATTGGGATCCCCGGGTGCGGCCGATGGAGTCCACCCATCGCCGTCGATGACCGACGCGCCTTGTGCCGACGAGACCCATCCCAGCCGTTGCGCGGAGAGCTCATTCGACAGAGTTGCGCGGGGACTCCTCGACAAGCTGCTTCTGCTCGCTCTCCTTCTGCTCGTCGTCCTGGTCGAGGCCGCCAGAATCGAATCGCGGAGGGGGAGATCCTTTGACGGTATTCCAATCTATGGGCGGATATGGCGCAATCGAAGACACGTTTGCCTGGGTGAGAGCCGTGGTGGCGACCTGGTGCGGCCGGAAAAGGACGTGGATGGAAGCGGGTTTGCTCGCGTCCACCTCGGCCGCGGTGAAGCCATAGAACTGCCGGATAAACTGCCCCGACAGCGTTTCATCTGCGGCTTGAAATTTTGAGAGGTTTCGTCCGACACCTTGGGTGTACCGATCAAGCTCGTTGCGGTTCAATGCGTCGAACCACGTCTCGATCTCGTCAATGCCAGCCCTCCCATGAGCGCGGAACGCCCTCGCCCACAGGCCTGTCAGTGAATCCGTCCCCTGAAATCCAAAGTTTTCTGCCGAGGCGCGTTCAAGGCCGCTGTGATTGTCGTCATTGTCGGAGACGATGACCCTCAATGTTCTCGTACCCGACGGAACGAGGGAATCCAACTTGAAGAACTTAAGCCCCTTGTGCATTCCGTATGCGTATTCCGCGGCGCCGTCGGGCCTTATCCGCATCTCGCCCATGTTCAAGAGCCATTTGTCGAGCACCTCGCGCTTCTTGTCGAAATCCCCAATCATGCCTCCATAGGCAAAGTCGAACACCCGTTCGATCTCCTGAGTGCCCCACCTGTGACTTGATGAGACCGGCATGGTTGCGTGGGGAGCCGAGTTGAGGGCCAAGGGATGACTAACGATGAGCTCGACCTGACTTAGCTCCTCATCCGGCCCAACATCGACATTCCGGCCAAACAGGTTGCACCACGGCCAGCAGGCCTGTGCCTCGGACGAGGCCAGGAGCACGAACAGGGTGGTGAGGGCCAGAAGCGGTCGGGTCATGGTCGTGGCTTGCGCCTCTGGCTAGAATTGGTCGTGACGCACCGCGACTGACGCATAGCCGTGGCAGGGGCGGAGTCCGGCTGGTGTCGTCCTAGCGTTCCGGCTCAAAACGAGGAAGTTGGATCGGATCGGCTCAGTCGATGGATTGCATCTTCATCGCGCAAGTTCGCGACTGATCATCCGGGATTGCGAGCGGCACCGACCACGATCAGTCGAGAGCATTGGAAATTGTAGGGTGAGTCTTCAGGTCGCTCTCATCGTCGTCCAGTCCGCGGATGTATCCACTGACTAGAGGTGGGTCGAGGGTCCCCTCAGTATTTCCTCCTTCTCATCGTCATCCCCATTCTCGCTTGGATCGCTGTCGCGCTTCTGCGGATCCTCATAGGCATTGTCGAAATCATCGATATTCAGGGGGAGCTGAGAGACGCCTCTGATCCGTCGGAGCTTCGGTTGTTCCGGTACTCCGACCAGCATGCGTGCGGCGGCGTCCTCATGCCGGGAAAAGAGGAAGCTGTAGGATTGCAGGTCGTTCGAAAACTCAACCATCCTGGTTGCCTGAAGGCCATAAAGATTTCTGATATAGATGCCGGACATCGTCGCGTCGGCAGCCGCCAGAGACCCGCGGGTATCCTTCCACAGCCGGTAGTCCTGGAGGTCGGCCACGTTCTCCTCGCCGAACTGGACACGAATGCTCGAAACGCCCTCCACACCCATGGCGAGGCGGAGTCTGGCCCACAGGCCGCCCACGGACTCGGTTCCATCGTAGCCCCACGTCCGTGCAGCGATAGAATATGCCGCGGCGTTGTGCGGCGGAGCGGTGATGAGAACGCTCATTGTCCGCGTGGACGCACTGAGATCTGCGTGTATGCCGAAGCCCGGCCGATCGAATTTGTAGGAGAGCATATCGAAACGTGTGCCGGTTACGGGTTCGATCGTCCTGAGCCAGCTGCGGAACAGCTCGTCACCCTGACCAGACTGCGGATAGGCAACGTCGAATACGGGCCGGATCTCAAGTTCCGCCGCCGATAGCCGCGGCTGCTCGCGCGCGGCAAGCTGGAATTCGGGGTCGAGCGGCAGCCGGCCCGCTGCGTTTCGCCTTAGTTGAGGCGGCCCCGCATGCCGGGGGTTCCGCACGACGATCTCCACCGTCGTTCCTTCGTCCCCCCCGCCGAACAGCCGTTTCAGGCACTGGGGAAAGCAGGCTTGGGCATTGGACGAGAAGAAGGCGAGAAGCAGCGCGGCCAGGACACAACGGGACAGCATGGACCCTCCACAATCATTCCGTGACGTTCTGGCCTTATCACACTTATCGGTTGCCGAACAGTTGACAACGTTCGTTCACGTTTTGATCAGGGCATCGAATCGACATAAGCTCGGCGCCCATGAACCTCGAGGCGATCCTGTTCCGTATCGGCGATACATCCGTGAGCCTGGGGCTTGCGATGCTCGCGGCCGGAGGCGTGGCGCTTCTTCTCCTGATCCTGGCGGTCGTCCTGTCGTGGCGCGGCGGGCGGACGCGGCGCGAGGATGCCTTCGAGGCCATGCGAAGGGCGGCCGAGATGGAATACAGGCTCGCCGAGCTTTCCGGACAGCTCAGGGCCTTCACCGACCAGGCGGCGCACTACGATGCGCACCTGGCGCGCACGGTGGACGAGCGGCTCGACCAGGTGAGCCTACGGCTCGGACAGGGGCTGCACGAGCAGGCCGAGCGCACCGGCCAGTCGCTGCAGGCCCTGAACGAGCGGCTGGCGGTCATCGACACGGCGCAGCGCAACATCACCGAGCTTTCCACGCAGATGGTGAGCCTGCGCGACGTGCTCGCCAACAAGCAGGCGCGCGGCGCTTTCGGCCAGGGGCGCATGGAGGCGATCATCCGCGACGGGCTGCCGCACGCCGCCTTCCGGTTCCAGGCAACGCTCAGCAACGGCACGCGGCCCGACTGCCTCATCAAGCTGCCGGACAGCGAACTGCAGCTCATCATCGACGCCAAGTTCCCGCTCGAAGCGTTCAACGCGCTGAAGGAGGCGCGCGGCGATGCCGCGGTCCGGCAGGCCGAGCAGCGGCTGAGGTCCGACGTCTTCAAGCACGTCAAGGACATCGCCCAGAAGTACCTCATCGCCGGGGAGACGCACGAGACGGCGATCATGTTCGTGCCGTCGGAATCGGTCTATGCCGACCTCTACGAGCGGTTCGAGGACGTCATCCAGAAATCGCACCGGGAACGGGTGATCATCGCTTCGCCCAACGTGCTCATGCTCCTCATCCAGACCATGCAGGCGATCTTCAAGGACGCGCGGATGCGCGAGCAGGCCGGCCAGATCCGGGTCGAGGTGGCGCGGCTCATGGACGACGTGATGCGCATGCGCAACCGCATCCTCGACCTGCAGCGGCATTTCGGCCTTGCCGTCCAGGACGTCGACAAGCTCGTCATCTCGACGGACAAGATCACCAAGCGCGGCGACCGGATCACGCAGCTCGACCTCTCCGAGCCACATGACCGGCCCGGCGAGGATCAGAAGACGCTGCCGAAGATCGTGGCCGGCATCGAACACGAAGCCCGGCGACCCTGAGGGCCGCCGGGCTACCCCTCCCCCGCGAGACGCGTTATTCGCTGATGAAGATCGCCTGGGCGAGCTGCTTCTTGATGTCGTCGAACACTTCCGAGATCGGCGTGCCGCCGCCCGGCTGGTAGAACATCTGCTCGCCCTCTTCGTTGGGCGAAGCGCAGCCGCGCAGGCGGTTGATGGTGGGCACGTCGTCGAGGTCGTAGGCGACGGTGACGATCCTGACGCCCTCGCCCTTGATCTCGTCGCACAGGGCGGTGAGGTTTGAGTTGCCCTGGGAGACGTTGCGGATGCCGCCGGGGCCGAAGGCCGGCTCGGTCTGGGCGCCGTCGGTCAGGAGGACGATCCATTTCTGGGTGTCATCGTCGTTGTAGGGCGCGACGTCGGCGGCGAAGATGCCGTTTGGCGACAGGGTCTGCCAGCCGAATTCGAGGCCGAGCGGAATGTGCGTCCAGGCGTTGGGCCGCATGGCCTGGAGCTTCGTCGTCACTTCGTCGGCATCGTCGGTGAGGGGCACGAGCTCGAGCTGGTTGGCGGCGTAGGGCGCACAGCCGTCGGCGATGTGGACCGGCGCCTGGGGCTGGCCCCACTTGGTCGAATCGTCGTCCTGGTCGGGCGTGCCGTCGGTGAGGTTATGGTCGTAGGTGCGATCCTGCGTGCAACCGGTCCAGTTGCCGGTGAGCGGCTGGCCCGCGACGTACTTGCTCGGCATGGTGAGATAGACGTGATGGGAGAACGGCACGAGGGCGAACTTCGCCTTGCCGGTGAAAGCGAGATCCTCGATGAGGTCGGTCGCCGCTTCCTGCATGGCGGTGAACTTCACGTCGCCGCCGACCGTCTCCTTCATGGAGCCGGAGAAGTCGAGGACGAGCGAGATCTCGACGTCCTTGATCTGCGGGATGTTGATCTTGACGCCGGCATTGATGTCCATGGCGTCGATGCCGACGACGCGGACGAAATCGGTGCTCATGATGGTGCTCGCGGTGGCGATCACCTGGCCGTCGTTGATGGTGAACTGGGGAACGGCGTCCATGCCCGACGACTTGCTCAGGGCAAAGTTCGTCTCGAACGCCTTCTTGGCGAGATCGACGCGCTCCTCGTCGGTGAGGTTGGCAGCGGTCGCGGCGGCGAGCGCGCCGGCATCGAGGGCCGCCTGGAGCTTGCCTTTGGCGTCGTTCGCCTGGACGAAATCGAGGGCCGAGCCTGCCACCAGCAGGATCGGTATGACGGACAGGGCGAACAGAATGGCGATGACGCCCGATGTGTCATTCTGGAACCGGCGCATCTGCCGAGCCGCATCACGGAAGCCCATGGTTTCCTCTCTCCTTCAAATGCTGTTCCAGAGCGGAACAACGTCAAACCAAGTGCGGGAAACGGAGCAAGGCACAGTCCGGAGAGGGCCGGATTCACGAGTCTTAACGGTTAAGAGGCGAGAAATTCACCCGGAGGGTTAAGAAAATATAACTAAATTCAAAGGGGACGCCGCTGGCGCATGGCGGCGGTCAGGGTTCCCTCATCCAGGTAGTCGAGCTCGCCGCCGACCGGCACGCCATGGGCGAGGCGCGAGACCAACACGCCGGCGCCCTTCAGGCGATCGGTCACATAATATGCGGTGGTCTGCCCCTCGACCGTGGCGTTGAGGGCGAGGATCACTTCCTTCACTCCCGGGTCGGTGGCCCGGGCGACGAGGGCGTCGATGCTCAGGTCGTCCGGGCCCTTGCCGTCGAGGGCCGACAGCGTGCCGCCGAGAACATGGTAAAGGCCGCCATTGGCCCCGGCGCGCTCGAGCGCCCACAGGTCGCCGACCTCCTCGACGAGGCAGATGATCGAGCGGTCGCGGCGCGGATCGGAGCACAGCGTACAGGGATCGACCGTATCGACATTGCCGCACACGGAGCAGACGGTGACGCTGGCCGACGTGTCGGCGAGGGCGGCGGCGAGCGGGGTCAGGAGCTTGTCGCGATTCTTGATGAGATGCAGCGCGGCACGGCGCGCCGAACGCGGCCCGAGGCCCGGCAGGCGCGCGAGAAGCTGGATCAGGCGCTCGATCTCGGTGCCGGTGGTCTGTCGCATCGCGCCTCAGAAAGGCATCTGCAGGCCCGGCGGCAAGGGGAGGCCGCCGGTAACTTCCTTCATCTCCTCCGCCATCGCCTCCTGCAGCTTGGCGCGGGCATCGGCATGGGCGGCGACGATCAGGTCCTCGAGAATCTCCGTCTCGCTCTCCTTCATCAGCGAGGGATCGATGGAGATCGCCGTCAGCGTTCCCTTGCCGTTGAGGGTGACGCCGACCATGCCGCCGCCGGAGCGGCCGTCGATCGTCATGCGTTCGAGCTTCTCCTGCACGGCCTGCATGCGCGTCTGGAGCTCCTGCACCTGCTTCATCATCTGGCCCAAGTTCTTCATGCGCGATCAGTCCTTTTCGTTCGTCGCTTCGTCGGGTTCCGGCAGAACGTCTCCGGGCTGCGGCCCGCGGACGTCGGTGATCTCGGCACCGGGGAATTTCTCGAGGATGAGCCTGACGGCCGGGATGTCGCGCGCCTCGCGCAGGCGGCCGTCGCGGGCGAGCCGCGCCTGGTCGCGCATCGGCGCCTCGCCGCCGTCCTTGGCGATGAGGACGATCCAGCGATCGCCGGTCCACGCCTCGAGCTTACGGGCGAGCTCGCCGGCGAGTCCGGGCGGCGCCTCGGGCTCGAGGGCGATCTCGATCATTCCGGCACCGGTGCGCACAGGCCGAACATAGCGCTCGAGCTCGCCCTTGAGCTTGACGTCGCGCTTGTCGCCGACATAGGCGACAATGTCGCGGAAGTGCGAGAAGGCCTTGGGGGCCGCAGGCGAGGCCGACTCGGCCACCGGGTCGCGGCTCACGGCGAGCATGCCTTCGAGGCGCGGGGCGGGTTCGGCCTGGCGTCCGGGCTCGAGCCGGAACGACGGCTGGGCGCGCTCCTCGGAGGAGCGCGGGCGGTCGCGCGCCAGCTTCGCGAGCTCATCGGCCGGCGGCAGCGTGACGCCATAGGCGAGCCTGATCAGGACCATCTCGGCGGCGGCGCGCGGATCGTGGGCATCGCGGACCTCGGCCAGGCCCTTGAGCAGCATCTGCCAAGCCCGGGTCAGGTTCGGCAGCGAGAGCGCGTCGGCCATGGCGCGGCCATGGGTCCTCTCGGTCTCGGAGCGCGATTTGTCGGCCTCGGCGGAGGGAACGATCTTGAGCCGCGTCACCCAGTGGACGAGGTCGGCCAAGTCGGCGAGCGTCGCCTGGGGATCGCCGCCCTGCGCATGGAGTGCCGCGAATTCCGCAAGAGCGCGGCCGCTGTCGCCGTGCATGACGGCCTCGAAGAGCGAGATCACGCGGCTGCGGTCGCCGAGGCCGAGCATGTCCTGCACCCGGTCGGCGGTGATCGCGGTGCCGCAATGGGCGATCGCCTGGTCGAGAAGGGAAAGCCCGTCGCGCACCGAGCCTTCGGAGGCGCGGGCGATGAGGCGCAGCGACTCCTCGTCGATCGACACCGCCTCGGCGCGCGCGATGCCGGCCATGTGGGCCATGAGGGCGGCAATGTCGAGGCGGCGCAGGTCGAAGCGCTGGCAGCGCGACAGGACGGTGACCGGCACCTTGCGGATCTCGGTGGTGGCGAAGATGAACTTGACGTGCGGCGGCGGCTCCTCGAGCGTCTTCAGCAGCGCGTTGAAGGCCGGCTTCGACAGCATGTGGACTTCGTCGATGATGTAGACCTTGTAGAGGGCGGAAAGCGGCTTGTAGCGCACCTGCTCGATGATCTCGCGGACGTCGTCGATGCCGGTGCGCGAGGCAGCATCCATCTCGATGACGTCGACGTGGCGGGATTCGAGTATGGCCCGGCAGTGCTCGCCGTAGGCCGTCATGTGGACGGTGGGGCCGGCTTCGGAACCGGGGCCGGTGTAATTGAGGGCGCGAGCGATGAGGCGGGCGGTCGTCGTCTTGCCGACGCCGCGGACGCCGGTCAGCATGTAGGCCTGGGCGATGCGGCCGGTGGCGAATGCGTTGGCGAGGGTGCGCACCATCGCTTCCTGGCCGATCAGCGCCTCGAAGGTCTCGGGCCGATATTTGCGCGCCAGCACGCGGTAGCCGCCCGGCGCGGCCGCCGTCTCCGGCGCGTTGTCGTGAGTCTCGGTCACCGGCAGGCCCTGTTTTCGAGTTCGGTTCGCCACGCTCCCTCGCGGGCCATGCTCGTCATCGGTCAGCGGAAGGTGGGAGGCTGGACGAGCAACCCGTGTCAATCTCGTTAGGGCTGCTTCCTTCCGGACCTGACCCGGTTGGCGAGCGACGCGTCCGCTGCCAACCTCCCGGAAGGAGTATATCGCGTCCTTAAGGCCCCGTTGCAAGGTGTCGATTTCGGTCCATTAATGAGCGATGGACCATCACACGCATGCGGCGAGGCTCGCTTTCACCGGATCCGCCCTCGACCGGCGCTCGACCCGACGCGACGTGCCGGGGAAAAAACTCTACGTAACCCTCGCGGGCGACCGCGTCCCCGTGGTGCCGCAGAACGGCGACCGCATGGCGCTCGCCTATGCCGCCGACGAAGGCAGGGGAGATGCCGTGCATCTCGGACGGCGCGCCGACGGGGTTCTGATCTTCGCCCGGGACATCGAGGAGGCCGAGGTGCCGGCGGGTGCGAACCTCGTCGATCTGCGCACGCTCGCGATGCAGGGGCTTCTCGAACCGGCCGAGCTCGCGACGCTCGCGCAGGCGCGCGCCCTCCTCGTCTGGCACCAGCGCCACGGCTTCTGCGCCAATTGCGGAGCGCCGACGACCTTCGCCGAGCGCGGCTACCGGCGCGACTGCGGACAATGCGCCGCCCAGCATTTTCCGCGCACCGATCCGGTCGCCATCGTGGCAGTGACGGGACGCCGGGGCATGCTGCTCGGACGCGGCGCCCACTTCCTGCCCGGCGTCTACTCGGCTCTCGCCGGCTTCCTCGAGCCGGGCGAGACCATCGAGGAGGGAGCGCGGCGCGAAGTATGGGAGGAGAGCGGCATCGAGCTCGGCGACGTCGCCTACTGCGCAAGCCAGCCGTGGCCGTTTCCGGCGAGCCTGATGATCGGCCTCATCGCGACGGCGATCAGCGACGAGATCGCCATCGACCGCAGCGAGCTCGAGGACGCGCGCTGGTTTTCGCGCTCCGAAGTGGAGGCGATGCTCGAGGCGCGGCATCCCGGCGGGCTCCTGGTGCCGCGGCCGGCGGCCATCGCCCATCACCTCATCAGGACCGCTGCGGCTCGGCTTTCCGAATGAGGTCGGCCTGACGCTTCTCGATGTCGGCGCGGTAAGGATGGGCGCGGTAGACGCCGAGGATGCGCAGCGAGGTGGTGAAGAAGCGGAGCTCCTCGAGCGCCAGGCGCAGCGGCCGGTCGTGCGGGTGGCCCTCGACGTCGGCATAGAACTGCGTCGCCGAGAACTGGCCCTCGATCTGGTAGGATTCGAGCTTGGTCATGTTGACGCCGTTGGTGGCGAAGCCGCCCATGGCCTTGTAGAGCGCGGCGGGGACGTTGCGGACGCGGAAGACGAAGCTCGTGACGACGGGCCCCTCGTCGGGCCCGGCATCGCGCGGCGACGCCGACAGGACGACGAAGCGCGTGGTGTTGTGGTCCTCGTCCTCGATGTCTGACCTCAGGACCTCGAGGCCGTAGATCTCGCCGGCAAGCGTGGTCGCGATGGCGGCCCGGCTCTTGTCCTTCGCGTCGGCGATCTCGCGGGCGGCGCCGGCCGTGTCGGCGGCGATCACCGGCTTGAGCTTGAGCTCGCGGATGATGTTGCGGCACTGGCTAAGAGCGTGGACGTGGCTCGAAACCTGACGCAGGCCGGAGAGCGACGCCCCCGGCACGCCGAGCAGCTGGTGATGGACGCGCAGGAAGTGCTCACCGACGATGTAGAGCTCGGACTGCGGCATGAGGTGATGGATGTCGGCGACCCGGCCGGCGACGGAATTCTCGATCGGGATCATCGCCAGGTCGGCATCGCCGCCCGCCACCGCGGAAAAGGCATCCTCGAAGAAGGGGTAGGCGACCGGCAGGCCGTCGGGAAACGCTTCGCGGCAGGCGATGTGGGAGTTCGCACCGGGTTCGCCCTGATAGGCTATTTTCCTGATGGCGTTGCTCACCCCTTGTCCCTCGTCCCCGCGCCGAAGCGGGCGGAGTATTGGCAGCCGTCACCGCGGGTGTCAACGAGGCCGCTCCTAAGCCATTCCGCAGCCGCGGCAAATTGGACCGGCGGCCTTTCTGGATATTGCGTGGCCTTAGGGGAATGGCTAGTTTCCGGCACCCTTGGCAGCAACCCACCGCCGAAGCCCAAAGCGACGCTGCCTTGCCAATCGAGATGCCGCAGATGGACAGCTTCGAATTCAACAAGATCGCCGGTGCCGTGCTCGGCACGCTCCTCGCCACGTTCGGCGTCAGCATCCTCGCCGAAGAGATCTTCCACCACGAGGCGCCCGAGAAGCCGGGTTACGCCGTGGCGGTCGCCGAGACGGAGGGCGGCGCCGAGGGCGAAGCCCAGGCCGCCACCGCGCCGCAGCCCATCGCCGCCCTGCTCGCCGGCGCCGACCCTGCCAAGGGCGAGGCCGCGATCAAGCCGTGCCTCGCCTGCCACACCTTCGACAAGGGCGGACAGAACAAGGTCGGGCCGAATCTCTACGGGACGGTCGGCCGGCCCATCGCATCGCATGAAGGCTTCGCCTATTCGGAGGCGCTCAAGGCGCATGCCAGCGAAACGTGGAACTACGACAATCTCAACACCTTCCTGTTGAGCCCGAAGGGCTACGCGCCCGGCACCAAGATGACCTATGCCGGCATCAAGCGGGACCAGGCGCGCGCCGACCTCATCGCCTATCTGCGCACTCTCGGCGACAATCCGCCCCCGCTGCCCGATCCGGCGGCCGCCGGCGCGGCACCGAGCGGCGAAGCGACGGGCGGCGAGGCAACGGGCGGGGCGGAGCCGGCGCCGTCTCCATAGCCGACGCTCGGCGGCCGACGCGACCGTTCGAACCTTACAAAGAATTCACGCCGTCGAAGTTTTCGCTTATGGCAGAAAACCGGCTATTCTCACTCCCATCGAGCCACAGTCCGGAGGTCACATGCCATTCTCCCGCCGCTCGGTCGTAAAGCTCCTCGGCGCGAGCGGGCTTTCCCTCCTTCCCGGTTTCAAGCTCATCGGCGCCAGCACCGCCTTCGCCGACGACAAGACCTGGCGGCACGGACTGTCGCTGTTCGGCGAACTCAAATATCCACCCGACTTCCAGCATTTCTCGTACGTGAACCCGCAGGCCCCCAAGGGCGGCCGCGTCCGGCTCTACGGGATCGGCTCGTTCGACAGCCTCAATCCCTACACCTTCAACGGCGAGTCGATCGGCGTTGCGGCGCAGGACGATCCGCTCTTCACGCCGTCGCTCGACGAGGCGTCCACCGAATACGGCCTCGTCGCCGAGGCCGCGGCGCACGCGGAGGATTTCTCCTGGGTCACCTACCGGCTGCGCCCGGCGGCGCGCTTCCACGACGGCCAGCCGATCAGCGCGGCCGATGCGGTGTGGTCGATGGAGATGCTGAAGCAGTCGCATCCGCAGTACGTCGCCTACTACAAGAACGTGACGCGCGGCGAGCAGACGGGCGAGCGCGAGGTGACGTTCCATTTCTCCGAGAAGGGCAACCGCGAGCTTCCCAACATCGTCGGCCAGATGCCGGTGCTGCCCAAGCACTGGTGGACGGGCACCACTGCCCAGGGCAAGCAGCGCAACATCGAGCAGACGACGCTCGAGATCCCGCTCGGCTCGGGCCCCTATCGCTGCGTCGAGGTGAAGCCCGGCGCCCAGGTCAAGCTGAAGCGGGTCGAGGACTATTGGGCGAAGGACCTGCCGGTCAATGTCGGGCAGAACAACTTCGACGAGATCACCTACGAGTTCTTCCTCGACATGTCGGTGGCCTTCGAGGCGTTCAAGGCCGACCGCTACGACTATCGTTTCGAGAACATCGCCAAGAACTGGGCAACGCTCTACAATTTCCCGGCCGTGAAGGCGGGAAAGGTGGTCAAGGAGGAGATCCCCACCAAGAACGCCGAGCCCATGCAGTGCTTCGTCCTCAACCTGCGGCGGCCGAAGTTCCAGGATCCGCGGGTGCGGCAAGCCTTCAACCTGGCGTTCAATTTCGAATGGGCGAACGCCAACCTGTTCTTCGGCATGTACAAGCGGACGGCGAGCTTCTTCGCCAACTCCGAGCTCGCGGCGACCGGGGTGCCGTCGCCCGAGGAGGCGGCGATCCTGGCGACCGTGAAGGACCAGGTGCCGGCCGAGGTGTTCACCGCGGAATACGGAAACCCGGTGAACGGCGACGAGAAGCAGCGGCGCAACAACCTGCGCAAGGCGGCGCAACTGCTGCAGGAGGCGGGATACACGCAGCAGAAGGAGGGCGGCCGGACGGTGCTCAAGACCGCCGCCGGCGAGATCCTGACCGCCGAGTTCCTGCTCGACCAGCCGAGCTTCGAGCGCATCGTCATCCCCTACACGCAGGACCTGAAGCGGCTCGGGAATCGCCGCCACGGTCAGGACGATCGACAGCGCCCAGATGACGCGCCGCGAGCAGGCTTTCGACTTCGACATCATCTGGACGGGATGGGCGCAGTCGCTGTCGCCCGGCAACGAGCAGCGCGAGTACTGGGGATCGGAGGCCGCCGACCGCAAGGGCAGCCGCAACCTCGCGGGCATCAAGAACCCGGCGGTCGACGCCCTCATCGAGCGGCTCATCTACGCCACGTCGCGCGCCGACCTGGTGGCGGCCACCAAGGCGCTCGACCGCGTGCTCCTGTGGAACAACTACGTCGTGCCGATGTGGCACAATCCCATCGAGCCCGTCGCCTACTGGAACCGGTTCGGCCGGCCGCAGAAGCTTCCCGACTACGCGATCGGCTTCCCGACGATCTGGTGGTACGACGAAGCGAAGGCCGAGAAAGTCAGGAACTCATGAGGACCTGCGCAGGCCCGGTCGCGGGACTTCTTCTCATCGCCACGGCCGGCTCGGCCGGAGCGGAAGCGCGGCACGGCCTGTCGATGTTCGGCGACCTCAAATACCCGCCCGACTTCGCGCATTTCGAATATGTGAACCCCGATGCGCCGAAGGGGGGCCGCCTCGTCACCATCGGCACCTCGGGCGTCACCACCTTCGACAGCTTCAACGGGTACATCCTGAAGGGCGACGCGGCCCAGCAGATCGAGCTGATCTTCGATTCGCTGATGGTCCGGGCGTTCGACGAGCCCGACGCCAAGTACGGCCTCGTCGCCAGGACCGCCGACGTCGCGGGCGACGGAAAGAGCGTGACCTTCGAGCTCCGGCGGGAGGCCGAATTCGCCGACGGCACGGCGCTGACCGCCGACGACGTGTGCGACAGCTTCCGCCTCCTCAAGACCGAGGGGCACGAGCGCATCCGCATCACCATCGCCGACGTCACGAGCTGCACCGTGCTCGCAGCCGACAAGGTGCGCTACGATTTCAAGGGCGACAACACCCGCGACCTGCCGCTGACGGTGGCGGAGCTGCCGATCTTCTCCAAGGCCTACTACTCGACGCACGACTTCACCAAGTCGACGCTCGAGCGGCCGCTCGGCTCCGGCCCCTACCGGATCGGCGACTTCCGGCAGGGCCAGCACGTGAGCTACGTGCGGCGCGACGACTACTGGGCGAAGGACCTGCCGGTGAACCGCGGCCAGTACAATTTCGACGAGATCCGCCTGGAATATTTCCGCGACCGGACGGCGGAGGTCGAGGCCCTGAAGGCGGGCATCCTCGACCTGCGCGAGGAGTTCACCTCGAAATCCTGGGCGCTCGACTACAACATCGCGGCGGTGCGCGAGGGCCGGCTCGTCAAGGAAGAGCTTCCCGACCAGACCATGTCGGGCGCGCAGGGGTTCTTCATCAACCTGCGGCGCGACAAGTTCGCCGACCCGGCGGTGCGCAAGGCGCTCGACCTGGCGTTCGATTTCGAATGGTCGAACGCCAACCTGTTCTACGGCGTCTACGAGCGGACCCAGAGCGTGTTCGAGGGCGGCGACCTCAAGGCCTCCGGCCTGCCCGGGCCGCAGGAGCTCGCCCTCCTCGAACCGTTGAAGGGCGAGGTCAGGCCCGAGGTATTCGGTGCGGCCTACGAGCCGCCGAAGTCCAATGCCAGCGGTTCGGACCGCCGGCTGCTGAAGGAAGCCTCCGACCTTCTCGACAAGGCAGGGTGGACGGTCAAGAACGGCATGCGCACCAACGCCAAGGGCGAGCGGCTGACGGTGGAGTTCCTGGAGGACGACAAGTCGTTCGAGCGCGTGATGACGCCCTATCTGCGCAATCTGCGGCTCATCGGCATCGAGGCGACGGTGCGGCTCATCGACGAGGCGCAGTTCCAGCAGCGGCTCAAGGACTTCGACTACGACGTCGTCATCCAGCGCTACGTGGTTCCGCAAACACCGGGCGTGGAGCTCAAGAGCCTGTTCGGATCGGAGTCGGCCATGGCCTCCGGCAGCTACAATCTCGCCGGCATCGCGCTGAAGCCGGTCGATGCGCTGATCGCGCGGATGATCGCGGCGAAGAACCGCGACGAGCTGCAGTATGCCGGCCGGGCCCTCGACCGCGTGCTGCGGGCGGAGCACTTCTGGGTGCCGCACTGGACGAAGAATTCCTACAACGTCGTCTACTGGAACCAGTTCGGGCGGCCCGCCGTGAAACCCGCCTACGACCGCGGCATCCTTCTGACGTGGTGGACCGATTCCGCGAAGGCCGCTACCGTGCGCCGCGGTCCCTAAGAGACCCCGGCAGACAACACGTTCCCATGGGCATCTATATCCTCAAGCGGCTGCTCCTCATGGTGCCCACGCTCATCGGCATCATGCTGGTGACCTTCGCGGTCATCCAGTTCGCGCCGGGCGGCCCGGTCGAGCGGGTGATCGCCAAGGTGCAGGGCACCGACGTCGACGCCACGGCGCGCATCGGCGGCTCGGGCAGCGAGACCGGGCCGGCGGCCGACCCGAGCGGCGTCGGCCAGGGAACGGGACCTGTGAAATACCGGGGGGCGCAGGGCCTCGATCCCGAGTTCATCGCCAAGCTCGAACGCCAGTTCGGCTTCGACAAGCCGGTACACGAGCGCTTCCTCCTCATGATGCGCAACTACCTGACCTTCGACTTCGGAGAGAGCTATTTCCGCGACGTGTCGGTCATCGACCTCATCCGCGAGAAGATGCCGGTGTCGATCTCGCTCGGCCTGTGGCTGACGCTCATCACCTATCTCGTGTCGGTGCCGCTCGGCATCGCCAAGGCGGTGCGCGACGGCAGCAGGTTCGACGTATGGTCGAGCGGCGTCATCATCGCCGGCTATGCCATTCCGAGCTTCATCTTCGCCATCCTGCTCGTGATCCTGTTTTCGGGCGGGTCGTATTTCAGCTGGTTTCCGCTGCGCGGGCTGTCGAGCGACGGAGCCGAGAACTGGCCGTGGTACGAGCGCGCCCTCGACTACGCCTGGCACCTGGCACTGCCGCTGTTGGCGCTCGGCGTCAGCTCGTTCGCGACCATGACGCTGCTCACCAAGAACTCGTTCCTCGACGAGATCAAGAAACAGTACGTGATGACGGCGCGCGCCAAGGGACTGCCGGAGCGGCGCGTCCTCTACGGGCACGTGTTCCGCAACGCGATGCTGATCGTGATCGCCGGCTTTCCCGGCGCCTTCATCTCCGCCTTCTTCTCGGGCGCCCTGCTCATCGAGACGATCTTCTCGCTCGATGGGCTGGGACTCCTCGGCTACAAGGCGATCATCGACCGCGACTACCCGGTCGTCTTCGCGACCGCCTACATCTTCTCGCTGCTCGGGCTGTTCGTCGGCCTGGTCAGCGACCTCATCTATACCTGGATCGATCCCCGCATCGATTTCGAGACGCGCGAGGTCTGAGGGCTCATGGCAAAGGCCCCGCGCCGGCCCTTCCTCACCGGCATCAACCTCAGGCGCTGGCAGCTCTTCAAGGCGAACCGGCGCGGCTACGTGTCGACGGTGCTGTTCGTCGCGCTCTTCGCATTCAGCCTGGTCGCCGATTTCATCACCAACGACCGGCCGCTCCTCGTCTCGTACAAAGGCGAGCATTACTATCCGGTGTTCAAGGACTACCCGGAGTCGGTGTTCGGCGGCTTCCTCGCCCAAACCGATTTCCGCGATCCATTCATCCAGGACGAGGTCAAGGCCAACGGATGGATCATCTGGCCGCCGATTCGCTACAGCTACCAGACCGTCAACAACGAACTGCCGACGCCGGCGCCGTCGAAGCCGGCCTTCCTGCTAAGCGACGAGGAGGCGTGCGCGAAGTACCCGCAAGGCGTCGCCGATCCCAACTGCACGGCCGGAAACATGAACTGGCTCGGCACCGACGACCAGGGCCGCGACGTGGTCGCGCGCCTCATCTACGGCTTCCGCATCTCGGTCCTGTTCGGCCTCATCCTCACGGTGCTGTCATCCATCGTCGGCATCGCGGCGGGCGCCGTGCAGGGTTATTTCGGCGGCGTGCTCGACCTCCTGTTCCAGCGGTTCATCGAGATCTGGACGTCGGTGCCGACGCTCTACCTGCTCATCATCCTGTCGGCGTTCTTCGTGCCGAGCTTCTGGCTGCTGCTCGGGCTGCTGCTGCTGTTTTCGTGGACGGCGCTGGTCGGCGTGGTGCGCGCCGAGTTCCTCCGGGCGCGAAACTTCGAATACGTCCGGGCGGCGCGGGCGCTCGGCCTCGGCAACACGAAGATCATGTTCAAGCATGTGCTGCCGAACGCCATGGTCGCGTCGATCACCTTCATGCCGTTCGTGGTGTCGGGTTCAATCACCGCCCTCACGTCCCTCGACTTCCTGGGCTTCGGCCTGCCGCCCGGATCGCCGTCGCTCGGCGAACTCCTCGCCCAGGGCAAGAACAACCTGCAGGCTCCGTGGCTCGGGATCATGGGCTTCGCGATCGTGTCGCTCATGCTGTCGCTCCTGGTGTTCGTGGGCGAGGCGGTGCGCGACGCCTTCGATCCGAGGAAGACATTTCGATGAAGGCCGATCGCGAACCGAAGCTGCTCGAGGTCAAGGACCTGTCGGTCGAGTTCCGCCAGGGCGAGCAGACGACGCTCGCCGTCGACCGCGTCTCGTTCGCGATCGCCAAGGGTGAAACCCTGGCGCTGGTCGGCGAATCGGGCTCGGGCAAGTCGGTGACGGCGCTGTCGATCCTGAAGCTCCTGCCCTATCCCGCCGCCTCGCACCCTTCGGGCAGCATCCGCTTCAATGGAGAGGAGCTTCTCGATTCGGACGAATCGGATCTCCGGCGGGTGCGCGGCAACGACATCACCATGGTGTTCCAGGAACCCATGACGTCGCTCAATCCGCTGCACACGGTCGAGCAGCAGATCAGCGAGATCATCGACCTCCATTCGCCGCTGCGCGGGGAGAAGAAGCGGGCGCGGGTGCTCGAGCTCCTGGAGAAGGTCGGCATCCGCGACCCTGCCGGCCGGCTCGACGCCTATCCCCACCAGCTGTCGGGGGGCCAACGGCAGCGGGTGATGATCGCCATGGCGCTCGCCAACAATCCGGACCTCCTGATCGCCGACGAGCCGACGACGGCGCTCGACGTGACGGTGCAGGCGCAGATCCTCGAGCTCCTGAAGGCGCTGCAGAAGGAATTCGGGATGGCGATGCTGCTCATCACCCACGACCTCGGCATCGTCCGCCACATGGCGCAGACGGTGTGCGTCATGCAGCGCGGCCGCATCGTCGAGGCGGGAGCGACCGAGAAGGTCTACGGCAAGCCCCAGCATGCCTACACGAAGATGCTGCTCGCCGCCGAGCCGAAGGGCGAGCCGCCGGCCGCCAGCCCGACGGCGCCGATCGTGGTCGAGACCGACAAGCTCAAAGTGTGGTTCCCCATCAAGCGCGGCTTCTTCCGGCGGACGGTCGGGCACGTCAAGGCGGTCGACGGCGTGTCGGTGGCGGTCCGGCAGGGGCAGACGCTGGGCGTGGTCGGAGAGTCCGGCTCCGGCAAGACGACGCTCGGGCTCGCCATCCTGCGCCTCATCAGCTCGGAGGGGCCAATCCTCTATCTCGGCAAGCGCATCGACGGTTTCGATTCCGGCGAAATGCGGCCGCTGCGCCGGCACATGCAGGTCGTGTTCCAGGACCCCTACGGGTCGCTGTCGCCGCGACTGTCGATCCGCCAGATCGTCGAAGAAGGCCTGGCGATCCAGCTGAAGAGCCTGACGCCGGAGCAGCGCGACGAGCGGGTCGCCCAGGCGCTGAACGAGGTCGGCATCGACCCGAAGTCGATGGACCGCTACCCGCACGAATTCTCAGGCGGCCAGCGACAACGCATCGCGGTGGCGCGGGCGCTCGCCCTCGAGCCGCGCTTCGTGATGCTGGACGAGCCGACGAGCGCCCTCGACATGTCGGTGCAGGCGCAGATCGTCGACCTGCTGCGGGCGCTGCAGAAGAAGCACGACCTCGCCTATCTGTTCATCAGCCACGACCTCAGGGTGATCCGGGCGCTGTCGAACCACGTGGTCGTCATGCGCAACGGGGTGATCGTCGAGGAAGGCGCGACGGTCGACCTCTTCGCGCGGCCCAAGACAGCCTACACCAAGGCGCTCATCGCCGCCGCCCTGCACCTGCAGACGGCGCCGAAGGACGTGGTGCGGCAATAGATCGGAGCAACCCCATGGCCATCGCCTACCTGCTCACCGGCTGGAAGATCGAACCGTGGATCGAGGCGATGCGCCATCTGCGGCCGCAGATGGACGTGCGCATCCATCCCGACCGGATGGGCCGGAAATCGGACATCGCCTACGCCGTCGCGTGGCTGCCGCCGAAGAACGTGCTCAAGGAGCTGCCGAACCTCAAGGTGATCTTCTCGCTCGGCGCCGGCGTCGATGCGATCATGAGCGACCCGACGCTTCCCGACCTGCCGGTGGTGCGCGTCGTCGAACCCGACCTCACCATGCGGATGAGCGAGCATGTCGTGATGCACGTGCTCATGCACCACCGCCAGCAGAGACGCATCGAAGCGAACGAGGCGAAGAGGGTGTGGGACTCGTTCCCGACGCATGCGGCAAGCGACCTCCAGGTCGGCGTCATGGGGCTCGGCGTGCTCGGCCAGGATGCGGCCTCGAAGCTCGCCCATCTCGGCTTCCGGGTCTCGGGCTGGAGCCTGACGCACAAGACGCTCGCCGGCGTCACCTCCTATGCCGGCATGGCGGAGCTCGACCGGTTCCTTGCCGACACCGACATCCTGGTCGTGCTGATGCCGCTCACCACCGACACCAGGGGCATGATCGATGCGGGACTGATCGGCAAGCTGTCGCGCAAGGGGCCGTTCGGCGCACCCATCCTCATCAATGTCGGGCGCGGCGGGCTGCACGTCGAGGCGGACGTCATCAAGTGCCTGAAATCGGGAGCGCTCTACGCCGCCTCGCTCGACGTTTTCGAGACCGAGCCGCTACCGGCGGCGAGCCCGCTATGGTCGATGCCCAACGTCTACGTGACGCCACACCTCGCCGCCGATTCGGATGCGCTCACCATCACCCGCTACGTCCTTGGGCAGATCGACAACCACGAGAGCGGACGGCCGCTCGACAACGTGGTGGACCGGCTACGCGGCTACTGAAGCCGGCGCACGCCGCCAAGCGCGGTGCCGCTCGCCGCGATGCGGGCGATGGCGGCGTCGGCAGGCTCGACCACCACCTGCATGTGGAAACCGTTGGCATGCAGCAGGCGCGCGGCATCGACCATGATGCCGACATGGCCCTTCCAGAACAGAAGATCGCCGCGCCGCAGGGCGCCGAGGTCGTTGAGCGCGATACCGAGCTCGCGCTCCTGCATGTCGGTGTCGCGCGGGCAGGTGCGGCCGGCGGCGTGCAGCGCGGTCTGCAGTAGGCCCGAGCAGTCGAGGCCGGCAGCCGTCTTGCCGCCCCACAGATATGGTGCGTGGAGAAACGTCTCGGCGACGGCGACGAAGTCGGCCTCCCTGGCGGAGACGGGCTTGAGGTGGGTCGCGATCACGAAGCGCCCGTTGCGAAGGCGTGCGAAGCGTTCGCCAGTCTCGATCACCTCGAGCCGGGCGTTGAGCGGCAGCGCCACTTCGGGCGCCGACTTTATGTCGGGCGCCGGGTACATGAAGGTCCATGGGACGGCGATGCGATGGGTGGGGCTGGAAATCTCGCGCGACAGGCTCGATGCCGGGACATATCCGACATAGCCGTCGGCGGAGGCCTTGACCCACGCCCAGCCCTCGGTCGTCTCGAACACCTTGACGCGCTCGCCATGGAGCAGCTCGGTCGTGCGCCTTGCATCGAAGCGCGGTTCGGCGCGCATGGGCGCCACGGGCTCGGCGACCTCGTGAAGATTGCCCGAAACGTAGCGCCCCGCGTCGACCGTGCCGCGCAGCGCCTCGTCAGCGAGATCGGCGCGGTAGGCGTTGAGACGCAGATCGAGGTCCATATCGTCCTTTCCTCAGCGCAGCGGCGTGGCGGCGATGGCGTCGGCCAGACGCTCGAGATAGAGGGCGCCCTTGACGGTCCGCTGCACGAGCACGTTGCGGCGGTCGCGATCATCGCGCCGCCTGCTTAATAGTTCGTACCTCCCCATCGCATCAAGGGCCCGGGTGATGACGGGCTTCGTCACGGCGAGCTTGCGGGCGAGGTCGCGGACGGTATGCGGCGGCGCCTCGAGATAAATGGTGAGGAGGATGCTCATCTGGCGCGGCGACAGGTCGGGCGCCATCTCGCGGACGAGATGGAGGTTGACGTCGTGCCACAGCTTGAGGGCCTCTCCCGTCGAGACATTGCGGACCATTCGTTCCGTCCCCGGTTTTCGCGAGATCGTTTCGGATCCGTTTCATTCTGCCGCGCGAATGGGGCGCCGGCAAGGCTTGCCGTTCAGCGCAAGTCCCGGATCAGGGCGAAAAGCGCCCGGATGCCCTGCGCTTCGCCGCCGAAGGGACGGCCGGGTTTCGGCACCGGCGTCCAGGCATAGACGTCGAAATGCGCGTAGGTCTTCGCCTTGGCTACGAAGCGGGCCAGGAACAAGGCGGCGGTGATCGATCCGGCGAACGGGCTCTCGGCGGCGTTGTTGATGTCGGCGATACGCGAGTCGAGAAGCTTCTCGTAGGGCCGCCAGAGCGGCAGGCGCCACACGGGGTCGCGTTCGGTTTCGGCATGGCGGGCAAGGCGCGCCGCGAAGTCGTCATCGGTCGTGAAAAAGGCCGGAAGATCGGGCCCGAGCGCGACACGCGCCGCACCGGTGAGCGTCGCCATGTCGATCAGAAGGTCGGGCGCCTCGGCATCGGCCAGCGCCAGTGCGTCGGCCAGCACGAGGCGGCCTTCGGCGTCGGTGTTGCCGATCTCGACCGTAAGGCCGGCGCGGCTACGGAACACGTCGCCGGGACGGAAGGCGGTGCCCGACACGGCGTTCTCGACGGCGGGGATGAGAACGCGCAGGCGAAGCTTGAGGCGCGCATCCATGATCATGCGGGCGAGCGCCAGGACGTTGGCGGCACCGCCCATGTCCTTCTTCATGATCAGCATCGCCGCCGACGGCTTGAGGTCGAGACCGCCGGTATCGAAACACACGCCCTTGCCGACCAGCGTCACGCGCGGCCCGGTTCGGCCCCAGGAGAAATCGATGAGCCGCGGCGGGCGCGGCGAGGAGCTGCCGACGCCGGCGATCATCGGGAAGCCGCGGGCGAGAGCCTCACCCGAAACGCTTCGAAAGCGCGCCTTGTACGTGCGGGCCAGGGCGCGCGCCGCACGTTCAAGCTCCTCGGGGCCGAGATCGGCGGCGGGGGTATTGATGAGGTCGCGGGCGAGCCGGACGGACTCGGCTTCGGACAGCACCGCCCGTCGGTCGACCCCGCGCGGGACGACGAGCGACGCCTGCGCAGCGGGTGCGGAGCGGTAGCGATCGAACTCGTAGGCCTCGAGCAGCCAGGCGAGGGCGGCGAGGCGCTCGTCGCCGACGTCGCCGGCCAGACGATATGCGCCGGGCGCGAGCAGCCGCACGAGCCGGCTCGGCGAGAAAGGATCGATCCGTGCCGCCTCGCCCATGCCGAACAGCACGCGTTTGAGCTCGCCCGCCGCATCGAAGAGGAGCGCCAGCTTTCCCGTTTCGCCGTCGAACTTCTGCGCCGCCGCCGCGGCGCGCTCCGGAGCCTCGAGGGCGGCGGCGAACTCCGACCAGCCGTCGCGGCTCAGGCAGCGGATCTCGATTGCGGACTTCGCGCCGTCGGGAGGCAGAAGGAGACTGTCGAACGAGGGCATGGACGTTCCCAGGAGATGAGCGGCGCGGACCATAACACGGCGGCGGCACGCGGCAATTATGGTTAATCGTTTATAGATACATCTTGGCGATGATGCCCGTTCTGGCGCCCGACCAGGGCGCAGGTTTGGGGGGTTCCACATGGCGTTTCCGTCATCGCTTCTTTCGTCCCGTCGCGTCCGCTCGCTTCACGGCCCCGCGCTCGCAGTGCTCATGGCGTTCGCCGTCGCAGGTTGCCAGACGAGTTCCGAGGGATCCTCATCCCTCCTCACCGGCAGCACCGGAACCGTTTCGCTGAAAACCGCCGCCCTTGCCGCCCAGAAGTACGAGCAGAATCCGTCAGACACCAAGGCCGGCCTGCACTACGTGCGCCTCCTCAAGGAGATGGGGCAGACCGACAAGGCGCTGAACGTCCTTGCCGAGATCGCCAAGAACAATCCGCAGGACGTCGGCCTCACGACCCTCTACGGCAAAGAACTCGCCGAAGCCGGGCGGGGCGAGGATGCCTCGCAGGTTCTCAATGCCATCGTCCAGACCGGCAAGGCCGACTGGAAGATCTATTCGGCCCTCGGCTCCGCCTACGACCAGCAGGGCGCCTTCGCGGAGGCGCGCGAAGCCTACAAGTCGGCGCTGACGATGAAGCCCGGCGAGGTCGGCATCATGAACAACATGGGCATGTCGTATGCGCTGGAGGGCAACCTGAAGGAAGCCGAGGCGGTGCTGAGGCAGGCCATGGCGCTGCCGGGCGCCGGCAAGGTGCCGCGGGTGCGCCAGAACCTGGCTTTGGTCGTCGGCCTGCAGGGCCGCTTCGACGAGGCGCGGGAGATCGCCAGCAAGGATCTGCCGCCCGGCCAGGTCGAGGCCAACATGGCGGTGCTGCAAAACATGCTGCAGCAGCCCAACACCTGGCAGCAGCTGAAGGGCGGCAAGGCTCCGGCCGCCAAAACGGCGAGCAACGGCTGAGCATCGCTCAAGGCCACTCTCTCAAATCCAAACGGCGGGCATCCAGGTGCCCGCCGTTTTCTTTGAGGCGCACGCATGCGTGCGGGCACGTGCGGACCGATGCGCGACGAGCCGCGTGCGGACGAGACTTGCACGCGCAAACGTTCGAAGGGCCGCGTCTTGCCTTACGCGGCCCTTCGCTTGGTACCGGGAGACAACCGCTTCCCTGCTAGTTCCGGACGTCCAGGACCAGGATGACGGAGGGACCGAGGATGACGATGAAGATGACCGGCAGGAAGAACATGATCATGGGCACGGTCAACTTGGGCGGCAGGGCGGCGGCCTTGCGCTCGGCCTCCTGCATGCGTGCGTCGCGGTTTTCCTGGGCGAGGACGCGCAGCGCCGTGCCGAGCGGCGTGCCGTAGCGTTCGGACTGGATGAGGCTGGTGACGACGGACTTGACGGTGGAGAGCCCGGTGCGCTTGCCGAGGTTCTCGTAGGCCTTGCGGCGTTCCGGCAGATAGGAGAGTTCGGCGTGGGTGAGCGTCAGCTCCTCGGCCAGCGGCACCGACTGGGTGCCGATCTCGCGCGACACGCGCTGGAGGGCGGGCTCGATGGCCATACCGGATTCGACGCAGATCAGGAGAAGGTCGAGGGCATCCGACCAAGCGCGCTGGATCGACAGCTGGCGCCGCTGGATCAGGTTCCGCAACATGATGCCGGGCATCATCATGCCGCCGACGAAACCGAAGGCGGTCGAGACCAGGCGCATCTGCGGAGGAACGCGGTCGGCAAAGACGGTCGAGGTGTAGACGAAGACGATCGTCGCGAGGATGATGGGCGCCACGAGGCGGAGCGACAGAAAGATCAGGAGATGGCGTTCGGCGCGGTACCCCGCCTGGCGCAGCCTCTCACGCGAGGCCTCGGCCTCGAAGACCTTGCGGAGGTTCAGGGCCTCGACGATCTGGCCCAGGTTGCCGCGGCGCACCTCGCGCAGCCGCGATCCGTCGCCGGACAGGTTCGCCTTGTGGGCGGCGCGCAGGCGGTCGCGCTCGCTCGACACCTGCTTCATGCGGCCGCGCAGCTTGTCGCCTTCGAGCATCGGAGCGGCGACCGTCAGGATTGTCGCGAAGACCGACAGGGCGATCAGCATCATGATCGCGCGCTCGGGCTGAATCAGGGAATCGAAGATCTCGAACATTTGCCGGTCCCGGAGCTAGATATCGAAGTTGATCATCTTGCGCATGACGAGGATGCCGGTGAGCATCCAGATGCCCGAACCGACGAGCATGATGTTGCCCATGCGCGTCTCCCACAGCGGCGTAAGGTAGCCGGGATTGAGCACGCTCAGAGCGCCGATGATGCAGAACGGCAGAGCACCGATGATGGCGGCGGAGGACTTCGCCTCCTGGCTGACGGCACGGATCTTGGCCTTCATCTTCTTGCGGTCGCGCAGGACCTTGGACAGGTTGGCCAGCGCCTCGGCGAGATTGCCACCGGTCTTCGACTGAATGGCCATGACGATGGCCAGGAAGTTCACTTCGGGCACCGGCATGTGGTCGTACATGCGCTCGAGACCCTGGTCGATGGTGATGCCGATGCGCTGTCCTTCGACGACCTCGAGGAACTCCGGGCCGACGGGCTCTCCGGTCTCGGCGGCGATCACCTTCATCGCGTCGCTCACCGGCAAACCGGCCTTGAGGCTGCGCACCATGACGTCGATCGCATCGGCGAAATCGTTGAGGAAGACCTGCTGGCGGCGCCGGCGCAGGAAGGCGAGCAGCCAGCGGGGAATACCGAGCGCGCAGACGAGGCCGGCGCCGACGTTCACGTACCAGGGGAAGGCGAAGACCATGAGCACGAAGGCGACGGCGAGGCCGAGACCCACCGACAGCAACCAGTAGACGCGGGGCGACAGGCTGAGGCCGGCCTGTTCGATCAGGGCCCGGATGGTCAGCTTCTTCTTGCGGCTTTTGGCCTCCTGCTCGATCTGCTTCAGGCTTTCCTGGAGCTGCTTGCGGCGCGTGTCCTTGGCGTCTTCGGTGAAGAAGCGCTGGGTGAAGCTCTGGCGGCTCGCCGCCTTGGCCTTGTCGGCAACGGCCTCGACCCGCCTCTCAGCGGAGGCGTTGCCGAATATGTAGGGATAGAACAGCGCAAGGATGGCGGCGAGGACGGCGACCGCCACCATCGCAACGACCAACAACTGGCTCAGGCCCTCGCCCATCGTCTCTCCTCACTCACTGGCGCAGTCATTCCTGCTCGTTTCGCATTTCCGCCTGCTCGAGAGCATCGGCAAGGCGGCGCTCCTCGCCGTAGTAGCGGGCGCGATCCCAGAAATGCGGCCGCGCGATGCCTGTCGAGCGGTGGCGGCCGAGGATCTTGCCCTGGGCGTCCTCGCCCATGATCTCGTAGACGAACAGGTCCTGGGTGATGATGACGTCGCCTTCCATGCCGATCACCTCAGTGATGTGGGTGATACGGCGCGAACCGTCGCGCAGACGGGCGGCCTGGACGATGACGTCGATCGAGCCGACGATCATCTCCTTGATAGTCTTGGACGGCAGCGCGAAGCCGCCCATGGTGATCATGGATTCGAGACGCGACAGGGCTTCGCGCGGGCTGTTGGCGTGCAGCGTGCCCATGGAGCCGTCGTGGCCGGTGTTCATCGCCTGAAGCAGGTCGAAGGCCTCGGGACCGCGCACCTCACCGACGATGATCCGCTCGGGGCGCATGCGCAGGCAGTTCTTGACGAGGTCGCGCATGGTGATCTCGCCTTCGCCCTCGAGGTTGGGAGGACGCGTCTCGAGACGCACGACGTGCGGCTGCTGGAGCTGGAGCTCGGCGGCGTCTTCGCAGGTGATGATGCGCTCGTCGTGGTCGATATGGCCGGTGAGGCTGTTGAGGAGCGTGGTCTTGCCGGATCCGGTACCGCCGGAGATGAGGACGTTGCAGCGGACGCGGCCGATGATGCCGAGGATGACGGAGCCCTCCGGCGTCACCGAGCTCAGGCGCACGAGGTCGGAGAGCTTGAGCCGGTCCTTCTTGAACTTACGGATGGTGAGGGCCGGTCCGTCGATGGCGAGCGGCGGGACGATGACGTTGACGCGCGAGCCGTCGGGAAGGCGGGCGTCGCATATGGGGCTCGCTTCGTCGACGCGGCGGCCGACCTGGCTGACGATGCGCTGGCAGATGTTGAGCAGCTGCGAGTTGTCGCGGAACCGGACGCCGGTCGGCTGGGTCTTGCCGCCGACTTCGATGAAGGTCATCGTCGATCCGTTGACCATGATGTCGGAGATCTCGTCGCGGGCGAGCAGCGGTTCGAGCGGGCCGTAGCCGAGGACGTCGTTGCAGATGTCCTCGAGCAGCTCCTCCTGCTCGGCGATCGACATCGCCACGTCCTTGAGCGTGATGATCTCGTTGACGATGTCGCGGATTTCGTCGCGCGACGTCTCGCGGTCGAGCTGGCTCAGCTGCGTCAGGTCGATGGCATCGATGAGCGCGTTGAAGATCGTGCTCTTGATGTCGTAGTAGTTGTCGGACCGCTTGGCGATCTTCGCCACGGCCGGCGCATGCGGCGCGGGAGCCGGGGGCTTGGTGCCCGACTGGCCGACGCCGAGGTTGGGCATCTGCCCGGGGGGCGCTCCGGCAGCGGCGGGCGACGCCGGCTGGAACGAGGGCGGCGGCGGAATGCGGCCCGGCGGCTGGGGCGGTGTCTCGGTACGCTTGCCGAACATCTATTTCTTCCCGAGCATCTTGCCGGCGAAACCGCCCAAGGTGAACTTGGTGGCGCGGGTCGGCGGATCGCGGCCGGCCAGCAAGCGGGCCAGGGCGTCGATCGCCTCGGCGACCTTCGACTTCGGCGCCACCTCGGCGAGCATCTGGCCGTTGCTGGCAGCGGTTCCGAAGGCCTGGGGATCGTAGGGGATCACGGCGGTCGGCTCGGTGCCGAGCGCCTTGGCGAACTCGGCTACCGGGATCTCGGGCCGCTTGGCGACACCGACCTGGTTGATGATGATGCGCGGCGCATGGTCGTTGGGCCGGGAGGACCGGAGCAGGTCCATGATGTTCTTGGCGTTGCGCAGCGAGGCGAGATCGGGCGTCGCGGTGATCAGGACCTCGTCGGCATGGAGCAGCGTCGACTTGGTCCACGGCGCCCAGACATTGGGTACGTCGACGATCACGTAGGGAACGTTGTGCCGCACGACATCGAGGACGGCCTCGACGGCATGCACGTCGATGTGGAAGTCACGGTCGACGATGCCCGAGGTGGCAAGAAGGCTCAGCTTGTCGGTGCACTTGGTCAACAGGCGATCGAGGAGCGTCGCATCGACGCGCTCGGGCGACGTCAGGGCTTCGGCAATGCCCATGCCGGCTTCCTGGTTGAAGTTCAGGCTGGCGGTGCCGAAGGCGAGGTCGAGATCGGTGATGATCGTATCGGTGGCATAGGTGCGCGAGACGAGCCAGCCGACATTGTGAGCGATGGTGCTCGACCCGACGCCACCCTTGGCGCCGACGAAGGCAATGACGCGGCCGATCGGCTTGGCCTTGGGGTCGGCATAGAGATTGGCCACGGTCTCGATGACGTGCATCATGTTGACGGGCGCGACGAAGTATTCGCTGACGCCCTGGCGAATGAGCTCGCGGTAGAGGATGACGTCGTTGACGTGACCGACGACGATGACCTTGGTGGTCGGATCGACGACCTGGGCGAGCTGGCCGAGCTCGGTCAAAATCGTGTCGCGCTGCGAGTGCGATTCGACGATCAGAAGGTTCGGGCACAGGGCGCCGGAGTAGGTCTGGACGGCACCCAGGATGCCGCCGGTCTGCACGGTGATGTGAGCCCGGGTCATCCGGCGGTCGGTAGCCGCCTGCTGCATCGTCTTCATCGTCTGGTCGTTGTCGCAGAAGATGCCGATGTTGATGCGCGGCACGCTGGCGACGACGTTCTCCGCCGCGGTCGTCGCGCCTTCTTTCACCAATGCTTGGGTCATGACTTGTTCTCTCGAATGAAACTTCTTCAGCTCAGTGCTACTTCGCGACCTCGGCGACGGCTGCGTCCTCGCTCGACGAAGATGTCGTCTCGGTGGACTTCGGCACCCGGTAGTCGACGAACACCTGGTAACGGCGCATCGGATCGGACGGCGTCATGGTGCGCGGCGTGTTGAAATCCTCGGGGTTGGCGACGACGGCCGCGATGTTGTGCTGCTGGGCGCAGCCGAAGTTCGGGGCCGGCGTGTTCTGCCCGGTCTTGGCGAGGTTCTCCGACCAGTCGCCGCATTCGGTTGTCACGGCCATCTTGCGCTGGAAGGTGACGATGACGGGAGCGCCGCGCGGCGCCTTGTAGCTCAGGTTGACGATGGCCTGCGGGGAGACGCCCTCCGAGACGAGGAGCTGCGTCACGCGCCCGGCGACCGCATCGGAAGCGATGCCGCTCTCGGGCCGCTGGACGATCATCTCGCCGGCGCCTCCGGCAACGGCCTGCTGGGCGAAGCGCCGGACCGCATCCTCCTGGCCGCCGCTCACCATGGGCCGGCGGGTCGAGACCTCGAGCTTCATGGTGCCCTTGGCGACGTTGATCGGATACCTCTCCCAATGCAGCGCCGGCTGGTAGTTGTCGTCGATCTCGGCGCCGCCGGATCCGCAACCCGTCAACCCCCACATCAGGGCGAGCGGCACGATGCCGACGACACGGATGGATTTCAGACTCATCTTGCGCAGTACCATGGAACCCTCCAACCGTGCTTACTCGACGATGTAACCGATGTTGCCGTGATAGACGCCCTTCGGGCCCTGTCCGGCGGTGCCGTAGACCTTATTGAGGCGACCGAAGAGAATGGTCTGCCGGTCGGTCGGCGCATTGAAGCGATCCATCGGCGTCGCGAGCTGCCGTTCGTTGACCGGCGACACCGTATACGGCGTGACGATGACCACGAGCTCGGTCTGGTTGGCCTGGAAATCGCGGCTGCGGAACAGGGTGCCGAGCACGGGGACGTTCTTCAGCCCGGGGATGCCGTTGATCTCCTGCTTGGTAACATCCTGGATGAGGCCGGCCATGATCATGGAGCCGCCGCTCGGAAGCTCGACGGTGGTCTCGGCGCGCCGGACCTTGAGGGCCGGGATGGTGATCGAGCTGCTGGAGGACCCGCCCGTCACGGTGATGGCGTTCTCGTTGGAGAGCTCGCTCACCTCGGTGTTGATCCTGAGGCTGATGCGGCCCTCGGACAGAACGACGGGCGTGAAGCCGAGACCGACACCGAAGGGCTTGAACTCGATGGTCACCTCGTTGTCGTCGGTGCCGACCGGGACCGGGAACTCGCCGCCGGCCAGGAACTTCGCCGATTCGCCGGAGATGGCGGTCAGGGTCGGCTCGGCCAGGGTGCGCAGGATGCCGTCGCGCTCGAGGGCGGTGAGCTGGCCGGAGATGTCGGTGTTGCCATTCTGATAGTTGAGGACCTGGCTGCTGGCGTTCAGGGAGCCGACGGTCGACAGCGTAAAGGGATTCACGTTGAGCAGATCGGCCGTGAAGTTGCCGACCGAGAAGACGGCTTCGAGGTCGACACCAAGCTGCTTCAGGACGGAGCGCTGCATCTCGGCGACGCGCACCTTGAGCATGACCTGATCCTTGCCGGTGACGGCAATGGTGGACAGGACCTTCTTGGCATCGCCGACGACCTGGACGGCGATGTCCTGGGCGCGGGCGGCTTCGGCCGGATTGGCGGCGACGCCGCCGAGCACCACGTTCTCGTTCATCGTGTCGACGGTGATGCGGGTTCCCGGTATGGCGCGCTCGATGAGGCGCTGCAGGGCGAGCGGATCGCGAGCGACCTCGATCTCGAGGCTCAGGATCTGGCGGCCGTCGGCGTCGAAGAAGTAGACGTTCGACTGGCCGAGCTGGCGGCCGAAGAGATAGGCGCGGTTCTGCGAGCGAACCACCGCATCGACGATGCCGGGGTTGCCGACGATGACGTCGCGCGCCGCGCCAGGCAGGCGGACGACCATCGACTTGTTGATGCCGAGGCGGACGAACTTCGAATTGGGATTCGCGAGGTCCGCGGTCTGGGCGTGAAGCCCGTACAGAGTTGGAGCGGCGACCAGCGTGGCGACGCCCAGCAGGACGGCGAGGAAGAGTGGCTTGGCAATTTTCCTATACGCGCGCATCAGTCCCGCCATTTTCATCGAGGTGAAGTTGCTCATTTGCCCCTGCCTACTGGGAGCTCGAGGTGAAGGAACGGACGCCCCAGCGGCTGACGGTCATTTCGCTGCCACTGCTGCCGTTGATGAATTTCTCCGACAGGCGCGGGCCGTCGTCGCCGAGCGCCGAGTCGCCGCCGTCGGCGAGGCTGCGCAGGGCAAGCGAGAGCTGCCCGGTCTGCTCGGCCATGGAGACGACCTCGGCCTGCATGAGATCAAGCTCGAGCGTCGCGGTCTTGCCGACCACCACCTGCTCGCCCTTGTCGTCCTGCTTGAAGGTCTGGTCGACGGCCAGGACGCGCACGTTGCTCAGCACGGTGTCGGCTACCTGGCGCTCGGTTCCGGCAATCTTGCGGGTCAGGATGACGTCGACCTTGTCGTTGGGAAGGATGAAGCCGCCGGCGCCGGTCTCGGCCGAGATGCGCACCGAGATTGCGACGCGTCCCTTGGGGAGGATCGCCGACATGAAGCCGCGATCGTTCGGCTTGATGATCTTCTTCTCGCTGATGGGCTCGCCCTGGAACAGCGCGACACGGGCGCGGCCGTTCTCGAAGTTCGTCTTGGCTTCGGGATCGCTGTCCTGCGAGATCATGCTCGCCGAGACGTTCTTCTTCGGCCAGCTCTCCCAGTCGAGGGCGGCGGCATCGATCTTGTCGCCCATGCCGATGTCGCGGGCGGCCACGAGAACCTCGGTCGTTTCCTGCTTGGGCGCCTGGGCAACCTGAGTTGGGCGCTTGAGAAAGCCTTTGGCGAGGTAGCCGGCCATGATCGCCGATCCGACGGCCAGGCCCAGTACGATGATACGTGTCTTACTCATGCTCTATTTCCTGACTGATCGTGGTCCGGCAGTGCGAAGGCTCTAAGGTCAGTGTCGTCGGTAATGGTCAAATTAGGGTTAATCGTTTGGCTGTGTTCGTGTTTGACAAAAACTTACGCGGCGATCAGTGCAGCGACGCGAACCACCAGCTGTGCGGATAGACGGCAAAGGCGCCGACGCCGATGGCGACGCCGTAGGGAAGATCGGCCTTGCAGGCGGCCAGCCGCTTGACGAACGACGCCTCCGACGCGCGGCTCGTTATGTCGATGTGCGTCTGGATGACGTTCCAGGCGAAATAGCCGACGGCCAGCGCGCCGCCGGCGAGCGCGGTGTAGACGACGAACGGTCCGAGCGCCGCCGTTCCGATCCACAGCGCTGCGGCAGCCATCAGCTTGGCGTCGCCGCCGCCGATGAATCCGGAGGCGAAGAGCCCGAAACCGACGACGAGCACGCCGAGCCCGGCGATCACATGCCACATGACGAGCGACAGCGACATGCCGAAGAGAAGGGCGGCGAGCGGGAAGGCGACGACGATGGCGGCGGTAACGAGATTGGGTATGCGATAGGTCAGCGCGTCGCTGATGGCGGCGGCGAGGACGAGCAGAGGGAAGACGGCGAGCGCTACTTTGAAGAGCATGGTGAAGATCCTCCATGCGGATGCGACGTCGTCGTCAACCGCTTGGGAACCAAAGCTCCACGATCAGCGTAAATTCCGCGTAAATATCGAGGGTGCAGTCTTAGGCAAAAAAACGAAAGCCGCCAGACACGCTGGCGGCTTCGGAGCCTCCCTGAATTCTAGCAAGGAAACGAAGGCTCGGATCGTTTCCCTTTTTAAAGCCGATCTTACAGTTCGGCTTCGATCGAGTTGAAGGTCGCCTCGAGGGCGCTGCCGATCGCGGGCATAACCGCAACCAGGGCGAGGCCCGTGGCGGCCGCAATCAGACCGTACTCGATCGCCGTGGCGCCCGAGTCGTCCTTGATGAAATTGAAGAGCTTCGTCATGACTTTCGTACTCCTTGGATACTTAGCTCGTTGACAGCATATGGATCGCAAGGGGGCTTGCGAGCCAAGGTGACTATAGGAACGACGATTTAACAGTAAGTAAATCCACGGTTCTCAACTGGGCAATCTAAGTATTCAGACCGTTTATAGTTATCAGTCCATTAAAATCAGTAAATAATGGTTTAGATGTAGTGTAGTTCATCCATAGACTGTGCTGTTAAGGGCGGGTGACGGCTGCGGCAGAGTGGTGAACGCCGCCGTTAACTGACAATACACAGCCGCGAGCAGTTGCCCGGGCGGCCTGCCGCAAGCGGATACTTCGGCATACCATGCCAATGCTCGCATCGACCACGAGACGGCAGGATGCTCTACTCGGCGATCGTTCAAAAGCCAGCGACCGCGTTGACGATTGGCCTTGCCGACCTGCGGGGCGCACGGCTGCGTGTAATCCTTCATTCACCATTTTCAGTTGGAATGACGATCGTCCGTGGGCGGCAGGTTGCCGCGTTCCGGTTTTCGCCCGCCCGCCGTCCACGCGGGCCAGGAAGTAAGAGGATTTCCATGCGCCTCGATCGCACCCTTCGCCGACTGCCGGCCCTCGCCGCCAGCTGTGTCATGTCCCTCCTCGCCGCGTCGACCGCGCATGGCGCCGAGAAATCGATCACCGTCTTCGCCGACCAGGCGAAGATCGTCAACATCACCGGCCGGCCGACAACGGTGGTGGTCGGCAACCCGATGATCGCCGACGTCACCATCCAGGGCGAAGTTCTCGCCATACACGGGCGTCATTTCGGTAACACCAATCTCATCATTCTGGACGCCCAGGGCGGCGAGCTCGCCTCGCTTCAGATCAATGTGATCCGCTCCGGCACCAACGACGTCGAAATGTATAAGGGCGGGAACGAAGGTAAATTCGTCGGCAAGTTCTCCTACGTCTGCGCGCCCAACTGCGAAAGCGTCATGATGCCGGGCGACGACACCGACTACAACGGCACCATCGTGGGCCAGGTCTCGGCCAAGAGCAAGGAAGCGCTGACGAGCGCCCAGGCCGGCGGCCAATAGGTTTTTCCGGCTTCTTAACCGTACGCGGTTCGATTCCGGCGGCGTTCATCGACGCCGCCGGCGACGTTTTGTTAAGCATGCCGCGCGTCCGGAAAGATCTCGTAAAATTTTAGCTTTCCGCGCAAGCAGATGGAAGCCTTCCACTGATAGCCTCCCGGCAATAACGCCCGTCCCATGCAAGTCGGGCGAATTGGCACGAATGTTGCCAGTGCGTCTTTGGGAGTGTCAGACAATGAATTTCCTTTTCCGGAAGTACGGCCGGGCCGTGCTTTCCAGGTTTACCAAACAGGAGCGCGGCGCGACGGCGATCGAATTCGCCCTCGTCTTCCCGCCCTTCTTCTATCTCCTGGCCATGACGTTCGAGACCGGCCTCATGCTGTTCGGCGAATACACGCTGGACAACGCGACGGCCGAGACCGGGCGGCTCATCCGCACCGGCCAGGCCCAGAATTCGGGAATGTCGTCGGCCGACTTCAAGAGCCAGATCTGCGACCAGGTCCTGCTGTCCGACTGCGGCAGCAAACTCCATGTCGACGTGCGCAAGTACGACAGCTTCAGCGACGTGACGACGCCGAGCTCGATCTCGACGGACGAGGACGGCAACAAGGAGGTGTCGGAAGACATCTCGACGAACTCGCAGTTCCAGGCCGGCGGCCCCGGCGACGTCGTCGTGGTGCGCGTCTACTACGAATACGAGCTCATGATGCCGCAGGTGTCGGTACTCGGAAGCATGGCGAACCTGTCGGGCAGTCGGCGGCTGCTCACGTCGTCCTTCGCCTTCAAGAACGAACCCTATTCGGAAGAGTAGCACCATGCGCAAAAGGCACCCAATGACCACGCTCGAAGGCCTGCGCATGAATGCGCGCATGATCGGCTATGGTTTTCGCCGCTTCCTCGACGACGTCCGCGGGATGGCGGCGATCGAAGCAGGCTTCATCTTCCCCGTCATGCTGACGCTCTATGTCGGCCTGGTCGACGCTACCAACCTCGTCAGCGTCAACCGCCGGGTCACCATCACCACGAGCACGGTCGCCGACTTGGCCACGCAAGCCGACACCACCATCACTACGGACGATCTCGACGGCATCTTCGACGCCGCCAGGGCCATCTTCGAGCCAATTCCGACCTCCAGCATCTCGATCGCGGTCTACGACTTCCGGCTGGTGAACGACAACCCGACCCTGATGTGGAAGCACAACAACGGTCAAGTCTGCGGCGCGACGCCGACGGCGAGCGAGGACATGAAGAACCTGATGGCAGACGGCAACGACGTCCTCGTGGCTCGGGTCTGCTTCGACCAGGAGCTGCTCATCGGAACGTTCATGGGAAGCGCTCCCATCCAGCTCGAAGACGAGATCATTCTCAGGCCGCGGCAGTCGAACACCCTCACCTGCACGGACTGCCCGACCTCCTGATTTTCGCAGACGCCTGATTTCCTCCCAACTTGGGGCCCTCCGGGGCCCCATTTCTTATCTGCCTTCCGCTGCACCGCCCATTCGTCTAAGGTCGCCGCCGCTTCCCGGACGCCCTTTCACCCTTGAATGCCACCGTCTTCATTGCCGTTCTCTTCGCCGCGGCGATGCATGCGGGCTGGAACGCCATGCTCAAGGTGGCGCTCGACCGCGTGCGGTCGATGCTGCTCCTGACGCTGGCCATGGGCGCGTTCGGCGTCGTCATGCTCGCCATCGTGCCGTGGCCGGCGCCGGCGAGTTTCGGCTTCGTGATCGCCTCGGCCATCATCCACAGCGGCTACAAGCTCTTCCTCATCCGCGCCTACGATTCCGGCGACCTGTCGCAGGTCTATCCGTTGGCGCGCGGCACGGCGCCGCTCCTCACGACCTTCGCCGCCTTCTACGTCATCGGCGAGGTCCTGAGCCCGCTCATGCTCGCCGGCGTCGGCCTCGTGCTCATCGGCATCTACGTGGCCGGCGTGCATGGCGGCAGCAGGCGGGCGGCGATGAACGCCCCCGCCATCCTGTTCGCCCTCGCGACGTCGGTCTTCATCGCCGCCTACACGATCGCCGACGGGCTCGGAGTGCGCGCCTCGCTGGCGGCGATCGGCTACGCGGCGACGGTTTTCGTGGCCGACTGCGTCCTTTTCTCGACCGTCGTCATCGCGTGGCGCGGCCGGACCATCACGGAGGGACTCCTGGTGCAGTGGCGGGCCGGCGTCATCGCCGGCGCGCTGTCCTTCGGCTCCTACGGGATCGCGCTGTGGGCGATGACCAAGGCGCCGATCGCAGCGGTCGCGGCGCTGCGCGAAACGAGCATACTCTTCGCCCTCATGCTCGGCGCGGTCTGGCTGGGCGAGGCGCTGAGCCTGCCGCGCATCGCCGCCGCCCTGCTCATCGTGGCGGGGGCCGCGGCGCTTCGCTTCGGCTAGACCCGGAAGGCATCGGCGAAACGCTTGCGGAGCTTCGCCTTCTCGATTTTCCCCATGGCGTTGCGCGGCAGCTCGGCAATGCGATAGACGCGCTTGGGCAGCTTGAAGCCGGCGAGGGTCGCCGCCAGGGCGCCGATGATCGCGGCTTCGTCGATGGGCTCGTGCCCGGCGACCACGGCGGCCACCACGCCCTCGCCATAGTCGGGGTGCGGAACGCCGACGACGGCCGATTCGACGATGCCGGGCAAAGCATCGAGCGCCGCCTCGATCTCGCGCGGATAGACATTGAGGCCGCCGGTGATGATGAGGTCGCGGGTGCGGCCGAGAATCGAGACGCGCCCCTCCCCGTCCATGACACCGACGTCGCCGGTGACGAAATAGCCGTCGCTGCGAAAATCCTCCGCGGTGCGCTCGGGCTTGCGCCAGTAGCCCCGGCAGACATTGGGCCCCTTCACCTCGAGGACGCCCGGTTCGCCGCGCGGCCGTTCGCGGCCCTCGACGTCGCAAACGCGCACGGCGATACCAGGCAGGGCGAAACCGACGGTGCCCGGGCGGCGGTCGCCGCGATAGGGATTGGAAGCGATCATTCCCGTCTCCGTCATGCCGTAACGCTCGAGAATGGCGTGGCCGGTCCGTTCCCGGAATGCATCATGGGTTTCGGGCAGAAGGGGTGCCGATCCCGACACGAACAGGCGCATGGCCTGACAGGCCCCGGCATCGAGGCCGGGCTCGGCGAGAAGACGGGTGTAGTAAGTTGGCACACCCATGAAGAGGGTGGCGCGCGCGAAGAGGCGCGCGACCTCGGCGGCGTCGAAGTGGGGAAGCCACAGGATCGGGCTGGCGTTCAGGAAGGCCGTATTGAGGGCGACGTAGAGGCCGTGGACATGGAACAGCGGCAGGCCATGGATGAGAACGTCTCCCGGCGCGAAGGCCCAGGCGCCCAGCAGCGCATGGGCATTGGAGCTCAGATTGCCGTGGGTGATCATGGCACCCTTGGCGGGCCCCGTGGTGCCCGACGTGTAGAGAAGGCCGGCGAGGCCGTCGCCCGTCCGGTCGACGGTCGCGTCGAGCGGGCCGGCGCGAGCAGCAGCCTCTGCGAGGCTTCCGGCATCGACGTCGTCGAGCGTGGCGAACGCCGCCGAATGGCGCGCGGCCAGGGCCGCGAGCGGCTCGCGCTTCGCCGTCGCGGCGACGACGAGGGACGGCTCGGCATCGGCGATGAAATAAGACACTTCGGCCGGCGTGTAGGCAGGATTCAGCGGTTGGAGCACGGCGCCGGACTTGAGCGCCCCGAGATAGAGGAAAACCGCCGCCAGCGATTTCTCGACCTGCGCGGTGACGCGGTCGCCCGGCCCGACCCCGAGGTCGCGCAGGGCCCCGGCATAACGGCCGGCGGCGGCCATGAGATCGCCATAGGTCGCGAGGCGGCGGCCGTCGGCTGCGAGAAAGGCCGGCGCGTCCGGCACGCGCCGCCAACGCGCTTCGAATTCGCCGAAGAGATTGGCCCCGTTCATTTCCCCGCCCAGACCTTCGCTCAATTCATGGCGAGCGGCGTCTTGCGTTGCGGAGGCGAGAAGGCCTTGTCAAGCTCCTTGAGCTCATCGGGCGTGAGCGACACGTCGAGGGCCCTGGCGTTGTCGCGCATACGCTCGGCACTCGCCGTCTTCGGGATCGAGATCACGCCGGGGCGGCGAAGCGTCCAGGCGATGAGGATGGCGGCGGGAGACGCGCCGTGACTACGGGCGAGCGACTTGACCGCCGCCTTGCCCAGAAGATCGCCCTGGCCGAGCGGGGAGTAGGCCATGACGGCGATCTGCTGCTCGACGCACATCGGCAGCAGCTTGAACTCGATGCCGCGCTGGCCGACATTGTAGAGGACCTGGTTCGCCGCGCAGTGGCCCGCCTCGGCGAGATCCTGAAGCTCGACCATGTCCTCGACATCGAGGTTGCTGACCCCCCAATAGCGAATCCTTCCTTCGTCGCGCAGCTGCTCGAACGCCGCCACGGTGTCGGCGAGCGGATGCGAGCCGCGCCAGTGCAGGAGATAGAGGTCGATGCGATCGGTCCTCAGCCGCCTCAGGCTGTCGGCGCAGGCCTTGACCGTGCCGGAGCGCGAGGCGTTCTGCGGCAGGACCTTGGAGACGAGAAACACCTCGTCGCGGCGCCCGGCGAGGGCATCCGCGACGACCTCCTCGGCACCGCCGCTGCCATACATCTCTGCCGTATCGACGAGCGTCAGCCCGAGATCGAGCCCGGTCTTCAGCGCCGCTACCTCGTCGTCGCGGCGGGTGCGGGCCTCGCCCATGCGCCAGGTTCCCATGCCGAGCTGCGGCACCTGCTCACCGCTCTTCAACGTCACGTACTGCATGCGCGTCTCCTGAAAAGCGTGAACGGCGGAGGGCCCGACTCCGTTCCCTGCCGCACGGTCGATCAGCCGGGGAAAACGTAGTGGGTGCGCGAGGAGGTGAAGAACTCGACGGCATACCGCCCCTGCTCGCGCGCGCCGTAGCTCGATCCCTTGCGGCCGCCGAACGGCACGTGGTGATCGACGCCGGCGGTCGGCAGGTTGACCATCACCATCCCCGCCTCGACATTCCTGCGGAAGTGATCGGCGTGCTTCAGCGAGCGGGTGAAGATCGCCGCCGAAAGGCCGAAGGTCGTATCGTTGGCGACGGCGAGCGCCTCGTCGTACCCGGACACTTCGATGACCGAGGCGACGGGCCCGAAGATCTCCTCGCGGTTGATCTGCATGTCGTTGCGCGTCTCCACGAAGAGAGCCGGTTGGAGATAGTGGCCGCGCGTCTTGCGATTGAGGCGTTCGCCGCCCCAGGCCACCTTCGCACCCTCCTTGCGACCGATGTCGAGATATTTCATGTCCTGATCGAGCTGACGCTGGTCGACGACCGGCCCAACATGGGTCCCGGGCTCTAGCGCGTCGTCCACTTTCAATCCCTTCATGGCCGCGACCATCGCCTCGACGAACTTGTCGTGCACCTTGGAGGCGACGACGAGGCGCGAGGACGCAGTGCATCGCTGGCCGGTCTGGTAGAAGGCGCCGTTGACGGCGGCCGCGACGGCAAGCTCGAGGTCGGCATCGTCGAGCACGACGAGCGGATTCTTGCCGCCCATCTCGAGCTGGAAGCGGGCCCCGCGCGCCGCGCAGGCCCGCGCCACGTCGGCTCCGACCCCGGTCGAGCCGGTGAAACTGACGGCCGCCACGTCCTTGTGGTCGCAGAGCGTGCGGCCGACGACGGAGCCCTTGCCCATCACCAGGTTGAGCACGCCCTTGGGTAGGCCGGCCCGCGACGCGATCTCGACGATCGCCCAGGCGGTGGCGGGCACGAGCTCGGCAGGCTTCAGCACGACCGTGTTGCCGAAGGCGAGCGCCGGCGCCATCTTCCAGGCCGGAATGGCGGCGGGAAAATTCCACGGCGTGATGAGGCCGACGACGCCCAGGGGATCGCGGGTGACCGTGATGTCGACGCCGGGGCGGATGGACGGGATCGACAGGCCCTCGATGCGCAATGCCTCGCCGGCGAAGAACTTGAAGATCTGGCCGGCCCGGCCGACCTCGGCGACGCCGTCGGCCAAGGGCTTTCCTTCCTCGCGCGACAACAGCCGCCCGAGCTCGTCCTTGCGGGCGAGAAGCTCCGTGCCGATCGCATCGAGAATGTCGGCGCGCTGGATGGGCGTCGACCGCGACCAGGCCGGGAAGGCCGCCTTGGCGGCCGCGATGCCGGCTTCGGTCTGCGCGGCATCCGCCGAGGCGTACTCGCCGACCATGTCGTCGAGATCGGATGGGCTGACGTTCCGGTTGACCGACGCCCCCTCGACCCATTCGCCGCCGACGTAGTTCCCATGCACGGACATCATGACCCTCCCAATTGCGAAGCCGAGACGTTAGCATGCCGCCGCCGCCATATGCACGGGGGCGCCGAGCGAGCGAAGGAAACGCGTCCATGCATATCGGGTTCACCGGCATCGGACTGATGGGCGGGGCGATGGTGGCCCGGCTCCTCGCGCATGGCCATGCCGTCCGGGTTATCGCGCACCGCAACCGGGCGCCCGTCGATGCGGCGGTGGCGCAAGGCGCGGTCGAAAGCCGCGACATGGCGCATCTGGTCGGCGGCGCCGATGCCGTCTTCCTATGCGTCTCGGATTCCGCCGCCGTCGCCAGCGCGATCGATGCGATGACCCCGCATCTGCAAAAGGGCCAGGTGATCGTCGACACCTCGACGTCCGATCCCGATGCGACGCGCGCCATCGCCACGCGGCTCGAAGCGCGGGGGGTGGCGTTCGTCGATGCGCCGATGACCGGCGGTCCGGAGCAGGTGCGGGCCGGCGAGGCGGGCGCCCTCGTCGGCGCGGATGCCGGCAGCCTGGCGCGCGTCAGGCCCCTCATCGCGACCTATGCCAACCGCATCCTGCATTTCGGTCCGGTCGGAGCCGGGCACACGGCGAAACTCGTCAGCAACTCGCTGGCGTGCAGCATGATCGCGGCGATCGCCGAGACCTACGCCACGGCGCGGGCGGCCGGCATCGACTGGCGCATGCTCTACGAGGCGCAGCTGCAAGGCTCCACCCATTCCGGCGCGCTCAAGAAGATGGTCGGGCCGGCGCTCGAGGGCGACTACGACGGCTACGCCTTCTCGATCGCCAATGCCCTCAAGGATATCGACTATTTCCTCAAAATGAGCGATGGCTTGGGGGCATCGCCGGTGCTGGCGCCGGTCGTCGCCGACCTGTTCCGGCGGGCCGCGGCAGGTGGCTTGAGCGCGATGCATGTGAGCAGACTGATCGATCCCGCCTTCAAGGACGCCTCCTTGCGATGCTGAAGATCAACGAAGCCGTATCGGGAATCGAAGAGGAAGGCGCCTTCGGCGTTCTCGACCGGGCGCTGGCGCTCAAGTCCGAGGGCAAGCCGATCATCAACCTCGGCATCGGCCAGCCCGACTTCAATCCGCCCGAGCACGTTCTCGAGGCGGCGGCGAAGGCGGCGCGCGAGGGACCGCACGGCTACACGTCGCCGGTCGGCATCGGCCCGTTGCGCGAGGCGGTGGCGGCGCGGGTCGCGGCGCGCTACGGCGTTCCGGTCACGGCCGGCGAGGTGGTCATCGTGCCGGGCGGCAAGGTCACCATCTTCTTCTCGTGCATGCTGTTCGGCGGCGAAGGCTCCGAGATCCTCTATCCCGATCCGGGCTTTCCCCCGTACCGCGAGGCGGTACGCGCCGCCGGCGCCAAGGCCGTCCCCTATCCGATCCGCGAAGAGCGCGACTTCGGGTTCGACGGCGAGGAGGTCTTGTCCCTCATCACGCCGCGCACGCGACTCATCATCCTCAACAGCCCCGCCAATCCGACGGGGGGCGTCACGGCGCGCGAAGAGCTGAACAAACTGGTCGCGGGACTGACGCGGCATCCAAACGTGATGATCCTGTCGGACGAGATCTATTCCGATCTCGTCTTCGACGGCGCGCCGTTCGCGAGCCTCATGGAATTCCCCGAGCTCCGGTCGCGCACCATCCTGCTCGACGGATGGTCGAAGACCTACGCCATGACCGGCTGGCGACTGGGCTACGGCGTGTGGCCGCTTCCCCTGGTCGACCATGTGCGCAAGCTCATCACGGTCGACCATTCGTGCGTCAACGGCCCGGCCCAGATGGCGGCGCTCGCCGCCGTCACCGGGCCGCAGGACGCGGTCGCGGCCATGCGGCAGAGCTTCGCCGAGAGGCGCGAGCACGTGGTGCGCGGCCTCAACCGGCTCCCCAACGTCACCTGCCGGATGCCGGGCGGCGCGTTCTACGCCTTCCCCAATGTCGGGGCGACGGGATGGACGTCGCGCGAACTCGCCGGGCGGCTGCTCGAGGAGGCCTTCGTGGCGCTGGTGCCGGGCGAAAGCTTCGGGGCCAACGGTGCAGGGTACATACGCTTTTCCTATGCGGCAGGGCTTGCCGACATCGAGGAGGCACTGGCCCGCATGGCGCTCTTTCTCGTCACCGCCCGGCCCAAATCTTAATTCGCCGCAAGGACACCGGCCCGTCATTGCGAGGGCATAAATCATGACTACATATGGGTTTCCCGGAGGTGGCGGCGCGGCGGTATACTGTCGCCGGACGCGGAGACTATAATCGACTCATGATCCAGGAAGCGGGCCGGGCGACATGCGGAAGCGACTAGCGATACTCCTGGCGCTCGTCGTGCTCGGCGGGCTTTCCTACCTCGCCCTCAACACGGTGTGGCTCAAGACGGCCATCCATCTCGAGAGCGCCAGCGCGACCACCAGCGCACCCGCAGGCGGCGATACGGCGCGCCGGCGTCCGCCGCCCGTCGAAGTGTCGTCCGCCAAGCAAGGTGCGACGAGCACCGACATCTCCGCCATCGGTTCGCTGCTGTCCGGCGAATCCGTCGAGGTCACGTCCGAAACGGCGGGGCGCATCGCCGTAATCCAGTTCGAGGAGGGCTACGAGGTCAAGGCCGGGGACGTGCTGGTCAAGCTCGACGATGCCCTGGCGACTGCGGAACTCAAGGACACGGAAGCGCGTCTTGGTCTCGCTCGAGCCACCTACGAGCGCACGCAGGCGCTGCAGCAATCCGGCGCGGAAACGCGCCAGGCCTTCGACGAGGCGGCCTCCAACTACGGCGTGGCGCGGGCGGCGACCGAGCTTGCCCGCACGCGCGTCGACAAGCTGTCGGTGCGGGCGCCGTTCGACGGCGTTCTCGGTTTCCGGCAGGTGTCGGTCGGCGCCTATGTCCAGGCCGGTACCGAGCTCGTCAACCTGGAGAAGATCGACGAGCTCAAGGTGGCGTTCAGCGTGCCGGAGCTCTATCTCGCACAGATCGCGCCCAGCCAAGAGGTCCAGGTCACGGTCGACGCGTATCCGGGCACGGTGTTCGAAGGCACGGTGTATGCCGTCAATCCGCAGATCGACGTGAACGGGCGGGCGCTGCAGGTGCGCGCCACCCTCAACAACTCCGAGCGCCGGCTGAGGCCCGGTCTCCTCGCGCGCATCCTCGTCAAGGGCAAGGACCAGACGGCGGTAGTGCTGGTGCCCGAGAGCGCCATCGTGCCGCGCGCCGGCGAGACCTTCGTCTATCGCATCGAGAACGGGAAGGCGTTCGAAACGCCGGTGACGACGGGCAAGCGCCGCGACGGCCTGGTCGAGATCGTGAAGGGGCTTCAAGCCGACGCCCAGGTGGTGACGGCGGGCCAGGCGCGGCTCCGCGACGGCACGGCGGTCGACGTCGTCGAGGCCGGCGGCGCGGCGGCGGGCGGATAGGCCGATCCCATGCAGCTTCCCGAGCTCTGCATCCGGCGCCCCGTATTCGCAACCGTGATGAGCCTTGTGCTCCTGCTCGTCGGGCTCGTCTCGTACGGGCGGCTGACCGTCAGGGAATATCCGAACATCGACGAGCCGGTCGTGTCGATCTCGACCTCCTATCCCGGCGCATCGGCGACGATCGTCGAAAGCCAGGTCACGCAGGTGCTGGAAGGCTCGGTGGCCGGCATCGAGGGCATCGACACGATCGAATCGACGAGCCGGGCGGAGTCGAGCCGCATCACCATCCGCTTCAATCTCGGGCTCGACATGGCGGCGGCGGCAAGCGACGTGCGCGACCGCGTATCGCGCGTCCGGCGGCAGCTTCCCGACGAGATCTCGGAGCCGGTCATCTCCAAGGTGGAAGCCGACGCGCAGCCCATCATCTTCCTCGTCTTCCGAAGCGACGGCATGTCGGCGCTCGAGCTCACCGACTATGTGAGCCGCTATGTCATCGACCGCTTCAAGAACCTGACGGGCGTCGCCGACGTGCAGATCTACGGCGAACGGCGCTACGCCATGCGCGTGTGGCTCGACAGCGACCGGCTTGCCGGATACGGGCTGACGGTCCAGGACATCGAAAGCGCCATCCGAAACCAGAACGCCGAGTTCCCCGCCGGGCGCATCGAAAGCAGCGACCGCGAGCTCACCGTCCTTTCGAAGACCGGCCTCAGGACTCCGGAGGAATTCGCCAACATCATCATCAAGTCGGTCGAGGGCTATCCGGTGAAGCTCGGCGACATCGCCCGCGTCGAGCAGGGGGCCGAGGACCAGCGCCGCGACTCGCGCTACAACGGGCAGCCGTCGATCACGGTCGGCGTCATCAAGCAGGCGGTTGCCAATCCGCTCGACGTGTCGCATGCGGTGCGCGAGGTGCTGCCGCGGGTCAACGAGTCGCTTCCCGAGGGCCTGTCGGTCGAAATCGGCAACGACAGCTCGGTATTCATCGAACGCTCGATCGCCGCCGTGTTCACGACCATCGCGGAAGCGATCGCGCTCGTCGTCCTGGTGATCTTCTTCTTCCTGCGCTCGTTCCGCGCCTCGGTCATCCCGATCGTCACCATCCCGGTATCGCTGATCGGCGCCTTCGCCCTCATGTATGCGGCGGGGCTCACCATCAATACCCTGACGCTGCTCGCCATGGTGCTCGCCATCGGCCTGGTGGTCGACGACGCCATCGTCATGCTCGAGAACATCTACCGCCACGTCGAGGAGGGCATGGCGCCGGTGGCCGCGGCGATGCGGGGATCGCGCGAGATCGGATTCGCGGTCGTCGCCATGTCGCTCACGCTCGCCGCCGTGTACGCCCCGGTGGCCTTCACGCCGGGGCGCACCGGGCGGCTGTTCATGGAGTTCGCGCTGACGCTCGCCGGCGCCGTGCTGATCTCCGGCTTCGTGGCGCTGACGCTCACGCCGATGATGTCGTCGAAGCTCCTGCGCCACCAGGAGAGCCACGGCCGCATCTTCCGCCTCATCGAAGGCGGCATCACCGGCCTCGAACGCGGCTACGGGCGCCTGCTCGAACGGGCGCTGCGCATGCGCTTTCTGGTCATCGCCGTGGCGCTGGCAGTGGCGTGCGGCGGCGCCTTCTACTTCACGCTCCTCAAGTCGGAGCTGTCGCCGGTCGAGGACCGCGGCACGGTGCGCATCTCCGGAACCGCTCCGGAAGGATCGACGCTCGCCTATACGCAGCGCTATGCCGGGCAGGTCGAATCCCTGATCGACAGCGTGCCGGAAATCCGCTCGGTCCTGATCATCAGCGGGCAGCCCGACGTCACGCAATTCATGGGCTTCGGCCGGCTCGAGGACTGGTCGGACCGCGAGCGCAAGCAACAGGAGATCGTCTCCAGCCTGCAGCCGCGGCTGCAGCGCATTCCGGGCATCCAGGCCTACGCCAGCAACCTTCCCTCGCTCGGCGTGCGAGGCGGCGGGCGACCGGTGCAGTTCGTCATCCAGTCGTCGGGGTCGTACGAGGACCTCAACGAGATGGCGAACCGCATGCTCGAGCGGATCGAGAGCTATCCCGGCCTCACCAACGTCGAATCCGACCTCAACCTCAACAAGCCCGAGCTTTCCGTCGACATCGACCGCGACAAGGTGGCCGACCTCGGACTCGACATCTCCGTCATCGGGCGGACGCTCGAGACCCTGCTCGGCGGGCGCGAGGTCACGCGCTACGAGGTCGACGGCGAGCAGTTCGACGTCATCGTGCAGCTGGCGGCAGAGGAACGCGCCTCGCCCGAGACGCTGTCCCGCATCTTCGTGCGCAGCGGGACCGGGGAGATGATCCAGCTTTCGAACCTCGTTAAGATCAGCGAGACGGTGGTGCCCAAGGAGCTGCGACGCTTCAACCAGCTCCGCGCCGTCACCATCGAGGCCAACCTGGCGGAGGGCTACACGATCGGCGAGGGACTTGCCTTCCTCGACCAGGCGGCGCGCGAGACCCTGCCGGCAGGGGCGCTGACCGACGTCACCGGGCAGAGCCGCGAGTTCCGCACGGCGAGCTCCAATCTCGCCATCATGTTCGTGCTGGCCCTCATGTTCATCTACCTGGTGCTGTCGGCGCAGTTCGAGAGCTTCCGCGATCCGCTCATCATCATGCTGACCGTGCCGCTCTCGATGGCGGGCGCGCTCGCCGCGCTCCACTACACGGGCGGAACCCTCAACGTCTATTCGCAGATCGGCCTCGTCACGCTCGTCGGCCTCATCACAAAGCACGGCATCCTGATCGTCGAGTTCGCCAACCAGAAGCAGGCACAGGGCCTCGACCGCCTGGCGGCGGTGAAGGAGGCGGCCAGCCTGCGGCTGCGGCCCATCCTGATGACGACGGGCGCGATGGTGCTGGGCGCCGTGCCGCTCGCCATTGCGCATGGCGCGGGGGCGGAGAGCCGCCAGCAGATCGGCTGGGTCATCGTCGGCGGCCTGACGCTGGGCACGCTGCTCACGCTGTTCGTGGTGCCGACGGTCTACAGCCTGGTCGGCCGCACGCACGCGCGCGCCGGCGCCGGTATCGAGAGCGAGAGACCGCAGCCGGCGGAGTGAGCTTCAAGATTGCGCCCAGGCGACGCGTCGGCGTGACGACGACAGTCGAAGGAAAACCATGCCGGATACTTCGAGGGGCTCGAGGCAACGCCCGGCATGGCCTTCCAGGTGGGTGATGCAGGCAGGGCCGGGAACGGGAGTAGCCCCGCGTGCAGTTCCGACCATGGCCCGCCTTTGCTACAGGCGTGTGACGCGGGATACGCCGATTCAGGCGCCCAGGCGGCGGTCGTATTCGAGGATCGCATTGAGAAGCACCTGCGAGCCGGCGGCGCATTCCTCGAATGTCGTCGATTCCGCTTCGTTGTGGGAAAGGCCGCCGAGGCAGGGCACGAAGATCATGGTCGTCGGGGCGACGCGGGCGATGTAAGCGGCATCATGGCCGGCGCCGGAGGCGATTTCGCGCGACGCGAAGCCCGACTTCTCGGCGCCGTGCCGGACGCAGTCGATCAGCTTCTGGTCGAAGCGCACGGCGGGCGAAATCCAGATGCGCTTCTCGTCGAGGTCGAGGTTCTCCTCGGCTGCGATGCGCGTCACGGCGTCGCGATAGTCCTTCTCCATCCGGTCGAGGACCGTCTCGTCGGGATGGCGTAGGTCGATGGTGAAGAATACTTCGCCCGGAACGACGTTGCGGCTGTTGGGGCGGTTCTCGATGAGGCCGACGCTGGCCACGCCGGGAAGATGGCTGAGACCGACCTCGTGGACGGCCCCGATCATGCGCGCCGCGCCGAGAAGCGCGTTGCGGCGCAGCTTCATCGGCGTCGCGCCGGTGTGAGCCTCCTGGCCCTTCACCGTCACCTCGTACCAGCGCATGCCCTGCACGCCGGTGACGATGCCGATCACCTTCTCCTCCGCCTCGAGGATAGGACCCTGCTCGATGTGGAGCTCGAACATGGCCTGGAACTTGTGGCTGCCGGGCGGTTCGGAGCCGCGGTACCCGATGCGGGCGAGCTCGTCGCCGAAGGTCTTTCCGTCGCGGTCCAGGCGGGCATAGGCGTAGTCGGGAGTGAAGACGCCGGCATAGACGCCCGACGCGAGCATGGCGGGCGCGAAGCGCGACCCCTCCTCGTTCGTCCAATTGACGATCATCACGGGAGCATTGGTCTCGTAGCCGACTTCGTTCAGCGTACGGACCACCTCGAGCGCGCCGAGCACGCCGAGGACGCCGTCGAACTTGCCGCCGGTCGGCTGGGTATCGAGGTGCGAACCCATGGCGATGGGAAGGCCTTTGGTGCGACCGGGGCGCACGGCGAACATGTTGCCGACGCCGTCCACCTCGACCCTCAGGCCCAGCTCCTCGCAGGCGCGCTTGAACCAGTCGCGCACCTTCTTGTCGTCGTCGGAAAGCGTCAGCCGCCGGATGCCGCCCTTGGGCGTGGCGCCGAAGGCCGCCGTCTCCATGAGGCTGTCCCAGAGACGCTGGCCGTTGATGGTGAGGTTCTGCTTTGCGGTCATGATTCCGGCCCTTGGATGTCGCCTGTCGGCAGTCTTCTCTGCCTCCCTCGCAACTTTCCGTCAACCGATCCGCAGAATTTTTTCACTTCGGCCGGTTGCATTGCCCGACGATGGCGAAGGCGGTCGCTCGTCAAACCGGCGTTCCCTCATCCGCCTCGTAGACCTTGAGGCTGCGGCCGCTCGCGCCGATCTCTGCAAGCAGCCGACGCCAGGGGACCATATGCGGCTGTTGGAAATGCCGATCGAGGTGCATGCGGCTCTCCCATTCCTCATAGATGCGGATCAGGCCGCGATCCTCCACGTCGATGGCGTAGGAATAGGTGATGCAGCCCGCTTCCATTCGGGTCGCGGCGAGCGTTGCCGCCGCCACCGGCAGGAGCTCGGCGATGCGGTCTTCGGGTACGCGAAACGTGCCGGCCACAATGATCATTCCCGTCCTCGCCGCTTGGCTCCCACAAGGCTCGGTCGCGGCCCGCGGAACACCGGTGAGCTGCCGCCCTGCCCTTTCCGGGCGCGAGGGACCGGCGGGCTCGACGCCCGCCCGTCCGGCTTTTCGCTACATCGACTTTATCTTGTCGGTCACGGCATGGCTGAAGGCGCCTTCCGGGACCTTGGTGATGACCGGATCGGAGCCGCCCTTCATCAGGGTGTCGACGGTCCGCTGATAGGCCGCTTCGTCGAGCACGCCGTCGGAGCCTTCGGTCAGCTTGTTGATCTCGCCCATCATGCGGGTTTGATGCTTCTCGGTCTGGGCGCCGGTCGAGTCGTTGTCGAGGACGATCTTGGCGGCGGCGTCGGGATTCTGGCGGGCCCATTCAAAGCCCTCCATGGACGCCTTGACGAAGCGCGCCATGACGTCGACGAACTTCTCATCCTTGAGCCTGTCCTCGAGAACGTAGAGTCCATCCTCGAGCGTCGCGACGCCCTGGTCCTCATATTTGAAGACGACGAGCTCTTCGGGCTTCAGGCCCGCGTCGATGACCTGCCAGTATTCGTTGTAGGTCATGGTCGAGATGCAGTCGGCCTGCTTCTGCAGGAGCGGGTCGACGTTGAAGCCCTGCTTCAGGACCTTGACGCCGTCGGCACCTTCGGCGGTCGGAATGCCGAGCTGACTCATCCACGATAGGAAGGGATACTCGTTGCCGAAGAACCAGACGCCGAGCGTCTTGCCCTTGAAGTCGGCGGGCGCCTTGATGCCCGTCTCGGCGCGGCAGGTGAGCATCATGCCGGAACGCTTGAAAGGCTGGGCGATGTTGACCAGCGGAACGCCCTTCTCGCGCGAGGCGAGAGCGGACGGCATCCAGTCGATGATGACGTCGGCGCCGCCGCCGGCGATCACCTGGGGCGGCGCGATGTCCGGTCCGCCGGGCTTGATCTCGACGTCGAGGCCCGCCTTCTCGTAGAGGCCCTGGTCCTTGGCGACGTAGTAGCCGGCGAACTGGGCCTGGGTCACCCATTTGAGCTGCAGCGTCACCTTGTCGGCCGCCGCCGCCTCGAAACCGCCGCCGAGCAGGAACACCGCCGACGCAACCAAAAACAACCTTTTCATCATCACTCTCCTTCCCTGTCGTTCACAAAACCCGTCAACGCGTCCGATACGAGGGATGCCAGAAGGTCGCGGCCCGTTCGAGCAGCGCAACCGCCCCGTAGAAGGCCGAGCCCGCAACAGCCGCGACCGCGATTTCCGCCCATACCATGTCCAGGCTCAAGCGTCCGACCTCGGTCGAAATGCGAAAACCCATGCCGACGATCGGCGTGCCGAAGAACTCGGCAACGATGGCGCCGATGAGGGCGAGCGTGGAGTTGATCTTGAGCGCATTGAAGATGAAGGGCAAGGCCGCCGGCAAGCGGAGCTTCACGAGGCTCGCCCAGTAGCCGGCACCGTAGGAGCGCATGAGGTCGCGTTCGAGACGGCTCGCCTCGGAAAGGCCGACGACGGTATTCACGAGCATCGGGAAGAAGGTCATGACGACCACCACCGCGGCCTTGGACTGCCAGTCGAAGCCGAACCACATGACCATGATGGGCGCGATGCCGATGATCGGAAGGGCGGAGACGAAATTGCCGAGCGGAATGAGGCCGCGGGCGAAGAAGGGCACGCGGTCGGCGAGAACAGCGACGAGGAACCCCGACAGGCAGCCGATGGCCCAGCCGGGCAGGACGGCGCGGATGAAAGTCTGGACGAAGTCCGCCCACAGCGTCGGGAGGGCGCCCGAGAAGGCGGCGGCGATGGCGGAGGGCGGCGGCAGGAGCACCATGGGCACTCGCAAGCCAACGGTCACGACCTCCCACAGGAAGAGGAGGAATGCCCCGAAGGCGACCGGCACGAGGACGGTCACGAGGCGGGAGCGGAAGGTGTCGCGAAACTCGAGGCCGGCCAGGGCGCTCACTACCTTCCATGCCGCCAGCCACAGGACGAACATGGCGCACCAGAAGGCGGTGCCGGGCCGCACGCCTGCGGCATGCACATGGCGCAACACGGCGAGGCAGCTGACGGTCACGGCGAACGCGCCGAGGAACGGCATCGCGGCGCCCGTCGCCTTCACGGCTGCCGTCCCATCATCTTCAGAGTCGCGCGCTCGGCTACGCCGACGGCCGCGACCATGAGAGCGGCGACGGCCGCGGCGACGAAGAGGGCCGCCCAGATCTGAATGGTCTGACCGTAGTAGGAACCGACGAGAAGGCGGGCGCCGAGGCCGGCTTGGGCGCCGGTCGGCAGCTCGCCGACGATTGCGCCGACGAGCGAGATGGCGACGGCCACCTTGAGGCTGGCGAAAAGGAAAGGCACGGATGCCGGCCAGCGCAGCTTGGAGAAGGTCTGCCAGCGCCCTGCATTGTAGGTGCGCATGAGGTCGAGCTGCATGGGATCGGGCGACGTCAGGCCCTTCACCATCCCGATGGTGACGGGGAAGAAGCAGAGATAGGCGGAGATGATCGACTTGGGGAGCAGTCCGACGAGGCCGACCGAACCAAGGACGACGATGACGATCGGCGCCACGGCGAGGATCGGGATCGTCTGGGAGGCGATGATCCACGGCATCAGGCTCTTGTGCAGCGAGCGCACGTGGACGATGGCGACGGCGAGGAGGATGCCGAGGAGCGAGCCGAAGGCGAAACCGAGGAGAGAGGAGGAGACGGTCACCCAGGCGTGGTTCACGAGACTGCGCTTCGACGTGACCGGCGTTGCGACGGTGGTCGCCCACACCTCGCGCAGCACCTGGTGGGGTGCCGGCAGCAGCGGCCGCTCCTCGCTCCAGGCGGCAAGCGCCGTCGCGAGTGGGCCAGCGGCGGGATCGAGGCCGCGCAGAAACGGTGCGTTGAGCCAGACGGCTGCGGCATACCAAAGGAGAAGAACGACAGCGACGACGACCAAGACGGGGACCGCCCGGTCGCGCCAGCCCGGCGCGGCGGACCGGCGCACAGGCGGCAGCACCGCGACATCACTCGTCATAGGAATGACCGGCGCGCAGGCCCTCGCGGACACGCTGCGCGATTTCGAGGAAAGCCTTGGTCTCGCGAAAATCCAGGCGACGGTCGCGCGGGAAGTCGCATTCGATGACGTCGATGATGCGGCCCGGGCGCGGCGACATCACCACGATGCGCGTCGACAGGAACACCGCTTCGGGAATGGAATGGGTGACGAAGATCACCGTCTTGCGCGTCTCGTGCCACAGCCGGAGGAGCTGGAGGTTGAGGTTGTCGCGAACGATCTCGTCGAGGGCGCCGAACGGCTCGTCCATCAGCAGCAGCTTCGGATCGAAGGAGAGGGCGCGGGCGATGGAGGCGCGCTGCTGCATGCCGCCCGACAGCTGCCAGGGGAACTTGCGCTCGAAGCCCTTGAGATTGACGAGCTCGAGGTTGCGCCTGGCGCGCTGGCGTCGCTCGGCGGCCGGGTAGCCCATGATCTCGAGCGGCAGCATGACGTTGCGCTCGACGGTGCGCCACGGATAGAGGGCCGGTGCCTGGAACACATAGCCGTACTGGCGCTTGAGGCGCGCCTCGCCGGGGGCGAGGTCGTTGATGCGGATGGTGCCGCCGGTCGGCTGCTCGAGATCGGCGATGATGCGGAGCAGCGTGGTCTTGCCGCAGCCCGAGGGACCGATCAGCGAGACGAAATCGCCGGCCTCGACGTCGAGATCGACGTCGGACAGGGCGAAGAGCGGACCGTCTGCGGTGTCGAAGGTCAAGGTGAGACCCCGCGCTTCGATGACACGGCCATTCTTCGGCGCCGGCGACACCGTTTTCGAATGACCGGACGCCTTACGACTCAGCGCGCCCTCCCCCTCTTTACCTCGTTGGTGATTTGAGCATAGGTTGCAACGGAATTGATCAAACGGTCAAGTTTGACAGGCTGCGATGCCCACAAACCGGAAACCCAGATCGCGGATCGGCGAGATCAATTCCGGACGCATCCTCGATGCAGCCCTGAGCGTATTCGCCCATCACGGCTTCTCGGGCGCCCGCCTCGACGAGATCGCCGAAGCGGCGGGCATGTCGAAGCCCAATCTCCTCTACTACTTCCGCAGCAAGGACGAGCTCTACCGCGCGGTGCTGACCCGGACCCTCGAGCTGTGGCTCGAACCGCTGCGCGAGCTCGACCCGAACGGCGATCCGCGCGCCGCCTTCGGCCACTACATCCGGCGCAAGCTCGACTATTCGCGTTCGCATCCGGACGGCTCGCGGCTCTTCGCCATCGAGATCATGCAGGGGGCGCCGCATCTCGCGCACGTGCTGAGCGGCGAGCTCGCCGCGCTGTTCGACCTCAAATGCAAGCTCATCCGCCGCTGGATCGCAGAAGGACGACTCTCCGACATCGATCCGCACCACGTCCTGTTCTCGATCTGGGCGACGACGCAGCACTATGCGGATTTCGCGGCGCAGATCCGGACGCTGACCGGGAAGGACTTCAACGACGAGGCGTTCTTCGAAAATGCGGCGCGCGCCATTGAGACGATCCTGCTCGACGGACTATTGCCGAGGCCGTGACACGCGGGCCGCAAGAGCGGTGATGGCGGCCCAGTCGCCGGACCTGACGAGCGCCGGCGGCGCCATCCAGGAGCCGCCGACGCACAGGACGTTCGGAACCGCCAGGTAGTCCTGGGCATTGTGTTCGCCGATGCCGCCGGTCGGGCAGAAACGAAGGTCGGGCAGCGGCGAAACCAGCGACTTCAGACAGGCGACACCGCCCGACGCCTCGGCGGGAAAGAACTTCTGGATCAGGTAACCGCGCTCGCGGAGCGCCAGCATCTCGCTGACGGTCGCGGCGCCCGGCAGCCAGGGAACGGCGGACTGCGCCGCGGCCTCGCACAAAGCCGGCGTCGCCCCCGGACTGACGAGGAAGCGGCAGCCGCGCTTCTCCGCCTCGGCGAACTGGCCGGGTGCGGTCAGCGTGCCGGCACCGACGACGGCCTCGGGAACACCGCGCACGATGGCGGCAATGGCATCGAGCGCGGCGGCCGAGCGCAAGGTGACCTCGATCAGGCCGATGCCGCCTTCGACCAGGGCCCGCGCCAGCGGCACCGCCACTGCGACGTCCTCGACGACGAGGACGGCGACGATGCGCGACCGCCCCAGAATATCGGCGATGGCCTTGCCATTCATCGGTCGGTCTCCATGCGCTGCCGCGTCAGTCGCTCGATGCGGGCGCCGCAGCCGAGCAGCGCCGGCATGTCGGCGGCGATCAGGTTGGTGGGTATGAGTTCCATGTACGATGCGAGACGCCCCTTGCGTTCGAAGGCGGCCCGGAAGCGCGCCGGGTCGAGTAGCGGCTGCAGGCTTTGCGTGACGCCGCCGCCGACGAAGACACCGCCCTTGGCACCCAGGAGAAGGGCGACGTCGCCGCAGAAGCTCGCCAGGAGATCGAAGAAGACGCGGACCGTATCGCGCGGCGCCGCATCGCCGTCACGGGCCCGGGAATCGATGGCGGCTGCGGCGAGGGCCTCGCGCGGCTCGCCGTCGACCTCGCCGAGGGCGAGGTGCAGGAGCTCGAGACCCGGACCGGACAACAGCCGCTCGGCGGAGACGCGCTCGAAGCGCCGCCCCAGGAGGTCGATGACGGCGCGGCAGCGCGGATCGGGATGAGCGATCTCCATATGACCGCCCTCGCCCGGCACCGCCTGCCAGCCGAAGGGCGTCTTTACGGCGGCGCCGACGCCGAGACCGGTTCCGGGCCCGACGACGGCAATCGGAGCCGATCGATCGCGCTCCCGGCCCTCGCCGATGGGAACGACCTCGTCGCCGGAGAGCAGCGGCACCGCCTCGGCCAGCGCCTCGAAATCGTTGATAACCTCGAACATGTCGAAGCCGAAGGCCCGGCGCACGGGCTCGATCTCGGTGTTCCATTGCGGGCGGTTGGTGAGCTGGAAGCGGCCGGGGTAGACGGGACCCGCCACGTCGATGCAGCCGCGCGGCGGCTTCGGATCGCCGGCCAGCTCCAGGTAGGCGGCCATCGCCGACTGCAGGGACGGATGGTCGGCGCAGCCCAACTTGCGCACCTCGATCGGCCGGGCGTCCGTCTCGCGAATCAAGCCGAAGCGGGCGTTCGTCCCGCCGATGTCGGCGACGAGGATCGGATAGGAGGAAGTGGGCGCGCCCATGCCGCTCACGCCGCAGGAGGAAGATGGCCCAGGAAGCTCGCGCCGGCGGATGCATCGGAGATGGCGGCGCGGAGCGGCCGGAACAGCTCGCGGCCCATGCCGCTCGCATGATCGGCGAGGCCGGGCGGCGGGGCAGGCTGGCGGTGGGCAAGCAGTTCGGGCGCGAGCCGGACGGCGAGCTCGCCGGAGCGCGCATCGATGACGACGACGTCGCCGTCGCGCAGGCGCGCGATGTGCCCGTCGTCGACCGCTTCGGGCACGACATGGATGGCGGCAGGGATGCGGCCCGAGGCGCCGGACATGCGGCCGTCGGTCAGGAGCGCGACACGGTGGCCGCGCTCCTGGAGGACGGCGAGGATGGGGCTCAGCTTGTGCAGCTCCGGCATGCCGCTCGCCTTCGGCCCCTGATACGGGAGGACGGCGATGAAATCGCGATCGAGCTTGCCCTGCCTGAACGCCGCCTCGACCTCCTGCTGACCTGCAAAGCAGATGGCCGGCGCCTCGATGCGATGACGATCGGGCAGCAACGCCGACGTCTTCATGACGGCACGGCCGAGATTTCCCGCGAGGACGACGAGACCGCCCTCGGACCCGAACGGCGTGCGCACGGGACGAAGGATCGAGTCATCGCCGCTGGCGTGGGGCTCGTCGCGCCATACGATCGCCTCGTCGGCGAGGACGGGCCGGCGCACATAGGCGCGGAGGCCGTCGGGGCCGGCTACGGTCGCGACGTCGGGATGCACAAGGCCCGCGTCCAAGAGCTCGCGGATCAGGAACGGCATGCCGCCCGCCGCGTCGAAAGCGTTCACGTCGGCGCTGCCGTTCGGGTAGACGCGGGCGAGAAGCGGAACGCACTTCGACAGCGCGGCGAAGTCGTCCCAATCGAGCACGATGCCGGCGGCGCGGGCGATGGCGATGAGGTGGATGGTGTGGTTGGTCGAGCCACCGGTGGCATGAAGGCCGACGATGGCATTGACGATGGCGCGCTCGTCGACGATTTCGCCGATCGGGAGATAGGCATTGCGATGGTGGGTCAGCTCGATGGCGCGGCGCGCCATGGTCTCGGTCATGCGGTCGCGCAGCGGCGTTCCGGGGTTGATGAAGGCGGCGCCCGGCAACATGAGGCCCATGATCTCGAGCAGCATCTGGTTCGAGTTGGCCGTGCCGTAGAAGGTGCAGGTTCCCGGCGCATGATAGGCGCGGGCCTCGGCGTCGAGGAGTTCCGCCCGTCCGACCCGGCCCTCGAGGTAGCGCTCGCGAACCTTCGACTTCTCCGTATTGGGAAGGCCGCTCGGCATCGGCCCGGCCGGCACGAACAGGCCCGGCAGATGGCCGAAGCTCAACGCGCCGATGAGAAGGCCCGGCACGATCTTGTCGCAGACGCCGAGATAGAGCGCGGCGTCGAACATATCATGCGACAGGGCGACGGCGGTCGACAGCGCGATCACGTCGCGGGAAAGAAGCGACAGGTCCATCCCGGCGCGACCCTGGGTGATGCCGTCGCACATGGCGGGCACGCCACCGGCGACCTGGGCGATGCCGCCCGCCGCGCGCACCGCGTCCTTGATGCGCTGCGGATAGTCCGCGAAGGGCTGATGCGCCGACAGCATGTCGTTGTAGGCGGTAACGATGGCGACGTTCGGCACCCGGTCGGCGGCGAGATCGGCCTTGTCGGACGGCCCGCAGGCGGCGAAGCCGTGGGCGAGGTTGGCGCAGGGAAGATGGCGGCGGCGCGAGCCGTCGTCGCGGGCGGCGCGGATATGATCGAGGTAGCGGGCACGCGTCGATGCCGAGCGGTGCCGGATCGTCTCCGTCACCGCCATCACACCCTTATCGATGCCGACCGCTGCCATCGTGCCTCACTCGGACCAGTAGACGTCCACGGGCGCCAGGCCTTGGCGCAGTATCGCACGGACCGGCAGCTCTTCAACCGGACCGTCGGCGCGGGCCCGCTCGAGAACGGAGCGCTTCGCCTGGCCGGAGATGGCGAGAACGATCTCGGAAGCGTCGGTCAACGTGCGCAGCGTGAGCGACACGCGCGGTTCGCGACCCGAGGCGGCCGGCACGGCGACGGCAACGGCCGGGTGGCGATGATCGAGCGCGTCGCGAAGGCCGGGCATGCCGGGAAAGAGCGACGCCGTGTGGCCGTCCTCGCCCATGCCGAGCACGACGGCGGTGAACGGGCGGGCCAGATGGGCCAGCGCCTCCTGGGCCTCCTTCACCGGATCGCCGCCCACGTCCTTCCACAAGGGCACGAAGTTCGCCGCCGCGGCGCGGTCGCCGAGCAGGTGGCGGCGCAGCAGCCCGGCATTGGAAGTAGAATGGCCGGGAGGCACCAGGCGCTCGTCGGCGAGCGTCAGGTCGACCTTTTCCCATTTTAAATCGACGGCGGCGAGCGCCTCGAACATGGGGACCGGGCTCCTGCCGCCCGACAGGACGAGGCTCGCCCTGCCGCGCGATGCGATGTCGTCCTTCAGGCGCCCGGCGAGATAGCCGGCAAGCGCGGCGGCGAGAGCGTCCGGAGTGGCGAAGCGGTGCTCATGCCTCATGCCACCGGGTCCGCCCAGTTGCTGCCGTCGCGCGCCATCAGCACGACGGACTGCGGCGGCCCCCACGCGCCGGCATTGTAGGAGCAGAGCGGCGCGCCGGTGCCCGACTGCCACTCGGAATGGATGGGCTCGATCCACTCCCATGCCGCCTCGACCTCGTCGCGGCGCATGAAGAGCGTGGCGTTGCCGCGCACGACGTCGAGAATGAGCCGCTCATAGGCCTCCGGCCAGCGCGTCTTGAAGGCCTGAGCGAAGGAGAGATTGAGCGGCGTCTCCTTCAGGCGCATGCCGCCCGGCCCCGGGTCCTTGCTCATCAGCTGCAGCTGCACGCCCTCGTCCGGCTGCAGGCGAAGCACCAGCCGGTTCGGCTCGATGCGGCCGACATCGGTGCCGAAGATCGAATGCGGCACGGCGCGGAACTGGACGACGATCTCGGAAACGCGGTGCGGCAGGCGCTTGCCGGTGCGGAGATAGAAGGGCACGCCCGCCCAGCGCCAATTGTCGATATTGGCCTTCAAGGCGACGAACGTCTCGGTCTGGGTCGGGGCACCGACCTCGTCGACGAAGCCGGGGACGGCGACGCCGTCGATGGCCCCCGCGGTGTACTGGCCGCGCACGGCGTGGGTCCCGACGTCGGGGCCGCGGAGCGGTCGCAGGCCGCGCAATACCTTCATCTTCTCGTCGCGCACCGCGTCCGCCTCGAAATGCTGCGGCGGCTCCATGGCGACGAGGCAGAGGAGCTGGATCAGGTGGTTCTGCACCATGTCGCGCAGCGCGCCGGCGGAATTGTAGTAGGCGGCGCGGCCTTCCACGCCGACGGTCTCGGCGACCGTGATCTGCACATGGTCGATCTCGCCGTGGTTCCAGACCGGCTCGAACAGCGAGTTGGCGAAGCGCAGCGCCATGAGATTCTGGACGGTCTCCTTGCCCAGGTAGTGATCGATCCGGTAGATCTGCCGTTCGCTGAACACGCGCCCCACCTCATCGTTGATGGCGCGGGCACTGGCGAGGTCGTGGCCGATCGGCTTCTCGAGCACGACGCGCGAGGTCGGCGTGACGAGCTTGTAGTCGCCGAGGTGCCGGGCGACGGCGCCGAAGAGATCGGGCGCGGTCGCGAGATAGAAGACGCGGATGCGCTCGGATCCGCCGTTCAAGAGCTTGTCGAGCGATTTCCAGCCGGCTTCCTGCGTGATGTCGAGCTGGACGTAGTGGACGCGGGCCAGGAAGCGCTGCTTCACGGCTTCGTCGATTTCGGTCTTCGGCACATAGCGCGCCAGCGCCTCTTCGATGCGCTTGCGATAGGCGGCATCGTCCATGGACTGACGCGACAGCCCGACGATGCGCACCTCGGCGGGAATCTGGCCGTCGCGGTCGCGGAAGTAGAGAGCCGGCATCAGCTTGCGGCTGGCGAGATCGCCGGTGCCGCCGAAAACCACGAGATCGAAAGGCTGAACGGGAATGATTTGCGCAGTCATGGCACCTCGGAATCGAATCCCTTTCGAGCCGGGCTCGTAACACAGGGAGTCCGGCGAAACCAGTGCCAGTTGCCGCCCCAGATTGAAATGCCGCGGCAGGATTGCAATAAGGCGTCGTCATGGCCACCGAGAGTCGCAGCCCTACGCCCGAGAGCCTGCCCATCGCGCATGCGCTGCCTGAAATTGCGGCAGCCCTCGAGACTTCGCCGCGCGTGGTCCTCGTCGCTCCGCCGGGCGCCGGCAAGACGACGCGGGTGCCGCTGGCGCTGATGGAGGCCGGCTTCCCCGCCGGCAAGCGCATCGTGATGCTGGCGCCGCGGCGGGTGGCGGCGCGCGCCGCGGCGCGCCACATGGCGCAGCTCATCGGCGAGGAGCCCGGCGGCCGCGTCGGCTACCAGGTTCGCTTCGAAAGCCGGCGCTCGGCGGCAACGCGGATCGAGGTGGTCACCGAGGGAATCCTGACGCGCCGGATGCTGACCGACGCCGCGCTCGGCGATGCCGGCCTTCTCATCTTCGACGAGTTCCACGAGCGCAGCCTCGAGGCCGACCTCGGCCTCGCCCTGGCGCTGGAGATCCAGGAGACGATCCGTCCCGACCTCAGGATCCTGGTGATGTCGGCGACGCTCGAGGCGGAGGGATTGAGCCGGCTGCTCGGCGATGCGCCCATCGTCCGCTCGCAAGGACGGATGTACCCGGTCGAGACGATCCACGCCGGCCGGGCGCTGCGCACCACGGTGGCCGAGGACGTGGCGCGGCAGGTGGCGGTCGCGCTCGAGCGGCACCGGGGCAGCGTGCTCGCCTTCCTTCCCGGAGAAGCGGAAATCAGGCGGGCCGGCGAGCGGCTCGCCGCGAGCGGGTTGCCGCGAGACGTCGCGGTGCTGCCGTTCCACGGGTCGCTCGCCAGCGCGGCACAGGACGAGGCCATCGCGCCGTCGCCGCCGGGCAGGCGCAAGGTGGTGCTGGCCACGACGCTCGCCGAAACGAGCCTCACCATCGACGGCATCGGCGTCGTCGTCGACAGCGGGTTCAAGCGCATGCCGCAATTCGATCCGGCTAGCGGGATGTCGCGGTTGCGCACGGTCAGGATCTCGCTCGCCGCCGCCGAGCAGCGTCGCGGCCGCGCCGGGCGGCTCGGGCCCGGAACCTGCTATCGCCTGTGGCCCGAAGAGGAAGAGCGCGCCCTGCCCCTCCACGACCAGCCGGAAATCCTGCAGGCCGACCTGGCGCCGCTCGCTTTGTCGCTGGCGCTGTGGGGCGCGAGCGATGCATCGGCTCTCAAGTTTCTCGACCCGCCGCCCGCCGGGGCGATGGCGCAGGCCCGTGAGCTGCTGCAAGCGCTCGGCGCCATCGGCGAGGACGGCCGCATCACCGAGCACGGGCGCGGCATGGCAGCGCTGCCGCTGCATCCGCGGCTGTCGCACATGGTGCTCGAGGGCAAGGAGCGCGGCACGGGCCGCACCGCCGCGGAGATCGCGGCGCTGCTCTCCGAACGCGACCTCGGCGAGAAGGGCGACGATGCCGACCTTGCGCCGCGGCTCGAGCGGCTCAGGCGCGGGCGCGGGCCCGCAGCGCGGCGGGCGAGCGCGGCCGCCGAGCAGATCCGGCGCATCGCCGGCATCCGCGACGATGGGGGAGCGGGCGATGACGGCGCCCTCCTCGCGCTCGCCTATCCCGACCGGGTGGCACAGTCGCGCGACGGCGCCGGCCGTTTCCGGATGGCGAACGGAGGAGGAGCCGTCCTCGATGCCACCGACGGGCTGGCGCAGAGCCCCTTCCTCGCCATCGCCACCACCGACGGCAATGCCGCCAATGCACGGATCCGGCTTGCCGCCCGCATCGATCGGGAGACGATCGAGGCGCTGTTCGCCGACCGCATCGAGCGCAGCGATACGCTCCATTGGGACAGGCGGAGCGGCAGCGTGACGGCGCTCCATCGCGAACGGTTCGGGGCGCTCGTGCTTGCCGAGCGTCCCATCGCCGATGCCGATCGGGACCGCGTCGCCGACGCCATGATCGAGGGCATCCGGCAGCTCGGTCTGGCGGCGCTGCCGTGGCCGGAGGATGCGCGGGCGCTCGTCCAGCGGGTCACGATGCTGCGGCGGGCCGCGCCGCACGAGGACCTCCCCGACCTCGGCGAGGCGCATCTCCTCGCCACGCTCGAGTCGTGGATCAAGCCCCATCTCAACGGGATGACGCGCCGCGAGCAGCTGCAAGGCGTCGACACGGAGCGGGCGCTCGCCGCGCTTCTCTCCTACCGGCAGCGGCAGCGGCTCGACGCGCTGATGCCTTTGCGCTTCACGACGCCGGCGGGAAGCAGCATCGCCATCGACTACGAAAACGAAAGCGGGCCGGCTCTCAACGTCAAGCTCCAGGAGATGTTCGGGACGCGCTCGGTGCCGGCGATCGCGGAGGGAAAGCTCAAGCTCAAGATCGTGCTCCTGTCGCCGGCCGGCCGGCCGCTCGCCGTGACGCAGGACCTCGATAGCTTCTGGACCAACGCCTATCCCCAGGTGCGGGCCGAGATGCGCGGCCGCTATCCGAAGCATGCCTGGCCGGAGGATCCGCTGAGCGCGCCTCCGAGCCGCGGGCGCAAGCCGAGGAGCGGCTAGCGGCGCGGCGAGCGCGATTTCGCCGTCGAGCGGGAGAAGGACGAGGCCTCGATCCAGAACACCTCGCCTTCGCTCGCCTCGCTGTCGAGCCAGAGGAAATCGAGATGCGGAAAATCGCGCTCGAGGCCGGCGCGGCCGGTGCCGATCTCGCACAGAAGCGCGCCCCCTTCCTCGAGATGGCGCGGCGCCTCGTCGAGAATGCGGCGGACGAGATCGAGACCGTCGTCGCCGCCGGCCAGCGCCATCGCCGGCTCGTGGCGATATTCGGGAGGCAGCTTCGCCATGGCGGCGGCCGAGACGTAGGGCGGGTTCGACAGGATGAGGTCGTAGCGGCGGCCGGACAGCGGCGCGAAGAGATCGCCCTCGAAGAGGCGGATGCGATCCGCCACGGCGCTCTCCTCGACGTTGCGACGCGCCACCGCCAGGGCGTCGGGCGAACGGTCGGCGGCCTCGACCTCGGCCTGCGGGAAGGCGGCGGCGGCGAGGATGGCGAGACAGCCGGAGCCGGTGCACAGATCCAATATGCGGTTCACCGCCGGCAGGTTTCCGGCAAGCTCGTCGACGCGCCCCGTCGCCAGCATCTCGCCCAGATAGGAGCGCGGGACGATGACGCGCTCGTCGACATGAAAAGGAATGCCCTGGATATAGGCGCGGCCGGTGATGTAGGCGGCGGGCCGGCGCGTCGCGACGCGCTCCTCGATGCGCGAGAGAAGCAGGCGGCGCTCGGATGGAAGGAGCACCGCATCGGCGAACGGATTGATGTCGTCGATGGGCAGGTGCAGCGTTTCGAGGATGATGAAGCAGGCCTCGTCGACGGCGTTGGTGGTGCCGTGGCCGTATGAGAGGCGCGCAGCGTTGAATCGGCTCACCGCATGGCGGAGGAGATCGCGAACGGTGCGCAGTTCGTTCAGCGCGTCATCGGACAAGGGGCTGCCGTCTCCTTCCATTCACGAAAAATCCGGAAGGCCGAGATCCGCCGGCCTTCCGGATCGATTGCGTCGTTCGTCCTACTTGAACTGCTCGGCGTTGTCCTTGGTCACGAGCAGCGTGCCGGTGTCGATCACCGGGGCTATGGTCTCGCCCTTCTTGAGCTTCACGGCGTTCTCGACACCGAGCGCTCCCATGTTCTTGGGGGCCTGGGCGACGGTCGCCGCCATCTCGCCGGCCAGAACCGAGGCGGCCGCATCGGGGTTGGCGTCGAAGCCGACGACGATCACGTCCTTGAGCTTGTCGGCTGACTTCAACGCCTCGACGGCACCGAGCGCCATGTTGTCATTGGAGGCGAAGACGGCCTTGATGTTCGGGTTGCCGGTCAGGATGTTCTCCATGACCGACTGGCCCTTGGCGCGATCCCAGTCGGCCGGCTGCTCGGCGACGACCTTGAGCCCGCAGGCCTCCAGACCCTTCTTCGAGCCGGTGGCGCGCGCCTGGCCGGTCGACTGGGTGATGATGCCCTGGAGGATGGCGACCTCGCTTCCCTGCGGCACCGCCTTGCAGATGTAGTCGGCGGCGAGCGCCGCACCGGTCTCGTTGTCGGTACCGATGAACGTCACGCCCTCATTGATGCCCTTGGTGTCGATGAACACGACGGGGATGCCCTTCGCCTTGGCGGCATCGACGACGGGCGCCAGCGCGTTGGGGTCGGTCGGCGCGAGCGCGATGCCGTCGACGCCCTTGGCGATCTGGTCCTCGATCTGGGCGATCTGCGCGGCGACGTCGGATTCCTGCGGCGGCGACATCACCACGACTTCGACGCCGAGTTCCTTGCCCTTGTCCATCGCGCCCTGCTCGACCGCGGCCCAGAACGGGTTGCCGGCACCGGGACCCTTCATGTCTACGAGAATGGTCTCGGCGCGCACCGCGACGGCCGACAGGGCGAGCAGGCCCGCCATCATTCCCAGAACTACACACTTCCTCATTGACTTCCTCCGTTGGCACATGACCGTCTCCACGCAGCCTTCCCCCGGACCGGCGCCGGAGACGGGCGCCCGGACCATCGTCCACTCAGTTCAACTCCGCACCGCCGCCCGCCGCCGCAGGACATCCATGTACACCGCGGCCACGATGACAAGCCCGATCAGAATCTGCTGCCAAAATACGCTCACATTGAGGAGATTGAGGCCATTGCGCAGCAGCCCGATGATCAGAACGCCGGCCAGGACGCCGAGGACCGTGCCGCGGCCGCCGAAGAAGCTGGCGCCGCCGATGATGACGGCGGCGATGGCGTCGAGCTCGGCGCCGATGCCGGCATTGGGAAAGCCGGAATCGGTGCGGCCGGCCAGCATCAGGCCGGCAAGGCCGGCGAAGAAGCCGCAGATGGCATAGACGAGCACGAGCACGCGGTCGACGTCGATGCCGCTGACGCGCGCCGCCTGCGGGTTGCCGCCGATGGCGTAGATGTGGCGGCCGGTCGAGGTGCGGTTCATGAAGAACCACAGCCCCACGCCGCAGACGAGCACCACGAAGAGGCTCGCCGGAATGCCGGCGGGCGGCGAAAAGAAGCCGAAGTCGAAGTTTTTCTGGCCGAGGTAGCGGACCTCGGGCTTCAGGCCGCTGATCGGGGCGCCGCCCGACACCAGGTTGGTGAGGCCGCGGGCGACGTTGAGCATGCCGAGCGTCATGATGAAGGGATGCGGCAGCCTGAGCCAGGTTAGGCCGATGCCGTTCACGTAACCGCAGGCGATGCCGACCAGCGGGCCGACCAGGAGGACGACCTCCCAGGGCAGGCCGGCGCGGTTGGCGACAGCGAGCGAAACCATGGCGAGTGCCATGACCGAGCCGACCGAAAGATCGATGCCGGCGGTGACGATGACCACGAACATGCCGAGCGCGAGCAGCGCGGCGGAGGCGTTCTGCTTGATGATGTTGGTGAGGTTGGCGACGGAGGGGAACACCTCCGGCTTCAGGATGGTCAGCCCGACCATCATCACCAGCGCCACGACGACGATGCCGTAACGCTCGACGAAACGCGCGATTTCGGGATTGGAGATCACGTCAGTGCACGCGATCGTGGGCGAGCTCGGCGGTATGGCCCTTGGTGCCCATGATCCAGCCGATCACTTCGTTGCGGTTCGTCGCGGCCAGCGGCGCCTCGGCGAAGTTGGTGCCCTGGTAGAGCGCCACGACGCGGTCGCACACATAGAAGATGTCGTCCATGCGATGGCTGATGAGGATGACGCTGACGCCGTGATCCTTGAGGCTCCTGATGAGGTCGAGGACCTTGCCCACCTCCTTGATGGCCAGCGCCGCGGTCGGCTCGTCCATGATGACGATGCGGGCGTCGAAGGCGGTGGCGCGGGCGATGGCGACCGCCTGGCGCTGGCCGCCCGAGAGCTCCTCGACGTTCTGGTCGACGCTCTTGACGTGGATCTTGAGCTTGTCGAGGTGCTCCTTCGCCATCTCGCGGGCCCGCCCCTGGTCGATGAGGTTGATGCCGAGGATGCGGCGTCCGGGCTCGCGGCCGAGATAGATGTTCTCGAAGATCGGCAGGTTCCCGGCGAGCGCGAAATCCTGGTAGACCATCTCGATGCCGACGCGGCGGGCGTCGCGCGGGCTCGAAAAGGCGACGGCCGCGCCCTCGAAGGCGATGTGGCCCCGGCTCGGCGCATAGAGGCCGGAGAGAATCTTCATGAGGGTGGACTTGCCGGCGCCATTGTCGCCGACGACGCCGAGCACCTCGCCACGGGCGAGATGGAAGTTCACGTCGCGCAGCGCCGTGATGGCGCCGAAATACTTGGAGACGCCGCTGGCCTCGAGGATCGGCGGCAAGCGCCCGCTGACGCCCGGCGCGGCCATCAGGCGACCTTCACCGGATTGCCGGACGACCACGACAGCGTGGCGGCATCGGCAAGCTTCTGGGCCATGAGGCCGTCGCGGCCGTCGGCACGCGGGCCGACGCCTTTTTCCAGCGCATCGAGGAATGCGTCGAGCTCGCGGCGGTAGGCTTCCTCGTACCGCTCGATGAAGGAGAAGGGAATTAGGTCGCCCGCGAAGCCGCGCCCGTCGGCAAGCTCGACCGTCGTCAGGTGGACGTTGCCGGCCCGGAGCAGCCCCTTCGATCCATGCACCTCGATGCGCTGATCGTGGCCGTAGGTGGCACGCCGCGATCCGGTTATGACGCAGATCCTGCCGCTCGCCGTCTGCATGTGGACGGCGGCGGTGTCGACGTCGCCCGCCTTGCCGATCGCCGGGTCGACGAGAACGCTGCCCAAGGCATGAATGACGACCGGCTCCTCGGCAAGGAGGAAGCGGGCCATGTCGAAATCATGGATGGTCATGTCGCGGAAGATGCCGCCGGAGCGCATGATGTAGGAGACGGGCGGCGGCGCCGGATCGCGGCAGCAGATGGTGACGATCTCGATGTCGCCGATCTCCCCTGCCCTCAGGCGCTTTTCGAGTGACGCGAAATTCGGATCGTAGCGGCGGTGGAAGCCGATCATCAGCGGAACGCCCGCCCGGGCGACGGCGGCGAGGCAGGTTTCGATCCGCTCGACGGAGAGGCTCACGGGCTTCTCGCACAGGATGGCCTTGCCGGCAGCGGCGGCGGCTTCGATGAGATCGGCGTGCGTGTCGGTCGGGGTGGCGATCAGAATCGCGTCGACGTCCGTGGCTTTGAGGATCGCGTCGGGATCGCGCAGGGCGGCACCGGTGGCGCTCGCCAGTCGTTCGGCGGCGGCGCGATCGGGATCGGCAAGGGCGACGAGCTTCGCACGTCCGGAGGCGGCAATGTTCCGCCCATGGACCTGGCCGATGCGGCCAGCGCCCAACAACCCAAACCTCACCATCGCAGCTCCTCCCGGCGGTCTGCTGTCAACGAACGAAGAGGGATATTCCGAATTGACGCACTTCCGGAACTAAGGTTTCATTCTTCGAAACTCTTAGGCGGGCGCGAAGACGCTGTCCAGAGGCCGGCCTTTGCGGACGCAAGCGAACCCCGCGACCTCAGAAGCGACCTTCGCCGCAAGGGAGATCGGCATGAGCAAGACGATCCGACTGACGATGGCGCAGGCGCTGGCGCGTTTCCTCGCGCGGCAGCAGACGCTCGTCGACGGCAAGCCAATGCGCCTCTTCGAAGGCGTGTGGGCGATCTTCGGGCACGGCAACGTGGCGGGATTCGGCGAAGCGCTGTACGGGGTGCGCAGCGAGCTCCCGACCTACCGCGCCCACAACGAGCAGGCCATGGCGCATGCGGCGATCGCCTTCGCCAAGGCGGCGCGCCGGCGGCGCATGATGGCGTGCACGACCTCGATCGGACCGGGGGCGCTCAACATGATCACGGCCGCCGCCGTCGCCCATGTCGACCGGCTGCCGGTGCTGTTCCTGCCCGGCGACGTCTTCGCGAACCGGCGGCCCGATCCGGTGCTGCAGCAGATCGAGGATTTCGGCGACGGCACGGTCTCTGCCAACGACTGCTTCCGTCCGGTGTCGCGCTACTACGACCGCATCAGCAGGCCGGAGCAGCTCATTCCGGCCCTCGAACGCGCCATGCAGATACTGACCGATCCGGCCGAATGCGGGCCGGTCACCCTGAGCCTGTGCCAGGACACGCAGGCGGAGGCCTTCGACTACCCGACGAGCTTCTTCGCCGAGCGGCTGTGGACGGCGCGGCGCGTGCGTCCCGACGAAGGCGAGCTCGCCCAGGCGGTCAAGGCGCTCAGGGCAGCGAAGAAGCCGCTCATCATCGCGGGCGGCGGCGTGCTCTATTCGGAGGCCTCGGCGACGCTCGCCGCCTTCGCGACGACGCACGGCATTCCGGTCACCGAGACGCAGGCCGGGAAATCGTCGCTGCCCTTCACCCATCCCCTCAACATGGGATCGATCGGCGTCACCGGCACGTCGGCTGCAAACCAGCTCGCCGAGGAGGCCGACGTCGTACTCGCCATCGGCACAAGGCTCCAGGACTTCACGACGGGGTCGTGGGCGCTCTTCAAGAATCCGGACCGGGTCCTGATCGGCCTCAACGCCCAGCCCTTCGATGCGGCGAAGCACCGGGCAGCCAGCATCGTCGCCGACGCCCGCGCCGGCCTCGAGGAGCTGTCGGCGAACCTTGCCGGGCATGCGGCGCCCTCCGCCTGGACGAGCGCCGCCAAGTCGCGCTTCGCGGCGTGGATGAAGGAAGCGGACGCGGTGACCGCGGCAACCAACGCGCTGCCCTCCGACGCCCAGGTGATCGGCGCAGTGCAGCGGGCGCTCGGTCGCGAGGTGACGCTGGTGTGCGCCGCCGGCGGACTGCCGGGCGAGCTGCACAAGCTCTGGCAGGCCTCCGACCCCTCCTCGTACCATCTCGAATACGGCTTCTCGTGCATGGGCTACGAGATCGCCGGAGGCATCGGGGTAAAGATGGCGCGGCCGGACAAGGAGGTCGTCGTCATGGTGGGCGACGGCTCCTACCTCATGATGAACTCCGAGATCGCGACGTCGGTCATGCTCGGCCAGAAGCTCACCATCGTCGTTCTCGACAATCGCGGCTTCGGCTGCATCAACCGGCTGCAGAAGGCGACCGGCGGGGCGCGGTTCAACAATCTCTTCACCGACGCGCAGCACAGCGCGCTGCCGGAGATCGACTTCGTCCGCCATGCCGAGAGCCTCGGCGCCATCGCCCGCAAGGCCGCGTCGATCGCCGATCTCGAGGCGGCGCTCAAGGCAGCGCGGCACGAGGCGCGCACGAGCGTCGTCGTCATCGACACCGATCCGGCGATCGCGACGGCGGCGGGCGGCCACTGGTGGGACGTCGCCGTGCCGCAGGTTTCGGAGCGGCGCGAGGTCGCGGAGGCGCGCAAGGCCTACGACCTCGCCGTCAAGACTCAGCGCATCGGCGACTAGGGGACAAGCGGCGGGACGCCATGGCCATACGGATCGGCGCCAACCCCATCGGATGGTCGAACGACGACCTCGCCGAGCTCGGTGGGCACATCACCCTCACCCAGTGCCTGAACGACGCGCAGGCGGCCGGCTACGAGGGGATGGAGCTCGGACACAAGTTCCCGCGCCAGCCGGTGACGCTCAAGAGCGTGCTCCTGCCGCACCGCCTCGACCTGGTGAGCGGCTGGTACTCCACCCTGCTCCTCGAGCGCGATGCGGAGAGCGAGTACCGCGAGGCGCAAGGTCACATCCGCCTGCTGCAGGCCATGCACTGCGAAGTCTTCATCGCGGCGGAGTGCACGCGCACGGTGCACGGCAACCGGCAGAAGCCGCTGTCGGCGCGGCCGGTGATGGGCAAGGCGGAGTGGGACCGGTTCGCCACCGAGCTCAACCGCTTCGCCGGCATGATCGCCGGGGAAGGCCTGTGGCTCGTCTATCATCACCACATGGGCACGGTGGTGCAGACGGGGGAGGAAATCGACCGCCTGATGAAGATGACCGGCCCGACCGTCCACCTGCTTCTCGACACCGGGCACGCCCTGTGGGGCGGGGCGAACCCGGCGACGCTCGCCAAGCGCCACCGGTCGCGGATCGGCCACGTGCATGCCAAGGACGTGCGCATGCCGGTGATGCAGGAGGCGAAGAAGCGCGATCTCTCGTTCCTCGACAGCGTGATCGCCGGGGTCTACACGGTGCCAGGCGACGGATGCGTGGATTTCGCGGCCGTGTTCAAGGAACTCAAGGGCTACACGGGCTGGATTGTCGTCGAGGCCGAGCAGGATCCCGAGAAGGCGCCGCCCGCCCAGTACATGAAGCTCGGGCGCGACAACCTCCTGGGCTTCATGCAGAAAGCAGGATTGAAACGTTAGAGGGTCTTCGCCCATGTCGCGTCTGCTCGTGAAGCCGGCCAAAACCGGCGGCCGCATCCACAACATCACGCCGGAGAGCGCGCAGTGGACCTATGTCGGCTTTGAGCTCCTGAAGCTCGCCGCCGGTGAGGACGCCGGCGACACGGGAACGACGCGCGAGACGTGCCTCGTGTTCGTGTCGGGCAAGGGACGGGCGCGGGCCGGCGGCACCGACTTCGGCACGGTCGGCGAGCGGATGAGCCCGTTCGAGGGCCGGCCGTGGTCCGTCTACGTGCCGGCGGGCTCCGGCTGGCAGGTCAACGCGGCGAGCGACGTCGAGCTCGCGGTGTGCTCGGCGCCGGGACGCGGCGGTCTCGAACCGCGCCTCATCGGACCGCAGGACGTGACGCAGGAGGTGCGCGGCAAGGGCACCAACACGCGCTACGTCACGAACATCCTGCCGGAAACGGCGCCGGCGGAGAGCCTGCTCGTCGTCGAGGTGGTGACGCCGGGCGGCCATACCTCCTCCTATCCGCCGCACCGGCATGACCGCGACGACCTGCCGCGCGAATCACTCCTCGAGGAGACCTACTACCATCGGCTCAATCCGCCGCAAGGCTTCGCCTTTCAGCGCGTCTACACCGACGACAAGGGGCTCGACGAGACGATGGCGGTGGAGGACGGCGACGTGACGCTGGTGCCGCGCGGCTATCATCCATGCGCCGCGGTGCACGGATACGATCTCTACTATCTCAACGTCATGGCCGGGCCGCACCGGACATGGAAATTCCATAACCAGAGGGAGCACGAATGGCTGCTCGCCCGGCCATGAGCCCACTCAGTTCGTGGAGCGAGTGCGCGGCGACGCTCATCGACGTCAGCATGGGACGGCGACCGGCCGACCTCGTGATCCGCGGCGGACGGTGGGTGAACGTCTATTCGGGAGAGATCATCGAGAAGAGCGACTTCGCGGTCGCGGCGGGGCGGGTGGCGCGGGCCGGTGGCGACTGCTCCTATGCCATCGGCGAGGCGACGCGGGTGATCGAGGCGGACGGACGGTTCGTCCTGCCCGGGCTGTGCGACGGCCACATGCACGTCGAGAGCGGCATGGTGACGGTGACCGAGTTCGCGCGCGCCGTCATCCCGCACGGCACGACGGCGATGTTCATCGATCCGCACGAGATCGCCAACGTGCTCGGCCTTCCCGGCGTGCGCCTCATGCATGACGAGGCGGCGGCGCTGCCGATCAACGTCCTGGTGGAAATGCCGAGCTGCGTTCCGAGCGCACCGGGGCTCGAAACGGCGGGCGCCGAGCTCGGGCCGCTCGACGTCGCGGAGGCGATGGCGTGGCCGAACATCATCGGGCTCGGCGAGATGATGAACTTTCCGGGCGTCGTCGCGGCGGACGGCCGGATGCTCGCGGAAATGGCCGCCACCCAGAATGCCGGCAAGGCGGTCGGCGGCCACTACGCCTCGCGCGACCTCGGCAACGCATTCCATGCCTATGCGGCGGGCGGCCCGACGGACGATCACGAGGGAACGCGCGTCGAAGACGCCATCGCGCGGGTCCGGCAGGGGATGCGGGCGATGCTCCGCTACGGCAGCGCCTGGTACGACGTCGCGGCGCAGGTGAAGGCGGTGACGGAGCGCGGCATCAGCTCCCGGAACTTCATCCTGTGCACCGACGACTCGCACTCCGGAACGCTGATGGAGGAAGGCCACATGGACCGCGTGGTGCGCCACGCCATCGCCGAGGGCCTCGATCCGGTCACGGCGATCCAGATGGCGAGCCTCAACACCGCGCAGTATTTCGGCCTCGAACGCGAGATCGGCGCCATCGCCCCCGGGCGGCGGGCCGATATCGTCATCAGCAGCGACCTCAGGACGCTTCCCATCGACCTGGTCATCGCCCGCGGCATCGAGGTCGCGGCGGCGGGCAGGCTCACGGCCGACATTCCGCCCTTCTCCTATCCGGCGGCGGCGAAGAACACGGTGCACCTGGGGCGGACGATCGAGCCCGGCGATTTCGACGTCGCGGCGCCGGCCGGCCGCGACCGGGCGAAGGTGCGGGTCATCGGCGTCGTCGAGAACCAGGCGCCGACGCGGGCGCTGGAGGCGACCTTGCCGGTGAAGGCCGGCGTGGTGCAAGCGGACCGCGCCAACGACGTCTGCCACGTGGCGCTGATCGAGCGGCACCGCGGAACGGGCAAGGTCGTGAACGGCTTCGTCTCCGGCTTCGGCTACGGCACCGACTGCGCCGTGGCATCGACGGTGGCGCACGACTGCCATCACATGATCGTCGTCGGCACGTCGAAGACCGACATGGCGCGGGCCGCCAACCGCCTGGGCGAGGTCGGCGGCGGGGTCACCGTCTTCGCGGGCGGCCGCGAGGTCGCCCTGATCGAGCTGCCGATCGCGGGATTGATGTCGGAGGAGCGGGCCGAGATCGTGGCGGAGAAGACGGGCCGCCTCGTCGCGGCGATGCAGGCATCGGGCGCGAAGATCAACAACGCCTTCATGCAGCACTCGCTCCTGGCGCTGGTGGTCATCCCCGAGCTCAGGCTCTCCGATCTCGGGCTCATCGACGCGACACGTTTCGAGACGGTCGACGTGCTGCTGTAAGGAGGCCGCAAGGCGATGGGCATCAAGGCGGAACGGTTCGGAACGCATGCGGGAGCGGCCGTCGACGCGTTCCGGCTCGAGAACCGGCGGGGCATGCGCGCCCGGGTCATGAGCTATGGCGCCTGTCTCGTCGACTTCGAGGTTCCGGACGCGCAGGGACGGCCGGCGGACGTGGTGCTCGGCTTCGACAGCCTGGCGTCCTACCTGGACGATCCCGCCTATTTCGGCATGACGTGCGGCCGCATGGTCAACCGCATCCGCAACGCGCAGTTCGAGCTCGACGGCGAAACCTACGAAGTGACGCGCAACTGGCGCCAGCACCAGCTGCATGGCGGCGTCAACAGCTTCTCGCGCCGGACGTGGGCGGCGGAGACGGACGCGGCGGGGAACGCGGTCGTCTTCTCGCTGACGTCGGCGGACGGCGAGGAAGGCTATCCCGGTACCGTCCGTTCACGGACGACCTACGCCCTCGACGACGGCGGGCTCACCATCACCATGGAAGCTGAGACCGACCGACCGACGGTCGTCAACCAGGCGCATCATTCCTACTGGAACCTGGCGGGCCACGGCTCGGGCAGCATCCTCGAGCACGTCGTGTCGGTGGCGGCGGACCACTACACGCCGGGCGACGAGGACCTGATCCCGACGGGCACGATCGAGGCGGTGGCGGGCACGCCCTACGACCTCCGTCGGCCGCGGTCGCTGCGCGAGCATTTCGGCGAGCTCGCCCGTGAAGGCGAGACCAACGGCTACGACGGCAACTGGTGCGTCAACGGAACGTCCGGCACGCTGAGGCCGTGCGCCACCCTCACCGATCCGGCGAGCGGGCGGACGGCGCGCTTCCTGACCACCGAGCCCGGCCTGCAGGTGTACACGGCGGGCTGGCTCGCGCAGGGCACGCGCGGCAAGAAGGGCGCCGTCTACGGCCCCTTTGGCGGCATCGCCTTCGAGCCGCAGATCTATCCGGACGCCCCGAACATCCCGAGCTTTCCCTCGGCCCGGCTCGATCCGGGCCAGAAGCGCGTGCAGGTGATGCGGGTGGAGTTCTAGCCCGGTTCAGCGCATTCGCTCCGCAGATATCCGCGGAGCGGCTTCATCGACCGGGGCGTTTCCTGCCTGAAGCGGATTTCACTCCCGCGGCGCGGTCATGCGGGCGGGAAGGGCCGCGAGGGCGGTGTCGCCAGGGTGAGCAGGTTGCCGTCCGGATCACGCACCTGCGCCAGCGTCGAGTAGTCGCCCTTGTTGTCGTCTCCGAGCACGATCCCCAGGCCCTTCAGCCTGCGGCGCTCGGCGGCGAGATCGTCGACATACAGGAACGCCACGCCCCGTCCGGCGATTTCATCGCTGGTCGACAGCATCAGGCCGCCCTGGTCGAAGAGCTCCCACTGCACCAGCGTGTCCATCGGCCGGTAATCCGGTTTGCGGCCGAGCAGCTTCGTGTACCAGCGTTCGGCCGCCGCAAGGTCGGCGGTGAGCAAGGCGGTGTAAGTCTTCTGGAGCTTCATCGTTCTTCTCCGGGTTGCCCGTCGTCAGAACATTCGGATGCCTGCTTCATGCGCATCACCCCGCGATGCGCGGTGCGGCGCGCAGCAGGTCCTCGGCCTCGCCGACCATGCGCTCGACGATCTCGGCGGCGGGCGGACAGTCGTCGATGAGGCCGACGCCCTCGCCGGCGAAGACGACGGCGGTGTCGGGATCGCCGGCCATGCGGGCCTTGTGATACGCGACGGCCTCCGTCTCCTTCGCGGCGGCGAGCTCGGCGTCGCGGCCGAGCCAGGCTTGCGAGAAGCGATTGGCGATGGCGCGGCCGGCATAGCCTTCCGGCCAGTCGAGGTCGCGGATGATGTCGTAGATGCGGGTGCGCACGGTGTCGTCGCCGGTCGTCCGCATCAGCCGCTCCTTGTAGGCGCGAGAGCCCAGCGCCTCGCGGCTCGCAAACAGGCGCGTTCCGACAAGGACGCCCTCGGCACCGAGCATGATGGCGGCGGCAAGGCCGCGGCCGTCGGAGATGCCGCCCGCCGCCAGGACCGGTATGGGGGCGACGGCATCGACGATCTCGGGCAGGAGCGACATGAGGGCGCGCCGTCCGACCCCGTGGCCGCCGGCTTCGGCGCCCTGCGCCACGATCACGTCGGGCACGAGCGCCGCCGCTTCCCTGGCCTCGGCCAGCGAGCCGACCTGGAGGATGAGACGGCGACCGGCGGCGCGGACTCTTGGGATGAATTGATCGGGCGCGCCGAAGGACAGGAAAATCGGGTCGGTGCCGCGGCCGAGCACACGGTCGAGAAGCTCGGGACGCTGCGCCAGGCTCCAGGTGATGAAGCCGGCGCCAACCTTCTCGTTGCCCGCGGCCTGGAACTCACCGTCGATCCATTCGACGCTGCCGTAGCCGGCGCGCGGGTCGCCGTAGCCGCAGCCGATCAGCCCAAGGCCGCCGGCGCGGGCGACCGCCGCGGCAAGGGCGCCGCCGGCGACGCCGCCCATGGGCGCCAGGACGACGGGATGGCGTATGCCGAAAAGTTCGGTGATGCGCGTGCGCATGGACTCCGCCGCCGGTCTAGTGGGCCATGAAGATCGGCACCGTCATGCAGTTCAGCGCATAGCCGGTGGCGCCGCCGAGCACGAACTCGCGGATGCGCGAGTGGCCATAGGCACCCATGACGACGAGACCGGCGCCGAGGTCGCGGGCCCGCATCATCAGCGCCTCGGCGGGGTTGAGCCCGTTGGTCGGCATGGGTTCGGCCGTCGCGCGGATGCCGTGCCGGCCGAGAGCGACCGCCATGTCGGCACCCGGCACCTCGTCGGCGGCGACGCCGTCCTTCGCCGGGTCGACCCAGACCAGCCGCACGTCGTCGGCGCGCTTGAGGATCGGGATCGCATCGTGGATGGCACGCCCCGCCTCCTTCGAGCCGTTGTAGCCGCACACCACCTGGCTCGCCTTGAGCTCGCTCTCAGCCTTGCGCGGCACCACGATGACCGGCCGGCCGCAGCCGAGGACGAGATTCTCGACGAAGTCGAGCTCGACGCCGTTCTTGCCGTCGCGATTGGTCTCGCTCACCAGGAGGAGATCGGCCGAGTGGCCTGCCTCGCAGACGGTCTCGGCGATGGCGGGGGCTGCGGATTTCCATTCCATCCACTCGGCGGAAAGGCCGTTGCGGCGGGCCGCCTCGTCGAAGCGGTCGCGCGTGCCCTTCGCCTGCTCCTCGAAATAGCGGGTCAGCCCGTCGAAGACCTCGGGCACGACATACGGGCCGACGGCCGGATAGACGGCCGGCGCCGGGATCACATAGAGGCCGAGGATGTGCGCCTCGTGGTCGCGGGCCAGCGCGCCGGCGATGGACAGCAGCGCGTCCAGCCGCTCGATTTCGTTCAGGGAGACGAGAAGCGTCCGGTAGGACATGGCGAAACCTCCTCAGATGCAGGAGCCCGCCCCTATTCTGTACTGAGAGCCGTGATGGGGTCCAGCATCGCCGCTTTGCGGGCAGGCACGTAGCCGAAGACGAGGCCGGTCGCCACCGCGCAGGCAAATGCCAAGACGGCGGGCGCACCGGAGAACACGACGGTCACGCCGAACAGCGCCGCGACCCAGCCGGCCAGGAATCCGGCTCCGACACCGAGAATGCCGCCGATCACGCCGACCACGGCGGCCTCGGTATTGAACTGGAGAAGGACGTCGCGCATGCGGGCGCCGGTCGCCATGCGGATGCCGATCTCGCGGGTGCGCTCGGTCACGCTCACCAGCATGATGTTCATGATGCCGATGCCGCCGACCAGGAGCGAGATCGCCGCGACGGTGCCGAGCAGGACGGTAAGGGTGTTCTGGGTCTCGGTGGCGGTCTCGAGGAGCGAGGCCGTGTTGCGCACGCCGAAATCCTCCTTGCCGTGACGGGCGCGCAGGAGGTCGGTGATCGCCGTCTCCGTCGCCTCGATATCGTCGAGGTTCCCGACCTTCACCGTGATCCCCGACAGGTACGGGCGGCCGTAGAGGCGCGTCATGCCGGTGGTGACCGGGACGTAGACGACGTCGTCCTGGTCGCCGCCCCAGGATGCCGCGCCCTTGGGCGCGAGTACGCCGATGACCTCGAACGGGATGTTGCGGGCGAGGATGTAGTTGCCGGTCGGATCGGGATCGCCGGGGAAGAGCGCATCGGCGACGGTGCGGCCGAGGACCGCCACCGGCGTATAGGAAGCGACATCCCGGTTGGTGAAGAAGGCGCCCTTGTCGAGCGGCCAGTCGCGGGCGAACGGGAAGGCCGCTCCGACGCCCTGGACGCTCGTCGCCGTGTCGAGGCCGCCGACCCTGACGGTCATGCGGCCGCTGCGCTCGGGCACCACCAGCTCGACATGCGGCAGCTCGAGGATGGCCTCGGCATCGGCCAAAGACATCGTCGCGACGTCGCCGCTCGAACGGACGCCGGGCGCGCCCGGACGGATCGACAGAAGGTTGGTGCCCATGGCCGTGATGCGGTCGAGCACCTTCTGCTTCGAGCCGTTGCCGACGGCCAGCATGGTGATGACGGCGCCGACGCCGATAACGATGCCGAGCAGGGTCAGCGCGGTGCGGAACTTGTTGACCGACAGGGCGCGCAGCGCCGTCTTCGCAGATTCGAAGGCCTGCGAGGTGAGCCCGCCTACGGCTTTTCGCTGCACCGCCTCCACCGCCGTCGCCGCGCGGCCAGCAGGCCGGCTGTCGGAAACGATGCGACCGTCGGAGATGCGCACGATGCGCTCGGCGTGTGAGGCGACCTGCTCGTCGTGGGTGATCAGGATGATGGTGCGGCCCTCGCCATGGAGGCGGGCGAGCAGGGCCATCACCTCCTCGCCGCTCGTCGAATCGAGGGCGCCGGTCGGTTCGTCGGCAAGGATGACGGGCGGATCGTTCATCAGCGCACGGGCGATGGCGACGCGCTGCTGCTGGCCGCCCGACAGCTCGGCGGGGCGATGAGCGCGGCGGTCGCCAAGGCCGAGGCGCCCGAGCAGCTGTGCCGCCCGCTCCTGACGGGCCTGGCGCGGCATGCCGGCGTAGATGGCGGGGATCTCGACGTTCTCCTCGGCGCTCGCCGTGGCGAGCAGGTTGTAGCGCTGGAAGACGAAGCCGAAGGTCTCGCGGCGGAGCTCGGCGAGCCCATCGGCGTCGAGCTCGGCGACGGGACGGCCGCGCACGCGATAGGCGCCGCCGGTCGGGCGGTCGAGACAGCCGACGATGTTCATGAGCGTCGACTTGCCCGACCCCGACTGGCCCATGACGGCGACGAACTCGCCGTCGTGGATGTCGAGCGAGACCTCGTCGAGGGCACGGACGACCGTATCGCCGGACCGATAGTGGCGGCTGACGCGATCGAGGGAGATGAGGGGCGCCGGCGTCACAGGCGTGGCATCCGCGGCCCGCGCGACCGGCCGCCCGACCCTTCGGTCTGGCCGCGCGGCGTCGGGACGAGCACTTCCTCGCCGAGCTCGAGGCCGCTCTTCACCTCGGCCCGGGTGCGGTCCATGAGGCCGACATAGACGATCTTTTCGCTCGCCCCGGCGCCGTCCCTGACCCGAACCTGGTAGGCCTCGCCGTCGGCCGGCGGTGCGGAGGTGGCGCGGCGGATGAGCGCCGCGGTCGGCATGAGCGGCACGTCCTTGGCGGTGCCGAGAACGAAGAAGATCTGGGTGCTCATGCCGGTCATCAGCTGGCGGTCGGCGTTGGGGACGTCGACGAGAACGTTGTAGAGGACGACGTCGTTGACGACCTCGGGCGAGGGAAGAACCTGGCGCACCGTGCCGTTCCAGCGGCGCTCGCCCGACCCCAGCGTCTTGAAGTATACGGCCATGCCGGGCTTCAGGCGCATGATGTCGGCCTCGGCGACCTGGGCGCGCACGGTCATGGTGTCGAGATCGGCGAGCTGGACGATGCGCGGCGCCGACTGGTTGGCGTTCAGGGTCTGGCCTTCGCGCATGTCCTGAAGCACCACCGTGCCGGCCATGGGCGCATAAATCCGCGTGTAGGTGAGGTTGACCTTGTCGCCGTCGAGCGCCGAGTTCGCCTCCTCGATCTGCGCCTCGACGGAGAGAAGCTGCGCCTCGGCGATCTTCACGGCCGTCATCGCGTCCTCGTAGACCTGCTCGCTGATGGCGCTCGACTTCTTCAGGCCCTCGTTGCGCTTCAGCGTCTGGCGCGCCTGGGCGACCTGGGCCTCCTGCTGGCGGCGCTGAGCCTCCAGCGTCTTGAGCTTCGCCTGATCGGCGTCGACGTGGGCCTCGTAGAGGCGCGGATCGATCTCGGCGATGAGATCGCCGGCCTTCACCTCGTCACCGATCGCCACATGCAGCTTCTGAAGCTGGCCGGAGACCTGGGAGCCGACATCGACGTACTGCTTGGGTTCGAGCTTGCCTTGCGAGGTCACGATCTCCTCGATGTCGCCGCGCGTCACGGCGACGGCGACCGGCTCGGGCCCGACGCTCGACTGGCTGGTGTCGGCCAGCAGATACCAGGCGGCCGCGGCCAGGAGGGCGGCGGCGAGGACGGCGAGCGACCACAGCCGGGGCGACCGGCGAACAGGCGGCAGATTTTCGTTCGACACGGAACGACCTTCCTTTCACTTCCACCGCAGATGACCGGACGACCCCGACACCAATATGTGTCCCGGCGGTGCGTCGCGGAAATTAAAAAACGGTAACCAGCCCATGGCGCGGGGGCTCGCCCGGAAGGCCCCTTGACCCCCCTGCCCCGAAAGCGCTTCAAATGGCCCCATCCGTTCGCAAAGCCGAGGCCGATCCATGCCCACCAGCAAGACCGCCGTCGTCACGGGAGCCGGCAGCGGCATCGGCAAGGCCGTGGCGCTGGCGATGGCGGAGGCCGGCTACCGGCTCATCATCGCCGGACGGCGCGCCGAACCGCTCGACGCGACGGCGCGCGAGGCGGGAAAGGGCGAGATCGTGCCCGTGCCGACCGACGTCGCCGATGCGGATGCCGTCCACCGCCTGTTCGAGCGGGTGCGCAAGGAGTTCGGCCGGCTCGACGTGCTCTTCAACAATGCCGGAGTCGCGGCACCTCCCGTCACCCCAGACGAGATCACGCCGGAGCAGTGGCGCACGGTCGTCGACATCAACCTCACCGGCGTCTTCCTGTGCACGCGCGAGGCCTTCGCGCTGATGCGGAAGCAGTCGCCGCAGGGCGGGCGCATCATCAACAACGGCTCGATCTCGGCGCAGGCGCCGCGCCCCAACTCGGCGCCGTACACGGCCACCAAACACGCCATCACCGGGCTCACCAAGTCCACCTCCCTCGACGGGCGCGCCTTCAACATCGCCTGCAGCCAGATCGACATCGGCAATGCGGCGACCGAAATGACGGCGCGCATGAAGGAGGGCGTTCCACAGGCGAACGGCAGCCTGGCGGCCGAGCCGACGATGAACGTCCGCCACGTCGCCGACGCGGTGGTCTACATGGCATCGCTGCCGCTCGACGCCAACGTCCAGTTCATGACGGTCATGGCGACACGCATGCCGTTCATCGGCAGAGGCTGACCGGTCCTATTTGGAGCCGAGGCCGTTGAGCTCCTTCATCATGTCGACGAGGCGCGGCACGAAGCGTTCGCCGTAGCCGAGATTCTCGGCGAGCAGGAACGTCTGGTGGACGGATTCGGCGACGAAGGAGGCGACTGGAAGGGTCTCGGTCATGTTGGTGTAGTAGCGCAGGTCCTTGCGGGCATTGGAGATGGAGAACTTGGCGGCGGTGTCGTCGTCCTGCAGCACCACCTTGATGATGCGCTCGAACATGACCGAGTTGGCGCCGCCGGCGACGACGATGTCGTGCAGGGCCTGCATGTCGACACCCGCCTTGAGGCCGGCGGTGATCCCCTCGGCCACCACCGCGGCGGTGCCGAGCGACAGAAAGTTGTTGATGAGCTTCAGGCGGTGGGCGGAGCCGACTTCGCCGGCGTGGATGATGGTGTCGGCAAAGCACGACAGGATCGGGTGGATGTCGGCCAGCACGCCGCGATCGCCGCCGGTCATCAGTCCGAGCTTGCCGGCCTCGGCCTCGCGCGGCGTCCTCGTCATCGGCGTGTCGACGAAGCGGCCACCCTTGGCGGCGACGGCAGCGGCAATCTTCACGGTCGAATCCGGCTCGGCGGTGGAGCAGTCCGCGACGATCAGACCGTCGCGAATGCCGGCGAGCAGGCCGTCCGGCCGATAGACAATGTCCTCGACCTGGGGCGAGCCGGTCACGCACATGATCACGACGTCGGAAGCCTCGGCGATGTCGCGCGCCGACTTGATCTCGCGGGCGCCGTGGCCGATCAGATCCTCGGCCGGTCCGCGGTTCCTATGCACGAGGACGGACAGCGGATAGCCGCCGCGCAGGATATTGATGCCGATCCCGTGGCCCATGAGGCCGACACCGATCAGTCCGATCCGCTTCTTGGTCATGGCAACTGCGCTCCCTGGACGCCGACGTACACCGCGCACAGCTGCTTGGTGGCGGTCATGAAGATGCGATTGCGGCGCGGCCCGCCGAAGGTCAGGTTCGACACCATCGCGCCGACCCTTATCTTGCCGAGCGGTTCGCCGGCGGGCGAAAAGCAGACGATGCCGTCGCCGCAGCTCGTCCATACGTTGCCTTCGACGTCGAGGCGGAAGCCGTCCGGCAGGCCGGGGCTCACTTCGGCGAAGACGCGGCCCGGTCCGAGACGGCCGTCGTCGCGCACCTCGTAGGCGCGGATGTGATGGGGTCCCGCCGGGTCGTGCGAGAAGCCGGAGTCGGCCACGTAGAGGATTTTCTCGTCGATCGAGAAGGCGAGGCCGTTCGGCTTCACCATGTCGGTGACCACGGCGCGGACCTCGCGGCTCGACGGATCGACGCGATAGACGAAGCATCCCTCCTGCTCCATCTCGGCCTTGTAGCCCTCGTAGTCCGAGAGGATGCCATAGCTCGGATCGGTGAACCATATGGTGCCGTCCGACTTGACGACCACGTCGTTGGGCGAATTGAGGCGCTTGCCGGCGTGACGGTCGGCGATGACGGTGATGGAGCCATCGGGCTCGGTGCGGGTGACCTGCCGTCCGCCGTGCTCGCAGGTCACCAGGCGGCCCTGGCGGTCGCGGGTATTGCCGTTGGTGAAGTTGGCAGGGCTGCGAAAGACGCTGACGCCGCTGCCCGCCACCCATCTCAGCATGCGGTTGTTGGGGATGTCGCTCCAGACCAGGAAGCCGCCGTCGTTGAACCAGACCGGACCTTCCGCCCACAGACAATCGGCAAAGAGAACCTCGACGTCGGCGATCGGAACGGTCAGGTCGTAAAAGCGCTTGTCGAAGTATTCGTAGGCGTCACTGGTCAGCGCCATTCCCCGTCTCCCTCCGCCATACCACCGTCAATATGCTTAACAAAACAGGGCGCCGGAAGAGAATGCAAGGGCCGAATTCCGCTACGTAATGGAGTGGAACCGCGCCGTCTCCCAAGACGTTGTCCGTCACAGATGTCAAGGGACGGAGACGACATGCATACGATAGGAAAGGTCTGGCTAGCCCTTCTGCTGCTCGCCTTCACGCCGATCGTGTCGGTCGCCCTGCACCAGGGGGCACCTCACGATCCCGTGAGGAACGTGACCGTCGTTCACAAGAACTCCGTCGAGCCCACGCTCCAGCAGCTTGAGGCGAAGGCGCTCGAGATGACCCGCGACCGCAACAACGCGACGGCCGACAACGAGAACGGCTACGTGCCGCCGCCGGTCCGCAGCCAGTGGATCTGACAAAGCTCGTTCGATTGAAATCAGGCGCGGCGCTGGCCGAGCGATGAATAGATCGCGGCCGCCGTCTGATCGGGGCCGATATCCGTCTCATTCGTAATGTTCAACTGCTGGGCAAGCTGGGTGCGGGCCCGGCTGACGCGGCTCTTGATGGTGCCGACCGCGACGTTGCAGATGTGGGCCGCCTCTTCGTAGGAGAAGCCGGAGGCGCCGACTAGGACGAGCGCTTCGCGCTGATCGTCGGGCAACTTGTTCAAGGCGGTCTTGAAGTCGGCGAGATCGAGATGCCCCTGCTGCGGGGGATGCGTGGCCAAGCGGCGCGAATAGTGCCCGTCGGCATCCTCGACCTCGCGCCGGCGCTTGCGGATCTCGGAATAGTAGTGGTTGCGCAGGATGGTGAAGAGCCAGGCCTGAAGGTTCGTCCCCTCCTGGAAGCTGTCGATGTTCGACCACGCCTTCACCAAGGTCTCCTGGACGAGATCGTCGGCGCGGTCCTGCTGACCGCACAGGGACACGGCGAAGGCGCGGAGCGAGCGCACCGATGCGAGCAGGTCTGCCTTGAGGCTGGGCGAAATCGTCATTCGCCTTTTCCATCCAACCGTGCGAGAAGGTCCACGAGCTTGTCGGGCAACGGCTCGGCGGCCACTTCGTCGTAAACGGCCTTGAGCTTGCGGCCGATATGGGCCTGCACCTGCCGATCGAGAGCCCCCTTGGCCTTCGCTGTCCGGGCCGGTTCGGTATTCGGGTCGATCTTCTTCATGATTGCGGTGGGTTTCACGTCAGGAGTCCGGAACAGCCAGATAAACGCCATGAACCAACCTTGGGAAATCAATTTGGTTCCCTTCGGGACGGCTTTCCGGTGCAAAATCGGGAACAAAACTCGTAACGAAACGTTAAGATCATCCTCCATGCGCCTGCGGGTTTCCGAAAACATTGCATCAAATTAAGGGGTTAGCATGTCCATCGCCCAAAAGATCTCTCCCCACATCCCCTATCTGCGGCGCTACGCCCGGGCCCTGACGGGCAGCCAGCAGGCCGGGGACGCCTACGTGGCCGCCCTGCTCGAATCGCTCCTGGCCGATCCGTCCGGCTTCCGGGAGGACCTCGATCCCCGGGTCTCCCTCTACCAGGCGTTCACGCGGCTCTGGTCATCGCTCAAGGTCAACCTGCAGCCCATGCCGGGGAGCGGCAGCGGGCGCAAGAGCGTCGATGCCAAGCTCGAGGTGATGACGCCGCTGCCGCGCCAGGCGTTCCTCCTGCTGACGGTCGAGGAGTTCTCGACGGCGGAGACGGCGCAGATCCTGGGGGTCAGCGACAAGGAGGCGGCCGACCTCATCTCCCAGGCGGGCCGCGAGATCGCCGAGCAGGTGGCGACCGAAATCCTCATCATCGAGGACGAGCCGATCATCGCCATGGATATCGAACAGCTCGTGCGGTCGCTCGGCCACTCTGTGTGCGGCGTCGCCCGCACCCATCGGGAAGCCGTCACGGCCGCCGAGAGCAAACGCCCGGGCCTCGTCCTCGCTGACATCCAGCTCGCCGATGGCAGCTCGGGGATCGACGCGGTTAACGAAATCCTCCTCTCCTTCCAGCTGCCGGTCATCTTCATCACCGCCTACCCCGAGCGCCTGCTGACCGGCGACCGGCCCGAACCCACCTTCCTCATCACCAAGCCGTTCCAGCCGGAAATCGTTAAAGCGGTGATCAGCCAAGCCCTGTTCTTCGACTCCCACGCCCTCGCCTCGAAAGTGCGCGCCGCCGGCTAGGCAAGGAACGAACAATTGCGCGTTTCGTTTGGCCTTAAGAGCACTTGCAAGGCGTCGCAGGAAGAGCGCTCGAGTTAGTTCCACAGCTCCCGCTTTCCACCCATGGGCCTGGCGCCGACACAAGACGGAAGGCCAAAACGGAGCAGGGCAACCCATCGTGCGGAGCAGGGCAGGCAGCGAGCGGCCGGAGGCTGATACAAGAGCTTCCTCCCCAACCCCAATCGGAACGGACATCCGGGAGGGCGTGGCGGCTGGCGTCAATCTCGCCGACCTGACGCTTTTCGCGCAGGACCGCAACCTCACCTACGAGTGGATCGAGAATCCGCCGCTTGGCTATCACGACGTCGTCGGGCACAGCGACAGCAAGGTCCTGCCGGCCGAGGTCGCGGCGATCGTGTCGCCCGCCAAGTGCGACGTGATCGACAGCGGCGCACCTCGAACGATCGAGGTGCAGATACCGGTCGGCGGCGAACCGAGATGGTACGAGTTGCGCATCGCCCCGCGCCGCAACGGCGAGGGTGAAATCGACGGCGTCATCTGCGCCGCAATCGACATCAGCGACCGCAAGCAGTCGGAGTCGCACCTGCGCGTCCTGCTTCTCGAGCTCGCCCACCGGTCGAAGAACCTGCTCGCCGTGATCCAGGGGATCGCCAACCAGACGGCGCAGAGCTCGAGCACGGTCGAGGAATTCACCCGCCGGTTCTCGGGCCGGCTGATGTCGCTGTCGCGCGCCCACGACATCCTCTCCGACCAGAACTGGCGCGGGGCGGGCATGCGCGAGCTCATCCGCACGCAGGTGCTGCTGTTCGCCGGCAAGGCGGCCGACCGCATCAGCTTCGAGGGCGACGCCGTCTATCTGCGACCGAGCGCGGCCCAGCACGTAGGGCTGGCGCTCTACGAACTCACGGCGAACGCACTGCGCTACGGCGCGCTGTCGAACGACAGCGGACACGTCGTCATCAGCTGGTCCAAGATCCACGGGCGCGACGGCGAGCGCTTTCAACTCAAGTGGTCGGAAATGGAAGGCCCGAAGGTCAGCCGCCCCGAAACGCGACATTTCGGCCGGATCCTGCTCGAAGAGGTCGTGCCGTTCTCGGTGCAGGGCGATGCCGCCCTCGATTTCACGCCCGGCGGCATTGCCTATCGGCTGTCGATGCCGGCGAGCGAGCTCAATTGATCCGGAACGTTTCGGCCTCCCAAACGTTGACGCTTGGGTAATACGAACGACAGGAGGTCCAAAATGAATTGGGATCGCATCGAAGGTAACTGGAAGACGTTCAAGGGCCAGGTCCAGCAGCAATGGGGCAAGCTCACGAACGATGATCTCGACATCATCTCCGGCCAGCGCGAGGAACTCGTCGGGCGCATCCAGAACACCTATGGCCTGGCCCGCGACGAAGCGGAGCGCCAGGTGACCGAGTGGGAAAAGAATCAGAAGTTATTCTGATCAATCCCCTGCACTTCCAACCGAGTGGAGAGCGGTGACATGAAGCCGAGCGTCCTCGCAGTGAAAGCTCACAAGGAGAACGTCAAGACCGGCCTCCATGCCGCGGCGCGAGTCCGCATCGCCGAGCTGCTCGCCGAAGGCCTCGCCGACACCATCGTGCTCATGCTCAAGAGCCAAGTGTTCCACTGGAACGTGGTCGGTCCGAGCTTCGTCGGCCTCCACAAGCTGACCGAGGAGCAATACCAGGACCTGTTCGCCGCCGCCGACGAGCTGGCCGAGCGTATCCGCGCGCTCGGCAGCGTCGTGCCGTTCTCGGCAAAGATCATGGCGCGCAGCGCATCGGTGGGCGACGAGCTCGCCCTGCGCTCGACCGAGGCTATGATCGAGGAGCTCATCACCGACCACGAAGCCGTCGTCCGTTTCATGCGCGAGGCGGCGGGCGAAGCGGATGACGCAGGAGACATCGTGACGCACGACCTGTTCGTGCGGCGGATGTCCTTCCACGAAAAGGCCATCTGGATGCTCAGGGCGGTCACCGCCAAGTAACACTCCCGCCCGCGCCACGCGGCCTTCTGCCGCGCCAGCGCATCGAAACGCCGGAACCTTCGCCAAGGTCCGGCGTTTGGTGCGGGTTCGTCCCCCATTCCGGTACACCGGCACAGGATCGCCCGCATGATTGCCCGAATTGCCTTCTTCCTTGCCCTTGCCGTCCCGGTGCCGCTCGTCGTTGCCGTGTGGATGCTCACGTAAGCTTCCCTTGCAGTTGTAGTAAAATAGGAACCAGGCCTCGACGCCGACGTTGGCTCAGCGAGGGGCGTTCAACAGCGAAGGAAAACAGCAATGAGGTTATACCCCATCAGCACGCTCGCCCTCATGGCTGCGCTCAGCATGCCGGTGGCCGGCTACGCGCAGACCACGACGGACCAGCAGCCGGCGCAGAACCAGGGCACCACCGTCCAGGATCCGGCCGCCACCACTCAGGACCAGGGCACCACTACCCAGGAGCCCGTGGTCCAGGGTCAGGACAACAGCGCCCAACCCGAGGCCACTGACACGAAAACCGCCGAACAGCCGGCGGCGCCTAGCGCAATTCAGGGTCTCATCACGATGCAGGACGAGAACACGTTCATGGGCTCGAAGCTCATGAATGCCACCGTCTACTCGCCGCAGAACGAGGCGATCGGCGATGTAAACGACGTCATCCTGACGCGCGACGGTGCGGTCGACGGCGTGGTGGTCGGCGTCGGCGGATTCCTCGGAATCGGCGAGAAGGACGTCGCCATCAAAATGGATCGCATCAAGCTGACCGAGACCGACAACGGCGTGCAGCTCATCCTCGATGTCACGACGGACGAGCTGGCGGCGGCCCCCGAGTTCACCTCGAAGGACGACGTCAAGGCGGCGGCCGACGCGCAGAACGCGCAGACCCAGACCCAGGGCCTGAGCGCTCCGGAGCAGCCGGCCGTTCCGGAGCAACCGGCCATCCAGCCTCCGCCGACGACCGGCGAAGGTTCGACGGAAGCTCCGGCTTCCAGCAGCGACTCCAACTCGTCGCAGTAGGCAAAATCCAGCGGGTGGCCTTCACGGCCACCCGTTTTTCTGACAGTATCGGTGTTCACAAGGGGAACGGCCGGTGATCGGCGACAAGCACCGCGAATCCGTTGACCGTGCGCTCGGAGCGCGCGATCGCATCCTCACCGCCGCCTACGATCTCTTCACGACGCGCGGCACGCGCGCGGTCGGCGTCGATTCCATCATCGCCCAATCCGGTGTCGCCAAGATGACGCTCTATCGCCACTTCCGCTCCAAGGCGGAGCTCGTACAGGCGTTCCTGACCATGCGGGAGAAGCGATGGTCGGTCGAATGGCTCCAGGCCGAGGTCGAGGCCCGCGCCGCCGAGCCGGAAGCGCGGCTCCTTGCGGTGTTCGACACCTTTCACGACTGGTTCCAGCTCGACACATTCGAAGGATGCACGTTCATCAACGTGCTCCTCGAATATCCGCCGGCCGACGACGTGCTGCACGTCGCAGCCGCACGGCATCTCGTGAACATCCGCTCCTACATCAAGTCGCTGGCGGACGAGGCGGGGCTGAGCGACACCGACGCATTCGCGAGCACCTGGCACATCCTGATGAAGGGGTCGATCGTGGCGGCCTGCGAAGGAAACCGCGACGCCGCCCGCCATGCCCAGGGAGCGGCGCGCTCGGTGCTCGACGGCTGGGAGCGCCACGACGGTCAGTAGGTCGCGCGGCCGCCGGTCAGGTCGAAGGTGAAACCCGTCGTGAAGCTGCAGGCCGGCGACAGGATCCAGGCGATCATGGCCGACGCCTCGTCGAGCTCGCCGCAGCGGCGCATGGGAATCTTGTCGGTCATGTACTTGACGGTCGCATCGGGGAGCGCAGCGACCATGGGCGTGCGGATGACGGCGGGGGCGAGCGCGTTGATAGTAACGCCGGTCTCGGCATAGTCCTTGCCCATCGACTTCACCATGCCGATGAGCCCGGCCTTGGTGGCGGAATAGGCCAACATGCCGGCATTGCCGTCCTTGCCGGCGATCGAGGCGACGTGCAGTAGCCTGCCGTAGCCGTTGGCCACCATGTGCGGCAGCACCGCCCGGGACACCAGGAAGGCGCCGCGCAGGTTGATGCGGTAGACGGCGTCGAAATCGTCGATGTCGACCTCGTGCGCCCTGAGATTGGTGCGGCCGGTGATGCCGGCGCAGTTGACGAGGGCGTGCAAGGTTCCGTGCCGGGCGATCGCGGCCGCCACCGCCTTGTCGAGCGCGGCATGGTCGGCGACGTCGGCGACGTCGTAGGGCTGGCCGAGCGCCTTGGCGACGGCGCCGACGCCCTCCGCATCGCGGTCGATGCAATGGACGACGGCCCCCTGCTCCACGAGAAAGGCGGCGGTCGCCTTGCCGATGCCGCTCGCCGCGCCGATGACGGCAATCGTGTAGGGCGAGCGGTCGAAGTAGCGGAGCGATGTGGACATCGAAAGGTTCCTATGGTGCGGAGTTGGCGGGACCGGACGACGACGCCCGGCGAAGCGCGGCGTCGATATCGGGCACGGCGGCGATGAGAGTGCGCGTGTAGGGATGCGTGGGGTTGGCAAAGATGGCGCCGGCGGCGGCCATCTCGACGATGCGGCCGGCATACATGACGGCGACGCGGTCGCTCATGTACTCGACGACGCCGAGGTCGTGGGAGATGAAGATGCAGGAGAGGCCCAGGCGATCCTTCAGGTCCTGGAGGAGATTGAGGATCTGCGACTGGATCGAAACGTCGAGCGCCGAGACGGGCTCGTCGAGGATGAGGAGCTTCGGCTCGAGCGCGATGGCGCGGGCAATGGCGATGCGCTGGCGCTGTCCGCCAGAGAATTCGTGCGGGTAGCGGCTCAATGCGGCGCGCGGCATGCCGACGAGACCCATCAGCTCCTCGACGCGGGCGCGGCGGTCGGCCGTACGTCCGATGCCGTGGATGTCGAGCGGCTCGGCGACGATCGCCGCGACCGTCATTCGGGAATCGAGCGAGGCGTAGGGATCCTGGAACACGATCTGCATGTCGCGGCGCCGGCGGCGCAGAGCGGCGGACGACAGCGCCAGCAGATCGTCGCCGTCGAAAGTCACGCTGCCGGACGAAGGCTCGATGAGGCGGAGGATCAGGCGCGCCAAGGTGGACTTGCCGCAGCCGGATTCGCCGACGATGCCAAGCGTCTCTCCGGGCATGAGCGACAGCGACACGCCGTCGACCGCCGTCACCTGCCCATGACCGCCGCGCAAGGTGAAATGCCGCGTCAACCCGGCGACCTCGAGGAGCGGCGTCATGGCACGGGATTCCAGCATGCCGCCTCGCCGCCGCCTGCGACGGATGCGAGCAGTGGAAGCTCATAACGGCAGCGGGGCAGGACCCGTCCGCAGCGCTCGCTGAAGCGGCAGGCGTCGCCCCAGCTGCCGGGCGGCGGCACCATGCCGGGGATGACCGGCAGGCGGCGGCCGCGCGCATCCTTGCGGCGCGAGGACACGAGAAGGCCGGCCGTATAGGGGTGACGCGGCTCCCTGAGGACGCGATGCGCCAGGCCGTGCTCGACGACGCGGCCGGCATACATGACGACGACGCGGTCGCACATCTCGGCAACGACGCCGAGGTCGTGTGTGATGAGCAGAACAGCGAGACCCAACTCGTCCTTCAGGCGGCGCAGCAGAGCGAGGATCTGCGCCTGGATGGTGACGTCGAGCGCCGTCGTCGGCTCGTCGGCGATCAGCACCGAGGGGCGGCAAACAAGGGCCATGGCGATCATCACCCGCTGACGCATTCCGCCCGACAGTTCATGCGGATACTGGGCCAGGCGGCGCTCGGGCTCGGCCATGCCGACCTGGCCGAGCATCGCCGCCGCGGCGCGGCGGGCCTCACCGCTGCCGGCACCGCGATGGAGCTCGAGCACTTCGGCGATCTGGCGGCCGATGGGCATCGTCGGATTGAGGCTCGTCATGGGTTCCTGGAAGATCATCGCCATGCGGTCGCCGCGCAGCGCCCGCATGCCGTTCTCCGAGAGGCCGACGAGATCGCGGCCCTCGAAGCCGATGCGGCCGCGCTCGATCCGCGCCGGCGGCATCGGCAGGAGGCGCATGACGGTTTGGGCGGTGACGCTCTTGCCGCAGCCCGACTCGCCGACCAGGCCCAGGACCTCGCCGCGGCGGAGCGCGAAGGACACATCGTCGATGAGGACGATGCGGCCGTCCTCGGTGTTCATGGATACCGTCAGGCCTTCGACCGCCAGGAGAGGTGCGCCGTTGCCTTCCGCCATCACTCGAAAACGACGCGTGGAAAATAGAAGGAGACCACCCAGTTCGGAACGTCGACCACTTCGCTGATGCGCAGGTCTCCGCACACCGAGCAGAGCATGTAGGCTTCGACCGGATCGAGGTGATAGCGCGCGGCGAGGAGGTCGACCATGCCGCGCACCGCCGCCCTGGTCGCCTGCATGAGGTCGGGATCGATGCCCGTCGTCGCCTCGTAGCCCTTGCGGTCGAAATGGCGAGCGACGGGGCCGGGAGTGGTGAAGCGGGGAAACTTCAGCCTGGCGTCCTTCACGAGATCGAAGGTGCACACGAGGCTGCACGGGCTCTCGATGGCCGTGCCGCAGACTTCGCCGTCGCCCTGGGTCGCGTGGGTATCGCCGACGCTGAACAGCCCGCCCTCGACCTCGACGGGAAGATAGAGCTCGGTGCCGGCGGCGAGATCGCGGATGTCCATGTTGCCGCCGACGCGGCGCGGCGGAACGATGCTGTGCGGGCCGGGCTCGGCCGGCGCCAGGCCGATGGTTCCGCAGAACGGCTTCAGCGGCACGCGGGCGCCCTTGCCGAACATGGCCGGGCGCAGCGTCGCGGGGTTGTACTTCCAGATGTGAAGCGCCGGCTCCTTGAAGTCGTCGGCCAGAAGACCGAAACCGGGGATGTTCGCCGTCCATCCCCAGCCCGACGGCGCAAAGGCGCCGATGGTGACCTTGATGGCGTCGCCCGGCCCGGCGCCGTCGACGAAGACGGGGCCGGCGACCGGATTGACCTTGGCGAAGTCGAGCCTGGCGATGTCGGCGACCGTCGACTTCGGGTCGAGCTGGCCGCCGGAGGAATCGAGCGGATGGAATTCCACCGTCTCGCCCGGCGCGACGCGAACCGCGGGCGGGTTGGCGTTGTTCCAGCCGAAATGGCACTGATGGTCGTGAATCGTATGCTTGGCGTTCATCGGGATGTTCGGTCGGAGGAGCGGGATCCGCAGACGCAGATCCCGCCTCGCAATCGCTACTGGACGTCCTTGGCGAAGATGTAGTCGTAGTTCACCGGGATGTGGATCGGGTCGGTGAACAGCGACGGATCGCCGCCGAGCCGCGCCGAATGATAGGTGAAGCGCTTCTCGTTGAAGACCGGCGCCCAGGGCGCGTCCTTCACGACGTCGTCGAAGATCGCCTTCCATTCGCCGATGCGGGCCGGCTGATCCTCCGCCTTCACCTTGCCATCGGCGGCCGTCGCGCGGTCATCGAGGGCCTTGTTGCAGTATTTCGACCAGTTCCAGCCGCCCTCCACCGCGCCGATACAGCCCAGGATGCCGTAGTAGAAGTTGGCGGGATCGGGGAAATCGGCGATCCAGGCCATGCCGCCCGACCAGATGAGCGGAGCCTTGCCCGATCCGCCGGCGGCGATCACCTCCGCCTGGGCGAGCGAGCGCAGCTCGGCCTTGATGCCCACCGCTGCCAGGTCCTGCTGGATCGCCTGGGCGATGCGCGGGTTGGGATCGACATTCATGGCATAGAGCTCGGTTGCAAACCCGTCGGGGTGGCCAGCCTCGGCGAGGAGCTTCTTCGCCCCCTCCGGATCGTAGGCGAAGCCCTTCTGCTCGGCATTGTAGCCAGGCATGGCGGGCGGCAACGCCTGGTTCGCAGGCTTGGCGCGGTTGTTGATGATCTTGACGACGCGGTCCTTGTTGATCGCCATGTTGATCGCCTGGCGCACCTTGACGTCGTCGAGCGGCGGCTGGGTGACGTTCATGGTGACGTAGCCGGTATGCAGCTGCTCGCCTTCGGCGATGAGCTCCTTGTTGGTCGGATCGCCCATGATCTCGGCGAACTGCGCCGGCGGGATGCCGTCGCCGAGGATATCGATCTCGCCGTTCTTGATGCGCAGCACGGCGACGGTCGGATCCTGGCCGAACTCGAAGGTCAGCTTGTCGAGATAGGGAACGCCCTGCCGGAAGTAGTCCGGGTTGCGCTCGAGCACGAGTCGCTGGCCCGGCGCCCATTCGACGAACTTGAAGGCACCGGTGCCGACCGGCGCCTTGCCCCAATCGGCGCCGGCCTTCTCGACCTCTTCCTTCGGCACGACGTAGCCGAAGTTGATGGCCATGAGATGCAGGAAGGTGGCATCGGGGCGGGTAAGCGTGATGGTCACCGTCTTGTCGTCGGTGGCGACGACGCCGGACAATTCCGTCGACTTGCCGCCGACCATGTCGTCGTAGCCGGCGATGGCGCCGAAATAGCCGCCGCCGGGGCTCTGGGTCGACGGGTTGACGGCGCGCTCGAGGGAGTACTTGACGTCGGCCGCCGTCATGACCCGCCCGTTGTGGAATTTGACGCCGTCGCGAAGCTTGAAGGTGTAGGTGAGGCCGTCGTCGGAGACGGTGTAGCTCTCGGCGAGGTCAGGCTCGAGCTCGGTCGTGCCCGGCTTGTAGTCCATGAGGCCGTCGAAGATCGACTTGATGACCGACCAGTTCTGCCAGTCGTAGCCGACCTGGGGGTCGAGCGTCGTCAGATCGTTGTTGAAGGTCACGATGGCCGCCCCGCCCTGCTTGGGCTGCTCGGCGGCCATGGCGGTTCCGGTGACGAACAGCGCAGCCACGGCCGCGCCAGCAAAAAGCAGTTTTCTCATGAGCCGGCTCCTCCCAAAGCCTATTAATTGTACGGTTGAAACCCGCATATCAGCGCAAGCGGATGCGCGGGTCAATGAGGGGCGAAAGCAGGTCGGCCAGCAGGTTGCCGAGGATGATGAAGACGGCGGCGACGACGGTGACGCCCATGATGATGGGAATGTCGAGCGACTGGATGGCCTGCCACATGAGCTGGCCGACGCCCGGCCAGCCAAACACGTTCTCGACCACGACGACGCCCGACATGAAGATGCCGACGTCGAGCCCGACCATGGCGACGATGGGGAGGACGGCGTTGCGCAAGCCGTGGCGCAGGAGGACGCTCAGCTCGGCGAGACCCTTGGCGCGCGCCGTGCGGATGTAGTCGTGGCGGAGGACCTCGACCATGGAGGAGCGCATCATGCGCGCATACCAGCCGCCGCCGGCGATACCGAGCGTCAGCGCGGGAAGAACGACATGGGAGAGGCTGCCGTAGCCGCTCAACGGGAACCAGCCGAGCAGGTAGGCGAATACGTAGAGCAGGAGAAGCCCGACGACGAACTGCGGCGCCGAGACGCCGGCGAGCGCCAGCACCATGGTCGCCTTGTCGGCCGCGGCGCCGCGCCTAGAGGCGGCGAAGATGCCCGCCGGGATGCCGATGAGAAGCTCGGCGAAGATGGCCGCCAGCATGAGCTGCAGGGTGGCGGGAAGCCGCGAGGCGATGAGATCGCCGACGGCGGTCTTGCGCGCGTAGGAATGGCCGAGGTCGCCCCGGGCGAGCCGCGACACATAGGTCAGGTACTGGACGGGCAGCGGCTTGTCGAGGCCGAGCTCCTTGCGGATGAGCTCGCGCGTCTGGGCTGTGGCGTTGCGGCCGGCAAGCATCGCCGCCGGGTCGGCGGGAATGAGATAGGTGAGGCAGAACGCGACAAGCGTCACGCCGACGAGAATGACGAGCGAGGCGCCGAAGCGGCGGAGAAGGTAGGCGACCGTCATGCGCGCCGCCCCCGCTGGGTCGGGTCGAGCGCATCCCTGAGCCCGTCGCCGACGAGGTTGAAGGCGAGCGCGACGACGAGGATGGCGATGCCGGGGAAGAACACCATCCACGGCGCGTTCAGGAAATAGGATTGAGCCTCGAAGATCATCATGCCCCAGGCCGGCGTCGGCGGCTGCACGCCGCGGCCGAGAAACGACAGCATGGCCTCGAGAAGCACGGTCGTCGCGATGCCGAGGGTGCCGTAGACGACGATGGTCGGCACGAGATGGGGCAAGAGGTGGCGCAGGAGCACCCGGCCGGTGCCGGCGCCGAGGGCGCGGGCCGCCTCGATGAATTCCTTCTCGGACAGTGCGACCGTCTCGGTATAGACGATGCGGGCGGTTTGCACCCAGTTCACCAGCGCGATGACGAGCACGATGATGGCGAGGCCGGGCTTCAGGATGGCGGCGAAGGCGATGGCGAGCAGAAGAGGCGGGAACGCCATCATCAGATCCGTGAAGCGCATGATGGCGGCGCCGATGAAACCGCGCAGGAAGCCGGCGATCAGTCCGAGCCCGGTGCCGAGCACCACGGCGGCGCCGTTGGCGAGCACGCCGATGACCATCGAAGTCTGGGCGCCGAACAGGAGGCGGGAGAAGATGTCGCGGCCGAGCGTGTCGGTGCCCATCCAGAAGCGGGCGTTGGGGGGCAGCGGCTGGCCCTCGATCGTCAGCCCGTCGAAGAACTGCTCGTTCGGATCGAAGGGGGCGATGAGGTGCGCCGAGACGGCCGCCAGCACCGCAATCGCCACGATGACGAGGCCGCAGAGCGCCGCCCGGTCTTTGGAAAATCGTCGCCAGAAGTCGCGCATGAGGATTGGGAGCAAGCTTTGCGGTTGCCTCGCGGGCCCACGTCCGCTCAAACTAGCACGAACGGAAATCAGGTGAAGGGCGGTTTTCGATGACCACGGCGATGGCGCGCGAGACCGCGGAGGCACCCGAAGCCGTGGCGCGCGGGCTCGAGGCGAACGCGGGCGCACTGCGCGACCTGGCCCGCCGCCTCGTCGCGAGGCCGCCGGCGGTCGTCGTCACGTCGGCGCGCGGCAGCTCCGATCACGCGGCGAACTATCTCAAGTATCTCGTCGAGATCCTCCTGGGAATTCCGTGCGCGTCGATGGGCGCGTCCGTCGTGTCGATCTACGATTCGCCCCTCCGGGTGAAGGACGCTCTCGTCGTCACCGTGTCGCAATCGGGACGGAGCCCCGACATCCTGGCGTTCCAGGAGACGGCACGGCGGCGGGGCGGGCTGACGGTCGCGCTGGTGAACGATCAAACGTCCCCCCTGGCGCAGGGCGCCGACATCTGCCTACCGCTCAACGCCGGCGCGGAAACGAGCGTCGCGGCGACGAAGTCGTTCATCGCCAGCCTCGCCGCGATCGCCGCGCTCGTCGGCGCGTGGGCCGAAGATGAAAATCTGGCGCGGGCCGTCGCGGGACTGCCCGAAACGCTCGCGCGGGCGCTCGACTACCGATGGGAGGCGGCGGAGCCTGTGCTGGTGGAGGCGCGATCGCTCTACACGCTCGGACGGGGGCCCGCATTCCCCGTCGCGCAGGAGGCGGCCCTCAAGCTCAAGGAGACGTGCGGGCTCCATGCCGAGGCCTATTCGTCGGCCGAGGTCATGCACGGTCCCCTGGAACTGGTCGGCGCTTCCTTCCCGGTCGTCGTCTTCGCGCCCGGCGACGCGGCGCGGCCGACGACGGTCGACACCATCGCGCGCCTGAGGCGCACCGGCGCGCATGTGATGGCCGTCGAGCCGGGCACCGCTTCGGCCGGGCGGCTCGCCTATCCGCCGAGCGGCCATCCGTTCGTCGATCCCATCGTCATGGCGCAGGTCTTCTACCGCCTCGCCGAAACGGTGGCGCAGGCGCGCGGCCACGACCCCGACCGCCCGCGCTGGCTGAGCAAGGTCACCAAGACGACGTGAGGAGAAAAAGCTCCATGGACGCAACGCTCGAGGACCAGCTCACCATCCCCGATCTTCGCGGCAAATGCGTTCTCGTCACCGGCGCGTCGACGGGAATCGGTGCGGCCGTGGCGCGCGGCTTCGCAGCCCAGGGCGCAAAGGTGGCGCTGCACTACCACGCCAGCGAGGCCGCGGCGCGCGACGTCGCCGATGCAATCGCGGGCGGCGGCGGCGAGGTCTTCCTGGTGCGCGGCGACGTCTCGGATTCAAAGCAGGTGGCGCGGGTCGTCGAGGAGAGCCTCGGCCATCTCGGGCGCCTCGACGAACTCGTCAACAATGCCGGGCTGATGCTGGGGCGCGTCGCCTATGCCGACATCACCGACGAGCACTACGACGCCGTCATGAACCTCAATGCCAGGTCGGTCATCGCCGCATGCCGTGCCGCCATTCCGGCCCTCAAGAAGAACGGCGGCTTCATCATCAACACCTCGTCGGTCGCGGCGCGCAACGGCGCCGGCGGCGGGGCGGGACTGTACGGCTCGGCGAAGGCGTTCGTCTCGAACGTGACGCGCGGCATGGCGAAGGAGCTGATCGGATTCGGCATCCGGGTGAACGCGGTGGCGCCAGGCTTCATCGCGACGCGCTTCCACGAACGCTACTCGACGCCCGCCCAGTTCGAAGCACAGGTCGCGATGATCCCGCAGGGACGTCCCGGCACGCCGGACGACCTCGTCGGCGCCTATCTCTTCCTCGCGTCCGAACGCCTCTCGGGATACGTCATCGGCCAGGTCATCGAGGTCAATGGCGGGCAACTCATGCCGTAGGCCGGCCATCGGGGGAATGCGGCGCGCGCTGCGTCCAGTAAACCGTGGCGATGGACGCAAGGCCGAGGGCCGCAAAGCCGAACGCCAGCGGAAACAGGGTGCCGTCGAACCAGACACCGATGAGCGTGCCGAGCGCCAGCGATATGAAGGTGGTCAGCGAACCGATGACCGCGGAGGCGACGCCGGCGATGTGTCCCAAGGGCTCCATGGCGAGAGCGTTGAAGTTGCCGAACAGCACGCCGACGCAGAAGAAGCAGAGCAGCAGGTAGGCCATCGCCACGACCAGGGGCGGGATGCCGTTCGAGACTATGGTGACGACGGCAAAGACGAGCGAGGCGGCGACGAGGACGCGCAGCGCCAGATTGCACAGGTAGCGCATGCCGAGCCGCATCACCAGGCGGGCGTTGACCGCCGATGAAACGCCGATCGACAGAGCGAGAGCGCCGAAATAGACGGGGAACAGCGCGCCCTGGTCATAGAGGTCCTGGAAGATCTGCTGCGAGGAGTTGAGATAGCCGACGAAGGCGCCGAACATGAATCCGGCCGCCAGGGTGTAGCCGAAGGCGACGCGATTGGTGCAGGTCTCGACGATGGCGCGGCCGATGCGCACGAACGAGAACGGTGCGCGGCGCTCGCGGGGCAGCGTCTCGGGCTGGCGGCGCCAGAACCAGACCAGCACGAGAACGGCCAGGGCGAGCAGCAATACGAAGATGGCGCGCCACGGAGCGACGGCGAGGACGAGCTGGCCGAGGAGCGGAGCGAAGACCGGCACCAGGATGAACACCGTCATGGTGAGCGACATGACGCGGGCCATGGCGCGGCCCTGATAGAGATCGCGCACCATGGCGACGCTGACGACGCGCGGCGCGGCGGCACCGGCGCCCTGCAGGAAGCGGCCGACGAGCATGAGATGAAAGGTCGGCGCGAAGATCGAGATGCAGCAGCCGACGATGAACAGCCAGACGCCGGCATAGATGGTGGCCTTGCGGCCCAGGCTGTCGGACAGCGGGCCGTAGATCATCTGGGCGGCGGCGAGCCCGAGGAAGAGCGAGGAGATGATGAGCTGGCGATCGTTGTCGCGCGGCGCGCCGAGCTCGGCGGCGATCGCCGGAAGCGCCGGCAGCATGGCGTCGATCGACAGCGCCACGAGCGAGATCATCAGGGCGACGAGCACCACGAATTCAGGCCGTGCCTCGCCCTTGTCCGCCGCGACCCCACTTGCCGTCATGTGCCCAGACCTCGGTTCTTCCCAGCCTGCCTAGCGTCTTTTTCGGAGATGGCGCCAGTGGCGCCGATGCATGGCAGGTCTGTGGCGAGCTTAAGCGGCGCCGCGGACTCAGATTCCGGCGCCGGTGAAGTTCAGGATGATGCGCGCCCCAGGGTTCGGCCCGGAGGCATTGACGGTCTCGGTACTGACCTGCGCATCGAGGCTCATGGCCAGCGCCCGCACCACGTCGAGACCGAGGCCGCTGCGGCGCCGCACGGTCGGAATCCCGACGCCGTCGTCCTCGATGGTGAGGCGGGTCGGGGCGTTGTCCTTGCCGCCGTTGAGGGTGATCCGGATGCTGCCGGCGCGGTTGTCGGGAAAGGCGTATTTCAGAGCATTGCTCACCAGCTCGTGGAGGATGACGCCGATGCTCACGGCGGTGCGGCTCGGCGCGCTCACGGGCTCGGCGGCGACGGAGATGTCGATGCGGCTCTCGCGCGCCAGGGCGGAGCGGATATCGGCGACGAGATTCTCGAGGAGGGAATCGACCTGGACGACGTCGGAGGTCCCCGAGAGGCGCAAGCGCCGCTGGGCGCTCGCCATGGCCTGGACCCGGGCGCGGGCGGCGGCCAGCGCCTCCTTCGCTTCGGGATGCTCGGTGCGGTCGGCCTGCAGACCCAGGAAAGACGACACCATCTGCATGCTGTTGCCCACCCGGTGGTTGATCTCGTTCAGAAGCACCTGCATCTGCTCGCTCTCGCGCTGGAGGTCATGGGTCGCCCGTTCCAGGCTTTCGGTGCGCTCGCGCACCAGGCGCTCGAGCATCTCGTTGCTGACCACGAGCTCGGATTCCCGCTCGCGCGCCCGGCGCAGCTGGGCGAGCGAGGCGATCACGGCGGCGCCGAGCAGCAGGACCGAGAGCGCCAGGGCGAGGGACGTTCCGACCAGAAGCCACTGCCGGTTGCGGCTGGAAACGCCGCGGATGTCCATGAGGCCGGACGTCTGGTAGTCGGCGAGCTGGCGCAGGGACCCGCGGATCGCCTGCATGAGCGCCCGGCTTTCCGGCGCATCGGCGATGGCGAGCGCTTCGGCAGTGCGGCCCGCCGCCTTCAGTTCAGCCGTTGTCCGCAATTCGGCGAGCTTGCCGCCGATCGCCGCCTCGACGCGGCCCAAGATGCCCTGCTGGCGCTCGTCTTCCGGAGTGAGCTGCTTCATTTCCACAACGTGTCCGGGGATGGCCTTGGCGGCGCGCTGCAACTGGTCGAGATAGGCCGGCTCGCCGGTCAGCAGGTAGCCGCGCTGGCCGGCGTCGGCATCCTGGACCGCATCCATCACCTGGAACGTCGACTGCCGCCAGTCGGACAGGCGCATGCCGGCGGCGGCGGCGTCATCGAGGCTGCGCGTCAGATATGCAATGGTGGCGGCAACGCCGAGGAGCGCCCCGAGCCCGGCGAGGAACAGGACGGCGCCGGCGCTCTCGGTCTTCCAGCCGAATCGTGGACCAGGACGAGGCAGCAAACCCCTCCACACAGGCGGCATCACGCGTCATGCATCGCCGTCAGGCACTCTTAGCATCGCGGGGACAAACTGCAAGACGTGACGATACGGCAGCTGCAAGGCAGGGCGGCGGTGAATATATTGCGGGGCGACGTTCTCTTCCGCGCGAGCTAAGGGAGATCAGGCTTGGATACGTTCATGCTCTCTCGCATGCAGTTTGCGGCGAACATCACTTTTCACATCCTGTTCCCGGCGATCACCATCGCGCTTGCCTGGTTCCTGGTGTTGTTCAAGGTGCAGCACGATCGCGGCGGCGGCACGGCCTGGATGGACTGCTACCGCTTCTGGGTGCGGATCTTCGCCCTGTGCTTCGCGCTCGGCGTCGTCAGCGGCGTCACCATGTCGTTCCAGTTCGGCACCAACTGGCCGGGATACATGAACACGGTCGGCAACGTCGCCGGCCCCCTCCTCGCCTACGAGGTGCTGACGGCCTTCTTTCTCGAAGCGACCTTCCTCGGCATCATGCTGTTCGGGGCCAACCGCGTCACGAACCGCGTCCACACGCTGTCGACCATCCTCGTGGCGATCGGAACGACGCTCTCCGCCTTCTGGATCCTGGCCCTCAATTCGTGGATGCAGACGCCAGCCGGCTTCACGATGGTGGATGGCAAGGCGCACGTCGCCAGCTGGACCGCCGTCCTCTTCAACCCCTCCATGCCGTACCGGCTGACGCACATGCTGCTGGCGTCCGGCCTCACGGCATCGTTCCTGATCGCCGGCGTATCGGCCTATCGACGGCTCAAGGGCGACACGGCCAACAGCGTGACGCTGGCCTTGCGAACCGGCCTCTACACGGCGGCCATCCTCATCCCGATCCAGATCTACGTCGGCGACCGGCACGGGCTCAACACGCTGGAGCACCAGCCCGCGAAGGTCGCGGCGATGGAAGGCCTATGGGAGACGGGCCGCGGCGTTCCGGCGCTTCTGTTCGCCGTTCCCGACGAGGAGCGGCGCGGCAACCGCTTCGCGATCGGGATTCCCAAGCTCACGAGCCTGATCCTCACGCACGACCTCGACGGGGAGGTCAGGGGCCTCAACGATTTCCGCGGCGACCATCCGCCGGTGGCACCGGTGTTCTACGCGTTCCGCATCATGGTCGCGACCGGGCTCCTGATGCTCGCCGTGTCGTGGTTCGGGGCATGGCAGATGATGCGGCAAGGCGATCTTTCCCGGTGGATGGCGCGGATCATGGTCGCCATGACGTTCTCGGGCTGGGTCGCCGTGGTCGCGGGCTGGTACACGACGGAGATCGGCCGCCAGCCATGGCTGGCGCACGGAATCCTGAAGACGGCGGATGCCGTCTCCGCCCTCCCCGCGCCGGCGGTGGGCGGCACGCTCCTCATGTATCTCTCGCTCTACGCGGTGCTGATCGTCGCTTTCATCTCCGTCGTCTTCTACCTTGCGCGCCACGCGCAGGATGCGCAGCGCCCGCTGACGCCCGTGCCGGGGACGCCGGCGAGCGCGCCGCCGCTCGGCGCCGAGGGAGGTTGAGGCATGGACCTTCTTGGCGCATTCGACGCTCCGGAAGTGTGGCTGCCCGTGGTGTTCACCGGGCTCATGGGCCTGGCCATCCTCATCTACGTCGTGCTCGACGGCTACGATCTCGGCGTCGGCATGCTCATGGCGATCGCGGAGCCGAAGGATCGCGACCGGATGATCGCCTCGATCGGGCCGTTCTGGGATGCCAACGAGACGTGGCTCGTGCTCGGCATCGGCATCCTGCTCGTCGCCTTTCCGGTCGCGCACGGCATCATCCTCAACGCTCTCTACATTCCCGTCGCGGTCCTGCTCTGCGGGCTGATCCTGCGCGGCGTCGCCTTCGACTTCCGCGCCAAGGCGAGAACGAGCGCCAAGGCCACCTGGGACAAGACCTTCATGGCGGGTTCGCTGCTCGCCACGCTGGCCCAGGGATTCATGCTCGGCCTCTACATCGTCAGGTTCGAGACGTCGCCGCAGGCGCTGCTGTTCGGCGGCCTCACCGCCATCTGCCTGGCCAGCGGCTACGGGCTGGTGGGAGCGGGCTGGCTCATCCTGAAGACGGAGGGAGAGCTGCAGAAAAGCGCGGTGCGGTGGGCGCGGCTGGCGCTGTGGGGAACGGCTCTCGGCCTCCTCCTCGTCTCGGCGGTGACGCCGCTCGTCAGTACCCGGATATTCGAGAAGTGGTTCGCGTTCCCGAACATCCTGTTCCTGGCGCCGATGCCGCTGCTCGCGACGCTCGCCGTCTACCGGCTCGACCGGCTGCTGGCCGTGCTGCCGCTGCCGGGCGACCGGAACGCGTGGGTGCCGCTGGTCGCCGGGGCGCTCCTGTTCGTGCTGGGCTTCGTCGGCCTCGCCTACAGCTTCTATCCCTACATCGTGCCGGAGCGGCTGACGATCTTCGAGGCGGCAAGCGCGCCCGAATCCCTGATGGCGATCCTGATCGGCGCGAGCATCGTCTTGCCGTGCATCATCGCCTACACGATCTTCGCCTACCGGGTGTTCTGGGGGAAAGTCGAGGAGACGAGCTATCACTAGGGGAACCATTCGCCGCCGCAGGCCTTCCTAGAGTACGGCAGCTCCTCGCGAGGTTTCGAGGCGAGATCGCATGCGCAAAGACAAGAAGAGCCTTCCCCGCCCTCCGACCAAGGAGAAGACCGCCGATCGCCCCAAGGGCCTTCGGCCGAAACGGACGGCCGTGTCGGAGGACGCCGTCGACGAGAGCTCGATCCTGAGCTTCCCGGCGAGCGATCCGCCGAGCTGGACGCCCCTCCATGCCGGCTCGCCGCGCAAGCGGCGCCGGCCCTGACCTTCCCCTTGCGCGAGCCCAAAATGTGATAATTTCCCCGGCGAAGGCAGACCGCCCGATTTGTTCGAATTGGAGAAGGGCCGTGAGCGACGCGACGACGGCACGGCGGAAAGGAAAGACCATTTGAGCGACCCGTACCAGACGCTCGGGGTCGCCAAGACGGCGACCCAGGACGAGATCCAGAAGGCCTATCGGAAGCTGGCCAAGAAACTGCACCCCGATCTCAATCCCGGCAACAAGGCGGCGGAAGAGAAGTTCAAGGCCATCACGGCTGCCTACGACCTCCTGTCGGATACCGGGAAACGGGCGAGGTTCGATCGCGGCGAGATCGACGCGTCCGGCCAGGAGATGCCGCAGCGCCGCTACTATCGCGACTTCGCGGAGAGCGGCGCCGGCCGCGGCGGCAACGCGGCGGAAGGTTTCGAGTTCGAAGGGGGCGAGGACATCTTCTCCGAGTTCTTCGGCCGCGGCCCGCGCGGCAGCCGCATGAAGCTCCGCGGCCAGGACCAGCGCTACAGCCTCGAGATCGATTTCCTCGACGCGCTCAACGGACGGGTCACCGACATCACGCTGCCGGACGGTTCGGCGCTGAAGGTGACGATCCCGCCGGGCACGCGGGAGGGGCGCATCCTGCGGCTCAAGGGCAAGGGCCGGCCCGGACACAATGGCGGGCCGGCCGGCGATGCGCTGATCGAGATCCACGTGCGGCCGCACAAGACCTTCACGCTGCGCGGCGACGACATCCATGCCGAGCTGCCGGTGTCGCTCGCCGAGGCGGTGCTGGGTGCGAAAGTGCCGGCTCCGACGCCGACGGGGCCGGTGACGCTCACCGTTCCCAAGGGCTCGAATTCGGGCACGGTGCTGCGCCTCAAGGGCAAAGGCGCGCCGAGGCCGGACGGCACGCACGGCGATGAGTACGTGACGCTCAAGGTGATGCTGCCGAGCCCGCCCGATCCGGAGCTCGAGCGGTTCGTCGAGGGCTGGCGCGGGGCGCAAGGCTTCAATCCGCGCCAGGGAGCGGAGGCGTGACGCCCATGAATGAACGTCAGTACCTCGTTTCGATGCGGATCGACAGGCGGGTGGTCCGGACGTGGATCGAACAGGGCTGGATCGGCGATATTCGTGGGGAGGACCTGAGCGAAAGCGAAGTGGCGCGCGTTGCGCTGATCCGCGACCTCAAGGAGACGTTCGGCGTCAATGACGAGGGCGTCGACGTCATCCTGACGCTCGTCGACCAGATCTATGGATTGAGGCGCAGCCTGAGGACGGTGCTTGCGGCGAGTGCCCGCACCCGTTCGGCAGCGACGAAGCGCACCGTCGGGCAGCGCAGCTTCAAGCCGAAGGCACGGCGCAGCGTTCCGCGCCGCCCGGCCGGCCCTAGAAGTTCATGACCGGCGCGGCCGCGAGGAGAACCAGCGGAGCGCGTCCGAGGGCGACGGGAACATCGCCGCGTTCGGCCGCCGCGCTGCGGACGATCTCGCGATTCATGGCGGCGAGGTCGGTTCCGTCGTCGTCGAGCGGCGCCGGGCCCAGATACTGAACGCGAACCTTCGCCAGCCCGCGGTCGCGAAACTCAAGAAGCTCGGCTGCCTTCTTCGAAACGTCGATGAGCCGGTCGGCGACGAAGGGACCGCGGTCGTTGACGCGCACGACGATCTCGCGGCCATTGTCGAGGTTGACGACCCGGGCGTAGCTCGGCAGCGGCATGGTCGCGTGGGCGGCGGAGAGGTACTCCATGTCGAACCACTCGCCGTTCGACGTCATGCGGCTGTGGTAGCGATGGCCATACCAGGAGGCGCGGCCGACCGCATCGTAGCGGCGATCGAGAGTGGGACGGAAGGTAAGCCCGGCGATCGTGTAGGCCTTGCCGACGTGATAGCGGCCGCCGCCGCGCGGCAGCATGCCGACGCGCCTGTATTGCGGACTGCCGAGATCGCGCGGCACGAGCGTGGCCAGGTCGAAGAGCCAACCGTGCGGAAGCGGAACGGATTCGAGATAGCAATCCTGCGTGACGATCAGTTCGCCGCAATCCTCGAAGTCGAGCCACGGACGATCGACGATCGTCAGGTTCGGGTTCGGCACGACGCGGGCAATGGCGGCGGCGACGCGATGAGGATCGGCCGAGGCGTCGGGCCGCAGCACGGCGCGGCGCACCTCGTAGCCCGTCACGTCGCAGGATGCCGGCCCCGTGCCGCATACCTGCGTGTAGCCCATGGGCGCCTGCGAATCGGCCGCTTGCGCGTTTGGCCCTACGTCATCGAGGAAGAGAAGGCCGAGCACGGCCATCGCGAAAACTGACTTGCGCATTTCTTGAAGACCCCGCTTTACGTGACCCGTAAAATTGATCGCGAGGCGTTGAGAGTCCGTTCAGCGCTGGCGGACAATTCGTTGAAACTACACGCTAATTTAACCGTATCGGATGCGTGCCTTAACCATGGAGCGCGGCAGGCGGCGGGCGAAAACGCGAGCCGGCGAAGCCAGGGAATGAATTCACCCGCATTCGCCGCGCATTAACCGCTTGCGACAATTTTCCATCAAATTGAGCGATGCGACTCGCGCATCACGGCGAGCACGACGACGCCTGATAGAAAAGTAACGATGCCCGTTAAGGCAATCGCGGCGGCGATACCCCAGTGGTCGGCGACCAGGCCGGCGCCGACGGCGCCGATCGCATATCCGAGGTCGCGCCAGAACCGGTAGACGCCGAGGGCGCCCGCCCGCCAGCCCGGCGCAGCCGCATCGGAGACGGCGGCGATGAGTGCGGGATAAACCATCGCCGTTCCGATGCCGAGGACCAGGCTGGCGACGGCCCAGGCAAGAAAGCCCGTCACGGAGGCGATCCACAGCAGCGCCGCCGCCTGAAGCCACATGCCGGCGACGATGAGCCCTTTCCTGCCCCACCTGTCGCTCAAAGGGCCGGTTACGACCTGGAAGATTCCCCAAGCCGCGGGATAGATGGCCTTCAGCATGCCGATCCGCTCGATGGCGAGACCGTGACTTGCGAAGAAGAGAGGAAACAGCCCCCAGCTCATGCCGTCATTCAGGTTGTTGACGAGCCCGGCCTGCGAGACCGCGAAGAGATTTCGATCGCGATAGGTGGCGCGGGCGAAGATTTCCAGGAATGGAAGCGCCGGCCCGCCGCCCTCGGCTTCCGTCTCCATCTCAACATGGCGGCGCGTGTCGCGGACGAGGCCGACGGACAGCGCCGTCCCGATGACGGCATAGGCGACGCCCAGATAGAGCGGCGCAGGGCGCAGGCCATGGCGCGCCGCGATGTAGCCCGACAGCAGAGCCGTCAAGCCGACGGCGAGGTAGCCGGCGAATTCGTTCAGGCCGACGGCGAGCCCGCGCGACCGGCGCCCCACAAGGTCGATCTTCATGACGACGGTCGCCGACCAGGCAAAGCCCTGGTTGATCCCGAGCAGGACGTTGGCGGCGACGATCCATTCCCAACTCGGCGCCCACATGATCATGACCGGGACGGGAAGGCCGAAGAGCCAGCCCAGGACGAGCACGCGCTTGCGGCCCCAAGCATCGGCGAGGCGGCCCGAGACGAGGTTGGCGCAGGCCTTGACGATCCCGAAGCTCGCGATGAAAGACATGACGAAGGTGGTCGAGGACAGTCCGAACTCGACGGTCCCGATCAGCGGGACGATGGTGCGCTCCATGCCGACCATGCCGCCGACGAAGGCGTTGATCAGGACGAGGAGGCCGAACTGGCGCCAGTTCGAGCGCAGGCCGAGGCGAACGTCATCCGCCGCGTCCGCCACAGGCTACGCGCCCACTCGCCGCGCAGGATGCCCCACGGGAAGCCGGCGAGCATCGCGGCGCGGAACGCCAGGCCTGAGCTGCGCGTTCTCCGATTCCGAAAATCGAACCGCCGAAGGAGCCTTCAATGGCAGAACACTCCAAGATCGAATCCGCCCCCGATTCGAACACCATAAAGGACCCCGAGGACTGGGTCTCGGGCCACGAGCCGATGACGGGGGCGCAATCATCCTACCTCAAGACGCTGTCGGAAGAGGCTCACGACCCGCAGGCGTGGGAGAAGGAGCTGACCAAGGCCGAGGCTTCCAAACGCATCGAGGAGCTGAAGCAGCGCCTCGGCCTCTAGGTCTAGAACCTCACCTTCGCGTAGGTCGCACGGTGGTCGGACGGCCACGGAGTGACCACGATGTCGGCTTCGGGCGCCTTCTCGCCGACGATGCCCGCCTCCAGGACCTCGAGCTTCGCCGCCCGTGCCAGCGCGAAGTCGATGCGATCGTGATGATCGTCGGTCGCCGTCGGCTCGCTGGTCGGGGTCCAGGTGAAGCCGGGCTTGGCGACCGGGTCGGGATTGGCGGCACGGAATGCATCCACGAATCCCTCGGCCTCGATCGCCTTCACGGTCGGATAGGCGACGGCGATGGGATGGCGGCCCGCCTTGGCGGCCGCTTCGGTCCAGTCGCGATGCGACGGCTCGTTGAAATCGCCGAAAACGAAAGCGGCGTCGGAGGCGCCGGCGGCCTTGAGGTCGTCGAAAAACAGCTTCAAAGCGGGCCCGCGCGTATCGGCCGCCGACGCGATCGCCTCATCGGCGGTCTTCAGATACGGAAACGGCCCGTACTCGATGTTGAGCAGCTGATAAGGCTGGTAGGGCGCATCGTCGAGATGGATGTTGAACACGTGGACCTTGCGGCCGTCGACGTCGATGGAGACGCCGAGGTCGTTGGGCGTTGCGGTTCCGATCGGATAGCGGCTCAGAATGGCGTTCGCCCACAGCGCCTCGTTGGTCTTGGTCTGGTCGTAGACGTGGAAGCCGAGAGCTTCGGCAATCTTGCCGGCCACGCTGTCGCCGGCGGCGGGGCAGCTCTCGGCCGTGCAAGGATCGCTTTCGAGCCTTGTTTCCTGGATGCCGACGATGTCGGCATTGACGGCCTTGATGACGGCGACGGTCTCGTCGACCGCCTTCTGCTCGTTGGCGCCCCCGCCCCAGATGTTGAACGACAGGATGGTCAGGGTCGTTTGGGCGGCGGCAGCGGTCGCCATGAGAACGACGGCACAGACGAAGGAAACGAACGCAATCGGCATGACACACATCTTCCCTTTCCCGATAGCGGCCACAAAACCGCAACGCCGTCAAGATGAGGCTCCGGCATGACGACCGGGCGAAGACCGTCGACGAGCTGCCTCAGGGCGCACCGGACCGCCTTCGCCTATTTCAAGTCGCACCCGGTGGCACAGCCCCTTCACTCCGGACATCTCGACCATTACGATGAGGACGGGTTCATCGCCTAGGAGACCGTCATGCGTTCCTTCCTTCCTGCCCTCGTCGCGGCCACCACCCTCCTCACGGTCACGGCCGCCGCCCACCACGGATGGGGCAGCTACGACGTCAACAAGAAGTTCACGCTCGAATCGACGATCAAGCACATCGAGTGGAGCAATCCGCACGTACACGTCATGGCGGACTACGAAGGCGCGGGCTGGACGCTCATCCTGGCGCCGGTGTCGCGCATGGAGCGTCGCGGCCTCACCGCGGCGATGCTGACGGTCGGCACGAGCTTTGCTGCCGAGGGCTATCCGTCGACCAAGACCGAACACGAGATGCGCGCCGAGCGGATCACCGTCAACGGCAAGACCTTCGAGCTCCGTTAGCCTCCCATGTATGCGGGCCTGCTCGCCGACCTCGAGGCGTCCGGATTGGCGCACCTGGCGCGCAGCAGCGTCTGGTTCTACCCGCTTTCCAACCTCGCGCACGTGCTCGGGGCGGCCCTGCTGGTCGGCGCCATCACCGTGTTCGACATCCTCATGCTCCGCAATCGCCCCGATCTCGCCGCCGCCATCGCGGCGACGGCGCTCACGGTCGCGGCGATCGGCGTTCTCCTCCAGATCGGAAGCGGCACCGTGCTGCTGGCGGTGGAGGCGACGGCGCTCGGCCGCAACCCGGCCTTCATCGCGAAGATGATCCTCATCGTGATCGGGCTCATCAACATCGCCGTCTTCCATCGGCGCTGGCGAGCGCTCGATGCGGGCGGGGCGGCGAGCAGCGTCCGGCTGCAGGCGGGCGTGTCGCTGGCGGTGTGGGTCGCGGTCCTGCTGCTCGGCCGGCTCATCGCCTATCTGTGAGGCGCCCGTTCAGGCGAGAGAACCGGCGAGGCGACGCAGGACGCCTTGCGGATCGCGATCGATCACCTCGCCATGGGAGACGAGGATGCGCTTCACCGGCAGCTCGGCCCAGCGCCGGAACGCCGCGGCGAGCGCCCCTTTGTCGCCCACCATGGTCAGGCGAACGGGCAGCGGGACGTGCGGCTCGTCGCCGGCGAAGCGCATGAGGCGCAGGAAGAAGCCGAAGGCGCCGCGTGCGTTCCGGACATTGCCGACGATGTCGTTGAGGACGAGGGTCGTTCCACCGGCGCCTGCGACCTCGAGGGCCGATTCCCCGTGGCGCGTTCCGGGCACCGTCCGAAACACGACGCGCGGGTCGGCGAAATCGGCGGCCGTCGCGTCGACGGCAACGATCTTCCCGACGGCTTCCCGGGCGCCCTCCGGCGCGATGACCTGAAGCGAAGGATACCGTCGCTTCCATGCCTTCGCGTCCATGCGGTGTCGCGCATTGGGCACGACGAGGAAGCGCGGCGTCCCGAAGGCCTCGAGCTCCCGCATCGCATCTTCGGCCAGCGCGATGGCGCTGAAGACCACGAGGCGGCCATCCACGAGGCGGACCAGGGTCATGCGCCGCTCGAGCGTGCCGAGCGGCATGGGGATTTCGCCGACGACAGTCAGGATGTCGTCGTCGACGGCGGTGAGCCGGCCATGCGGCAGGACCTTCCAGTCGTCGTGCGTCTTCGCCAAATCTCCAACTCCTCGGCCCTTGCGAGTGAACGTTCGGCACCGGGCAAGGGTTGCGCCGGACCGATCCCTGCCGTCTTGCGGAGGGCGGGAATTTCGCCTGTAGTGGCCGAGCCAACCGGGCGATCCAGCATTCATGCTTTCCATCCGCCACGTCAGCAAGAGCTTCGAAGGCACCGCGGCCCTGACGGACGTGTCGGTCGAAGCCGCGGCGGGCCGCGTGCTGGCGATCTGCGGCGAAAACGGCGCCGGTAAGTCCACGCTCATGAAGATCCTCGCCGGCGCCGTGAAGCCGGACCGCGGCGAAATCCGCCTCGCCGGCGAAAACGTCGCGATCGGCGATCCGCGCCAGGCCATCGAGCTCGGCATCCGCACCGTCCACCAGGAGCTGAGCCTGCTGTCGCATCTGAGCGTGGCGGAGAACATCCTGCTTGGACAATTGCCGCACCGTCGGGCGCGCTCAATCGTCGACTGGGCGGCGACCACCGCACGGGCCGAAGCCGCCATCCGGGATTTCGGCTTCCCGGACATCGACGTGGAGGCGCGCGTCGGCGACCTGCCGATCTCGGTTCTGCAGATCGTCGAGATCGCGAAGGCCCTCGTCACGCGACCGCGCGTCCTCATTCTCGACGAGCCGTCGGCGGTCCTGTCGACGCACGAGACCGATCTCCTGTTCAAGAAGATCCGCGAGCTCACCGCCGCCGGCACCACGGTGCTCTACATCTCGCATCGCCTGGATGAAATCTTCGACATCTCGGACGACGTCTTCGTCCTGAAGGACGGCCGCGGCGTGACGTTTGCACCGACCCGGTCGGTGACCCGCGGCGAACTCATCAGCGCCATGGTGGGGAGGTCGCTCGACGCCATCTATCCGGAGCGGTCGGCGCAAGCGGGCGGCGCCGCGCTCGAGGTGCGCGACCTTCGCCGGGGGACGACCTACGAAGGAATCTCCTTCACCGTGCGGGCGGGCGAGATCGTCGGAATGTTCGGGCTCGTGGGCAGCGGACGAAGCGACGTGGCACGGGCGGTGTTCGGCGCGCATCCGGCCGACGGCGGGCGAATCCTCATCGACGGACGCGAGGTGGCGATCGCCTCGCCGTCCGATGCCATCGCGCACGGCATTGCGTTCATCACGGAGGACCGGATGCGCGACGGGCTGGCGCTGGAGTGCCCGATCGTCGACAACGCCGGCCTTGCGTCCATGGGCAGGTTCGCGAAGGCCGGCATCCTCGATCGCAGGCGCCAGTGGGAAACGGTGACGCGGATGCTCGACGAGCTCAACGTGCGCCCGCGCGGCGCCCGCGGGCCGGTGCGGCGGCTGAGCGGCGGCAACCAGCAGAAGGTCGTGCTGGCGAAATGGATGCTGGTTGAAAACCTGCGCATTTTCATCTTCGATGAGCCGACACGGGGCGTCGACATCGCGACGAAGGTCGAAATCTACCGCATGCTGGCCGCGCTCGCAGCGTCGGGAAAAGCCATCCTCCTGATCTCCTCGGAACTGCCGGAGATCGTCGGCTTAAGCGACCGCGTCATCGTCCTGCGCGACGGTCGCATCGCGGCGGACCTCCAGGGAGCGGACATGAGCATGGAAACGATCTTCGGCTGTGCCGCCGGTCAAGGGCGGATGGACGCCGCATGAGCAGCAGCAACGGCGGCGAACGCGCCTTCCGACGAAGGTTCAACCCCGCCAATGTCGGTTTCGCGGTCGCCATCGCGATCCTGATCATCGTGGCGAGCAGCGCCTCGGAGGTGTTCCTGACCGAGCGCAACCTCGTCAGCATCGCCCGTCAGCTGGTCACCAACGGCCTCCTCAGCCTCGGCATGCTGATCGTCATCCTGACCGGCGGCATCGATCTTTCGGTCGGACCGGTCGTCGCCTTCGCGGGCCTCCTGGCGACGGGACTGCAGGCGCAAATGCCATTCCCGGCCGCGATCGGCGTGGCGCTGGCGATGGGCATCGCGGTCGGTCTCTTCAACGGCTTCATCATCGCGCGCTTCAAGCTGCAGCCGTTCATCGTCACGCTCGCCACCATGGGAAGCCTGCGTGGCCTCCTCTACGTCTATTCCGAGACCCCCCAATATGCCGAGGACCCCCTGTTCCGCAGCCTGCTCGGCGGGGGCTTCATCGGGCCGTTTCCGGTTCCGACGCTCATCCTCCTCCTCGCCGTGCCGGTCGTCTGGTTCTATCTCAATCACACCGTGTCGGGGCGGGCCGTCTATGCCATCGGCGTCAATGCCGAGGCGGTGCGGCTCGCCGGCATCAACGTCCGTCGCCATCTCGTCGCCGCCTATGCCGCCTCCGGCTTCCTGGCGGCGCTCGCCGGGGTGCTGCTCGCCTCGCGGCTCGGCATCGCGCAGCCGAGCGTCGGGGTCGGCTACGAGCTCGATGCCATCGCGGCGGTGGTGATCGGGGGCGGCGTGCTCGGAGGCGGCGGCGGCACGGTGGCGGGGGTCGTGGGCGGCGTCCTGGCTCTGGCGCTGGTTGACAACGTCCTCAATCTTTTCAATGTGGAATCGTACTACCAGCAGTTCCTGAAGGGGCTCATCATCCTGGTGGCGGTACTCGCCAGGAGAAGGAAGACCTGAAGGACAAACGGTCCGGAAGCCAACGCTCCAGAATTGGCATCCGGGCAAAGGGAGAAACGTCATGCAACACCTGCTCAAAACAGTCGCCGGCGCATTGGCGCTGGCAAGCACTTTCATCCTGTCGCCCGCCGATGCGAAGGAGATCAAGATCGGCGTCGTCAACCTGTCCTTGTGCTGCGCCTATTTCGTCGGCATGGACCAGGCCGTGAAGGACGAGGCCAAGGCCTATCCCAACATCACGGTCGTCTCGACGGACGCGGAAGGCGATGCGGCCAAGCTGACGGCGAACGTCGAGGACCTGCTCAGCCAGAAGGTGGACGGGCTGATCGTGAGCGCGGCCTGGATCGAGGCGGCGCCCGAGGCTCTCGACGCCATCAAGTCGGCCGGCGTGCCGGTGGTACTGGTCGACCGCATGCTCAAGGGCAGCCCGTTCACGAGCTGGATCGGGCCCGACAACTACGCGATCGGCGTCGGGATCGGCGAGTACATCGTGAAGCGGCTCAACGGCAAGGGCCGGATCGTGGTCCTGCGCGGCGGCCCGGCCGACAACTCGATCGGCCTCGACCGCACGAACGGCATGCTGTCGGTCGTCGAGAAATCGGGAATCCAGGTCGAGAAGGCACCCGACTTCGGAGGGTGGAGCGTCGACGGCGGCTTCAAGCTCATGGAGGACATGCTGACCAAGTTCCCGGAGATCGACGCGGTGTTCTGCGAGAACGACTCCATGTGCCTGGGCGCGCAGCGGTCGATCAAGGACGCCGGACGGGCCGACAAGATCTTCCTCGGCTCCGTCGACGGCGAGAAAGCGGCGCTCAAGGAGATCATGGCGGAGGGCACCAACTACGGGGCGACTGGCCAGAACAACTCCGACCAGATCGGCCGCGCCGGCTTCAATCGCCTGATGGCCATACTCGCCGGCGCCGAGGCGCCGGAGAAGACGGTGCTGCCTTCGCCGATCATCACCAAGGACAACGCCGTCAAGTTCTACAATCCGGACAGCGTGTTCTAGAAACCGGCGGAGAACGGGCGGCAATCACCCGTTCTCCCTCACCTTTCAGCCCGGGCTCCGGCAGGCGCGAAGCGTGATGGAAGGACCCGGCGCGGCGCCGAGCACGCGGCAGCCGCCGCTCCAGCACAGGCGCCAACCGTCGCGCGTCGCACCCGAGGACGCGAGCACGACCTCCTTCAAGGAAGGCCTCGCGGGGCGGAAGGTCCACCAGCCATCGGCGAGCACGGCATCCATCGGCATTTCCATGCCGGCACCCGATCCCTTGACGCGGGCGCTCACGATCTCCAGGCGATGACCGCTCACCCGCCAGCTTTCCTCCCAGCGCGTTCCTTCGACGGAGTGGGTCCAGCTCAGGGTGAAGACGGCGGCCGGCACGACGACCGCCTGCGCGAGGCCGATGATGCACAGGCTCACGCACGCACCGACGGAGCCGCGCGGCGGGCGCGCCACAGATGCTGGGCGACCAGGAGAACGGCGAGGCCGAAACCGATCTCGTCGGTCGCCGGCAGCGCCGCCACCAGGCTGGCGCCGGCGACGAAGGCGACGATACGCTCCCAGAGGGCGGCGGGCCTCGCAAGGTAGCCGACGACGGCCATGCCCCACAGGCCGACGGCGACACAGGCCTTGAAGACGACATAGGCGACTTCGAACGGATAGCCGATGGCGGCGGCGAGCGGGCCGCCGTCCTGCAACATCAGCGCCGGCGTATAGACGGCCATGAAGGGAACGACGAAGCCGGCAACGGCGAGCTTGGTCGCTTCGACGCCGATCCGCATGCCCGACACCTTGGCCATCGGCGCAGCGGCGAAGGCGGCAAGCGCGACGGGCGGCGTCAAGTCGGCCATGATGCCGAAATAGAAGACGAACATGTGGCTGACCAGCAGGGGCACGCCGAGGTCGAGCAGCGCCGGGCCGGCGAGCGACGATGTGATGATGTAGTTGGGGATGGTCGGAATGCCCATGCCGAGCACGAGGCAGGTGAGCATGGTGAGGACCAGGGACAGGAAGAGGTTTTCCTCGCCGACGTCGATGATGGCGCCGATGAAGGTCGAAGCGATGCCCGTCAGGGTAAGCGTGCCGATGACGATGCCGACGATGGCGCAGGCGATGCCCACCGGAAGCGCGTTCTTCGCGCCCTCGGCCATGGCTTCGCCGCACAGGACGAGAGTGGTGCGGCCACCCTTCACCGCAATGCATGCAGCGACGAGCGCCACCAGCAGGCCGACGAGCACCCAGACGCCGAGCTTCAAGATCGCGGCCGCAGCGATGCCCAGCACGATCCAGAACACGACGCGAAAGGCGACCGGACCGATCGTTGCCGCCAGCGCCATGCCCAGGATCAGCACGACGGTCAGCGCCAGGCCCATGGTTCCGGCGAAGATCGGCGTATAGCCCGCGAACAGGAGATAGACGAGCGCCGTCATGGGAAGAATGAGCGGCCAATGCTCCTTCAGCGCCAGCCAGGGATCGGGCAGCTCGGCACGGTCCATGCCCTTGAGGCCCGCCTTGCTCGCCTCCAGATAGACCATCCAGAAGCAGGCACTGAAATAGAGGAGCGCCGGGATGATCGCCGCCTTGACGATCTCGGCATAGGGAAGGTTCAGCGTCTCGGCCATGATGAAGGCGACGGCGCCCATGACCGGCGGCATGATCTGACCGCCCATCGACGACGTCGCCTCGACGCCGCCGGCGAAGGCGGCGCGGAAGCCGAACCGCTTCATGAGGGGAATGGTGAACTGGCCGCTCGCCACCACATTGGCGACCCCGGATCCGGAAATGGTGCCCATGAGCGCCGAGGACAGAACGCAAACCTGGGCCGGACCGCCGCGCACGCCGCCCACCAGGCCGAGCGCGAAATCGTTGAAGAGGCCGAGCATGCCGGCACGCTCGAGGAAGGAGGCGAACACCACGAAGATGAAGATGTAGGCGGCGGAGACGTAAACGGGCGTGCCGTAGATGCCCTCGGTGCCGAAGGCGAAGTTCTCGATGATCTGGTCGTAGCCGTAGCCGCGATGGACGAAGGGACCGGGAAGGTATTGCCCGAAGAAGCAGTAGAGAAGGAAGACGCCGGCGACGATGGTGAGCGGCAGTCCCATGAGGCGCCGCGCCGCCTCGAACACGAGGATGATGAGGAGGGTGCCCATCGCAAGATCGATGTCGGTGAGGAATCCGGCACGCTGGATCAGCGGCAGGTAGAAGATCCAGTTGTAGAGGCCGGTGGAGAATCCGAGAATGCCCATCGCCCAGAGCGCCGCCCGGGCGGGCAGGGTGCGAGCCCCGAGATTGGCGAGAAGCGCGAAGCCGAGAAGAAGCAGGAAGGCCACATGCATGGCGCGCTGGATCTGGCTCGGCAAGGTGCCGAACAGCGCGACGTAAATCTGGAAGGCCGAGAATCCTATGGCGATGGCGAAGGCGGCCCGGCCGGCAAACCCGGTCCCGAATCCGGCGGGAAGGCCTTCAACGACAGGGACGGGAGCAGCGACGTTCGGCGCGGCCGCGCTCATCCCCTGCCCCGGCCCGCCATCAGTTGGCGATGCCCTTCTCGCGATAATATTTCTCCGCACCCGGATGAAGGGGAATCGGCAGCCCCTTGACCGCATTCTCCAGCCGGATGGCCTTGGCCGCGGCGTGGGCCGCCGACAGCTTGTCGAGGTTCTCGAACAGAAGCCTGGTCATCTGGTAGACGGAGTCTTCCGATACGCCGTCGTGGGTCACGAGGATGTTGCCGACCGCGGCGGTCGGCACGTCCTCCGCCTGGCCTTCATAGGTGCCGGCGGGAATGGCCGCAGCTTCGTAGGGCGCGCCGATCTTGGCGACGACGTCGGCCGGCACGGCGACGACATTGATCGGCAGGGACGTCGCGAGATCGCGGATCGAGGCGACACCGAGCCCGGCCGACTGGAGGGTGGCGTCGAGCTGACGATTCTTGATGAGCTCGACCGACTCGGCGAAAGGCAGGTACTCGACCCTGCCCATGTCCTCGTAGCTCATGCCGGCAGCCGCGAGGATGGCGCGGGCGTTGAGCTCGGTGCCGGATGCCGGCGCGCCGACCGACAGCGACTTGCCCTTGAGGTCGGCGAGCGATTTGATGCCCGAGTCCCGGCTGGCGACGATCTGGATGAAGTTGGGATAGATGGCGCCGACGGCGCGCAGCTTGTCGAGCTTCGCCGGGAAGCCCGCCTCGGTATTTCCTTCCCAGCCGAGCTTCACGGAATCGGCAAGCGAAAAGGCAATCTCGCCCTTGCCCTGCTGCAGCAGATTCAGGTTTTCGACAGATGCCTTGGTGGCTTGAACCTGGGTGCGGGCGCCAGGCATGCCCTCGCCGTAGATCTCCGACAATGCGACGCCGAGCGGATAGTAGACGCCCGACGTGCCGCCGGTCAGGACGTTGACGAACTCCGCGGCGAACGCCGGCATGGCAGCGATGCCGAGGGTCATGACGAGGGCCGGAAGAAACCTTGCTTTCACTTTAAACATCGCCACCTCCGAAAATACGCGAGGGCCAGGCGGCAGCTTCGCCGCCCAGGCAACCCCGACATTGTCGGAAAGTTTCCGAGCCTTGCCAATTGCTAAGTTCGCCGACCAGCCCACCGCTCCTCAAAGGCCGGCGACGGTGCGGCTACGGCACGGGCTGGAGCGCCTGGGCCGTCTTCGCGATCCGCGCCAGGTTGATAAACTCGGCGCGATAGCCGAAGGGATCGGCACCCTTGCTGCGCTGGCCGAGGTCGATCACGTCGTCGAAGGTGTAGGAGCCCGTGTACCGGCCGCCGCGCAGGATCTGGCCGAATGCCGCGACGGCCGCCGAGAAGCCGACATCGCTCGGCACGCGGGCCGGATCGATCTCGCTGGCGGGCGTCACGGGGACGGTCATGAGCTTGCTCGACGCTGCGCCGGGCAGCTTGTAGCGCAGCTTGATGAAGGCATACTCGTCCGTCGCCGGAGCAGCGGCGGTTGCCGCGTCTCCATAGCGGAGGTCGTCGACGAGGCGTGAGTCGGAGCCGCGCGGCGTCAACTCGTAGATGGCCGTCACGGTGTGGCCGCTGCCGATCTCGCCGGCATCGACCTTGTCGTTGTTGAAGTCCTCGCGCGCGAGGAGACGCGTCTCGTAACCGACCAGGCGATACTCCGACACCTTCTCGGGATTGAACTCGACCTGAATCTTCACATCGCGGGCGATCGGGAAGAGGGTGGCGCTCGCCTCGTCGACCAGAACCTTGCGCGCCTCGTTCAGCGTGTCGATGTAAGCGGCGTTGCCGTTGCCGTTCTGGGCCAGCGTCTGCATCAGCTCGTCGTTGTAGTTGCCGCGGCCGAAGCCGAGGACCGACAGGTAAATGCCGGTCTCCCGCTTGCGCTCGACGAAGCTCTTCAACTCCTCGGGGTCGGTGATCCCGACGTTGAAGTCGCCATCGGTCGCCAGGATCACGCGGTTGACGCCGGCGAGGTCGAAAGACCGTTCCGCCAGCTGATACGCCTGGCGAATGCCCTCGGCGCCGGCGGTCGAACCGGCCGAATAGAGCCCGTCGAGAGCTGCGATGATCTTCGAGCGGTCGGCGACTCTCGTCGGCTCGAGCAGCGTTCCGGCGTTTCCGGCATAAGTCACGATCGACACGGTGTCGTCCGAGCGAAGCGAGTCGACCAGGAGCTTCATGGAGTTGACGAGGAGCGGCAGCTTGTTCGGCTCGTCCATCGAGCCGGAGGTGTCGATGAGGAACACGAGGTTCGATCGCGGCTTCGAGGGTGCGGCCAGCGAATACCCCTTGATGCCGATGTGGAGGAGCTTGGTGTTGTGGTTCCAGGGCGTCGTGAACACCGTGGCGGTCGCGCGGAAGGGCTCGGCACCGTCGGCCGGTGCGGGATAGTCGTAGGGGAAGTAGTTGATCATCTCCTCGACGCGCACGGCATCGGCCTGAGGAAGGATGTTCTGGTTGAGGGAGGCGCGAACGAAACTGTAGGAGGACGTATCGACGTCGATCGAAAAGGTCGAGACGGGTTCGGCCGTCGCGATCTTGACGGGATTGGGGGTGATGTCCTGGAAGCGGTCGCGGCCGACATCGTGATAGCCCGGAGGCGACGGCACCTCCTCGATCCGGTGCGCGGACTTCAGTTCGACGCGGCCGAGCACCATGGGTTGAGATTCGGCAGGGGCGGAGGGCGCCGAGATGCTCGGAGAGGCACCATCCAACCGAGTGAGCCGATCCGAACCGGAAAAGGCACGCGCATCCCGCTCGCGGAGGAAGCGGTCGACGATCTGCGGCTTCTGCCCTGCGACGTCAGTCCGGTTCTCATCCTTCTGCAGTACCGGCGGGACGGGCACGCTCTCTTGCGCGGGCCTCGCGATCTCGGGGCCACGTTTCGCTTCATGTTGGCTGACGATGAAAATCGCAAGCACGCCGACGCTGACGCTGGCCCAGGCGGCATGGCTGTAACGGATCGAAGTCATGGTGCGGTGTCTCCTCGCATGGCGCAGAAGTTCTGCCATCCTCTGCTTGAGACGCGCGGCGAGGCCCGATCCTTGGACGCGATCCCGAGTCTCCGCTGCGAAATGCGCCGTCGCCGCGTCGATCGCAGCACGGCGCGCCGCGGCGTGCGGCTCGATCGGAGCCTCGGTCCGGAACAGGCGTTGCAGTTCTTCCATGTCGTCAGTCATCGGTCGTGCTCGCCATCACCTTCAAACGCTTTCGCACCTCGTGCATCCGCCACGACACCGTCTTCTCCTTGACGCCCAGGATCTCGCCCGCCTCGGCGTGGCTCAGGTCCTCGGCGACGACCAGCAGGACGGTTTCCTTGAGCGCCGGGTCGAGCCGATCGATGGCCCGGTAGAGCCACTGCATGCGGCGGTCGCTGTCGGCCCAGTCGCCTTTCCAGCCCTGCTCGGCGGCCGCGTAGGCGGCATGGGCGTGCCGCGCGCTCGCCTGCCGCCGGGCCTGGTCGCGACAGGCATTCACCGCGACCCGGTAGAGCCAGGTGGTGAACCGGCTTTCGCCCCGGTACTGGCCGATCCGGGTGGCCAGGGACAGCGCGATCTCCTGGGCCACGTCCTCGGCATCCGCCGCCGAGCCCAGAAACCGGTAGGCGACGCGGTAGAGCAACCCGTAATGCCGGTCGAGCAGCTGCCGGAAGGCAGCCACCTCGCCCGCGGCGGCCCTTGCGGCCAGTTCCTGATCGGCATCCAGCATATCGTCGAAGCTTAGACGCGCCAAAGCCGCCATTCCTTGGGCGGAGGGCCGACATCGTCAATTTCGATGCGTGCTCAGCAGTTTAGGCCTTTGAATGGGCGATTGCACCACGGCACCGGGTCGTGAAGAATGCCCGGCGGAAGACGGCAACGGCAGGTGCGCACCGGCGGAGGAAAACAATGAGACGAGTCATCACGGGTGCATTCATATCGCTCGACGGCGTCATGCAAGCACCGGGCGGGCCCAAGGAGGATCCGACGGGCGGCTTCCGATTCGGAGGCTGGGTGGTTCCGCACATGGACGACGTGTTCGGGAAGGCGATCGAGGCGATGTTCAAATCGTCTTTCGACCTGCTGCTCGGGCGCAAGACCTACGAGATCTTCGCGGCGCACTGGCCCTATGCGGAAAGCGGCGACGACGACTACATCGCCAAGCGGTTCAACAGCATCACGAAGTACGTGGCGACGCGCTCGAACATGCAACTGGAGTGGAAGGGATCGGTTGCGCTCCACGACGCGGCGAGCGACGTGACGCGGCTGAAGCGGGAAGACGGCCCTGCCCTCCTGACCCAGGGCAGCAGCGACCTGATCCAGACGCTGCTCGCCCACGATCTCATCGACGAGATCACGACGTTCACGTTCCCGATCCTGCTCGGCAACGGCAAGAAGCTCTTCGGCAGCGGTGCGAAGCCAGCGGCCTTCACGCTCACCAACAGCCAGACGACGACCAAAGGCGTCGCCATCCACCGTTACGAACGCACCGGCAAGGTCGAAACCGGCGATTTTGCGATGGATCCGCCGACCGCGGCCGAAGTGAAGCGGCGAGAGAAGCTGAGCCGCGAGAAATAGCGTCAGGGGTTCACGACGCCTTGCGTCGTTCCGGCCCGACGGCGGCGAGGCGCTCGGCGCGCAGGCGGGCGCGAAGCGCATCGGCCAGGTGGTGCGCGAGGGCGGCTTCTCCCGCTTCCGCAAAGCGGCGGCGACACCGTTCAACCTGATCCTGGAGGCCAGCCCGTAGCACTCCGCCCGAAGGCGCCGCCAACGCCGGCGGCGTCTTCACTCCGGCGCGATCGACCGGGGATATTCGAGCTGCACGGCGACGAAGTCGGCGGTGCGCGAGCCGTAGCGGGCAGCAATGGCGCGAAGGGCGTCGTCCAGCGCAGCGACGGGTGGCCGCGTGCCGAGCTCCAGCAGGCGTGCACCGGGCCAGCCGGCAGCCACGACATCGGGAACGATGCGCACGCCGCTGAGCGACGTCACGGGTTCGCCGGATGGAGCAAACGCCTTTGCCCGAGAGCGGAAGGTCCGCGACCACGCGTCCATGGCGAGGGCGAGCGACACCTCATCGACCCCGAGGCGCAGCTCGATGCCCAAGCGCTCGCGTTTCCAAAAGGCGAGCGTGTTGGCGATGGCCGTCAGGGCGAACGGCCGGGTGAGAACGAAGGCGTCGCTGGCATGTCGCGCGTCCCAGACTTCAAGGCCGAGCCGGCGTGCGATGGCGAGAGCCTTCTCGCGGCCGGCCACGGCTTCGACCAGGGTGAGGGACATCGGCATCGAGGCGGTGATGCCGGTGCTCGTCGCGACGCCGCGGTCGACCACCATGCGCCGGTCGGGGACGTAGCGGATGGTCGAGTGGGCGTCACGCAGTCGCTTCACGTAGTACCAATGCGTCGTCGCCCGCTTGCCATCGAGAAGGCCCGAATTGCCGACGACCAACGCTCCGACGCAGACGCCGATGACCGTCGCACCCTTCTCGGCCTGGCTCCGGATCCACGCAAGCACGGCGGGATCGTCGCGGTCGCGCATGGCGGGCACGATGACGTAGTCGGCTCCGTCCGGATGCCGCGCGTCGAATTCGGCGGCCGTCGCATCGGGCAATGCCCTCAGCGCCGGATAGAGCTCGATCGGTCCCGGCTCCATGGCTAGCGCGACCACGTCGGCGACGTCGGCACGCCGCAGGATGCCGATCGGCATGAGGTAATCGGTCATCTCGGTGCCGTCATTGGCGCCGAGGACGACGATGAGGGGACGCACGCGCTTGGGCGGCTGCAGAGCGGCGAGCGCCGCATCGGTCTCTTCTTCCGCGATCGGCGACGGCGAGACGACGGCCGACGCCGGCGGCAAGGTGAGGAGCCAAGCGCCGCCGAACATCAAGGCGAGCGCAACTGCGCTAAGCCCCGTCCACACGCTGACCCGCAACGGCATGGCGAACACCTCCCCGACACCGTCTCGTCCAGGAGCTAGGCGCCCGACCTCGGATTGCCAAGGCTAAAAATGTACCCCCCGGCCCCGACAGCCATCATGTCTTCGCCACGGCTTCGGGGGGCGCCGGCGCGAAGACGAAGCGCTGGTAGACATAGCCGATGCCGACGAGACACAGGCCGAGCCCGAGGAAGGAGACGACGCGGTAGAGGCCGCTCAAGGCCGCCATGTCGAGCAGGAACACCTTGCAGACGGCCAGGATGAGGATCGCCAGCGCGCCGTGCCGCAGCCAAGCCTGGCCGCGCCACAACCCAAGTCCCAGAAGCACGAAGGAGAAGGCAAGCCACACCGCCGAATAGGCGTAGTACTCGGCGTCGCTCCGTGCGTCGAGCACCAGCACCGGACCCTGAAAGGCGCGCTTGGTCTCGAGAGTAAGCCAGGCGAGGACGAGGAGGACCGCGAGTGCGAAACCCGGTATTCGCATGTCGGGGAACGCGCCGCTCAGGTCCCTGGTGATGAGGGCCACCAGAATGGCGGGCAGGAGATATGCTATGAGGAGGACGTTGACGATCGGGTAGCCCGCGACCGCTGCCTGCGTCGCGATGGGATTCAATCCAACGAGCTGGCCGAGAACGAGGGCCGCGACGCCGAGCCCGCAGAGCGCCGCGGACCACCAGCCGTCGAGGGGACGGCGGCCGGCGAGCCAGGCGCGGCCGCGCCACCAGCCGGCGGCGAGCCAGACGAGACTGTGCAGCGACAGCTCGACCAACGTCACATGCGAGGCATCGATCCGCCCTTCCGTCAGGATGCGGATCTCGAGTGCGACCAGGAGAAGGGCGAAGACCAAGGCGCCGCTCTCGAGGATCGCCACCGTGCGGGCGGCGTCGCGCGGCCGGAAGAGCTCGGCTGCCGCATAGAAGCAGAGTGCCGGGATGCCGTAGCCGTAAAGCACCCAATGATAGCCCAGGGTCTGCCGGACGTCGTAGCTCAGCACATGCGGATTGAGTGCGAGGCGGACGAGAATGACGGCGGCCAGGACATGCGCGATGTAACGGAGGTCCTTGAGATCGAGCTTCTTCTCGATCCAGGCGAGGGCCGGCAGCTGCAGCGCCAGCGCCACGGTGAGCCACGCTTCCTGCAAGGTGAAGACGAAGGCAAAACTGACGCCGGCGACGGCGGCGGCGGCATAGAAGCCGGTTGCGAGCCGCGCCTGCCGACCGCGGTCCGGCCGGCGCACCAGCACGCCGGTCGCGGCAACCGCGAGGGCCGCCGATCCGGTCGCCACGAGGGTCCAAAAGAGGTCGAACGTGAAATAGCGGCTGCGCGCGTAGCCGGCAGCGATGATGGCGATCGCTCCGATGAGCGAGAACCCAGCCCATACCGCCGGACGGTGCGCACCGTGCAGCAGGAAGAAGCCGAGGGCGGCAAGTCCCGCAGCGCACAGCAGGTGAAGATGGACGAAGCGCGCCGCTCCGGGGGCGATCAGCGAGCCGCCCCAGGTCACGCCGTTGCCGAAGGGCTCTTCGAGAAAAAATCCGCCGAGGAGGCCGGGGGGATCCCAGGCTAGCAGCATGAGGAACAGCAACGCCGCGGCATGGGCCATCAGCACATCGAAACGCTCCATGCGCCGACCCGCATAGGCGAGCGCGGCAGCGCCCGGCGCGGCGAAGAGAAGCGCGAAGGGCAAGGCATCGACAGCGATGGCGGCGAGGACCGCAAGCACCACGCTGCCGGTAGCCGTGATCCATGCATTGAGCTCGGGCCCCTGCGGCCATCGCCATCCCTCCGGCGCGTCGACCGGACCGAGATGCAGCGCCAGGCGCAGGGCCGCACCGGTCAGCACCGCGAGGAAGATCGAAACGACTACGAGGTCCTGCGGCTGCATGGGTCCGACGGCCCACAGCAGCACCCAGGCAAGTGCGCCGGCCGTGGCACCGAAGGCGAGCCAGCCCCAGGCGCGATAGATCACGACGGCATAGGCGGCCGCGATGATGAGGGCGAGATAGGAGAACAGAATCCAGGCATTGGCGTCGGGCGACTCGATGAGGAGCGGCGTCACAAGACCGGCAAGGAGGCCGATGACGGCGACGATGGGCGAGTGGAGCGCGGCCAATGCGAAGGCGACCAGCGCGACGGCGGCGAGGCCGATGAAGGCGGTGGCGGGCGCGATGAGGCCGTAGAGCGCATAGGCGGCATAGATGCTCGCAAAAGCGATGAAGAGGCCGGCGCTCACCAGGGCACCCGGCACATAGTCCGCCTTCAGGGCACTTAATTGCCGCTGCTCCGGGCGGCCCCGCAACCACTCGCCGGCGACGGTGAGAGCGGCGGCAAGCACCAGGCCGAGGCCGATGCGCATCGCCGGCGACAAGAGGGCGTTGTCCACCGCGTATTTGATGAGGAAGACGCCGGAAAGAACGATCGCCACGGCGCCCAGCCAGACGAACCAGTGCGCGGTGAGCCGTTCCTCGATGCCGGCCTTCCCGGCGACGGGCGGCGGGACGGCGGCGGGGCTCTCCTGCCGGATGGCCGCGGGTTCCGGCGACACGGACGGGGCCGGCAGGCGATGCACCGGAGACGACCGGCGCCGATTCGGCGACGGCGGCCGGCGCGACGGCCGCCTGCGAGGCGCCGACGACCGCGGCCGGTTCGGCCGTGCGAAGCCGCGATTCCAACTTCTCCAGGCGGCGGCGCAGATCGTTCGTCCGGCCGAGCCCATAGAGCGCCAGCAGCAGGGCGAGACCGGCAATGAAGGTCAGCGTCGAGATCGCGTCGTCCATCGAGGCGCCTTATCCTAGAGCCATGGCCATCGTCATATAATTAAACATTGTTCAATACATATAGCTTGAAATTAAACGATGGTCAATTAGCGTGTCGGGATGGCAAGACGGTCCGATCACAGCCGCGACGAGCTGCACCGGCTGGCTCTCAAGGCGGCCCGCAGCATCGTCAGGAAAAGCGGATTGCGCGGGCTGTCGACCCGGCAGATCGCGACCAGGATGGGGTACACGCCCGGAACGCTGTACCAGGTGTTCGCCGATCTCGACGACCTGATCCTGCAGCTCAATGCCAGCACGCTCCGCGATCTCTACGAAAAGTGCCGGCAGGTCGATTTTTCCGGCAGCCCCGAATCGACATTGCGGGAGCTGGCGCGCAGCTACATGGCGTTCGTCGGCAGCGCGCCGCGCCTGTGGAGCGCGATTTTCGAACACAGCCTTCCCGAACGAAAGGAGCTGCCCGGCTGGTATCGCGAGCAGGTGGAGAGGCTCCTGTCGCTTGCCGAACACGCTCTCGTCCCCCTCTTCCCGGACGATGCGGAGCGGAGGCATCATGAGGCGCACGTGCTTTGGGGGGCGCTCTACGGGATCGCATCGCTTGCCGGCGCGGGCAAGCTCACGGTGGCCGCCGACCCCGGCGCCCTGGTCGACTCGCTCGTCAGCAACTACGTGGCCGGGCTCAGAACCGCGCCGACCGGCTCGCGCGAAGGCGAGAAGACGATAAAGCGGGCCCGCGATTAAGCTTTCGTTAGCCATTCGCGCTCAGCATCGGCGCCATGTCGCCCGGAGCCGCCTTCACCTTCGCCGTCGCATTCGCCGCGCTCGTCGCCGCCGGGATGCTCAGTCACGACGTCGGGGCCCAGACCAACTGCCTGCGCCTCGAGGATGCCCGCGCCTGGCTGTGGAAGCATCATGGCGAGCGCGAGGTCTGGGAAGATCCGACCGGCACCGACGAACGCGTCGTGATCTTTCGCAATTCACAGACCGGCTCGGCCACCGTCCTGCGCCTCTTCGAGAATGGAACGGCGTGCCTGCTCGACGACGGCCGCGACATCTGAAAGCGCCCGAGGCCTACGGCAACCGGGCCTAGTACATCCTTTTGGCGCCATTGGTGCTGAGCAGTACTTTTCGAGCGTTGCGGGCTCAACGATCAATCTCGACACTTCCAAGCCATTGCGTGACCTCGCGCAGGATCTCCCGCTCTTGATCGCATTGCTTGGAAAACCCCTCGATGAGACGGGCGCGTGGCGCATGCCCGGCGACAACCGCGAGGCTGTTGCCGAGCCCATAGCCACCATGGGTGATGAACGGCACCAGCACCTTGCCCGACAGATCGTGCCGCGAAAGGAACGACCGGATGATCGAGGGTGCAGTCGTTCCCCAGATCGGGAAGCCAAGAAACACAGTTGCATACGATCCCAAGTCGGCAACGGTCGCTTGCAATGGGGGCTCGTAGCCCCGCTGCCGTTCATCCTCGGCCTGCGCTACCTGGGCCTCGTAGTCTTCCGGGTAGGCAGCCGCAGGCACGATCTGGAACATCGTCGCATCGAGCGCGCGAGCAATCTGGGTGGCTATCAGGCGCGTGTTCCCGGTCCGCGTAAAGTAGGCGACCAGGATTCTGGCGCTGCCGGCTGCATTCGTTCCGGCCGTCGCAGCCAGAGATTTAAGTCCTGCCATCAAAGGCAGAAGGACCGATCGTCCCAAAGCCTGTCGACGCGACACCATTGCGGTGAGTGGCATACGTTTCTTCCTTGGAGCCAACATGCGATCAGTTTTTCGGGGGCGCCTCTACGCCCGAAAAAGCTTGTACCGCCTCCGGGAGACGGGCGCCCCGAATCTCGATTGCCGCCACCGCCGCGTTCAGCTTCCCAAGCTCATCAGGCGTGAAACCGACGGCAGCGGAGCCGATATTCTCCAACATGTGCGGCATCTGTGTCGTTCCGGGAATGGGTACGATCCATGGCTTCTGTGCCATCAGCCACGCGAGCGCGATTTGAGCAGGCGTGGCTTGCTTAATTTCGGCCCAGCTCTACAGCAGATCGAACAGCGCGAGGTTGTGCGGGAGGCATCCGTTGGGGAGATTCAGCAAGCGTTGAGCTAACTTGCTATCCAGTTGTCAAAATTGATGAGTTCCAACGGCGGCTCGGTTAAACAGCCTGCCAAGTGTCACCACTTTCGCGGTGGCGCCGGCTGAGGCGGCCCCGCAAATGACAAGCCCGCTTCCGTTCCTTTCTGCCACCGTACTTTCGCTGGATATATCAGCCTGACGCTGGGGACGAGAAGCTCCAGCTCGGCCGGGAGCGGATGCGCACCGGCCATACGGATATGCGCGCCCTCGGGGGTGAGCCCGAACTGAGCAGTCGACTACCATCGTGCGGTGCTGGAAAATTCGACGTTTCCTGAGGCTGTGAGCCAACGCAGGAGAGTAATGGAGGGCGAATGGTATCGGCTTGGATACCTTCGGCAAGGAGCCCAAGTCGGTGAGAAAAGGCCCGGCCATTGCTGACCGGACTCAATGCCTTGGGACTCTTGGTCCGCGCTACTTAGTAGGTGGTGTAGATAGGCCGAATTCTACGCGTACGGACGATGTCGCCAGTGTCTGCATCGACGGCGATCCGCCACAGAAACCCTCGCCTTACGGCACTGTAGCGGTAGATGTCGCCGTAACAGCTGACGTTCTGTACGCGATGATACCCGGCACGGCGTACCACACGGCGACCTTCCCAGCAACTGATCCGGCTGTACTCATCCTCATCATCATAGCCGTCGTCATATGGGGGATGCCATTGGCCGGGATATCCATACTGCGCCTGATGATAGGCCGGTGATTCCAACTGCGCAGTGGACACGGTCTCAGCATTTGCAGTCTGTGGCTGCGCCAGTAGCAGGCTCGATACAGCAGTAGCCGCCAACAGGATCTTTATAGTCATATGTGGCTTCCTCTGACTTGACACTATCCCTCACTACCACCGAATTTGAACCTCGCTGCATGAACGTGGTCAGAGCTCATCGTTCATTGTAGATTCAGCTCTTACTAAACGGCAGGCGCCGGCGTGTCGCCCAGATAGACAGCACATTTCAGCATCATGCCGCACACTCCAAAGCGACAGGGTGGTCGACCAAGTAACCCGCTCACCTCTTGAGGTGGTCCCTACGCTGGCAGGGCTAGCCCCCAGACTGCCAAGGATCCTCACCCGCTGGCCGAGCGCTTGCTCTAAGTGAGGTAAAGGAATGGGCCTAGGCGTTTCTATTTGCCAAGTCGAAACGTAACGCCGACTCGAACGATGTCGACGTCTCGAAGTTGAACGAAGTTGCCGTCGTTGGCGTCAAAGATACCGGACGTTACCACGTCGGTCATACTGAGACGTTTGTTGAACTCAGCGTGCAGGTATTCAGTCCGCAGCATCGCGTGAGGGGACAATGCGACCTCTACTCCGCCGCCCCACACTGGTCCAAAGTCGGAAAACCCAACCTCTCCCCGACCGTTCGCGATATCCATCTGAAATTCAGTACGCGCCAATCCTCCCGTGACAAAAACGAGAACCGGTCGCGGAAACATTGACTCCAGCTCCACGCCGAGCCGCCCACGGAGGGTCGCCAGATAGCGCAAATTGCCTTCGATCGGGTACTGCAGAAGTCCCGCCTCGGTCGCCGAACCATCTTGAATGGTGATCAGGCTTTCGTTGAAGCCCCCAAAGCTCACGTCGCCCTCGAGACCCAGGAAAATGCGATCCAGCTGATAGCCATAGCCGCCATGGATACCAAGATTGACGCCGGTATCTCCAATTGCCTTGAGGTTCGGGGCAGGATTGCCGAGCTCAACGCCATCAAAGATGCCGCTGGTGGCAACGTCGTGAAGCCCGAGATTCGCTCCGGCGTAGAAGCCTGACCAATATTGTTCACCAGCAACGCTGGGAGATGTGGCTGCCTGCGTCAGGCAAGCGAGTCCCAGGCCAGCGCACCGCCACCATGCCCCCATGCTGGCCGTCCTCCACGCAACGGGAAAGAAGACCAAGTGTAAAGAACTACGGTTAAGAAACGGTGCTCACTGAAGGGGAATAGCGGCGGCTTGTAGTAACCCAGTGCCCGCATCCTTCAGCGCAAAAGGCGGTCGTTACGCGTTTGGGCGGCTGGGTCGGTCAGGTGTTGCTTATGCCCGTCCAGATCTTATAGGGCGGCCCTACGTCAATTGTGAGCATGAGATTAACGGAGTGCTGTGACTTCGTTCAGCTCCTTTCACCGAAATTCAGTTTCAATCCCTGAGAGTTCGCGAGATATGCGGCACTGTAGGCCAACTCTAGAAGCGTCGTGGGAATAGTAGTTCATGAACCGTATATGCCATGCCATCGTCCTTGCCTTGGGCCTCGGATTAATCGTTAGTGCGGAGAAGGTAGCGCACGCTGAAACGGTCGTCCCTGGCGAGGAGCACTGCGTCGTCAGCGTCCGTTCCAGCGACCGGCTGAACCTTCGCGCAAGACCCAGCGCGCGCGCAGCTGTTCTCGCTCAGAAGCGCTATGATGAGTGTGGCATATTGGTGCGAGCGTGCGTTGGAGTTTGGTGCAAGATTGAGGACGGGCATAATCTGGGATGGGTGCATCGGCGCTACATCTCCATGATCTCACCGGCAATGTACTGCGTTACCGCGCTTGCACCCGGTGATCGGCTCAATGTTCGCGCCTTCCCCTCGCCAGGCTCCCGAGTTCTGACGCGCTTGCCTCAGCATCGATGCGAGATTGCCTTCCTGCCTTATGCTAGGGGGACGTGGCAGAAAATCCGTGTGGATGGATGGCAGGGCTGGGTGAACCGGCGGTATCTAAGCGGCGAGTAAATATCTGCCCGTCCGCCAGTACGTCATCTAAACCACGAGCTGTTCCCGTTTCGACAGTCCTATCGCTTTCCTCCGAGCATTTTCTTAAGTCTTGCTAGTTCACATTTTTGATGCAGGGAACCTTACACCTACGGCCTAGTTGCCGCTGTGCGCGGAAGCAAGGGTACCATGCGGCAGCACCACAACTACTATGGGCCGTCTGAAAATAAGGCTTCAAGAACATAGTAGCCTGACGGGCATAGGACGATCTGGTCTCGATCCCTACTAACCACCCTTTGGCGAGCCCGGTTGCGAGAGCTGCGTTAAAGTCATCCGCCGTTCCCCATTCGGCTTCAAACTGGCGCAAGAGATCAGCGTGCGGGTGCTTATGACCGACGCGGCAGCCGCTAAAACATCTCAGGAGGCGGAACACACCCCCTCTGGCGGGCCCTTGTGCCAAAATTGGGGTCCTTCGGACGTAGAGTCGAGTTGCCTCTCTAGGACAGAAACGGTGCGACTATGATCAAAGTTTCCGAGTTTCCCTGAAAACATGGGGGCGGAGCTGGTGGACGGCCACGTCCTTCCAGATAGTGAAGCAGGCCCTCCGTAAACGGCGTTTGGGCATCCCACCGGCAGAATGATGGAGCTAGCTCCTTGGTTGCCAAGGATCCTCACCCGCCGGTCGTGCGAACAGCTCCCACTCGCCGGGGAACTGCTTCTCCTTCGCGCTCGCGCAGTCTCTGCGATGGCTTGCGCGCCGACCGCACTTGGCCGACCAACGGCGTAACGCCGGCGCCTTCCGTTATTGATAGGTAGATGTTCCAGAGCTTCATGCGTCAAGGAACTAGCAGGTCGGCGATCTATGAGTCGAGTCGCGCGAGTGGGAGCAAACTTGCAATTACGGCGAGTCCTATCGAACGCGGATAAGGGTCATACGAAGGCAATTCCGAACTAGGCCTGAAACTAGGACGGGCTGAGACGTCATCGAGTATTATGGTGGCTATTCAAGTAGATAGGGTGTTTTTGTGGCGGAGAGGGAGGGATTCGAACCCTCGTTACGGTTTCCCGCAAACACGCTTTCCAAGCGTGCGCCTTCAGCCACTCGGCCACCTCTCCGTCGCCACCCCGGTCGAGGGGCGGGCGCACTATACAAGTCACGACCTCGGGCGCAAGCGCATCAGGCACCCGCGGCGAGGAAGGCCAAGACAAGTTCGCGCGTGCGTTCGGGAACCTCGACCATCGGCGAGTGGCCGCTGCCGGGAAGCACGACAATCTCGGCGCCCGGCACCCTGGAGTAGCGCTCAGACTCGGCCGGCGGGACGATGGCGTCGCTGCCGCCGAAAATGACGAGAAGGCGCGGCGGACGTGCGAGCGACGCGAGCCTGACGTCGATGGGACGCTCTTTCCGGAAGGCCGTGCTCGCGGCATGCGCCTGACGAAAGGCCGGATCGGTCACCTGGAAGAGATCGGCCACGAAACGCTCCGGCACCGCAAAGCCTGGCGCGAACGCCTGGGCGAGGCCGCGCCGCAGCGCCGCCCGAGTGCGAAACCGCGACAGGAGCTCGCCCACGACCGGAGTCAGGTAAAGGCGGGTCATCATATCGAAGGTGACGTCGGCGGAGGCCGGCGTGCCGATGAGGACGATTCCGTCGATGCGGTCCGGTCGCGCCGCTGTGAGCGCCGCCGCGACCTCGCCACCCATGGAATGACCAATGAGAGCGGCGCGCGAAATGCCAAGTCCATCCATGACGGCCGCCACCATCGCCGCCTGGTTCTCGATCGCGTAGCCGTCGAGCGGTGCGGCGCTGCCGCCGTGGCCGATGAGATCGATCGCGATTATTCGGTGCCGGGCTTCGAGCTGCGGCGCGATGCCGTCCCACCAGTCGAGCGCCGCCCCGAAGCCGTGAATCATCACCAGTGCCGGCCCGCTTCCGCCGCTTCGCACATTCACGTCGATGCCGGAGACTTTCATGAGCACGCCGCCATCGCGCGCAGCCGCGGGTCTCGTCATGCCCGCCACAGCCCAGGTGTTTCCGGCGAGCGGGACGGCGACGGCAGCCGCACCCGACAGGAGAAAGCGACGACGCGCGTTGAGGTTCGGTGCCAAAGCCACGGTTGAACTTGATGGTTGAGTTTTCCGGCTATATGCAATCCCCGGGCGAAAGGCAAGGCAGCTTGTAAGGGGCGTGGCCAGCCGCCACATTGGCAGCGGGAGAGGAGGCGAAAATCCCATGCTCTTCAGCCGCAAGAAAACCGAAATGCCGGCACCGCAGGCGGCGCTTCCCGGGCGCCGGGACGCCATCCCGACGGCCAGCCACCACTTCGTCAACAAGCGGGCTCTCAAGGGCCCCTATCCGCATGGCCACGAGGTCGCCTATTTCGCGCTCGGCTGCTACTGGGGGGCCGAGAAGGTTTTCTGGAGCATCCCGGGCGTCCACGTGACCGCCGTCGGCAATATCGGCGGGTTCACGCCAAATCCGACCTATGAAGAGGTGTGCTCCGGCCTCACCGGGCATGCGGAGGCGGTCATGGTCGTCTACGATCCCAAGGTCGTTTCCTACGAGATGCTGCTGAAGCGGTTCTGGGAAGCGCACGACCCGACGCAGGGCATGCGGCAAGGCAACGATGTCGGGACTTCCTACCGCTCGGGCATCTACTGGACGAGCGAGGCGCAACGCGACGCGGCCGAGCGGTCGAAGGCGACCTACGAGACGGATCTCAAGACCAAGGGCTTTGGACCGATCACCACCGAGATCGTCCAGGCGCCGCCGTTCTATTTCGCGGAAGACTACCACCAGCAGTATCTCGCCAAGAACCCCTACGGCTATTGCGGGCTCGGCGGCACGGGCGTCACCTGCCAGATCGAGACGGGCGTCGCGGCCTGACGCCCTGTCCGCGACTGGTGAAAGAAAAAATTGCACGCAGCCCCCGGCGATGCCGGCGGGCTGCTTTTGCATGGCGGCATTTTTCTCTAGGCTTGGCGCTGCCCAAAGGTCCCGGAGGTTCCGTGCGCATCCCGCTCGCCATCATCGCCCTGCTCCTCCGTCTCTGACCGCCGCTGCCGCCAAGCCCACGGCCAATACAGCGCCGGCCGCATCCTGGTCGTCGACAAGGATGCGAAGCTCGTGCGCAAGATCGAGGTGCCGTCGACCGCGGCACCCAACCTCGCCTTCAGCGCCGACGGCAAGACGATCTACGTGATGGCGGCCGACGACAAGTCGGCGGCGCCGTACAAGGGCAAGGTCTACGCGGTCGGCAACGAATAGCCGGGGGCGCGCTCAGTTCTCGTCCATCTTGAGGGCGGCGATGAACGCTTCCTGCGGAATGTCGACGCGTCCGAACTGACGCATCTTCTTCTTGCCCTCCTTCTGCTTGTCGAGGAGCTTGCGCTTGCGGGTGATGTCGCCGCCGTAGCACTTGGCGGTGACGTCCTTGCGCAGCGCCGAGAGGGTCTCGCGGGCGACGATCTTGCCGCCGATCGCCGCCTGGATGGGAATCTGGAACATGTGGCGCGGTATGAGCTCCTTGAGCTTCTCGCACATGACCCGGCCGCGCTGCTCGGCGCGCGCCCGGTGGACGATCATCGAAAGGGCGTCGACGGGCTCGGCGTTGACGAGGATGGAGAGCTTGACGAGATCGGATTCGGCATAGCCGGTGATGTGATAGTCGAAGCTCGCATAGCCGCGCGAGACGGACTTCAGGCGATCGTAGAAATCGAAGACGACCTCGTTCAGCGGCAGGTCGTAGACGAGCATGGCGCGCGCGCCGGCATAGGTAAGCTGCTTCTGGCGGCCGCGCCGGTCCTCGCACAACTTCAGCACCGCGCCCAGATGCTCGTCGGGGACCAGGATGGTCGCCTCGATCCACGGCTCCTCCATCGTGTCGATCAGCATGGTGTCCGGCATGTCGGCCGGGTTGTGGAGCTCGAGCCGCGTGCCGTCGAGCAGGTGGAAACGGTAGATGACCGACGGCGCGGTGGTGATGATGTCGAGGTTGAACTCGCGCTCGATCCGCTCACGGATGATGTCGAGGTGAAGGAGGCCCAGGAAGCCGCAGCGGAAGCCGAAACCGAGCGCGGCGGAGGTCTCCATCTCGAAGGTAAAACTCGCATCGTTGAGCCTCAGCTTCGCCATGGCGTCGCGCAAATCCTCGAAGCGCGACGCATCGACCGGGAAGAAGCCGGCGAATACCACGGGCTGGGACGGTTTGAACCCCGGAAGGGCCCCCGCGGCGGGGCGCCGATCATCGGTGACCGTGTCTCCTACTCGCGTGTCGGCCACCTGCTTGATGGCGGCGGTGAAGAAACCGATCTCGCCCGGACCGAGGCTTGCGATCATTTCCTGCTTGGGACGGAAAATGCCGACGCGCTCGACGAGATAGCTCGCCTCGGTCGACATGAGCTTGATCTTCATGCCTTTCCTGAGCTCGCCGTCGACGATGCGGACGAGCACGACGACGCCGAGATAGGCGTCGTACCAGCTGTCGACGAGCAGCGCCTTCAAAGTCTCCTTGGGCGCGCCGCCCGGCGAGGGAAGGCGGTTCACGATGGCCTCGAGCACGTCCGGTATGCCGAGACCGGTCTTGGCCGAGATCTCGATGGCGTTCGACGCGTCGATGCCGATGACGTCCTCGATCTGGCGGCGCACCCGTTCCGGCTCGGCGGCCGGCAGGTCGACCTTGTTCAGGATCGGGACGATCTCGTGATTGTTGGCGATGGCCTGGTAGACGTTGGCGAGGGTCTGCGCCTCGACGCCCTGAGAGGCGTCGACGATGAGCAGCGAGCCCTCACAGGCGGCGAGCGAGCGCGACACCTCGTAGGCGAAATCGACGTGGCCCGGCGTGTCTATGAGGTTGAGCACGTAATCGCGGCCGTCGCGGGCCCGGTAGTCGAGGCGAACCGTGTTCGCCTTGATGGTGATGCCGCGCTCGCGCTCGAGATCCATGGAGTCGAGAATCTGATCTTTCATCTCGCGATCCGACACGGCGCCGCACGCCTGGATGAGGCGGTCGGCGAGCGTCGACTTGCCGTGGTCGATATGCGCGATGATCGCGAAATTGCGGATGAGACCGGTATCGATCATGGCGCGCTTGATGGCAGGCGCGCCGATGAGCGTCAAGCGTTCAAATCGGAGCGGGAACGGTCGCCGTCGAAGTTTGCGTGCGCCGCGCGCGGTCCCAGTCGACGAGCCGGCCGGCGGCCTTCCAGGCCAGGATGGCGAGCGCCGCCCCGACGTAGCCGTCGATGGCATAGTGCCAGGCAAGGAGGACCGACCCCAGCATGATGATGACGGCGAAGGCGGCGAGGAGCTTGCGAAGCAGGCTTCCTCTGGGTGCAGCGAGAGCAAACAGGGCGGCAGTTCCGACATGCATGGACGGCATCGCCGAAACTCCGTGCACGAGGCCGGTATCCGACACATAGCCGTGCCAGAGCATCTTCTGCACCGCCAGCGTCGTGAGCGGATAGACCCGGCTGACCTCGCGCAGGTGATCCATGAGCGGCTGAAACAGCGGGTCGCCGGGAAAGAGGTTGGCGTAGTAGCAAGGACCGACGGAGGAGAAGACGGTGCCGAGGCCGCCCGATCCGACGATCCACAGCAGCATGAAGGCGAGGAGGAAGCGGATGCCGCGGTCCTTCTCGTCGAGCGCCTGCCAGATCCAGAAGACGGTCATGACGAAGAACCAGGCGTGATAGGCAAAGCCGAACGCATAGGTCACGAACGGCGTTCCCAGCACCGGCAGTAGGAGCTGATAGGGGTCGACGCCGAAATGCAGCCAGCGGTCGAGGTCGGCCAGCTCACGGTCGAAGGCGAAGGGATGGAAGAAAGGAATCGCCCGCTTGATGACGTTGTAGGCGATCTGAAGGATCAGCATCGTCACCATGACGTGGATGAACTTCGCGACGCGGTCGGGCGCAAGCACGTTGCGATAGAGAAAGTCGGGAATGAACGGCGCGTCATGGTCCGAACGCAGGAGGTGCAGTCCCTTCATGAGGAGAAGGGGCGCGAGCACGAGAGTGAGACCCAGGACCCCCATGAAGCCGATGAAGGTCATGACGATCTCGAATCGGAACTGCGGACCGGAGATCAGGGCGATGATGCAGGCGATGAGGAGCGATGCCAGGCTCGCCGCGTACAGGATGGCGTGGCGCCGGAACTCGGCGCGGACATGGAACAGAAGCGCCGCCGGATAGCGGGCGAGGATCGGACTCACAAAATCACGCATCGGCGTGGGCTACCACAGGAGTATTTAATGCAACCTTAAAGCGGAGGGCATGGCCGGCCGGCCAGCGCCCACGATCCCGTGCCACCAGGACGCCGGCGACCTTCCAGAACAGCAGGGCGAGCCCGGCCGCCACGTATCCGTCGATCGCATAGTGCCAGCCGAGTTGGATCGAGCCTATGAAGATCACGACGGCAAAGGCGGCAAGCAGCTTGCGCAGAACGCTTCGGCGCGGTGCGGCGAGGGCGAACAGGACCGAGGTTCCGACGTGCATGGACGGCATCGCCGATATGCCGTGCACCAGCCCGGTGCCTGTCATGTGCCCATTCCACAGCGCGTCCTGGATAGTGAGGGTCGAGATCGGGAACACGGCGCTCGCTTGCGCGAGATAGGTCATGAGCGGTTCGAAGAGGGGATCACCCGGAAAGAGCTTGGTGAAGTAGCAAGGACCGACGGACGACAGGATGGTGCCGAGGCCGCCCGAGCCGACGATCCACAACAGCATGAAGGCGAGGAGGAAGCGAATGCCGTCGTCCTTGTCGGAAAGCGCCTGCCAGACCCAGAACACGGTCATGACGGTGAACCAGAAGTGATATGCGAAGGCGAGACCGTAGGTCACGACGGGCGTGCCGATGAGCGGCATGAGCAGACGATAGGGATCGACGCCGAAATGCAGCCAGCGGTCGAGGTCGGCCAGGCGGCGATCGAAGGCGAAGGGATGAATGACCGGTATGGACCGCTTGATGATGTTGTAGGACAGCTGAACGATCACCATGGCCACCAGCACATGGACGAAACGCGCGATCCGATCCGGTGCCAGCGCATTCCGGTACAGGAATTCGGGAACGAACGGGCTTGCGAAGTCGCCGCGCAGCAAATCCCGGATCTTGAGAAACAGAAGGGGCACGAGCACGAGAGTGGCACCGAGCACCGCCATGACCGCCAGGATCGTGAAGACGACCACGGAGCGAAAGGGAATCTCGAGGATCCAGGAGCCGCCCATCGCGACGATCAGGGACGACAGGCTCATCACATGCAAAAGCGCATGGCGCCGGAGCTCGGCCTGGATGTGAAAAACGACGGAACGGATATAGCCAAACGCTGAAAGACCGAATGCACGCATGCAAAGTACAGTTGCATGCTATTTCTTAATTCAACTATAAGCTGCCATCGACCTCTAGCATTTGGCTTGGAACGATTCTAAGGTGCGGCCCCGCCCTATCGCAGGAGCCCCCCTTGAAGCCTTTCTCCGCGCTCACCGAACAGGAAATTCTGGCGCTGGCAATCTCAAGCGAGGACGACGACGCGCGTACCTACGCCACCTTCGCGCATTCCCTCATGGAGCGCTTCCCCGCTTCGGCGAAGGTCTTCGTCGACATGGCGGAGGAGGAGCACGAGCATCGGCGGCGCCTTACCGAGATGTACCGGAAGAAGTTCGGCGAGTTCATCCCGCTCATCCGGCGCGGCGACGTCACGGGATTCGTGCGGCATCGGCCGGCGTGGCTCATGAACCAGGCGAGCGTCGAGAAGATGCGGGACTATGCCGACGTCATCGAGGCCGAGAACTGCAATTTCTACAAGCAGGCGGCCGAGCGGGCGAACGACCCGACCATCAAGGAGCTGCTTGCCAACCTCGCCGCAGCCGAGGCCGGCCACATCAAGCTCGCCGACCGGCTCGACAAGAAGCACGTGACGCCCGACGCCAAGACCGAGGAGGCGGAGGCGCAGCGGCGGCTCTTCCTCCTGCAGGTGATCCAGCCCGGCCTCGTGGGGCTCATGGATGGATCGGTCTCGACGCTGGCGCCGCTCTTCGCGGCGGCCTTCGCCACGCACAGCACCTGGGAAACGTTCCTCGTAGGGACGGCGGCCTCGGTCGGAGCGGGGATCTCGATGGGATTCGCCGAGGCGCTGTCGGACGACGGCAAGCTCACGGGGCGCGGCCGTCCGCTGATCCGCGGCCTCGCCGCCGGGATCATGACGACGATCGGCGGGCTCGGCCATGCCCTGCCCTATCTCATTCCCGACTTCTTCACGGCGACGGTGATCGCCACCATCGTCGTGTTCATCGAGCTGTGGGCGATCTCCTACGTCCGCTACAAATACATGGACACGCCGTTCCTCAGGGCGGCGTTCCAGGTGGCGGTCGGCGGGTTTCTCGTCTTCCTCACCGGCATCCTGATCGGCAACGCCTGAACCGATCACGACCTGCGGCCTGCCGATCACGGAGGCGTGAGAGCGAGCGCACGGCCGCCTCAGCAAACCGTGACCACCGGGTGAGCAGCGTCGGTGCCACTTTACCGAATCCATCGGCATTACAAGGGTTTCGGACGTCGCGCAGCCGTGTTGCGGCTTGATTCGATTTCGCCGGCGCGATGCGTAGATTGCACGACATCGAAGCGCTGACGAAACGAAGCGCAACGACAGAAACAAAGCACAATCTACCAACCCAAGAGAGGACACACCCATGAAGACGATCGCAGTTGCAGCCCTGGCCACCCTTTTCCTCGCCGCTCCCGCCCTGGCGTCGGGCTTCCCCGAGAAAGCCGAGAGCCGCGCGTGGACCACGACGAAGACCTATGGCGGCGAAGTTACCGAGAAGCTGCCGCTCAAGGCGATGGACCGGATCGGCTCGCGTTCGGACGCGATCTCGTTCGGCTCCGCCCAGGCGCTGGCCGCCGATGAGGTCGTCCACCTGCCGCTGAAGGCGATGGACCGCTAACCGACAAAAGCAAAAACCAGAAAAATCCAAGAGGACACTGGCGGCCCGGGCTCATCCCCGGGCCGCATGTTTTCGATCAGGTGCGCAGGACGGCGCCGGTCGCCTTGGCAACCTCGTCGACGATCCTGCGTCCGATCGCGTCGATCTCGGTCTCGGTCAGCGTGCGGTCGCGCGGCTGCAGCACCACCTCGATCGCCACCGACTTGCGGCCGCTGCCGACGGCGCCGCCCGTGAACACGTCGAAGACGTTGACGGCGGAAATGAGATTGCGATCCGCCGAGCGGGCGGCCCGCACGATGCGATCGGCCTCGAGGTCCGCATCGACGAGGAAGGCGAAGTCGCGGGAGACGGGCATGAGATCGGACGCGTCGAGGGCCGGGCGCGCCGACAGGCGCCCCTTCGCCTCGGGGATCGCATCGAGCACGGCCTCGAACGCGACGAGCGGCCCCTTGACGTCCATGGCGCGCAGCACGCGTGGATGGACCTCGCCGAAGACGGCAAGCACGGTCTTCGGTCCGAGCCGGATGCTGCCCGAGCGGCCCGGGTGGAACCAGGCCGGCGCCTCGGATGACCACCTGCAGGCCGGACGACGGCGCACCGGCGGCGGCGAGCACGGCGAAGGCATCGGCCTTGGCATCGTAGACGTCGACGGGCCGCGGCTCGCCGCTCCAATGGCGATCGCGGTCGCGACCCTGGCGGATACCGGCGGCGCGGAGCGTTTCGTCCTGCGGCCGGTCGCCGGCATAGGCCTGGCCGATCTCGAAGAGCGCGACGTCGTCAAGGCCGCGGGCCAGATTGCGCCCGGCGGCGGCGACGAGATTGGGGAGCAGCGAGGGACGCATGTCGGTGAGCTCGGAGGAGATCGGATTGACCAGCTTCAGCTCCGCCCGGCCGCCGCCGAAGAGCTCGGCATGGGCAGCGGACAGGAACGACCACGTCACCGCCTCGTCGAGACCGCGGCCGGCCAGGCGCCTGCGGGCGAGCAGCGTGCGCCGCTGCAGCGACGAGAGAACCGGCCGCGCCACGGCGTGCGGCCGCGACATGGGAGCGGCGGGCACCTTGTCCAAACCGACGATGCGGCACACCTCCTCGACGAGATCGGCTTCGCCACCGACGTCGGGCCGCCAGCTCGGAACGGCGCAGGCAAGGCCGCCTGCCCCTTCGGTCACGCCGAAGCCGAGGGCCGTCAGGATGCGCTTCTGCTCAGGCCAGGGCACGTCGATGCCGCCCAAGGACTTCACGCGCGACTTGCGCAGCGTGAAGCTGCGGCGCGCCTCCGGAATTTTTCCCGCCACGACGGTCTTCGACGCCTCGCCGCCGCACAGATCGAGGATCATGGCGGAGGCGATCTCGACGCCGTCGGGCACGAAGGCCGGATCGACGCCGCGCTCGAAGCGGTAGCGGGCATCGGACTGGATCTGCAGCTTGCGCCCGGTGGCGGCGGTGCGCAGCGGATCGAAGAGCGCAGCCTCGAGGAACACGTTGACCGTCTCCGGCGTGCAGCCCGACTGCATGCCGCCCATGATGCCGGCGATGCCGACGGCGCGATCGCGGTCGGCGATCACCGTCATGCTCGCGTCGAGGGAATATGTGCGGCCGTCGAGCGCCTCGATGGACTCGCCGTCCTTCGCCATGCGGGCCTGGATGGGGCCCGCGATGCGGTCGGCGTCGAAGACATGCAGCGGCCGGTTATAGGCAAGCGTGACGAAGTTGGTGATGTCGACGAGGGCCGAGATGGGTCGCAGGCCGACGGCGCGCAGGCGGCGCTGCAGCCAGTCGGGCGACGGGCCGTTCTTCACGTTGCGGAAAAAGCGCCCGATGAAGAGCGGGCACGCCTTGCCGTCGCCCGCGACATTCAGGACGACGTCGATGGGCGATGCGAAGCCGGCGGCGACCTTCGGCACGGCGAGCGGCTTCAGCATGCCGAGCCCCTTGGCGGCGAGATCGCGAGCGATGCCGCGCACGCCCAGCGCATCGGGGCGGTTGGGCGTGACCTTGATGTAGATCATCGCATCGTCGAGGCCGAGCGCGGCCGCCGCCGGCGTGCCGACCGGCAGATCGTCCGACACCTCGATGATGCCCTCATGGTCCTCGGAAATCCTGAGCTCGCGCTCCGACAGCAGCATGCCGTGGGATTCGACGCCGCGGATGACGCCCTTCTTGAGGTCGATGCCGGTGCCCGGAATGTAGGTGCCGACGGGCGCGAAGATGCCCTTCATGCCGGTGCGGGCATTGGGCGCGCCGCACACGACCTGCACCTCGCCGCCTTCGGTCTCCAGGATGCAGACGCGCAGGCGGTCGGCATTGGGGTGCGGCTTCGCCTCGCGGACATAGGCGACCCTGAATGGCGCGAGACTGGCGGCGGCGTCCATCGCCTCCTCGACCTCGAGCCCGACGCCGATCAGCGCATCGACGATCTCGGGCAGCGCGGCCGCGGTGTCGAGATGCTCCTTGAGCCAGGCGAGGGTGAATTTCACGACAAGCTCCCGGCGAGAGTCGGCACGTCGATGGCGCGGAAGCCGTAGTGCTTCAACCAGCGCAGATCGGCCTCGAAGAAGGCACGCAGGTCCGGGATGCCGTATTTCAACATGGCGATGCGGTCGAGACCCATGCCGAACGCGAAGCCCTGGTAGCGCTCGGGATCGAGGCCGCCGGCCTTGATCACGTTCGGATGCACCATGCCGGAGCCGAGGATCTCCAGCCACGAGGAGCCGGTGCCGATCTTCACCTGGCCGCCTTCCCACGAGCAGTTGATGTCGACCTCCATCGACGGCTCGGTGAAGGGGAAATGCGAGGCGCGGAACCGCATCTTGACGTCGTCGATCTCGAAGAACGCCTTGCAGAACTCGGTGAGCACCCATTTGAGATGGCCAAGATGGGTCGTCTCGTCGATTACGAGGCCTTCGATCTGGTGGAACATGGGCGTGTGCGTCTGGTCGCTGTCGGAGCGGAAGGTGCGTCCAGGCGCGATGATGCGGATCGGCGGCTTGGCGGTCTGCATGGTGCGGATCTGCACGGGGCTCGTATGGGTGCGCAGCAGCATGCGCGAGCCGTCGGGCTTGCGCTCGAAGTAGAAGGTGTCGTGCTCCTGGCGGGCCGGATGCTCGGGCGGCATGTTGAGCGCCGTGAAGTTGTAGAAATCGTCCTCGATATGCGGGCCCTCGGCGACGCTGAAGCCGAGATCGCCCCACACCTGCACCACCTCCTCCCAGACGTGGCTGACGGGATGGACGGTGCCCTGGCGTTCGGGCCGGACAGGAAGCGTCACGTCCACCCGTTCGCCGGCCAGACGGGATTCGAGATCGGCCGTCGTCAGAATCGCCAGCCGCGCCGCAATCGACGCGGTGGCGCTCTCCTTCAGGGCATTGAGCTCGACACCGACCTTCCGGCGTTCGTCCGGCGGCAACGTGCCGAGGGTCTTCATGCGCTCGGTGACCGTTCCCTTGCGGCCCATGGCGCGGATACGGATCTCTTCGAGCTCGGCGGGCGTGGCAGCAGCCGCGATGTCCTTCTCGAGGTCCGACTTCAGGCTTTCAATCGAATCGTTCATGGACTTCCCCAAACAGAAAGCCGGGCGCCCGCGGGCATTGCTTCAATCGCCCTCGGGGACCCGGCATGTCCGGCTCAAGATGTGCGCAGGCGTGGGCGCCCTAGAGGGCGGCTTTCGCCTTGTCCACCAGCGTCGAGAACGCCTGGGGCTCGCGCACGGCGAGATCGGCCAGAACCTTCCTGTCGATCTCGATACCGGCCTTGTCGAGCCCGTTGATAAATCGGCCATAGGTGATGCCGCGCTCGCGGACGGCGGCGTTGATGCGCTGGATCCAAAGGGCGCGGAAGGTACGCTTCTTGCGGCGCCGGTCGCGGTAGGCATACTGGCCCGCCTTCTCGACGGCCTGGACGGCGGCGCGGAAGATGCTCTTGCGGCGGCCGTAGTAGCCCTTGGCGGCCTTCAGTGTCTTCTTGTGACGGGCCCGCGCCGTCACACCACGTTTCACACGGGACATCGGTTCATTCCTTCAAGTGCGTTCGACTAGCGCGGATAGGGCATGTGGATCTTGACGAGACCGGCATCACCCGGCTGCAGGATCACGGTGCCGCGCTGCTGCCGGATCTGCTTGGGGGTACGCTTGATCATGCCATGCCGCTTGCCCGCCTGGGTGGCGCGGATCTTTCCCGTGCCGGTGACGCGGAAGCGCTTCTTGATGGAGGACTTGTTCTTCATCTTGGGCATTTTGCTCGTTCCTTAGATCGATTGAGGGGCAATTTCCGGCCCCGTCCAAGCATTGAGAGCCGCCACGGCATGCCCTGCCGGGCGGCTCAGTGGCGGGCTTATAAGCGGCCCGGCGGGGGAATGCAACGGGGAGAAAAGAACGGCGGAGCCGCCCGCCGGCTTTCGAGCCTCGGGGGAAGAGGGAGCGTGGAGCGCTCACTGTCGCGGGGCACTTCGCGCGAAGTGGGCGGGAGTAGCAGGTTAGTGTGGCCCCGACTTCGGAGCGCTCCACCGGTGTTTCGCCACGGCCTCTCCATACTGCTCTCTGGGCCATGCGGGACCAAGCGAGGCTGTGAACCTTGCTTGGGAACCGCACGGTTGCACTACGTGCGCTCCTCGCGGAGGGTCAGGCAGGAGATGCCGCCCGGACTTCCGTCTCCTGCTTGCACAGACGACTCCGCCCGAGGCACCGATCACCCGCCACGCCGTCAGCTATCCGGACAACGCCTCCCATGTGGACGGTGACGGTGTCGATCTACCTATCTAGGAATATATTGTCAAGGAATTTTTGCACAATTCCTTTCAGGCGACGGATTCTGGATCCTGCCCTGCAAGCCATCGATGGCTGGATAGCGCATGCCGGTGCTCTTGGAAGGGATACTCCCGTTCCCCTGCACGCGAGTCGGTCGGCTCAGGGCCCGACTTGAAAGGGGCCGGACTACTTCGGCGCCAGCACCATCACGACCTGGCGGCCTTCGAAGCGCGGTTCGGATTCGACCTTGGCGATCTCGGCGGTGTCGGACTTCACCTGCTGGAGCAGCTCGAAGCCCAGTTCCTGGTGAGCCATCTCGCGGCCGCGGAAGCGCAAGGTCACCTTGACCTTGTCGCCCTCCTCGAAGAAGCGCTTGATCGACCTCATCTTCACTCCGTAGTCGTGGGTGTCGATGTTGGGCCTCATCTTGATCTCCTTGATCTCGATCACCTTCTGCTTCTTGCGAGCCTCGTTGGCCTTCTTCTGGGCCTGATACTTGTACTTGCCGTAGTCGAGGATCTTGCAGACGGGAGGCTGGGTGCCGGGAGATATCTCCACGAGATCGAGGCCGGCCTGCTCCGCCATGGTGAGCGCCTGCCTGGGGCTCATGACGCCGACCTTCTGACCTTTTTCATCAATGAGGAGGATTTCGCGGGCGTCTATTCGGTCGTTCACACGCGGCCCGTCCTCACGGGGCCGCTGTTCCTTAACAAATGGTTTACGGTTGATGTTCCGTCTCCTTTCCGTTGGGCCGGGAGGGCGGCGCCGCCTCCGTCCTCGTCCGACCCGTTGTCGCAAAAAGCACTCTATACATCTTGAATGTCGCCGCCGAAGTCAAGGCGCGAGGCGCCGAGAGCGCATCAAGCCAATGATATCGCGTGGGTATTGACTCCCGTTCGATGCAAGTCATGAACGAGAAAACCCGGCGGATCGGCGAGGCCCGGCGTTCCGTAACCATCAAGCATCAGGGGATTGGCAGGGGCGAGCGAAGGGCACATGACGGCCGGCACGCTCCGGAACATCGTGAACACCGGCCGATGACCGTGACCGCACACGATGAGCGCGAAGCGCTCCCGGACACCTTCGACCACCTCCGCCAGGCCTTCGCCGTTTCGGCACATCGCCGCGTCGAGCGGGGCGATCCCGGTCGCGAAAGGATGCTGATGCATCATGAGGATGATCGGGAGGCGCGGTGCCCTAGCGCACTCGGCGGCAAGCCAGCGCAAGCCCGCCTCCGTCGCATGCCCGAAGGCCTCGCCCGGTACCGTCACGTCGAAGCCGATGAGGCGCACCCTGTCGTCCACTTCGACGGTGAAATTCATCGGTCCGGCGGCAGGCCAATAGCGATGATCGTCAAGGACGGCGCGCATCGCCGACCGGTTATCCGCGTTGCCGGGGATGACGAATACGGGGCAGGACAAATGCGCAAGCTCGCTCCGTACCAGCCGATAGTTGTCTTCGCTCGGGGTCTCGACAAGGTCGCCGGAGACGATCGCCGCATCGACGCGAAGGCGAGACATGACGGACACGGCCCGCCGGATCGCCGCCAGCGAAGGCGCACCGGCAGTCGCATGAATGTCGGAGATCTGGGCAATGAGCATCTCGACTCCATCATATCGGAAGCGGACGGGAAAGATTCAATCTCGTCCTCCGTCGCCGACCGGCATTGGACAATCGCCGCATTTCGAGGTCCACTGCGCGGCCCTTAGGAGCACACGAGGGGAAATGCCACGCGATCAACGCTTCGACATCCTGTTCGAGCCGCAGAAAATCGGGCCGGTCACGGCACCCAATCGTTTCTACCAGGTGCCGCACTGCACCGGCATGGGCTACCGGCTCCCGCAGATGCTCGCCCATCTCAGGCGGACCAAGGCCGAAGGCGGCTGGGGCGTCGTCAACACCGAATACTGCTCGATCCACCCGACCTCCGACGACATGCCGTATCCGCATGCCTCGCTGTGGGACGACGGCGACGTGCGCAACCTCGCCCGGATCGCCGCCGACATCCACGCGCACGGCGCGCTCGCCGGCGTGGAGCTGTGGCACGGCGGCCTGCGGTCCTCCAACCTCCACACGCGCGAGCCGGCGATCGGCCCCGTCAGCCATCCCGCCTTCGGCGAACCCTGGCAGTGCCGCGCGATGGAGACGGACGACATCACGGCGCTGCGGGCCTGGCACCGCGCCGCGGCGCGGCGCTCCGTAACCGCCGGGTTCGACATCGTCTACGTCTATGCGGCGCACACCTACCTGCTGGCGCAGTTCCTCGATCCCCTCGTCAATCAGAGGCGCGATGCATACGGAGGCTCGGCCGAAAACCGCTGGCGACTGGTGCGGGAGATCGTGGAGGACACGCGCGAGGCGGTGGCGGGCAAGGCAGCCGTCGCCCTGCGGATCGAAGTCGTCGACGAGGACGGCGACGGCGGAGCCGAACGCACCGATATGCTGGCCTCGCTCGCGCCGATGGTCGACCTGTACGACGTGACGGTGCCCGACTACTCGCACGAGATGGGGACGTCGCGCTTCATCCGCGAGGGCTCGCTCGCCGACAAGATCCGCCACGTCAGGCAGGCGACGGCAAAGCCCGTCGTCAGCGTCGGGCGCTTCACCACGCCCGAGACGATGCTCGCCATGGTGAAGGATGGGGTCGTCGACTTCATCGGCGCGGCGCGGCCATCGATCGCCGATCCGTTCCTGCCGCAGAAGATCCGCGACGACCGCCAGGACGACATCCGCGAATGCATCGGATGCAACATCTGCTACGCGTCGGATTCGCGCGGCGTGCCGATCCGGTGCACGCAGAACCCGACGATGGGCGAAGAGTGGCGACGGGGCTGGCATCCGGAGAGCGTGCCGCCGGCGCGGCGACCGGCCCGGGCGCTCATCGTCGGCTCCGGCCCGGCCGGACTCGAAGCGGCCCACATTCTCGGCAAGCGCGGCGTCGAGGTGGTACTGGCGGAGGCGGAGGAGGAACTCGGCGGGCGGGTGCGGCGGGAAAGCCGCCTGCCCGGATTTTCGGAGTGGATGCGCGTCGCCGACTATCGCATCAACCAGCTCGCCAAGCTCGGCGGCGTGACGGTCTACCGGGCCAGCCGCATGACGGCAGGCGACGTCGTCGACACCGGCATCGCACACGTGTTCGTGGCGACGGGGAGCCGCTGGCGGACGGACGGACGCGGACGGCTGCGACGGACGCCGGTGCCAAGCTTCGCGGATGAGCGGGTGATCGGCGTCGACGCCATCCTGGACGGCGCCCGGCCGGAAGGACCGGTCGTGGTCGCCGACGACGATAATTTCTACATGGCCTCCGCCATCGCCGAAGCGCTCGCCGGGGCGGGACGCGAAGTCGCCTATGTCGCCTCGGATTCGCTCGTCGCGTCGTGGGCGGTCCACACCTACGACCAGGCGCGCATCCATGCCGCCCTCGACAGGCTCGGCATCACCATCGTCCTCAATCATCGCGTGACCGAGCTGATGGATGGGACCGCGGTGCTGACATGCATGTTCACGGGGCGGACGCGGGAGATCGCCTGCCGGACGCTGGTGCCCGTCACGTCGCGCGAGCCCGAGGCTTCGCTATGGCACGCGCTCCGCGCCCAGCACGGCGCCCGGTTCGAGACGCTGATCCGCATCGGCGACTGCGCGGCGCCCGGCCTCATCGCCCATGCGGTCCATGACGGGCATCGGGCGGCCCGGGAATTCGACATCGAGGCGGGCGACAGCGTCGCGCGGCGCGACCGGGTGGTCCTATGAGCGCGCCGCAAACCGTCGCCATCGACGGCATCGACATCGCCTATCGCTACGAGCAGGCGGAGAGCCGGCGCACGGGCATCCTGTGGCTCTCCGGATTCCGGTCCGACATGGCGGGAACGAAGGTCGAGGCGCTCGCCGCCCATGCCCGCCAGACGGGACGGCCGTTCCTGCGCTTCGATTACTCCGGTCACGGACTTTCCAAGGGAGCGTTCGCCGAGCAGACGCTGTCGGACTGGCTCGCCCAGTCGCTGCACATGTTCACCCGCATGACCACGGGTCCGCTCGTCGTCGCGGGATCGAGCATGGGCGGCTATCTCGCCCTCCTGCTCTACCGAAGCGTGGCGCAGGAAATCGCGGCGGCGCTCTCCCGCGTCCGGGGACTGGTGCTCATCGCGCCGGCGGCCGACATGACGGAGGCGCTGCTGTGGGCCAAGCTCAGCGACACGGCGCGGCAGACGCTGCTCGCATCCGGCGAGACGGCAATGGCATCGGCCTATGGCGAGGGCTACATGCTGACGCGCCGGCTCATCGAGGACGGGCGCCGTCACCTCATCCTCGCCGACGGGCTTGCCGTCCATTGCCCCGTCCACATCCTGCAGGGCGACGAGGATCCGGACGTGCCGTGGCAGCATGCGCACAAGACCTGGAAGTCGCTCACCTGCGATGATCTGCGTTTCACGCTCATCCGCGGCGGCGACCACCGCCTGTCGACGGCCCGCGACCTCGCCCACATCGTCGAGGCGGTCGAGTCAGTCTTGCCTCAAGAGCGAGGCAGCAGGGCCTTGAGCCCGTCGCGATAGGTCGGATAGCGAAGCCGGTAGCCGAGCTCGTCCCTGAGGCGCGCATTCGAGACGCGCTTCGATTCGGCATAGAAGCTGCGCGCCATGTCCGAAAGCTCGGCCGCGGCGAAGGGAATCTCGGGAGGTGCCGGAACGCCGAGGAGCCCGGCGGCATAGGCGACGACGTCCTGCGGCGGCGCCGGCTCGTCGTCGCAGACGTTGTAGACACGACCGGGATGCGGCGCGGCCAGCGACGCCGCGAGCACGCCGACGATGTCGTCGACATGGATGCGGCTGAACACCTGTCCCGCCTTGACGATCCGCCGGGCGCGTCCCGCCCGGAGATCGGCAACGGCGTTGCGGCCAGGGCCGTAGATGCCGGCGAGCCGAAAGACGTGAAGCGGGAGGCCGGCGTTGCGGTGGAGGCTCATCCAGCCGCGCTCGGCGGCGAGCCGGCGGCGGCCGCGCCCGGTCGTCGGCGCCAGTTCCGAGTCCTCGTCGACCCAGGCGCCGTCGCGGTCGCCATAGACACCGGTCGTCGACAGATAGCCGAGCCAGCTGATGCCCGCGGCATTGCGGGCGAGATCGGCGGCGTGGCAGCGGAGCACCGGGTCGCCCTCGCCGTCGGGCGGAACGGAGACGAGAATGTGGGTCGAGGCCGCGAAGCCGTCGGCAGCGAGCGGCGCCGCTCCGTCCCACACCTGCATGCGAAAGCCGGCGGCGGTCAGCTTCGCGGCATCGGCGGGCGTGCGCACCGTGCCGGCGACCGACCACCCGTCCGCGATGCAGTGCTCGGCGAAGCGGCGGGCCGTGTAGCCGAGGCCGAAACAGAAGAGACGGCTCACGCGGCCGCTCCGGTCAAAGGGGCCGCGGTCCATTCCGCGCGGACGGCGGGATCGCACTCGGCGGCGAGATGATCCTGCCTCAGGCTTGCGAATTCCGATGCGCCGAGCAGGCGGGCGAGCGCCCACACGGCCATGGCGCGGACGAGCGGCGAGGGATCGCGGAGATGGTGAACGACGCCGGGAACGGCATGGCGATCGCCCGCATTGCCGACGGCGATGAGGACGTTGCGGATGAACCGCGTGCGCCCCAGCCGCTTGACGGGCGTGCCGGCGAAGCGGCGGCGGAAGGCGGCATCGTCGAGGGCGAGAAGCTCCGTCAACGGAGGATCGACGAGATCGGGACGGGCGTGCTCCCGCATCTCCGCCGCCTCGCCGGCGAACTTGTTCCACGGGCATACCGCGAGGCAATCGTCGCAGCCATAGATGCGATTGCCGAGGGCGATGCGGAACTCGGAATCGATGTGGCCCTTGTGCTCGATGGTGAGATAGGAGATGCAGCGGCGCGGATCGAGCTCGTAGGGCGACGGGAAGGCGCGGGTCGGGCAGACGTCGAGACAGGCGCGGCACGAGCCGCAGCGGTCGACGGACGGCGGATCGGCCTTCAGGACCGCGGTCGTCAGGACGGCGCCGAGAAAGAGCCAGGAGCCGTGGTCGCGCGACACGAGGTTGGTGTGCTTGCCCTGCCAGCCGACGCCCGCGCGGGCGGCGAGCGGCTTCTCCATCAGCGGCGCCGTGTCGACGAACACCTTGACCTCGGCGGCCGCTTCGCGGGCGAGCCACGCGGCGAGACGCTTCAATTTCGGCTTGACGACGTCGTGATAGTCGCGGCCGAGCGCGTAGACCGAGACGACGCCGCGGTCCGTGCGTTCGAGGCGGCGCAGCGGATCGATGCCAGGCGCATAGCTCAGCCCGAGCATCACGGCGCTTCGCGCCGCGGGCCACAAATGCGGCAGACCCTTGCGGCGGGCGGCGGTATCGGCGAGCCAGGCCATGTCGCCGGCGCGGCCGAGGGCGATGAACGTCATGAGCCGCTCGGCCAGCACCGGGTCGTCATCCGCCGCGGCGATGCCGCAGGCCGCGAAGCCGAGCCGTGCCGCCTCGGCCTTGAGCCGGGTCTCGAGGTCTTCCATGGGAAGAGAATAGGTCAGAAATCGAGGTCGGCGTAGCTCTGCGGCGGCGTAATGCCGCGCACGTAGTCGGCCAGGAGCGGCCGGAAGGACGGTCGCGACTTCAGCCGCTGGTACCAGGCCTTGGCCGAGGGCGCGCCTCCCCACGGCACCTCGCCGAGGAAATCGAGGCAGGAAAAATGCGCCGCCGCCGCGAGGTCGGCGGAGGTGAGGGAATTGCCGGCGAGCCAGTTTCGCTCGTCGGCGAGGAGGCCGACATATCCGAGGTGGTCGCGGATGAGGCTCTGGGCGGCGCGGACCCGCATCATGTCGGGAGGACCGCCGCCCGCCTCGCGGGGCAGGAAGCGGCGCACGACCTTCTCCGCCATGACGGGACCGGTCACGTCGGCCATGAACCGGCGATCGAACCAGGCGACGAGACGGCGCGTCTCGGCCCGCTCGGCGGGCTTGCGCCCGAGGAGCGTGATACGTCCGCCGCGCGTCTCCTCGAGGTACTCGGCGACCGCCTCGATGCCGCTCGCAACCGTGCCGTCGTCGTCGACGAAGACGGGCGTCTCGGCGGCGGGATTGAGACCGAGCAGCGCATCGCTCGGCGCCGCCGGGCGCTCCTCGAGCATCTGCGCCTCGACGCCGTACTCGGCGAGCGCGAGGCGAATGCGGCGCGAACCCGGCTCAAGCGGCGTGTGGTAGAGTCGTGGCATCCCTCGGTTCCGGCCCTCAACGGCTACGGCAGTCGTCCGGCCTTCGATTGCAGCCCGAAGGCGATGGATATAGAACTGCCGTTCCGTCGCGGGCAAGCGATTCGACCCACATCCAATCCGGAGCTCCGCCGTCCATGCTTGTCGAGCAAATGATCGTCCTTGCCCTCATCCAGGGCATCACCGAGTTCCTGCCGATCTCGTCGTCGGGTCATCTCATCCTGGTGCCGTGGCTCACCGGCTGGGCGGACCAGGGCCTCATCGTCGACGTGATGGTCCATCTCGGCTCCCTCGCGGCCATCCTCGTCTATTTCCGGCGCGACGTCGCGGCGCTGATCGCCGGGGCGATCAACCTCCTGCGCGGACGACCGAGCCGCGAGGGATGGCTTGCCGTCTACATCGCGCTCGCCACCATCCCCGCGGTGCTGTTCGGCATCTTCGCCAAGGAGAGCGGGCTCATCGACAGCGTGCGGGGGCCCGAGATCGTCGCCTGGAACGCCATCATCTTCGGGCTCCTCATGCTCGCCGCCGACTGGCTGTCGCCGATGATCAAGCGGGTGGAGGAGATGACGCTCGGGCCGGCGCTCATCATCGGCGTGGCGCAGGCGCTCGCCATCATCCCGGGCACGAGCCGATCCGGCGTGACCATCACGGCGGCGCGCGCCATGGGCTTCACGCGGCCGGAGGCGGCGCGCTTCTCCTTCCTGCTCGGCATTCCGGCCATCGCGGGGGCGGGCGTGCTGGTGCTGGGCGAAGCCATCGAGGCCGGCGAGCCGATCGCGTCGGATGCACTCATCACCGGCGCACTCACATTCTTCAGCGCGCTCGCCGCCATCGCATTCCTGATGGCGGTGCTGCGGCGGATCAGCCTCCTGCCCTTCGTGATCTACCGGCTCGCGCTCGCCGGCGTGCTGTTCTGGATGATGTCGAGCGGCTGGCTGCCGACGTGACGGTCGGTCAGGCTTCGCCGCGGCGCAGGTCGGGGTCGGTGAACTGCCCGGCCTTGCGGTAGCGGTAGAGATAGGAGGGTACGATCGCCTCGATGCCGCTCGGGCTGACGCCGAGGCCGGGGAGGGTGCGGCCCTCGATGGTCGCCGCCTCGCTCACGACGTTGTCCGACTTCAGGAGCTCGACCTGGTCGGCGGTGAGCTGGGGGCGCGGCAGGAACTGCAGGATGGAGCCGACGAGCGATGCGGCGAAGAACGGCACGGGGACGAGAAGACGGCGTCGAACGATGGTCTTCAAGGTGAACTCGAGCAGCGAACGGAAGGTCAAGGCCTCGGGACCGGCGAACTCGTATGTCCGGCCGTCGGCAAGCCCGCGGTCGACGATCCGGGCGATGCCTTCGGCCACGTCGCCGACGAAAACCGGCTGGAAGCGCGTCCGGCCGCCGATCACCGGCATGACGGGTGCGAAGCGGGCGAGACCGGCGAAGCGATTGAAGAACTTGTCCTCGGGTCCGAAGACGATCGAGGGACGGATGATGGTGGCACCGGCGAACTCGCGGGCGGCCCGATCCTCGCCCTCGGCCTTGGTCCGGGCATAGCGGGACGGACTGTCGCGGTCGGCACCGATCGCCGAGATCTGAATGAACTGCGCGGCGCCGGCGGCGCTCGCGGCGCGTGCCGCGGCGGCAGCGCCGGCGGCATGCAGGGCGTCGAAAGTCTGGGGGCCGGAATCGTAGAGGACGCCGACCATGTTGATGACGGCGGACGCGTCTCGGCAGGCGGCGAGGAGCGAGTCCGGAAAACGGAGATTCGCCTGCACCGGCATGATCTGGCCGACCATGCCCAGGGGCTGCAGGTGACCGGCAAGGTCGGGACGGCGCACAGCGACGCGGACTCGATAGCCGCGCCGGGCTAGAGCTCGGACCGTGTGGCGGCCCAGGAACCCCGATCCGCCTATGACGGTGATGAGCCTCGAAGAATTACCGTTCGTCATTGCTGGCACTCCCGGAGGCCACTTCGCGGGATGGACCTCGCGTCGCTGGCCGACCCGCCGATGCACCGCCTAGCAGTGCGGGCCCGAGTTGACAATACAGCTACCCAGCCATAAACACCGGCATGAGCCCAGATGGCGGAATTGGTAGACGCACTAGTTTCAGGTACTAGCGCTGCAAGGCGTGGAGGTTCGAGTCCTCTTCTGGGCACCAATCCAGGCCCGTCGCCTGGCTTCACGCGGTCGCGACGTTGAACTCGAGCAAACGGGTCCCCTCCACCAGATGACGATCAAGGTTCACAAGGGCGACCTTCCGGCACAGATCGACCTCGGCCAGACGGTGGCCGTCGACACGGAGGCGATGGGGCTCAATCCGAAGCGCGACAAGCTGTGCCTCGTGCAGCTGTCGTCGGGGGACGGCAACGCGCACCTGGTGCAGATCGACCGCTCGTCGTTCGCCGCGCCGCGCCTCAGGGCGCTGCTCGAGGACAAGAGCATCCTCAAGATGTTCCATTTCGCGCGCTTCGACATCGCCATGCTGAAGCATCACCTGGGCGCCGAGGTGGGGCCGCTGTACTGCACCAAGATCGCCTCCAAGCTCACCCGCACCTACACCGACAAGCACGGGCTCAAGGACATCGTGAGGGAACTCCTCGGGATCGACCTTTCCAAGCAGCAGCAGAGCTCCGATTGGGGTGCGCCGATCCTTTCCGACGCGCAGAAACAATATGCGGCGCTCGACGTCATCTATCTGCACGAAATCAAGGCCAGGTTCGACCAGATGCTGATGCGCGAGGGCCGGATGGAGCTTGCCCAGGCGTGTTTCGCGTTCCTGCCCGTGCGTGCCCAGCTCGACCTGGCCGGGTGGACGGAAGAGGATGTCTTCGCACATTGAACGCCGCGCGCGGTCCCGCGCGCCCACCGGTTCGCTGGCGCGGCTGCTCGGGTGGCTGTTCCTCGGCATCACGATCGGAGTCATCGTGCTCTTCGTCATGCAGATCCAGTCGTTCAACGCGCTCGCACCGCCGGCGCCGCAAACGGTTCCGGCCGATGGCGATGCCGGCAACGCTCCGCCGGAGGAGGTCGTCGTCTCCAACGCGCGGTTTACGGGCTTCGACAAGGAACGGCAGCCCTATACGGTGACGGCGCGCACGGCGCGCCAGGACGAGAGCGACATGACCAAGGTGCATCTTTCGGACGTCGGCGCCGAGATGAACCGCAAGACCGGCTCGACCATCGCCATCCGCTCGAACAGCGCTCTTTACGATTCCAAGGCGAAGTCAATCGACCTTCTAGGCAACGTCGAAATCTCCGGCCTGAGCGGGCTCACGGCTCGAATGGAAAAAGCCCGGGTCGGGCTGGAAAGCCGGGCGCTGAGGAGCGAAGTGCCGGTGACCGTGGTCAACGACGAGGCGACGATCGCCGCCAACGGCCTCGAAATCTTGGATGACGGGAAGCGAATTCTGTTCTTCAATGGGGTGAAAGCGACGTTCCGGGGGGCCAACCGCAAAGGAAGCTCGACTCCATGACACTGCGACCTTCAACGACGATCATATTCGCGGCATTCGCCGCCGCGGCGATCGGGCTCTTCCCGGTCACGGGCCTCGATGCCCAGACCGTGGATGCGAAGCTTTCGGGACTGACCGACTCGACCCAGGACGTCGACGTCGAGGCCGACAGCATGGAAGTGCTCGACGCGGAGAAGAAGGCGATCTTCACCGGCAACGTCAACGCCACGCGCGGCGGCACGACGATGACGAGCCAGCGCATGGAGGTCTCCTATGCCAGCGCACCGAGCACCAATCCCACCAACAAGTCCGAGGTGACGACGCTCAACGCCTCCGGCGGCGTCACCATCGACACCGGCCGGCAGGTCATCACCGGCCGAAATGCACTCCTCGACGTAAAGGGCAACGTCCTCACGGTGACGGGAGGCGTAACCGTGAAAGACGGCTCGACGGTGGTGCGCGGCGAGAAGCTCAGGATCGATCTCAAGACCAAGGTCAGCTCGATGACCGGCGGGCGCGTGAAGGGCAGCTTCGTGCCCAGCACGGCCAGCAAGTGACATTCCATTTCACCCAATCTTAATCCAATTGAGCGGTAATGCAGGAGCGGTCGGACTTGAAAAGGATCGAACCGACAGGCGCCAAGGCCCTGAAGCCTGCAGCACGCGCGCATGAGACCTCGTCCACGAGGGATCGCCGCGCTCCGCTTCGCAGGATCGACGGGAACTCGGGACTCGTCGCCCTCAATCTGGGCAAGAGCTTCCGACGCCGGCCGGTGGTCCGCGGCGTAAGCCTGCAGGTCAACCGCAACGAAGCCGTGGGGCTGCTCGGACCCAACGGAGCGGGGAAGACGACGGTGTTCTACATGATCACCGGCCTCATCGCCGCCGACCAGGGAACGATCTCCCTCGATGGAGAGGATATCACGCGCCTGCCCATGTATCAGCGGGCGCGGCTCGGAATCGGATATCTCTCCCAAGAGGCCTCGGTGTTCCGAGGGCTCACGGTCGAGGACAACATACGCGCCGTCCTGGAACTCACCGAGAGGGACCGCGAGGCGCGCGAACGTCAGTTGCGTGAGTTGCTCAATGAGTTTTCAATCGAACATCTTCGGCATTCGCCCGCTGTTGCGCTATCTGGCGGCGAACGTCGGCGTGTGGAAATCGCCAGGGCGCTCGCCGTCCGACCCCAGTTCCTGCTTCTCGACGAGCCCTTCGCAGGCATCGATCCCATTGCCATCAATGATATACGCCAGCTGGTGCGACAGCTCACCTCTCGGGGAATCGGGGTGCTCGTTACGGATCACAACGTCCGCGAAACCCTCGAGCTCGTCGACCGCGCGCTCATCATTCATGAAGGGCGGGTCCTGATGGAAGGCAACCCACAGCAAATCGTGAACAATCCCGACGTCCGCCGGCTCTACCTCGGCGAGCAGTTCAGCCTTTAACCTCACCTATTCGGCGCAGTTCCACGCGGGTGACTTCGTTTACCCTCCGTTGGTAATGTTCCGGCCCATGGCCATGACCCCCAAACTCGAGCTCCGGCAGGGGCAGGCGCTGGTGATGACGCCGCAGCTGCAGCAGGCGATCAAGCTGCTGCAGATGTCGAACTTCGAGCTTTCCGCGTTCGTCGAGGCGGAGCTGGAGCGCAACCCGCTGCTCGAGCGGGAGGAGGCATCTGAGCCGGCACCGGCCGCTGCAGGCGTCGCCGAGGCGCCGCAGCCGGAGGCCGGCGCAGCCGCGGATGCGGGATCCGGCGAGGGCGCCGACTACGAGACCGGCGACAAGCCGGACGGCGATACGGTCGCCGGGCAGCCCGATTCCGGCTGGGCGTCGCTCAGACCGTCAGCCGGCGGATCGTTCCAGGGGAGGGACGATTTCGACCTCGCCACGCTGGCGCGCCGCGAGACAACGCTTCACGAACATCTGACCGAACAGCTCAATCTCGCCGTCGACGATCCGGCCGACCGGCTCATCGGCGTGCACATCATCGGCATGATCGACGAACGCGGCTACCTCGCCGGCGACACCCAGGCGATCGCCGAGACGCTGGGCGCAAGCGCCGGCGACATCGAGCGGGTCCTGCGGTCGGTACAGGATTTCGACCCGCCCGGCATCGGGGCGCGGAACCTCAAGGAGTGCCTCGCCATCCAGCTCAAGGAGCGCGGCCGCTTCGACCCGGCGATGGAGAAGCTGATCGCCAATCTCGAGCTGATCGCGAAGCGCGACATGGCGGCGCTGCAGAAGACGTGCGGCGTCGACCGCGACGACGTCATCGACATGATCCAGGAAATCAAGACGCTCGACCCGAAGCCCGGCAACGCGTTCGGGGCGCTGATCGTGCAACCGGTCGTTCCCGACGTCACGGTCAAGGCGGCCCCGGACGGCTCGTGGCACATCGAGCTCAATTCGGAAACGCTGCCGCGAGTGCTGGTGAACCAGCAATACTATGCGCGCGTCAAGCGCGGCACCGGCCGCGAAGAGGACAAGACCTATCTCAACGACTGCATGTCGACCGCCCAGTGGCTGGTGAAGAGTCTCGACCAGCGGGCGCGGACGATCCTCAAGGTGGCGCGCGAGATCGTCCGCCAGCAGGACGGCTTCCTGGTCGAAGGCGTGCAGGCGCTCAGGCCGCTCAATCTCAAGACCGTCGCCGATGCGATCGCCATGCACGAGTCGACGGTGAGCCGCGTCACGTCCAACAAGTACATGGCGACGCCGCGCGGCACCTTCGAGCTCAAATATTTCTTCACCACCGCGGTCGGCAGCGACGGCGGCGAGGACGCGCATTCGGCCGAAGCGGTGCGCCATCGCATCCGCGAGATGATCGGGCGGGAGGCCGGGGGCGAGGTACTTTCCGACGACGTCATCGTCGAGATGCTGAAGGAAGCGGGCATCGCCATCGCCCGCCGCACGGTCGCCAAGTACCGCGAGGCCATGGGGATTCCCTCATCGGTGCAGCGGCGGCGCGAAAGGCGCATGGGCGGCTGAGCCGCAAAAATATTCGGATTGACTTGGCGTGGGGGTCTTACTAGGTTCCGCGCCGTTCGACGGCAAAAAAAAGGCTGCAACGGGCTGAACAGGCCGCCCGCCCAGGTTCGTCAGACGATTCGCGATTGAAGGAGCAGCAGGAGGCACCGCCAGATGGTCGGCGGGCCGGACGCGATTTGATGATGCAAATACAAGTGACCGGAAAGCACCTGTCGGTGGGAGATTCGCTGAAGGAGCACGTCGAAGCGCGACTAGGGCGCGACGTGGCGCGCTACTTCGCGAACGGCGTCAGCGCCCACGTCACCTTCGAGAAGCAACGCTCGCAGTTCCAGAGCGGATGCACACTCCATCTGGCCACCGGCATGGTCCTGCAGGCGCAGGGCGAGAGCGCGGATGCGCGCGCGGCCTTCGACCAGGCGGCCGACCATCTCGAGAAGCGCCTCAGGCGCTACAAGCAGCGCATCCAGAACCATCACACGCACCGCCGCGAGCCGGTGCAGGCGCGCGACGTCGCGAGCTTCGTCATCCAATCGTCGGAAGAAGAGCGCGAAGAGCCCGCCGAACTCAATCCGGTCATCATCGCAGAGACGACCCACCGCCTCCAGGAGCTGAGCGTCGGCGAAGCGGCCATGCAGCTCGACATCTCGAACATGCCGTTCGTCCTCTTTCTCAATGCCAAGGACGGACAGATCAATCTCGTCTACCGCCGCGAGGACGGCAACATCGGCTGGATCGACACTGGTTCCTCCGCCATCGGCACGCAAAGTTAAGCCACACTCGTCACCGGCCTCAGGAATCGCGAGGCGCCGGTCAAGGAAACGCAAGCATGCAGCTGAGTGAAATTCTTTCGACCGATTCCGTCCTGCCCGCGGTCAAGGCTCCCAACAAGCGCCAGCTGCTCCAGGATCTCGCCAACCACGCGGCGAAGCGGACCGGACTCGACGCGCGGCGGATCTTCGACGTGCTCCTGCAGCGCGAACGGCTGCTCACCACCGGCCTCGGGCAGGGAACGGCGATCCCGCACGGCAAGTTCGCCGATCTCGGGCGGGTCTATGGCCTCTTCGCCAAGCTCGCGCATCCGATCGACTTCAAGTCGGTGGACGAACAGCCGGTCGATCTCGTCTTCCTGCTGCTCTCGCCGGAATCCGCAAGCGGCGATCATCTCATGGCGCTGGCCCGCGTGTCGCGGCTGTTCCGCGATCCGCACATCGTCGCAAAGCTCAGGGGAACCGACGACGCGCAGGGTCTCTACGCCATCGTCACGGAGCCGGCCCACTCCGCCTCGCACGCAGCCTGAATTTCGGCGAGTCTTCCCTGCGGACCTAGTGGACGGTCACGGGTTCCAGCTCGTGCTGGAAGGCATTGGCGACGGCGGCCTCGCGGCTGCCGGAAATCGCCATCGGCGTCCCGTCGGCAGCATAGAGGCAGAAGAGCTTCGTGCCGGTAGGCACTGATACCTCGCCCAGAAGCACGGCTGCCTTCTCGTGCCCGATTTCTCGGATATAGGCCACCTGACCCCCGCCCAGCTTGGCGAACTCGAAGTCGGACAGCTTGATCTTGGTGTTGTTTTCTGTCGTGTTCACTTGCCCACTTCCTTTCTGGACCGTGTGCCCGGCGCCACCCCTTCAGGGGAGTCAACGCCCATCGGGTATATGGGTTCAGCGCGACAGGATTTCAATTTTGCGGACGACCGGCTGCGGCTCGGGGCGGACGAGCTCGATGGTCAGGAGGCCCTTTTCGATCGAGGCTTCCTTAACCTCCATGCCCTCCGCCAAGATGAACGCCCGGCGAAACTGGCGGGCGGCGATGCCGCGGTGCAGGTAGTCGCCTGCCGGAGAGGCCGCCTGGCGGCCTTCGATCACCAGCTCGTTGCCGGTCAGGGTCACATCGAGGTCGGCCCTCGGGAATCCGGCCACGGCGAGAACGATCCGCAGCCGCTCACCCTCTCGGTTGGGCGGCAAGCGCTCAATATTGTAGGGCGGGTAGCCGTCGCCGGCGGTTTTCGAGACACGTTCCAGATGCCGCTCGATATCGTCGAACCCCAGGAGGAAGGGGGATGAAAAAACGGTCAATCTCGACATTCGGGCACTTTCGCTCACTCGACGTCCGGCGGATGGAAATATGGCGGCAGGCCGGCGGGCGATCAAGGACGGCCGGGACCGGAACGAAGGCCCACACTTTGCGGTTGATCGAGGCCTGACGAGGGCATTTCATGACAGCCGAGAGGCGCAGGAGCGGCGGAGCCCGGCACAAACGCCCCCGAAGGAGGGTCGATGACGGCTTTCTTCATCAGTGCCCTGCGTGCCGCGGCGGGCGGCATCGGGCTCACGGCGGCCTTCACGATTGGCATGGCGGAGTCGCAGGCCCTGCCGCAAGCGGCCCAACCGACCAGAACGGAAACGGTGTGCGAGATCATCGCGCGCGAGGCCCGCACGCGGGACCTGCCGCCGCACTATCTCGCCCGCCTCATCTGGAAGGAGAGCCTGTTCAATCCGCGCGCCGTCAGCCCCAAGGGCGCGCAAGGCATCGCGCAGTTCATGCCGTCGACGGCCGATGAGCGCGGACTCTCCGACCCGTTCCACGCGGGCGAGGCGCTGACCGCCTCGGCGCTGCTGCTCTCCGACCTGCGGCATGCCCTCGGCAATCTCGGCCTTGCCGCCGCTGCCTACAACGCCGGCACGGAAAGGGTCAGGAGATGGCTTGAGGGCCGCGGAACGCTGCCGGCGGAAACGCACGACTACGTTCTGGCGATCACCGGACGACCGGCGAACGACTGGACCGCGGCGCGAGCACGGCACGAGATTCCGCCGATCGGAACGGGACGCTTCGTCACCGACTGCGTGACGTTCGCAAGCCGCGGCGCCGACCGCGTCGCGATCCGTGCGACGACGGCGGACAGCAAGCCGAAGTGGCAGCCGTGGGGCTCGCAAATCGCGGGCGCGGCCTCCGAGACGGTGGCGCTCGCCATGTTCGAGCGCATCCGCAGCCGCCACCCCGAGCTGCTTTCGGCCTACGCGCCGCTCGTCATCCGCAAGCGCAATCCCGGCATGGGGCCGAAGCCGATCGCGAACGTGCGGATCGGCCAAGCGACGCGCGCCGAGGCGGAGCGGTTCTGCTCGCGCCTCAGCGCCAAGGGCATCGCCTGCGTGCCGCTCAAGAACTAGGGCTTCGCCGAGGCCGTCCTACTTTCGCGACATCTCGTCCTGCAGGCGGCGGTGATGCTCGATGGCGTCACCCTGCTCGAAATCGGACAGCTCGAAGACCTGGCGGATCTCGACCTCCTCGCCTTTTTCGAAAGGGGCGCGCTTCAGCCACTCGATCGCCTCAGCCTTCGATTTGCACTGCCACATCCAATAGCCGGCGATGAGCTCCTTGGTCTCGGCGAACGGTCCGTCGATCACGGTGCGCTTGCCGCCGTCGAAACGGACGCGGACACCCTTGGAGGTCGGATGCAAGCCGTCGCCGGCGAGCATGACGCCGGCCTTGACCAGCTCCTCGTTGTACTTGGCCATGGACGCGAGCATCGCCTCGGTCGGCATGACGCCCGCCTCGGAATCCTTGTTGGCCTTCACGATCACCATGAAACGCATTTCGCTACTCCTTTGCAGGTCGGGACCCGTCAACTCCCGCCACCATGGCAGGACGACGCCGCCTTCGACGACACGTCGAACGAGCCCGGCCGAAATCGACAGGTCGGTGAATATTTTTTTTTATTTCTTCCTAGGATCGAGGGCGATCATGGTCTTGAAGCCGCCCCAGAACATCCGCTTGCCGTCAAACGTCATGTTCTTGGGATCCATCATGGAGGCCAGCCGCGGATCCTTCATGACCTTGGCGACGACCTTGTCGCGTTGGGCGCGCGACTTGTAAAGGACCCAGGAAAAGATCACCACCTCGCCCGCTTTCAGCTTGACGCTCTGCGGAAAGGAGGTGTGCTTGCCCTTCTTGACGTCGTCGGACACGCATTCGCGATATTCGAGGGCGCCGTGGTCGAGCCACACCTTGCCGGCCTTGGTGGCCTGGGCGCGATAGGCGGCGAGGTTTTTCTTCGGAACTGGCAGGACGAAACCGTCAACATAACTCATGATTTTTCCTCACGGTTTTGTGATCGATGCTTCTTAGCCGACGGAGTGATCGCCGGCAACGGCGAGCCCTAACCAGACGGTGCCTGGTTGCCCTCGTCCTCGCCGAGCGGCGGCAGCATGCCGGTGCCCGGCGTCGCCTCGGGATTGTTGAGGGCCGGATCGGTCTCGGTCCGCTCGGATGCGTCCTCGTCCAGCTGCTTTCCAGGCTGCGGCCGTTCCCGGCGCTTCACGTCGACCATCGCGGACACTCCTTTACACGAAAGAAACGATCGGCGCGGGGCCCGGTTCCGGTCAGGCGGAGCGCGACCAGGTCTGCTTGTCCATGGCTGCGACAAGCCGGGCGGGCTCCCATTTCTCGGCGAGCGCGGTTGCCATGACCTGGCGCTGGGTGGGCGGGGCGAGGCCGCCGAGCGGTGGATCGCGGTCGAGATTGGTCGGGAAGGAATAGCCGTCGGCGCAGGCCGCCACCGCATTGGCGAGGCCCCGGGCATCGAGGTCGCGCATGCCGAGCAGGACCGGATAGAGCGTCTTGCACATGCGCGCCCGGTCGACGGACTCCATGGCCCTGCCATAGGCGGACGACACCTGGAGCAGATTCGCCATGCGCTTTACATCGGCCGTGCGGTTGTGGCCGGCGGCATGGAAGAGCGCCGGATTGAAGAACGCGCCATCGCCCTTGGCGAGCGGCAGCTGGACGCGGTGGTCTTGGAAGTAGTCCTTGAACGCCGGCATCTCGTAGGCGAAATAGCCCGGCAGGAAGGTCTGCGAATAGGGCAAATACAGCGTCGGGCCACTCTCGACCGGCATGTCGCAATGGGCGATGGCGCCCTGCAGGGTGAGAACCGGCGACAGCTGGTGGGCATGGGCGGGAAACCGCTCGATCTCCTTCGCCGTCTGGAATCCCATGTGATAGTCGCGATGGGCGGACTGCGCCTCGCCGCCCGGGTTGACGACATTGAGGGCGGAGGTGATCTGGTAGCCGGTGCCGAGCCACGCCTCGGAGGCGAGCGCGATCACCTCGTTCGCGTAGTAGCGGGCGAAGAGGGCCGGGTCGCGCAGGCACAGCTTCTCGAGCGCGTTCCAGACACGATCGTTGGCGCCCGGCTTGGCGAAGTGGTCGCCGCCGCCGGTCTTGTCGCGGTGCTGCTCGTCGATGATGGCGAAGAACAGCTCCGTCGCGGCATCGACGGGCGCGGTGTCGGCGAAGGCGCGCTTCACGACGATGATGCCCGGCCCGACGAGCATCGCCTCGGCCCATTCGGCGAGAAGGGCGCGTCGCGACTCAGGATCGGCGGCGGCACTGCGCGCCGCATCTCCTTCGTAGACCAGCACGTTGTCCTCGACGCCTGACGCCATCGGGTAGTCGGCAAGGCTGGTGCGCCGATCGACGAGCTTATCGAACTCGTCGAGCCGGCAGTGATCCTCCGTCAGCCAGACGCGATCGGCGCGCAGCTTGGCGATGCTATCGACCTTCATGGCCTTGTCTCCCTCGATCCGGAACTCTCCCGAACAGCATAGGCCGGAGCGGGACCGGCGCAAACAGGCGGCTCGTGCAAGGCGCCTGCTTGCGCCGCTCGGCACGTCTTTCGCGAAACGCTTGCCGGAATGTACAATCGCCGATGTCCAGCGGAACTTTCCCTTAAGGCCAGCCGTTTGAGCGATACCATGGCCGATCGCACCCAAATCCTCGAACATCTCGCCGAAGCCCAGCGACACGTCACGGAGAGCGAACGCCATCTGTTCGAACAGCGCGAGAGGATCGCCAGGCTCGAACGGGAGGGCGACGACACCACCGAGGCCAACAGGCTTCTGAATAAGATCGAGGACGTGCTCAGGCGGCACGCCGCCGATCTCGAGCGCATCCGCGTGCAGCTCGCCGCGGAGGCGACGGGCGACACGGCGTCCTGACTTTCCTCGCAGGTGGCGCGACGCAAAGGCGCCTTCCCCAGACGTCGCGCCGGCGTCTATGCTTTCCCGCCTTCCGCAACGTGCCCATCCTCGGTGCCTGCCTCCCATGACCACCGTCGCTCCCGGTCCTGAGCCGAGCCTCAGAGAGCTTTACACGCCGAAGCTCGTGACGACATTGAGGGAAGGCTATGGACTGCGGCAGCTGCGCGCCGACGCGTTCGCCGGCCTGACCGTTGCCATCGTCGCCCTGCCTCTTTCGATGGCCATCGCCATCGCATCGGGCGTCACGCCGGCCCAGGGCCTCTACACCGCCATCATCGGGGGATTCCTCGTCTCGGCGCTCGGCGGCAGCCGGTTCCAGATCGGCGGCCCGGCCGGAGCCTTCATCGTGCTCGTCTCCGCGACGGTAGCGGCGCATGGCATCGACGGCCTGATTCTCGCGACGATGCTTTCCGGGATCATTCTCATAGCCGCGGGACTCCTGCGGATCGGCACCTACATCAAGTTCATCCCCTACCCGGTGACGGTCGGGTTCACGGCGGGAATTGCCATCATCATCTTCGCAAGCCAGGTCAGGGAGTTCCTTGGACTCAGGGTCGAGGGCGCCGAACCGGGTCCGCTCGCCCAGAAACTGCCGGTACTTTTGGAAGCGCTCAATACGGCGACTCCGGCAGCGATCGGCCTTTCGGTCGCGACCATCGCAATCATAGCAATTCTCAAGCGGGCGAGACCGCAGTGGCCCGGCATGATCATCGCGGTGACGGCAACGTCGGCAGGAAGCGCCCTGCTCGAGCTGCCGGTGGCGACGATCGGCAGCATGTTCGGCGGTATTCCCTCGACGCTCCCGGCTCCATCCCTGCCCTCCTTCGATGTCGCGGCAATCCAGGCCGTACTGCCGAGCGCTCTTTCCTTCGCGCTGCTGGGCTCGATCGAGTCGCTGCTTTCCGCGGTCGTCGCCGACGGCATGACCGGCAGACGGCATCGCTCCAACTGCGAGCTCGTGGGCCAGGGCGTCGCCAACGTCGCATCCGGGATGTTCGGCGGCTTCTGCGTTACCGGAACGATCGCGCGGACGGCGACGAACGTGCGTTCCGGCGCGCACGGCCCCGTGGCCGGCATGCTGCATGCCGCATTCCTGCTGGCGTTCATGGCGCTCGCAGCGCCGCTGGCGCGCTACATCCCGCTCGCGAGCCTCGCCGCAGTACTTGTGGTTGTCGCCTGGGCAATGATCGAACGCCACGCGATCGCGACCCTTCTCACGTCGTCGCGTGGCGACGCGGCCGTGCTCCTCGTGACTTTCCTGCTTACGATCTTCCGCGACCTTTCGGAAGCCATCGTCGTCGGCTTCGCGCTCGGCTCTGTCCTGTTCATTCATCGCATGTCGCAGACGACCGCCCTCGAAACGCACACCCCGCTCTCTGCCGACGATCGCCCGGACGGGGAGAACGGCAGCGGGCCCTATGACGAAGCGGCAGCCAGCGACCCGGACGTCGTGATCTATCGCATCACCGGCGCCTTCTTTTTCGGTGCCGCCGCGGCGATCGGTATCGTCCTCGACCGGATCGCGTTGACCCATCGTGCCATGGTCATCGACCTCGAGGCCGTGCCGTTCCTCGACTCCACAGCCGCGAAAACGATCGAGGGTTTGGCGCACCGCGCCCACCGCCGCGGCACACACATCGTGCTCACCGGTGCCTCAGGGGAAGTTCGCCGGGACCTCACGACACACGGCGTCAAGCCCCCCCTCGTCGCCTATGCGCGCAACATTGCTGCGGCACTCGAGGGTCTCCGCGGCCGCGGACGCCAGACCGACGATCGCGGCACTTGAAATTCGCGCGGGAGCGCTTATCTCAACGACATTCCCCCAGACGGAATCACCGATCTCACCCCGCGACGGAGCGGAATTCAGATCATTTTCGAACAGTGGGAGCGCGGGTTCTCCGCCAAAGGCTGGAACCGAATCCGCCTCCCCGTCGTTGCCGAGCTTCCAAGACCCGCGGATGTAGCGGCTGGAGCTTGGCAACCGATATTCCCGAGACCCGCACAGCGGAGGCACTTCCCATGAACTACATCGTCACAATGCGGGCGCTTGGCCGGCACCGCTTCAGCCCGATCGATCCGAGGGGCTCGGAGGGTTGCGAACATCCTGGCGGCGAATGCGTGCCGATGGCCGATGGCGACAAGTCGGAGGAGCGTCAGGCCATCGAGCGCGCGGCGCGCGATCTCGACGACACCGGGCAGTAGGCGCGGGCACGGGCAGGTTTACGTCGACTTGTGATATGCTGACGGCGCACATGATATGCTGACGGCGCACAGCCCTCGCCGAGGACCAGGCATGCGCCGTAAAACCCGATACGCGATCACCCTTCCGAGGGTCGGAACCCTCGAGTACGTCGCCTTGTTGTCCGCCATCGGCGTCCATCTCGTCACCGTGTTCCTGGGCGTCCGGCTGGGAGGATTTCTCGGTGGCGGCCTTTCCCTGCTGTTTCCGTTCGCCGCGCAGGCCTACTGGATCATCGAGCTGTGGAACCGGACGGGCAACTTCTGGAATCCGTTCTCCATCATGTGCGCGCTCTACGTCGCGCTTCTCGTCGTGCTGTGCGTGAAGCGATTGCGCAATTCGAGCGCCGGATAGCCGCGTCCGGCGCGCGCCGGAACCGCCTCATCCAATCTCTATTGGGCCATGGGCATCATGGCGCCGCCCGTGACGCCGCACGCACACGAAATGGGGGAAAGCCTTCTTGCGGAACAATCGGTAAGCTACGCTGCCTCGATTCAGAGGATGCTTTGGCGCCGACCGAAGCATTCGGTCTCCGGACGAGGTAGATTGCAGTCGAGGGAGCCTGGAGCCGTGCTCAGCACCAAGACATTCGCCGAGATCGCCGCCGTCGCCGGACATCCGGCGCGAGCCGGAATGCTGCACGCCCTGCTCGGCCGCGCGCTAACGGCATCCGAGCTCGCTGTTATCGCCGGCATCGCGCCGCAGACGGCGAGCGGTCACCTGTCACGCATGACGGCCGCTGGGCTGGTGAGCGTGCAGCGCCAAGGGCGGCACCGATTCCATTCGCTGGCATCACCCGCCGTGGTGAGACTGATGGAAAGCATCATGCAGGTCGCAGGCGATCTCGAACCGCGCGGCAAATCCGCGTCCGCGAATTCCGGCCATGCGGCGCTGAGAGCGGCGAGGGTCTGCTACGATCACCTCGCCGGCGAGCTTGGCGTCGCGTTGTCCGACGCGCTCGTGCGGTCCGGACATATCGAGCTCTCCGCGGAAGGCGGCATCGTCACCCGCGGCGGCCTCGAGTTCCTCGGCCGCATCGGGATACGAACGGAGGGATTCCTGACATCGGCCGGCAAGCCGTCAAAACGGGCCCTGTGCCGGCCGTGCCTCGATTGGACCGAGAGGCGGCTGCATCTCGGCGGCTCGCTCGGCGCGGCAATCTGCGGTCACTGCTTCGACAAAGGCTGGATCCGGTGGATCGACAACTCGCGTGCCGTATCGATCACGGCGCCGGGCCGCCAAGCCCTCAAGGAGCAATTCGGCGTCCTGCCCGCGTAAATCCGCCCCCACTAGCTTTGATGAATTTGCCAAGCGGGATCGAATCGCCGACCTCCTGCTCGCCAATACCCGCGACCCATTGGTGCAACGACTTCTAATAAACCAGGTGGTTCAGGTGGTTAACGTCTTCGCCAGGGAACGAAAACGATTGGCTCGCATTAGCTTCAGCGCGGCAGACAGGAGACATCATGGCAACCCACATCAACACCCCGGACAACAGCGGCTCAGGCTTCGTTCTCGGGATACTTCTCGTTCTTGTCGTCGTCGGTTTCGGCGCTTGGGCGATGGGCTTCACGCCTTGGAGCCGTCAAACGAACATCATCGTCGAAACACCTGCAGTAACCGTGCCCGCCCCTGCTCCGAGTTCGGGAAACAGCAACTCGACAAACTAGGCGGGACAAGTGCAGGTCCGACCAATAACAAAAGCCGACCGGCTCGCCGTAGCTCTGGGCATAGGCATTTCCTTGGTCGTGCTGATGCTTGGAGCGATGGGAGCAGGAATCACAATCGTCTAGACAGCCGCGAGGCTTTATAACCGGCGGCTTCGCTCGGCGTTGCGCTTCCCTCGGCAAGCTCGACGATAACAGCTGCTGCGGGACTGGGCCGTGCAGTTCGGCGTCCCGCCCGCGTTCATGCGCTCCGACCAGACTTTGGTGAAACCGCCAAGCGGAATCGAACCGCCGACCTCTTGAAAGCCACAGCGTGATGGCCCCGGCATGTACGACACCTATTTTACCGAAGAGGAGGCGTTTGTCATGGCCAAGTTGCCAAATAATGGTAGCGCTGATCCACGAAACTGAGCACCCTCCGCATTCAAGGTAGCAACAGATTGCCGGGTGCCAATGCGGAAATTGACCCTTACCCCCGCGCACATCGCTCGCGTTCATAGAGCGGTTGTGGATAACGGGGTGTTCCCTGGCTTCGAACTGCAGACTGATGCGGACTATGAGAGCTGGGTGAGCCAAATCATCCAAAGCCATCCCGATCCCACATCGCCCACTCAGGTGTTCGCGTATGGCTCACTGATCTGGAAGGCAGAAGTGGAGCACGTGGCCGAGCATCGTGGTCTCGTCCGGGGATGGCATCGCACCTTTTGCTTTCACGTGCCGCGGTATCGAGGAACCCCAGAGAAGCCCGGTTTGATGATGGCTCTCGACCGAGGTGGTCAGTGTCAGGGCATTGTCTACACGCTACCCAGAGAAAACTTAGAAGCGCAGTTAGGGCGGTTATTCCGGCGAGAATTTACAGCTAAGCCGATCACCAATATGCCGCGCTGGATCTCCGTCCAGACCGCTTCAGGCCGAACTCCTGCGCTAACATTCGTGGTGAACCGTGCTTCACCTCTGTATGCGGGCCGACTTTCGCCGGAAGCAGTGGCGGAAGTGTTGGCGCACGCCTGTGGACATATGGGAACTGGCGCGGAGTACCTTCTCAACACAATATCGCATCTCGAAGCCAAGGGAATACACGACAGCAACCTGTGGCGGCTCCAACGTCTTGTGGCCGAGCGGATCGGATTGGAATAGTTCGCTAGCAGATTGGCGCGGAGGTTATCTTGGGGTGCCAGGGATCCTCACCCGCCGGCCGAGCAAACAGCTTCCATGGCTCACCTTCGACGTAGAGTCGACTTTTTCGCTGTTCCGGCGCATTGTTTGCGTCTGGCACCTCCTAGCGGAGATACGTCGTGGGCCGCCGAACTTTGATCAGCTTGGTATTGAGTTTACTGACGGTTCTCGGTTCTGGCTCTGCTTTCGCAGAGATCAGGGTGGGAATTTCGGTGGAACCCTATCCTCCCTTCACCTGGAAAGATTCAACCGGCAAATGGGTCGGTTGGGAGATCGATTATCTAAGTGCGATCTGCACTGAGATGAAAGAGAAATGCAGCATCGTAGAAGTAGCTTGGGATAGTCTTATACCGTCGCTCAACGGCCATTTCATAGATGTGATTTGGGCTTCCATGGGAATAAACAAAGAGCGCCTCCAGATCATCGACTTCACTGAGGTCTATTTTGATACGTCTGTCGTGTTCATCGGCACAAGAAATGGCGACAAGGACATTTCACCTTCTAGCCTAAATGGGAAGGTGATCGGCGTGCAAATCGGTACGATGCATCAGCGCAATGTTGAGAAGCACTATGGGGCTGTGTCCAGAGTAAAACTTTATCAGACGCAGGACGAAGCCAATCAGGATCTGGCAGCCGGCCGCGTGGACTATGTTGAACTTGATGGATTGGCGGCAGAAGCCTTCCTGAACACAGGTCCGGGAAAGCAATGTTGCGAAATAAAATCTGAGATTACCTATGATCAGGAAATCTTTGGGAATGGAGTAGGAGGAGGCATTAGGAAGGACGATGCCGCACTCAAAGCGAAGTTGAATGCGGCAATTCGGGCTGTCCGGGCATCGGGCGAGTGTGAAGCCATCTCACGGAGGTACTTCACTCTCAACATTTGCGGAAGTTAATTTAACGCAGGGGAGATGGTGGACCTCACGACAATTGTTTCACTGTATTTATCCAATGTGTGCGTACCATATCGTTTCCTCAGTTGCGGCCGGAGGCGACGGTCCACTTCAGCCAGCAATCTTTACCTGGGCCTTTTGCTACGGCACTAAAAAAGACCGACGCAAATTCCCCGGTCCCTGGCAAGTCGAGCGAACGGCCGGCAATCATTTCGTGGTCAAGACGCGACGGGCTTCTCACTCGCCTACATCTACCAGCGCGAAGGCCCCGGCATGTACGATACCTACTTCACCGATGAGGAGGCGTTCGTGATGGCCAACACGATTGTTAGACTGCCAAGTACTGACGAAAGCAATAAGTTCCGGGTGACGTGGCTGCGAGCATGGGCGACCGGCATTTCATTCAATGCGTCCATCCCAAACGGTTTCCACGCTTGTATCTTTGTGATGGACGACTACCGAGGTCGGCACACTTAGTTCCGCCGCACGGCGGGCTATTTCTATGGCCAGACTCTGCGCCATCTCAATCTCGCGATAGGGGCCGTACCAATTGTCGATGTATACTATCCACCATTGCTCGTTCCGAAACCGGACATGATAGCTTAGCATCAAAGGCAAGGTCGCCTCAGAAGTCTAGTCGTGTCCGCCGTAAGGGAGGCGATATGAGATTCTCCAATATGTCGTGGTGGTTGCGCATTTGGAGAAGCGATAAACTGAGGGCTCTCAGAACACTCTGCGCATCCTCTTTGGCCAGTCCCGCCGTCTCAAGTCGAGCAATTTTGCGCTGTTGCCTCGTCACCTTCATTTCAGCATCAGCCACCTGATTGCGGCCACTTTGAGTCGTCGATCAACTCCATCCAACGGGGACTCCAAACCTCCCAACTTCCTGTCGCGCAACATACCGCCTCCACACACTCCGGACGGAACAGCCGAGGTGGCACCTCTAGCGAGCCACGATACAGGGCCCTTGGAGGTTTCGGGAAGTTAAAAAAATGGGCCCGGATCTAACCCGGGCCTAGTGAGGAGATATGTCAACCAAGCTGCGCAAACTTACCGCTACGGTGCCGCCGTAGAGCCAAGTTCCCCTCGCAACGACCTTGTCTTTAATCACGGAGTCACTCGATGGGTAGGCCGTGCATCTTGAGGAAGGCGAGCTTGTCCCAGTAGCCACGCTGGAAGGCGATGCGTCCATCGCGCACGGTGAAGATCCCGCAGCCGCGAAGGCCCAACGGATCGCGCCATTCCAGCGCAACAACATCGCCAGCTTCGTGGATGGCTTCCACGATGCAAGTCATGTCAGCAGCCGCAAACTCCCGCGCGAACATAGCCCGGATCGCGTCGCGGCCTTCGACTGGCTCTTGCGTCACTTGATGGTTGACCGCATCCGCATGGTAGAGATCAGTTAAGCCATCTATGTCAGTGGCGTTGAATCTTTCGACCCAGCGTTTGATGACCTCACGTGATGACATTTTAGCGATCGTCTTGGACATTGTCATGAATGGGAAATGAAGTCCGCCGGTGAGCACCACCATCTTTTCGCCTTCAGTTCGGTAACCAATCCGTGCGTAGAACGCCAGACCTGAAAGCGTAGCCATCATGCTGAGCGTGCCGACGCCGTTTGCGGCGGCATCCTGCTCGGCTCTCCCCATAATCGCCGTCGCAAGTCCGCGGCGCGCCACAGCGGGTTCGACGAACACGCTGCGGATGATGGCGGCGCCCGCCCCGTTCCGCATGGCAGCGCCGCTGATCACCGCGCGCTCATAGCTCGGCGTCTTGCGCGACCAGCCGCCACTGGCAAGGATCGCTCCATCGGCGTTTGCGGCAACGAAATAGTGTCCCTCGTGTACGACGGCGTCGTCCATCGTGCCGATCTCGATTAGAAAAGCGGTGATCTGGTCAGGCGCGTAGAAGGCGGCGCCGAGCAGCCGTAGGGAGCGCTTCTGCATGTCGCGTATCGCGGGAATTTCGGCGGGGCGGGCGCGACGGATCGTGATTGCGTCCTTGATCTCGGCAGCGGATTTGATTTCATCTGGGTGTGAACGTGCCGCGCTCATGGTGCGAGTACTTTGCCCCAGAGAACTCTCACTGAGAATAGCGTCTCTAGCAATGGTTCTGCGTTGGTTGTTGGCGTCTGACATGTGACTTTCATATCCACCAGTGGCGGGCGCCTCCTAAGCGGACCCCTCCATTGCCTGAGTGGTGGCGCGAAGTAGCGTTGCGACTTCGTCACTATCGTTTCATGCTGAGCTGGGCAGGCGGATTCGCGGGATCTAGCTCACGAGGTCGCCATCCCGTAGCGTGAAGTAGTGGTCGCCGGTGCGGCGCAGGCCGATGTCCTTCAACATGCGGCTGTCGAGCTGTGCCAGGTGGCGCGCAGTTCTCCAGACTGAGAGTTCATTCGCGATCCGGGCGACGGCCCGTCTCGCCAGCGCCTGGAGGCGTTCGACATAGCGTGTGGTCACTCTTCTGCCAACAGGCGCATCCGTGCGCCCCAGCGATGTTAGGGTGCTCATAGTCATCTCCAATGATACAATCGGCTTGAGAAGCGGCAACCGACCGGCCAGTCCCGGACGCGAGCAAATCCTGCTCGCTTCAGCGACGGCGTTGAGATAGGCCGACAAGGGTGTGGTGTGAATGACAGACCCGCCGGATCCATTGACCGAGTGACCGGCACCCAGGGCAACGAAACTCATGGATGCATTGTCGGACGTGCTGCAGACCGTAACGCTGACGGGAGGCGTGTTCCTGGATGCGCATTTCACTGCGCCATGGTGCATTTCATCCGGGATCGGTTCTGAGGACTGCCGGCCTTTTCTCTCTAATCCTATGCAGGTGATTGCCTATCACTACGTTACTCAGGGACGCATGCTGGTGCAGGTCGCTGGGGACGAGCCGGTGGAAGTGTGTGCCGGCGAGGCCGTGTTGCTACCGCAAAATGACCCACATCTCCTCGGTAGTTCGATCAATGTGCATCCGGTCAATTCCCACGACCTGATCCAACCGGCAGACGGCGGCGGGCTGGCGCGGATCATCCACGGCGGGAGCGGTGAAGCCACGCAAATCGTGTGCGGCTTCCTGGGCAGCGATCGGCATAGGAACCCGCTGATCGCGACCCTGCCGCGTCTGCTGACGATCGACATGACTAGGGCGGGATCGGACGAATGGATCGAGACCTCGTTGCGCTTTGCGATTCGCGGATTGAACGAGGGTATGATCGGCACCTCGCCGGTGATGTCGAAACTCTCGGAGTTGATGTTCGTCGAGGCGGTGCGCCGCTACGCGGCGGCGCTTCCGGCCGAGCAGCGCGGCTGGCTTGCCGGGGTGCGCGACCCGTATGTGGGCAAGGCGCTTGCCCTCGTCCATGGCAAGCCCAACCATCCGTGGACGACGGAGTCCCTTGCGAGCGAGGTCTCTCTGTCGCGCTCGGCCTTTGCAGACCGCTTCACGGCTGTCGTGGGTGCGCCGCCGAAGCGGTATCTGATCTCCTGGCGGCTGCAGGTGGCCAAGGAGAAGTTGCGCACTAGTAACCGGCCGATCGCACAGATCGCCTATGACGTTGGATATGAGGCCGAGGCTGCTTTCGCCCGAGCTTTTAAGCGCGAGTTTGGTGTTCCGCCGGCCGCCTGGCGAAGGCAAATGCATCTGACCCAAATGTAGCAACCGCAGTCGAGACGAGTGGAGAGCGGATGTGAGAACGGCACAAATTCCCAGGTCCACCCCTACGGCGTCCGGCAGCGCGTCTATCTTTCTGAGCTTCTGAGACAAAAGCGCAGTCAGACATTCCTGAAGAGTCAAGGTGGCTATTTGAGTGGGTTTGGTTGCTAACTGGTTGCTAGGCGCCGAGCGCGGTCTTGGGAGTTCTGATTTAACTGTTTGATTTTATTGGTGGAGCCAGGCGGAATCGAACCGCCGACCTCTTGAATGCCATTCAAGCGCTCTCCCAACTGAGCTATGACCCCATTCTCGCAATCGGGCGCCGGCGCGGAAATCCAAAAGGTTGGGGGCCGGCGGAGCGGCGCGGACCTTAGGTGCGCATCCCCCAACAATCAAGCAAAAACCGCCCCGGGTCGCGGGCCGCGCGCTAGGGCTCCTCGCTGTCGTCGCTCGGCCCGATGATATCTGGAACCGCGGGACCGTCCTCTTCCTCCTCCTCGAGGAAGACATCCTCCTCGCCGCCCACCACCGCGACCTCCTCGCCGAGATCGACATCCTCGATGGCCGCCGTCTCGTCGTCGGCCGGCGGCTCCGCCTCCTCGAGGCTGACGAGCTCGACCTCGGGCTTCGCCAACTCGGGCTCGGGCTGCGGGCGGGGCCGCGGCGCCGAGGGCCCGTCGCCCTTCGACGGCAGGACCTGCTCGGCGACGAAGGCGGTGGCGCATTTCGGACAGGTGATCGGATTCTTCATCAAATCGTAGAACCGCGCCGCGCAGGACGGGCACGTGCGCTTGGTTCCGAGTTCAGGCTTGACCACGGGAATTCACCTCGAGCGTTTACGGTATTTGATTGGCGGTTCCCCTGCCACAGTCGTCCGCCCCTTGTCAAAACGAAAAGCTTCCGGCGCCGAGGGGCCTGTGATAGGACCGCAGCCGCACGCGAGCTCACCTCCCGGACCGCCTCTTTGCACACCGCCTCCCCGCTGCCCCTCACCGCCCGAAACTCGCGCCGGCTCGCCGGGCGTGCCGTGGTGCCGGGCGACAAGTCGATCTCGCACCGCTCCCTGATGCTCGGCGCCACCGCAATCGGCGAGACGCAAATCTCCGGCCTGCTCGAGGCGGAGGACGTGCTCAATACGGCCAAGGCCATGGCGGGGCTCGGAGCCCGGGTCGAGCGGGTCGGCGACGGCGAATGGCGCGTCAACGGCGTCGGGGTGGGCGGCTATGCCCCTCCGCGCGGGGATCTCGATTTCGGCAATTCGGGGACGGGCGCGCGGCTGGCTATGGGCCTCATCGCCACGACCTCGATCGAAGCCCGCTTCACGGGCGATGCATCGCTGTCGCGCCGGCCGATGGGCCGGGTCATGATGCCGCTCAAGCTGTTCGGGACGAGGTTCGAGGCAGCCGAGGAGGACCGGCTGCCGATCACGGTCAAAGGCGCGCGCGACGCCGTGCCGGTGAGCTACCGACTGCCGGTCGCCTCGGCGCAGGTCAAGTCGGCAATCCTGCTCGCCGCCCTCAACGCGCCGGGCCGCAGCTCGGTCGTCGAACCGGTGCTCACGCGCGACCACACCGAACGCATGCTCGCGGCCTTCGGAGCGGAGATCGCCATCGACGGCGGCGGCGGCGAGCGCCACATCTCCGTCACCGGCGGACGCGAGCTCAAGGCGCAGCGCGTCAGCGTGCCGGCCGACCCGAGCTCGGCGGCCTTCGCCGTCGTCGCGGCCCTCGTCACGCCCCAATCCGACGTCGTGGTCGAGAACGTGATGCTTAACGGCACGCGGACGGGACTCCTCGAAACGCTCAAGGAGATGGGCGCCCGGCTCGACATCGAAAACGAGCGCCAGGCGGGTGGCGAGACGGTGGGCGACATCCGGGCGCGGTCGAGCCGGCTCAAGGGCGTGCGCGTGCCCGCGGCGCGGGCGCCGTCGATGATCGACGAATATCCGATCCTATCCGTCGCCGCCGCCTATGCCGAGGGCGACACGACGATGGAAGGGCTCGGCGAGCTCAGGGTGAAGGAGAGCGACCGGCTTGCCGCCGTAGCCGCCGGGCTCGCCGCCAACGGCGTCGAAGCGGAAACCGGGCCCGACTGGCTGAAGGTGCGGGGCGGCACGGTCGCGGGGGGCGGGACGGTCAAGACGCATCTCGACCACCGCATCGCCATGGCCTTCCTCGTCCTCGGCCTCAATTCCAAGGCCGCGGTGACGGTCGACGACGGCTCGATGATCGCGACGAGCTTTCCAAACTTCCACCCGCTGATGACGGCGCTCGGGGCGAGCATCGAGCAAACGGAGCCGGCAAGGTGATCATCGCCGTCGACGGTCCGGCCGCATCGGGAAAGGGCACGCTCGCCCGCAAGCTCGCCCAGCACTACGGCCTTCAGCATCTCGACACCGGCGCCATCTATCGCGCCATCGCGCTCCAGGTCCTGAGGTCGGACGACGATCCCGCCGACGAGGCCGCGGCGATCACGGCGGCGAAGTCCTACCGGCAGGACATGTTCCCCGACGCGGAGCTGCGCACGGAAGCGGTCAGCCGGGCGGCCTCCATCGTCGCCGCCTTCGCCCCGGTCCGCGCCGAAGTCGTCGGCCTGCAGCGGAAGGTTGCGCACACGCCGCCCGGCGCGGTGCTCGACGGGCGCGACATCGGCACCATCGTGTGCCCGGAGGCAGAGGTGAAGTTCTTCGTTACGGCCACGCCCGAGGAGCGGGCGCGGCGGCGGGTCAGGGAGTTCGAGGCGCGCGGCGAGGCGGCCGACCATGCCTTGATCCTCGCCGAGATCATCCGCCGCGACGAGCGCGACCGGACCCGCCACGTGGCACCCCTCAAGCCGGCGGCCGACGCGCACTTGCTCGATACCACGACATTGGATATAGAAGCCGCATTCCAGGCGGCCCGCCGCATCGTCGACGGGCACTAAACGGGGGTAATTTCCTTCAAGTCCGAAGGTGTTGCCCTCATTCGTTTCCGGTTTTGGGACCCTTGCGCCTGGCAACATCGCACCCATACGGGAACAGGCCGATTTTGCCCGGCCGCTCGCCTGCTGGCCTCCCCGAAAGGGATGCCCAGAGCTTCCGGGACGTCCTGCGGGCATAACCGCGGGCCTACATCGTTTCGAGACCGAGGATCATCCATGGCAGTCGCCAATTCGCTCAATCCCAGCCGCGAGGAATTCGAAGCCCTCCTCGAGGAATCCTTCGCCAGCTCCGGCATCTCGGAGGGCTCCGTCGTCAAGGGCAAGGTGATCAGCGTCGAGAACGACCACGTGCTGATCGATGTCGGGCTCAAGATGGAAGGGCGCGTGCCGCTGAAGGAGTTCTCACAGGCGGGGCGGGACGCGAAACTCGCCACCGGAGACGAGGTCGAGGTCTATCTCGAGCGCATGGAAAACGCCATGGGCGAGGCCGTGCTGTCGCGCGACAAGGCGCGGCGCGAGGAGGCATGGACGCGGCTCGAGGAATCCCACAACAAGAACGAGCGCGTCGAGGGCGTGATGTTCGGACGCGTCAAGGGCGGCTTCACGGTCGACCTCGGCGGCGCCACCGCGTTCCTGCCCGGCAGCCAGGTCGACATCCGACCGATCCGCGACGTGACGCCGCTCATGAACAATCCGCAGCCGTTCCAGATCCTGAAGATGGACCGCCGGCGCGGCAACATCGTGGTGTCGCGGCGCGCCATCATGGAGGAGACGCGGGCCGAGCAGCGCTCGGAGATCGTGCAGAACCTGACCGAGGGCCAGGTCGCCGAGGGCGTCGTCAAGAACATCACCGACTACGGCGCGTTCGTGGACCTCGGCGGCATCGACGGCCTCCTGCACGTCACCGACATCTCGTGGAAGCGCGTCTCGCACCCCTCCGACGTCCTGTCGGTCGGCCAGACGCTCAAGGTGCAGATCATCAAGATCAACCCGGAGACGCAGCGCATCAGCCTCGGCATGAAGCAGCTGGAGAAGGATCCGTGGGAAGGCGTCGCCGCCAAGTATCCGGTCGGCGCCCGGGTCAAGGGCCAGGTCACCAACATCACCGACTACGGCGCGTTCGTCGAGCTCGAGGAAGGGATCGAGGGACTGGTGCACGTCTCCGAGCTCAGCTGGACGAAGAAGAACGTCCACCCGGGCAAGATCCTCTCCACCACGGAGGAAATCACCGTGCAGGTGCTCGAGGTCGACCCCGCCAAGCGGCGCATCTCGCTCGGCCTCAAGCAGACGATGAGCAACCCGTGGGAGAGCTTCGCCGCGAAGTATCCGTCGGGCTCGACGGTCGAGGGCGAGGTGAAGAACATCACCGAATTCGGCCTGTTCATCGGCCTCGACGGCGACGTCGACGGCATGGTGCACCTCTCCGACCTCGACTGGAAGCGGCCGGGCGAGGAGGTGATCAAGGAGTTCAAGAAGGGCGACCACGTAAAGGCGCAGGTGCTCGACGTCGACCTGGAGAAGGAAAGAATCAGCCTCGGCATCAAGCAGCTGTCGGGAAGCCCGATGGCGCAGATCCAGACGGCGGGCGTCAAGAAGGGCGATACGGTCACCTGCGAAGTGATCAAGGTGGAGGAGAACGGCATCGAGGTGAAGATCGCCGGCTCCGAGGCCACGGCCTTCATCCGGCGCTCCGATCTCGCGCGCGACCGGTCCGAACAGCGACCGGAGCGCTTTGCGGTGGGCGAGAAGGTCGACGCGAAGGTGACGCAGATCGACGCCAAGGGCCAAAAGATCGGCGTGTCGATCAAGGCGCTGGAGATCGCGGAAGAAAAGGAAGCGGTGGCGCAATACGGGTCTTCCGATTCCGGCGCTTCGCTCGGCGACATCCTCGGCGCCGCCCTGAACAAGGCGAAAAAGGACGGCAAGGACGAGTAGGACCGGGGGAGCGGGCCGTCCAGCCCCGTGCGCTTTTCGCTTCAACTCGCACTGTCGAACCATCACCGGAGGCAAAGATGACCGCTGATGCCGATGCCCTCGTCGCCCGCCGGCGCCTGAGGCGAAAGCTTTCCTTCTGGCGCGTCGCCGCCGTTCTGCTTGCCGCCATCGTCATCGTGGCGCTCGGCGTGACGGGGGCGCGCAACGGCGGCGGCTTCGCATTCGGCGACCAGGTGGCGCGGGTGCGCATCCAGGGATTCATCTCCGGCGACCAGTCGACGCTCGACCTCTTCGAGGCGATCGAGAAGGCGGGGCGCGTCAAGGGGGTGATCCTGCACGTCGATTCACCCGGCGGGACGACGGTCGGCGCCGAGGCCCTCTACGAGGCGGTGCGCAAGGTTGCGGAGAAGAAGCCGGTCGTGGCGGTCATGGATACGGTCGCGGCGTCGGGCGGCTATGCGACGGCGGCGGCCGCCGACCACATCGTGGCGCGCGGCAACACCATCACCGGATCGATCGGCGTCATCTTCCAGTGGCCCGACGTCTCCAAGCTCATGGAGACGGTCGGCGTCAAGATGGAGGAGATCAAGTCGGGCGAGCTCAAGGCGGAGCCGACGCCGTTCAAGCCGCCGAGCGACAAGGTGCGGGCGGTCAGCATGGAGATGGTCAGGGACTCCTTCGACTGGTTCACCGGGCTCGTGGCGGAACGGCGGCGGCTGCCGCTCGACCAGGTGCGCCTCCTGTCGGACGGGCGGGTCTATACCGGCCGCCAGGCGCTGAGGGTCAAGCTGATCGACGACATCGGCGGGGAGGACAAGGCGATCCTGTGGCTGACCTCGGTGCGCCAGGTGCCGAGCGGGCTCGCCATCGTCGACTGGGAACCGAGCTCGGGCTTCGAGGGCTCGGTCCTCGGCATGTCGGCGGCGCAAACCATCCTTTCCTTCCTCGGGCTCGGCGAGGTGGCACGGTTCGTCGACCTCGCCATCGACGGCAGTCGCGTGCGGCTTGACGGTCTGGTATCGGTTTGGCACCCTGACGCGCAGTAAGGCGCCTGGGCGAGACAGCGTGCCCGGCGGCGTCGTTACGCACAGAGGGGCGCGATGATCAAGTCCGAACTGATCCAGAAGATTGCCCAGTCTAATCCACATCTCTACCACCGCGACGTCGAGCGCATCATCAACACGGTGCTCAGCGAGGTCATCAAAGCGCTCAGCGAGGGCGACCGGGTGGAACTCAGGGGCTTCGGCGCCTTCTCGGTGAAGGATCGCGAGGCGCGGGTCGGCCGCAATCCACGCACCGGTACATCGGTGTCCGTCGATGCCAAGCGAGTGCCGTTCTTCAAGACCGGCAAGGAGCTGCGCGAGCGTCTCAACCAGAACCAGGCCGAGGACACGTGAAGCGGCTCCTGACCTGGGTCATCGGGGTCCCGGCCGCGATCCTGCTCATCGGCTTCGCAGTCGCCAACCGGAACTGGGTCACCATCTCCTTCGATCCGTTCGATCGCGACAATCCGGCCATATTCCTCAACCTGCCGCTCTGGGGGGTGCTGGCGGGCGGCATCTTCATCGGCATCGTCGCCGGCTGGGTCAACGCCTGGATCAGCCAGCGTCGGTGGCGGCGCCACGCCAAGGCGCTCCGTCAGGAGAACGACCGGCTGGCCGGCGAGAACACCCGCCTGGCGGCCGAGAAGGAGCGCGAGGCAGCCCAGCACCTGCCGCCCGACACGGGACTGCTGGGCTCGCTCTAGAATGAGGATCTATTCCAAGGACGAGGTGGCGGCGAAGGCGCCTTACCGCGCCATCATCGAGGCGCTCAGGGCGGCGTTCCGCGGCCGCTTCCACACGCCGCCGCGCCATCATCACGCGATCGCCCGTCCGGGTGCCGACACCGCCACCCTGCTCCTCATGCCGGCGTGGACGGAAATGACGAACGGTGGCGAGTCGGGGTTCGTCGGGCTGAAGACGGTCATGGTGGTCACCGACAACGCCAAGCGCGGCCAGCCGACGATCCAAGCGCAATATGCGCTGCTCTCCGGCTCCACAGGCGAAACACTGGCGCTCATGGACGGCAAGGAGATCACGGCGCGCCGCACGGCGGCCGCCTCGGCGCTCGCCGCCGACTATCTCGCCCGCCCCGACGCGACGACGCATCTCATGATCGGCACGGGCACGCTCGCGCCGCACGTGGTCGCCGCCCATGCCGCGATCCGGCCCCTCAGCCGTGCGCTGATCTGGAGCCGCGATCCGGCAAAGGCGGCAGCCCTGGCACGGAGGATGTCGCTTCCCGGAGTCGCGGTCGAACCCATCGCATCGCTCGCCGAGGCGGCAGCGACGGCCGACATCATCTCCTCGGCGACCACGTCGCGGGAGCCCATCCTGCGCGGCGAGTGGGTGCGCCCGGGCACCCATATCGACATCATGGGAGCGTTCCGTCCCGACATGCGGGAGACGGACGGGGCGGCGGTCGGGAAAGCCCGCGTCTTCGTCGACACAAGGGAAGGCGCGGCCGCCGAGGCCGGCGACCTCCTGCAGGCAGAGGCGGAAGGCCATTTCGCGATGGCGCGCATCGCCGGCGATCTCCAGGAACTCGCCGGCGGCGCCTCGCGGGGGCGGGAAAGCCCGGCAGAGATCACGCTTTTCAAGTCGTGCGGCACGGCGATCGAGGACCTGGCGACGGCCATCCTCATCTACGAAGCCGCCTGACGGGGTGCTTTGACGGGCCCGGCGTTCTGCTGTAAGCCGGCCGAACCATCCACTCGTCCGGCAAGGCAATGCGCACCGAAGTCAAGATCTGCGGGCTCAAAACGCCGTCGGCGCTGAAGGCGGCGCTCGACGGCGGCGCCGACTATGTCGGCCTCGTCTTCTATTCGCGAAGCCCGCGCCATGTCGATCCGGAGACGGCGGCCGGGCTCGCAGCCGCAGCGCGCGGCCGCGCCAAAGTCGTTGCGCTCATCGTAGATGAATCGGACGCGGCGATAGAGCGCATCGCACGCACGGTGAGGCCCGACTATTTCCAGGCGCACGGCAAAGAGAGCGTCGAGCGGGTGCGCGCCATCGCTGCGGCGACGGGCATCCCGATCATCAAGGCGGTGAAGATCGCCTCCGAGGCTGACGTCGCGGCGGCGCGGGACTACGATCGCGCCGCGGAGCTCGTGCTCTTCGACGCCAGGGCCGCGGACGAGGGAGCGGCACTTCCCGGCGGCAACGGCGTCGCGTTCGACTGGACGCTCATCAAGCGGGGCGGCGGCGCCGCACCCCGCGCCTTCATGCTGTCGGGCGGCCTCACGCCCGAGAACGTCGCCGAGGCGATAGCAAAGACCGGGGCGCCGATCGTCGATGTGTCGTCGGGCGTCGAATCGGCGCCTGGAATCAAGGACCCGCGGCGCATCCTGAATTTCATTGAGGCGGCGCGGACGCCCCGGTAAAACCGCAATGCCCAGAGCAGCCAGGAGCCATCCACAGCCGTGACCGCCGTACCCAATTCCTACCGCACCGGGCCCGACGAACGCGGCTTCTTCGGCTTGCATGGCGGCCGTTTCGTCGCCGAGACGCTCATGCCGCTCATCCTCGAGCTCGAGGCAGCCTACAAGGACGCCAAGCGCGATCCCGGATTCCAGGAAGAGCTCGATTCCTTCCTCGCCCACTATGTCGGCCGGCCGAGCCCCCTCTATTTCGCCGAGCGGCTGACCGAGCATCTCGGCGGCGCCAAGATCTACTTCAAGCGCGACGAGCTCAACCACACCGGCGCCCACAAGATCAACAACGTGATGGGCCAGATCCTGCTCGCCCGCCGCATGGGCAAGACCCGCATCATCGCCGAGACCGGTGCCGGCCAGCACGGGGTCGCCACCGCCACGGCGTGCGCGCGCTTCGGGCTCAAGTGCCTCGTCTACATGGGCGAGGTCGACATGGAGCGGCAGCAGCCGAACGTGTTCCGCATGAAGCTGCTCGGCGCGGAGGTGATCCCGGCGCTGTCGGGATCGCGCACGCTCAAGGATGCGCTCAACGAGGCGCTGCGCGACTGGGTCGCAAACGTCACCGACACGTTCTACTGCATCGGCACCGTCGCCGGCCCGCATCCCTACCCCGAGATGGTGCGCGACTTCCAATCGGTGATCGGCAACGAGACGCGGCGCCAGATGCTCGAACGCGAAGGCCGGCTGCCGGACTCGCTGGTGGCGGCGATCGGCGGCGGCTCGAACGCCATGGGCCTGTTCCATCCGTTCCTCGACGAGACCGACATCGAGATCTACGGCGTCGAGGCCGCCGGGCACGGGCTGAAGAGCGGCAAGCACGCGGCTTCGATCACCGGCGGGCGGCCAGGCATCCTGCACGGCAACCGCACCTACCTGCTCATGGACGGCGACGGCCAGATCAACGAGGCCCATTCGATCTCGGCCGGACTCGACTATCCAGGCATCGGCCCCGAGCATTCGTGGCTCCACGACAGCGGACGCGTCACGTATGTTTCGGCGACCGACAAGGAGGCCCTGCAGGCCTTCCAGCTGTGCTGCCGCCTCGAAGGAATCATCCCGGCGCTCGAGCCGGCGCACGCCCTCGCCCAGGTCATCAAGCTCGCGCCTACCAAGCCCAAGGACCACCTCATGGTGATGAACATGTGCGGGCGCGGCGACAAGGACATCTTCACGGTGGCGCACCATCTCGGGGTGACGCTCAGATGAGCCGCATCGACCGGCGGTTCGGCGAGCTCCAGGCGGAGCGCCGGGCGGGGCTCGTCGCCTTTGTGACGGCGGGCGATCCCGACTATGCGACGTCGCTCGCAATCCTGAAGGGCCTGCCGCCGGCCGGCGCCGACCTCATCGAGATCGGCATGCCGTTCACCGATCCGATGGCCGACGGCCCGGCCATCCAGGCATCGTCGTTGCGCGCGCTCAAGGGCGGGCAGACGATGAAGAAGACGCTCAAGCTGGTGCGCGACTTCCGGCGCGGCGATGCGACGACGCCGATCGTGCTGATGGGATACTACAATCCGATCTACATCTACGGCGTCGAGGCGTTCCTCGCCGATGCCAATCAGGCGGGCGCGGACGGGATGATCATCGTCGACCTGCCGCCAGAGCACGACGAGGAAGTCTGCCTGCCGGCCGCCAAAGCGGGGCTCAACTTCATTCGGCTCGCCACGCCGACCACGGACGACCGGCGGCTGCCGGCGGTCCTCAAGAACACCTCGGGCTTCATCTACTACGTCTCCGTGCTCGGCATCACCGGCACGAAGGTGCCGGATATCGCGCAAGTGAAGGGCAACGTCCGGCGCATCAAGCGCCATACCGACCTGCCGGTGGCGGTGGGCTTCGGGGTTAAGACCGCTGCCCAGGCGAAAGCCATCGCCGAGAGCGCGGACGCCGTCGTGGTCGGTTCGGCGCTCGTCAATGCGGTTAAGACGAGCCTGACGCGCGACGGGCGAGCGACCCGCAAGACGCCGAAGGCGGTGCTGTCGCTCGCCGCGGAAATCGCCAAGGGCGTGCGGCTCGCCCAACGCGCCGCAGCGAAGGAGGCATCGCGATGAACTGGATCAAGAACTTCATTCGACCGAAGATCCGCAACTTCCTCGGAAACAAGAAGGAAGTGCCGGAGAACATGTGGGTGAAATGCCCCGAGACCGGGCAGATGGTTTTCTATCGCGACCTCGAAGCGAACCAGTTCGTCATCCCCGGCTCCGGCTATCACATGCGCATGCCGCCGGGCGAACGGCTGAACATCCTTTTCGACGGCGGCGAGTACGAGCGCTTGGCGCTCCCCGAGGTTCCCGCCGATCCGCTGAGCTTCCGCGACGAGCGCAAATACGCCGACCGCCTGAAGGAGGCGCGGCAGAAGAACAATGCCGAGGATGCCATCCTCGCCGCGGCGGGCGAGCTCGACGGCCAGCCGATCGTCGCCACGGTACAGGACTTCGCCTTCATGGGCGGTTCGCTCGGCATGGCGGCCGGCGAGGCGATCGTCGAATCCATGCGGCTCGCCGTCGAGAAGCGGTGCTCCTACATCCTCTTCGCGGCGTCGGGCGGGGCACGCATGCAGGAGGGAATTCTGTCGCTGATGCAGCTGCCGCGCACGACGGTCGCCGTGCAGGACCTGCGCGAGGCGCGCCTTCCCTACATCGTGGTTCTCACCAATCCGACGACGGGCGGCGTCACGGCCTCGTATGCCATGCTCGGCGACATCCACCTCGCAGAGCCCGGGGCGCTCATCGGATTCGCCGGCCCGCGGGTCATCGAGCAGACGATCCGCGAGAAGCTGCCGGAGGGCTTTCAGCGCGCCGAGTATCTGCAAGAGCACGGCATGATCGACCGGGTCGTGCACCGGCACGAGATCAGGCCGACGCTGGCGCGGCTCATTCGAATCCTGACGCGGGCGCCGGCGGGCAGCGAGCCGGGCCGGGCCCTCGTGGCGACAACCGTCGCCGCGCAATAGCCAGCCCGCCGATGGCGGTGAGCGATGCCATACTGAAGCGTCTCCTCTCGCTTCATCCGAAGATCATCGACCTGTCGCTCGACCGCATGGAGCGTTTGCTGGCGAGACTCGGGGCGCCGCACGAACGTCTGCCGCCTGTCATTCACGTCGCAGGGACGAACGGCAAGGGCTCGACCGTCACCTATCTCAGAACGATCGCAGAGAGCGCCGGACTCAAGATCCACAGCTACACCTCGCCGCATCTGGTGCGCTTCCACGAGCGCATCCGGCTGGCGCGAGCGGCGGGCGACAGCGCGCATATCTCCGACCAGGACCTGTCGGCACTGCTCGAGGAATGCGAGGTCGCCAATGCGGGCGCGGCCATCACGTTCTTCGAGATCACGACTGCCGCGGCGATGCTCGCCTTTGCGCGCGCTCCCGCCGACTATCTCATTCTCGAGGTGGGACTCGGCGGGCGCCTCGATGCAACGAACGTCGTCGCCCGTCCCAAGGCGACGGTCATCACCACGATCGACTACGATCACCAGCAGTTCCTGGGCTCGCAGCTCAAGCAGATCGCGCACGAGAAGGCGGGCATCCTCAAGCCCGGCGTACCGGGAATCATCGGGCCGCAGCCCGACGAGGCGGCGGAGGAGATCGTACGGGTGGCGCGGCGGGTCGGCGCTCCCCTGCACCTCGCCGGGGAAGACTGGCATGCGCACGAGGAGCTCGGCCATCTCATCTTCCAGGACGACGACGGGCTTCTCGACCTTCCCCTGCCGCAGCTTCCGGGCCGGTTCCAGATCGACAATGCAGGCAACGCGGTGGCGGCCTGGCGGGCGGTCGCCGACTCCCGGATCGACACCGATGCGATCGCCCGAGGCCTGCGGTCGGCGCAGTGGCCGGCCCGCATGCAGCGCCTCGCCTCCGGCAGGCTCACAGCGGCCCTCGGGCGCGGGCAGGACCTGTGGCTCGACGGCGGCCACAACATCTCGGCGGCGCGGGCGCTGGCGCACAGCTTCGCCGACCTCAACCAGCGCTCGCCGAAGCCGCTCGTGATGATCGTGGGAATGCTCGCGACCAAGGACGCGGCGGGTTACCTGCGCGCTTTTCGCGGACTTGCGGCCCGCGTCATCGCCATCGCGATACCCGAGGAAGAGAATGCGATCGCCGCCGCCGAGCTCAAGGCGGTCGCCGAACGGGAGGGCATCGAGGCCGAAACGGCCGGCTCGATCGGCGAAGCGGTGAACCGCGCCGCCGCTTTCGACCCGGAGGCGCAAATCCTCATCGCCGGCTCGCTCTACCTCGCCGGGCACGTGCTGTCGCTCAACACCGGCGAGCCGATGTCGGAGGTGTCGGGCGCGGGACGGCGGTGAGCCGCCGTCGGGAAATCTAAAGAGAGCGGTTGATCCACTCGACGAGCTTGCTCTTCGGCACGGCGCCGATCTGGGTCGAGGCGACCTCGCCGGACTTGAAGAGCATCAGGGTCGGGATGCCGCGCACGCCGTAGCGCGACGGGGTGGACGGATTCTCGTCGATGTTCAGCTTCACGACCTTGATCTTGCCGTTCATCTCGGCGGCAATCTCGTCGAGAGCCGGGGCGATCATCCGGCATGGGCCACACCATTCCGCCCAGAAGTCGACCACGACCGGCCCTTCGGCCTTGAGTACATCGGCTTCGAAAGACTGATCGGACACATGGTGTGTCGCCATGGAAAACTCCTCGTTCGGTGAGCGCCTAAGGGGCGGGAAACAGGTTCGCACAAAACCTAGGTGCGCCATCCCGGCAGGTCAAGGCCGCAGGGCGACGGCCGCACGCGATTGTGAACGCTTCCGTCTTCTCACATGCGGCTCACGAAACCGATGTCGGTCGACGCGACGTCGTTGAGCACGGCATCGGCCGCCGCCTCGGGCAGAGACGCGTCGTCGGGCGCGAAATTGCCACAGGCCCTGAGCGCCTGGCGGATGGGCGTGCCGGCCGGGATCGGCAGCAGCAGGACGCGCATGCAGACGGGCTGTGCCGTCTCCGGCCTCACCCCCATGGTGAGGCCCGCAAGGGCGACGGGAGGATCGTAGGCGGGCAGCTGAAAGGCCGTCGTCCACCACGATCCGAGCCCGCGGGTGCGATGAAAGGCGAAGATCTTGTCGCCCACCGCGGTCAGCAGCCCATCGTAGCGCATGACGCGGGGGACCAGGGATGCGCCTTTTGCATGGCGCTCGAGCGAAAGGGAGCACCAGCGGCGCTGGCGCTCGTAGAAGCGCATGAAGTAGCGGGTGATGCGGCGCGGCGTCGCCTTCTGCATGCAATAGGCGTGATAGCAGCCCTGGATCCGAACCAGGCTTTCAAGACCCTGGGGATCGGGGGTGCCGACGCGGTCGGCCAGCGCCCGGTACGGATCCTCCGCCGTCACCATTGCGGGCGGACGCGAGCGCAGCACCTTCCCGAACGCCTCGCGGTCGAGAAGGATCTCGTGCTCGTCGACGCCGAAGAAATCGCAGATGCGGCGCAGGGTCGCCGATCAAGCAGCTTCGTCGTTGCGCCGACATAGCGGCTGAACTGCTGGCGGTTGATGCCGAGGCGGCGGCAGACGTCGGACACCGACCGGCCGTAGCTGCACAGGAGGCGCAGGTTGGCGGCGAGATCCAACTCCGGCTTGTGCGTCATGGCATCACCGCCGCGGCATCAGCGCCGACAAGAGCCGCATCTGGGCAGGCAGGCAGATGCGCCTCAGATCGCAGGTCGACACCACGGCACGTCGGGCCGCCTCTCCGGCGACCCCATTGCCGCCAATCGTTGAGCAGCTCGTCCAAGGTGGATACCAATTCTTCCTGATTGAAAAAATCAACCAACCTCCCCGTCCGGCGATCCTCGATCACGTCGAGGAGCGGCGTCGTGCGCGAGGCGACTACCGCGCATCCGCAGTTCTGGCCTCAAGCAGGCTCCAGGACAAGACGAATGGGTAGGTGAGGTAAACGTGGACACGCGACACCTGCAGGACGGCGAGGAAGCGTGCATACGGCACCCTGCCCAGGAAGTGAAGGCGGCTCGCGTCGATGCTGCCGCGGACCTCGAAGTGGAAGATTTCCTTCCAGCTGCGGCCGGGCGGCGGCTTGGCCCCGTAGCTCACGCCGTCGCCGCCGACGATCACGACATGGGCCTGCGGACGGCGGCGCATGA
>CAWBJO010000010.1:0-59615 GCA_963789175.1 uncultured Alphaproteobacteria bacterium
CCTCATAGTCCCAATACATTAGCTTGATCGTTGTTCCGCTGGTCGGGAATGCGGGTAGCTTCAGCTGAACGGCGCCGCTTCCGTCCCGCCTTGGGAATGGTCAAACACAACCCCCCCCCCCGGGGTCCTTTCGGTACATCAATACGTGCGGACATCCCCTACCGTGCGCCTTGGCATGGATGGTTCGAGCACGCGGCACGAACCTGGGGCGTGTTCATCGCCCGCAATTCCAATGTGAAGCCGAGCAGTACTTCCTTGAGCTTGGCGGTCGTTTTGAGATCCAGAGCTCAATCGCCAATGAAAGCCTCTTGGAGGCGATCATGTTTGGTCTTGAGGGAAGTCGACAGGAACCTATACTGACAGCAACGGCCCGCGAGCGAGAACTGATACGCTTCTGCATACTCCGTGCCGATATACTGTCCGTTACAGACAAACTCAGATGATGTTCCTGTTGGCCGCCGGCCCCTCGTTGGGGTTCGATCAGTGGTGCTTTAGTCTCATGCTCTTTCGCGCGCACGGTACAATTGTCTAGCTCGCGCTGGCCGCCAGGCAGTTAAGCTACACATTTCTGTTGCATCCAACATCGGAACCAACCCGGAGGCGTGTTGTTGGTACCCTTGATTAATACAATCATATAGGAGTTAGCGATGGCGAATGCAGAGGAAAGACTGCTGCAATGGCTGCGGGACGCCCATGCTGCCGAAGAACAGGCGGAAACGATGCTGACCGGAATGGTGGAGCGACTGAAGAACTATCCGAAACTGCGGGCGCGCATCAAGAAACACATCACCGAGACGCGCAGACAGGCGAGGCTGGTAAAAAGCTGCATCAAGCGTCGTAACGGCTCGACATCGCTTATCAAGGACACCGGGGGAAAGCTGTTGGCAACCGGTCAGGCGTTGAGCGGAATGTTCGTAGGCGATGAAGTCATGAAGGGTTCGCTGGCCTCCTATGCCTTCGAGGCAATGGAAATCGCCTCATATACCATTCTGATCCGGACTGCGAATCACGTCGGGGACCGTGAGACGGCCCGGATTTGCAAGGAAATCCTGAAAGAGGAAAAAGCTATGGCCAGCTGGCTCGAAAAGAACATGCCGGCGTTGACCCAGCAATACCTTCGTCGCGAAGAAAAAGGTCTAGTCGCCAAGCACTAGCTTTTCGTCGATCCCATACGTAAAGCGGGATCGCCGATTCTGGCAATCAACTCAGCAATCGCTAGAGCCTGATTGCTCGAGAGGCCGTTCCTGTTGAGGCTTCCAAACTGCTGGACATAGACATAGGCAAGAGCAATGCCCTCAGCGTCCCTCACCACAAGGTGACCGCCCTCCGTACTTTCGACCGACCATGGTCCGGGGAACAATGCCGAACTTCCCTGTGCGACGTCGACCGCGACGGATTGAATAGCCGCCATATCACCGGATATGTCGCCTAAGCTCGGTTTGAGGTTCATGGTTTCGCTCTTTGGAATGGACACCGCTCACTCAGAACGAGAGACAGTCTTACGCGTTCCAAATGCGCGCCAGATTTTTTTTAAGACGCCCCCGTAACTGAATGTATTCCCCGCGACACCGGACACCTTCAGATCTGCCTCGGTACTATCGGCCATTTTTTGGTACGATAAGGCCATCTCCTCGAAGACCGCTTTTGCCTGGGTTGAAGACATCTCCGCTGCGAGGTCTCGCGCCTCTGCCGCCCGAGCTCTCCACAGAGCTATTTGAACGCGCAATCCATGTTCCACTAATCATCTCCCATGTTCAGTGGTCGAAGTTCACCTCGCTCGTTTTGTTCCAGCAAATTCACAAAACGATCGGCTCAACGTCGTCGCGCGCACACCATTTACTCATTGAGCTCAGATGGCTCACGTATGGTGCTGACTTTGCTTCGCAAGAAGCTGGAACCAAGTGTGAAAATTCACGTTGCTTTGGTCTTAGCACTCCAGAAAGACCCCATGTCCCTTTCCAGAAGATCGCTTGTCTGCTTTTCTCATCTGCGCTGGAATTTCGTGTGGCAGCGTCCTCAGCATTTGCTTTCCCGTGCGGCAAGTGACTTCGATGTCATGTTCGTCGAAGAGCCTGAATTTCGAGACGGCGTTCGCTCCCACATTCAATGGCGGACGGAACCTCCCGGCGTTCGCGTTGGAGTCCCGATTCTACCGAGCGGCGGGACGCCGTCTGCCGCGACGCTGATGCAGCGGAATCTCGTCGCTAACGCCATTGGTGGACAAAGATCGCCGGTGCTTTGGTATTACACTCCCATGGCATTGCCGATTTCGCGGCAGCTCGTCGTGGATGCCCGGGTCTACGACAATATGGATGAGCTGTCGGCTTTCCGCGGCGCATCGCCGAGACTCATCTCGCTCGAACGCCAATTGTTAGGAATGTCCGACGTCGTATTCGTGGGAGGCCAGAGCCTTTACGAGGTGAAGCAGTCCAGACATGCGAACATCCACTGCTTTCCGAGCAGCATCGACGTCAAGCATTTCGGCAAAGCCAGGCTTGCTCTTGACGACCCAGGCGACCAGAAGCATATCCCGCATCCGCGATTGGGGTTCTTCGGCGTCATCGACGAACGGTTCGACGCCGGCCTCCTGGCGAGCGCAGCGCGATTGCGTCCCGACTGGCACTTCGTCATGGTCGGCCCGGTTGTGAAGATCGACGTCGCCGATTTGCCGCGCCTTACCAACATTCATTGGCTGGGGCAGAAAAAGTACGACGAGCTCCCAGCTTACCTCGCCGGCTGGGACTTGGGACTCATGCCATTCGCTTTGAACGAATCCACGCGCTTCATCAGCCCGACCAAGACTCCAGAGTTTCTCGCCGCCGGCCTGGGTGTGGTGTCGACAGCCATTCGCGATGTCGTCCGGCCCTACGGCGAACTCGGGCTCGTTCGCATTGCCGAGGGGGCCGAAAGCTTCGTGCGGCATGCAGCAGAGGCCCTGGAAGGGCCGCGTACCCCCTGGCTCCGCAAGGTCGACTCATTCCTTGCCGGGAACTCGTGGAATCTCACCTGGCAGCGGATGCGATCCGAGATCGAGAAGGTTCTGACGCGGCGCATGCTGAACCTTTCGCATCCCAAGGCGGCAGAAAGCGAGCGGGCCCGTGTTTGACTGGCTGATCGTCGGTGCCGGATTTGCCGGAAGTGTGATCGCCCGCGAGATCGCTACCCGCCGCGACGAGAGCGTTGTGCTGATCGATCGCCGACCCCACATCGGCGGCAACGCATACGACCACTACGACGATTCGGGCGTTCTCATCCATCGCTATGGGCCGCATATCTTTCACACCAACTCGGAGATGATCTTCAATCATCTCTCGCAGTTCACGGAGTGGCGATTCTACGAGCATCGGGTCCTGGCGCAGGTAGACGGACAGCTCCTCCCCATCCCAATCAATCTTGATACCGTCAACAAGCTCTATGGGTTGTCGTTGACGTCGGAGGAGATGGAGGGCTGGCTCGCCGCGCGGGCGGAAAAGCTGCCAGAGATAAGAACCTCCGAAGACGTTGTCGTCAGCAAAATCGGGCGTGACCTCTACGAGAAGTTCTTTCGGGGCTATACGAAAAAGCAATGGGGCGTATATCCAACCGAGCTCGACAAGTCGGTCACGGCGCGCGTCCCGACACGCACCAACCGCGACGACCGCTACTTCTCCGACAGCTACCAGTTCATGCCGAAGCATGGATATACACGTCTCTTCGAACACATGCTCGACCACCCCAATATTAAGGTCATGCTTCAGACCGACCATCTGGAAGTTAAGCATCGCATCCCGCATCGGCGCACGATCTATACCGGGCCGATCGATGAATATTTCGGATACCGCCTCGGCCGGCTCCCTTATCGATCGCTTCAGTTCGAACACGTCTCGCTCAACAAGGAATGGCACCAGCCGGTCGCGGTGGTGAACTATCCGCAGACCGAAGACTATACGCGGGTGACCGAATACAAGCACCTGACGGGGCAGACCCATCCTGGGACGAGCATCACCTACGAGTATCCGAGCGACAAGGGGGATCCCTATTATCCGGTCCCCAACGCTCAGAACGAGCAGCTCTTCAAGCGCTACGAAGCGTTGGCTGCGGAGGTGGCGGACGTCTGGTTCGTCGGCAGGCTCGCCACCTACCGCTACTACAATATGGACCAGGTCGTCGGCCAAGCGCTCGCGACGTTCAAGCGCATCGACGCAGCCGTGCCGTGCGGTGCGCCCATGAAGGCTCAAAAGGCCTTCGCATAGGAGTCCATCTTCATATGACTGCCAATCGAGGCGAGCTCGAAGTCTGGGGCGGTGTCGAATGCACAGTCGTCCGTATCGGCGAGTCGTGGCGCAATCAGCTCGAAGAGACGGGCCATCTCGCTCGCGAGGACGACATCGCGCTTATCGCATCTCTAGGCATCCGGCGTATTCGATATCCGATCCTGTGGGAAATAGTATCGCCGGAATCTCCCGACCGATACAATTGGGAATGGTGCGATCGGCGGCTGGCGCTCTTGCGCGAGGCTGGAATCGATGTGATCGCCGGTCTCGTTCATCATGGAAGTGGGCCCCGCTATACGAACCTCCTCGATCCTCGTTTTCCCAAATTGCTCGCGAGCCATGCACGGGCGGTTGCAACGCGCTATCCCTGGATCCGGCATTTCACCCCGGTAAACGAACCGCTCACGACTGCGCGGTTCAGCTGCCTCTATGGCCACTGGTATCCGCATCGCACTATTTCCGCGGATTTCCTGCGCGCGGTGTTCCACCAATGCAAGGCCACCGCACTCGCCATGCGCGCCATCAGAGAGCTGCGTCCCGATGCTCTCCTGGTGCAGACCGAAGACCTTGGACGCACGTTCAGCACCCCGTGCCTCGCATACCAGGCAGACTATGAAAACGAACGGCGATGGCTCGGCTTCGACCTTCTTCTCGGGCGCGTTGGGCCCCAGCATCGATTCTGGAGGGCCCTCATCAAAGCGGGGATCGCTCCTGCCGAGTTAGAGTTCATGCAGGCGAGCTCATGCCGCGTCGACCTCCTAGGCGCCAACCACTACCCGACGAGCGAACGGTATCTCGACGAAGACCTCGAGCGGTATCCGCTTCACTTCCACGGCGGCAACGGACGGCACCGCTATGCCGACGTCGAAGCCATCCGCATCGACTTGCCACCGAACCATCTGGGGCCGCGTGCGCGGTTCAGGGAGGCCTGGGACCGGTACGGCCTCCCAATCGCGGTGACCGAAATCCAGCACGGCTGCAGCCGCGACGACCAGCTGCGCTGGTTTCACGGCGTCGTCGCCGCCGTCCGGGGTCTGCGCAAAGAACGAGTAGACGTACGCGCCGTTACGGCCTGGGCATTGTTCGGAGCAAAGGATTGGAACACGCTTTTGACCGAGCGGCAGCGTCATTATGAGCCAGGCGCATTCGATGTGCGAGGGCCTCGCCCGCGCCGGACGGCCATCGCATACGAGCTTGAAAATCTGGCGAGACATGGGCGCTTCGCGCATCCAGCCGCGAGTGGTCCCGGCTGGTGGAAAAGGAGCGACCGCTTCTATGGCTCGTCATCGGCTAGGATGCCGTCCCGACGCCACAATAGGCGTCCGATCCTGATCATAGGCGATGACCCTGTGCTGTCAGAAAGCCTAGGCCGAGTCGCCGCCCAACGCGGCACCACCCTCCTCCAGATATCCGAAGATCGTTCTTCCGATCCGCACGCCGAAATTGGCGCCGTCATCGCCGAGCATCGCCCTTGGGCGGTTTTGAGTGCCATGAGCGGCCAGAGAGTTCCGAACATTCTCGCTCAACTGATCGAAATCTGCGACGCGAAAAGAATTCGGCTGGCGCATTGCTCGACAAGCCGGGTCTTCGGAGCCGCCGGTCGCGAATCCTTTGGCGAAAGCATCACACCCTCGCCTCACGAAGCAGAGATGGCTCATCTCCTGGATGCCGAACGGAACTTGCGCTCACTGGCTCCCGATGCCCTCCTTCTTCGCCACGGCCCGTTGTTCTGGGCCGGCCAGTCCGGAAACGAGCTTCTGGAGACCATCAGTGGTTGGGGTCCGTCATCAGAATTCCTGATGCCGGCCACGTATGCTCCCGACTTCGTCCATGCCGCTCTCGACCTGATCTGCGACGCTGAGCGTGGTGTCTGGCATCTCGCCCAAAGCGAGCCGGTAAGCTGGGAAGAAATCGGTTCCCTGGCGGAACGATTGGACCTCGGGGCGCCAGGATGCCGAAATCGAGCTTTCGACGCAGCCGCACTCGTGTCTGAACGCGGCACCATTATGCCCTCCTTCGTGAGCGCGTTCGAGCGCTTTGCCGGGGCGATGAAAAAGTTGCTCGAGCCGTGCAGGCCGTCTCACGCCGCTCCGACCAAAAGGACACCACGGACCCCGGCACCGTCGACTCCCAATACCTGGGCAATGAGCACGTCGAACAATGCCAGGGTCGCCGGGTCGTATGCGGCGGAATCTCGGAAAAATTGCAACGTCGAAATGAGCACCCGCCCTTTGCCGTAAGGTCGCTCGACGACGAGGCCGACAGGCTTGTGGATCCACCCGACGACGAGCCCACTATGCACGCGGCTTTGGAAGTCCATAAGATTGCAGCCGGTGATCACGTAGTCAGGAATGACGCTGTCGAGAGTTTCGTCAATCAGCGGACCGCCAGGTATGGCTCGGAACCTTCCCGTTCGTCTCAACCAGGCGAAAGAGGAAGCCCAATCGCCGCGCCACGGCGTATCGTCGCGCTTCCTCACGCGAACCGCTTGCCAGTGCGGGAAAAAAGGATTGAGCGCCATTTCACTGTCGGCCAGCAGCAGAAGCCGCATGCCGGAGCGCACACGAGCCGCGATTTCGGCATCGTACTCACGAGCAACGATAAGAGACGCGAGCATCGGCGACTCGGCGACGTGATACCCGAGCTCGCGGAGCGTGTTGCGGAGCTGTGCATTCGGAGACCAGATTTGCCCCGTACCGCGCTCGGGCGTGCGCCGCGGCGGATAGACGGCGATTTCGACAGAGTTCTTGGCGAGAGTTGAACCATCGATGGCGACTAAACAAAAACGGATCTGCTCGATCTTCGATTCGACCACATGCGGAATTTCGACCTCGACCGAACCGAATTCATGAATGGTGCCTGGCGCGATGACCGGCAGCTCAAATTTTCCGACAGTCTCGACGACGAGCGCCGTGCCCTGCAGCGGCCGATTTCCGCCATTCGAGACGATCATGCCAAGCTTGACGACGTCGCCGCCGCTATAGGACAGACGGGTCCAGCGTGGGATGACGACAACGTCGTCGTTGATGGTATGGAAGTGGTCGTGGAAGACGCGCGGGTTGCGACACATGTCCAAGAGGCCGTTCGATTCCCAGTGCGTGTCGGTGAAGGCGGTGATCACGTATCCGGCAAGCTCGGGACGCCGCCGCATCGCCTCGATCTGATACTTCAGGGCCCGGAACTGCTGGCCTTGCGCTGCGCGCACGAAACCGGCCAGATTTCCGAACACGCGGTCGAGACTCCAGTCGTGAAACCGGTTCTCGACACCATGCGGATACATGATCCCTTCACCCCAGTCGTGACCAGTTTCGAACCACCACGGTTCCTTCCCATCGCTGTCGTGCAACTGCTCCGGCTGCGGAAGGCCCCAGTTTCCGAACTCGGAGATAAGTAGGGGCTCCGTGCCCGTCTGCACGGCGTCACCTTCGGGCGAAAACAGCCAGCTTGGCCGCGCCGCCAGCTGGTCGACAAAGGCATCCCAGGATCTTCGGTTATCGGGAAAGCCGGCATAGAAATGATAGTCAGCGAGATCCGTGACGACGTGAAAACTCGGCGACAAGGGAGAGTTGTCGACCACGAGGCGTTCTGTGTCATAGGCCTTGAGCCACTGGTACATGTGCTTCAGCCAGTCGCGATGCTCGGCGTCGTGTACGAGATCGACGCCCCAGTTCTCGTTGATGATTGTCCAGATGATGATCGATGGATGATGGCAATCGCGATCGACGATACCCTTGAGGGTCGCTTCCTTGCGGGCTCTTGAGCGGTCGGTCGATATTCCCCCGTTTGGAAGCTCGGTCCAGATGAGAAGGCCGAGCCGGTCGGCGACGTCGTAGTACCGAGGGTCGGGCGCCTTGATGTGGCAACGCAGGCAGTTCAGCCCCAGCTCCTTCGCCTTCCGGAACTGGTCCTCCAGAAACTCTGTCGACGGAACCGAGCAGATCATGTCAGGATAGTAGTCTTGGTCGAACGCCCCGCGCAGATAGAGGTGCTCGCCGTTCAGGTAAAGCTTTCCATCCCTGGTCTCGATGGTGCGGAAGCCGAAGGTCTGCGTCGCACGGTCGATCTCCCGACCCCCGCGTCTGATCACTGCCTGGAGCGTATAGAGATGGGGGGTGGCGGGGGACCAAGGGTTCACCTCGTCGAATTGAAATACGGCATCGTACTCGGGCTGGCCTTTCTCAACAGGATGCACGCTCTTGAGGATCTCGGTACCCTCGGGAGCCGTCACTGTCAGGTCGAGGACGGACAGCTCATCCAATGGGCGGGAGAAAATCACCCGCGCCCGGACCCGACAGTCGCGGAGGCTCGGCCGGATGCGCATACGAGCAATGTGGTCGGGCACTCGCCGCTCGAGGTAGACCGACTGCCAGATGCCGGACAGCGGCCCATACCAGCTCTGCTTTCCAAACGGAATCTCCGCAAGCGGTGACTCGGGATACTCGTCGACGTCGTCAGTCGGGCTTTCGACCTTCACCTTGACCTCATTGCAGCCTGGTATGAGAAAGGGCGTTACGTCGAAGTTGAACGGCAGGAAGCCGCCTTCTTGGCTGCCGACAAGCTCGCCGTTTATGTAGACATAGGTCGTGTGGAAGACCGCGCCAAAGCGGAGATATATCGAGTGCTTCAGCCATCCGTCGGGCAGTTCAAAGGTGCGCCGGTAGATGCCGATGCCGCCGCGCGTCCGCAGATCGTCGAACTGCGCCTGCCATGGACCAGGAACCTGGATGGGCCGCACCTTGATGGGCTCCATCGCACGCTCACTCGTCGAGTGGAGAAACTCCCACGCGCCGTCAAGGCTGATTCGTTCGGATAACATTGACACCCCGCCGCCTGCGAAGGATTCGACTAATGGGTGTTCAGGGCAGAAATGTGAATCCCAGAGGAGGATAAACAGGGCATCGCGGTAGTACGCAGTTTGATCTTATTACCGGGCCCCTGACAAGCTTGAGCTGTGCCGTTGTCACGAGTTCCTTCACAAGGAACTTCGACCAATGGGCAACGTTCCTACCTCAATCCACCATGTCAGGAGAGTTAGTCATGGCTAAATCTTCCGGATACGATCCCATGGGCGATCCGCGCACTGGGCGGCCGCCGCTTCCAGCAGAGAGAGAACGGCAAAAGGCGACCTCACCGGATGAAGCGCGAGGGTCAAATCGATCGGATGAAGAAATCGAAGTGATGGAAAGCGGTGAAGCGGGGCTGGGGCATTCAGAGGAATTTTCAGCCGGACAGCTAGTTAGCCTCAAATCCGGCGGCCCCGTCATGACCGTCAGCGCGGTCGAAAACGGATTGATCACTTGCCAATGGTTCGGCGAGGGCGATGAAATACAAACTAGCTCGTTCGGGGCGGAGTTGCTGGAGCTCGTTGAGCGCGACGCCGAAGCGAGCGAGAGTTTCAGTCCGCGACAGTGACATCGTTGGCCGACATACCGTCTGAGGAGATGATCAAACGAACTGGATCGAAAGATGGCAGCTCAGGACGAGCCGTCTCGGGTGCAGATGCCCGCCCCCAGCGACGCCAGACGGCTTAAGGACAATACCGGTCTCATCCTTGATAGTGCTCTCGACTATGCGATCTTCACCACTGATCCTCAAGGATTGATTACCGAATGGCCGGCCGGCGCGCGGGCCGTGTTCGGATGGGCAACCGACGAAATAGTGGGACGCCCGGCATCACTCCTTTTCACGCCTGAAGATCTGCTGCGTGGGGAGGTAGAAAGGGAACTAGAGACAGCTGCACTCCAGGGCGTGGCGCCCGATGTCAGGTGGCACCAGCACAAGGACGGGCATCGAATTTTCATCGACGGTTGGACGCGCTCTATCACCGATGCCGGCGGGCGCTTGTGCGGATTTATAAAGATAGGTCAGGACGTCACGCAGCGGCGCCAAATGGAGTCGGATCTTCGCGAAAGCGAGGAACGGTTTCGCATTCTGGCCACCAGCGTGCCTCATCTCGCCTTTCGCTCGCGCAGCACGGGCGCGCGAACGTGGAGCAGCATACAATGGGAGGTCTACTCGGGACTCAGCGATCCCCTGAGCCGGGGCATGGGCTGGCTCCAATGCATCCATCCGGACGATGCGGACACCACGATGCGGGCCTGGTCGCAGGCTGAAACAGGTAATGAATACTACGCCGAGCACCGGATCCGGCGCGCAAGCGACAACCAGTATCGTTGGCACCAGACTCGAGCCCTACCGGTGCAGGTAGCGGCAAGTGGCGAGCGCGAATGGGTCGGGACCTCGGCGGACGTCCACGAACTGAGGCAGCTACAAGAGGAGCAAGGACTTCTGGTCGCCGAGTTGCAGCACCGGACACGCAATCTCCTCGGTGTCATCCAGGCAATCATGGAACAAACAGTCGAGTCGAGTGAGTCGCTTACCGCGTTCCGGCAGAAGTTTGGCGAGCGACTGACGGCCGTATCCCGGGTGCAGGACCTTTTGTCCCGGACAGGAAGAGGAGCGATCCAGATCGGTGATCTCATTCGTATGGAGCTAGCCGCAATCGGGGCAGAAGACCTTGCCACGGTTTCACTCGAGGGACCGGAAGTAGAGCTTCCGGAATTGGCCGTTCAAATTCTCGCCCTAGCAGTGCATGAGCTTGCAACGAACGCGCGGAAGTACGGCGCGCTTTCTGGATCGGGTGGGCAACTGCAGGTCAGATGGCGAGAAACGGAAGACGCATTGGCACTGTCTTGGGTTGAAAAAGTCGGCACATCGTCCCAACCCTGGCCAAAAAGCAAGGTTGGAGGTTTCGGAAGAACTCTCCTCGAAACGGCGCTTCCAGCGGCTCTCAGCGCGCGAACCTCTTTGTCAATCGAAGATGGGTCGGTGCATTGTCGTATCGAGATTCCATCGGGACAACGAAGTTAAGCGGGTACGAGAGCTAGACACCCAACTCTTGGCAACAAGACTACATCAGAATTTGACTGCGGAGTAAGTGCTGCTCGGCTTTGCGCCAGCCATCCGCCAGGAATGCGCAACCAGTAAGAAATCCGATCTGCTGCGCCCCCCTGCAATGCTTAAAACGATCAGACTACTAACGGCTGCTTAGGGGGGCCAATTTTTTATTACAGCAAACGGTATAGGCCTCGCTTGAATGACCTCTTAAAGACTGATGACCAGATCGCTCGGTGGAGGTGGCAAACGCATCCAATGGGTCGGTTCGATGTCCATCAGCTCATCTGCCGCCACAATGCTCACCGGCTGGTCGGCGCCTGGCACGAACACCAATATCGGCGTCGCGTCCGTCGGTATTGTATCAATGGGTTCCCACTCGCCGTCCATTCCCATTCTCCACTGGTTGCAGTCTTCCTCAACATTGCGACGCGCTAGAGGTTCCAGACCTCTCTGGTACTCACTCCTCTTTAGCGCCGCATCGGTAGACAGCGGACGTCTTGAGTGCACTACGCTACGTAAGTATTTTCAAGGGTTCTTTGAGGATTTGGGTTTGCTGCTACGTGCTATGACCGCTAACGTGAAGATTGGGCTTGGCGTTCTGTAAATCGAGGATTCCGGTATGAATAGGCTCGCTGATCTTGAAGATTTTTTTGAGAACGCCGCGATCCCTCTTCACATTGTTGGCGCAGATGGGGAAATCCTTAGGGCAAATAAGGCCGAGCTAAAACTACTGGGCTACTCACCTCGGGAATACATTGGTCGCAACATAGCTGAATTTCATACTGACCCAGAGGTCATCGCCGATATTTTGTCCCGTCTGGGGACCGGGGAAAAACTTGATAGCTATCCGGCTCGACTGAAGTCCAAGGATGGCTCCAATAAGCACGTATTGATCACGTCAAGCGCACAGTTCTCCGATGGCCAGTTTATTCAAACGCGCTGCTTCACCTTAGACGTGACCGGGAAGCGTCGAGCCGAGCAACATTTCCAACAGACTCTCGATGCGATGCCAGCCGCCGTGTACACGACCGACGTTCAAGGGAGGATCACGTATTACAATCAGGCCGCGGTGGATTTGGCTGGCCGCCGGCCCGTGATTGGGATTGATCAGTGGTGCGTCAGTTTCAAGTTGTTTCGTGAGGACGGCACACCCGTTCCTCATGACCAATGCCCGATGGCGATTGCCCTGAAGGAGAAGCGCGCGGTTCGCAATGTGCAAGCCTGGGCTGAAAGGCCCGACGGCACTCGGGTGCCCTTTGTCCCTTACCCGACCCCTCTTTATGACGAGAATGGGGAGCTGATCGGCGCGGTCAATATGATGGTTGATGTCTCAGCTCACAAACGAGCTGAGAAGGTGCAGGCGCTACTCATTGACGAGCTAAATCATCGCGTGAAAAATACGTTAGCCGTCGTCCAGTCTCTCGCACATCAGACCCTGCGGTCGACAAACTCTCCGACCTCCTTCGTGAGTAGCTTTACGGGTCGATTGGAGGCGCTTTCGCGTGCACATACCCTTTTGTCCGAGAGCACCTGGAGAGGCAGTGACCTCGGACTGTTGATCAAAAAGGAAGTACTCCTCGGCGATGCAGGTGATCCACGTGCGATATTCTCCGGACCAATGGTCCATATCGCTCCACAACAGGCTTTGAATTTGGCGCTCGTTTTTCACGAGCTATCCGTGAACGCCCGGAAATATGGCGCCCTTTCGACTCCCGATGGCAGGTTGAAAGTCGATTGGACACTTGCCGATGATGGTATGCAGAAAATCCTCCTGCGGTGGATCGAGGAAGGACCTCCCTCACGGCAGAACTCCGATAGACTAGGATTCGGGACGACGCTGATCCAACAGGTGGTCGCGCAGGATGGAGGCAAGGCCCAGATGACCGCGCGTGCCGATGGCATTGGATGGCATTTAGAAATTGTTCGGATCTCGGACGAGAACTTGGAGGTGCTCAACCACCGGCTGTCCGACTCGATACCGTCCCCGCCTCCTGAACATGGTAGTAGTTCGATCAGGGGCAAGCGGGTTCTGATTGTGGAGGACGAAGTTCTGATTGCTTGGGAACTACGGCGCACGATCGAAGAGGCCGGGGGTATTGTCGTGGGTTTGGCCACGTCCATTCCGGAAGCGCGCGCGGTCATCGGTCAGGCTTTTGCCGATGTTGCCTTCCTCGATGCAAACCTACGCGGCTCGCGCTCTGACGAACTCGCGTCGCTCCTGACAGCACGGACTATTCCGTTTGCGTTCGTCACGGGATACGATCCCGAAAGCATGCCTCCTGCCTTCCGGCATATTCCGCTGATCCCCAAGCCGTTCACCCCTGAGGTCATCGTCAACACAGTAGCGCGTTTGTCGCCCAATGCCCAGGTGGTGACGCTCCGAGCGTAAGGTTCGGCCGTGCGCCTCCTGCTCACTCTTTAAGCGGAGCCTTCGCCACTTCAGTGAGTTCCCTCGTTTGCGGGTTTACTCTGATCGATTGGACTCCCTAAGCTGGGAGCCGCATTACTCAACTTCAGATCTCACGAGCGGTCCCTTTTAGAGCCGATCCGTGAAGTTGAGCCGCCGCGCTTGCTCCTTCATATGCCGGATGTCAGCCTCGATCGCCAGCCAGAAAAACTATGCGCCGAGCGCTAGAAAGATCCCTGAGTCAGGAACTTCTAACAGCCACTGCATCAATTTTATGTTTCGGAAGCCGGACGGTATCGGAGTGAAGTAGGTTACGAAGGCTCTCAGTTGCCATCGCAGCCGCTGCTAGGCCCGCTTAGAAATGACATCAACGCTGCAAATCCCCACGATGTGAAAATAGTATCTCATCGAAGGGAAACTCTACATCTCTCCCGTCGGGGGAAAACAAGCTTCCAAGCAGAACAGATATGCGACCCCGTCAGTGCGGGCGTTCAGGCGCTTCACCGAGTTGTTCCCCCGTCATGAAGAGGGGCAAGGACTTAGAAGGCAAGCGAGCTACAACGGCCGAGCTGTGCGCGGCGCACCCGTAGGGTCACCCGAGATGGCACTCGACCCCCCAAGGCAGGCGCGGCGTTCCGTACCCTCTGCTGCTTCAAGAATTGCGGGTCCGGCCATAGCGAGCCGCAGGAGCTTCTAGTGGGACGCTTCCAGACAGAAGGCGGTACTCGGGCAGATTTTGAGGCGGCGCTCGATTTTGCGGCTTCCTGATGACCCGTGGTGGTGGACGGGTTAGTTTCGGTTCCGCAGGCTTTAATGTCCTCCAGGCACTGTTCCCCCCTGGTACTGACCCCGAAGGTGCCTCCATACTGAAACTTGCAAGCCCTAAGGTTTTGTCGATTCATACCTTAGGTAAGCTTGCGCGGCCGGACTATGGCACAACCTGGACAGCGGAGGGTGCGACGCGGCGGCTCTCGTTCGTTTTTGTCGGGAGGAGCCTGGCGACACCTTGCACATCAGTGATGTCTCGCATGGTCTGGGCGCACCGGCCGAAATGGCGTTTGATCGCCGCTTGACGTCCCTGGGGAACTATCCAGGGAGTATGGTCGTTCACTGCTCCTTGCCTGGATGGAGGGTGGTATGCGTGAGAGGAAGTCAGGAGTCTTGGAACTCACGGTGGAAGGGGTCGATCGAAGGCTGAAACTAGCACGCGATAAAGTTGCTGCTGCTGAAATGCAGGTAGCGAGCCAGCAACGCGAAATTGTTCGTCTTAAGAAGGCGGGACTGCCCACGGAGAATGCACAGCGTCTATTTAATACCCTCAGTTTTACGCTTCTCCAACTGCGCAATCACTACGAAATATTCGCAAATCTCATATCGCCTTCCCCGCCTCGGCGGACAAAATTGGACCTCTGAGGCGGGTTGATTGTCTCCTGTCGAAGCAAGGGCAGTTGTTTCGACGGCTTGCGTTCCGGCATACCTTGTTCAGTCGATCGATCTCCGCGGCGACGTCGTGCCATTCCACCGCGGCTTTCATTGCCAAGTCGTTCCTCCATCGCCGTCACTTGACCTTATTGCCAGTCGGACTCCTTACCAGAGCGAAGCACGGGGCAATGCCGACCCTGGGGGGCCGCAGGGGCCTGATATGAGGAGCCTTTCTGTGAGAAAGGAAATACCGGGCGAGCAACCTCGATCTGTCCGAGCTCATTGGTTCCCCTTCCGTCGATCGGGCGTACTGCCATGCTGAGGCAAACGGATGGTCAGCATGCTGACTTTTAAGAAGCCTTCCCACTATTTTTGACTAGGGGGTCGTTGCATAGGAACCAAGCCCTGCACAGCATGTTGATTTGTGAGCTCACATACATCGAGGTTCCCTATGACTGCCCAACGATCCAAACGCTCCGCCAGGAGCGAAGCTTCAGCTTTGCCTGTATCAGACGCTGACGACGGCCAAGAGACTTTTCCAGTAGGTCTTGAAGGTACAGAAACTATTCCGCACACGACCCCAAACGAGGTTCCTGTGTCTTCAGTCAGGGAAAATCTCACCAAGACCGTGAGAAACGTAGCAGCGGCTGCGCAGGAGCAGGTTTCTTCATTAGGCGAGGATGTTGGGGCCGAGTTGAGCAAAGCAGCTGAGAAGCAGAAAACTCGTGGTGTGGAAGGTATTAGGGTTGTGGCGGGGGCGATGAATTCCGCTGCAGCCGAATTGGAAAAGAGCTCGCCCAAAGTCGCGGAACACGTTCGCACCGCTTCCAAGAGCGTTGCAGATCTCTCCCACGCTATTGACGGTCGGGATGTGAAGGAGCTCTTTCAACAAGGCCTGCTCCTCGCGAAAGAGAACCCAGTCCTGTTTTTCGCTGGCGCTCTCGCTGGAGGTTTCCTTATTTCCCGATTCCTCAAAAGCAGCTCGGAAGGATAGTAGGATCATGCCCACACGTTCCTCAGCTCTTCCCCTAACTATTTTGATTGGACAAGCCATTGGAGAACTCACGAGCCTAGTTCGCTCAGAGTTGCGACTTGCCCAAGCTGAAATGGGTGAAAAAATTAGCGCGCTGAGCAGCGCGGCAATGTTGCTTGCGATTGGAGTTATTGCCGGCCTCAGTGCGTCGTTTCTCCTCATGTTCGGTGCAGTCGAATGGCTCAGTAGAGTGGGGATTCCCTATCGTTGGGGATTTCTCCTAGTCGGAATCCTGGGAATTACGATTGGACTGATCAGCATATTAAAGGCGCTGCGTCGTCTGCGCAGCACCTCGGTATTGCCCGACCGGGCTATTCATCAATTGAAAGCCGATTTCTCTGTGGCAAAGGAACAAATAAGATGAACATCCGAGCGTCAGATTTCTATGAGAGTGAGGCCGAAGGAAAACGCGAGAGTCTTGCGGGCACGCTAGCCGCCCTCCATGACCGGCTTACGGTTGGACAGGTCGTTGACGAAGTTTTGACATACGCAAAAGGAACCAGCGGGACGTTTAGGATTGCCATGACGAATGCAGCCCGTGACAATCCGTTGCCAACACTACTTATCGGAACTGCGTGTGCGCTGTTGATGGCAGACAAAACAGGACTTTCGAATCGATTAACGGCGTCTCTCAAGCGCACAAGTACGGAAGATGAACAACCTTTCTCTGAAGTGGCTCACCCAAGCGAAAGTGGAATGCTAGAGCGCGCAAGGGCCACTGTTTCCAATACGGCGGGGGCGGCAGCACAAGGCGCCAGGGAAACGATACACGACGCCCGCGACAGGATCAGTGGGTCCATTACAGCCGTTTCTGATACAGCCTCGGCAGCTAAGGGGCAGATTGATGAATTGACGGAGCAAGCAGTAAGGGTGGCCGATCAAGCAAGAAACAAGACAGCGCGGGTTTTTCAGGAACAACCGCTGCTCCTAGCTGGATTGGGAATTGCGTTGGGTGCGGTTGTCGCGTTTCTCTTACCCCGCAGTCGAATAGAAGATCGTCTGATGGGTGAATCAAGTGACGCTGTAAGGGGTCAAGTGAGCAATACGCTGAGCCAGCAAATGGATGAGGCAAAAAGCGTGGCACAGGCCGTCGTTGAGGAAGTTAAGGTTAGAATTGAGGAGGAAGGTTTGACCTCCGGCACAGTTGCGGCAGAAGCCGTGCGAGACCTTGCGGGTGAACAGTCGCCTGAAACTCACGATCAGCCGCTAAACCAACGCGAACCTGTGAGGGGGTAAGCTTGCAGAAACTTTTAGCGGGGCGTATTTGCAGGTGACAGCACTCTAGGAAGTCGATCGATGATCGACGTCCAATTCGGGGAGGAAAAAATTTACGCTAAGATTCCCCTCCACATGACGTACGGCCTCTGGCGTTACACCCCCCGAGCCTGCTCGATTTTTTCACCGCCGCCCTCGCTGCCACACCACCACCCCGCCGCCAGCTTTGATCCAGTTCGGTACCGACACGCCTGGCTGGTCGCCAAGTTCAACGTGGACGGTAGATCCAAGCAACGCAGTTAACTCGCGTTGCCAACGCGGCCGGTTCATCAGAAATGCTGCCAATCGGTCTGGCAGGTCAATGCCGGCCATCCAAAAAGCCAGGTCAATGCTGCTGTCTGGCTTGGTCTCACCGTGATAGTGGGTGCCGTAGAGCATTACCTTCCTGATGGCCTTCTGAAACGTCGCCCAGCGACGGATTAGATCTAGCTGCTCAGGGGACAGAACCATTGCGTTGCAAGAGGTGCTTGGTTACCCGAGCAATTACCTCATCATCGGTCAGGCCCTCTTCAAGAGCCTGTCGGATAACTTTTCTGCCCTCTTGCAGGAGGTCGACGGTGGCGAGCTTGGTTGCAAGTTCGAGGGGGGCAGTGCGAACTAGCCCTCGCCAAGCTTTCTCTAATAGAACTTCCACGCGCGGGTCGCGGCCAATCATGGAAGTTACCCCCTCTAACGCCCAGCTTATGCTTGATTGTCCTCTCGTCAATCAATCAGGGGTAGTCATTTTTGAGTATACTTCTGAGAGAACGGATATCGCCGTGACTCTAGGGTTCACTTTATCCTGTGACTCTACCCTAATTCGCGCCTACCTTCGGGCGTCCACCAAGCAACAAGATGCCAAGCGGGCTAAAGACGCCCTCAAGCAGTTTGCAAAGGACCGTGGGCTTACCATTGCCGCATCCTACATCGAGAACGAGAGCGGAGCCTCGCTCAAGCGGCCAGAGCTATTCAGGCTCATGGAGGAGTGTGAGCCAGGCGATATTCTTTTGGTGGAACAGGTTGACCGGCTCTCCCGTCTCAACGGAGAGGACTGGAAACGGCTCAAGGCCGAAGTGAAAGATCGCAAGGTGCGAATTGTCCCCTTGGACTTACCAACCTCCTGGCAGATGGCTGGACCAACAGACAGCTTCAAAGGACGCATGCAACGCGAAGCTCAGACGCCGACGCCTATGCTGCGACCTTGTGCAGGTCGGATTCCGCTTCCTGCAGGATCCATTTGCGGACTGCTGCCACCTTCGGCAGGTCAGCGGATTGCTCAGGTGAAATGACATAGTACCAGGCATCCGGCAGCAATTTGAGATCGAAGGGCTTGATCAACCGACCCGCGCTGAGTTCTCTTTCAGCCAAGGCAGTGAACGATAGACCGACTCCATTTCCCTCCACCGCAGCCTGCAACATGACATTGCAATCATTGAACCTCAGTCCGCTCGTCGAATCCATATCGACTCCCGCCGCTTTCAGCCAACGGCCCCACTCCTCGCCGTGGTCGTAGTGAAGAAGCGTCATGCCTCGCAGATCGGACGGCGTTCTCAGGCGTTCGCCCATTGTCGGGCTGCAGATCGTAAAGAGCGGCGAACTCATGATGCGGTCGGCCCGCAGTCCGGGCCAATCCTTGGAGCCGATGGCAATGGCCATATCGATGCCATGCCTTTGGAAATCGACTGGCGCTACGAGCGCCTGGAGATCAAGATCAATGTCGGGACAGGAGGCCACTAAGCGGTTCAGCCTCGGCAAGATCCATCTTGAGATGAATGCCGAGGTAGCGCCAAGCGCGAATGTCCCGCTGAGTTTTCTTTTCTTCACGGCTGCGGTCGCAGCAGCGATCTGGTCGAACGCCCCACGCAGTTCCTTGAGATATGCATCCCCCGCTGCGGTGAGGGTTACTCCCCGGTGATCGCGCCGAAACAACTCGACGCCCAAGAAGATCTCGAGTGATCGGACCTGATGGCTGATGGCGGACGGCGTTACATGCAATTCTTCCGCTGCCCCTTGAAAGCTCAAATGACGCGCAGCCGCCTCGAAGGCGCGAGCAGAAGGCAGAGGAGGCAATTCGCGGGGCATTTCGGTTGAGCCTGGCTCATGAGCCGGTGAGGAAGTATCGCTTGTTTCCGATCACCGGGCAACCTTACCTTTACGCGATCCATTGGAGCAAGCAGGCAATGCAAAGCCGAACCTCATTGATTCAAACAGTATTCGTTCTCGTTTGCATGGGTCTCGGGTGCACCGGAGCCGGTGCCGAGGATCAACCCATCAAGCGTACGGAACTCATTCGAGGCGATGTTGCGAACGCTCCCGGCCAGGAGACCGTCATCTACATTGCCGATGTCATGCCTGGCGCGGAAGGAGCACGCCATACCCACCACGGGGACGAGTTCGTATACGTGCTCGCCGGCTCCCTGGTCGTCACGCCGGATGGAAAGGAGCCCATAGAGCTCAAACAAGGGCAGATTGCCCAAATTGCACCGGCAGACGGTATCCATGCGGCCAAGAATGGCAGCAGCAGCGAACCTGCCAAGGTTCTGGTCATACTGGTTGTAGAAAAGGGCAAGCCGCTGGCCGAACCTGTGCAATAGTCGTTGCCCAGAGCACCGAGCCTTCAAGAAGGAGGACTACTCTCATGTGGCATCCACCCGTCAAGGATCGCCGGAACATCGGGCATGTCGTGCCTTTCGTAGAGAAGTTTCTGGCAGCCCGGGAGCTGAGCTCATGCTGCGTAGGGACCGAAGCCGCCCTGGAATCGGATAGGCCCGAACTTGCCCGCTTCGCGGAATGCTCTCGACGGCCATCCGTCGACTGATCGGATCCATCCAGACAAACTAGACGATCGTCGAAGCCAAGCCGGGCCTCAATAGTGCCAGCTGAGCCCCGGTCGAACAGACTGCGATTCGATGCTGTGATCCTGAGCGTTGGGAGGCGGGGCGCAGCACGTCGCAATATGGCCGGACGCTTCACCCAGATCGGTCAAGCGATACTCTATGCGGCCAGACAAGGAGTCGCTGATCGCATATTCCCAACCTGCGCCGGCCGTCAGTCCGATCAGAGTATCGTCGAACCGGTCGGTCACTCCGGTAAAAGTGTAGCCGAAATCGAAACTGCCGAACGCGACACCGGCGGTGGCGAAGAGGAGCGAGCGATCCATCCGGTAGCCGGCCCGGCCCCTCACTGAACCCTGCCAGTTGATCTCGCCACTGCCGACCACGAAATTCGTGGCATCGGGCGAGCTGTCGGATCCACTGGCAAACTCGGCATCGGCTTCGACACCGATCATCCAGGATTTTCCCAACGGGATGTTATAGCCCGGATGCGGGCCCGCGACGATGCCGTTGACATCGTAGCTTCCGTAGGTGGCCGGCGGCGTGTTGTAGGCAGGATCATGGAAGTCGCCATCAGTCCACTGGTAGCCGACCTGCGCTCCGAGATAGGCCCCGCTCCATGCATCGACAGCGAGGCGCGATCATCTGCACTCGCCGCAGACGCAAAAAAAGACGCGACTGCACCGACAACGAGTGCCCGAATCCGAATCATTTGTGATCTCCCCTGCGTTTCGGACGTAACACTGGTCCGTGGCGCGTACAGGGGTGGACCGTTCCAATGGTGCCGGAGTCAGGCGCACGAATTGCCCCGTGAGGTACACGAGGCCCGGTGGAGGGCTCCGAAATCTGCCGAAAACGACCGACTGTTGCCGAATATCCGCAAGATCTAAGATTGTGAACAGATCGGTCTCAGTTATCGCTCAAGCAGAGCCGCGTGCCCGATGACGGCAGCGAATGACCCTGCCCGTGCTAGTTCTGCTCGATGGATATTCCGGATTTGTCGAGATTGATCTCGATGCCCGCCCGCTTCTGGCGCTCCTGGTAATAGAGATAGCCGAGGACCAGGACGGCTATCGCGAGCGCCGCGATGATCACATTGAGGCGGTTGCGTTCCATATCCCTCTTCTCCCGTCCAGCTGACTTCGCGTCAAGCCTTGTTTAACCCCGCGATGGTGACGCGGATACGTTTCCGGAACGTTGACGCGCAGCAGGGCGTTCTCCTTCGAAAGGAGCACAACCATGGGCACAGAAGAAAAGAAAGGCCAGCGTCCCGAAGCTTTGGCCACGTTCGCGGAGGCGGCACGGCACGACGGCGTGAAGCCGTCCAAGCTTGGCCTCACGGCGGACAAGCACACGGAACCGATCCCGACCAATTCGAAGGACAAGGATATCGCGGCCACCAAGGTGCTCCAGGAAGGCGTCACCGGCGAAGACAAGGGCGCGGAAGAAGCGATCGACAAACTTCCCGACCGGATTTTGGAAAGCAGGCGCGGCAAACTCGACTAAAATTTTCCGCACGCCATCGCGTGGCGGTTGAGAATTGCGCAACTCTTCTGGATTAAGCCTGCTCCTTGCTCTATATAGGCGCCAGGGGTGAGTCAGATGCGTAATCTTGAAAATTTGACGTACGGTCAGCTGCGGCGCATGGGTAAGGCGCTCGAGGTTAGCTGTTCGAATTGTGCGGGCCGATCGGAAGTTCCGAGCGAGCGGTTCATTGCGGTCGAAAACGTCCCGCTTCCCAAGCTTCTTGGCGATTTGCAGTGTCCGCAGTGCGGTTCGGTGAACACGCCGATCCGTTTCCCGCTCTATGTGCGCACGGTCGATGCGAAATTCGTCCGGCCGCACGTTCTCGCCACGACGAGCGGTGACAGCCGTCGGCGAGTGGGCTGACCGCTTCCAGCTTGAGCTCTGCCTCTACCGAGGTCAGAATTCCGGTCGGCGACGAGAGCGTCGCCGGCCTTCTCCGTGTTCCAAAACAGCCCATCGCCGGCTATGTGATGGCGCATGGGGCTGGGGCCGGCATGCGTCACAGCTTCATGGAGGCGATGGCAAGCGACCTCACCGCAGCCCACGTGGCAACCCTGCGATACGACTTTCCCTACATGGAGGAAGGGCGCAAGCGTCCCGACCCGCCGCCCGTCGCCAAAGCCACCGTTCGGGCGGCGGTCACGGCGGCCGCCAAGCTGATGCCCGGCCTTGCGCTGTTCGCGGGCGGCAAATCCTTCGGTGGCCGCATGACCTCGGAAGCGCAGGCGTCCGAGCCCCTTAGCTCGGTGAAGGGCCTTGTCTTCCTCGGATTTCCGCTTCATCCGGCAAAGCAACCCGCCCCGGCTCGCGGCGCGCATCTTTCCAAAGTCTCCGTGCCGATGCTCTTCCTGCAGGGGGAGCGCGACGCATTGGCGGAGCTGCCGCTTTTACATGATCTGCTGGCCAAACTTGGACCGGGCGCCACGGCACAGATCATTCCGCATGCGGACCACTCGTTCCATGTTCCGGCGAAATCGGGGCGCAGCGACCCGGAGATCCGAGCCGAGCTGGCACGGATGATCGCAGGTTGGATGAAAGTCGTTCTGCGGGTTTGAGCGGCAGGAGGACGGCAACCGGCGCAGGAAAGCAGGCCCGATGGTCAGGGCCTGCCAAGCCTACGAGATCACAATCGGTGCTGTTACTTCAGCTTGTTGATTTCGTCGCAGGTGCTCTTGTTGTCCGCAAGGTTGTCGTTCTTGCACTCATCCTGAAGCGAGCGGACCTGATCGGGCGACAGTCCCTGCAGCGCCTGCGTGTTGCTCCGCATATGCTCACGCATCTCGCCGACCGAAATCTTGCCGTCGTTGTCGTTGTCCATGCTGGATTGCCCACTGCCCGAAGTCGAAGATTGGGCCAGTGCCAGGCCGGCACTCATGGTCAGTGCAAGCGCCATCGTTATCAGCGTTTTCGACATGAACCTCTCCTTATCCTGACTGACCGTGCGCCGTCGGGGCGCACGAATCATTGAAGCCAACTCGAAAATTCGCGAGCGGTTCCCTTACGTGCGCCAATTTGTGTTGTGCGGCGCAGAAGCGCTTAAACGGTCGTCGCCGTAGGCCGGCACTTTCCGCGCCATCGAGCATGAAGACCGCTCCCGAGGCATAGGCTTGCTTCGTAGGAGGCGAGATAGACGTAGAGGCCGGCGATCTCTTCCGGCCGTGCATGGCGGTCCATCGGAATGACCCCGTTGACGCGAGTCAGCATGTCGGATCAGTACCAGACCAGGTGATCGACACGCATGAGGAATGCTTGCACGCCACGATGCCGGAGTCCAAGTTGGGCCGGAACCCGGTGTGGACGTCGTTCGTTTGTCGGACATGTCCAGCAAACGCCGCCCGCCGCCGGATCGCGAGCTTCCCCGCAACCGGCCCCAAGACGCCATAAGCCCCGGTGTTCTTCCCGCCGGTACGGCCATCGTCATCGAGAACGATCCGCGACTGCAGCAGAAGAGCGAGACCGAAAAAGAGCTCGAAGAGGACGTGGAAGCGGACCGCAAGCAGGACGATTGAGCCGAAACTTCAAGCCTTTCAGTACCGAGCGTATCTCAACGGCAACAGGTTGCCGGAAAGTACGGTAGTCCCATCTTTGCCTAGCTTGGGCGCGGCGGCAGGGTGATAAGCTCGCCGCAGAGTGTGTTCGATTCGCTGACGGCAACAATCAGCATCTGGAGCCATCGCATGCGCTGGACGGCATTTAGCGCCCTGGCAGTCGCGTTCCTGTGCCCCCCGGCCATCGCCGGAGAGGCCACGACCGAGCGAGAATGCCCGCGCCCGGAGAACGTGATTGCGGTACTCACCAAGATCTATCCCGGAACGACGCTGAGCCGCATCGAGGGTCTCGATGCCAAGCGCTTCGCGATCGCGTTCGACAATGGAACGGCGGCAACGCAGTGGCCTGCGGATGAAATCCTCATCGCACGCAACCCGCGCACGCCGGAGAGTGCCAAGGTCGGCTTCTTCAAGGAGGGTTGCCTCCTTGCCATCGTGTCACGGAGCCAATGGTCGGTCGACACGCTGCAGCGCCAGCTCAAGTCCGACCAGGAGATCTAACGGTCCTTTCGCCGATCCGGCGAGGTCCTGCCATCCACCGGCCAACGTCTGTTGGATCGAATTGCCACGCTCGCGGTTGTCCTCCGGCGGCAGGAGGTCCGGGTCGATCAGCGGCGAGCAATGCCCATGAATGTCCTCGACGAACGCTCAAAACCCTATTGGGCGAAAATCCCTCCCGTCCGGGTACCCGAGCTCGACGGTTCTCTTACGGCCGATGTCGCGGTCGTCGGCAGCGGCATCGCGGGAACGTCGGTCGCCTACGAGCTCACGATGCGCGGAATGAAGGTTGTGATCGTCGATCGTGGCCAGCTCGGGCGCGGCATGACCGCACGCACAAGCGCGCATCTCACCTTTCAAAGCGACGACCTTTACCAGGAAGTGATCTCACGGCGCGGCCTGAAAATGGCCAAGCTCCACTATCGGAGCCAACGGGCCGCCGTCGCCCGGATCGAAAGCATCCAACGGGCGGAAGGCATCGCCTGCGACTTCAAGCGGCTCGCTGGAATCATGGCTCTCGCCGAGGGCACGGATCCCCAAGTGCTCGCAGACGAGGTCAAGGCTTGTCACCAGGTGGGATTCAAGGACGTCGGATACTATCGCGGAGAGAAACTGCGCCGGATGAAGTCGGACCGGGGTCTGCGCTTCCCCGATCAGGCGCGGTTCCATCCGCTCAAATACCTATCCGGCCTGCACCGCATCCTTCGGAACAGAGGCGCCCTCCTCCATGCCAACACGGCGATCGTGGAGGTGAGAGAAGACAAGGCCAGCGTCGTGCTCAAAACCGAGACCGGCCACACGATCCACGCCAAAGCCGCCGTCATCGCCACGAACTCGCCGATCGACCCCAAAGTCGCCATCCATCCGAAGCAGGCACCATACCGCACTTATGTCCTGGCAGGCACCGTAAGACGCGGTGCTATTTCGGATGCGCTCTATTGGGACACCGCCGACCCCTATCACTATGTCCGCCTGCAGCCCGACGGGAGGCAGGACCTGCTCATCGCCGGCGGGGAAGACCACCGATCGGGCGAGGCCGACGATGCGAAGGCCCGCTTCAAGCGACTCGAGCGATGGACCCGAGCGCGGTTTCCGGAGCTGAAGAAGGTCAGCCATCGATGGTCGGGCCAGGTGCTCGATCCCATCGACTACACGGCCTTCATCGGGAGAAGTCCCGGCGCAAAGAACGTCTATGTGGCGACTGGCGATTCCGGCCAGGGCCTGACCCACGGCGCCGTGGCGGGCCTTCTCATCGCCGACCTCATCGACAAGGGATCGAGCCCGTGGGAGGAGCTACACGATCCCAGCCGCAAGACGCTCAACGCTCTCGGGCAGTTCATCGGCGACAACGTTCCGGTCGTCGCCAACCTCACGGAGTACCTTCGCCCGGGTGAACTATCCTCGACGCGGGCCTGCAAGCGCGGCCAGGGCGGAATTCTCCGGCGCGGCCTCGAAAAGCTGGCCGTGAGCCGCGAGCCCAACGGTCGGCTCAACGTCGTCTCCGCCAGCTGCACGCATGTCGGCTGCATCGTGCACTGGAACAGCTTCGAACGATGCTGGGACTGTCCTTGCCACGGTTCGCATTTCGCACCCGACGGATCGGTGCTGAATGCCCCCGCGGTGCAGCCGCTCAAGCGCGTCAAACACCGGCGCTAGCGGGACTTCGACCCCTTCACGGCATCGAGCGCGAAGACATCAGCATCGGAATCCCGGCGACCGGTCAGGGCCGACGTCAGGATCTCGGCGGCAATCCTGCTGAAGGTAATCCCGTTGCCGCCGTAGCCCATGGCGGCATAGAGGCGCGGATGACCAGGGACGCGGCCGATCTGGGCCAGCCCCGTCGCGCTGCTTCCGAAGAATGCGCTCCATGACGTGGCGGGGCGGTCGTCCGCATCCGGCAGCAGCTTGCGAAGCTTTCGGCGAATCCGCTCGATCTTCTTCGGCGTCAGCGCATCGCGCGCTTCGTCGTCGGCCAACGCCTCATCCTCGCCGCCGCACAGGATGCGGCCGTCGAGCGTGGTTCGCATGTACAGATACGGATCGGATGCCTCCCAGATGAGGGGCTCTTCGGGCCACAACCGGCGCGGCTGGGGCCGGGTGGCGAGAGCCCAAGTCGAGACGACGCGCAGCGAGGCCGGGGTGATCGCCTTCGGCAGCTCGTACCCCGACGCATAGACCACGGCCGTCGCCCGATAGACCCGGCCCTTCTCGCTTTGGGCCTCGACACCTTTTCCCGAGGTCTCGACGTCGACGATGGTGTCCGGTGCATAGAGCCGGGCGCCTCGCGAGATCGCCACCTTCAGGTAGCCTGCCGTCATCCGGCGCGGGTTGATGGCGAGATTGCCGAAGGAGAGCAGCGCTCCGGCGCGCGACAGCCCGAAGCGTTCGCGAAGACGGCGGCGATCGAGGTGGACGGTCTCAAGCCCAATCGAGCGGCGGGCCTCGCCCTCATCCTCGAGCGCCGAGGAATTCAAGGCGGTACCGGCAAGGTAGAGCGCGTTCCGGCCGACGGCGGCGCAGTCTATGCCCAGCTCGCGGGTGCGATGGGAGAGCGCCTCGACGGCCAGCTTGCAGCGTTGCCAGGCTCGGTCGGCACGGTCGCGGCCGATCATCCGGCGGAGTTCGAGAAGCGGCGTGTCGAGCTCGTACTGAACGAGAGCGGTCGACGCCAGGGTCGACCCCTTAACGGCGCCGCGGCGATCGGCGATGGCGACGTCGAGCCCCTCGCCCGTGAGCATCTCCGCGATGAGCGCGCCGCTGATGCCGGCGCCGATCACGAGGACGTCGGACGTGATCTTCGGAAGGGGCCGCAGCACCGAAACGCGCGGCGCAGGATAAGACAGCCAGATGCTCCTGCCGCTCCTCAGATCGCGCTTGTTGGGAACCACGTCGCCTCCGTCTGCCGGGATACAAGGACGGGAGTTGCGGGTGGCGCGTGCGAAAAGTCAACGATCATCGGGACATAAGGTTGACCGGTGCGCGACCCCGGCCGCCTCAACGAATAGAGCGCGAACTTCAGTCGCTCTTCTTGTCCTCGATCCTTTCGATCGCTTCCCTCACATCGATCGGCTTGCCGCACCGGGCGCAGTCGATGCTGTCGACTCCGAGATCGTCGAAGGCCCCCAATACCGCGATGTAGCCACAATTCGGGCACACGAGAGTCGTCAACCCAGCCATTCCCCACGCTCCTTGGTGGTAAACACCCGCAGCAGATAAGGTGGATGCGCGTGACATCAAATTACATCTCTGTAAGCTCGAAAGCCCGGCGCTTTCAGCCTGTCGCGCCGAAGGCCATGGAGCGATGACGACACTCGAGACGACCCACGCGACTACCGACACCGCTTCGTGCGTGTATCGCACGTGGGTGCTCGACAGCCGTCGCTGGAATACCTATCGGCCGCGAAGCGGCGACATCGTCATCGCCACCTATCCGAAGTGCGGCACGACTTGGATGCAGCGCATCGTCAGCCTGTTGATCTTCCAGTCGCCCGAACCGCGGCCGGTCATGGACATCTCGCCATGGATCGATCGCCGTTTCGGCGAACCAATGGATGAGATCGCCGCCCGCATCGAAGCACAGACGCACCGGCGTTTCCTGAAGTCCCACCTGCCGCTGGACGGGCTGCCGTTCTACCCGCATGTCAGATACATCCACGTCGCCCGCGACGGTCGGGACGCGGCGATGTCCTATCACAATCACGCTTCAGGCCTGACCGAGACGGTGCTGGCGACCTTCGACCGTATCGGGTTCGAGGACGAGACGATCGGCCGGCCCTACCCTCGGATGCCGGCCGACCCCGCCGATTATTTCCATCGCTGGGTCCGGCACGAGAACGTCGTGCATCCGTCCTTCTTCCATTTCGAGAAGACATGGTGGGAGGCGCGGCAGCGCCCCAACGTCCTTTTCGTCCACTTCAACGACCTCAAGGCCGATCTGCCAGGCGAGATGCGGCGCATAGCTCGCTTCCTCGGGATCGAAATCGGCGCGGACCGCTGGCCGGACCTTGTCACCGCCGCCGGCTTCGATGCGATGCAACGCGAGGGCGACGTCCTCCTCGCTTCGGTCGGCAAGGCATTTCGCGGGGGCGGCAAGCGGTTCTTCTTCAAGGGCAGCAACGACCGCTGGCGCGGCATCTTCCGCGAGGCCGACCTTACGCTCTATAAGAGCACGCTTGCGGCAACCGTGCCGCCAGCCTGCGCCGACTGGATCACGCACGGCCGCCTCGGGTCGGGCGATCCGCGCAGCAGCTGAACGATTTTCCCTAAAAGTCCGTTACGGAAGAGCAATCATGACCAAGCGCATCGTATTCACCGGCGGTTCCGGAAAGGCCGGACGCCATGTCGTGCCGTGGCTCAAGGCCAAGGGCCATGAAATCCTGAACGTCGACCTGAAGCCGCTCGAGTGTCCGGGCGTGAACACGCTCATCGCCGACATCACCGACAACGGCCAGATGTTCAACGCCTTCAGCATGCATTTCGGCATGGAGGGCTTCGCGACGGGTTCCCGTAAGGTGGACGCGGTCGTTCACTTCGCGGCGATACCCCGCGTCCTCATCCAGCCGGACAACGTGACCTACGCCGCAAACGTGGTCGGGACCTACAACGTCATCGAAGCGGCAATGAAGCTCGGAATCCGAAAGGTGATCATCGCTTCGAGCGAAACGACCTACGGCGTCTGCTTCGCCGAGGGAGACAAGGACTACCATCATTTCCCGCTCGAGGAAGACTACGACATCGATCCGATGGACAGCTACGGACTCTCCAAAGTGGTCAACGAGAAGACGGCCCGCGCATTCGCCATGCGGTTCTCGGCCGATATCTACGCCCTTCGTATCGGCAACGTCATCGAGCCCGACGAATACGACCTGTTCCGAGGATTCCTGGCCAATCCGCCGTCGCGCAAGCGGAACGCGTGGAGCTACATCGACGCCCGCGACCTCGGGCAGATCGTGCATCTCTGCCTGGAAAAGGACGGGCTCGGCTTCCAGGTGTTCAACGCGGTCAACGACACCATCACGGCCAAGGAGCCCACGGCCCCCTTCCTGGCTCGCTGGTGTCCGGGCATCCCCTTGAAAAGACGGATGGAAGGCAACGAGGCGCCTCTCTCCAACCGCAAGATCCGGGAGGTCCTCGGCTTCAAGGAGGAGCACGACTGGCGGAAATACGTTCGTCAAGGGTGAGACAGGTATGGACCGGTAAATCCGGCCACGATTGCAGTCCTTGCTGCGCCGTGCCTTTCGGGTGTTAGATACCGCATCCGCCGTGTTTCACGGCGGACTGCGTTTCCACCCTGGGAGGAAAGACATGCGTTTAGGTTTTCGGCAGTGGGCCGGAGCGGCTGTGATGGCGTCGGCCATCGCGGCGGGCAGCAGCGGCACCGCGCTGGCACAAGCTCCTGAATCGAGCGATCCGATCAAGATCGCGCTCTTCGATTGGACGAGCGTCAACATCAACGCCAAGATCCTTGGCGGAATCCTGGAGAAGCTCGGTTATACCGTCGAGTATCCAACAGGAGACTATCTTTCGAGCCTGACCACGAGCCTTCCCGCCGGCGATCTCACGATCGGCGTCGAATACTGGGACACGACGGCGGGCGAGGCAATGAAGGCCTCCGACGCCACGGGGCAGACCGAGAAGCTCGGTTCGCTCGGACCGAAGGCCAAGGAAGAATGGTGGTACCCGATCTACATGAAGGAGAAGTGTCCGGGCCTTCCGAACTGGGAAGCGCTCAAGGATCCGAAATGCGCTGAAGCATTCTCGACACCCGACACCGCTCCGAAGGGCCGCTACCTCGGCGGGCCTGTGACCTGGGAAGGCTTCGACGACGAGCGGGTCGAGGCGCTGGCGCTGCCGTTCGTGGTCGTCCATGCGGGTACGGACGGAGCGATGTTCGCCGAACTCGAATCGGCCTACCAGCGCAAGGCGCCCATCATGTTGTGGGTCTACTCGCCGCACTGGGCGCCGTCGAAGTACGAGGGCGAATGGATCGAGTTCCCGGAATATACGCCCGAGTGCTACACCGACGCGAAATGGGGCTCCAATCCGGATAAGGCGCATGATTGCGGCAAACCGCATGGAGAGATCTGGAAGTATTCGTGGGCCGGCATGAAGGACAAGTGGCCGGTGGCCTACAAGGTCGCGAAGGCGTACCAGATCGACAGCAGCGAGCTCAACCAGCTGTCCGGCCAGGTGGACCTCGAGAGCAAGACGATCGAAGAGGTCGCCGCAGCCTGGGTGGACGCCAACGAATCGAAGTGGCGCGCCTGGGCCCAATAAACCTACGCAAAGTCGAGCAGCCATGGCCTATTGGACATGGCTGCTTTACATTTGTTATGAGGGCGCGGGGGATACGCAATGAAGGTCGATATCCGCACGCACCCAGCATCCGCCGTCCAGGCCGGCGGCGATGGGCGGCCGGTCGTCTTGTCGTGCAGCGGAGTCTGGAAGCTTTTCGGTAACCGGCCGGAGGATTATCTCCGCAGCCATGGCGGAATTCCGACGGCGGCCGAACTCGTCGAGGCCAATCTTATCGGTGCCGTGCGCCACGCGTCGCTCGAGGTCCGCCAGGGCGAGATCTTCATCATCATGGGCCTGTCGGGGTCGGGCAAATCCACCCTGCTCAGATGCCTGTCCCGCCTCATCGAACCGACGGCCGGGGCAGTCGAATTCGAAGGAAAGGACCTCCTCAAGGTCTCGGAAGCCGAGCTCATCAGCATCCGTCGGCACAAGATGGGGATGGTCTTTCAGCACTTCGCGCTGCTGCCGCACCTCACCGTCCTCGAGAACGTCGCCTTTCCTCTCTCAGTACAGGGAATCGCGCGGAAGGAGCGGGAGGGTCGGGCCCGCGAGGTGATCGAGCTCGTCGGCCTCAAGGGCCGCGAGCACCACTATCCTCGTGAGCTTTCGGGCGGCCAGCAGCAGCGCGTCGGCATCGCCCGCAGCCTGGCGGTGGAGCCGGAAATCTGGTTCCTCGACGAACCGTTCTCCGCCCTCGATCCGCTTATTCGCCGGGAAATGCAGGGCGAGCTCATGCGCCTGCAGGGGGTGCTGCGCAAGACGATCATCTTCATAACGCACGACTTCGACGAGGCCATCCGCCTCGCCGACCGGATCGCGATCATGAAGGACGGGGAGATCATCCAGAGCGGTACGCCCGAGGAACTGGTGCTGCGGCCGGCCACCAGCTACGTGGCCGAGTTCACGCGCGACGTGCAGCGCGCCAAGGTGATGTCGGCCCGCAGCCTCATGCAGCCGATCGGTGCGGGAGCGAACGGGGCGCGCAGCATCGCCAGCGACACGAAGATCGCCGCCTTCGCAGCCGACATCGTCGCCGCCCGCAAGCCGTATGTCGTCACTGGCCCCGGCGGCGAGGCGATCGGCCAGGTCACGCCGGAAGCGGTCATCGATCTCCTGGCCGGCCGCGAGGGAGCCCGAACCGAGAATGAGTGACGCCGCCGCAAGCCTGTCGCCGGCCTTCGGCAGGAGCAGCCAATGGCCTTGGATATGGGCCGCGGCCTTGGTGGCGGTGATGATGCTGTACGTGATGCGGCAGGACATGCCGTGGGCCGTGACCTATCCCGACAGCGCCGTCATCCCGGTCGCCGACTGGGTGTCGGCGGTGATGGGATGGATCAAGCGCACCTTCACGCCGCTGACGCGCGGGCTCGTGAGGGTTCTCGACTACCCTCTGCAGTTCACCTACTACCTCCTCGCAAAGAACTACAAGTTGGGCACGGGACAAACGGCGATCGTGCTGCCGCGTCTGTCGTGGGTGGGCATCGTCCTCGCCGCCTTCATCATCGGCCGAGCCCTGGGAGGATTGCGGCTGGCGCTCCTGGCGGGCGGCTGCATGTTCTACATCGCGCTGTTCGGCCAGTGGGACAGCGCCATGCGGACCCTCGCCCTCATCATCATCGCCGTGCCGTTCTGCATCGTCGGCGGCCTGCTGGTCGGCATCTGGGGGTATCGCAGTCCGTGGGCGGAGAAGTTCGTCATCCTGCCTTTCCTCGATCTCATGCAGACGATGCCGACTTTCGCCTATCTCATCCCCATGCTCCTGCTGTTCGGCAACAGCCCGGTCTCGGCGATGCTGGCGACGGGCGTGTTCGCGGCACCGCCGATGGTGCGGGCGACGATGCTCGCCCTGTCGCGCGTTCCCCAGGAGCTCAGCGACTTCGGCGACATGGCGGGATGCTCGCGGTTCCAGAAGATGTGGCGCATCCTCGTTCCGGCGGCACGACCGACGCTCATGATCGGCGTCAACCAAGTGATCATGCTCGCTCTCAACATGGTCATCATCGCGTCCATGATCGGCGCCGGGGGGCTGGGCTACGACGTTCTGCTCGCGCTCAGGGCCCTCAAGATCGGCCAGGGAATGGAAGCGGGCCTGGCGATCGTGGTGCTGGCGATCGTCCTCGACCGGCTGAGCCAGGCGGCCGCCATCCAGCGACCGACCGCCTATGCGGAGCCGAGACCGTTCTGGCTCGCCTATCCGAACGCGACTCTGGCGGTCGCCGTCGTCGCGGCAACGACCCTCCTCGCCGGATTCATTCCCTTCTTCGCGAAGGTTCCCGACTGGATCACGATCTCGACGGCGCCCTGGTGGAAAGCCGGCGTCGACTGGATCACCATCAATTTCTTCGACGCGATCGAAGCCTTCCGCGTCGCCCTCCTCCGCTACGTCCTCAATCCGGTGCGCGCCTTCTGCGTAGAGTTCCCGTGGCTCGGCGCCGTGGCGCTCCTGGCACTCGCCGGCTACCAGCTCGGAGGCACCCGCCTTGCCATATTGGTCGGCGGCCTCACGACGTTCTTCGCCGTCACCGGCCTGTGGGAGAAGACGATGGCGACGGTCTATCTGTGCGGCGTGTCGGCCGCGGTGGCGGCCCTGCTCGGCATCCCGCTCGGGCTCCTGGCGGCACGCAACGACCGGTTCGAGAACTTCATCACGCCCATCATCGACACGCTGCAGACGATCCCGTCATTCTGCTTCATCATACCCGTGGTCATGCTGTTCCGGGTCGGCGACGTTACTGCCATGATCGCCACCATCTCATTCGCGATCGTGCCGGCCATCCGCTACACCAACCACGGCATCCGCCAGGTGGCGCCGGCGCTCATCGAGGCGGCCAAGGTGTCCGGCTGCACGAAATCGCAAACCTTCTGGCGCGTCCAGCTGCCGATGGCGATGCCGGAGATCATGCTGGGCATGAACCAGACGATCCTGCTGGCGCTGTCGATGATCATCATCTGCGCAATGATCGGCACGCGCGACCTCGGCCAGGAGGTCTTCATCGCGCTCGCCAAGGCGGATGCGGGCCGCGGGCTGGTCGCGGGCTTCGCGATCGCATTCATCGGCATCGTCGCCGACCGCCTGCTCAGCGCCTGGAACGCCCGGGCGCGGGCGCGCCTCGGGCTTTCCTAGCGGGTCGAAGTCTACGGGCCGCGCCGGTCGGCGCGGGTAAAGGGCTCGAGGGCCTGCGGCTTCGACTTGAGCCTCTTGACCTGAAGCTTGTTGAGCGCGCTGACATAGGCCTTCGCCGAGGCGACGAGGGTGTCGGGATCGGTGCCCTTGGCGGTGACCGACTTGCCCGCCTCCACGTCCTCTAGCCGCACCGACACCTCCGCCTGGGCGTCCGTGCCCTCAGTGACGGCGTGTACCTGGAACAGGTCGAGCTTCACCTGGTGCGGGATGATCGCCTTGATGGCGTTGAAGATGGCATCGACCGGCCCGTTGCCCGTCGACTGCTGCGTGACGTGCTGGCCCTCGATGTCGAGCGTCAAGGTGCACGACTGCGGGCCCATGGTGCCGGCGATGACGGTGAGCGAGAGAACCTTGACCCGATCGTGGGCGTTGGCGATCTCGTCGTCGACCAGCGCCTCGATGTCCTCGTCGTAGACATGCTTCTTGCGGTCGGCGAGGTCCTTGAAGCGAACGAAGGCATCCTCGAAGGCGTTGTCGGCGAGGTTGTAGCCCAACTCCTCGAGCTTGCGCCGGAAAGCATGGCGGCCCGAATGCTTGCCCATGACCAGCGAGGTCTGCTTCACGCCGACGCTCTCGGGCGTCATGATCTCGTAGGTCTGGGCGTTCTTCAGCATCCCGTCCTGATGGATGCCGGATTCGTGGGCGAAGGCGTTGCGGCCGACGATGGCCTTGTTGTACTGCACCGGGAACGACGTCACGGCGCCGACGAGCTTGGAGGCGCGCATCAACATCGTCGTGTCGATGCCGGTCCAATAGGGCAGCTGGTCGTTGCGCGTCTTGATCGCCATGACGACCTCCTCGAGCGCGGCGTTTCCGGCGCGCTCGCCGAGCCCGTTGATGGTGCATTCGATCTGGCGCGCGCCTGCCTTCAAGCCGGCCAGAGAGTTGGCGACGGCCATGCCGAGGTCGTTGTGGCAGTGAGTCGAGAAGACGACCGTGTCGGCCCCGGGAACGCGGTTGCGCAGCATATGGATGAGGTCGTGGAACTCCTCCGGCACGGCATAGCCGACCGTATCGGGAACATTGATGGTCCCTGCCCCCGCCTTGATCGCCGCCTCGACGCAGCGACAGAGATAGTCATGCTCGGTTCGCGACCCGTCCTCGGCGCTCCATTCGACGTTGTCCGTGAACGACCTGGCCCGCGTCACGGACGCGATCACCGCCTCCAGCACCTGTTCAGGCTCCATCTGGAGCTTGAACTTCATATGGACCGGGCTCGTGGAGATGAAGGTGTGAATGCGCGGCTGCCTCGCCGACTTCACCGCTTCGCCCGCCCGGTCGATGTCCTTGAAGGAGGCGCGGGCGAGGCCGCAGATGACGGCCTTCTTGGCGATCTTGGCGATCTCCGAGACGGCGTCGAAGTCGCCCTGCGAGGCGATGGGGAAGCCGGCCTCGATGATGTCGACGCCCATCTCGTCGAGGAGCTCGGCGACCTGCAGCTTCTCCTCGAGCGTCATGGTGGCGCCGGGCGATTGCTCGCCGTCGCGCAGCGTCGTGTCGAATATCAGGACGCGATCTTTCTCTTCTCGTCTGGTCTCAGCCTGGTTGTGCATCGTCTTGCCCTTTTGGGTGGAGGCCGATAGTCGAATCGGGCCTCAGAAGTGGTCTTCGAGGTTTCTGCCGTTCTCCCCTGAATACCCGTCCGTGCCGGACTGCCGGTAATCAGGGGCCGATAAGGAGGAGGAGAATTGCGCGCGAGTCGGCGTTGCGGGCGAAGCCCGGCAGCGTGGCCGAATTGTCGAAATCGCGCGGCATGCGAATAATCGCCCTAAGAGACAGTGGAGCGGATTTAACCGATTTGCCGGCCCAAATCAATGGGGCGCGAGCTGCCGGACGGCGCGAGCTTGCAATTCGGCTGATCTTGCAGGCACAAAGGCGCCGAGTCGGGAGATTCGCAAGATGATTAAAATTGCTGCGATCGCCATGCTGATCCAGTGCCTCGCCGTTTCTTCGGCCCTCGCCGACGGGTGCGAGCGGGACGTCCAACGAATTGCGAAGGCCTTGGCGGAGATGGAGCTTTCCGAGGACGAACGGCAGCAGATCTCCGAGATGAACGCGGAGGCGCAGGAGCTTTGCCGGACCGGCGATGTCGAAGGCGCCGACGAAGTGACCACCGAGGCCAAGGCGATGCTCAACCTCGACTGACCAGTTGATTCGAGCCGCGGGAGCGGCCAGCAGCCGGCCACGGCGATCGTCAGACCTGCAGGGTTCCCTCGCCGATCCTTACAGCCGATCCGCCGACGCGGACCGCCGCGATGCGCCCGTCGCGAACGTCGGCCTCGATGTCGATCTGGCTGGGCCGTCCCATCTCGTAGCCCTGTTCGATCCGCCAGCGGTGCGTGCCGTCGCCGCGCTTCTCGTGCGCCATGAGCTGTCCCGGGAAGGTCGCCGCCGCAAGACCGGTCGCCGGATCTTCGGGGATCCCCTCGCCCGGCGCATAGAGGCGGGTCCGGTAGGAGGTGCGGGCGTCGGCTCCGCCGGCCGAATAGAGATAGACGTTGAAGGACTGGGCCTCGGCGAGGACCGCGCTCCAGGCCGGCTCGATGACGCGCGTCCGGGCCAGCGCATCGAGACTTGCGACGGGCACGAACAGCACGCGGCTGCTGGTCATGAAGAGGCCGGGCACGTGGGGACCGAAGCCGATCTCTTCGGCGGCGAGGCCGACGGCGGCCGCGAGCCTATCCTTCGCGGGCGCCTTTCCCACCTCGGTCGGAAGCTTCGGCGCGGTGAAAACGGCATGTGCGTCGGGGCCGATGCGCGATACCTTCACGGGGACGAGGCCGGCCTTGGCCTCGAGGCGAATTTCGGTCTCGAAAGAGCAGTTGTCCTTGTGCTTCAGGGAGGCGAGCAGCACGGAGCAACCGACGGTCGGATGGCCGGCGAAAGGTAGCTCGCCGCTCGGCGTGAAGATGCGCACCTTGGCAGTGTTCCCGGCATCGGCCGGCGTCTGCACAAAAATCGTTTCCGAAAGATTGAACTCGCGGGCGATGCGCTGCATGAGGTCGTCGGGAACGGCGTCCGCTTCGAGAACGACCGCCAGCGGATTGCCCGTGAAGGGCTCACGGGTAAAGACGTCAAGCGTATGGAATTTGAGCTTCATGGGAGACCGGCCCGGGGGTTGGGACGGGCGAGCCTACACGGTCAGCAGGTGCTCCACCAGCATGCGGGCATAGGCCGGCATGCGATGGTGGCGAAGAAACGCCCGGCGGCGGAACACGACGACCTCATCGAGCTCAGGCTCGGCATCCGCGGCGATGAAATCGAGTATCGACTGGCGAAGCTCGGTCGCGCCGATGTCATAGACGAGCTGTGCCGCGAGTGAAATGCGAGGCCCGTCGCGCACGCACAAATAGCCGGGCTCGCGCCGCGCAGCGGCGGCATGCAGCCCGGTCTCCTCCAGCAGCTCGCGGGCGATGTTGCGATCGACGTCGAGCCCGTCACCCGACACGTCCTCGGGACCGAAAGATCCTCCCGGCGGGTAGACGAGCCCGGCGGTCAGGGTGTGCGGCGCATTGCGTCCGCAGACGACGTATCCCTCCTTCGACCGGAGCACGGCGGAGCCGAAACAGTTGCGCGCCCCGACCTCGGGATAGCCGAGATCGCGCCAATAGAGGAAGCTCGCATAGTTGGTCGGCTGCGCCACACCGCGGAAGCGGTCGCCGTCCATGCTCCAGCGGGTGAGCATGAAGACCTGGCCGTCGTGAAGGCTCGGCTTCTCGTCCACCGCCTTCCTCCAGAACCGCGACACCTTTGCCGCGTTCTCCATGGCGAACTGCCATGGCGCGGGGTCGACCGAGATGTCGGCCCCGGCAACGAAGCGGATGCCGTCTTCAGATTCGGGATTGGCCTTGACGATTGCGGCGGACTTCATGCCTCGGCGCCTTCTCGAGCGAGAATCTTGCAGCGCCGTCCAGAGGGCGTCAACGGCCGAAAGCGAACACGGCGAGGGATTTGCACCGTGCAGGCGGAATCCGGCCTCAGTTGCGCGCCTTGTCCACAAGCTTGTTCTTGGCGATCCACGGCATCATGCCGCGCAGGCGGGCCCCGACCTCCTCGATCGGATGGGCATCGTTCATGCGGCGGGTCGCCTTGAACCTGGGCTGGCCGGCGCGGCATTCGCGCATCCATTCGGACGCGAAACTACCCGACTGGATGTCCTTGAGCACCTTGCGCATCTCCTGGCGCGTTGCGTCGGTGATGATGCGCGGCCCCGAAATGTACTCGCCGAACTCGGCGGTGTTGGAAATCGAGTAGTTCATGTTGGCGATGCCGCCCTCGTAGATGAGGTCGACGATGAGCTTCACCTCGTGGAGACATTCGAAATACGCCATCTCCGGGGAATAGCCCGCCTCGACGAGAGTCTCGTAGCCGGCGCGGATGAGTTCCACCAGGCCGCCGCAGAGCACGACCTGCTCGCCGAAGAGGTCGGTCTCGCACTCCTCCTTGAACGAAGTCTCGATGATGCCGGACCGGCCGCCGCCGATGGCCGAGGCATAGGAGAGCGCAAGATCGTGGGCATTGCCCGACGCATCCTGATGGATGGCGATGAGGCAGGGAACGCCGCCGCCCTTCTGGTATTCGCCGCGAACCGTGTGGCCGGGACCCTTCGGCGCGATCATCAGCACGTCGAGCGTCGGCTTCGGCTCGATGAGGTTGAAATGGACGTTCAGTCCATGGGCGAAGGCGATTGCAGCGCCGTCGCGAATGTTCGGCTCGATCTCGCCCTTCCAGATGTCCGACTGCAGCTCGTCGGGAGCGGCCATCATCATGAGGTCGGCCCATTTGGACGCCTCGGCGACAGTCATGACCTTAAGGCCGTCCGATTCCGCCTTCTTGGCGGTGGGCGAGCTCTTGCGCAGGGCGACTGTCACGTTCTTGACGCCGGAGTCGTTGAGATTGAGGGCATGCGCGCGACCCTGGCTGCCGTAGCCGATGATGCAGACCTTCTTGCCCTTGATCAGATTTACGTCGGCATCGCGGTCATAATAAATGCGCATTTTCACAACCCCTCGAAGTCTGTGTGGAACACCGTATGAAGACGGCGCGGAGAATAGCCGCCGACCGCGAAAAGACAAGCAGGACCCGATCCCGACATGGCTACCCGACGGGATCGCCGCAGGCGGCGCGGAAAAGTCGGACGGTTTCCGCCATGCCAAAAACCAAGGCGTCGGCGGTGACGGCGTGGCCGATCGATACCTCATCGATATGGGGCAGCGCGGCGACCAGCTCAGTGAGATTGTCGCGCGTCAGGTCGTGGCCGGCGTTGAGGCCGAGGCCGGCCTTGCGGGCGGCATCCCCGGCGGCCTCGAGGCGCTTCAGCTCGGGGGCGCGGTCGGCCTTGCTCAGAAGAGCGCCGAAAGGGCCCGTATAGAGCTCGACCCGGTCGGCGCCGACCGTTGCAGCGGCGGCGGCCATACGCGGATCGGCATCGACGAAAAGCGACACACGGATGCCGGCGCGTTTCAGCCGGTCGATCGCCGGGACCAGCAGCGCCCGGTTCGCCGGCACGTCCCAGCCGTGGTCGGACGTCGCCTGGGAAGGGTCGTCGGGAACGAGCGTCGCTTGGTCGGGGCGCACCTCCTCCACGAGGGCAAGGAAATCGGGCGACGGAAAACCCTCGATGTTGAATTCCTTCGAGGCATGGTCCCGGCGCAGGAGGGCGGAAAGCTCGCGGACGTCGGTCCTGCGGATGTGGCGCTCGTCAGGGCGGGGATGAACGGTGATGCCGTAGGCGCCGGCATCGAGCGCGATCCGGCTCACACCGACCACCGAGGGCCAGGGAAGATTGCGCCGGTTGCGGAGCTGCGCGACGGCGTTGACGTTGACGGAGAGACGGGTCGTCAAACCTTCATGCCCTCGGCGCCGCGGCCTATGGCGGCGATGCCGGTACGCGATATCTCGACGAGACCGAGCGGCACCATCAGGGCGATGAACTGTTCGATCTTGTCGGTCTTGCCGGTGAGCTCGAAAATGAACGACTCGGTCGTCGCATCGATCACGGTCGCGCGGAACGCCTCGGCGAGGCGCAGCGCCTCGACCCGCTTCTCGCCCTGGCCGGCGACCTTGATGAGCGCCAGCTCGCGTTCGATGGCGTTGCCGATGACGGTGAGGTCGGCCACCGAATGCACGGGCACCAGCCTCTCCAGCTGGGCCCGGATCTGTTCCAGAACGTTCGGCGTTCCGGTCGTTACCACGGTGATGCGCGACACATGCCGCTCGTGCGAGGTCTCGGAGACGGTGAGCGATTCGATGTTGTAGCCGCGGCCGGCGAACAGGCCGATCACGCGGGCGAGGACGCCCGGCTCGTTGTCGACGATGACGCACAGCGTGTGGGTCTCGGGCGGCAGCTTGCGCGTGTCGATGAAGTAGGCGGATGCCGGCGGGCCGGCGGGATTGGTGTTCATCGGTCTCGTTCTCGCGTCCATGCTACACCAACACCTTGCCCTCGGCATCGATGGCGTTGCCGATCTCCTCGTCGGGAACGTCCTCGCCGAGCAGCATCTCGTGGTGGGCCTTGCCGGACGGAATCATCGGGAAGCAGTTGGCGAGCTGGGCGACGCGGCAATCGAAAATGACCGGGCGCTTGACGCCGATCATCTCCTCGATCGCGGCATCGAGATCGTCCGGCTTGTCGCAACGCAGCCCGACGCAACCGTAGGCGTCGGCCAGCTTCACGAAATCCGGCAGCGAGTCCATGTAGCTCTCGGAAAGACGGTTGCCGTGCAGCAGCTGCTGCCACTGGCGCACCATGCCCATGTACTGATTGTTGATCACGAAGATCTTGACCGGCAGGTGGTGCTGCACGGCGGTCGACATCTCCTGCATGGTCATCAGAACCGAGGCATCGCCGGCGATGTCGATGACCAGGCTCTCCGGGTGCGCCATCTGCACGCCGATGGCGGCCGGCAAGCCGTAGCCCATGGTGCCAAGGCCACCGGACGTCATCCAGCGGTTCGGTTCCTCGAACCTGTAGAACTGCGCCGCCCACATCTGGTGCTGGCCGACCTCGGTCGTAATGTAGGCATCGTGGTTCCTGGTCAGCGCATAGAGCCGCTCGATCGCGTACTGCGGCATGATGACGTGCTTGTTGTGGCGGTACTTGAGGCAGTCGCGACCGCGCCAGCGCTTGATCTGCTCCCACCATGGCTTGAGCACCGTCCTGTCGGGCGCCGGCTTCAGCGTCTTCCAGGCGTGAACCATGTCTTCAAGGACGTTCGCGCAGTCGCCGATGATTGGCAGGTCGACACGCACCGTCTTGTTGATGGAGGCCGGATCGATGTCGACGTGGATCTTGCGCGAGCCGGGCGAGAACGCGTCCAGCCGGCCGGTGATGCGGTCGTCGAATCGAGCCCCGATGTTGATCATGACGTCGCAGTCGTGCATCGCCATGTTGGCTTCGTAGGTGCCGTGCATGCCGAGCATGCCGAGCCACTGCGGATCGGACGCCGGAAAAGCGCCGAGTCCCATCAGGGTGGATGTGATGGGACAGCCGGTGAGCGCCACCAGCTCGCGCAGGAGCGTCGATGCCTTCGGCCCCGAATTGATGACGCCGCCGCCGGTATAGAAGATTGGACGGCGGGCAGTGGCGATGAGAGCCACGGCGTCGCGGATGCGCTCGGGATCGCCCTTGACGCGCGGCCGGTAGGTCTTGTGGACGATGTTGGCCGGACCGACGTAGCGGCCCTTGGCGAACTGGACGTCCTTCGGCACGTCTATCACCACCGGGCCGGGGCGGCCGTTGGTCGCCACGAAGAATGCCTCGTGCATGATGCGGGCCAGGTCGTTCACGTCCTTCACGAGGTAGTTGTGCTTCGTGCAGGGCCGGGTGATCCCAACCGTGTCGCATTCCTGGAAGGCGTCGTTGCCGATGAGGTGCGTCGGGACCTGCCCCGAGATGCAAACGATGGGGATGGAGTCCATGAGGGCGTCGGTAAGCCCGGTGACCGCGTTGGTGGCGCCGGGGCCCGAGGTCACGAGGAGGACGCCGCACTTTCCCGTGGACCGGGCATAACCCTCGGCCGCATGGGCCGCGCCCTGCTCGTGGCGGACGAGGATGTGGCGGACCTTATCCTGTTGAAAAATCTCGTCATAGATGGGCAGCACGGCTCCACCGGGGTAGCCGAACACATGCTCGACCCCCTGATCGGCGAGCGCGCGGAGCACGATCTCCGCACCCGACATTTCTTCTAACATCTTATCAGTCCTTGCATTCCGGCCTCGAAGTTGGCGGGACCCTATCGATGCGATCGGAACCGGTCAACACTTTTGGCGAATAAAACTAAAGAAAAGAGCCTCACTTCTTTGCATATGTTGCTCTTTCACCCATTCCCACGAAATCATATTGCTGCGAGCCCAGGTCACCTGCCGCTTGGCATACTGCCGCGTGGCAGCCTTTGCAACTGCGGCGGCCTCGGAGATCGACAGCATTCGGCGCGCCGCGGCGGTCAATTCGGGTACACCGATGGCCTTCAGGGCCGGCAGGGAGGGGTCGAGGTTCCGGGCGGCGAGCGCGCCGACTTCCTCGAGAGCGCCCGAGGCAAGCATCGCATCGAACCGCTCGTCGATCCTGGACGTGAGCTCGCCGCGCTCCGGCAACAGGAAAAGACGCAAGCTCCGTGCGCCTTCGAGCGGCGAGTTGGCGGCGTCGGCATGCCAGTCGCCAAGCGGCCGCCCGGTGGCCTCGACGACCTCCAGGGCACGGGCGAGGCGCTGCCCGTCTCCGGGCGAAACCTTTGCGCTTCGCCGGGCGACAGCGCGGGCCAGGGCACGGTGAAGCGCGCCGGGGCCCTCCTCCCGCAACAGCCGGCGAACGCGGGCGCGAATGTCGGGCGGGATCGTCGGTACGTCGGCAAGACCGCGCTCGAGGGCCCGGAAGTAGAGCCCGGTCCCGCCGACGAGAATGGGAACACGTCCGCCGGTCCACGCCGCGTCGATCTCGCGCCGTACCGCATCGAGCCACTGAGCAACCGAATACGCCGTCGCGACGGGTACCATGCCGTAGAGGCGATGGGGAACCTCGCTCTCCTCCTCGGCCGTCGGCCGCGCGGTCAGTATTCGCAGTTCGCAATAGACCTGCATGGCGTCGGCATTGATGATCGTGCCATCGCACGCGCGCGCGAGGCGGCGCGCGACCACCGACTTGCCGCTCGCCGTCGGCCCTGCAATAAGGACGACCGGCTTTGCATCCTCCTCCTTCGCCATGAATCCGTGATGGACACCGTTCTCGTTCTCATTGCAAGCCCCGGCTCCGGAGCCATCGACGCCTCGGTCCTGGCGCGCGTGGGAGGCGGCGATGTCCGCTGGTTGGCGGCGCGCGAGGCCTGCGAGCTGCCGTTTGCGGGTGGTGCGGCGGACCGCGCCGCAATCGAGCGGGCGCTCGAGGGGCTGCCGATCGACTGGGCCATCGTTCCGGTCGCCGGCAGACGCAAGAGGCTCCTCGTCGCCGACATGGACTCGACCATCATCGCACAGGAGTGCATCGACGAGCTCGGCGCGGCAGCCGGCGCGGGCGCCGAAGTCGCGGCCATCACGGTGCGGGCGATGCGCGGCGAAGTCGATCTCGAGCAGTCGCTGAAGGCGCGACTGGCGCTCATGCGCGGACTGCCGGCGAGCGCGCTCACCCGAATCGTCGAAGGCCTGAACTACACGTCCGGCGGGCGGACCCTGATTCAGACGATGAAGGCGCACGGCGCCCGCACTGTGCTCGTCTCCGGCGGCTTCACCTATTTCACGTCGCGGGTGGCCGCGGCGCTCGGCTTCGACGAGCATCGCGCCAACGAGCTGATGTTCGACGGCGATACGCTGTCAGGCGATGTGCGCGAGCCGATCCTGGGCATCCGCGCCAAGGCCGATGCGCTGCGCGACATCTGCAAGGGCCTGGGGATCGGGCCGGAGTCGGCCATCGCGGTGGGAGACGGCGCGAACGACGTCGAGATGCTGCGGCTTGCCGGGCTCGGGGTCGGGTACCGCCCGAAGCCCGTCGTCCGGGAAGCGGCCGATGCGGCGGTCGACCACGGCGACCTCACCGCCCTCCTCTATCTCCAGGGCTACCGCAGCGACGATTTCGTCACCGGCTGACGGCTATCAACTTTTCTTCAGGCGCAGGGGAATGAAGCGCAGCTCACCCTGCTGTGCCGATTTGGAAATGACGAGAAGGATCGACGTCTTTCCACCGTCCTCGACCTCCTTGACGCGGTCGGCGATCTCCTTCGGCGAGTGGGCCTTGCGCAGATCCGCTTCGGTGATCACGTCGCCCGGCTCGATCCGCTTTTCCGCAGCCGTGCTGTCGGGCTCGACCTCGACCACGACCACACCCTCGACCTGCGGGCTGATGCTGTACTGCTTGCGCAGGTTCTCGTTGAGCGTGGCGAGCTTCATGCCGAGCACGTCGGTCGTGCTGCCGGCAACGCTCTGGTCGGCCGGCGGCGGCGGCTCGGCGGCGGCAAGCTTCTCGCCTTCCTCGAGCCGGCCGAGCGTCACGGCAAGGGATTTGCGATCGCCGGTGCGCATGACCTCGATACCGACGGTCTTGCCGACGGCGGTATCGGCGACGATGCGCGGCAGGTCGCGCATTTCCTTGATGGGGCTGCCGTTGAACGAAACGATCACGTCCCCCGATTTGACGCCCGCCTTCTCGGCCGGGCCGGTGGGCGTGACGTCGGAGACGAGGGCGCCTTCGGCATGACCGAGACCGAGGCCCTCGGCGATCTCCGGCGTCACATTCTGAATCTTGACGCCGAGCCAGCCGCGGCGCGTCTCGCCGAACTCGCGCAGCTGATCGATGACGACCTTCGCCGTATTGGCAGGAACCGAAAAGCCGATGCCGATCGAACCGCCGCTCGGCGAGATGATGGCGGTGTTCACGCCGACCACGAAGCCTTCCATGTTGAACAGCGGGCCGCCCGAATTGCCGCGGTTGATGGCCGCGTCGGTCTGGATGAAGTCGTCATAGGGTCCGGCATTGATGTCGCGGTTGCGAGCCGAGACGATGCCAAGGGTGACGGACCCGCCGAGCCCGAACGGATTGCCGATGGCCATCACCCAATCGCCGACGCGAAGCTCGTCGGAGTCGCCGAAGATCACGTGCGGCAGCGGATCCTTGGTTTCGACCTTGAGGAGCGCCAGATCGGTCTTGGTGTCCTTGCCGAGGAGCTTCGCCTTGAGGGTATTGCCGTCGGGAAAGTTCACCTCGATCGTTTCGGCGCCCTCGATGACGTGGTTATTGGTGACGACGATTCCGGTGGGGTCGATGACGAAACCCGAGCCCAACGAATTCATGCGCGGGGGTGCCTGGCCGCCTTCGCGCGGCTGCTTGTCGAAGAACTCGTCGAAGAACTCCTTGAACGGCGAGTTCTCGGGAAGTTCGGGAACGGGCACCGGATTCGTGGTCGCCTCGGCCTTCTGGGTGGTCGCGATGTTGACGACGGCCGGGGACAGCTTCTCGGCGACGTTCGCCACCGACTCCGGTCCGGCGGCCATGCCGCGATCCGTCGCGGCGATCACCAGAACGGCGGCCAATGCCGCGATGAAGCGACCGGCACGGAACCCTGCTATGCGCATCTTCTCTGCTCCATCATGCAACATGCGTGGAAGCGACCGGATGCTCGATCCCGGGCGTAAGCCGGCCGTTCAAGTGGGAAGAAGGGCCTTGCGCCCCAACCACACCACCGCAACTCCGATCGCCACCGCGACGAGACCTCCCATCCGCAGCCGATCTTCGCTCAGATTCTCGATCGACTCCAGCATACGCCGGGCGGTGGCCGGTGCAACGGCATAGAGAAGGCCTTCAATAACTAGGACAAGTCCGACAGCCGTTACCACCTCCCTCATGGTTGGGGGGCTGCGGGCTCGGAAGCCGTGCCCTGGTCGGCCGGAGCCGGAGCCGCAAGGTTGCCGCCGGTTCCCGGCGCGGTGGCGCGGGCACCGCCGACAGGCAGGTTCTCCCTGCTGAAATACTTCAGGAAATCCGAATCGGGATTGAGGACCATGTTGGTGCCTTGCCCGGCCAGGCTGTGGGTGTAGGCCTGGAGCGACCGATAGAAGGAGAAGAATTCGGGATCGCGCGAAAAGGCCGCCGCATAGATGCTATTGCGTTCGGCATCGCCCTCACCGCGGATGATCTCCGACTCCCGCCGGGCGGTCGAAACAAGCTCCACCACCTGGCGGTCGGCCTCGGCCTTCACCTTGATGCTCTGGGCCTCACCGATGGCACGCAGCTCGGCGGCTTCGGCCAATCGCTCGGCCGACATCCGATCGTAGGTATCCTGCAGAACCTCCGGCATCAGGTCGGTGCGCCTGACCCGAACGTCGATGATGTCGACGCCGAGCGAAATGGCCTCGGCCCGCACCTGGTCGCGGATCTCCCGCATCATCACGGGACGGTCGAGGCTCAGGGCCGCGTCGAAGCTGCGGCGGCCGTAGGTCTGACGGAGAGCCGCGTCGAGACGGGTCTCGATGCGGTCGCGCGCCCGAGCCAGAGACGCATCGACCGTCTCGCGGAACTTGCGGGGATCGACGATGCGCACCATGGTGATCGCATCGACCTGATAGCGGCGACCGTCGACGACCTGAACCGTCTTGTCGGTGCTCTCGAAAAACACCATCCGCCCCTCGATCAGGATGCGCTCGTCGATGAACGGAACCTTGAAGTACAGCCCCGGCTCGCTGATGGTACGCTGGATCTCGCCCAGTCTCACGACCAGCGCCCTCTCCCTTTGATCGACGATGAACACCGCCGAGTAGAGAAGGAACAGCAGCGCTGCGAGGAGGACGATCACATAGGTGCGTGTGTTGGTCATTGTGCGGGCGCTCCGGTATTGGGCTGCTGCCTCGGCTGGGTCTGATTGTTCTGGATGGCCGGCAACGGGAGATACGGGATCACTCCCGGGCCCGTGCCCCTCTCGAGGATGACCTTGTTCGACTGCGCCAGCACGTCTTCGAGAGTTTCGAGGTACATGCGCTGGCGCGTGACCTCCGGCGCCTTGGCGTACTCGTCGTAGATCTTCACGAAGCGCTGCGATTCACCCTGCGCCTCATTGACGACGCGCGAGGTGTAACCCTTGGCGTCCTCGACGATCTTCGAGGCTTCGCCGCGCGCGCCTCCGAGGCGCTGGTTACGATACTGTTCGGCCTCGCGGATGAGGCGGTTCTGATTCTGCTCGGCGCGCTGGACCTCTTCGAAGGCATCCACGACCTGGGGCGGCGGATCGGCCTTCTCCAACTGCACGCCGCTGATAAGAATGCCAGATTTGTAACTGTCGAGCGTTGCCTGGATGAGCTCCTGCACTCTCTGCTGCGCCTCCTGGCGGCCGCGGGTGCGGATCTCCTCGCCGATGGTGCGGCCGACGATCTCGCGCATCGCGCTTTCGGCGACGACCGTCACGAGGGCTTCCGGTTCGGTGATGTTGAAGAGGTAGTCGGTCGGGCTGTTGACCTTCCACAGCACGGTGAACTTCATGTCGACGATGTTCTGGTCGCCCGAAAGCATCAGGCTCTCGCTCGGCGTGTCGCCGAACAGCAGCAGGTTTTCGGTCGCCACGGCGACGGTCTCGACGGTTTCGACCGGCCACAGGATGAAATGCAGGCCCGGTGACGTGGTTCGGGAGTACTTGCCGAGATTGAGAACGACGCCTTGCTGCTCAGGGCTGACGACGTATACCGAATTGTACACCCAGATGAGGGCGACGATGGCAAGCGGCAGGAGCCAGGAAGACCGGCCGCCGCTCCCCCAGGGAAGCGCTGACCGCAGCTGGTCCTGGAGCCGCCTGATCATATCCTCGAGATCTGGTGGCGTCTGCGGACCCCGGCCTCCGGGACCGCCGCCGGGCTTTTGACCCCATGGTCCGCGACCGCCGCCGCCCCAATTGTTTCCACCCTGATTTTGCCAAGGCATGCGCACTCCTCCTTGCGGTGGTTTTCAACGGCAGACCGCGGCCGCACATATAGGTGAGGCCCGCCCGATAGTCCATGGCCGTAGACCGCTCAGTCTTCCCGCGCCGGCAACCACAGGGGATCGGAATTCGCGTCGGGATGACCAGCCACCGTCGCCGCGCGGCAGGCCGCATCGAGGCCCGACAGGTAGGCGCCGTGCGCCGTCGCCATGGCGGTTGCATGGGTGTGCTCGCCGGCGATAAACAGACGCCCGTGGACAGGCTCGCGAAACCGCGCCCGGTCGAGGGCATGGCCGGGCCGCGTCGACGCCGCGTAGGCGCCACCGATATCGGGATCGGCACCCCAGCGCGTCGTCACCCGGCGAAGCACGTGCTTGCGGATTTCGGCACCGAATGCCCGCACGAGAAGGTCCAGCGCATAGTCGACCATCGCCCCGCCGGCGCCGTCGACGGCCATCGACCGCGCTGCATTCCCTGCGACATGCGTCACGGCGATCGGCCTGCCGAACGGATGCAACTCGAAATTCAGCGGCTGCGTATCCGGCGCGACCGGATCGAACATGTCGAGAAACGGGAGACCCGCATCGGCGAAGACGGGCCGGTCGAAAAGGATCGCGATCTTCTCGTACCAGCCCATGGGAACGGTGTGGAAGGCGTTCTCGACAGCAGGAGGGAGCGCGGGCTCGAAGTCGAGCCGCCGCCGCTCGACGACACGCTGCGGGACGGCGATCACCACCGCCTTCGCCGAGAGCGTGCCGCCGGACGTCGTCACCTTCACGCGCTGCCCCTCGACTGCGATCCGCGTGACACGTTCGCGAAGCGCGATCGGCAATCCGCGCGCGAGCTTCGCGACCAGCGCGCCGTAGCCATCACCCACCGGCAGGTTCACGCCCGTGTCGACATAGGCCGACGCATCGAGCGTCGAGACGTCCTCCGGCTCGTGCGAATACATGAGCGTCACCCAGTGGCGGACGACCGGATAGTGCGGATGAGCCTTATCGAGCACCGCGCTTGCCGGTATGTCGGTCCCATCGGCGCCCGCAGCCGAGATCTTGGCGAGCTCGTTCCACACGTAGTCCTCGCGGACCGAAACGTTGACCCACTTTCCACCCAGGAATGAGCGATTGATGGCCGGGCGCGGAACGGGAAGGAACCCATGACCGATGCGCTCAGCCAGGGCGCGCAGGGGATTGATGTCGGCGGAGTGGAACCAGTGACATCCCTGGTCCCACGGATGGCCAAGCGACGTCGTGTCGGTGTAGGCGCGCCCGCCGACCCGATCCTTCGCTTCGAGGATGACGTGCGGGACCTTCAGCCGCGAAAGCGCGAGTCCGGCGCCGATGCCGGCCGCTCCCGCACCTATGACGACGACATCCGGATTGGTCGGCAGGGACATGGGGTTATTTGAATCGCCGATCGAGAGTGCGGATGACGAAATCCGCATCATCGCCCACGCCTTTGGCGAACGATTCCTGTCTGATGTCCTTCCATTGGGCCGGATCGAAGGACGGGAAGCGCGTGTCGCCCTCGACGTTGAGATCGACGACGGTGAGATAGATCCGGTGGGCAATGGGCAGGAACAGCTGGTAGATCTCGGCGCCGCCGATGACGGCGATTTCGCCGGCTCCGGCGCTGCGGGCCCGGGCCTTCGCCTCCGTCAGGGCCGCCTCGACACCGGACACGACGATCGCACCTTCGGCGCGATAGGTGCGGTCGCGGGTGAGGACGATGTTGTCGCGACCCGGCAGCGGCCGGCGCGGCAGGCTCTCCCAGGTCTTGCGACCCATGACGATGGGCTTGCCCATGGTGATCTTCTTGAAGAACTTCACGTCCGAGGCGAGCCGCCACGGGAGTTTGCCGGCACGGCCGATGACGCCGTTCTTCGACACGGCGACGACGAGCGCCAGGCAGATATCCGCCATGCTCAATCTCCAGCCAAGCGGTCAAGAGCCGGCCCGCTCACGCGGTAAACGGCCCAGTCGGCCATAGGTTCGGCCCCAAGCCTGCGATAGAAGGCGATCGACGGCTCGTTCCAGTCGAGCACCCACCACTGAAGCCGCGGCAAGTCTTCGGCCCGGCAGCGGCGAGCGAGATATCTCAAGAGTTCCTTGCCGATGCCGCGGCCGCGGTGGCCGAGCTCGACGAACAGGTCTTCGAGCCAGATGCCGTGACGGCCGCGGAAGGTGGAGAAGTTGTAGAGCCAGACCGCAAAGCCGGCCGGATCTCCATTCCAGAAAGCGAGAACGCAGAAGACATGCGGGTGCTCCGCGAAGAGCGCCGCGGCGATCCCCTCCTCGGTCGCGTCCACCTCGTGCGCAAGCCTCTCATAGTCCGCGAGGCGCCGAATTGACGACAGAACCAGAGGAACGTCGTCGCGCCGCGCCTCGCGGAGTTCGAGGGTCATACGGCAACCGGGGCGGCGATGTGGGAATGGCTGCGGTAGTTCACGATCTCGAAGTCTTCATAGCGGAAGTCGTCGATCGAACGGACGTCGCGCCTGATGACAAGCCGCGGTGAAGGATAGACCTCACGACCCAGCTGCTCGCGGGCCTGGTCGAGATGGTTGACATAGAGATGCGCGTCTCCCAGCGTGAGGACGAACTCTCCCGGCTTCAGGTCCGTGACATGGGCGACCATGGCCAGCAGCAGCGCATAGGACGCGATGTTGAATGGCACGCCCAGGAAGACATCCGCCGAACGCTGGTAGAGCTGGCAGGAGAGTCGGCCGTTCGCCACGTAGAACTGGAAGAGAAGATGGCATGGAGGCAGCGCCATGCGTCCGACGTCGGCCGGATTCCACGCGGTGACGACCAGGCGACGGGAGTCGGGGTTCTTGCGAATCATACCGATGACCTCGGCCAGCTGGTCGATCGTACCGCCGGAGCGGTCGGGCCACGACCGCCATTGCGCCCCGTAGACGGGGCCTAGATCGCCATTCTCGTCGGCCCACTCGTCCCAGATGGTGACCCCGTTGTCGCGCAGGTAGCCGACGTTGGTTTCGCCTTTGATGAACCACAGGAGCTCGTGGATGATGGAGCGCAGATGTAGCTTCTTGGTCGTGACCAAGGGGAAACCCTGGGCGAGGTCGAAGCGCATCTGACGGCCGAAAACGGACAAGGTGCCGGTTCCCGTCCGGTCATCCTTGCGGACGCCGCGGTCGAGAATGTCCTGCATGAGGTCAAGATATTGCTGCATCGGCCCTACAATAGGCGATTCCGGCCGCGAGGCAAAAAGCGGAGCATAAATGCAACTTCTGGGAAATCCTTAATCACGCCGGCTACCCGGCCTTTTCCTCAAGCCCCTTCCATCCTATATTCAACGTGCCGTTCGCAAGGACGGATATGGCGATAAATGGCCGTTGCAATAAGCCTTTCGGACCCGGGGGCAGTACCCGGCACCTCCACCACATGTTCCGCGCCTGGCCGCACGGACTATCTGCTGGGGGTGAACTAGGATCGACGAGGGTGTAAAGAGCGCGCTTTTGCCCGGGATGGTACCGCCGATATCGGGCCGAACATATAGTTGCGAATGACAACTATGCTCCGGTTCGTCTCGCTGCCTAGTGCAGTGCGACTGCCGAAATCAAAGTCCTAGGGCTTAAGCAGTTCTAGGCGGGGTCCGCAGGCACCTGGCAACAGAAGCCTGCACTTCGCCTTGTGCTAGTCTTGCGGCGATTCGATTCGGGTTTGTCGTGCGAGGGGCAAGCGGCACGTGAGGGGCGGGCCGCGATAGGAGCGGCGAAGCCGCGCTTCTGCGGGGTCTCGAAAATCCATGGCTCAAGATCTGATGCGCTACGATTTGTTGGCTCAGGATGCCTTGCGGGGCGTCGTCCGATCGGCACTCGTGCGCGTGGAGCGGTCCGGCCTGCCGGGCGAGCACCACTTCTACGTTTCGTTCTACACACAGCATCCTTCCGTCCGCATCTCCGAGAAACTGCGGCAAAAGTACGAGAAGGAAATGACGATCGTGCTGCAGCATCAGTACTGGAACCTGCATGTGCATGACGACCATTTCGAAGTCGAACTGTCGTTCAACGACGTGACGGAGAAACTCGTGGTGGCGTTTGACGCCATCAAGGGGTTCTTCGATCCGGCGGCGCAGTTCGCGCTGCAGTTCGAGCCGGCCGAGGAGAAGACGGAAGCGCTTCCCGAACAGCGGGCCGAGCCGGTGGCGTTGTCGAATGCCGCCCGGCCGATCGATTCGCTGCCGCCGCCCGTCGCCGGGCCGCTCAACGACGACCGCAAGATCGTCTCCCTCGACTCGTTCCGCAAGAAATGAGCACAGCGGCAGACACAGCGCCCAAGGCGCGGAATCGGCTGCGGCTGCTCGGTTTGGTAGCGGCGGGACTCGCCGTCGCGCTGGCGGCGCAGCAGCTTCATGCCGCTTCGGCCATCGACCGCACCCCGGCACGCGAGCTGTTCGGCAACGTGAAAACGCCGGTGCCGCTCAAGGCCCGGTCGATCGGCTTCTATGCGCGCGGCTGCCTGGCTGGGGCGTCGGCGCTGCCGGTGAACGGACAGACCTGGCAAGTCATGCGCCTGTCGCGCAACCGCAACTGGGGTCATCCCAAGCTCATCGCTCTCGTCGAACGGCTCGCCGAAGAGGCGAAAGCCACCGACCATTGGAACGGCCTCCTGGTTGGCGACATCTCGCAGCCGCGCGGCGGCCCGATGCTGACCGGCCATGCGAGCCACCAGGTCGGCCTCGACGCCGACATCTGGCTCACGCCCATGCCCGACCGCGTGCTGAGCAAAAAAGAACGCGAGGACATGCAGGCGACGAGCGTCATCGTCGACCGCAAGACCATCAACAAGGCGGTGTGGAGCGAGGCGCACGCGAAACTCATCCGCCGCGCCGCGTCCTATCCCGAGGTCGAGCGGATCTTCGTGCATCCGCCCATCAAGCGGGCGCTGTGCAACTGGGCGAAGGGCGACAGGTCGTGGCTCGCCAAGGTCCGCCCCTACTACAACCACACCTATCATTTCCATATCCGGATCCGCTGCCCCAAGGACAGCGTCGGCTGCGTCAACCAGCCTCGGCCGGTACCGGAAGACGGCACCGGGTGCGGCAAGGAGCTCGCCTACTGGTTTTCCGAGAAGCCGTGGGCGCCGGCGAGACCCCCGCAGGCGAAGCCCGCCAAGCCGCCGAAGCCTCCGCGCCAGATGACACTCTCCGCCTTGCCCAAGGATTGCCGGCAGCTCATCAGCATCAAGTGACGCGGCCCCGTCAAAGGACTGTCGCAGGCCCGGGATTGGCGCTATATGACGCGCCGCCCGGGCAACCCGTCCGGTCCTCCATCGACTTCCAGAGCGCCTTCACGAGCTTCATGGTTTGCAGATGACCGATCGCCGTACAGAAGTCGCGGAGGCGGGCAGCCAGGCCGCCCGGCAAAAGGCCAAGGTCGGGCTCGCCGTCGCGAGCCTCGGCGTGGTCTTCGGCGACATCGGCACCAGCCCCATCTACGCGCTGCGCGAGGCGCTGGCGCATGCCTCGCAGGGCGAGCTCATCGCCCGTGCCGACGTGCTCGGCATCGTGTCGCTGCTGCTGTGGGCGCTGATCATCGTCGTCACCTTCAAGTACGTGTTCCTTCTCATGAAGGCCGACAACAACGGTGAAGGCGGCATCCTGTCGCTCGTCACGCTGGTCGAGCAATCGCTCGGCAACCGAAAAGGACTCGTCCTGCTGCTCGGCATTCTCGGCGCCGCGTTCTTTTTCGGCGACGCTATGATCACGCCGGCGATCTCGGTGCTGTCGGCGGTCGAGGGATTGCGGGTGATCAATCCGGGCTTCGACGATTTCGTCGTGCCGCTGACGCTTCTGGTGCTCGCAACCCTGTTCGCCGTGCAATTCCACGGCACGGCGGGGGTGGCACAGTTCTTCGCGCCGGTCACCATCGTATGGTTCTTCGTCCTCGGCATCCTCGGCATCGGCCACATCGTGCAGGACCCGGCCATTCTCGCGGCATTCAATCCAGCCTACGGATACGTCATCCTCAGCATGCATCCCGGCCTGTCGCTGCTGATCATGGGCGGCGTGTTCCTCGCCGTCACCGGTTGCGAGGCGCTCTATGCCGACATGGGACATTTCGGCAAATCGCCGATCCGCCTCGCCTGGTTTTCCATCGTGCTGCCCGGACTGGCGCTCAATTATCTCGGGCAGGGAGCACTCATCTATTCGCACCCCGAGACGATCTCCAATCCGTTCTTCCTCATGATGCCCGAATGGGGGCTCATCCCCCTCGTCGTCCTCGCGACGCTGGTCACGGTCATCGCGAGCCAGGCCGTCATCACCGGTGCCTTCTCGGTCACGCAGCAGGCCATCCATCTCGGCCTCCTGCCGCGCATGAACATCCTGCACACGAGCGAGACGGAGGCGGGCCAGATCTACATCAGCCAGATCAACTGGCTACTGTTCATCGCGGTGATCACCCTCGTCCTGCTGTTCCGGTCGTCCTCCGACCTCGCGTCGGCCTACGGGATCGCCGTCAACACGGCGATGGTGATCGACACGCTTCTCGCATACATCTTTTTCCGGCGCGTCCTCAAATGGCCGCTGGCGGCCGCGGCGGGAGCGATGGGGCTCATCCTGGTGATCGAGATCACCTTCCTCATCGCCAACGGATACAAGATCGTGTCGGGAGGCTACGTGCCGCTCATCATGGCCGTCGTGCTGGTCATCCTGATGATGACGTGGCGCAAGGGCAGGCGCGCGCTCGCCGACAAGCTCCGGCGCGACAGCGTTGAGCTAAAGGGCCTCCTCGAAAGCCTGGAGCGGAAGTCGCCCCTCAGAGTACCGGGCATCGGCGTCTTCCTGGTAACCGATCCCAATTTCGCGCCGAGCGCCCTCCTCCACAACCTCAAGCACAACCGCGTTCTGCACGAGACGCTGATCTTCATCCACGTGACGATGGCGGTGCAACCGCGCGTCGCCAACGACGACAAGCTCAAGGTCTCGCGGCTGCCGCTCGACGCCTGGCTCGTCGACGTCAGCTTCGGGTTCATGGAGGAGCCGAACATTCCGACGGCGCTCCGGATGTGCCGGCCATTCGGCATCGAAATCGACCCCAGGATGGCATCCTACTTCCTCGGCCGTCGGGCCATACGGACATCGCAGCGCTCCGCCCTGCCCTTCTGGCAGCAGCGCCTGTTCATCATGCTGGCCAACCAGTCGGCGCGGGCGACCGACTTCTACCGCATTCCGCCCGACCGGGTCGTTGAACTGGGCATGCAGTTGTCGGTATAGAACCAGCACCGACGGTTTCGCGGAAGGATGTCGCCATGGCCGATCTTCAGCCCTTCTCGCTGCCGGGCCGCTTCTGGCGGGGCAACCTCCATACACACTCGCAGCTGTCGGACGGCGCGCTTACGCTCGACCGGGCTGTGGACGCCTACCGCGACGCAGGCTACGACTTCGTGCAGATGTCGGAGCATTTCATCGCCCGCTACGACTGGCCGATCGCCGATACGCGAGCGTTCCGCTCGAACCGCTTCACCACCATCCTCGGTGCCGAGCTCCATGCGATGGGCACGAGCGTGGGCGAGCTGTGGCACATCGTGGCGGCCGGCCTGCCCCTCGACTTTCCGCCGGCCCGCAAGGACGAGACCGGACCCGAAATCGCGGCGCGCGCCGCCGCCGCGGGCGCCTTCGTCGGCATCGCCCACCCGGCGTGGTCGCAGCTCACGATCGAGGACGGCCGGTCCATCGGCAGCGCCCATGCCGTCGAGATCTACAATCACGGCTGCTGCGTCGAGACCGACCGCGGCGACGGCTGGTACCTGCTCGACCAGCTGCTGCGAGAGGGCCGGCGGCTCACCGCCTTCGCCACCGACGATGCACATTTCCGCTCGGACGATGCCTTCGGCGGCTGGGTGCACGTGAAGGCGGAAGCGCTGGACCCGGAAGCGCTGGTGACCGCATTGAAGGCAGGTCACTACTATTCGAGCCAGGGGCCGCAAATCCACGAACTGTCCTTCGACGGCGACGAAATTTCGATCGCCTGCTCGCCCGTCAACGCCATTGCGGTGATGGGGCACAATTCGCGATCCTCCGGGCGGTTCGGCCGCGCCATCACCGAGGCGCGCATCAAGCTTTCCGACCTGGCGAAGTCGTGGACCGAGCTGCCGCCAAGCCCCTGGATCCGGGTGGTGCTCATCGACGCCACGGGCCGGAGGGCGTGGACCAACCCCATATGGCAAGACGAACTGCAAGGACGACGGCGATGACGAAGACGCGCACCGAAACCGACAGCTTCGGCCCGATCGAAGTCGAGGCCGACAAGTACTGGGGCGCCCAATCGCAGCGATCACGGCAGAATTTCAAGATCGGCACCGAGACCATGCCTGTGCCGCTCATCCGGGCGCTCGGACTGATCAAGAAGGCGGCGGCGCTCGTCAACGTGAAGCTCGGCCTCATCGACGAGAAACTCGCCCAGGCCATCGTCAAGGCGGCAGGCGAAGTCGCCGAGGGCCGGCGCGACGATCAGTTTCCGCTGGCCGTCTGGCAGACCGGCTCCGGCACACAGACCAACATGAACGCCAACGAAGTGATCGCCAACCGGGCCATCGAGATCCTGGGCGGCGAGATCGGATCGAAGAAACCCATCCATCCCAACGATCACGTCAACCTGTCGCAATCGTCGAACGACACGTTCCCGACCGCCATGCACGTCGCCGCGGCGATGGAGGTCAATGCGCGCCTGCTGCCGGCGCTGAAGCACCTGCAAAAGGAGCTGGCGAAGAAGGCGAAGGCGTGGAACGGCATCATCAAGATCGGCCGCACACATACCCAGGACGCGACGCCACTGACGCTCGGCCAGGAGTTCTCGGGCTATGCCATGCAGGTCGAACTCGGCATCGAGCGCCTGAAGCAGGCGATGCCGCACATCTACCTGCTCGCCCAGGGCGGCACCGCCGTCGGCACCGGCCTCAACGCCAAGAAGGGCTTCGACAAGACCTTCGCGCGTGAAATTGCGCAGCTGACCCGCCTGCCCTTCCGCCCGGCGCCGAACAAGTTCGAGGCTCTCGCCGCCAGCGACGCCATCGTCCAGCTCTCCGGTACCCTCAACACGATCGCAGCAAGCCTGTTCAAGATCGCCAACGACATCCGGTTTCTCGGCTCGGGCCCGCGGTCCGGACTGGGCGAGCTGTCCCTGCCGGAAAACGAGCCGGGGTCGTCGATCATGCCGGGCAAGGTCAACCCGACGCAGAGCGAGGCGCTCTCCATGGTCTGCTGCCAGGTCATGGGCAACCACGTGACGGTGAGCCTCGCCGGCAGCCAGGGGCATTTCGAGCTGAACGTCTTCCGGCCGGTCATGATCAACGCGGCGCTGCAATCGATCCGGCTGCTCGCCGACGCCGCCGTGAGCTTCACCGACAACTGCATCGTCGGAATCAAGCCCAACAAGCAGCACATCGCCGACCTGATGGAGCGCTCGCTGATGCTCGTCACCGCGCTGACGCCGAAGATCGGCTACGACAAGGCGGCGGAAATCGCCAAGTGCGCGCATGCGCGCGGCACGACGCTCAAGGAAGAAGCCGTACGACTCGGCTACGTCACGGCGGCAGAGTTCGACAGGCTGGTCCGGCCCGACAAGATGATCTCGCCGTCCTGACATGGCCGACATCATCAACCTTCGCCGCCGCCGCAAGCAATCGAAGCGAGACAAAGACGCCGAAGCGGCAGCTCAGAATCGCAGCCGCTTCGGACGCAGCGCCGACGAACGGCGCCGGTCGGAGGCCCTTGCCGAGATCGAGGATCGACGCCTCGACGGACATCGGCGCGACGAGACGAAAGAGGAATGAGCCGCCCGCTCAAACGCTCGGTGCGCATCGCCGGCCATCGCACCTCGCTTTCGGTCGAACCGCAATTCTGGGAGGCGCTCGCCGCCATCGCTCGGCGCCGCAAGGCGTCGCTTGCCACGATCATCGCCGAGATCGACGGCCGGCGCGGCGACACGAACCTGTCGAGCGCGGTGCGTCTCTACATCCTGGCCGAGATACAAAACCGAGGGGGCGATCGCTAGCGGTTGCGGCCGTTGATCGTCTGCTTGCGCTGCAGGGCCGAAGGCGGCTTGAGCAACCTTTCGAAGAATGTCGGTTCGGTGATTGGGGTGTTCTCCGAGACGGTCGGGGCCGGCGGCGGTCCCGGCGGCAGCAGGAGCGAACCGGCAAGCGGCGGCGACAGGTCGATCGGCCCCGGCGTACCGAGCGACCCGGTCTCAGCCGGGGCGCTGGGCGTGCCGGTCGGCGCCCGGCTCGCCGGCGCGCCGATGGAGGCCGTACCCGTCGCCGGCGCCGGTTCCGGGACTTCCGGGTCGGCAATCGAGTTCGTGGTTTCCGCCGGCGGTGCGCTCGACGCCGGTTCCGGGCTCGCTGACGGTGCGACGATGCGGGCCGGAAATTCAGGCTGCGGCTGCGGAAGCGTGGCGCCCTCGGGCAGGGTGAAAATGCTCGGCGACGGCGCCTGCGGCGCCGAAATGATCGACGGCAGAGTCGACGGAGCGTCGCTTGCGGGCGGCGATGCCGGCACATCGGTCAGCTTCTCGACGGGACTGGCGGCGGGCTGGGCCTGGCGGCGCTTGGCATCGGCGCGCAGCCGAGCGGCGATGACGTCCCAGGCACGCAACTCCTGGCGGCGGCGAGCCGTCTCGTCGGCGTTGATGGCCTGCATCTCCTTTTCGAGACGCTTGGCGTATTCCTGCAACTGCCGGCGCCCCTGGATCTCGGCGTTGCGCTTGGCGTACTCGATGATCTGCTGATCGCGCTCGTCGAACATCGCCTGCTGCTCGCGCTGCAGTTCCTCGAGCTTGTCCATGCTCTCCTTCAAGGCGCGCGACGACAGCTCGGACTTCAGGCTGCTCGCATCGAGGTTTCGCACGAGAGCATCGCGCCGGCCCGTATAGGCGATCTCCACCGGCGGCAGGCCGTTGTCGTTGGCGGTATCGAGGCCGAGGCCGACGTCGTATTCGCCCGTCGAGATGTCGAGCACCGTGGTGAGCGTGCCGGTCAGGCTGCCGGCGGTCACCGGCAAGGGGCCGAACACCGCTTCCCCTTGCGCGAGCCGGAAACGTCCCTCGCCCGATTGAAACGGCAATGCGCCCGAGCCGAAACTGTAGCCGAGGACGCGATCAACCTCCGCCGCCGATTTCGCCGTCACGATTCCGGCGGCAAACCGGCTGCCGTCGAAGCCTTCGAGCGAAGCGTCGAGGACGCGAATGCTGCCCTCGCCGGCGAGCGTCAGCGCGAGCCCGGCCGGGCTTCGGCCGTGACCCGTGATGCTGCCTGTGGCGGATACGGGACCGGAGAGGACGGGCGCGCCGCCATCGGCGCCGCGAAGATACGTGGCGAGATCGAGGCCTCCATCGAATGTCGCATCGAGCTCGAGCTCGTCGTTGCGCCTGGCCGTCTCGGCATCGAGGGTGAATGGAGCGCCGGCCGGACCGATGCCGGCGACGGCTAGCTTCGTCGTTCCGTCGGCAAGGGAGAGCTCCGTCCTGCCGTTGCGGATGTCGATGCCCGGCAGAAGGTTGAGCAGGCCGGCATCGATCGTGATCTTTCCCTCGATCCCGGCGAGCGGCTCGGATGCAAAGAGGGTCACCTCCCCGATGGGCCGACCGTCATTGGGCAGCAGCGCCAGGCGCAGCAGCCACGGCAGCGAGAGCTCGCCGGCCTTCGCGGCCACTTCAAGCCTGCCGTCCCGGAGCGACAGGCGACCGTCATAGGTGAGATCGTCGATGGTGGCGCGGAAATCGTCGAGGTCCAGCCGCCCGGCTGCCGCGCGGGCACGCGTTTGGAGCGCAAGCGAACCTGCGGGTCGCGGGTTCGGGATGCCGAGCGCGGCCAGCACCCGGTCTCCCTGCCCCGCCTGAAGATCGAGGCGGCCGTCGGTCGAGAGCGCCAGTCCCGGAAACGCCACGGCCATCGTCCCGTCGAACCGGGTCGTCGCACCCAGGGCCTCGAGGCCTATCTCGGCGTTAAGGCCGTCGGCCGGCTCTCCGGCGAGCCGTACCGCCAGGTGGGCCGGATCCTGGTCCGCGGTCCGTCCGCGGAGCCCGAACAGCTCGGCGAGCCCCGC